>CAVRGQ010000006.1:0-12346 GCA_963720785.1 uncultured Actinomycetes bacterium
ACACCGGCGTGGCCGGACAGCCCGGGGCAGGCCTCTACCGCACGCTCGGTGACCAGGGCGGCGCCTGCACTGTGACGCGCACGGATGCCTCCAACACCACGCACGTGTACTTCAACAAGACGGCAGGCCCGCTCTGACGTCCGCATCAAGTCCGACGACAAGAGTGTCACCAGCAAGAACTGCGAGCCCTGGCTGCTCGCCACGTTCGTGCGGCCGATCTTCCTGCCGGGCGCCGACTTCGTGTCAGGTGACTACCGGGTGAACTACGAGATCGCCCCTGGGCAATACACGGCGACCGGCACGTCAGGTGGTGATCTCTGCACGTACGGCTCGGTGATCGACTTCAAGCATGACGGCACCGACGGGACGCTGAAGACGGTCTCTCAGCCAACCTTCCCCCGGTCTTTCCAATCACCGCCACCATCAGCAGCGGTGACTTCGGCTTCACGTCCCAGAACTGCGGCACCTGGCACCGCACCGGTCCCTGATCCGGATCAGCTGCCGATCTTCTGCAGCGGCGCCCAGGCGAGCAGCAGGCGCTTCTCGCCCACGCCGCGGAAGTTGACGACGGCCTCGGCCTTGTCGCCGTCGCCGTGGAGGGCGAGCACCACGCCCTCGCCGAACTTGTCGTGGAGCACGTCGTCGCCGACGCGCAGCCCCATCGTCTCCGCGCCGCGCGCGCCGGTGGGCGTGGTCGACATCGGTGCACGGGGCTCGTCGCGACGCTGCCCGGAACGCATCGCCGCGGCGCGACCTCGTCGCGGTGCGCGGCGCGGTCGCGGACCTGCCCACCCTGCGACGAGCGCCGCCCGCGTGGACGCGGGGCCGGTGACGTTGAGCAACTCCTCGGGGATCTCGGAGAGGAAGCGGCTCGGCGGGTAGTAGTCGGTGGCGCCGAAGAGCATGCGGCTCCACGCGTGGCAGAGGTACAGCCGCTCGTGTCCGCGGGTGATGCCGACGTAACAGAGGCGGCGTTCCTCCTCGAGCTCGTCGGGGTCGCCAGCGCGCGCACGTGCGGGAACACGCCGTCTTCCATGCCGGTCATGAACACCGCGGGGAACTCGAGGCCCTTCGCGGTGTGCAGCGTCATGAGCGTGACCGCGCTCTGCTCGCCGCCCTCGGCCTCGGAGTCGAGGTCGGTGACGAGTGAGATCGCCTCGAGGAACGCCTGCACGCGGTCGAGGCCGACCGGGATGACGATGTCGCCCTCCACGTTCTCGGCCGCGCCCACGCCGGCGATGCTCGGCAGCCCGCCGACGTTGCCGGCGTCGAGCGCCTCGTCGAACTCGCGGCACACGCCCACGAGCTCCTGCAGGTTCTCGATGCGCCGCGCGCCTCGATGGACCGCTCCGCCTCGAGCTCGGCGAGGTAGCCGGTGCGGTCGAGGATCGCCTCGACGATGCCACCACGCCGCGGTCGGCGAGCCCCTCGAACTCCTCCATGATCTCGAGCAGGTCGCGGATGCCGCCGAGCGCCTTGCCGGTGACCCCGGCGACGTTCGCCTCGCGCAGCGCCTCGCGGAACGTGAGCCCCGCGCCCTGTGAGTACGCCGAGATGCGGTTGATCGACGTGTCGCCGACCCCGCGCTTGGGCGTGTTCACCACGCGTCGCCAGCTCACCTCGTCGTCGGGGTTCACCAGCGCGCGCAGGTAGGCGAGGATGTCCTTCACCTCGCGGCGGTCGTAGAACTTCACGCCGCCGACGACGCGGTAGGGCACTCCCGCGCGCACGAACGCCTCTTCCACCACGCGGCTCTCCGCGTTGGTGCGGTAGAAGACGGCGACGTCGCCGAAGCGGTAGCCCTCGTTGTCGACGAGGCGCGTGATCTCGTGGGTGATGTACGAGCTTCGTCGTGCTCGTCCTCCGCGTGGTAGCGGGTGATGAGCTCGCCACCGACCTGCTCGGTCCACAGGTGCTTCGGCCGGCGCGCCGCGTTGTTGGCGATGACCGCGTTCGCGGCGTCGAGGATGTTCTGCGTGGACCGGTAGTTCTGGTCGAGCACGATCACCGTCGACTCCGGGAACACCTCCTCGAACCGCATGAGGTTCCGGAAGTCCGCGCCACGGAATTTGTAGATCGAGTTGTGGGTGACGATGCCCTCGGCGACGAAGTTGTGGGTGCGCTCGACATCGATGTCGTACACGGGCACGTCGAGATCGACGCGCTCGACCGACGTGACGACGTCGAAGGCGCCGTACTCGTCGACCATGACCATGCCCTCGCGCACCGACGACGCCGGCGTGAACGGCAAGCAGCGCATCTCGGAGACGGCTCCGACGCCGGCGAGCCGCGCCATGGGTCGCACGTTGACGCCGAGCTGCATCTGGAGCCGGGAGACTTCCTGCTGCACGACTCGCATGTCGGAATATGCCGTCTCGAGCTCCGTCACCACCGATCCGTCGCGCTCCTGGCGGACCAGCGACACCCGGTGCATCGGGACACCGCCCACGGTCGCCCCGCACAATTCCATCACGAGCTCCCGCTCACCGAACTTGCGTCGTTCAGCACCCCTAGAGGGGCCTTCAACGACGCAAGTTCGGGGGTCGCCCACGAAGTGCATGTGGTCGTCGGTGGAAACGACGCGACGGCCCGAGGCAAGCGTGATGGCAACGCCGTGGTCGACCCGCGATTCGTGCGTGCGCAGCACCCGCGCCGGGCGGAAGTCGCCACTGCCGTAGCAGGACATGACCTCGTCGCCGGCGCTCACCGTCTCGATGGCGCGCACGGATCCGTCGCTCATCGTGACGCGGCTGCCCTGCACCAGGCACTGATCCGAGTCACCTACCACCATCACGTTGCGGCGCTCCTCGGTGAGCATCCTCACGAGTTCCCACTGGGCCGCGTTGGTATCCTGGAACTCGTCGACGAGCACGTGCTGGAAGCGCTGGCGCCAGCGCTCGAGCACGTCGGGGTGCTCCTGGAACAGCCGCACCGTGAGCACGAGTAGATCGTCGAAATCGAGTGCCGAGGCCTCCTGCAACCGCTGCTGGTACACGCGGTACACCTCGGCGATGCGCTTCTCGGGCGGTGTGAACGCCTTCTCGACCGCCTGCTCCCAGGTGATGAGCTCGTTCTTCATCGCCGAGATCGCGCCTTGCAGACGACGCGGCGGGAAGCGCTTGGGGTCGAGGTCGAGTTCGCGGCGCACGTAGTCGGCGAGGCGCACGGCGTCGGCCTGGTCGTAGATGGTGAACGACGAGCGGTAGCCGAGGACGGTGGCCTCACGCCGCAGGATGCGCGAGCACATCGAGTGGAACGTGCTCACCCACATCTTCTGCGCGACCGGCCCGACGAGTTCGGCGACGCGCTCCTTCATCTCGCCCGCGGCCTTGTTGGTGAAGGTGATGGCCGCGAGGCCGAACGGCGACACGCGCCGCTCGGAGACGAGGAACGCGATGCGGTTGGTGAGCACGCGCGTCTTGCCCGATCCGGCGCCGGCGATCACGAGGATCGGCCCGTCGGGCGCGGAGGCGGCTTCGCGCTGGACGGGGTTGAGCCCCGCGAGGATGTCGTCGATCGAGATCACGAGGGCATGGTACCGGCACCCGCACACATGTTCGGGGTGGTTCGTGAACCGGAATTCTGCCCAACCTGTCACAGCGCCGCGGCGGGCCTCGTCAGGACGGGTATGGAACAACGACTGAACCTCATGGAACTGGACCCCGACGGCTACCGGGCGGTGATCGCCCTCGAACACCACGTGCGGAGCCGGCTCGACGCGACCGTGCTCGAGCTGGTCAAGATCCACGCGTCGATGCTGAACGGCTGCGCCTTCTGTGTCGACATGCACACCACCGAGGCGTTGCGCGCCGGAGAGGATCCGCGCCGCCTGTTCGCGGTCGCGGCATGGCGGGAGTCGCCCTTCTTCACCGTCGCCGAACGCGCCGCCCTCGCCATGACCGACGCGCTGACCCGCCTCGGCGACGACGGGCTGCCCGACGACGTCTACGAAGAAGCGGTGGGCGCCCTCGGCGAGAAGGACGTGGGCGCGGTGGCGCTCGCGGTGGCCACGATCAACGTGTGGAACCGGATGGCCCTGACCGATCGCCACCAGCCGCCGCCGCTGTGACCAGCGACTCCTCCGCCGACCTCGCGGCGCTGCGGCACCGGGCATTCCAGGCGGGCTACCGCATGCTCGGGAGCCGCAGCGACGCCGAGGACATCGCGGAGGAGGCGCTGTTGCGCGCGCAGGCGCCACTCGCATCGGGTGACGTGCGCGACCCGGACGCGTACGTCACCACCGTTGCGACTCGGCTGGCGATCGACCACCTGCGTTCGGCGCGGGTACGGCGGGAGGAGTATCTCGGGCCGTGGCTCCCCGAGCCCCTCATCGAGCGGCCCGACGACCCGGTCGAACTCGCCGATTCCTTGTCGTACGGGCTGCTCGTCGTGCTCGAGACCCTCGGTCCCGTCGAACGTGCCGCGTTCCTGCTGCACGACGTGTTCGGCTTCGGCTACGACGAGCTCGCCGCGGCGCTCGATCGCTCGGAGGCCGCATGCCGCCAGCTCGTGACCCGCGCCCGCCGGCGGGTCGAGGACGGACGCCCTCGGCTGCCGGTCGACCGCACCGAGCATCAGGTGTTGCTCGAACGCTTCCTGCACGCTGCGCGCGACGGCGATGTCGATGCGCTCCGGTCGCTGCTCACCGACGACGTCGAACTGGTCAGCGACGGTGGCCCGAAGATGCGCGCGGCGCGTCACCCGGTGCGCGGCGTGGATCGCGTGATCCGGTTCGTGACGAGGATCGTGCCGCAGTGGCAGGGCGCCCTGTCGTTCGTGACGATCAACGGCGAGCCCGGCTTCGTCGTCGACGTACCCGGACGTGCCTACCTCGCCGGCACCATCGAGGTCGCGGACGGCCGCGTCGCGGCCATCCGCTGGGTGCTCAATCCCGACAAACTCCCCTGAGGGGAGTCGCGTCAGCCCTCGCCGTCGACGACGAGGTGGAGCTCCGTGGTGGGCTCGGCCTCTTCGCGGTACGCGCGCAGCAGACGGGTGTGGTCGGGGTTCAACGAGACGGTGAACGCGCCGGTCGTGTCGATGTCGAGCCCGAAGTAGGGCTGCCACTCGCGATCGAGCGGCGGCTGCGCCGGTGCGACACCCTTGGGAAGACGGCAAAAGCGCATCTGCCCGGTATCGAACCACCACGTGCTGTGTGTGGAATCGATGCGCTGCATAGGAAGTCTTGAGACTCTAGACCTCGGGCGCTGGGAATTCGAGAAGAATTGTCACAGGACCATCATTCGTCAGCTCGACCTGCATGTCGGCCCCGAACCGTCCCGCCGCCACCCGCGCGCCGAGCGCGCGCAGCTCGGTGCAGAAGGCCTCGTACAACGGTTCGGCTTGCTCCGGCCGGGCCGCGTCGACGTACGACGGCCGCCGGCCGCGACGGGTGTCGGAATAGAGCGTGAACTGGCTGACGACCAGCACGTGGCCCCCCACCGACTCCACCGCGTGGTTCATGGCGCCTCCGTCGTCGCGGAACACGCGCAGGTGCCACACCTTCTCCGCCAGCTTCCTGCACACGACGAGGTCGTCGGCGTGAGTGACGCCCAGGAGCACACAGAGCCCCGGACCCACCTCGCCGACGACCTCATCGTCGATCAACACCCGCGCACTGCTCACCCGTTGGACGAGCGCGCGCACGTGACGTACGAAGTTCGCGGACTAGCTAGGCCGACTTCTCCATCGCCGCGGTGTAGCTGCCCGAGCGCGCCGCGCCGTTGCACTTGGCGCGGTGCAGGAAGGCGTTCGCGCCGGCCTCGACGTTCGCGGTGGCACCCTTCCACGCCTTCAGCGCCGGAGCCTGCAGCGCGCGGCCGTAGGAGAACGACAGCTCCCACGGCAGCGGGCCGAGCTTGTTCATCGCGTTGAGATGCGCGGTCGCGAGCTCGTCGGACTGACCGCCCGAGAGGAACACGATGCCGGGCACCGCGGAGGGCACCTGCTCCTTGAAGCACTTCACCGTCGCCGCGGCGACATCTTCGACCGACGCCTGCGTCGAGCAGCTGTACCCCGACAGCACCATGTTGGGCTTGAGGAGCGTTCCCTCGAGCACGACACGCTGCGCGAACAGCTCCTCGTAGAGCGCGTCGAGCACGGCCGACGTGACCTCGAACGAACGCTCGATGGTGTGCGTGCCGTCCATGAGCACCTCGGGCTCGACGATCGGCACGATGTTCGCTTCCTGGCACAACGCCGCGTAGCGGGCGAGTGCGTGGGCGTTCACGTCGATGCAGTACTGCGACGGCAAGGAGTCGGTGATCGTGTAGGTCGCGCGCCACTTGGCGAAGCGGGCGCCGAGCTCGTAGTACTCGGCGAGGCGCTCGCGCAGGCCGTCGAGGCCCTCGGTGACGGTCTCACCCTCGGCGTTCGGCAGCGGCTTGGCGCCGAGGTCGACCTTGATGCCGGGGATGACGCCGTCGTCCTGGAGGATCTTCACGAGCGGCGTGCCGTCGGCGGCGTTCTGGCGGAGCGTCTCGTCGTAGAGGATCACGCCGGAGATGTAGTTGCCCGCACCCGGGGCCCGGAACAGCATCTCGCGGTAGTCGCGACGGTTGTCCTCGGTGCTCTCGACGCCGATCGAGTCGAAGCGCTTCTTGATCGTGCCGCTGCTCTCGTCGGCGGCGAGGATGCCCTTGCCCGGCGCGACGAGCGCCTGGGCGTGTGCGGAAAGCTGGGCGATGTCCATCTCGATTACTCCCATTCGATGGTGCCAGGTGGCTTGCTGGTGATGTCGTAGGCCACCCGGTTGATCCCGGGGACCTCGTTGATGATCCGCGACGCCATCCGCTCGAGCACGTCGTAGGGGATGCGGGCCCAGTCGGCGGTCATCGCGTCGTCCGACGTGACCGCACGGATCACGACCGGGTACTCGTAGGTGCGGCCGTCGCCCATCACGCCGACGGTGCGCACCGCGGGCAGCACGGCGAAGCTCTGCCAGATCTCGCGGTACAGGCCGGCGCGGCGGATCTCCTCCACCACGATGTGGTCGGCTTCTCGGAGGATCGCCAGGCGCTCCTCGGTGATGGTGCCGATGATGCGCACGGCCAACCCCGGACCGGGGAACGGCTGGCGCCACACGATCTCCTCGGGGAGACCGAGCTCCTCGCCGACCGCGCGCACCTCGTCCTTGAACAGGTTGCGCAGCGGCTCGACGAGTTCGAAGTTCATGTCTTCGGGCAGGCCACCCACATTGTGGTGCGACTTGATGTTCGCGTTGTCGCCACCACCCGACTCGACGATGTCGGGGTAGAGCGTGCCCTGCACGAGGAAGCGCGCGTCGCTGAGCTCGGCGGCGGTCTCCTCGAAGACGCGGATGAAGGTCTCGCCGATGATCTTGCGCTTGCGCTCCGGGTCGGTGACGTCGGTGAGCGCACCGAGGAACCGGTCGGCGGCCTTCACGTGGATGAGGTCGACGTGGAACTGGCGGCGGAACGTCTCCTCCACCTGCTCGGCCTCGTCCTTGCGCATCATGCCGTGGTCGACGAACACGCAGGTGAGCTGGTCGCCCACCGCCTTGTGCACCAGCGCGGCGGCGACCGCGGAGTCGACGCCACCCGACAGGCCGCAGATCACGTGCCCCGAGCCGACCTGCGCGCGGATCTCGTCGATCGCGTGCTCGATGATCGACACGTTCGTCCACGTGGGGCGGCAGTCGGCGACATCGAAGAGGAAGCGCTCGATGACCTCCTGGCCGTGCTCGGTGTGCACCACCTCGGGGTGGAACTGCACGCCGTAGACCGCGCGCTCCTTGCACTCCAGCGCGGCGATCGGCGCGCCGGGGGTGGACGCGGTGACGACGAAGCCCTCCGGCACACGGCTGATCGCGTCGCCGTGGCTCATCCACACGTTGGCGTTCGGCGCGAAGTCGGTGAGCAGCACGCTCGAGAGCGACGCGTCCGCGCGCCATCTCGGTGCGGCCGTACTCGCCGCCGCCGGTGCGCTGCACCTCGCCACCGAGCTGCTGCGCCACGAGCTGCGCGCCGTAACAGATGCCGAGGATCGGGACGCCGGCCTCGTAGATCGCCGGGTCGACCGAGGGCGCGTTGTCGACGTGCACCGACGCGGGACCGCCGGAGAAGATGATGCCCTTCGGCTTCTTCGCCAGCATCTCCGCGACCGGCATCGAGCGCGGCACGATCTCGGAGAAGACGCGCGCTTCACGCACGCGACGTGCGATCAGCTGTGCGTACTGGGCCCCGAAGTCGACGACGAGGACGAGGTCGTGCGGGTCGAGGTCAGGGACACTCACCGCTGCGGGTCACCGCCCCATGCCGACGTGCTGCGAGCGCTGGAGGACCTTGCCCTCCGTCTGCAACGACGGGGCGACCATGACCTCGGCCTTCTGGAACTCCTTCAGCGTCTGGTAGCCGGTGGTGGCCATCGACGTGCGGAGTGCACCGAAGAGGTTGAGCGTGCCGTCGTTCTCGTGCGCCGGGCCGATCATGATCTCGGAGAGCGTGGCGCGACCACCCGCGTGCACGCGTGCACCGCGGGGCAGCGTGGGGTGGAAGGTGGCCATGCCCCAGTGGTACCCGTGGCCCGGCGCCTCGTGCGCGGCGGCGAGCGGCGAACCGATCATCACCGCGTCGGCACCACAGGCGATCGCCTTGGCGATGTCGCCACCGGTGCGCATGCCGCCGTCGGCGATGACGTGCACGTACACGCCGGTCTCGTCGAGGTGACGGATGCGCGCGCCCGCGGCGTCGGCGATGGCGGTGGCCTGCGGCACACCGATGCCGAGCACGCCGCGGCTGGTGCAGGCGTGGCCGGGGCCGACGCCCACGAGCACGCCGACGGCACCGGTGCGCATGAGGTGCAGCGCCGTGGAGTACGACGCGCAGCCACCGACGATCACCGGGATGTCGATCTCGCGGATGAACTTCTTCAGGTTGAGCGGCTCGACCGTCTTCGAGACGTGCTCGGCCGACACGACCGTGCCCTGGATCACGAGGATGTCGAGCTCGGCCTCGAGCACGTACTTCGCGTACTGCTCGACGCGCTGCGGCGTGAGCGACGCGACCGACGTGACACCGCCCTCGTTGATCTCACGAATGCGCGGGACGATCAGCTCGGGCTTGATCGGCTCCTGGTAGATCTCCTGCATCCGCCGCGTGGCCTTCTCGGGCGGCGTTTCGGCGATCTCCGCGAGGACCGACTCGGGGTCCTCGTAGCGGGTCCAGAGACCTTCGAGGTTGAGGCAACCGGCGCCGCCGAGGCGACCCATCGTGATCGCGGTCGCGGGCGACACGACACCGTCCATCGCGGAACCGATGACCGGCAGCTCGAAGCGATAGGCGTCGAGCTCCCAGGAGATGTCGATGTCCTCGGGGTCGCGGGTTCGCCTACTGGGGACGATCGCGATGTCGTCGAACCCGTACGCCCGACGACCGGACTTGCCGATCCCGATCTCGACTTCCACCCGTGACCTCCTGGGGGAGAGTGAAGAGATCAGGTTACCTCTCGGGGCCTTCCCCCGTCTCTCTCAGGCCGCCTTCCGGGGCAGGTTCTCCCGCGCCAGACGTTGCCGAGCGGTGGCTCCTGCCAGTCACCGGGGCCACTGGTGCCCGTGAGGTGGGCGAGGAAGCCGGTGAGGATGCGCGCGGGTCGCGCCCCAGACCGTCTCGCCGATGAGCTCGTAGAACTGCATCGATCGTTCGTGGCCCGACGAGTCCCACGTCCACCACTCCTCGCGGAACACCTCGTCGGAGAGGAGCTCGGAGATCGCCACGTCGAAGACGCTCGCGACCTCCCACTCGTGCGGGGTCAGGTCGGGGATGCCTTCGACCACGCCGACGAACGGCTCGATCGAGAACTGGCCGAGGACGGTGCCGAGCGGATGGAGCGCGCCGACGATCTCGACCGACGCGGGATCGAGGCCGATCTCCTCCTGCGCCTCCCGGAGCGCGGCGTCGATCGGGGTGCCGTCGAGGGCCGGGTCGAACTTGCCGCCGGGGAAGGCGATCTGCCCGGGGTGGTTGGGCATCGACTCGGGCCGCTTGGTGAGCACAAGACGCGCCTCGCCGTCGCGCTCGAAGAGGGCCACCAGCACCGAGCTGGCGCGCCCGCCGCCGGGCGCGAGCGGGGGCGGCGGCGGGAGGTCGGCGCAGCGGGCCCGCACGTCGGCAAGGGAGAGCTGGCGCCGCTCGGCCGGGACCTCGGCCCAGGGGGCGGCGCCACCGACCCGCGTGCGCGGCGGTCGCGGGATGTGCTGGCGCCCGCCGCGCTGGCGGCGTGCGCTCGGTTCGGTCATCGGGGTTCGGCGATCACGCGCCGATCACCTCGATGTGACACCGTGGTCCGGACGCCCGTGCCAGCCGGGCATCGCCCGTGAGCAGCGTCGCCTCGAGCGCCTCGGCCAGCGCCACGTAGAGCGCGTCCCAGGATCGGACGCTGGCGCGCAACTCCCAGGCCCGCGCAAGCAGCGGACGGTGACCGACCCGCTCCCCGGGCCAATCGGCCAACTCGCTCACCGCGAGGGACGCCGCGGTCTCGTCGAGGCCACCAAGGAGATACTCGCGGCGGACGATGCCGAGCACCTCCGCATCGACCAGGTGGGGCGCACTGTGGTCCGGGTCCTGCTCCCAGCGGGTTCGGACCGTTTCGGCGAGGCCGGTGCCGGCGACGACCTCGAAGAGGCATGAAGCGTCAATCACCAGCATCGGGCCACGGCCCCCGCTGTTCGTCGAGCGCCGCCAACACCTCGGCGCGGGTGATGCCGGACGAATGACGACGGGTGCGTTCGAGCCACTCCGCCATCGACGGGCGCGACGCAAGCCGTGTCGCTTCACGGCGGAGCAGTTCGGGAACGGTGATGTCGGACTCCGCCGCTCGTCGGACGAGTGCGGCGTAGACGTCGTCGTCAAGATCGCGGATCTGGATCGTCTTGGGCACAGGGCCATCGTACATGCATGAATGCATGACGTCATGCGTTCCTGCATGTCACCTGCTCGCCGACAACGAAGAAAGGCCCGGGGCGGTGCGTGTGCACCGGCCCCAGGGCCTTCTCGCAGAAGGGTGTTGCTACTTCTTCTTCCCGCCGGTCACGAGCTTGGCGAGAACATCACGGCTCGAGAGGACGAGGAGGTCCTCGCCGTCGACGGCGATCTCGGTGCCGCCGTACTTCGAGTAGAGGACGACGTCGCCGACGGCGAGGTCGACGGGGATCAGCTCGCCGGCGTCGGAGCGACGGCCGGGGCCCACGGCGAGGACTTCGCCCTGCTGGGGCTTTTCCTTCGCCGTGTCGGGGATGACGAGGCCACTGACGGTGGTCTCCTCGGCCTGACCGGGGCGAACGACGATGCGATCCTCGAGCGGTTGCAGACTGCTGGCCATGTGTGCTGTGCCTCCTGGGAAGCAGATGTGGGTACGGCGATCGTTAGCACTCGGGGAAAGGGAGTGCTAACCCAAGGTACCAGTCGCGATTCCGCCCGAGCAAGCCTGGGCCGGATCCCCGCCCCCGGGCCGACCCCGGCTCGACCCCGGCCGGCCCGGGCCGATCAGGCGGCGGCGATGCGGAAGATGCCGTCCGACAGGGAGAGCGTGAACAGCGTGCCGCCGTTCGACTGGCCGAAGCCCGAGATCGCCGAGCCCTCGGCGCCCACCTCGCGGATGGTGACCCCCTGCCGGGGATCCCCGGTGAGGACGCGGATCGTGCCGTCGCAGTTGTCGGTGTACAGGTAGTCGCCGGCGAGGGCGGGACTGCCCTTGCCCCGGTACACGAACCCGCCGATGACCGAGCACGCTCCCGTGCCGTGGGAGATCTCGTACACGGGCTCGGTGAGGCCGGCGGTGGCGCCGTCACGAAGTCGTGCGCGGCCTCGCGAAGGTTCCAGCCGAAGTTCAGGCCCTTCCCCGCGTCACGCCCGTTGGTCGCCGGCGCGAAGTCGACCTCCTCGTATGCGTTCTGGCCGACATCGCCGATCCAGAGGTCGCCGGTGTCCCGGTCGAACGAGAAACGCCACGGATTGCGCAGGCCGTACGCCCAGATCTCCGGCGCGTGCCCGCCTCGTCGACGAACGGGTTGTCCACGGGCACGGCGTACGGCTTCCCGCCCGGCGTGGTCGACGGCGCGATGCGCAGGATCTTCCCGAGGAGCGTCGCGCTGGCGAACTCGCCGTTGCCCCCGCTCTTGTGTCCGTCGCCCACGTCGCCGGCGCCACCGCCGTCGCCCATGCCGATGTAGAGGTACCCATCGGGACCGAACGCCAGCTGCCCCCCGTTGTGGTTCGGCTGCGGCTGGTCGATCGTGAGGATCGTGCGACGCGACCACGCGTCCCGTTGCGGCCCGCCATCGCGAACTGGTCGATCTGCGTGTCGCCGTCGCGGTCCGTGGAATCGAGGT
>CAVRGQ010000007.1:0-111294 GCA_963720785.1 uncultured Actinomycetes bacterium
GTCGGCGGAGTTCGGGTGCAGCCATGTGTCGGGCGATCAGCCCGCCCGCCACTGCACCGAGCAGAGCCGCCACCATCAGACCGATCCACAGTGGTGCGGTCACCTGGGGGATGAAGAATCGGATCTTCATTTCCCTCCAGTTCTCCACGACGAAAATGAAGACCAGCACCCCGAGCACGACGCCGAGGACCAGACGTGGGTTCGTCCGCGTTTTCGGGTCGGGCTGCATCATGCAGCGAGTGTGTCACTTTCTGCCCGTGTACGGGGAGCGGACCATCCCGATCCTGGCGGGGTCTGGAACGAGGCAGAGCACGGTTGCCTCGTCGGGCACTGGCGGCCCAGGGAGACGACCCGCGCGAACTCTCCCGGAGGACCATTCGGCCATGGCGTGTCGATGTACTCGCCGCACATGATGACGGCAGAGACCGTCAATCGGTCAGCTTCGGGCCATTGGGCCACCGGGGGAGTACGAAGTGCCAGCCCGTCTCGGGAGGGAGAGCAGTCGGGAAGCGTCATCGGA
The DNA here is from genome assembly GCA_963720785.1 of uncultured Actinomycetes bacterium. Classification (GTDB taxonomy): domain Bacteria; phylum Actinomycetota; class Acidimicrobiia; order IMCC26256; family DASPTH01; genus CAVRGQ01. The sequence continues at coordinate 521 of CAVRGQ010000007.1, forward strand.
CAAGTTCTCGAGCCGGCGAAGAACGTGGTTGGTGACCCTTGCCGGCGCACGACTCGACCATCGTCACCGGGTGCGGTCGTAGCGGCCGGGCGGACCGTCTTGCTGATCTGGGTGGGCCGGCCGGACCTCAGAGGTCGGGGCGACTCGAAGACCGGATCAGCGAATGTGCACGCCGGAGATGGCGCGGGCGATCACCAGGCGCTGCACCTCGGAGGTGCCTTCGAAGATCGTGTAGCTCCTCTGGCCCCGTCCGGGCAGTACCTGGGAGTAAGCGGCAGAACGGGTTTCCGTCCGACGTGTGCCGATGAATCCGGGCAGATTCGACGCGTTGTAGGGATAAGTAGGGATGCCCGAACTCGAAGATCAGTTCGAAGATCCTCGGACTCCGGGCTCGCACGGAAGGGTTCCAGTCACAGCGACACCCACCCACGTTTGGCCGTGGCGTCGACGAACTCGCGGTGTAACCCCACGCTCCCAGCAAGCGCCCAACGACACGATGGAGCGCGCTCCCGCACGGGCGTGTTCTGGGATGCATCGCCCGCTCCCGACGTGCCGTTCTGCGCTCTCGATCTCGCCTTGCCATGAACGTTCGGTGCGCGGGTTCGGTGCTCAGCACGGGAGCGTCGAAAGGAAGTTCTGGCGTGTTGCGACGAAACGAGCATCGCGTCGGGAGATGACACGTATACGCGAGTGCCGAGCTGTCGATCGCCATCGCCGACACTGTCGAAGCGATGCATGCGCACCGCCCTGTACCAACCAGGTCTCGGCATCGACGCCGCGCTTCACGCCATCAACGACGGACGCGACCTTCGAGGAATGCGAAGTCGTTCGTCGCGCCGACGACGCTTCGGTTCGCGATCTGCGCGTAGCGGTACTCGGCCATTGCCGCGACTTCTGTGCCCGCGCACCCTCGCCGGTACTGCCACACGAAACAATTCGAGATAGAAGGGTCTGATACGATGCGCTCTGTGACGACCACGTCGTTTCAGCCGTGAGAAGAGTCCAGCGATGACCAACTCGTCGCGTGCGGTCGAGCAGTCAGGGTCGGGTGTTTGATGGGCGAGTTCGACCTGTCCGAATTGGGTGATCGGCTCGCCATCCGCCGTCTGGTCGACGACTACGCCAGAGCGGCGGACCGCGTCGATGGGGCGGCAGCGGGTGACTGCTTCGCCCCGGATGGGGTGCTGCGGACCTTCTACCGGGGTCAGGTCGAACCGGTTCGGATGCGCACCGGGCCCGACGACATCGCGGCTGCGTTCGCCGGACTCTCTCGTTACGAGGTCACGCTGCACGTGGTTGCCAACCACTACATCGAGCTCGACGGCAACACGGCGACGGGCGAGACCTACTGCTTGGCTCATCACATCCATGACGCCGACGACGGCAGCGGGAAACTCGACTACGTGATGGCCATCCGCTACCTCGATCGCTACCGACGCATCGCAGATGGTTGGCGGATCACCCAACGAGACATGCACCTCCAGTTCACCGAGGACCGCCCTGTCGTCGGGCCGTGAAACCGTACGACGCGAAGTTCCTCGCCATCAGACCGTCTGCGTCTAGGAGCGCGTACTCCGCTGATGGGGCCGACGCCCACCGCCGATGGTGCGGACGCACCGATGGGAGACGAGCACACATGGCCGCGGTGCTGAGTCGACGGGACCTGAGTGACAAGGTGGCGGTGGTGGACGGAGCCGGCCCCGGGATTGGGGGAGCCTGCGCACTGGCGTTCGCTCGCGACGGTGCCGACGTGGTGGTGGCGGCTCGACGAAGTGAGGCGTTGGCGGACCTCGCCGCCGAGATCGCACGCGAGACCGGTCGCCGAGTCGAGCCCATCGAGTCCGACCTCGCCGATCCGGTCTCATTGGCGAGCCTGGTCGACCAGGCAGTCGGTCGCCTCCGCGGCATCGACGCCATGGTGACCGTGGCCACCGCCGGCGGCGGGCAGATCGCCATCGATGGCGCAGACTGGGACACGTGGCGCCACGCGTTCGCTGTGAACGTGATCGGAACGATGGAGGTCAGCCGTTGCGCCGCCCGCTCGATGGCGAGCCGCGGGGGTGGATCGATCGTGCACGTCAGCAGCTTCAGCACGCACTCGATCCCCGCACGCCACGCGGCTTACACGGCCACCAAGTCCGCAGCCGTGACCGCCTTGAAGACCATGGCGAAGGAACTCGGGCCGCATGGCATCCGGGTAAACGTGGTCACTCCCGGCTACGTCACCGGCGACCCACTCGACCAGACGTTCGAGCTTGTAGCCACCCGCACCGGCGAGTCCACCGACGCTGTGTCGGTCCGCATGGCCAAGACAGCCGCGCTTCGCCGCCACGTCGACCCCGAGGACATCGCCGAGGCGGTCCTGTTCCTCTGCACCGAGCGGAGCCGGGGCGTGACTGGCGTAGAGATCCCCGTGACGGCCGGGCAGCACCCACTATGAGGCGGTGCGCCATCGCCCGGCGGTCGTCAGATCCGACATTCGAGGAACCTGAATGGTGAACGATTCGCGCATCCCCCAGATCTCCATGCAGATCCGGACCTTCGCCGAAGGCCCCATGGACATCGCCGCCATGCTGAGGTTGGCCCGTGACCTCGACGTCACCGGCGTGGATCGCCTCGTCGTGTCGGACCACATCGCTTTCGGCCCTTCACCTGATGAGGCGTACGCGAACCCCAAGGTCGGGGGCACCCCCGGCGGTCGTCAACCGACCGGCCCCGACGGCACGTGGCTCGAGCCGCTCACGGTCCTGAGTGCGATCGCTGCGACCACTGATCGCGTGAGGATCGGGACGGCGATCCTGCTCGCCGCCTTGCGTCGCCCAGCCGTGCTGGCCAAGACAGCAGCCACGCTCGATGTCATCTCCGGCGGCCGGCTGGACCTCGGGGTCGGTGTCGGCTGGCAGAAGGAGGAGTACGACGTCGTCGGCCTCGACTTCGCCGACCGTGGCCGAACCCTCGACGAGACGCTCGCCATCTGCCACACCCTGTGGACCGAGCAGAGCGCCTCGTACCGCTCAGACACCATCGAGTTCGCGGACGTCCACCAGATGCCCAAACCCCTCCAAGCCGGCGGTGTGCCCATCTGGGTCAGCGGAACCGCGAACCGTTCCGTGGCTCGTCGCCTCATCCGATTCGGAACGGGCTGGATCCCCTGGGGCCCGGCCGCGGCTGACCCCTCGTCGGGAATCGACCAGATGCGTCAACTCATCGTCGGCGAGGGCAGCGACCCCACCGGCCTCCAGATCCAGGGCAACTTCCGGGTACCCACGACCGGCGAGGGCAGCCTGGACGTCGAGGGAACGATCGCTGGCATCCGACCACTCCTCGACGCAGGCGTGACCGATGTCCGGGTCGCGGCGGTCCTCCCCGAGCACTCGATCCCGCGCCGGGCCTACCTCGACGAGCTCGTCAACACGTTCCGAACGGCGACCGGGCGCTGACGCGTCGACCGACGTCAGCGCCGTCGATCGCTGGAAGAGGGAGCGCTCAGACGCCGCCGCCGTTCCGGGCAGACCTCGCCGTCGAACCAGGTCGCGACGAGGCGGGATGGGCAAGGTCCGAGGTAGCCAGGATCTCGATGATCGTTCGCTGTGCTTCAGCCAGGCGGTCGACCTGAGCCTTGGTCAGGCCGTCGAAGACCTCGGTGATGGTCGACACCAGTTCCTCGGTCGCCGACCGGGCGACCTCCACCCCGGACGGGGTCAGCTCGACATGCCAGGACCGTGCGTCTCGCGGATCACGAATCCGTCGGGTGAGACCAGCGGCGGTGAGGCGGCGCAAGGTGTGGCTCACCCCGCTCGGGCTCTGGACGAGTTGTCGGTGCAGAACCGTCGGGGACTGGCGATGGGGCGCCGGCGCGCACCAGAGAGCGAACAGGATGCTCATCTCCGCGCTGTCGAGCTCCCACTTCTGCACGACCCGGTTCATCAGCGTGTCGGCGTGGCGCCCGGCGCCCTCCACGTAGATGAACAGGGCGAGAAGCCGGGCCTGCTGAGGTGTCGCGATCTCCTGTACCCGCTTCTGGAGGAGTTCCTGATTGTCAGGAGACGCCGGTACCCGAGTCGCAGGTGGAGTCCGGTCGCTCTGGTTCGCCATGGGGGTCCGATCTCGAAGAGCCGCCACTAGCGAGGCCAGGTGGCCCGGTCGGCGGGGGGGGTTGCCGGGTGGCTGTCGCCGTGCTCGAGCGGTGGTGAAGGTTGCCGCATCCCGGCCCTGCGAGCCAGCCCGGGCCCTCTTGGTAGGAGTGGCTGTTCAGAGTTGAAGCCCTTCCATGGATCCGCGGCGGGGTGGCGAGCGGCTGAGAACAAGTTCTAGAGGAAACTATACCGGGTCGAACATTATGGTAGGGTCTCGCCAGGCCGAAGCCCGGCCATGAGCCGCCTCCGGCGGGACGGGTGGAGCAGGAACCCACGAGTGGAGGTCCCGATGACGCCTGATCCAGGTGCGGAGCGAGAAGCGGTCACGAGCTCGCAGGATCCGCCCGGGGTGGGCGCCCCTTTGCGGGGCATCACGGTGCTCGACTTCTCGGTGGCGGTGAGTGGCCCGTATGCCGTCGCGCTGCTCGCCGATCAGGGTGCGTCGGTGGTGAAGGTCGAGCGGCCGGGTATCGGTGACATCGCCAGGTGGCTCGGTGTCTCGGTGAATCAGATGAGCGCATTGTTCGTGACCTGCAACCGGGGCAAGCGGTCGATCGCGCTTGACCTCTCGGAGCCGGAGGGCATCGAGATCGCCCGTCGGCTCGCGGCCCATGCCGATGTGGTGGTCGAGAACTTCCGCACCGGTGTCATGGAGAGGCTCGGGCTCGGTTACGACGGTCTGCGGGCCGTCAACGAGGACCTCATCTACGTTTCTGTCTCGGGGTACGGCCCGGTCGGTCCCTACTCGGACCGAAGCGCTTACGACACCGCGATCCAGGCGTATGCCGGCCTGGCGATGAGCCAGGCCGATCCGGAGCACCCTTCGCCGGTGTTCCTCCGCCACGCCGTCGCCGACAAGGTCTCGTCGCTCTTCGCGGCTCAGGCAATCACCGCTGCGTTGTTCGCCCGAGAGCGTGGCGACGGAGGTCAGCACGTCCACCTCGCCATGGCGGATGCCGCCGTGTCGTTCCTCTGGGTCGATGCCGCCGGGAACGAGGTGCTCCTCGACAGTGACGGCACTCGGGATTCGAGGGTCGTCGGAGGGCTCGAGCCGATGCAGTTCCTCGACGGCTGGGGGATCGTCGTGCCCACCAGCGACGACGACTTCGTGAGGATGTGCCGAGCCCTCGACGTCGACCTCATCGAGGACCCCCGCGTCGCCACCAGAGAGCAACGCAATCAGCATCCCCAGCTGTCCTTCGAGCTCATGGACATGTGCTACGCCATGGCCGCCAACCTGACCCAGGCCGACGCCACCGCGCTCTTCGACGCCCACCGCCTGCCCTTCGCCATGGTGGTCGCTCCCGCCGACCTTCCCGACGACGAGCACGCCCGTGCCGTCGAGATGTTCGTCGAGCGTGACCATCCCGTCGCCGGCCGGACCCGATTGCCCAGGCACCCAACGTCCTTCGAACGAAGCACCGTGTCGCTGGCCGGCGCAGCCCCGGCGCTCGGTGAGCACACCGACGACATCCTCGACGAGATCGGGATGGCCGACGCGATCGACTACCTGCGCGCCGACGGCGTCGTCGCATGACGGAAGCCGAAAACAACCGACCTGACGCCCTCGGAGGCGACGTACCTCCGGACCTGGAGACCGACGTGCACGATGACATCCTGACTACCCTCGAGGACAACGGCGTGGCGACACTTACGCTGAACCGCCCGAAGAAGGTCAACTCCTTCGTGCCCGAGACATGGGCGAGGCTGACCGAGCTGTTCCATCAGTTCGAGACCGACCCGAACGTGCGGGTCGTCGTCCTCACCGGGGCCGGCGGCAACTTCTCCTCCGGTGCCAACCTCAATGTCGGGGGAGGGGGTGCACCGGCGGAGCGGTCCATCGACGCCGTGCGCGCGGGATGGACCGAAGGAGTCGCGCTCATCAGGACGATGACGACCATGAGCACGCCGATCATCGCCATGGTCGAGGGGTGGGCCGTCGCCGGGGGTTTCTCCCTCGCGATGGCGTGCGACATGGTCTACGCCGCCGAGTCCGCCACCTTCTGGCCGAACTTCCTCAAGCTCGGGTTCCCGCCTGAGCTCGGAACGTTGTTGTTCGTGCCCAGCATTGTCGGCCCCTACAAGGCCAAGGAGATCTTCATGACCGGACGGAAGATCGTGGCCCTCGATGCGAAGGCCCTCGGGATCGTGTGCGAGGTGTTCCCTGCGGAGACCCTTCACCACGAGGTGTACGGGATCGCCGAGGACATCGCAGGATGCGCCACTGCCGCGGTGTCCATGACCAAACGCTTCATCAACGCCACCACCTTCGACCACATGGACCTGGTCCTTGCCGCCGAGATGCAGAACACCCCGTTCGTCACCATGTCCGAGGAATCCAGCCGGCTCCGGGCAGCCAATTTCTTGAAGAAGTCCTAGGTCGCAACCACCCAACTGTTAGCCCATCAGCGTCGCCTGGAGGCAAGAGAAGAATGGGACCACTTGCTGGCGTGCGGGTCGTGGAGATCGCTGGGATCGGTCCGGGTCCGTTCACCGCGATGATGCTCGCCGACCTGGGAGCAGACGTGGTGCGGGTCGACCGAGCTGCGTCCGTCTCCGGCGGTGACCCCGCTCGCCCACCGAGGGACATCATGAACCGGGGACGGCGCTCCGTCGGCGTCGACTTGAAGCATCCTGACGGGGTGGAGACGGTGTTGGCCCTCGTGGAGAAGGCCGACGCCCTCATCGAAGGCTTTCGACCCGGGGTGACCGAACGGCTCGGTATCGGTCCCGAGCCGTGTCTCGACCGCAACCCCCGACTCGTCTACGGCCGCATGACCGGCTGGGGCCAGGACGGCCCGATGGCCCACATGGCTGGGCACGACATGAACTACATCGCGATCGCCGGCGCCCTGGGCGCGATCGGGCGTCCCGGCGAGCGACCACAACCTCCACTCAACCTCGTCGGCGATTTCGGGGGCGGCGGCATGCTGCTCGCCTTCGGTCTCGTCTGTGGAATCCTCGAGGCACGTACCTCCGGAGTCGGTCAAGTCATCGACGCCGCGATGCTCGACGGAACGGTGGCGCTGACGACGTTCATCCACGGAATGATGGCGACGGGTGCCTGGAAGGACGAGCGGGGGAGCAACCTGCTCGACACCGGGGCTCACTTCTACGAGGTCTACGAGTGCGCCGACGGCAAGTTCGTGTCGATCGGCGCGATCGAGCCGCAGTTCTATGCCCAACTGCTTGCCGGCATCGGACTGACCGACGACCCCGATTTCGTCGGAAGCTCCCTGGATCCCGCGACGTGGCCCCGTCGCAAGGAGCGGCTGGCCGAGGTGTTCCGGACGCGGACCCGCGATGACTGGTCAGCCGTGTTCGACGGCACCGATGCCTGCGTGGCCCCCGTCCTGACGCTCGGCGAGGCACCACATCACCATCACAACGTTGCCCGCAAGACCTTCGTGGAGCTGGACGGCATCGTGCAGCCAGCGCCGGCGCCGCGATTCTCGAGGACCGAAGCTACTGTCACTCGGCCACCAGCGCACTGTGGTCAGCACACCGACGAGGTGCTCACCGAGTGGGGCGTGGCCGAAGGCGAGCAGCTCGAGGCACTGAGAGCCCTCGGAGCCATTGCGTGATCGCGATGGCCTGCCACGATCGACCAGTGCACACTTGTGGTGATCTTCTGTGTCGTTGGACCTGGGAGTGAGATCGCTCGCTCGGGTGGGAGTGGTGGTACTCGGCCTTCGACTCGGCCGACTGACGCGGTTCTCTTCGGCGTCCGGACTGAGTCGTGCGATTCAGTGCACGTGCTGGAGCGCGACGTTCGTGGCGACGAGGTCGAAGTCCGTCGGATCGAACGGGCCACCGATCCACTCGAGGAGATCGTCGTGGTCCTCGTGGCTGGGATCAGCCAGCGCGAGCAGCAGCTCCTCGTAGCCTCCAGCGCCGCCACAGTCCTCCGGGGGGCACGCGTTGGCACCGTCGAGGCACACGGCGTGTTTCAGGCCGTACGGGAGCGTGTGCCGGTCCTCGACGAGGATCGTATGGTCCCACCCGTCGCCGAAGTCGTACTCGTAGGCGATCCGGCTCCTTTCGCCGAGCGCGCGGATGACGGTGATGGTCTTCTCGTGGAGCAGATCGACGTCCTCGTCGAGGAAGTCGTCGTCAAAGTGCATCCCGTAGCGATCGCCGTCGATCGTGAACGCGTGCAGATGCGAGTTCGTCCAACCCATCGCGGCCTGGAAGATCATGTGCAGCTTCGCCAATCGGATGCCGCCGGGAACGAGCAGCCGGCGCCACACCGTGGGCGTGACCTCATCGAGCTCGATCCGCAGCTGGAACACCTGCTGTCCGGTGGGCATCGGCGCAGTGTACGAAGCGGAGGCCGTCCGCGGGAGTGAGTCACAGCGAGGAGGGAGCGAAGTCGGGAGCGGTCCGGGGAGCTGTCTCGGGACCAGCATCCAGCACGGTGACCGCCGCTCCGTCGTCGTCGGCGGCGCCGGCAGGAGTTGGGAGGTCGGATGGAACGGCTCACCGTGACGGTCACCGAGGCGGCGGAGATCCTGGGCGTCTCGCGCACGAGCGCGTACGAACTCGTGCGCGCAGGTGCGCTCCCCTCGGTCCGGCTCGGACGTCGGATCGTCGTGACCCGGCGCGCGCTCGAGGAGCTTCTCGGTGCTCCGCTCCCTGAGCAACGCGGCGCCCGGCGCAGTCACGACTGCGGCGAACGCACAGCGGCCAGGAGTACTGGGAAGTCTTCGGTGACGGTCGACCAGACGATGTCGACATCGATCTCGAAGTAGTGGTGAACGATCCGGTCGCGCATGCGTGCGGCGCTCGACCACTCGACGTCGGGATAGGCCGATCGAAAGGCTGGCGTCACGGCCTTGGCAGCTTCTCCAACGTTCTCGATGAGCTTGCACAGCGCGAGCAGGAGGACGCGATCGTCGTCGAGATCGGAACGCACGTGACCGGCGATGATGGCCAAGCCTTCCTCGCAAGCTTCGACCATGTGCGCGATGCGCTCGTCGTCACGCGGCTGCGTCATAGACCGGCTCGGCCTCTTCGATGACTCGGTCGCGGAAACGGCGGCCCAGGTCGCCCGCCGTTCGGAGGTCGACTCGGCGATCGTGGAACACCCGCTCCTCCAACTCGAGCTCCATGCCCGAGATCCGCAGCATGCCGGGCACATTCTGCCCTGCCTCGAATTCCACCAGAAGGTCGACATCGCTCTCGGGCGTGAAGTCGTCGCGGAGGGCAGAGCCGAACACCGCCAGCCGACGGATGGGTGGCGGCGGCAGAAGTCGGCGATCAGACCTGGATCGACATCGAGGCGGGTGAGCACATCCATGCCCGTCGAGTGTTCCATCTCCGCGATCGTCGGGCGCCGAGGATTTGGCTTCGCCATCGAGAGTGGCGGCGATGGACGACGCGAGCGCGCGGTCGGCGCCCTCGACCGCGTGGGCGTACACCCGCAGGGTCATCGCCGGGTTCGAGTGCCCGAGACGCCCGGCGACGGTGCGCACGTCGTGCCCGCTCGTGATCGCGGTCGTGGCGGTCCAGTGGCGGAGATCGTGCAGGCGCCACTTCTTGTCGATGCCCGACTGCTCCCGCGCCCGGTTCCACCACCAGCCGATGCGGTCGGGGTTGGCGGGATCGGCCGTGTCGGAGAAGAGATACGGCGACGCCTGCTCACGCGTCGCTCGGAGCGCCGCGATCTCGTCGACGGTCGCCGCGTCGAGCGTGACGGTGCGCGTGTTGCCGGTCTTCGTCGCGACGTCTTCGACGTAGGACTCGCCGTCACGTCGCACGACGCACACGCTGCTGTCGATGGTGAGCTGGTTGCCGTCGAGGTCGCGTCCACTGCAGCGCGGCGAGCTCGGCACGCCGCAGCCCGCCGACCGCGGCGAGGCGCAGCGCGACGCCGGCCGCGGGATCGATCTCCTGCGCCGCCGCGATCACGGTGCGGACGTCGGCGGGCGTCATCGCCTCGCGCGGCGCGCGCTTCGGCTGCCGAAGGATCGCCTGGCTCGCGGGGTTGCTCCCGACCCACTCCCAGCGCAGCGCCTGCGCGAGCGCGGCGCGCAGCACGGAGTGCCGGCTGCGGATCGCGGCCTCCCCCACTCCCGTCTTGCGCATGCGCGCATGCCAACGCTCGACGTCGGCGACGCGCAGCCGCGCGACGGGCATCTCGGCGATCGGGTCGGACTCGATCCGCGCGATGCGGCTCTCGTAATCGCGCCGCGTCGACTCGGCCCACACCGGCTGGTTCACGTCGCGCCACGCGCCGAGCACGTCGGTCACCGTGCGACCCGCCGCGTTCGACGGGGGCCTCGCCTCGAGCGTCGCCGCGACGCGCTGCGCCTCGCGCTTGGTGCCCCGCACGGTCTTGCTGATCTGGGTGGGCCGGCCGGACGCGTCGCGCCCGGTGAAGACCCGGATCTCCCAGACCCCTGGCTTCCGCTCGCGCACCGTCGCCACGGTGGATCACCGTAGCACGAGTAGGGATTTGTAGGGATAGGCCGGTCCTGAGGGACCGGCGACTCGAAGATCAGATCAGCGAATGTGCACGCCAGAGATGGCGCGGGCGATCACGAGGCGCTGCACCTCGGAGGTGCCTTCGAAGATCGTGTAGATCTTCGAGTCGCGGTGCCACCGCTCCACGGGGTACTCGCGCACGTAGCCGTAGCCGCCGAGGATCTGGATGGCCTGCTCGGTCACCCATACCGCGGTCTCGCCGGCCTTGAGCTTGCTCATCGAGCCCTCGCCCGACTCGAAGGTCTTGCCGTTGCGGCCCATCCAGGCCGCGCGCCACACGAGCAGGCGCGACGCGTCGGTCTCCGTCTTCATGTCGGCGAGCTTGAAGGCGATGCCCTGATTCTCGATGATGGCGCGGCCGAACTGCTGGCGCTCCTTGGCGTAGTCGAGTGCGTACTCGTACGCGGCGCGGGCGATGCCCACGGCCATCGCGCCCACGATCGGGCGGGTCGCCTCGAACGTGGCGAGCGCGGCCTGGTGGCGCGAGCCCGTGCCCTGGCGGGCCCGGGCGAGACGCTCGTCGAGGCGGTCCTTGCCGCCGAGGAGACAGCTGCCGGGGATGCGCACGTCGTCGAGCACCACCTCCGCGGTGTGACTCGCACGGATGCCCATCTTCTGGAATTTCTGGCCCATGCTCAGGCCGGGTGTGTTCGGGCCGATCACGAAGCTGGCCTGGCCGCGCGCCTTGAGCTCGGGGTCGACCGATGCCACGACCACGTGCACGTCGGCGATGCCGCCGTTGGTGATCCACGTCTTCGTGCCGTTGAGCACCCACTCGTCCTTGGCCTCGTCGTACACCGCACGGGTGCGCAGCGAGCTCACGTCGCTGCCGGCGTCGGGCTCGGTCACGCAGAACGCGCCGAGGGCGATCTTCTCCGGCGTGCCGTAGCACTGCGGCACCCACTCCCCGATCTGCTCGTCGGTGCCGTTGGCGAGGATGCCCGACACCGCGAGCGTGGTGCCGAAGATCGCCAGCGTGATGCCGGCGTCGCCCCAGCACATCTCCTCGCTGACGATCGGCCAGGTGAGGCCGGTGGGATCGGCCACCGCGTTGGCCCCGAAGTCGACGGAGTAGAGGCCGATGCGGGCGGCCTCCTCGATGACCGGCCACGGGGTCTCCTCCCGTTCGTCCCACTCGTGGGCGACGGGCCGGATCACGTTCTCGGCGAAGTCGTGTACCCAGTCCTTGAGCTGGACCTGGTCGTCGTTGAGCTCGAGGGAGAAGTCACCCATCGGGGCCTCCTGGAGACGGCGCCGTGCGTGGGCGCTCGGGGGCGAAAGTTACTGACGGGTAACTTATCACGCGTGCGGCGTCCTCCGCTCAAGCGCGGGAGTGCCCGCCGGCGGGGCAGCCGACGGGCACTCGCTGGATCTGGCGGGGGGTGATCAGGTGCCGCTCAGGCGCTGGCGCCCGCCGCCGCCTGGCCGGCCTTCTGGCCCCAGGTGCGGTTGAGGAAGCGGTCGACCCGGTCCGGCACCTTCGACTTGATCGTGTCGGCCCGCTCCTGCTTGATCTTGCCGTCGGCGACGGCCTGGTCGATCTTGGTGGTGGCCTGCTGGGTGAGCGCGTCAGCGAGGGCCGCAGGGTCCTTGCCCACCGAGGTGGCGTACTGGCTGATGGTCTGGCCGCCCTTGAGCGCCGCCTTGAGGTCGTCCTTGGTGACGCCGAGCTGGTCGAGCACCGTCTTGAACGCCGCCTTCGCCACCTTGGCCCGGACGCCCGGGTGGCGGGTGGTCTGGCTGGTGGCGGCGCCACTGCCCGCCGAGCCGTCGGCGGCGAACGCGGAGCCGGCGACACCCACGGCGCCCACGGTGAGGGCGCCGGCCATGGCGACGGTGGCGGTGAGCTTCTTCAGGGTCGGATTCATGGTGTGCTCCTTGGTCGTGGCCCGGGGGTCGGGCCGGTCCTGGTGGACGGTGCTTCCGTCCGTCCTCGACACTGATGAAACGCCCGGAACATCATGGCCGTGTGAAGCCGAGCCCAGGAGCGCGCGAGCCCAGGAACTCAGGGAGAGACGTGCGGTAGCGTCCGCGGCCTGTGAGCAGCGACGTCACCACCACCATCTCCGATCTCGTCGCCACCGTCGAGATCCACCGCCCGCCGCACAACTGGTTCGACCTCGAGGTGCTCGCGGGTCTCGCCGACGCCGTCCTCGCGCTCGACGACGACGCGTCGGCCCGGGCCATCGTGCTGTGCACCGAGGGCAAGAACTTCTGCGCCGGCGCGGACCTCACCGGCGGCGAGGTGCTCGACAACACGGCCACCCTGTACGCGACGGCCGTGCGGTTGTTCACCGGCACGAAGCCGATCGTCGCCGCGGTGCAGGGCGCCGCGATCGGCGGGGGCCTCGGCCTCGCGCTCGCGGCCGACTTCCGCGTCGCGTCGCCCGAGACGCGCTTCTCGTGCAACTTCGCGAAGCTCGGCTTCCACCAGGGCTTCGGCATCTCGGTCACGCTGCCCGCGGTCGTCGGCCCGCAGCGCGCACTCGAGCTCATGTACACCGCCGTCGACGTCCGCGGCGACCAGGCGCTGCACATCGGGCTCGCCGATCGCGTGGTGCCCGCCGACGAACTGCGCGCCGCCGCGCAGGCGTTCGCCGCGGAAATCGCGGCCAACGGGCCGCTCGCGGTGCAGGCCATCCGCACCACGATGCGCGGCGACCTCGCCGAACGCGTCGCCGCGGCCACCGCGCACGAGGCCAGAGAGCAGGCCCGCCTCCGTGAGACCGACGATTTCCAGGAAGGCGTCGCCGCGACGGGCGAGCGCCGCACCCCGAACTTCACCGGCCGATGAGTGAGGAGGCGATGAGCGAGGCACCGCTCGGGCCCCCGGCGGGCGTCGACCTCGATGCCCTCGCGCGCTGGGCCGCCGACGCGCTGCCCGCGCTCACCCCGCCGTTCACCGGCCACACGCTCGTGGGCGGGCAGTCGAACATCACCGTCCGCATCGACGACGCCACCGGACAGCCGGTGGTGCTGCGTCGTCCGCCACTCCACGGCGTGCTCGCCACCGCCCACGACATGGGCCGGGAGCACCGCATCATCAGCGCGCTCGTGCCCACACCGGTGCCGGTGCCGGTCACCATGGCGATGTGCCACGACACCGACGTGATCGGTGCGCCCTTCTACGTGATGTCCTACGTCGAAGGCGTGGTGCTCGAGACCGCGGTCGAGGTCGAGGCCTCGATGACCGTCGGCGCACGCCGTGTCGCGGGTGAGTCACTGGTCGACACGCTCGTCGCACTGCACGCGGTCGACATCGACGCGGTGGGCCTCGGCGACTTCGCCAAACGCGAAGACCTCGTGCCGCGCCAGCTCAAGCGGTGGCTCGCACAGTTCCAGGCCGGCGACACCGCGCTCGTGCCGCAGATCGCCGCAACCGTCGAGCGGGTGCACGGCATCCTCGCGTCGCGCGTCCCGGAGCAGCAGGGCGCCACGATCGTGCACGGCGACTTCCGCCTCGGCAACACCATCGTCGACCCGGTGGCGGGCGACGTGCGCGCCGTCCTCGACTGGGAGATCTGCACCCTCGGCGACCCGCTCGCCGACGTCGGCTACCTCCTCGCCACCTGGGGTCAGGCCGACGACCCGGTGCGCACGCAGCGCTTCGCGCCGTCGACCGCCGAGGGCTTCCCCTCGCGTGACGAGCTGTGCGCGCGCTACGCCGCCGGCTCGGGGCGCGACCTGGCCCAGGTCGAGTACTACATGACCTTCTCGTGGTGGCGGCTGTGCTGCATCCTCACCGGCGTGCTCACCCGGATGTTGTCGGGCGCGCGGGGCGAGGTCCCGCCGGACGTGCTCGAGGAGTTCCAGGACCGGGTGAACAGCTGTGCCGCACTCGCGGAGGAGCACGCCGCGGACCTGTGAGCTGCACGGTTATCGTGGTCCTGCGCCGACCCAGGGGGACGCCATGACACCCGAGACCACCACCACCGGCACCACGCAGCCGACCGTCACCGTCGCGGGCTACAGCCACGTGAACCTGATGGTCGACGACCTCGACGCCGCGCTCGCCTTCTACACCGAGGTGATGGGCTTCGAGCTCCTCCCCCGTCCCGACTTCGGCGAGTTCGCCCGGGGCGCCTGGCTCGGCCACGGCGCGGCGCAGGTGCACCTCACCGTCGTCGACCAACGCGCGAACCGGGTGTTCTTCACCCCGCACATCGCGCTGCACATCCCCGCCGACTCCTTCCACGAGTCGATGGCCGCGCTGCGCGAACGGGGCGTCACCTTCATCGGCGAGCCGAGCTCACGCGTCGACTTCGACGTGGAGATCTGGGCCGCCTTCATCGAGGACCCGTGCGGCAACGTGATCGAGCTCACCGACGTCGACCCCCGCCCCGTCGGGCAGCGGTGACGCCGGTGAGCAGTCCGCCTTGCACGCACCTGCACACGATTCGAGAGGTCACCCCGAGCGCCGACGGCTGCGAGGACTGCCTGCGCATGGGCGGCACCTGGGTCCACCTCCGCATGTGCCTCACCTGCGGCCACGTGGGTTGCTGCGACAACTCGCCGAACAAGCACGCCACCGCGCACTTCCACGCGACGCAGCACCCGATCATCCAGTCCCACGAACCCGGTGAGACCTGGATCTACTGCTACATCGACGACGTCATGCTCGAACCGGCCTGAGCCCGGCCGATGATCAACGATTCCGGCGCCGCGCCGATCAAGGTCGGCGTCCTCAACGACCTCGCCGAGGCGCCGTCCACCAACCTCGCCTCGGGCGGCGGCGTCGAGCACTACGTGCGCGTCGCGATCGACGAGGTGCGCGCCGGCGGCCGGCTCGACCGCGACGTCGAGCTGATCACCGCGTACGGGCTCGGTCTGCCGCGCGGGCACCGCGGCAGCGGTCGAGCGCGCGTACGCCGAGTTGGTCGCGCAGGACGTCCTCGTCATCGTCGGTCCCGCCATCGGCGACAACGCGCTCGTCGCCACGCCGCTCGCCGACGCCGCGTGCCTCCCCACCATCCACTGGGCCGGCACGGGCAAGGCGCGCAGCGAGTGGATGTTCCACCTGCAAGTCGGCTCACACGAAGACGAGGCCACGGTGCTCGTGCGCCAGATCGTCGCCACCGGCGCGCGCAGCGTGGGCCTCGTGTACGACCGCTCCCCCATCGGCAAGCGCTACGCCGCGTACCTCGAGTCCGAGTGCGAGGTGCACGGGCTCGAGATCACCGGGCGCCGCACCGTGTCACCCGTCGTCGCCGACGCGAGCGCGGAGGTTGGCGCGGTCATGGCCACGGCACCCGACGCGCTCGTGTACCTCGGCCTCGGCCTCAGTGGTCGCGCGGTCGCCGCCGCGAAGCGCGCCGCAAGCTGGGACGCGCCGGCCTACATGAACTCGGCCGGCATGTTCGGCCACGTCCCCGAAGTCGGCGCCGACCTCGACGGCTGGACCTACGTCGACATGTACTCCGACACCAACACCACCCTCGCCGCGTTGCGCGAGCGGCTCGGCCCCGACCACGCGCCCGAGCACGCCGGCGCTTCGCCCGCGTACGGCTACGACCTCGGGCAACTCGTCGCCGAAGGGCTCGCCCGCGCGCCCGAGCTCACCCGGGCCGGGGTGCGCGACGGGCTCGAACTGATCAAGTGGGTCCCCGCGGTCGAGGGTCACGAGGGCACCATGCTCTCGTTCGGCACCCAGGACCGGGGCGCCCTGCACGGCCGGTACCTCGTGCTCCGCCGCTGGGACCGGGGCACGTCCGTCGAGGTCACCTGACCCCACCCCAATCAGTTTTGGCGTCACCACGCGCCGCTGGAGCGACGTCTCCTGACGCCGAAACGGAAGCGGTGTGCGTACTCCCCGAGAGGATCGCGTGTAACTGGTTCATCAGGTCAAATAGATTTGGCATCTTCGTCTACCCAGACCCGTTCCTCAGGAGGAACCGATGGCCATCGACGGCATCGACCTGAACGACCCCGAGCGCTTCGTCCGTGGGGAGCACCACGAGATGTTCACCCGTCTGCGCGCCGAGGACCCGGTGTACTGGCAGGAGGACCAGTTCGGTGGCTACTGGAACGTCGTCAAGCACCAGGACCTCATCGACGTCAACCGCGACACTGCGCTGTTCTCGTCGGAGCTCGGCGGCACGCAGATCCCGGTCACGACCGAGGACTCCGAGAACTTCATGGACCCGCGTGGGCTCATCATGCTGGAGATGGACCCGCCGAAGCACACGCGCTACCGGCTCCTCGTGAACAAGGGCTTCACGCCGCGGATGATCGGCCTCATCGAGCAGGCCCTCGAGTTCCGGGCGCAGTCGATCGTCGACGAGGTGATCGAGAAGGGCGAATGCGACTTCGTGGAGGACATCGCCGCGGAGCTGCCGCTGCAGGCCATCGCCGAAATCATGGGCGTGCCGCAGGAGGACCGCCGCAAGCTGTTCGAGTGGTCGAACCGGATGATCGGCGCGGCCGACCCCGAGTACGCCTCGGACGACCAGGGCAACGCGTTCATGGAGTTGTTCGCCTACTCCAACGCGCTCGCCGCGCAGCGGCGTGACGACCCGCGCGACGACATCGTCACCACGCTGCTCAACTCGGAGATCGAGGGCGAGAAGCTCAGCGAGCTCGAGTTCGACATGTTCATGATGCTGCTCGCCGTCGCCGGCAACGAGACCACGCGCAACGCGACCGCGCACGCGATGCACGCGTTCATGACGCATCCCGACCAGCTCGCGCTCGTGCAGTCCGACCCCGACCAGTACTTCGACACCGCCGTCGAAGAGGTGCTGCGCTGGGCCACGCCCGTGCTGCACTTCCGCCGCACCGCCACGAAGGACACCGAGATCCGCGGCCGCCAGATCAAGGAAGGCGACCGCGTCGTCATCTGGCACATCTCCGCCAACCGCGACGAAGAGGTGTGGGACAACCCGTTCGACTTCGACGTCACCCGCAACCCGAACCCGCACATTGCGTTCGGTGGCGGCGGCTCGCACTTCTGCCTCGGCGCCAACCTCGCACGGATGGAGCTGCGGCTGATCCTCCGTGAGGTCGTCACGCGTCTGCCCGACATGCACATGACCGGCGAGCCGCAGCGGCTGCGCTCCAACTTCATCGGCGGCATCAAGCACCTGCCTGTCGCGTGGACGCCGGGTTCGCGGGTGCTCACCGGCTCGTGAGGGCCGCGTGACCGGAGGCATCCTCGGCGGGCCCATCGACGGGCCGGCCCGCACCGCCGCGCAGTACCCGCACACGGAGGCCGTCGTCGGCCTGCGCGTGCTGCACCGCGCCTCGGGCTACACGGGCACGATCGTGGCGTTCGACGGCACGCAGGTGCTGTTGCGCGGCCACACCGGCCTGGAGCGGGCGTTCGACAACACGCCCGGTTCGTTCGCGGTCGACGGCACGGCAACCCATCTGGTCCGTCCGACGTTCGCACAGACCGGGTGACCGGTGGTGCGCGTCAAGGAAGGCGTGCGCACCGCGTCGGGCAGCCGTGCGGTCGCGGGAGCGAAGGCCCGGGTCGCCCGGGCCAGTCGCATCTGGGTGGAGGGCATCCACGACGCGGAGCTGGTCGAGAAGGTGTGGGGCGACGACCTGCGCGTCGAGGGCATCGTGGTGGAGCGCCTCGACGGCGCCGACCACCTCGCCGATGCCGTCGCCGCGTTCGGCCCGGCCGCCGACGCGCGCCTCGGCGTGCTCCTCGACCACCTCGTGCCCGGCAGCAAGGAGGCCCGCCTCGCCGAGTCGGTGCGCCACCGGCACGTGCTCGTGACCGGCACGCCGTACGTCGACGTGTGGCAGGCCGTGCGACCGGCCGCGCTCGGGATCCCCGCCTGGCCGGAGATCCCGAAGGGTCAGCCGTGGAAGGAGGGGGTCTGCGCCGCGTTGGGAGTGGGCGATCCCCGCGCGTTCTGGCGCCGCATCCTCGGCGCCGTGCAGGACTGGAAGCAGCTCGAGCAGCCGTTCGTGGCCGCGGTCGAGCAGCTGATCGACTTCGTCACGGAGCCGGTCGACGCGTGAGCGCGGTCGACGACGCCGTCACCGGAGAGATCGTCCGCAACGGGCTCGCCATGGCCGCCGAGGAGGCGAGCATCGTCGTGGTGCGCGCCGGGCACAGCGCGCACATCCAGGAGGGTGCCGACGCGTGCGCGGCAGTGGTCGATGCAGAGGGGCAGCTCGTCACCCTCTCAACTGCGACCAGCCTCATGCACGCCGCGAGCCTCCGGTGCTCCCTGCCAGCGCTGCTGGAGGACTTCCCGCTCGACTCCATGGCCCCCGGCGACGTGTTCGCGCTGAGCGATCCGTACCGCGGGGGCATCCACGCCAACGACATCCTCGTCTTCCGTCCGGTGTTCGCCGACCGGCGCGTCACGTGCTTCGCGGGCACGCTGATCCATGTCGCCGATGTCGGCGGCGTGGCGGCGGCGGGTCTCGCGGCGTTGGCCACCGACACCTTCGTCGAGGGCCTCGTGTTGCCACCCGTCCACCTCGAGCGCGGCGGGCGATCCGCAACTCGACGTGCTGCGGATCATCGCGCGCAACAGCCGCACTCCCGACAAGGTGATCGGCGACATCCAGGCGCTCGTGGCCGGCACCAGTGTGCTCGCCCGGCGGATCGAGGAGCTGCAGGCCCGTTCCGGCGCGGCGACGGTGAGCCGGGTGGTGGCCGAGGCGATGGACGAGTCGGAACGGCGGATGCGCGCGTCGCTCGCGGCACTGCCGCCGGGGCGGTACACCGGCTCGTTCGCGATCGACACGGATGGCGTCGAGGACCGCACCTTCACCGTGGTGGCGAACGTCACCCTCCCTGGCGACGGCACGATCGACATCGACCTCGGCGGCACGTCGGCGCAGGCTCGTGGCGCGATCAACTCGTCGGTGTCGCAGACACTCTCGGGGGTCATGTTCGCAGTGCGCTGCTTCGTCGACCCCACCATCCCGATGAACGAGGGGTGTTTTCGCCCGCTGCGGGTCGAGCTCCCGCGCGGGACGCTGGTGAACCCCGATCCTCCGGCGGCCTGTGGCGGCCGCCTCGTCACCGTGGCCGCCGTCACCGAGGCGCTGCTCCAGGCGCTCGCCGGCGCCGAGCCCGACCTGGCCGTCGCCGCGAGCGCGCTCGTGCACATCGTGGCCCTGCACGGCACCCGACCGAGCGGCGAGGTGTGGCTGACGCTCCTGTACGAGTTCGGCGGCCTCGGCGCGCGCACCGGCGCCGACGGACCCGACGCAACCGGCGCCTTCTTCCTCGGCGGCCGGTCGGTGATCCCCCAGGTCGAGCCGCTCGAAGCGCAGTTCCCGTTCGTCGTGCGCGCCACTCGGCTGTTGCCCGACTCCGGCGGGCCGGGCAGGTGGCGGGGTGGGCTCGGCGTCGAGACCGTCCTCGAGTTGCTCGACCATGCGTCGGTGACGGTCCGCGGCGACCGCCTCGGCGACTTCCCCCCTCCCGGCGCGCACGGCGGGGCACCCGGCCGCCCCGGATCGTTCTCGGTCGAGCGCGCCGACGGGACGGTCGAGGCGCTCGCCGCCCGCCAGGCCGACGTACCGCTGGCCCCGGGCGATCGCCTGGTCATCCGCACCTCGGGTGGCGGGGGGCTCGGGCCGCCGGCGGAGCGCGATCCCGTGGCGGTCGCGGCCGATGTCGACGCGGGCCTGGTCAGCGCGGCAGCCGCCGGCCGCGAGTACCCGGTCGCGTCGGATCGGGCATCGTGAGCAACCACGCGGACGGCACCGCGCACCTCCTCGGTGTCGACGTCGGCGGCACGTTCACCGATGTCGTGCTCGCCGACGGGCGGGGTGGCCTGCGGATCGGGAAGGTGCTGACCACCCCGGACGACCCGCGCCGCGGAGTGTTGGAGGGGATCCGGGCCGTGCTCGCCGAAGCCGGGATCGCCCCGGGCGCCGTCAGCCGTTTCGTGCACGGGACGACGCTCGCGACCAACGTGATCCTGCAGCGGACCGGTGGGCCCGTCGCGTTGGTCACCACCGAGGGATTCGCCGACGTGCTCCGCCTCGGACGCGAGGCCCGCGTCGAGGACGACCGGTACGACCTCCGCTTTCGCCCGGCCACCCCCATCGTGGACGCCCGCCTGACCTTCGAGCTGCGAGAACGTGTCGACGCACGGGGCGACGTGCTCGTCACGCTCGACGGCGAGGCCGTGGACGCGCTCGTTGCGCGCGTCACCGCCGCGGCGCCCAACGGGGTCGCCGTCTGTCTGCTGCACGCCTACGCCAACCCCGACCACGAACGGACGGTGGCCGCCGCGCTGCGCACGGCGATGCCAGGCACCACCGTGGCCTGCTCCTCCGACATCTGGCCCGAGCCGCGCGAGTACGAACGGGCGATGACCACCGTGGTCTCCGCGCTCGTCGGCCCGGTGATGGAGCAGTACCTGCGCGGACTCGAGCGCCACCTCCGCGAGCTCGGCATCACCTGCCCGGTGGAGATCATGGATTCCGCGGGCGATGTGATGACGGCCGCGAGCGCGGCCGCGCGTCCGGTCACGACCGTGGAATCGGGCGGCGCCGCCGGCGTGCTCGCGGCGGGCATCGTCGGACAGGCCACCGGCGCCGGCGACGTCATCTCGTTCGACATGGGCGGCACCACCGCGAAGGCGGGGATCGTGCGCGGGGGACGCCCCCACGTCGCCCACGACTTCCAGGTCGGCGGCAAGGGGAGCTTCGGCGGGGCGCGCGCCGGCACGGGAATCCCGGTGAAGGTGCCGGTGGTCGACCTCGCCGAGGTGGGCGCCGGTGGCGGGAGCATCGCGGTGGTCGAGGGCGGCGGCGTGCTGCGCGTCGGCCCGGGCTCGGCCGGCGCAGTGCCCGGACCCGCGTGCTACGGGCGGGGCGGCGAACAACCCACGGTGACCGACGCCGATCTCATCCTCGGGTACCTCGACCCCACCGGTCTCGCGGGCGGCGTCGACGTGTCGCTCCCGCTGGCGCGGGCCGCGCTCGACCGCGTCGCGCAGCCACTCGGCCTCGACACCGTGCAGGCGGCACGCGCGATCCACGACATCGTGAACGCCAACATGGTCGCCGCGATCCGCATCGTGACCGTGCAGCGCGGCATCGATCCCCGGCAATTGACCCTCGTCGGCTTCGGCGGTGCCGGGCCGATGCACGTGGCACGCCTCGCGGCGGCATTCGGGATCGGCACGGTCGTGGTCCCCTGGGGCGCGGGCGTCGCCTCGGCGCTCGGTCTGGTGAGCGCCGACCTTGGTGCCGAGCGTTTCCGGACTCTCGTCCGCCCGGTGGCCGCGCTCGCGCCGGACGAACTCGAGCGCGCGTTCGCCGACCTCGAACGGGACGCGCGGCAGGAGCACGACCGGGCGGAGGGATCCGACGACGACGGCGGGCGGGTCCACACCACTCGGGCCGCACGCATCCGCGTACACGCGGGCAGGCCCACGACCTCGACGTGCCGCTCGGCCCGGTCACGACGAGCGCCGCGGAGCTCACGACGCGGTTCGCGGAGTGCTACCGCGCGGCGTACGGCGTCGATCCGGGGTCCGACCTCCAGCTGACCGCGTTGCGCGTGCGCGTGGTTCGCACCGTCGCGAAGCACTCGCCGGTGCCCGCCGCCCCGGGAAGTGGTGCGCAGCCCCCCTCGCACGACGCCGTTGCCGTCGGCAGCCGCGACGCCTGGTTCACCGAACTCGACGGCTATGTGCCGACGTCGGTGTACGACTGGACGCGTCTCGCCCCGGGCGCCCGTCTCGCCGGACCGGCCGTGGTCGAAGGCACGGACACGACCGTGGTGGTGCCCCCTGCCACTCGCGCCCACATCGACGCGGGGCGCAACCTCGTCCTGCACCTCGCGGCCGGCTGACCTAACGTCTCGCTCGCCCGTATCGCAACGTTGCCCGCCGGAACGCTCCCGGCGCACGTCAGGAGATCGCATGGCCGCAGGTTCCGGACCCCGTTTCGTCCACCTCGACGACCTGCCCTGGGAAGAGGTGCGCAAGATCGACTTCGGTGACCACACCGCATCGGTTGTGGAGAAGTGGCCGGAGTTCTCGCCCAAGTACCTCACCGTCTACGCGAAGTACGACCCCGGGATGATGGTGCACGAGCACGGGCACAACGGCGACCACGTCGTATTCGTGATCGAGGGCTCGGTGCGCTGCGGCGACCGCGAGTGCCCCGCCGGCACCCACATCGCGCTCGACCACGGCGACACGTTCGGCCCGTTCATCGCGGGGCCGGAGGGCGCCACGCTGTTCGAGATCATGATCGGCGACCCGCGCTCGTGGGCGACCGAGGATGGCGAGGCCCGCTGGGCCGCGCTGCTCGAGGAACACGGCGCCACGCAGGCGCCCAACCCCAAGATCGCACTCCCCGACTGGCTCGAGGACACGCGCACGTGAGCGACACCCCGGAGCCGCCCGCGCCCTTCGCCGCGGGTTCGGCGTCGCTGCGGCTCTACCCGCATCTCAACGGCGAACTCGACGCGCCCGGAATCGTCGCGGAACTCACCGCGCAGGCGGCGCTCGCCGCCGACTCGGGGTTCGACGGCGTCATGACGAGCGAGCACCACGGCGGCTTCGCCGGCTACCTGCCCAACCCGTTGCAAGCGGCAGGCTGGTGCCTGGAGGAGATGGCCACCGGCTGGGCCGCGCCCTGCCCGTTGCTGCTCCCGCTGCGCCCGGCCGCCCTGGTGGCCGAGGAGATCGCGTGGCTCGACGCGCGCCACCCCGGCCGGGTCGGTCTCGGCGTGGCGTCGGGCTCCCTGCCGCAGGACTTCGACGCGATGCACGTGCCGATCGCCGACATGGTGCCGCGCTTCACCGCCGCGTTCGAAGAGCTCGTGGGGATCCTCGACGGTCGCGCGCCCGGCGTGCTCCTCGGTGACCCGGCCGTCGCCCGACTCCACGAGCATCCCGTGCCCGTGCTGAGCGCGGCGATGGGCTTGACCGCGGCGCGGCGGGCTGCCCGCCTCGGCGCCGGCCTGGTGTTCGACTCCATGTCCACGCCCGAGCGCTGCCGCGAGCTGATGGACGAGTTCCGCAGCGCCGGCGGCACCGCGCCGTCGGTGCTGATCCGGCGGGCGTGGCTGGGCGAACCGCCCCGTGGCGACCTCGAGGCCCAACTCCAGGTCTACCGGGGCTACGCCGTCGAACAGGCCCAGCGCCACTGGGGCAAGGACGAACTGGTCGGCACCACCGATGCCGCCGAAGTGGCCGACGGCCTGGCCGACGCCCTGGCCCGCTCGGGCGCCGAGGCGCTCAACCTCCGGGTGCACGTGCCCGGCGTGACCCCCGCGCAGGTGCGCGAGCAGGTGGCCCGGCTCGGCGCCGAGGTGCTCCCTCGTCTCCGGGCCCTGATCACCGTCCAGTAACGCGGTACTCTGAACGTCCCTTCCCGGACGCCGACCCTCAGGAGCGCCCCGATGAGCCTCGCCGACATGCCGGTCAACGACTACGACCAGCACTACTACGAGGCGATCGACGCCTTCACCCGTCACCTCGACCCGAAGCTCGGGCAGCGCATCATCCAGTGGTGTGACATCGGTGGGCGCAAGTACCACGTGATCGGCGGCAAGGTCAGCCACGCGGTGGTGAACCCCACGTTCGACCCGGTGTCGCCCGCCGGCGCGATGGCCGAGTACTTCCGCGGCAACCCGTCGGGCAAGTCGCCGCTCGAGTTCCTCAAGGAGCGCGAGCCCATCCGCCCCGCATACCGCGACCGCGACGCGCGCCTCCGTGGCATGGACGAGCAGGGCATCGAGAAGATCTGGCTCTTCCCCACCCTCGGCATGATCTACGAGGAGCTGTTGAAGGACGACCCCCAGGGCGTCGGCCTCATGTTCCAGGCGTTCAACCGCTGGCTCGAGGAGGACTGGGGCTACGGCTACCAGGACCGCATCTACGCCGCGCCCTACATCGCGCTCGCCGACATCGACATGGCGGTCGCCGAACTCGAGCGCGCGCTGTCGCTCGGCGCGACCACCGTGGTGATGCGCCCCGCGGCGCCGAACACGGTCAACGGCCGCCGCACCCCCGCCCACGAGGACTTCGATCCGTTCTGGGCGCGCGTCAACGAGGCGGGCATCACCGTCGTCGCGCACGCAGGCGACAGCGGCTACGGCCTCAACGGCTACGGCAACGAGGGCTTCTCGGCGAGCTTCGGCGAGGGGGCCCGCAAGCCCACCATTGGCTTCGTCACCATCGAGCGCGCCATCTACGACTTCCTGGCGTCGCTGATGTTCGACAAGCTCTTCGACCGCTTCCCGAACGTGCGCGTGCGCGTCGGTGGAGAACGGCGCCGAGTACCTCGGCGACCTGTTCAAGAAGCTCCGCTCCGTCTCGCGCAAGATCCCGGGCTACTGGTCCGAGGACCCGGTCGAGACGTTCAAGCGCAACGTGTGGATCAACCCGTTCTGGGAGGACGACGTCTACGAGGTCGTCGAGCACATGGGCGCCGACCGGGTGGTGTTCGGCTCCGACTGGCCGCACATCGAGGGCCTGCCCTCGCCGCGCGACTACCTCGTGGAGGTCAAGGAGCTCGACGAGGACGCCCAGCGTCTCGTGATGCACGACAACGCGACCGTGCTCAACACGCCGCAGCCCATCTAGCCGAGGCCGGTCATCAAGGCCGGAAGCCCTCGAACATCCGGCGCATCGCGAAGCTCGCCTGCGCGCCGGCGATGGGCGTGGTGGGCGAGTCGAGGATCACGGCCGCGCCCGCGGCGATCGCCTCGATCGTCGCGTCGCGGTCGACGAGGCCGGCGGCGAGCGCGAGCTCGACGCGTGCGTAGTGCCCGCCGCCCACGCTGAACGTCTCGCCGCTCACCGGGCACGACTCGTGGGCCAACCAGCCCACGAGCGGCGCGATCAGGCGCGGGTGCAACCACTCGTTGAGCGCGTCGCTCGGCGGGAACGGCCCGAAGCCGGTGCCCGGACGCGTCTTCGCGTAGGGCGCGATCACGTTGGCGGCGATGCCCACCGCAGCACCCTCCGACGCCATCGCGCGGGTGAGCCCGACCACGCCCATCTTCGCCATGCCGTACACCGCGCCGCCCGGCACGCCGCCGAACGCGGCGCCCGACGACACGTTCACGAAGCGCCCGCCACCCTTGGCGGCCATCACTTCCCACGCGGGACGACTCACGTTGAGCGGGCCGCGCAGCTGCGTGTCGATCACCGCGTCGAGCATGTCCTCGGTGAGCTCGGTGAACGGCGCCATGCGCACCTGGCCCGCGTTGTTCACGACCACGTCGACGGTCCCGTACGCGTCGAGCGCGGCTTGCACGATCGCGCGGCCACCTTCCGGCGTGGCGATGGAGTCGTGGTTCACCACCGCCTCGCCACCGGCGGCGACGATCTCCGCGACGACGTCGTCGGCCGGGTTGGTGGGCGGTGCCGCGGCCACGCCGTCGCTGTCGCTGATGCCCACGCCGAGGTCGTTCACCACCACTCGTGCGCCACGCGACGCGAGCAGCAGCGCGTACTCCCGCCCGAGATTGCGCCCCGCGCCGGTGATGACGACGACCTTGCCGTCGAAGCGAAGTTCGTCCATTGCCTGCCTATTCGTCGGTGTAGACGGGATCGCGACCCTCGCGCCAGGCGCGGATCTTCTCGTCGAAGTTGCCGGTGGTGAGGCGCACGTAGAGCTGGGCGTTGCCCTCGTGGTTCATGTGTCCGTGCAGTCCGCCGGCGTCGTAGCTCGCCCAGAGCAGCTGCTTGGTGAGCTCCACGCCCACGTGGCTGAAGCCGATCATGCGGTCGGCCACCGCGTAACAGGCGTCGAGCAACTGCTCGCCCGGCACCACCTGCGACACCATGCCGATGTGCAGCGCCTCGTCGGCGGTGACGTCGCGGCCGGTGAGCAGGATGTCGAACGCCCGGGAGAACCCGATCTGGCGCGGCAGCAGGTAGCTGATGCCCAGCTCCGCCGACGTGAGACCGTTGTTGATGCCCGCGGCACGCCAGTACGCGGTGTCGGCCGCGATGCGGATGTCGCACGCGGTCGACAGGCAGAAGCCGCCACCGATCGCCGCGCCGTTCACCGCCGCGATGACCGGCTGGTGCATGTCGCGGATGGCGAGGATCACGTCGTCGAGCACGCGCATCGCGCGTCGGGCGATCGTCGTCTTCTTCAGGCCACTGATGTTCGGCACCATCCCGCCGTCGGCGAGGTCGGCACCGGAGCAGAAGCCGTGGCCCGCCCCGGTGAGCACCACGACGCGGGTGTCGTTGTCGACGCTGATGTCGTGGAGAGCGTCGCGCAGTGGGAGCATCACGTCGAACGCCATCGCGTTCATGCGCTCGGGCCGGTTCAGCGTGACGAGCGTGATCCCGTCGCGCGGCTTGCTGATCTGGATGAAGTCGTCCATGCGGCGGGAGCCTACGGGAAACCGGTTTCCCCCGCCGCCGGACGAGCAGTTGGGTGGAGTGGTTCAGGCGACGGGCGTGAGCTCGCCGAAGAAGCCGATGGCCGACCGGATGCGGCCGTCGGCCGCGAACGTCACCACGTCGATCCCGGCGACGGCGACGGAGCCGTCGGGGGCGTTGACCGTCCAGCCGAACCGGGCCTGGTCGTGGTGGGCGTCCACCGAGGTCGTACGCGTGAGCGAGTGCCCCGGCATCTGGTTCCGGAGCTCGCCGATGGCCACCGCGATCCCATCCGGGCCCGTGGCGTCGAGCAGGGGATCGACCAGGCGGGCGTCGTCGGTGACGATCGCGTACACCTGCTCCGCCCGCGCGGCGGCGTCGGGCTCGTTCCACATCGCGAGGTAGCGGTCGAGCGTGGCTTCGGTGGGCGTGGTCGCGGTGGGCGTGGTTGCGGTGGGCGTGGTTGCGGTGGTCGTGACTTCCTGAGTGGTGCCGTTGGTGGTCTGCATGCAACCCATCGTGAGCCGGCGATCGATCCGCGGCGATTCCCTCTGAGGTAATGGCCGGGCGTCGCGCCTGCGCGTACCGTCGCAGGGGTGACGACCATGACCGCAACTCCGCCCGCGAGTCCGCGCCTCGGTGAGCTCCTGAAGCTGTGGCGGTCGAGACGTCGGCTGAGCCAGCTCGAGCTGGCCAGTGCGGCCGGCGTCTCCTCCCGGCATCTCTCGTTCGTCGAGACCGGCCGGTCGAAGCCGAGCCGCGAGATGGTGCTGCACCTCGCGGAGCACCTCGACGTCCCGCTGCGCGACCGCAACGCGATGCTCACGGCAGCCGGCTTCGCGCCCGTGTACCACGAGTCGCCGCTCGACGCCCCCGAGTTGGCCAGCGTGCGTCAGGCGATCGAGGTCATCCTCACCAACCACGAACCACGGCCGGCGTTCGTGATCGACGGTGCCTGGAACCTCATCGAGGCCAACGCCGGCATCACCGCGTTCCTGGAGCTGATCTCGCCGGAGCTACTCGTTCCACCCCTCAACGTCATCCGGGCGAGCCTCCACCCGAGCGGGCTCTCGCGCTACATCGTGAACTTCGACGAGTACGCCGCCCACGTGATCGAGCGCCTCCGCCGGCAACTCGCGACCACCTCGGATCCCGGCCTCGCGGCACTGCTCGACGAGGTCTGCGCCTATCCCGAGGTGGCCCGCACGATCAGCGACGCCACCGTGCTCCCGCCGCCGGCGGCCGTGCTCCCGATGCACTTCCGCCTCGACGACGGCACCGAGCTGCGGTTCTTCTCCACGATGACCGTCTTCGGCTCACCGCTCGACGTGACGATCGCGGAGCTGGCCATCGAGAGCTTCTTCCCCGCCGACGACGCGACCGCGGCCGCCTTCGCCTGAGGCGCGGTGCCGCTGATGTCGCTCAGTACTCGCCCTTGATGACGAAGTAGGAGCCGCGAATCGTGCCCGCGAGCGCCGACTTCTGCCGGGCGAACTTGAACTTCGCCAGCTCCTCGGGTTCGTCCATCCCCTCGGAGAGCTTGAAGCCGACCGCTCGCTTCTTGGGATCGTCGAGCGGGTACAGCACGTTGATCGCGAGACCGCTCTCGTAGAACACGTGCGTCCAGCGGATGCCGTCGACCTCGACGAGCGCAGCTTCGAGCGGTGGTGACGCGATCACGATGTCGCGTTCCGACTGCAGGATCTTGGCCACGTAGGCGACGAGCTTCTTGCCCTTGGCCGACGCGGCCGGCTCCACCGTGAACTCGACGTCGTACTTGTTCTTGAAGTAGCGCGCCTCGTGGGCCCGCAGGCCCGCCAGCGCATCGGCCACCGGCGAGGACTCCAGTCCTGCCGTCGACACGTCCTTGAAATCGACCTTGGTCGGCATCCGTGCTCCTCTCGGGTTCAGGGCACCGTACGCACCCGACGACGCGGACGCTTCTCCGATCCTGCTCAGTAGTGCCAGGGAAAGCTCGACCAGTCGGGCTCGCGCTTCTCGAGGAACGAGTCGCGCCCTTCGGCCGCTTCGTCCGTCATGTAGGCGAGTCGCGTCGCCTCGCCCGCGAACACCTGCTGGCCGACCAGACCGTCGTCCACCAGGTTCAGCGCGAACTTCACCATCCGCTGCGCGGTGGGGCTCTTGCCGTTGACCTTCTTCGCCCACGCCAGCGCCGTCCGCTCGAGCTCGGCGTGGGGCACGACGCAGTTCACCATGCCCATCTGGTGCGCGGTCTCGGCGTCGTACTCGTCGCCGAGGAAGAAGATCTCACGCGCGAACTTCTGCCCCACCTGGCGGGCGAGGTAGGCGGAACCGAATCCGCCGTCGAAGCTCGCGACGTCGGTGTCGGTCTGCTTGAAGCGCGCGTGTTCACGGCTGGCGATGGTGAGGTCGCACACCACGTGCAGGCTGTGACCACCACCTGCCGCCCACCCCGGCACGACACAGATCACGACCTTGGGCATGAACCGGATGAGCCGCTGCACCTCGAGGATGTGGAGCCGTCCGCTGCGCCCCGGGTCGATCGTCGCCGCCGTGTCGCCGTCCGCGTACTTGTAGCCGTCCTTGCCGCGGATGCGCTGGTCGCCGCCGGAGCAGAATGCCCACCCACCGTCGCGCGGCGACGGGCCGTTGCCGGTCAGCAGCACGCAGCCGACGTCGCTCGACTGCCGGGCGTGGTCCAGCACCCGGTACAGCTCGTCGACCGTCGCCGGGCGGAACGCGTTGCGCACCTCGGGCCGGTTGAAAGCCACCCGCACGGTGCCGTGCTCCACCGACCGGTGGTAGGTGATGTCACGGAGGTCGAACCCGTCCACCGGCACCCATGCGTCCGGATCGAACAGCTCTGACACGCTCATGGCACCCCTCGTTCCCGGCAACACTTCGAAGCCGCAACGCTACGGCTTCCCACCAGATGTACGCGTATTTGTGGCCGTCAGTCCGCGTCAGTCGTACCCGCGGCCACGAGTACGAGCACCAGGTCTGCGACCTGAACGAGGGTGTCGGGGTCGGTGAAGTCGCCGTGCTCGTCGCGCTTCGAGCGGGTGGTGCCCACCGCGAGTTGGGCGACCACCCGGGCCGACATGACCTCGAGCAGGGTGGCCAGCGCGTCGCCGGCGATCTTCCCGCCGTCGAGGCCGGGCGACGCGCTCATCACCGCGACGGGCTTGTCGATCAGCTCCCCGGAACCGACCAGCCAGTCGAGCGTGTCCTTGAGCGCGCCGGGCAGCGCGTGCGCGTACTCGGGTGTCGAGAACAACACCGCGTCGGCGGCGACGAGGCGCGCCCGCAGGTCCGCGATGCCGGGCGGCGGTTCGGGGCCGTCGAGATCGGGATCGAAGTGCGGGAGGTCGCGGATGCCGTCGTAGTGCTCGACGGTGACATCCTCGGGCGCGCTCGCCGCCGCGATCCGCAGCAGCGCGGTGTTGCTCGACGCGGCCTGCAGCGAGCCCGAGATCGCGAGGATCCTCACCGCGGCCGCCTCACCGCGGGTTGCGCCACATCGTGGTGACGTGGGGACCCGGCCCGTCGACCGTGTCGGGGAGATCGAAGCCGTCGATGGGTTCGAAGCCGACGGCACGGTAGCGGGCGTCGTTCACCGGGTTGGACGACTCGAGGTACGCCGGCAGACCCGCTTCGTCGACCATGCGCAGGTTCTCGGCCAGCACGGCCATTCCGGTGCCGTGCCCGCGGTGCGCGGTGTGGGTGGCCAGGACACCGAGGTACCAGTGCGGCTCCTCGCGCACGTCGTGGGCGCCGAACAGCATGAGCCCCTCGAACACCGTCGCGATGCGATCGCCCACCAGCTCACCCATCAACGTGGGCACGCGCGCCTCGTCGTCGGGGAGCATCTTGGGGCCGCCCGGCGGGGTCCAGATCGCGACCGACTCGAAACCGGGCGTGACCCAGAGGGTGCCGTTGGCGATCCCGCCCGCCACCAGGAGCCGCCACCACGCCGAGAACTGCGCCATGCGCAGCGACGGATCGGGGAACACCCACGACCAGACCGGATCGTCGAAGAAGGCCGACGACACGGTGGCGGTGACCGCGTCGAGGTCGTCGGGGATCGCGGTGCGCACCGGGAGAGCCATGGCGAGAGGTTACGACGCCCGCCCCCGGCCGGAGGGGGGGACGGACGTGCGCCACGGCATGCGGCTGCGCTAGGAAAGGTCCGACATCTCGTCCCCCAGTGATCCCCGGAGGATCCCCGTGAGTTTCAAGGACAAGTACGGACCGTGGGCCTTCATCGCCGGCGCGTCACAAGGCATCGGCGGCGCCTACTCCGAGGAGGCGGCCAAGCGCGGACTGAACGTCGTGCTCATGGCGCGCGGCAAGGAAGCGCTCGAGGCCAAGGCTGCGGAGATCGCCTCGACCTACGGCGTCGAGACCCGCATCCTCGCGGGTGACCTCGCCGCGCCCGACGTCGTCGCCCAGGTCAGCAGCGTCACCGACGACATCGAGGTCGGCCTGTTCGTGTACAACGCGGCCATGGCGCCGGCGGGCGACTTCCTCGACGTGCCCGTCGAGGACCACCTGCGCAGCATCCTCATGAACTGCACCACGCCCACCGCGCTCACCCACCACTTCGCGGGCAAGATGCGCGAGCGCGGCCGCGGCGGCCTTGCGCTCATCGGCTCGATGGGCGGGCTCGAGGGCTCGATCCACTTCTCGTCGTACAACGCGGGCAAGGCGTTCGAGTGGGTGCTGGCCGAGACGCTCTGGGCGGAGCTGAAGCCGTACGGCGTCGACGCCACCTGCCAGCTCGTCGGTGCCACGAACGGCGCGAACTACAAGTGGTTCCAGGAGACGCTCGACCCCGAGCTGTGCAAGAACCACGACAGCGACGACCCGCTCGACGTCGCCCGCTGGCGGCTGATGAACCCGGTGGAGCCCGTGGTGTGCGCGACGACCCTCTACGACGGTCTCGCCGACGGCCCCGTGTGCTTCAGCACCCCGGAGGACGAGTTCGTCGCGTCGAAGATGTTCGCGATGAGCCGCGCCGAGATCGTCGACCTCTGGGTGAAGATCCAGGAGACGACCACGCGTCTCCCGGAGCACGAAGCCCGCTAGGTCGCCACCGTCGAACGCCCGCCTCACCCGATGCCGAACAGGCGCCGCGCGTTCCCACCGAGGATCGCGGCCTTGTCGGCGTCGGGAAGGGCTGACGCCAGGATCTGCGGGAGCAGGTGGCTGATGCGCTGCCCCACCGGGTGGGAGTACAGGTCGGTGCCGAACACCACGCGGTCGGCGCCGAAGCGCGCCGCGAACTCCTCGATGAAGTCGAAGTTGTAGCTGAGGCTCGTGTCGAACACGACGTTCGGCGCGACCTCGGCGACGAACGAGCACTGCCGCGTGGCCTCGAAGCCGCCGAACGCGTCGAGCGCCACGATCGTGAGGTCGGGGTGCGCCCGCGCGACCCGCGCGAGCTTCCACAACGCCTCTTCGGGCGTGTCGTCCATCGCGTGGAGGATCGGCACCAGTCCGCGCTCCTCCATGCGGTCGAGATACCGCAGGATCCACTGGCTGTCGAGCGACACGCCCTGGAACCGGGTGTGGAAACTGAGTGCAACGAGGCCGAGCTCGTCGTGCGCGCGGTCGATTTCCGCGAACGACGCCTCGCCGTGCGTGGGCTCGACGATGCCGCACGCGACCGGGAAGCGGTCGGGCGTGCGGTCGCGGTAGGCGGCGATCTCGTCGTTGACCCGCCGGGTGTCGGCAATGCCCTCGGCGCGCAGGTACCCGTGCCCGGGGATCACCAGCGCCTGGTGCACCCCGCCCTCGTCCATGATGCGCAGGCGGTCGGCCAGCTCCACCTGCGCGAAATCGGCCAGGCTCGCGGCCGCATCGTCGTCGTCCGCCGCGAGCTCACCGCCGAGCGCGTCGAATGCCCGGCCCACGTGGTGGTGCACGTCGAACACGTCGAAATTTGGCGCAGCAGGCGGGGTCATGCGGCCACACGTATATTGCGCCCTTGCGCGCCCGTCAAGCGGGCTGCACGTCAGAGGGAGCCAGCATGCGCGGACTGCAGGGCAAGGTCGCGATCGTCACCGGCGGCGCGAACGGCATCGGCCGGGC
This sequence comes from uncultured Actinomycetes bacterium, assembly GCA_963720785.1. GTDB lineage: Bacteria > Actinomycetota > Acidimicrobiia > IMCC26256 > DASPTH01 > CAVRGQ01. The sequence goes on from CAVRGQ010000007.1 coordinate 33,504, forward strand.
GTGCTGCGAGCGCTTCGCCGAGGAGGGGTGCGACGTCGTCGTCGCCGACCTGCAGGAGGAGGCCGGCGCCGAGACCATCGCCGCGGTCGAGGCGCTCGGAGGCCGAGCGGTGTTCGTCTCCTGCGACGCCACGAGCCCCGAGTCGAACGACGCCGTGGTGAACGAGGCGGTCGAGGTGTTCGGCGGTGTCGACATCCTCGTGACCGCTGCGGGCATCGCGTGGAAGAACTACGTGAGCGGCGACAGTGACGCGGGAAAGGCGATGATCGACGCGGGCCGCGGTCCGGTCGACAGCATCGTCGCGTGTGACCTCGACGAGTGGGCGAGCGTGATCGACGTGAACCTCACCGGCACGCTGCTCGCCATCCGCAGCGCGGGCAAGCAGATGGTCGCGCAGCGACGCGGCGGCGCCATCGTGACCATCGCGTCGATCGCAGCCAAGCACCCCGAAGCGGGTCCGCCCGCGTACGGCGTGTCGAAGGCCGGCGTGTGGATGCTCACGAAGCAGGCCGCCACCGCCCTGGCGTCAGAGGGCATCCGCGTGAACTCGGTGGGCCCCGGCTTCATCGACACCAACATGACGGCGGTCATCAAGGACCTCGGCATCGAGGACACCGTGGTGCGCTCGATCCCGATGGGGCGTTTCGGTCAGCCCTCGGAGATCGCGAGCACCGTCGCCTTCCTCGCGTCGGACGAGGCCTCGTACTTCACCGGCGAGCTGCTCCACCCCGACGGTGGGTTCTTCACGGATTGACGCTTCACGGACTGGGGCTTCACCGCAGCCCGGATCACCAGCACGAGCACGACCGTCCGCACGAGCACCAACACGGGCAGCGCCAGGTGGACCACATGGCTGCTCACGCCCCAGTGGAAGTGGCCGTAGACGGTCGCGAACACGAGGACGTCGACCGCGCAGAACGCGACCCACAGGCGGCGCGACACCGGCAGCAGCACGAAGAACACGAGCAGCCACAGGTCGTACGTCGGTGAGTACACCTTGTTCACCAGCAGGAAGATCGCGACCGCGGCGCCGGCTGCGCCCGCCGCGGTGAGCGGACGGCGGAGGGCGAGCAGCGTGAGACCGCCGAGGCCGAGGCCGAGCACCACGAACGACACTGCGTTCGCGAGTGACGCGCCCGCCGCGCCGTGCACCGGCGCACCGAGGATCCGCAAGACGTAGAACTCCGCGCTCCCCCACGTGGCCTGGCGCGCGCCCTGGAACGAGAAGGCCCAGCGCCAACCACCGAGGTTCACGGCCGCGAACGGCAGGTTGAGGAGCAGCAGCACGGCACCCGCCGCGCCGACGAGGCGCACCGCTCCCTTGCGGTCGCCCTGCTGCCAGCGCAGCGCGGCGAGCGGCGGCACCGCGAACACCGGGAACAGCTTCACGGCCGCGCCGAGCCCGAGGGCGAGCCCGGCGGACGTGTCGCGACGGCGCTCGAACAGGAGAATGCCGGCGAGCAGCAGCGCGACGGCGTACACGTCCCAGTTCTGGAACGCGTAGAGCATCACCGGCACGCCGATCGCCCAGCGCCAGGCGCGGGCGCCGTCGTGGCGTTCGAGCACGAGCGTGATCGCGACGCACAGCACCGCGGCACCGAGACCCGTGACCACGAGCACACCGAGCGGTGAGGGCGCGATCAGGGCCGCGAGGTACATGAGCAGGCCCGCGCCCACCGGGTACTCCAGCACCCGGTCGACGTAGGGCACGACGCTCGGCCCCATGCCCCGGTGCAGGTACACGCGGTGGAGGTCGCTGATCGCGGTGTGCCCGCCGTGGCCGTAGACCACGGCCTGGATCACGAAACCCGCGACGAGCAACGCGGTGGTGGTCGCCACCATCGCGGCGGCACGCCGCGAGAGGTGCGCCGGAACGCGTGGCAACACGCGGGTCGGCTGGCGTGCCGCCAACGGCAACGTCACCGTCGGCTCGCGAACCGGTCCCGCAGTCCCCAACGGGTGACGAGGAGGAAGGCCTCCACCACGATGCGCATCGACATCTTCGAGGTGCCGGCCACGCGGTCGCGGAACTCGATCGGCACTTCGGCGACGCGACCGCCCGTGCGGGCGACGCGATAGGTCATCTCCACCTGGAAGCCGTACCCACTCGCCTGCACCGCGTCGAGGTCGACGGCCCGCAGCGCGGCGGCCCGGTAGGCCCGGAAGCCCGAGGTCGAATCGGCAGCGGGGAGACGCAGCATCGTCTGCGCGTAGCGGCAGCCGTTGCGGGAGATCATGCGGCGCAGCCACGGCCAGTCCTGGGTGCCACCACCCTCCACGTATCGGGACCCGATCGCAAGATCCGCGCCGGCGGCCACCGCGTGCAGCAACTCGGGCAGCACGAGCGGGTCGTGGGAGAGGTCGGAGTCCATCTCCACCAGCACCTCGTACCCGCGCTCGAGTCCCCAGTGGAACCCGGCGCGGTAGGCGCTCCCGAGGCCGGTCGGCGCGGGACGGCGCATCACCGAGATGCCGCCGAGGTCGCGTGCGACCCCCTCGGCGAGGTCGGCGGTGCCGTCGGGGCTGCCGTCGTCGACGACGAGCACGTGTGCGGCGGGGACGACGAAGCGCACGCGCCGGAGCACCGTCTCGATGTTGTCGGCCTCGTCGTACGTGGGGAGGACGATCAGGGTTGCGGTCGAGACCGGCGCGGCAGCGGCGCGGTCGGCCCCGCGACCGGGGTCCTGGAGGGGAGCGAGTGCTTGAGCCATGACGCCAGGGTGCACCCCGGGCCATGAGACCTCCGTGAGTGTCGGATGAGACGACCCTCAGACGGCGAACGGGTCGTCAGCCCGCCCGGCGCAGGCCGCGGTAGAGGTAGCGGGTGACGAAGGCGCCGACGAGGAGACGCTCGGCCACCCATTTCGGCGCGCGGGTGCGCCGGCCGTTCGGCTGCACGACGATCATGCCGTCGTCCTGCACGCCGAGGACCGAACCCCATCGGTACTCGGGCGCCTCGAAGCGCTTGGCCCGGCCGTGACCGAGTTGGGCGCGCACGTTGGTGACGACGACGCGCCAGCCCCAGTTGCGGGCCGAGCTGCGGTGGGGGTCGCTGGCGGCGACGTCGCCGACCGCGAACACGTTCGGGTGCCCCGGCACCTGCAGGTGCTCGTCGACGCGCACGAACCCCTGCTCGTCGAGCACATCGGCCGGCAGGAAGGCGCTGTGCGGCAGACCACCGCCGACGGCCCAGAACACGAGGTCGGCGGCGAACGGCGCCTGGCCGGTCGACCACTCGATCGGCTCCGTGGTCATGCGCTCCCCCCGGAACCCCTCCGGCATCACCGCGCGATGCTGCGGATGCAGCGTCACGCCGTCGTCGGTGAGGCGGCGCACGATCCAGGACCGGGCGCGCGGGTGGTAGCCGGGCAGCGGTTGCTCACCGCCGTGGAACAGGTGCACGGTGGAGCCGTCGCCTCGGGCCCGGCTGCGCCGGGCGAGGTTGTCGGCCACGCTCACCCCGGTCGCGCCACCACCCACCACGGCCACGGTCGACGCCGCGGCGAGCCGCGCCGAGGCGTCGCGAGTGAGCGCCTCCACTTCGTCGACGCCCTCGACCCGGTCGTGGCGCCAGAACCCGTTCGTGGCACCCGTGGCGACGACGAGCACGTCGTACCCCTCGACCGAAGTCGTCCCGTCTGCGTGTTCGACGGTGACCGTGTTCGTGTCGAGGTCGCTCGCGGTGATGCGGCCGACCACGGTGGTCACGCGGTCGAGGCGGCGGAAACGGCGGTGCGGGACGACGTAGGTGCGCTCCCAGCGCGGCGGATCGACGAGGCGGGTACCGAGCTCCTGCCCGCTCACGAGCGCCGGGCGGGTCGAGATGCCCACGACGTCGGCGACCTTCGTGAGCCGGAGCGCGATGAGCATGCCGGTGTCGCCGAGGCCGGCGATCACGACCCGGGGACGGTTCGACCGGTCGGTCACGAGGTCACCACCACAGCGCCTCCGCAGTGCCGCCCAGCACCCGGGCCCGGTCGGCCTCGGTGAGCCCCTCGCACGCGGCGGCACCGAGCGCGACCAACTCCCCGTAGGTGTGGTCGTCGACCTGCGGGAAGTCGGAACCCCACGCGAGGCGGGCCGCACCGAAGCTCACGGCGAGATCCTCGACCACGAGCCGCGGTTCCACTGCCTCCTCGAGCACGTGGGCCGTGATCTTGAGGAACAGGTTCTCGTGCGCCGCGAACGGCCGGAGTACGGGCGCAGGAGCGAAGCCGCAATGGTCGAGCGCGACGACGACGTCGGGGAACTCGCGGCAGGAGTGCCGCGAGCGGGTCGAGCCCGTGCGGCAATGTGGCCACCACCAGCGGGAAACCGTGCGCCTCCGCGGCCGCGAAGATCCGGCGCGTCCCCGGGTGGTCGAGCGGGTTGGGCGCGGGATCACCGATCGCGAACACGCGCACACCGCGGAACGACGGGCGGCCGGCGCACTCGGCGAGGCGCGCGTCGAGATCGGGATCGGCACTCGCGAGGATCGCCACGGCCACGAACCGGTCGGCGGCCGCATCGGCGGCGTCGAGCACATAACGGTTGTCGGTGCCGTACGCGCCGTACGCCTGGACGAGCACCGCGCGGTCGACCCCTTCGGGCGCGCTCATCGTGACGAACTCGGCCGCGTCGGCGGGACGCTCCTCGTACCAGCGAGAGCCCACGCCCGGCGGCGACAGCGGGTACTGCGCGCGATCGCGGGCAACCACGTGCACGTGTGCGTCGATGAAGCCGGCCATGGGGCGAGGCTCAGGCCTCGAACGGGCCCTTCCCCATCTGGTCGCGCACGGTGACGACCGGTGGGTTGGTGAGGCTGCGGCGCTGCCAGTTGGCGCCGTCGACCACGAGCGTGTGGCCGGAGATGAATCGGGCGTACGGCGACGTGAGGAACGTCGCCGCCCAGCCCAGCTCCTGTACCTGCCCGACCCGCAACGCCGGCTGCACGATGTCCTTCTCGTGCGTGCGCGACAGGTTGCCCTTGATGTCGGCGGTCATGTCGTCGTGCGGGAACAGGCCCGGCACCAGGCCGTTCACCTGGATGCCGAAGGGACCCCACTCCACCGCGAGGGTCTCGACCATGTTCTTCACTCCGGCCTTCGCGGCCGCGGAGTGGGCGAAGCCGGGGCCGCCCGTCCACGCGTACGACGCGCCGACGTTCACGATCGATCCGGGCGTGCCCGCCTCGAGGTGACGACGGCCGAACTCGCGGGAACAGAAGAAGGTGCCGTTGAGCGTGATGTCGACGACCGTGCGCCACGCGTTCGGCGACATGTCCTCGGCCGGCACGGGGAAGTTGGCCGCCGCGTTGTTCACCAGGATGTCGGGCAGCGAGAACTGCGCGACCGCGGCGTCGAACGCGGCCGCGACGCTGTCGGGGTCGCGGATGTCGCACGCGACGGTGAGCACGTCGCCGCCGATCGCCGCGATCGCCGCCTGACCGGCCTCGAGGTGCTCCGGCTTGCGCGACGCGATCACGATCTTCGCCCCGAGGCGCGCGTACTCCGACGCGATCGCCTTGCCCAGGCCGGTGCCGGCGCCGGTGACGAACACCACCGCACCGTCGTAGGTGCCGGCGGGGAGGGCGGACGCGCCCGTCGCGGGCGGCGCGGGCAGACCGGGGTACTGGTCGGTGGGCATCGGGTGCGTCTCCTGTGATCGAGGGGAGGAAGAAGGGGTGACCGGGTCAGCTGCCGGTGAAGCGGGGCTCGCGCTCCTCGGCGCGGGCCGCCCGGAACTCGGCCATGTCGTCGGACTTGCTGATGAACGTCTGGGCGATGAGCTCCTCGGCCATCGACGAGCGCACGTCGGGCTCGGAGAGGTGCTTGATGACGCGCCGCGCCATCTTCACGGTGACCGCCGGCGCGGCGGCGATCTTCTTCGCCATGTCGAACACGGTCTCGTCGAGCTGCTCGGGCGGCACCACGCGCGACACCACACCGTGGGCGTAGGCCTCGTCGGCGCCCATGGGCCGGCCGGTGAGCACCATGTCGGTGACGACGCCGTGGCCGCAGATCTCGTAGAGGCGACCGATGCCGCCGGTGTCGGGGATCACGCCGTGCGTGACTTCGGGAAGCATGAAGCGCGCCCCCTCGGCGGCGACGCGGATGTCGCACAGCAGTGCGCGCTGGAACGACGCGCCGATCGACCAGCCCTGCATCGCGACGAGGATCGGCGCCTCGATGTCGAAGATCTGGAGGATGCCCTGGTGGCCGCGGCTCATGAGCTCGTGGTGGGTGAGCTCCACCTGGTGGCCGCCGATCGCGGCGACGTCACGGCCCGACGAGAACGACTTGCCCTCCCCGCGCCACACGACGGCGCGGACGTCCTGGTTGGCCTTCAGCTCGCCGAGGATCTCGAACAGTCGCAGGTCCATCGAGTCGTCGAACGCGTTGTGCTTCTCGACGTTCGCATTCGTGATGACGGCGACGGCGCCGTCGTACTCGAGTCGGACTTTGTCGCCTGCACTGGTCGAAGGTGCACTGTCGGCCATGGATCCCCCTCGGCATCGGAACGAGCGTCGTGACAGTATCGGACCCGCGCCACGACCGGCATGGCCGCAGGAGGAAGCTCGACGATGGAGCTGGACGACGGAGCAGCACGGCGAGCGCTCGGCGAGGCCACCTGGCGCGAGGTCATGCAGACGGATCCGCCCACGCGCCCGAGTCCGTTGTGGCGCAACGGCCGCCTCGACCAGGAGTTCGCCGAGTTGTGGGCGCGCGAGGGGCTCTCCCGGGTGGAGCGGCGCTGGATCAGCATCGCCGCCCACACCGCCACCGGCGTGCCCGGCACCATCCGTCCCTACGTATACGGCGCGCTGCGCAGCGGCGACCTCACCGTCGACCAGTTGCTCGAGGGCGCCTACCACGCGGCCTACTACACCGGCTTCCCGCGGGCGCAGCAGCTCGACGACGCGGTGTGGGAGGTGGCCGAGGAGCTCGACCTCTCCCCCACTGACGCGCTCGACACCGCGCCGCGCGAGTGGGCATCGGCCGACGAGCGTCACGCCGTCGGCGCCGAATACTTCCAGAAGGTCGTGGGCGTCCCGGCACCTCAGGGGGTCAAGGACCTCAGCGTCGCCGGCACGTTCGACGCCGTGTTCAGCGAGCTCTGGCCGCGGGGTGTACTCACGCAGAAGGAACGCCGCATCATCACCGTGTCGTGTGTGGTCGCCAGCGCGTCGATGACCGCCGCCGAGGCCCACACCCAGGGTGCGCTGCGCACCGGTGACCTCACCTACGCCGAGTTGAGCGAGCTGGTGCACCACTGCGCGTTCGTGACCGGCTGGCCCCGCGCCGCGCAGGTGGCCACCACCGGCATGCGCGCCGCCGCCGTCGTCGCCGAGGAGCAGGCCCGCTGACTCCGCACTTCCCAGGTTGCGTCAGCAGACCCGGTAGTACCTGGTTTGGCGACGCAACCTCGGAGGGTTTAGAGGGAGGCGAGGAGGTCGAGGGTGCGCTTCCGGGAGGCCTCGCGGTCGGGGCCGAGGCCGAGCACGGCGGCCATGAGGTCGGTGGCGCCGGTGTCGGCGAAGCCGCGCAGCCGGGCCGCGACCTCCTCCTCGGTGCCGATCACCGCGACGTCGGCGGGCGACGTGCCCTCCCCACCCCGGGCGAGCACGCGCTGGTAGGTGGGGATCGCGGTGTACGCCTCGAAGATGCGCGCCGCCTGCTCGCGCCCGGCGTCACCATCGTCGCACACGCCGATCGGCAGCCCGCAGACGATGCGCGGCGTCGGTCGGCCCGCGTTCGCAGCGGCCTCGCTCAGACGCGGGACGATGTGCTCCTCCAGTGCGCGCTCGTTGGCCCAGTACGTGATGGTGCCATCGGAGATCTCGCCCGCCAGCTTCAACATGAGCGGCGCGAGCGCGGCGACCATGATCGGCGCGGGCGTGGCCCCGGGCACGATGAACGGCGCGGTGAAGTCGAAGAACTCGCCGTGGTACTCGAGCATGCCGGTGCACACGAACGCGGCCCGGCAGCACCTCGACGTACTCACGGGTGTGCGCGGCCGGGCGGTCGTAGCTCAGGCCGTACAGGTGCTCGATCACGCTCTGGTGCGACGGCCCGATGCCGAGCACGACCCGCCCGTTCGCCGCGGCCTGCGCGGAGAGCGCCTGCTGCGCCATCGCCATCGGGTGGCGGGTGTAGGTGGGCATCACCGCGGTGCCGAGCTCGATGCGCTCGGTGACCTGGCCGGCGAGCGCCAGCGCGGTCAGGCCGTCGAGGCTCCACGGGATGTGGGGCACCCACCCCGAGTGGAACCCGAGTTCCTCCGCCTCACGCGCGCCTTCGAGCAGCCCTTCGACCGTCGTCTGCGCGCCACTGACCTCGCTGATGAACACACCGATTCGCATCGGCGCAGCATGTCACAGGGCTCCCGTCAGAGGGAACCGCGCTCCGGCAGCTGCGAGCCCCGTACGTGCACGGCATACCCGGCAGCGCGCAATGCGGCGACGATGTCGTCGACGTGACCGCGGCCGCGTGTCTCCACCGCGAGGTCGAGCACGGCCGACTTGATCGCGACGTCGTCGAAGAGTCGGTGGTGCGACACCTCGACGATGTTCGCACCCGTGGCGCCGATCACCTGGGCGACCGCCGCCAGGGTGCCGGGCGCGTCGGGCAGCACCAGCTCGAGCGTGACGAGCAGGCCCTCACGGACCAGCCCGCGCAGCACGACCTGCGACAGGATACGCGGATCGACATTGCCGCCGCTCAACACCAAGCCGACGGTGCGCCCGGCGAAGCGCTCGCGGTGTTCGAGCAGCGCCGCGAGCGGCGCGGCGCCGGCACCCTCGGTGACCGTCTTCTCCTCGAACAGCAGGAGGTTGCACGCCTCCTCGATGGCGGACTCGCTGACGGTGACGACGTCGTCGACCAACGCCCGGACGATCGCGGTCGTGTTGGCGCCCGCGTGGGCGACCGCGATGCCCTCGGCAATGGTGGAACCACCGCATGGCAGGTTCTCACCGGAGAGCGCGGCCACCATCGACGGGTACCGCTCCGTCTGCACACCGACGACCTCGATGTGCGCGTGCGCCGGGTGCAGCGCGACCGCCATGCCGCTGATGAGCCCGCCGCCGCCGACGGGCACGATCACCACGTCGAGGTCGGGGAACTCGTGCACGAGCTCCAGCGCGACGGTGCCCTGCCCGGCGATCACGACCGGGTCGTCGAACGGGTGCACGAACACCCGGTGCTCGTCGCGCGCGATCTCGTGCGCGCGCGTCTCGGCCGCCTCGACGCCGCCCTCGACCAGCACCACCGTCGCGCCCAACTCCTTGGTGCGCTCCACCTTGACCGTGGGCGTCGACGCCGGCATCACGATCGTGACCGGGATGCCGAGGCGGGTGCCGTGGTAGGCGAGCGCCTGCCCGTGATTGCCCGCCGAATGCGCGATGACACCCCGCTCGCGCTCCGACGCGCCGAGCTGCAGCAGCTTGGTGAGCGCGCCGCGCTCCTTGAACGATCCCGTGGCGTGGAGGTTCTCGAGCTTCACCACGACGCGCGCGCCGGTGGTCTGCGACAGGCGCTCCGACACCGAGCTGGGCGTGACCCACAGCTCCCCCGCCAGCGCCGCGGCGGCGGCGTCGACGTCGGCGCGGCGTGACGGGCAGCTCGCTCATACCGGCAGAATCATCCAGGCACGCTCACGCGGTTGCGGGAGCTCCCGGGCGCACGATGTAGTCCTCGTCGGCGTCGTCGAAGTCCATGTCGATGACGCCGCGGGCGCGCGCGGCCTTGCAGAACTGCAGGAAGCCGCCGTAGCCGAACTTCTTCTCGGAGAAGTCGGGTTGCGCCTTGCGCAGCTGCGTCTTGAGCCCCGAGAGGTGCACGGTGCCCTTCGCGCTCAGTCGCTCCACGGTGTCGCGCAGCAACGCGAACACGGCTTCTTCGTCGGAGCCCGCGGCGGCGAGGGTGACCTCGGGGTCGCCCTGCGCGCTGCCGGCGTTCACCTGGAGCACGCCCCGCTCGGCGAGGTGGCGCACGACCTCACCCCAGTTTCGGAACCCGTGGTCGGACTCGGTGAAGGTGGGATCCTTGCGCAGGATCGCCCGCTTCAGGGACGACGCGAGCACCGGCCCGCTCGCGTTGCGCTCGAGCCCGGCGAGGGTCTGCGTCACGAGCGCTCCGAGGTCGACCTCGGAACGGATCACCGGCTCTTCCGGCTCCGCGTCGGCCGCGGCCTCGGCGGGCGCGGCCTTGCCCGCGCCCGCGCTCGACTTGGCCGCGCCGCTGCGCCGGGTGCGCCTCGGACGTTCGGGAAGGTCGAGGCCTTCGAGTCGTTCGTAGAACAGGAACTCGTCGCACGCCGCGGGGAGCAGGGCCGAGGTGGACGCCTCGACGCCGATGCCGATCACCCGCTTGTTGAGCTCGCGCAGCTTGTGCACGAGCGGCGTGAAGTCGCTGTCGCCGGTGCCGAGCACGAACGTGGTGATGTAGTCGCGCTCGAACGACAACTCGATCGCGTCGACCGCCATCTTGATGTCGGCCGCGTTCTTGCGCACCGCACCCATCCGCTGCGGGATCTCGATGAGCTCCACCTGGTGCCGCGTGAGCATGCGGCGGTCCTCGTTGAAGTACGACCAGTCGGCGTAGGCCCGCCGCACCACGACCCGGCCCCGCTCCGCCAGCACGTCGGCGATCGGCCGGAAGTCGAAGAGCCCCGCCCCCAACGACTCCCGGGCGCCGATCGCCAGGTTCTCGTAGTCGAGGAAAAGGGCGATGCGTTCGTCGTCGATGGTCACCATCCGATGCTAGCGGTCCCCTGTCGCCCCCACGGGGCCTGCCACCGCAATCCGCGTGCTAATCAATGGGGCGTGAACGACAACGTCTACATCCACGAATTCATCGACATCATCGGGCACAACCGAGCCAACTACATGCACCACATGACGGCGAACTTCAGCCCGATGGCCCAGGAGGACCGCAAGCAACTGTGCTTCGGCGTGTGGGGCATCGTGGGCACCACGCGGGGCTGGCCCGAGGTGCTGAACCTCTGGGAGGAGCCCGGCTTCGAGGGCCTGGCGCGCTCCTTCCGCCACGAGTTCAACCACACCACGCTGCAGGACCCGAAGCTCGCGAAGTGGTGGGCCGAGGCCGCGACCTACCGCCGCCACGGCGACGACCGCGTGCTCGTGCCCGCGCCGTGGTCGCCCACCATCACCGAGCTCACCGATGCCGGCGTGCAGGGCGAGACCTACGCGCACGAGCAGATCCACGTGCCGATGGGCACCGCGCGCGACTTCCTCGAGATCGTCGCCGAGGAGGCCGTCCCCGTGTACGAGAAGTTCGGCTGGAAGCTCTGCGGCGCGTGGGAGACCGCGATGGTCAACGAGTCGGAGTGCTTCCTCCACTGGGCGATCCCCACGTGGGAGAGCTGGGCCGAGACGGAACTCGCCGAGCGCAAGAAGAGCGCCCTGCGCAAGTGGCGGCGGCGCACCTACGAGCTGAGCGAGAAGTGGCACCGGTTCCTCGTGGTCGACGCGCCGCTGTCGCCGATGCGCATCGGGCGCCAGCCCGTGCGCGAGGACCGCCACGAGGGCTGGACCGATCTCTGAGATGACCGGCCGCTGAGATGACGAGCCCGTCGGACGCGCGCCCGCAGCCGCGCTGGGACCTGGTCGCGCTCGCGGTGCGCTACCGGCGCGAGCAGCTCGGGTACGCCGTCGACGACCTCGCCGCGCACCTGGGCATTCCCGCCGATTCGTGGCGCACCCTCGAGGCCGGGCAACGACCCAGCGGCTTCCGCAAGGAGCACGCTGCCGCGGCGAGCACCGCGCTGGGCTGGACGCCCGACTCCCTCGACCGCATCGTCCGCGGCCGCCGTCCCCTCGACGCCCCCGGGGCCCTTCCTACTCTGGCTCCCGCTTCCTCTCCGGCTCCCTCCGGTCGCGAAGAAGTCGTGCGGACGGCGCCGGCCGAGACAACGATGCCGGCGAGGCGGACGGCACCCCGCAAGTCGGCGCCGTGGATCCTGGCGCCGGTCTGCTCGAAGGGGCCCGACGGGGTGCGCAGCGTCGACCCCGCCGCGACTCGGGGTGCTGGGCGGCCTCGTCATCCTCGCCGTGGTGATCGTGGTGTTCTTCGCCCGCTGACCCGCGAGCATGCGGGCATGACCGACGCGAATCCCGGCGAGACGCCCGGCGAGACCCCGGACGAGACGCCCGACACGATCCTGATCGACGACCACGACGGCGTGCGCCGGGTCACCTTCAATCGGCCGGAGGCGAAGAACACGTTCGACCGGTCGATGTGGGAGGGCGCGCACCGGGCGCTTCACGACGTGTGCCACGACGACACCATCGGCGCGGTCGTGCTCACCGGCGCCGGCGACGTCTACACCGCGGGGGCCGACGTCAAGGCAATGGGCGACCCCGAGCAGCGCGCCGCGAGCAAGGTCGCGTTCGACGCCTTCCTCGCGACCCTCGAGTCGTTCCCGAAGCCGTTGCTCGCCGCGGTGAACGGCGTCGCCGTCGGCATCGGACTCACGATGCTCGCGCACTGCGACCTTGTGTTCGTGTCGCGCACCGCCCGCATGCGGGCGCCGTTCGCGTCACTCGGCGTCGCACCGGAAGCCGGCAGCAGCGTCGCGCTCCCGCTGCGCATCGGCTGGCCCGCGACCGCGAACCTGTTCTTCACCTCCGCGTGGCTCGACGCGCAGGGCGCGCTCGACTGCGGTCTCGCGTGGAAGATCTGCGAACCCGAGACCCTGCTCGAGGAGACGATGGCCACGGCGTACCACATCGCCGCGATGCCGGTCGCGTCGCTCGTGGCCACCAAACAGCTGATGCTCGCCGGCCGAGTCGACGCCGTACGCGCCGCCCGCTCACGCGAGGGCGAGATGTTCCGCCGCCTCCTCGAAGCCCGCAACTGACCGGTCGTCTCACCGTTCTTGCGCTCTTCGAGGCCCCTATAGCGGCGCGGAAGAGCGCCAAAACGGAAGGGGGAAGGGGTCAGGAGGCTTGGCGGTCCCAGGTGTCGGGGGTGACGCCCTGCGCGCGCAGCTCGTGCTTGCGCACCCGCATCGACGCCTCGGTGCGCGGCAGGTCGTCGAGCACGCGCACGTAGCGCGGGACCATGAACTTCGGCATCCGCGCGTCGAGGAACTCGACGAATCCTGCGGGGTCGAACGCGGCGGGGTCGGACACGATCACCGCGACCAGCACCTCGTCTTCGCCGAGCTCGGCGGGCACGCCGATCGCCGCGCACTCGACCACGCCCTCGTACTCCGACGCCATCGTCTCGACTTCGAACGACGAGATGTTCTCGCCGCGGCGGCGGATCGCGTCGCGCATGCGGTCGACGAAGTAGAACCAGCCGTCGTCGTCGTAGCGGAACGCGTCGCCGGTGTGGAACCAGCCGTTGCGCCACGCCTCCACCGTCGCCTCGGGCATCTTGTAGTAGCCGACGTTGATCGCCCACGGCTCGGGCGTGCGCACGACCAGCTCGCCGATCTCGCCGGGCCCGAGCGGCTCGTCGCATTCGTTGACCACACGCACCTCGGGCCACGGGTAGGCGGTCGCGCACCCGGCCGCAGTTCGCGGGCGGGCCGTGGTCGACGTCGGTGGTGACGGCCATGCCCGATTCCGTCTGCCCGTAGCCGGTGACGACCTGTACGCCGAAGCGTCGCTCGAAATCCTCCATCTCGGGGATCATCGGGCCGAGGAGGACATACTCCAGCGGGTTGTCGGCATCGTCGTCGACGCGGCGGCGCGCAGTACAGCACCGCCGTCATCGGCCCGACGAGCCCGGCGATGCGGAGTCGTGGGCGCGCACGTCGTCCCAGTAGGCGGTCGCGCTCGAATTGTCGCGGAACACGAAGCGCCGCCCCGGTGGACATCGCGTAGTTGAACGCGCCGCGACCGGAGTTGTGGAAGGTCGCCATGGGCGTGTAGAGCCCGTCTCCCGGACGGGCACCGCCGCCGGGCACCCACGACCAGAACTGGTACATGAGCGCCCACGGAGTGATGACCGCCTTCGACGGGCCGGTCGTGCCCGACGTGAACATCAGCGAGTGGATGTCGCGGTACTCGGGACCCTCGAAGTCGGGGGGACCGGCGGCTTGGAACGCGGTCGCGCCCGCGAGGAACTCCTCGCGGTGCACCACCCGCGGCCGCAATCCGCGGCGGCACGTCGGTGCCGTCGAGCACGACGATCGTGTGCAGGTCGGGCAGGTCGTCGGCGATTGCGCCCACCGCATCGAGGAACTCGGGCGCGACCACGAGCACGGTGACGTCGGCGTGGGCGAGCGAGTAGGCGCAGAATCTGGCCCGGTGAACGCGGTGTTCAACGGCACCTCGACCGCCCGCAGCCAGCCGAGGCCCAGCATGGTGCGGTGCGCGTCGGGATGATTCGGGATCATCGTGGCGACGTGGCTCCCGGCCTCGACCCCCAGCGCGGCGAACCCGGCGGCCCACCGCAGCGCGTCGGCGTGGAGCTCGGCGTAGGTGATGCCGGTGCCGCCCACGGGCTGCAGGGCGACGGTGTCGGGCGTCTCGGCGGCCCAGCGGGCGACGCCGTGCGGGGCCAGGTGCAGTCGGTCGAGCATCGGGTAGTTGTATACGATCTGCAATCCGCACGCGGCACCCGCCTCCGGCGCCGCACCGACCCGGCCCGACCCGGCCGAAAAGGGAGCGCGGTGGACCTCGAGCTCACCGACGAACAGCAGTCGATCGTCGAGGTCTTCGGCGCCCTGGCCGATCGCTGGGCCCCGCCGGCCGGCCTGCGGGAGCACGAGGCCCTCGGCTTCGACCCCAAGGCGTGGGAGCAGCTCGTCGCCACTGGCGCGCCCGGGATGGCGCTCGCCGAGGCCGACGGTGGCGGCGGCGCCACCCTGCTCGACCTCGCCCTCGCGGTGGAGGCACTGGGCCGCCGCCTGACCCCTGCCCCGCTCGTGGAGCACGCGGTCGCGGCCCGGCTGCTCGCCCGGGCCGGGGCGCTCACCCCCGAGATCGCCGAGGGCGCTGCCATCGCCACCCTCGCGCTGCGGCCCGCGACCGACGACACCGCTCGCCTCGTCCCCGCCGGCGCGGTGGCCGACACCGTGGTCGCCCTCGTCGGCGACGATCTCGTGTGCGTCACCGGCGCCGCACCGGGAACCGCGGTGCCCAACCTCGGCGACCTCCCCCTCGCCCACCGCGACCTCACCCGCCGCGACCTCACCGGTGGCGGGACCAGCCGGACCGTGCTCGCCTCCGGCCCCGACGCCCGCGCCTTCCACGACCTCGCCCTCCACGAATGGCGCGCCCTCACTGCGGCTGCATTGGTCGGCCTCGCGGCCGGCGCGCTCGAGCTCGCCCGCACCTATGTGCTCGAGCGCGAGCAGTTCGACGTGCCGATCGGTTCGTTCCAGAGCATCCAGCACACGCTCGCCGACACGAAGGTAGGCATCGACGGCGCGCAGCTCCTCGCGTACAAGGCCAACTGGGCGTTCGCCGAGCAGCCGGCTCGCGCCGCCGAGCTCGCGACGATGGCGCTGTTGTTCGCGGCCGAGCAGGCGCGCGTCACGAGCCGAGCGCGGCCTGCACTTCCACGGTGGCTACGGCGTGATGGTCGAGTACGACATCCAGCTCTTCTACCGGCGGGCCAAGGGTTGGGCCCTGGTGCTCGCCGATCCCCGCACCGAGCTGCACCACCTCGCCGATCTCCGCTACGGCGCCGTCCCGGGAGCAGAGGCCTGATGGACTTCACCACGTCACCCGAGGCCGTCGCGTTCCGCGAGGAGGTGCGTGCGTTGTTGGCGCGCACGTTCACGCCGGAGGTGCGTGAGCAGATGCACCACACGGGCACCCTGCACAACTGGGGGATCCACCACACGTTGGGTGAGGCGGGGTGGTTGCAGCAGGCGTTGCCGGAGTCGCTCGGTGGCGGCGGTCGTGATCCGGAGGAGCTCGCGGGGTTGTTCCGCGAGTTCGAGCTCGCGGGCGCGCCGTATGACGGCATCTCGAACGTGGTGATGATCTCGTCGGTGCTGGCGCACATGGGCAACGAGATGCAGAAGCGCGACGTGCTGCCCCGGTTGCTCTCGGGTGACGCGGTCGCCGCGCTCGGCTATTCGGAGCCGGATTCGGGTTCCGACGTCGCCGCCGCGCGCACCACCGCGACCCGCGACGGTGACGGGTGGCGCATCAACGGCGCCAAGATGTTCACCTCGGTCGCCGAAGAGGCCACGTGGGCGTTGATGCTGACGCGCACCAACCCCGATGTGCCGAAGCACAAGGGCCTCACGTTCTTCCTGGTGCCCCTCGATCGCGACGGGGTGGAGATCCAGCCGGTGTTCACGTTGTCGGGCAAGCGCACCAACGCGACGTTCTACGACGACGTGTTCGTGGAGGACGAGTGGCGGGTCGGTGACGTCGACGGCGGCTGGCAGGTCATGCTCGTCGCCCTGTCGTACGAGCGGGGTGTCGCGGGTGGCGTGCGCGACGCGGAACGACTGTTGGTGAACGCGGAGGCGTATGCGCGTGAGACGCTCGCCGCCGACGGTCGCCCGCTCGGCGAACAACCGGCGTGGCGTGAGGCGCTCGCAAAGCTCGCGGTCGACGTGGAAGTGGCCGACCTCCTCGCGGGACGTGCCGCGTGGGTGTCGGGCTCCGGTCGTCTGCCCGGCACCGAGGGCGCCCACGTGAAGCTCTTCGCCACCGAGGCGGTGGGACGCGCCGCGAACACGTTCGCGGATCTCGCCGGCCCCGAGGGCCTGGTGCGCGGCGACCCCGCCGACGACCGCGCCCGGGTGTTCGAGTACTTCTACCGTTTCGCGCCCGTCACCACCATCTACGGCGGCACCAGCGAGATCCAGCGCAACCTCGTCGCCCAGCGCGGCCTCGGGCTGCCCCGCGGACGCTGAGCCCGGCTGCAGTCCGCGCGCCCGTCGACCCGCTGTTCGGGCCCGAGCACACCGAGTTCCGCGAGCAGGTGCGCGCCTTCCTGCGTGCCGTGCTCGCGCCACCGCGCACTGAGGGCCATCGTGATCCCCACGACCTCACCGGCCTCGACGAGGAGTTCGAGCCGCGATCCTGCACCGCGCCGGCGAGGCCGGGTTCCTCGGCATCAGCCTGCCCGAGGAGCTGGGTGGCGGCGGCCGCCCGCCCAGCTGGGATGCGGTCGTGAGCTACGAGTCGGCGTACCACGACGGTCCGCTGATCGACACCGCGGCGCACTTCCTGGGGCCCACCCTCGTCACCTTCGGCACACCGGAGCAGCTCGACCGGGTCATGCGCCCGGCGATCGCCGGCACCGTCACCGCGTGCATCGCCTACACCGAGGCCGGCGCGGGCAGCGACCTCACCAACGTCGCGACCACCGCCGTCCCCGAGGCCGGCACCGACCATGCCGGCTTCGTGCTCACCGGCGAGAAGGTGCTGGTCACCGGCGCGCACAAGGCCGACTGGTGCTGCACCGTTGCCCGCACCGACGCGGCGTCGACCGGCCGCAAGGGCCTGTCGATGTTCGTGTTCCCGATGACGACCCCCGGCGTCACCACCGAACGGGTGCGCACCGCCAACGGCTGGGATCTCGGCGCGGTGCGCTTCGACGACGCAGCGCGTCGGCCCCGAGGCGCTGCTCGGCGAACGCGACCAGGGCTGGCGCACGCTCACCGGCGCCCTGATCGGCGAACGCTCGGGGGTCGCGTGGCTGGGCTGGGCGACCCGCAACGTCGACGCGCTGCTCGATGCGTCCGCGGGCACTCGCGACCGCCTCGTCCGCGACGAGCTCGCCGGCGTCGTCGCCGAGCTGTTCACCGCCAAGTGCATCGCGGCACGCGTGCTCGTCGCCCAGGACGCCGGCGAGGCGCCGTTCGTGGAGGGCTCGATGAGCAAGGTGAAGGCCACGGAGCTGCTGCAACACGTCGCGCGTCTCGGCGCCCGCGTGCTCGGCCCCGAGGTGCTCACTGCGCCGGGGTGGTTCGGGCGCACCACATCGGGCGACAGCACGCTCGGCGAGTGGTTCGCCTACGAGACGGTCGAACGCCTGCACCCCGCGCTCAGCGTGGGCGCCAACGAGATCCAACGCACCACCATCGGGCAGGTCGGCCTCGGCCTGCCCCTCGAACCGCGCTGACCACGCTCGGCGGCGGCAACCACCAGGGGGAACGACATGACGTACCGGATCGTGGGTTGGTCGACGGGTTGGGTGGGGCGGCTGGCGATCCAGTCGATCGCGCGCCGGCCCGACCTCGAGCTGGTGGGCCTCTGGGTGCACAGCCCGGAGAAGGTCGGCGTCGACGCGGGCACGCTCGCCGGCATCGACCCTCTCGGCGTGGCCGCCACCGACGACGTCGACGCGCTGCTCACGCTCGCGCCCGACTGCGTGTGCTACTCGGCATCGGGCGAGGGCCTCGACGTCGCGGCCGCCGCCGACATCGAGCGCATCCTCGCGGCCGGGATCAACGTGGTGACGGTGTCGATCGCGGGGTTGGTGTTCCCCGCTGGGTACGACGCGGCGATCCGCGGCCGACTCGAGGACGCGGCCCGACACGGCAACGCGACCCTCTACGCGTCGGGCATCGAGCCCGGGTTTGCCGGCGACCAGTTCGTGCTCACGCTGCTCACGATGAGCGACACCATCACCTCGGTGCGCACCCAGGAGATCTTCCTGTACGACACCTACCCGGTGGAGTTCGTGATGCGCGAGGTGTTCGGCTTCGGCAAGCCGCTCGACCACACGCCGATCATGGCGATGCCGGGGGTGCAGCAGGGCACGTGGGGACCGCCGGTGCGCATGGTGGCCGACCGTCTCGGCGTGGAGCTCGACGAGATCCGCGAGACCTACGAGATCCTGCCGACGCCGCGCGACCTGCACGTCGCCGCGGGGCTCATCGAGGCGGGCACGGTCGGCGCGGTGCGCTTCGAGACGATCGGCGTGGTCAACGGGCGCGACGCGATCGTGATCGAGCACGTCAACCGGATGGCTCCCGACCTCGCGCCCGAATGGCCGACGGCGGACCGCGACGGCACGTACCGCATCCTCGTGGAGGGCAACCCGAACCTCAGCTGCGACCTGCAGGTGGGCCGGGCCGACACCGCGGGCGACGAGGGCATGGTCGCGACGACGATGCGGATCGTGAACGCGATCCCCTACGTGTGCGACGCGCCGGCGGGTCTGGTCAGCTCACTCGACCTGCCGTTGACGACACCTCGTCACACGTTCTGATCCTTGCCGCGCATTCCATCACCGCGCTACTGCTTCTCGCTCCGCTCGTTCCGGGTGCCGAGCAGCGCCGCGTAGGCCTCCGACACCGCCTGGGTGAACACGGGGTCGCGCACGGGGTCGTCGGTGGCGGGCAACGGCGTTCCTTCGCGTCGCAGTCGGCGCGCCACGTGTCGACGACCTCCGCGTAGGTGATGTCGTCGAGGTGCTCGTCGAAGACCCGCGCCTCCTCGGCGTCGGCGAAGCACTGGCCCTTCCACGAGATCGAGATGCGGATCTCCTCCGCGGCCCAGTCGCCGAACTCGCGGTCGTCCTTGCGGATGTGCCAGCGGTCGTCGCCCTCGTAGGAGAGCAGCGAGTCGATCGGGACCTGCGGGTTGGTGTCGACGTTCCCCACCGCCTCGACGCGGTGGTACATGAAGTCGTTGTCGCCCACGACCGCGTAGTTGGCGGGCGGGTCGATCTTCACCTTCGGCGCGTCGGGACCGTCGGGCCAGTAGCTGAACCCGCCCTGTGGCCCCTCGTAGTACCAGGCCACCGCGGTCGCGACCTTCACCTGCCACCGGGTGAACAACCCCGAGGCCACCATCGCGTTCACGATCCACGCGGGGTACTGCGAGCGCTCGACGCCACGGAACGTGGGGACGTCGACGTGCTTGCGGTTCTGCGGCATCGGCGCGGTGAGGTTGGAGAACACGATGAGCGGGCGCACGATCTCGGCGTCGAACACCTGCGCCGCCGCGTCGATCAGCCGCTCGTTGTGCAGGAAGGTCTCCGCGCCCGGCACCAGCACCTGCTCCTGGTTCGCCCAGTTCCCCCGGAAAATGGGCGAGGTCATGAACTCCTCGCCCTGCTGGGCGCCGATGTCGCCACCCGCGCCCGAGCGGTACTGCGCCATCGCCGCCTTGAACTCGGGCAGCATGAGCACGTGCTCGTAGGGGCCGCTGGTCATCGCCAGGTCCCACGCGATGCCGGGGTCGTCGAGCACCGCCTCCACCACCACGGGAGCGCGGGGCGCCAGATCGAGCAGTGATCCAGGGTTCGTCATGACCTGGAATCTACGCTTCCGGGTCCCCGTTGTCCCTGCCCGTTCGTTCGTGCCCGTCGTTCCCGGAGGTCCCGTGCCCCGTCGAGTCGTCCCCCTCCTCGTGTTCGTCGCTGTCGCCCTCGTCGCCGGCCCCGCCGCGGCCCAGACCACCACGACCACGCCCACGACCGCTGCGACCACGCCGGCCGCCACGACCACGCCCGGCACCGCGACGACGGCGGCCCCGAAGACGGGCGACAAGAGCAGCGCCAACGGCGTGACCCGCGTGATCCTCGGCGTGGCCGAACCCCAGAACGCGCCGGGCCAGACGCTGCTGCTCCAGGACATCCGCATCGCCCCGGGCGCCAAGCTCGCCGAGCACTACCACCAGGGCACGCAGCTGGCGCAGCGTCACCAAGGGCACGCTCACGTACACGCTCGACCAGGGCAGCGCGATCGTCACCGCGCCGGGGGGCACGCCGGAGAGGGTCACCGCACCGAAGACCATCTCGCTCACCCCGGGCTCCGTGCTCGTCGAGAACGCCGGGCTGCTCCACCACGCGGAGAACAAGGGCAGGACCGCAGTGGTCCTGAACCTCACCGCGCTGCTCCAGACCGGCGCGCCGCTCGCCACTCCGGCCGGCGAGGGCACGGCCGGCACGCAGCTCGACGTGACCGCCGACCTCCAGTCGCAGACCAAGCTCACCCGCACCGTCGGCGCGAGCAACGAGAAGACGTACGGCTGGAACGACCTCGTGGGCACCGCGACCGTCGACGGTCAGCCGGTTGCGGTCGACCTGCAGGGCACCGTCGACTACGTCAAGGGCAGCGGCCCGTTCGGCGAGTTCGTCACCTTCACCTTCGCCGACGGTTCCGTGCTCGCCACCCGCATGCAGGGCGCGGCCACCGCGGCCACCGACGGCTCCACCACCTTCGCGGCCACGATGAGCGTGATCGGCGGCACCGGCACCTACGCGAACGCGACCGGTACCGGCGTGTTCACCGGCTCCCGCACGGGCGATCTCGGCGCACCGGTGCAGGCGAAGTTCGCGCTCACCCTCGCGGGTTGAGCCTCACCCCGTCGGCGGGTGCGGGTGCACGATGTTCGCGTAGATCTCCGGGCGGCGGTAGCGCACGAAGTCGAACACCGTTTGCTTGTAGCGCGTCGTCAGATCGAGGTCGATCACCGAGTACACGAGCTCGTCGTCCGAGGTGCTCGCGCGCGCCACGACCTCGCCGGAGGGCGCGATGATCTGGCTGTCGGCCAGGAGCTCGACACCCTCCTCCACGCCGCCTTTCGCGACACCGATCACGAACATGCCGTTCTGGTACGCGCCCGATGCCATGCAGAGGTTGCTGTGGAACGCCTGCAGGTGGTCCTGGCCCGGGTCGGGCGGGTAGTGCAGCGGCGTGTTGTACCCGATCATCAGCAGCTCGCAGCCCTGCAACCCGAGCACGCGGTACGTCTCCGACCAGCGCCGGTCGTTGCACAGCGCCACGCCGATGACACCACCGAAGGCCTCGTTGGTGTGGAAGCCCTCGGGGCCCGGCTCGAAGTGCTTGCGCTCGAGGTGTTGGAACGGACGCCATCCCTCGGGCTCCTCGTGCCCGGGCAGGTGCACCTTGCGGTAGTTGCTCACGACCCGGCCGTCGCGCTCGACGACGATCGCCGAGTTGTACCGGTGGCCGTCGGGCGTGAGCTCCGCGTACCCGAGGTGGAAACCCACGCCGAGGCGCGCCGCCTCGTCGAACAGCGGCCGCGTGTCGGGCCCGGGCATCTCCCGCTCGAAGTAGGTGACCAGCTCGTCGTCGTCGAGGTCCCAGCGCGGGAAGAAGGTGGTGAGCGCGAGCTCCGGGAACACCACGAGCTCGGTGCCGTGGGTCGCGGCCTCGCGCAGCATCTCGATCTGGCGCGCGACGACCTGCGGGCGGGTCTCGTCGCGCGCGATCGGCCCCATCTGTGCCGCCGCCACCGCCAGCTTCCGGCTCACGCCTTGGTCCCTTTCTGGCCCATCTCCATGGGCGACCCCTCCTGTGGTGCACCCGCGAGCGCGAGCACGACGTCGAGCAGCACCTCGGCGCCCCGGGCGAGCTGCGCGTCGTCGGTGTGCTCCGCCGGGTTGTGACTGATCCCGCCGGCGCTCGGCACGAACACCATGCCCGACGGGCACACGCGAGCCAGCATCTGGGCATCGTGCCCCGCACCCGAGGGCATCCGCATCGTGGACCGGCCTCGGGCGACCGCGGCGCGCGCCACCAGGTCGATCACCGCCGGGTCGAACGCGACCGGCTCGAACCGGGCGAGCGAACGGGTGGCGACCGTGACACCCTCGGCGTCCGCGATCGTGCGGGCGCGCGCGAGCAACTCCTGCTCGGCGACGGCCAGCACCGCTTCGTCGGTGTGGCGCAGGTCGACGGTGACCACCGCTTCGCGCGCGACGACGTTCACCAGGTTGGGCACCAGCGTGACCCGGCCGACCGTCGCGACCATCGGCGGCCCGGCCGCGGCGGCGAGCTCCCGTGCCGCGACGGTGAGCGCCGCCGCCGCGTACCCCGCATCGCGGCGCATCGCCATCGGGGTGGTCCCCGCGTGGTTCGACTGGCCGGTGAAGGTGAACTCGGTCCACGAGATGCCCTGCACCCCGGTGACGACACCGATGTCGATGCCTTCCGCGTCGAGCACCGGGCCCTGCTCGATGTGAAGCTCCACGAACGCGTGCGGCGGTCGCGCCGGGCACGGTGCCGGCCCGGCATAGCCGATCCGCTGCAGCTCGTCGCCGAGCACCGCACCGTCGACGCCGACGGTCGTGAGCGCGGTCTCCAACGGCAGGCCGCCCACGTACACGAGGCTGCCGAGCATGTCGGGCGCGAAGCGGCTGCCCTCCTCGTCGGTGAACACACCGACCGCGATCGGCCGAGCCGTCTCGATGCCCGCGGTGACGATCGCCTCCACCACTTCGAGGCCGGCGAGCACACCGAAGGTGCCGTCGTACTTCCCGCCGGTGGCCACGGTGTCGATGTGGCTGCCCGTCATCACCGCGGGATCCTCGTTCAGGGCCGGCCAGGTCCCCACGATGTTGCCGACCTCGTCGATGTCGACGCGCAGGCCGAGGTCGCGCATCCACGTGACCACGAGGTCACGACCGTCGCGGTCGGCGTCGGTGAGCGCGAGGCGCGCGCAGCCCCCGTCGCTGGTGTCACCGATCTCCGCGAGCGCGTCGAGGCGCGCGCGCAGGCGTGGCCACGAGATCTCCGCGATCCCTGTGCTCACCCGAGCCCCGCGACGTCGTCGGGGCGCACCGGCACCCGCGTCAGCGGCCGACCGGTGACGGCGCGGATCGCCGCGACCACGGCGGGGGTCGACGAGATGGTCGGGGGCTCCCCCACGCCCTTGGCACCGAACGGCGCGCCCGGCTCGGGCTCCTCGATGTAGGCGACCTCGACGGTCGGGGCGTCGAGCGCGGTGGGGATCAGGTAGTCGGTGAAGCTGGGGTTCACGATGCGCCCCTCGTCGACGAGCAACTCCTCCATCGTCGCGAGTCCTACACCCTGGGCGATGCCACCCTCGATCTGCCCCAGGCACTGTAAGGGGTTGAGCACCTTCCCGACGTCCTGCGCGGTGGCCAGGTGCACCACCCGCACCAGGCCCAGCTCCGGGTCGACGTCGACCACCGCCCGGTGCGCGGCGCAGGCGAACGACACGTGGGCGTCACCCTGGCCGTCGGCGTCGAGAGGGTGGGTGACCCGGTGGTGGTGCTCCTCCTCGGCCTCGAACACCACGCCGGGCGCGGCAGCGGCGACGGCGAGGTCGAGAGCCCCGTCGAGGCTGCGGATGCGGCCGTCGACCAGGGTCATCTCGGCGGGCGCGACGCCGTGCTCGTCGGCGACGAACTCGAGCACGCGGGCCGCGACCGCGCGGCACGCGGCCTCGACCGCGCCGCCCGACATCATCGTCTGACGGCTCGCGGAGGTGGATCCGGCCGAGCCGATCGACGTGTCGGCCGGGTTGACGAACACGTCGTCGACCCCGAGGATGGTGCGGGCGAACTGTTGCGCCACGGTCACGAAGCCCTGACCCACCTCGGCGGCCGCGCACGTGATGGTCGCGACGCCGTCTTCGAGCCGGCAGCACGCCACGGAGTCGTCGTCGTAACCCTCGGCGTACATCAGGTTCTTGAACCCCACGGCGAAGCCCACCCCGCGGCGCACCGACGACGCGTCGGCGGTGTTGCCCGCGCCGCCGGGCCGCGCGAGCACGTCGTCGGCGGGCGGCGGCGGATCGGGCAGCGCCATGCACGCGCGGATCACCTCGGCGACCGGCAGGCTGCCCTCGATGCGTTGACCGGTGAGCAGCTCGTCGCCCGTCGCCATCGCGTTGAGGAGACGCAGCTCGACAGGGTCGACCCCGCACGCCGCCGCGAGCTTGTCCATCTGCGCCTCGTGCGCGAAGCCGACCTGCACTGCCCCGAAGCCGCGCATCGCGCCGCACGTGGGGTTGTTGGTGCGCACACCGAACGCCTCCACGTGCGCGTTGGGCGTGCGGTACGGCCCGGCGGCGAAGCAGGCCGCGTTGGCGGTGACGTGGAACGACGACGACCGGTACGCGCCGCCGTCGAGCACGATGCGTGTCTCGAAGCTCACGATCGTGCCGTCGGGTTCGGCGGAGTGACGCATCCAGATGCGCGCGGGGTGCCGGTGCACGTGGCCGAGGAACGACTCGCGCCGCGAGTACACCATCTTCACCGGGCGCCCGGTGTGGAGCGCGAGCAGGCAGGAGTGGATGTGGAGGCTGACGTCCTCCCGCGCGCCGAACGCGCCGCCCACGCCGCCGAGTGTGAGCCGCACCTTCTCGGGCGGCAGGCCGAGCACCTCGGCGACCTGATCGCGGTCGTTGTGCAGCCACTGCGTGGAGACGATCAGGTCGACACCGCCGTCGTCGGCGGGGATCGCGAGCCCGGCCTCCGGGCCCATGAACGCCTGGTCCTGCATCCCGATCTCGTACGTGCCCTCCACGACGACGGGGCCGCGGGCCGCGGGGTCCCCCTTGCGGATGACGAGGTGCCGGAACAGGTTGCCGTCGGGGTGGATCGGCGGCGCGGCGATCGCCACCTCGGGATCGGTGAGCGGGGTGGTGACCTCGTAGTCGACGACGATCGCGTCACGCGCCCGCCGTGCGGTGTCGGGGTGGTCGGCGGCGATGGCGGCGACGGGCTCGCCCGAGTACCGCACGACGTCCTCCACCAGGACCGGCTGGTCGCGGTGTTCGAGCCCGTACCGGTTGCGCCCCACGAGATCTGTCGCGGTGAGCACGGCGTGCACCCCGGGGATGGCGAGCGCGGGCCCGATGTCGATGCTGCGCACGACGGCCGACGCGTGGGATGCGCGCAACGTGGCGCCCCACAACATCCCCTCCGCCCAGAGGTCACCGGCGAACGCGAACTCGCCGCGCACCTTCGGCACACCGTCGGGCCGGATCGCGGAGTCGCCGACCCGCCCGCCCGCGCCGGCGCCGGTATCGGTCCTCGTCGTCGTCGTCGGCATGGTCGTGGGGGTGGTCGTGGTCATGCGTCCTCCCGAGCGGAGGTCTGCGTGGATGCGACCGCGCGTTCGATCGCGGCCAGCACCCGCCCGTAGCCGGTGCAGCGGCACAGGTTGCCCGACACGGCTTCGCGCACGGTGAGATCGGCGGGATCGGCGTCGCGGACAAGGAGATCCTCGACCGCCATCACGAGACCGGGGGTGCAGAACCCGCACTGCACCGCGCCCTCCTCCACGAACGCCTGCTGCACGATGGTCATCGCGCCGCGCTCGTCGGGTTGCAGTCCCTCGAGGGTCACGATCTCCGCGTCGGCGACCGACGCGGCGAGCACCAGACACGCGCACACCAGCGCACCGTCGACGAGCACCGAACAGGACCCGCACTCGCCCTGCTCGCACCCGCCCTTCGCTCCGGGCAGGTCGAGCCGCTCGCGCAATACGTAGAGCAGGCTCTCCCCCACCCACGCGTCCTGCACCTCACGCGCCTCGCCGTTCACCCGGAGCACGTACTGCTCGGTCACGAGACCGCCCTCCTCAGCGCCCGGGCGGCGAGCACGCCGACGGCGTGGCGCCGGTAGTCCGCGCGGCCCCGGTGATCGTCGATCGGGCGCGCCGCTTCGGCGACCAGCGTGGCGAACCGCGCCGGGTCACCCGGGTCGGCGAGGCGCACGCCGTCGTCCTCCCAGTGCAACTGGCGACCCAGCCACCGACACGCCTCCGGCGCGCCGAGCGGACCGGGGCCCACCGCGCCGAGCCCCACCGCCACCTCGCGGCGATCGAGGTCGACGACGAACGCGACCGATGCGACCGCGATCACCATCGCGTTGCGCACCCCGACCTTGAGGTAGTCCTGCGGCCCGCGCACGACCGGCACGTGGACCGCGGTGATGAGCTCACCGGGCGCGAGGGCGGTGCGCTTCGGACCGGTGACGAACTCGCGCACGGGCACCACGCGCGCGCCGGCCGGGCCCGCCAACGCGACCTGCGCGTCGAGCGCGTGGAGCACGGGCAGCGTGTCGCCCGCGGGCGACGCGGTGCCGAGGTTGCCGCCGATCGTGCCGGCGTTGCGGATCTGCGGCGAGCCCACCGTGCGGGCGGCGACCGCCAGCGCCGGCGCGCGCTCGGCGATCTCGGGGGCGCCGAGCGCGGCATACGTGACGCCGGCGCCGATGACGAGCACGTCGCGACCGTCGACCCGCTCCACTCCCGTGCGGCGCAGCTCCGACACCCCGGTGAGGACGACGACATCGGTGAGCCGGCGATGTCCCTCGTTGACGCCGACCATCACGTCGGTGCCGCCCGCGAGCACCAGGGCATCGGGTGCCTCGCCCAACGCGGCGAACGCGTCGGCCAACGAGGTCGGACGGTGGACGGTCACCCGCACAGCCTGCCCTGTTCTTCAACAGTTTGTTGAGATGCCCCGTGAACGCTCCGTTACGGGGCCCGTCGACCGGACTGCTCCAGGCTGCTGACCTGCACCGACACCCGGGTGGCGCCCGCGGCCACGGCGGCGCGGACTGCGGCGTCGAGGGCCCCGAGCACGACGTCGTCGGGCCCCTCACCGGAGCTGCCGAACGGGCCGAACTCCACCGTGAGGCCGTGCGCCGCGGCGGCGTCGTTCGCGGCGAGCACGTGGTCGCCGGGCTCCCCGGGCACGAACGGCTCGATCGTGAATTCGACTCGGAGCGTCACGACACGCCACCCTAACCGCGTGCTCCTGACCGGTGGCATCGTGCTCGACGTCGACGGCGAACGCGCCGCGTCCCTGCGCGTCGGGCGCGACGGGCGCGTCGCCGCAGTGGGACGCGACCTCGTCGCGGAGCCCGGCGAGACCGTGGTCGACTGCACCGGCCGGCTCGTCGTGCCCGGCGGCATCGACGTGCACACGCACCTGCACCTGCCCGTCGGCCAGGTGCGCGTGAGCGACGACTTCGACACCGGCACGCGGGCGGCCGCGATCGGCGGCACGACCACCGTGGTCGACTACGTCACCGCGTACCGCGGCGAGGACCCGCTCGACGCGCTGGCCACGTGGAAGTCGTGGGCCGAACCCGCGTGCGTCGACTACGGCCTGCACATGACCTTCACCGAGCGCGTGCCCGAACGCGTCGTCGCCGACTGCGTCGAGGCCGGGGTCACGTCGTTCAAGCTCTACATGGCGTATCCCGAGCTGCTGCAGGTCGACGACGACGTCATCCTCGACATCATGCGCATGGCGACGCGCCACGGCGGGCTGGTCACGCTGCACTGCGAGGACGGCGGAGCGATCGAGGTGCTCCGGCGCGAGGCCCTGGCTGCAGGCCGCACCGGGGTGATGGAGCACGCACTCACCCGCCCCGCGGTGCTCGAGGGCGAAGCGGTGACGCGCGCGGCCGCGCTCGCCGAGCGCGCCGGTGCGTCGATGTACGCGGTGCACCTGTCGTCGGCGCAGGCGATCGCCGCAGTGCGTGAGGCGCGCGAACGCGGCGTCGACGTGCTCGCCGAGACCTGCCCGCAGTACCTCTACCTCGACACCGCGAAGCTCGCCGGCCCCGACGGCGAGTCGTTCGTGTGCACCCCGCCGCTGCGCGACCCCTGGCACGCCGAGGAGCTGTGGCACGGCATGACGCACGGGCACGTGCACACCGTCGCCACCGACCACTGCCCGTTCACCGTGGCCGACCGCCGTGCGGGGATGCAGGCCCGGCCCGAGGGCTTCCGCGACTTCACCGAGATCCCCGGTGGGCTGCCCGGCATCGAGACGCGCATGGGGCTCGTGTGGGCGGGCGTGGCCGCGGGCCGCATCGCCCCGGCCGACTGGGTGCGCCTCTGCGCGGAGTCGCCGGCGCGCACGTTCGGCCTCTGGCCGGGCAAGGGCAACCTGCGCGTCGGCGCCGACGCCGACGTCGTGGTGTGGGACCCGGAACGAGCCCAGTCGCTCGCGGCCGGCGCGCTGCACATGGCCGTCGACCACTCCCCCTACGAGGGGATGGAGGTCACCGGCTGGCCCGACCTCGTACTGTCACGCGGCGACGTCGTCGCCCGCGACGGCAACTTCGTGGGCGATCCCGCACGCGGCCGCTTCCTCGAACGGGCGCCTAGCTCGCGTTGAGGTAGTTGTAGATCGTGAAGCGGGAGACGCCCATCGCCTCGGCGACCGTCTCCACCGAGCGCCGTAACGAGAAGGCGCCGCGCTCCGACAGCAGCTGTACGGCCCGCTGCTTGTCCTCCCGGGAGAGCTCGCCGAGCGACGCACCGAGCTCCTCTTCGATCGCGGCGATCATGCGCTCGAGCGTGCCCTGCACGCCCGGGAGACGCAGCCCGCCGACCAGCACGCCCTCCCACTCCAGCGGGATGTCGGTAGCGCGCACCTTTGCCGCGGGCACGATGGTCGCGCCGAGCGCGGCGGCGACCGGGTCCATCGCGACGAGGAGCGGGTGACGGTGGGGCACCTCGGGAGCGTATCGGGACCGGGGAGGAGGATCAGTCGGCCTGCATCGCGAGGCTGACGGCGCGGTGACGGTCGAGCATCGTGTCGACCCCACCCATGGTGAGCTCACCGCCCTCGACGAGCACGTTCCCGTTCACGACGGTGTGGCGCGCGCTCACCGGGCCGCACCGCAGCCACGCCTCGACCGGGTCGCTCAACGCGCCGGCGAACTGCACACCCTCGAGCGGCCAGCACACGAGGTCGCCGACGGCACCCGGTGCGAGCACGCCGAGTTCGCCCTCACGCCCGAGACAGGCCGCCGAGCCGCGTGTGGCGATCTCCAGCGCGTCGCGCGCGCCGGTGGACTGCGGCCCCTTGCGCATGCGCGCGAGCAGGAGCGCGTTGCGCGCCTCCATCCAGAGCGAGGCGCTGTCGGTGGACGCCGACCCGTCGCAGCCGATGCCGACCGGCACTCCCGCGGCGCGGAATTCGTGCACCGGCGCGATCCCGCCGCCGCCGATCATCATGTTGGAGCTCGGGCAGTGCGCGACGCCGGTGCCCCACCGGCCCATGCGCGCGATCTCGTCCTCGTTCGGGTAGATGCAGTGGGCGACCCACGAGCGGTCGCTGCCCCAGCCCACCGCCTCGAACTGGTCGATGGTGCGTCGCCCGTAGACCTCGGCCGAGTACGTGTCCTCGTCGGGGTCCTCGGCGAGGTGCGTGTGGAGGCGCACGTCGAGGCGCTCGGCGAGCTCGGCGGTCGTGAGCATCAGCTCGGGGGTGACCGAGAACGGCGAGCACGGCGCGAGCGCGACGCGGACCATCGCGCCGTACGACGCGTCGTGGTGCAACGCGACGAGCCGTTCGCTGTCGGCGAGGATCTCGTCGTCGGTCTGCACCACGGAGTCGGGCGGGAGGCCACCGTCCTTCTGCGACCGGCTCATCGAGCCCCGCGTGGGGTGGAAGCGGAACCCCAGCTCCTTGGCGGCCGTGATCTCCGCGGTGATGAGATCGCCGCCGCCACTCGGGTGCACGTAGAGGTGGTCGGTGCTGGTGGTGCAGCCACCGAGCGCGAGCTCCGCGAGGCCGATCCACGCGGACACGTACGCGGCCTCCTCGTCGAGACGCGACCACTTGGGATACAGCGTGGTGAGCCACTGGAACAAGGTGCCGTTCACCGCGGGCCGGTAGCTCCGCGTGAGGTTCTGGTAGATGTGATGGTGGGTGTTGATCAGGCCCGGCGTCACCAGGCAGCCGTCGGCGCGCAACACCTTCTTCGAGTCGGGCACCGGGTCGGTCGAGCCACCGACCGCGGCCACCAGGCCGTCGGTGATCGCCACCCAGCCGCCCGCGAGCTCGCGGCGCTCGTCGTCGACGGTGGCCACCAGCTCGGCGCCCGCCACCAGCAGGTCGACGGGCGCGGGCGCGCCGGGAGAGGGATCCGTGTCGGTCATGGCGCCATCCGACCCGACCGCGGCCCGCGCGTCAACAGTTTGTTGAGGTCGTTCACACGGCCGTGACACTCTGGCAAGACGACCGTCGCCTCGGTGGAGCAGACTTCCCCCATGGAGATGACGCTGCCCGTCCATCCCGTGGACCTGGAGCCGTTCCGCCACGGTGACGTGACCGCGCACACCGAGGTCGCCCGCAGCATCGACGCCGCGTGCCGCGACTCGGGCTTCCTCGTGCTGAGCGGCCACGGCGTGCCGCAGGAGCTGTGCGACCGCGCTCTGGACGCCTTCGGTGCCTTCTTCGACCTCCCCGAGGACGAGAAGCGCCGCTACACGCTGGCCGACCCGCAGGCGAACCGCGGCTACAGCGCCCTCGGCGAGGAAGGCCTCGCCTACAGCCTCGGCGCCGACACCCCCAAGGACCTGTTCGAGGCGTTCAACTGCGGGCGCGAAGACGCCATCGGGCAGTACTACAACGCCCACCGGCCGTTCTACGCGCCGAACGTGTGGCCCGACCGGCCCGCGGAGCTACGCGCCGCGTGGCTCGAGTACGAGCTCGCCGTGCGCGGCGTCGCCGACACGCTGCTGCGCGCGATGGCCGTCGCCCTCGCGCTGCCCGACGACTGGTTCACCACGCGGTGCGACCACGGCATCCTCACCACGCGGGCGATCAACTACGAGCGTCGCTCCGACACGCCGACGCCGGTCGACGGCCAGATGCGCATGGGCGCGCACTCCGACTACGGCGTGATCACCATCCTCCTCGCCGACGACGTGCCCGGCCTGCAGGTGTACCGCGACGACCGGTGGCACGACGTCACCGTCCCCGCCGGCACCTTCGTGTGCAACATCGGCGACATGCTCGCCCGGTGGACCAACGACCGCTGGATCTCCACGCTGCACCGCGTGGTGCCGCCGCCCGCGGGCAACGGGACGGTGCGCCGGCGCTCGATCGCCCGCTTCCTCGACTGCCCGCCCGACCTGGTGGTGGAGACCATCCCCTCGTGCACGGGGCCGGGGAACCCGAGCCGCTACGAACCCGTCGTCGCCGGTGACTGGCTCCACCAGAAGCTGCTCGGCAGCCGTGCGTTGGCGCAGCCCGACCTCCCGAGCGACCCGCGCACCGCGGACGCGGTGTGAACCGCCGGTCATGAGACCACCCGGCGCCACCACCGCGACGCGCAGCGCCCTGGCCCGCGAGGTCGGCGTGTTCGCCCCCGACCAGCACGGCTTCGATCTGGCTGCGATCATCGCCTTCGTGGAGGAGCACGGGTTCGCCATCGTGCGCGGCCTCTACTCCGAGGAGCAACTCGTCGCGCTGCAAGCCGACCTCGAGCGCCAGCAGGCGCGCCTCGTGGCCGGCGAACTGCCGGAGCAGTGCGGCACGGTCATCCTCGACGACCCCGACGCAGTGATCGACGGCGAGGCCTTCGCCCACTACGTGTGCCACATCACCGAGGTGTCGACGATCGCGCGCGACGCGGCCTACCACCCGGTGATCGTGGCGCTGATGCAGACCATGCTCGGCGACGACGTGTGGCTGCTCGAGAACGACCGCTTCGGCGTCGTCTACCAGGACGCGCGTCCCGGCGACACGTCGGGGTACTCGCGCATCGGCTGGCACTCCGACGCGCAGTCGGGCCCCACGCTCGACATGTGGCCGTCGGTCGCGTTCACCATCCACATCGACGCGACGTCACCGCAGAACGGCTTCCTCCGTGTGGTGCCCGGCTCGCACCGCGGCGGCACCGAGGGAATCCCGCTGGGCTTCGAACGCATCCCCGGCGAGTACGCGGTATACGCGGAACGGGGCGACGTGATCCTGCACCACTCCGACCTCTGGCACAGCGCGGCCCGCGCCACCGACGACGGCGAGCTGGCGATCCGCCGGCACGTGCGCGGCGGTTGGTACGGCGGCGCGCGCCTGGCCCCGAACCACGGCACCGGCGACTTCGTCAAGAACGCCCGCCGGTAGCCCTAGCGGGTAACCGGGCCGTACTTGGCGAGGGCGACCTTCTCGATGGCGGCGATGATCGAGTACACGACCACCGAGTAGATCGTCACCAGGACGACGGCCGACCACAGCAGGTTGTAGTTCGACAGCGTCATCGACTGCAGCATGAGGTAGCCGAGACCCTTGCCGGTGGAGAGGAACTCCGCGAGCTGCGCGCCGATCAGCGCGAGCGGCGCGGCGATCCGCAGCGAAGCAAAGAAGGCCGGGAGCGCAGTGGGGATCTGCACCTTGCGCAAGGTCGACTGCGCGTCGCCCCCGTAGGCCAGGCAGAGATCCATCGCGGCCTTCGGCGCAGATTTCAGCGCGAGCGACACGTTCACCAGGACCGGGAAGAAGGTGACGATCCCGGCGATCACGGTGACCGACATGAGCCCGCGGCCGAAGATCAGCGTGATGATCGGTGTCATCGCGACGAGCGGCACCGAGCGCAGCACGATGGCGATCGGCATGAACGTGTGCTGGGCCGTCGGGGCGAGGTTGAAGACCAGAGCGACGAGCACCGCGATCGACGCGCCGAAGAAGAGGCCGAACCCGGCGTCGGTGAGCGTGGTGACCGACGCGTCCCACAGCTGCTGGCGGGCGTCGGCGCCGGTCTGCCCGTTGGTGAGGAACTCCCACACGTCGGCAGGACGACGGCCGATGAACGGATCGACGTGGAAGACCTCGAGGAACAACTGCCACACCACGAGGATGAACACGATCGACACGACCATCGTGAACAACCGGATCGCCACCGCCTTGGCGACCTTCTTCCACTTGTTCGGGTTGTCGTCGTCGATGCCGGAGAACGACGTGGCCGCCTGGGCGACGATGATCGGATCGGTGGTCACGGCCATCAGACGCCCCTCATCGGATCCGGCCCCATCACGTGTTCCGGGGTGCCCACGGCGTGGCCAGGTTTCCGAGGAAGGCGGTGAGCGAGTACGCCAGGATCGCGAGGAAGCCCGACACCAGGGCAAGGCCCCAGGTGCGGGGCACGTCGTACTGCGTCTGCGACGCGATCATCGCGATGCCGATCCCGGACTCCCCGCCCATGTACTCGCCGAGGATGGCGCCGAGGATGGCGGCCGGCCCCGCGATGCGCAGGGCGGCGAACACGCTCGGGAGCGCGGCTTTCAACCGCACCTTGGTGAGCTCCTTGACTCGCCCGCCGCCGTAACCACGGATGAGGTCGAACTGCACCGGCTCGGCGCTGCGCAAGCCGACCATCGTGCCGACCAGCGTGGTGAAGAACACGAACAGGGCGGCGAGGATCGCCTTGGGCGCCTGGCCGTTGAACACGATCTGCAGGATCGGGCCGATCGCCACGACCGGGATGCAGTACGACGCGATGCCGAGTTGCATCGCCGGCCGTTCGAGCAGCGGGAAGATCAGCACGATGAACGCGAGGCCGATCGCGAGGACGTTGCCCCAGATGTACCCGGTGAGCGCCTCGGAGAGCGTGACCTTCATGTTCGGCCAGTAGAACGACCAGCCGTCCTCGCCCATGTGCGAGAACACCTTGGTCGCGGTGGGGATGCTCCCGTTGGCGACGTCGAGCGCGCCCAGGAGCTGCCAGAGGAGCAGCACGCCGACGATACCGATGACGCCGCCCGCCCACTTCGGCAGGTGACGCTTGTGCTTCGTCTTCGACGTCGCCCTCGGCGCGCGCACCTGCGGTTCGCTCGGGGGTGCGGTGACGGTCGCCATGTCAGCTCTCGGCCGCCGCGCCCATCGCGAAGAGGTACTCGCTGAACTGGTCGCACAGCTCGTGGAAGTGCGGGTCGCGCAGCATCTCGGGTGTGCGCGGTCGCGGGAGGTCGATCGGCACCTTGGCCATGATGCGTCCGGGCCGCGGCGTCATCACCACGACCTCGTCGGCGAGGAACACCGCCTCGGAGATCGAGTGGGTCACGAGCACCGTGGTGCACGCGCGCTCGGTCCAGATGCGCTGCAGCTCGAGGTTGAGCCGCTGGCGGGTCATCTCGTCGAGGGCACCGAAGGGCTCGTCGAGCAGGAGCACCTTCGGGTCGACGATGAGCGACCGGGCGATGGCGACGCGCTGGCGCATGCCGCCGGACAGTTGCGAGGGCCGCGCGTTCTCGAAGCCCTCGAGGCCCACGAGCTTGATCAGGTCCGCGATCGCCGTGGGTGAACTCGTCTTCGCGCCGAGCTCGAGCGGCAACTTGATGTTCTGCGTGACGGTGCGCCACGGGAGCAGCGCGGCTTCCTGGAACGCGATGCCCAGGTGGTGCTTCTTGCGCGCCTCGCTGGGCGCCTCGCCGTGCACGAGGGCGTCACCGCTGGTGGGGGTCTCGAGGTCGGCGAGGATGCGCAGGATGGTGGACTTGCCGCAACCGGACGGCCCGAGGAGGGCGACGAACGAGCCCTCTTCGGACTCGTAGTCGATCTCCTGCAGCGCGACGAGTGGCTTGCGCTTGACCTGGAACTCCTTCCAGAGCGCGTGGAGGTAGATGCCGCTGGGCGGCCGCGCCTCGATGGGCGCGGCCGCCTCCGCGGCTTCGGTCACGGCTTCGGCCACGGCTCCGGTCACGGATTCCGTTGCGGTTTCCGTCACGCCGGTCTGCTCCGTCTCAGGTCCGGTCACCGCGGTCACGGTAACTCAGGAAGGCGTGGTCGGGTTGACCGGCGACGTCTTGAGCTCGGGGTTCTCCTCGTAGACCTCGTTGATCACCGAGGTGTCGAAGAGCTTCTCGGCGGTGATGTCGATGCCGGCGATGCCCAGGGTGTCGATGTTCTCCTGGACCAGCTCGTCGGTGATCGTGAAGAGGCCGTTGGTCGCCGTCTCCGAGGTGAGGATGACGGTGTTCTCGTCCTTGGACTCGAGCGTCTGCTCCTTCACCGTGAGCTTCTGGTCCTTGCCGTACTTCTTCGCCGCCAGCGTGGCGCCGAGGACCGGGTTCTTCAGGTTGGCCTGCCAACCCTGGATCTCGGCCCGCAGGAACGCCTTGAGCTTGTCGCGGTCGCTGTCGAGCGTGTCGGTCTTGACCACGTAGGTCTCCGATACGAGCGGGTAGTTGTAGTCGGCGAGCAGGAAGTACGTGTTGGGTACGCCCTGCAGCTTCAACGTGTTGGGCTCGTTGGTGAAGAACGAGAACCAGCCGTCGACCTGACCCTGCGCGAGCGGCGACGGGTCGAACTGCACCGGCACCTTGTCGATCTTCGACGGGTCGATGTCGTTCGCCTTCAGGAAGGCGTTCCACACGGCCTCGTTGGTGGCCTGGACGCCGATCTTCTTGCCGATCATGTCCTCCGGCGTCTTGATCGGGCTCTTCTTGAGGCTCATCACGCAGAACGGGTTCTTCTGGTACTGCGCACCCACGGTGACGAGGCTCGCGCCCTGGAGGATCGCCGACGACGTGATGTCGGGCGCCGAGATGCAGGCGAACGCCTTGCCCGACTGCACGACCGCGTCCTGCTGCACGTTCGGGCCACCCGACAGGAGCGTGACTCCTGAGAAGCCCTGCTTCTTGTAGTAGCCCTTCGTGTCGGCGATGTAGGAGCCGGCGAACTCCACGTTCTTCACCCACGACAGCTGGAAGTTGATGTCGCCGTAGTCGGCCTTGGTCGCCGCTCCCGCAGGCGAGGCCGTCAGCCCGCCGAGCACGGTGGAGAGCCCACCGCTGCCCAGGACCGCCAGACCCGCCGCCGTGACCGCGCCCCGCTGCAGGAACTGCCGCCGCCCGAGGCCCGCCCCTTCGAACTCGCCCTGCTCGTCATGCGCCTGGACCACGATGCCTCCGTTTTCTCGGGGTGTCCCGCAGGAGCACCCACTCCCCTTCAACTGTTTGTTGAACCTAGGGGGGCGCGATTTCCGTACTGTTGGTCGAGCGTGAACGGACTGTTTCGGCCCCCCGCTCGGCATGTTCGCCGCGAGGATCGGGCCATGACCGTCAGCCCCCCGGAGATACCCAACCCTGATCTGCCCGTTCGCGATCTGGCCGCCCTGCCCAAGGGCCACCTCCACATCCACCTCGAGGGCGCGATGCGCCCCACCACCCTGCGGGAGTGGTGCGACGAGGCCGGGATCCCGGTGCCCGAGATCCGCGGCTACGGCTCGTTCCCCGTGTTCTCCGCCACCTACGTGGCTTCCTGCCAGGCACTCACCACGCCCGACCACTTCCACCGTCTCGTGTACGAGGTGGTCGAGGACTCCGTGCTCGGCGGGGCGGTGTGGGTCGAGCCGTCGTTCTACGCGCCTCACCACCGCAACCGCTTCGGCACCGACGAGGCGATCATCGAGATGGTCCTCGACGGTCTCCGCGACGCCGGGGAGCGCCTCGGCGTCGGCACCGGACTCATGCTCGCCGCCGACCGCACCGTCGACCCCGAGATCGCGGTCGAGCAGGCCCACCTCGCGGTGAAGTACCGCGACCAGGGAATCGTGTCGTTCGGCCTGGCCAACGACGAGGCGGTCGGCCCGCCCGGGCCCTACGCCGAGGCCTTCGCCATCGCCCGCGAGGGCGGGCTGCTGAGCACGCCCCACGCGGGCGAGCTGGGCGGTCCGGAGTCGGTACGGGTCGCGCTCGACGCGTTGGGCGCGCAGCGCATCCAGCACGGCGTCCGGTCGATCGAGGACCCCGAGCTCGTGGCGCGCATCGCCGACGAGGGCGTGGTGCTCGACGTGTGCCCCACCTCCAACATCATGCTGTCGGTGTACCCGTCGCTGGCCGAGCACCCGCTCCCCCAGTTGCTCGCCGCCGGCGTGCGCTGCAGCCTCAACGCCGACGACCCGTTGTTGTTCGGGCCGAGCCTGCTCGAGGAGTACGAGGTGGTGCGGGCGGAGATGGGCGTCGACGACGACTCGTTCGCCGCGATCGCCCGGGCCTCGATCGACGGCTCGGGCGCGCCCGACGA
Source organism: uncultured Actinomycetes bacterium (assembly GCA_963720785.1). GTDB lineage: Bacteria > Actinomycetota > Acidimicrobiia > IMCC26256 > DASPTH01 > CAVRGQ01. The sequence goes on from CAVRGQ010000007.1 coordinate 70,936, forward strand.
CCTCAAGGAATCGGCACGTCGGGGGATCGACGCCTGGATCGCCTGACCAGCCGGTGGGTGACCCCACCGGCCGTCACCAGCGCGACCACCGCAACCCACGGGAGCGGCCACGCGTAGCTGCCCGTCTCCACGAGCACGCTGCCCAGCACCGCGATCCCGAGCGCGCCCGACGCTTCCACGAGCGTCTCGTTGACGCCCGAGGCGGAGCCGGCGCGCTCGGGGCGCGCCGACGACATGATGAGCTCCACGCCCGACACCGCGGCGGTACCGATGCCCGCGCCCACCAGCAACGCGGCCAGCACCACGACCGGCAGGTTCTCGGTGACCACGCCGAGCGTCGCCACCGCGCCGCCGGCTGCCAACAGCACGAGTCCCATTGCCGCCACCGCAGGGTGGCCGAAGCGGTGCGCCATGCGCGGGTTGGCGAACGCGGACGCGATCGACGCGATCGCGGCGGGCACGAAGTAGAGCCCGGCTTCCAACGCACTCTTGTGTTGCGGGCCCTGCAGCCACTGTGTGACCACGAACTGGACGCCCATCACGCCGAAGAACAACGCGGAGACGGTCGCCGCACCCCAGCGCAGGCGCGGATCGGCGCGCGTCTCGGCCTCGATGAGCGGCGCCTTCGACCGGTCCTCCCACTTGAGGAAGCCCACGAACATGCCGACCGCGAGCACGCCCGCGAGCAGCACCAACGGGGAGTCCCACCCGCGCTGCGGTCCTTCCACGATGGCGAGGATCGCGGTGCTCAGCGCACCCCACCAGAGCAGCGCGCTGACCCGGTCGACCGGCGGCGACGTGGAGTCGTGCGAGCGGGGAACCCACAACAGGGTGAGCACGATCACCACCACTGCGATCGGCACGTTCACGAGGAACACCGAGCCCCACCAGAAATGGGCGAGCAACAGGCCACCGGCGACGGGCCCCGCCGCGCTCGCCACGCCGGCGACCGCCGACCACCAGGAGATGGCCCGGCCCCGTTCGTGCTCCGGGAAGATGTTGCCGAGGATCGACAACGTCGACGGCATGGTGCACGCGCCGCCCACGCCCATGGCGCCACGCGCGATCGCGAGCATCGCGGCCGAGGTGGAGAAGGCGGCGACCCCCGACGACACGCCGAAGATCACGAGGCCGATCAGCATGAGGCCCTTGCGGCCGCGCCGGTCGCCGATCACCGCGAGCGGCAGCAGCAGCCCGGCGAGCACTAGGCCGTAGGCGCTGCCGATCCACTGCAAGCCCGACTCGTCGGTGTGCAGGCCCCGCTCGATCGCCGGGATCGCGACCGCGAGGATCGTGTTGTCGATGACGACGATCGACAGCGCGTGCTGCACAACACGGCGAGCGCCCGCCACCGCAGCGGGTACCCGTCGGGCCAGGCCTGGGGATCGTTCTCCGTCGACGCGCTCGTCACCAGTGCATCATGGCCGCATCAGCGTGGAGATCATGGCGCGAGCACGGACGCGACGAGCTCCCCGGTGGTGCCGTCGATGAGACCCAGGTCGGTCACGTGCGGCCCCGGCAGGCAGGCCAGCGACGACAGCATCACCTGGAACAACGGCTGGGTGAGCACCGCGGATCCGGGGCGCAGACCCACCTCGATCGCGAGGTCCTGCACCACACGCTGGTCGGCCGCGAGCTCGGCGGCGGGCTTCGGCGAGAGGATGCCGGCGATGGGCAGCTCGATGATGCCGAGCAGCTCGCCGGCGCGCGCCACGGCCACGCCCCCACCTGCCGCGATCACGGCGTTGGCGGCGACGGCCATGTCGTCGGGGTTGCGCCCGAACACCACGAGGTTGTGGGTGTCGTGGGCGACGGTGGTGGCCACCGCGCCCGTCCAGGTGCCCCAGCCCGACAGCAGCGCGGCGTGGGGCTGCGCGGGGATGCGGCCGTGGCGGTGGACCGTGACCTGCACGAGGAGATCCTCGGGCACCTGCACGACCCCGTCGGCCACGGTCACGGTCGCCTCGTCCCAGCGCGTCATCACCGCGTCGCCGATGACGCGCACGCGGTGCTCGCCGTCGGGGACGTCGAGGCGCATCACGAACTGCGACGGCGTCATCTCCTCGAGCCGCATCGTGCCGTAGGGCGGGTCGCTCGGGCCCTCGACCACGTCGACGAGCATGCCGCCGTGCTGCGCCACCAGCTCACCGTCGTAGAGCACCTCGGTGGCGCGGAACTCGACGAGGTCCTCGAGCACGACGATGTCGGCACGACGACCCGCGGCGACCAGGCCGAGGTCGGCGCGCTGCAGTCGGTACGCGCAGTGGTAGGTGGCGCAGCGCAGGGCGAGGATCGGGTCCATCCCGTAGGCGACGAGCCGGCGGAGCAGATGGTCGAGGCCGCCGTCCTCCAGCAAGGTGAGCGCGAACAAGTCGTCGGTCGCGGCCACGAGGTGCGTGGGCGGGATCGGCAGCTTGTTCACCTCTCCCACGATGCCGGGCAGGATCGCGTCGAGCGCGCCGCGTAGCTCGACGGTCATGCCCGCACGCAGCTTCTCCAGGCAGTCGGGCTCGGTGAAGATCTCGTGGTCGGAGGTGATGCCGGCGCAGAGGTAGGCCTGCAGGATCGGGCCGGTGAGACCGGCCGCGTGTCCCGACACGAGCTTGCCGCTCTCGAGCCCGGCAGCGACGACGTCGACCATGCGCTCGTCGCACGACACGACCCCGAGCATGTCCATCACCTCGGCGAGGCCGCCGACCTCGGGCCACGCGAGCATCTCGCGTGCGTCGGGACCGAACAGGTCGGCGCCGGACAGCTCGAGGCCCGGCTGCGGCGGCACGCACGACGGCGCCTGCACGATGAAGCGCATCGGCAGCCCGCGGCTCGCCTCCACCGCGTAGCGCACGCCGGGCACGCCCGACACGTTGGCGAGTTCGTGCGGGTCGACGAACACCGTGGTGGTGCCGCGCGGCAGGACCGCCTCGGCGTACCCGCCCGGCGTGAGCATCGACGACTCGAAGTGCACGTGGAGGTCGACGAAGCCGGGCGCGACGAAGCGGCCGGTGCAGTCGATCGCGTCGAGCGAGTCGGTGCGGGTGCCGGGTTCGTGAACGCTGGCGACAATGGGTCCGACGATGCCGACGTCGGCGACGCGCAGCTCACCGCAGCCCACGTCGACGACGGTGCCGCCGGTGAGCAGGAGATCGAACGGCTCGTCGCCGCGCGCGGCGGCGATGGCGCGGGCCCGGACGACGGGATCGACGGGGTCGGCGTGCACGGTGGTACCTCCAGCTCGTTCCGGCAACTCTTCGCTAGCTGAGCTCGAGCAGGTCGGCGAGGATGCGCCGGTACTCGAGCGACGGGCGGTCGGCGCGCACGTGGACCTCGGCCGTGGGGTCGACGGGCAGCGTCAGGTCGACGAAGCGCTCCTGCAGGGCGACGTCCTCCTCGAGGATCTTCGTCTCGAACGCCACGGCCTCGGCGAGCCGGCCGGTGTCGCCGTCGAGGTCGTTGCGGTGCAGGAGCGTGTACACCCGGCAATGATGCTCGTCCTCGGGCTGTACGAAGAAATGCAGCACGTTGACGCCGCCGGCCTCCACGTACTCGATGCGCAACGTGGCGAGGAACGGTGCCCGGTACTCGTAGGTGAGCCGGCGGTTCTGGAGCAGCGGCCGGATGCCCTCGGCCACGCCCGGGTCCTCGTGGTTGGGGAAGGGGTGCTCCCCCGCCGCGGTCATCGCGAAACCGTCGCGGGTGACCTCGAGGTCCTCGAACGAGGTGGCCGCCTCCGTGCCGATGGTGGCGCCGTGCACGTAGGGGAAGTGCGCCATGTCGATGAAGTTGTCGACCACCAGGCCCGCGCCCACCCGGGCCCGGACCGCGTCGAGCACCCCGTGCAGGAACGAGTCGTCGTCGGCGATCGAGAGGTCGGGCAGCTCGGCGACCGGCTCCTCCGGCGCGAGGAACACGATCCCCGCCTGTTCGGAGACGCCCCACGGCTTCGTGGCGCGCGCCCGCGGCGGGACCCGTTCGCTCTGGCCGTCCGAGGCCGTCTGCGACGGGATCTCGGTGCACGCGCCGTCGGCCTTGAAGCACCAGCCGTGGTACGGGCAGCGCAGCGAGGACCCCTCGACCCACCCGGCCGACAGCGGCGCGAACCGATGCGGGCACCGGTCGACGAACGCGGTGAGCGTCGTGGCGTCCCCCTCCGGCAGGCGGACCAGCACCCAGTCGTCGCCCAGCAACGACACGTGGAGCGGCGTGGTCGTGACCTCGCTCGACAGCGCGACCGCGTGCCAGCCGCGGCGCAGCGCGGCGTCGGTGTTGCCGACCCGCTTGTACGTGGACGTTTGGTCGGTCACAGCGATCCCACCGTCTCGTTCGGCGCGGGCACGGTCGCGAGGTCGAGCTCCGCGTCGAGCGCGGCGATCTCCGCGTCGAAGCTCGCCCGCAGTGCGGCCTGGTCGGAGTCGTCGAGCCACGTCGCGTCCACCCCGTTGTACACGAGTTGCTTCGCGACCTCGGGCGGGTAGCCGTTCTGGCCGCAGAAGTCGACGTACTCCTTGCCGATGTCGGTGTGGAACATCGTGGGGTCGTCGGAGTTCAGGTGCACGAGCAGACCGGCCGCCAGCATCCCCTTGATCGGGTGCGCGGTGAGGTCGGGCCAGCCGTACACGACCGCGGTCGACGTGGGGCAGCACGTGAAGTGGATGCCCTCGTCGCGGCAACGCTCCACGACCGCCTCGTCGGCGAGGATGTGGTACCCGTGGTCGATCCGCTCGCAACCGAGCACGTCGAGGCACGTGGTGATGTTCACCGGCGGGGCGTCCTCCGACGCGTGGCTGGTGCGGTGCAGGCCGGCGTCGCCCGCGAGCGCGAAGCACTCGGCGAACTTCTCCGGCGGGTCGGGCGCCTCCGCGGCGTCCATGCCCAGGCCGATCAGCTCGTCGCGTCGGTTCGCGATCACTTCCTCGACCATCTGCTTCGCCATGGGCACCGGGTCCTGACGGTACACGTCGGCGATCAGGCGGCACTGCACTCCGAAGTCGGCCTCGGCGGCCCTCGCCCCGTCGATCAGGCCGTCGATGACGGTGGCCATCCGCACGTCGCGGGTGGTGTGCAGCGTGGGGTTGAAGAACATCTCGCGGTACTTCAGGTTGCCGAGCTTCACGCCGTCCTCGAGCGACTCGTACGCGACCCGCGCGAAGTCGTCGCGGTCGATCACGGTGGAGTTCACCAGGCGGAAGATCTCCAGGAACTCGTAGATCGTCTCGTAGTCGTAGATGTGGTGCACGTCCTCGGTCGGCAGCGCGATGCCGTGCTTGCGCGCGAGGTCGACGACGGTCGCCGGGCGCAGCGTGCCCTCCACGTGGCAGTGCAGCTCCACCTTGGGGAGGCGGCGGAGGTACTCGGAGTAGTCCACGACGTTCTCGCTTTCGGATTCAGGGGGTCCAGTCGCGGAACGCGTCGATCATCGCGTCCACGTCGGGGGCGAGCGGGTACAGCACCGGGCAGGTGCAGCCGGTGGCCATGTACTCGGCCACCTTCTCGCGGCACTCGTCGGGCGTCCCCGAGGCGGTGATCAGCTGCACCACGTCGTCGGGGACGAGCTTCGACGCGGCGACGACGTCGTCGTGCGACGCCGGCCACGTGAGCACCGAGCCGATCTCGTCGAGCAGCTCCTGCGGCACGCCCGACGCCTTCATGATGTGCGGCTGCTGCCCGAGGTACTGCGTCACGAGCAGCCGCGCCGCGTCGAGCGCGGCCTTGCGGTCTTCGCTCATCGAGCACACCACGAGCTGCGGGCGGTCGATGTCGTCGACGGTGCGGCCCACGCGCGCCGCACCTTCCTCGAGCATCGCCATCGCGTCGGCGTTGTAGGACGGCGACACGAGGTAGTTGAGCAACGCGCCGTCGCCGATCTCACCCGCGAGCCGCATCATCTGCATGCCGGTGGCGCCGATCACGATCGGCACCTGCTTGGGCCGTCGCTCCTGGTGCACGTAATCGAGCTCCACCCCGTCGAGCTGCGCGAACTCGCCGTCGAAGGTGACCGTCTCCCCCGCGAGGAGCGCGCGCACCACGGTGACGATCTCGCGCATCGCCTTGAGCGGCTTGTCGCGCGACACGCCGACCTTCTGGGCGAGCGGGTCCCACCAGGCGCCGATGCCGAGGGTCACCCGGCCGGGCGCGAGGTCGTCGAGAGTGGAGAACGTGGCGGCGAGGAAGGCGGGGTTGCGCACCCACATGCTCACGACGCCGGAGCCGAGGCCGATGCGCTCGGTGACCGCGCCGAACGCGGCGAGGGGCACGGTGGCCTCGCGTACCAGCCGGCTCTCCGCCTGCCACACCGCCTCGAAGCCCGCGGCCTCGGCGTGCTGCGAGTAGCGCATGCCGTCGCGGATCGGGTGGGCGTCCTGCAGGTACAGGGCGACACGGGCACTCATCGGCGCATCACAATTCCTCCATCCGGGCGAAGAGGCGCGGCGCCTCCTCGCGGGCACGGGCACGGATCTCGACCGCGTCGACGCGCGTGGGACCGTGCTCGTCGAGCACCACCTCGCCGTCGACCTCGACCTGCAGCGGGCGCACCCCCGGCGTGTACGCGAGGTTCCACGGTGCCATCGGCTCGTACCCCCAGGTGACCCGGTCGTCCGCGACCGCGGGAACCAGGTCGGCGGCGGCGAGCAGCCAGTCCCACACGACGGTCGGCTCGACGGTGACGTCGTCGGCCCGGGCGAGCGCGAACGCGAGGCGGAACTCCTCGAGCATGTCGGCGCCGATGCCGTCGGTACCGAGCACCACGCGGGGAAACCGTCGCGGGCGGCCGTAGCCCACCGCGTTGTTCAGGTTCGACCGCGGGTTGTGCGCGACCGTGCCGGGCAGCACGTCGGCCAGGTGCACGCAGTGCGCGAGCAGCCAGTCGTCGTTCGCGAAGGGCGCCAGACGCGCGCCGGCCGCCGCGTCGACGGTGTCCTCGGCCACGTGCACGTGCACGCCGACACCGAGGTCGTCGGCCAGGCCGCACACGGCCGCGAGCGTGTCGTCGGACAACGTGAACGCCGCGTGCGCGCCGACGTAGCCATCACCGCCGGCGCGCAGGAACCGCTCGTTCTCCGCGAGACCGGCCTTCGCGCCGTCGAGACCGTTGCGGTCGGTGACCTCGTAGCAGCACCGCACCCGCACGCCGACCTCGGCACAGGCAGCCGCGATCACGTCGAGGCTGCCCTCGATCGCGTTCGGCGACGAGTGGTGGTCGACGATCGCGGTGGTGCCGCACTCGAGCGCCTCCAGCGCGCCCAGGCGCGCCGACCACGCGACCAGCTCGAGGTCGAGCGCGCGGTCGAGGCGCCACCACACCTGGTCGAGGATGTCGGTGAACCCCGTCGGCGTGTGCGGCGGCGCGGGCATCCCCCCGCGAGCGACGAGTAGAGGTGGTGGTGCCCGCACACGAGACCGGGCGTGACGCGACTCACGTGGTTCAGGTCCCCCGGCGCATTGGCAGGGACGTCCGCCACTCGCCGTCGAGGTCGTGCAGCGCGGCCGCGACCGCGCCCGCGGTGGGCACCAGGCCGATCTCGCCGACCCCCTTGATCCCGTAGGGAGCGCGCGGCTGCGGCTCCTCTACGAGGATCACGTCGATCGCGGGCACGTCCTTCGCCCGGATGATCCCGAGCCCGCGCAGCGTGGTGACGGTCGGGCGGCCCTCGGCGTCGGTCGGGAAGTCCTCGGTGAGCGCGTAGCCCAGCCCCATGTGCACCGCGCCCTCCACCTGGTTCTCGCAGAGCGCGGGGTTCACGGCCCGCCCGACGTCGTGCGCGGCGACGACCCGCTCCACCGCACCGCTCTGCCGGTCGATCACCACGAGTTGCGCGGCGTACCCGAACGCGGAGTGGATGACGGGGTGCTCCTCGCCGGAGTTCATCGAGCGGGTCCAGTCGACGCGGTACTCGCCGAAGTAGTCGACACCGATGCGGCAGCCGTCTTCGCGGGCCACGCGGCAGGCGTCGGCCACCGAGCCCGCGCCCATGAGCGTGCCGCGGCTGCCGGTGGTCTGCCCGGCGCCGAGCTCACGAGTGGTGTCGACGACCACGCGCACGCGCGCCGGGTCGACGCCGAGCTCCTCCACCGCGACCTGCGCGGCGACGGTGTGGACGCCCTGGCCCATCTCGGTCCAGCAGTGGCGCACCTCGACGGAGCCGTCCTCCTCGAAGCGCACCGTGGCCCGGGCGATCTCGAGGAAGCCGTTGCCAAGGCCGGAGTTCTTCAGCCCGAGTCCGAGTCCCACCGCCTTGCCCTCGGCCCGCGCCGCGTCGTATGCGGGCTTCACCGCTTCGAGGCACCGGCGCGCCCCGCGGCAGCCGTCGTCCATGATCTGGCCCGGCCCCCACACGTCGCCCGGATCGACGACGTTGCGCTGGCGGATCTCCCACCCGCTGATGCCGATCTCGGCGGCGAGCCGGTCGAGCGCGCCCTCCATCGCGAACTGCGCCTGGTTGGCGCCGAAGCCCCGGAACGCACCGCACACCGGGTTGTTGGTGCGCGCCGCGACCGCCTCCACGTCGACGTTAGGGATGCGGTACGGGCCGCACGCGTGCCCGGCTGCACGTTCGAGCACCTTCATGCCGACCGAGGCGTAGGGGCCGGAGTCGCCGAGCATGCGCGCCCGCAGGGCGCGCAGGTTGCCGTCGTCGTCGCAACCGACGGTGAGCGAGATGTGCACCGGGTGGCGCTTCGCGTGCATGAGGAACGACTGCTCACGCGTGAGCGTGCACTTGACCGGACGACCGAGCAGCCAGGCCGCGAGCGCGGTCTGCCCCTGGTTGCTCATGTCCTCCTTGCCGCCGAACGCGCCGCCGTTCGACACCAGCTCCACCGTCACGAGCGCGGGGTCGATGTCGAGCATGGCGCAGATCTGGTCGCGGTCGTCCCACACGCCCTGGCCGCCCGAGTACACGTGCATGCGTCCGTCGGGCAACGGCACCGCGAGCGTGGACTCCGGTTCGAGGAAGGCGTGCTCGATGCGCTGGGTCTGGAACTCCTCGTGCACGACGTGCGCGCACGCGGCGAGCTCGGCATCGGCATCGCCGCGCGCGTAGACCGAGCGCGACAGCACGTTGCCGTCGAGGCCCCACACCGCGTCGTCGGCGCCGTCGACCGCGAACGCGGGATCGGTGATCGGCGTGAGCGGCGCGTACTCCACGGCGACGAGCGCCGCGGCCCGGCGTGCGGTCTCGCGGTCCTCGGCGACCACCACGGCGAGCACGTCGCCGAGGTAGGACGTGCGCCCGCCGACCGGGATCATCACCGGCCAGTCCTTGTGGATCAGGCCGACCTTCAACGTGCCGGGGATCTCGGCCGCGGTGAACACCTGCACGACACCGGGCACCGCCGCCGCGGTCGTGGTGTCGATGGCGACGATGTCGGCGCGGGCGTGGTCGGTGAGGTGCAGCGCGGCGTGGAGCATCCCGTCGACGCGCAGGTCGTCGACGTAGTGCTTCTCCCCCACCGCGAGCTCGAGGCCCTGGTACCGCGTGCCGCTGGTCCCGACGCCGCCGAGCGCGGTGGGCTGCGGCTCCTCACCCTTGGCGAGCAGCTCCACCGCGTCGAGGATCTTCACGTATCCGGTGCAGCGGCAGAGGTGGGCGCCGAGGTGGCGGGCCGCGGTGTCGCGGTCGAGGCCGGCACCCTTCTTCTCGAGCAGCGACGCAACGCGCACCACGATGCCTGGCGTGCAGAACCCGCACTGCAGCGCGCCGGTGGCGGCGAAGGCGCGCGCCATGCGGTCGCGAGTCGCGTCGTCGAAGCCCTCCAAGGTGGTGACCTCGGCGCCCTCGACCTTTGTGAGCGGCAGGTTGCAACTCACCACCGCCTTGCCGTCGACCACGACGGTGCAGCACCCGCACTGCCCCGACGGGGAACAGCCGTCCTTGGCCGACACGACCCCCAACTCCTCCCGCAGCGCAGCCAGGAGATGGGGGTGGTCGTCGCGCACACGCACCGGAGCGCCGTTCAGGCGGAATTCGCTCACCGGGCCATCGTTCACGCGCCTTCAACATTTTGTCAACGCGCGGGCGTTGCCATCGTGTGAACTTGGGCGCATGACGACGCCCGAGCTGCCGACCGTCCTCCGCAACCCCGGACGGGTCGCCGTGCCCGCTGTCGCACCGGTGGGCCCCGGGCCGCGGAACTTCCACCGGCGCCTCCCCGGCTACACCACCACGCCGCTGGTCGAGGCGCCCGCCCTCGCCGCCGAGCTCGGCGTCGGCCGGCTGTGGTGCAAGGACGAGTCGGCCCGCCTCGGCCTGCCGAGCTTCAAGATCCTCGGTGCGTCGTGGGCCGTGTACCGGTTGCTCGCCGAGCGGCTCGGCGCCGAACCGCAGTGGGACGACCTCGACGACCTGCGCGCCGCGGTCGCCGGCCTCGGGCCACTGTCGCTGGTGGCGGCAACCGACGGCAACCACGGCCGCGCCGTCGCCCGCATGGCGACGCTGCTCGGCCTCGGCGCCCACGTGCTCGTGCCCGCCGGCACCGCGGCGGCGCGCATCGAGGGCATCGAGTCGGAGGGCGCCCGCGTCGACGTCGTCGACGGGACCTACGACGACGCGGTGGCCGAGTCGGCCCGCCTCGCCGACGACCACACGCTGGTGGTGTCCGACACCTCGTGGGAGGGCTACAGCGAGGTGCCGTCGTGGGTGATCGAGGGCTACGCCACGATCTTCGCCGAGGTCGACGAGGCCCTCGCCGCCGCTGGGCGCGACCGCACCCGAGGTGGTGCTCGTGCCCATGGGCGTGGGCGCGCTCACCGCCGCAGTCGTCGCGTACTACTCGGCGGGCAGCGCGGTGGTCGCGGTCGAGCCGCTCGACGCCGCGTGCGGGATGGCCTCCGCCGCCGCGGGCGCGCCGGCCGAGGTGCCCGGCCCCCACGAGTCGATCATGGCGGGCCTCAACTGCGGCAACGTGTCGGTGATCGCCTGGCCCGCGGTGCACGCGGGGGTCGACCTGTTCGTCGCGGTTCCCGACGCCGACGCCGAGCAGGCGATGCGCGATCTCGACACGATCGGCATCGAGGCGGGCGAGACCGGCGGCGCCGCGCTGGCCGGCCTGCGCGCCCTCGCGGCCTCCCCCGAGTGGTGCGCCACGGTCGCCGGCAAGGACGTGCTCGTGCTCTGCACGGAGGGCGCCACCGACCCCGCGGGGTACGAGGCGAGAGTGGGGCACCCTCCGCGGCTCGGGTTAGGTTGACCCCGAACGACCGCATCCAGGGGGGACTGCTGGTGGAGTACAACCCGTACAACCGCGCGATCGTCGAGAACCCGTACCCGACGTACCGGGCACTGCGCGACGACGCGCCGGTGTACCACAACGAGAAGATCGGGTTCTACGCGCTGTCGCGCTTCGACGACGTCCTGAACGCGCACCTCGATGCCAAGACCTTCATCTCCTCACGGGGCATCACGATCGAGGGCCTCGACCAGGGTCAGGACCTCCTGATCAACAAGGACGACCCGGAGCACATCGTCCACCGCAAGATCGTCAACCGCATCTTCACGCCGCGCGCGATCGACGGGCTCGAGCCGAAGATCCGCCGGATCGCCGCCGACATCCTCGAAGGCGCGCGCGAGTCGAACCGGCTCGACGTGGTCAGCGACTACTCCGCCGCGCTGCCGATGCTCGTGATCGCCGAACTGCTGGGGCTCCCCGAGGAGATCCGCCCCGCGCTCCGGGAGCAGTCCGACCGCGTGCGAGCGTGGGCGAGGCCGACGCCAACCCCGAAGCTCCCCAGGACGCGATGCAGGCGCTCGCCGACATGCGTGCGACCTTCGCCGAGACCATCGACGACCACTTCGCCAACCCGCGCGACGACATCCTGAGCCGGCTCGTCACCGCCCGCGTCGAGGGCGAGGACGGCGCGGAGGTCTCCCTGAGCCCCGCGCAGGTGGCCGACCGTCTCGTGGAGCTCACCATCGCCGGGCACGAGACCACTGCGAAGCTGGTCGCCAACGGCGCGGTGGCGCTCACCTGGTTCCCCGACCAGCGCAAGGAGCTCACCACCGACCCGTCGCTGATGGGCGGGGCGGTCGAGGAGATGCTGCGCTGGGACCCGCCGTCGCACTACCAGGGCCGTTGGGTCGAGGAAGACGTCACGTTGCACGGCGAGACCATCCCGGCCGAGAGTCGCGTCATCCTCATCACCGGATCGGCCAACCACGACGAGCGCCAGTTCGACGAGCCGGAGCTCTTCGACATCCACCGCACGATCGAGCGCCACGTCGCCTTCGGCTTCGGTACGCACCTCTGCATCGGTGCGTCGCTCGCGCGGCTCGAGACCCACATCGCGTTCGAGGAGCTGCTCGCCCGGTTCCCCGACTACGAGCTCGACGGTCCCGCCACGCGCGCGTGGTCGGCGAACGTCCGTGGCCTCGCGCACCTACCGATCGTCTTGGACCCGTCCCGCAGCTGAACCCGTCCCGCCGCTGAACCCGCCCAGGGGGAACCGTGAAGTACGACCCGTACGACCGCTCCATCGTCGAGGACCCCTACCCCACCTACCGGTGGCTCCGCGACGAGGCTCCCGTGTACCACAACGAGGAGATCGACTTCTGGGCGATCTCCCGCTGGGCGGACGTCCTCGAGGCGCACCTCGACACGAAGACGTTCCTCTCGTCCCACGGCGTGACGATCGAGGGCATCGACCAGCCCGGCGCGTTCCTGATCAACAAGGACGACCCCGACCACCTCGCGCACCGCAAGATCGTGAACCGCATCTTCACGCCCCGCGCGATCAACGACCTCGAGCCCAAGGTGCGCCAGATCGCGGGTGAACTGCTCGACGAGAAGCGCGACGCCAACCGCATGGACGTCGTCACGGAGTACTCCGCCGCGCTGCCGATGCTCGTCATCGCGGAGCTGCTCGGCCTCCCCCAGGAGATCCGCCCGCTGCTGCGCAACCAGTCCGACCGGGTGCTCTCGCGCGACGAGGGCGAGACCGGTATCCCCGAGGACGCGGCCAACGCGATGGCTGAGATGATGGCCACCCTCGCCGGCACCGTCGCCGACCACTACGACAACCCGCGCGACGACATCCTGAGCGTCCTCATCCAGGCCGAGCTGTCCGACTCCGTCGCCGAGAACCGCACGCTCACCCAGGAAGAGGTCACCAACCGGTTGGTGGAGCTGACCATTGCCGGGCACGAGACCACCGCCAAGCTCGTGGCCAACGGCGCGGTGGCGCTCACCTGGTACCGCGACCAGCGCAAGGAGCTCGTGGCCGACCCGTCGTTGATGCCGGGTGCGGTCGAGGAGATGCTGCGCTGGGATCCGCCGTCGCACCTGCAGGGTCGTTGGGTCGAGGAAGACGTCACGCTGCACGGCGTGACCATCCCGGCCAACTCGCGCGTCGGGCTGCTCACGGCCGCGGCCAACCACGACGAGCGCCAGTTCGACGAGCCCGAGCTCTTCGACATCCACCGCACAATCGAGCGCCACGTCGCGTTCGGCTTCGGCACCCACCTGTGCATCGGTGCCGCGCTGGCCCGGCTCGAGACGGTGGCGGCGTTCGACGAGCTGCTCGCCCGCTTCCCCGACTACGAGCTCGACGGACCGGCCACCCGCGCGTGGAGCTCCAACGTGCGCGGCCTCGCCCACCTGCCGATCGTGCTGGACCCGACCCGCAACGAGGCGGGCCGGGTCACTGCACATCGGGGCTAGCTGGTCGCGTTGCTCTTCGCCTCGGCGAGCTTGCGCCATTCGGTGCGCGGTCGGATCGCGGTGTCGACGTCGACGGCCTGCGCGCGCGCAGCGCGCCCACCGTCGCCTGCTCCCGCGGGATCACCGCGAACGGGTCGTAGTCGTAGAAGCGTGCAACGTTCGCCCAGGTGATCTGGTCCATCTCACCGTCGGTGCACCCCGCGTCGACCATCTCCTTGTAGAGGGTCTCGGGGGCGTCGGGCCAGATGCAGTCGGAGTGCGGGTAGTCGCACTCCCAGGCGATGATGTCCATGCCGATGTCGTGGCGGACCTTCAGCGCGGTCTTGTCGGTGATGAAGCAGGCGAGCGAGTGCTCCCGGAACACCTCGCTCGGCAGCTTGCCGCCGAAGTCGTGGCCGATCCACGTCTGGTTCTTGTAGTGACGGTCGCAGCGGTCGAGGTAGAAGGCGATCCAGCCGATGCCGCCCTCGGAGTATGCAACCTTCAGACCGGGGTAGTTCTTGTACGCGCCACCCCAGAGCAGCTCCTGCGCGGCGAACACCGACACCTGAGTGGCGAGGATCATCAGATCGTCGACGCCGGCCTCGGGCGACTGCTTGATCGCGTTGAAGCCCTGGCCGATGTGCATGTTGAGGATGATGTTCTCGTCGGAGCACGTCTCGAACAGCGGGCCCCAGTAGTCGAGGTTGTGGAAGCTCGGCAGCCCCATCGTGTGCGGGAGCTCGGGCATCGAGATGGAGCGGCAGCCCTTGCTCGCGACACGCTTGGCCTCGTCGACCATGCCCTGGCTGTCCCACACCGGCAACAGGGCCATCGGGATGAAGCGACCGGGGTGCGACGCGGCGAAGTCTTCGATGTGCCAGTCGTTGTAGGCCGACAGCATGAACTTCGAGAGGTCCTTGTCGGGGGCCTCGTAGAAGAAGCTCGACGCGAAGCCCGCGAACGAGGCGAAGCACATCGACGCCAGGATGCCGTTGCGGTTCATGTCGCGGACGCGCTCGTCGACGTCGTGGGCGCCGGGGCGCATCTCGGCGTAGGCGGCGGGCTCGAAGCCCCAGTCCTCCTTGGGCCACGAGACCACGGCGTTGAGGCCGGCGGAACCGGCCTTCACGCCCTGGAAGGTCCACTGCTCGACACCGTCGACCAGTTCCACCTTCGGAGCCTTGTCCTTGTAGGCCTCCGGCAGGTGGCGGTCGAACATGTCGGCCGGCTCGACGACGTGGTCGTCGATGCTGACGAGGACGAGGTCGTCCATGTTCATGGTGGGTCCTCCCGGGAAATGCGGTTCCTGCGAACCTACTGCCAGGCAGCGCCGCGGGCCAATACCTCCAGAGGATTCGGCTACAGGTTCCAGATCCGTTCCGCGTTGCGGCAGACCATGGCGTCGCGCTCGGCGTCGGGGATGCCCGCGAACAACTCGTCGACCACCACGCGCGACTTGGGCCAGGTGGACACCGGGTGCGGGTAGTCGCTCGACCACATGAGGTTCTCGGTGCCGAGGCGGTGGCGCAGGAACTTGATCGGGTCGGGCTCGTCGATGAAGGTCATCGCCAGGTTGCGCAGGTAGTAGAAGCTCGGCAGCTCACCGCCGAGCAGCGGGAACTCGTAGCCCTGGCGCAGCACCATGTCGTCGAGGAAGTGCAGGTAGTAGGCCACCCAGCCGAGGCCCGGCTCGACGAACACCACCTTGAGCTCCGGGTGCTTCACGAGCGGTCCGGTGAGCAGCCACATGCCGAGCGCCTCGCACGCCGAGGGCGGCATGCACGACATCGTCCACGCGAGCCGCGGCACCGGATCGCGATCGGCGAGCTGGTTCAGCGCGGTGTTGAGGCCGATGTGGTTGCAGATCGGCAGGCCGGTCTCCTCGATCACGGAGAAGAGGCGGTCGTAGCGCTCGTGGAAGTAGTCGGGCTGGCCGAGCTCGTTGGGGAACACCGGCAGCTGCAACGACTTGCCGCCGAGCGACGCGATGCGCGCCACCTCCTCCACCGCGAAGTCGATGTCGTGGATCGGCACCTGCGCGGTGACCACGAGGCGACGCGGATCCGCGCTGCCGAACGCGAGCAGCGTGTCGTTGAACGCGCGCGTGGCCTCGTGCGATCCCTCGCGCATCAGGTACAGGTACCGGTACGCACTCACCTCGCAGTAGAGGACCTCGATGTCGACGCCGTCGATGTCCATGTCGGCGAGGCGCTCGACCGGATCGACGTAGCCGGGGCGACCGTGCGACGCGTGCACGTGCTTCAGACCCGACATGTTGGCCTTCTCCGCGTTGCCGCCCAGCATCTCGCCGAACGCCTGCTGCAGCGCATCGTCGTAGGCCTGGTGGTAGCGCGACGCGAGCCGCTCCTTCACCTGGTCGTGCTGCACGTTGACGTGCGAGTCGGACGAGATCAGGCGGGGGACGGTCATGCGTTCGCCTCCAGGAATTTCAGGCAGGAAGGTCAGGACTTCAGGCCGAGCAGTGCCGCAGCTTCCGAGCACGTGGCGACGGGACGGCCGGCGGCGTCGCACGCGGCGACCGCCTCGGCGACGAGCTCCTCGTTGGTGACCCCGCGTCCCGCGTGGTCCTCGAGCCCGACGCGCAGGTGCCCGCCGCGCTCCAGCGCGAGACGCGGGAGGTCGGTGGCGAAGAGGTCGCCGCCCACCACCGTGACCGACCACGGCAACGGGCAGTCGCCCAGCATCGCGAGGTAGGCGTCGAGCGACAGCGCGGTGGGCGGCAGGCCGAAGTTGAACGCGCCACGCTGCTCGGGCGCGTCGCCACCGAAGTAGAGACGCAGCATCGTGCCCGCGGGGAGCTTGCCGTCGCGCCACAGCCACAGCGCGGCGCGGAGGAAGCCGGGCTCGAAGATCGCGAGCCCGGGCACCAGGCCGTAGCGGTCGCACAGCTCCCACTCGTGCGCGATGTCGGCGCCCGAGTTCACGTAGGCGAAGTTGGGTCCGAGGTTCACCGTGCCGGGGTCGATCACGCCGATCTTCAGCTTGCCCGTCTCCGCGAGCGGTGCGATGTGCGAGTACCGCTCCTCCACCGCGCCGATGCCGTTGATCGTGGGGTACAGCAGGGCGTCGGGACGCTGCTCGAGCACCGGGTCCCAGCCCTCGAGGTAGCGGGCGGCCGCGGTGTCGCCGTCGCTGAAGACGTCGATGTGGTTGTGCACCACCGCGGCACCCGCGGCGAAGCACGCCTCGGCACACTTCGCGATCTCGTCGGGCGTGCGCGGCGCGTCGGGTGCGGCGCCGTTGATCGCCGCCTCGATGACGACCGGCCCGTTCGCGACGCTCACGCGCGGGTGCCCGGCTTCACCAGTTGCCCGGCGTCGGTGACCCCGGTGTGCTCACCGTCGACCACGACCGGTGTGCCGTTCACGATCACGTGGCGCATGCCCTCGACCTGGTCGGCGGTGAGGCGTTCCGAACCACCGGGGAAGTCGGCGACGCGCCGCACCGGGCCCGGGGCGACCGTGTCGAGGTCGAACACCGCGATGTCGGCCCAGGCGCCCTCGCGCAGGTAGCCGCGGTCCTCGAAGCCGAAGATGTCGGCCTGGAGGCCGGAGAGCTTGCGCACCGCCTGCTCCACCGTGAGCACGCCGCGCTCGCGCACCCAGTTGCCGAGCAGGTCGGTGGCCTGCGCGGCGTCGCAGAGCTGGCCCGCGTGCGCGCCGGCGTCGGAGAGACCGAGGGTGGTGTGCTCGTGCTGCAACAGCTTGCCGACCCACTCGGTGTCGTCGTTGGCGATGACCACTTTCACCCGCAGCGCGAGGCCCGGCTCCTCGGCGGCGAGGTCGAGGAGCGTGTCGAACGGCGTGGTGCCGCGCTCGGCGGCGAGGTCGGCGACCGACGCACCCATGAGTTCGGGGTGCACCTCGGAGTCGCCGATGGAGAACGTGTCCCAGCGCACGCCGAAGCCGCTGCTCTGCGTGTTCCACCAGTCCATGGCCTTCGCCCGCCATGCGGGATCCGCGTAGGCCGCGGTGCGCTCCTCGAGCGTGGCCGTCTGCAATTCCCCGAACACCGGGTTCGGGTTCCACGGGTAGGGCTGGGCAATCGTGAACTGGAAGGTGAGCGGGCGGGGCGTGACCTGCGCCCACACCTCGGCGCCGTCCTCCCAAGCCTGCTCCATGAGCTTGGCGGTCTGCACGTGACCACCCGACGGGTGCGTGAGCAACGCTCCCCACGTGAAGGGCACGCCGGTGCGCAGCTGCAGCTCCGCCATGTCGCCCGGGAGGCACTGCGGGCCGGGCACGAGGTCGACGACGCCGCGGCCGACCTCGGCCATCACGTCGAGCATGGCGTCGAGCTCGCCCTTGGTGGCGAGGCGGCTCGGCACCGGCTTGCCGTCGACGCCGTGGTGCGGCATGCCGAAGCTGGTGGCAAAGCCGGCGGCACCGCCCTCCATGGAGTCGCGCAGCACCTGCTGCAGTTGCACGAGCTCCTCGGGCGTCGCCTCGCGCTCGTAGGCGTCCTCGCCCATCACGTAGAGGCGCATCGCGGTGTGGCCGACGTACGCGGACCAGTTGAGGCCCACGCCGCGGCGCTGGATCGAGTCGAGGTACTCGGGGAAGGTCTCGAAGTCCCACGGGATGCCCGCGGCGAGGACCGCGTAGTCCATGTCCTCGACGTTCTCGAGCGTGCGGGCGATGAGGTCGCGGCCCTCGGGCGCGTGGGCGCGATGGTGAAGCCGCAGTTGCCCGCGACCACCGTGGTGACGCCGTGGAAACACGACGGCGTGAGCGCCGGGTCCCAGAACACCTGCGCGTCGAAGTGCGTGTGGATGTCGATGAAGCCGGGGGCGACGATGCAGCCCGCGGCGTCGAGCACGCGGTCACCCTCGAGGTCGGCCCCGATCGCGCTGACGCGGCCACCATCCACACCGACATCGGCCCGGTACCCCGGCGCCCCGGTGCCGTCGACGACGGTCCCGCCCTTGATCACGAGCTCGTGCGCCATCTCGAATCCCCCTGGATCGGCAGTCCGTCGATCGTAACCGGGACTTTCGGACGTGCCCCAGACCCGGGTGCGGTGCCACCATGCCCCGATGCCGACCCTCGATCCGATCCAGCCGCTCCCCGCCGACGACGCCGCGCTGCGGGCCGCGCTCACCGATTGCGAGGTCGCGCCGCTGCTCCCGGCGGTGGCGCACCTCACGGGCGACTTCTCGCTGCTGAGCGACGACTTGCGGCCCGCGCCGGGCGGCTTCATGCAGCCCGCGACGCTCACCGACGAGCAGCGCGGGGCGGTGGTCGACACCGTGTTCGCCGCGCTCACGAAGTGGCGCGAAGCGGGCATGCCGCCCGCACCGCCCACGAGCGAGGCCGACCTCGTGCGCCTGATGGAGTTCGCGATCGGCGAGTCGGTCGACCCGATGTACCTCGGCCTCCTCGAGGAGGAGCTCGAACCGGGCGGTGTCGACCGGCGCGCGCCGCAGTGGCACCGGCGCGACCTCGCGTCCGACCGCGCCTTCACCGTCGCCATCATCGGCGCGGGGATGTCGGGGCTGCTCACCGCGCACCGGCTGCAACAGGCCGGCGTCGACTTCGTGATCATCGAGAAGAACGACGACGTCGGCGGCACCTGGTGGGAGAACACGTACCCCGGTTGTCGCGTCGACGTGCCCAACCACCTCTACTCGTACTCGTTCGCGCAGCGCGCCGACTGGCAGTTCCGCTTCACCCCGCAGACGCTGCTCATCGACTACTTCCGCGAGGTCGCCGACCACTTCGGCCTCCGCGAGCACATCCGCTTCGGCGCCGAGGTCACGTCCGCCGTCTACGACGAGGCCACCGACCAGTGGCAACTCGCGCTCCGTTCCCGTGACGGCGAGGAGGAAGCGCTCGCCGCCGACGCGCTGGTCAGCGCGGTGGGCCAGCTCAACCGGCCCCGCTTCCCCGACATCGAAGGCCGCGACTCGTTCGCCGGCCCCTCGTTCCACTCGGCGCGGTGGGACCACTCGGTGGCGCTCGCGGGCACGAGCGTCGCGGTCATCGGCACCGCGGCGAGCGCGGTGCAGCTCATGCCCCACGTGTCGGATGCCATCCGGGGCAAGGACGGTGGTCCCGACGGCGAGCTGCTGATCTTCCAGCGCTCACCCAACTGGATCAGCACCAACCCGGCGTACACGCAGCCGCTCCCCGACGGCCTGCGGTGGATGGCCACGCACGTGCCCGGCTACCTCCAGTGGTACCGCTTCACCTTGTTCTGGGGCCTCACCGAGGGCGGGCTGCCCGCGTGTCGCGTCGATCCGAACTGGGACGGCGGTGGCCGGTCGGTGAGCGAGGTCAACGACCTCCTCCGCCAGTTCGGCGCGGCGGGCATCGAGGCGCAGCTCGCCGACCGGCCCGATCTCCTCGACGTGGCGATCCCGCCGTACCCGCCGATGGCGAAGCGGATGCTCATCGACGACGGCCGCTGGTGGGAGACGTTGAAGGCGAGCACCACCACCCTCGTCACCGACGGCATCGTGCGCATCACCCCCACCGGCGTGGTCACGCGCGACGCGTCGGGCACGGAGGCCGAGCACGCAGTCGACGTGATCGTGTACGCCACCGGCTTCCAGGCGTCCGACTTCCTGCTGCCGATGCAGGTGACCGGCGTCGACGGGATCGACCTGCACGAGTGGTGGGCCGACAACCCGCGCGCCTACCTCGGGGTCACCATCCCGCACTTCCCCAAGTTGTTCTGCCTCTACGGGCCGAACACCAACATCGTCGCCAACGGGTCGATCATCTTCTTCTCCGAGTGCGGCGCGCGCTACGCCGTCGACTGCATCCGTCTGCTGCTCGAGCGCGACGCCCGCCGGCTCGACCTGCGCGAGGACGTGCTCGACGCGTTCGGCAAGCTGGTCGACGAGGGCAACGCCAACATGGCGTGGGGCGCGTCCGACGCGAAGAGCTGGTACAAGAATCGCACCGGCAAGGTCACCCAGAACTGGCCGTTCAACCTCGTCGAGTACTGGGAGCGCACCCGGCAGGTCGACGAGGACGACTACTCACTCACCTGACGGGCGTCGCCGCCCTGGCCCATGGGCGGGGTGGGGATGTAGGGCTCGGGTTCCTTGTCGAGCATGCCCCGTGACACCCAGCCGCGTTTGTCGGCCCAGATCAGCATCGGCGGCAGCACCACCAGCGCGCTGAGCAGCGCGAGGGCGACGTTCGCGGCGACGATGCGGCCGAAGTCGCGCAGCAGAGGCAGCGACGAGAACGACAGCACAGCCACACCGACGATCGCGGTGAGCCCGGACACGACGAACGCGCGTCCCGTGCGTGACGCGGCGACCTCCACCGCCTCCTCGGGTTCGAGCCCGCGGCGGCGCTCCTCGAGGTAGCGCAGGAGGATGAGCGAGGTGAACTCGGTGCACGCCGCGACCACGAGTGGGCCGCCCACCGCGGTCATCGGCGAGAGCTGGAGGTCGAACACGTACGCGAACATCGACGCCGCGCCCACCGCGATCAGCACCGGCACCAGTGACAGGAGCGACCGCACGACGGAGCGCAGCCGGATCGACAAGAACAGGAACACGAAGATGATCGCGAGGTAGGTGAGCAGCACCCGGTTGGCCGTGAGGTTGTCGAGCAGCCCGACCCCCACCACCGCGAGCCCGGACGGCGTCGCGGTGATGCCCGCCGGCGGCTTCGTGTCCGCACGGATCCCGCGCACGACGGGTGCGCGCGCCTCGAGCGATCCGGGTCCGGTGCGGAAGATGATGTTGAACGCCTCACCGTTGTTCGCGACCGTCGACTTCTTCACGTCTTCGGGCGCCACGTCGTAGGCGTTCTTGAGGTCCTGTCCCGTCGGCGCGAGGTCGGACCCGCCGGGGACGTCGTTGATGATGTCGCCGATCGCGGTCTCCAGGCTGGAGCCGGTCAGCAGCTTGTCCGGGTACTTCGCCAGCGTGTCCTTGGTGAAGGTGTGCGCGAAGGTGGCGAACTGGTCGGTGAAGACGTCCTTGCTCTGCGCGAACACGCCGAGCTCGCTCGAACCACCCGAGCGCTTCTCGATCGTACGGATGTCCTTGATGGTCTGGCTCTGCTGGTTGACCCACTGCACCGGGTCGGTCTGCAGCGTGAGCTTGTCCTCCACGAGGATGCCGCCGGCGAACACCAGCACGCTCGCGATCACGAGGAAGATCGCGGCGCGCGGCGTGATCGAGCCGAGCCACACGACAAGGCGTCCGAGCGGGCCCCCCGAGAAGTCCTTGGCCTTCGTCGGCGACTTGAACTCGCGGATGCCGAGGATCGCGAGCGGCAGAATGATGGAGCAGATGCAGATCACCGCGATGCCGACCGCGAGCAGGAGGCCGAAGTCACGGATCATCGGGGTCTTCGCGAAGTGCAGTGCCGCGAACGCGAAGACGGCGTCGAACGTGACGACGAGCAGGGCGGGGCCGAGCGAGCGCGACGTCTCCTGGATCGGGTGCTCCGCTCGGTCGATCACGACCTCTTCCTCGACGCGCGCGTGCATCTGGATCGCGTAGTCGATGCCGATGCCGAGCATCACCGGGAGTCCCGCGATGGTCACGATGGTGAGCGGGATGCCGATGTAGCCGGCCACACCGAACGCCCAGATCACGCCGATCACGATCACCAGCAGCGGCAGCAGTCGCCACCGCACCCGGAACAGCACGAGCAGGATGACGGCCATGATCGCAGCGGCGACGGCCCCGAGCGTGAGCATGCCGCCACGCAGGTAGTCGTTGATGTCGCGCAGCAGCACCGAGGGGCCGCTCGTCACCACCGTTGTCCCGGCCGGGAACTTCAACTTCGCGGCGGCGTCCTGCACCACCTGCGACGCGGCGCCCTCCTTGTCGAGCGACGCGTTGCCCGGCAGCCGGGTGACGATCTGCGCGGTGCGGTCGTCGACGAACACCGAGTTCAGCGATTTCCGGACGTTGCCCTCGTTGTTGTAGAGGAGGAACTTCACCCATTCCGGGTTGGTGAAGGTGCGTTGGTCCTGCGGGATGGCCGTGAACCGCTCGAGCGTCGCGATCGAGTCCTTGGCGCGCGCGGCCGCCGCGGCCGAGCCAGGTGCCTCCTCCGCCTGCGCGGCGATCAGCGCCTTCCCCGCGACGCTGTCGGTCGGGCTGCCCGTCGGGCTCTGCACCAGCGCGTCGGAGTACTCGAGTGCGGTCAACGGCGACACCACCGCGTCGACCTGGCCGCTGTCCTGGACCGTCGTGGTGAACTTCTTGATCGCCTCGACGCCGGTCGGCGTGAAGATCTCGTCGATCGTGTGACCCTCGGGCACCTGGATCACGGTGAGCATCGCCTCACCGCCGAAGAGGCGCTGGTACTGCACGTTGTCCTTGTAGACCTGGTCGCTCTTGTTGAGGTAGCTGTCCTGGCCCGTGGCGAACTGCAGCTGGGTGATGCCGAGCCCGAGCAGCACCGTGACGACGAGACCGATGCCGGTGACCCAGTACGCGTGTTTGCCGAGCTGGACGGCGATGTAGGACCAGAACTTCTGCATGGTTCCCCCGGGCTCGTGCGTCGGCACGCGCGCCGAAGCGTATCGACTCGTGCGGCTCCAGCCCGCGCGCAGCTAGGTTCTCGTCCATGACACAGCTTCCCCAGCTCTCCATGGGCATCATGACGTTCGCCGCCGACGACCCGGGCTCGTGGGAGCCCGTGATCGACCGCGCGGTGCTGGCCGACGAGGCCGGCGTCGACCGGATCGTCGTGTCGGACCACGTCGTGTTCGGCGAGAACCTCGACGAGTACGCGAAGCCCGAGCGCGGCGGCTCGAAGGGCGGCAAGCAGCCCACCGGCCCCGACGGCCACTGGCTGGAGCCGCTCACCACCCTGACCTTCATCGCGGGACGCACGAAGAACGTGCGCCTCGGCACCAACATCCTCGTGGCCGCGCTGCGTCGCCCCGCGGTGCTCGCGAAGACGGCATCGACGCTCGATGTGCTCTCCGGTGGTCGCCTCGACCTCGGCGTCGGCGTGGGCTGGCAGAAAGAGGAGTACGACGCGGCCGGCCTCGACTATCACGGCCGCGGCCGTCTCCTCGACCACACCATCGAGGTGTGCCAGACGCTGTGGCGCGAGCCGCGCGCCGCGTACTCGTCGCCCGAGCTCGAGTTCGCGGCGATCCACCAGATGCCCAAGCCCCTACAGGCCGGCGGGGTGCCGATCTGGGTGAGCGGCACCATCAACGCCCGTACGGTCGGCCGCCTCGCCCGCTTCGGGTCGGGGTGGATCCCGTGGGGCGACGACAACGCCGATCTCGTCAACTCGATCCCGCGCATGCGCGAGGCGCTGAGTGCGGCGGGGCGCGAGGACGTCGAGTCGATCCAGGTGGTCGGGTACCTGCCCGCAGTGAAGGACGACGCCGGCGAGCTCGACATGGACCGCACGATGGAGGCCGCCCAGCCGCTGATCGCAGCGGGCGTCACCGATCTCCGCGCGACGTTCGCGCTGTCGGCCGACCGCAGCGAGGCGCTCGACAAGCTGCGGGGCTTCGTCGAGGCGTTCCGCACCGCGGTCGGCCGACCGCTCTAACTGCACACGGAGGCGGAGTCAGTCGCTCACGAGAGGGGCTTCGTGAGGTCGTAGAAGGTCGTGCCGCCCACGGTGACCGACTCGAAGTTGCTCGAGACCCACGAGGAGATCGAGCTGCCGGTGCCGTTGCTGCCACCACCGGGACCGCCGAACCCTCCGCCTCCGCCGAGCCCGCCACCGCTGATGAAGTAGTGGATCTTGCCCTGGGCCACGTACTCCTTGAACTGCGCGAGCGTCGGCGCCGGGTCGGAGCCGTTGAAGCCGCCGATGGCCATGATCGCCTCGCCCGAGGCGAGCTGGTAGCCCGCCGCACTGTTGGCGCCGACCGCCGCCGCCACCCAGCGGAAGCCGTCGGAGTTCTCCTGCAGGAACTGGGCGATCTCGTCGCTCACGGTCCCGGCATTCAGGAGACCGCCGGCCCCGCCGGCCCCGCCGGCCCCGCCCGGGAACCCACCGTTCGTGGTCCCGCCATTCGCGGTGCCGCCATTCGCGGTGCCGCCCGGAAGCTGACCGCCTGGGAACCCACCGGCCCCGCCGCCGGGACCGCCGCCGAGACCGCCGCGACCGAAGCCGCCGGCGCCGCTCGGGCCGGAGGTCGGAATCGCGCCGTTGTGCGGCGTGCTCACCGTCGAGAGCGTCCACGCCGCGGGGGCGGCGAGACACAGCACCACCGCGCTGGCGGCCACGAACGTCGCGACCCGCTTGTTCACGATCGGGAAGAGCAACGCGAGCGCCGTGATCCCGCCCCCGAAGAGCACCACGTCGTGGAGCCACGGGTTCCAGTCGGCGGCACGGTCGAGGAGGATGGCCGACCAGATGGCGGTCGCGCCCACTGCGGCCGCGAGGATCGCCCGGGCCCCCGCGTGCTCACGCTTGCGCCAGAGGAACACGGCGCCGATGGCGACGACCGCACCGATCGCGGGGGCCAGCGCGACCGTGTAGTACTCGTGGATGATGCCCTTGCCGAGGCTGATCGCCAACCCGGTGACGACGAGCCACCCACCCCACAGCACCATGCCGGCGCGGGCGCGGTCGGTGCGGTGGCGGGGCAACGTCCACGCCAGCACACCCACCAGGAAGATCAGCGCGGCGGGCAACAGCCACGAGGCCTCGCCGCCGAACGCCGAGTTGAAGAGACGGGTGAGTCCGGTCGGGCCCCACTGGCCGCCGGCACCACCGAAGCCGCCATTCCCGCCGAGCCCGCCGACGCTGCCGGTCTCGTTGCCGCTCAACCGACCGAAGCCGTTGTACCCGAACAGCACGTCGAAGAAGGTGTTGTCCTGCGAGCCGCCGAGGTAGGGGCGGCTCGATGCCGGCCAGGCGTACACGATCGCGATCCACCAACCGGCGAACGCCATCGTGGAAAGGCCCATGAGGATGCAGTGCCAGAGGCGCCGCCCGAGCTTCGGCGGCCCGGCAACGAGGTACACGAGACCGAAGGCCGGGAGCACGAGGAACGCCTGGAGCTCCTTCGCCAGGAAGGCGAGGCCCACGAACGCGCCCGCCGCGATCACCCACTTCGTCGAGTCCTGCTCGAGTGCGCGCGTGACCGCGTAGGCGCCGAGGGTCATGAGCAACGTGAGCGACGCGTCGGGGTTGTTGAAGCGGAACATCAGTGCGGCGACCGGCGTCAGCGCGCAGATCGCACCGGCGAGGAGGCCGGCGCCCGCGCCGAACCAGCGCTTCACCGTGGCGTAGAGCACGCCGACGGTCGCGACGCCCATGAGCGCCTGCGGCACGAGCATGCTCCACGAGTTGAGCCCGAAGATGCGCGCCGAGATCTCCATCGGCCACAGCGACAGCGGCGTCTTGTCCACCGTGATGAAGTTCGACGCGTCGGTGGAGCCGAAGAACATCGCCTTCCACGACTTCGTACCCGCCTGCACGGCAGCCGCGTAGTACGAGTTCGCCCAGCCCGAGGACCCGAGGTCCCAGAGGTAGAGCACCGCGGTGACCGCGAGCAGGAGGAACAGTGCCGGGCGCGCCCACGCGGGGTCGCGCTCCGGCCCGCGCCAGAAGCGGCGGATCCGCGAACGTCCGCCCGCGCTGCCTTCGCTCCGGTCGCGCGGCGACAGATCGGCGTCCCGGAGCTCGGGAGCTGCGCCGGGGGTGAGCGTGTGCTCGGGGGCGAGGGTGGTGGTCATCGAAGTTCCAGCTCTCTCGTCGGACGGAAGATCACGCGGTCGAGCACGACGAACTGCACGACCCAGAGGAGGGCCAAGGTGCCGGCCTGCACGACCGGCAACACCAGGCTGCGCAGTGCCGGCGACCGGTCGGCGGTCAGCGCGCCGGCCGCGGCGACGGTCATCGTCGACACGATCAGACCCGCGATCGACAGCGCCCAGAACGGCACGACCTCACGGGCCACGCTGCCCTTGCCGCTGCGCCCCCACGTCCAGCGCCGGTTGGCGAGGTACGACGGCAGGATGCCGCAGCACACGGCGATCACGTTCGCCGTCCCCGCGGGCACCCCGGCGCCCACCACGAGCACCACGAGGATCGCCGCGCCGAGCACCGTGGTGCCGACGGAGACGGACAGGCAGCACAGGACTCGCCGGGACGTCGTCCCTTGCCGCAGCAACGACTGCACGCGCCGGCTCATGACGGCCGAGCTCATCGGGCTGCCCCTTCGCGGGACATCAGCACGAGGCGACCGAGCGCCGCCACCGTCCAGGTGACGAGGAGCGCCACGACCTGCGCGGGGAGCCCGCCGCCCAGCGCGTCGACGACGAGGAGCGCCGCACTCGTGAGGGCGAGGGACCCGAGGTAGAGGAGGAACGCCTGCGTCCACCGCGGGCGTTCGACCCGCATCGTGATGCGGGCATTCGCCCAGGTGTTGGCGAGGAAGGTCGCGCTCACCGCCACGAAGTTGGCGCCGATCGGGCCGAGCGGCACGCGGAGCAAGAGGAACAGCGCCAGTGACACCAGCGTGCTGGTGGCGCCGATGAGCCCGAAGCTCACGAGGCGACGGCCGAAGTCGTCGGCGAGGGGCTGGCGGGCGGCGTCGCCGAAGTCGATCTTGCCCTCGCCCGCTGCGAACGTGCGGAACATGCGCGCGGTGCCCTTGAGGTCGTTCCACGCGGTGTTCGCGATGTGCACACGGCTGTCGGGGTCGTCGACCCAGTCGACCGGCACCTCGTGGATGCGGAGACCGTTGCGCTCCGCGAGCAGGAGGAGCTCGGTGTCGAAGAACCAGCCGTCGTCCTCCACCGCGGGCACGAGGCTCCGGGCGACGTCGGCGCGCACCGCCTTGAACCCGCACTGTGCGTCCCGCACCCGCGTCGCCATCACCGTGCGCAGGATCAGGTTGTAGGTGCGGGAGATGAACTCGCGCTTCGGGGCCCGCGCCACCGACGACGCCGGTGCGAGCCGGGAACCGATGGCGACGTCGGAGTGCCCCGACACGAGCGGGGCGACGAGCGGCAGCAGCGCGTCGAGGTCGGTCGACAGGTCGACGTCCATGTAGGCGACGACGACGGCATCGCTCGCGGTCCACGCGGTGCGCAGCGCGAGGCCGCGTCCCTTGCGATCGAGGTGAACCGCCCGCACGTTGGTGAGCCCGGCGGCGAGGTTCTCGGCCTTGCGCCAGGTGTCGTCGGTCGAGGCGTTGTCGACGATCGTCACCCGCCAGGTGAAGGGGAAGTGCGTGGACAGGTAGGCGTGGAGCCGCTCCACCGAGCGCTCGATCCCCGCCTCCTCGTTGAACACCGGGATGACGACGTCGACGGTCGGCGACGCCACGGGAGTGCCGCCGGAATTCTCGGCGGAGGTCGCCATCCGGATTGGGAGGTCCACGTCCTGCATGGTGAGGAGCGTGCCCGAGTGCCCCTGAGCCCCTGCTGTGACCGGCGAAGAGCAGGCTGTGAGAGCATCCCGCCATGACGTCGACACCCGTGCGCTACGACCCCGAAGCGGTCGCCCCGGCCGAGGAGCTGTTCCGCACCTACACCCGGCTGCGGGACGGCGATCCCGTGCACGTCAACCCCGACAACGGTTCCGTGGCCCTGTCCCGCTTCGCCGACGTGCAGGGCGCCCTCGCCGACGCCAACCGGTTCTCGTCGATCTTCCTGCGCCGCACGCCGCACCCGATCCTCGCCCAGCTCGACCCGCCGCGGCACACCTCGATGCGCAAGGTCATCCTGCGGGCGTTCACACCGTCACGGGTCACCGCGATGGAGGACTCCGTGCGGACCCTCGCCCGCGAGCTGATCGAGGGACTCGCCGAGCACGACGAAGTGGATCTGGCGTGTGACTACGCGGCCGTGCTGCCCAGCACGGTGATGGGGCGCCTGCTCGGCGTCCCGGAGGAGCTCATCCCCCACTGCCGGGAGATCTCCGACCTGCACATGCGACGCGTCACCCACGCCGACGCGCTGGTGCCGATCCGCATGAGCGACGAGCTCTTCGGCCCGTTGCTCGAAGCGCGTCGCCGCCAGGGCGACGGGAACGAGCGCGACGACCTGCTCGCCGCGCTCGGTGCACGCGGAGGTCGACGGCGAGCGCCTCACCGAGGACGACCTCCTCGGCTTCTGCTACACGCTGCTCATCGGCGGCAACGACACCACCACCAACTGGATCGGCAACGGACTCGGCGTGCTGTTGCGCCGCCCCGACCTGCGCGGGAGCCAGTGCTCCGGTCGAGCCGTTCCTGGAAGAGGTGCTCCGCGCGGAGAGCCCCACGCAGGTGTTGTTCCGGCGCACGACCACGGCGGTCGAGTTGCACGCCACGACCATCCCCGCCGAGACGCGCGTCCTGCTCGTCGTCGGCGCGGCGAACCGTGACCCACGCGAGTTCGACGCGCCGGACGACATCCAGCCCGCGCGCGCCACCACCCGCCACGTCGCGCTCGGGCAGGGAATCCACTTCTGCCTCGGTGCGGCGCTGGCGCGCCTCGAGGCACGCGTGGCGGTGGAGGAGCTGCTCACCCGGGCGCCGGGCCTCGCCGCCGGCGGCGAACCCGAGCGCATCCGGTCGAGCTGGGCCCTCGGCTGGGAGCGTCTGCCCGCCAAGCTGGGGCCGGTCAGTCCCGGGGCGTGAGTCGCGGCGTGAGGCGCTTGCGCCCGCGGTGTGAGGTCGAGCACCGCACGCATCGCGTCGAGCTCGCGGGGCGGGTCGAGCGCGAGGTCGTCGTGCTCCTCGGGATCGCGCGTGAGGTTGTGCAGCTCCCACTCGTCGACCACCTCCGCATCCCCATCGGCGTCGGCTTCGGAGTCCAGCTCGGTGAAGTAGCGGTTGAGCTTCCAGAGCTCGGGCTCACCGGCCGGCCCCGACGCGATGCGGGCGATCACCGACTCCACCCGCGCCGGTCCCGCGACCGCCTCGTAGGGCTCACGGGTGACGATGTTGCGCTGACGATCGCCGCGGCTGATGTCGTCGTCGGTCATGAAGTACACCGGCGCGTCGAGGGCGTCGGGACTCACCTCGCCGCGCAGCAACGGGCTGAGATCGCGCCCCACGAGCGGGTGCGTCTCCACGTGAGCAGCGCCCACGATCGTGGCCGCAATGGTCTCGTCGATGCCCGCGAGACCGAGCAACGTGGGCAGCACGTCGACGTGGCTCGTCGCGATGTCGATGCCCTCCGGACGTGGCGCGATGCCGGGACCCCGCACCACCAGCGGCACGTGGATCGACTCGTCGTACGCCTGGTACCACTTCTGCAGCAGGCCGCCGTGCGCGCCGAGCATCTCGCCGTGGTCCGACGTGAACACCACGATGGTGTTCTCGGCGTGACCGTGCGCGGCGAGCGCGTCGAGCACGGTGTTCATGGCGCGGTCGGCGAGCGCGTGCAGCCAGTAGTAGAAGCGCCGATAGGTCGCGTCGGTCGGCTGCGGCAGCAGCATCTGCGACCACACGTCGCGGAACTGCGCCTGCACACGTGGGCGGGCATCCAGCGGATCGTCCTGCGACGGCGCCGCGGGGATCTCGGGCACCGCCTCGGCCGGCTCGGGGAAGCCGAACCCCTGTTGCAGCGTGGAGAACGCGATGTCGTGGGGGTTCACCAGCGAGATCACGGTGAGCCACGGCCGCTCCTCCTCGCGCAGGTCGGCGAAGAGCACGTCGGCCTGCTCCGCGAACAGCGGGTCGCGCACGAGGCCGGCGTCGCCCAGGTAGGCGCCGTGCGGTTCCCGGCCGATCCACCCGGCGAAGCCCCACGGCTCGAGCCGTGACGTGCGCCGGTACGCGTCGACCGCCTCGTCGTCGATCACCCCGTGACGGTCGACGGTGCGCAGGCTCTCGTGGGTGCCGGTGGCAAACAGATCGGCGTGCGAGAGGTGCCACTTCCCGCGGTACTCGGTGCGGTACCCCGCAGCGCGGAACCAGTCACCCATCGTCGGCACGGTCGAGGGGTCGAGCCACGACACGCGAGGGTCGCTCGCGCTCTTGGCGAGACCGTCGGTCTGCGCCGCGCCGTGCAGCGACGGGTACTGACCGGTGAACAACGAGGTGCGGCTCGGCACGCACGCCGTCGACGCGGCGTAGTGCCGGTGGAGCTCGACCCCGCCCCCATGATCCCCGACGGCGCGCAGGCGCTCGTGCGCGTCGAGGGTGCGGCGGAAGCGCGGCGACGGCATCGCTCTCGTACGGAGGCGGGTAGCGCTCCTGGTCGGTCATGAGAACGAGGAAGTTGGGCCGCAAGGTGCGTGAGCCTACCGATGCCTTCTCACCGACGGGCGCGCAGCTCCGCCTTCACCACCTTGCCGCTCGGATTCCGCGGCAGCTCGTCGTGCACCACCACGCGACGCGGGACCTTGTACCCCGCGAGTCGCTCGCGACAGAACGCGACCAGCGCCTCCTCGTCGGCCGGCGCTTCGCCGGGCCCGCGCACCACGACGTGCGCCACCACCACCTCGCCGAGGCGGGCGTCGGGCTCCCCCACCGCCGCGGCCTGGGCCACCGCGGGGTGTTCCAGCAGCACGTGCTCCACCTCCGCGGGGAACACGTTGAAGCCGCCGACGACCACCATGTCCTTCAGGCGGTCGACGATGCGCAGCCGCCCGGCCGCGTCGAGCTCGCCGACGTCGCCGGTGTGCAGCCAGCCGTCGCGGAGCACCTCGGCCGTGGCCTCCGGGTCGTCGAGGTACCCGGCCATGACGCTCGGGCCGCGCACCACCACCTCGCCGCGTGTCCCAGGGTCGACGTCGCGACCGTCGGCGTCGACCAACCGCAGCTCGACCCCCGGCACGGGTCGCCCGCACGTGGTGACCACCGCGTCGACCGGGTCGCCGGGTGCGGTGATGGCGACGACGCCCGTGGTCTCGGTGAGGCCGTAGCCCGCGAGCACGGTGCCGATCCCGGCGATGTCGTGGAGGTCACGCACGAGCTGTGGCGGGATCACCGCCGCGCCCGTGACCGCGGTGCGCAGCGCAGGGATGCCGCGCCCTCGTGCGCGGACGAACTCGACGACGTCGTGGAACACGGTCGGGGCCGCCTGCAGGAACGTCGCGCCCTCGGTGTCCACGAGGCGGACGAGCAACTCGGCGTCGAACGTGGCGAGCGGCCTCGCGGTGGCGCCCGCCACCAGGCAGGAGAGCAGGCCCGTCTTGTGACCGGCGATGTGCGAGCACGGGCTGACGACCGGGAACGCGTCCCCCGCGCGCAGCCCGACGACCGACAGCCACGCCCGCGTCGTCGCCACCATCGCGCCGTGGCGCAACATCACGCCCTTCGGTAGACCGGTCGTGCCCGAGGTGAACTGCACGTGGCTGACCGAGTCCTCCGTCAGCGCCGCGGATCGGCGGGCGACGTGTTCGTGGGCGGCCGCGTCGGGAGACGCCGGCTCGGACCCGAGCTCGACGACGGTCGCGCCCAGCGCCCGTGCTTCGTCGGCGTACCGGCGACCGAGGAACTCCGGCGCGGCGAGCACGAGGGTCACCCCCGCGCGTTCGAGCACCGCCGCGACTTCCGACTCCGTGGCCCGGGTGTTGACCGGCACCACGGTGGCGCCCGCCGCGAGCACCGCGAGGTTGGCCACCGCCCAGTCGGCGGAGTTGGGCCCCCACAGCGCGACCCGTCCACCGGCCGGGAGCCCGGCGGCGACCAGGCCGGCCGCCCGCTCGGCCACGACCGCGCGCAACGCGCCGAACGTGAGGCGGGTGTCGCCGTCGAGCAGGGCGACGGCGTCCGGCCACTGGTCGGCGGCCGCGGCGACGACGTCCGGGATCGTGCCGGGGATCGTGCCGGGGATCGTGTGCCGGGATCGTGTGCACCGCGCGGACTCTACGCTGCGGGCTCACTCGACAAGGGGGACGAGATGGGACACCTCGAAGCGCGTGCCGGCCTCGCGGGCAAGGCCGCGATCGTGGTCGGCGGCGCCGGCGGGCTCGGACGTGCGTGCGTCGAAGACCTCGCCGCCGCGGGCGTGGCCGTCGTGGTCGCCGACCGCAATGCCGACTTGCTGCAGCAGACCGCCGAACGGTCCGCCGCCGCGGGCACGCGCGTCGTCACCGTCGAGGCCGACGCGCGCGACGCCGACGCGATGCACGAACTGTTCGCACTCGCCGACCGCGAGCTCGGGCGCCTCGACGTGCTGGTGAACGTCGTCGGGGGCACGTTCCACCAGCCGTTCGAGCAGAGCAACCCGCGCGGCTGGGACGCGGTGATCCGCGCCAACTTCCTCTGGCTGCTCACCACCACCCAGCTCGCGATCCCCCGAATGCGCGCCCGGGTGGCGGGAGCATCGTCAACTTCACGTCGATCGAGGCGCACCGCGCCGCTGCCGAACTACGCGGTGTACTCCGGCATGAAGGCGGCGGTCACCAACTACACCCGCACGCTCGCACTGGAGCTCGGACCCGACGCCATCCGCGTGAACTGCATCGCCGCCGACATCACCCCGACCGAGGGCCTCGGCGACATGATCTTCGGCACCCTCACCGAGGAGCAGCGCGCCGTCATGCAGCGCATGGCCATCCCGATGGGCCGCGTCGGCACGTACGACGACATCGGTGGCTGCGCACTGTTCCTGGCGTCGGATCTCTCCCGGTACGTGACCGGCACCACCCTCCACCCCGACGGCGGTGCGCTCGCGTCGGCGGGCTGGTTCAACTGGCCGGGCAAGGGCTACTCGAACATGCCGCCGGCCGAGGTGGTGGCGCTGTACAGCGACGAGTGATCCGCGCCAGACTGAGCCCCATGACCGACGCCACGAACGCACCCCGTATCCCGGCCGCCCAGATCACCGCCGCGGAGATCGCCGGCTGGCCGATGCTCCGCCTCGTGTACCGCACCGACCCCCAGGCCGTCGCCGACCTGCTCCCGCCCGGGTTCGAGGCCGGCGCGCCGGAGGTGCACGTCAACATCTACAACGTGCCGGTGAAGGGCGAGCCCGAGTACGGCGTGTCCACGAAGATCCCCGCGAGCTTCGACGGCATCCCCGGGTACTACGGGATCGGGATCGGCATCGACCAGGAATCGGCGATCTTCATCAGCCAGGAGATCAACGGCCAGCCGAAGTTCCCGTGCGCCACGGTGTTCTTCCGCGAGGGCGACCGCGTCGTCGCCCGGTGCACGCACGCCGGGTACACCTTCCTCGAGTTCGAGGGCGACGTCACCGGCGCGGTCGACGATCCCTCGGGTGAGGTCGAGCAGAACGACTGGTGGATCAAGTCGTCGCGCGCGGTGGGGTTCGCGGAGAAGCAGTACGACTTCCCGCCCCACGTCGTGCGGGTGCACACGATCGACGACACCGCGGACGAGGACATCGTCGACGGCGTGCTCACGCTGCGCGACTCCCCATGGGACCCGTACACCGAGCTGCTCCCGATGCGCGAGCAGCTGTCCGCGCGTCTCGTGTCGCCGATCCACAAGCACCGCGAGATCACGCTCGCCGGCCCGCTCGACCCGATCGCGTTCTGGCCCCACGCCGACACGATCGGCGGCTCGCGCTGGCCCGGTGACCGGGGAGGCCCTCGCTTCGCGCGATGATCCCGCGCTCGAGGCCACCAAGGCGTGACCGGCAAGCGCTAACCCGCCGCGAGCACCGACGCCGCCGCGTCGTCGATCATCCGGCCGAAGGCGTGATCGAGGCACGCAAGGTGGCCGTGGTCCATCCGCCACATCCGTGACTCCGGCACGCCGAGCCGCGCCGCCAGGTCGAGCTGCGCGCTCGTCGGCACCACGTGGTCCTTCGTGGTCACGATGCTCGCCGCGGTGAGCCCGAGCGACCCGACCCACCGACGGGAGTCGAAGCGCGCGAGCTCCGACGCCGCGTGCACCAGCGCGCTCTTGTCGCTCTCGTGGAGCGTGGAGAGCGCGTGCGCGGCCAGCCGACTGCCGGGATGCAGCACCTTGCTCGCCGCGGTCAGCGCCTCGACGCCGAGCCGGCTCGATTGCGCGAGGAGCGGGAGTCCGTGGCGGGCGACCACGCTGGGCATCACGCGCGCCGCGGTCGCCGCCATCACGACACCACCGACCAGTTCGGGGCGGTCACGCGCCAGCAGCTGCACGACCGGCCCGCCCATCGAGTAGCCGACCATCGTCGCGTTGCGGATGCCGAGACCATCGCACGCGGCGGCGACGGCGAGGGCGCAGCCGTCGAGCGAGAAGTGGCCGCTCGTGTGGGTGTGGCCGTGGCCGGGCAGGTCAGGGGCGACCACCGCCCAACGGGTCAGGTCGGGGAGCGCGACGTGCCAGTTGAGCACCGCGTCCGCGGCCCATCCGTGGACGAGGACGAGCGGCGGGCCGTGCTCGTCGCCGGAGCGGTAGATCGCCACCCCGTCGACGACCTCCCGTTCCGGGAACGCCGCCTCGAGGTCGATCGACATGGTCATTGCGCACCACCTCGCCCGCATGTCGCCTTGCGGTTGCACTGGGCACAACCGATCGGGGGCGGGTTCCATGCCCGCCCGGGCCGGTTGTTGGTTACGCTCCGCCGCGTGAAGTTCGGGATCTTCTTCGAGATGTCCACGCCGCGTCCGTTCACCGCGGAGGTGGAGGGTGCGGTGCTGCACAACGCGCTCGCCCAGGCGCGCCTGGCCGACGAGCTCGGGTTCGACTGGGTGTGGGCGGTCGAGCACCACTTCCTCGAGGAGTACTCGCACTGCTCGGCGCCCGAGGTCGTGCTCGCCGCGGTGGCCACGCAGACTGAGCGCATCCGCATCGGCCACGGCGCGGTGGTGTGCGTGCCCGAGATGAACCACCCGATCCGGGTCGCCGAACGCTGCGCGACCCTCGACCTCCTGTCGCACGGTCGGCTCGAGGTGGGCACCGCGCGCAGCTCCACGTGGACGGAGCTCGGTGGCTTCGGCGTCGATCCCGACCAGACGAAGAAGACCTGGGACGAGTTCGTCCACGTGCTGCCCAAGCTGTGGGCCGACGGCGCGACCTCCTACGACGGCCACTCGTTCTCGATGCCCGAGCGCAACGTGCTGCCCAAGCCGGTGCAGAAGCCCCATCCGCCGATGTGGGTGACGGTCACCTCCCCCGGCACCGAGCTCGACGCCGCGGACCGCGGCCTCGGCTGCCTCGGGGTCGCGGCCGCGGGCTATGCCGAGCAGGAGCGTCGCACCAAGGAGTACTTCCGGCGCATCGAGCAGTGCGATCCGGTGAGCAGCGTGGTCACCGCCGAGGTCACCACACTCAACTTCATGTACTGCCACGAGGAGGCGGCCGTCGCGGCGAAGACGGGCATGGGCATGGTCGGCACGTTCGGCCTCGCGAACTCGCACCTCATGTGGACGCGCGAGGCGTACCCCACCCGCGCCTACCAGTCGCTCGGCAACCTCGCACCCAAGACCGACCGCTCGGCGACGGGCAGCCCCGGCGACAGATTCGGCATCCCCGAGGGCATCTGCGTCGGCGACCCCGACATCATCGTGGCCGCGCTCAAGCGCTGGGAGTCGCTCGGCCTCACCGGCATCAACTTCCTGCTCAACTGCGTGGAGACGATCCCGCAGGAAGCGGTGCTCGCGTCGATGCGGCTCTTCGCCCGCGAGGTCATGCCGCACTTCCAGAAGGACAACTGATGCTCAGCGGCACCGCATCCGTCGAGGAGTTCATGACGCACGCGGCCACGATGGCCGACTTCGCCACCGCGGCGTGCGCGCTGCCGGGCATCCAGGTGTTGCAGCTGATGTTCGAGACGGCGGTGAGCGGCCGACAGACCTCGTTGCCGGCCGGGCTGCACCCCACCAACCCGCCGTCGATGGTCGTGCAGGCATGGCACTGCCCCGAGAGCGAGTGGGGCACATTCTCGTTGGCTTCGGCGCGGGTGCAGTGCCGCAGCGGTCTGCGCCCACGCGGGTTCGTGCAGGGCTGCGTCGTGGACAACGCAGATGCCGCGGCCGCGCTCGCGACGCGCTGGGGCTTCCCCGCTCGGGCCGGCACGGTCGCGCTCGACGTCGGCTACCACGACACGCAGCTGACGGTGGCGCTCGACGGCACCGCCGGTTCGGGGCCCGTGCTCGACGTGCGCGCGCTCGATCCCATCCCGCTCGGCAGCGACGACGTCGCGTTCAGCGGCACCCTCACGCTCGCCCACACCCCGCGCGGTCCTCGCCTCGTGCAGGTCGACACCGACCTCGCGTGCGAGCGCGCCGAACGTCTCGTCGTGTGCCCGCCCACGATCGATGCCACCGCGTTCGGCCTGCACCCGAGTGTCGTCGTCACCCACCCCGTCTCCGCGTCCCTCTCCCGCGGCACCCTCACGCTGCAACCACTGCGCTACGTCTGCCGCCCCGACGAGCTCGCCTTCACCGGTACCGAGCCCACGCAGGACTGACGCGGCCCACCGAACTCGTGGCACGAAAACGGTTCCGCGGAACCGCTCGAACCCTTGCAGCACAAGGAATGCCGCGGTAGCATACGAACACCAGTTCGTGTTCACTTCCCCATGACCACGAGGAGGGCCAGATGGTGGCCACCGATGTCAGGGAAGTGCGCGGCGAGATCCCGCTCGAACGGATCGAGGCCGAGCTCACCGAGCTGTCCGGGCAGCTCGCGGCGGGCGAGTGCCGATGGCTCCTGCTCGTGGGCGAGTACGACCGTCGCGAGGGCTACCTGCAGTGGGGCTGTCGCTCCTGCGTGCAGTGGCTCAGCTGGCAGTGCGGCCTCGACGGGCGTTCCGCTCGCGACAAGCTCCGGGTCGCGCGGGCACTCGAGCACCTACCCGTGGTCACGCGGGAGTTCGCGGCCGGACGGTTGAGCTACTCGAAGGTGCGCGCGCTGCACGCGTATCGCCACACCCGAGAACGAGGCCGACCTCGTCGACCTCGCCGAGCACGCGACGGCGGCGCAGGTGGAACGCGTCGTGCGGGGGTACCGCCGCTCACGCAGGTCCGACGACGACCGCCGCGACGCTGAGCGCCAGCACCAGGGCCGCTTCCTGCGCATCGATCTCGACGACGCCCCCGACAGCGACGGCAGCTACGTGGTGAGTGGTCGCATCCCGGCGGAGGTTGCGGCCGCAGTTCTCACCACGCTCGAATCCGCTCGCGCACTGGTGCCATGCCCCCAACCCGACGCGGAACCCACCGAGCGAATGCGGTCCCGCGGAACCGCTCGATCACGGCACGCTCAACGTCGACGCGCTCGCGATGATGGCCGAGTCGTGGCTCACCCGCGGCCCGGCATCGCGCAAGGGCGGCGATCGCCACCTGATCACCGTGTACGTCGACGCCGATGTGCTCGCCGACGACGATCCCGCCGAGAGCGACCACGGCGGCGTGTGCGAGATCGACGGCGGCACCCGCTTCGCGCCGGAGACGGCGCGCCGGCTCATGTGCGACTCCTCGGTGGTGTGGATGTTGCAGGACGGTGACGGGAAGCCGGTCAACGTCAGCACGCGGACGCGCAGCATCCCGCCGTCGCTGCGCCGCGCAGTCCACGCGCGAGACCAGGGCTGCGACTTCCCCGGGTGCGGCGAGCGCTCGTTCACCGACATCCACCACCTCCGTCACCGCGCCCATGGTGGCGACAATTCGATGGTCAACCTGGCCGAGCTGTGCTGGCACCACCACCGTCTCGTGCACGAGGGCGGCTGGGGGCTGCGCCGCGGCCGGCACGGGCACCTGATCGCGATCCGCCCCGACGGCACCGAGCTCGGCCCCGGCGACGGCCCCGGGTTCGACCATCACTGCATCGGCACCAGCAACCAGGATCGCGGCGTCGCCGTGACGCGCGACACCGCGATCCCGCACTGGCACGGCGATCACCTCGACGTCAACTGGGTGATCGACAGCCTCGGGAGCTTCGAACGACGCGCCAGTGAGCGATCGAGTTCAGTTGAATGGTTGATTATTGTAGGTGTAATGGAGAGGGGGGGAGATGGTTGGTAAAGAGGGTAATGGGTGGTGATGTAGTGGTGATTTGGGGGGTGGTAAGGTTGTGGTGGTGGTATTAAAGCAGCCGACAAGAAGATCGGTCTTGCCGGCGTCTGACCTCGACGACTTCCGTCGGGTTGGAAGTAGACGAGCCGCATCCTCGTCGGATTCAACAAGGCGGCCGAGAACGTTGCCGGCTGCAAGGCCTGCTCGTGCTGAAGACGTGCTCAGGCGCGGCGCCACTCGGAGTCTGGGACGTTGAGAAGTGCGAGAGACGTTCTCGAACGCGTGTGTGATGCCGGACGAGATGGGAGCTAAGAGGCTCTACGACGGGTACAGCACGGGGAAGACGCAGGGCTGCATCGCCAAGGTAGGCGGTGCGACGTCAAGGCGAGGATGGCGTTGTCATCGAGCGCTGCCGCCGATGGGGCCAAGGTGACCACCGTGTGGGTGAGGTCTCGGGTGCGAGATCGGCACCGAATCAACGTGCTACGAACTCGAGGTCGAGATCTCGGGCCCGAAGATCCCGTTCGTGGACAAGGCCTACTTCGATTTCGCTACGTGTTGAACGGGCGGTGTTCACATCTACCAGCACTCCAACAGCTACGAACAGTCGGAATCCATGCTCGATCAGTTGATCGACACAACCGAGCGACGACTACGCCGCCTCGCGGGCCAAGCCGTCCGGCAGCCAACGAACAAGCTCCCTCGGTTCGGCACTGTCGACGAGCGACGGTGCGGTGATCACGTCTCTGGTCACCCCGAACGTGCCCGGCAAATACTCGGAGATGGTCCGTACACGATCGCCGACGTCCAGATCTGCGCCGCGAAGGGCGCCTCCAGCAAGGTTGATGCCTCCACCTACGGTTTCCAACTGTCTTCGCGACAACACGAGCGTGAAGCACCTATGGCGGACGACGGCTTCAACTTGATTGAGAGGGGCGGGCAGAGAATGGTTGAAAGAGAGTAGAGAAGGTGCTGTTGAAGGGTTTGGAGGGCAAGGCTGTTGGAACGAGCTGACCTCGGGTATTCGGACTCTGGCCGATCGGGGGGATCTTCTGGGTAGCTTGCAGGCGCAGGAGGCACGCCCGTGCTCAGTGATCCGTTCGACATCGTGTTCACCGGCGACGTGGCCCGCCGCGCCGTCGTCGACGAGGGCCTCTGCGAGCAGTTGCTCACCGAGTACCGGGTGTTCCTCCACGAGTGCCTGCAGACCGCCGGGCTGGTGGTCGCACCCAACGGTTGGATGGTGGGCGATCTCGACGATCCGCTGGCCCGGTACCTGCATGCCCGGACGGAGGACGATCTCGTCGAGTTCGAGCCGCCCGAAGACGGCGACCTCGACTTCGACGAGCTCAGCTACGGCATCGCGCTCGACGGCGAGGCGCTCGCGTTCTGGCTGCCCACCTTCGGCGGCGCACTGATCGCGCCGGGCGCGGTCGCGGCCGGTCGGCGGGTGATCGAGCCGCTGTACCGCGCGCCTCGCGGTGACGGTGCGCGCCCGTGCGGCCGAGGTGTTCGTGGGCGACGAGGTCGCGGGCACGGTCATCGACAGCTTCTGGTCGGTCGCGGACGAGCACCTGGAGCTACGCGACCTCGCGCCCACCCTCGGTGTACGGCCGCTCCAGGCGCAGATCACCGAGTGGCTCGCCGAGCACCTCGCGGTGTTGGCGGACGAGTACGGCCCGCTCGAGCTCGCGCCCGAAGCGCGGCTCGTCACGATCGGCGACGGCCACGCGCGCGTCGACGTCGCCGCACGCCGCGCGGGCGGCTGGCTGCTCACGCTCGTGCGTCGCGGCGAGGTGGGCCTCACCGCGCTGGCCCAGCTCGACCGCTCACTCGACGTCGCGCGCGATGCGATCGCGCTCGCCGACGACACCGTCGAGGGCCTGCTCGTCGCCGAGCGCGCGTCACCACAGCTGCTCGACGTGCTCGCCGAACGGGCCGACGT
>CAVRGQ010000008.1:0-1013666 GCA_963720785.1 uncultured Actinomycetes bacterium
CAAGCGGGCCGGCCTGAAATCGGAGAGCTGCCTTCCGGATCACTTCTGCTCCGGTTGGCAACTTTGCACGGTGGCCCTCGAAAGGGTCTCACCGTGCGGAATTTCGGTGTGACGTGTCTCGCGACACGCCCGCACTGGCTTTTGGCGTCACTGTTCTGTTTTCAAGGAGCGATCCGCCCGACACCATTCGGAGGGCACGCCGAAGCGAGCCGCCGAACTGGAGCGCCGAGCCGACACTCACTACTCGTTGGTCTGTCATGACCCGTGCGACCGCCCCTGAGGGCCGATCCACCGAGCAGCGTCCGTGTCAATCCGCCGTGAGGTGTTCCCTCGGCGGAGTGGAAATACTAGGCCCCGGGCCCTCCGACTGCAACTCGGGACGGCCATTTTCGCGGATTTTTCTCGTGCGCAGCCGGCGGAGCAGGCCTCCAGGGCCCTGACCAGCACTTCCCGCGACCCGCACGGTAGTCTCCCCGCCCATGGGATCGTCCGGGATGAAGAAGAAGGGCCGCCAGCACCAGCCGAAGGTCGGCACTCCGAAGGAGCAGCAGTACACCGCGGCACAAGGAGCAGCAGGCCGTGGTGGGCAACTTCGGTGTTCGCAACAAGGGCTGGATGTTCTGGACCGCCCTCGTGGTGATCGTGGCCATCGTGGCCTTCTCGCTGCTCAGCTGGGTGCTCTGGTTCTGAGCCCCTGGTATTGAGCCCCTCGTCGCGGCCGTGGCCGCAGGCGACCGGACGGAGCTAGACGAGCCGGGCCCAGTTGCGCTTGCCCAGCTGCAGCGTGCGGCCGGCGAGCTCCTCGGCCCGGCACTCGAGGTCGGGGTCGGTCACGACGTCGCCGTCGATGCGCACCCCGCCCTGCTCGATCTTGCGCTTGCCCTCCTTGTTGGAGGGCACCGCCTTCGGGAACGCCAGGGCCAGCACCCGGTACAGGCGCACCGTGCCGTCGTGGTACTCGTCGGCGGGGATGGCCACCTCGGGCAGGTCGGTCGGCACCTCATTGGCGCGGAACACCCGGTCGAAGCCGGCCTGCGCCGCCTCTCCGGCCCCGCCGCCGTGGTACAGGTCGACCACGGTGCGGGCCAACAGACGTTTGGCGTCGACCGGCGCCAGGTCACCGGAGGTGAGCGCCCCGGTGACCTCTTCGATGCGGTCGGGGTGCCACCCCGTGGTGAGGGTGAAGTACCGGGGCATCAGCTCGTCGGGGATGCTCAGGAGCTTGCCGAACTGCTCCCCCGGCGCCTCGTCGATTCCCACGTAGTTGCCGAGCGACTTCGACATCTTCTGCACGCCGTCGAGCCCCTCGAGCAGCGGCGTGGTGAGCACGCACTGCCCCTCCTGGCCCTCCTGCTCCTGCAGGGTGCGTCCCATCAGGTTGTTGAACAGCTGGTCGGTGCCGCCGAGCTCGATGTCGGACTGCACCATCACGGAGTCCCAGCCCTGCAACAGCGGGTAGAGGAACTCCATCACCGAGATGGGGACGCCGCCCTTGTAGCGCTTGGAGAAATCGTCGCGCTCGAGCATGCGGGCGACCGTGGTGCGGGCGGCGAGGCGCAACGTGTCCTCGATGCCCATGGCGCCGAGCCACTCGGAGTTGCGCCGGATTTCGAGGTTGTCGGAGAGGAGGATGCGCTTCGCCTGCTCCACGTAGGTGGCGGCGTAGCCCTCGACCTCCTCCTTGGAGAGTCGGGGTCGCGTGGTCGACTTCCCGGTGGGGTCGCCCACCTGGGCGGTGAAGTCGCCGATGATCAGCACCGCGGTGTGGCCCAGCTCCTGGAACTGGCGGAGCTTGCGCAGCACGACGGCGAAGCCGAGGTGGATGTCGGACGCCGTGGGGTCGATCCCCAGCTTCACCCGCAGGGGACGGCCGGTGCCCAGCTTGCGGCGGATGTCGGCCTCGGTGATGAGGTCGACCGCGCCGGTGCGCAGGATCCGCAGCTGCTCTTCGACGGGGACGGCACTCATAGACCCCGGAACGCTACCCGCGTCCCCTCTCACATCCCTTTCTTGGGCTCTTCCGCGCCGCTATAGGTGCCTCGAAGAGCGCCAAAACGAGCGGATCGGGGGTCAGGGGCGGGAGAGGTTGGGGTCGCCGGGGACGCAGAAACGCCAGGGGTGCTCGTCGCCCTTGCCCGGGGCGAGGCCGATGCGGGTGGTCACGAGGGGGACGGCCGGCGGCGGGGTGCCGTCATCGAGCAGGTGCAACTCACCCGCAGGATCGGGCCGCACCAGATCGGCGCCGTCGAGCGCGCCGGTGATCCCGAACGCCTCGCACAGCTTCGCCGGGCCGGACAACAGGTCCCGGTCGCGCAGGGGCCGGGCCTGTGCCTTGGTACGGCGGGCGCGCATCACGTCGACGCCCTCGAGCGGCGCCGCCGCACGCAGCAGGACCGCCGACGCCACCCCCGGCTCCCCTGCCACCACGTTGGCGCACCAGTGCATGCCGTAGGTGAAGTACACGTAGAGGTGGCCGGCGGGCCCGAACATCGTGGCGGTGCGCGGCGTCTTCCCGCGGAACGCGTGGCTCCCCGCGTCGTCGGCGCCGCAGTAGGCCTCGACCTCCACGATGCGCGCCGCGAGCGCGGGCTCACCCGGGGCCCGGCGCACCAGGACCTTGTTGAGCAACTCGGGCGCGAGCTCCCGCGAATCGCGGGAGAAGAAGGACCGCGGCAGGGACCGGCTTCGCATCGTGACGGGGCGGCTCAGGCTCCGAAGCGGGTGGCCATCTCGTCGAAGCGGGCCCGCGCCGCGGCCATCTGCAGGGCGACGGGGGCCGGGCCCGCGCCGCCGGGAGTGGTGCGCCGCAGGACAGCCGCGCCCGGCTCCAACAGCGCGAGCGCCTCGGGACCGAGATCGGGGTCGGTCATCACCAGTTCGTCGAGGGCGACGCCCCGCTCGGCGGCGGTCCGCACCATCTCGCCGACGCGGGCGTGCGCGTCGCGGAAGGGCACGCCCTGTTCCACGAGGTGCTCGGCGAGGTCGATGGCGGCCGCGAACTTGGTGTCGGCCGCTTCGCGCATCCGATCGGGCACGAACTCGCAGGTGGCGAGGCAGCCGGCGATGGCCGCGATCGCCAGGCGGTGCTGGTCGATCGCGTCGAACAGCGGCTCCTTGTCCTCCTGCAGGTCGCGGTTGTACGCGAGCGGGAGGCCCTTGAGCGTGGCGAGCAGGCCGGTGAGGTCACCGATGAGGCGACCGGCTTTGCCGCGCGCGAGCTCGGCGATGTCGGGGTTCTTCTTCTGCGGCAGCATCGACGACCCGGTGCTGTACGCGTCGGCGAGCTTCAGGAAGCCGAACTCGTCGCTCGTCCAGAGCACGATCTCCTCGCCCAGGCGCGACAGGTGCACCTGGCCGAGCGTGGCCACGAACAGCGCCTCGGCCACGAAGTCGCGGTCGCTCACCGCGTCGAGCGAGTTGTCGAAACGCTTGGCAAAACCCAGCGCCGCCGCGGTGGAGTCGGGGTCGAGCGGGAGGCTGGACCCGGCCAGCGCGCCCGCGCCGAGCGGCGACACATCGGCACGGAACAGCGCGTCGAACCAGCGGTCGACGTCGCGCGAGACCGCCCAGAAGTGCGCGAGGAAGTGGTGCGCGAGCAGCACCGGCTGGGCGCGCTGGAGGTGCGTGTAGCCGGGGACGTAGATGTCCTCGGCCCGCTCCGCGCACGCCAGCAGCACCGATTCCAACTCGAGCAGCAGCCGGATGACGTCGCGGCCCTCGCGCTGCAGCCAGAGACGCAGCGCGGTGGCCACCTGGTCGTTGCGACTGCGCCCGGTGTGGAGCTTCGCCCCCGCGGCGCCGGCGAGTTCGGTGACCCGCCGCTCGACCGCGGTGTGGATGTCCTCGTCGGACGGCGCGAACGCGAACGAGCCGTCGGCAAGTTCCTGCTCGGTCTGGTCGAGCGCGCCCAGCACGGCCGCGACCTCGTCGTCGGTGAGGATGCC
Organism: uncultured Actinomycetes bacterium; assembly: GCA_963720785.1. Taxonomy (GTDB): domain Bacteria; phylum Actinomycetota; class Acidimicrobiia; order IMCC26256; family DASPTH01; genus CAVRGQ01. The sequence goes on from CAVRGQ010000008.1 coordinate 3,945, forward strand.
GACGCGACCCAGCATCGCCACGTCGGCGCGCGAGCCCCTGATGTCGTCGGGGGCGAGGCGCCGGTCGAACGACAGGCTCTCGGTGAACGCGAGGAGCTCCTCGGCGGGCCCCTCGGCGAAGCGGCCGTGCCAGAGCGTCATCAGCTGCCCTGTCCGGGCACACCGCCACGCAACGGGCCACCCTGCTCGCGCGACCACGTCTCGACCGACAGGCCCCACAGGCGCACGAAGCCCTCGCTGTCCTGGTGACGGAACGAGTCGCTCGCGTCGTAGGTGGCGAGGTCGTGGTTGTAGAGGCCCCGGTCGGCCCGCCGGCCGGACACGAAACAGCGACCCGGCTCGAGGCGCAGGCGCACCTCACCGGTGACGAAGCGCTGGCAGTACGCCATGAACTGGTCGAGCCCCTCCTTGAGCGGCGAGTACCAGAGGCCGTCGTAGACCAGCTCCGCGAAGCGCGACTCGAGGCGCGCCTTCTCGCGCATGAGGTCGCGCTCCAGCACCATGGACTCGAGGTCGGCGTGCGCGAGCAGCACCGCGAGCGAACCCGGGCACTCGTACGTCTCCCGGCTCTTGATGCCCACGCGGCGGTTCTCGACCATGTCGAGCCGGCCCCAGCCGTAGGCGCCCACCTCGTTGCCGAGGTCGATGATGAGCTCGTGGAGCGGCTTGACCACGCCGTCGAGCACGACGGGTACGCCCTGCTCGAAGCGCACCACGATGTCCTTGGCCTCGCTCGGCGCGTCCTCGATGGCGCGGGTGAGCGCGTACGCGTCGGCCGGCGGCGCCACCCACGGGTCCTCCATCATCCCGCACTCGATGGCGCGGCCCCAGAGGTTCTCGTCGATGGAGTACGGGCTCTTCTTGGTGACGCTGATCGGGATGTCGTGCTTCGCCGCGTAGTCGATGCAGTCGTCGCGGTTCATGCCCCACACACGCACGGGCGCGAGCACGTCGAGATCAGGGGCGAGCGCGCGCGACGACACCTCGAAGCGCACCTGGTCGTTGCCCTTGCCGGTGCACCCGTGGGCGACGGCCTCGGCGCCGAACTCGCGCGCCGCGACCACGAGATGGCGGGCGATCACCGGGCGCGACAACGCGGAGACGAGGGGGTACTTGCCCTCGTAGAGCGCGTTGGCCGCGATCGCGTCGACGAGGAACTCGTCGGCGAACTCTGCACGCGCATCGACCACCCGCGCCTCGATGGCGCCGGCGGCGAGGGCGCGGGCCTTGATCTCGTCCCACGGGTCGTCGGCCTGCTGGCCCACGTCGACCGCGAGCGCGATCACGTCGAAGCCCCACTCCTCCTTGATCCAACGCACGGCCACCGACGTGTCGAGGCCACCGGAGTACGCGAGGACTACGCGCTTTGCCATCTCGTTTCCCTTCTACAGGCCCGCGAGGGCTGCGAGCTCTGCTGCAACTGCGGCACCGCCGATGTGCTCGGCGGTCACCAGGATGATCGTGTCGTCGCCCGCCACGGTGCCGAGCACCTCGGCCTGGCCCGCGCGGTCGAGCGCGGACGCCACCACGTCCGCGGACCCGGGCGGCGTCCGCAACACCACGAGGTTCGCACTGTGCGACACCTCCACCACGAATTCGCCCATGACCCGGCGCAGGTGGTCGTCGGGGGCGGTGCGCTCCTTGGCGTGCTCGGGGATGGCGTAGGCGGTCGCCCCACCGGGGATCCGCACCTTCACCGCCCCGAGCTCCTCGAGGTCACGGCTCACGGTGGCCTGGGTGGCCACCACGCCGTCGGCCGCGAGCATGTCGACCAGCTGCACCTGGCTGGAGATCACCTGCTCCTCCAGCATCTTGGCGATGCGGTGCTGGCGCTGGGGCTTGCCCAAGGTCGCCATCAGAGATCGTCTCCTCGGAGTACGTGGGCCAGGGCGGCCCGGGCGGCGTCCATGCGGTTGGCGGCCTGCTGCCACACCGCCGAGCGCGGGCCGTCGATCACGCCCGCGCTCACCTCCTCGCCCCGGTGCGCCGGCAGGCAGTGCAGGAACCATGCCTGCTCCCCCGCCGTCGCCATGAGGTCCTCGTCGACGGTGTAGCCCTCGAAGGCGACCTTGCGCAGCGCGGTCTCCTCTTCCTGGCCCATCGAGGTCCACACGTCGGTGTACACCGCGTCGGCGCCGCGGACCGCTTCGTGCGGATCCGCGGTGAGCTCCACCACTCCCCCGAGGTTGCGGGCCTGGCGCACCACGATCTCGTCGAGCTCGTAGCCCTGCGGCGACGCGACGGTGAGCTCCACGCCGGTGAGCGCAGCGCCGTAGGCGAGCGATGCGGCCACGTTGTTGCCGTCACCCACGTAGACGAGCCGCCGGCCCTCGAGCGTGCCGCACAGCTCGCGCAGGGTGAGGAAGTCGGCGACGGCCTGGAGCGGGTGCGCACGGTCGGACAACAGGTTCACGATCGGGACCGGCGCGGCCGCGGCCATCTCCTCGAGCGTGCTGTGGTCGAACACCCGCGCCGCGATGACCGCGCAGAACGACGCGTAGGTGCGGGCGACGTCGGGGGCGGTCTCGCGCACCCCCAGGCCGATCTCCTCGCCGCGGATGTAGATGGGATGACCACCGAGTCCGACCACCGCCATCTCGGTGGAGGCGCGCGTGCGGGACGACGGCTTCTCGAAGATGAGGGCGGCGCCCTTGCCCGCGAGCAGCTGCGGGATGGACGACGGATCGGCTTTCCACGCGGTGGCCGTGTCGAGCAGCGCGGTGAACTCCGCGGGCGTGAGGTCGTCGAGCTCGAGCAGTCGAGCGGAGGTCATGAGAGCACCCTCTTCGTCACAGAACCGTCTGGAGGATTGCGACCGCGGCGTCGATCTCCGCGTCGGACACGAGCAGCGACGGCGCGAACCGCAACGCCGTGGGGGTGACCGCGTTCACCACGAGGCCGGCCTCGAGGCACTCGAGCGCGACCGGCCCGGCCTCGATGCCCTCGTCGAGCTCCGCGGCCACGAGCAGGCCGACGCCGCGAACGCCGGCAACGCCGGGCACCGCGGCGAGCCTGGAACAGAGCCGCTCACCCGCGGCGGCGGCGCGGGCGGGCACGTCGAGCGCTTCCATCTGTTCCAGCACCGCGAACGCGGCCCGCGCCGCGAGGGGCTGGCCGCCGTAGGTGGTGGCGTGGTCGCCGGGCTTGAACGCCGACGCGACGTCGGCCTTCGCCCAGCACGCACCGATGGGCATGCCGTTGCCGAGTGCCTTGGCCATGGTGACGATGTCGGGCTGCACGCCGGGCGAGTGCTGGAAGCCAAACCACTTGCCGGTGCGGCCGAGGCCGGTCTGCACCTCGTCGACGATCAGCAGCGCCTCGCGCTCGTCGCACAGCGAGCGCACGCCCTCGAGGTAGCCGGGCGGGCACGGCTGCACACCGCCCTCGCCCTGGATGGGCTCGAGCATCACCGCGCACACCCGCTCGTCCATCGCCGCGGCGAGCGCGTCGAGGTCGCCGAAGACCACCTGCCGGAACCCGGTGGGCAGCGGCTGGAACGTCTCCTGCTTCTGCGGCTGGCCGGTGGCGGCGAGCGTGGTGAGCGTGCGGCCGTGGAACGAACCCCACGCCGAGAGCACGTGGAAGCGGCCGGGGCCGCCGTTGGCCTGGCCGTACCGGCGCGCGAGCTTGATCGCGCACTCGTTGGCCTCCGCGCCCGAGTTGGCGAAGAACACCCGGCCGTCGCCACCGAGGTGCGCGTCGAGCTTCTCCGCGACCTGCGGCTGCCACTCGTTGAAGTAGAGGTTCGACACGTGCAGCAGGGTGCGCGCCTGTTCGGCGATCGCGTCGGCCACCGCGGGGTTGGCGTGCCCGAGCGACGTGACCGCGAGGCCGCCGAGGAAGTCGAGGTACTCCTTGCCCTCGCTGTCCCACAGCTTCGTGCCCTCGCCGCGCACGAACGCGACCGGCAACCGGCCGTAGGTCTGCATCACGTGCTCGGCGTCGAGCGCGCGGATCTGTTCGAAGTGCATGTCACTCATGGCGTCACCATCGTTCCGACACCTTCACGGGTGAAGAACTCGAGCAGCAGCGCGTGCGGGATGCGGCCGTCGAGGATGTGGGCGCGCGCCACGCCGTTGCGCAGCGCGTCGACGCACGAGTGGATCTTCGGGATCATGCCCTCGGAGAGCTTGCCCGCGGCCTCGAGCTGCTCCAGCCCGGCGATGTCGATGTTCGAGATGAGTGAGGCCTGGTCGGGGTAGTCCGCGTACAACCCTTCGACGTTGGTGAGGTACACGAGCTTCTCGGCCGGCAGCGCGGCGGCGATCGCGCCGGCGACGGTGTCGGCGTTCACGTTGTAGGCCTGGCCCTCGGTGTCGACGCCCACCGTCGCGATCACCGGGATCAGCTCCTCGCGGGTGAGCCGCTCGATGATCGACGGGTCGATCGACTCGACGTCGCCGACGAAGCCGAGGCGCTCGTCGCGCATGGTGACCTTGATGAGGCCGGCGTCCTCGCCGGAGAGCCCGACCGCGTAGGAGCCGTGCTGGTTCAGCGCCGACACGATCTCCCGGTTGACCTTGCCCACCAGCGCCATGCGCACGATGTCGACGCTCTCGGCGTCGGTGACGCGCAGGCCGTCGACGAACTCGGGCTCCTTGCCGAGCCGGCGCATCAGGTCGCTGATCTGCGGGCCGCCGCCGTGCACCACCACGGGGTTCATGCCCACGAGGCGCATGAGCACGATGTCGGTGGCGAACAGGTCGGCGAGCGCCGGGTCGTCCATGGCGTTGCCGCCGTACTTGATGACGACGGTCTTCCCCGAGAACTCCCGGATGTACGGCAACGCTTCGCTGAGGATCCCGGCCTTCTCCTGGATGCGCGGGTCGTGGAAGTCGACCATCAGGACGTCCCCATGTTCTCGTCGACGTACGCGTGGGTGAGGTCGGTGAACAGCACCGTCGCCTCGGAGTTGCCGTTGTGGAGGTCGGCGACGATGTCGATGTCGCGGGCCTCCATGGTGAGGGCGACGGCCGCTTCGTCGTGCGGGAACGCGATGCCACGCACGCAGACGACGTGGCCGTTGTAGGAGATGTCGACCTGCTCGGGATCGAACATCGCACCGCTCACGCCGAGCTCCGAGATCACCCGGCCCCAGTACGGGTCCTTACCGTAGAGCGAGCACTGCACGAGCTGGCTCGACGCGACGGTGCGCGCGGCGAGCTGTGCCTCGGCCGGCGTGCGCGCGCCCTTCACGGTGATCGACGCGAGCTTGGTGGCGCCCTCGGCGTCGGCCGCCATCTGCCGCGCGAGATCGGCACACGCGGCGGCGAGCGCGTCACCGAGCGCGTGGAAGGCGGGACCGCCGGCGCGGGTGATGAGCGGGTTGCCGGCCTTGCCGTTGGCGAGCACGAGCACGGTGTCGTTGGTGCTGCGGCACGCGTCGACGACGAGCGCGTTGAAGCTGTTGGTGACCGCGTGCTGCAGGAGCACCTGGAGCGCGTCGGGCTCGACCGCAGCGTCGGTGGTGAGCACCGCGAGCATCGTGGCCATCGCGGGCGACAGCATCGCCGCGCCCTTGGCCAGGCCGCCGACCAACGCGGTGTGGCCGTCGAGCGACGCGGTCTGCAGCGTCTCCTTGCGCACGGTGTCGGTGGTGAGGATGGCATCGGCCGCGGCGGTACCACCCGCGGCGTCGCCGCTGAGCTGCTGCGCGAGCTTGGGCACGCCCGACTCGACCGGGTCCATCGGCATGGGGATGCCGATGAGGCCGGTCTGGCACACGAGGACGTCGCGGGTAGCGACGCCGAGACCCTCCGCAGTGAGTTCGCACATGCGCAGCGCGTCGCGCCGGCCCTGCTCCCCCGTGGCCGCGTTGGCGTTGCCCGAGTTGAGGACGACCGCCGCGGCCTTGCCGTCGGCGAGGTGCCGGCGGCTGATCTGCACCGGTGCGGCGGCCACCAGGTTGCTGGTGAACACGCCCGCCGCCGCGACGGCGGCGCGGTCGGTAGTGGCGATCATCGACAGGTCGGGGTTGCCCGACTCCTTGATGCCCGAGGCGAGCCCGCCCGACTCGAAACCGGGAACTGCAGTCACACTCACGGGAGGAACCTCACGGCATCAGTCCGATCGTCGGGAGTCCGGTGGTCTCGGGGATGCCGAGCAGAAGGTTGGCGTTCTGCACGGCCTGGCCCGATGCGCCCTTGACGAGGTTGTCGAGTGCGCCGATGGCGAGCACGGTGCCGGTGCGCTCGTCGAACCGCACGGTGAGGTGCACCGAATTGGAGCCGGTGGCGGCCTTGGTGGACGGCGAGCCGTCGGTGACGATCACGAACGGCTCACCCCGGTAGAACTCGCGGTACGCGTCGAGCAGCGCCTCGGTGGTGAGGCCGGCGACCTGCGGCCGCGCGTAACAGGTGGCGAGGATGCCCCGGACCATGGGCACGAGGTGCGGGGTGAACAGCACCTGCACGGGCTCGCCGCTCACGTGGGAGAGCGCCTGCTCCATCTCCGCGGTGTGGCGATGGGTGAGCAGACCGTAGGCGTTGACGTTCTCGTCGACCTCGGAGAACAGGCTCGTGGTCTTGAGGCCCCGGCCCGCGCCGGACACGCCCGACACCGCGTCCACCACGATGCCGGTGGGCTCCACGAAGCCGTGGGCGAGCAGTGGCGCCAGCGCGAGCGACGAGGCCGTCGGGTAACACCCCGGCGACGCCACGTGCTGCGCGGCCACGATCTGCTCCCGGTAGAGCTCGGGCATCCCGAACGCGAAACGCCCGATCAGCTCCGGCGCGGCGTGGCCCTCGCCGTACCAGCGCTCGTAGTCGGCGCTCGGCAGCCGGAAGTCGGCGCCGAGGTCGACCACGTGGCCGACGGTGTCGACCAACTCCCCCGCCACCTGCTGCGACTGCCCGTGCGGCAGGCACAGGAACACCACGTCGTACCCGGCCAGCGCGCCCGGCTCGGTGGGCGCGTACACGGTGTCCGGGTACCCGGCTGCCAGCGACGGGTAGAGGTCACGGACGTTGGCGCCGGCGTTCGACTCGGCGGTGACCGTCCCCACCTCGATGTCCGGGTGCCCGTGCAACAGCCGGAGCAGCTCCACCCCCGTGTACCCCGACGTGCCGACGACGGCAGCTCGATACGACATGCCGCATAGTATACACATACCTGCATACTCATACGGCCCCTTTCCGTTTTGGCGTCATCAGACGTCGCCAGGGCGGCGCGTGGTGACGCCAAAACCGGCGCGGCGACGTGGTGTCAGCCGGTGCGGCGGAGGCGGCGGCGGCCGAACCAGACGAGGAGCGCGCCGCCGACCACGAACTTCACCGCGACGATCCAGAGGGTGACGTCGCGGCCGGTGTGCGACTGGTCGGTGACGATGGTCGTCGGGTCGGCGCGGTCGTAGTGGATACCGACGAGGGAGCCGACCAACGGTGCAACCTCACCGGTCTTCTGGGACTCCTGGGCGCGCACGACGGTGCCGTCGGGCAGGGAGAACGCGAGGTATCGCTCGCCGCGGTAGAGGACCACGCGGGCGGTTGCCGCCACTCCCCGGGCGCGCAGGTCGGCGTCGTCGCGCTGCAGCGACACCACCCACGCCGCCGACGCGATCCCGAGCACGACCATGACGATGCCGCCGATGACGAGCAACCGGGCCGCCTTGCGAGTGAGCTGGAACCGGGCCGTCACCGCGACGGGTGCCACCCTCGGGGCCACTCCGGGGATGCCCGCGGTGGCAACCATCCGCCCGGCGTCGTACCGGGCGCGGGCGTCCTTGTCGGCCAGCACCTGGTAGGCACGCCCGAGCGTCTTGAACTGCTCGGCAGCCTCGGCGTCGCCGGGGTTCATGTCGGGGTGGAGGGACTTGGCGCGGGAGCGGAACGCCGCCACGATCTGCTCCGCGAGGCCCGCTCGTCGACGCCGAGCTCCGCGTAGAGGTCGCCCACCGGCTGATGGATGGTCACGGATCCTCATTGTGCCCGCGGCGGGCGTCAACAGCCCGCCCCGGGGCGGCCACGACACTCGTCGCGAAATCCCTGCCGGAAACCTCTGGATTCACCGCGGCAAAGGGGGGTACAACGGAGGGGTGACTGCGGTATCAGGGGAAACCCGCATCACGCGGGCCGGCACTGGGAGCGGTGCGGACTCGGGGGCCCACCCGGAACACGTTGGTCAGGCGGAAGGCAGGGGCCGTCTGGACCGGTGGTGGCACTCCCGCTTCGGCGCCTCGCTCGTGCGCGAGCTCGCGCTGGTCATCGCGCTGCTGCTCGTCTACAAGTACGGACGCCACCTCGTCGCCGAGGGGCACGTGCACCAGGCGCTCGAGAATGCCCGCGAGGTGATCGGGGTGGAGCGCACGCTCGGCGTGTTCTCCGAGGCGCGCCTGCAGGACCTCGTCGACGGCAACCTCACCCTCATCCGCTTCCTCAACGCGTACTACCTGCTGGCGCACGCGCTCGTCACCGCGGTCGCGTTCTTCTGGCTGTACGTGCGGCACTGGGATGTCTACCGGCGCTTCCGCAACGTGATGGTCGTCATGACGTTGACCGGCCTCGTCGTGCACGTCGGCTTCCCGCTCGCGCCGCCGCGCATGTTCCCGAAGTTCGGCTTCGTCGACACCGCGAAGCTGTTCGGCCCCGCGGCTTACGGTAACGGCAGCCCCTACAAGGGATTCGCCAACCAGTTCGCGGCGATGCCGTCGCTGCACTTCGGATGGGCGTTGGTGATCGCGTGGGCCGTGCTGCTCGCGACGACATCACGCTGGCGCTACCTCGTCCTGCTGCACCCGTTCTTCACCCTCGCGGCGATCGTGCTCACCGCCAACCACTACTGGATCGACGCGTTCGCGGCGCTGCTGTTGTTCGCGATCTCGCTGACCTTCGACCACTTCTGGGAGCGCTACCGGGCGAAGCGGGCCGAGCGGCGAGAGCTGCAACGCCTGCTCCTCGAGCCGTCGCCGGCCGCGCCACTCAGCGACCGAACGGACCGGGCGGCCGCCGGAACACCCGCGACTGTTGCGCGAACCACGCCAGCGTCGCGCGACTGACCTTCCACACCCCGTCGACGAACACCGCCCGCCCCGGCATCAACATCGGTTGCACGCTGCCCGCGGGCCAGATCCCGATACTCACGTCGGCCAGGTCGGGGTCGACGAACGAGACGCGCTCAACCGTGACGTCGTTGACCACCATGGGCGCATTCCGGCCACCCTCGGCCAGATCCGCCAGGTCCTCGTCGACACCCTCACCTTCCTCGACCGCCCACCTCGCGTCGGGACGTTCCCGGGCACCGCCTGGGAACACGGCTTCGAACGCGCGCTCTATCGCCCGGCGTGCGGCATTGGCATCCGCGGGCTCGGCCTCGGGCCGTCGGAAGCGCAGGCGCGTCCCTGCCCCACCCCCGGCCTCGGAAGCGTCGAGCATCGACGCCGCCGTCCGGATGCACTCGGCGCACACGATCGTGCCCCGCGCGACGACCATCCGGTCCACCCGCGCCTCCTCCCGTCCGCAGAAGGCACACGTCGGCCCGACGACCGGCCGGGGTGGCCCGGGCTGCCCGGCTACCGCGAGATACGCCTGGTTCCCGAGTGTCGCGCTCTGCGCGACCGCGCGCTGCTCGTCGGCGTCGTCGCCACCGGCGTCGAGCAGCGCCACGACGTCACGGCGCACCGCATCGCGATCGTCGGCGACCCGGTCGATCACCTCGGCGGCCACACCCTCCTCGACGTCCAGGAGGGCCAGGAACAGGTGCGCGGGCGTGATGGTGGTGTCGTCGCGCTCCAGCGCCGTACGTAGTGAGTGCTCCAGTGCCGTCTTGGCCTCCGGAGTGAAGGGGATGTGGCCGGCCGGCTGGACGGCGACCCCACCCACGATGTCGACGATCGCGGCTCGTGTCTCCGGCGGGGTCAGCCCATGGGTCACGAGAACCCCGGACACCGCGCCGGCCTCACCGCGCGTGAGCCCCAGCAGGAGGTGCTCGGTGCCGATCCGGTCGTGCCCGAGCGCGCGGGCCTCCTCCTGGGCGAGCACCACCACCTTGCGGGCACCGTCACTGAAGCGGTCGAACATGCCCACGAGTCTGGCGCGGGGAGCGGCGCGTCGCCAGGGAGAATGCGGGCCGGTCAGCGCAGAGGTGGCGGCGTCGGTGAGGCAGGGCGCGTGCGCCGCTGACGGATCGCCTGCTGCACCACGACGGTGAGCGTGCCGCCGATCAGCAGGCACGCCAGGTTCGTGACGAGCACACCCAGCGCGCCCCAGGCCCCCTCCCGATTCTCGGTGAACAGCAGCACGCCGAGGTAGGCAGACGCCGGGATCGTGGTGACCGAGATCGCCACGCCCACCGCGGCGCCGGCCTTGGTCTCGTAAGTGAGCAGCGCGGCGACCCCCGCGGCGAGGGCCACCATGATCGTGGTCGCGTCGGTCTGGGTCAGCGACGACAACGACACGAGCTGCAGCTTGCCGGAGTAGTCGCCGAGACCGCGGAGGATCGCGGCGCTGAACCCGGCGGTGATCGTGCCCACCCCGAGTCCGACGACCAGGGTCGAGAGCGAACGCAGGAACAGCCGAGGCCGTCGCTGCTGCAGACCCACGCAGGCGGCGGCGAGCGGGAGCAGGTCGGGGCTGATCGCCATCGCGCCGACGATGAGGATGCCGCTCGCCTCGATCACACCGATGCCCGCGACCACACCGGCGACGGCCATCAGCGCGAGGTAGCGGCCGAGCAGCCGGGAACTGGTGCGCGCCTCGGCGACGACCTCGGCCCACGCGAGCGTGTCGGGGTCGCTCGCGAGCCAGCCGCGCCGTGGCAAGGTGTCGGAGGACTGGATGCCCTCGAGCCGAATGAGCGCGACGTCGGCCTCGGGCAGGTGCTCGGCGAGCATCGTGAAGCACGCGTCGGCAGAGTCGTGCTCGACGTCGGCGGTGACCATCACCGCGCCGTCGTGGGTGGTGCCGACCCGCATGATGCGTCCGACGCCGTCGATCTCGATGAGCATCCCCTCCACGTGTTCGAGCCGCTCGTGCGGCACGTACACGCGGATCTGCAACATGTCAGCCGCGCAGCACGGCGTCGTGCGCCCGCTCGACCGCGCCGACCGCCCGGGCGCGCAGCTCGCCGGCCTCGGTGTCGGTGAGCGTGCGATCGGGCGCGCGCAGTCGCAAGGTGAACGCCAGGCTGCGCCTGCCCGCGCCCAGCGAGTCGGAACGGAAGACGTCGAAGCAGCGCACCGCTTCGAGCACGTCGCCGAGCTCGGTGCGCAACGTTGCTTCGATGCTCGCGGCGGCGACCGACTCGTCGACCACGAACGCGAGGTCGAGCAGCGAGGCCGGGAAGCGTGACGGCGCCCGGAAGGTGCGGTTGCGACGCGGCACGTCGAGCAGCACGTCGAGCTCCAGCTCGGCGGCCACGACCGGCGCCTCCAGGTTGAGGGCATCGAGCACTGCGGGCGCGACCTCGCCGACGGTGCCCGCCTCCACGCCCGACACCAGCACGCGCGCGGCGCGGCCGGGGCGGAAGCCGGTGTTGGTGACCGGTTCGAGCACGACGTCGGCAACACCGAGCGCGTCGAGCACCGCCCGCACCGCGTCGACCGCGTCGTAGACATCGACCGGCCGGTCGTCCTCGACCGGCCGACGGCGCACGTGGCCCGACCATGCGATCGCGACGTGCTCGGGCTCGTCGGGGAGCGGACCCGCGTCGGCGGCGCGATCGGCCGGTCGGCGACAGGAACACGCGACCCATCTCGAACAGCGCGGCATCGGCGAGACCCTGGTTGCGGTTGCCCGCCAGGGCCCGCAGCAGGCCGGGGAGCACCGCGGTGCGCAGCACCGACTCCTCGGCGCGCAGCGGGTTGGTGGCGCGCACGAGACGGTCGAGCGGCGCGCCGGCGCGCTCGAGGTCGGCGGGCGCCACCAGCGACAGGGTGATGGCTTCGGAGCAACCGGCACCGACCAGGGCGTCGGCCACGAGGCGGCGTTCCCGCTGGCGGGGGGTGAGCGCGCCGACCTGGCCGCGGGTGTCGGGGAGCGTGCGGCCGATGCGGTCGAACCCGATGCGCCGCGCCACCTCCTCGACCAGGTCGATCTCGCGGTCGAGGTCGGGGCGGAACGTGGGCACGATCGCGACGACGCCATCGGAAGGGCTGGTGCCGTCGCCGCCACTCTCGGGGCTGTCGAGCTCGATGCCGAGGGGCGCCAGCGCGTCCCATACGTCTTCCGCGTCGAGCGTGGTGCCGAGCACCGCGTTGACCCGCGATGCCCGCACGGTGATGCGTTCCCGCTCGACGGGACGCGGGTACACGTCGACCGCGTCGGGCACGACTTTCGCGTCGGCCACCTCCGCGAGGAGCTCCATGGCGCGCTCCACGTTGCGGGCGATCGCGTCGGGGTCGATGCCGCGCTCGAAGCGCGCGCTCGACTCGCTGCGCAGCTTCAGTCGCTTCGACGTGAGCGCGATGCCCATGCGTTCGAAGTAGGCCGACTCGAGCAGGATCTCGGTGGTGGTGTCGGACACCTCGGCGGTGGCGCCGCCCATGATGCCGGCGACGGCCTGCGGCACACGCGCGGCGTCGCAGATGAGGAGGTCGTCGGTGGTGAGCTCGCGCTCGACGTCGTCGAGAGTCGTGATCTTCTCCCCCGCCGCGGCCGTGCGCACCACGATGCCGCGCCCGCCCAGCTTCGCGAGGTCGAACGCGTGCAGCGGCTGGTTGCGCTCGAGCAGCACGTAGTTGGTCACGTCGACCACGTTGCTGATCGGCCGCATGCCCGCCTTCACGAGGCGCTGCGCCATCCATGCGGGCGACGGCCCGAGCGTGACGCGCGCGACACGACCGAGGTACCGGGGGCAGCGCTCGTCGTCGTCGATCACGACGGTGACATCGCTGGTGACGTCGCTCCTGACCGGAGCGTGGGGTTCGGGCAGGTCGAAGGGCAGCGAAAAATGGGCGGCGAGCTCACGAGCCACACCGGTGACGCACATCGCGTCGGGCCGATTGGGCGTGATCGCGAGGTCGAAGATGACATCCTCGAGACCGAGCACCCCGCGCACGTCGGCGCCGAGCTCGGTGGCGTCGTCGAGGCCGAGGATGCCGCTGTGGTCGTCGCCGAGGCCGAGCTCCTTGGCGGAGCAGAGCATGCCGTCGGACACCACGCCACGGATCTTGCGGCGCTCGAGCACGAAGCGACTTCCATCCGGCCCGGGCAGCGTGGCGCCCGAACCGGCGTAGGGCACGACCATGCCCGGCACCACGTTCGGCGCGCCGCACACGACGCGGGTCTCGCCGCTGCCGGTGTCGATGTCGACCAGCTGCAGCTTGTCGGCGTCGGGGTGCTGCTCGACGCCGAGCACCGCGCGCGACCTTGACGCCGGTGATCTCGGCGCCCGGTTGCTCCACACCCTCCACCTCGAGGCCGAGCTGGTTGAGCGCGGAGACGAGATCGGGCACCGGCGCGTCGACCGGCGTGAAGTCGCGGATCCAGGAAAGGGGTACCAGCATGTGTTCGTCTCAGCTCAGTACTGCGCGAGGAAGCGCGTGTCGCCGTCGAAGAAGGTCTTGATCTCGTCGATGTCGTAGCGGACCATGGCGATGCGCTCGAGGCCGAATCCGAACGCGAACCCGGTGTAGCGCTCGCTGTCGATGCCGACGCCCTCGAGCACGTTCGGGTCGACCATCCCGCAGCCGCCGAGCTCGATCCAGCCCGACTGCGAGCACACGCGACATCCCGAGCCCTCGCAGAAGATGCAGCTCACCGCGAGCTCCGCCGACGGCTCCGTGTACGGGAAGAAGTCGGGGCGGAAGCGGGTGCGAATGCGGTCGTCGTCGAAGAGGCGGCGCACGAAGGTCTCGATGGTGCCGAAGAGATCCGCGAGGGTGATGCCCTCGTCGACGGCGAGCGCCTCGATCTGGTGGAACACCGGCGAGTGGCGGGCGTCGAGCGTCTCGTTGCGGTAGGTGCGGCCGGGCGCCACCACGAAGATCGGCGGCTCCATCGCCTCCATCGTGCGGATCTGCACCGGTGAGGTGTGCGTGCGCAACATGACCTGCTCGGGATCGCCGAGCTCCACGTAGAGCGTGTCCTGCATGGAGCGGGCCGGGTGGCCGGGCACCATGTTGAGCGCCTCGAAGTTGTGCCAGTCGTCTTCCACCTCGGGGCCCTGGACCACGCGGTAGCCCATGCCCACGAAGATGTCCTCGAGCTCCCGCTGCACCTGGGTGACGAGGTGGAGGTGACCGCGCCCAGGGCCGTGGCCGCCGAGCGTGAGGTCGAGACGGTCGCGCTCCCCCGCGGTCGCGGCCTCGGCGGCGGCGAGCTCGGCCTGCTTCGCAGCGACGAGCTCGGCGATCGCCGCGGTGGTCTCGCTCACCAGCTTGCCGGCGACGGGACGGTCGGCGGGATCGAGCGATTTGATCGAGGCCTTGAGGTCGGAGACGGCCGAGCCGCGTCCGGCGTACTCGCGCTCGACCGCGGCCAGCTCGTCGTCGGTGGCGGCGGCCGCGATCGCCGCGGCCGCGCCCTCGAGGTAGCCCTCGGGCAGCAGACTCATTGCGCACTCCCTCGCGCTCGTCGTTGGCGCGCTGATTCGAAGCAGAGGACCGTGGCCGCCATCGCCACGTTGAGCGACTCGGTGGCGCCGGCCATCGGGATGGCGACCGTGCCGTCGAGGCGTGCGGTCACCTCGGGGGCGAGGCCGTGCGCCTCGTTGCCCAGCACCACCGCGGTGGGCCGGGCCAGGTCCACCGCGTCGTAGGGCAGCGCGCCGGTGGCGTCGGCGCCCAGCCGTTGCCGACCGAGCGCGCCCAGGGCGTCGAGCGCCTCCACCGGGGACCATCCTTCCGAAGCGGCTTCCAACACGGGTATCCCGAAGATCGCGCCCGCCGAGGCACGAACGACCTTGGGATTGTAGGCGTCGACCGATCCGGGCCCGAGGACGATTGCCGCCGCCCCGGCCGCCTCCGCGGAGCGCAGGATCGTGCCGAGGTTGCCGGGGTCGGAGATCAGCGTGCCCACGACGACGATGCCGTCACGACCGAGTACGTCGCGCCCGTGGCGCACGATCGGCGCAACCGCGAGCACCGGTTGCGGGGTACGGGTGGAGCCGATCTTCTCGAGCACCCCCTCTTTGAGTGCGTGCACCGGCACCCCCGCCGCGCGGATGCGGTCGACCAGCGCGGGGAAGGCGACGTCGGCGCGGGGCCCGAGGTAGACGCCCTCGAGCGACGCGCCACGGTCGAGAGCACCCTCGACGGCGTGGGGACCTTCCACGACGAAGGCCTGCTGGTCGTGGCGGGCGCGCGCATCGCGCAGCAGCTCCCGCAGCCGACGGAGGTCGGGATGGCGGGCGCCCAACGGCTCGGCCGCGGACACCCGCTCCTCCCCTGACCTGGTGATCCGGCGGTGATCCGGCTCGACGGTGTGACGCTCAGGCGGCGTCGAGCGCCTCGCGCGCGGTGGTGACCAGCGCGCCGAAGGCGGCGTCGTCGCGCACGGCGAGGTCGGCCAGGATCTTGCGGTCGACCTCGATCTCGGCGGCCTTCAGCCCCGCGACGAAGCGCGAGTAGGAGATGTCGTGCAGACGGCACGCCGCGTTGATGCGCATGATCCAGAGCTTGCGGAACTCACCCTTGCGCGCCCGACGGTCGCGGTAGGCGTAGTTCCCCGAGTGCATGACCTGCTCGTTCGCCTTGCGAACGGAGCGGCTCCGTGCACCGCGGTAGCCCTCTGCCCGCTCGAGAACCTTGCGGCGGGACTTCTTTGCGTGGACGGATCGCTTGACCCTGGCCATCTTTCAGACTCCTGGTGTGGCTGGAACTGGCGGGAAGAGAAGAGCGCGTCAGCGACGGCCCAAGAGGCGCTCGGCGCGCTTCTTGTCGCCGCCCTCGAGGATCGCGTAGCCCTTGAGGCGACGCGTGCGCTTGCTGGGCTTCTTCTCGAGGAGGTGGGCCCGGAACGCCTTGCGGCGGCGGATCTTCCCACTTCCGGTGACCTGGAAGCGCTTGGCGGCGCCCCGGTGGGTCTTCATCTTCGGCATCAGGCTGCTCCGGTGTCGTCGGCCGCGGGGGCTGCCGGGGTGGCAGGCGCCGGTGCGGCCGCCTCCGCGGGTGCGGAGGTGGGTTCCTCGTGGTTCGTGTCGTGCTTGGCTTCGCCTCTGGAGGGCTTCTTCGTTTCCTTGCGGTTGGGGTGCAGGACCATCGTCATGTTGCGGCCGTCCTGGCGCGGCGCCGACTCCACCACTGCGACTTCGGCGACGTCCTCGGCCACCCGGTTCAGGATCTTCATCCCGAGCTCGGGGTGGGCCATCTCACGGCCCCGGAACATGATCGTCAGCTTGACTTTGTTGCCCTCGCCGAGGAAGCGCACCACGTGCTTCATCTTGGTGGTGTAGTCGTGCTCGTCGATCTTGGGCCGGAACTTCATCTCCTTGATGACGACGTTCGTGGCCTTGCGCTTCGACTGACGCCGGCGCTGTTCCTGCTCGTAGACGTACCGGCCGTAGTCCATGATCCGGCAGACGGGCGGGTTGGCGTTGGGCGCCACCTCGACCAGGTCGAGCTCCTGTTCACGGGCCTTCGAGAGCGCCTCGGGCAATGGCTTGACCCCGAGCTGCTCACCGTCGGCCCCGACGAGGAAAACCTCGCGGGCTCGGATCCGGTCGTTGATCCTGACATCACTTGTAGCTATCTGGTCACCCCTTCATCTTGGGTGGTCGCCCGCGCAGGCCGGCGGCTCCCGAAGTGTCCCCTGGACGCGACGAGCGGCGGACACGGGAAGCGTCCGCCGCGAGGAGACCAGTCCGCATACCTCGCGGGTGGCCGATCGATGCGGACCCGACGCACTCGGTTGCCCGGGTCCCCGGAGTTGTCCGGAGGGGCTGGCGGTGGCCGGGTGGGGACCCAGGTACAGGTCCCACTTCCCTGTTGTGCCCGGGCTGGTTGCGCACCGGGTTGAATTTCCCTGTCAGGATAGCCGGGTGAGCACCATCTGGACACCATCAGGCGAACACGAGCCCGAACGCCAGCCCGAGCACGACCCGGGCGAAGCCCTCTTCGGCGACCCAGGCGGCCCGGGCGGCCCGGCTGCCGGCCCCGAAGGGCAGCCCTCCCCCGAGGAGATGGCGGCGATCCGCCAAGCCCGAGCGGAGCTGGCCGCGGTGCCGGTGGCCGACATCGTGGCCAACCACGCGGTGGGGCTGTGGGAGCTGGCGATCCTCCACCTGTCCCCGGACCCGTTGCCCGACGGTTCCCCCGCCCGGCCCCGGATGGACGAGGCCGGCCTGGCGATCGACGCCCTGGCGGCCATGGTCGACACCCTCGGCACGCGCCTGGCGCCCCACCACGACATGCTCCGCGACGCCGTCACGCAGCTGCGCATGGCATTCGTGCAGCTCACCGACGCCCTCGCCGCCCTCGACGCACAGGTTGCCGCCGAGCTCGCGGCCGAAGCGGGCGAATCCACTTCCGGGGAATCGGGGTAACACTCCCTCATGGCGTCGCGGATCGAGCAGTACGCATTGATCGGCGACACCCAGACCGCCGCGCTGGTCGGCGACGACGGCGCGATCGACTGGCTGTGCGTCCCCCGGTTCGACTCCGGGGCGTGCTTCGCCGCGCTCCTCGGCGACGACGGCAACGGCTCGTGGCGGGTCGCGCCGGCCGCGGGATGGTCGACGGGGGCGCGGGCCACCCGTCGGCAGTACCGCGACGACACCCTGGTGCTCGAGACGGAGTGGGACACGCCCGAGGGCACCGTCCGCCTCGTCGACTTCATGCCGATCCGTGACCGCAGCGTCGATCTCGTGCGCATCGTGGAGGGCGTGTCGGGCACGGTGCCGATGCAGGTCGACCTCGCGGTGCGCTTCGACCACGGGGAGGTCGTGCCGTGGGTGCGTCACCGCGAGGACGCGCTGCAGATGATCGCGGGGCCCGACGCGCTGCGGATCACCGGCGCGGTGCCGATGATCGGCGAGGAGATGCGCCACCACGCGTCGTTCACGGTCCACGCGGGCGAGCGGATCCCGTTCGTACTCACCTGGTACCCGTCGCACCACGACACGCCGCCGCCCCGTTGCAACGCCGACGCCGCGCTCGCCAAGACCACCGCGGCGTGGCAGGCGTGGTCGGCCCGGTCGGTGCACCGCCAGCGCGACCACCTGCCCGAGCCGTGGTGCGACCTCGTGCAGCGTTCCCTGGTCACGCTCAAGGCGCTCACCTTCGCGCCGACCGGCGGGATCGTGGCCGCCCCCACCACGTCGCTCCCGGAATGGCCGGGCGGCGTTCGCAACTGGGACTACCGCTTCTGCTGGCTGCGCGACGCCACGTTCACGCTCTACGCGTTGATGAACGCGGGCTACTCAACGGAGGCGGTCGCCTTCCGCGACTGGCTGTTCCGCGCGGTTGCCGGCGACCCGGCCCGCCTGCAGATCATGTACGGGCCGGCCGGCGAGCGGCGGCTCCCCGAACGCGAGCTCCCCTGGCTCGCGGGCTACGAGCACTCGACGCCGGTGCGCGTGGGCAACGCGGCGTCGGAGCAGTTCCAGCTCGACGTGTACGGCGAGGTCGTCGACTCGCTGCACCAGATGCGGCGCATGGGCATCGACGGGGACGCCGACGCGTGGGCGGTGGAGCTCGCCCTGCTCGACTTCCTGGAGGGCGCGTGGCAGGAGCCCGACGAGGGCATCTGGGAGGTGCGTGGCGGGCGACGCGACTTCACCCATTCGAAGGTGATGGCCTGGGTCGCGTTCGACCGCGCGGTACAGGCGGTCGACGACTTCGGCCTCGAGGGTCCCGTCGACCGCTGGCGCGCCATCCGCGACGACGTGCACCGCGAGGTCTGCGAGCAGGGCTTCGACGCCGAACGCAACACGTTCACCCAGTCGTACGGGTCAGCCGCGCTCGACGCGAGCGCGCTGATGATCCCGCTCGTGGGCTTCCTTCCGTGCACCGACCCGCGCGTGGTCGGCACCGTCGAGGCGATCGGACGGGAGCTGGTGGTCGACGGGTTCGTCGCCCGCTACGACACCGCGGGCGGCACCGACGGGCTGCCGCCCGGGGAGGGCGTGTTCCTCCCCTGCTCGTTCTGGTACGTCGACACGCTGGGCATGCTCGGGCGCACCGACGAGGCCCGCGCGATGTTCGACCGCCTCACCGCCATTGCCAACGACGTGGGCCTGCTCTCCGAGGAGTACGACCCGGCAGCCGCGCGCCTGCTCGGCAACTTCCCCCAGGCGTTCACGCACGTGTCGTTGGTGAACGCGGCGGCGAACCTGTCGCCCACACCGAGCCCGATGCGCCACCGTCCGCGGGAAGACTTCTCAGGGCAGCCTGAGTTCGGCTCGTCATGATGGCGGCATGAGCATCGACATCCACCAGGTGAGCAGGCGCCGGCTCCTCGGACTCGGCGCACTCGGGGCACCACCGCGACCACCACCGACTGCACGGTGATCCCCGAGGAGACCGGCGGCCCGTACCCGGGTGACGGTTCCAACGGGCCCGACGTGCTCTCCGAGTCGGGCGTGGTGCGCTCCGACATCACGGCGAGCTTCGGCAACTCCACCACCGGCTCCAACGTGATGGCCGCGGGCGTACCCGCGAAGCTCCGCTTCGAGGTGGTGAACGCCAGCGCAGGCTGCACGCCGCTGAAGGACGCCGCCGTGTACGTGTGGCACTGCGACGGCAAGGGCCTGTACTCGATGTATTCGAACGGCGTCACCAACGAGAACTTCCTGCGTGGCGTGCAGGCCACCGACGCCGCGGGCGCGGTCACCTTCGAGAGCCTGTTCCCCGGCTGTTACACCGGCCGGTGGCCGCACGTGCACTTCGAGGTGTACCCCAGCACGACCTCGGCCACCAGCGCGAGCGACAAGATCGCGACGTCGCAGATGGCCCTCCCCCGCGACCTGTGCAACTCCGTGTACGACGCCAACGCCAGTCTCTACCCGGGCAGCGCGAACAACCTGTCGCAACTGTCGCTCGACACCGACATGGTGTTCCGCGACGACGGCGCCGTGCACGAGATGGCGACGGTCACCGGCGACGCGTCATCCGGCTACACGCTCACGCTCAGGGTCCCTGTCCTCGTGACCGCATAGGGGACAGCGAGCGGAGCCGAGCCTAGAGAGGCGGCTGGACGCCCATGGCGGGGTCCCACCACCCGGGGTAGATCGGATGGATCGCGCTGGCTTCGTCGAGGCGCGCCACCTCGTCGTCGGTCAGGGCGATCGCCGCCGCGGCCAGGTTCTGCTCCAACTGCTCGTGCGTGTTCGCGCCGAACAGCACCGACGTGACGCCGGGCGCGCGCGAGCGTCCAGGCCAGCGCGATCTGTGCGGGCGTGGATCCGTGGGCGCCGGCGATCTCGCGCAGCACCGCGAGCACGCGCTCGCCCGCGTCGAGGTCGACGGGCGGGAACTCGAAGCCGGCGCGGCGGCCCTCGCCCCCGTCGGCGACCTCTGTGCTGCCGCGGTACTTGCCGCTGAGGTAACCACCGGCGAGCGGGCTGTAGACGAGCACGCCGAGGCCGTCGGCACGGCACTGCGGCAGGATCTCGTGCTCCACGTCACGCCCGACGAGCGAGTAGTACACCTGCACGGAGCAGAGCGCGGTGCGTCCGAGCGCCCGTTGGTGAGCGACCGCGCCCGCGGTCTCCCAGGCCCGGAAGTTGCTGTTGCCGACGGCCCGCACCTTGCCCGCGGCGACGAGGTGGTCGAGCGCGCGGAGCGTCTCCTCGACCGGTGTGGCGCGATCAGCACGGTGCAGTTGGTAGAGGTCGATCACGTCGACGTCGAGGCGGCGCAGGCTCGCCTCGCACACGGCGATCACGTTCTCGTACGCGAGCCCACCGGGGCCGCGTGCCGGTGGGCCGAATCCGCACTTGGTGGCGATCACCACGTGATCGCGCCGGCCGCGAATCGCGTGGCCGAGGATCTCCTCCGAACGGCCGTCGTCGTATCGGTCGGCCGTGTCGATCAGGTTCACGCCGGCGTCGAGCACGCGGTGCACCATGCGGTGCGCCTCGGCCTCGTCGACCCGCGCGATCGCCTGGCGCTGCGGGCTGAACGTCATCGCGCCGAACCCCAGCGCGGAGACCTCGATGCCGCTGTCGCCCAGGGGGCGGCGCCCGATCACGGGAAGGCCGTCAGGGCTCAGGACCCGGGTGCGCGGCTGATCTTGCGGATCGCCGAGGCCTCGTAGCGGCCGAGCGGCCCCGCGACCACGGTGAACTCGACGTCGGCGCCCTCCACCACGAAGCGGGAGCCGTCGTGAATCGCCGTGCAGTGGAACGGGTAGCGCAGGCCACCCGCGGCCTCCACCTCACCGAGGCCGCGCCGCTCGTCGAACACCGCGATGCGCCCGAGATACGAGTCCTTCACCGTCGCTCCTCCTCCACCGGCCTGCTCGCTCCGCTCGCGTTCAATTGACGATCTTCGAGATGGGCAGCTCGATGATGCCCGTCGCGCCCTGCTCGATCAATGCGGGGATGAGCGTGTTGATCTCGCTCTTCGCCACGACCGTCTCCACCGCGAACGCGTCGTCGCCGAACAACTGCGACACCGTGGGCGACTTCAGCGCGGGGAGCAGGTTGATCACGCCATCGAGGTTCACCTTCTCGACGTTGAGCTTCAGCAGCACGCGACCCCGCGCCTCGAGCGCGCCGTTGAGCAGGCTCTGGAGCTGCTCCATCGCCTTGCGCTTCTCGGGGTCGCCGTAGGCGTGGGGGCTGGCGATCAGCTCCGTGTACGACACGAGAATGGTGTCGAGGATGCGTAGCCCCGCCGCCTTCAGCGCGCGCCCCGTCTCGGTGATCTCCACCACCGCGTCGGCGATGTCGGGCACCTTGGCCTCGGTGGCGCCGTAGGACAGCTGCACGTCGGCTTCGATGCCGTGCTGCTGGAAGTAGCGGCGCGTGAGCTCGGGGTACTCCGTGTGCACGACCAGGCCCGGGGGCAGGTCGGCGACGGTCTCCGCCGTTGAGTCGCCCGCCACCGCGAGCACCACGCGGATCGGGCGCGCGGTGGCCTTCGAGTAGTGGAGCTCGCTCAACGTGACGACGTCGACGTGGCGCTCCTCGATCCAGTCACGGCCGGTGATGCCGACGTCGAAGCGGCCTTCGGCCACGTACTTCGGGATCTCCTGCGGGCGCAGGATCCGCACCTCGCTGACGCGCGGGTCGTCGATCGAGCCGCGGTAGTCGACGTCGGAGCCGCGCGACACCGCGAGGTCGGCGTCCTGGAAGAGCTGCAGGGTCGCCTGCTCGAGCGAGCCCTTGGGAAGCACCAGTCGGAGCATGGGGGTTCAGTTGCCTTTCGCGATCGCGCGGAGGTGGTCGACCATCTCGATGGCCGTCTGGGCGGACTCTTCGCCCTTGTTGCCGACGGACCCGCCCGCGCGGGCGAGAGCCTGGTCGAGGTTGTTCACGGTGAGCACGCCGAACACGATCGGCACGCCCGTCTCGAGGGTGACCTGCATGAGGCCGCGCGCGCACTCCCCCGCCACGTACTCGAAGTGCGGGGTGTCGCCCCGGATCACCGCGCCGAGGCACACGACCGCGTCGACCCGGCTCGATTCGGCGAGCTTCTTCGCCAGCAACGGCACCTCGAACGCGCCGGGCACCCAGTACACCGGCGCGGGCTCGGCGCCCGCCTGCTCGAGTGTGTGGCGCGCGCCGTCGAGCAACGGCCGCGTGACGTGGTCGTTGAAGCGCCCCGCGACGATCGCGATGCGCATCCCCGTCGCGTCGAGCGACGCGTGGTGTTCGACGTACTGACCCATGTGTTCGTGCTCCGCCTGCTGTTCGCTGCTCGCCGCCGCGCCGGACTACCCGCTACTCGCTCTGCTCGAGCGGGACCTCGTCCTCGACCTCGATGTCGAGGAGGTGCCCCATCTTCTCCTGCTTGGTGCGCAGGTAGCGGATGTTCTCCTCGTTGGGGAGCACGTGCAGGGGCACCCGCTCCACGATCTCGAGACCGTAGCCCTCGAGCCCGCCGTACTTCGACGGATTGTTCGTCATGATCCGCATGGTCGACACGCCGAGGTCGACGAGCATCTGCGACCCGATGCCGTACTCGCGGGAGTCGGCCGGGAAGCCCAGCTCCACGTTGGCCTCGACGGTGTCGCGGCCCTGGTCCTGCAGCGTGTACGCCCGGATCTTGTGGCCCAGGCCGATGCCGCGGCCCTCGTGGCCACGCAAGTACACGACCACGCCCGCGCCCTCCTTGGCGATGGTCTCCATCGCGAGGTCGAGCTGCAGGCCGCAGTCGCAGCGCATCGAGCCGAACACGTCACCGGTGAGGCACTCCGAGTGCACGCGCACGAGGGTGTTGTCGTGGCCGGCGACGTCGCCGTAGACGAACGCCATGTGCTCGGTGCCGTCGATGATCGACTCGAACACGTAGGCGGTGAAGTCGCCGTGCTTGGTGGGGATGCGGGCCTCCGACACGCGGCGCACCAGCTTCTCCCGGTGACGGCGGTAGCGGATGAGGTCCGCGATCGAGATGATGAGCAGCCCGTGCTCCTCCGCGAACTTCGTGAGCTCGGGCATGCGCGCCATCGTGCCGTCGTCGTTCACCACCTCGGCGAGCACACCCGCGGGCCGGAAGCCCGCCATGCGCGCGAGGTCGACGGCGGCCTCGGTGTGGCCGGCCCGCTTGAGCACGCCGCCCTCGCGGTAGCGCAGCGGGAAGATGTGCCCGGGACGGGCGAGGTCCTCGGGGCGCGTCGCCTCGTCGAGCATCGCGTGGATGGTGGTGCAGCGGTCGGCCGCGGAGATGCCGGTGGTGGTGTTGTTGCGGGCGTCGACCGACACGGTGAACGCGGTGCGCTGCGACTCCGTGTTGTCGGCCACCATCAGCGGGAGGCGCAGCTGGTCGAGGCGGTCACCCTCCATGGGCATGCAGATCACGCCGCTCGTGTAGCGGATCATGAACGCCATGTTCTCGGGCGTGACGACCTCGGCCGCCGTGATGAGATCTCCTTCGTTCTCGCGGTCCTCGTCGTCGACGACGATCACGAGCTCGCCGCGCTTGATGGCTTCGACCGCGGCCTCGATCTGCGTGAAGGGCATGGGTGGTGCTCCTTACTGGGTGTTCACGGCGAGGAGTCGCTCGACGTACTTGGCGAGCACGTCGACCTCGAGATTCACCGGGTCGCCGGGTTGCTTGGGCCCCAGCGTGGTGACGGACAGGGTGTGCGGGATGACGGCAACGTCGAACGTGCCGGCCGCGTCGTCGAGCGACGCCACGGTGAGCGAGATGCCGTCGATGGTGATCGAACCCTTCTCGACGACGTAGCGCAGGAGCGCGCGCGGCGGCGTGAAGGTCATGCGGGTGGAACCGTCGGGCAACGTCGTGCGGGCGCCGAGCGCGCCGACGCCGTCGACGTGGCCCTGCACGACGTGACCACCGAAGCGGCCGTCGGCGGCCATGGGCCGTTCGAGGTTGACCGGCGCGCCTGCGGTGAGCGCGCCGAGCGACGTGCGGTCGAGGGTCTCGGTGACCGCGTCGGCCGCCCACCAGCCGTCGTGGAGCTCCACCACGGTGAGGCAGCAGCCGTTGACCGCGATCGACGCGCCGATCTCGGCGTCGGTCAGCACGGTGGCGGCATCGATCTCGATGCGCGCGCCGCCCTCGTTGGGGACGATCGCCCGCACGGCGCCGAGCTCCTCGACGATCCCGGTGAACATCAGCCAACCGCTCCCGGGACGAAGTCCATTCGGACGTCGGGACCGAGACGGCGGACGTCGGTGAGCTCCCAACGGCGTGCGTCGTCGATCGTGTCGGGGCCGGCGACGTCGAAGGCGAGTCGACCCTCGCGTCCGAGCAGCGTGGGCGCGACGTAGGCGATGATGCGGTCCGCCAGGCGCTGGCGCACCAGTGCGCCGGTGAGTTCCGCGCCGCCCTCCACCAGTACCTGCAGCACGCCGAGGCCTGCGAGCGTCTCGAGCGTGGCGTCGAGGTCGACGCCGGTGCGGCCCTTCGACGGTGGGACGGTGAGCACCTTGGCGCCGGCCGCCAGCCAGGCCTGGTGCGCAGCGTCGGAGGCGACGGGCGTGGTGACCACGAGGGTCGGCGCCTGCGAAGTGTCGAAGAGCGGGCCGTCGGCGGGCACGCGACCGCGGCCGTCGAGCACCACGCGCAGCGGCGGTTGCGGCGGCCGGTTGGCGGGGTCGGCGAGGTCGCGCACCGTCAGGCGGGGGCGGTCGGCGAGGGCGGTCCCCGCACCGACCATCACGGCCTGCGAGTCGGCGCGCAGCTCGTGCGCGTCGGCCCGGGCCTGCGGGGACGTGATCCACTGCGACGAGCCGTCGCGTGCGGTGATGCGGGCGTCGAGGCTCATCGCCGTCTTCACGACGGTGAAGGACCGGCCCTGCGTTCGGTGGAGCAGGTAGGGCGCGAGGTCGGTGCGGATCTCCGCGGCGTGGAGACCGACGGTCACGTCGACGCCCGCGGCGCGGAGGCGGGCGATGCCCTGCCCGGCGACGTCGGGGTCGGGGTCCTCGACGGCGACGACGACTCGGGTGACCCCGGCATCGATCAGCGCGTCGGCGCACGGCGGGGTGCGGCCGTGGTGTGAGCAGGGCTCGAGGGTGACGTAGGCGGTGCCGCCACGGGCGCGGTCGGCCCCGTGGGTGAGGGCGGCCTGGAGCGCGACGGCTTCGGCGTGGCGGCTGCCGGGCGGCTCGGTGGCGCCCTCGGCGATCACCGCTCCCGTGCTGTCGGTGAGCACGCAGCCGACCCACGGGTTCGGGGCGGTCCGGCGGCGGGCCGCGAGGGCGACGGTGCGGGCGCGTTGCATCAGCAGGGAGTCACGCTCCGTGTGCTGGTTCGCACTCGTGCCGCCGGTCTCGCTCACCGTCGTCGCTTCCGCTCGTGCTCGTCCGCTGGGTACACCCGGGATGGGGACGCGGGCGACGGCGGGGACGGCACGGGTTCCCGGTCACGGGCCCAGTGGGCGCGTGACGTGGCAGCCGTACGGCTCCTCACCCTCTCCCATCCGGACTCTCACCGTCGGCCCCGGCTTCTGACCGGGTCGACCCGCA
The DNA here is from genome assembly GCA_963720785.1 of uncultured Actinomycetes bacterium. GTDB lineage: Bacteria > Actinomycetota > Acidimicrobiia > IMCC26256 > DASPTH01 > CAVRGQ01. Next base: position 29,916 of record CAVRGQ010000008.1, read on the forward strand.
GCAGGCGGTTGCGGGCTCGCGGGCTCCCAGGTGCCCGAGGTTCCGGGTCCTGGCCACCGCCGGTCGGGACTTGCACCCAACCCCGAGGGCATTCAGTTGTGTGTGACCCGCCAAGTGTATGCCGTTACCGCGGAGAGGAACCCGAGCGGGGCTCAGCGTGGTTTCCGGCGGGGCGCGGTCGCCCAGGATCCCCGGCCCCGCAACTTCGGCAGGTTTTCGCACGTCTCCAGCCGATCTCGGCGATAACTGTCGTACCCCGGTGTTTGGATGGGTTCGTGAGCAACTTCCGTGACCTGTGCGACGAGCTGCGGTGCTGGGACACCGACCACCTCCGCGATGAGCGCGAGGTGGAGTTGCGCGAGGCGCGCCGTCACGAGGCCCGGGCGTTGGCGATGCTGCGGGTGCTCGACGAGCGCGACGCGTTGGCGAAGGACCAGGCCGCGCGTGACGGGGTCACCGAGACGAACGCGAAGCGTCGAGCGCGACATCGCCCGCAAGTTGGAGCAGTTGTCGCACCTGGGCCGCGCGGCGCTGGACGGTTCGCTCAGCTCGGAGCAGCTGGCGCCGGCGGCGGAGCTCGCGGATGAAGACTCGGATGCCGAGATCACGGCGGCCGCCAAGCGCACGTCACCCTTGGATCTGCAGAAGATGGCGCGCGCGGAGCGGGCGAAGCCGCGGCGTGAGGACAGTGTCGAGCGTCGGAACCGGCGGTCGCTGCGCAAGTGGCAGTCGGCCGACGGGTTCCTCTGCGGCCGGTTCGAGCTGCCGATGGAGCACGGCGGCGCGATCGTCGAGGGTTTCTTCGATCTCGTCGCCGAGCGCATGAAGCCGGCGACCGGTGAGGCGTGGGAACCGCTCGAGCGTCGCCAGGCCGACGTGCTGATCGGGTTGTGTCAGCTGGAAGCGAACGCGGAGGACGGTGCCGAGCGCGCGACCGTCGGGGCGCGGGTGGACATCCACGTCGACATCACCCTCGACGGTGAAGCGACCATGTGCGGAGTGCCACTGCCCGACGAATGGGTCGACGCGGCACGCGCCAACGCCCGCGTGCACCTCCGAGTGGTCGACGACGACGGCACCGTGATCGCGGAGGACCGCGCCCGCACGTTCGTGTCCCAGAAACGCCGACGCGCGGTCGTGCGCAGAGACGGGCGATGTCGATGGCCGGGTTGCAACCGGCGCCTCAGACTCCAGGTGCATCACCTCCACCCCAGCTCATGGGGCGGAAGCGACGACACGTCGAATCTTGCGGCGGTATGCGCGTACCACCACGGACTGCTCGTCCCGCACGGCGACCACGTGCTCGACGGCAACCCCAACCAGCCCCACGGCCTCACCCTCCGTCTCGTCACGGCGGAGGAACGCAGGCAGCGACGTCTCGAACCGATGACGCTCGCAATGTGACCCCCGACGTGACCACCTGATCCTTGACAACCGAAGAGACCGAAGAGTCGGCCCGCGTCACTCGGGAGCGATGTCGAGCACGGTGCGGATGCCCACGCCGTTACCCATGTCGGTGAAGGCCTCGTTGATCTCGTCGAGGGGACGGTGCGCGGTGATGAGGGCTTCGAGGTCGAGCTGGCCCGCGCGCCACATGGCGACGAGGCGCGGGATGTCGCGCAGCGAGTTGCAGGAACCGAGGAAGCAACCCATGAGCTTCTTCTCGGCCACGCCGAAGAGCACGGCCGGGTTGATGGTGATGGCCTGGTCGGCCGAGGGTGCGCCGACGAGCACGGTGGTGCCGCCCTTGCGGCTCGCGGTGATGCCCACCTCGCCGAGGGCGGCCACACCCGCACACTCGAACGAGTAGTCGACGCCGACGGTGGTGAGGTCCATGACCGCGGTCACGACGTCGTCGACGGTCGGGTCGATGACGGCCGTGGCGCCCATCTTCCGCGCGGCCTCGCGGCGGGGGCCGTTGGGGTCGGAGCAGATGATCTGCGACGCGCCGGACGCGCGGGCGCCCTGCAACACCGACATGCCGATGCCGCCGAGCCCGAGCACGAGCACGGTGGCGCCCGGCTCCACCTTCGCGGTGTTGAGGACCGCGCCCACGCCGGTCTGCACCGCGCAGCCGATCACGCAGGCGATGTCGAGCGGGGTGTCGGCCGGGATCTTCACCGCACCGGTCTCGCCGGTGAGCACGTACTCGGCGAAGCCCCCCACGCCGAGGCCGCGGTACACCAGCTGATCGCCGCGGGAGAGGCCGCTCGTGCCGTCGCCGAAGGTGCCGGTCATGACGCTCGCGTTGTTCACGCAGCAGCCGGCTTCACCGCGCACGCACCAGTAGCACTTGCCGCAGGGCGCGATCGGGGTGAGCACGACCTTGTCGCCGGGGGCGAGTGACGTGACGTCGGCGCCCACCGCGTCGACGATGCCGGCCGCCTCGTGACCGAGCACCATCGGCGTCATGGGCAGACCCGAGTGCAGCACCGTGTAGTCGGAGTGGCAGAGGCCGCAGTGACACACGCGCACGCGCACCTGGCCGGGGCCGGGATCGGCGACGTCGATGTCGGCAACGGTCAGCGTCGTGGTACCGGCTTCCATCAGGGCTGCGCGCATGGGTGCGGGTCCTTTCCTGCGATTGCTGCGATCAGGTCGATCAGGTCGATCAGGTCGGTCCGTGGCGCCGCGGGTTGCGCGATCGCTCAGTGGGGCCGCCCGCCGACGAGGAGATCGAGGGCGTGAGGTACGGCCGGGAGGATCACCTCGAGGCACTCGATGGCGCCCGAGCTGGAACCGGGGAGATTGCAGATCAGCGCCTGACCGACGGTGCCGCACACCCCACGGCTCCACATGCCGAACGGCTTGCCGGGGGTGTCGCTGGCGCGGCGCATCGCCTCGGCGAGGCCGGGGGCTTCGCGGTCGATCACCATGCGCGTGCCCTCGGGGGTGAGGTCGCGGGGGCCGAAGCCGGTGCCACCCGTCGTCACCACGAGTCCGGCGTACCCCGCCACCAGGTCGCGCAGCGCGAACGCCACTTCGTCGATGCCGTCGGAGCACACGCGGTGGTCGATCACCGCGAAGCCCGCGTCGGCGAGGCACTCCACCACCTTGGGGCCGGCGCGGTCTTCGCGGGTGCCCTCCATGACGCCGTCGGAGCACACCAGCACCTTGGCGACGAGGTCGATCTTCACGCCGCGCGGACTCACGCGGAGCCCTTCGCCGTGGCGCGGGCCGCTTCGGCGGCGACGCGGATGTCGTTCGCGGCCACGACGGGATCGGCGGCCTTGAAGATCGCGCTGCCCGCCACGAGGATGTCGCACCCGGCTGCGGCGGCGTCCACCGCAGTGGTCGCGTTGATGCCGCCGTCGATCTCGATCTCGCAGTCGTACCCCTGCGCGTCGATCTCCTGGCGCACCGCGCGCACCTTGTCGAGCACTTCGGGGATGAACGACTGGCCGCCCCATCCCGGGTTCACACTCATCACCAGGAGCAGGTCGATCTCGGCGAGGAAGGGCAGCACCGACTCCACCGGGGTGGGCGGATTCAGCGTGAGCCCCACGCCCATGCCGCGGTCGCGCAGGCCGTCGAACAGCGGGCGCGGGTCGCCGAGCTCGATGTGCACGATGCAGCGGTCGGCACCCGCGTCGGCGAAGTCGTCGAACAGCACCGCGGGGTTGTCCACCATGAGATGGCAGTCGAGGAAGAGCGGCGTGTGCCTGCGCAGGGACTTCACCACCGGGCCGCCGATGGTGATCACCGGCACGAAGTGGCCGTCCATCACGTCGACGTGGAGGAGGTCGGAGGCGGGGGCGACCCGGTCGACGTCGGCGCCCAGGTGGGCGAAGTCGGCCGACAGGATCGAGGGGGCGATCTTCACGGTCACGGGCAGAACCTACCCGGAGCTATCCCGGCGCGCGGAGTACGAGCACGTACATGCCGTCGGTGCCCCGGGTGTGCGGCAGGAGGAGCACACCGCGGCCGAGCGGACGCCAGGCGTCCTTGCCCTTGGTGGCCGTGGCCCGCTCCGAGTTGAACCGGGGCAACTGCCGGGCCGCGAAGTCGTCGACGCCCTGCGTCTCCTCGGGGGTGAGAGTGCACACCGAGTACACGAGCAGGCCGCCGGGCTTCACGAGCGGCGCCGCGGCGAGGAGCAGGTCGCGCTGGAGGGCGGCGCACTCCTCGATCACGTCGGGGGTGAGGCGCCAGCGGGCGTCGGGACGACGGCGCAGCACGCCGATGCCGGAGCAGGGCGCATCGAGCAGCACGCGGTCGAAGGTTCCGGGGCGCAGCGGCGGACGGCGGGCGTCGGCCACGCCGGCGTGGAGCCACGGCAGGGAGAGCCGCGCCGCGGCCTCGGCCACGAGGCGGGTGCGCCCGGCGTCGAGATCGAGCGCGACCACACATCCCGTGGGGCCCACGCGCTCGGCGATGGCGGTGGCCTTCCCGCCGGGCGCGGCCGCGAGATCCACGATCCGCTCCCCCGGCGCCGGGGCGAGGATCTCGATCACGGCCTGGCTGCCCTCGTCCTGCGGGGTGGCGCGGCCCTCGGCCACCGCGGGGAGCCGGCGCGGATCGCCCACGCCGGTCACGCGCAGCGCTTCGGGCACGAGCGTGCCGGAGGTGAGCTCCATACCGGAGTCGGGGCCGGCATCGGCGCGCAGCTCGTCCATGAGCGAGGCCTGCGTGGCGACGCGCACATTGGGGCGCAGTGTCATCGACGCCGGTTCGTTCATCGCCGCGAGGGCGAGCCACGCGTCGCGGGCGCCGAGCGCGTCGGTGAGCCGGTCGACGAGCCAGTCGGGGTACGAGAGCGCGACTGCGGGGTCCTCGGGCTCCGGGAAGGGAGGACCGAGACGCGAGATCGAGCGGAGGTTGGCGTTCACGAACCCCTTGGCGCGCGGGGAACGGGCACCGAGGGCCTCGACGGTCTCGCCCACTGCGGCGTGCGGCTTCATGCCGGCGAGGAGCTGGTACGCGCCCACCCGCAGCGCGGCCCGCACCGGCGGGTCGAGGCGGTGCAGCGGTCGGGCGACGACGCGCCCGATGAGGTCGTCGATACGGCGCTCGCTGCGCACCGCGCCGTACACGAGGTCGGTGGCGAAGGCGCGGTCGCGTGACGACAACGACGTGGCGCCGAGCAGGGCCGGGAGGACGAGCTGTGCGTAGCCGCCCTCCTCCACGCGCACGAGCGCGTCGATGGCGATGGTGCGCGCGGTGACGCGGGCGCCCTGGGCCTCGTGGGCGGCGAGCTCGGCCTGCTCGGCGCGGGCGGCGGCGCGCGCGCCGGCCGGGGCGCGCCCGGCGATGCGACCTGATTTGGAGCCCGACTTGGGACCCGGCTTCCGCCCCGACTTGGGACCCGGCTTCCGCTCCGGATTGGAGCCCGGATTCTCGGGAGCCATCAGGAGCCGAGGGGTTCGGGTGCGTGTTGACGGCCGGCGAGCCAGGCGTCGGCGGACATGCGGGCCTTGCCCTCGGGCTGTACCTCGATGAGCTCGAGGACGCCTCTGCCGGTGGCGACCTGCGGGGAGGAGTGCGGAGCGACCATCACCGTGCCCGGGTCGGCGCCGGCGGGCATGGCGTGGGCGCGGGCGGCCCAGATCTTGAGGCGGCGGCCGCGGTCGCTCGTGAACGCGCCCGGACGCGGGTTGCCGGCACGCACGACGAGCTCGAGTTCGGGGGCGGGGCGGGTCCAGTCGAGGTGGAACTCGTCCACCGCGAGCTTGGTGGCGTAGGTGGGCTCGCCCTCCTGCGGGAACGGCGTGACCTGGGGAACGAGCGGGAGCGTCTCCACCAGCAGCTCGGTGCCGAGGGCGACGAGGCGGTGGTGCAGCTCACCGGCGGTCTCGCCGGGGGCGATCGGGGTCTCGGTGCGGGCGAACACCGGGCCGGTGTCGAGTCCCTCCTCGAGCGCCATGATGCACACGCCGGTCTCGGGGTCGCCGGCGAGCATCGCCCGCTCCACCGGGGCGGCGCCGCGCCGAGCGCGGCAGCAGCGAGAAGTGCACGTTCACGAAGCCGTGCGGCACCGCGTCGAGGATCGCGGGCGGGAGGATCTGGCCGAAGGCCACCACCACGCCGAGCTCGCAGTTGGCGGCCACCACTTCGTCGAGGATCTCGCGCGACTTCTCGGGCGTGACCACGTGCAGGCCGAGCTCGAGCGCGGCTTCCTTCACCGGGCTCGGCATGAGGTCGCTCCCCCGGCCGCGGCGCCGGTCCGGCTGCGTGACGACCATCGCGATGTCGTGCCCGGCGGCGTGGAGGGCGCGCAGCGGCGGAACGGCGTCGGCGGGAGTGCCGAGGAACAGGAGGCGCATGAGTGGAGGGAGCGGGCCGGGGCGCGGCTCAGCGGCCGAAGCCGCCGGCGCCAAGACCCGAGGACGCCGGCATGTCGTGCAGGCGCAGTTCGCGGAGGGCGTCCTTGCGCGCGTCGGGGTCGAGACGGTCGACGAGCAGCACGCCGTCGAGGTGGTCGATCTCGTGCTGCAGCATGCGGGCGAGCAGGTCGTCGCCCTCGAGCACGACCTCCTTGCCGTCGAGGTCGATGCCGCGCACGGTGATGCGCTCGTGGCGCACCACCTCGAAGCGCATGTCGGGGATGGAGAGGCATCCCTCTTCCGAGATGATCTCGCCCTCGGCGAGCACGACCTCGGGGTTGATCAGCACGGCGGGGCCGTCGCCCTCGTGGAGGTCGTAGGTGAAGAGGCGCTTGCGCACCCCCACCTGCGGGGCGGCGAGGCCGAGGCCCTCCTCGAGGTCCATCGTCTCGTACATGCCGTGCACGAGGGTCTGGAGGCCGCCGGTGAGCTCCTCCACCTCGCGGGCGCGCTGCTTGAGCACCGGGTCTCCGAAATAGCGCAGCGGGTAGGACGACATGACCCCAGGTTACCAGGAGGGGGTGTCAGATCCGGCGGGGGTCGACGTCCACCCGGAGGCGCCCGAGGGTGTGGGCGGCGTCGACCGCGGGCCGGGCGAGGGCGTCGCACAGAGCGGCGACGCTGGCCGCGCGCACCATCGCCCGCTTCCCGGTGCTCCCGGCGTCGACGGGACCGAGCACGCTCACCCCGGTGGCGGCGACGGTGAGGTCGCGCAGCGCGTCGCAGGCCGCCTCCACCGCCACCGACTCCCCCGCCACCTCGGCGAGGCCCCCGAACGGCGGGTGGCCGAGCACGCGCCGGCGGGCGGCCTCCTCCTCGGCCACGAGCATGGGGTCGGAGCCGGCGGCGGCGCGCACCACCTCGTGGTCGGGCAGCCGGGTCTGCAGCAGCACCTCGCCGCCGTCGGGGCGCCCGCCCACGAGGCGAGCCGCGCGCACCAGCAGCCAGAAGGCCTGCTCCGCGGCGCGGGCCCGCGGCGCGAGCAGCTCCTGGTCGAGCTCGAGGAAGGCCACCAGCCCGATCGGCGCGCGGAGACCGCCCGCCCGAGGACCGCCCGCCCGGTGCAGCACCGCCTCGGTGCCGATCAGGATGTCGGCGTCGATGCCGGCGTCCTCGTCGGTGGCGGTGTCGACCGCGACCACCGACGCCCGCGGGAGGAGCGCGGCGAGGTCGTCACGCACCTTGGTGACGCCGGGCTTCACCGCCTTGAACTTCGATCCGTGGCAGTGGAGGCACACCTGCGGGCGCACCGCTTCGCACCGCGGGCAGGTGAGGTCGCCCTCGTGCTGCACCACCGTGGCGCCGCAGCGCTCGCAGCGGGCGAGGTCGCCGCACGTGACGCACGCGAGCAACTTGGCCCGGCCGCGCCGGTTGAGGACGCACACCGAGCGGTCGCCGCGGCCGTGCACCCTCCGCAGCGCGTCGGCGAGCACGCTGGTGAGCAGCCACTTGCCCGGCTCCTCGTCGCGCGGGTCGACCACCGTGACCGCGCGGCCACCGCGCGGTCGACGACTGCACCGGCTCACCGAGCAGCTCGAGCGCCTCCACACTCGGCGCGGGCGTGACGATCCGCACCGGCGCACCCACGCCTCCCCTCGCTCGCCGGGCCCGCTCCACCGCGACGTCGCGCGCGTTCCAGGTGGGCGCCCGCTCGTCCTCCAGCGCCTCGTCGCACGTCGTCGAGCACGATCACCATGGCGAGATCGGGCACCGGCGCCCACACCGCGTTGCGCCCTCCCACCACCACGCAGGCACCCGCCCGGGCGCGCTCCCACGCGAAGGTGCGCTCGGCCGCGCTGCGTTCGGAGCCGACCTCCCAGACCTCGCGGCCCTGGTCGCGCAGCACGTCGGCGAGCGACGCGGCGCGCTCCGCCCACGGGTCCACCACCAGCGTGGAGCCCTCGCTCGCGAGCAGGTCGGCCACCGGCGGCCGCTCGGAGGGCGCGGTCAGGAAGAGGCCGTCACCCACCGGCACCCCGCCTGCTCCGCCGTTCGCGCCCGGCGGGTACACGCCCACCTCCGGCTCCACCTCGGCCAACGGGTCCACGTTGTTGGGCGGCGTGGCCGCGCGCAGGAAGGTCACGACGGGGCCGGCCCAGCGCCACGCGGCCCAACCGCAGAGCGCGACGACGTCGACCGGGGGCCCGGCCGACGACACCGAGAGGATGGCGCGCAGTCGCTCGGCGGCGCGTCGGGGGACGCGACGTCGGGATCGACCACCCAGCCACGCACGCGGCGGCCGTGGAGGGGGATGCGCACGACCGCACCCGCGTGCACGGCGCCCACGAGGGGCGCCGGCACCAGGTAGTCGAACGCGCGGTGGATGGCGGGGACGTCGGGGCGGACGCGACAGACGCGCGGTCCGATCGAGACCGCTCCTCCGTCCCCGCTCACCGACTGGTCGGGCGGGCCTAGGCCAGCGCCTCGGCGGCCTTCTTGAGCTCGGCGGCCGCCGCGGTGCTCTCCCACGGGAAGTCGCCGTCGGAACGGCCGAAGTGGCCGTACGCCGCGGTGTTCCGGTAGATCGGACGGCGCAGGTCGAGCCGCTGGATGATCGCGGCCGGGCGCAGGTCGAAGTGCTCCTGCACGAGGTCGGCGAGCTTCGCCGGGTCGATCTGCGACGTGCCGAACGTGTCGACCATCACCGACACGGGCCGGGCCACACCGATTGCGTACGCGACCTGCACCTCGCACTTCGAGGCGATGCCCGCGGCGACCACGTTCTTGGCCACGTGACGCACCGCGTATGCAGCCGAGCGGTCGACCTTCGTCGGGTCCTTGCCGCTGAACGCGCCGCCACCGTGACGGGCCCAGCCGCCGTAGGTGTCCACGATGATCTTGCGGCCGGTGAGACCACAGTCGGCGTGGGGCCCACCGAGCTCGAACACGCCGGTGGGGTTGACGAGCACCTCGTAGGGGTCGTCGGCGAACTGCTCGGGCACGATCGGCTTGATCACGCGCTCGATCAGATCGGCGCGCATGCGGCCGTCGATGTCGATGCCGGGCGCGTGCTGGCTCGAGATGAGCACCGTGGACAGGCGTGACGCCTTGCCGTCGACGTACTCGATCGACACCTGCGTCTTGCCGTCGGGCCGCAGGTAGTCGACGCTGCCGTCCTTGCGCACGTCGGTGAGCTGCTTCGCGAGACGGTGCGCCAGCCAGATCGGCATGGGCATGAGGTCGGGCGTGTCGTCGCACGCGTAACCGAACATCATGCCCTGGTCGCCGGCGCCGACCTCGTCGTAGTGGTCGCCGCCGCCGTCGCGCAGCTCCTTGGCCTTGTCGACGCCGACCGCGATGTCGGGCGACTGCTCGTCGATCGACGTGAGCACGGCGCAGGTGTTGCCGTTGAACCCGAAGGCGTCGTTGTTGTACCCGATGCGGCGCACGGCGTCGCGCACGACCCGGGGGTAGTCGACGTTGGCCTGTGTGCTGATCTCACCCGCGACCACCACCATGCCGGTGGTGCACATCGTCTCGCAGGCGACGCGCGACTGCGGGTCCTGCTCGAAGATGGCGTCGAGGATGGAGTCGCTGACCTGGTCGCTCATCTTGTCGGGGTGGCCCTCGGTGACCGACTCCGACGTGAACGTGAATCGTTCGCTCATGTACCCAACTTCTCTCGGTTATTCAGACCGCTTGTGTCGCAACAGGGCTGCGACCCTATCCAGAATGACCCCCGCGAGCTCGGATTTCGACTGCAGCGGGAGCTGTTGCGTGCCGCCCTCGGCATCGAGGATGACGGCCCGGTTGGTGTCGACCTCGAAGCCCGCGTCGGGCTGCGAGATGTCGTTGCCCACGATGAGATCGAGGCGCTTCGTGACCAGCTTGTCGGTGGCGTTGGCGAGCAGGTCGTCGGTCTCGGCGGCGAAGCCGACCAGCACCTGGCCGGGCTGCTTGTCGCGCCCGAGGTCGACGAGGAAGTCGTGCGTGGGCTCGAGGACGATCTCGGGGATGCCCTCGTGCTTCTTGATCTTGCGCTTCGGCGGCGCCTTGGGCCGGAAGTCGGCGACCGCGGCGGCCATCACGATGACGTCCTGCTCGGGCGCCCGGGCCAGCACCGCGTCCTGCATCTCGGCAGCCGTCTGCACCGACACGATCTCCACGTTGTCGGGGGCGGGCCGTCCGATCGTGGTGACGAGGGTGACCGCGGCGCCTCGGCGAGCGGCGACCTCGGCGATCGCGTAGCCCTGCTTGCCCGACGAGCGGTTGGTGATCACCCGCACCGCGTCGATGGGCTCCCGGGTGCCGCCGGCGGTGACGAGCACCGAGAGGCCGGCGAGGTCCTGGGTGGCCGGGGCGGAGAGCACCGCGGCCGCGGCGGCCACGATCGACTCGGGCGCAGCGAGGCGGCCCTCCCCCGAGTCGCCGCCGGCGAGGCGGCCCGACTCCGGGTCGACGACGTGCACGCCGCGTCGCCGCAGCGTGGCCAGGTTCTCCTGCACCGCGGGGTGCTCCCACATCTCGGTGTGCATCGCGGGCGCGACCAGCACCGGCGCCCGGGTGGCGAGCAGGGTGGCCGTGAGCAGGTCGTCGGAGATGCCCGCGGCGTACTTGCCGAGGGTTTTGGCGGTGCACGGGGCGATCAGCACGAGGTCGGCGTTCTGGCCGAGGCGGGTGTGCGGGATCGGGTCGGGCCCGTCGAAGAGCGACGTGCGCGCGGGCTCGGAGGCGAGCGCGGAGAAGGTGAGCGCGCCCACGAAGCGCAGCGCGTCCTGCGTGAGCACCGGGGACACGAAGGCGCCGGCGTCGACGAGGCGACGGCACACCTCGATCGCCTTGTAGGCGGCAATGCCTCCAGAGACGCCGAGAACGATGCGGCGGCCCCGCAGCGCGTGCAGGGAGGCCGCGGTCTGGGAGGGCTCGGTCATGACGTCAGGCGCGATGGCGCCGGGAGGTGGGCTCAGGCCCCGGTGCGAGGGCCGGCGACGGTGGAGTCGGCGGACTCGACGATGGCGAGCGCAGCCGCGGCGGCGTCGGCGACGGCTTGGGCCTCGGCGGCGGCGATGGCCTCACGCTCCTCCTCGGGAGGCAGCGGGATGCCCTCGATCTTGCCGGCCTCGATCTCCTCCATGGCGATCGACAGCGGCTTGCGCGACACCGACGTGACCTGCGGCGGGACGATCTTGCCGAGGCCCTCGCCGAGCTGGTTGTAGTAGTCGTTGATCTCCCGGGCCCGCATCGCGGAGAGGGTGACCAGCGTGAACTTCGAGTCGACCCGCTCGAGGAGGTGCTCCATGCGGGGGTTCATGAGGTTGGCGCGCTGGGCCATCGGTGCTCCTGCTGAGGGGGAAAGCGTGCGCGGCGTCAGGCGCCGGCACGGCGACTGGCCAGGATACCAGCCACCCGGTCCACCGCGGCATCCACGTCGTCGTTGACGACCGTGGCGTCGAACTGGGCCCCCTTGGCCTCCTCGGCGATGGCGTCGGCCAGGCGCCGCTCGATGGCCTCGGGGCTGTCGGTCCCCCGGCCGACCAGGCGTCGGCGCTGTTCCTCCCGCGACGGCGGGAGCACGAACACCAGCAACGCCTCCGGGAACTGGCGCCGCACCTCGAGCGCGCCCTGGACGTCGATCTCGAGCAACACGTCGGCGCCGGCGTCGAGGTGCTCGCGTACCGGACCCTTGGGCGTGCCCTTGAGGTCGCCGTGGACCTCGAACCACTCCAGGAACCCCCCGGCGTCGCGGGCGGAGAGGAACTCGTCCCGGCTGACGAAGTGGTAGTGGACCCCTTCGATCTCACCCTCGCGGGGGGCGCGGCTCGTCCAGGAGACGGAGACCCAGAGGCCGGGGTCGCGGGCCAGGAGCCCCTTGACGATGGTGCCCTTGCCCGCGCCCGAGGGCCCGGACACGACCAGGAGGACACTCACGCGGGCGGGGGACGCTCACGGCCTCAGGCCGTGCGGACGATCTTGGGGTGAGCCAGGAGGCCTCGCTGCTGGTTGACCCCGAGCCCGCGCAGGCGGCGGCTCTCGCTGATGTCGAGCTCGGTCATGATGCGCCGGGCCTGCACCTTGCCGACGCCGGGCAGCGACTCGAGCACGCTCACGACCTTGAGCTTCGACAGCGCCTCGTCACGCTCACCGGCGGCGAACAGCTCCTCGAGGCTCAGCGCCCCCGACTTCAACTTCGCCTTGACCTCGGCCCGCTGACGGCGCGCCTCTGCCGCTTTCGCCAGCGCGGCCTGGCGTTGTTCGGGCGTGAGAGCAGGGGGAAGCGGCATACGAGTCGACCTCCGGGGCGACAGCGCCGGTCAGTATACGCAGGCCTCCCCGCCCGACAACTGGCCGGAGCATTGCGAGGGACGCGCCCCCGAGCGGCTACGCGATCGCGCGGCCGGCACGCGGTGGGCGCGGCGACGCGGCGACGCGGCGCCGCGTCTACCTCTTCGCGAGGGCCTCGTCAACCTCGACGGTCACGGCGGCGGCCGCGGCGCGGGGATCGTCGGACCGGGTCACGGCGCGCCCGATGACGAGCCAGTCGGCGCCGCGAGCGATCGCGTCGCCGGGAGTGTCGACGCGCGCCTGGTCGTCGCGCGCGCTGCCCGCGGGACGGATGCCGGGCACCATCGTGCGCAACGCGTGCGCGCGTGCGCGCTCGACGTCGGTACCCGCACACACGACACCGGTGCAGCCCGCGGCCGCGGCGATGCGCAGTCGTTCGTCCATCGCGTCGACGTTCGGGTCACTCGTGAGCACGGTGACCGCGAGCGACACCGGCGCGTGCGCCAGGCCCGCGTCGCGCGCGCCTTCCGCGAGGCCCTCGACGCCGGCGCGGACCATCTCCTCACCGCCAGCCGCGTGGAAGTTGAGGAAGTCGACACCGGCCCGGCCGAGCACGCGCGCGGCGCGGTTGACCGTGTTCGGGATGTCGTGGAGCTTCAGGTCGGCGAACACGCGAAAGCCCTTGTCCTGCAAGGCGCGGAAGGCGTCGGGCCCGGCCTCGGCGTAGAGCTCGAAGCCCACCTTGGCGATGCCGAACCACGGCTGCACCTGCTCCGCCACCTCGAGCGCGGCGGCGAGGTCGCCGACGTCGAGCGCCGAGCGCGAGATGGTCGCGCGCGGAAGCCTCCGCCCCGACCTCGCCCCGTGCCTGACCAGTCATTCCAAACTCCCTGTCAGCTCACTCACGCGCGTCACGCCGTGCGCCGCGCACCACTCGTGCAACTCGCGCGCGATGCGTTGCGGCGCGCGCGGGTCGAGGAAGTTCACCGTGCCCACACCGACCGCGTGCGCGCCGGCCATCATCATCGCGACCGCGTCCTCACCGGACGCGACACCACCCGTACCGATGATCGGCACGCCCGGCAGCGCGCGCGACACGTCGTGCACCGCGCGCAGTGCGACCGGCTTGATCGCGGGACCCGACAGTCCCCCGCCGCCCCCGCCGAGCACCGGGCGCCGGGTCTCGACGTCGATCAGCAGTCCCATCACCGTGTTGACGAGTGTGAGCCCGTCGGCACCGGCATCGACGGCGGCCTGCGCGATCGCGACGAGGTCGGTGACGTTGGGCGACAACTTCGCGTACACGGGCAGCCCGACGTTGACGTCGAGCACCGCGCGCAGCACCTCGTGCAGCGCGCGCCTGCGTCGTGGGCGAAGATCTCGCTGCGGTGATGGTGGTTCGGGCAGCTGGCGTTCACCTCGAGCGCGAGCAACTCGCCGCGCGCGGGCACGAGCATCTCCGCGGCACGCGCGTAGTCCTCCACCGCAGTGCCCCAGATCGACACGATCACGCGGGCGCCCGCGGCACGCAGCGCGGGCAGGTCGTCGCGCAGCCACGCCTCGACCCCCGGACCCTGCAGTCCGACCGCGTTGATCATCCCCGACGCGGTCATGTGCAGGCGCGGCGCGGGCTTCCCTGCCCACCGGTCGGCCGACAGCGACTTCGCAGTGATGGCGCCGATCGCCGACGCGTCACCGAGCCGGGCGACCTCGTCGCCGTGGCCGTAGGTGCCCGACGCGGTCACGACCGGGTTCGGCAACGTGACCGGCCCCACCTGCACCGACATGTCCACCGGTACGGACGACACCGCGGCCGATCGGCGGCTCCCCGGGAAGCGGGCCAACCTCAGACCTCCAGCCGCATCTGGCCGTCGCGGTGGTACTCCTGCAGCGGCGCCACGTGCGCGTCCATCGAGCTCCACTCGGCGATGCCCGCCGCCGCGGCGACCGCCGCGGCCACCGTCGTGAGGCACGGGATCCCCCGCACCGTGGCGGTGCGGCGGATGTGGGCGCCGTCGGCCCGCGGGCCCCGGCCCCGCGGCGTGTTCACCACCAGGTGCACCTCGCCGGACTCGAGCAGGTCGACCGCGTCCTGGTGGCCGTCGTCGGCCGGTGCACCAGTGTCGGGATCCGTGAGCTTGCCCACCACCGTGTCGACCGGCACACCCTCGGCGAGCAGCGCCGCCGCAGTGCCCGCGGTGGCGACGATCCCGAACCCGAGCTCGGCGAAGTTGCGGGCGGCGACGATCCCCGTGGCCTTGTCGCGATCCGCGAGCGAGAAGAACACCTTGCCCTCGCGGGGCAGCTTGTTCCACGCGCTGGTCTGGCTCTTCGCGAACGCCATGCCGAACGACCGGTCGATGCCCATCACCTCACCGGTGGAGCGCATCTCGGGGCCGAGCACCGTGTCGACGGTCGGGAAGCGGTTGAACGGCAGCACCGCCTCCTTCACCGCGACGTGGCCGCCCTCGGCCGGCGGCCGCAGCAGGCCGTCGTCGCGCAGCTGCGCCAGCGTGGCGCCGCCCATCACCCGCGCCGCGACCTTGGCGAGCGGCACACCCGTGGCCTTGCTCACGAACGGCACCGTGCGGCTGGCACGCGGGTTGGCCTCGAGGATGTACACCTCGTCACGGACTCCCGAGCTTTCGGCACCGTCGCCGGCCTTCACCGCCCACTGGACGTTGAGCAGGCCGAGCACACCCAGGGCCTCGGCCAGCGCCTTGGTCTGCGTCTCGATGAGGTCGACGGTCGCGGCCGACAACGTCTGCGGCGGGATCGCGCAGGCGGAGTCGCCCGAGTGCACCCCGGCCTCCTCGATGTGCTCCATCACGCCGCCGATGACGACCTCGCCGGTCGCGTCGCGCAGCGCGTCGACGTCGACCTCGATCGCGTCCTCGAGAAAGCGGTCGACGAGCACCGGCCGCTCGGCGGAGAGCCCGCCCTCACGACCGAGCGTGCCCTCCGACGCCATCTCCGCCATCGCGTTGTCGAGCGACTCGATGTCGTAGACGATCTGCATCGCGCGGCCGCCGAGCACGTACGACGGGCGCACCAGCACCGGGAAGCCGAGGCGCTCCGCGATCACCCGGGCCTGCTCGGGAGTGCTGGCGGTGCCACCCGGCGGCTGCTGGATGTCGAGCCGCTCGCACAGCGCCTGGAACTGCTCACGGTCCTCGGCGAGGTCGATCGACTCGGGACTGGTGCCGAGCACCGGGATGCCCGCGTCCTGCAACCGGTGCGCGAGCTTCAGCGGCGTCTGCCCGCCGAGACTCACGATCACCCCCGCCAAACCTTCCCCACTCCCGTCGGCGGCCGCCCGCTGCAGACGGCGGCAGACCGCGAGCACGTCTTCGGCGGTGAGCGGCTCGAAGAAGAGGCGATCGCTGGTGTCGTAGTCGGTCGACACGGTCTCCGGGTTGCAGTTGACCATGACCGTCTCGAAGCCGGCGTCGGAGAGCGCGAACGCGGCGTGCACGCAGCAGTAGTCGAACTCGACGCCCTGCCCGATGCGGTTCGGTCCGCTCCCGAGGATCATCACCGCCGGCTTGGTGAGCGGCGCGACCTCGCAGTCGTCCTCGAAGGTGCCGTAGTGGTACGGCGTCTCCGCGGCGAACTCCGCCGCGCAGGTGTCGACCGTCTTGTAGGTGACCTCCACTCCTGCGGCGCTCCGCGCCGCGAACACGTCTGCCTCAGGCGTGTTCCACAAGTACGCCAGCTGCGCGTCGGCGAAGCCCATCCGCTTCACGTGGCGCCACTCGCGCCGCGAGAGGCTCGCGGCGTCGCGGCCCTCGAGCTCGGCGCGCAACGCAACCAGGTGCTCCAGGTGCTCGAGGAACCACGGGTCGATGCCGGTGGTCTGGTACAGACGCTCGATCGACACCCCGCGGCGCAGCGCGGCACCGAGGAGGAAGGGGCGCTCGGGGGTGGCCGAGGCCACCTTGCGCACCAGTTCGTCGGTGTCGATCGCGTCGTACTCGCGCTCGGTGGGGTCGCAGTTGAAGCCGTAGCGCCCCGTCTCCAGCGAGCGCAGCGCCTTCTGGAACGACTCGGGGAAGGTGCGGCCGATGGCCATCACCTCGCCGACCGACTGCATCTGCGTGCCCAGCACCGGGGAGGCGCCGGGGAGCTTCTCGAACGCCCACCGCGGGATCTTGGTGACGACGTAGTCGATGGTGGGCTCGAACGACGCCGGCGTCTCGCCGGTGATGTCGTTCATGATCTCGTCGAGGTGGTAGCCCACCGCGAGACGGGCGGCGATCTTCGCGATCGGGAAGCCGGTGGCCTTGCTCGCCAACGCGGACGAGCGCGACACGCGCGGGTTCATCTCGATGACGACCATGTCGCCGTTCGTGGGGTTCACCGCGAACTGGATGTTGGAGCCGCCGGTGTCGACACCGATGCGGCGGATGCACGCGAACGCGGCGTCGCGCATGCGCTGGTACTCGACGTCGGTGAGCGTCTGCGCGGGCGCGACGGTGATGGAGTCGCCGGTGTGCACCCCCATCGCGTCGAAGTTCTCGATCGAGCAGATGACGACGACGTTGTCGGCGTGGTCGCGCATGAGCTCGAGCTCGTACTCCTTCCACCCCGCGATCGACTGCTCGATGAGGATCTCCCCCACCGGGCTCGCGGCGAGGCCGCGCTCGGCGATGTGCTCCATCTCCTCGGCGTCGGACGCGAAGCCGGTGCCGCCACCACCGAGGATGAACGACGGCCGCACGATGATCGGGTACCCGACCTCCGCCGCCACCTCGAGCGCCTCGGGCACGCTGTACGCGAAGCCGGAGGCCGGCACCGCGAGGCCGATCTCCTGCATCGCCGCCTTGAAGTTGGTGCGGTTCTCGGCCGTCTCGATCGCGAGGATCGACGCGCCGATCATCTCCACGCCGAACTCCTCGAGCACGCCCGCGGCGTTGAGTTCCATCGCGAGGTTCAGCGCGGTCTGCCCGCCGAGCGTGGGGAGCAGCGCGTCGGGCCGCTCCTTCTCGATGATGGTGCGCAGGCTCTCGACGTCGAGCGGCTCGACGTAGGTGGCGTCGGCGAACTCGGGGTCGGTCATGATCGTGGCCGGGTTCGAGTTCACCAGCACGACGCGGTAGCCCTCGGCGCGCAGCACGCGACACGCCTGCGTGCCCGAGTAGTCGAACTCGCAGGCCTGGCCGATGACGATCGGGCCGCTGCCGATGATGAGGATGGTCTCGAGGTCGGTGCGCTTGGGCACGTCTACTTCCCCTGGAAGTCGGTCATCAGAGTCACGAAGTCGTCGAAGAGGTACCGGGCGTCGTGGGGCCCCGGCCCGGCTTCGGGGTGGTACTGAACGCTGAACGCGGGCGCCTCGCGGAAGCGGAAGCCCTCGACCACGCCGTCGTTGAGGTTCACGTGCGTGAGATCGACGCCACCGGCGCTGGCGAGGGAGTCGGCGTCGATCGCGTAGTTGTGGTTCTGGCTGGTGATCTCCACCCGCCCGGTCGCCTCGTGGCGCACCGGGTGGTTGCCGCCGTGGTGGCCGAAGCGCAGCTTGTAGGTGGAGCCGCCGAGCGCGAGGCCGAGGATCTGGTGGCCGAGGCAGATGCCGAACACCGGCACCTCTCCCGACGAGGTCGCGCACGCGATCCGCGGCCCCCACCACCGCGGCCGGGTCGCCGGGACCGTTGGAGAGGAACACGCCGTCGGGGTTGCGGGCGAGCACGTCGGCGGCGGGCGTACCCGCGGGCACCACCTCCACCTGGCAGCCCACGCCCACGAGGTGGCGCAGGATCGTGCGCTTGATGCCGAAGTCGTAGGCCACCACCTTGAACGGCGCGTCGTCGTCGCCCACCACGTAGGGCTCGTCGGTGGTGACGGTGGCGACGAGGTCGATGCCGTCGGTGCTGGTGGCCGCGGCCGCCGCGGCGCGCACCGCGCGCTCGTCGGTGCCGAACGCTCCCGGCATCGCGCCGGAGTCGCGGAGGTGCCGGGTGAGCCGACGCGTGTCGATGCCCGCGATGCCGGGCACCCCGTGGCGCTCGAGCAGTGCGGTGAGCGACTCCTCCGAGCGCCAGTTGCTCGCGAGGCGCGCCAGGTCGCGGACGATGACGCCGGAGCAGAACGGTCGGCGGCTCTCGTCGTCGTCGGCGTTCACTCCGTAGTTGCCGATGTGCGGATAGGTGAAGGTGATCACCTGCCCGGCGTACGACGGGTCGGTCACGATCTCCTGGTAGCCCGAGAGCGCGGTGTTGAACACCAACTCCCCCGTGGCCACGGACGCCGTGTCCGCGCCGATCGCCTCGCCCTCGAACTCGGTGCCGTCGCTCAGCACGAGCAACGCCTCACGTCCGCCAGTGAGCAGGCTCACCGCGTCACCTCCCCGTCGTCGACGACCAGCTCGCCCGCGTAGATGGTGTGGCGGACCTTGCCGGTGAGTGTGCGCCCCTGGAAGGGCGTGTTGCGGGCCTTGCTCGCGAGCCGTTCCGCGTCGACGACCCAGCGCGCGGCCGGGTCGACGATCGCCAGGTTCGCGGGGCGACCCGCCTCGATCGCGTTGCCCTGGGCGGCGAGGCCGGCGATGCGCGCCGGGCGCCACGACAGCACGCCGAGCGCGGCGCGCAGCGTGAGGTGACCGGGCTCCACCAGCTCGGTGAGCGTGAGCGCGAGCGCCGTCTCCAACCCGAGCATGCCGGGCGGCGCCTCCTCGAACGGGCGCTCCTTCGACTCCGGCGTGTGCGGCGCGTGGTCGGTGGCGATCGCGTCGATCGTGCCGTCGGCCAGGCCCGCACGCACTGCGGCGACGTCTTCGTCGGTGCGCAGCGGCGGGTGCACCTTGAAGATCGGGTCGAAGCCTGCGCAGCACGCGTCGGTGAGGGTGAAATGGTGCGGTGCGGCCTCGGCGGTGATCGGCAGGCCGCGGCGCTTCGCCTCCCGCACCATCTCGACGGTGCCGGCGGCCGAACAGTGCAGGAAGTGCACCGGAGTACCCGTGGCGGCGGCGAGCTCGATGTCGCGCGCGACGATCACGGTCTCCGCGATCGACGGGCGCCCCGGGATGCCGAGGCGGCTCGACCACGCACCCTCGTGCATGGAGCCACCGCCGGCGAGCGTCTCGTCCTCCGCGTGTTGGGCGACCACCGCGCCCGGCAGCGACTTCGCGTACTGCAGCGCGCGGCGCATCACCCCTGCGCTGGCGACGCACGAACCGTCGTCGGTGAAGATGCGCACCCCGAGCGCGTGCATCTCCGCCATCGGTGCGAGCTCCTTGCCCTCGCGCCCGATGGTGATGCACCCCGACGAGGCGACCTGACACAGACCCTCGGTGTCGCCGGTGCGCAGCACCGACGCGACCACCGACGCGCTCGTCGAGGGGCGGGCGGGTGTTGGGCATCGCGACCACGGCGGTGTAGCCGCCCCGCGCCGCGGCGCGGGTGCCGGTGAAGATCGTCTCCGCCTCTTCGTCGCCGGGCTCGCGCAGGTGCACGTGCAGGTCGACGAAGCCGGGACTGACGATGCACCCCGAGGCGTCGACCTCGCGCTCGTCGACGTCGCCGCGGAGGCGTTCGCCGACCTCGACGACGTGACCGTCGCGGATGCGGACGTCGGCGACGCGCTCGCCGTTCGGGTCCGCGATCTTGCCGCCGCGGATCAACAAACTGCCGGGTTGCTCACGTTGTTCGCGTTCTTTGCTGCTCGCGTTGTTCGCGTTCAGGCAACAGGGGCTCCGGATCCGAGAAGGGTGTAGAGGACGGCCATGCGGGCGGCCACACCATTGGCGACCTGCTCGATGACGAGCGAGGCGGGGCCGTCGGCCACTTCGGCCGCGACCTCCACCCCGCGGTTCATGGGCCCCGGGTGCATGATCAACGCGTCGGGCTTGAGTCGCTCGGCCCGCGCCGCGGTGAGGCCGTAGCGCGTGGTGTACTCGCGCACCGTGGGGAACAGTGCCTGCTGCTGACGCTCGAACTGCATGCGCAGGAGCATCACCACGTCGAGTTCGGAGATGACGTCGTCGAGGTCGTAGGCGACCTGCACGGGCCAGCCCTCGAGCGATTCGGGCAACAGCGTGGGCGGCGCGACCAGAGTGATCTCCGCGCCGAGGAGGTGCAGCGCCTTGACGTCGCTGCGGGCGACCCGCGAGTGGCGCACGTCGCCGACGATCGCGACGCGCAGACCGTCGAGCGAGGGGCCGCGGTGACGCCGCAGCGTGAGCATGTCGAGCAGCGCCTGCGTGGGGTGCGCGTGGCGGCCGTCGCCGGCGTTGATCACCGACGCGTCGGTCCAGTCGGTGATGCGCAGCGGCGCGCCGGCCGAGGGGTGGCGCACCACGATCGCGTCGATGCCCATCGCGGCGACGGTCTGCACCGTGTCGCGGAGGCTCTCGCCTTTCTTCACCGACGAGGAGGCGACGCTGAAGGTCATGACGTCGCAGGAGAGGCGCTTGGCCGCGGTCTCGAAGCTGAGCCGGGTGCGGGTGGAGTCCTCGTAGAAGAGGCTGGCGACGACCTTGCCGCGCAGCGCCGGGAGCTTCGGGATCTCCCGCTGGTTGACCGCGATGAACTGCTCACCGAGGTCGAGCATCGCCTCGAACTGCTCGCGGTCGAGGTCGTCGATCGACAGGAAGTGCTTCACGCGCGTCCTCCTCCGTCGGCGCCGGCCGCGGGGCCCCACAACTCGACGCCGTCGTCGCCGCCGTCGTCGGTCTCGGTGAGCCGCACCCGGACGTCCTCGTCGAGGCTGGTGGGCAGGTTCTTGCCCACGTAGTCGGGGCGGATGGGCAGCTCCCGGTGGCCGCGGTCGACCAGCACCGCCAGCTGCACGTACTGCGGGCGACCGAGCTCGGTCAGGGCGTCGAGGGCGGCACGCACCGTACGGCCGGTGAAGAGGACGTCGTCGACCAACACGATCGTGCGCCCGGTGACGTCGACGGGAATCTCGGTGGGCCCGGCCGGCGTGACCGGGCGCAGCGCGATGTCGTCGCGGAAGAAGGCGACGTCGAGCGCACCGACGGGCACCTCGACGTTCTCGAATTCCGCGATCGCGGCGGCGAGGCGATGGGCGATGGCGACGCCCCGGGTGTAGAGACCGACGAGCACGACGTCGTCGGCGCCACGGTTGCGCTCCACGATCTCGTGGGCGATGCGGGTGTGGGCCCGGCGCAGGTCGCCGGCATCGAACACACCCGTCCGGTGGACGAGGTCCATGTCGTTGCCTTTCCGTAGGAGCCTCACGGGACTCCCTTCACGGTCGCCACTACTCTACCCGACGCGCGCTACCCCGCCAGCATCTCCCGCTGCAGCGATGCCAGCTCCTTCGGCGTGACGCCGAGGCCGTTCGCCAGGTACTTGGCGAAGGTCCCGTACTTCGCCTTCACCTCGGCGAAGCTGGCGTCGAGGTACGGCG
This sequence comes from uncultured Actinomycetes bacterium, assembly GCA_963720785.1. Classification (GTDB taxonomy): domain Bacteria; phylum Actinomycetota; class Acidimicrobiia; order IMCC26256; family DASPTH01; genus CAVRGQ01. Next base: position 51,830 of record CAVRGQ010000008.1, read on the forward strand.
CCTGCACCGTGATGGTGGGCTCGAGCACGCTGCGGTCGATGCCGATCGCACTCACCAACGCCAGGGTCTTCTCGTTGCCCGGGGCCAGGTAGTCGTTGCTCTTCAGGTAGTCGGCGGTAACGGTGGCGCGCGGCACGCCGAGTGCGGTGAGCACCGCCGCGCTCGCCCACCCCGTGCGGTCCTTGCCGCCCGAGCAGTGGTACATCGCAGGCACCTGCGCGGGGTCGCTGATGCGCTCGAACATCGCGGTGTACGCGGCCTTCGCGCTGTCGCTGCTCACGTAGGCGCGGCCACCCTCGGTCAGCAGCTTCGCACCCTTGCCGTCGCCGAGCAGCGTGTTGATCGCGGCAGCGTCGCGGTTGAGGATCGCGTCGGTGATCTGCTTCGTGAGGTCGGAGTTGCCGGCCACGTCGAGCACGACGTCCTCGGCGCCGGGGATCGCCGTGTCGGGGGCGCGACCACGTTCGTAGTCGGTCCGCAGGTCGCACACGAGCTTGACCCCGAGCGCCTGGAGCGTGGCGAGGTCGACGTCGGTCAGCTTGTCGATCGCGTCGGAGCGGTAGAGCACGCCCATGCGCACCCACTTGCCGTCCTTGGTGCGGTAGCCACCCGCGTCGCGGAAGTTGGGCGACGCCGCGAGGTGCAGCGACCGGTCGGCGACCACGAGCGTGCCGCCCTTCTCCGGCGCGAGCGCGAAGTACCAGCGCGGCGCGGCACCGAGGCTCATGCCGCTGCGGGTGTCGGTCGATGCCCCCGTGCCCAGGTCCATCCCGCTCGTGGGGTCCTGCTCCAGCGCCCGGGGATCCTGGCCCGCGTAGAGCGTGACCTTGCCGGCGCTCTTCGGTGCGGCCCACGTGACCTCGTAGGTCGGGCCACCCGCCGCATCGGTCGACTGGGTGACGTTCGCCTCGGTGAACGGGATGGCGGCCGCCTTGGGCGCGGCACCCGCGGAGGTCCCGGCGAGCGCCACCAACGCCGTGACCAGGAGCGCACCGGCCCCGCGTCGAACCCGAGTCATCTGCATGGTTCCCCCTGACGCCAAGCTGACGGGGGGCAAGCTACCCATCCGGACATCCCCGTGCACGCCACCCGAATGGGTCGTACGCTCCGCGCATGGCGCTGACTGATGCACTCGACCGGTACTTCGACGCCTGGAACGCGGGGGACGGCACCGCCGTCGTCGCCGCGCTCACGCCGGGCGGCACCTACGAGGACCCCACCACTGGCGGCCCGCTCGAAGGCGAGGCGCTCGCCGCCAGCGTGGCGGGCGTGGCCGCGGGCTTCCCCGATCTCTCGTTCGAGATCATGAGCGTGCAGCCCACGTCGGACACGTCCGCCGTCGCCCAGTGGGTGATGCACGGCACCAACACCGGGCCCATGCCCGGCGGCCCGGCCACCGGCGGCACCATCGCGCTCCCCGGCGTCGACCTCTTCGAGTACGACGCCGGCACCGACCGGCTCGCCAAGGTCACCGGCTACTTCGACACCGCCACCATGCTGCGCCAACTCGGGTTGCAGGCCCACATCACGCCGAACGACATCGGCGACGCCGTCACCTTCGGATACTCCGTGCGCATCGACTCCAAGCGCGAGGGCGCGCCGGGCGCGTTCACGGTCACGTGGATCGAGATCGACCCGGAGTACCACGACCACCTCCGCGACTCCACGATGGCCATCGTGTTCGAGCAGCTCGGCGAGGAGGCCGGGTACCTGGGCTCGTTCCTCGCCAGCATCGGCCGGCGAAAGTACACTTTCACCGCCTGGACCGACGTGGAATCGGCCAAGGCCGCGCTCCGCGGCGGCAAGCACGGCGAGGCCATGCGCGACGCCCGCACCGACGGCTTCGGCGCGAACGTACGCGGCGTCACCAGCATCTGGTCGGCCGACACGATGAACGGCATCTTCCACCCCGGCGCGGGCAAGTCGTACGACCTGTCCGAGCTCGGCGGTCAGTGGCTCTGATTCCCTCCGGTCCTTCTCTTCCGCGACGTTGCGTCGTTCGCATCCCCTCCAGGGATGTCTTCGACGCAACGTGGCGGGCTACTCGTCGTCCGTGTCGTCGTCGAGGAGGGCGGACTCGTCGAAGTCGCCGAGCAGGGTCTCGACCAGGGAGCCCTGCAGGTAGGTGAGCCAGTTGTAGAACTCCCACGCCGCGGCCGCGGGGTCGTCGTCGGGGAGCTCCGGGGGTTCGTCGTCGCTCACGCCGATGCGGATGCCGAGCACGAGGCGCACGTCGTTGAGCACCGACAGCCACGCCTGCACCTCCTCCGCGGTGAGAGTGGTCTCGCGCCACTCGCGGTCGCGGCCGGCGACGACCGCGCGGGTGAGCGTGCCGGCGACGAGATCGAGCGCCTCGAAGCGCTGGTCGACGAGGTCGGGGTGCACGGCGTCGCGCCACTCGGACTCGGCGACGTCGGCGGTCGGGTCGAGGTAGGCGCGGGGAAAGAGCCGCTGGCGCGCCGGATCGTCGTCGGAGGTGAGCAGCACCTGGCGCATGTCGTCGGGCAGGTTCTGGAGCAGCTCGAGCTCCACCTCGGTGAGCGACAACACCATGGTGTCGTCGGGACCCGGCTCCCAGCGCTGACGCGCGCGGAAGAGGCCCATTACGACGGGTGCTCCATGGTGGCCCAGAGCCCGGCGGCGTGGAGGCGGGCGACGTCGATCTCGCACTTCTCGCGCGGGCCGTCGGACACCACCGCCTTGCCCTCCTCGTGCACCTGGCGCATGAGGCGCGTGGCCTTCTTGCGCGAGTACCCGAAGAGCTGCTGGAACACGTACACCACGTACGACATCAAGTTGACCGGGTCGTTCCAGACGATCACGATCCACGGCTTGTCGGTGGCGGTGACCTCGGCGACCTCGGGCTCCGCGACTTCCAATGGGGCCGTGGCGACCCGGGTGCTGGCGAGCTGCGCGGTGCCGAGCCGGTGGTTCACGACGGTCGGAGCTCCTCCGCGATCCGGCTGAGCAACCCGTTGACGAACCGGCCGGAGTCCTTGGTGGAGTACTGCTTCGCGAGGTCGACGGCTTCGCTGATCACGACCGCGCTGGGGACCTCGGGTTCCCACCCGAGCTCGTAGGCGCCGATGCGCAACACGGCGCGGTCGACCGCGGGCATGCGCTCCAGGGCCCAGTGCTCGGAGAACTTGCGCAGGAGCTCGTCGACGTCGGCGTGGTGCTCCTCGACGCCGCGCGTGAGCTGCACCGCGTACTCGTCGGGGGGCGCGGGCAGCTCGTCGAGCAACTCGTCGACGCTGACCGACCGGATGTCGAGCTCGTAACAGAGGCCGAGCGCGCGTTCGCGAGCTTCTCGGCGACTTCCGGTGGCGACCATGTGATGATGAGGGTGGCGAGGCGAGACCTGGGCGCAGGTCAGGCGCGCGCCAGGTACTCCCCGGTACGGGTGTCGACCTTGATCTTCTCGCCCGTCTCCACGAAGAGCGGCACCTGCACCACGAGGCCCGTCTCGACCGTGGCCGGCTTGCGGGCGCCCGACACGCGGTCGCCCTGCACCCCCGGCTCGGTGGCGGTGATGGTGAGCTCGACCGCGGCGGGGAGCTCGGCGGCGACGATGTTGTCCTGGTAGACGTGGAGGACCGCGGTGTCGCCCTCCTTCAGGTAGTCGACGGAGCTGCCGAGGTCGGACGTCTCCACGTGCACCTGGTCGAAGGTGTCGTTGTCCATGAACACGAGCGCGCTGCCCTCGCGGTAGAGGTACTGCATCTCGCGCTTGTCGATCTTGGCGAGCGGGACCTTCTCGTCGGCGCGGAACGTGCGCTCGACCACGGCGCCGCCGGCGACCTTCTTGAGCTTGGTGCGCACGAACGCGCCGCCCTTGCCCGGCTTCACGTGTTGGAACTCGACCACCGTCACGAGGCCCTCCTGGGGGAGGTTCAGGGCCATGCCGTTCTTGAAGTCGTTGGAAGAGATGCTCACAAGAGAAGGTCCTTCGGGAATTCGGTGAGGGGATCCGAGCCGCCCGGGGTGACGACGACCGTGTCCTCGATGCGTACCCCGCCCACACCGGGGAGGTAGACGCCGGGCTCGACGGTGACCACCGAACCGGCTTCCAAGGTATCACGGGCGGTTGACGCCACCCGAGGGGCCTCGTGGATCTCGAGGCCCACCCCGTGGCCAGTGCCGTGGACGAACGCGTCGCCCCAACCGGCCTCCACGATGACGTCGCGGCACGCCTTGTCGACCGCCGCGCAGTCGACGCCCTCGGCCACCGCGTCGCGGCCGGCGGCCTGGCTGGCGCGCACGACGTCCCACAGTCGGCGAGCATCCGGGCCGGGATCGCCGACGCTGACCGTGCGCGTCATGTCGGAGCAGTAGCCGTCGACGATGCAGCCGAAGTCGATGACGATCAGCTCACCGTGCTCGATGACGCGGTCGGTGGGCCGGGCGTGCGGCTTCGCGCCATTGGGACCCGAGGCGACGATCGGATCGAAGCTGTTGCCGCTCGCACCGCGCCGGCGCATCTCCATCTCGAGCTCGAGCGCGAAGTCGCGCTCGGTGGGACCGTCGGCGAGGCGCGGGAGCAGCGCAGCGAGCGCGTCGTCGGCGATGGCACACGCGGCGCGGATGCGCGCGACCTCGCCGGGCTCCTTCACGCGCCGCAGCTGTTCGACGACGCCCTCGGTGGGCACGAGCTCGTGACCATCGAGCGCGCGCGACAGCTCGCGCTGTTGCGACCACGTGACCGTGGCGGCCTCGAGCCCGACACGCGCGCCCGGGTCGAGCGCGCCGGCGATGGCGCCGCGCTGCTCACCGATCGTGGCGCCGATCTCGACCGTGGCGTCGACGCCGGCGGCGTCGAGCTGTTCCTGGGCCTGCGTGCGGTAGCGGCCGTCGGTGGTGAACACCATCGCGTCGCGCGTGACCAGCGCCATGCCCGCACTGCCGGTGAACCCGGTGAGGTAGCGGACGTTGGGCAGGAACGTGACCAGCAACGCGTCGATGCCCGCGCCTTCGAACAACGGGCGCACCTTGGCGACGCGCGCGCCGATGTCCATCGCGGGCAACGTCGCGAGCCCGGGCGCTGCGGTCACGGTGCACCTTCCAGCAGGGAGATCGCCGCTTCGACGGCGAGGCGGTAGCCCGCCGCACCGAAGCCGGCGATGTGCCCGGTGACGTAGGGCGCGATCAGCGACGTGTGGCGCCAGTGCTCGCGGGCCTGGGGGTTGGAGATGTGCAGCTCCACCTTCACGCCGTCGAACGTGGCGAGCGCGTCGGCGATCGCGAACGACGAGTGGGTGAACGCGGCCGCGTTGATCACGATCGCCGCGCACCGGGCGCGCGCGCCGTGGATCGCGTCGATCAACTCGCCTTCGTGGTTGCTCTGCAGGTGCTCGACGTCGTAGCCGTGCGCGGCCGCGGTGCCGATGGAGATCTGCACGAGGTCGGCGAGCGTGGTGGTGCCGTAGATCTCCGGCTGGCGTTCGCCGAGCAGGTTCAGGTTGGGCCCGCTCATCAGCAAGATGAGCCGTGAATCGTCAGGGGACATGGATTCAGCCTCCCACACCGACGGCGTGGAACGCCTCGGAGATCGCCCGCGGATCCGGATCGTGGACGATCTCGAGCTCGCCCGCCTGGTTCGGCAGCACGAACGTGAGCCCGCCCACCGCCTTCTTGTCGCGCCGCATCGACGCGAGGAGTCGCTCGGCGTCGGCGCCGTCGGGGACCCGCGTCGGCAGGTCGAGCGCGGCGACGAGTTCGCGGTAACGCTCGACCGTCGCGGCGTCGACGCGCTCCATCGCTCCTGCGAGCGCGCCGGCGAACACCAGCCCGACCGCGACGGCTTCACCGTGCAGCAACTCGTAGCCCCCGACCGACTCGAGCGCGTGCGCGAGGGTGTGGCCGAGGTTGAGGGTGGCGCGGATGCCGGTGCGCTCGTGCGGGTCGGCCGCGACCACCGCGGCCTTGATCGCGGCCGATGCGGCGACGAGCGCCTCGAGCGTGTGCGGGTCGCGGTCGGCGACCGCGCTGCTGTGCGCGGCGATGATCTCGGCCACCCGCTCGCCGCTCGGCATCAGCGCGTACTTGGCGATCTCGCCGAGGCCGGAGCGGTACTCCCGCGGCGGCAGGGTAGCGAGCGTGGTGACGTCGGCCAGCACGCCGATCGGCTGGTGGAACGCCCCCACGAGGTTCTTGCCCTGCGGGAGGTTCACCGCGGTCTTCCCGCCGATCGCGGCGTCGACCTGCGCCAGCAGCGTGGTGGGCGCCTGCACCACCGGGATGCCGCGGTAGTAGACCGCAGCGACGAAGCCGGCGGTGTCGCCGACCACTCCCCCGCCGAGCGCCACGATCGCGTCGTTGCGCAGCAGCCCCCACTCCGCGAGGTCGGAGCAGAGGGTGTCGACGGTGGCAAGGCACTTCGCGTCCTCGCCCTCGTCCATGAGGAAGAGGTCGGTGTCGACCCCCGCGGCGTGCAGTGCGGTGAGCAGCGCGGGCGCGTGGAAATCGGCGACCCCGGCCTGGCTGATCACCGCCACCTTGCGTCGGCCCGCGAGCAACTCGGACACGCGGGTGAGCGCGCCCGCGCCCACCAGCACGTCGTAGGGGGTCGATCCCGAATCCGGGGCAAACGCGACGGTCACGCGTTCCACGTGCGGTACTCCTCCAGGACGAGTTCGGTGACGGCGTCGATCGCGAGGCCGTCGGTGTCGACGATGGCGTGCGCGGCCGCCTCGTACGCAGGCGCCCGCAGCACCGCGAGCCGTTCCAGCGTCGCGGCCGGAGCACCGCCTTCCAGCAGCGGACGGCCCGCGCCGGAGCCGACTCGCTTACCGAGCTCCTGCGCGTCGGCGCGCAGCCACACCACCACGCCGTGCTCGCGCAGCGCGCGCCGGTTGTCGGGGTCGAGGGCCACGCCACCACCGCACGCGATCACGAGCGGGGCGGGCGACACGCTCACGTCGGCGACGACGGTGCGTTCGAGCGCGCGGAACGCCGACTCGCCCTGTGTGGAGAAGATCTCCCCGACGGTCATGCCCGCGTTGAGCTCGACGAGCCGGTCGGTGTCGACGAACGCGCGGTCGAGTGCGGTCGCGCAGCGCTCCCCCACCGTGCTCTTCCCCGCGCCCATCAGCCCGATCAGCACGAGGTGGGGTGTCACCACCACACCCTCAGGCACATCCTCAGGCACACCGTCAGGAGAGCGACGCGACGTAGGCGGCGTGGTTGCGGGTGAACTCGGCCACCGAGTCACCGCCGAACTTGCGCAGCGACTCCGTGGCCAGCACCAGCGCAACCATCGTCTCGGCCACGACGCCGGCCGCGGGCACCGCGGTGACGTCGGTGCGCTCTTTGAACGACACCGTCTCCTCCTTGGTTTCGGTGTCGACGGTGCGCAGCACCGGCTTGTTGAGGCTGGCCAGCGGCTTCATCGCGACGCGCGCGACGAGCAGGCTGCCGCTGGTCATGCCGCCCTCGGTACCACCCACGCGCGTGGTGTCGCGCACGTACTCACCGGAGGTGGTGTCCCAGAGGATCTCGTCGTGGGCCTGGCTGCCGCGCAGGCCGGCGGCCTCGAAGCCGTCGCCGATCTCGACGCCCTTCATGGCCTGGATGCTCATGAGCGCCTGGGCGAGAAGGCCGTCGATCTTGCGGTCCCAGTGGACGTGCGAGCCGAGGCCCGCGGGCACGCCGTAGCCGAGCACCTCGACGAGGCCACCGAGGGAGTCGCCGGCCTTCTGCGCGGCCTCGACCTCGGCGATCATCAGCTGCTCGGCCGCCGGGTCGAAGCAGCGGAGCGGGGAGTCGTCGACCGCGGGGAGGTCGGCAGGAGTGGGGCGACGGCCGGGCTCGGCCCGCACGACCCCCATCTGGATGACGTGGCTGAGAATCTCGGTGCCGAGCTCCGCGAGCAGCGCCTTGGCCAGCGCGCCGGCGGCGACCCGTGCCGCCGTCTCGCGGGCACTGGCGCGCTCGAGCACGTTGCGGGCGTCGTCGAAGCCGTACTTCTGCATGCCGACGAGATCCGCGTGCCCGGGGCGGGGCTGGTGCAGGGGCTTCTCGGTGGCGCCCGGCGCGGGCGACATCTCCTCCTGCCACTTCGGCCACTCGGTGTTGTGGATCACGATCGACACCGGGGAACCGAGGGTGACCCCGTGGCGGACACCGCCGAGGAACTCGACGTCGTCACGCTCGAAGCGCATGCGCGGCCCGCGACCGAAGCCGAGCCGGCGGCGGGCCAGCTCGTCGCCGATCTGCTCGATGGTGACGGGGAGACCGGCCGGCAAGCCCTCTACCACGACGGTGAGGGCGGGGCCGTGCGATTCGCCGGCGGTCAGGTAGCGCAGCACTTTGGGAAACCTCCGAGGGGAACGCACCAGGATACCGGCGCTCCCCCGCCCACCCCCGCACCGTTCCCCGGCGTGGCGCGGGCCGGTGGCCTAGCTGCCCTTGTACCAGGTGATGATGGGGCCGCCGACGAGGATGGCGGTGAGGGCCCCGGCGGCCATGAACGGGCCGAACGGGATGGCGGCCTTGCGGTCGCGCCGACGCACGATCATCAGGATGATGCCGATCACCGCGCCGTAGAGGAAGGCCAGGAAGAGGCCGAGCACCAGCTCTTCCCAGCTGAGCCAGCCGAGGGCGAAGCCGAGCGAGAACGACAGCTTCACGTCGCCGAAGCCCATGCTGCGCGGCGACACCAGGTGCAGCAGGAAGTAGATGACGAAGGCGATCGCACCGGCGGCCGCGCCGCGGCCGAGGGCGTTCCAGTCGTCGTCGAGCAGCGCGGCGAGGGCGAACAGCACCACCACCGCGAGCGTCATCGGGTAGACGATCCGGTTCGGCAGCAGGTAGTGCTCGAGGTCGATCCACGAGAGCGCGACCAGCGCGGCCGTGAGCACGAGGTAGGCGGGCAACGCCCACGAGTCGTCGAAGCGTGCGGCCATCGCACCGAACAGCGCGCCGGTGAGCAGCGCAAGGAACACGCGGCGGGCGAGCGACTCCGGGGGCAACGGTTCCTCGAGGAGGTGGTCGACGGGGCCGCGCAGCGGCACCTTGCGCGGGACGCGCACGATCACCGGGTCGAGGAACCACCCGATCACCAGGCCCGCGAGCGCGCACACGACGATCAACACTGCGGTCATGCGGTACTCCTCACGCGAGTTCCGCCGCGCCGCGGTGTGCATCGCGTCGACGGGCGCGTCGACACCGGTCCACTGCTCGAACACGAGCGCGGCCTGGTGCACGAGCATGCCGAGGCCGTTCGTGCAGGGGATGCCGCGGGCACGGCAGGCGGCGAGGAAGGGGGTCTCCATGGGGTGGTAGACGGTGTCGACCACGAACTGTGACGGGTTGAGGGCTTCCGCGGCCACGGGACCGTCCTCCCCCTGCATGCCCAGCGGCGTCGCGTTGACCACGAGATCGAAGGCGCCGGGATCGAGGTCGGCGAACCCGGCCGCGGTCGCGCCCGTCACCAGGGCGGCGGCGGTGGCGGCCGCTTCCGGCCGCCGGGCACCCACGGTGACCATCGCGCCGGCGTCGCCGAGGGCGAGCACGATCGCCCGCGCCGCGCCGCCCGCGCCGCACACCAGCACGCGCTTCCCGGTGGGGTCGAGTCCTTCCTCGCGCACCGCGCGCACCAGGCCCGGGCCGTCGGTCGACGAACCGAGCAGCCGACCGGACGGGTCGACCGTCACCACGTTGACCGCGCCGAGCGCGCCCGCCGCGGGCGTGAGGTCGTCGCAGGCCCGTGCCGCGTCGGCTTTGAACGGCATGGTGACGTTGAGGCCGGCGAGGCCGAGGTCGCGGGCGGCCGCGACCGCCACGGCGCCCCGCCCGGCACACGCCGGGAACGCCACGTACACCCAGTCGAGCCCGGCCGCCGCGAACGCGGCGTTCATGATCGCGGGCGAGCGCGAGTGCGCGACGGGATCGCCGATCACCCCTGCAACGCGCGTGTGCCCACTGATCGGCCGGTCCATGAGGGCGCCATTCTCGCCGCCGGGCGGCTACTCCCCGCGGACCCCGTGCGCCCGGATGTTGGCCTGGTGGTCCTCGTAGGTGGTGGCGAAGTAGGTGACCCCGTCCTTGCCCGTCACGTAGAAGAGGTAGGGGACGTCGGCCGGGTGCAGTGCGGCCTGCAGGGCCGGTTCGGTCACCGTCATGATCGGGGTGGGCGGCAGCCCCGCCACCAGGTAGGTGTTGTAGGGCGAGTCGATCTGCTTGTCGGCGTTGTTCGGCACCGGCGGGCAGCCGCCCTTCGAGTAGCAGAGCGTCGCGTCGATCTGCAGCGGCGTGCCCTGCCGGAAGCGGTTGAGGATCACCGCGGCGACCTTCGGCGCGTCGGCGCTGCCCCCGGCCTCCGCCTGCACCAGCGACGCCACGACCACCGCCTGCTGCGGCGTGAGCCCCTCGGCCGCGGCAGCGGTGGCGAGGTCGAGGCCGTCGGCGTGCTGGTCGAACTCGTTCACGATCGTCTGCAGGATCTGCTGGTCGGTCTGCTGCTTGCCGACGAAGTAGGTGTCGGGCCAGGTGAAGCCCTCGACCGACTGTTGGGTGCCCTGGTACTTCGACCGCACCGTGCCCGACTGCGCGAGCGCGAGGAAGGCGTCGCGGCTGTGGCCCGGGAGCTGGCCGACCCGGTCGGCGATCTGTTCGAGGCGTAGGCCGGGCGGGAGGGCGAGGGTGTAGTGGTCGCCGACGGCGGCCCCGGGGCCCGCGGCGAGCGCGTCGGCCGCGTCGCCGATGCCCATCCCGGTGGGCAGCCGGTAGGTGCCCGCCTGGAACGTGCCCGCGCCGGACACCTTCGACCAGAGCTGGAAGGCGAGCGACGACCCGATCACGCCCTTGGCCTCCAGCGCGTCGCCGGCCTCCTGGGTGCCCCAGCCCGACTGGATCTCGACGGTCACCGCGGCACCCTGGCCGCCCGGCGGGTGCAGCTCCCACACCATCCACCCGGCGAACAGGAGGAACGGGAGGAGCAGCAGGAGGAGCACCAACAGCACGGCCAGCCCACGGCGGCGACGCCGACGGGGCGCGGCCCGCGAACCTGAGCGGGATCCGGTGCGCGACGCCTGCTGCTCGGCGCGGGTGGGAACCGGCGTGTCCAGTGAGGCCGGTTCGGCCTGCGGTTCGGGCGCGTGCTGGCCGTACTCCGGCGGCACGCCCGGCAACGGGCTGCGGCGCGGCGCGAGCGGCGGCCAGGGCTCGTCAGGGCCGCTGTCGTCAACCGGCGGCAGGTCGGGCGACTGGCCAGGGGACGGGCCGCGTGAAGGCTCGGGCGCGCGCGGAGCCCAGAAGTCTTCGTGATCGGTCACGCGACCGGTCCCCCAGAGGTCTGGGCGTCGAGCCACGACTGCAGCAGCACTGTCGCGGCCGCGGCGTCGACCTGCTCGCGCTTCGCCTTCTGGCGACGCTGCTTGCGGGGGTGGGCCTGCTGGAGGCCTTGGTGGGCGATCATCGTGGTGAAGCGCTCATCGTAGGTGTCGACCTCGATGCCGAGGTCGCGGGTGAGCTCCCGCAGCTGCTCCACCTCGGCGAGCGCGGCGCGGGCGGCTTCGCCGAGCTTGCCGGAGAGCGCCCGGGGCAGGCCCACCACGATCACGACGGCCTCGGCCTCCTGCGCGGCGGCCACGATCTTCCGGCGCTCCGCGACCACGTCGCCGGTGCGCACGATCGTGTCGTACGGCGTCGCGAGGATCGCGGACGGGTCGGAGAGGGCGAGGCCGATGCGCTTGGCGCCGAGGTCGACGCCGAGGGCGCGCCCGCTGCGGCGCGCCGGCGCGCCGGGCGCGCCGGTCACCGCCGGGCGGAGCGGGCCGCCTCCCCCGCTGCCGTCTCCAGCAACGCGAGCGCGTCGTCGACCGCGTCGACCTTGGGACCGCCGCCCACGACGAGCTCGGGGTTCTTCGCGGTGCCGCCGCCCAGCGCCTTGGCGGCGTCGCGCGCGATGTCGGCCGCGGACGCGCCGCCGGCCACGAGGTCCTTGCTCACCGCGACGGCCACGCCGGCCTTGGCGCCGTCGGGACCGAGGCCGACGATCGCGGCGATGCCGCCGCCGTGCTGCGACGCGAGCGCGTCGCGCGTGGCGGTGGCGAGCGTGCGCAGGTCGTCGGGGGTCATGCCGTCGCGGCGCACCACCACCACACCGTCGGGCGCCGCGGCCGCGAGCTCGGTGGCCTCACCGGCCGCCTGCTTCGCCCGCTCCGCGGCGAGGGCGCGCTCGAGCTCCTTCACCTGGTCGAGCAGCTTGGTGACGCGGTCGGGCAGCTCGGCGGGCGTGACCTTCAACGTGTCGGCGAGGCCGCGCAGCTGCGCTTCCTCGTCGGCGATGCGATCGAGCGCGCCGGTGCCGGTGAGCGCCTCGATGCGGCGCAGGTTGGAACCGATCGAGCCCTCGCTCACGATCTTGACCGGGCCGATGAAGCCGAGCGCGTGCACGTGCGTGCCACCACACAACTCGATCGAGTGTTCCCCCGCCTCGAGCACGCGCACGAGGTCGCCGTACTTGTCGCCGAAGAAGGCGATCGCGCCGAGTTCGGCCGCGTGGTCCTTGGTGGTCTCGTAGTGGCGCACCGGCGCGTCGCCGAGCACCTCGAGGTTGGCCAGCCGCTCCACCTCGTCGAGCTGGGCGCGGGTGACGGCCTCGTGGTGCGAGAAGTCGAAGCGCAGGCGCTCGGGCGACACCATCGAACCCGCCTGCTTCACGTGGGTGCCGAGCACCTCGCGCAACGCCCAGTGGAGGATGTGCGTGGCGGTGTGGTTGCGGCGGATCGCGTCGCGGCGCGCGCCGTCGATGGTGGCGGTGGCGTCGTCGCCCTCGGCCAGCTCGCCGGCGACCACCTCGCCGCGGTGCAACACCAGGCCGGGGAGGCCGTACTGCGTGTCGTCGACGCGCACCCGTGCGCCGCCCGACGTGAGGCCGTCCCCGACGAGGATGGTCCCGGTGTCGCCGACCTGACCACCGCTCTCCGCGTAGAACGGCGTGCGGTCGAGCACCACGCTGACCGCGGTGCCCGGCCCCGCAGTGGCGAGCCGGTCGCGCCCGCCGATGATGGCGCGCACCTTCGTGCCGCTGGTCTCGTACTCCTGGCGACCGGTGAAGTCGGTGGGACCGAGCTCCTCGAGCAGCTCGCGGTAGAGCTCGATCGGTGCGCCCTCGCCCTTGCCGCCCGCGGCCTTGTGCGCTTCCTTGGCCCGGTTGCGTTGATCGGCCATGTTGGCGTGGAAGCCGTCGACATCGACCTTGCGCCCACGCTCCTCGGCGATCTCGCGCGTGAGGTCGATCGGGAAGCCGAGTGTGTCGTGCAGGAAGAAGGCGTCGGCACCGGAGATGTCGGCGGTGGCGACGAGGTCGTCGAGCATCGCGAGACCCCGCGCGAGCGTCTGGCGGAAGCGCTCTTCCTCACGGCCGACCACGCTCACCACGAGGTCGCGCTGCTTGACGATGTCGGGGTAGGCGTGGCCCATCGCGCCGACGGTCGCGTCGACGAGCGCGGGCGTGACGAGGTCGTTGGCCCCGAGCAGGAAGGCGTGGCGCACCGCGCGCCGGATGATGCGCCGCAACACGTAGCCGCGCTCCTCGTTCGAGGGCACCACGCCGTCGGTGACGAGGAAGGTCATCGTGCGGCCGTGCTCGGCGAGGATGCGCAACGAGACGTCGGCGTCGCCGCCCGGGTAGCCGCCGTAGGTGGTGCCGGTCACCTGCTCCGCGGCCGCGATCAGCGGCAGGAAGACGTCGATGTCCCACGAGGTGGACACGCCCTGCAGCACGGCGAGGTTGCGCTCGAGCCCCGCGCCGGTGTCGACGCTCGGCGCGGGCAGCGGCACCAGCTCGCCGTCGGGCTCGCGCGTCGTACTGCATGAACACGAGGTTCCAGATCTCGACGTAGCGGACGTCGTTCTTCGCGGGGCCGCCGCCGTCGCCGAACTCCGGGCCGAGGTCCCAGAAGATCTCCGAGCTCGGACCGCACGGGCCGGTGTCGGCCATGCGCCAGAAGTTGTCGTCGCCGAGGCGCTGGATGCGCTCCTGCGGCACCCCCACCTCGTCGCGCCAGATGGCCTCGGCTTCGTCGTCGGTGGTGTGGACGGTGACCCACAGGCGCTCGGCGTCGAGCTGGAGCACCTCGGTGTAGAACTCCCACGCCCAGCGGATGGCGTCGTGCTTGAAGTAGTCGCCGAAGCTGAAGTTGCCCAGCATCTCGAAGAAGGTGAAGTGGCGCGTGGTGCGGCCCACCTCTTCGAGGTCGTTGTGCTTGCCACCCGCGCGCACGCACTTCTGTACCGACGCGGCGCGCTTGTAGGGCGGCGTCTCGTCACCGACGAAGTAGGGCTTGAACGGGACCATGCCCGAGTTCGTGAACAGCAGGGTGTCGTCGTGCGGGATCAGGCTCGACGACACGACGGGGGTGTGACCGCGCGCCGCGAAGAAGTCGAGGAAGGCGTCACGCAGTTCGTCGGCGGTACGGGGCGGCACGGGTCAAAGGGTAGTTGGCGGATCAACGGGCCCGATCCGCCCTTTGGCCGATCGTTCGGCCGCTCGTCCGGGCTGGCGGGCTCGCAACCCGTCGTTGCGAAGTTCTGCCTCGCGTTCCTTCGCCGCGGACCGTCCGTCGTCGACCGCGGCCGCGAGCTGGTCGCGCATGCGGGTGAGGCTGTCGACAACCTTCTCCTGCGTGCGGTCGACCACCGCGTTCGGCTTGTAGCGCTCCATCTGCTGCTTCGCCTTGCGCGCGGCCACCACCGTGGTGCCCACTCCGGCAGCGAAGCCGACCGTCATCCAGGTCACGCGCTTGAACACGGGTTACGAGGCCTTCCTCGAGTTCTTGGACGAGCGCTTGGAGCCGCGCCGTTCGCGCGGCTCGGGCTCTCCCCCGGCGAGGCGCTGCACGGCACGCTTGGTGCCGGTGCCGACGGCCATGGCCTTCACCACCGGGTTCGTGAACGTGCGGTACGCGAGGTCGGAGGCGGCGTCGACCCGGTCGGTGACCCGCTCGGCGCCGCTGACGATCGCGTCGATGCGGTCGAGCTCGTAGTCGGCGCCGCGCACCGCGGCGCGCAACTCCTCGAGCAGCGGCTCGGCCTGGGCCCGGAAGTCGATGGCGGTGTCGCGCACGTCACGCGCCGCCCGGTCGAGGCGCACGATCATCACGACGAGCACCACGAGCGCGACGAGGCACGCCTGCGCACCGATGATCGCCGCCCATTCGCCACCGGTCATGCGCCACGATCATCAGTCCGGCCTCGCTACCGCTCGTCTGCCTGGCCGTGCGGGCCGGGTCGTCGATCCACGTCTGCACCTCGTCCTGTCGGCTGCCAGTACGGCTCGGCCGCGTCCTCGATCTCGCTCGGCCGGTACTGCTGGTCGACCCAACCCTGGGGCTCGTCGTGCGGGTAGACGTACCCCTGGCCGTGCCCGAGCTTCGCCGCGCCAGGGTAATGGGCGTCCCGGAGATGGGGAGGGACCGAACCGGCCGGGCGGTCGCGCACGTCGGCCGTCGCCGCCCCCAGCGCGGTGGTGACCGAGTTCGACTTGGGCGCGGTGGCCAGGTACACGACCGCGTGGGCGAGGTTGAGCTGGGCCTCGGGGAGGCCGACGAACTCGACGGCACGCGCAGCGGCGTCGGCGACCACCAGCCCGTGTGGATCGGCCATCCCGACGTCTTCCGAGGCGAGGATCACGAGCCGCCGGGCGATGAGCCGGGCGTCCTCCCCCGCCGTGAGCATGCGGGCCAGCCAGTAGAGACCGGCGTCGACGTCGGAACCGCGGATGCTCTTGATGAACGCGCTGAGCACGTCGTAGTGCTCGTCGTCGCCGTAGCGGATGGCCCGGAGCGCGAGCGCGGCCTCGGTGTCGGCGAGGGTGATCGCGTCACGGCCCGACTCCGCGGCGAGCGCGGCCGCGACCTCGAGTGAGGTGAGCACGTGGCGGGCGTCGCCGTCGGAGCGGTCGACGAGGTGCGCGAGCGCATCGTCGTCGATCGTGAGGTGCTCCTCGCCGAGCCCGCGGGTGTCGTCGGTGAGGGCGCGCAGCATGAGCTCGTGGAGGTCGTCGGCGGTGAGCGACTCGAGCCGGAACAGCGTGGAGCGCGACAGGAGCGGGCTGGTGAGCGAGAAGTAGGGGTTCTCGGTGGTGGCGCCCACCAGCACGAGCAGCCCCTCCTCGACGTGGGGCAGGAGGGCGTCCTGCTGGGTGCGGTTGAAGCGGTGCACCTCGTCGAGGAACAGGATGGTGCCCTTGCCGTGCTCGCCGGCCCGGGCCCGGGCCCGCTCCGCGACCTCGCGCACGTCCTTCACCCCGGCGGTCACCGCGGAGAGTGGTTCGAACGCCTTGCTGGTGGCGCCGGCCACGAGGCGGGCGATGGTGGTCTTGCCGGTGCCCGGGCGGGCCCCAGAGGATCACCGAGGAGAGGCGGTCGGCCTCGATCAGCACCCGGAGCGGGCGGCCCGGGCCCAACAGGTGTTGCTGGCCCACGACGTCGTCGAGGGTGCGGGGCCGGAGGCGGGCGGCCAGCGGGGCCCGCCGCTCCAGGCGCTGCGCCACCGCGGCGCTGAAGAGGTCGTCGGCCACGAGTCGATCGTAGGCGGGCCGGTCGGCGCCAGAAATTTTCACGGAGGGTGTCAACCTCCGGGACTGCCCCTGCGTATGGTGAGCGTGGCAGTGGCACTGGAA
Source organism: uncultured Actinomycetes bacterium (assembly GCA_963720785.1). Taxonomy (GTDB): domain Bacteria; phylum Actinomycetota; class Acidimicrobiia; order IMCC26256; family DASPTH01; genus CAVRGQ01. The sequence continues at coordinate 68,457 of CAVRGQ010000008.1, forward strand.
GACCGGCGAAACGCCCTCGGCGGAGACGGAACTGCGGACGAGATGTCCGTCGCTCCGATCTCGATCGATCTCGTCTTCGAAGACGCCTTCGAGGACCTCTACGGTCGCGCCTACGGGGTCGCCTACCAGCTGCTCGGACGCCGCACGGAAGCCGAGGACGTCGCCCAGGAGGCGCTCGCCCGGGCTTTCGTGCACTGGCGCAAGATCCGGGGCTACGCGGAAGCGTGGGTCGTGCGGGTGGCCGGGAACCTGGCCATCGACACGTGGCGCAAGCGTCGCCACGTCGACGAGCACCGCTCGACCGACGACACGCCCGGAATCGATGGGGCGGTCGCCCCGGCGCCGTCCGCGCTGCGGGTCGATCTGCACCAGGCGCTGGCACAGCTCTCGAAGCGCCAGCGTGAAGTGCTCGTGCTGCGGTTCCTCGCCGATCTGCCGGAGGCCGACGTCGCTCGCGCCCTCGGCTGCTCGGTCGGTTCCGTGAAGCAGCACGCCAGCCGCGGGCTCGCCACGCTCCGCACCTCCATGGGTACTGCCGACGAGGAGATCCTCTGATGTTCACCGACAACGACCTCCGCGATCCCGCTCCTCCCACCCCCGGCGCCCCCGAGCGCGCCAAGGTGGCCGTGCGAGCCAAGCAGATCAAACGCAACCGTCGCCTCACCGCTGCTGGTGGCGCACTGGGCCTCGTGGCCGTGATGTCGCTGGGTGCCGTGGCGCTCAGCGGCGGCGGCTCGTCCGGCCCGGGCACCAGCCGGGTCGAGGTCGCCGGCGCCTCCGTCGAGCGTGAGACCACCGTGCCCACCACGGTCGCTCCCGTGCCCGACACCACGCCGGCCCCCGAGGTCACCACCGACACGAACTCGCAGGCGACCACGCAGGAGACCCCCGCGGTCACCGAGGCCCCGGCCCCGGCGCCCTCGGTGTTCACCATCTCGGGCACCGTCTCGGGCGTGCCGGCCGGCGCGACCCTCACCGTGTCGCTCCGCGGCGCGAACGGCACGTTCAGCGCAGTGGCCGACGGTTCGGGCAACTTCTCGATCGGTGGCGTGCCCGCCGGTGACTACTCGGCCGACTACTCGTGGGTGTCGTCCGACGGCAGCGCCTCGCAGGTCGGACGCCTTCCGGCGGTCACGGTGAGCGGCGACGCCAACGTGAGCTTCTCGCTCTGACCTCCACGACCGCCTCGCGGTCGTGCCCCCACGACCCGTCGACCCTCGCCCCGACCGGACCGCCCCGCCCTGCGCTCCCTGGTCGGGGCGAGGCGCGTCCTGATCTCTCCCGCGACGTTGCGTCGTTCGCATCCCGATAAGGGCTTGGACCGACGCAAGTTCGAGGGCTACTTGACGGCTTTGGGGGCGACGCGGAGGCCGAGCTCCTGGAGCTGGGCGGCGTCGATGGGGCCGGGCGCGCCCGTGAGCGGATCCGCACCCGACTGGGTCTTCGGGAACGCGATGACCTCGCGGATGTTCTCCTCGCCCGCGAGGATCGCAGTGAGGCGGTCGATGCCGAACGCGAAGCCCGCGTGCGGCGGCGCGCCGTAGCGGAAGGCGTCGAGCAGGAACCCGAAGCGCGACTGCTGCTCCTCGGGCGAGATGCCGAGCAGGTCGAAGATCCGCTGACTGCACGTCGGGGCGGTGGATACGCACGGATGCCCGAGCCGAGCTCCCAGCCGTTGACCACGAGGTCGTAGGCCTGCGAGCGCACGGCGAGGAGCTCCTCGCCGGTGCCGTGCTCGAGCAGCTCGACGTCGTCGGGGTGCGGCATCGTGAACGGGTGGTGGGCCGGGATGGGCTTGCCGTCGTCGCTGATGCCCTCGAACAAGCGGGAAGTCGACGACCCAGAGGAACTGGAAGCCGCCCTCGTTCACCGGCGGCCGGCCGAGGTCGACGCGCAGGGTGCCGAGCACGTGGTCGACCACGCGCCGCTCCCCGCCGCGAGGAGCAGGAGGTCGCCGGGGACCGCGCCCATCGTGTCGACGAGGCCGAGCTGCTCGGCCTCCGAGAGGAACTTGGCGACCGGCGCGTCGAGCACGCCGCCGTCCTGCACGCGCATCCACACGAGGCCACCGGCGCCGAGCTTCTTCGCCCGTTCGATGAGCTTGTCGAGCTGCGCGCGCGACATGTCGCCCTGGCCGCTGACGAGGATGCCCTTCACCACCGGGGCCTGGAACGCACGGAACTCGGTGGCGCCGAACACCTCGCCGAGGTCGGTCAGCTGCATGCCGAAGCGGGTGTCGGGCTTGTCGGAGCCGTAGCGGTCCTGCGCTTCGTGCCACGTGATCGTGGGGATGTCGCCGGGACGCTCGCCGGTGACGGCCTCCACCGCGTCGCGCACCGACTCGCCGATGACGCGCCATCACGTCGTTCGCGTCGACGAAGCTCATCTCGGCGTCGAGCTGCATGAACTCGAACTGGCGATCGGCGCGCAGGTCCTCGTCGCGCATGCAGCGGGCGATCTGGTAGTAGCGGTCGATGCCGCCGACCATCAGCAGCTGCTTGAACAGCTGCGGGCTCTGCGGCAGCGCGTAGAACTCGCCGGGCGACAAACGCGACGGCACGACGAAGTCGCGCGCGCCCTCCGGGGTGGACGCGATGAGCATCGGCGTCTCGATCTCCACGAAGTCCTGCGCGTCGAGCGAACGGCGCAGCGCGCCGTTGACCTTCGCCCGGACCCGCAGGTTGCGCTGGAGGCGCGAACGGCGCAGGTCGAGGTAGCGGTGGCGCAGGCGCAGCGTCTCGTCGGCGTCGATACGGTCGTCGATGGGGAACGGCGGCGTCTCGGACTCGTTGAGCACCTCGAGCTGCGCCGCGGCGATCTCGATCTCGCCGGTGGGCAGGCCCTCGTTGACCGTGCCCTCGGGGCGCGGGCGCACCGCGCCGCTGATCCGCACGACCCACTCGCTGCGCACGCGGTGCACGTCGGCGCCGCCGGGCTGCTCGGGGTCGACGACCACCTGCACCATGCCCGCGGTGTCGCGCACGTCGAGGAACACCACGCCGCCGTGGTCGCGCCGGCTGTCGACCCAGCCGCACACCACGACGTCGCGGCCGACGTCGCTGCTCCGCAGGTCACCTGCCGCGGTCGGTTCGCATCATCTCGCCGTCACGTCCTGTTCGTCTCGTTCGCTTCGTCGTTGCGCATCTCGAGCCACTCGGCCAGGCCGTCGCGGCGCACCTCGAGGCGCTCGTTGCCCTCGGCACGGAGGTCCTGCACCGTCACGGCGTCGCGGCTGGCCTCGTCCTGGCCGAGCACGACCGTCCACCGGGCACCCGACTTGTCGGCCGCCTTGAACTGCGCCTTCACCGAACGGTCGCCGTAGGTGCGCTCGACGCGCACCCCGCTCTCGCGGAGCTCGTACACCAGGCGGCCGGCCTCGGCCGAGCCCGCGGCCGACGCGTCACCGCGGAAGGCGTTCACCACGAACACGTCGGCACGTGCGGGCGGGCGGTGCACTCACGCCCTCGGCCTCGCAGGCGATGAGCACCCGCTCCACGCCGATACCGAAGCCGATCCCGGAGGTGGGCGTGCCACCCATCTCCTCGGCGAGCTTGCCGTAGCGGCCGCCGCCACCGATGGCGTTCTGCGCGGCGTCGAGCGCGGTCGCTCTGGAACTCGAACGTGGTGCCGGTGTAGTAGTCGAAGCCGCGCACGAGCCGCGGGCGCGAGCTCGTAGCGGATGCCGAGCTCGTCGAGCCGGCGCTGCACGATCTCGAACGTGCTCGCGCGACTCGTCGCTCAGGTGCGCGGTGAGCTGCGGCGCGCGCTCGATGACGTCCTGCCAGTCGTCGACCTTGGAGTCGAGGACGCGCAGCGGGTTGGCCTCGACCCGCTCGCGGAAGGTCGTCGCCGAGCTGCGCGGCGTGGTCGAGCAGGTACTCGCGCAGCAGCGCCAGGTAGGCGGGGCGGCTGTGCTCGTCGCCCATCGAGTTGATGCACGAGCGTCGACGTGCGTCGAGGCCGAGGCGCGCGGTAGAAGCCGTGCGCGAGCGCGATCACCTCGACGTCGACCTCGGGGTCGTCGACGCCGAGCACCTCGGCGCCGACCTGCCAGTGCTGGCGGTAGCGGCCCTTCTGCGGGCGCTCGTAGCGGAAGTGCGGCGCGACGTACCAGACCTTCCACGGCACCGGCGGGTGGTGCTGCACGAAGGCGCGCACGACCGGCGCGGTGCCCTCGGGCCGCAGCGCGATGCGGCGACCGCCCTTGTCCTCGAAGTCGTACATCTCCTTGCGGACGACGTCGGTGGACTCCCCCACCCGCTGGAACACCTCGAGGTGCTCGAAGATCGGCGTGAGGACGAGGCCGAAGCCGTAGCTCGCCGGCGCGCGCCGCGAACGTCGCGACGAGCGCCATCCAGCGGTCCGACTCTCGGGCGGCAGGACGTCGTGGGTCCCGACGGGCGCGCGGAACCGCGACTGCATCCACACGGCGGCTTGCTCGGGCACGGCCGCATGGTACCGGGGCAGGGTCGCCCGCCTCGGGACGGAAACGGCCTAGGTAGGCGCCGACGCGGGCGTGGCCGGGGAGCACCCGGTACGCCGCGAACACGCTGTCGATCCGCTTGACCGCCACAGAGGATCGAGTCGAGGTGGTCGGGGTCGGCGAGCTCGAACTCGAAGCGGAACTTGGCGACCCGGTCGTTCGAGGTCTGCGACGTGCACGAGAGGATGTTCACGTGGTGCTCGGACAGCACCTGGGCGACGTCGCGCAGGAGCTTGGAGCGGTCGAGCGCCTCGACCTCGACCGACACCACGTAGGTGGCCGGCTGGTCGTGGTCCCACTCGACCTCGATGACCCGCTCGGCGTGGTCCGACCAGGCCGGCTGCGTTGGCGCAGTCGGTGCGGTGCACCGACACGCCGCGACCACGGGTGACGAAACCCATGATCTCGTCGCCGGGCACCGGGGTGCAGCAGCGCGACAGGCGCACCATGACGTCGTCGAGGCCTTCGACGTGCACGCCGGTGGCGCGCCGCTCGCGAGCGGCGGGGCCGCGAGCGGCGGGCGCGTCGCGGTGACGGGCAGCTGCTCCTCGCCCTCGCGCAGCTCCTGCTCGAGCGTCTGCACCACGGCCTTGGCCGACACGTGGTCGCTCGCCGACCGCCGCGTAGAGGGCGTCGAGGTCGGCGTAGTGCAGCGACTCGGCGACCTCCTGCAGCGACGTCGAGCGCCGCGAGCTTCTGCACCGGCAGGCCCTCCTTGCGCAGCGCCTTGGCCAGCTCCTCGCGGCCGGTCTCGATGGCGTCGACGCGGCGCTCACGCGAGAACCACTGGCGGATCTTCGTGCGCGCCTTCGGCGTGCGCACGAACTGCAGCCAGTCGCGGCTCGGGCCCGCGCCTTCGACCTTGCTGGTGAAGATCTCGACGGTGTCGCCCGACGACGAGCGTGGAGTCGAGCGGCACGAGCCGACCGTTGACGCGCGCGCCGATGCACCGGTGGCCGACGTCGGTGTGGATCGCGTAGGCGAAGTCGACGGGCGTGGCGCCCGTGGCCAGCGTGATGACCTTGCCCTTCGGCGTGAAGACGAAGACCTCGTCGTACTCGAGGTCGATCTTCAGCGACTCCATGAACTCGCCGGGGTCGCTCGTCTCCTGCTGCCAGTCGACCATGCGCTGCAGCCAGAGCATGTCCTCGGCGGGCTCGTGCTCCTTGTAGCCCCAGTGCGCGGCGACGCCGAACTCGGCGCGCCGGTGCATCTCCTGCGTGCGGATCTGCACCTCGACCGCCTTGCCCTGCGGGCCCACCACCGTGGTGTGCAGCGACTGGTAGAGGTTGAACTTGGGCATCGCGATGTAGTCCTTGAACCGGCCCTGCACCGGCTTCCACATCGCGTGGATCGAACCCAGCGCGGCGTAGCAGTCCTTCACCGAGTCGACGACGACGCGCACGCCCACGAGGTCCTGGACGTCGTCGAACTGCTTGCCCTGGGTGACCATCTTCTCGTAGATCGACCAGTAGTGCTTCGGCCGGCCGTTGACGTCGGCGTCGATGCGCAGCTCCGCGAGGCGGGCCCGCAGCTCGGCCAGCACCTCGTCGAGGAACTCGTCGCGCTCGGGCGCGCGGGTCGCGACCATCTGCTCGATCTCGGCGTACCGCAGCGGGTGCAGCACCGCGAACGCGGTGTCCTCGAGCTGCCACTTCACGTCGGCGATGCCGAGGCGGTGCGCGAGCGGCGCGTAGACGTCGAGGGTCTCCTGCGCGATGCGGCTGCTGCTTGAACTCCGGCAGCGACGCGATCGTGCGCATGTTGTGCAGGCGGTCGGCGAGCTTGATGAGCAGGACGCGGATGTCCTTCGCCATCGCGACGAGCATCTTGCGCAGCGTGGCGGCCTGCTGCGCCTCCTTGGAGTCGAACTGGAGGCGGTCGAGCTTGGTGACGCCGTCGACGATCGTGGCGACGTCGGCGCCGAGCTCGACTGCTCGATGTCGTCGGTGGTGACGGTGGTGTCCTCGACCGCGTCGTGCAGCAGCGCGGCCGCGATGGTGACGTCGTCGAGGCCGAGGTCGGCGAGGATCAGCGCGACGCCGAGCGGGTGGGTGATGTAGGGCTCACCGCTGCGGCGCACCTGCGGCCGAGTGGGCGTCGCGGGCGATCTCGAACGCTGCTCGATGATCGCGATGTCGGCGCGGCGGTGGCGCTCGCGGTACGCCTCGACGAGGGCCGCGACCTCGACGTCGACGGCGTGCTCCTGGTGGTGGCGGCGCCAGGGCAGCACCGATCGCCGGTCGTTGCGGCTGTCGACACGATCGGCGCGTGATCCGCCCGATCTCCCGACGCCGGTCCCCGGGATCTCCGTGGTGCTCATGTGCCCACCCATGCTACCTGGCGGACCCTGGGCCCCCGACGGTCAGCGGCGCTTCTTCTTGCCGCGCTGCTGGCGGGGACGGGGCGCCGCCGAGCCCCGGGTGGCCGCCGGCGGATCGGGTGCGGCCTCGGGAGCGGCTGCGGTCGAGCGATCGGGCGTCGCCGTCGATCGCGGCGTCCGCGTCGGCGTCGTCCGGGGCGTCGTCCTCGAGGGTGGCGATCCGCACTGCGGCGGCGGCGATCGCCTCTTCCTCGACGGGCGGCGGGACCGGCGCCTTCCGGGCCGCGGCCTGCTGCTCCTTCTGGCGCCTTGGCGAGGTCGGCGGCGGCCCGGGCGCGCAGCGCCGTGTACTTCGGCTCCTTCTCCTTCAACCACGCGAGGAGCGGCGTGGCCACGAAGATCGAGGAGTAGGCGCCGGTGAGCAGGCCGACGAACAGCGCGAGGGCGAAGTCCTTCAGCGCGAGGCCGCCGAACACCTAGGTGCCGACGAACAGCAGCGAGCCGACCGGCAGCAGCGCCACCAGCGACGTGTTGATCGAGCGGATCAGCACCTGGTTGAGCGAGCGGTTCACCATCGACGAGTAGGTGTCGCCGCGCACGGTGCCCAGACGCGTGGTGTTGTCTCTGCACCTTGTCGAACACGACGACGGTGTCGTAGAGCGAATACCCCAGGATGGTGAGGAAGGCCACCACCGTCGCGGGCGTGACCTCGAACCCCGAGACCGCGTAGACGCCGACGGTGATGATGATGTCGTGGACCACCGCGATGATCGCGGCGAGCGCCATTCGCCACTCGAATCGAACGTCAGGTAGAGGGCGATCACGAAGAAGAACACGACGAGCGCCTGGAGCGCCTTGGAGCTCACCTTGTCGCCCCAGGTGGGCCCGACGTTCTTGACCGCGACCGCGCACTGGTCCTGGTTGCCGACGTCGCAGTTGGCGAGACCCCCGTACTTCCCCAGTGCGGCAGTGACCTTGGCCTGGTCGGCCGCGCTCAGGTCCTTCGCCTGCACCCGCACGCCGTCGTTGCCGACGATGAGGATCTTGGCGTCGCCGAGACCGAGCGGGTCGATCGCGGCGCGCACGTCGGACACCGACGCCGAGCCCGACGCCTTGGTGAACTGCCACTCGGTGCCGCCCTCGAAGTCGATGCCGAGGTTGAGCCCCTGCACCGCGAACGCCACGATCGAGATCAGGATCAGCGTGCCCGAGAGGATCAGCCACCGCCGCGAGTGGCCGATGAACTGGAAGTTCGTCCGCTCGTGGTAGATGTCCTTGAGCGTCGTGCGTTGTTTCTTCTGCGGTGCTTCCGTCGCTGCGCTCACGTGACCACCTCCGGGTGGTCGAGGCCGGAGCCGATGCCGAAGCCCTTCATCCGCACCAGCTTCGGCTTGCGGGCGAGGATCGACACCAGCGGGTGCATGAAGAAGTACGACACCAGCAGGTCGAGCACGGTGGAGATGCCGAGGAAGAGGGCGAAGCCGCGCACCGAGCCGATGGCGAGCAGGTAGAGCACCGCCGCGCCGATGAGCGACACGAGGTCGGCGGCGAGGATGGTGCGGAACGACTTCGTGAACGAGCGATCCACGCACGAGCGCACGGTGGCACCGAGCCGCAGCTCGTCCTTCATCCTCTCGAAGTACACGATGTAGGAGTCGACGGTGATACCCACCGACACGATGATGCCGGTGACGCCCGAGAGGCCGAGCACGATCGTGACGCCCATCGCCGGCAGCAGCCACGCGACCAGCGTGAACAACGCCATCCCGCTGAGCACGATGCCCGCGATCACCACGACGCCGAGGAGCCGGTAGAACACGAGCATGTAGATCGCCACCAACGCGAGGCCGATGATGCCGGCGAGGATGCCCGCGTGGAGCTGGTCCTTGCCGAGCGAGGGCGACACGTTCTCGACGTTCACCTGCTTGAGCACCACGGGCAGCGCGCCGTAGTTGATCAGCTTGGCGAGGTCCTGGGCCTCGGTCTGGCTGAAGCCGTTGGTGCCCCCGGAGATCTGCACCGGGCCGCTGAAGGACGCGGCCTGGAACGCCGGGTTCGACTGCACGACGCCGTCGAGGACGATCGCGACCTGATCGGTGGGCGTCGGCTGGCCGAACGACTTCGCGGCGAGGGCGTTGAACTGCGACGCACCCAGGCTGTTGAGGTCCATCAGCACGACGTAGCCATTGCCCTGCGAGAACTGGCTCTTCGCGCCGCTCACGCCTTTGCCGGTCATCGCGGTGGGGCCGAGCAGGAAGCGGTTCTTGGAGTTGAGGTCGGTCGCCACGATGCACTTGTCGGCGACGTCGTTGGCCCGACTCGTGGTGGGGATCGTGCTGAGCTGGCTGATCAGCGTGCTGTCGCACGCCGCGATCGCGGCGTTGGCCGCGGCGTCCGCCTCGGCCTTCGGCAGCGTGGTGGTGGTCGTCGGCGCGGTGGTGGTCGCACCCGGCGCGCCGGTCGTGGTGGTGGTGCTCGGCGTCGCACCCTCGGGCCCGAGCGTGGCGAGCACGGGGCGGAAGCGCAGCTGCGCGGTCTTGCCGACCAGTCGCACCGCCTTCTCACGGTCCTTCACGCCCGGGAGGTCGATCACCACGTCGCTGCCGGAGCGGGTGATCTCGGGCTCGAGCGTGCCGAAGCTGTCGACACGCGAGCGGATGATGTCGATGGCGACGTCGAGCGAGTCGCTGTTGTACTTGCCCTGCGGTGAGAGCACGACCGACACGCCGCCCTGCAGGTCGAGGCCGAGGACGGGGCTCTTGTCGAGCGCGAGCGCACCCAGGAACGTGCCGATGACCAGCACGAGGGTGACGATCAGGAACGTCCAGTTGCGGCGCACGCTCAGGCACCCGCCCCGTCGGCCGCGTCGTCACCGTCGGCGGGCTCGTCGACGGGCGGCGGCACGGCCTGCGCGAGCGCCCGCTTGGCGACGGTGACCACAACCCCCGGTGCGATCTCCAGATCGACGGTGTCGCCGTCCATGGAGACGACGGTGCCGAAGATGCCGCCGGCCGTGATGATCTCGTCGCCCACCTGGACCGAGGCGATGAATGCGTTCAGGGCCTGGTTGCGCCGACGCTGCGGCATCACGACCAGGAAGAAGAACGCCACCGCCAGGATCAGGAAGTAGACGATGACGATCACTGGTGTCCTCGGATGGTCCTGGTCGGCGGCCCGGCGGTGTGAAACCGGTGCGGACACTAGTGCGTGGGTACGCCCCGGAGGGACCGCGGCTGTCCCTAGCCCGGATCGTCACCTGCGGTTTGGACCTCGAACAGGCTGGCGGCGATGGCGGCGGAGGCCGGCGGCACCAGGCCGAGGTGGGCGTACCCACCGGGCGTGGCGACCCGACCGCGCGGCGTGCGCAAGAGCATCCCCGCCTTCAGGAGGAAGGGCTCGTAGACCTCCTCGACCGTCTCCGGCTGCTCCCCCACCGCGACCGCCAAGGTGTGGAGGCCCACCGGCTGGCCGGCGAAGGTCACGCACAGCGCGCTGAGCACCGACCGGTCGACCTTGTCGAGGCCGAGTTCGTCGACCTCGAACAGCGTGAGCGCGGCCCGCGCGACGTCGCCGGTGACCCGGCCGTCGGCCCGCACCTCGGCGTAGTCACGCACCCGCTTCAACAGGCGGTTGGAGATCCGCGGCGTACCCCGGGAGCGCCGGGCGATCTCGGCCGCGCCGCCGGTGGGGCCGTCGCCGTCGATGGTCACGCCGAGGATGTCGGCGGCCCGCACCACGATCGCCTCGAGCTCGGGGGCGTCGTAGAAGTCGAGGCGCGCCACGAAGCCGAAGCGGTCGCGCAACGGACCGGTGATGAGGCCGGTGCGGGTGGTGGCGCCGATCAGCGTGAAGCGGGGCAGCTCGAGGCGGATCGACCGGGCCGAGGGGCCCTTGCCGATCACGATGTCGAGCTGGAAGTCCTCCATCGCCGGGTAGAGCACCTCCTCCACGGGCCGCGGCAGACGGTGGATCTCGTCGATGAACAGCACGTCGCCGTCGTCGAGGTTGGTGAGGATCGCGGCGAGGTCGCCGGCGCGCTCGAGCGCGGGGCCGCTCGTGATGCGCAGGGCCACATCCATCTCGGCGGCGACGATCCCCGACAGGGTGGTCTTGCCGAGTCCGGGCGGGCCGGCGAACAACAGGTGGTCGGCGGCCTGGCCGCGCATCTTGGCGGCCTGCAGCACGATGTCGAGGTGCTCCTTCAGGCGCGGCTGGCCGACGAACTCGTCGAGCCGGCGCGGCCGGAGCGTGGTCTCCTCCGCGGCCTCGATCGGATCGGCCGCGGCGCTGAGCAGTTCTTCCCTCAATCGATCAACCTCCTACGCGTGGACCGAGAGGAGCTTCAGCGCCTCGCGCAGCAGGTCCTCGACGGAACCGTCCTCGGGCAGCTGCGCCACGACATCGCGCACCTCGTCGGTGCCGTAGCCGAGGCCGGCGAGCGCGGCGCGCACCTCGGCGCGCGGCGCGGGGCCGCCGCCAACCTCGGAGAGATCGAGCTCGGGCACCTCGAGGCGCGACTTCAACTCCACCAGGAGGCGCTGCGCGGTGCGCTTGCCGACACCGGGCACGAGGGTGAGCGCGGCGAGGTCGTCCTCGAGCAGCGCTCGGCGCAGACTCGACGGTGAGTGCACCGAGAGCATCGCCAGCGCGAGCTTCGGGCCCACACCGGTGGTGCCGATCAGTGCCTCGAACGTGTCGCGCTCGTCACGCGACGGGAAGCCGTAGAGCACCATGGCGTCTTCGCGCACGTGGAGGTGCGTGAACAGGAAGGCGGCGTTGCCGGGGTGCAGCGCGGGCAACGCACCCGCGGGCACGTTGACGCGGTAGCCCACGCCCCCGACCTCCACCAGCGCCTCACCGGCGGCGGTGCGCTCGATCACGGTGCCCCGCACCGAACCGATCATCGACGTGCTCCTCGCCGCCGGGTCGCTCCGCTCATCGCTTCGCTCCTTGCTTCTTCACGGCCGCGGCGATCGCGTCCTGCAACTTCGAACTTCCTGCCGCGCCAACCGGCAACGTCCCACCCGGTTGGGCGGCGACCTGGGCGGCGACCGGCGCCTTCCACCAGTGGCACAGCGCGAGCGCCAGCGCGTCGGCGGCGTCGGGCGGGTCGGGCAGTTCGGCGAGGCGCAGGAGGCGCATCACCATCGTCTGCACCTCGTACTTGCCCGCGGCGCCGTCGCCCGCGACCGCGAGCTTCACCTCGTTCGGGCTGTAGGTGGCGACGGGGATGCGCTCACGCCCGGCGATGGCGAGGGCGAGTCCGCTCGCCTGGCCCACCGACATCGCGGTGCGGGTGTTCACCTGGAAGAGCACGCGCTCCACCGCGACCGCGCCCGGCCGGAACTCCGCGACGAGCGACTCGAGGTCGGCGTGGAGCGCGGCGAGCCGGTCGGGCAGTCCGTCGGACGGCGGGGTGCGCAGCACGCCGTAGGACACCGCCACGAACCGGGCGCCCTCACGGCGGACCACGCCGTAGCCACAGCGCGACACGCCCGGGTCGATGCCCAGGACGGGTGCGTCCCCGGGTGCGCCCCCGGGTGTGCCGGCATGCTCCGAATCGAACATGGGTTCGATCCTAGAGCGATCGCCGCAGGATGCGGCGGATGGCGAGGCCCGACTTACTGGGCGGCGCGCTTGGCAGCCTTCCGGCGCTGGCGGCGCTTGAAGATCACCCGCAGCGTGATCAGCGCGATCACTGCGGCGATCACCGGGGCGAGGCGCTTGCCCACCGACCCGCCGGCCGCGTCCATGAGGTCGATCGGCTGGGCCTCGGGGCTGTCGATCTTGCGCGGGCCGCTCGACGCCGCCTCCGTGGTCGCGCCGGCCGCCGGCGCCGCCTCGGCGGGCGCGGTGGGCACGTCCGCGGCGGCGGGCGCGGTGGGCGCCTCGCCGGCCAGGACGTCCTTCTTGAGGTTGTCGGCGAACTGGCCGAGCAGCTTGCTCGACACGTCGGCCATCACACCGCGGCCGAACTGGGCCACCTTGCCGGTGATGTTGAGGTCGGTGTCGATGTTGACGGTGGTGCTGCCGCCCTCACCCACGAGCGTGGCCGTGACGGTGGCCGACGCGTTGCCCTGGCCGCGGGTGTCGCGACCCTCGGCCTTGAGCAGCACCTTGTGGTTGGCCTCGTCGGCCTCCACGATCTGCGCCACGCCCTTGTACTGCGCGGTGATCGGGCCCACCTTGATCTTGACCGTGCCGCGGTACTCCTCGCCCTCCACCTCGGTGAGCTGGGCGCCGGGGAGGCACGGGGCGATGCGCTCGAGGTCGAGGAGCACCTTCCAGGCCTCCTCGACGGGCACGTCCACCCTGAAGCTGTCCTCGATCTTCACTGGTCCTCCTGGAGTCTTCCGAGATCCTCGAGCGTGTCGACGTCGTCGGCGTGGCCGGTGCCGTCGCACGGCACGTCGGTCACCGGGACGCTCTGCATGAGTTGGCGGGCCCCGGCATCACCCCGCAACTCCATCGCCTGGGGCCAGAGGCTACGCGCCAGCAGCACCGGGTTCCCACGGCGGGCGCCAAAGGTGGCGACGGCGAGCTGCGCGCCCGCCTCGTGGGCGGTCGCCAGGCGGCGGTACGCCTCGGGTCCGGTACGGGGCTGGTCGGCGAGGCCGATGCAGACCGCGGTCACCTCGGCGCGGGACTCGAGCACGGCGAGGACGGCCCGCAGGCTCGCCGCGATGCCCTCTTCCCACTCCGGGTTGTCGACGATCTCGACCGGTGTGGGCAGCGCGGCGCGCAGGGCCGCGCGCACGTCGTCGGCGCGGTAGCCGACCGTCACGAGCACGGGCTCCAGGCCCGACCCGAGCGCGGCGTCGAGGGCCCAGGCCAGCAGCGGACGGCCCTGCCACTCGAGCAGCGGTTTCGACGCGTCACCCCCGAGGCGACTCCCCCGCCCGGCCGCGAACACCGCGACGGAGACGGTCAACCCGACTGGTCCGGGCCGGCGCGCTCCAAGGTGATGCGCACGATGCAGCGCTGGTCGGTGACCATCGCGGCGCGGTACTCGTCCCAGTCGGGGTGCTCGCCGCGCAGGCCGCGGTAGTAGTCGACGAGCAGCTCCAGCGCGTCGGGCAACGACACGATCTCCGCGGTGCCGTCGACCTGGATCCAGCTCCCGTAGAACTGGTCGGCGAGCACGCACAGCGACACACGCGGGTCTCGCTGGAGGTTCTTCACCTTCAGCGCGGTCTCCCGCGTGCTGACGACGATCTGGCCGCCCGACACGTCGCACGTGATCGGCGACAGCTGCGCGCTGCCGTCACGCCGGTAGGTGAGCAGCACCGCATTGTGGTGCTCCCGGACGAAGTCGAGCGCGGCGGCGATCTCCATCCCCCGACGCTACCCCGCCCCGGAACGCGACGAACCGGCGTCAATTCCTGCCCACTATGGGCCGGGATTGACGCCGGTTCGGGAAAGGAGGCGGCGGGTCAGGCGTAGGCGGCGGCCATGACGTCGTCGGGGATGTCGAAGTTGGCGTAGACGTTCTGCACGTCGTCGTGCTCCTCGAGCGCGTCGATGACCCGCAGCACGGACTTCGCCTTCGACGCCTCGCCGATCTCGACGGTGGCGGACGGCAGCATCGTGAGCTCCGCCTCCTTCACCTCGATGCCGCCCTCGGTGAGGGCGGCGCGCACGGCGTTGAGGTCGGTGGCCGCGGTGGTGACCTGCCAGGTGTCGCCCTGGTCGGCGATGTCCTCGGCGCCGGCGTCGAGGGCGACGAGCATGAGGTCGTCCTCGGACGCGACGGACTTGTCGAGGGTGATCACACCCTTGCGCTCGAACTGCCACGCCACCGCGCCGGGCTCGGCGAGCGATCCGCCGTTGCGGTTGAAGACGTTCTTCACCTCGGACCCGGTGCGGTTGCGGTTGTCGGTGAGCGTCTCCACGTAGACGGCGACGCCGTTGGTGGCGTAGCCCTCGTAGACGATGCTCTCGTAGGTGACGCCCTCGAGCTCACCCGTGCCGCGCTTGATGGCGCGCTCGATGTTGTCCTTGGGCATCGACGCGTCGCGCGCCTTCTGCACCATCGTGCGCAGCGAGGGGTTGCCCTCGAGATCTCCGCCGCCCTCCCGGGCCGCGACCTCGATCTGGCGCGAGAGCCGCGCGAACACCTTGCCGCGGGCGGCGTCGGCCGCGCCCTTGGCGTGCTTGATGGAATGCCACTTGGAATGACCGCTCATCGCGTCTCGCTCTCTCTCAGGAACCACTCGTGCAGGCGCAGGTCACCCGACAACTCGGGGTGGAAGCTAGCCACCACGGCGCCGCCCTGGCGAGCGAGGACCGGATGGCCGTCGTGCTCGGCGAGCACCTCCACCCCGGCGCCGGCCCGCTCGATGCGGGGCGCCCGGATGAACACGCCGGGGAACGGGCCCCCGGCGAGGCCGCGGACCGTCAACGGCGCCTCGAAGGAGGCGAGCTGGCGGCCGTAGGCGTTGCGGCGGACCGACACGTCGACCACGCCGAAGCTCTGCTGGTCGGGACGGCCGTCGGCGACGTCGACCGCGAGCAGGATCATCCCCGCGCAGGTGCCGAGCACCGGCAGGCCGCCGGCGAGGCGCTCACCCAGGGGCGCGCGCAGGCCTGAGGTGTCGAGCAGCCGGCTCATGGTGGTGGACTCGCCACCGGGGAGGATCAGCGCGTCGAGCGCGTCGAGCTGCTCGGGGACGCGCACCTCGACGGCGTCGACCCCGAGCGCGTCGAGCACCTCACGATGCTCGCGGAACGCCCCCTGCAAGGAGAGAACTCCCACCTTCATGACGCCACCCTGGGGGCCTCATGCTCGGGACGCCTTCCCTCTACCAGCCGCGGTCGGCGAGCTTGACGTCGAGGCCGGCGATCTCGTCGCCGCGCATCGCGTCGCCCAGACCGCGCGACACCTTGGCCACGATGGTGGCGTCGGCGTAGTGGGTGGTGGCCTCGACGATGGCCTTGGCCATCACCTCGGGCTGGCTGCTCTTGAAGATGCCGCTGCCCACGAACACCGCCTGGGCACCGAGCTGCATCACCAGCGCGGCGTCGGCCGGGGTGGCGATGCCACCGGCGCAGAACATCGGGACGGGCAGCTCGCCGCGCTCCGCGACCTCCTGCACCAGCTCGACCGGGGCCCGCAGCTCCTTGGCCCAACCGTAGAGCTCGGCCTCGTCGGCGACGGTGAGCTTCTTGATGTCGCCGAGGATCGAGCGCAGGTGGCGCACCGCCTCCACGATGTTGCCGGTGCCGGCCTCGCCCTTGGAGCGGATCATGCACGCGCCCTCGGAGATGCGCCGCAGCGCCTCGCCGAGGTTGGTGGCGCCACACACGAACGGCACGGTGAACGACCACTTGTCGACGTGGTACGCCTCGTCGGCCGGGGTGAGCACCTCGGACTCGTCGATGTAGTCGACCTGCAGCGCCTCGAGCACCTGCGCCTCGGCGAAGTGGCCGATGCGGCACTTGGCCATCACCGGGATGGTGACCGCGGCCTGGATGCCCTCGATCATCGCGGGGTCGCTCATGCGCGCGACGCCGCCGTCGCGCCGGATGTCGGCGGGGACGCGCTCGAGCGCCATCACGGCGACCGCGCCGGCGTCCTCGGCGATCTTGGCCTGCTCGGCGTTGACGACGTCCATGATCACGCCGCCGCGGAGCATCTCGGCCAGGCCTCGCTTGACCCGGGCAGTTCCGGTGGTGGATCCGGTCGATTCCGACATGGCTGCCAGGTTACCGGCCGGGTCTCGCGCGGCCGAAGCCTGTTCCCGCTACTTCGCCGCCTTCTTCTTGACCGTGGTGGTCGTGGGTGCCGGCGTGGTGACCGGCGCGCCGGGCGTGATGTCGACCGTCCGGCCCACCGGCAGCAGCTCCACCCAGGTACGCCCGGGCTTCAGCAGGATCGGCTGGCCCGCGGCGTCGACGTAGGTGGCGGGCTTGGCCTTGTCGGGCCGTACCCAGCGGCCGACCCGCACCACGCCGTCGGTGAAGATCCACACGTCGCCCTCGCCGACGGTCTGGCCCTCGGCGTCACCGGCGTACGGCGTGTACTGCACGACCACGTTGGTGGGCTGCACCCGGGCGCCGGCGCTCGAGACGAAGGGTTGACCATCCTGGCTGCGCAGCCAGGTCTTCGAGGCCGCGTCCCAGTCCCACTGGACGTCGTAGCCGGAGTCGAAGTTCACGTGCATGCCGAGCACGCCGGGACCGGTGATGAGCGTCTCGGGTGGCAGGTAGGTGAACAGTGCCGGCGCGGGCACGGGCGTGCCGCCCAGGTCGAACAGCGCCTGTGGGTGGGCGTAGAGGTTGTGTGGCACGTCGCGCGGCGGTTGGCCGGCGGCATTGCGCTCCATGCCGGCACCGGCCGACGACTCGTCAACCGCCTTGACCGGCGCCGCGTTGATCGCGTCGACGTTGACCTGCGCCCCGCCCGAGTAGGCGAAGATGCCGCCGAGCGGCCACACGATGTCGGGGTCCTCGGCGCGCACGGAGCGGACCGGGCCGACCGTGTCGGGCACCGTCGAGTTCCAGATGGTGACGAAGCGGGTGATGCCGCCCTCGACCTCTTCCTCGTAGACCACGTCGGCCTGGTCGATGTTCGCCTGCGGCCGGGCCATCGAAGTGTTCTCGACCTTGATCGACAGCGCGGGACGGCTCGCGGCCGCACCGCCGGGATCGAGCGCACCGGTGAGCGGCGCGATCGGGATCTTCACCGTGGTCGTCGTGGACGTGGACGCCGTGGTGGTGGTCTTCTTGACCGCGGCCTTCTTGTCGCCGCCCCCTCCCCCACATGCGGCGAGCGCAGTGGTGAGCACGAGCACGCCGGCCACGGCGGTGCCCCAGCGGGCGATCGGGCGACGGGCTTGACGCTTCAACTACATCTCCTGCAGTCGCTTGATCCGCTCGTCGAGCGGCGGATGCGTGTCGAACAGATTGTTGAACTTGGAGCCGGCCTTCTTCGGGTCGGTCTCGAGCGGTTCCTCGATCCACATCTGGGCGGTGGCCTTGGTCGCGTTGTGCACGACGGCCTTGTCGTCCTTGAGCTTCTCGAGCGCGCTGATGAGGCCGGGCGGGTAGCGGGTGAGCTGCACGCCGCTCGCGTCGGCGAGATACTCGCGGTTGCGGCTCATCGCCATCTGCATCAGGTAGCCCGCGAACGGTGCGAGCATCAGCACCGCGAGCGACGCGATCGCGATGACGATGCCGATCGGGCCGGAGTCGCCGTTGTTGTCACGCCGGCCGCTCATGCCGCCCCAGAACGCGAAGCGCAGACCGATGTCGCTGATCAGCGCGATCGTGCCGATGGCGGTGACCGCGACGGTGGTGACGAGGATGTCGTAGTTCTTCACGTGCGACAGCTCGTGCGCAAGCACGCCCTCGAGCTCCACCCGGTTCATCTTCTCGAGCAGGCCCGTGGTGACCGCGACCGCCGAGTGCTTCGGGTTGCGACCGGTGGCGAACGCATTCGGCGCGGGGTCGTTCACCACGTACAGCTTCGGCTTGGGCAGGCCGGCCGCGATGCACAGGCCCTCGACGAGGTTGTGGTAGCGGCGGTACTCCGTCTCGTCGGCGGGCACGGCGCGCGACGCCTTGATCGCGATCTTGTCGGAGTTGTAGTAGCTGCCCCAGGCGAGGCCCATCGCGATGACGAAGGCGATGACGACGCCGACCCAACCCCCGCCGAACAGCAGCACGATCGCGGCCGCGACGAGCGTGATGAGCACGACGAAGCCGAGCAGCATGAGGAACGTGCGCCGCTTGTTGGCAGCGATCTGCTCTTGCACGAGTGACCTTTGCGGGATGTGGTGCCGCAGCGCCTCGGGCCCTTCCCTCGGATCGAGGGCGCGGGGCCGGTCGCGCGGGCGGGTGGGAGAACCTGTTTAGAACTGCACCTGCGGGGTTTCCGTGTCCTCCGGAGCGGCGTCGAAGAACTCGCGCTTCTCGAAGTGGAACATCCCGGCGAGGAGCACCGTGGGGAACTGCTGGATCTTGGTGTTGTAGCTGAGCACCGCGTCGTTGAAGAACTGCCACGCGTAGGCGATGCGGTCCTCCGCCGAGGTGAGCTCCTCCTGGAGGTTCAGGAAGTTCTGGTTGGCCTTGAGGTCGGGGTAGGCCTCGGCCACCGCGAACAGGCTCTTCAGCGCGCCGCTCAGGACGTTCTCGGCCTGGGCCTGGGCTTCGGGCCCTTGGGCACTGATGGCGTTGGCCCGGGCGGCGGTGACCGCCTCGAACGTGCCCCGCTCGTGCTCGGCGTAGCCCTTGACCGTGTTGACCAGGTTGGGGATGAGGTCGTGGCGGCGCTTGAGCTGGACGTCGATCTGCGACCAGGCGTTGTCGACCTGGTTGCGGCGCTTGACGAGGCCGTTGTACCCGAGCCAGAAGAACAGCCCGATGACGACGACGATCACGAGGATCACGATGACGGCGATCATGCGGGCGAGTGTAGGCCCGGGGTGACGCCGGACCTCGGCACCGCCTTCGATCGGTCCGGCTCGCGCCGGATCCGGTCAGCGCGTCTGCAGCGCCTCGCGTGCGTGGCGTTCCTGGTTGGCGACGATCGCCCGCTCGTAGATCCCGGTGAAGCGCCGGGCGAGGCTCTCCATCGAGAACTCGTCCGCCCGGGCGCGTCCGGAGGCCACGAGGCGCCCGCGCAGCGAAGCGTCGTCGAGCACCTGCCGGAGCGCCTCGCGCAGCGAATCGGGATCGTTCGGCGGCACCAGCACCGCTTCCTGGCCCTGACGGGCGACGGTGCGGTAGCCGTCGATGTCGGAGGCCACCACGGTGGCGCCCGCGGCCATGCCCTCGAGCAGGACCACGCCGAAGGATTCGCCGTCGACCGCCGGGAAGCACGCCACGGTGGCCCCGCGGAGGCGGGCAGCCTTCTCGTCGTCGCTCACCGAGCCCAGCCACTCCACGCCGGGGAGCCGGCCGGCGCGCAGGGTGGCGTGCTGGGGGCCGTCGCCGATCACCCAGAGGGCGGCGTCGCGACCCAGGCCGTCGAAGGCGTCGAGCAGCACGCCGAGCCCCTTGCGCGGCTCGTGGCGGCCCACGAACACGATCGCCGGATACGGGGCGAAGGCCACCGGCCCGGTGGTGAACTGGTCGACCGGCACCCCGTTGGGCACGATCTCGCAGTCCTCGCCGAAGGTGAGCGTCACCTGACGGGCGGCGTCGGCCGACACGGCCGTCTTCACGTCGAGCTTGTTCATCAGCGGGCGGATGGTGGCCCGCAGCGTCTCGTACCACCCGTTCTTCCCCGAGCGGGAGGAGTGGAAGGTGCCGACCGCGGGCAGCTGCGTGCCCATGAGGGCAGCGTGGTTCGCGCCCGGCGAGAACGGCTCGTGGAGGTGCATCACGTCGGGTTCGAACACCCTGATGAACTCGAGCGTGCGGCGGGCGACGGCGTGGCCGGCGGCGACCGGTGCCACCGACCCGTTGCTGGGAAACTTGGTGGACGGGCCGATCGACACGATCCCCGGCTCGGGCGGCGGGCCGTCGCACGGCGCCACGACCCGCGCGTCGACGCCGAGCTCCCGCAGCGCCCGCGCGAGACCGAGCACCTGGCCCTGCACCCCGCCGAACACCGACAGCGAATAGCTGCACGAGAGCATCACCCGCAGCGGTCGCCCGCGTGCGATCCGCTCGGTGCCCGGCCCGCCGGTCTCCCCCGTGGTCATCAGCCGCCGATCATCGCGCGGCTCCGGCTTCTGGCCGGGCCGCGTGCCGGTCGCTCGGCCAGTTGGGCTGCAGCAGGTGCCAGTGCGTGGGCTCGCGCCGGATCATCGCCTCGAACCGGTGGGCGAGGTCCTGGGTGATCCGCGCCATGTCGTCGCGGAGGGGGCCGCGTCGACCGGTGTCGAGGGGCGCCTCGATGAAGGCCTCCTCCACCCCGTCGGGGCGGAAGTAGCAGCCCACGGGGATGATGGGTGCGCCCGCCGCGCACCGCCGCCATGGCCGGGCCGGCGGGCATCGTGGTGCGCTCGCCGAAGAAGTCGACGGAGATGCCCTCGCCGGTGAGGTCGCGGTCGCAGAGGAGGCAGACCACCTCGTTGGCGCGCAGGGCCTTGAGCACCTCGGTACCTGCGGTCGGCGACAGCGGGATCACCCGCATGCCGAGTTGCGCCCGCGTGGACACGAACCAGTCGAACAGCTCGGGGGGCTCGAGCGTCTCCGCGACCACGGTGACGCGGTAGCCCCGGCCCGCGAGCCACGCGCCGGCCTGGTCCCAGTTGCCGAGGTGCGGCAGCGCGAGCACCGCGCCGGTGCCGGCGTCGGTGGCGGCGCGGATGTGCTCCTCGCCGTGGCACACGAAGTGCTGCTCGATCCAGGCCCGCGAACGCGTGGGCAACAGGAACAGCTCGTAGAAGTACCGACCGTAGGAGTCGAACGTGGCGGCCACGGCGCGTTGCAGTTCGCGGCCGCCGTAGCCGGGGCCGTGAATGCGGCGCAGGTTGCGCTCGACCTGCCGGCGCCGCTGGGCGAACACCGCGGGTGCCATCGCCGACACGGCGCGCGTGAACGGGCCCCCGAGCGGCTCGGGCACCAGGCGCGCGACCTCGGCACCGGCGCGGTACGCGAAGTAGGCGGTACGTCTGGGGAGGATCGAGGCCAACGCGCGGTTCCGGTCGTGAGGCGCCGCGGAGATCAGCGGCGCGGCGCCGACCCGGAGCTGCCCGATCGCGACGGCTGCTCCGGACGGCGGGCGGCCCACCACTCGGCGAGCGTCTTGGTGTCGCGGTCGCCGCCGCCGCCGGCGCGGGTGCCGGGTGCGGCGCGGCTTCGCGGGCGTGGCCTGACGCCACACCTTCACGAAGCGCTGCACCGCGGTGATCGCGGTGAGCACGAGCATGATCCAGAGGATCGGCACGAGGATGTCGAACGCGAGCCCGATGCCGATGAGCACGAGGCGCTCGGCCCGCTCCATCAGCCCACCGCGGGCCTGGAAGCCGAGTGATTCGGCGCGGGCCCGCTCGTAGGTGATGAGCATCGACAGCGCGAGCACCGCCATCACCAGCACCGGCAGGCGGGGATCCTCGTCGGCGAGGTACCAGGCGATGCCGAGCAGGAGGGCGGCGTCGGCCACGCGGTCGCACACGGAGTCGAAGAAGGCACCGCGCGGTCCGGCGCGGCCGCTCTGGCGCGCGACCGAACCGTCGAGGATGTCGGGGAGACCACACAGGATGAGGCCGATCACGCCGAGCACGAGGTGGCCGTCGGCGATCACGAGCCCGGTGGCGACCGCGACGACGAGCCCGAAGATCGTGAGCGCGTCGGCGGTGACCCCGGCGCGGTGCAGGCTCCTGCCGACCGGTTCGAGCCCCCGCTCGACCGTCGACCGCCAGCGTCCGTCGAGCATGGTTCGAGGGTTCCCTTCCTCGGGCCGCCGGCACGGTGCCGCAACCGGCCCGGGTGGGCTGCTGCGGTGGCCGGCCCCGGGGGTGGCGAGGCAACGTCAACTGCCAGGGTACCACCCGGCCCTGGGCCCTCTCGGCCACGCCTGAACCACGCCCGGACCCGCCCGCGACCGGGCCTTTCGTCCCGGGCAGGGGCCGGCTGGCCGTGCGTAGACTCCGCGCACGAGCCGAGAGCAACACGTGTGAACGGGGGTGGGCCGGTGGCGGCCAAGACGTTCCCGACCGAGAAGATCCGCAACATCGCGCTGGTGGGCCACGGCGGAGCGGGCAAGACGTCGCTCGCCGAGGCGTTGCTCTTCTCCGCGGGTGTGATCCCCCGTCTCGGGAAGGTCGAGGACGGCAACACCGTCACCGACTTCGATCCCGAGGAAGCGCGCCGGCGCATCTCCGTGAGCCTGGCGATGGCGCCGTTCGAGCACGCCGGTCACAAGGTCAACGTGATCGACACGCCCGGGTACGCCGACTTCCTCAGCGACGTCGCCGCCGCGCTGCGGGCCGCCGACCTCGCGGTGTTCGTGGTGAGCGCGGTCGAGGGTGTGGAGGTGCAGACCGAGGTCGTGTGGCGCATGTGCGACGAGCTCGGCCTCCCGCGCTGCGTGTTCGTCAACAAGCTCGACCGCGAGCGCTCGTCGTTCGCTCGCACCCTCGACCAGCTGAAGGACAAGTTCGGTCAGGGCATCGCGCCCCTGGAGCTGCCGATCGGCGAAGAGGGCGCGTTCCACGGCGTCGTCGACCTCCTCGACGACCACGCGGTCTTCTACACCGACGGCACCCCCACCGAGGGCGAGATCCCGCCCGAGATGGAGGTCGAGGAGCACTCGGTCCACGACGCACTGATCGAGGGCATCGTGGTGGGCGACGACGCGCTCATGGAGCGGTATCTCGCCGACGAGGCCATCCCCTACGAGGAGCTCGCCCACGCGCTCGCCGACGGCGTCGCCACCGGCACCGTCTTCCCGGTGCTGTGCGGCAGCGCCACGAAACTGATCGGTGTCGACCGCCTCGCCGCGTTCGTCTGCGAGGAGGGGCCGCCGCCCAGCGTTTCGGCCAGCGCTTCCAACGGCGCCGCGCCGGTGGCCTTCGTGTTCAAGACGATCGTCGACCCGTACGTGGGGCACGTGAACCTGTTCAAGGTGCTGCAGGGCACGGTGAAGACCGATGCCACCCTCGTCAACGGCCGCACCATGCACGAGGAGAAGCTCCACCAGCTCTCGGTGATGCGCGGCAAGGAGCAGGAGCCGGCGGCGGAGGTCCCGAGCGGCGACATCGCCGCAGTGGCCAAGCTCGCCGGCACCACCACCGGCGACGTGCTCGGCGCGCGCGGTGCCGACCTCGCGGTCGAGCCGTTCGCGCCACCCGCGCCCGTCCTCGCGGTCGCGATCCGCGCGAAGTCGAAGAACGACGAGGACAAGCTCGCCAACGCGCTGCACCGCCTGCTCGACGAAGACCCGGCGCTGCAACTCGAGCGCAACGCCGAGACCCATCAGACGCTGCTCTGGGGCCAGGGCGAGACGCACGTCGGCATCGCCCTCGAGCGACTGTCGCGCAAGCTCGGTGTGGAGGTCGAGACCGAAGACGTGAAGGTCCCCTACCGCGAGACCATCACCTCCCCCGCCGAGGCCGAGGGCAAGTACAAGAAGCAGACCGGCGGCCACGGGCAGTACGGCGTCGCCTTCCTGCGCGTCGAGCCGCTCGAGCGCGGCAGCGGCTTCGAGTTCGTCGACCAGATCGTCGGCGGCTCGATCCCGCGCCAGTTCATCCCCGCGGTCGAGAAGGGCGTGCAGGAGACGATGGAGCACGGCGGCGTGTTCGGCTTCCCCGTCGTCGACGTGCGCGTCACCTGCTTCGACGGCAAGTACCACTCGGTCGACTCGTCGGAGATGAGCTTCAAGATGGCGGGCTCCATCGGCTTCAAGGACGCGATGGCGAAGGCCACGCCGATCCTGCTCGAGCCGGTGAGCGAGGTGGTCGTGACCGCACCCGAGGCCAGCCAGGGCGACATCATGGGCGACCTCAACTCGAAGCGCGGCCGCATCCAGGGCTCCGCCAGCGTGGGCAACGGCGAGGTCGAGGTGGTCGCATTCGTCCCCACCTCGGAGGTCATGCGCTACGCCATCGACCTGCGTTCGCTCACCGGCGGGCGGGGCCGCTTCCGCCTCACCCACTCGCACTACGACCCGGTGCCCGCGCACCTCGTCGACAAGGTGCGCACCGCGGCCGCGCCGGCCTGAATGCCGGTCGGCCTCACCACCCCCCGACCGACGGTCCGTTCCCCGCATGGGTGACCTCCTGGCGAAGGTGTTGCCGCTCGCGCTCGGCGCAGCGGTCAGCCCCACCGCGCTCGCCGCCGCCGTGGTGGTGATGGCGTAACGCACGCGACCCGTCGCGCGCGGCGCGATGTTCGTGCTCGGCTTCGTGGCGGTGCTCGCGGCGTTCACCTTCCTCGGGCTCACCGTGCTCTCGCAGGCCACGCCGCACGTGACGCCCACGTCACGGCGCATCAGCGGCGCCGTCGACCTCGTGCTCGGCATCGTGCTGCTCGCGTTCGGGCTGCGCGAGCTGCTGGTGCGTTCCACCCCCAGCCCCGACCCCGCCGAGGACACCCGCGCCCCCAAGGGCACCGGGCTCGCGGCCGCCCTCGCGCTCGGCGCGGTGTTGATGCTCACCAACTTCACGTCACTCGTGCTGTACTTGCCGGCGCTGCAAGACGTGCACCAGGCCCGCACCGGCGACAGCAACAAGGCGGTCGTGATCGCCGTCCTGTTCTTCTGCACCGCGTTGCCGGTGTTGATCCCCTTCGTGGGGCGGATCGCGGCGCCGGGCCCGGCCACAAACGGGCCGTCACCGTGCTGGTGGCCGGGATCTTCGGCACCTACCTGTTGGTCCGCGGCCTCGGGCGCGTCTGACACCCGTCGCGACGAAACGGGACATCAGGCCCTCAACCGGGGTTGCCGACGGGACGATGATCGACCCATGGCCACCGTGGCGGGCACGACGACGATCCCCATCGTGATCGGGCTGCTCGTCGCCGTCGCGCTCTTCCTCGCCTGGGCCGTGCAGATCGTCCGCAGCGAAGGCGCCGAGGCCAACGGGCGCGTCGCGAGCGCACCTCCGCAGGCGGCGCCCGTCCGCCAGGCGCAGTGGGTGTCGAGGTCGGTGTCGGTACAGGTCGTGGTCGGGCCGCACTTCACGGTCGCCGCGCCCGACGACGACGCCGTGGACGCGGCGATGAGCCACCGGGTACGCCCGCCCATGCCGTTCCCCTCACCGGCCCGCACGACGCCGGCGCACGAGGAACCCGCCGCAGCGATGCCCCTCCCCCGCAGCGCCTGAGCGTCAGCCGTCGTCGGCCGGCAGCGTGGCGTCCTTCGCCTGGCGGCGCAGTGCCTCGCGACAGCACGCCGCGATGGACACGCCCCGCAGCACGTGCGCGCGCTGGCACGACTTCTTGGGGCAGTGGAACACGAACATTGCGGTCTCGGTCGGCTGACGGTCGGGACTGATGCGCTCGACGTTGCGCAGGAGCCGATCGAAGCGCGGGTGCACGACCCCCGAACCGATCGGGTACTCGTAGTAGTGGCAGATCCGCGCTCCGCACGACGCGCAGTGCAGCGCGAGCTTCGGACCGGAGTTCGGGCCCTTGCGCCGCATCCCCATCATGAGCGGATCGGTCCCCTCATCCCCGGCGCTTCCACCACGACATGATCACCGGCACGCCGATGAACGCGAGCATGATCGCGACCACGAGGAACACGGGAATCAACGCCATCACTCGTCTCCCGATCGGACCGCTCGCGTGCGAGCACGTCCTCGAGCCAGTCGAAGACCCGCTCGTCGCGCAGGGCCAGGCCTGCGGGCTCGCAGTGGAAGTTGGCACCCTCGTCGCGAGTGAAGCGCAGGATCGCCTTCTCGCCGGGCAGCTCGTCGAACAGCGTGCGCGACTGGCCGGGCCAGAACTGCTCGTCGTCGGGATCGGTGAGCAGCACCGGGCAGGTGATCTGCGCGACCGTCGCGTCGTCGAGGCGCATCGCGCGCGCCGCGTTGTACGCGACGAACGGCGAGTGCGTGCCGTAGGGCGCCATGCGCCACTTCAGCTCGGCGTACACCTCGGGGGCGCGCCCTGCTCGACCATCGAGTCGAAGCCCGCCCGCTGGGTGGGGTCGTCGAGCATCGCGACGAGGAAGTCGGGCAGGTGACCGGTCCACGACGTGCTCACGTCGACCACACCGGGATCGGCGACCGCCGCGGCGAGGCGGTGCTCGAACGCCGCGGCGCGGGGCACCCAGTACCCGGCCTGGCTCACGCCGTGCAGCGCGATGCGGGCGGGATCGACGCCGGGTTGCGCGAGCACGAAGTCGACGACGGGCGTGACCACCGCCTCCCAGTCGGCGCGGAAGTACCGGCCACCACGGTGCAACGCCGCGCCCTGGCCCGGGCCGTCGACGGTGATCGTGTGCCAGCCGCGCTCGACGGCCGCCGCGCCACCCTGCGCCCACATCGCGGTGACCGGGCCGTCGCTGCCGTTGACGAGGATCACGACCGGGCGCGGCATGTCGCCTGCGTGCGGCGGCCGGAACCAGTACCCCTCCAACGTGGTGCCCTCGTAGGGGACGGCGATCTTCTCGACCCCGGGCCAGCGGGCGACGGCTTCGTCCCAGCACTCGCGGTGCTGCTCCCAGAGCGAGTCGAAGCGCGATTCGTCGCTCGTCCCCGCGGCCATCGACGACGCGAGGTCGAAGTACAGCGACGCGTGGAGATAGGCGCGGCGCGCGCTCACGTCGTGCCCACCCGCCGCCGAGCGCGCCGCCGCGTCGCGGACGTGTGACGCGGTGGCCGTCCACTCGCGCACCCACGCTTCGCGGTCACCGTTCGGGATGCGTTCGACCGTGGCGAGCACCTCGCCCGCGTCGGCGAGCCCGCGGGAGGCGGACCCGAGCGCGATCAGCGTGGCGAAGTCGAAGCCGTCGTCGTCGAAGAAACGCTGCACGAAGCCCTCCCGCGTGCTGCGACGCCGGCTACGCCGGAGCGGTCGCGTCGTCGAGACCGAACTTCGACCAATCTTCCGGGTTCGGCTCGGTGTAGTCGCCGATCACGTGGCCGTCGACCGCATCGAGCTCCACGAGGCCGCGCATCGACGGCGGAGTGTCGGCGCTGTAGAGGAGGATGCGCCACACCGGCCGGGCGCGCAGGCCGCGCCACGCGAGCTGCGCGCTCGGCGTGGCCCACCGGGAAGCCGACGGTGCGGGTGGCGATGAGCAGCGCCTCGGTCTGGTCGATCTCGAGCGGCCACGCCGACGCGAAGTGGTAGAGCGCGACCAGGCCGAGAAAGACCGCCGCGGCGAGCAGACCGTTGTTCGACGTGAGCGCGTAACCACCGAGGCAGAGGACGCCGAGCACGACGTACATGGAGGCGGGGATGCGCCGGCGGCGCATGCTCGGGAACATGTAGGGCCCGACGAACGCGGTGACGTCGAGATCCTCGGGGAGAACGTCGCCCTCGGGGATCGCGTTCGTCTGGTCGTCGTCGGCCATCACTGCACGGTACCCCAGGCCTCGAGCAGCTTCCGATAGCTGGTGTCGAGGCTCTCGGGCAGCACCCGGGCCTCGGCGACCGTGGTCATGAAGTTGGTGTCGCCCGCCCAGCGCGGCAAGACGTGCACGTGCATGTGGTCGGGCACCCCGGCCCCCGCGGCCCGCCCGAGGTTCATGCCCACGTTCTGCCCGTCGGGCGAGTACGCGGCCTCGACCGCCAGGGTCGCGGTGCGCATGAGCTCCATCACGCCCGCAGCCTCGTGCGGCTCCAGGTCGCCGAGACGCTGCACGTGACGCAACGGGGCGACCATCAGGTGGCCCGAGTTGTAGGGGTACGCGTTCATCACCGCGAAGGCGTGCTGGTTGCGGCCGAGCACCATCATCTCGGTGGGGTCGCCCGCGGCGAGGCCGCAGAACAGGCAGCCGTCCTCACCGACGGGCGGCGCCTGGGTGGCGATGCCGTCGATGTAGCTCGACCGCCACCCGGCCCAGAGTCGATCCAGGCTCACGACCCGCTCACGCCCGGATCACGCCGGCGCGACGACCACGCGGCGGTCGATCTCGTCGGTCACCTGGGCGAGGAAGTCACCGAAGGGAACGTCGCGGTCGGGGCGCTCACTCCCCCGCTGGTTCACGCCGACGGTGTCGTTGGCGACGTCGTCGTCGCCGACCACGAGGATGTAGGGCACCTTGTCGAGCTTGGCGCGGCGGATGCGCGTGCCGAGGTTGTCGCTGTGCGCGTCCGTCGTGTCGACGCGCACGCCGCGCTCGCGCAGTTGGCGTACGAGATCGAACGCGTAGTCCTCGTGCCGGTCGGCGACGGGCAGCACCGTGACCTGCACCGGCGCGAGCCACACCGGGAACGCCCCCGCGAAGTGCTCGGTGAGGATCGCGAAGAAGCGCTCGATCGTGCCGAACAGCGCGCGGTGGATCATGATCGGGCGGTGGCGCTCGTTGTCGGCGCCCACGTACTCGAGCTCGAAGCGCTGCGGCAGCTGGAAGTCGAGCTGGATCGTCGACATCTGCCAGGTGCGGCCGATCGCGTCGCGTGCCTGCACCGAGATCTTCGGGCCGTAGAACGCGCCGCCGCCCTCGTCCATGACGAGCTCGAGGCCGGCGTCGACCGCGACCGTCCGCAGGGCCTCGGTGGCTTCGTCCCACTCCTCGTCGGTGCCCACCGCCTTGCCCTCGGGCTTGGTGGAGAGCTCGAGGTAGAAGTCGGCGAGGCCGTAATCCCGCAGCACGCTGAGCACGAACTCGAGTGCACGGGTGAGCTCGGGCACGACCTGCTCGCGCGCGCAGAAGATGTGGGCGTCGTCCTGGGTCATGCCGCGCACACGAGTGAGGCCGTGCACCACGCCCGACTTCTCGTAGCGGTAGACCGTCCCGAATTCGAACAGCCGCAGCGGGAGCTCGCGGTAGGAGCGCATCCGGCTGCGGTAGATCAGGATGTGGAACGGGCAGTTCATCGGCTTCAGGTAGTACTCGGTGCCCTGGTCGAGCTCCATCGGCGGGTACATGCCGTCGGCGAACCAGTCGAGGTGACCGGAGATCTCGAAGAGGTTGCTCTTCGTGATGTGCGGGGAGTTGACGAACTCGTAGCCCGCTTCCTCGTGCCGCTTGCGCGAATAGTCCTCCATCACCCGGCGGACGGTGCCGCCCTTCGGGTGGAACACCGCGAGGCCGGGGCCGATCTCCTCGGGGAACGAGAAGAGGTCGAGCTCCACGCCGAGGCGGCGGTGGTCGCGCTTCTCGGCTTCCTCGAGGCGGTGGAGGTGCTCCGCGAGCGCGTCCTTCGACTCCCACGCGGTGCCGTAGACGCGCTGCAGCATCGGGCGCTTCTCGTCGCCACGCCAGTACGCGCCCGCGACCTTGGTGAGCTTGAACGCGCCGAGCCGCTTGGTGGACGGCACGTGCGGGCCGCGGCACAGGTCGACGAACTCGGTGGCCGGGTAGTCGTCGGTGGGGGTCCGCGGGTTGCGGTACACCGAGATGACGTTGCCCTCGCCGACCTCGTGGTCGTCGAGCGGATCGACACGCTCGATGATCTCGGTCTTGTAGGGCTGCTGCGCGAACGCGGCGAGCGCAGCGTCGCGCTCGAGCTCTTCGCGCACGAACGGCTCGTCGGCGGCGACGATCTCGCGCATGCGCGCCTCGATGCGGACGAGGTCGTCGTCGGTGAAGTGCGCGCCGTCCGGCAGCTCGAAGTCGTAGTAGAAGCCGTCGGCGATCGCGGGGCCGATGGCGTACTTCGCCCCGGGGAAGAGGTCGGTGACGGCCTGCGCCATCACGTGCGCGGTGGAGTGCCGCAGCACCTCGCGGCCGTCGGGGGTGTTCGGGGTGACGATCTCAACGGTCGCGTCGTGGGTGATGGGACGGGAGAGGTCGAACCACTCGCGGTCGAGGCCGTCGCCCGACACCCGGGCGGCCAGCGCCGCCTTGGCCAGGCCCCGGCCGATCGACGCCGCGATCTCGCCCGCGGTGACGCCCGCCTCGTGGTCGCGCGTGCTGCCGTCGGGAAGGGTGATCGTGATCTGCATCGGCGAGCGACCCTACCAGCGGACCCGCTCCGCCCCGTGCTGTTTGCCTGCGTCCGCGGGCGATCCGCGGGTCGTCAGTGGGCGTGCGCGCCGGGTTCGATCGGCCGGGACAGGTCGATGCCGAGCAGGTTGCCGAGCTCGAGCAGCACACCGGGGGCCGACGTGTCGGAGCCGCCCGAGAGAATCGCACTGGCGAGGTCGTCGAGAGCCTCGAGCGCGGGGCGCGTCGAGGTCGTGGTCGATGGCCGCCCGCACGCGCTCGGCGAACGGGCGCGGGTCGGCGCCGTCGGCGCGCTCCGCCGCGGCCATGAGGCGGTGCAGCAGCGCGGAGCCCTCGTCGAGGTCGGTGTCGTGCCACTCGAAGCCGGCCCGGTAGTGGTGGCGCATCAGCGCGAGGCGGATGGCGCGGGCGTCGGCCTGCTTCAGCAGGTCGCTCACGAACACGAGGTTGCCGAGCGACTTCGACATCTTCTCGCCCTCGTAGCTGACCATCGCCGAGTGCACCCAGTGACGGGCGAACGGCTGGCCGCTCACGCTCTCGCTCTGCGCGACCTCGCACTCGTGGTGCGGGAAGATGAGGTCGGTGCCGCCACCGTGCAGGTCGATGGTGGAGCCGAGCTCGTGCATCGCCATCACCGAGCACTCGACGTGCCAGCCGGGGCGACCCACGCCGAACGGCGCGCGCCACGCGGGCTCGTCGGGCAGCGACGGCTGCCACAGCACGAAGTCGAGCGGATCGCGACGGTGCGGGTCGTCGGGGTTGCCGCCGCGGGTGCGGGCGAGGCGCACCATGTGCTCACGCGAGTAGTGCGACAGCTCGCCGAAGCGCGGGAACGTCGACACGTCGAAGTAGACGGTGCCGTGCGTCAGGTAGGCGTGCTCGCTCTCGAGCAGCGTGTTGACCATGTCGATCATGCCGTCGATCGACTCGGTGGCACGAGGCTCCGCGACCGGCGGGCGCGTGTCGAGCGCCTCCATGTCGGAGCGGAAGCGGGCGAGCTCGCTCTCGGCCAGCTCGAGGTAGGGCACGCCCAGCTCGCGGGCCTTCGGCAGGATCGAGTCGTCGACGTCGGTGACGTTGCGCACCATGCGGACCTCGTGGCCGAGCTCCTCGAGCCGGCGGATGAGGAGGTCGTAAGTGAGATAGGTGGCCGCGTGCCCGAGGTGCGTGGAGTCGTACGGCGTGATGCCGCAGACGTACATGCGCACGGTGGGGTCGGGGGTGAACGGCACCACCGCGCGTTGCGCGGTGTCGAAGATGTGGATGGTCATGGGGCGGCGGCCGGCGGGGGCGTACGGCGGGGGCCGATGCCCTCGACCCGCAGCGACCCCTCACCCTTGTGCCGGAGGTTGACAGTGAGCAGCGCGGCGGCGAAGGCCTCGAGCCCCAGCGCGTTCACGAGCGGGCCGGCATCGAGCCCGCGCAACCCGGTGATCGAGTCGACGAGGTCGAGCACCGTGGCGCGCGCGCCGTCGTCGTCGCCCACCACGAGCACGTCTTGACCCATCTCGTGGTCGAGGTCGCCGAGCGTGGCGGCAGGGATGAGGTGGAATGCGGCGACCACGTGGGCCTGCGGCGCGGCCGCCTGCAGCGCCTGCGCCAGCGAACCCTCGGGCGGGAGCACCGGGGTGAAGGTACGGCCCTGCTTCTGCAGTCCGTTCGCCATCGCGATCACGGTCTTGCCCGCGAGCTGACCGGCGTACTCCCCGGCCGTCGGGACCGCGGCGTCCCACACGGTGGCCACCACCACGAGGTCGGTGGCGCCCGCGGCGGCCTCGTTGTCGCCCGGGCGCAGGCCCGCCACCCGCTCGCCCCAGCGCTCACGCAGCTCGTCGACGACCCCGGCCGCGCGGTCCGCGTCACGCGAGCCGAGCGTCACCTGGTGGCCGATGCTCGCCAGTCTGGTCGCGACGCCGCGCCCCGCCGGGCCCGTTCCCCCCAAGACTCCGATGTCCATCGGGAGAGCTTCGCACACGGAGGTGCCCCTCCCCCACCCAACCGCTCCGGATTCCCCGCCCGAGCGTGTGACAGTTCAGCCGGTCAGGACCGGCACAAGTCGTACATGCCCGGGGGAACGGTGACTCCCCGTCGGAGCCGTCGTCAGCGAGGTCATGGACCATCACCACCTCGTCGCCCTTGCCCGCAGGCAACACGGCCTCGTCAGCTTCGAACAGACCGGACGGGACCGACACGGTGTCGATCACGCCATCGCCGCCGGTCGGCTGGAACGAGTGCGCCGCGGTGTCTACCGGATCGCCGGTGCGCCCCGCACCTGGGAACAGAACGTCATGGCGGCGGTCCTGGCGATTCCATTGTCCCGGGCGTCGCACCGCACTGCCGCCCGGTTGTTCGGGCTGGAGGAGTTCGCCGATGATCTCGTCGAGGTGACGGTACGGAGCCGCCAGCACAGCCGGCGCGACGGGGTGACCGTCCACGAGACGGCGATCGTCGGGCCGCGGCACGGCCAGACACTGCTCGGCATCCCGTGCATGTCCGTTGCCCGCACGCTCTGCGACCTCACGGCGGTCACGGATCGATGGACCGTCGAACGCGCGGTCGACGAGAGCCTCCGGAAGCGGCTGGTGACACTGCCGGCGCTGACCGCCGTCTTCGCCGACCTGGAGCATCCTGGACGCCATCGATCGACGGTCATGCGCGCCATCCTCGAGCAGCGCGCCACCGGGCTCCGTTCCGGTGACAGCCACGCGGAAGTTCGGCTCGTGAAGTTGCTCGTGGCTGCCGGCCTGCCCCGACCGGTGCAGCAGCACGAGCTCAGAGCGAACGGGCGCACGATCCGCATCGACCTGGCCTACCCCGAGCTGCGGATCGCCATCGAGTACGACGGCTGGGACTTCCACTCCAGCCGCAGCGCGTTCGACCGGGATCGCGCCCCGCGAACGAGCTCGAACTGCTCGGTTGGACGGTGCTGCGCTTCACGTCGAGGTCCTCGGACGCGATGATCTGCCGAACCGTGCGCGCCGCGATCGCCCGAGCACATGTGAGTTGAACCGGCCCTGACCGGCAGAACTGTCACATGCCAGCGAGGGCGAGGGGGGCGAGGGTCAGGCGATGCAGTCGGAGCCGAGGAGGACGCGGAGCTCGGCGAAGAGGCCGTTGCCGGCATCGACGAGGTGGTCGTCGCCGAGGCGCAGCACGGTGGTCTTCGACGGGCTCTCGAGGTGGACGAAGACGGGCGAGTCGCCGGGGTGCTCCGAGAGGATCGCCTTGAGCTTGCCGACCTTCTCGTCGGAGATCATGTTGAGCTTCACCTTCACCCGCACGGGCGGGCCGCCGTCGAGCGTGAGCTCCGGGCGGGTGACCTCCATCGCGATGATCTTCGGCATGTCGTCGCGCACGTCGAGGCGACCCTTCACCACCACGATGGCGTCGTCCTCGAGCAGATGCCCGTACTGCGCCATCGTCTTGGGGAACACCATCACCTCGAGCGCGGCGGCGAGGTCCTCGAGCACGAACGTGCCCATGAGGTCGCCGCGCTTGGTGTACTTGCGCACCAGTGCGGTGACGATGCCGCCGACCGTGCGCATCTCGCCCTCCCGGCCTTCGCGCAGGTCGGAGAGCGTGCACTCGACGTACTTCTTGAGCGCCCGCTCCGCGCCCATCATCGGGTGCTCGCTCACGTAGAGGCCGAGCATCTCCTTCTCGAACGCGAGGCGCTGCGACTTGGGGAACTCGACGTCGGGGATGGGCAGCCGGTTGCCGGCCACCGCCTCGGGGGCGGCGTCGCCAAGGCCGGCGAAGAGGTCGAACTGCCCCTCCGCCTCCTTGCCGCGCCGCTTGAGCACGTCGGTGATGATCGACTCGTGCACCTGCCCGAGGCCCTGGCGGGGGTGCCCCAGCGAGTCGAACGCGCCCGACTTGATCAGCGACTCCACCGTGCGCTTGTTGAGCGCCTGCGGGTCGACGCGATCGCAGAAGTCGTAGAAGTCGACGAACGGACCATCCTCCTCGCGCGCCGCGACGATGAGCGCGACCACGCCCTCACCCACGTTGCGGATCGCGGACAGGCCGAAACGGATCGAACCGATGCCGTCGTCGGCGTTGTGCACCGAGAAGTCGGAGACCGACTCGTTGATGTCGGGCACGTGGACCTGGATGCCCATCTGCCGGCACTCGTTGAGGAAGACGGCAGTCTGGTCCTTGTTGGTCTTGACCGACGTGAGCAGCGCGGCGAGGTACTCGACCGGGAAGTTCGCCTTCAACCACGCGGTCTGGTACGAGACGTAGCCGTAGCCGACCGAGTGGGACTTGTTGAACGAGTAGTCGGCGAACGGCTCGATCGTGTCGAAGATCTTCTCGCCGAAGTCGCGCCCGTAGCCCTGCTCGACGCAGCCGTCGACGAACTTGGTGCGTTCCTTCGCGATCATCTCGCGGATCTTCTTGCCGGTGGCCTTGCGGAGGTTGTCGGCCTCCTCCAGCGTGTAACCCGCCAGCTTCTGCGACACCCGCATCAGCTGCTCCTGGTAGATCATCAGGCCGTAGGTGGGCCCGAGGATCTCCTCGAGATCGGGATGCGGGTAGCTGACGGGCTTGCGGCCGTTCTTGCGATCTGCGTACTCGTTGTGCCAGTTCTGCGCCATCGGGCCCGGGCGGTACAGGGCCACGAGGGCGGCGACGTCCTCGAACGACGTGGGCGCGAGCGAGCGCAGCAGCGCGCGCATCGGCCCGCCTTCCAGCTGGAACACACCCACGGTGTCGCCCGCCCGGAGGAGCTCGAACGTGCGCTCGTCGTCGAGGGCCACGCGGTCGATGTCGGGACGGGAACCCGTGCTCTCCTCGATCAGCTCGAGCGCGACCTCGATGACATCGAGGTTGCGCAGGCCGAGGAAGTCCATCTTGAGCAGCCCGAGGTCCTCGACCCCGTGCATCTCGTACTGGGTGACGATCGGCGCGTCCTCGACCTTGCCGCCGGCCTCCGGCTTGCGCTGGATCGGCAGGTAGTCGGTGAGCGCGGAGCCGGCGATCACCACCGCGGCGGCGTGGATGCCGTCCTGGCGGCGCAGACCCTCGAGACCCCGGGCGACGTCGATGACACGGCGGGCGTCGGGGTCGCCTTCGTAGAGGGTGCGCAGCTCGGAGGCCATCTTGAAGCCGTCCTCGTGCCCCTTGACCTCCTCGAAGCACGCGCGCAGCGGCGTGTCGCGCCCCATGATCAGCGGCGGCATCAGCTTCGCGATCTTGTCGCCGACGACGTAGGGGTAGCCGAGCACGCGCGCGGAGTCGCGCACCGCGGCCCGCGCCTTGATCGTGGAGAAGGTGATGATCTGCGCGACGTGGTCCCACCCGTAGCGCTCGGCCGCGTACTTGATCATCTCGCCGCGGTAGCGGGAGTCGAAGTCCATGTCGATGTCGGGCATCTGCTTGCGGCCCGGGTTGAGGAACCGCTCGAACAGCAGGTCGTACCTGATCGGGTCGATGTCGACGATCCGCAGGCAGTACGCGACGCACGAGCCCGCCGCGCTGCCCCGGCCCGGGCCCACGCGGATGCCGCGCGACTTCGCGTAGCGCACGAGGTCCCAGACGATGAGGAAGTACGCGGAGAACCCCATCTGCTTGATGACGCCGAGCTCGAACTCCATCCGCTCGAGCACCTCGGGACCGGGCGAGGTGCCGTAGCGCTCCTTCGCGCCCTCGATGCACAGCTCGCGCAGGTAGCTGTCCTCGTCGTGGCCCTGCGGCGTCGGGAACGACGGCAGGTGGATGTTGCCGAACTCGATGTTGACGTTGGCGCGCTCGGCGACGAGCAGCGTGTTGTCGCACGCCTCCTCGTAGTCGGCGAAGAGGTCGCGCATCTCGGCCGCGGTCTTCAGGTAGAACTCATCCGCGTCGAACTTGAAGCGCTTCGGGTCGTCACGCACCGCGCCGGTCTGCACGCACAGGAGCGCGTCGTGCGCCTCGGAGTCTTCGCGGTGCGTGTAGTGGCTGTCGTTGGTGGCGAGCAGCGGCGCCTTCATGTCGCGTGCGAGCCGGATGAGCTGCGGGTTCACCTGCAGCTGCTCGGGCAGGCCGTGGTCCTGCAGCTCGATGAAGAAGGAGTCGCGCCCGAAGATCGACTGGAAGCGGTCGACGATCTGGCGCGCGCCCTCGTAGTCGTCCTTGAGCAGTCGCTGCGACACCGCGCCGCCGAGGCAGCCGCTCGTGCCGATGAGCCCCTCGTGGTGCTCCTCGAGCAGCTCGAAGTCGCACCGGGGCTTCTGGAAGTAGCCCTCGAGGTAGGCGTTCGACGACACCTTGATGAGGTTCTGGTAACCCTGCGTGCTCTCCGCGAGCAGGGTCATGTGGAAGATCTCGTGCTCGTCGCGCCGCGGCCGGTCGAAGCGGCTCGTGGTGACCATGTATGCCTCGGTGCCGATGATCGGCGTGAGGCCCGCCTTCTGCGCGGCACGGTAGAAGTCGAGGACGCCGTACATGTTGCCGTGGTCGGTGATGCCGACCCCCGGCTGGCCGTCGGCCGCGGCCTTCGCGACGACCTCGTTGATGCGGGCCGCGCCGTCGAGCATCGAGTACTCGGTGTGCAGGTGCAGGTGGACGAACGACTTCGCCAACCTTCCGGGCTCCCTCTGGTCGCCTGACCATCTGCGTCGGTCTGCGTCGGATCATCCACAGAGCTGTCCACACAGCCTGTGGATAATCACACGGGTGTAACTCCCAGAGGTTATCGCGCGCGGTCGCCGCGGCCGCGGGCCGCGACCAGGGGGACGAACATCTCCGCCGGGGTGAGGGAGCCGTGGGCCCCCATGAGCTGCGCCTCCATGGGCAGTCCGGGGTCGACGAACCCCACGCCGGTGCGGGCCGCGAGCACGACGTCGCCCACCCGGGCCCGGGTCGGACCGAGCGGGTCGCGCCCCAGCCAGCCGCCGTCGAGCAGTTCGTCGCGCGTCATCACCCAGGCATGGTCGGCATGGAGCCGCTCCGCCTCCTCGAACAGCTCCCGCTTCGCACCCTTGCGCGCGTGGAGGTACCGGAAGCGGCCATCGCCCGCGTAGATCTCGACCATCGGGTCGAGCGGGCCGAGGCCCAACCAGCCGTCCGGCCCCACCTGTACCTGTCCGTGATCCGCGGTGACGACGACCGCGACGTCGGGCGGGACCGCGTCGAGCAGCGCGCCGACGAGCGCGTCGGCGGCGGCGAGCTCGGCCGGGAAGTACGCGTCCTCGAGGCCGAACGCGTGGGCGACCTCGTCGACGCCCGGGTAGTAGGAGTACACGAACGGTGCTCCCTCCCCCACTGCGGCGCGCACCCGTTCGACGAGCGTCGACGGCGTGTACCACCCGCGGAAGTCGCACCCGCGCAGGTGCGCGGTGGTGAAGCCGGTGGTGCGGAACATCGCCTTCGTGACGACGGGGACGTGGCGCCCGAGGAACGGGTCCATCTTCTGGATCAGCGTGGGGTCGGGCGCGCGCCGCCCGTCGGCCTGGTGCCACTTGATCGTGTTGAGGACGGTGTGCTCCTGGCGCATCCGGAACCCGGTGATCCCGTGACGGGCGGGCGCGGTGCCGGTGGTGAGCGAGGTGAGGGCGACGGGTGTGGTCGACGGCGCCACCGTGGTGATCGGACCGCCGGTCATCGCGTGGAGCTCGGGCGTGCGGGCCGGGTGGGCGTGCAGCCCCTCCCAGCCCAGCCCGTCGAGGACGAGGAGCACGACCGCCCGGGCGCCGGCCACGGGTTCCGGGAGCCAGTCGACCCCACGCGTGCCGAGGAGGGCGGGGACGACCCCGGCGAGCGACGCCCCCGCATAGTCGGGCTTCACCGGCTCCATGGGCTCAGGCTACGGGCAATCGGTGCCATGACGGGACAAGTCCACGAACGGCGCCGTGACGCGCGACCATGGTCCGATGAGACGCGGGCCAGAGGCGAGCGGCAACGAGCCCAGCAAGCAGGGCGCCGTGACGCGCGAACGATGGTGGGATGCATGCGGGCCGAAGCCGAGCGGTAGCGAGGCCAGAGTGAAGGTGTCCACCCGGGGCGACTACGCGGCGCGGGCACTGTTGTCGCTCGCCTTGCACGGGTCGGAGCGCCCGACGTCGGTGAAAGAGATCGCGGAGCGCACGGGCCTGCCCCAGCCGTACCTCGAGCAGATCCTGCTCGCGGTCAAGGGCGCGGGGCTGGTGCGCTCGAAGCGCGGCGTCGGCGGCGGCTACGTGCTGGCGCGCGAGCCCGGGGAGATCACCCTCGCCGACATCCTCGCCGCGGTCGACGGCCCCCTCACCCAGTTGATGGGCGAGCACGACCACTGTGAGGGCCACTGCATCCTGCAGGAGGTGTGGGTGCACGTCTCGGAGGAGACGCGCCTGATCCTCGAGCGCTTCACGTTGCAGGAGCTCGTCGAGCGGACACGAGTCGGCCACCCCGCGGCGGGCGGCGACGCGGACAGCGCGGACGACGCGGCCGACGGCGTGGGCGAGTTGGTTCAGCCGGCGGCGGTCGCCGAGAGCTGACGCGCCTTCGCGGGCGGGCGCGGCGCGGGCCGCAGCCGCACGATCACCTCGAGGCCGCCGCTCTCCGACTCCTCCAGCGCGACGTCACCGCCGTCGTTCACCACGAGCTCGCGCACGATCGCGAGCCCGAGCCCGAAGTGACCGTTCGGGCGGCCGTCGCGTCGGGCCTCGCCCGATTGCCAGAAGCGGTCGAACGCCCGCTCCCGCTGCTCGCGGGTCATGCCGGGGCCTTCGTCGCTGACCCGCAGTTCCACCCACACGCCGCGGTCCTGGCCGGAGATCCGCACGCTGCTGCGCGGCGGCGCGACCTCGAGCGCGTTGTTCAAGAGGTTGTCGACGACCTGTTCGAGCCGGCCCGCGGTCGCCGCGGCAACCGGGACGCCGCGCACGTCGGCGAGGATGCGCACCTGCTTCTCGGCGGCGAACGCGTCCCACGCCTCGCACCGCCCGTCGATCACGTCCTCGAGCGGCACCGCGCCGGGCGCCGACGACGACTGCTCGGCGCGCGTGAGCACGAGGAGACCGTCGACGAGCCGCGACAGACGTGCCACCTCGTCGAGCGCGCCGTCGAGGTCGTCGGCCACCGCCTCCGGCACCTCGGCCTCCAGGCATTCGAGCCGGAGCCGCAGCGCGGCGAGGGGTGTGCGCAATTGATGGGATGCGTCGGCCACGAAGGCGCGCTGCGATCCCACGAGTTGTTCGAGGCGCGCCGCGGTCGCGTTGAACGACTGCGCGAGCACCGTCACCTCCGCCGGCCCCTTCGGCACCTCGGCACGCGTCGCGAGATCGCCTGCGCCGAGTCGCACCGCGGCCTGTTGCAGGTCACCGAGCGGCTTGGTCATCGAGCGCGCGAGCAGCAGGCTCACGAGGAACACGATGCCGAGCACCACGCCGCCGGTCGCGGCGAGGAGCAGCCAGATGTGGCGGATCCGGTCGTCGACCACCGACTGCGGGTAGGTGATGCGCACGACCCCCTGCACACCAGTGGCCGACGCGACGGGGAGGGCCACGTAGAGCAGGTCGGTGCCGAGCGTCCGGGAGCTGCGGGTGCCGCTCACCTCCTCGCCCGCGAGGGCCCGGGCGATCTCCGGGCGGTTCGAGAAGTCGCGCCCGACCGGGCTCGTCGCGTCGGAGTCCGCCACCGACGTACCCGCGCGGTCGACGATCACGACGCGGCCGCCGGCGCGGTGGTGGTACCGGTCGGCGACGGCCTGCAACGCGGCGGCGTCGGGCGCGGTCGCGCCCGTCGGCGCGAGTGGCTGTTGCGACTGGATCGCCATCGCGAAGGCGTCGTGCTGCAGGTCGCTGGTGAGGCGGCGTTCGACCGAGTTCGCGTACGACACGCCGAGCGGGATCTCGAGCACCAGCAGGACGAACGCGGTGATCGTGAGGTAGCTGAGGAGGAGGCGCCGCTTCATCGGTGCTCCGGGGTCCGGACCGTCGGGGCCATGGGGGCCATCGGGGCGTTCGTCGGCCGCTAGGCCGCGACGGCGTCGAGGCGGAAGCCCACGCCGCGCACGGTCTCGATCCAGCCCGCGTCACCGAGCTTCTTGCGCAGCGACGCAACGTGCACGTCGAGGGTCTTCGTCGGGCCGTACCAGTGCGGGTCCCACACGTTCTCGAGCAGCTCCTGGCGGCTCTTCACCGCGCCCGGGTCCTCCATCAACTCGACGAGGAGGTCGTACTCCTTGGGCGTCAGCGCGATCGCGGCCTCGTCGACGGTGACGCGCCGCGTGCGGCGGTCGACCACGAGCGTGCCGTGCGTCCCCACCACGGTGGGCGGGTGACCGGCCGCCGCGCCGCTGGCGACACCGGCGCCGTCGGCGGTCGCCGGCTCGGCGCGCGGCAACCGTCGGCGGGCCACCGCCCGGATGCGGGCCACGAGCTCGCGGAACCCGAACGGCTTCACGATGTAGTCGTCGGCGCCGAGCTCGAGGCCGACGACCCGGTCGACCTCCTCCGAGCGCGCCGTCACCACGATGATCGGCACGTCGGAACGGGCCCGCAGCTGGCGGCACACGTCGAAGCCGTCGATGTCGGGCAGTCCGAGATCGAGCAACACGACGTCGACGGGGTGGTCGTCGGGGTCGTCGAGGCTGCGGCCGAGCGCATCCGCGCCGGTCTGCACGCGGTCGACGTCGAGTCCCTCACGCTCCAACCCCTTCGCCAGCGGTGCGGCGATGGCGTCATCATCTTCGACGATCAGTACGCGCATGGGACTTCCTCCTGTGCGCGCCGGCGTCCCGGACGTGCACCTCCAGGAGAGGATCGGCACCGCGGACGGCCCCCTTGACCGCCAATCGCCCACGCGGCGGGGTCGTCGGTCACAACCGCTCAAGATCCGGACCGGACGTGCCGACAGGGCGGGGCGGGAGAGCGCCGCGCCCGGGCAGGCACCGGCATGCAGGACGACAGCGGGCGACGGGAGCCACACATGGAACGACGCAGGCTGTTCGCAGTGGGCGGGGTGCTCAGCGTCACCGCCTTCGCGACGACGGTGGGGCTCGGCGCCACCTTCGGCCTGTTCGGCCTCACCCAACCCGATTCCGCGGTCGGCCGCCTCGGAGGCCCCGCGCCCGCCGCCGCGCAGGTGGACCCACCCGAGGGAAGCGGCGCGGCAGCCACCCAGCGCCCGCCCACGGCGGACACCACCGCGGGCCGCGACGCCGGCACCTCCACCGACACCGGCGCCGCCGTGAAGGCGCAGCTCGACGACGGCGCCGACGACTGACCCGATCGGGACCAGGAGCTACGCGGGGCTGAGCCCGGCGAGCACCGACTCCAACTCGGGCGGCAACGGCTCCGCCACCTCGACCGGCTCGCCGGTGACCGGATGCGCGAACTCGAGCCCACCGGCGTGGAGGAACGGCCGCGCCATCGGCAGGGTCCGCCGGTTGCCGCCGTAGACCGGATCACCCACGACGGGGTGGCCGATGGCCTGGAGGTGCACGCGGATCTGGTGCGTGCGCCCCGTCTCCAGGTGACAGGTCACGAGGGAGACGTCGGGATCACGGAACTCGGTGCGCACCTCGTAGTGGGTGCGCGCCTGACGCCCGCCCTCGCGCACCGACATGCGGGTGGGGTGGCGCACGGAGCGCCCGATCGGCGCGTCGATCACGCCACGCTTCGAGTCGAAGTGGTCCCACGAGAGCGCGTCGTAGCGGCGCTCGACGTCGTGCTCGGAGAGCATCTCGACCAGACCCTCGTAGGCCTCCTGCGTGCGCGCGATCACGAGCAACCCGCTCGTGTCGCGGTCGAGCCGGTGCACGATGCCGGGCCGCGCCGGATCTCCGACGTCGGCGACCTCCGGGTAGCGCGCGAGCAGCGCGTTCACGAGCGTGCCGTCGGGGTGCCCGGCGCCCGGGTGCACGACGAGGCCCGCCGGCTTGGCCAGCACCGCGAGGTCGTCGTCCTCGTAGCGGATCACCAGGGTGATCGACGGGTCGGGTTCGGGTGGCCCGGTCACCTCGGGCACGCCCGAGATCTCCACGACCTCGCCGGCCTCGAGCTTACGGCTCTTGATGACCCGCTCACCGCCGACCCGGACGAGGCCCGCCTCGATCAGCGTCTGCACCTCGCTGCGGGTCCAGCCGGTGAGCATCGCGACGGCGCGGTCGACCCGCTCCCCCGCGACCGAGTCGGCGACGACGAATTCCTCGAGCTCAGCCATTGGCCGGTTCCTCACGTTCCTCACGTCGTTCGCGGATGTCGGCCCGGATCGCCCAGATCGCGAGCAGCACCGCACCGATCGTGACCGCGGAGTCGGCCACGTTGAAGGTGGGGAACGAGCTCACCCCGATGAAGTCGACCACGCCGCCGCGCAGGAAGCCCGGCGCCCGGAACAACCGGTCGACGAGGTTGCCGAGCGCACCACCGAGGATGAGCGACAGCGAGACGACGAGGAGCGTGTCGTCGGTGCGCCGCACCGCGCGCACGAGGAAGAAGGCGACGAAGATCGCGAGCACGGCCAGCAGCGGCGTGAACCCGCGGAAGAGGCTGAACGCGCTGCCCGTGTTGCGGGCCAGGCGGAACCCGATGTCGGAGCCGACGAGCCACACCGGGCCGTCGGCCAGCTCACGCACCGCCCACGCCTTGGTGAGCTGGTCGGCGAGCACCACCCCGACGACGATGAGCGTCGCCAGGACGGGACGCCCGTGCGGCCGCCCCGATGCAGGGACCGACGCGGCCATCGATGCGTCGCCCCTATCGGCGTCGTTCGGCACGCGCCTTGCAGTCGACGCAGGTCTCCGCGTACGGCAGTGCCTCGAGCCGCTCCAGCGCGATACGGCGGCCGGCGGGCACGCACACTCCGTAGGTCTTGTCGTTGATCCGCTCGAGCGCGCGGTCGATCTCGTCGACGATCTGACGCGCCGACGCCGACAGGAGCAGGTCGCGCTCACGCTCGATGTTGACGGTGTCGCCCTCGCCCGACTCCTCGTCGAACTGGGTGTCGCCGCCCTCGCGCTCGGTGGCGAGCAACTCCGCCTCGGCGGCGAACTCGTCGGCCTGGTGCACGTGACGCTCGCGCTCCTCGATCAGCTTCGCCTTCAGGCGCTCGATCGTCTTGGGCGAGAGGTTCGGCTTCTCCGGCTTCACCTCGAACCCCGAGAGCGGGCAGAACACGCTGGTGGGCTTGCGGGTGCCGTTGTCGACCGGGGTGATGACACCCTCGAGCCGGCCGGGGGCCTGCACGG
This sequence comes from uncultured Actinomycetes bacterium, assembly GCA_963720785.1. Taxonomy (GTDB): domain Bacteria; phylum Actinomycetota; class Acidimicrobiia; order IMCC26256; family DASPTH01; genus CAVRGQ01. The sequence goes on from CAVRGQ010000008.1 coordinate 111,872, forward strand.
CCTTCTTTCCCGGCGGCGTCGGGGCGGGTGCCGCCGCCTTCGCCGGCTCCTTGGCGGGCGCCGCCTTGGCCGGCGTCGCCTTCTTGACCGGCGCGGCCTTCTTGGCCGGCGCCTTCTTGACCGGCGCGGCCTTCTTGGCGGGCGCAGCCTTCGCGGGCGCGGCCTTCTTGGCGGGCGCAGCCTTCGCGGGCGTCGCCTTCTTGGCCGGCGCAGCCTTCGGGGCGCCGCAGCCTTCGCGGGCGCCGCCTTGGCGGGTGCAGCTTTCCTGGCCGGTGTCGCCTTCTCGGACGCGACCTTCGCCGACGCCTTCGCGGGCGCCTTGGCCGATGCCTGGGCCGATGCCTTGGCGGGCGCGGCCTTGGCCGCGACCGGCTTCGTCGTGGCCTTCTTGGCGGGCGCCTTCGCCGGCGCAGCCTTGGTGGGCGTCGCCTTCTTGGCGGCGACCTTGGCGGGCGCCGCCTTGGCGGGCGTGGTCTTCTTCGCAGGTGCGGCCTTGGCCATGGGATCCCCCGGTGAAGTGAGCGCCGGATTGTAGTGGTCGCGTCGGTCCGCGCCAGGGACCGCGACGTTTCGGGCCGAAACCCCCGTGGGGCGGGGGTTCGGAGCGGTTCAGGAGCGTTCGGGCCGTCCGGGCGCCCCGGCCCCGATCGCGGAATCGATGGCGGCCGAGAGGTGCCCAGGGTCCACGCCGGTGATGCGCACCCGCTTCGACCGGGAGCGGCCACCACTCACGAGGGTGACGGCCGAGGCCGGGACCCCCGCCGTCGCGGCCACCAGCGCGAGCACCGCCGCGTTCGCCTTGTCGTCGACGGGAGGCGCGGCCACCCGGAGCTTCAGGGCGTCGCCGTGGCGGCCCACCACGCCGGTCCTGCCGGCGCGCGGCTGCACGTGCACCCGCAGCAGCACGCCACCGGGTTCCACCGCGAAGCAGTCGGACCAGTCCCGCGGGGCCGGGTCCTCGTCGCTCACGGGATTCGAAACGCTTGGATGGATGCGGTCACGGCGCTCGTAAAGTACCCGGATGTCCTTCGACCCGGTGTCCCCCTCGCTCGACCTGGTCGCGCTCGAGGAAACGGTCCTCTCGCGCTGGGAGACCGACGACGTGTTCCACGAGAGCCTGCGCCGCCGTGCGAACGCACCCGAGTGGGTGTTCTACGAGGGCCCGCCCACCGCGAACGGCCGTCCCGGCATCCACCACGTGTGGGCCCGCCTGTTCAAGGACATCTACCCCCGCTTCCACACCATGAGCGGCAAGCACGTCGCCCGCAAGGGCGGCTGGGACTGCCACGGGCTCCCGGTGGAGGTCGAGGTCGAGAAGGAGCTGGGCTTCACCGGCAAGCACGAGATCGAGGCCTTCGGCATCGGCGAGTTCAACCGTCTGTGCCGCGAGTCGGTGCACCGCTACGTCGGCGACTTCGAGGCGCTGACCCGCCGCATCGGCATGTGGCTCGACACCGACGACGCCTACTGGACGCTCGACAACTCGTTCATCGAGACGGTGTGGTGGCTGTTCCGCCAGATCTGGGACCGCGGCGACATCTACGAGGGACACAAGGTCGTCCCCTACTGCGGGCGCTGTGGCACCGCGTTGTCGAGCCACGAGCTCGGCCAGCCCGGCGCGTACCGCGACGTCACCGAGGCGTCGGTCTACGTGCGCTTCCCGGTGGTCGACGCCGACTTCGACCTCCTCGTGTGGACCACGACGCCGTGGACACTTGTGTCCAACGTCGGCGCCGCCGTCGGCCCCGACGTCGAATACGTGCGGGTGCGGACGCCCTCGTCGTTCGGGCACGGAGCCGCCGACGGGAAACGCGACCTCGTGATGGGCGCGGCGCGCGTCGCCGACGTGCTCGGCGAGGACGCCGAGATCGTGGGCCCGGTCGCGGCCGCCGACCTCGTCGGCCGGCACTACGAGCGCCCCTTCGACGTCTTGCCGATGGACACCGAAGGACCGAACGCCGGCGCGCGCATCGTGGCCGCCGACTTCGTCACCGTCGACGACGGTTCGGGCATCGTGCACCTCGCGCCCGCGTTCGGCGAGATCGACCGCGAGGTCGGCGAAGCCGAGGGGCTGCCGCTGCTCAACCCGGTCGGCCCGGCCGCGTCGTTCGTCGACACGCCCGAGTTCACCACGCCGTGGGCGGGCACCTTCGTGAAGGACGCCGACCCGGCGATCATCGACGCACTCGCCGCGGCCGGGAAGCTGGAGAAGGTCGTCGACTACACCCACTCCTACCCGCACTGCTGGCGCTGCAGCACGCCGCTCATCTACTGGGCCAAGCCCACGTGGTTCGCCCGCACCTCCGCGCACCGCGACGAGATGCTGCGCGAGAACGAGCAGATCGGCTGGCACCCCGAGCACATCAAGCACGGCCGCTTCGGCGACTGGCTGGAGAACAACGTCGACTGGGCGTTGTCACGCGACCGGTTCTGGGGCACGCCGCTGCCGGTGTGGCGCTGCTCGGAGTGCGGCGCCGACACCTGCATGGGATCGGTCGCCGAACTGTCCGCACTCTCCCACCGCGACCTCTCCGAGCTCGACCTCCACCGCCCCGCGGTCGACGACATCCTCCTCGACTGCGGCGCGTGCGGCCGCGAAGCCACCGCACGCCGCGTCGAACCCGTGCTCGACGCCTGGTTCGACTCCGGCTCGATGCCCGCCGCGCAACTGCACTACCCGTTCTCCGGCGAGGGCGAGTTCGAGCGCCGCTTCCCCGCCGACTTCATCTGCGAGGCGATCGACCAGACCCGCGGCTGGTTCTACTCGCTGCTCGCGGTCAACACGCTGGTGTTCGACCGCTCGCCTTACAAGAACGTCGTGTGCCTCGCGCTGGTCGTCGACAAGGACGGCCAGAAGATGTCGAAGTCGAAGGGCAACGTCATCGATCCGTGGTCGGTGCTCGACACCGCGGCGCCGACGCGCTGCGCTGGAACTTCTTCTCGGCGGGTTCACCGTGGACGCCGCGCCGAGTGTCGGTGGAGGCGATCGACGAATCGGCCCGCTTCCTCGTCACGCTGTGGAACACGTACTCGTTCTTCGTCACCTACGCGAACCTCGACGGCTGGACGCCTGCGTCGACGCCCGGCCGCGACGCGGCACCGTCCACCCATGTGCTCGACCGTTGGGTGCGCTCGCGGCTGCACGCGACGATCGCCGCGGTCACGGATTCCCTCGAGTCGTTCGACACGTTACGCGGCGCGCAGGCCCTCGACGGGTTCGTCGACGACCTCAGCAACTGGTACGTCCGCCGCTCGCGGGTCGCGCTTCTGGAACGCTTCCGGTGACGGCGCGCGCGACGACGCCGCCCACGCCACGCTGCACGAGTGCCTCTCCACGCTCGCGCTGCTGCTCGCGCCGTTCTGCCCGTTCGTCGCCGACGAGCTGCACCGCAACCTCGCCGGCTCCGACGAGTCGGTGCACCTTTCCGACTGGCCGGTCGCCGACGCGGCCGCGCGCGACGAGGCGCTCGAGGTGGAGATGGCCCGGGCCCGCCAGGTGGTGTCGCTCGGCCTGGCCGCGCGCATGGAGGCGAAGCTCAAGGTGCGCCGCCCGCTGCGCAAGGCGTTCGTGCTCGTGCCCGAGGCGACCTCGCCGTTCGGCCACGGAGGCCGGGCGTTCTCGGGCGAGGTCGCGGCCGAGGTCGCCGACGCGCTCAACGTGAAACAGCTCGAGGCGGTCACCGACCTCGAAGGCCTCCTCGACTACTCGGTGGTGCCCAACTTCCGCACCCTCGGCCCCCGCCTCGGCAAGGCGCTGCCGCAGGTGAAGGACACGCTCGCGAAGGCCGACGGCGCCGCGGTGCGCCGCGCGTTCGACGCCGACGGCTTCTTCGAACTCGTGCTCGCCGACGGCACCACCGTGCGCCTCGGCCCCGACGACGTCGACGTACGCGCCGCGTCGCACGAGGAGCTCGCGCTCGCGCAGGAGGCCGGCTACACGGTCGCGCTCGACACCACCGCCGACGACGAGCTGCTCGCCGAGGGCGCGGCGCGCGACGTGATCCGTCTGATCAACGAGCAGCGCAAGACCCTCGGCTTCGAGATCGCCGATCGCATCACCGTGCGCATCGCGGCGAGCGGCCGGCTCGGGGCCGCGATCCACCTGCACCGCGACCGCATCGCGGCCGACGTGCTCGCGGTGAGCTTCGAGCTGCTCGACGAGCTCCCCGGTGCCCCCGAGCTCGACGTCGACGGCGAGCCCCTCGGCCTCGACATCGCCAAGGCCTGAACCAGCCCCGGAATTGCGTCGGGCGCCCCGCAGGACGCCCAACGAGTGGAACCGGTGACGGACGGGTGATTACCGCCGGCGGCGGAAGCCGCGGCGACGGTCCTCGTCGCTGGTGGCCTCCCCGTCGAAGAAGTCGCCCTGCACGTTGTCGTCGGTGGGCCCGAGCGGCACGTCGTCGCGGACGGCCTCCCGGAGCGACGCGAAGAACTGGTCGTCGGAGAGCGAGTCGGTGTCGACCGAGTTCGCCTCCATCGGCGTGTCCGACGCGAACGGCTCGTGGTACGCGGTGTCACGCTCCCACGGCGCGGGCGCGTCGAGGGCGGCCTCGGCTTGGCTGTCGTCGGCGAGCCAGCTGGCCGGCGCCTGACCGGTCTGCCCGGCCGGGGCGGCGGGCGGCCACTCGGCCGGCGGCGCGGCGGCGACGGGCGCGGCAGCGGGCGCGGGCGCCGGTGCCGGAGCGGGCTCGGACGCGACCGCAGTGGTGGGGTTCGGGTCCCAGCTCGGTGCGGGCGTCGGCGCGGGCTCGACCGGAGGCGCAGTCGGCGGAGCAGCCGTCGGAGGGCTGACCGGGATCTCCACCTCGTGAAGCTCGGGCCGCACGGCGGGCGAGGCGATCGGACCACCCGTCGTGAGGGCGGTGAGGTCGGCCTCGAGCGTCTCGCGGATCTTGTCGCGGTAGCTCGCCGAGTATGCGTCGAGTGCGTCGGCGTCGCCACGGAGCAGCTCGCGCCGGGCGGAGAGCTCCTGGATCTCGGCCTCGAGCCGACGGCGCTCGCCCTCGGCGATGCGGCGGGCGGTGGCCTCGGCGTCACCGACGAGCGCCTGGGCCTTGGCCTCGGCCTCGTCGACGATCTGCTTGGCGCGGGCCTGGGCTTCCGCGACCGCGTCGTCGGCCGCGCGCTGGGCGAGCAGCAGCGTGCGCTGCAGCATCTCGGCGTCGTCGCGGCTCGACGGGAGCGGGACCGGCTCGGGCGCCACCGCCACGGCCGCCGCGGCTGCGGCGATCGGCGGGTGGGCCTGGGCCTCCTGCACCTGCACCATGAGGTGCTCGATGGTGACCGCGGCGCGCTCGAGGAGGTCGTCGACCTCGTCGCGGTCGTAACCGCGCCACGCGTCCTTGATCTCGCTGCCGCGCAATTCCTGGGGCGTCACATCCATCGGGGCATCGTAGCCCGGGACGCGTTCGGGCTCCGGTTGTGGCCCACTCCGGTTGTGGTCCGGCGGTACGGCCTGGCGGTACGGCCCGGCGGTGCGGCCCCGGCGCCTAGAGCGAGTTGTAGACCAGGACGAGCACGAAGAACACGATCATGAACGAGAGGTCGAACATCCCGGCGGGCGGGATGACCCGGCGCACGGGGCGCAGGACCGGCTCGGTCAGGTCGAACAGGATCCGGTTGATCCCCTCCAGCGGCGACCCCGGGCGCACCGGGAACCACGAGAGCACGGCGCGCGCGCCGAGGATCACGAGGTAGATCAGGAGGAGGGTCTTGATGATCTGCACGGGGAGGGGTGCGGAGACGCGGCCGGTCAGGCCTGGTAGAGGCCGCGGGCCTGGAGGCGGTCCTTCTCTTCCTGCGAGACCTCCACGTTGGTGGGGGTCACGAGGAACACCTGGTCGGCCACCCGCTGCATGGAGGCGGCGACGGCGTAGGCGAGCCCGCTCGAGAAGTCGATGAGGCGACGCTGCAGCTCCCGCGGGAGGCCCTGCAGGTTGAGGATGACGGGCTGGTTCGCCTTGAGGCGGTCGCCCACCTCCTGCGCGTCGTTGAAGCTCTGCGGTTCGACGACGTGCACCCGGGCCGCGGTGGTGGGGCCGATGGTGCGCACGACGCTCGGGCGGGGCGTGGACATGCCGGTGGGCTCCTCACGCCCCGACGGCCGGGGGGCCGGGTCGGGCGCGTTGTACTCGGGCGGCACGTCGCGGGTGGCCCGCACGGTGCCGCTGGTCCCGGGCTCGCGCGGCAGCGGGGTGGGCGCCGGGGGCGCGTCGTAGTCCTCGCGTGCCCGAGGCGCCCTGGGCGCGCGGGGGTCCGGCTGGTCCTCGGCGTGGTCGTAGTCGCCGTACGACTCGTACTCACCGCCGTAGTCGAGATCGTCGTCGTCCTGGAGTCCCAGGTAGACCATCGTTCGACGCCACATCGATGCCATGGTGGGCAGCCTCCTCGCGGCGTCAGCCTACCGTCGGGCGGCCGTCGGTGACGTCACACCGCGGTCGAAATTGCCCAGCTCGTCCGGTGATCCTCGACGTTCACCCTCAGCGGGGGCTTCAGGGAGGGTCGACCGAGCCTTCAGGCGCGGGCGCCGAGCAGCGCCCGACCGACCCTCACGAGGGTGGCGCCCTCCTCGACCGCCACCTCGTAGTCCTCGGTCATGCCCATCGACAGCTCGGCCAACCCGAGGCCTCCGGCCAGCTCCCGCAGCCGGGCGAACCAGCGCCGGGGCTCGCCGTCGTGGGGCGGCACGGCCATCAGGCCGGCGACGTCGAGGCCCGCGACCGCCAGCGCCTCCACCAGCGGGGCGACGGCAGCCGGGAGGCAACCACCCTTCTGCGGCTCCTCCCCCAGGTTCACCTGCACCAGCACCCGGGCCCCGGGCGCCCGGTGGGCGATCTCGAGCCCGAGCTCCTCACGGTCGACCGACTGCCAGCACGTGACCCACGGCGCCAGCGCCCGCACCTTGTTGCGCTGCAGCTGACCCAGGAAGTGCCAGCGCGCGCCGGCAACCCCCGTTTTCGCCAACAGCTCCTGCGCACGGTTCTCCCCCACGTCGGGCACCCCGGCCGCGATCACCTCGGCGACGCGAGCGACGTCGACCGTCTTGGTGGCCGCGACCAGCGTGACCGACGCGGGATCACGCCCGGCCCGCGCCGCGGCCGCGGCGATGCGGTCGCGCACCTCCGTCACCCGCTCCGCGACGGTCACGGGGTGCGCACCACCACGACAGCCTGGCGACCGCTCACGCCGTCACGCCGATGCGAGAAGTGGTCGAGCGACTCGGAGGTGCACACGTCGACGTCGGCCCACTCCGCGACCCCGGCCTCGCGCAGCGCGATGTGCACGGCCGCCGGCACGTCGAGCGACGGCGTGCCCCAGTCGGTGCGCGACGCGACGGTGGGTCCGAAACGTTCGACCATCGGCACGAGCGCGTCCTCGCCGAACTCGTAGCGGCCGGCGTGGATGCACGGGCCGAGCACGGCGTGCACCGGGCCGTCGTGCAGCGCGCGCAGCGCGTCGACCCCGGCCGCGACGACGCCCGCGAGCAGCCCCTGCCACCCGGCGTGCACCACGCCGACCGCGCGGGCGCTGCCGTCGTGCCCGTCGAGCGCGACCAGCGCGATGGGCGCACAGTCGGCCGTCATCACGACGAGCGGCAGACCGACCGCGTCCGTCACCGCGGCGTCGGCCTCGGGAACGTCGTACGGGACCTCGTGGACGGTCACGACCTCGGTGCCGTGCACCTGGCGGAGCCACACCCACGACTCGGGATCGTCGGGCACCGTATCGATCGAGCCGGCGAGCGCCCGCGCCGAACGCGACGCGATTGGCCGTGACGCACGCGGGCTCGTCACCCACGTGGTCGCCCAGGTTCAGCCGGTCGTACGGCGGGTGCGAGACCCCGCCGGCCGGATCGAGCCGCCGGTCGGTGAAGACGATGCGCGCCCCGGGGAGCGTGCGCTCGATCAGCGCAGGAACTCGGGGACGTCGAAGTCCCCGTCGCCGTCGCCCTCGTCGCCGCCGGACCCGATGGAGAAGTCGATGCCGGAGTCGAGGTCGTCGTCGTCGAGGCCGAGCGAGGTGAGACCGCGCGACGGGCGCTTCTCGCCCTCGTAGCGGTCGAAGCCCGCGGCGATGACGGTGATGCGGACCTCGTCGCCGAGACTGTCGTCGATCACCGCACCGAAGATGATGTTGGCGTCGGGGTGCGCGGCCTTCGACACGATCTCGGCCGCCTCGTTGACCTCGAACAGGCCGAGGTCGGACGGTCCCGACACGTTGAGCAGCATCCCGCGTGCGCCCTCGACGCTGGCTTCGAGCATCGGGCTCGAGATCGCGGCCCGCGCGGCGTTGACGGCGCGGCCGTCGCCCGAGGCGTAGCCGATGCCCATCAGCGCGCTGCCGGCGTTGCTCATGATCATGCGCACGTCGGCGAAGTCGGTGTTGATGAGACCCGGCGTGGTGATGAGGTCGGTGATGCCCTGCACACCCTGGAGCAGGACCTCGTCGCACGTCTTGAACGCGTTGAGCATCGACGTGCGCTCGTCGGCCACCGACAGCAGGCGGTCGTTCGGGATGACGATGAGCGTGTCGACCTTCTCGCGCATCTTCTGGATGCCGTTCTCGGCCTGCACGCCGCGACGGCGACCCTCGAAGCTGAACGGCCGCGTGGTGATGCCGATGGTGAGCGCGCCGGCGGCCTTGGCCACCTCGGCCACCACCGGGCCGCCACCGGTGCCGGTGCCGCCACCCTCGCCGAGGGTGATGAACACCATGTCGGCGCCCTTGAGCACCTCTTCGATCTCGTCGCGGTGGTCCTCCGCCGCCTGGCGGCCGATCTCCGGGTCGGAGCCGGCGCCGAGGCCGCGGGTGATCTGGCGGCCGATGTCGAGCTTCACGTCGGCATCGCTCATGAGCAGCGACTGGGCGTCGGTGTTCACCGCGATGAACTCCACGCCCTTCAGGCCGGCGTCGATCATGCGGTTGACGGCATTGCAGCCGCCGCCGCCCACGCCGATGACCTTGATGACGGCCAGGTAGTTCTGCGGCTCGCCCAGCATGCACACGTTCCTTCTGTCGACCCGGGCACCACCGCCCGGCTGGGACACACTTTCCAGATTCTGGGATTTCGGGATTCTGGTTCGAGCAACCGGTGGGGCCCCAGGGGCCCCGAATCCTCATTGTGACTGGTGTTGCGCCGTTCCCGGCGGATATCCGGGCTGATTTCTCCCGCTGTTCCCCGGGTTTTCCAACCCTCGACCTCGACTGCAGGTCTAGGGTTATGTAAAGCTGTACTTCTGGTCAAGACTGTACCCCCGCTGTCGGGGATGGTCAACCATGCCCGTACCGGCCCGGCCCGCCGTCTCCGCACGCATCTCAGCCCGCCACCGGGTTGGTGGGAACGCTGACGTCCACGTACTGCACCGGCTGGTCCCCCATCTCCCCGAGGACCGCCACCGCCGCCGCGACCTTGGCCCGGAGCTGGGTGGCCTCGCCGAGGCGCACCTCGGTGCCGTTGGCCAGCTGCATCGTGAGATTCCCGTCGGCCACGGTGACCGACTTCGTGCCGCCTGCGGCGATCGGGTTCAGCACCCCTGCGGCCCGGGCGGGCCCGGCGGGGGCCACGGTGCCCCCGACCGCGGGCACCGTGGTGAGCCCGAGCAGCTGCGGGAGCCCGGCCGGCGGGGCATCGACCACTTCGAGCACGCGGCCGGTGCCGTCGACCACCACCTTGCCGGTGGGTCCCTCCGCCCAGGCGGCCGGGGTGCGCTCGGTCACGGTGATGCGCACCGTGTCGGGCCACTCCTTCACGACCTTCGCGCTCCGCACGTAGGGCACCGCCTGGAGGCCGGCGACCGCGTCGTCGGTGTTGAGCCAGAGGAGGGCGTCGCCCTTCCCCACGCCCGCGGCCTGCTCGAGCTGCCCGACCTGCGTGCGCTGTGCGCCGCGCACCGTGACCGTGTCGACGTCGAGGAAGGGCGAGATGCTCACGCCGTACGCCACGAGCGCCAGCGCGGCGACGACGCCGACGGCCACCAGCCACCGCACCGGCCAGTGGTGTACGACCCGCGCCTCCATGACCTCGTTCGGCGTGACGTCGTTGGGCCTCCCCCCACCACCGCGGGTGCGGCGGGGCGGGGGCGGCGGTGCGGACCCGCTCCCGCTCCCGCTGCTCACTGGTCGAAGCCGATCATGCGCAGCTCGGGCCGCAGCTCGACGCCGCTCGCCTCCCGGACACGTCGCTGCACCTCGAGCACGAGGGCGCGCACGTCGGCCGCGGTGGCCCCCGCCTCGGCCTGGATGAAGTTGGCGTGCTTGTCGGACACGACGGCACCGCCGACGCGGAAGCCCTGCAACCCTGCCGCGTCGATCAACCGGCCGGCGGAGTCGCCCTCGGGGTTGGCGAACACCGAGCCGGCGTTGGCCCCGCCGGGTTGGTGCTCCCGGCGCCACTTCACGATCTCGGCGACCCGCGCCTCGCACGCCGTGGCATCGTCGGCCGTGGTGCGGAACACCGCGCCCACCACCACCTCGGCGGGGCCCAGCTCGGAGTGGCGGTATCCGAGGCCCAGCGCCGCGGCCGCACGGGTGGTGACCGCGCCGGTGCCGAAGAGATCGGCCACGCGGGCGTGCTCGAGCACCTCGACGGTCTCCCGGCCGTGGCCACCGGCGTTCATGCGCACCGCACCGCCCACGCTGCCGGGGATGCCCACGTAGAACTCGAGGCCGGTGCGGCCGGCGGCGGCGCTGCGACGGGCCAGCACCGGCAGGGGCACCGCGCCCCCGGCCGAAACCAGGTCTGCGGCCACCAGGTCGTCGGCGAGGCCGTCGGCGCCGCCGTCGGGAGTGAAGGTGAGCTCCTCGAGCCTGCCCTCCAGCACCACGCCGAGGCCCGGGAACCCGGCGTCGGCCAGGAGGAGGTTGGAGCCCCGCCCCACGAAGAGGAGCGGCGGGCGGCGCGGTGCGACCACCGTCGCGACCGCGGCGAGATCGGCCTCGGCCCGCACGCGCACCAGCACCGCGACCGGGCCGCCGAGCTTGTACGTGGTGAACCCGGCCAACGGGACGTCGCGGGTGACCGCGCCGGGCAGCTGGGCGTCGAGCTCGGCGAAGAGGTCGTCGAGCGGCGAGGTCATGGCGCGGTCACGTCCGGGCCGCCAGCCACTCGTCGGGCGCGGTGGTCAGGTCGCCGGCGCCGAGCGTCAGGACGACGTCGCCGGCGCGCGCCAGCGCGGGCACGTGGCGCACGAGGTCGGCGCGGTGCGGCAGGTACACCACGTGCTGCTCGGGGTGGGCGTCGAGCACCGCCTGGAGCACGAGGCGCCCCGACACCCCCGGCCGCGGCTGCTCCCCCGCCGCGTACACCTCGGTGAGCACGAGCGTGTCGGCGCCGACGAACGAGTCGGCGAAGTCGCGCCACAGCGCCTCGGTGCGCGTGTAGCGGTGCGGCTGGAAGACGGCCACGACGCGGCCCCACCCGCCCTCGCGCGCAGCGTGGATCATCGCGTCGACGTCACTCGGCAGGTGCGCATAGTCGTCGACGTAGGTGATGCCATGGCGCTCGCCGCGGAACTGGAAACGCCGGGCGACACCCCCGAACCCGCCGAGCGCGCGCTGCACGTCGGCGAACGCCACGCCCAGCTCGAGTGCGAGTGCGGCCGCGCCGGTCGCGTTGCTCGCGTTGTGCCGGCCGGGCACGGGCAGCTCGATGGTGCCGACCGATTCGCCGCGCACGACGAGATCGAACCGACTGCCCCCACGCGCCCCCTCGTACGCGTCGATGCGGTAGGTGGCGTCGCCGGCGTAGCCGTAGGTGACGAGCGAGTCGGGGCCCGCGTGGATCGACTCGCGCACGTCGGCGCGCGCGGCGAGCGCGGCCACGACGTCGTCGTCGGCGCACACCACCCGCACGCCGGGAGCCTGCGCGAGGAAGGCGGCGAAGGCCTCCACGAGCGCGCCGAAGTCGCCGTAGTGGTCGAGGTGGTCGGGCAGCACGCTCGTGACGATCACGTCGGTCGGCGCGAGCTCGAGGAAGGTGCCGTCGCTCTCGTCGGCCTCCACCACGAGACGGTCGCCGTCGTCCTCCCAGAGCGCGTTGGTGCCGACCTCGTTGAGGTCGCCGCCGATCACGAAGCTCGGCTTGCGGCCCGCGGCGCGCAGGATCAGCGCCAGCATCGACGACGTCGTGGTCTTGCCGTGGCTGCCCGCCACGGCGACGGTGGTGCGGGCGGCCACGATGGCGCGCAGCGCGTCGGCGCGGCGCAGCACGGCGACGCCGCGCGCGACCGCGGCCTCCACCTCGGGATTGGTGCGCGGGATCGCGGTGGAGATCACCACCGCGTCGACGTCGGCGGGCAGGTTGGCGGCGTCGTGACCGACCGTGGTGGTGACGCCGAGCGCTCCGAGGCGCTCGAACGCAGCGGACCCGCGCAGGTCGGAACCACTCACCCGGTGCCCCATCCGCGCGAGCACGGTGGCGATCGCGCTCATCCCCGCGCCCCCGACGCCCACGATGTGCACCGCTCGCGGCGACGACAGGTCGAGGTCGATCGCGGTGTCGCGGAGGTGGTCGGGAGTCATCGGGTCCCCCGAGCAGTCGCCTCGACGAGGTCGGCGAAGCGCGCGGTGGCGTCGGGGCGCCCGAGCGTGCGGGCCGCCTCCCCCATCGCCGTGCGCCGCGCCGGGTCGGCGAGCAGCGGGTCGAGCGCGGCCGCGAGGCTGGCGCCGTCGAGCGCGTCGTCGCGGATCATCACCGCGGCGTCGGCCGCGACCAGGGCTTCGGCGTTGCGGGTCTGGTGGTCGCCCGGCGCGCCGGGCAGCGGCACCAGCACCGACGGGATCCCGACCGCGGTGAGCTCGGCGGTCATCCCGCCCGAGCGCGACACCATCACCGCGGCCTCCGTGTACAGCGTGTCCATGTGGTCCTCGAAGCGCACCAACCGGTAGCCGAGCCGGTCACCGGCGGCTCGCAGGCGGGCGAGCCGGTCCGAACTCTCTTCGTAGTCGCGGGCACCGGTGACATGGTGGATCGTGACGTCGTCGCGGTCCCGCCAGCGGTCGTAGAGGTCCAGCGCGGCCCGGTTCAGCGAGCGGGCGCCGAGGCTGCCGCCCACCACCGCGACCACCGGCGGCTCCACCGGGCGGCGCACCACCGCGGCGATCGCGGGGCGGATCGGATTGCCGGTGACCACGGCGCCGGGGAGGTCGGTGCCGGGCAGCGTCACCGCGGGCACCGCGCCGAGCCGCACCGCGATGCGGTTCGCCAGGCCAGGGTGGGCGTCGGCCTCGTGCACGACGACAGGGATGCGCAGCACCCGGGCCGCCACCACGGCGGGCAGCGACGCGTAACCACCCACCCCCACGACGACCGCGGGGCGGCGGCGGCGCACGATGCCGAAGGCCTGCACCACGGCGAGGGCCGTGTCCCACAGTGTGCGGGCGTTCTGCAGCAGGCTGCGCGGGTCGACCTTGCGCAGGAGCCCCCGTCCGGGGAGCAGGTCGATGGAGAAGCCGGCCGCCGGCACCGCAGTCGCCTCGATCCCGCGGCGGGCGCCGACGAAGTGGAGGGCGTCGCGGGCGTGGCCGCGGGCGACCAGCTCCTCGGCGAGCGCGAGGGCCGGGAACACGTGCCCGCCGGTACCGCCCCCGGCCACGAGGACGTCGGTGCGGGTCACCGCGTGGCGGACGGCGTGCGGCCGCGGCTGGCGACGTTCACCAGGATCCCCGAGGCGAGCATCGTGGTGACCAGCGCCGAGCCCCCGAACGACACGAACGGCAGCGGGATGCCGGTGACCGGCAGCACGCCGACCACGGCGCCGATGTTGATGACCGCCTGCGCGACGACCCACATCGTCGTACCCGCGGCGAGGAGCGTGCCGAACCGGTCGGGTGCCCGCAGCGCGGCACGCGTGCCGAGGATGCCGAACACGACGAACAGGCCCATCACCACGAACGCGCCGATCAGGCCGAGCTCCTCGCCGATGATGGCGAAGATGAAGTCGGTGTGCGCGTTGGGCAGGAAGTTCCACTTCGCCGCGGCTGGCGCCGAGGCCCACGCCGGTGAGCCCGCCGCTCCCGATCGCGATGAGCGACTGCGCGATCTGGTACCCGGAGTTGCTCGAGTCGGCGAATGGGTGCAGGAACGTGAGCATCCGCTCACGGCGGTAGGGCTCCAACCAGGCGAGCGCGGTGACCGCGACGATGCCGGCGCCGCCGACCACGAAGAGGTGCTTGGCCCGCACGCCGCCGGCGACGAGCACCGCGATCACGAGGAACGACATCACGAGGGTGGTGCCGAGGTCGGGCTCCTTCATCACCAGCAGCGCGAAGAGCCCGAGCATCAGCACCACCGGGCGGAGCACGCGGCGCCAGTCGTACAGCTCCTTGCCCCGTCGGCTCACGATGTCGGCCGTGTACACGAGCAGCGCGAGCTTCGCGATCTCGCTCGGCTGGATGCGGAACATCCCGTAGCCCATCCAGCGGCGCGCGCCGGACACGTAGATGCCCACGCCGGGCAGTAGCACCAGGCAGAGCAGGATCACGCTCAAGATGAGCAGCGGACGCACCAGGCGCTGCCAATTGTGGTAGTCGAAGCGGATCGCGAACACGAAGGCTGCGAGCCCCACCACCGTCCACAGCATCTGACGGAGGAAGAAGAACCACGGCGAGCCGTAGTCGGTGAGCGACGACACCGACGACGCCGACAGCACCATCACCGCGCCGATCACGTTGAGCACGGCGACGACCGCGACGATGAGGATCGCGTTGGACGAGCGCGTGGTGGCGCGGCTCGCAGTCGCGGTGCGAGCCGACGTGCTGGCCGCGCGCTTGGCCGCGTGATGGCGGTGCCGGGCGGACGGTGACACTGCGGTCATGCCGGTACCTCCGTGAGTGCCTGGACTTCGCGGGCGAAGTCGTCGCCGCGGGCGCCGTAGTTCTCGTACCAGTCGAACGACGCACACGCGGGCGACAGGAGCACGGCGTCGCCGGGGCGCGCCGCCCGGGCTGCCGCGAGCACCGCGTCGTGCATGGACCCGGCGCGCGTGACCGGTGCGGCGCCGTCGAAGGCCGCGACCACCTCGTCGGCGGCGTCACCGATCGCGATCACCGCGCGCAGGCGCGGCGCGAACTCACGCAGCGCGCCCAGATCGAGCGCCTTGTTGCGACCACCGGCGATCAGCACCGCGGACTCGAATCCGCGCAGCGCGCCGGCGGTGGCGTGCGGGTTGGTGGCCTTGGAGTCGTCGTACCAGCGCACACCGCCCACCTCGCGCACCAGCTGCACGCGGTGCGGGAGGCCGGCGAACGTCGCGAGGGTGGCGGTGACCGCGTCGGCTGTCGCCCCGGCGCCGAGCGCGGCGACCGCGGCCGCCGAGCGCGTTGCCGCGGTCGTGCGGCGCGTGCGACGCGGGCGCGGGCGCGATGGGCCCGTCGGGGCCCACGAGCATCTCACCGAGCACGCCGTAGCCGCCCTTGCTCGGCTCGCCCACCGAGTAGCGGGCGAGCCGACCGGGGGCGGCGGCCCCGATGCGGTCGGCGACCGGGTCGTCGGCGTTCACCACCGCGAGCGCGTGCTCGCCCTGGTGTTCGAAGATGCGGCCCTTCGCGGCGGCGTAGGCGTCGAACGTGCCGTGCCAGTCGAGGTGGTCCTCGGCGACGTTGAGCAGCACCGCGACGTCGGGCGCGAAGACCGACGTGGTGAACGCGAGCTGGAACGACGACACCTCGGCGACGATCACGTCGACGGCGTCGCCCGCCGCCTCGATCAGCGGACGCCCGATGTTGCCGGCCGCGACGCTGCGCAGGCCCGCCGCCCTCAGCACGAGGTCGACGAGGGTGGTGACGGTGGTCTTGCCGTTGGTGCCGGTGACCGCGACCAACTTGGGCGCGTCGGGCCGGGCGCGCAGGCGCGCCGCGGCGAGGTCGATCTCGGAGCGCACGGGGATGCCGGCGGCGTCGGCCGCGGCGATCGCCGGGTGGTCGGGGTGCACGCCCGGGCTCGGCACCACGAGGTCGCAGCTGCGCCCGAGGGTCGCCGCGCTCTCGGCCGACGGTCGCTCGACCACTTCGGCGCCCAGTGACCGCACCGCGTGCGCGCGTTCGGCGAACGCGGGGCCGGGCGAGTCCTCGAGCACGGTGACCTCGTGGCCCGCCGCGCGCGTGTACTCCACGACCGAGAGCCCGGTGGCGGCGAGACCGACGACGAGGACGTCCATCAGCCCCGCGCTCCCGGGAAGGCGCGGATGAAGTCGGAGTAGAAGAAGCCGAGGCCGAGCGCCACGAGCAGGCCCGCGAACAGCCAGAAGCGCACGATCACCGTGAACTCCGGCCAGCCCCCCACCTCGAAGTGATGATGGATGGGCGCCATGCGCAACACGCGCCGGTGGAACACCCGGTACGAGATCACCTGCGCGATCACACTCATCGTCTCGAACACGTAGAGGCCGCCCAGGATCGGCAGCAGCAGGATCGTCTGCGTGAGCAGCGCCAGGCCGGCCATCGCGGCGCCGAGCGCCAGCGAGCCGACGTCGCCCATGAACACCTGCGCGGGCGCGGCGTTCCACCACAGGAACCCGAGGCAGGCGCCCATCATCGCGGCCGCGACGACGGCGAGGTCGAGCGAGCCCGCGGCCAGTGTGCCGTAGATGTGCGGGTGGCGGAACTGCCAGAACGCGATGATCACGAACGCTCCGAACACCATCGCGGCGGAGCCGGCCGCGAGGCCGTCCATGCCGTCGGTGAGGTTCACCGCGTTCGAGAAGCCGTACACGAAGAACACGGCGACCGCGAACCAGACCACGCCGGCCAGGTGGAGGTCGAGCGACCGGGCGAACGACAGGTCGGTGGAGACGTTGACCCAGTTCAGCGCGAGCAGCGCGAACCCGGTGGCGACGATGAGTTGCCCGCCCGTCTTGCCCCGCTTGCGCAGGCCGAGGTTGCGGCCGCGGCGCACCCCGAGGTAGTCGTCGACGAACCCGACGATCGCCATGCCCACGATCAACGCGATCAGCGCGACGCCGTCGCGCGGCGAAGCGGATCTGCTCGGTGCGCACGTGGGCGACCATGTAGCCGATCACCGCGCTGCCCACGATCGCGATGCCGCCCATGGTGGGCGTGCCCGCCTTCTGCACGTGCGGGTGCGCGAACGGTCCGTCGTCGCGGATCTGCTGACCGATGCCGCGCCTGCGCAGGATGCGGATGATGAGCGGCGTGCCCAGGATGCTGAGGAAGAAGGCGACGGCCATGCCGACGAGCAGCGCGATCACGGGGCCACCGGCCCCTCGTCCGCGGGCGCGGCGTCGAGCACGCGGGCGACGGCCTCGAGCCCCACCGCCCGGCTGCCCTTGACCAGCACGACGTCGCGGTCGTGCACCATCGGCGCCACGAGCGCGCCGGCGGCGTCGGCGTCGGCGACCTCGTACACCTCGATCGCACCCGCCGCGCGGGCGGCGGCCGCCGCCGGCGCGGCCTCGGCGCCCACCACGACGAGCACGTCGATGCCCCGCTCCGCGACCAGGCGGCCGAGGGCGGCGTGTTCCGCTTCGCTGAGGTCGCCGAGCTCGAGCATCGCGCCGAGCACCGCGATGCGCCGACCGGTGGTGTTCACCTGGGCGAGCGCGCCGACCGCGGCGGTGGTGGACGACGGGTTCGCGTTGTAGGAGTCGTCGATCACCAGTGCGCCCGACGGCGCCCGGCTGACCTCCATGCGCCACGGCGCGGGCTCCACTGCGGCGAGGCTCTCCGCCAGCTCGGGGAATGGCACGCCGTGGGCGAGACCGACTGCAGCGGCCAGCGCCGCGTTGGTGACCTGGTGGGCGCCGCGCACCGCGAGGCGCACCGACCCGCTCCCCCAGGGGGTCTCGAGCAGGAAGGTGGGGCGCAGCTCGTCGTCGAGCTCGATGTCGTGGGCCCGCAGGTCGGCGCCGGGGTTCGCGCTGACGGTGACGACCCGCGCCGAGGTGCGGGCCACGAGACCGGGGGTGAACGGGTCGTCGGCATCGAGCACTGCGAGGCCCTGAGCCTCGAGCGCCTCGAGCAGCTCGCCCTTGGTGCGGGCGACGCCTTCGGGCCCGCCGAGCAACCCCGCGTGGGCCATGCCGATCCGGGTGATGACCCCCACCGTGGGACGGGCGATCACGCACAGCTCGGCGATGTTGCCCGGGAAGCGGGCGCCCATCTCGAGCACCACCGCCTCGGCGCCGTCGGGTGCGTGCAGCAGCGTGAGCGGGAGACCCGCCTCGTTGTTGAACGAACCCGGGCTCGCGTGGACGGAGAAACGCGGCGCGAGCGCGGCCGCGGTGAGATCCTTGGTGCCGGTCTTGCCGACCGAGCCGGTGATACCGACCACGGGCCCGCGGTCCAGCGACGAGCGCGCGACGCTCGCGAGCCGCTGCAGCGCGCTCAGCGGGTCGGGCACCTGCACGACCGCCTGCCCCGCACCCGGCGTGACCCCGGTGAGCTCCCGGCCCACCAGCGCGATCGTCGCTCCGCGCGTGAGCGCGTCGTGCACGAAGTCGTGGCCGTCGCGCGCGGCGACCAGGGCCACGAAGCACGCACCCCGCGCGAGCACGCGCGAGTCGATGGCGAACGACGTGCAGCGCGCGCGTCGGGGTCCCCCGCGACGACGGTACCGCCGGTGACCGACGCGATCTCGCGTGCGCTCACCGCCATCCGAGTGCTCCCAGAGCGTCGCGTGCGACCACGCGGTCGTCGAACGGCACGGTGACCCCACCGGCGGTCTGACCCGACTCGTGGCCCTTGCCCGCGATCAGGACGACGTCGCCGGGCTGCGCGGCGTGCAGGGCGAGGCCGATGGCCGCGCGCCGGTCGAGCTCGACGGTGGCGGTGGCCCCCGCGTGCGCCACCCCTGCCAACGCGGCGGTGGCGATCGACTGCGGGTCCTCCGAACGGGGGTTGTCGGAGGTCACGAACACCACGTCGGCGCCCCGGCCGGCGGCCTCGCCCATGAGCGGGCGCTTGGCCGCGTCGCGGTCGCCGCCGCACCCGAACACCACCACGACGCGACCGCCACCTCCGTGGGCGGCAGCGCCGGCGATGTCGCGGCCGGCGGCCAGTGCCCGCCCGAGTGCGTCGGGGGTGTGGGCGTAGTCGACCAGCACGGTGAAGGGCTGACCGGCGTCGACCCGCTCCATGCGGCCGGGCACGGTGAGCGGCGCGCCGAGGCCGGCGACCACCGCATCGAAAGCGAATCCCGCGGCGAGCGCGGTGGCGGCTGCGGCGAGCGCGTTGGACACGTTGAACTCGCCGACGAGCGGCGACGCGATCGGCGCGCGGGCTTCCGTGCGGGTGTCGACGAGCACGAAGGAGTTGCCGCGTGCACCGAACACGACGTCGGTGGCGCGCACCTGCGCACGATCGCCGGTGCCGTAGGTGATCACGACCGGCGCGTCCTCGACATCCCGCAGCCGGGCGACGAGCGCGCGACCGTGGTCGTCGTCGACGTTGACCGCGGCCGCGGGCGCGAAGCGCGTGTCGAACAGCGCAGCCTTGGCGTCGAAGTAGGCGTCGATCGTGCCGTGGTAGTCGAGGTGCTCGTGGGTGAGGTTGGTGAAGCACACCGCGGCGAAGCGTGTGCCGTCGATGCGGTGCTGGTCGATCGCGTGCGACGACACCTCCATCGCCACCACGCCCGCGCCGGCGTCGCGCATGTGCGCGAGCAGCGCCTGGAGGTCGTCGGCCTCCGGCGTGGTGTGCTCCGACGCGCCTCCCGAGATTCGGACGGATTCGTCGCCGAGACGCGCGCCCACGGTGCCGATCACCGCGGCCCGCTCCCCCGCCGCGACCCCGATCGCCTCGAGCAGGTAGGTGGTGGTCGTCTTGCCGTTGGTGCCGGTGACGCCGAGGCAGCGCATCGCCGTGGACGGGTCGCCGTGCAGCCGCGCCGCGAGCGGTCCGAGGGCCGCGCGCACGCTCGGCACGCACGCCTGCGCGATCTCGGGCCCGATCCCGTGCCCGATCCCGAGCGGTCGTTCGGTGAGCAGCGCCACGGCGCCCGCGGCCACCGCGTCGGCCGCGAAGTCGTGGCCGTCGGCGAGCGCGCCGGGGATGCACGCGAAGCACGTGCCGGGGGTGACCCGGCGACTGTCGTGGGTGAGATCGGTGACCTCGACCGACGGATCCCCACTGAGCTCCGCCCCGGCGAGGCCGTCGACGAGGTGCTGCCAGCGCACGCGCGCCCGTCCTTTCGGGGTGTGGCCGATCTGGAGGGGCTCGGCTCTCGGATCGTTCACGGGAACGGCGTCAGGGTACCGGCCACCAGCAGGTGATCCGGGGCACGGGAGCAGGGTCGCAGCCGGCATCGGTCGGCCCGCTCAGCCCGACGTCGGGACACGCTCGTAGGTCAGCGCGAACTGCATGACCTGCTTGAACACGGGAGCGGCGGTGTCGGCACCGAAGATGCTGCCGGTGGGCGCGTCCATCACCACGATCGCCGCGAGGCGCGGGTTGTCGGCGGGCGCGAACCCGGCGAACGACGCCATGTACTCGCCGGTGTTGTACGGCGCCTTCGCCGCGGTGCCTGTCTTGCCCGCAACCGGGTAGCCAGGAATCGCGGCCTTCGCCCCGGTACCGACGTCGACCACCTGCTTGAGCATTCCGGTGACCTTCGTGGCGGTGTCGGACGAGATCACCTGGCGCGGCGCGGCGAGCGGCTCGTCGTGGCGGTTGCCCCGCGCGTCGACCGTTGCCGCCACCATGCGGGGCGGGCGGGCGAGCCCGCCGTTGGCGACCGTCGCGTACACGTCGAGCATCTGGAGCGCAGTGACGCCGATGCTGTAGCCGATCGGGATCGACGCCATCGACGTGTCGTTGTACTGGCTCAGGGGCAGGATGAGGCCGGCCGACTCGCCCGGCAGGTTCACGCCGGTCGTGTGCCCGAAGCCGAACGCCTGCAGGTAGTGGTCGAAGCGCTGCGAGCCGAGCATCTTCGCGATGCGGATCGTGCCGACGTTCGACGAGTAGGCGAGGATGTCGGTGACCGACATCGTCGACGAGTGGTCCTCGGCGTCGTTGTAGGTCGCGTCACCGATCGTGTACGACTGCCCGATGTCGTTGAACACGGTGTCGGGCGCGACCACGCCTTCCTGGATCGCGCCGGACATCGTGATGACCTTGTTCGTGGAGCCGGGCTCGTAGACGCTCGCCACCGGGCGGTTGCTCTCCGTTGCCGACGCGGTGTGCACCGGTTCGGTGTCGCTCGCGCCGTCGACGCTCGCCATCGCGAGCACGTCGCCGGTCTGCACGTCCATCACGATCGCGATACCGCCCTTGGCGCCCGCGTTGGTGACGCCCTGCAGCAGCGCCTCTTCCGTGTTCCACTGCAGCGACTGGTCGATGGTGAGCACGAGGTCCTGCCCGCGCTCCGCGGCCTTCACCTGACGCTGCCCACCGGGGATGTCATTGCCCTGCGGGTCGCGCTCGACCTGCGCCTTGCCGGCGACGCCGGTCATCGCCTTGTCGAACTGGTACTCGATGCCGCCGAGGCCGGTGTTGTCGGTGCCGACCATGCCGATCACCGGCGCGGCGAGCGCGCCCGACGGGTAGTAGCGCTTCGACTCCGACGTGTACGACAGGCCGGCGAGGTGCAGCGCCTTGACCTTCTTCACCGTCTCGTCGTCGACCTTGCGCGCGACGTACGCGAAGCGACTCCCCGCCACCGACAGGCGCGCCTGGAGCTGCAGCTCGTCGGTGTTCACGATCGGCGCGAGCTTCGCCGCGTAGCCGATCGGGTCCTTGATCACCTTCGGGTCGGCGACGATCGTGGTCTGCGGCACCGACACCGCAAGGACGCGCCCGGTGCGGTCGAAGATGGAGCCACGGTCCGCGGGGAGCGTGACCGTGCGCACGCGCTGGCCGAGCCCGAGGCTCGACAGGTGCTTCGTGTCGCGCGTCTGGAGCTGGAACAGACGGAAGCCGATGCCGCCGAACGCCAGCATCATCGCGACGAGGAGCCCGATCAGGCGCAGGCGAACCGGGGGCGCACCCCGCGAGACACCACCGCCGCCGCCACCGCCGCGGCGCGGCTGGGTGCGGGGAGCCGGCGGCTTCGCGCGACCGTGACCCGATCCGGCACCCGATCCCGACCGCGCGGTCGCCGCGCGCGCCGAGCCCGCACGGGCGTGCGTGCGGGCGGGGTGGGGGCGGGCGGGTCGGCGTGCCGGCGCGGCACGCGCCCCACGAGGATCCCGACCGCGAGGGTCACGGCTGCTCGTTGCCAAGTTCGGCCTTGACCTTCCCGTACTCGTCGATGGTGGTCGACGGCCCGTCGGCCGCGGCCGACGGGAGCGGGGCCCCGGGCACCGACAGGTAGGTGGCCGGCTCCGCAGGCAGGACGAGACCGAGCCGCTGCGCTTCGGTGATGATGCGACCGGGCGACGAGTACAGCGATTCCATCAGCCGGTTCTGGTCGTACAGGCGCTGTTCCTTGGCGATCTGCACGTTCACGCGGTCGAGTTGCATCTGGCGCTGCGCGAGCACCACGTGGAACACCACCGCGGCGACGAGCGCCGTCACCGTGACCAGCACCAGCACCGCGCCCATTCTCCCGACACTTGCCCCCTGGACTCGCTGCCGCTCGTCGGAAGCCGGACGGGCCGCGGGCCTTCCGGCCCGTGGCGCGTTGTCGCGCGCGAACCGGGCGCGCAGCGCGACGCGCGGGGGCAGGTCGCGTCGCGGTACGTGCTGCGGTACGTGCTGCGGTACGCGCTCGGACGGGTGCGGCGACGGTCGTCACGACGCGAGGCGCTCCGCGCCACGCAGTCGGGCGCTCTTCGAACGCGGGTTGGCCTCGATCTCGGCGTCGGTCGGCTTCATCGCCTTTCGCGTGAGCAGACGCGTGAGCGGTGTGCGCGTCTCGTGCGGCAGGCCCTTCGGCACGTAGCCCGGCTCCTCGGTGCGCGACCAGTCGGCGAAGCGCTCCTTCACCACGCGGTCCTCGAGCGAGTGGTAGGCGAGCACGGCGACGCGGCCCTCCGGCTTGAGGAGGTGCACCGACTCGTCGAGACCGCGGGCGAGGCTCGGGAGCTCCCGGTTGACCTCCATGCGGATCGCCTGGAAGGTGCGGCGGGCGGGGTGACCGCCGCGGCGGCGCGCCGGTGCGGGCACCGCGCGCTTCACGCACTCGACGAGGTCACCGGTGTACTCCAGCGGACGAGCCGCCACGATCTCCGCGGCGATGCGACGCGCGAAGCGCTCCTCACCGTTGCGGGCGATGATCGCCGCGAGGTCGGCCTCGGCGTAGGTGTTCACCACCACTTCGGCGGTGAGCGTCTGCGCGCTGTCCATGCGCATGTCGAGCGGCGCGGCGTCGGCCCAGTACGAGAAGCCCCGTACGGGGCGGTCGAGCTGCGGGCTGCTGACTCCCAGATCGAACAGGATCGCCACGATTCCCTCGTTTCCCACGAATTCGGCGACTTGTTCGAAGCCGCCCTGTTTGATGGTCACCCGGTCCCCGAAGGGTTCGAGCTTCCTGGCCGCCGCTGCCACTGCGACGGGATCTCGGTCGATGCCGAGGAGACGGAGGTCGGGTCGGGCTGCCAGGAGCGCCGCGGCGTGTCCTCCACCGCCGAGCGTCGCGTCCACGTACAGGCCGGCCGGCACGGGGAGGAGCAGTTCGACGACTTCCTCGATCATCACCGGGAGGTGATGGAAATCCTGGTCGTCGTCACCCACTGCTGCCTCGTGCCTCTGTGTCCTCTGTCTCCCCGAGACCGTCACCAGCCCCCCGAGCTACGGGCGAAAGCAAAAGCGGGCGGAAGGGGCGCTTGCACCGCGCCGCCCGGGGGGCTGGTGACGGGCCCGAGGGCCGTCGTTGTCAAGGGCCGTCACGATCGACGGCGTGCTGCCGTGCCTAGATGCCGAAGTCCGGCAGCTCGTCGGACTCCGTGAGCGCCTGGGCGCCCTCCTGGTCGAGCGCCTGCCACTTGGCGCGGTCCCAGATCTCGATGCGGGAGTACATGCCGACGACCACCACTTCGCGGTCGAGCTCGGCGAACTCCCGGAGGTTCTGGGGCAGTGCCACCCGCCCCTGCTTGTCGGGCTGGATCTCCGCGGTGCCGCCGAAGAAGGAACGGGCGGCGTTGAGCTCCCGTTGCCCCCGCTTCGACTGCTCCCGGATCTCCGTTGCGACCACCTCGAACTCCTCGGGGGTGAAGACGGCGAGGCAACCACCGCGCCCCTTCGTGACGAAGGCGCCCTCGGCGAGCTGGTCCCGGTACTTCGCCGGGAGGATGACCCTCCCCTTGGCGTCCAGGGAGTGCTGGTACTCCCCCAGGAACATCGGGCCTTCCCTCGCCTTCCGGTGTCTCACCACTGATGGCCCGGAACGACCCCTCTGGTCGCCCGTTGCCACCACTTCACTCCACTTCGTGGCACCCTACACCCTCATACCCCACTCTTCAACCCCCTTCCCCCCACATCTCTCCCTCCGCGGCTCCCTCCGGTCGCCTTCCTGCGCAGCCACCTCCCCGGGGACCGCCGACCCTCCAGGCGGCCGGGCCACCCGAAACAGGACGGTGGGACGCGGAGAAGCCGCCCCGGAGGGCGGCTTCGAGGGTTCGGAGGCCGGTTCGGCTGGGACTGGCCGGCTCAGCGCGGGACGCAGCGGAGTGGCAACGCCTCCTGGCGGCGCACCATCAGGCTCGGCACCCAGCGGGGCGTCCCACCGAGCTCGAAGCGCTCGGTCCGGTCGAGGAGGGCGCCGAGCACCACCCGGGCCTCGATGCGGGCCAGCGGCGCACCCACGCAATGGTGGATGCCACGCCCGAACGCAACGTGGTGGCGGGGCGTCGGTCGGTCGAGCACCACCTCGTCGGGGGTGTCGAACTCCGCTGGGTCACGGTTCGCGGCGCCCCAGAGCAGGAGCACCGTCGATCCCTCCGGGATCGTGGTGCCCGCGAGTTCGACGTCGGCGTGCACCGATCGGAGATGGAAGCGGAACGGCGACTCCAGTCGCAGGGCCTCCTCCACGAACGCAGGGATGAGTGACCGGTCGGCCCGCAGCCGCTCCTGGAGCCCCGGCTGCTCCGCGAGGATGCACACGGCGTTGCCGAGCAGGCTGCTGGTGGACTCGCCACCCGCGCTCAGCAGCGTGTGCAGCACCGTTACCGCGTTGTCGAAGGTGAAGGCGCCCGACTCCACGCTGCGCGCCACTGCACCGAGCAGGTCCTCGCCCGGAGCCGCGAGCGCCGTGCGCAGCTGATCGGACAGCCACGCGCTGATCGTGCCGGTGCGCTGCACCATCGCCATGATCTCGTCGAGCGAGACGGTGGCCGACAACATCTCGGTGGAGTCGAACGCGGCCTGGAGCAACATCGCGGGGTCGGCGCCGGAGAAGCCGACCAACCAGCTCACGACGGTGATCGGCACGACGTTGCCGACCGCCGTCATGAAATCGAACGCGTCACCTGAGGCGAGCGCGTCGGCCACGAGACCGTCGGCCAGGGTCGCGATGTCGGGCTCGAGGGTGTGCATCCGCTTCGCCACCAACTCGGGGAACACCGCACCGCGGTGGACCGCGTGCAGGGGCGGGTCGGCCGTCGCCAGCGCTTGCACACCGGAGTCACCGAAGGAGAGCCGGGCCGGGAGCCCGTCGTCGTCCCGGTACAGGAGTGCCTCGATGTTCGACGAGATCACGTCGGTACGCCCGACCGCCTCGGCGACGGTGTCGAACGTGGCGACGGTGAACACCTCGGTTCCCGGCACCTGCCAGACCGGCGCCTGCTCGCGGAGCTGTCGGTAGAAGTCGTAGGGATCGGCGATGACCGCTGGGTCGAGGAGCGCGTCGGCGGTCAGCGTGGTCGCCACCCGACGACCTTACGACGCCCTCGGGAGGTAGGGCTCCCAGGCGGGGTCGATCGAGCCCGCGGTGGCCAGCACCCACAGGTCGGCGTGGGGCTCCCGGGGTGGGTGGGGCAGGCGCAGGTCGGACTCCGAGAGGAGGCGGTCCTCCTTGCGGGAGTTGCAGGCCCGGCACGACGCCACCACGTTGTCCCACGTGTGCGTGCCGCCGCGGGAGCGGGGCACCACGTGGTCGATGTTCTCGGCCGCCCGGTTGCAGTACTGGCAGCGGTGGCCGTCGCGGGCGAACACCGCCCGGCGCGACAGCGGCACCCGGTGGCGGTACGGGACCCGTACGAAGTGGTGGAGGCGGATCACCGCCGGCGCGGGGAAGGTCATCCGCTCGGAGCGGAACTCGGCGCCGTTGCGGGCGACGACCTCCGCCTTCTCCTTGAGCACCAGCACCACGGCGCGGCGCACGGGTACGACGCAGAGCGGTTCGAAGCTCGCGTTCAGCAACAGTGCCCTGGCCACCCGGAATCGCCTCCTCGTGCGGAGTCCCCGAGAGCTTACGGGAGGCCCGCCGGGCGTGGCGGGCGATTCGCCTGGGGCGTCAGGTCGCCTCGGCCGGCATCAGGTGGTGACGGCCATCTCCCGGCACCACTCGAGGTAGTCGACGAGGTCCCGGGCCTGCGGCGCCGAACCGGCCCCGGCCCCGTTCGAGCCGTACTGGGTCTCGAAGCGGAAGGCGAGGTAGTCGGGGTCGGGCAGCGGCAACCACGGGGCTCGGCGCCACCAACCGGGACGGGCCAGGCGCAGCCCCTGGCGCAGCGCGGTCCCCCACAGCCGGGGACGCAGCAGCACCAGCCATGCCGCCGCGCACCCAGAACGACGGCGGGACGCGCGTCGGGCCCTGGTCCGGGCCGTGGTCCGGGCCGTGGTCCGGGCCGTGGTCCGGGCCGTGGTCCGGGGCGGTCGTCGGGCTCATGCCCCGACGGTAGCGCCTGCCCCTGGTACCGTCGGGGCCCCCGACCGCACCCTGAGTCCGAGAGGTTCCCGTGGTCCAGCCCGCCACCGCGCCGAGCCGCGACTCCTCGTTCGGCCGCCTGTTCCAGGCTCTGCTCGGCAACGTCGAGCGCGTCATCCAGGGCAAGCGCGAACAGGTGCACCTTTCGCTCGTGTGCCTCCTCGCCGAAGGCCACCTCCTCATCGAGGACGTCCCCGGCGTCGGCAAGACCTCCCTGGCCAAGGCGATCGCCGCCTCCATCGGCGGCTCGATGCACCGCATCCAGTTCACCCCCGACCTGCTCCCCTCCGACGTCACCGGCGTGTCGGTGTGGAACCGCACCACCAACGACTTCGAGTTCCGCCCCGGCGGCGTGTTCGCGAACATCGTCCTCGCCGACGAGATCAACCGGGCCTCGCCGAAGACGCAGTCGGCCCTACTCGAGGCCATGGAGGAGCGCCAGGTCACCGTCGACGCCCACACCTACCTGCTCGCCGCGTCCGTTCATGGTGATCGCCACCCAGAACCCGATCGAGCTCGAGGGCACCTATCCCCTGCCCGAGGCGCAGCTCGACCGCTTCCTCATGCGCGTCCCCATGGGCTACCCGGGGCGCGAAGCGGAGGCCGCGATCCTCGACGCGCAGGGCAGCCCGCAGGCCAGCGTCGACGACCTCCGACCCGTCGTCTCCGCCGCCGACGTCGCCGCCGCGGTCGACTCCGTGAACTCGGTGCACGTGGCCCCCGAGGTGCGCGACTACATCCTCGACCTCGTCGCCGCGTCCCGGCGCCACCCCGATCTCGTGCTCGGCGCCAGCCCCCGCGGCTCGCTCTCGCTGCAGCGCGCCTCGCGTGCACTCGCCGCGAGCTTCGGCCGCGCGTTCGTCATCCCCGACGACGTGAAGCGCGTGTTCGCCGCCGTGCTCGAGCACCGCGTGCTCCTCTCCCCCGATGCCGCGTTGCGCGGCACGTCGACCGCCGATGTCGTGCGCGCGATCCTCGGGTCGGTGCCCGTTCCCGGCGCGGCGGGCGCGTCGCAGGGCTGATCGACATGATGCGCGGCGTGGGCTTCACCCGCCGCGGCTGGTCGCTGCTCGGCGCCGCGCTCGGCCTCTGCGTGGGCAGCTACCTGCTCGGCGCGCTCGAGATGCTCGTCATCGGCGTCGCCGCGATGCTGCTCCTCGGCATCAGCGCCCTGTGGCTCGCGTTGCGCGAGACGCCCGACCTCGCAGTGAGTCGCCGGGTGCGCCCCGACCGTCTGCACGTGGGCTCCGAGGGACGCATCGACCTCACCGTCGAGAACCTGGGGCGCCACGCCACCCCGATGCTCGCGGCCACCGACTGGTTCGACGAAGGGCGCCGCGCCGCGCGCTTCCTCGTGCCGCCGCTCGGCCCCGGCGCGGTGGGGCGCGCCGCGTACCGCGTCCCCACGCGTCGGCGCGGCCGCTACCGCGTCGGCCCGCTCGCGCTCGCGGCGAGCGACCCGTTCGGCCTCACGCGCCGCTCGCTGGAAGGTGCCGGCGACGCCGAGCTCGTGATCCGCCCGCGCGTGTACGACATCGTGGCGCCGGTCGCGATCGGCAGCCGCGTCGCCGCAGAGAGCGAGGCCGCGTCGGCCCGCCGCGATGCCCAGCGATCTCGGCTCCGAGTTCCTCACCCTGCGCGCCTACGAGGTCGGCGACGACCTGCGCCGGGTCAACTGGCGCGCCAGCGCGCGCAACGGTGAGCTCATGATCCGTCAGGACGAGGCTCGCTGGCGCTCGCGCGCCGCAGTCGTGCTCGACGTCCACACCAGCGCGCACGACGCCGACTCGTTCGAGGTCGCGGTCGAGGCCGCGGCATCGGTCACCGAGCGGCTCGTGCGCCTGCGCCGCCAGGTGGAGGTGGTCACCAGCGCGGGCGAGGTGCTCGGCACCGGTGGCGACGCCCGCCACGACGTGATCGACGCGCTCGCCACCGTGTCCCTCTCCGACACCGACCGCCTCGCCGGCGTGCTCGCCGGGTTGCGCGCGCACCGCCGCGTCGATCTCGTCGTCGTGATCCTCGGCGAGGTCGACCCGACCGCGCTGCACGCCCTCGGTGCGCTCGGTGGCCTCGGCGTGATCGCGGTGCTCACCCGCCCGGCTGCGGTCGCCCCGAGCGAATCGCTCGTGGTCGTCGACGCGTCACGCCGCGCCCTTCCCCAACGCGTGGAACCAGGCGCTCACCTCGTCCCTCGGCGCCCGCCACGCCGCGAGGGCCCGCAGATGACGGCCCGCAGATGAGGACCCGATGACCCGCCGCAGCGCGGCCTTCGCGCCGCTCGCACTGGCCGCGCTCACCGTCGTCACCGCGCTCTCGCTGGGCCGTATCTTCGCGTCGTCGCGCTGGATCACCCCGGTGGTGATCGCCGCGCTGCTCCCCCACGCGCTCGGCTGGTTGGGCCGGCGCGCCCGCCGACCCGCGTGGCTGGTGCTGCTGATCTCCGTTGCGCTGCTCGTGGTGTTCCTCTTCGTGCGCGTCGCGACCGCGCCGCACGCCACCTCGGTGGTGCAGGCCCTCGGCAACCAGCTCGAGTCCGGCTGGCACCTGTTGCGCACCGCGCCCGCACCCGCACCGGCGACCAACGGCGCGATCCTGCTCGCGTGCATCGCGGTGTGGGTGATGGCCGCGCTCGCCGACTGGCTCGCGTTCACCCGGCGGGCCACGCTCGGCGCGGTCGCCCCCGCGCTGGTGTTCTTCGTGTGGACGTCCGCGCTGGGCACCACCGACGACCGCATCCTGAGCACCGCCGCGTTCTGCGCGACGGCCGGCGCCTTCCTCCTGGTGCAGAACGTCGCGGTGCTCGACACGCGCCGGAGTTGGCTGGTGTCGAGCGAGTCCACCCGCGCACACTGGCTCCTCCCCGCCGCCGCGCTCGGCAGCGCGGCCATCGTCGTCGCGCTGCTCCTCGCTCCGGTGCTGCCCGGCGCCGGTGGCGAGCCCGTCGTCGACTTCGCCAACCCCACGCGTGACGGCAGCGGCGGCCGCAGCTACCGCCCCAGCCTCGCGCCGTTCGTCGACGTGGGCGACAAACTCAACCGACCCGACGACACCGAGTTGTTCACCGTGCAGTCGCGCCTCCCCGACTACTGGCGCATCGCCGCCCTCGACTCCTACTCCAACGCCGACGGCGGGCAGTGGACGCTGAGCGCGTCGGGCGACGGCAACGTGAGCGTCGGCCTGCCCGGCACCGCGCCCAAGGGCACGCTGGTGCAGCAGTTCGCGATCGGGCCGCTCAGCGAACGGTGGCTACCTGCTGCGTACCGACCGGTGGCCATCAACCTCGACGGCACCCTCGTGGTCACTTCGTCGGGCACGCTCGTCACCAACCGCGACAGCGTGACCGGTCTCGACTACACCGTCGCTTCCAGCGTGCCGCTGCTGCGCGCGACCGCCGACGAGCAGGCCGCCACCGCGGCACCGGTGCCGGCCGAGTTCAAGCCCTACACGCAACTGCCGTCCGAGGTGCCGGCGGTGATCGGCGACACCGCGCAACTCGTGGTGAAGGCCGCCGGCGCGACCACGCCGTACGCCCAGGCCGCCGCGCTCCGCGACTGGTTCCGCGACCCGGCGAACGGGTTCGTCTACGACACCAGCGTCCAGGCGAGCGACAGCGGCAACGCGATCGAGCAGTTCCTGCGCGACAAGAGGGGCTTCTGCGTGCAGTTCGCGAGTGCGTACGCGGTGATGGCGCGCTCGCTCGGCATTCCCGCACGCGTCGCCGTGGGCTTCACGCCGGGCGAGCTCGGGAGCGACGGCCGCTACCACGTCACCACCCACGACGCGCACGCGTGGCCCGAGGTGTGGCTCACCGGCATCGGGTGGACCCACATGTTCGACCCCACCCCGGCGGGAGCCGGCGGCGCCGTCGCGGGCGGCAGCAGCCTCCCGGGCGAGGAGCCGATCGGCGGCGTCGTCACCCCGGCCACGACCACCACCGTGCCCCAGACCACCCAGCCCGGCGCGACCACCGGCACCACGCCCGCGGGCGGCACCGGCGCCAACACCCCCGGTGGTGCCAGCGGGGCCCGGCCCACCCTCTCGGCCGACAGCGGCGGCGGTTCCGCCAACCCGTGGCTCGCGCTCCTCGGCGTCGTCGCGGTGCTGCTCCTCGTCGCCGGCGCCTACGTGGGCGTGGTGCTGTTCGCGAAGTCGCGTCGACGCGCACGGCGACGCGACACCGACGACGCGGCGCTCGCGGTGGCGGGCGCATGGGAGGAGGCGCTCGACCGGCTTCGCGAGGCGCGCGTCGACCCCGACCCCGCGCTCACCCCGCTCGAGCTCGCGCACGACGTGCCCGCGCGCACCCACCCCGCGGCGGAGTCACCGATGCACGACCTCGCGGCCACGTACACGATCTCGCGCTACGGCACCGACGTTCCCGGCGCGGAGGCGGCCGAGCAGGCGTGGGCGAACGTCGCACTGCTCGAGCACGCGCTCGACACCGACCTCGGCTTCCGCGAGCGCTGGCGCCGTCGGCTCGACGTCGCCGTCCTCACCCGTCGGCGCGGGTAACCGGGACCGACCCAGCTAGCCCTGGCAGGGATGCCCGGCGCGGCCGTCGGAGGTGTTGCCTGACTGGCCCGTGCCCGCTTGGCCGGTGCCCGCAGGATGGTCGCGCCGCTCCTGGAGCTCGTCGACGAACGCGCGCCGGTCGGCATCGAACGCGTGCACCTCCGCGGATACGTCGTCGGCGAGCCGGTCGACCGCCACGAAGAGGGCGAGTTGGCCGTGGCGCAGCGCGTCGAGGATCTGGCCGTCGTCGCGACACGCCCACACCGTCTCGCCGTCGGTCACGAGTCGCAGGCCGGTGATGTCGTCACCGTGGCGCAACAGCTCCGCGACCGCGCGCCGGATACGCGGCATCGGCAGCCCCGCGTCGAGCAGCGACGCGACCATGCGCAGCGCGACGAGGTCACGGAAGGAGTAGTCGTCGGCGGGCTCGAGCAGCCCGATGCGCCGCCAGGTCTCGACCTGCGCCGGCGTGCAACCCGCCAGCCGCGCGGCCTGGATCGTGGTGTAGCCCACGGGCCCCCTCAGGGCTGCTGGTCGTCGCGGCCCCAGCGCTCGCGCCAGCGGTCGCCGGCACTGCCGAACGCGTCCTTGATCGCCCCACCACGCATCGTGGACGTGAGGCTGTCCATCCCCGCCTTGCCGAGCTTGCGCACGTGGTGCTCGATGGTGAGCGCGCAGGCCAGCATCACGAGGAACCCGACCACGCCGAGGATCAACGTGGTGGTGAAGGTGAACACCATCAGCAGGAGCCCGGCCACGAAGCCCACGGCCGACCACTTGATGACCCGCGACGAGTGCCGGTACAGCGTGGTGTCGGAGACCTGCTGCACCAACTTGGGGTCGGTGGCCGACAGGTTCTCCTCGATCTCCCGCAGGATCCTCTGTTCGTCCTCGGAGAGCGGCATCTGTGTTCCGTCCGGCCTTCTCGTTCGGCGCGGGCGCTCGGCCCGGCCGCTGGGGTTCCCATTGTCGCGCACCGTGATCCCCATGCTCAACGAGCAGGGGGACGGCGCTCATTCCCCAGGCTACGCGGTCCGGCGGGCCCGACGGCACCAGGTCCGAACTTCTCCCGCACCGCGTCCATCGACCGCTCGACCGCGGCCCGCTTCGCGCGGGCCGCCGGGCCCATCGACCCGGCTGCGGGGCCCGAGGGCCCCGCCGCAGATTCCTGCGAGCCGGCAGGCTCGCCGAAGAGGAGGCCCTGGTCGCCGCTCTCGTCGGTGGGGACGAGCTGCTGGCCGGACACGCCGAGCAGGCGGATCCCCTGCTCCACCGCCACCTTGTCGAGGAGCTCCCGGGCGACGGCGGCGAGCTCGGCCCCCACGTCGGTGGCGGCGTCGAGGGTGCGCGAACGGGTGACGGTACGGAAATCGGCGTAGCGGGCCTTGAGCTGCACCGTGCGCGCGGCCCGGCCGGCGGCGCGCAGGCGGGCGCCCACCTTGTCGGCCAGGCGGCTGATCTCGTGGCCGAGCGCGTCGCGGTCGTGGACGTCGACGGGGAACGTCTCCTCGTGCCCGATCGACTTCACCTCGTGGTCGGGCTCGACCGGCCGGTCGTCGCGGTTCCACGCCAGCGCGTAGAGGTGGTGGCCCTGCGAGTTGCCGACCGTGGCGACGAGGGTGTCCTCGGGTTGCGCGGCGAGGTCACCCACCGTGCGGACGCCGAGGCGGGCGAGCCGCTTCTGGGTGGCCGGGCCCACCCCCCACAGCCGGCGCACGTCGAGCGGGTGGAGGAACTCGAGTTCGGTGCCCGGCTCCACCACGAGGAGGCCGTCGGGCTTGGACAGGTCGCTCGCCAGCTTGGCGAGGAGCTTGGTGGTCGCGACGCCGACCGACGCGGTGAGCCCGGTCTCCGCGCGCACCTGGTCGCGGATCTGCTGCGCCACCTCCGGCCCGGTGCCGTGCAGCCGGCGTGCGCCCTGCACGTCGAGGAACGCCTCGTCGAGCGAGATCGGCTCCACGAGGGGCGTGTACGACCGCATGATCGTCATGACCGCGTGGCTGGCGTCCTGGTACGCGTCGAAGCGCGGCGCGACGAACACGCCATTCGGGCACGCGCGCCGCGCCCGCATCATCGGCATCGCCGAGTGCACCCCGAACTCGCGCGCCTCGTAGCTCGCGGCCGCCACCACCCCACGCGGTCCGAGGCCACCCACGATCACGGGCTTGCCGCGCAGCGACGGGTCGTCGAGTTGTTCGACCGACGCGAAGAAGGCGTCGAGGTCGACGTGGAGGATGCTCGCCTCGTCGCGCACGCTCAGGTGCGCACGACACGCAACGCGTCGCGCTCGGCGCCGAAGACGTCGTAGGTGTAGGAGCGGGCCTCGGCCGGCCCCCACCGGTCGGAGATCCAGTCGGCGAGCGGTTCGCGCACCCACGGCGCGCACAGGGCGAGGAGGTCGCCGCAGGCGTCGGCCGCGGTGAACGCGGCTTCCACCACGATGCCGTCGGGGTCGTCGACGTGCAGGTCGCCCTCGTAGACGAGGGCGCGGTGCACCTCGCACGTCATCACCCAGCCGAGGTCGGGCGCGGTGGCGACGACCGTGTAGAGCGGCCCCTCCCACTCGACGACGCGCAGCCCCGTCTCCTCCTCGACCTCACGGGTGAGGCCGTGGCGCAAGGTCGCGTCGGTCGCGTCGATCACACCACCCGGGGTGCTCCAGTCGGTGCGACCGCCGCGCCGCTCGTTGCGCACCAGCAGCAGTCCTTCGGCCGACTCGACCAGCGCGCCGGCGACCGTCCACTCGACGAGGCCCATGGCGCCATTCTGCGCGGAAGGCTCCATGCGCGGGCGGCGAGCGCCGCCCGACGGCTCCATGCGCGGGCGGCGAGCGCCGCCCGACGGCTAGGACGCTTTGCCGCGGTGCAGGACGCGGTCCCGGAACGCCCACCAGGTGACGAGCAGGAAGGCCTCGACCACGATGCGGCTCGACATCTTCGAGCGGCCCAGGCTGCGATCGCGGAACGTGATCGGCACCTCGGCGATCCGGCCCCCGACCTGCTCGGTGAGGTAGGTCATCTCCACCTGGAAGCCGTAACCGTCGGCGCGCACGGCGTCGAGGTCGAGCTGCGAGAGCAGCCGGCGGTGGTAGGCGCGGAAGCCGGCGGTGGCGTCGTGCACCGAGAGCCCGAGCAGGGTGCGGGCGTAGAGACCGCCTCCACGCGAGATCATGCGGCGCAGCCACTTCCAGTCGGGGATGTCGCCGCCGGGCACGTAGCGCGAGCCGATCGCGAGGTCGGCGCCACCGTCCACGGCCGCGATGAGCTGGGGCAGCACGGCGGGGTCGTGCGACAGGTCGGCGTCCATCTCGACCATGACGTCGTAGCCCCGGGCCAGACCGATGCGGAAGCCGGCGCGGTACGCGGAGCCCAGCCCCGACTTCGACGCACGGCGCAGCACCTCGACCCGGCCGGCGCCCGCGAGCTCGCCGGTCGTCTCGGCACCGAGCTTCTCCGCGGCCTCGGCGGTGCCGTCGGGGCTGCCGTCGTCGATCACCAGCACGTCGGCGTCGGGCAGGGCCCGGCGGGTGCGTTCGAGGACGTCCTCGATGTTCTCGATCTCGTTGTAGGTGGGCAACATCACGAGGACGCGCATCGCGGGCGAGCCTATCGGCCACGTGGCTGCAGGCTGGGACATGGCAATACCATCGGCCGATGGCCGAAGCACTTGATCCTGAACCGGCGCAGCCCGAGGCCGACGCCCCGCTGGAGGATGCCGCCCCGCCGATGCTGCCCTCGCGCACGGCCTACCTGCTGTCGTTCGGGGCGGTGGTCCTCGCCGGCATTTTCGGCGCCATCATCGGCTACGGCGTTGCCGACGTCGGCTCCAGCAGCGACGTCGCCACCTTCCTCGGCACCCTCATCGGCGCGACCATCGGCGCCGCGGGTGTGGGTGTCGTCGCGGTGCTCGTGCTGCGGGCGATGTCGGAGTGGAACCGCACCCAGAGCCTTCCCCCGGAGCAGCGCGCACCCCGCCAACCGAAGCGTTCCTGATGCGGTCGTTCGCTACCTGAAATTGATCTTGCGGAAGGCCTCGGCGTGGCGGACGCCGGCCGCGGCGCCACCGATCTCGGCCTGTTCGCGCAGGAACTCGCTGAACCACTCCCCCGCGTCGTCGGGCAGCTGGCTCGCGTGGCAGAACAGGGCCTCGATCTTCGCCTCGAGTGTGTCGGCGATGTCGATCCACGTGTTCGGCTCGAGCGTGCCCGACAGGTAGACGGCGCGCACCGTGTGCACGTCGAGCCCGTCGGCGCGGTGGCCGGGGAAGTAGTGCGGGTTGCCCGCTGCGGGCGCGACCGCGTCGAGCGTGGCCCAGCCGGTGACGCGGTGGTCGCGGTGGTTGTAGTAGCCGTCGCCGAAGAACACCGCGGTCGGGTCGGGGCAGAGCACCACTTCGGGCTGCAGCTCGCGGACCACCCGGGTGATCTCGCCGCGCAGCACGAGGTCGTCGGGGAGCTCGCCGTCGTCGTGGTCGAGGTGGAAGTGCCCGGCGAAGCCGAGCAGCGCCGCCGCCTTCGCCGTCTCCTCCACGCGCCGCACCGCGAGCGCGTCGGGGTCGGTGCCGGGATCGCTGCTGCCCTTGTCGCCCCGGGTGGTGACGAGCACCCACACCTGCGCGCCGGCCGCTGCCCACTTCGCGAGGGTTCCGCCCGCGGAGATCTCCGGGTCGTCGGGATGGGCGTAGACCGCGAGCGCGCTTGCGGGGACCTCGGAGCTGGTGGGCACGGGACGAGGGTACCTGCCTGACCCGCCGCTCCCGCCGCTAGGGCCGGGCGGGCCGGGCGATCGCCGTGATCGCCCGCTGCGCGAGGGCGAGGCCTTCGTCGTCGACATCGTGGTGAAGCACGAAGCGCACCGTCGCCGGGTCGATCGTGCCCGCGAGCACCTCGTGCGCGGCGAGCTGCGCGAGCACGTCGTCGGGCAACGCGTCGGCGCGGGCACACACGATGTTCGTCTCGATCGTGGTCGGGTCGACGCTGCCTGGGAACGCCTCGGCGAGCGTCTCCGCGAGCGTGCCGGCGCGGGCGTGGTCGTCGGCGAGGCGCTCGACCATCGTCTCGAGCGCGACGATCCCCGCCGCCGCGAGGATGCCCGCCTGGCGCATCCCGCCGCCGAGCCGTGACCGCTCGGCGCGGGCGCGCGTGATCACGGCGCGCGGGCCGCACAGCAACGAACCGACCGGCGCGGCCAGCCCCTTCGACAGGCAGAACATCGCGGTGTCGACCCCGGCCGCCAGCTCCCGCGGCGCGACTCCGAGCGCGACCGCCGCGTTCCACAGGCGCGCACCGTCGCAGTGCACCGCGAGCCCGCCGTCGCGTGCGACCTGCAGCACGGCGTGGAGCTCGTCGAGGCGCCACGGCCGTCCCGACGCCGGCATGTGCGTGTTCTCG
This sequence comes from uncultured Actinomycetes bacterium, assembly GCA_963720785.1. Lineage (GTDB taxonomy): Bacteria > Actinomycetota > Acidimicrobiia > IMCC26256 > DASPTH01 > CAVRGQ01. Next base: position 148,537 of record CAVRGQ010000008.1, read on the forward strand.
ATCGCGAGTGCGGAGATCTCGGGCAGGTGGTGACGTCGCCCGAGCAGTGCCCGCTCGACGTCGTGTGGGTCGAGCGCGCCCCCGGCGTCGGGCAGCGGCCGCAATTGCACACCCGCGTTGCCGGCCGCCGCGGCCTGCTCGTAGCGGTACACGTGGGCGCGCTCGCCGCACAGCACCTCGGTGCCGGGCCGGCCGAGCACGCGGAGCGCGAGCTGGTTGGCCATCGTGCCCGACGGCGTGAACAGTGCGGCTTCCTTGCCGAGGAGCGCGGCAGCCAAGGACTCCAGCCGGTTCACGGTGGGGTCCTCGCCGTAGGCGTCGTCGCCCACCTCCGCCTCGGCCATCGCCCGGCGCATCTCCGGCGTGGGCCGGGTGACCGTGTCGGACCGCAGGTCGACGGGCGTCACGTGCCCGTGGGCTTCACGCGCGCCTTCGATCGAGCTGGGTCGACCGGGCGGAACAGCCCCTCCTGCGCGACGCTGATCGCGAGCGTGCCGTCGCCGCAGAACACCTGGCCCTGGGCGAAGCCGCGCGCGGCGCCGGCCGACGGGCTGTGCACGTGGTACAGCAACCAGTTGTCGGCCCGGCAGGGGCGGTGGAACCACATCACGTGGTCGAGGCTCGCCATCATGTAGCCGGGGTGCGGCCCCGGCGACTTGTGCGGCAGCGTCGCGGTGCCGAGCATCACGAGGTCGGACGCGTACGCCACCACCGCGGCGTGGAGCAGCGGGTCGTCGGGCAGGCGGTCGCACACGCGCATCCAGACGTCCTGGTCGGGATCGAGCGGGTGCTCCGGGCCGCCGGGGCGACCGGGCAGCGTCATCTGCCCCGCCGGCCGCAGCTCGAACGCGGCCACCACGTGCGGCGAGTTGGTGCGGTCGATCGGTTCCGGCGCATCCGACCAGTCGGCGCCCGCCGGCAGGTTGTCGGCGTGCGGCACGTCGGGCATCGGGTCGTGGTGATCCGGTCCGCTCTCCTCCACCTGGAACGACGCGGCGAGATTGAAGATCGCCTTGCCGCGCTGGATGGCGACGACGCGTCGCGTGGTGAAGCTGCCGCCGTCGCGGATGTGGTCGACCTCGTACACGATCGGCACGCTCGGGTCGCCGAGCTTGAGGAAGTACGCGTGCATCGAGTGGATGCTGCGGCCCGCGGGCACCGTGCGCCCCGCGGCGATCAGCGCCTGCCCGAGCACCTCACCGCCGTACGTGCGCACGCGCTCCGTGTCGGGGCTGAAGCCGCGGAACAGGTTCCACTCGAGCTGCTCGAGGTCGAGCAGCCGGACGAGATCCTCGGTGGGTGTCGACATCTCAGGTGAACACCGCGGCGACGTCGAGCAGGTCCCGGTCGACCGTCTTCAGCACGTCGACACCCTCGTGGAGATCGACGATCTCGATGTGCTCGCCGCGCAGCGCGACCATCGTGCCGAAGCGCCCCTGCTCCACCGCGTCGACGGCGGTGATGCCGAAGCGGGTGCCGAGTACCCGGTCGTACGCGGTGGGGGTACCACCGCGCAGGATGTGACCGAGGATCGTGACGCGCGTCTCGAACCCGGTGCGCGACTCGATCTCGCCCTGCAACGCCGCGCCGATCCCACCGAGGCGCACGTGACCGAAGTCGTCGACCCCGCCCGCCTGCAGCGTCATGGTGCCCTCCTGCGGCGCCGCGCCCTCGGCGACGACCACGATGGAGTAGTTGGCGCCGGTGGCGTGGTGGTGCCGGATGCGGGCGCACACCTCGTCGATGTCGAACGGCTCCTCGGGCACGAGGATGACGTCGGCTTCCGACGCGAGGCCCGTGTGCAGCGCGATCCACCCGGCGTGACGGCCCATGACCTCGGCGATCATCACGCGGTCGTGGCTCTCGGCGGTCGTGTGGAGCCGGTCGATCGCTTCCGTCGCGATCTGCACCGCGGTCTGGAAGCCGAAGGTGTAGTCGGTGCCCGAGAGGTCGTTGTCGATCGTCTTCGGGACACCGACGCAGTTCACGCCGATCTCGCCGAGCTTGGCCGCGACCCCGAGTGTGTCCTCGCCGCCGATCGCGATGAGCGCGTCGATGCGCTGGCGCTGCAGCGTGTCGAGGATGCGGGCGACGCCGTCCTCCGTCTTGAACGGGTTGGTGCGCGCGGTGCCGAGCACCGTGCCACCCCGTCGCGCGAGCGAACGCACCGACGACACCGACAGCTCCATCGTCTCGTCCTCGATGAGCCCCCGCCACCCGTGACGGAACCCGATGATCTCGTGCCCGTAGATGCCTTCGCCCTTGGTGACCACCGCGCGGATGACCGCGTTCAGCCCGGGGCAGTCGCCGCCTCCGGTGAGCATGCCGATACGCATCCGATCCTCCACTCGTGTCACTCGGGTCGTCGAGGTCCCATGTTGCCCGCTCCACCGCCCCCGACGGGACCTCACCCGGCAATTCCGGGCCATCGTCGCGGCAACTTCCCGGATCGGTAACCTGCTGCTCATCCGGGGAAGGGATGCGCGATGGCCGGTGACAAGCAGAGGCGCAGGGCCGGCGAGCTGCTGGCGCACCACCAGGAGTATGGCGAGGAGCTCCTCGGCGCATCCCGCGCCTGGGTCGCCCGGGTGCGCCCGAAGGGCCACGTCTTCTTCGCCGGTCGCCACCGTCACCTCGTCGTCCTCACCGACCGACGCCTGGTCGCGTGGCGTCGCCCGAAGCGCGCCGATGCCCCACCTTCGATCGACGTGCCCCTGTCGGCGTTGCGGCGGCGCGCCGAACACCCCGCCCGGCCCTTCTTCCAGTTGCTGGCGAGCGTCGACCCCGGGAGCGAGGGGGGCCGCAGCCCCGACACGCTCGTGATCGAGCTGCGCCACCGCGACCATTCGTTCGGACGCGCGCTCGGGCGGGCCCTGGCGGCGACGCCCGCGGCAAACGCGGCAGCCGCGTCGTCGGCGTCGTCGGCGTCGTCGGCTCCCACGCCGGCCGACTGAGGCTGACCGACCGTGGCGGTCGTGCTCGCGATCGACGCCGGCACCACCGGGGTGCGCACGGTCGCCATCGACGCCACCGGCGCCCGCCGCGCGTACGCGTACCGCGAGTTCCCCCAGCACTTCCCGCAACCGGGATGGGTCGAGCACGACCCGATCGACATCCGCGACGCCGCGCTCGGCACACTCGCCGAGGTCGTGCGCACGCTCGATGGTGCACCGGTCGCCGCCATCGGCATCACCAACCAGCGCGAAACCGTCGTCGTGTGGGATCGCGACACCGGCGAGCCGCTCCACCGCGCGTTGGTGTGGCAGGACCGCCGCACCGCGGCGCGCTGCACCGAGTTGCGCGAGGCGGGGGTCGAGCCACTCGTGCGCGCCACCACCGGCCTCGTCCTCGATCCCTACTTCAGCGCCACGAAGCTCGAGTGGCTGCTGCGTGAGGGCGCGGTCACCGCTTCGCCGTCGCTCGCGTTCGGCACCGTCGACTCGTGGATCCTCTGGTGCCTCACCGGCGCGCACGCGACGGAGCCGTCGAACGCGGCGCGCACCATGTTGTTCGACATCGACGCACTCGACTGGTCCGACGAGTTGTGCGCGGTGTTCGGCGTGCCCCGCTCCTGCCTCCCCGAGGTGCGCCCGAGCAGCGGCCACTTCGCGGTCACCGATCCGGCGCACGCCGCCGGGCTGCGTGTGCCGGTGTCGGGCATCGCCGGCGACCAACAGGCGGCGCTGTTCGGCCAGGCGTGCTTCACCCCTGGCATGAGCAAGAACACCTACGGCACCGGTTCGTTCGTGCTGGTGAACCTCGGCGGTACGCACCCCGAACCCGTCGACGGTCTGCTCACCACCGTCGCGTGGCAACTCGGCAGCGACGTCACGTACGCCATGGAGGGCTCGATCTTCGTCACCGGCGCGGCCATCCAGTGGCTGCGCGACGGCCTCGGCCTCATCGAGTCGTCGGCCGAGGCCGGTCCGCTCGCCGCGAGCGTGCCCGACACCCACGGGGCGGTGTTCGTCCCCGCACTCGCCGGGCTCGGCTCGCCCTGGTGGGATCCGTACGCGCGCGGCGCGATCCTCGGGTTGACGCGCGGCACCACCCGCGCGCATCTCGTGCGCGCCGCGGTGGAGGCGATGGCCTGGCAGACCGCTGACGTCGTCGACGCGATCTGCGGGGCCACCGATCTGGCGATCACCGAGCTGCGCGTCGACGGCGGCGCCAGCGCGATGGACGTGCTCTGTCAGTTCCAGGCCGACGTGCTCGGCGTCGCCGTGCGCCGTCCCGTCGTGCAGGAGACCACCGTCCTCGGTGCGGCGTACCTCGCGGGCATCGCGGAGGGCGTGTGGGCCTCCCCCGCCGAGGCCGCGGCCGCGTGGCAGGAGGAGGCCGCGTTCACACCGCAGCCGATGCCCGACCTCGACACGCGCCGCGCGCAGTGGCACCGAGGTGTCGAACGCGCGCGTTCGTGGGCATCCGACACCGTCGACACCCTCGACGAGTGAGCAGGAGGAGCCGACGATGGAGCAGCGCATCTCGCTGGTGACGCTCGGTGTGCGCGACGTCGTGCGCAGCCGCGCGTTCTACGAAGCACTCGGTTGGCGCGGGCAGACCGTCGGCGACCCGGGCGACGAGACCGTGTTCTTCCAGGCCGGCGGACTCGCGGTGGTGTTGTGGTCGCGCGCGCTGCTCGCGAACGACGCGGGCGTCACCGACGCCGGCGCGGCGTTCGCCGGGATGGCGCTCGCGCGAGAACGTGCGCTCACGCGGGGAGGTCGACGCGGTGCTCGCGTCCGCAGTCGACGTGGGCGCGACGATCACGCAACCCGCGGCCGAGACGTTCTACGGTGGCTACGCGGGGTACTTCGCGGATCCCGACGGGCACCTCTGGGAGGTGGCCCACAACCCCGGCTTCACGCTGCGCGCGGACGGCACCCTCGAACTGCCCGACTTCGGGTCCTGACGCAGCGCGGGCGTCGCACCCGCGCCCGCTCACGGTGACGGCACGCTCGCACCGGCGCTCCCCGGCTTACCAGGAAGCGAGGCGCTCGCCGCAGCGGTGGCTGCCGACCACGCCGTCGTTCATCACGAGCAGCTCCACCGGGCACTCGACCGCGCCCTCGGTGACCTCGATGTCGCCGTGGATCGGGCAGCGCATCATCGGCCCGGTGCGGGTGGTGGGCTCCAGGGTGGTCTGCACCAGCCGGCGCTCCGACGGGCTGCGCCAGCTCCAACGGCGAGGGCGGGCCTCCGGCCCGACGGCTCGGCGCAGGGCGTCACGCATCATCTCGAATTGCCGGGTCTCACCCAGGACGTCACGTCGCGGCGGTGCCATGCGAGGGAACGTACGCCACGCACATCAACGCACCTTCAACGACCGGTTGATCCGGGGTGAAGTCCCGCTCGCGGTGACACGATCTGGGATCGAACGTCTGTTCGGGCATGGAGGGCAGGGATCCGCTGGATCTGATCGCGGAGGGGCGGGAGAAGCTCGCGGTCGAAGACCGTTCGAGCTGGGCGGATGTCGCGTTGTCCGACCGGATGGCGGCGGTGACGGCGGAGTTCGAGCGCCTGGGTGCGGAGGTGGTGCGCCTCACCGCGGAATGGAACGCGCGAGGTGCGTGGGGCGCGGACGGGTTCGTGTCCCCCGTGGCGTGGTTGGCGGCGCACGGTCGCATGACGCGCGCCGCGGCCGGGCGGCTGGTGCGTTCCGCGCGTCACGTGGCGGAGTTCGTGGCGACGGGTGACGCCCTCGCTGACGGGCGGGTCACCGCGGAGAAGGCGGAGTTGCTCGCGGAGGTGGCGCGGCATCGGGAGGAGTTCTACGAGCGCGACGAGGAGTTGCTGCTCGATCTGGCGTCACGGTTGGACGCGCGTGATCTCGCGACGGCGCTGCGCACGTGGCGGATGCTCGCCGATGACGAAGCTGCGGACGACGCGAACGACGTGCTCGACCGCGTGCATCTCGACATGGCCAACGGATTGTTGGGCAGCGAGCTGGCCGGGTTCCTCGATCCGCACGGCGCAACCGTGTTGGCGAACGCGCTCGACATGATCGAACCGCCCGATCCGACGACCGGCCCTGACCTGCCGCGCAGCTTGTCGCAGCGTCGCGGCGAAGGACTCGTCAAGCTCGCGCAGCACTACCTCGACGCCCGCAACGGTGCGGGTGGTCGCGCAGTGCCGAGCGTGTCGATCGTGTTCACCCCCGAGCACGACCGCTGGCTGCTCGAGGACCACCGCTGCGAACTCGACGGTTTCGGGCCCGTCCCGCGCTCCACCGTCGAGCGTCTCGTTTGTGACACGCGTGCCGCGTGGCTCACCCTCGACGGCAAGCACGAAGTGCTGAACCTGGGTCGTGAGAGCCGTACCGTCACCCCGGCGCAACGCCGCGCGGTGGCTGTGCGCGACCGGCACTGTCAGCACCCCGGATGTCGCGCCCCGGCGCGGTGGTGCGACGTGCACCACCTCTTGGAGTGGGAAGCCGGCGGCGGAACCGACATGGCGAATCTGGTGCTGTTGTGCCGACGCCACCACGTCGCCGTCCACGAAGGCCGCAAACGCCTCGCGCGCGACGACGACGGCACCCTCCGCGTGGAGGCACGCTCCACTCGGCGGGCACGACGGCAACGATGGGCGCGCGGCGATCCCGATGGCTGAGGTCGGACGGACCGAGGAACCGCGTGAAACGAGTTGTGGTTCAGCCGAGCTTGGTGAGGGCGCGCTTGATGCCGCGCACGCCCTGCCCGATGCGGTGCTCGTTCTCCACCAGGGCGAAGCGCACGTAGCCCTCGCCACCGGGGCCGAAGCCGACACCGGGCGACACGGCGACCTTGGCCTCGCGCACGAGGAGCTTGGCGAAGTCGAGGCTGCCCATCTCCTGGTACGGCTCGGGGATCGGGGCCCACACGAACATCGTGCCCTGGGGCTTCTCGATGTGCCACCCGGCGCGGTCGAGACCGTCGATGAGCGCGTTGCGGCGGCCGCAGTAGATCGCGTTGGCCTCGAGCGGGTAGTCGGGCGCCTCGTTCATGGTGACGGTGGCGGCCACCTGGATCGGCTGGAAGGTGCCGTAGTCGAGGTAGCTCTTGAGCTTGGCGAGCGCGGCGACCACCTCGGCATTGCCGAGCAGGAAGCCGACGCGCCAGCCGGCCATCGAGAACGACTTCGTCATCGTGTAGAGCTCGACCGCGACGTCGGACGCGCCGGGCACCTGCAGGATCGAAGGCGGGTCGTAGCCGTCGAAGCCGAGGTCGGCGTAGGCGAAGTCGTGGACGAGGAGCACCTCGTGCTCGCGGGCGAAGTCGACCATGCGCTGCATGAACGCGAGGTCGACGCACGTGGTCGTGGGATTGTGCGGGAACGACAGCACGATGACGCGAGGGCGCGGCCACGACGCTTCCCACGACTCGAGCAGGTTCTCGAAGAAGTCCTGCTCCGGGCCGAGCCGCACGTGGCGCACCTCGGCGCCGGCGAGGATCGGGCCCCAGATGTGGATCGGGTACGAGGGGCTGGGCACCAGCGCGGCGTCGCCGGGGCCGAGCAGCACCCACATGAGGTGGGAGAAGCCCTCCTTGGCGCCGATGGTGGAGCACACCTGCGTGTCGGGGTCGAGCTCCACGCCGAACTTGCGCTGGTACAGGTCGGTGATCGCGAGGCGGAGCTTCGGGATGCCCTTGCTCATCGAGTATCGGTGGTTGCGGGGGTTCTCGACCGCCTCCGCGAGCTTCTTCACCGCGATGTCGGGCGACGGCAGGTCGGGGTTGCCGAAGCCGAGGTCGACGACGTCCTCGCCGGCCCGCCGGGCCTCGATCTTCAGGGCATCCATGATCCCGAAGACGTACGGCGGCAGGGCGTTGATGCGGCGGAACTCCATAAGGGCAAGGTACCAGCCACCCCTCCGCGCCCAGGGAACGTTTCCCGGCCTGCTCAGGCCAGCCGGGGTGCGAGATCGGCGCCGATGATGCGGCAGTTGTCGGGGTCCGACGAGTCGATCGGCCCCAGCATCAGCCACTCCGCGCCCGCGTCCACGTACGGCCGCAGCGCGTCGGCCACGGTGTCGGGGCCGCCCACGATCACCTGGGCGGGGGCCGGACGATTCGTGTTGTCGATGCCGAGCCGCTCGGCTTTCGCCGCAGCTTCCGCGTCGGAGTCGGCGAGCACCACGAGCCCGCCCCACGACAGCGTGAAGGGCTCACGGGCGGCGGCCGCGCGCACACCGACGGCCTGCGCGGCGAACCGGTCGAGCGGCGAGCCCCAGCGGTTCCAGCCGTCGGCGTGGGCCGCGGCCATCTCCCGCACCGCGGGGTCGGTGCCGCCGATCCACACGGGGTACCCGCGGTCGCGCAGGGTGTCGACGGTGTCGCGCAGCATCGCGAGGCGGTCCTCGACGGAGCCGAAGCCGAGGCCGAACGACTCGTTCTCCTCGCGGCTCTCGCCGTCGCCGGCGCCCACCGCGATGGCGAGGCGTTCGCGTCCGGCGATGCGGGCGACGGTGTCGAGCCCGTGCGCGAGGGTGGCCGGCGGGCGCAGCGACGCGCGCCGCGACGAGCGAGCCGAGCACGACGCGCTCCGTCGCCGCCGCGATCGCGCCCATCATCACGAGCATCTCGATCGCAGGACGGCGCTCACCCTTGGGCCCGCGCCGGAAGAGGTGGTCGTACGCGAACACGCCGTCGACCCCGTGGGTCTCGGCCGCGGCGGCGATCGCCAGCGACGGCTCGATCGTGTCGCGGAACGACGGCAGCGTGATACCGAGGCGCGGGGTCATCGCACGACCGTCATCGTGCGTCGTGGCCCACGAGCTCGCGGGCGAGCGCAGCCGCGCCGATCACCCCGGCGCTCCCACCGAGCGCCGCGGCGACGACCGGGATGGCCGGGCGGTAGGGCGCGCCCTCCACCCGGCCGTGGAACGCGGCGGCGAGGGGGCCGAGCAACACGTCGCCGAGGTCGACGAGTCCGCCCGACACCAGCACCTGGTCGGGGTCGAAGATGTTGACCAGCCCCACGAGCCCGATGGCAACCTGATGCGCGTACTCCACCACCAGCGCCACGGCGTCGGGCTCCCCGCGCTGCGCGGCCTCGCCCACGTGGGTGCCCCGCACCGTCGCGACGTCGCCGCCGGCGAGCGCGAGCACCGAGGGGGCTTCGCCCCGCGCCGCCGCGGCGCGGCCGAGCGCGCCGAGCGCGGTGCCGGAGGCCAGCGCCTCCCAGTGACCGATCTCGCCGCAGGCGCAGCGCGGGCCGTGCGGGTCCACCTGGAAGTGGCCGATCTCTGCCGCGAACCCGTGGGCGCCGCGCAGGACCTTGCCGTTCACCACCACTCCCCCGCCCACCCCGGTGCCGAGGGTCACGAGCAGGAAGTCGCCGCAACCCCTCCCCGCGCCGTGCACCAGCTCCGCGAGCGCGGCGACGTTCGCGTCGTTGTCGACCGCGACCGGCAGGCCGAGGGCCTCGGTGAGGCGGGCGCGCACCGGCGCGCGGAGGAACGCCGGCACGTTCGGCGAGTAGTGGATCACGCCGTCGCGGTCGACCATGCCCGCCGCGCCCACGCCGAGCGCGGCAGCGTCGGGCCGATGGTGCTGCAACGCACGGGCGGTGTCGGCGATGAACTCGACGATGCCGTCGAGCGTCGGCGCGGTGGGACCGACGCGCTGCTCGACCACCCTGCCGTCGGGGTCGACGAGCGCGACCCGCGTGTTGGTGCCGCCGAGGTCGACCCCGAACGTCGCCGGCGGCGACGAGGAGGACGTCGCGGTCAACCCTCGCCTCCCCGTTGGGTGTCGACGATGCGCTCCGCCGCGTCGAGCAGGGCCTTGCCCGCGTCGAGCAGCGCGTCGGCGGCCTCGAGCACGTGGTCGCGCACCTCGGGCAGCGCGCCGAGCAACTCGGTGATGACGATCTCGAGCACGCCGGGCTGCGGCAGCTCGTGCGACTCGTTGCCCACGTCGTCGTAGGGCACCTCGTCGGGATGGGGGATCCGGGGATCGGTCACGTGCCCTCCGCCGCTCGCTTGAGCTCCTGCAGTGCGTTGTGGACGATGAGCGCACCGGCGCGACGTTTCAGCAAGCCGGGCATGGGGATGGCGAGGTCGATGCTCAGGTCGTAGGTCACGAGGGTGCCGCCACCGCCGGTCCCGTCGGTCCCATCGGGCCCGCCGTCGGCCGCGAACGCGTACCGGCCGTCGAGCGCACGCAGCATCTCGCCCTCCACCAGCGTCCACGTGAACGCGGCCGGTGCCTCGGTCCAGTCGTACGCGAGGACGTACCGGATGTGCTTACCCATCGCCGACACGTGGAACTCGACGCGCGTACCGCGGCCGTGCTCGTCGCGTTCGAGCACGCTGATCTGCTTCACGTCCTTCGCCCAGGAGGGGTACTCCTCGAAGTCGGCGGTGTACCCGAAGCAGAGCGCGGGGCTGGCCTGCACCCGGATCTGCTCGTGCGCCTGCTCACCCATGGCGGTCCGCCATGTTCTCAGCCATGGCTCGCCGCCATGTTCACACCCATGTCCGGACCTTACCGGTACCGGTTCAGCGGTGGCGCCGCGGCGTGGCCGGCGGGCGCGGCGGGAACACGCCGTGGCGCGCGGCCCACGTGCCCGCGAGTCCGACCGGCAGCATCGGCACCAGCACGGAGAAGCCGTCGAGGCCCGACGCGGTGATGCACGTGACCGCGAACGAGACGACGAAGATCCAGAGGAACTGGCGCCGCACCGGCTTCGGCGCGGAACCGCTCAGGAAGAAGAGGTTCGACACGGCCACGTTGTCACCCTCGGAACTGCGCACCAGGCCCTTGCCGAACGCGTAGAGGCAGAGGATCGTGCCGGCGGCGAACAGCACGAGCGACACGGCGATGCCCACGCCCTTCGCGACGTCGGAGTCGAGGAACGCCCCGGGGATCGCGGTGACCGCGAAGAGCACGTCGGTGACCCAGCCCCACACGATGATGGCGCGGCCGGTGCCGGGCGGCGGCGCCAGGGGGTGTGCTGCTCCATCGACCATCGGCGGGGAGCGTACCGGCCGCCTCGCCCGGAAGATCGGTCAGAGGAGGGGGCCGAGATCGGCGAGGTCGCCGGCGGCGAGCGGCGCGAGCCGGGCCACGAGGTGCTCGTAGGCGAACTCGGCGACGGCCCGCTGCCGGGCCGCCTCCCCCATCGCCCGGCGCAGCGACTCGTCGCGCAGGATGCGGTCGAGCGCGGCGCGCACGTCGACGGCGCGGCTCTCGACGACGAAGCCGGTCTCGCCGTCGACCACGGCCTCGTGCGAGCCACCGCTGCGGCCCGCGATCTGCGGCACCCCGCACGCCGCCGCCTCGAGGAACACGATGCCGAAGCCCTCCGCCTCGAGCCCGCCCCACCGGTCGCGACACGGCGCGGCGAACACGTCGGCGCAGGCGTAGAGGCGCGGGAACGAGTCGTCGTCGGCCACCCGGCCGAGGAAACGCATGCGCTCCCCCAGCCCCGCGGCGCGCGCCTTGCGCTCCAGCCGGTCGCGGTCGCGCCCGGCGCCGGCGATGGCGAGGTGCACCCCGGGCAGGCCGGCGACCGCGTCGATCAGCACGTCGAAGCCCTTGCGCGGCACGAGCCGGCTCACCCCGAGCACGAGCGGTGCGTCAGGGTCGAGGCCGAACTCGGCGCGGACCTTGCGTCGCTCCTCGTCGCGCGTCGTCACGGGCAGCGGCCGGAAGCGCTCGACGTCGACGCCGGGCGGCACGATCACCCCGCGCAGCCCACACCGCGCCGCACGCTCGGCCTCACGTGCGGGATAGCGCCCGGCGGCGACGACGCCCGCCGCGCCGCGCAGCACACGCGCGCCGAGCGCACGCGAGCCGGGCAGGTGACCGGGCACCGTCACCTCCGCGCCGTGCACGATCACCACGTAGGGCGCCGCGGTGAGCTGGGGGCCGACGTGCCCGAGCGGCAGCCAGGGGTCGAGGAAGATCACCGACGCGCCGACGTGGCGCGCGAGCGCGTCGACGGTGCGGGTGAGTGCCGGGCGCGGCAGCAGCACCGGGGCGCCGCGCACCACGCGGAACTCCTGCTGCTCGTCCCACGCGGCGTCGCCGTCGTGGCGGGTGGTGTACACGACCGTGTCGTCGGCGGGCAGCCGGCGCCACAGCTCGTAGAGGTACGACTGGATGCCGCCGATCTTGGGCGGGAAGTCATTGGTGACGAGGAGCGACGTCATGCGTTGCCGGGCGCGATCCCCGGGTCCTCGATCGTGACGAGCGGAGGGTCGGGGGCACCGTCGTCAGGGGTGTGGTGCGGGCCGGTGTAGTGGCCCTGGCCGAAGCCGGCGCGCAACATGACGAGGGCGAGGAGCACGAAGCCCGCCACCACCGCGAACGTGCCGCGGTAGCTGGTGAGTGCGGCGAGCACGCCGACCACGACGCCCGACATGCCGCCCGCGAAGTCGAAGAACGCACTGAACGTGCCGACCACCGAGCCGCGCTCCTCCTCCCGCACACCGTGGAGCGCGAGCACCATCAGCGACGGGTACAGGAACGACGAGCCCACCGCGATCAGGACGAGGCCGATGATCAGGCCGGGAACGTTGTGCAGCGCGGCGACCACGACCAGTCCGAGGGTCGCGGCGCCCATGGAGATGCTGCCGGCCTTCATCGGTCCGAGCGTGTCGGGGATCTTGGCGCCGAGGATGCGCACCGCCAGCACCACGATTCCGTAGATCAGGAAGAGCAGGCCGACGTCGTCGACGCCCACCTCCGGCGCGTAGAGCGGCAGGAACACCTGGAACCCGACGATGCCGAACAGCGTGAGCGCCAGGAGGGTGCCCGGCGCGAGCGCCTGGCGGGCGATGAGCTTCGCGCGCGCCTCCTGCATCGCAGGATGGCGCGTCTCGCGCGTTGCACACGCGATCGCCGACGCGGCCAGCGCGAGCACGCCCGCAAGGATCCATACGCGCGAATAGTGCGTGTCGTCGAGGACCACCTCGCCGAGCACCGGCCCGAAGGCGAGACCGCCCCACACCGCGACCGACCAGTAGCTCACCGCTTCGCCGCGCCGCGAGATCGGCGCGAGGTCGGTGATCATCGTGGTGCCGCCGACGAAGAAGAGCGCCTCCCCGAGACCCACACCGATGCGGGTGATCACCAGGTACGGCAGCGCCTCGACCAGCCCCGAGATCAGCACCATCACGCCGACGATCGCCGCACCGAGGATCATCAGCACCCGCCGGCCGAAGCGGTCACCGATGCGCCCGGCGATCGGCCGCAGCATGATCGCCCCCAGGGCGAAGGCACCCACCGCGACGCCGACCCCGACGTCACCACCGTCGAGCACCTTGTCGACGTAGCGGGGAACGACCGGGTTCAGCGCGCCCAGCGCCGAGAAGTAGCAGAGCCCCGACGCGATGACCACGAGCAACCGCGGCGTGAGCAACGGCTCCTTCGGCGCGCCCTTCGGCGCGCCCTTCGCCGGCTCCTTCGGCGGCCCGTTCTCCGCAGGGTCGGTCACGCGCTCGCCCGCGCCCGTTCCCCGCGCGCCGGCGAACGACGTGCCCTCGTCGATCATCCGGCGGTACTGCATCACCTTGGCGGGCATGGAGAAGCCGAGCGCGCCGACGAGGCGGCCGTCGCGGCCGAAGATCGCGGTGAACCGGCGCTCGTCGAGCGAGCCGTGCACGACTTCCATCGTGTCGTCACCGCGGAAGTGTCCGACGGTCTGCACCTTCACGTCGTACTGGTCGGACCACACGAACGGCACCGGCGCGAACGCGGCGGGGTCGGGGCCGTCGCCGTAGAGCAGGCGCTGCACCGCGGCCACCCCCTGCTCCGACGCGTTGGTCCAGTGCTCGAGGCGCATGAGCTCGCCGCCGAACTTTGCGTTGGGCCAGCGGGCGACGTCGCCCGCGGCGACCACGCCCGGCGCGGCGAGGAGGGTGTCGTCGCACACGATGCCGTTGTCGATGGTGAGGCCGGAGCCCTCGAGCCAGCCGGTGGCCGGGACCACGCCCACGCCCACGACGACCACGTCGGCCTCCACGACGGAGCCGTCGTCGAGGCGGACCCGCTCGACCTGCTGCCCGCCCTCGATGCCGGCGACGCCCACGCCGAGACGCAGGTCGACACCGTGGTCGCGGTGCAGCTCACCGCACGCGGCGCCCAGCACCGGGCCGAGCCCGCGCACGAGCGGCGCGGGGAGAGCCTCGAGCACGGTCACGTCGAGCCCGCGGCCGCGGCAGGTGGCCGCCACCTCGCTGCCGATGAAGCCCGCGCCGATCACCACGACCTTCGGGTTCCCGGCGAGGCGGTTGCGGAGCGCGGTGGCGTCGTCGAGGGTGCGCAGCATGCACACGCCGTCGAGGTCGGGCTGGCCGGGCAGGGTGCGGGGGCTGGCGCCGGTGGCGAGCACGAGCCCGTCGTAGGCGAGGGCGGTGCCGTCGGCCAGGGTGACCCGGCGGTCACCGAGGTCGAGGCCGGTGGCCCGGACGCCGAGGCGCAGGGCGAGATCGAGGTCGTCGTAGGGGCTGCGGCGCAGGGCGAGATCGTCGGCCTGCTGCTCCCCCGCCAGGAACTGCTTGGAGAGCGGCGGTCGGTCGTACGGGAGATGGTCCTCCGCCCCGACCAGCGTGACCCGGCCGTCGAACCCCTCCCGGCGCAGGGCCTCGGCCGCCCGCAGACCCGCCAGCGAGGCCCCCACCACCACGACTTCCCGCACCGCTCGCTCCCTCGTGACCCGCTCGTGCCCCTCCGGGACGGCCGAGACGCGCAACGGCCCTCGTCCAGGGGGGGCGGACAAGGGCCGATGCTACGGCGCTCACCGCACTCGGCACATGTCCGGGCGGGCGCTCGTTCTGTGCGGACCGCCACTTCTTCGGGGGCCCGGTTGTCAGGTGCGAACGGGAGTCCAGGCAACCCCAGGGGGGGCGGGGCGCCTTGACTCCGTTCGTGATTACAGTGAGAGTATCTACTCCGGAGTAGATGTTGTCAAATCAATCTCCCCGATTCCTGGGATTCCCGTGACCGACGACACCCCACAGGCGCCACCCGGGTCGGCGACCCCCACGCCCGACCCCACCCCCGCCCCCGATACGGCGACCGACGCCGCGACTGTCCCCGACACGGCGACTGTCCCCGACACGGCGACTGAGCTCGACTGGCGCATCGACGACCTCGCGCGGATGGCGGGGATCACCGTCGACACCATCCGCTACTACCAGCGCGAAGGCCTGCTCCCCAGCGGCGAGCGGGCCGGTCGCGCCCGGCGCTACGGCCCCGAGCACCTCGAGCGGCTCGAACGCATCCGGGCCCTGCAGAGCCGGCGCTTCTCCCTCGCCGCGATCCGCGCCCTGCTGGAGCGCGAGGCGCCCGGCGCGCTGGAGGGACTGCTCGCGGGCAACGACGACGCCTACGACTTCGACGAGCTGGTGGGCACCGCGGCGATGCCGCCCGCACTCGCGCGCGAGCTCATCCACGTCGGGCTGTTGCGGGAGCCGGCCGACCACGGGCGGGCGGCGTTCGACGGCGACGACCTCTCCGTGTTGCGGGCCTTCGCCGACATGCGCCGCGTCGGGATCCCCGACGCGATGCTCGTGGAGCTCGCGCGCCTCTACGCCTCCACCTACGACGAGCTGCAGCGACGCCTGGTCGCCCTGTTCACGGGGGCGAGCACGAAGTGGGCCGGCGGCGCACCCGCCGAGCTCTCGTTCGGCGAGGCCCGGGCCGTGAGCGCGCCCGGCGCCGCGCGCCTCGCACGCGACATGCGGGTGATCTCCGACTACACGCAGCAGCGGAACCTGCAACGGCAGGTGCTCCTCGCGCTGGAGCACGGCGTCGGCCCCGAGGACGCCGCCCACGAGAGCGCGTAGGGCCCGCAGCTCACGCGGCGTCAGGCGCCGACGAGCCGGCCGAGCTCCACGAGCTCGGCCGAGGTGCCGATCGCGATCAACACGTCGCCCGCGGCAATCGGCTGCTCCGGCGCCGGGTTGCTCACGAACTCGCCCGCGGAGTCGCGCAGGGCGAGCACCAGCGCGCCGGTGAGGTCGCGGATCTGCGACTCCCGCAGCGTGCGTCCGACCACCGACGAGGTCGCCGGCACGGTGACCTCTTCGAGCCTGAACTCGATGTCGCGGTCGTGCATCACCACGTCGAGGAACTCGGTGACGTGCGGTTGCAGCACGAAGGCCGCCATCCGCGACCCGCCGATGCTCTGCGGGTTGACCACGCGGTCGGCCCCGGCGCGCACGAGCTTCTCCACGCTCTCCTCCACGCGCACCCGCGACACGATGAAGAGGTCGGGCCGGAGGGCGCGGGCGCTGAGCGTCACGAACAGGTTGCCGGCGTCGGTGTCGAGCGCGGCGACCAGCGCCCGCGCCCGCGGCAGGCCCGCAGCGAGGAGCACCGCGTCATCGGTGACGTCGCCCGCGAGCCAGGGGTGCGGCGAGTCGCCGAGGCGCTCCGCGTCGCGGTCGAGCACCACGATGGGCGCGGCGTCGCCGATCTCCTTGGCAATGGCGCGCCCGACCCGGCCCCAGCCGCACACGATCACGTGGTCGTGCAGATCTGCGATCTTGCGGTCCATGCGCTTCCTCCCGAACACGCCGCGCAGGTCGCCCTCGACGAGGGTCTGGATCAACACACCCAGGGCGTAGAGCGCGGTGCCCACGCCGAACAGGATCAGGACGATCGTGAAGATCTTGCCCGCGTCCGACAGCGGGTGGACCTCCCGGAACCCCACGGTCGTGAGCGTGGTGACCGCCTGGTACGCGGCGTCGAGCAGGGGGAAGCCGAGGATCAGATAGCCGATCGTGCCGACGATCATGATCCCGGCCAGCACCAGCAGCGCGATGCGCAGGCGGCGCCAGTCGTTCACGGCCAGTCGTCCGAGCGGGCGCTGCTCGCGCCGGTGCCCGGCCACGCAGGCCGGGCACCGATCGAGATCACCATGTGGAGCTTCGGCACTAGGCCTTCAGCACCAGGTAGAAGGCCATGTAGTAGACGACCACCAGCACGCCACTCGTGATCAGCGCGTTCTTATGGGTCTCGTACATCCAGTTCGTCGCGTTGGCCTTGACCCCTCCGATCACACCCAGCGCGTTGAGTTCGAGCACGAGCCAGATGATGCCGGCGATGGCCCAGTAGGTGGCCCGCTCGCCTCCGGTCGGGGCGAACTTGAACTTGCCCGGCAGGAAGAAGTGCGCGGTGCCGACCATGAACATCAACAGCGTGAACGAGAAGATCGTGTTCATGCGCGAGGCGAGCAGCGCCTTGCGACCCGCAGCGGCCGCGGTGGGGTCGGCCTCGCCGCCGGCCTGCACGTTGCGGGCGTTGGCGATCACCTTCTTCTGGTTCGGCCAGATGACCAGCCAGACGTTCAGGAACATGGTGAGGCCGAGCAGGATGCCCGTGTAGATGGCCATGCCGGGGACGGTCTTGATGTAGTCGCTGCTGAAGAGCTGCGCCTTGTCGCCTTCCTTCTGGAAGATCAACAGGAGGAACCCGGTCAGGACGGTGGCGGCGGCGGCCCAGCGGAACCACCACAGGGCACGCGACGCGAGCTTGTCGACCGCGTTGTTGCGGGCCGCGGCCTCCATCTCGGCGAAGGCCGGCACCTGGACGAAGTTGAAGTAGTAGAGCAACCCGATCCAGGTGATGCCCACCACGACGTGCAGCCACCGTGAGACGAATGCGCCGCCGTTGCGACTGATGATGATGATGACGTCGGCAAGAGCCATGCGCTCCCCCATCCTCCTGTGCGGTGCCCCTCCTGAGTGGGGACCCCCGCGTTGACACGCAGTTGATGCGACGCGGGAACGTACCACCCCTGTGCGACCGGGGCACGGACCCGTCCCGCGGCCGCGGGGCGACGAGGGCGAGACGCGGGCGGTGGTCGGTCGTCAGTTGGGCATGGACCGTGCCCGCCGCTCCCCTGCCCTGAATCTCGCCGTACTCGTCGCGGGCCAGGCGCTCGCCGCCGCCGCCCTCGTGGCCGCCGCCGACCGGCCACCGGTCGCGGGCGCGCCATGGGGCGCGGGCTGCCCCGTTGGGTGGTCACCGCGCCGCCCGTCGACGCGGTGGTCGTGGTCGCCCACCGCGTGGCGCTCGTCGTCGCGCTCTGGCTCCTCGCCGGCACGCTGCTCCACGTCGTTGCCGCGCGCACTCGGCTACCGGTGCTGGTGTGCGTCACCGCCCGGGCCACCCTCCCGGGCGTCCGGCGCGCGGTCGCCGCGGTCGTCGTCACCGCCGGAATCGTGACTCCGGGAGTCGCGCACGCGACCTCCGGTACCGGCGCGGGAGCATCGGCGCCGCCCGGGGTACGCGACGGCCGCGCCGCACCCGCCGCGGTCGTGGTGTCGACGGGCGCGCCCGCCACGCCCGCCACACCCGCCGCGCCCGCCACACCCGCCCCGTTCGCCGCGCCTGCGGCGCCGTTCGCTACCACCGTCATCGTGCGACCGGGCGACTCACTGTGGACGATCGCCGAGCAGATGACGTCCCCACCCGATGGTGATCTCGGCGCCGACGTCGGCGCGCGCTGGGCGGCGATCTGCGCGGCGAACGCGGGGCGGCTGCGTTCGGGTGACCTCGCCGTGGTGTACCCCGGCGAGGAGATCGTCATCCCGGACCGGGGCCCGGGCTGAGCGCGGCGAGTACCGCGTCGTGCAACAGGCCGTTGGTGGTCACGGCCTCACCGCGGTCGAAGCCGGGCACACCCGCACGGTCGGTGAAGCGGCCGCCGGCCTCCTCCACCACCACCTGCAGCGCGGCCAGGTCCCACGGCGCGAGGCCGCCCACCTCGATCGCGATGTCGACCGAGCCGTCGGCCACGAGCATGTGCGACCAGAAGTCGCCGAACGCACACGACCGCCAGCACCGACGCGCCAGCGCGAGGAACTCGTCGCCGATGCCGGCCTGCTCGAAGTACTTCACCGACGAGTAGGAGAGCTGCGCGTCCTCGATCGCGCGCACGCGCGACACCGACACGCGGTCCCCGTTCCGCCATGCGCCCTGGCTGCGGGCAGCCCACCACCGCGCGCCGAGCGCGGGGGCCGACACCACGCCGGTGGTGACGATGCCGTCCTCCACCAGCGCGAGCAGGGTGGCCCACACCGGAACGCCGCGTGCGTAGCCCATGGTGCCGTCGATCGGGTCGACGACCCAGCGGCGCGCTCCGGCACCCTCGGCTCCTTCGAGGGTGCCGAACTCCTCGCCGAGGATCGAGTCGTCGGGGCGGACCGCCGCGAGGTGCTCGCGGAGCATCTCCTCGACGGCCCGGTCGGCCTCGGTCACGGGAGTGGTGTCGGGCTTCGTCTCCACCACCAGGTCGGTGGCACGGAATCGCGCCATGGTGAGCGCGTCGGCCGCGTCGGCGAGCGCGAGCGCGAGCTCGAGGTCCGACGACGGCGCAGCCGCGGGCGAGGAGAGAGGTGAACCGGCGATGCCGGGAATGTAGTGCGGGTGCCACGACCCGCGGCCCGGCGCCCGCGAGACTTACCGGATGACCCGGACCCGCTGGCTGCTCCTGATCTTCGTGCTCGCCGCCATTGGCGTGGCAGTCGCGGTGGCTGTGGCCCCGGGCGAGGACTCGGGCCGCGGATCCGGCAGATCGGGCGGATCGGCGTCGCGGGTCACGACCACCACGGCCGCGGCCACCACAGTTGCGCCCACGACCACCGTCGCCCCCGCCACCACCACTCCCCCCACCACCACCGTGGCGGTTCCCGGCGAGTGCGGCAGCGTCGGCGGCGCGATCCGGGTCGCGGTCGATGCCGGCGTGCAGGGCGCGTCGACGAACGCCGACATGACCGAGTGTCGCCTCGCGGCGTCCGACGCCACCTGGGCGCTGGTGCAACTCGCCCCGAAGGTGGGATCGTCGTTCACGGCCACCACCGTCATCCTGCAGGGTGGGGGTGGTTCGTGGAGCGTCGTCGCCACCGGCGGCACCAGTGCCGGGTGCGGCAAGGCCCCGCAACAGGTGATCGCCGACCTCGGCCAGTTCTGCGTCGGCTCGGGTGGCGGTGCCCAGTAAGCCGGGCAATCCGGTCGCGTCCGAGGTCGCCACGCTCGTCGCCGGCGCCACCCGCCGTTCACCGATGGCGGTGCAGGGATCGCGTTCGGGGGCCCGGTTCGAGCGGGTGGTGCTCCACGACGCGCCCTATGTGTTGAAGCACGTCGACCGCGCCGACGACTGGATCATGCGCCAGACCGGCGACTTCGGCTGCGTGCCGGTCACCGTGTGGGAGTCGGGTGTGCTCGACCTCCTCCCCGACTGTGTCGACCACACGACCGTCGGCGCGGCCCGTGAGCTGAGCGACACCGGCGCGGTCACCGGTGCGGTGCTCATGCGCGACGTCGGGGCCGCGCTCCTCCGCGACGACGGCACGCGCCTCACCGACGCGCAACACCAGCGCTTCCTCGACCACCTCGCCGCGTGCCACGCCGCCACCCTCGGCTGGCGCGACGAGGTCGGACTCGTGCCGCTCGCCAATCGCTACTCGTTCTTCGGGCCCGACGCGCTGGAGTGCGAAGCCGCGCGACCCTCACCGCACCCGGTGCCGATGGCCGCGCGCGACGCGTGGGCCCGGCTGCCCACCGTCGCACCGAGGCTCCACGAATTGCTCACGCCGCGGCGCGCCGAGCCGTGGGGCGTGCTGGACGCGCTCGCCGCGCCGCCCCACGCGTTCCTGCACGGCGACTGGAAGCTCACCAACCTCGGGACCGACGCGACGGGTCGCACGGTGCTGATCGACTGGTCGGTGTCGGGGGAGGGGCCGCTGCTCACCGAGGTGCTGCACTACGCCACGCTCAACGCGTCGCGACTCCCCGTGGGGCACGGTCACGACGACGTGCTGGGGGCATACCGCGCCGCACTCGAGGCGCGCGGCGTGCCGACGGCACCCTGGTGGGACACCCAACTCGCGGCCTGCACCCTCGGCGTGATGCTCCAACTCGGCTGGGCGCGCGCCGACGACACGCAACCGGCCATCGCCGGGTGGACGGAGCGGGTCGAGCACTCGCTCCGGGTCTTGTCAGTCCAGTAGGTCGGGCTGCTCGCGCACGATCTTCTGGTAGAGCGGCTGGAAGCTCACGTAGCCGCACACCGGCTCACCCACCTGCGTCTTGGTGAGGCGTGCGGCCTCCGGCGCGATCGGGATCGGGCTCCCCGCGGCCTCGGCGAGGAGCTGCGCCTGGCAGGAGCGCTCCATCGTCACGAACCACCACACCGCCTCGTCGACCGAGTGGCCGACGGTCAGCAGGCCGTGGTTGCGCAGGATCACCGCCTTCTTGTCGTCGAGCGCGTGGGCGATGCGCTTGCCCTCTTCGGGATCGACCACCACGCCCGTGTAGTCGTCGAACAGCGCGTGGTCCTCGTGGAACGCGCAGGCATCCTGCGTGAGCGGGTCGAGCAGGCGCCCGAGTGACGACCACGATTTGCCGTACAGCGAGTGCGAGTGCGCGGCCGCGATCACGTCGGGACGCGCCTGGTGCAGCGCCGAGTGGATCGCGAACGCAGCGATGTTCACACCGCCGTTCCCCTCGACCACCTCACCCTGGTGGTTCACCAGGATGAGGTCGGAGGTGCGGAGGTGCGCGAAGGGCACGCCGAAGGGGTTCACCCAGAAGTGGTCGAGCCGCTCCGGGTCACGCGCCGTGATGTGGCCCGCGACGCCCTCCTCGAACCCGTACTTCCCGAAGATGCGGAAGCCCGCCGCGAGGCGCTGCTTGCGGTGCAGCCGCTCCTCGTCGACGCTGCCGAACTGCGGCTGGTACCAGCTGTGGTCGTCGGTCATCGCTCCACCTCCTGAGAGGTGTCCACGGTAGCCCCGGTCAGGGGCGGAAGCCGTCGAGCCCGGCGAGCTCCACGACCTCGCCGGCGTCGGTGACGAAGAGGCCGGTCGCGCCGGCGCGCTCCACGATCCCCGCACCCTCGGCCGCGCCCGCGACGAAGGCCGCCTTCGCCAGCACCTCGGCCCGCCAGGCCTCCCCCGCGATCACGGTCACCGAGGCCAGCCCGCTCTGCGCCGGCTGACCGGTGACCGGATCGATCAGGTGGTGCTGCGCCTTGCCGTCGCGCTCCAGGCGCGGCGCAGCCGCGTGCTGGTCGCGATCGCGCCGGTCCCGAGGGTGACCAGGCCCGTGCGGCCGGTCCCGAGCGGGTCGTCGATCTCCACCACCCACGCACCGGGCGCCGGCGGGTCGCCGAGCGCGCGCAGGTCGCCGCCCAGGTTCACGAGCACGCCGCGCGCCCCGCGTCGAGCAGCTCCTGCGCCACGAGATCCGCGGCGTACCCCTTGCCGATGCCGCCGAAGTCGAGGGCGATGCCGGGTGGCAGGCGCACCGCGCCGATCACCCGGTCGATCGAGACGGCCAGCTCTCCTGGCTTCCCTTCTGGCCTCGCTGCCGCCCCTTCTGGCCTCGCTGCCGCTCGGCTGTCCATCTGCCCCGAGTCGGGCGCGGACGCCTGGGTCTTCTCGAGGTCGTCGAAGTTCTCGGTGTAACCGGCCGCTTCGAGCGCGTGCAGGATCGTCGGGTCGTAGCGGCCGCCGGTGCCCTGCCACGCGTCGATCGCGCGCTCGAGGAGCGCGAGGGTCTCCTTCGACACGATCACCGGCGCGCCGCCCGCGGCGTTCAGGCGGCAGAGCTCGCTCGTCGGCCGGAAGCGGCTCCACTTCGACTCGAGCCGTTCGATCGCCACCGCGGCCCGGTCACCGAGATCCTCGGCGCCGTCGAGCACCAGGACCTCGACGTCGGTCCCCATCGCGCGAAAGCGCGTGTTCATGAGGACTTCGTCGTCGGTGCCGGTCATGCCAGCACCGTACAAGCGGGGGCTGAGAGAAGGCTTAGCCTCGTGGCGATGCGCGTGGCGGCAATCGATCTCGGGACCAACTCCTTCCACATGCTCGTGGCCGAGGTCGCGCCCGACGGCCACCTCGAGCCGCTGGTACAGGAGAAGGAGATGCTGCGCCTCGGCGACGTCGTCAGCCGCCACGGGTCGATCCCCGAGACCGCCGCCGACCAGGTGGTGGGCACGATCCGCCGGTTCCGGATGCTCGCCGAGGCCGCCGGCGCGGTCGAGGTGCTCGCCTGCGCCACCAGCGCGATCCGCCGCGCCGCGAACGGCGCCGAGGTCGTCGACCGCATCCGTGACGAGACCGGGGTCACGGTGCGCGTGATCGCGGGCACGGAGGAGGCGCGCCTGATCTTCGGCGCGATCCGTGCGTCGGTGGTGCTCGACCCCTCCCCCGCGGTGTGCTTCGACCTCGGCGGCGGCAGCCTCGAGGTGATGGTCGGCGACGCGGGCAGCCTCATGTGGGCCACCAGCGTGCCCCTCGGCGTGGCCCGGCTCACCGCGGAGCTGGTGCACTCCGATCCGATCTCCAAGACCGACCGCAAGGCCCTGCAGACGCGGATCGTCGAAGCGCTCGCTCCGGTCGCGGAGCGCGTCGCCGGGTTCGGGCCGCGCCTCGCCGTCGGCAGCAGCGGCACGTTCGAGAACCTCGCGAACATGGTCGCGGCGCGGCGCAAGGAGGACGCGCCCGCGAACCTCAACCAGCTCACCATCCACCGCGAGGAGTTCCTCGCCCTGCACCGCGACGTGCTCGCGTCCACCGCGGCCGATCGCCTGCGCTTCGACGGGCTCGACGCGCGCCGCGTCGACCTCATCGTCGCGGGATCGACGGTCCTGGCCACCGCGATGGAGCTCTTCGACTTCGACGAGTTCACGATCAGCGGCTGGGCGCTGCGCGAGGGCATCGTGCTCGACGCCGCCGGCCACCACGACGCCGCCGACTGGTCCGACGACCCGCACGCCATCCGCGGCGCGGCGGTGCTCGGCCTCGCCCGCCGCTGCAACTGGGCCGAGGACCACTCCCGCCGCGTGGCCAACCTCGCGGTCGAGCTGTTCGACGGCACCGCGTCGGTCCACGGTCTCGGCGACGACGACCGCGAGCTGCTCGAGTTCGCCGCTCTCCTCCACGACGTCGGCGAGCACGTCGCGAGCTCCGGGCACCACAAGCACGGCGCCTACCTCGTGCGCAACGGGCAGCTGCGCGGCTTCGCGCCGGTCGAGGTGGAGCTCCTGGCCGCGGTGGTGCGCTGGCACCGTCGGGGCGAGCCGCGCGTCACCGACGAGTTCCCGCTGCTCGACGCCGCGACGATGGACCGCGTGCGCACGTTGGTCGCGTTGCTGCGGGTGGCCGACGGGCTCGATCGCAGCCGCACCGCGACGGTCGACGGCCTCGACGTGATGGTCACCCCGTCGCTCGTGCTGGTGCGCATCCGGGCGAACACCGACCCTGAGCTCGAGGTGTGGGGGGCACGCCGCAAACGCGCGTTGTTGGAGCGGGTGCTCGACCGCGAGATCGAGGTCACCACGCATCCCGCGGCCACCGGGAGCTCTGCCGGTTCGGCCTCGCGTCCGAGCTGAGCCCGGTTACGATCGGCCCACGGAACCCTCACCCGCTCCCGAGTCCCCCGACACACCGGCCGTCACCCCTCCGGATCCGGCAGGTCCATCGCGCCTGCCGTCGCGCCCGCCGCGACCGCTCATCCTGCACTTCGGGATCGACACCGCCGTTGCCTTCCTGGTCGTGATCCTCGTGGCGCTGATGTTCGGGTACGGCCTGGTCGAGACCGCGATCGCCTCTGTGATCGTCGGCGCCATCGCGGCACCGTTCACCCGCCGGGCCGAGGCCCGTGGTCTCGCCGCCCGCGACCAGAGCACCGGCCCGTGAGCGCGTCGAAGACGGGCTCCCACGGCGAGCACGCGGAGCACGGTGTCGAGTCCACCGTCGACGCCACCGTCGATGCGCTCCACCACGCGGCGGAGTCGGCCCGCGCCCTGGCCGCCGAGGTCAAGCCACGACTCCGCGGCGTGTCGCACTTCTACGGCTTGTGGGTGTCGATCGCCGCGGGCATCGTGCTCGTGCTCAGCGCCCCCGACGGACTCGCGCGCTTCGCCGCGACCCTCTACTCGATCACCCTCGCCGGCATGTTCGGCGCGTCGTCGCTGTACCACCTGGGCAAGTGGACGCCCACCACGTCGGCGAAGCTGCTGAAGCTCGACCACACCGCCATCTTCCTGCTCATCGCCGGCACCTACACGCCGATCTGCCTGCTCACGATGGACGGCACCGGCCGCGCGCTGCTGCTCGGCGCGGTGTGGACGATCGCCGTCGCCGGCATCGTGTTCGAGTGGCTGCCCGTGCCCGCGCCACGCGGCTACGTGACCACCGTGTACATCACCCTGGGGTGGATCGGCGCGATCGCAATGGTCCCGCTCTACCGGAAGACCGGCTGGGAAGGGCTCCTGCTCATCGCCCTCGGCGGCGTCAGCTACACGGTCGGCGCGGTCGTGCTCGCGATGAAGAAGCCCGACCCGTGGCCGCGGGTGTTCGGCTACTGGGAGATCTTCCACGCCTTCGTGATCGTCGCCGCGGTGCTGCACTACTGCGCGATCGCGTTCCTGGTGCTGCCCCTCCAGCGGTGACCGGGAAGCCGGTGAGTCGTCACGAGCGGACCAACCGCGAGTTCTGGGACGCCGACGCCGACGACTACCAGGCCGTCCACCGTGCGACCATCGCCCGCAACCCGCGTGCATGGGGTGTGTGGCGCATCCCCGAGGCCGAGGTCGACGCGCTCGGGCCGGTCGCCGGTCAAGCCGCACTGGAGTACGGCTGCGGCGCGGCGCAGTGGGCCGAGGCACTCGCGGCCGACGGGGCGCGCGTGGTCGCGCTCGACGTGTCGCGTGCGCAGTTGCGCCACGCGGGTGCGGCCGTCGCGGCCGGCGCGCGCCTCGTGTGCGCGAGTGGTGAGGCGATCCCGTGCGCGGACGCGTCGTTCGACGTGGTGTTCTGCGACCACGGCGCGATGTCGTTCTGCGATCCCGAGCGCGCGTTGCCCGAGGTCGCCCGCGTGTTGCGATCCGGCGGGCGATTCGCGTTCTCGCACTCGACGCCCTGGCCGTACCTCACGTGGGACGAGGAGCGCGAGCGCGTCGGACGCAAGCTGCGCGTGCCCTACTTCGGCATGCGCGTGTTCGCGAGCGGCGAGGGCACCGTCGACTTCCAACTCGGGTACGGCGAGTGGATCCGTGCGTTCCGCCGGCACGGCTTCGTGGTGGAGGACCTCGTCGAGCTCCGCGCCCCGAAGGGCGCCACCACCACCTGGTCCGACTTCGATCCGCGATGGGCGCGCAAGTGGCCGGCCGAGCAGGTCTGGAAGCTTCGACGCGCCTGACCCGAAACACCCGGCAGGAAGCGCCTGAGCAGCGTCAGCAGCGGGTGCCCGCGGCCGGCGTCCTGCCGGCCAGCAGGAAGCGGGTGACCGCCCGGTCGGCGCACGCGTTGCCCGCCGCGAACGAGGTGTGCTGGCTGCCGGCGACGGTGAGCAACACCCCGGCGGAGAGCTGGTCGGCCAGCGCCTGCGCCTGCTCGAAGGGCGTCGCCGGGTCCCTGGTGGTTCCCACCACCAGGATCGGCGGCGTACCGGGCGCGGTGATGGGGCCGGTCGGGGCGAGCGGCGGGACCGGCCACACCGCGCACGCCATGCTCGTGTTCACGATGTACGCGCCGAGCCGCGGTGCGATGCGCGTGGCCTCGGCGGCGAGCGCCTCGGTGGCCGCGACATCGCCGACCACCGGGCCGTCGCGACACGTGGTCGCCCAGAACGCCTCGAGCGCACCGTCGTCGCGGCCGTCGGCGCCGCGCCCTTCGTACGCGTCGGCGATCTCCAGCATCGTCGACGAGTTGCCGTCCTCCGTCGACGTCAGCGCGCGTTCGAGCGACCGCCACGCGGGCCGGCCCGCGTAGAGGGTCGACAGGACCGCGGTGTCGAAGCGAGTCTGGTCGAGGACACGGCCGGGTTGGTCCTTCGCGGCCACGGGATCGGCCGCGACCTTCGCGCGCAGCGCGTCGTAGGCCGCGGCGGAGTCGCCGTCGTGATGGAAGGAGCAGGTGCTGTCGTCGGCGCACCACGCGAGGAAGGCGTCGAGCGACCGTTCGAAGCCCCGCACCTGGCTCAGCGTCGTGGCCGCGCCGTCGAGCGTCGGGTCGACCGGGCCGTCGAGCACCATGCGGCCCACGCGATCGGGGAACTCCTGCGCGTAGAGCGCGCCGAGGTAGGTGCCGTACGAGTAGCCGACGTAGTCGAGATGCCCGTCGCCGAGCGCGGCACGGAGGCGGTCGAGATCGTGCGCGGTCTCGACCGTCGAGAGGTGGGTGAGGACATCGCCCGCGTTCGTCGCGCACCCCGTGGCAATGGCCCGGAACTGCGCGACGAGGGCGTCGCGCCCGGCTGCGGTGGTCGGCGACAACTCCTGGTCGAAGAGCGGGTCGAGTGACTTCACGCAGTCGACCGGGTGGCTGGCGCCGACGCCGCGCGGGTCGAACGACACCAGGTCGTACGCGTCCTGGACCGCGTCCGGGAAACTGTCGGCCGCTCCCCGGAGGAAGGCCACCCCGGACACCCCGGGCCCGCCGGGGTTGACGACGAGCGAGCCGCGCCGGGCGTCCCGGTCGCGGGCCGGCCGCATGATCACGGCAAGGTCGAGGTGCTCCCCTGTCGGGTCGGCCCTCGGGTTGCCGGCGTCGAGGGGCACCGCGAGCGTGCCGCAGCGGAAACCGTCGTCGCAGTCGTGCCAGGCGATCGCCGGCTTCGCCGCGGCCGTGGCGACGCGGGTCGTCACCACGAGCGTCGACAGGCAGGTCGAGAGGACGAGACCACCGGCGCACAGCGCGACCAGCGGCGCGCGGCACCAGCGGAGCATGCGCCCAGGATGCCTCATGGCCGACGGCCCGCGGGACGCGGGCGCCTGCGGCGGTTCAGGAGTCGCCGGCGCGCATGACGCCGAGCGTCGACGCGGGTGTCGGCCCGAACGCGTCCGCGGGACGAGCGGGCCCGAACAGGTGGCCCTGCGCCAGCTCGCAGCCGAGGGAGCGGAGTGCGGCGAACTGCTCGAGCGTCTCGACGCCCTCCGCCACGGCACCCAGGCTCAGCGAGTGCGCGAGGTCGACGATCGCGCCGCAGATCGCGTCGCTGTCACGGTCGCGCCCGAGCTCGGCCACGAACGTGCGCGCAATCTTGATCGCGTCGATCGGGAAGTGCTTGAGCGCGACGAGCGACGACGCGCCGGTCCCGAAGTCGTCGATCACCAGGCGCACGCCCAGGTCGTGGAGGCGCCCGAGCGTCGCGTCGGCAAGGGCGCGGTCGCGCAGCAGCGTCTCCTCGGTGATCTCCAGCCACACGGAGCCCGGCGCGAGGCCGGTCTCGTGCACGATCTGCCTCACCTGCGCGGTGAGGCCCGGCTCGGCGAACTGGCGCGCCGAGAGGTTCACGTTGAGCTTCAGCGCAGCACCACCGGAGTCGTGCCACACGGCCATCTGCCGGCACGCGTGGTCGAGCGCCCAGGCGCCGATCGGCACGATCGCGCCGGTGCGCTCCGCCTCCGGGAGGAACTCGTGTGGAAGGAGCAGTCCGTGCGCGGGGTGCTCCCAGCGGACGAGGGCCTCGAAGCCGGCCACCCGCCCGGTCGCGCAGCTCACGATCGGGAGGTAGTGGAGGCGCAGCTCGTCGCGGGCCACCGACGACACCAGCTCACCGTCGGCGAGCACCGGGGTCGGGAAGCCGGCGCTGATCTCGATGCGGGCGCCACCGAGCGAGCGGGCGTGGTTCCCCGCGGTGATCGCGCGCCGCAGCACCGACTCGGGCCGCTCGTCGAGGTTCACTGCGAGGGCGACACCGATGCTCGCGGTCACCTCGGCGACCCCGGCCAGCACCACCGACGGGTGCGCGACCCCCATCGCGATGCGCTCGGCGAGGGCCTCCGCGGCCTGCTCGTCGGGCACGTCGCGGCAGACCAGCACGAAGCGTTCCTGGTTCACGTGGGCCACGACGTCACGCGGACGGGTCACCGTCCGGAGGCGGGTCGTGATCGCCTCAAGCAGGTGCGCGCCGGCGGCGTAGCCGAGCCGTTCCTGGACGTGCGGGAGGTTGTCGAGCTCGACGGACACCACCGCCACTCGACCGAGGTGGAGGTCCTCCTGGGTGAGCCAGGTGCGGAGACGATCGAGGTCGAAGACGGGGATGCGCGCCTGCTGCGCGTCGCGGTCACCGGCCGGCATCGGACGGTGGTCCGAGAGCTCGGCGACTGCGGGCAGGCCGTCACCCACCACTGGCCGCGTGTCGGGGGGCCGCGGGTCGGACGGTTGCGCATCGGGGTGCCCGGCCGGCGGCGCCTGCGTCGGCACGACGGGCGGCACGACGGGAGTCGGAGCCGGCGCGATCCCGGATGGCGGGACGACGTCGGGCAGTTCGTCGAAGATCGACACGTCGCTGCTGTCCCAGATGTCGGTCGGCGTCCACCCCGGCGGGAGGTCGAGGCCCGCGGGGCCGGCGCCGGCGGGCGCGGCCGAAGCGGTCACCGGCTCGTCGGTGATGGCGGCGGCGGTCGCGGCGGTCGCGGCAGGGGTGGCGGGGGTGGCGCCAACCACGTAGCGGGGCTCCACCACGGGCGGCTCGAGCAGCTGCGACACGAGATCGGCGGCCCGGCGGGCACGGCGACCGGCCCGGAGCGCGACGACGGTGGCGACCACCGCGACGGCAATCGCCGCCACGGCCGCGAGGAGCAGCAGTGAATCCACACCATGGTTTCGGAGCGCCGGGCGTGCAGCTTGAGCACGGAGAGTGGTCGATCGCGTGGGCTTGTCGCGGCGAGTGGCGACGAATCGCGCGAGAAGCGCGTGAAACGGCAAACCCGAGGCGGCCAGTGGACGTGGCCAGCGGACGTGGAAGGTGTGACATCCGCCGCTCGGGAGCGATCGACGGGTTGACTTTCCGTTGAGGCACCGGGGAACACGCGCCGAAGTCGTCCGGTCACGCTGTGCGGGCACAGAACACACGACTGGGCGGACAACGAGGGGACGCAACCACGTGACGACCACCACGCCGGAGACGACGCGGGAGATCACCACGAGAGGGAATCGCCCGACCGGGAGGACACACGGGAAGCGCACGACACGCAGGCTGCGCACCCGGCTGCTGTTGCCGATCGCCGCGTTGGCCGTCGCGCTCGCGGCGACGGCCTGTCTCCCCCCGGGTGCCATTGCGACGGCAGACCCCGGGGGCGTCGAGTCGATGATCAACTCCAGCCGCGCCGCCAACGGTCTCCCCGCGCTGGCCGACGACACGCAGCTCGACACGCTCGCCCAGAACTGGGCCAACCAGCTCGCCGCGGCCGGTCACCTCGCTCACCAGGATCTCTACGCGATCATCACCTCGCCGTACATGGCCGGGTGGGGGCGCCTCACCGAGAACGTCTTCATGGGGACGGGCGGATCCACCAACGCCCTCGTGAACAACATGTGGATGGCGTCGTCCGGCCACCGTGCCAACACCCTCGACCCCGGCGTGAACCGGGTCGGTGTCGGCGTCGCCCACGACGGTTCGGGCAACACCTACGTGGTCGCTGATTTCGGGCTCCGGTAGCCGCCCCTACCGGAATCCGAACCGGGGGGTGGGATGCGCCCCGCTCCACCCCTCCCGCACGACGAGGGGGCCCGTCGTCCGGCGGGCCCCCTCGTCAGCTGCTTCCTCAGCTGCAGCCCTGCCGGTTCCGGGGTTGCTACCGTCGTTCGATGGTCACGCGTCGAGCATCCACTCCGGGCGCTCGCCTGACCGCGAGCCTCAACCGGGTCCTCACCCGCGCCGCCCACCACCCGGTCGTGCCCACGATCGTGGCCCTGGTGGCCGCGGCCGCCGTCGCCGAGTGGGTGGCGTGGCTGCGGGCCGGTCCGGGCGCCGCCGTCGCGCTCACCCCGGCGGCGGGCATCGCCTTCGCCGCCGCGCTGCTCCTCCCCTGGCGACGCGCCGCGGCACCGCTCGCCGCGGTCGCGGTGGCAGTCGTCGGCGTGGCCCTGCGCCACCACGTCGATCCCGGCGTGGCCGTCGCGCTCGGTGCCGCCGCGGTGCTCGCCGCCGCCACCGGTGCGCTGCTGCTGCGCTTCTACGCCGACGGCGAGTTCCGGATCGAAGGGGTGCGCGACCTCGCCGCGCTGGTGGTTGCCGCGATCGCCGGAGGTCTGCTCGCCGCCCTGGTGGTCACCGCCGCGCTCGCCATCTGGGGCGCCGAGGCGCCGTGGTGGCGCGTGCTGTACCGCACCACTCTCGCCGACGCGCTCGGCATGGTGCTGGTCGGCTGCATCGCCGTCGCCCACCTGCTGCCGCGAGGCCGACGCCAGGGCGGCCGCGCCGAGGGTGCCGCGCTCGGGCTCGCGGTGGTCCTCTCGGCGGTGCTGGCGATCGCGCACTGGGGCGATCCCCTCGCGTTCGTGTCGGTGGTGCTGCTCGTGTGGGCTGCACTGCGCTTCGGCACCCGCGCGGTGGCGCTCGCCGGCCTCGTGCTCCTCGCCGCCGCCGACTGGGCGCTGGCGCGCGGTTCCGGCCCCTTCGCCGCCACGCTCGACTCGATGGACGGCGCGGTCCTCGTGGTGCAGGCGTTCTTCGCGGTGACGATGCTCACCATGCTCGGCTTCTCCACCGCCCTCGAGGAGCGCGACGGGGCCGAGGCCCAGCGGTGGGTGGCCGCCGAACGGTCGCGGCGCACCTTCGACCACTCCCCCGTCGGCATGGCCGTCACCACCCTCGACGGCGTGCTGGTGGAGGCCAACCGGGCGCTGTGCCTGCTGCTCGGCCGCGCCGAGCCGGACCTCGTCGGCCGCACGCTGCGGTCCTGGCGCGACGACGACACCACCGGCGAGCACGAGGCGCTGCGGCCGGGGTTCACCGGCGAACCCACCGAGGGGCGGGTACTGCGGTTCGTGCGCGCCGACGGCGAGATCGTCCACGCGGAGATCTCCGAAGCCCGGCTGCGCCACCTCGACGGCGCACCTGACCACAAAGTGGTGTTCGTCACCGACGTCAGCGAGCGCACCACGCTTCGCCACCAACTCGTGCACGCCCAGAAGATGGAGTCGGTCGGTCGCCTCGCGGGCGGCATCGCCCACGACTTCAACAACGTGCTCGCGATCATGCGCGGTCAGGTGGAGCTGCTGCAGGACGACCTCGCGCTGCTCGAGCGCGCCCGCAAGCGCGTCGACTCCGTGCAACGCGCGACCGACCGCGCCGCCGCGCTCACCGACGACCTCATGACCTTCAGCCGTCGCAGCGTCGACGAACCCGAGACCTTCGACCTGCACGAGCTGCTGCAGTCACTGCGCGAGCTGGTGCACCAGATCGTCGGCCCGACGGTGGCGGTGGAGCTGAAGCTCGACGCCGGCGCGTCGACGATCGTCGCCGATCCCAACCGGCTCGAGCAGGCGGTCATGAACCTCGCGGTGAACGCGCGCGACGCGATGCCCACCGGAGGCAACCTCACGCTCGGCACCACCAACGTGCCGGTGCCCGGTGCGCCGCCCTACGTCGTGCTCACCATCACCGACACCGGCATCGGCATGGACGAGCCCACACGGCAACGCGTGTTCGAGCCGTTCTTCACCACGAAGCCGCCGGGACGCGGCACCGGCCTGGGCATGTCCACCACCTTCGACATCGTGAAGGCGGCGAACGCGACCATCGAGGTGCGCAGCGCGCTGGGCCGCGGCAGCACGTTCCTCCTGACCTTCCCCACCGTGGCGACCGTCGCCGCCGAGCTCGACCTGCACGACGACGCCGGCTCGTCCGACAGCTTGTCCGACCGCGCGTCCGACCCGGCGGCGGCGGCGGCCAGTGGGGTCGCCAACGGCACCAACGGGGCGGCCAACGGGGCGGCCCACGCCCCGGCGCACGGCACGGTGCTGGTGGTCGACGACGAGCCCGAGATGCGCACGTTGGTGGCGGAGATCCTGCGGGGCGCGGGCTACCGCGTGCTGGTTGCCACCGACGGCGATGCCGCGCTCGGCGATGCTCGCCCGGGAGTCCGTCGTCGACCTGCTCGTCACCGACGTCGTCATGCCGGTGATGAGCGGCACCGATCTCGCCGAGCGCGTCGCCGAACGTTCGCCGTCGACGCGGGTGCTGTTCGTGTCGGGCTTCGTGCCCGCGGGTGCGGCCGCGCTACGCGGCGCGCCCTTGCTCACCAAGCCGCTGCGGCGCAACGATCTCCTCGACGCGGCGCGACGCCTCGTACCGAGCGTGCCGAGCGCACCGGTGGTACCCGACGCCGCGGCGGAGGACCCGCCCCTCTCGTAGCGTGTGCGGGCCGGTCTACGGCTCGAAGCGGTAGCCGACCCCGCGCACGGTGACGATACGAGTGGGATGCGCGGGATCGTCCTCGATCTTGGCGCGCAGGCGGTGCACGTGCTCGCTCACGGTGGCCGCGCCCTGCCACTCGGGCTCGACCTCCCACACGTACAGGAGGAGCTGGTCGCGCGTGAACACCTGGCGCGGCGACGCGCACAGGAAGGCGAGCAGGTCGAACTCGCGGCGGCGCAGCTCGACGATCTCGCCACGCACCCAGGCCTCACGCGTGGTGAGGTCGAGCTCGAGGTTGCCGAACTCCAGGCGGCCCGCCGCCTGCGTGCCGCGGGTGCGGCGCAGCACCGAACGCACGCGCGCCACCAACTCGCGCGGCGAGAAGGGCTTCACGACGTAGTCGTCGGCGCCCAGCTCGAGGCCCACGATCCGATCGGCTTCGTCGGACATGCCGCTCAGCACGATCACCGGCACCGGGTTGTCCTCCCGCACGCGCCGCAGCACGTCGAGGCCCCGGACCTTCGGCAACCCGAGGTCGAGCACGACCAATTCGGGCGAGTCGCCTGCGATCTTGGTCAGTGCGGTCTCACCGTCGCCGGCATCGTCGACCGCGAAGCCCTCACGTTCGAGGGCCGAGCGCACAATGTCGACCAGATCAATGTCGTCGTCCACGACGAGAATCATCAGTCGCCTCCTCCGCCCCGCTCAGCAGGCTAGGCGGTGGGACCTCAGGAGGCAGGGAACGTGGCCGGAGAACCAGCCGAGGAAACGGCGGAGGAAACCGTGGCCGGAGCCAGGAGCCCCTCACGGTGCAGCGACCGCTCGAACCACACCACCGAGACCACCACCGCCGCGATGGTGATCGAGCCGGTGGCGAGGGGCTTGACCAGCACGAACGTCTCCACCGACTGGGGGAACTGGAGCCACAGGGCCACCGCCGCGTTCAGGAGCAGGGCGCACGAGAACAGCAGGGAGATCCGCAGGAAGCGGTGCTGCACGTGCCGGTGGGCGAGCACCTCCTCGGGGATCGGGCAGAAATTGGAGGCGATGCGCTGCGCCAGCGGGCGGCCGATGGCGAAGTAGGAGAAGCCGAGGCCGGCGACGATGGCGCCCCACAGTCCCGTCACGCGGAACGCGGCGACGAACAGCACGACGGGCAGCACCGAACCCTCGATCACGCCCGGCAGGGTGTTGCGCAGCAGGTCGCGCATCCGCGGGAACTCGAACCGGGTCGGCGTGGCCATGGTGTCCACCTGTCGGCCGCGGCGGCGGGCCGGTTGAGGGACTGCGTCGGAGGTCACTGGCTACGCGCGACCATTGCCGCATGGACAGCGGCAAGAACAGCGGGATGGACACGCAGGTCGTGATGCTCGACTTCTTCGGCACGCTGGCGCGCGGCGACGCACGCCATCGACATCGGCGCGGTCGTCGCGCGCCACGGCTACGACCTCCCCGAGCACGTGCGCGAGATCTGGTGGAGCGGCGACATCGACGGCGAGGAGCACGCGGCCGCGTCGGCGAGCCGTGACCACTACGTGGCCTGGCAGGAGGAGCGACTCCTCGCGATGCTCGCCGCCGCCGACGTGCACCCGGGCGAGTACGAGCAGATCCTCGCCGATCTCCACGCCGGACGCGCCGAGCGCGTGCTCGAGGTGTACGACGAGGTGCCGGCGGTGCTCGCCGAGTTGCGCGGGCGCGGCGTGCACCTCGCGATCTGCAGCAACTGGGACTGGGACCTCGCGCCCGCGATCGACGAGGTCGGACTGACCGGCGCGGTCGACACGGTGATGTCGTCGGCGTGGGCGGGCGCCCGCAAGCCCCACCCCCGGATCTTCGCTGCGGACGATCGAGCAGGTGGCCGGCCACCTCGGCCGGTCCGTCGCCCCCGGAGCGATCCTGTTCGTGGGTGACACGTGGGGCCCCGACGTCGAGGGCCCGCTGGCGGCGGGGATGCGGCCGGTCTACCTGGAGCGCGACGGGCACTGGCCCGACAGCACGTTGCCCGCCGATCCTCCGGCGGTCGGCGTGGCGCGCGCGCTCGACCTGCGCGGCGTCGTCGACCTGCTCTGAATCCGGACGCGACTCGCCCGGACGCGAATGGACCGGACGCGGATGGCCCGGACAGGAACGGAAGGCCCCGAAGGGCCCTCCATCCCTCCTGAGCGGTGCCGCGGGCACTCCTCAGCGGGTTCCGGGAAGTCAGACGACTCGGACGTTCTGCGCCTCTTCGCCCTTCCGGCCCGGGCCGACGTCGAACTCGACGCGCTGGCCCTCCTCGAGGGTGCGGTATCCCGTGCCCTGGATCGCGGAGAAGTGCACGAACACGTCGGGTCCGTCCTCACGGGCGATGAAGCCGTAGCCCTTCTCCCCGTTGAACCATTTCACACTGCCTGTTGCCAACGCCTTGCTCCCTGTGCAGCTCGCGGTGCGGGAAGCGCCGCGGCGTCGACCCGCTGTATTGCCGATCGACGGTAGCAGTCACGTGCCTGCGCTGCGGGGGGGCAATCCACCGCGCTCCGCCTGGTCCGATGGGTGTCGCGGAGGCCCCGATCGGAGCGAGGACGCGGCCCACGCGAGCGTCGTGCGCGAACATGCACGCGATGGCCACCCTCGTGTTCCTCCACGCCCACCCCGACGACGAAGCGATCATGACTGCCGGATCGATGGCGCGCGCCGCCGACGACGGTCACCGGGTCGTCGCCGTGTTCGCGACACGCGGAGAGCTCGGCGAGATCCCGCCCGGGTTGCTGGCCGACGGCGAGACGCTCGCGCAACGGCGCACCGACGAGGCCCGTCGTTCCGGCGAAGTCCTCGGCGCCGCGCGCGTCGAGTTCCTGCCGTTCCACGACTCCGGTATGGCCGGCTCCGACACCGTCGACGCGCCCGGTGCGTTCGCGGCGGCGCCGGTCGAAGAAGCGGCCGTGCACCTCGCCGCGATCCTGCGGGAGGAGGAGGCCACCGTGCTCACCGTGTACGACGAGCGCGGCGGCTACGAGCACCCCGACCACATCCAGGTGCACCACGTCGGCCGTCGCGCCGCCGAGCTCGCGGGCACCCCGCGCGTCTACGCGGCCACCGTCGACGCCGACGCGTTGCGCGAGACGATCGCGGTGCAGCGCGCCGAGGCGCTCGCCCTGGGTCAGGCGCTGCCCGACCTGCCCGACCCCGACGAGCTCAACCTCGGGATCCCCGGGGCGCGCATCACCACCCGCGTCGACGTCACGCCGTATCTCACCCGCAAGCGCGCGGCGATGGCGGTGCACGAGAGCCAGATCGGCGAGGAGGCGTTCTTCCTCGCGCTGCCCGACGACCAGTTCGCCCACGCCTTCGGCACCGAGTGGTACGAGCGGCTCGACACCCGTCCGTCGGAGCCGGAGACCTGGCTGCTCTGAGCCGTCAGGCGCGACGACGAAAGTGGTGCAGCCGGGGGCGGCGGACGCGCTGGCGAGCGGTCCGACGACCACGGCGCGTACGGCGCCATCACGAGGGCCGCGATGCCCACGAGCGCGAGGTCGTAGTTGACGCGCCACCCGGCGAAGTCGGCCCACGCGGCGTCGCGGTCGGCGCGCACGGCGATGCCGGCGGCCACGAGCTGGTCGCACGCCTCCTCGAACTCGTCACGCGTCACCAGGATCGGGTCGGTGGGCAACGGGTCGGCGTCGTAGGGCAGGTCGAAGTACTCGGCGATCGTGTTCAACGCGTAGTGACCCGAGCGGACCATCAGGCCCGCCTGCGGGTCGAAGCCGATCTCGGTGACCGCGAGCCGCAGGGACGCGGCATCGAGCACCGCACCGGCGGAGGTCACCCACGAGCGGTGCGGCGCCGGCGAGCGGAAGAAGTTCACGACCGCGAGCGACGTGTGCGTCTCCTCGAGCTCGGCGAACCACCCCTGCCACTGCACCCACAGGTCCTCGAGCAGGTGGAATCGCTCCATGAGGTGCGCACGCCGCAGGATCTCGACACCGGTGGGCGTCTGGCCGGTGAACGCCGCAAGCTGGCCCACCATGACCTCGCGCTTCGAGAAGGCGGAGTAGATCGTGGGCAGGTACGCGATCAACAGGGCCAGCAGTCCGAGGCCGAAGGCGGCCTCCACGAACGCGAGGCACGTCGTCGCGAAGTCGGGCGGGCGCACGAAGCCGAGCGTGAACAGCGAGGAGCCGCTCATCTCGATCGCGGCGTGGTAGCCGCTCACCCCCAGCGAGTGGAACATCGCCGCGAACGCGACGAGCGTGACGCCGATCCACACCGCGGGGAGGAGCAGGAGTCCGATGGGCCCGTAGAGCGCCATCACCGAGTCGCGCCCGTCGTAGGTGCGGGCGAGCCGGGCGATCGCGTTGAACACGATCCGCAGCCCCACGAACACGATCCGGGTCAGCACCGTCGCCACGCCCCGGGGCAGCACGAAGGTGCGCACCGCGGAGTCGAGCACGAAGACCAGGAGCAGGATCCCGAGCCCGAACCAGAGCACCTCGACCACCACGTCCATCCGTCAGCTTCTCACTCTTCGGGGTCGGGGCGGCGCCGGGCTTCCTTGCGCCGGCTCTGGTGGCGCTTGTCGCCGAGGCGGGTCTCGCGCGCCCCGCGACCGGGCTTGGTGGCCCGGCGGGGCGGGTCGACGTGCAGGCCCGCCTCGAGCTTCGCCCGGAGCCGGTCGAGCGCCAGCTCCCGGTTGCGGGCCTGGGAGCGGCTGTCGGAGCTGGTGGCCCGGACCACGGGGCCGAGCCGTTCCAGCAACAGCTCCCGCTGGCGCGGCGCCAGCGACGGCGAGGCGGCGACGTCGAAGCGCACCTCCACCCGGGTGTCGGAGGTGTTGGCGTGCTGGCCGCCCGGACCGCCGGAACCGGTGGTGCGCCATTCGAGCTCGTCGACGCGCAGCACGCACGTGGGGCTCACCCGCAGGAGGTCCCGGCCCGATCCGTGGCCCGACCCGTGGCCCGACCCGCGGCCTGCCCCACTTCCTCCCCCGCTGTCCCCGTCGCCGGCCATCTCCCGACGGTACCGGGGCGAACGTTGCACGGGGCGGAAGTGCGGATACGCTACCGGCCGGTAGCCAGCGATCCCTGGGGGGAAATCGTGGACGTTCGTGTGGCAGGGAAGCATTCCTTCCGCTCTCGCCTGGTGGCGCTCGTCGCCGCCGGGACGGTCGCCCTCGGCGTCGTCGCCGTGAGCGGTGCCGCTGCCGGGGCCGGCACCTCGACACGCGTCGCCGGCACGCCGCAGGCCGCGAGCCCCAAGCCGGGTGGCTCGGTGGTCTACGGCCTCGAGGCCGAGACCGGTGGCGGCTGGTGCCCCACCACCGCCCGCCTCGCCATCTCGGGCATCGAGGTCGGCGCGGCCATCTACGACACGCTCGTCGTCCCCAACTCCAAGGGCAAGATCGTGCCCTACCTGGCGAAGAGCGTGGAGCACGACTCCACCTACCAGACGTGGACCATCACGACGCGTGACGGCGTGAAGTTCCACGACGGCACCCCCGTCGACGCCGCCGCGGTGAAGCTCAACATCGACGCCTACCGGAGCAGCACCCTCGTGGGCGCGGCGCTCAAGGCCATCGACACCGTCGAGGTCACCGCACCCAACGTGGTCACCGTGAAGACCAAGGTGCCGTGGGTCGCGTTCGACTGGTTCCTCTACCTCGACGGCCGCTTCCTGATCGTCGCCCCCGCGCAGCTCGCCAACCCCGACACCTGCAACAGCAACCTCATCGGCTCCGGCCCGTTCAAGCTCGACCACTGGACCGTGAACCAGGAGCTCGTCGCCAACAAGAACCCCGACTACTGGCAGAAGGACTCCAAGGGCACCCAGCTCCCCTACCTCGACCAGATCACCTTCAAGCCCGTCGCCGAGGCGGTGCAG
This sequence comes from uncultured Actinomycetes bacterium, assembly GCA_963720785.1. Classification (GTDB taxonomy): domain Bacteria; phylum Actinomycetota; class Acidimicrobiia; order IMCC26256; family DASPTH01; genus CAVRGQ01. Next base: position 187,485 of record CAVRGQ010000008.1, read on the forward strand.
CGGGTCAACGGTCTCCAGGGCGGGTCGCTCGACATCATCCACACCTCCGACGGCCAGCAGGTCGACGCGCTGCTGCAGAAGAAGTCCAGCTTCAACGAGATGTACGAGAAGCCCGGCCGTCGCGAGGTGCGCTACTACCTCATGAACGAGGCCAAGCCGCCGCTCGACGACTTCAACGCCCGCAAGGCGGTGGCCCTCGCCATCGACCGTCAGCAGATCAACGAGATCCGCAACAACGGCGTGTTCACGGTGGCCGACGGCCCGTTCGACTCCTCGGTGAGCGGGTACGTGAAGAACCCCGGCTACCCGAAGACCAACGTGAAGGAGGCCACGAAGCTCGCCGACGCCTACAAGGCGGCGCACGACGGCAGCTTCTCGGTGGTGCTCGAGCACACCAACGACCCGGCCAACACCGCCGAGGCCCAGCTCATCAAGGAGCAGCTGTCGAAGGCGGGCATCGACGCCACGCTGAAGCAGGACGACCAGACCGCCTTCATCGCCGCGGCCGTGGGCGGCAACTTCAGCATCATGCTGTGGCGCAACCACCCCGGTGGCGACCCCGACGTGAACTACCAGTGGTGGCAGACGGGCTCCCTGCTCAACTTCGGCAAGTTCGCCGATCCCGAGCTGCAGACGCTCCTCGACCAGGGCCGCAGTGAACTCGACCCGGCGAAGCGCAAGGAGATCTACCAGCAGGTCGACAAGCGCTTCGCCTCGCAGCTCTACAACGTGTGGGCCTACTACGACGCCTGGCTGATCGCGAGCAAGAAGACGGTGAACGGGTTCATGGGCCCGGCGCTGCCCGACGGTGGCGGCCAGCCGCTGTTCTTCTACGGCCGACACCCCTTGCTCGGGATCTACGTCACCAAGTAGACCTCCCCCACATGAAGATCGTTGCCCGACGGCTGTTGCAGCTCGTCGTGGTGGTGCTGCTGTCGACGCTGTTCGCGTTCAGCCTGTTGCGGCTGTTCCCCGGTGACGTCGCGGATGCGACCATTCCGTACGGCACGAAGGAGCAGAAGGCGCAGTTCCGCGCGGACAACGGCCTCGACAAGCCGTTCCTCGAGCAGTACGGCACGTGGCTCGGCAACCTGCTCCAGGGCGACTTCGGCAAGGACTACCAGTCGAACACCCAGGTGGCCGACAAGCTCGAGGCCGCGTTGCCGGTGTCGCTGGCGCTGATGCTCTACGCGCAGATCCTGGCCCTGGCGGTGGCGATCCCGCTCGGCGTGCTCACCGCGTACAAGGCGAACACCAAGACCGACAAGGCGGTGAACGCAGGGGCGTTCGCGCTGCTCGCGTTGCCGAGCTTCGTGCTCGCCCTCGCGCTCGCCTACCTCGTGGGCGTGAAGTGGCAACCCCACATCCCCCTGATCGGGACGCCGCAGGTCAGCGGATACTCGCCCGGGTGGCTCGAGGGGCTCTTCGGCCAGCCCACCGGCGACCTCGGCAAGCACATCTCCACCATGCTGCTGCCGGCGATCTCGCTCGCCGCCGGGCTCGTCGCGGTCTACATGCGACTCCTCCGCAGCGACATGATCGCCACGTTGCAGGAGAACTTCATCACCATGGCCCGCGCCAAGGGCCTCACCGACCGGCGCATCCTGTGGCGGCACGCGTTCAAGCCGTCGAGCCTCACGCTGCTCACCGTGGCGGGCCTCAACTTCGGCACGCTCATCGGCGGCGCCCTCGCGGTGGAGATCATCTTCCAGATCCCCGGCCTCGGCACCCTCATCTACCAGGCGATCAACGCCCGCCAGATCGTGGAGCTCCAGAGCTACATCGCGATCATCGCGATCGGGTACGTGCTGATCAACTTCGTCGTCGACTCGCTCTACGTGGTGCTCGACCCGCGCATCCGGCGGTCCCATGCCTGACGACCCGCTGCAGCAATTCGTCGACCAGGCGGTCGACCAGGGGCGCCCGGTCGACCCGGGCACCATCGAGATCACCGCGGTCACGACCGGGCCCGAGGTCCGTCGCCTGCGGAAGAAGGGGCTCGGCATCGCCGGGTGGCTGTCGATCGCGTGGATCGCGCTGATCGTGGGCCTCGCCCTGCTCGCCCCGGTGCTCCCCCTCGACGACCCGCAGGCGGTCACCACCGGGCTCGCGCGGCGCGGCCCGTTCGCCGACGCGGGCACGGCGGCCGGGCACCTCCTCGGCGGCGACTACAACGGGCGGGACATGTTCTCGCGCCTGGTCTGGGGCGCGCGCACCACGCTCGTGATCGCCACCCTCTCCGTGCTCATCGGCTTCGTGCTCGGGGGCATGCTCGGGCTCATCGGCGGCTACTTCCGCGGGTGGGTCGACACCGTCGTGAGCCTCCTGCTCGACGTGCTGCTCGCGGTGCCCGCGGTGATCCTCGCGCTCGCGCTCGTCACCATCCTGCGCGCCGATCCCAGCGGCACCGGCGGCGGCATGGATCCGGAGCTCGCGCTGATCCTCGCGTTGGGCGCGGTCTCGATCCCGGTGCTCGGGCGCATCACGCGGCGAGCACGTTGAGCTGGTCAGAGCGCGAGTTCGTCACCGCGGCGCGCGCCCAGGGCGCCAAGCACCGGCGGGTGATCTTCCGCGAGGTGCTGCCCAACGTGTTGCCCGCGATGTACTCGATCGCGCTGTTGGGCATCGCGGTGGCCATCGTCGCGGAGGGCACGCTCGCCATCCTCGGCGCGAGCGTGGAACCCGACCAGCCCACCTGGGGCAACATCATCTCGATTGGGCGCAACAATCTGGAACGCGCGCCGCACATCGTGTTCGAGCCCGCGTTGATGATCTTCTTCACCGTGCTCGCACTCAACTTCCTCGGCGACGCGATCCGCGCCAAGTTCGACGTACGCGAGGGCGCGCTGTGAGGAGCCGGCGACAAGGAGCCTCCCGCGCGGTGACGAACGAGCGCCCCATCAGGGGAGGCGCGCTGTGAGCGAGCACCCGGGCGTCCCGCTCCTCGAGGTCACCGACGTCGCCACGGGCTTCCAGACCGTACGCGGTCTGGTGCGCGCGGTCGACGGGGTGTCGTTCGCGCTCGCGCGCGGCCGCACGCTCGGCATCGTGGGCGAGTCGGGATCGGGCAAGACGGTGCTGTCGCGCTCGATCATGGGCCTGCTCCCCCACAAGGGCGTCGTGCGGAGCGGTTCGATCCGCTTCGACGGCACCGAGATCGGCGACGCGACCCGAAGGAGATGCGCAAGTTCTGGGGCGACGCGATGGCGATGGTGTTCCAGGACCCGATGACGTCGCTCAACCCGGTGATGAAGATCGGCAAGCAGATCACCGAGGCGATCCACACCCACCTCGACGTCACGAAGCAGTTCGCCAACGAGCTCGCGGTGTCATTGCTGGAGTCGGTGCGGGTCCCCGATCCCGAACGCCGGATGGGCGAGTACCCGCACCAGCTGTCGGGCGGTCTGCGCCAACGCATCTGCATCGCGGTGGCGCTCGCATGCGGTCCGCAGCTGCTCCTCGCCGACGAGCCCACCACCGCGCTCGACGTCACCGTGCAGGCGCAGGTCCTCGACGTGCTCGCGCAGCAGCAGCGCGAGCGGTTCATGGCGGTGATCCTCGTCACCCACGACCTCGGCGTGGTCGCCGGGCGCGCCGACGACGTGCTCGTGATGTACGCGGGGCAGGTCGTGGAGAAGGCGCCGACCGCCACGCTGTTCCACCACATGAAGATGCCCTACACCGAGGCACTCCTCCGTTCGATCCCCAAGCTCTCCGAGCCGAGCCACACCCGCCTCGCCGCGATCCCCGGTCGCCCGCCCGACCTCGTGGCGCCGCCACCCGGCTGCCGCTTCGCGCCGCGCTGCCCCTACGCGCAGGACAAGTGCCGCGAGGAGATGCCGCCGCTCGTCGCCGCCGACGCCCCCGGGCACGAGTACCGCTGTTGGTTCCCGGTCGGACCGGGCCCGGCCCCGCCGGGCCCGTCCAGTGAAGGCGTTCAGGCAACACCGACGCACCGCGAGGAACGCTGATGGCGGGCACCGGTACCGCGCACCTGCGGCCCGAGGGCGAGGCGCTGCTGCGCGTCGAGGACCTCGTCGTCGAGTTCTCGTCGGAAGGCGGCAAGGTCCACGCCGTGTCGGGCATCAGCCTCGACGTGGTCGAGGGCGAGACCCTCGGCCTCGTCGGCGAGTCGGGCTGCGGCAAGTCCACCACCGGCCGGGCGATCATGCAGATCATCAAGCCGTCGGGCGGCAGCGTGCGCTTCGAAGAGCAGGAGCTCACGAAGCTGCGCGGCTCCGCGCTGCGGCGCATCCGCCCCCGCCTGCAGATGATCTTCCAGGACCCGATCTCGTCGCTGAACCCGCGCCGCAAGGTGGGCGCCATCGTGTCGGAAGGCCTCGACATCTGGGGCACCGGCGACGCCGCGTCGCGCCGCGCCAAGGTCGACGAGGTGCTCGACGCGGTGGGCCTCGATCCCGAGACCACGCGCGACCGCCGCCCGCACGAGTTCTCCGGCGGCCAGTGCCAACGCATCTCGATCGCGCGTGCCCTCGTCACCGAGCCGAAGGTGATCATCTGCGACGAGCCGGTCTCCGCGCTCGACGTGTCGGTGCAGGCGCAGATCCTCAACCTGCTCGAGGACATGAAGGCCCGCTACGGCCTCACCCTCGTCTTCATCGCCCACGACCTCGCGGTGGTGAAGAACGTCAGCGACCGGGTCGCGGTGATGTACCTCGGCAAGCTGTGCGAGATCGGCTCCCCCGACCTCCTCTACGCGCAGCCGGCGCACCCCTACACCGCGGCGCTGCTCTCGGCGATCCCCGAGCCCGATCCCGAGCGCCACGACGACACGCCGCCGCCCGTGCAGGGCGAGATCCCGTCGAACACCAACCCGCCGAGCGGCTGCCGCTTCCGCACACGTTGCCCGCGTGCCGAGGCGCGCTGCGAGGCGGAGGAACCCGTGGTGCGGCAGGTGGCCCTCGGGCAGTTCGTGGCCTGCCACTTCCCGCTGTCGCCGGGCGAGTCGCTCGAGACCGGCGACGTGCTCGCCGAGTTCGACCTCGCGTGAGTCGTAACATCCTCTGATGGATGTCGCCGGTGCCCGCGTGGTCGTCACCGGAGGCGGAGGCTTCCTCGGTCGTCACGTGGTCGCCGACCTGCGCGCTGCGGGTGCCGACGTCCACGCACCGGGCAGCGGCGAGTTCGACCTCCGCCACCGCCACCGCATCGACGCGCTCCTCCTCGAACACCGCCCCGACGCGGTCGTCCACCTCGCCGCGGTGGTGGGCGGCATCGGCGCCAACGCCGCCGCGCCGGGGCGCTTCTTCTACGAGAACGCGGTCATGGGCATCGAACTGCTCGAGGCGTGCCGCGTCCACGACGTCGCCAAGGTGGTCGTGGCAGGCACCGTGTGCGCGTACCCGAAGCACACTCCCGTGCCCTTCAGCGAGGACGCGCTCTGGAGCGGCTACCCGGAGGAGACCAACGCCCCGTACGGTCTCGCCAAGCGGATGCTGCTCGTGCAGGCCCAGGCGTACCGCGAGGAGTATGGCTTCAACTTCGTGTTCCTGCTCCCCACCAACCTCTACGGCCCCGAGGACCACGACGACCTCGAGACCAGTCACGTGATCCCGGCGATGATCCGCCGGTTCGCCACCGCCGCGGCCGCGGGCGACGACGCGGTCATGCTGTGGGGCGACGGCAGCCCCACCCGCGAGTTCCTCCACGTGCGCGACGCGGCGCGGGCGTTCCGCCTCACGCTGAAGCGCTACGACGAGCCCGCGCCGCTCAACATCGGCTCCGGCGACGAGGTCTCGATCCGCGACCTCGCGACGCTCGTGGCCGAGCTCACCGGCTACCGCGGCGCCATCGAGTGGGACACCTCGCGACCGAACGGTCAGCCGCGCCGGCGCCTCGATGTCGCCCGCTCGCGCGACGCGCTGGGGTTCACGGCGGAGATCCCGCTGCGCGAGGGGCTCGCGGAGACGGTGGCCGCCACCCTCAGGACGGGACCGTGACCCACGCTTCGGGCACCACGTCCTTCCCGAAGCGCGCCGGGTAGTCCGCGGGCGCGAGCACGACGCGCGCCGGGGCCGGTCCCGCGGCGGCTCCCTCGGCCTCGACGCGCCGGTCACCGAACCACGCGCCCCACCAGGCGAACGACGAGTTCGCGATCACCGCGTGGTCGCATGCGGCTGCGAGCGCGAGGTGCACCAGCTCGTCGGCGCCGCGCTCGTAGGCGCTCACCGCGGGCCGTAATTCGCGACCCAACCGGTCGCGAACTGCGTGAAGACGGGATCGTCGCCGAGGACGACCAACGCGGCACCCGGCACCAGTTCGCTGATGCGGGCCAGCGCGTGTTCGTAGTACGACAGCGGCAGTTCCCACCCGACCCGCACGTAGTCGCCGCGCCGGAAGCTCACCCCCACGGTCGGCGCCCCGGCGGGCGCGGTCGCCGGTCGGAGCGGCGTGACTGCGGGCAGCTGCACCCGGCGTGCGATGTGGTCGGCCACACCGGTGAACCAGCGCTCGGTCTGGAAGTAGCCCTCGAGGTACACGGGGAGGTCGACCCGCAGCAGCGCCTCGTCGAACACCCCGACGAGCTCGAGCGAGTGCACGGGAGGTTGGTGCGGCGCCGTACGGCCGCGCAGGCGGCGGGCAATCGTCGCGGTGCGCCGCCCCGCCGAGCGCACGAGGTCGTCGCGGCCGCGCCGACCGGTGTGCAGCACCCCGAGCCGGGCGAGTTGCTCCGGGTGGCCTCCCGGTAGTCGTCGCCCACGAGGACGGGGAGCCAGCGCTCGTCGTCGGGCAGTCCCCACGGGTCGAATCGCAGCTCGACACCGCGCGCCCGGGCGATCCCGAGACCGGCGGCGTACTGGAACAACTGGTTCCCGAGACCGCCCTGGAGCGCCATCACCACGTAGCCACCCGTCATCCGGGGCAGCGTTCGGTTCCGGCGTGGACGACTCCGGCATCCCGGTGTACGACGGGACACGCGAGACTGGGGCGATGACCCGGTTCGAGGGCGAGATCGTCGGCATCTACCTGGCCCCCGCGGCCGGTCAGCCCATGGAGGCGCGCACCGCCGCGACGGCCGAGGCGCAACGCGGGCTCACGGGTGACCGCTACGCCGAGCGGACGGGTACGTACTCCCACGACACGCGGGTGCCGCGCGACGTGACCCTCATCGAGCGTGAGGCGGTCGAGGCGGTCAACGCCGAGCTGCGCGCCAGGAACGCCGGGAGCGGTGGGAGCGTGGAGATCGCCGAGGCCGAGACCCGCCGCAACCTGGTGACCACCGGGGTGCCGCTCAACCACCTGGTCGGGCGCACCTTCCGGGTGGGATCGTTGCGATTGCGGGGCGTGAAGCTGGCCGAGCCGTGCGCCTACCTCGAGCAGCTGCTCGGCAAGCCGGGTGTGCGCGAGGCGTTCGTGCACCGGGGCGGGCTGCGCTGCGAGGTGGTCGAGGGCGGCGACTTCCGCGTCGGCGACCCGATCACCCCGGGGTAGCCCACTGCTTCCCCTCAACTCAGGCCGGTAGATACCGAAACTCCTGTAATGGACAACATGGAGCGCCGGGCGGTCCCGACGGTGAGCGCCATCCCCCAGGTGCGCTCGGGCTTCTGGGACGGGCACCCCCGCCTCGTGCGGGTCGTCGCCTCCGTCGCCCTCCTGTGGGGCGTCGCATATGTCGCCTGGCGGATCGGATGGAGCGGCCAGGGCGTGCCCCTGCCATTGTTCCTGTCGCTCCTGGTCGCCGAGGTCTTCGGATGGGTGAGCCTGGGGTTCTACGCCTTCCTCGCCTGGACGGTTCCCGAGTCCACACGCCCGCCCACCCCCGACTCGCTGCCCACCGTGGACGTGTTCGTCCCGACCTACGACGAGCCGCTGCGGGTGCTCGAGGCAACCCTCGTGGGCTGTCGCGAGATCCGCGGCCCGCACGTCACGTGGGTGCTCGACGATGGGCGCCGCCCCGAGGTCGAGGCGCTCGCAACCCGTATGGGAGCCCGCTACCTCACCCGGGCCGACAACTCCCACGCCAAGGCCGGCAACGTCAACGCGGCGCTCTCCCGCACACACGGCGAGCTCATTCTCTTCCTCGACGCGGACCACGTCCCGCTGCCGGACGTGCTCGAAGCCACGCTCGGCTACTTCGAGGACCCCGACGTCGCGCTGGTCCAGACCCCGCACGACTTCTACAACCGCGACTCGGTGCAGCACACCCGCACCGAGCGCCACGAGCAGACGCTGTTCTACGACGTCATCGCGCTCGGGAAGGACCGTATGAACTCGATGTTCTGGTGCGGCTCCGCCACGATCATCCGACGGGAGGCGCTCGAAGGCGTCGGGGGTGTCCTGACCGACACCGTCGCCGAGGATTTCCACACCACGATCGCGATGCACGCCCGCGGTTGGACGACCCGCTACCACAACGAGGTCCTGGTGCAGGGCCTTGCGCCGCACGACCTTGCGGGCTTCCTGCTGCAGCGAGCGCGCTGGGCGCGGGGGAACCTCCGCGTGTTCCGGACGCGCGAGAACCCGCTGACCTGTCCAGGGCTCACGATCAGGCAACGGACGAGCTACTTCGCATCGCTCTACACCTACTTCGCCGGGCTCCAGCGCCTCGCGTTGCTGCTCGTGCTCACCTGGACGCTCGCCACCGCCCGGCTGCCCATGCATGCGTCGTTGCTCACGCTCGGACTTCTGTGGCTGCCGTGGACGTTGATGAGCCTGCTCGCCACCGCGGGCCTCGGTCGCGGTGCGTTGGGCCCGTTCGACTCGACGCGCTACGGCCTGATGACGATGGGCATCCACGCACGCGCCGTCGTCGAGCTCGTGCTCGGGCGTGGCACCACCTTCCACGTGACGCCGAAGGACGGTATCGACGAGGGTGGGCTGAGCGTGTTGCGCGAGCTGCGCCTCATGACCATCGTGCTGTGCGCGCTCGCCGCGGCGTGGGTCGTCCGAATCCTCGGCGCACTCGGTGTCATCGCCGTCGGCACGATGCCCGACCTCGCGCTCGCGATCCTGCTCGCGCTCGGCGCGTGGGAGGTGGGGTGCATCGTCGTCGTGCTCGGCGGTCTGGTGCGCAGGCGCCAGCTGCGCACGACGTACCGCCTCCCCGTGGAGTTGCGGGCCCGCATCGCCAACACGCAGACCGTGGTCCCGCTCCTCGACCTCACTCCCGACGGCGTGGCATTCCGCACCCCGGTGGCGCTCGAGCCCGGCAGCCGCGTCGTGCTGCTGACGCGGCTGACCGACGCGCGCGGCGAACGCCACGACGTAACACTCCCGGCGGTCGTGCGCCGCGTCCGCCATGTCGACGACGGCTTCCGGGTGGGCGCCCGGCTCGACGGCGTCGACGACGCGACCCACCACCTCCTCGTGGAGTACTGCTTCGTGGTCGCGTCCACCCAACGGCACCGCCGGTTCGAAGTGCCGGTGGACGTGCCCGCCACCCGGCGGGCGGTCGCCGGCTGATCGGCACTACACCACCGAGTGCACGACGCCGACGAGCGCGCCGGCGAGGACGAGCCACACGAGGTTCGGGCGCCATCGCCACATGACCGCGAACGATGCGAGCGCGAGGAGCGCGGTGAGCCCGTCGACGATCGCAGTGCCGGCGAGGTCCCAGGTCACGCCGGCCATGAGCGCGACCGCGGCGGCGGTGACGCCGTCGAGTGCCGCCGCGCTCCACGTCCAGCGCCGCAGGTGCGGCACGATCCACCCGAACGCGGCGACGAGCAGGAACGAGGGCAGGAAGATCGCGATCGTCGCGACGACCCCGCCCCACAATCCCGCGACGAGGTACCCCACGAAGGTCGCGGTGGTGAACACCGGCCCGGGGGTCACCTGCCCCGCCGCCACCGCGTCGACCAGTTGCTGCGAGGTGATCCAGTGCAACTGGTCGACCAGGTCGTGCTGCAGGTAGGCCACGAGTACGTAGCCGCTGCCGAACACCACGGCGCCCAGCTTCAGGAACTCGAGGAACACCTCCACGAGCGAGACCCCGTGCACCCGCGTGCTGCGCGCCCCGGCCGTCGTGGTGAGGAACGCGATGGCCGCGGCACCGCGGTCGCGCCAGGTGCCGAGGTGCGCGGCGGCCGCTTCGGCTGCTCCCGCGCCGAGCAGGAGCAGCAGCACCGGGGCGCCGGTGAACCACCCCACCAGCACGATCGCGGCGAGCACCGCGAGGCGCGCCGTGCGGATCGCGCTGCGCCCGAGGCGCACCACCGCGTCGGCGACGATGCCGATCACCACGGGCGTGATGCCGTAGAGCACGCCGCGCCCGATGGTGGTGGCGCCGTACTCCACGTAGGCCCACGCCAGTGCGAGCACGATGGCCATCGCCGGCAGCACGAAGCAGGCCCCGCCCACCACCAGACCGGGCCAGCCCGCGCGCCGGCGGGCGAGGTAGATCGCCATCTGGGTGGAGCCCGGGCCCGGGATCACCCCGGTTACCCCGAGCGCGTCGAGGAACTCCTGCTCCCCCACCCACGCCCGGCGCTCCACCACTTCGTGGCGCATCATCGCCACGTGGGCCGCCGGGCCGCCGAAGCCCAGGGTGCCGAGCTTCAGGAAGACGCGGGCGACCTCCCCGAGGCGCCGGGGTTCGCGCGGCCGTTGGGAGCCCTCGGGACCGTCGCTCGGGACCAAGGTCCCATCTTGCTCAAGATTTGGGGGGAGATACCGAAATTTCGGGAGTGAACATCCACGAGCGTCGCCGCGACCCCGCGCCGGGCACTCCGGGCGCCGCTTCCGACCGGGCGTCCGACCGTGCTGCCCGCCGCCGGCGGCGCAGCGAGCGGGTCGCGGTCGACCTGCAGGCGCGGCATCGCCGACACGTCGACGATCGTCGACCTGCGCGACCTCACACCCGACGGCGTGTCGTTCGACAGCCCGGTCGCCATCGAGCCGGGCACCCGCGTCGTGCTCCTCACCCGGGTCAGCGACTCGCGTGGCGAGCGTCGCGACATCGCGCTCCCGGTGGTCGAGCGGTGGACCCGTCACGGTCACCGCCACCACCGGGTGGGCGCGGAGTTCGCCGGCGTGGACGACGCGACCCGGGCACTCCTCACCGAGTACTGCGCCCAGGTCACGTCGTCACACGAGTCACACCACTGGCGTCACGCCGCCGATGACTGAGCCGGCTCCTCGAGGGCGATGCGCAGCACGTCGCGCACGTCCTCGACCGGATGGAAGGTCATCACCGCACGCACCGACTCGGGCACGTCGTCGAGGTCGGGTGCGTTGCGGGCGGGAAGGAGCACGGTGTCGAGACCGGCGCGTTGCGCGGCCAGCACCTTCTGCTTCAGCCCACCGATCGGCAGCACCCGGCCCTGGAGCGTGACCTCACCGGTCATGCCCACGCCCGCGCGCACCGGCCGGCCCGACAAGGCACTCACGAGCGCGGTCGTCATGGTGATGCCGGCCGACGGCCCGTCCTTGGGGATCGCACCCGCGGGCACGTGCAGGTGCACGCGCCGTTGTGTGGCTCCTTGGAACAGGCCCGGGTCGAGCCCGAGCTCCTCGGCGTGCGCCTGCACGTAGGTCAGCGCGATGCGCGCCGACTCCTGCATCACGTCGCCGAGCTGCCCGGTGACGGTCAGCCCGCCGGGCCCCGAGCCCTCGCCGGGTGTGGTGGTCGCCTCGACGAACAGCACGTCGCCGCCGGCCCCGGTGACCGCGAGCCCGGTCGCCACGCCGGGCGCGCCGGTGCGGTCGGCCACCTCGCCGTGGAACTTCGGCCGGCCGAGCGCAGGCTCCACGTCGTCGACGTCGAGCACCACGGGCGGCGTCACCGCCCCTGAAGCCACCCGAGCCGCGGTCTTGCGCAGCAGCTTGCCCACCTCGCGCTCGAGGTGGCGCACGCCCGCCTCGCGGGTGTGGTCGACGACGACGGCACGCAGCGCGTCGTCGGTGACCTGCACCTCGTCCGCGGTCAGGCCGTTGCGCTCCAACTGGCGGGCCAGCAGGTGGTCACGGGCGATCGCGACCTTCTCGTCCTCGGTGTAGCCGTCGAGCCGGATGATCTCGAGCCGGTCCAGCAGCGGGCCGGGGATCGTGTCGAGCACGTTGGCGGTCGCGAGGAACAGCACGTCGGACAGGTCGAGGTCGAGCTCGAGGTAGTGGTCGCGGAACGTGTGGTTCTGCGCGGGGTCGAGCACCTCGAGCAGCGCGGCCGACGGGTCACCCCGCCAGTCGTTGCCCAGCTTGTCGACCTCGTCGAGCAGCACGACGGGGTTCATCGTGCCCGCCTCGGTCAGCGCGCGCACCACCCGTCCGGGGCGCGAGCCCACGTAGGTGCGACGGTGCCCGCGCAGCTCCGCCTCGTCGTGCACGCCGCCGAGCGCGACCCGCACGAACTCGCGGCCGAGCGCGTGCGCGACCGACTCGCCGAGTGACGTCTTGCCGACGCCGGGCGGACCGACCAGCGCGAGGATCGCGCCCGCGCCGCGTCGACTTGCACGGGGAGCACTCGCGGGTGCGTCGGCCATGCCCTTGGCCGCCTCCTTCTCGCCGCGGAGCTTGCGCACCGCGAGGTACTCGACGACCCGGTCCTTCACGTCGTCGAGGCCGGTGTGGTCGGCGTCGAGCACCGCACGCGCGGCGGCCACGTCGAGGTGCTCGTCGGACCGGTTGCCCCACGGCACCTCGAACACCGTGTCGATCCAGGTGCGGATCCACCCGTGCTCGGGACTCTGCTCGCTCGTACGCTCGAGCTTGTCGATCTCGCGACCGATCGCGTCGCGCACGTCGTCGGACACCGCGCCCTCGTCCGCGAGGGTGGCGAGCTTCGTGCGGTACTCCTCCACCGCGTTCGCGGTGTCACCGGTGTCGCCCAACTCCTCGCGGATGGCCTGGAGCTGCTGGCGCAAGACGAACTCGCGCTGCTGCTTGTCCATGCCCTCGCTCACCTTGGAGCGGATCTGCTCGGTGAGCTCGAACTCGCTCAGCACCTCGCGCGCCCACTCGAGCGCCTTCGCGAGACGCGCCTCGGGGTCGAGCTCCTCCAGCAACTCCACCTTGCGCTCGGTCGACAGCTCGGGTGACCACCCGGCGGTGTCGGCCAGCGTGCCCGGGTCGTCGACCCCGGCGACCGCGTCGGCCAGACGGGGACGGCCCAGCGCCGTGGCGATGGCGCGCACGACGGCGCGGTACTCGCGCGCCAGCTCCCGGGCGCGGCCGGAGACCGCCGCGGGTTCGTGCACCGGCTCGGCCTGCACCCACAGCCCGGGGTGCTCGCTCGGCACGACCGCACCGACGTGGGCGCGGGCGAGGCCGCGGAGCACGAGTGCACGCTGGCCGTCGGGCATCTCGCCCTCGTGCTCCACGCGGGCGACGGTGCCGATGCGGGTCCAGCCCGCTGCCCCGTCGACGGTGGTGCGGGGCACGAGCAACACACGGCCGTCACCGGCACGGGCGCCGTCGGCGGCCGCCCGGGCCTCGGGCGACTCCAGGGCCAGGGTCACGACCATCTGCGGCAGCACGACGCCGCTGGGCAGGGCCAGCAGCGGCAGGGCCGTGGTCAGCTCGGGGCTCTCGGGGCTGTCGGGGGTGCGGGTCGCTTCGTCCACGCCGGTTCCTCACTCACGGGGAATCACGTCTCGAGACGCGATTACACGATTACGTGAGCACAGGAACCGCCCGCGGGCCGGTCCTATTCCCGACCCTTCTAGTCTTCTTTTCCGAACCGGCGTCAATCCCTGCCCACTATGGGCTTCGATTGACGCCGGTTCGGGAGAGGGTCAGAGGAGGCCGGTAGCGCGGAGCCAGGGGATGGTGCGTTCGAGGCCCTCGCGCAGGGAGAGCGGGGCGTAGCCCAGGCGCTCCACCGTGCGGTGGTTGTCGAAGAAGGGCTCCGGGAACTGCTTGCGGGCCAGGTCGACGAGCGTGGGTCCGTAGCGGGCCGCCACCTCGGGGTCGTCGAGCTCCGCGACCGAGACCTCCCGCATGCGGTGGTCGACGCCGGCCACCTCGCAGGCGAGGTTGCAGAACATCGGCGTGCCGCCGACGTCTTCCGGACGGCCGAAGCCGAGGTAGCGCTCCCCTGCCACGCCCTTGCGCATGGCCAGGACCGAGCACATGGCGACGTCGTCGGCGTAGACCCACGGGATCGGGAAGTTGACGTTCTCGGTGAGCTCGCCCCGCACTGCCGCGACGATCCGGGCGTTGTAGCTCGGCACCACCATCGAGCGCTCGGGCAATGGAGAGTCGCCGTAGGCGCCGCCCGAGATCACGACGACGATGTCCTCGCCCCGCTCCACCCGCTCCATCGCGTCGATGAAGGCGCGCATCTTGGTCTGCGTGTAGGGGTCGGGGCTCGGGTCGGGGTCGAGCGGCGACACCTCGCTGAGCGGCTCCGTCTTCGCGTCGAAGAAGGTGGTGGTGCTCAGCTGCACCGTGCGCTGCGCGCCCACCTTCCGCGCCGCGTCGAGCACGTACGCGGTGCCGATCACGTTGACCTGTTCGTGCTCACCCGGGTTCTGGGTGGGCCCGCCGAGCACTGCGGCGGAGTGGATCACGAACTCCGCGCCCTCGGCGCCGCGCAGCACGTCGTCCGCGTCGGTGATGTCGCCGCGACGGATCTCGACGCCCATCGCCTCGATCGCTCCGGCATCACTGCCCTCGCGTACGAGGGCGACGACCGAGTCGCCGCCCTCCACGAGGAGCTTCGCGATGTTGGAGCCGATCATGCCGGTCGCACCGGTCATGAACACGACACTCACCCTCGCTCGCCTCCGCTCGCTCCGTGCCTGCTCACTTGTGCTCCTAGGAAGGAAGGGTGGCTTCGATCGCCGAGATGACGGCCGGGTCGTCGGGGGTGACCTGCGGGCGGAAGCGCTCCACCACGGAGCCGTCGGGGCCCACGAGGAACTTCTCGAAATTCCACTTCACGTCGCCGGCCTCGCCGTCGGCGTCGGCCGCCTGCGTGAGCTCCTGGTACACGGGGTGGGCCTGCGCGCCGTTCACGTCGATCTTCTCGGTGATCGGGAAGCTCACGTGGTAGCTCGTGTCGCAGAAGTCGCGGATCTCCTCGGCCGTGCCCGGCTCCTGCCCCATGAACTGGTTGCAGGGGAAGCCGATCACCACGAGGCCGCGGTCGCGGTAGTCCTCGTAGAGCTTCTGGAGGGCCTCGTACTGCGGCGTGAGGCCGCACTTGGAGGCGACGTTGACCACGAGGGTGGCCTTGCCGGCGTACTGGGACAGCTCGGCGGGCGCACCCTCGAGCGTGTTGATCTGCTGCTCGTAAATGGACATGCGAGCGAGCCTATCTGCCGGGGCCGCGAGCTCGCAGGGGGCAGTCAGTCTCCGGGCCGGGTCATCTCCGACGGGACGACGAGGCGGTCGAACTCCTCCTCGGTGAGCAGTTCGAGGTGGATCGCCGAGTCCTTGAGCGTGCCCTTGTTCTGGTGGGCGTGCTTGGCGATCTTCGCGGCGTTGTCGTACCCGATGTGCGGGTTGAGCGCGGTGACGAGCATGAGCGACTGGCCCACGTGCTCCGCGATCTTCTCCTCGTTGGCCTGCACACCCTCGATCGCGAACTCGCGAAAGGAGTCGCACGCGTCGGTGAGGATGTCGACCGAGTGCAGGAAGTTGAAGATCATCACCGGCTTGAACACGTTGAGCTCGAAGTTGCCCTGCGAGCCGGCAAACCCGATGGTGGCGTCGTTGCCCATCACCTGCACGCAGACCATCGTCATGGCCTCGGACTGGGTGGGGTTCACCTTGCCCGGCATGATCGACGAGCCCGGCTCGTTCTCGGGGAGGATCAGCTCGCCGAGGCCGGCACGCGGACCCGACGCGAGCCAGCGGATGTCGTTGGCGATCTTCATGAGCGACACCGCGAGCGTCTTGAGCGCACCGCTGGCGAACACCAGCGCGTCGTGCGCGGCGAGGGCCGCGAACTTGTTCGGCGCGGAGACGAACGGCAGGCCAGTGAGCTCGGCGATCACCGCGGCACAGCGCTCCGCGAACTCGGGATGCGTGTTGATGCCGGTGCCGACCGCGGTGCCGCCGATGGCGAGCTCGTAGAGGTCGGGCATGGTGACCGCGATGCGCTCGAGGTCGTCGTCGAGCTGGGCGACGTAACCGCTGAACTCCTGGCCGAGGGTGAGCGGCACCGCGTCCTGGAGGTGGGTGCGGCCGATCTTCACGATGTCGGCGAACTCGTCGGACTTCGCCGCGAGCGCGTGGCGCAGGCGCAGCACCGACGGCACGAGGCGGTGCACGACCTCCTCCACCGCGGCGATGTGCATCGCGGTCGGGAAGGTGTCGTTCGACGACTGCGACATGTTGACGTCGTCGTTGGGGTGCACCGGCTTCTTGGAGCCGCGCTCGCCGCCGGCGATCTCGATCGCGCGGTTCGAGATGACCTCGTTCACGTTCATGTTGGTCTGCGTGCCGGAGCCGGTCTGCCACACGTAGAGCGGGAACTCGTCGGCGAGCGTGCCGGCGACGACCTCGTCGGCGGCCTGCACGATCAGCGCGGCCTTGTCGTCGGCCATCTTCCCGAGGTCGCGGTTGACCATCGCCGCGGCCTTCTTCAGCACCGCCATCGACCGGATGACCGCGGTGGGCATGTGGTCGTCGCCGATGGAGAAGTGGTGCAGCGAGCGCTGGGTCTGCGCACCCCAGTAACGCTCGGACGGGACCTCGATCGGTCCCATGCTGTCGGTCTCGGTGCGCGTGCTCATGGCGGGCTCCAGGGGGTGAATTTGCGGCGATCGGACGGTAGCCGCCTCTCTGGGCTCACTTCCGCTCGCGGACCTTCCGAATGGTGCGGTCCATCGTGTGGCGCACGTAGGGGCCGAGCAGGCCGGCGGCCCGGGCGAGGGCGGCGGTCTGCACGTCGGCGGTGATCACGAGGCGGTCCTTCTCGATGCCCTTGACGATCGCCCGGGCCACGTGGTCGGCGTCGCGGGGCTTGATCGTGTCGCTGATCGCCACCGTCTCCGGCGGCTTCAGCGCGTTCTCGGCGTCGAAGCCGGGCGTACGGGTGTCGGGCGGGTACACGCAGCTCACGGTGATGCCGACCGGGGCGAGCTCCGGGCGCAGCGTCTCGGCGAGGCCCCGCACCGCGTACTTCGCGGGGGCGTACGCGCTGTAGCCGAACACGCCGACGAGCCCGGCGGTCGACGACACCAGGACGAGGTGCCCGCGTCCCCGTGCCGTCATCGTGGGCACCACCGCCCGCAGCGCGTGCAGCGTGCCGAAGTAGTCGACGTCCATCTGGGTGCGGAAGACGTCGTCGTCGAGCTCGGCGAAGTAGCCGGGGTGGGCCCCGCCCGCGGAGGTGATCAGCACGTCGACCGAGCCGTGCCGCTCGGTGGCGGCCGCGACCGCGGCGATCACCGCGGCCGGATCGGTGACGTCGGCCGCGGCGGTGACGGTGCCCGGCCCGACCTCGGCCGCGGCGGCCTCGAGCCGCCGCGCGTCGCGCGCCACGAGCGACACGCGCGCGCCACCGCGCGCGGCGAGCACGGCCGTGGTGAGGCCGATGCCACTCGATCCGCCGGTGATGAGGACATGGGATCCTGCGAGCTTCGTCACCCGTGGATCGTGGCACAGCCGCGCGCGTCGGGGGCGCGATCGGCGGGGTTCCGGGGGCCACTAGCGTTTCGCCCGTGAGACGTCGCCCGATCACGGCGGTGGTGGTGGCCGGAGCGGCGGTGGCGAGTCTGCTGACCCTGGGCGTTCCCACCGCCGGAGCCGCCCAGTCCCCGGCCCGGTCGCAGGCCACCGCGGCGGCAGAGCCGTGGCACGTGCAGGGCAGCGTGAACCAGGTGGCGGTCACCGGCGCGACACCCGGCGAGGGCGCCGAGCTGCGCGACCGCACCGGCGACGTCGTCGCGCAGGCCCCGATCGACGACCTCGGCAGCGTGTTGTTCCGCAAGGTCCCCGCGGGGACGGGCTACGTGGTCGCCGTGGCGGGCGTGACCTCGGACCCGGTCGCGGTCACGAAGCCCAGCGACGTGCCGCCGCAGTCCTTCTACTCGTCGCAGCAACTCACCAACGGTTACGGCTACCTGAAGACGCGCGACGGCACCCTGCTCTCGGTGAACATCACCCTGCCGGGCCCCGCCGATCAGGGCCCGTACCCCACCGTCGTCGAGTACTCGGGCTACGACCCGTCGAACCCGAACGGGCGCCAACCGGCGTCGTCGATCGCGGGCCTGCTCGGCTTCGCCACCGTCGGCGTGAACCTGCGCGGCACCGGCTGCTCGGGCGGCAGCTGGGACTACTTCGAGACCCTGCAGTCCCTCGACGGCTACGACGTGATCGAGACGGTCGCCGCGCAGCCGTGGGTCGCGCACGACAAGGTCGGGATGGTCGGCATCTCCTACCCCGGCATCTCGCAGCTCTTCGTCGCCGCGACGCAGCCACCGCACCTCGCCGCCATCACGCCCCTCTCCGCGCTCGACGACACGCGCGCCACCCTCTACCCCGGCGGCATCTTCAACGACGGGTTCGCGCTGCAGTGGGCGCAGGACCGCGAAGGCGACGCGTTGCCGGCCGGGCAGAAGTGGGCCGAGCGCCGCATCGCCGAGGGCGACACCACCTGCGCCGCCAATCAGGCGCTGCGCCTGCAGTCGCCGGACGCGCTGACGCGGATCCAGGGCCTCGCGTTCAACCGCGGCGCGGCCACCGACGCGCTCGCCCCGGCGACCTTCGTCGACAAGATCAGGGTGCCCACGTTCGTGGCCGGCGCCTGGCAGGACCAGGAGACCGGCGCGCACTTCGCCAACATGCTCGACAACTTCTCGCCGAAGATCCCGCTGAAGGCCGTCGTCCTCAACGGCATCCACGCCGACACGCTCGGCCCGTCGGTGTTGTCGCAGTGGATCGAGTTCCTCGACTTCTACGTCGCGAAGAAGATCCCGAGCATCCCGCCCGCGACGCGCACGCTCGCCGACGTCGTGCTGGCGCGCGTGTTCGGGCCGGGCGCGCAACTCGAGCCCGACCACTTCGTCGACGAGACGAACTACGACGCCGCGCTCGCGAAGTACCAGTCCGAGCCGCCGCTGCGCGTGCTGTTCGACGTCGGCGCGACCACCGACGGGGCGCCGGTGGCGTCGTTCACGTCGTCGTTCCCGGCGTGGCCGCCGAAGGCCGACGCGACCACGTGGTGGTTCGCGCCCGACGGCGCGCTGCTGTCACAGAAGCCGACCGGTTCCGGTAGCGACTCGTACGTGTACGACCCGGCCGCGATCCCGGCCACCGACGCACCCGCCGAGGGGAACGGCGAGGCGCTCGCGGGCCGGAACCCCGACTACCAGTGGGTCCCGCTGCCCGACGGCAAGGCCGTCGGGTACGTGACCGCGCCCCTCACCGACGACGCGGTGATGGTCGGCACCGGCAGCGTCGACCTCTGGCTGCAGGCCACCGCCCCCGACGTCGACCTCGAGGTCACGATCACCGAGGTGCGCCCCGACGGCCAGGAGACGTACGTGCAGAGCGGTTGGCTGCGGGCCAGCCAGCGCAAGCTCGACACGAAGGCGTCGACCGCACTGCTCCCCGTCCAGACGCACCGCAAGGCCGACGTGCAGGACCTGCCGCCGGGCAAGGCCGTGCTCGCCCGGGTGCCGCTCTACCCGTTCGGGCACGTGTTCCGGGCCGGGTCGCGCATCCGCATCGTGGTGCAGCCGCCGGGCGGCAACCGCCCGGCCTGGGCGTTCGACACGCTGCGCCCGTCGCCGGCGCCCACCGTGACCATCGAGCGCTCGGCCGCACAGCCCTCGAAGGTGGTGCTGCCGCTCGTTTCCGGCGTGACCGTGACGGGCACCGTCCCTGCGTGTGGCACGCTGCGGGGTCAGCCGTGTCGCACCTACGTGCCCGCGGCGAACACGACGGCCTCGGGGTAGGGGTCGACAGTCCAGGGCCAGTTCCAGGAGGGGCAGATGGGGCGCGAGTCTGCAGTGCACGAGCTCGCCGACCGGTACGTGGAGCGCTTCGCCGCGCTCGACCCGATCACCGCGAGCGGTGAGGGCATTGCCGGTCACGATCACGAGATGACCGACTGGTCGCCCGCGGGGTGCGAGGAGCGCGCCGATCACGACCGCGCCACGCTGCGCGAGCTCGCGACGATCGAGCTCACCGAGCACGCCGATCGCGTCGCCGCCGAGGTGCTGCGTGAGCGCCTCGAACTCGCGATCGAGGAGCACGAAGCTGGCGAGCGCCTGCGCGACCTGCGCGTGCTCGGCAGCAACGTGCAGGCGGTGCGCATGGCGTTCGACCTCATGCCACGCGAGAAGCTGCACGACTGGGAAGTGGTCGCGGAGCGCATGGCGCTGGTGCCGCAGGGACTGTCGTCGATCCAGGACGGCCTCACCGAGGGCGCGCGGCAGGGGGTGGTCGCGGCGCGGCGTCAGGCCCTCGGCTGCGTCGCACAGACCGACGTGTGGGGCGGGGTCACACTGGGCGACGGCGACGCGCGGCCGTTCTTCCTCACGCTCGTCGACGAACTGGACGCGTCGGGGCTCGGCGCGGCTGCACCGTTCCGGGCGCGTCTCGAACAGCTCGCCGTGCGCGCCACCGAGGCGTACGCGTCGTTCGGCCGTTACCTCGTCGACGAGTACCTGCCGCACGCAACCGAGGAGGACGCTGTCGGCCGCGAGCGCTACGCGCTGTACTCGCGCGACTTCAACGGCATCACCCTCGACCTCGACGAGACGTACCAGTGGGGTTGGGACGAGCTGCACCGCATCGAGCACACGATGGCCGAGGTCGCCGAGCGCATCATCCCCGGCGCGACCGTCGACGAGGTGATCGAGCACCTCGAACACGACCCCACCCGCACGATCGAGGGCGTCGACGAGTTCCGCCGTTGGAACCAGGACCTGCTCGACTCCACCGTCGCCGCGCTCGACGGCGTGCACTTCGACATTCCCGAGCCGGTGAAGGCGGTCGAGGCGATGATCGCCCCGCCCGGCGGCCCCGCGGCGATGTACTACACCGGCCCCGCCGAGGACTTCTCGCGCCCCGGGCGCACCTGGTACCCCACGCTCGGGCGCACGTCGTTCCCGCTCTGGGGCGAGGTGTCGATCTGTTACCACGAGGGTGTGCCCGGTCACCACCTGCAGATCGCGCAGGTGCGCTACCTCGCCGACACACTCACGCGCTTCCAGCGCACGCTCGCCGGCACGTCGGGTCACGCCGAGGGGTGGGCGCTCTACGCCGAGCGGCTCATGGGCGAGCTCGGTTTCCTCGACGACCCCGCGTTCGAACTCGGCATGCTGCGCGCGCAGGCGATGCGCGCGGTGCGTGTCGTCGTCGACATCGGCATGCACCTGCAGCTGCGCATCCCTGAGCGCGAGCGCTACGCCCCCGGTGAGGTGTGGACGCCCGAGCTGGCGTTGCCGTTCGTGATCGAGCGGTCGAAGTTCCCCGAGGACTTCATGGCCAGCGAGGTCGACCGCTACCTCGGCCTCCCCGGGCAGGCCATCTCCTACAAGGTCGGCGAGCGCGTCTGGCTGCAGGCGCGTGACGACGCCCGCGCCCGCCACGGCGCCGCGTTCGACCTCAAGGAATTCCACCGCGCCGCGCTCGACCTCGGCCCCATGGGCCTCGCCCAGCTCGAATCCGAGCTCGCGCGGCTCTGACCTGCGGGCAACTGACAGTTGTGCCGGTCAGGACCGGCACTGGTGTCACATGCTCGCTACTGGGCAGCGACGGGGGCGGTACGGCCGGCGGTGACGCGCGCCAGGCGGCGGTGGTGCGGGGCGAAGTCGAACGGGCCCATGTGGGCGGTGAGGTGCTCGTCCCAGATGACGACGTCGGACGCGCCCCACTTGTGCCGGTAGTGGAACGCCGGGTTGTTGAGGTGGTCGAACAGCATGCGCAGCAGGCCGTTGCTCTCTGCGGTGGTGAAGCCTTCGATCGCGACGGTGTAGCCGGGGTTCACGAACAGCAACTTGCGCCCGGTCTCGGGGTGCGCGCAGACGACGGGGTGCGTGTTGCCGCCGAACTCGTCACGCGCCTTCTCCGCGCTCTCGGGGCCGAGGGTGCGGCGCATCTCGTACCAGAACTTCTCCCCCGCGTCGTGACGGGCGGTGAGGTCGCCGAGGAACGCCTGCATGCGAGGTGACAACGCGTCGTAGGCGGCACCGGCGTTCGACCACATCGTGTCGCCCCCGTTGGGCGGGATGACCTCACCGTGCAGCACCGCACAGTCGGGGATGCCGGGCGCGAACGAGTAGTCGACGTGGAAGTTCTGCTCGTCCTGCGGCAACTTCTCCGCGTCGTTCTCGACCACCGACACCGGGTCCGCCGCGCCGCCGCGCAGGAACTCGGCGACGGGGTGGCCGTGCACCGGGCCGAGGCGGGCGGTGAACTCCACCTGCTGCTCCCGGGTGATGTCCTGCTCGGGGAACACGAGCACGCCGTGCTGGTGGAGAGCAGCCTTGATCGCTGCAGCCCCGGCGTCGTCGACCTCACGCAGTTGCACGCCCTCGACGGCGGCGCCGACCGAGCTGGTGAGTGGCCGGAGCGAGAGCGTCGTGGCAGTCATGGCGGTTCCCCCAGGAATCATTTATCATCGTTCAATGGCTCGGACAGCATCCCCCACCCCGGCGGGCCCGTCAAGGGCAGCGTCAAGCGCGGCGTCGAGCGAGCCGACCTCGACCCGCCGGGGCCCCGGCGGCAAGGGCGCTGGGCTCACCCGGGAGCGGATCGTCGAGCAGGCCATCGCCCTCATGGACCGCGACGGCACCGCCGCGCTCACCATCCGCGGCGTCGCCCGCGAGCTCGGCGTGGAGGCGCCCGCGCTCTACTGGCACTTCGCGGGCAAGGACGACCTGTGCCGGGCCGTGGTCGAGTCCGTCGCCGACACCCTGCTCGTGCGCACCTCGAGCCGGGGCACACCGCGCCGGCGGCTCGAGCACCACTTCGCCGCCATCCGCGACCACTGGCGCACCCACCCGAGCGTGTTGGAGCTGTCGCGCGAGTTCCCGCCGTCGGCCACGGGCGCGGTGTCGCAGGAGGGGCTGCGCCTCGTCGCGGCGATGGGCGTCCCCGCCGATGACGCGCTCGAGATCTACCGCTCGCTCTCGTGGACGGTGACCGGCTTCGTGCTGATGGAGCAGATGCTCAACCGCAGCGTGCACCACCAGCGCATGAGCAACACCCGCTGGGTACTCGCCATCCACGACACCGGCGAAGACCCTCACGGCGCTCCCCGGTCGGAGTTCGACACCGACGCGTTGTTCGCCACCACCCTCGGCCTCGCCCTCGACGGCGTCGAGCAGCAAGTTCGATCGAGCGCCGGCTAGCTGATGCGGCCGGTGGCGCGCGCGGCGGCCTCGGCCGCTTCGAGCTGCTCCGCGACGATCTCGAGGCCACCGTTCCAGAACTCCGGGTCGGCGAGGTCGAGACCCACGATCGCGCCGAGCTCCTCGGGCGAACGGGAACCACCGGCGGCGAGCAGCTCGAGGTACTGCGGCACGAAGTCGGCGCCGCGCTCCTCGTACACGCGGTACACCGACAGTGCGAGCAACTGGCCGTAGGCATACGCGTACACGTAGCCGGGCGTGCCCATGAAGTGCGGCACGTACGACCACCACGTGCGGTAGCCAGGCGTGATCTCGACGGTGTCGCCGAGCAGCGCGTGCTGCGTGGCGCCCCACGCCTCGTTGAACTGCTCCACGGACAACTCGCCATGCTCGCGCCGCTGCGTGTGCACGCTGTCCTCGAAGCGGTTCATCGCCACCTGGCGGAACACCGTGGCGATCTGGCCCTCCAGGCTCTCCGCGAGCAACGCGAGGCGCGCCGCGGGATCGCTGGTGGCCTCGAGCAGCCGGCCGAACGTGACCGTCTCGCCGAACACCGACGCGGTCTCGGCCAGCGTCAGCGGCGTGGTCTGGTGGAAGATGCCCTGCTCACGCGCGAGATACGCGTGCAGACCGTGGCCCATCTCGTGGGCGAGGGTGAGCACGTCGCGCCGGCGCGCGGTCCAGTTGAGCAGCAGGTACGGGTGGTGCGACGGCACCGTGTACGCACAGAACGCGCCGGGGCGCTTCGCCGGGCGCATCGGCGCGTCGATCCAGCCCTCGTCGAAGAAGCGCTGCGCCGCGTTCGCGAGGTCGGGCGAGAACGACGAGTACGCGTCGAGCACGAGGTCGCGCGCCTCGCTCCACGCGAACTCCTCGTCGACCTCGGCCACGCTCGCCATGCGGTCGTAGTCCATGAGCTTGTCGACGCCCAGCAGTTGGGCCTTCAACGCGTACCAACGCTGCGGAATGTCGTAGTGCGACTGCACCGCGTCGACCAGCGCCTGCACCGACTCGTCGCTCGCCTCGTTGGCGAGGTTGCGCGACGCGATCCAGCTCGGGTACTTGCGCAGGCGGTCGTCGACCGATTTGTCGAGCAGCAGCGTGTTGAAGATGTAGGCACGGGTGCGCAGCCCGGGCTCGAGCCCGGCAGTGACCGCCTCGGCCGCGGTGCGGCGCACCTCGTGGCTCGGCGACTGCAGCTGCGACAGGCCCTGCTCGAGCGCCATCGTCTGGCCGTCGATCTCGACGGTGATGGCAGAGGTGAGCTCGGAGAAGAGCCGCACCCACGCGCTCGACGACGTCATCGACTTGTCGGAGAGAATGCGCTCCTCGGGCTCGCTCAACAGGTGCGGCCGGTAGCGACGCGCGGATGCGAGGTAGTGACGGCAGAACGCGAGCTCGTCGCTCGCGAGCAGCTCCTCCGCGTGGGCGTCGTCGAGCGCAGCCCATTCGAGCTCCACGAACAGGATCTCGTTGCTGAGGGTGGTGGCCCGCTCCTCGACGCTCATCATGAGCGCGCCCACTGCGGGATCCGCGGTGTCGACCGCGAAGCGCAGACCGACGTAGTTGCCGGCCCGCCCGGTGGCCTCACCGATCGCGGCCAGCTCGCGCATCAGGACCGCGAAGTCGGCGGCCGACAACGTGGCGATGCGGCCGCGGTACTCAGCAAGTGCGTCGGCTCGGGCCGCCGCGTCGGCGAGCAGCGCGTCGACCCCGGCCTCGCCTGCTTTCCCGTCGACGGCGACGAGGGGTTCGAGGTCCCACGCGACGTCGGCCGCGGTGAGATCGACGGTACGAGGGTCGAGCGGGTCGGACGATGTGGTGGGGGCAGTCGTCATGCCCTCACACTAGGTGCGAGGTCGAGCGCCTCCGGCAGGGGTGCGGAGTGCACCACGACCAGGCGCCGGGTGGCGCGGGTGAGCACCACGTAGAGGAGCCGCAGACCGGATCGGTCGGGCGACACCAGGGCGGCGGGTTCCACCACGATCACGTGGTCGAACTCGAGGCCCTTGGAATCGAGGGCGCCGAGTACCGCGACGGGCGCGTCGATCGCCTCGACGTCGTCGGCGATCGCGCCCCGGTCGGCGAGCGCCGCGGCGATCTCGGCATGGAGGTCGTCGGGGGCGATGACGGCGACGGTGCCGCCCTGCCCCGCCGATACCCGGGCCGCCTCGGCGGTGGCCTTCACCAGCACGTCGCGCGGCACGAACTCCACCTCGGGGTGCGCGCCGGTGCTGCGAACCGGACGGGCCGGCTCCACGCCGGGCGCGGCGGCCGGCAGCAGCCGGTTGGCGACCTCGACGATCTCCGCAGGCGTGCGGTAGTTGACGCTGAGCTGCACCCGGCGCGGCGGGACGCGCACCGGCACGTTGGCGAGGACGTCGTCCCAGCTCGACAGCGCGCCCGGCCGGCTGGCCTGGCCGAAGTCGCCGACGAGCGTCATCGAGCCGGTGGGGCACCGACGGGCGAGCATCCGCCACTGCATCGCGGTGAGGTCCTGCGCCTCGTCGACGAGGACGTGACCGTAGGTGCGGGGCTCGTCGTCGACCTCGCCGGCGGCGGAGGCGGAGCCCGTGCCGTAGCGGGCGACGATGTCCTCCGCGTTCGTGAACGCGCCGACCCCGAGCGAGTCGATGGTGCGCTTCGCCATCTCGTACGAGTCGTCATAGCGGGCCCGCCGCCGCGCACGCGGGCGAGCTGCCGACACCGGTCCGAGCAGCGCGTCGGCCTCGTCGATCAGGCCGAGGTCGGCCTCGGTCCACGGCACGTCGACCGCGCTGGTGGTGCGCTCGCGCACGAGGCGGACCATGTCGCGCTCGGAGAGGATGCCCTTCGCCGCGGAGCGCACCAAGGCCTCGAAGCCGAGGAGGTCGTGCACCAGCTCCTGGCCGTTCAGCACCGGCCACATGCGCTCGAGCGCGGCGCGGAACTCGGGCAGCTTGCGGATGCGGTTGGCGAGCTCCTGCTCCCACTCCGGCGGCACCGGCTCGTGCTTGGCCAGCAGCGCGGCGACGTTGATGTCGGCGACGCCCACGGTGGGGCGCGATTCCGCGCGGAGAACAACTCGCCCTGCAACGGGTCGGGGGTGAGCGCGGGGTCGATGCGCGCGTGTTCGCGGCGGTACGCGTCGAGCAGCGCGCGGCGGTACTCACGCTTGAAGTGCTCGAGCACCAGGCCGGCGACGTAGGGACGCTTCTCGTTGTGCATGCCGCGGCGCTGATGCGCGCGATCGATGATGCGACGCGAGTCGCGCGGGCGCAGCCGCAGGCGGTAGCCGTCGAGCAAGCCGACCGTCTCACGCGGCATCGGCCGTTCGCGGTCGCGCAGCGCGTTGGCGATGACACGCGCCATGCGCGCGTCGCCCTTGACCGCCGCGGTCGCGGTGTCGTCGGTGCCGCGCACCTTCACCCGAGGCTTGAGCCGCGCGGCGTGGTGAGTGACACCTCGTCCTCACCGAGCGCGGGGAGCACTTCGTCGATGTAGCGCAGGAAGATCGCGCTGGGCCCGACGAGCAGCACTCCCTGCGACCCGAGGCGCTGGCGGTGCGTGTAGAGCAGGTAGGCGGCGCGGTGGAGCGCGACGGCGGTCTTGCCGGTGCCGGGGCCGCCGCTCACGATCAGGACGCCGGCGAGGTCGGCGCGGATGGCTTCGTCCTGCTCCGACTGGATGGTGGCGACGATGTCGCGCATGCGCCCGGTGCGCTCGCGGTCGAGGGCGGCGAGCAGCGCGCCCTCCCCCACCACGGTGAAGCCGGCGTCGTCGGTGGCGTCGGCGTCGAAGACCTCGTCGTCGAGGCCGATCAGGCGGCGGCCGTGGGTCTGGAAGTGGCGGCGGCGGGCGACGTCCATCGGCGCGACTGCGGTGGCCCGGTAGAACGGCTCGGCCACGGGGGCGCGCCAGTCGACCACCAGGTTGTTCAGGTCGTCGTCGGTGACGGAGATGCGCCCGATGTAGAAGGGCTCGGCCACCCGCTCGGACCGGTTGACGGCCGGGAGCATGTCGAGGCGGCCGAAGCACAGGGGCTGGTCGCCGATGTCGAGGGCGGCCAGGCGACGGCGGGAGAAGGCCTCCGCGGCCTCGCGCTCGAGGCGGGCCTGGTGGGTGCCACCCCGCTGCACCTCGGTGTAGCCCGCCGCGACCCGCTCGGCGGCCCGGCGCATGGCGTCGAGCCGCTCGTAGGCGGCATCGAGATGGGCCTGCTCGGCCGCAAGCTCAACAGCCTGGTTGCCGGCCTGCGCCGGCGCCTCGGGACGATCGGTCAAGACGAGATCTCCGGAATTCGGGAACTCGACAGTCTACGCGTCGTCCTTCCTCCCCTGGAACGGGTAGGCGCCTGCGGCGACCCCGTCAGATTTGTTGCGGGCGGGTGATCTCGTCCTCGGGGATCAGCTCGACCCGGTCACCCAGCGCCGGCCCGTCGGGGCCCCAGCCCAGCCAGCGGCCACCCAGGTTGGGCAGCAGGCCGTCGTCGGCGCCCAGATGGCGCTCCAGGGCCCGCACCACACCGCCGTGCGTGACGATCAGCACGTCGCCGTCGACGTGGAGGCCGGCGATCTCGGTGAGCGACACCAGCGCCCGGGCGATCACGTGGACGTCGTCCTCGTACCCCTCGGGGCGCTGCCCCGACTCGAGCATGCCCGGCGAGAGGTCGTCGATCTCGGCCCTGGTGTGGCCCTCCCACGGGCCCGCGTGGCGCTCCCGGAGGCGGGCGTCGACCATCACGTCGAGCCCGAGCTGCCCGGCGATGATCTCGGCCGTGTGGGCGGCCCGCTCGAGGTCGGAGGCGTACACCGCGTCGACCATGCCGACGCGCCGGGCGGCGTCGAAAGCCTGCTGCTCCCCCAGTTCGGTGAGTGGCGGGTTGGCCTGGCCCTGCCACCGGCCGTCGGCGTTCCAGGTGGACTGCCCGTGGCGGACGAGGAGGAGGCGGGTCTGCGACATCCGAGGGACCGTACCGCGGTAGCTTGCGCGCAACGGCCAACGAGGCCAGTGCACCGAGGAGTCCACATGCGCGCCGCCGTCTTCACCGAGCTCGACCAGCCCCTGTCCATCGAGGACGTCTCCGTCGTCGATCCGGGTCCCGGCGAGGTGCTGGTGCGAATCACCGCCAGTGGCGTGTGCCACTCCGACCTCTCGGTGATCCACGGCATCATCCCCGGCGGCACCCAGATCCTCGGCCATGAGGGCACCGGCGTGATCGAGAAGGTCGGCCCCGACGTGTCGGGCCTCGCCGTCGGCGACCGCGTGATCGGGTCGTTCGTGCCCGCGTGCGGCAAGTGCTGGTACTGCCTGCGCGGCGAGTCGTACGGCTGCGCCGAGACCTACAACGTGATGTTCGTCCCCCACTACACCCGGTCGAACGGTGAGGAGATCGGCGGCATGACCGGCCTCGGCACGTTCGCCGAGATGATGGTGTGCTCGCAGTTCTCGGTCGTGAAGGCCGAAACCGACCTCCCCGACGCCGTGCTCGCGCTCATCGGCTGCGGCGTCACCACCGGCGTGGGCGCGGCGCTGAACACCGCGCGCGTGCAGCCCGGCTCCACCGTCGCGGTGATCGGCTGCGGTGGCGTGGGCCAGGCCGTGATCCAGGGCGCCCGCATCGCCGGGGCGGCCCGCATCATCGCGATCGACCCCGTCGCCATGAAGCGCGAAGCCGCGCTGAAGTTCGGCGCCACCCACACCATCGACCCCACCGAGGTCGACCCGGTGATGGGCGTCATCGAGCTCACCGGCGGGCGCGGCGCCGACTACGCGTTCGAGGTGATCGGCACGGCGGCCACGATCCGCCAGGCCGTCGAGACCGCCCGCCCCGGTGGCGCCGCGGTGCTCGTGGGCGTGCCCAAGCTCACCGACGACGTGCCGATCCCCGCCTTCTCGATCCTCGCGGGCAAGCGCATCCTCGGCTGCATCTACGGGCAGGCCAACGTGCGCAGCGACTTCGGCCGCCTCATCAGCCTCATCGAGGGCGGCATGCTCGACGTCGGCACGATGGTGTCGCGCACGATGCACCTCCACGAGGTGAACGACGCGCTCGACGCCATGCAGCGCGGCGAGGTCATCCGCTCCGTCCTCGTGGACTGACTTCCCCCGACTTCCCGTTTTGGCGCTCTTCGGGGCCCCTATAGCGGCGCGGAAGAGCGCCAAAACGGGAAAAGTTCAGGCGGTGTCGATGCGGAGGAAGCCCTCGGCGTAGTGGCCGTCGGGGAAGCCCGCGCTCTGTGCGGTCATCGCACCCCACGCCCGGATGCGCTCGTCGAGGCCCTCCGGGTCGGGGTGCTGGCTGTCGTGGGCGCGCAGCGCGTCGATCTTGCGGTCGATGGTCTCGGTGATGTCGACGAACGTGTCGGCGCCCGGCGCCGCCATCATCAGCACCTCGTCGACGGCCCACGGCTCGTAGCCCTCGTCGAGCAGCTCCGGGTGGGCGAAGGGGTTGC
Source organism: uncultured Actinomycetes bacterium (assembly GCA_963720785.1). Classification (GTDB taxonomy): domain Bacteria; phylum Actinomycetota; class Acidimicrobiia; order IMCC26256; family DASPTH01; genus CAVRGQ01. The sequence goes on from CAVRGQ010000008.1 coordinate 217,132, forward strand.
GCGCGTCGGGGTACACCGCCGACAGCGCGGCGTCGCCCGCGGCGAGGTGGTCGGGGTGGCTCGCGTAGATGCGCTGGTAGATGCGGTCGGGTGACTGGCAGATCACCCGCTGCGGGCGCACCCGGCGGATCTCGCGGCTGATGTCGCGCCGCAGCTCGATCGTGGACTGCAGACGGCCGTCGGGGTAGCCGAGGAAGGTGAGGTCGGTGACCCCGAGCACCTTGCCCGCGGCGCGCTGCTCGGCCTGGCGCAGCTCCGCCATCGCGGGCCGGGGCATGGCCTCGTCGAAGCCGCCGGCCTCGCCGCTCGTGCAGATGCAGTAGGCGACCTCGATGCCGGCGTCGGTCCAGGTGGCCACGGATCCGGCTGCGCCGAAGTCGACGTCGTCGGGGTGGGCGGTGATCACGAGGACGCGTTCCACGGGCGTGTCGGAGGGCATCCTCCGAAGCTACCGCGGGTAGCTTCGGCGGCCATGTTGCCCGTGACCGCCGCCACCATTCGCCTGTTCCTGCACGTGCTCGGTGCGACGGTGTGGGTGGGCGGTCAGGTCACGTTGGCGGGCCTCGTCCCCGGCCTGCGCGCGCTCGGCCCCGAAGCCGGCCCCGCGGCCACCCGCGCCGCAGCCCGGCGGTTCAACCTGGTCGCGTGGCCGGCGTTCGCGCTGCTCGTCGTGACCGGCGTGTGGAACATCGCCGCCGAGCACCCCACCTTCGGCACCGCCTACACCACCACGCTCATGGTGAAGATCGCGGTGGTCGCGGCGTCGGGGGTCACCGCGCTCGTGCACACGCAGGCGAAGTCCCGCACAATGCTGGCGGTGTTCGGCGCGCTGAGCGGCATCACCGCCCTCGCCGCCCTCTTCCTCGGCATCATGCTCGTCAGCGGCTGAGTGCGGCGAGACCGGCGAATCGTCAGTTGGTCTCGATGTCGCGCGGGTAGTTGGCGACCATCGCCAGCTCACCGCCCTGGCGTCGCAGCACGCGGCGCCACAACCCCTCGGGATCGCTGGTGAGCAGGTCGTCGGGCAGCGCGTCGACGACGAACCAGCCGTCCTGGCGCAGCTCGTCGTCGAGCTGTCCGGGACCCCACCCCGAGTAGCCGGCGAACACGCGCACCGCCTCGAGGTCGGCGCGCACCACGCTCGGGTCGGCACCGAGGTCGACGGTGCCGATGCGCCCCACGAGCGGCTGCCACGCGTCGGAGTCCTCCACCCGTTGCACGCGCGCGAGCCCGAACACGGCCTCCTCCTGCTGCACCGGTCCGCCGACGAACGCAACCGCGGGCGTGGTCGCGAGCGGCGCCCAATCGGGGAGCGCCTCGTCGATGGTCGCGTCCGTGGGGCGGTTCAGCACCAGCCCGACCGCGCCCTCGTCGTCGTGCTCGATCACGAACACCACGGTGCGCTCGAAGTTGGGATCGTGCATCGTCGGTACGGCGACGAGCAGCTGTCGGGCGACGGACCCCGCGTGCCTCACTGCCGGCACCGACTCTGGGCCCGCCTCATTTCGGAACGACCCCGAACAATTCGCGCGCGTCGCCGAGCGGCACGTCCTTGTGCGCGAACAGGTCGACCATGCCCATCACGTCGACCGGGCACTGTGCACCGCGACGGAAGGCATCGGCCCACCGCTGGATCGCGCCGGGATCGGACAACGTGTCCTCGCGCGCGTTCCCGATGCGCTTCATCTCGACATGCTTGATCGAACCGTTCTGGAACAGCCCGAGGGTCACCGCGAGGAGCACGATGCCGCGGTGGTCGCGCATCGAGGCGGCGATGAACGCGAACACGTCGAGCTCACCTTCGGGAGTGGTCTCGTAGCCGGCGAGCACGTGCACCCAGTCGTGGCGCGCGCCGAGCTCGTAGATGCCGTGGCGCTCGCCGGGGAACGGGAACCCGTGCCGCTCGTAGAACGACGCGACCTCGCGCCCCCACGTGCCCGGCGCGCAGTCGCGCAGCGACCGCCAGTGCGCGGCGATCCTGTGGTCCTCCAGCACCCCGAGGTAGGCGAGCTTCGAGCGCAGCAGCTCGAAGAACCGCCCCTGGAGCGACTCCTTCACCGTCTCCTCGCCGTACCAGTTGCTGCGCTGCAGGTCGAAGTACACCGCGGCGAAGTGCTGGTGCGCGAAGTTCCGGCTCTCGTGCAGGATCCCGAGGTGCACGTCGAGGTGGTCGGCGAACTCCAGCACCCGGTCGGCCACCTGCGGGCGCAGCGGGTGCTCCATGAACTCGAGCACCACGAGCAGGTGCACGATGTGGTGGCGGGTCTCCTCCGCGAGCGTCGCCGGGATCGCCGGGATCGCCGGCTCGATGGTGGCGAGGTCGAGCCCGTAGAGCAATTCGGCGAGGTCACGCAGCAATTCGTGTTGCAGCGCGTCGAGGCCGCCGACCGGTGCGAACGCAGCCAGGACCGCCGCGAGGGTCGTGCGGGCGTCGGCGGCGTCGGGGAGGAGCACGGCGCGCAGATTATCGGCCGGATTGTGGAGTGGTGTCCGCGACGTCGCGGCGCGTCACCGACCACGGGTGACGGCTCGCGAGGGGCACCCCGAGGCCGGTGATCACCGCGGCGATCACGAGCGCGACGCGCAGGCCGGTGCCCGCGTCGGCGTGCTGGTCGATCGTGGCCGCGATCGACGTGGACACCGCGACGGCGAAGGCGAGGCCGAGCACCCGCAGCATGCTGAGCAGCGCCGAGGCCTCGCTGGCGTCGGCGGTGGGCACGTCGACCAGCGCCACCGACGTCGCGCCGGCGTACACGACACCGTTGCCGAGTCCCGCGATCGCGAGGCCTACCGCCACCACGCCGAGCGACGCGGTGACGCCCCAGATCGCCAGCGCGGTGATGCCGACCACCATCACCCCGGACCCGATCCCCAGCACGGTGTGGCCGTGCCAGCGGTCGATCATCGGCCCCGACAGCAGTCCACCGAGTGCGAACGGCACGGAGAAGGCCAGGAAGATCATCCCGGTCTCCAACAGGGAGGTGCCCCGGATCACCTCGAGCGCGGTGGGCACCAGCACCATCACCACTCCGGAGCCCCAGTTCGAGAGGGTGGCCTCAGCGGTACCGAGCCGGAAGCTGCCGACGCGGGTGACCTTCGGCGTGACGAGCGGGTCGTCGGGGCGGCGCAGGAGGAACACGCCCAGCAGGAACCCGGCGCCCAGGGCGATGGGCAGGATCGTGCCGGCCGACGCCCAACCTCCCGACGACGCGTGCTGGATCCCGCCGACGACGCCGGCGGTGCCGCACAACACCAGCACCAGGCGCAGCACCGGGATGCGGCGCGTGGTGTCGGCGGGCAGCGGGGGCACGAGCACGGCCAACGCCACGAAACCGAACGCCAGCAGCACGACGTTCACACCGAAGAACCAGCGCCACGACCAGACGTCGGCGACGAGGCTGGCCACGAGCGGGCCCATCGCCCCGCCGATGCCGCCGAGCGCGCCCCAGATGCCGACCGCGACCGGCTGGCGGGGGCCTTGGAACAGCGCGTCGATGGCGGCGAGCGAGGTGGTGAAGCAGCACGCCGATGCGACCCCCTGCAACGCGCGCCCGGCCATCATCAGCGCGAAGGTGTCGGTGATCGCGCACAGGAACGACGCCACCGCGAACCCGATGACGCCACCGAGGAGCAGCGGCCGGGGCCCGACCTTGTCGGCGATGCGACCGATGAGCAACAACGGAGCGGCGAAGGCGAGGCTCGCGACGGTGACGATCGCGCCCGCGGTGGCCGCGCTCACCCCGAGGTCGTGACCGATCTCCGGCAACAGCACGACCACGCCGTTCATGTCGACCGACAACACGAGCACCGGCATGCTCAACGCGGCGAGGCCGAGCCACCGCCGCGTGGGCGACGTGGGCGCCGGGCCCCTGGCCGAGCGCGCGGCCGGAGCCGAGGTCACGACAGCAGGCCGAGCGCGACCGCGGCGCGGTACTGGTCACGCGGCGACAACGCGCCGCGCAGCGCAGTGGCGGACAACCACGCCCCGAGTGTCTCGTCAAAGCGCAGGGGCGTGGGCGCACCCGGCGCACCCGGTGCTCGCCCGCGCTGCTCGACGCGGGCGAGCACCGCGTCGAGCAACGCCGGCGCATCGCTCGCAACCGGGTCGCCGCTGACGAACGGGATGCTCCAGAAGTCGGGCGTCTGCATCGACGCCGCGCCTCCGGGGATGGTGCCCGGGCCGTCGGGGGCGACGAGCGATACGTCGGGACTGCCGGGATGCCGGGAGTTCAACAGCGTGATCGCGAGTGAGTGCTGGCGACGCGCGAGTTCGGTGCCGAGGTCGGCGACGAACGCATGGCGGGCGATGAGCTGCACGTGCACGAGCGCGCACAACGCGTGGAGCACGACCTCCTCGTACTGCCCCGCACCGGGACCCGACCACAGGAGATCGTGCGTGAGTGACGGCGCGAGGAGCACCGGGTGCTCGGCGCGGTACCGGGCATTGACCAGCCGCACCGAGAGGTCGCCGTGCGCGGCGGGGCCGACGACGCGACCGGGCGACGCGGGCGCGCCCATCCGCAACGCGGTCACGGCCGTGCCCCACTCGAGAAAGGCGTCGAGCAGTGGCTCCCCCACGGTGCCGACCAGCGCCGCCAGCCCGGCACGGGGCAGCGGCGCGGGGACCCGGTCACGCAATGTGGCGTCGTCGTACCGGGCGGTGGCGTCGTCGCCCAACTGCGCGACGAGCGCGCGGGCGGCGGATTCGTCGGGATCGTCACCGAAGGCCGGGATCATGTGCGGGCCGTCGGGGTAGATCCCCGGCTCGCCGAAGAGGGTGTTCGACGAGAACCGGGCGGGCACGAGCGGCGGCGCGGGTGGCTGCGCGAGCGCGGCGAGGACGACTTCGTCGGGCACGTCGTGGGGGGCGGGCACGAGTGCGAGGCTACGGAACGCGCCGGGAGCGCGTCGGGACCCCTCCCGGATCCCGTACGATCGGCGCCCATGACGGACGGAACCGAGGGACCCGTCGGCTGGCTGCGGGCCGTCGTGGTCGACGCCACCGACCCCGCCCGCCTCGCCGAGTTCTGGCAGGGCGTGCTCGGCGTCGGCGTGGTGGAGACCGCACCCGACTGGATCCAGCTCGAGCCCGACCGCGGCGGCGCGTTCCTGGCGTTCGAGCCGGCGCCGGCAGGTGAGGCCCCCACGGGGTTCCGCACCCGACCCGACATCGAGGTCGACGACATGGACGTCGCCAAGGCCCGCATCGAGGCGCTCGGCGGTCGGCTCGTCGAGGTGATCCACGCCCGTCCCGGCGAGTCGCACTACCGGATGGCCGACCCCGAGGGCAACGAATTCACCGTGGTGCTTCCGCTGCCGCCCGACGTCGCCCGGCGTGCATACGGCAGCACCGGACGCCCGGGCAGCTCGCAGGGCGGCGGGTCGGGCGCACCGGGGTGATCCCGCAGGAACCGATCGGCCGCGTCCACCACGCGTTCCCGTCGCGGCGGGCCGTCGTGATGCGGGTGCTGCTGCTGCTCGTCACGCTCGTCGCGTTCTACCTGGTGCTGCCGGGGCTGATCGAGCTGTTCGGCGACCTCCCGCGCCTGCGCACGGTATTTCCCGCGTGGTTCGTGCCGATCTTCCTGCTCGAGGCCGCCGCGTTCGTCTGCATCTGGGAGCTGATGCGCATCGCCCTCGACACCGACGGCTGGTTCGACGTGGCGTGCGCGCAGCTCGCGGGGAACGCGCTGAGCCGCGCACTCCCGGGTGGTGCCGCCACCGGTGGCACCACGCAGTACCAGATGCTCGCACGCGCGGGGTACGACCGCGCGACGTCGTCGACTGCGATCACCGCGCTCGGCCTACTGTCGACGGCCACGCTGTTCGCGCTGCCGGTCCTCGCGTTGCCATCGATCCTCTTCGGCGTGGCGATCGACTCGCAGCTGTTGAGCGGAGCGATCTTCGGCGGGGTCGTGGGCATCTTCCTCCTGACCGGCGCGTCGATCCTGCTGATCTCCGACCGGGTCGTGGGCGCAGTCGGGCGCATCCTCGACTGGATCCTCGAGCGCCTGCTGCGGCGCGCGCCGCTCGACCCGCCGCTCGCCCGCAGCCTGGTCGAGTCACGCGACTACGTACGCCATGCTCTGAAGGACTCGTGGAAGCGCGCCGTCCCCGCCGCGCTGGGCAACCAGCTGTTCGACTTCCTCGCGCTCTACGTGAGCCTGCTCGCCGTCGGGTCGCACGTCGACCCGGTGCTGGTGCTGCTCGCGTACGTCGCCGGTAGCGCGCTGGCGATGATCCCGATCACGCCCGGCGGCCTCGGCTTCGTGGAAGCCGGCCTCACCGGTGTGCTCACCCTTGCGGGCGTGAAGCCCGATCACGCGGTGCTCGCGACGCTGCTGTACCGCCTGTTCCAGTACTGGCTCCCGTTGCCCGCCGGGCTGATCGCGTCGATCCTGTTCCGGCGCCGGCACCACGACGACGCACTGCACAAGTCACCCGGTCCAGAAGTCGCGGAGTGACGCGGCGTCGGCCGCGCCCTGCTCCCGCCCCATCGTCAGCGCCGCAGGCACCTGCGTCGGGTCCATGAGCGTCTCGAGGTCGGAGATGCCGCTGCCGCGCAGCTCCACCTCGCTGCCCGCGGCCCGCAGTCCCGCCGTCTCGATCGCGGCGGCGCCGGGCGTGATCGTCATGCGCGCCTCCGGGACGTCGTTCACCAGCGGGAGCAGCAGCACGCGTGATGCGCCCGCGGCGAGGTCACCGTGAATGCCGGTGCCCGACACGCCACCATCCATCACCCGACGGTCGCGGAGCGGTTGCGGCGCGAACAGGCCGGGCACCGACGAGCTCCCGGCCACCGCGCGCAGCAGCGGGACCCCCGAGCTCTGGTCGGACACCAACCGCTCGCCCGTGTAGGCGTCGACCCCGCTCACGAGCATGCGCGTCGACGGCCACGTGCGTCGTTGCGTGAGTGCGAGCACACCGGCGGGCAGCAGGTTCACGGGCGGGGTGCGCGCTGCGAGCGCGGCGGCGCCGATCGCCTTGATGGTCGCGGGCTCGGCGTCGGTCGCACCGGTGAAGAGGTCGAGCGCGCGCTGCTGCGAGTCGTGGAGGCCCGACGAGGGTGCGAGCTTGTGGATCAGTGCGGGCCGGTCGGCGGCGAAGCCGATCATCTTCTCGAACCGGTCGAGGTGCCCACCGGCGACGACCGAGGCGAGCAGCGAACCCGCCGAGGTACCGACGACCAGGTCGGCCTGTTGCACGTCGACGCCGCGCCGGGCCAGCTCCGCGAGATAGGCGGTGAGCCAGGCGACGAACACCACGCCCCCACCGCCGAGCACCACGGCCCGCCGGTGACCGGCGCCGTACGCCGCAGTGAAGTCGATCGGACGGGCGAGGCCGTCACCCGACGGGGGCGACGACGAGGGCCACGACGAGGACGAGGGAGCAGCAGGCACTGCACGAAGCTAGCGGTCGTCGTACGATCGGGTGATGGCGACCGAGCTCGGCTTCGACCCGCTCCAGACCCCACCCGACGACCCGCGGGTGGTGCACCTGCGCGACGACGGCATCGTCGGTCGCAACGAAGCGGGCGTGTGGTTCCTGTCGCGCCACGACGACGTGCTCGCGGCGGCGAAGGACCTCGACACCTACAACGCGAGCTTCCGCGAGCCCGGCGTGGTGGTGCCCGACGACGAGCAGTTCGTCAACGAGATCCCCGAGCCGCGCCACGGCCAGGTGCGGCGCATCATCAACGGCGCCATCGCCACGCACCGCCTGCGCGGCGTCGACGACTTCTGCGAGAGGCTCTGCACCGACCTGCTCGACGCGGTGCTGGCCCGCACCGGACCCGTCGACCTCGTGCAGGACTACATCGTGCCGATCCCCACGAGCGTGATCGCCAACCTGCTCGGCGCACCCCGCGCGGACTTCCCCCTGTGGGCCGAGTGGTCCGACGAGGTGGTGCAGGGCACCTACCCCACGCAGTACCGCAACGAGCGTGGTGAGGGCCTCGCCGGCGCGCACCCCGAGTTCACGGCCTACGTCGACCACCAGATCGCGTTGCGGCGGGCGGAGCCCCGCGACGACTTCATCACCGTCTTGCTGGAGAGCGAGGTCGACGGGCGCCGGCTCACCGACGTCGAGGCCCGCACCCAGCTCGTGTTCCTGCTCGTGTCGGGCAACGAGACGACGCGCCACCTCATCGGCAACCTCATGTGGCGCCTCGCCACCACCCACGGCCTGCTCGACCAGCTGCACGAGGAGCGCGACCTCGTCGACGCCGCGATCGAGGAGACGTTGCGCCTCGACCCGCCGGTCCAGTTCCTCATGCGCAACTGCACCGCGCCGGCCGACGTGCGCGGCGCGTCGTTGTGCCCGGCCGACAAGGTCGCGTTCGGGATCGCGTCGGCCAACCGCGACGCGACGGTGTTCGACGCGCCCGACGAGTTCCGCCTCGACCGGCCCGATCCGCGTGGCCACCTCGGCTTCGGCGGCGGCCCCCACGTGTGCCCCGGCTCCGCGGTCGCCCGGCTCGAGGCGCGGGTCGCCGTGCACTCGTTCCTCGACCGCGTCGCTGCGGTGCGCCCCGTCCCCGGCACGCAGTTCGAGAACGTGCCCGTGTTCTGGGCGCACGGGCCCCGCGAGCTGCTGGTGGAGCTCACGCCCCGGCTCTGACCCGGTTCCAGGCCCGAATCCGGCCGGGATCTGACCCGTCGCCCGGCGCGCCAGGGGGCAGACTGGCGGGGTGACCGAGGTCGCTCCTTCCCGTCGCCGGCGTTTCGATCGGCTCCGTCGCTCGCTGCGGCGGTCCAAGGACCTCGTCGACTCGCCGTCGCTCAGCGACGCCGATGCCGAGCGCGTCCTGCAGGCGGTCGACGCGTTGCTCACCGAGCTCGACACCACCACGCAGCGCGCCGCGGCCGAGCGCATCGTCGACGCCTACCTCGCGCTCGACGACCACGGCCGCGCCCGATTCATGGAGACCATCGCCACCCACTTCGGCACCGACCCGCACGCGGTCGACGCGGCCGCGTCCACGCTGCCGCGCCGCGACGACCTCCGACGAGCGCATCGCCGCGGAACGCGCGCTGCGCCGCGCGGTCACCCCGCGCTACGCGGAGCTGCTCCACGTGCTCACGGGCATGCCCCGCGGCGTGTCGAACCTGGTCGGCCTGCGCGCCGACCTCCTCGCGATCGACGCGCCGAACCCGGTGCTCGGCCTCTTCGGCGACGAGCTCGCCGGCCACCTGAGCACGCTGTTCGACGTCGGGCTGTTGGAGCTCCGCCAGATCACCTGGGACTCCCCCGCGTCGGTGCTCGAACGGCTCATGGCCACCGAACGGGTGCACGAGATCTCCGGCTGGGACGACGTGCAGCACCGCCTCACCGGCGACCAGCGCGCCTACGGCTTCTTCCACCCCGCGCTGCCCAACGAGCCGATCGCGTTCGTGGAGGTCGCGCTGAACCACGGCCTCGCCGACGACCTCGTGCACCTGTTGGAGCGCGAAGACCCCGTCGAGCGTCCCGACACCGCGATCTTCTACGCGATCACCTCTGCGCAGCCGGGGCTCGCGGGCATCCATCTCGGCAACGAGCTCATCAAGCAGGTGGTCGACGCGCTGCGCCGCGCCGACGACCGCCTCGAGCGCTTCGCCACGCTCTCCCCCTTGCCCCGCTTCCGTGAGTGGCTCGTGCAGCAGGTGCGCGACGACGAGCTCACGCCGTTCGAGGCCGCCGCCTTCGGCGACGACGCGCGCGCCATGGTCGAACTCCAGGACCGCACCTGGCTCGACGACCCTGCCGTTGCGGAGCGGGTCAAGCCCGGCGTCCTCTCGGCCGCGGCGCGCTACCTGGCGACCACGGAGCCCGCCCCGGGGTCGGCCACCGGCGCACCGCGCGTGTTCGACCCGGTCGAGAACTTCCACCTGGCGAACGGGGCGTCGGTGGAACAGCTCAACTGGATGGCGAACCCCGCGTCGTACGGCGTCGAGCAGTCGCTCGGCCTGATGGTGAACTACCTCTACGACCGCGGGCCGATCGCCGCCAACGCACGCGCCTATCTCACCGACGGCACCATCCGCGTGTCCGGCGGCGTCAAGGGACTGGTGAAGACGCTCAAGCAGCACTGACCGGGGGGACAGCAGTGACGCAGCCCGACGACCTCGTGTACGACCCGTTCGACGAGTCCACCAACGACGACCCGTATCCCGTGTACGCGCGGATGCGCGAGGAGGCACCGCTCTACCACAACGAGAAGCACGCGTTCTATGCACTGACGCGCTACGAGGACGTGCTCGCCGGGCTCCTCGTGCCCGACGCCTACCGCTCGGGTCACGGCACCATGTTCGAGCTGCTCGACGCACCGCAGGAGATGGTGCCGAACTGGCTGCTGTTCAAGGATCCACCCGACCACACCCGCTTGCGCGCCCTCGTGAGTCGCGCCTTCACCCCGCGCCGGGTCGCGGAGCTCGAGCCGAGGGTGCGTGATCTCGCGGCCGGGATCCTCGAGCAGTACGAGCCGGGTGACACCTTCGACTTCGTGTCCGACTACGGCCGCCAGGTCCCGATGCGGGTGATCGGCTCACTCATCGGCGTGCCGCCGGAGGACCTCCACCAGGTCGAGTCGCTCTTCTCGGAGTTCGCGAAGATGCAGGCCGACGACCAGGGCTTCGACTTCTCCAAGCTGCTCGCCATCACCGACTACTTCCGCTCGATGGCCGACGACCGTCGCGCCCATCCCCGCGACGACATGATGACCGACCTCGTACAGGCCGAGATCCCCGACGAGCACGGTGCTCGCCACCAGCTCACGCCCGAGGAGATCGGCGAGTTCGTCGTGCTGCTCGACGGTGCGGGTACCGACACGGTGTCGCTGCTCCTCGGCAACGCGGCGCGACTGCTCGCCGAGCACCCCGACCAACGCGCGCTGCTCGCCGCGGACCCGTCCCGCCTGCCCGGCGCGGTCGAGGAAGTCGTGCGCTACGACCCGCCGTCGCCGGTGCAGGGACGCCTGACCGCCCGGGCCACCGAGTGGTACGGCGAGACCGTGCCCGCCGACGCCAAGCTGCTGCTGCTCAACGGCGCGTCGAGTCGCGATCCCCGCGAGTACGACGACCCCGACCGCTTCGACGTGACCCGGCCGATCGAACGCCACCTCTCGTTCGGCTTCGGGATCCACTACTGCCTCGGGGCGGCGCTCGCGCGGCTCGAGGCGCGGGTCGCGCTCGAGGCGATGCTCGCCCGCTTCCCCGAGTGGGAGGCGCACCCCGAGCAGGCCGAGCGCTTCCGCACGACCTCGGTGCGCGGCTACCGCCACTTCCCCGTGACGGTCTGAGGGCCTCCGCGGGGTACCGATGAGTTCCGCGCCGGAACGGAGTCGAAGCTGACAATGGCCATGCTGCACTTCACCCGCGCGCTCCAGCGCCATGTCGCCGCGCCGAGCGAGGCCGTCGACGGATCGACGGTGCGCGCCGCGCTCGACGCGTACTTCGGGCGCCATCCCGAGGTGCGCGGGTACGTGGTCGACGAACGCGGGGTCGTCCGTCGGCACGTCACGGTGTTCGTCGACGGTGAGCCGATCGCGGACCGCGACGCGCAGTCGGACCCCGTGGGCGCGGACGCCGAGATCCACGTGATGCAGGCATTGTCGGGCGGCTGATCGTCGCGCCGGTGAACGACGTACAGGACGACTTCCAGGAGGACTGCGGGACATGAGTGTGTTGGTGGGAACGAGGAAGGGCCTGTTCACGGTCGACCGCGAAGGCACCGGCGGCAACGCGGGGTACGGCGTGGTCGGCACCGAGTTCCTCGGCGCGCCGGTCACCGCGGTGCTCGACGACGCGCGCGACGGCACGCTCTACGCCGCGCTCGACCACGGCCACTTCGGAGTGAAGCTGCACCGACGCGACGCGGGCGATGCGGCCTTCCGGGAGATCGCGGTGCCGGAGTATCCCGAACGGCCGGCCGACGCGATCGACGTGAACCCGATGTCGAACCAACCGGTGCCCTGGGCGCTGCAGCTGTTGTGGACGCTCGCGCCCGGCCACGCCGAGCAGCCCGGCCGGCTGTGGGCGGGCACCATCCCCGGCGGACTGTTCCGCTCCGACGACCGCGGCGACTCGTGGGAGATCGCGCGCTCCCTGTGGGACCGCCCCGAGCGCGCCCAGTGGATGGGTGGCGGCTACGACTGGGGCGGCATCCACTCAGTGAGCGTCGACCCGCGTGACGCCCGCGTGCTCACGGTCGGGGTGTCGATCGGCGGCGTGTGGTGCTCCGACGACGACGGCGCGACCTGGGAGCTCGGCACCGGCCTACGCAACGCATACCTCCCGCCCGACCAGGCGTACGAGCCCGGCCCCCAGGACCCGCACCGCCTCGACCGTTGCGCGGCCGACCCCGACGTCGTGTGGTGCCAGCACCACAACGGCGTGTTCCGCTCCACCGACGGCGGCCGCACCTTCACCGAGATCGAGGAGCGTCCGCCGTCGACCTTCGGCTTCGCCGTCGCCGCGCACCCGCACGACCCGGACACCGCGTGGTTCGTGCCCGCGCAAGCCGACGAGCAGCGCATCCCCGTCGACGGGCGCATGGTCGTGAGCCGCACGCGCGACGGCGGCGAGAGCTTCGACGTGCTCGGCACCGGCCTCCCCGACCAGCACGCGTACCACCTCGTGTACCGGCACGCGCTCGCCGTGGACTCGACCGGTGAGCGCCTCGCGATGGCGAGCACCACCGGCTCCCTCTTCGTGAGCGACGACGCGGGTGACACCTGGAACCACGTCACGAGCGGCCTCCCGCCCGTCGCCTGCGTCACCTGGACGGGTTGATCCGCCTGACCGTCACGTCCACTGCGCGAGTTCGACCACCACGTCGGCGGGGCCGCGCAGGAACACGAGGTCGCGCTCGTTGAAGTGCATGAGCTCGTTGCGCGCCTCGAAGCCCGCGTCGACGAACGCCTGCAGGGTCGCGGCGATGTCGTCGACGCGGAAGCAGAAGTGGTTGAGGCCGGTGCGGGCAAGGAATCCGGAGCCCGCGTCGACCTCGACGCGCGGGGTGTCGAAGCAGAGGAGCTGCACCTCTTGATACGGCTCCGCGCCCGGGATCGCGAGGGTCACGTGGTCGGCCCGCACGCCGTCGAGGCCCAGGTAGGCGTCCATCACGGGTCCCGTGGCCACCACCCGCTTCACCACCTCGAAGCCGAGCACGCCGAAGAAGCGCAGGGCCTCGTCGACGTCGGTGACACAGATGGTGACGTGGTCGAAGGTCGCTGGCATCGCGGTCAGCCCTTGGTCGGTGCGACCAGCTCCACTTCGAACCCGGAGCCGTCCTCCAAGTAGATCACCTCGGCGCCACCCGCGATCGGGTGGGTGTCGACGGGAAGGCGCGACCAGCCGTGGGCGGCGGCGCCCGCGGCGATCTCCTCGAGCCGCGTGTCGTCGTCGACCGCGAACGCGAGGTGGTTCAACCCGGGGCGGAACCGGCTGTAGAGCATCCCCGGCACCATGTCGGGCGACTGCTCCATCGCGAGCGACGCGCCGCCCTCGGTGCGGAACAGCAGGATGCCGACCACCGTGTCGTCGGCCTGGTAGCCGAGCTCGCCGAGCAGCCAGGTCCACGAGTCGCGGGCTCGCTCGAGATCGGGAACCCACAGGGTCAGGTGGTGCAGCACCTGCGGGAGGCTATCGGCCGCGCTCAGGCCGCGCGCGCAGGATTCGTGACGGGAACGTCGGGGCGGGCCGCGCCCGTGAACGGGTACGCGAGGTGGCGCCACCAGCCGTCCTGCGGCACGGGGTCGTGGGTGCCGAAGCCGGTGGGCCGTCGGTCGGCGGGCAGGTACGCGGTGCCGAACAGCTTGTCGATCACCGGGAGCCCGAAGTTCTTGTCGCGCGCCTCGGGGTCGATCGCGTGGTGCCAGTGGTGCCACTCGGGCGTGTTGATCACCCAGCGCACGCCGGGGAAACGCAACCGCACGTTCGAGTGCTGGAACAGCGCGAGCAGGGTGAAGAACACCGCCACACCGGCGAAGACGCCGCCGCCGTAACCGAGCGCGAACAGGGGCGCGATCACACACGCCTGGGTGAAGGCGCCGTCGACCGGGTGCAGGCGCGCCGACGCGACCCAGTCCATCTGCTCGATGCTGTGGTGCACCGAGTGGAAGCGCCACAGGAACGGCACTGCGTGCGTCAGCCGGTGCCCCACGTAGTTGCCGAGGAAGGCGACCGCGAGGCCCAGCGCCAGCGCCACCGCGAGCGGCAACGCGGCGACGATGCCGAAGGTACGCAGCCACACCAGCGGCAACGCGAAGATCACGCCGAGCACGATGCCGCCGATCGTCACGAGGAGGTTGTCGACGAAGAGGTGTGTGAGATCGGTGAGCAGGTGCGGCCGGAACACCCGCTGCGGCCGGAACGCGAACAACTTCTCCAGCGGGACGAACAACAGGAACAGCACCGCGAGCCCGACGATCGCCGAGGCGCCGCGCACCACCAGCGCGAGCACCAGTGCCGCGACGAACGTGAGCGCGACTCCCCAACTCTGCATGGGCCATCTCTGCATGGGCCATCTCTGCATGGGGCCAGCCTCGCCCCGGGAGATCAGGGGCGCGTCGCCGGAGTGTGAGGGGAACGCGAAGTCAGGCCTTGCCCTGCGAGTTGCGGCCCAGTGCAAGGATCGCGGTGAGCTCGTTCTCGACCGAGGAGCCCTTCGGGAGCCCGGAGATGGTGACGACGGCGTACTGGTCGCCGTGGATCACGTAGAGCTTGCCGAAGCGCTCGCACTCCATCGACGTGGGGCCGCCCTTGGTGCACTGCGCGATCGACTTGTCGCCGACGCCTGCGATCACGAGGTTCTTCTTGTCGACGGCGAGGGCGTCGAGGTCGGTGCCGGCCGCAGCCGTGAGCGGGTGCTCGGCGTAGGTGACCTTCACGCCGGCCTTCGTGGTCCAGGTGCAGGTGTCGACCCCGCCGATGGTCGACGCCTTCGGTGCGCTCGCCTTCTTGGTGAGCGCGGTGCTGACCTGGCGGCGGGTGATCGTGGCGCAGGTGGTGTTCATCGCCGACGCGCCCAGCGATGCCCCGGCCGGCGCTCCGGGCACCACCGTGGCGAGCAGCACGAACGCGCCGCCGAGGGCAGCCACCAGGAGACGATTGATCCACGTGCACATGTCACCAGTATCGGGGCCCGCACCCCCTCCGTGGCCATCAGGGAAGCCCGTCGCGGACGGGAGAAAAGGGCGGGACCTCGGGAACTTTCACCGCTCGGACCCGGTCTACCCACCAGATGGGGAGCGACCGCCGCCGGTTCGAGCACCTGGTTGCCGCGGATGCCGGCGCGGTGACCGCGTACGCCCGCGCGATGACGAACGACCGTTGGGCCGCCGACGACGCCGTCCAGGAGACCTTCTTGCGGGCCTGGAAGTACCTCGACTCCTTCCGGGGCCGCGGTTCCTTCGAAGGCTGGCTGATCCGCATCTGCCACAACTGCGTGATCGATCTCGCCCGGTCCCGGGTCGACGCTCCCGACGACCGCATCCCCGAGACGACCGAGGCGCCCGACCACTCGGGCGAGGTGCACGACCTCATCGAGCGCCTCCCCGCCGAGCAGCGCGAGGTGGTCGCGCTGTGCGGGGTGCTCGGCTACGACTACGCCGGCGCCGCCGAGATCCTCGACGTGCCCGTCGGCACCATCCGTTCCCGGCTCCACCGTGCCCGCGCCGCGCTCGAACGCGAGCTGCTCGCCGCCGAGGCCGACGACGAAGCCCCACCCCAGCTCAGGAAGGTGAGCGCATGAACTGCGACCAGGCCCTCCTCGTGCTCGTTGACGACGACACCGACCCCATCATGCAGCGCGCGGCCCGCGTGCACGTCGCCACGTGCGGCGTGTGCTCGCGTGCCTACCACGACCCCGACGCACCGTCGGCGGTGCTCACGCGCCTGCGGCCGTTCGTGGCCGAACCGTCGATGCTCGTGCGGGTGGTGCTGGTCACGCTCGCGATCGCGCAGATCGTCGTGGCCTGCCCCTGGCTGTTCGGCGCGAGCCTCGTGCCCGACCACAACGTCGCGATCGCCCACCTCACCCGCGACGGCGTGTTCGGTCTCGTCGCCGCGAGCGTGGCGCTGCTCGCGGCATGGCGATCCCGGTACCTGGTGCCGGCTCTGCTCGTCGGCGCACTGGTCTTGCTCGCGGAATTCGCCGCTGGCGTCGTCGACCAGCAGACCCAGTCCGTGAGCCCGACCTTCGAGCTCACCCACGCGATCACCTTCGTGATGCTCGCGGTGCTCGCCTGGGCCGCGGCCAGCACGTGTCGCGATCACAATCGCGGCCACGATCACGCGTCGCAGTCGCCCTCGCGTCTGCACTCGCTCTGATCTTGCGCGGTCGTCAGGCTGCGTGCTCCGACCGCGCCACGTGCACGCGGGCGTGCGCCACGGCCGCATCCAGGTCGGTGAAAAGATGGTTCTCGTGGGCGAGGCGGTCGAGCACGCCCACCGCCTCGAGCACCTTGAGGTGCTCCGGGCGCGGCCCCTTCAGCAACACGGTGATGCCGCGCGCCTCCAGCTGCGCCACGATCTCGCCGAGCGCCTGCGCACCCGTGGCGTCGAGCACCTGGAGGTCGGGGAGGCGCAGGATGACGACCTGCACACCGTGCACTGCGGTGAGCTCCGCCAGGAAGCGCTGCGCGGCGCCGAAGAAGAGGGCGCCGTCGAGGCGGTAGGTGAGGATGTGCTCCGAGAGCAGCTCCTGCTCCTCGTCGGGGGTCACCCCGTCGGCGCCGAAACCCTGAGCAGTTGCTGCCACCCGTTCGGCCGTCACCGTCGCGTTCCGGGCGACGGCGCGGAGCGCGAGCAGCGCGGCCACGGCCACGCCGATCTCCACCGCGACGATGAGATCGAAGGTCACCGTCGCCGCGGCCGTGAGCACCAGCACCGCGGCGTCGGCGCGGGTGGAGCGCAACACCATGCGCACGCCGTGGACGTCGACCATTCGGCACGCGGTGACCATCAACACGCCGGCCAGCGCCGCGAGCGGGATCTCGGCGACGAGCGACCCGCCGAGGTACACGACGCCGATCAACACCACCGCGTGGGTGATCGCCGAGAGCCGGGTGCGTCCACCCGAGCGCACGTTCACCGCGGTGCGGGCGATCGCGCCCGTCGCCGGCATGCCCCCGAACAGCGGCGTGACCAGGTTGGCGAGGCCCTGTCCGAAGAGCTCGCGATCGGGATCGTGCGGTGTCCCGTCGCTCATGCCGTCGGCGACCTTCGCCGAGAGCAGGCTCTCGAGCCCGGCGAGCAGCGCCACCGCGAGCGCAGCCGAGAACAGCTCACTGAGCTGCCCCGCCGACACGCTCGGGAGCGACGGCGCCGGCAGCCCGGCCGGGAGCGCGCCGATGAGCGACACGTTCATGTTCGCGACGGAGGCCACGACCGTCGCCACCACCACGGCGAGCAACGAGCCGGGGATGGCACGGTGGAGCCGGGCCGAACCGACCATGATCACGGCGACGAGCGCCACCAGCGCGAGCGGTTGCCAGCTCCCGGCGCCGCCCAGCGCGTCGCCCACGGCCCGCACCGCGACCGCGGCCGTGTTCTCCCCCGTGGGCTTGGGCACACCGAGCGCGGTGGGGACCTGTTGCAGGAAGATGATGGCGGCGATGCCGATGGTGAAGCCCTCCACCACGGGCCACGGGATGAAGGCGAGGTAGCGACCGACGCCGGCGAACGCGGCGATGACCACCAGCACGCCGGCCATGAGCCCGACGATCATGACCGCGCTCGCACCGAAGTGCGCGACCACCGGCACGAGCACCACGGTCATCGCGCCGGTGGGGCCCGACACCTGCACGTTCGAACCCCCGAACACCGCGGCCACGAGCCCGGCGACGATCGCGGTGACGAGCCCGGCCTCTGCGCCGAGCCCCGTCGCGATGCCGAAGCCGAGCGCGAGAGGTAGCGCCACCACGCCGACGGTCAGGCCGGCGACGAGATCGGCGCGCCACGTGCGCGGCACGTCCGCATAGTCGGCCCGCCGCGGCAGCATGCCGCGCGCGCGGCCAAGGACCGTCGCGAGCGCGCCGCTCACGACCGGCCGTTCACGACGCGCCTCACGACGCACCGGCGGCACGCAACCCGGCGAGGAGCTCGGCGGAATCGCTCAGTGCCACGAGCATGAACTGCTTCGCGACCCGCGAGCAGCGCGGCGAGCTCGGGCGCCCGCAGCGAGTAGTACACCGTGGACCCCGCCTTGCGGGTGGTGACCAACCCGGCACGCCGCAACACCGCGAGCTGCTGCGACAGGTGCGACGACTCGATGCCCACGAGCGGTTGCATCTCCCCCACCGAGTGCTCCCCCTCCGAGAGCACCTCCAACACCCGGATGCGGGCGGGATGGGCGAGGGCCCGGAACAGTTCGGCCTTTGCTTCGGGGACCGGGCGGCTGAGGGCGGCTTCGAGATCACGGTTCGGCACGTGCTGATGATATCACTATCTGAGTATCTGACAGAATTCTCAGATACTCCCAGCTCGCGGTCAAGTCACCTCGAGGCCGGTCAGGTCGCCCGTGGCCCGCCAGTCGCGCAGGATCCGGAAGAACGCCTGGGCCCCGCCGCCGTAGTTGCCGCCGAACCAACCCGGGCCCTCGCCCGGACGGCCCTCGTTGTTGTAGTAGCCGGGGGTGCACTGGTCCTGGAAGCCCGCGGCGCCCCGGTTCGAGGCGACCAGCGTGGCCAGCCACTCCTCCTCCGCCGCGGCGCTGGGCTCCACACAGGTGGCGCCCGCGTCGCGCACCTGCTGCACGACGTACGCGACGTGGGTGCTCTGCTCGTTGTAGAGCTCGGTGAAGTTCGGGCTCACCCCCGACTGGATACCGCCCATGAAGAAGCAGTTGGGGAAGCCCCGGCTGAGCTGCCCGTGGAACGTCGCCACCTGCGCGCCCCACTTCTCTCCGAGACGCAGTCCGTCGCGACCGACGGGGTCGCACCCGACCCGGCGGGTGTACTCGGTTCCCACCTCGAACCCGGTCCCGAAGATCAGACAATCGAGCTCGTACTCGACGCCACCGACGCACACACCGCGGCGCGTGATGCGCTCGACCCCGCGCCCACCGGTGTCGACGAGCGTCACGTTCGGACGGTTGAACGTGTCGAGGTAGTCGTCGTGGAAGCACGGGCGCTTGCAGAACTGCCGGTACCACGGCTTGAGCGCGGCCGCGGTCTGCGGGTCGCGCACGATCGCGTCGACGCGCGCACGGATCTGTTCCATCTTGGCGAAGTCGGCCAGCTCGATCCGCGCCGCGAGCTCCTCGGGGGTCAGCGGATCGTCGCGACGATCGGAGAGGCCCGACAACGTCCCGAGGATCTCGGTCCACCCGTCGGCGACGAGGTCCTCGTCCTGGTGACCGCCGGTGACGATCACGCCGAAGTTGTCGATGCGCCGCTGCTGCCACCCCGGCGCCAGTGACGCCGCCCATTCGGGGTCGGTGGGCCGGTTGCCGCGCGTGTCGACCGACGACGGTGTGCGCTGGAACACGTAGAGCTGCTGCGACCACTCCCCCAGGTGGGGGATGCACTGCACCGCGGTGGCACCGGTGCCGATGATGCCGACCGTCTTGTCGCGCAGCCCCGTGAGGCCGCCGGTGGTGTCGCCGCCGGTGTAGGCGTAGTCCCACCGACTCGTGTGGAACGTGTGGCCCGAGAACTCCTCCACGCCGGGGATCCCGGGAAGCTTCGGGCGGCTCAGTGGCCCGGTCGCCATCACGACGAAACGGGCGCGCACCTGGTCACCGCGGTCGGTCTCGACCACCCACTCGTCGTCGGTGTCGTCCCACGCCATGGCCGCGACGCGCGTGCGGAACAGCGCGTCGTCGAGGAGCCGGTAGTGCTCGGCGATCGCGGCCGCGTGCCCGGCGATCTCGGGCCCGTGCGAGTACTTCTCGGTCGGCATGTAGCCGAGCTCTTCGAGCAGCGGCAGGTAGATGTACGACTCGATGTCGCACTGCACGCCGGGGTACTTGTTCCAGTACCAGGTGCCGCCGGGCGCCGCGCCGTCGTCGACGATGCGGATCGACTCCACGCCGACGTCGCGGAGCTTCGCGCCGGCGAGCAACCCGCTGAAGCCCGCCCCCACGATCAACACCTCGACGCGGTCGTGACACGGCTCGCGCCGATCGGGCTCGGTCGCGGCCGGGTCGGCGAGGAAGTGGGCGAGCTCGCCGGTGATCTCGCGGTACTGCGCGTTGCCGTCGGCGCGCAGGCGCTTCGCCCGCTCCTCGCGGTAGCGGGCGCGCAGTGCGTCGGGATCGAAGGCGGCGGCGACGCCGGGACCGGGTTCGGATCCGGCGTCCGGGCCGGGCTCGCCTGTCATCGCGGGCGCGCCTCCCACGCCGCGACCAGGGAGTCGAGGGTCACCGTGTGCACGACGGTTCCGTCGGTGTCGACGATCTCGTACAGCCGACCGTCGGTCGTGTGGTGGCTGAAGAACACGACCGCGCCGTCGGGACCACCCCGTTCGAGGTGCGGGTGGGCATCGCCCGTGGTCAGGTGGTGGCCTCCGGCGGGGCGGACCTTGTGCGGGCGACTGCCGTCGGCGCACAGCTCGGTGAGGTGCTGCTCGCCCGAGAGCACCAGCACCGAAGTAGTGGTCACGTGGCGATGGGCCAGGCAGTGGCCGCCTTCGTCGTCGAAGCGGATCACCAGGTCGATGGTGCCCGCGTCACGGTCCCACGCGAGCACCGACATGTCGTGATGGACCCGGTACGGCAAATCGGGCGACCCCGAGATCTCCTGCCATTCGAACGCGTCGACGTCGAGCAACACCTGAACCCCCCGGTCCTGGAACTCCGGCGGTCAGGCTACGCCGGTGGAGGGCGGCGTGCTCTCCTAGCATCCGCGTGATGAGCGACGCCGACGAGCTCCAGGCCAATCGCGCAGTGATCGAACGGTTCCTCCCGGCGTTGGTCGACGACGACGTCGAAGCGATGCGGCCGCTCGTGCACGACGACGTCGCGTGGTGGGTCCCCGCGTCCTCGGCCGCCAAGTTCGGCCTCGACCGCCCGCTCGTCGGGTGGGACACCATCGACTGGTTCGGCGGCAACGGGTGGAAGGCGTTCGTGCCCGGCTCGAGCGTGCTCACCGTGCACCACCTCGTCGCCGAGGGCGACCTCGTGTCCGCGCACTACCGCCGCACCGCGCGCCTCGTCGGGAAAGGTGGCGCCGACATCGGCGGTTACGACGCCGAGTACAACATCCTCTTTCGCCTCGTCGACGGCCGCATCGCCGAGGTGTGGGAGGTCGCCGACACTGCGGCGGCCTTCGCGTCGCGGCCCTGACTGGAGCCAACCATGTCCGAGGTCCTCGTCGAACGGCGCGGCCGCGTCACCATCATCACGCTCGCCCGTGAGGCGAAGCGCAACGCGCTCGGCCCCGACATCACCGCGGGCCTCGACGCCGCCCTCAACGACTTCGAGGACGACCACCAACAGTGGTGCGCAGTGCTCACCGGCGGCCCGCGCTTCTTCTCGGCCGGCGCCGATCTCGCCACCGGGCCCGGCGAACCCACCGAGCGGGGCGGCATCGTCGGCATCATCAACCGCACCCGCACGAAGCCCCTCGTCGCCGCGGTCGAGGGCTTCGCCTACGGCGGTGGCATGGAACTGGTGCTCTGCTGCGACCTGGTCGTAGCCGGGCGGTCCGCCCGCTTCGGGCTCCCCGAGGTGAAGCGCGGGCTCATGCCCGACTTCGGCGGCGCGTTCCGGGTCACCCGCGCGCTCCCGCCGAACGTGGCGCGCGAACTGCTGCTCACGGCGAAGGACCTCGATGCCGAGCGAGCCGAGCGACTCGGCTTCGTCAACCTGCTCACCGACGACGGCGGCGCGCTCGCGGGCGCCGTCGCGCTCGCCGCCGACATCTGCGAGAACGCACCGCTCGGCGTGCAGGCGTCACTGCACCTCGCCAACACCGCGATCAGCGGCGACGAGGCGGCACTGTGGGCGCTGTCGCACGCCACCCACGAACGGCTCCTCCAGACCGACGACGTGCGCGAAGGGGTCGGCGCGTTCTTCGAGAAGCGACCGCCGACGTGGACGGGGCGCTGACGGAACTTGCCGATGAGCCGCGAGTCGCTCCTCCGCCGCGCCCGACTCGGCGCGGAATTGCTCACGGGCCGCGCCACGCACTCCCCCGTCGACGCGGTGGGACATCTCCTCGCGATCCAGGCCCAGGACGACCGCGGCTTCCGGCTCGCGTTGCGGACGCGCAGCACCGCGACGAGTGCGGGCGACGTCGACACCGCGCTCGACGACCGGCAATTGATCGTGACGTGGGCCCTGCGGGGCACCCTCCACCTGGTGCGTCCCGAGGACCACTGGTGGCTCCATCCCCTCACCACCCCACAGCTCACGGCCGGGAACCGCCGTCGGCTCGGCGAGGAAGGCGTGAGCCCGCGAGCTGCCGCACGCGGCGTGGAGGTCGTCATCGACGCCCTCGCCGGCGGACCGAAGACGAGAGCCGAGCTGCGCGCGCGCCTCGACGCGGCGCGCGTCCCCAACGCCGGCCAGGGGTTCGTGCACCTGATGGTCGCCGCCACCATCGCCGGTCACGTCGTGCGCGGGCCGGTGATCGGGCGGGAGCCGGCGTGGGTGAGCGTGGAGCAATGGCTTGGACCCCGGCCCCCGGCCGTCGACCGCGAGGAAGCGCTCGCCTGCCTCGCCGTCCGGTACCTGCAGGGTCACGCACCGGCCGCGCCGGAGGACCTCGCGAAGTGGGCCGGCATCACCCTGGGCGACGCGCGCCTCGCGTTCGCGGGTGCGGGCAACGCACTCGCCCCATGGCGCGCGGACCCGTCGCTCACGACCTCCACCGGGCACCTGGATGCTCCCGCGCCCCGGCTCCCGGCGCCGCGTCTCCTCGGGCCCTTCGATCCGATCCTGCACGGATGGCGCGATCCGCGAGCTCTTCACCGGGGCCCATCGCGACATCGTCACGACCAACGGCATCTTCCGTCCGATCGCGCTGGTCGACGGTCGGGCCGTCGGCACGTGGGGCCTCGCCGCGGGCACCCTCACGATCCGGTTGTTCGAGCCCATCACCGATCGGGTGGGCCGCGCGCTCCACGACGAGGCGGCCCGGGTGCTGCGCTACCTCCGCCTCCCCGTGCGGGAAGCAGTCGTCACCGGAGTGTGATGAGATGCCCGCATGCCGAACCTGCCCGCCGACCCCGCCGACCTCACTCCCGCCTGGCTGAGCGAGGCGCTGGGCACGGAGGTGACCGGCGTCGAGGTGCTCGACCACGCCTTCGCCACCAACCAGCGCGCCCGCATCGGCCTGGAGTACGCACCGTCCGACGATGGGCCGGGAGCCCGGCCGGCGTCGCTGTTCGTAAAGCTCGCGCCCAGCGATCCGGCGCACCGGCAGATGATCGGCGCCACCGGCATGGGCGAGCGGGAGGCGCAGTTCTTCGGCGACGTCTCGGGCACCGTCGACCTGCTCGTCCCCGGCTGCCCGTTCGCGGCGAGCGAGGGCAACCTGTTCGTGTTGCTGCTCGAGGACCTGACGACCCGTGACTGCCAGTTCTTCCCCGAGATGACCGGCGTGCGCGCCGACGTGGCCGCGGTCGCGCTCGAGGACCTCGCGCGCTTCCACGCCCGCTTCGAGTCGGAGGCCGAGCGCGACAAGGTGGCGCCGTGGTTGCGCACGCCGAGTCGCCGCATGAGCGAAGCGACTGCCGGTCTGATGCGCATGGTCCTCGACGCCAACGCCGAGCGGCTCTCCCCCACCTACATCGCGATCGGCGAGCTCTACGAGCAGCACCACGCGTGGTTCGACGAGATGTGGCACGCGGGCCCGCCCACCTACATCCACGGCGACCTCCACGTCGGCAACGTGTACCTCGACGCCGGCCGCGTGGGATTCGTCGATTGGGGCCTGTCGCGGACGAGCACGCACCTGCGCGACATGAGCTACTTCCTCACCATGTCGGTCGACGTCGAGGACCGCCGCGCCCATGAGCGTGAACTGATCCAGGGCTACCTCGACGCGCTCCGGGCCGCGGGCGGCCACGACTACTCGTTCGACGACGCGTGGGCCGCGCACCGGTTGCAGGCGTCGTACACGGTCGTCGCGACCTTCCTCGCTTACATGCCCTCATACGCCAGTGGCGACGGAGTTGCGCTGGGCGACAACCTGCTGATGCGCGCCAACGCCGCGATCGAGGACCTCGAGGTCGTCGACGCGGTACGTGCCGAGCTGGGCTGAGCAACCCGAGGAGGCACCATGACCGAGGAAGACGCAGTTCGCGGCGCACTACAGCCGCGACGACCTGGAGACGGTGGTGCTCGATGCACTCCGGCGGGTCGGCGTCGACTTCGACGCGTTGCGCGTCGAGGACCTCGCCGGCTTGGACCAACTGCACGCGGGGTTCCTCCCAGCCACAGATCACTTGTTGGACGCACTCGATCTCACCACCGAGACTTCGCTGCTCGATGTGGGGAGCGGAGTCGGTGGTCCCGCGTGGGTGGCGGCCGAACGCCATGGGTGTCCGGTCACCGGGATCGACCTGAGCCCCGACTTCGTGGAGCTCGCCCGAAAGCTCACTGCCCGGGTCGGGCTCGCCGACCGGGTGACGTTCGACGTCGGTTCGGCCACTTCGATGCCCTACCGCGATGGCTCGTTCAGCCGGGCGATGTTGAACCACGTGGGCATGAACATCGCCGAGAAGGATCGCGTGTTCGCCGAGGTGCGGCGCGTCCTGGAACCCGGCGGCCGGTTCGCGGTCTACGAACAGATGCGCACGGGTGATGGTGATCTCACCTTCCCGCTCCCGTGGGCCGACGCCGAGACGTCGTCGTTCGTCGAGAGGCGGGAGACCTACGCGCAGCTGCTGCGCGCGGCTGGCTTCGGCATCGAGGTGGACGAGGACCGGACTGCAGCGGTCGCCGCGTCAGGTCCGCCGCCGCCCGGATCGTTGACTCCGGCCGACCTGTTCGGTCCCGGGTTCGTCGAGCGAATCGTGAACAACCTCGCGGCCGCCGGCGCCGGGATCCTGGGTACGGTGCTGATCGTCGCCCGCGTGGAGTGAACGCCGGCCGCAGGCTCGCTCGGGGCTAGGTGCAGGTGAGGATGCCGAACTGGTTCGTCTGGGCGAGCACCTGCCCGGCGCCGTCGTACGCCACGGCGGTCGCGAACATCGTCGGCATCGACTGATCGTTCGGCACCGCGGCCGACACGTAACGGTGGTGCCCGTCGGCGGTCACGGGCCCGACGGTGGCCTCGACGGGTGGCTGACCCACCGAGTTGCACGGTCACGCGTGCGGTGGTGGTCGGGGTGAGCCCGAACGCGATCTCCGCCGGCGGCAGTTCACCCACCCGCAATCCCAACGGCTCGAGCGCACCGCAGAGCTGGTCGTCGGGCACCGGTTCGCCGGCGTAGAACAGGGCCGAGGACTTCTGCAGGTCGCCATGATCGGCGGTCGCGAACCCGTAGTGGAACTCGTTCGGACCGGCGTCGGTGCTCGCCCCGGCGACGACCCAGCGCAGGCCGTCGGTGTACCCGTCGACGACATAGGCGTCACGGAGGCCGTCGGCTCCGGGGAGGATCGCCGCGGCCGGCAGCTTTGCCAGTTCGGCCCGGAACGTCTCCCAGCGGGCGTCGGTCGCCGGCCGGAGGGATGCCGGCAATGGACTTTCGCGCGCCGTTCGATCGGTGCGCACCGACGACCACCGTCATCCGCCGGCCGTCCTCGACCAGCACCGGGTTCCGCCGGCTCTTCACGAGCATCGCCGGAGGTTGCGGCTGCTCGTTCATCGACTTCGCCTGCTGCGACCAGAAGCGCTGGGCACGACGTTCGTTGCGGTCCGCGACGTAGGTCCACACGTCGATCGCAGCGCCCCCGTCGGCCCGCAACAGGGTGATGCGCTCCGCGCCGTACGGGATGCCCCAGAGCCCGGCGCGACTGCTCCCGACTTCGCGTACGCCGTCGGGCAGGCCGGATGCTCCGATACCGACGATCTCGCCGTACTCGTTCACGGTCGCCGCGCGCACGGCGGCAATGACCTGCGCGTTCGTCAGGTCCCGCGGCGGCGACGAAGTTCGCGGCATCACCGCCGGGTGACTCAGCGTTGAACACGGTCGCCCACACGAACCGACCCGCCCGCACGATGCGCCCGTCGAGCGGCGCCGGCAGCGGCTGCTCCGTCCCCCGGATCGTCGGGCACCCGCCATCGCACGACACCGACCCGACGGTGAGCGCAGGCCCCCTCCCCGGTGCTCGTCGCGTAGAACGGCGCC
The DNA here is from genome assembly GCA_963720785.1 of uncultured Actinomycetes bacterium. Lineage (GTDB taxonomy): Bacteria > Actinomycetota > Acidimicrobiia > IMCC26256 > DASPTH01 > CAVRGQ01. The sequence goes on from CAVRGQ010000008.1 coordinate 243,354, forward strand.
CGATCCACCACCTCGTCGGCGGGGGCCACCGGGGGTGCGGCACCGAGCAGGTACCAGCCCTCGGGCACGGGGCTGACGATCGCAAGGCGCGCTCCGCTCGGCGGCGGCACCCGGGGTGGTGCTGGTGGCGGTCGTGCTCGCCGCCGCGGCCGGGATCGCGACCGCGCAGAGGGCGACGATGACGCACCCCGCTCCGATCCACCTCCCACGCATCTCGGAATCGTGTCACGCTGGGGCCCCCACGGGATGTCGCCCCCGACATGCTCCCAGGAGGACAGCAGATGATCGAACTCCTCGAAGGTCTCCCCGACGGACGTCCTCGGCTTCCGCGCCGAGGGCCAGATCGCCGCGGCCGACTACACCGATGTACTCAAGCCCGCGATCGACGACGTGCTGCGGCGCGGCGACGAGGTGCGCATCGTGCTCGTGTTCGACGACTGGCCCGGCATGACCGGCGGGGCGATGTGGGAGGACATGAAGATGGGCATCGAGCGCTTCACGAAGTGGAAGCGCATCGCCCTGGTGACCGACGTCGAGTGGATGCGCCACGCCACCAGCCTGTTCGGCTGGATGACGCCGGGTGACGTGAAGACGTTCACGCTCGCCGAGCGCGACGCGGCGATCGCCTGGGCGGCCGACGGGGACTGACGCCGGGGCCCGCCTACGCCGGCGTGTGGCAGACGGCTTCGACGTTGTTGCCGTCGGGGTCGCGCACGAACGCGCCGTAGTAGTTCGGGTGGTACTCGGGCCACACACGCGGCTCGTGCAGCACCTCGGCACCGAGCGCAACCGCCGCGTCGAACGCCGCGCGCACCGCGGCGCGGTCGGCAGCAGAGAACGCGAGATGCGATTCGCGGAATCCCTCACCCGTGGTCCGGGCACCGAGCCAGAAGTCGGGCATCGGCGGTACGCCGTACCCGATGACTTCACCGAAGTCCATGAGGCGCACACCCCCGAGCGGGGCGAGGAACGCGTCGTAGAACGCGGCGCTCGCTACGACATCTGCACACTGGATCGACACGTGATCGAGCATCAGGACTCCTTCGTCGCCTGCACTCTGCCAGCGTGCACCGGGATTGCCACGCAGTGCAGGGCCGTCCGGCCTTGGACTGCGTGGCGCTTCGACTCGGCCCGCGAACGAGCGTGTAGTGGTCCTCGTCGTAGTACTCATAGCAGTAGGAGAACTCGTACTCGTTGACCTCGACGTGGCTGTTGCTGGTGCCGATGACCTTGCCGTTGTCGTTGCTGATGATCTTGACGCTGTTGATGCCGCTGATCTCGTTGATGCGGTCATCTGCAGACCGTGGTGTGCGGTGCTGCTTACTCCCACCGTTGCGCTTGCGCGTTCCACTGCTGACCCGAGGCGGCACCGGTGACGGGCGGGCCGGCGAACTTGATGAAGTCGGCGACGAGGTCAGCGAACTGCTCGGGTGTCCGGTCCTCGAGCCCCTGCTTCTTGCGCCACGCGGCCCATTTGGCCTGACCGATCTCTCCGTAGCCGGCAAGGCGGTCCTCGAGCGGGACGAGTTCCGTGGCTCGGTGCGCGGCGACCGAGGTGATCGAGCCGACGAGCGCGTCGCCGTCCATGTTGTGGGCCGCGGCAAGGCCGACGACGTCCACGAAGTCCCGCCAGCGCGTATTGACTGTGCCGCGGTGATCGGCCGTCACGATCTTTTCGGCGTGAACGAGCTCCAGCGGATAGCCGCGGACGTCGATGGTGCCGCCGAGGATGCGTGGCAGGGCGATGTCGTTGGGCTCGGGAATCATCGGGTCGCCGACGCTGACGTCAACCTTGAAGGTGAGGTTGGCGGTGTCGAGGTGCGCCGGCATTGAGACTCGGACGCCGTTGTACTCGTCTTCCTCGCGGCTGACGACAGCCGTCGCCTCATCGACGTCGAACTCCACACCGTCGTCGATGCGGATGGAGGCGATGGCTCTGATGTGCTCGAGGACGACCTCTGCCTCGTTGCTGAGGGCTTCCGCTTGCAGGTCGACGTCCTTCGTGGGGCGGCGAAGATCAAACACGGCGAGGAGGACTCCGCCCTTGAGGACGAAGCTGGCCCGTTCGTCTGAGCGGCTCAGCCGATCGAGGAAGGCCTCGAGGACGTAGAGCTGCATGAGCTCCTGTGTCGGGCGGCCGGTGGTACGCGCTTCGTTTTGCAACGCGAGGTAGGCGCGCCTTGCCGGTGTGTCGTTCGGGCCGGTCACAGGAGCACAGCGAGGGCGCGGCGGAGTGGGGCCTCCGCGTTCTCGATCTTGGCGGCCATCTCGATGAGTTCTGCCGGGCTACGGCCCGGACGCTCGAGCCACCTGCGAAGCGCTTCCCAAGCCTGATCCTCGCCCTGGTCATGGCGAAGACGGACGACGTCGATCAGCGACCGCTCGGGCGAGTAGATCCCGAGCGGGCGTCGGGCGCCGACATCGATCGTCTCGCGACCCAGGTCGAACGTCGCGGCGGCGAACTGGTGGAACCTGTGAGGGGCCTTGAGTCGCGGCTGGCGGGCCTTGCGCGGCAGGGCGATATCGATCTTCGCAGGAATCGCGTCGATCAAGTCGTGGTAGGCGAGGGCCGTCTCCAGGCAGAGAGTCGCACGCGGGGCCCGCTCGGCGATCTCGATGCGGTCGAGGTCAGCCAGCGGGGCATCGGCCCGCCGGTAGAGGCCGCCGCCGAGGGCAAGCAGCTCGCCGCGGTCCCGGAGGCGGTAGATGATCTTGTGGTCCAGGCCGAGCTCTGTAGCCTCGCGGATGAAGAAGGTGTCGCCGAGTTTGCTGAGCTCGGCGCTCGAACCGGACTCATCCTCCATGGAAAAACTGTAGTCACATCCCTATGAGGTGACTACACTTTTTCCCTGGTCAAATAGGCTTCAACCCTGATATACGCTGCCATAACGTTGCAGTCCCGGAACGGCGACCGGCCCCCGCCAACCCGTTTGCGCAGGTCAGCGGGGGCCGAAGGCCACTACTGGGGTCGGTCAGTCTCGGCGATTACCGCGTTGCATCTACTGCGAACATCGCCGGAAATCACGAGCAGCCGCTGGTGGCGCCGCAGCTCGGGCAGGCGTGGCAGGAGCCGGCCCGCTGCATGATGTCGCCGCACACGTGGCAGAGCACCGTCTCCTGCTCACGCACGACCGGAGCCTTTGGGGCGGCAGGCGGGGCGATCGCCGCGGACGGCGCACGGTCCTCGAGCGGCAGCTCGGCGAAGCCGGGCTCCGACGGCGTGGTCGCCTCCTCGACGCCCGGCAGCGTGGGCTGGGTGCGCTCCGCCACCGTGAGGATGCCGAGGTCACGACGGTTCTCGAACGGCAGGTACTCGACCGCCAGCCTGCGGAAGATGTAGTCGACGAGGCTCGTGGCGATGCGCAGGTCGGGGTCGTCGGTCATGCCCGCGGGCTCGAAGCGCATGTTGGTGAACTTCTCGACGAACGCCTCGAGCGGCACGCCGTACTGCAGGCCGTGGCTCACCGAGATGGCGAAGGCGTCCATGATGCCGGCGAGCGTGGAGCCCTGCTTCGCGACCTTGAGGAACACCTCACCCGGACGCCCGTCCTCGTACTCGCCGACGGTCGCGTACCCGTGGCAGTCGGCGACGCGGAACGAGAACGTCTTCGAGTTGCGCGTGCGCGGCAGCTTCTGGCGCACCGGCTCCTGCACGATGACGTGCTCGACGATCCGCTCGACGATCGTGGCCGGGCCACCCGCGGCGGCCTCGTTGGCGAGCTGCTCGGGCGAACCGGTCTCGCCACCCTTCTTCTGCGTGGAGAGCGGCTGGCCGACCTTGCAGTTGTCGCGGTAGAGGGCGACCGCCTTGATGCCGAGCTCGCCACGCCTCGATGTGCAGGTCCTCGACGTCTTCGACCGAGGCCTCCTCGGGCATGTTGACCGTCTTCGAGATCGCACCCGAGATGAACGGCTGTACCGCGCCCATCATCTTCACGTGACCCATGTAGTGGATCGTGTTGTCGCCCATCGAGCAGGCGAACACGGCGAGGTGCTCGTGCTTGAAGTGCGGGCGCGCCGATGATCGTCTTGTGCTCGTCGATGTGGGCGACGATGGCCTCGGCCTGGTCGTCGGAGTAGCCGAGCTGCGCGAGCGCACGCGGGATCGTCTGGTTGACGATGAGCATCGTGCCGCCACCGACGAGCTTCTTCGCCTTGGTGAGCGCGAGGTCGGGCTCGATGCCGGTGGTGTCGCAGTCCATCATCAGGCCGATGGTGCCGGTGGGCGCGAGCACGGTGGCCTGCGCGTTGCGCACGCCGAACGTCTCGCCGAGCTCGACCGCTTCGTCCCACGCCTGCTGCGCGGCGCCGAGCAGCTCCGGCGGCACGAGGTCCTCGTCGATCTTGGCGGCCTCGGCGCGGTGCATGCGCAGCACGTTGTTCATCGCGTCGGCGTTGTCGGCGTAGCCGGCGAACGGACCCATGCGGCCGGCGGTGCGGGCGGTCGTGGCGTACGCGTGACCCGTCATCAGCGCGGTGATCGCCGCGGCCCACGCCCGGCCGGCGTCGGAGTCGTAGGGCATGCCCTGCGCCATGAGCAGCGCGCCGAGGTTGGCGTAGCCGAGACCGAGCTGACGGAACTTGCGGCTGTTCTCGCCGATCTTCTCCGTGGGGTAGTCGGCGTTGCCGACGAGGATCTCCTGCGCGGTGAACATCACCTCGACGGTGTGCTTGTACGCCTCGACGTCGAAGGTGCCGTCGTCGTTCGAGGTACTTCAGCAGGTTGATGCTCGCGAGGTTGCACGCCGAGTTGTCGATGTGCATGTACTCCGAGCACGGGTTACTGCCGTTGATGCGAGCCGGTGTTGGGCGCGGTGTGCCAGCGGTTGATCGTGGTGTCGAACTGCATGCCCGGGTCGGCGCACTCCCACGTGGCCTGCGAGATCTGGCGCATGAGGTCGCGCGCCTTCACGGTGCGGACGTCTCGCCGGTGGTGACGGCCTTGAGGTGCCAGTCGGCGTCGTCGACCACCGCCTGCATGAACTCGTCGGTGACCCGCACCGAGTTGTTCGCGTTCTGGTACTGGATCGAGTGGCTGTCCTTGCCGTCGAGGTCCATGTCGAAGCCGGCGTCGCGCAGCGCACGCGCCTTGCGCTCCTCGATCGGCCTTGCACCAGATGAACTCTTCGACGTCGGGGTGATCGGCGTTGAGGATGACCATCTTCGCGGCGCGGCGGGTCTTGCCGCCGCTCTTGATCGTGCCGGCGGACGCGTCGGCGCCGCGCATGAAGCTCACCGGGACCGCTCGCGGTGCCGCCGCCCTTGAGGTGCTCGTACGACGAGCGGATGTTGGAGAGGTTGATGCCGGAGCCGGAGCCGCCCTTGAAGATGGTCCCCTCTTCGCGGTACCAGTTGAGGATGCCGTCCATCGTGTCCTCGACCGCGAGGATGAAGCAGGCCGAGCCCTGCTGCGGCACGCCCTTCACGCCGATGTTGAACCAGACCGGCGAGTTGAAGGCGGCGCGCTGGGTGAGGAGGATGTACTTGAGCTCGTTGCGGAACGCCGCGCCCTCGTGCTCGTCGACGAAGTAGCCGTCGCGCACGCCCCACGCGGTGATCGTGTCGGCGACGCGGTCGATGACCTGGCGCAGCGACGACTCACGCTCGGCGGTGCCGAGGGTGCCGCGGAAGTACTTCTGGGCGACGATGTTGGTGGCGTTCTGCGACCACGTGGTGGGGAACTCGACGTCGGGCTGGAGGAAGGCGTCGGTGCCGTCCTTGTAGTTCTTGATGCGGGCGTCGCGCCTCTCCCACTCGACCATGTCGTAGGGGTGCGACCCCGGCCGGGTGAAGTAGCGGCGGATCCCGATCCCGATCTGCTCCGGCGCGATTGCCATGTGGCGTCTCCCTCTCGACTCTGGTTCGACTCTTGACTCGGCTCTTGGCCCTGCCGCGGGCGCACGAAACCACAACATGTTGTGGTTGGCGCTCCCCGCTGCCCACTAGTGGTGGGGAAGGACAACCATAGAACTACACCGCTGTGATTGCAAGGCTTTCCTCGATCAGCGTCGGATCAATTGCTCCGACGCTCTCGGATACCCGCTGCGACCAGGGCCGGAGCCCTGCCGACGTCTCCTGGCTCGCGGCTACGGCGGCGCTTGGGTTCGGTCTCTTCTGGAGCTCGGCGACCTCGCGCTCGAAGTCGCCGAGGTCGTCGAAGCCCTTGTAGACCGACGCGAACCGCAGCGTAGGACACGGGTCGAGCACCCGCAGCCGCTCGAGCACCGCCCGGCCGATCCGCTCCGCTCGTGACCTCGTGGCCCCTCGCCCGAGCGCCTCCTCGACCTCGGCCACCAGCTCGTCGACCGCGGCCGGCTCGATCGCACTCCCGGCGACCGCCCGCTCGATCCCCGCGCGGACCTTCTCCGCGTCGAACGGCTCGCGCTCGCCGGAGCGCTTCACCACCATGAACGGAAGCTCGTCGACGCGCTCGTAGGTGGTGAACCGCCGCCCGCACACGAGGCACTCCCGGCGCCGCCGCACCGCTGCGCCCTCGTCGGCCGGGCGCGAGTCGACGACCTTGTCGTCGTCGGCCTCGCAGAACGGGCAGCGCATCGCGCCACGGTATCCCACGCCCCCGGATGACGCCGCTCGGGACTGGGTCCGTTCCGATGAGGGAAGTGCAGCCACCGACTCCCCCCGGCGCAGCCACGGTGGCCCGACCCAGATGCCGGGCCGCCGTGGGCGATCAGGTTGGTCAGCCGCCATGTTGGGCTTCGCCGCGAGCGGCTCACCCGCCCCACTCGACGCGTCTCGCCCGGGCACCAGCGCGCGCGCCGTGGCGCGCCGCGTCGGAGCGCGTCGACCACCGGGCGCGGGTCGTCACCCGGGGCCAGGCGCTAGGCGACGCTCCACAGCGAGTCACCGGGGCGGACGATCGTGTGCCGACCGAGACGAGGAGGCGGACGTGGTGCGGCGCTCGGGGGTTGCGAGGGGAGATCCCCCGAGCGCCGCACCCGCCTGCGCCATCACGAGGACCAGACCGACGACCAGCGCGGCGACGAAGGCTCGCCGGCGCCAGTACGTGGCCCGGGTCACCGGCCCGACCGGCTGCGACGGTCGGCGCCCCGTGGCGGGGCGTGCAAGCCGGCGCTCGACGTGGCGCACCGAGGTTGCCGATCCCACCGCTCCCCTGGCCCGTCCGGTGGCAACGGACGGACGACGACCCGGCGCGGTCGTGGGCTGGCGCCGGGCGCTGGGCCTGGTGGTGATCGGGATGGTGCGCTCGTCGAGTCGGCTGCTGCCGGTCGGGATCATGATGGCGGCCATTGCTTGCTCTTTCCTCTGCACTGTCTTCGCTCCGTGTCTGCGACCCGCTGAGGAGCATGACCACGGGGGTGTGACACTTATCCGTGGGGTCTGCTCCGAACCGTCCGCCACAGCGACCCGAAGCCCGACCGAACACTGTTCGTAGCGTCGACACGAACACCCGTTCGGGTCAAGGGTTTCGGGGAGAAATTGCGAACAGGTGTTTGCCCCGAACGCACGATCGTGGTACCGTCCGCGCCATCGACCGATCTGACCCCCCGTCAGCGCCAGGTGCTCGAGTTCATCGACGCCGAGGTCCGCCACCGCGGCTACCCGCCGAGCGTCCGGGAGATCGGCGAAGCCGTCGGCCTCTCGTCCAGCTCCACGGTCCACGCGCACCTGGCGGCCCTGCAGGACAAGGGCTACCTCACGCGCGACCCCACGAAGCCCCGCGCCATCGAGGTCCGCTTCGACGCCGAGTCGGGCCAGCCGGTCGAGCGCCGGCCCGTGCGCCACGTTCCCCTCGTGGGCGACGTCGCCGCCGGCACCGGTGTGCTCGCGGACGAGAACATCGAGGAGACCCTCCCCGTCCCCGAGGACTTCACCGGCGACGGCAAGCTCTTCATGCTGCGGGTCCGCGGCGAGTCGATGATCGACGCCGGCATCTTCGACGGCGACTACGTCGTCGTGCGCCAGCAGCCCGACGCCGAGGCGGGCGACACCGTGTCGCCGGCATCCCCGGCGAAGAGGCCACGGTCAAGACCTACCTGCGCCGCCGCAACAAGATCGTGCTGCGGCCCGAGAACGCGACCATGGAGGAGATGGTCTTCGACCCCGCCGAGGTCACGATCTACGGCAAGGTCGTCTCACTGCTCCGGCGTCTCTAGACGCTCTTCCTCGAGGCCGGCGCTAGACGCCCACGAACCGCGCCAGCACCTCGTAGCAGCGCTCGATCGCTCTCGCGCGTCGACGAGCTCGCCCGCGGTGTGGGCGATCTCGGGTCGCCGGGGCCGAAGTTCAGCGCCGGCACACCACGCGACGCGAAGCGCGCCACGTCGGTCCAGCCGAGCTTCGGGCGCACCGGCAGGCCGAGGCCCTCGCACGAACTCGGCGACGAGCGGGTTGGCGAGGTTGGGCAGCGCGCCGCGGTTGCGCCTGCAGCACCTCCACCCGATGTCGGCGCCCTCGAGCAGCAGGCGCACCTGACGCTGCTCGAACGCCTCGTCGGCGGTGTAGCCGGGGCGAACCGCCGGTCCAGCACCACGCGTGCACGCGTCGGGCACCACGTTGTGCTTGCCCATCGATGCCGCCCTCGATCCGCACCGACCTGGAGCGACTCGCGGTACTCGAGGCCGTCGACGAGCACGGTGTCGGACTCGTGCGCGGCCACGCGGGCGAGCGCCGCCGACGGCGCGGTGGATCGCGTTGCACGCCCATCCACGGCCGCGCGGTGTGGGCACGCTCGCCGTCGAACTGCGCCTCGAACACGAGCACGCCCTGGCAGCCCGCCTCCACCCAGCGCGTCGGTGGGCTCGAGCAGCACCGCGAAGTCGCCGTCGAGGAGACGGGCGCGCTGCTCGAAGATCTTGCGCAGGCCGTTGAACTCGTCGGCCACCTCCTCGCCCTCGTAGAAGGCGAGGGTCACGTCGTGCTGGGCGGCACCCGGGCCGGAATCCGGGGCGGCGTGCAGCTCGCTCGGCGAGCGCGGAGCAGCACCGCGAGGCCGCCCTTCATGTCGGCCGAACCGAGGCCGTGGAGCACGTCGCCGTCGACGCGTGGGCCTGCGCATTGCCGTTGGCGGGCACGGTGTCGAGGTGGCCACCGAGCACGACGCGCCGGTCGCGACCGAGGTCGGTGCGCACGATCAGGTTGTTGTCGACCCGCACGCAGTCGAGCGAGGGCGCCCGTTGCGCGAGCCGCTGCTCGACGAGGTCGGCAGAGGTGCGCCTCGTGATGGCTCTCCGACGGAACGTCGACGAGCGCGGCCGATGAGCGCGAACAGGTCGGCGGCCGGCGTGTCGAGCACCGCGGCGTCGGCACCGTCGTGTCGGCCGGGTCGCTCATCAGGTGGCGGCGCCGTGGTCGCGGAGGATGTCGTTGAGCTTGGCCTTGTCGTGGCGCTCGCCCTCGGTCAGGCGCCGGATGATCAGCGCGCACGGCAGCGCCGAACTCGCCGCCCGGGAACTGGCTCGGCCGGGTGGCCTGCACGGCGATCGCACCAGTCGGGCACGACGCCCCGGCTGAGCTCCGTCGCCGGTCTCGGCGTCGATCACCGGGATCGACCCGGGTTGAGGATGGCGCCCTCGCCGAGCACCGCGCCCTTCCCCACCCGGGCGCCCTGCGGCGACCATGCAGCGCGACCCGATCATGGAGTCGTCGCCGACGATCACCGGCGCGGCCTGCGGCGGCTCGAGCACGCCACCGATGCCCACGCCACCGGAGAGGTGCACGCGCTCGCCGATCTGCGCGCACGAACCGACGGTGGCCCACGTGTCGACCATCGTGTCGGCGCCCACGCGCGCGCCGATGTTCACGTAGCTCGGCATCATCACCACGCCGGGCGCGAGGTAGGCACCCCAGCGGGCCGACGCGCCGGGCACCACGCGCACGTGCGACGCCTCGTAGTCATGCTTCAGCGGGATCTTGTCGGCGTACTCGAACGGGCCGAGCTCGATCGTGTCCATCTTGGACGAGGCGGAACAGCAGCAGCACCGCGTACTTCAGCCACTCGTGGACGACGACCTCGTCGTCGACTGCAGCTCCGCGACGCGCGCCTCGCCGGTGTCGAGCAGCTCGATCGCGTCGTGCACCGCGGCGCGGCTTCGTCTTCCGGCAGCACGGCGACGAGGTCGTCGCGGCCCTCCCAGAGGGCGGTGATGGTCTTGCGCGAGCTCGTCCACGGTGTGCAGTGCTCCTGGTGAGGTGTGCTGACGGGAGAAGGCTAGGAGAGACGGCTACCCGAGACGGCCGACCACGAGGTCGAGCGCGTCGTCGGTGATGGTGAGGGCCAGCCGCACGTGCTCGCGCCGGCCTCGCCGTAGAAGTCGCCGGGCGCGACGAGCAGGCCGGTGGTGGCGAGATCGGCGGCGATGGCCCAGCCGTCGCTCGGCCCGTCGCCAGTGGAGTCCCGCAGCCACAGGTAGAAGGTGGACGGGCCGCCGTCGTGCACCAGGCCGCGGGCCTCGAGCGCGGGGAGCGCCTCGGCGCGCCGACGGGCGTAGCGCAGCTGCTGCTCCCGCACGTGCTCGTCGTCGCCGAGCGCGGCCGCGGCCGCGCGCCTGCACCGGCGCGGGCGTCATCAGGCCGCCGTGCTTGCGCATCTCGCCGAGGTAGTGCACGAGCTCGCCGTCGCCGGCGACGAAGCCGGCGCGGAGGCCGGCCAGGTTCGAGCGCTTCGACAAGCGAGTGCACCGCGAGCACGCCGTCGATGCCCGGCGGTCAGCGCGGTGACCGGCGCGGCCGCCTTGCCGGCGGCGTCGTAGGTGAACTCGGCGTAGCACTCGTCGCTCGCGACGACGATGCCGCGCGCGCGGGCCCACTCCACCGCGGCCGGCATCTCGCGCGGGCGACGCGACCGCGCCGGTGGGGTTCGACGGATCGTTGAGCCAGAGCACGAGCGCGCGCTCGGCGTCGTCGTCGGACACCTGCGCGAGGTCGAGGTGCCAGTCGTCGTCGACGGGCACCGGCACCGCGCGCAGGCCCGCGAGGGTCGCGCCCATCGCGTAGGTGGGGTACGCCGCGGCCGGGTAGAGGACGGTGTCGCGGGAGGGGTCGCGCAGCGACAGCGCTCGCGGGAGCGACGCCGACCAGCTCCTTGGTGCCGATGCACGCGACCACCTCGGCCGGCGTGACCACGCAGCCGAAGCGGCGCTCGATCCACCCCGCCGCGGCCTCGCGGTAGGCAGCGCTCCCGATCGTGGCCGGGTAGCCGGTGGCGCCGGCCGCGGCGTCGGCGAGCGCCTGCACCACGACCTCGGGCATCGGGTCGACGGGGGTGCCCACCGACACGTCGACCATGCCGCCGGGCGCGGCCGCCGCCACCTTCTTGAGCGCGTCGAGCCGGTCGTGCGGATAGGGAGGAAGGACGAAGCCGGTCATCGAGGGGAGCGTAGTGATGGGCTAGTGGACGACCACGAACTCGTCGAAGCGCACGACGTCGGAGCGGGGCAGGCGGGCCCGCACCCGGGTGCCGGCGTCGGCGTGCACCTCCACCAGCACCTCGCCGTCACGGTGGAGCGCGGCGAGCACGTCGCCCCGGTCGTAGGGCACTTCGAGCTCCACGATGGCTTCAGCTCCCGGAGACGGGCGGCGATGCGGTCGAGCAGCTTGTCGATCCCGGTGCCCGCCACCGCCGACACCGCCACCGCGTCGGGGTGGGCGTGGGTGAGGGCGGCGACGTCGCGGGTCAGCGCGACGTCGGCCTTGTTGACCACGAGCAGCTCGGGCACCTCGTCCGCGTGGATCTCGCGCAGCACGTCGTGCACGGCCTTCGATCTGCGCTTCGGCTTCGGGCGCGGAGCCGTCGACGACGTGCACGAGGAGATCGGCGTCGGCCGACACCTCGAGCGTGGAGCGGAACGACTCCACCAGCTGGTGCGGCAGGCGGCTCACGAACCCGACGGTGTCGGAGAGCAGGACGGTCTCGCCGCCGGGGAGGCGCAGGCGGCGGGTGGCCGGGTCGAGGGTGGAGAACAACTTGTCCTCGACCAGCACGTTGGCCTCGGTGAGGCGGTTGAGCAGCGTGGACTTGCCCGCGTTGGTGTAGCCGACCAGCGCGACGGTGGTGACGGCGTGGCGGGTGCGCGACTTGCGCTGCGTGGCGCGGTTCTTGGCGAGGCGCTCCAGCTCCTTCTCGAGGCGCGGACATGCGTGTGGTGATGCGCCGGCGGTCGACCTCGAGCTGCGTCTCACCGGGGCCCCGTGTGCCGATGCCCGCACCCTGCTGGCTGAGCTGGTTGCCGCGGCCGCGCAGGCGCGGCAGGCGGTAGCGGAGCTGCGCGAGCTCCACCTGCACCATGCCCTCCTGGCTCTTCGCGTGCTGGGCGAAGATGTCGAGGATCAGCGCGGTGCGGTCGACCACGTCGACCTCGAACAGCTTCTCCAGATTGCGCTGCTGTGCGGGGCTCAGCTCGTCGTCGAACACCACGAGGTCGATGTCGAGCGCGACGCCGAGCTCCTTCAGCTCCTGCGCCTTGCCCGATCCGATGTAGGTGGCGGGGTCGGGCCGGTCGCGGCGCTGCAGCACCAGCTCGACGGGATCCGCGCCCGCGGTGTCGGTGAGCGCGGCGAGCTCCTCGAGCGACGCCTGCGCGGCCTCCGCGTCGCGCAGGCCGAAACCGGTGCCGACGAGGAGCGCACGTTGCCGGACGACGCCGAGGTCGACCTCGGTCGCGGTGAGCCTGCGCCGTGACATCAGACCTCGATCGGCAGGTTGACAGTCGTGTCGAAGACGTGCACGACGGGGCCGCCGAGGCGGATGGGCCCATCGGGGTGGTGCCCAGCTCCACGGTGAGATCGCCGCCGGGCACGTGCACGGTGACCTTCTCCCCCACCAGGCCGCGCCGGTGCGCGACCGCTGCGCTCGCGCTGGCGCCGGTGCCGCAGCTGAGCGTCTCGCCCACGCCGCGCTCCCACACCCGCATGTCGAGTTCGTCGCCCGCGCCCGGAGTGGGACGCACGAAGTGCACATTGGTGCGGGCCGGGAAGCGTTCGTCGTGCTCGAGCCGCGGCCCGTGCTGGGTGACGCGGCAACCGCGGGATCGTCGACGAACAGCACCAGATGCGGATTGCCCATGCCGGCGGCGTCGCCCTCGTACTCCGCCCGTGGAACTCGGCGGTGATGTGCTCCGACGCGTCGAGCGCCGACCGGGATCTGCGCGCGGGTCGAAGGTGACCGGGCCCATGTCGACGGTCGCGTACGTGAGTTCGCCCGTCGCGGGGTCGAGCTCGAGGTCGATCACCCGACGACCGCCGCCCGTGTCGACCACCAGGCGCCCGTCGCTCCCGTAGCCGTCGCGCACGGCCACCCAGGCCAGCGCCCGGATGCCGTTGCCGCTCATCTCGGCGATGCCGCCATCGGCGTTGAAGAGGACCATCTCGACGTCGGCACCACCTTCCTCGCGTGCGGCGCTTCCGGGCATCACCACGATGAGGCCGTCGGCCCCGATGCCCCGGTGCCGGTCGCAGAGCGCGCGGCTTGCTCGCCCGTGATCGATGCCTCGTTCACGAGGCCCGATCCCTCGGGTCCGAGCCACGACCAGACGAGGAAGTCGTTCCCCGTGGCGTGCAGCTTCGACAGGTGCGCAGTTGTCATTGCCCCCACTCTGCCAGGAGAACGGGCGCGAGCACGTCCGGATTCCCGCCCTCATCCCCGGCGTAGGCCAACCAGGAGATACGGGGATCGCGCCGGAACCACATGCGCTGGCGCCGGGCGAACTGCCGGGTGCGGGTAGCGGTGGCGGCCAGCGCCTCGTCGCGGGAGCACTCCCCCGCCAGGTGGGCCAGCACCTCCTGGTACCCGATCGCCTGGGCTGGCGGTGCGCGACAGGCCCTGGGGACGGTCGCGCAGCTTCTCCACCTCGGCGAGGAGTCCCGCCTGCTCCATGCCCGCGACCCGGGCCCGTATCCGCTCGTCGAGCAGCTCCCGGGTGCACCACACCCCCACCATCCGCACCGGGAACACCGTTGCGCCGTACTCCTGGATGCCCGGCCCGAACGACGAGAACGGCCGCCCGGTGATGCGGATCACCTCCAGCGCCCGCACCACCCGGCGGGAGTTGGCCGGCTCGATCTGGGCGGCGGCGTCGGGGTCGAGGCCTCGCAGTTCGGCGTAGAGCCGGGCCAGGCCGCCGGGCGCTGAGGCGTCGGCTTCGATCTCGGCCCGCACCGCGCGGTCCTCGGGCGGGAAGGTCATCGGGTCGACGACCGCCTGCACGTACAGCCCGGTGCCACCCACCAGCAGCGCGCGCTTGCCGCGCGCCTCGATGTCGGCGACCGCGGCGCGCGCCTCGGCCTGGAAGCGCACGACCGACCATTCCTCGTCGGGGTCTCCCACGTCGATGAGGTGGTGCGGCACCTGCTCGCGCTCTTCGGGGGTCGCCTTGGCGGTGCCGACGTCCATGCCGCGGTACACCTGCATCGAGTCCATCGACACGATCTCGACGTCGTCGTGCGCGGATGCGTAGCGCAGCGCGAGCGACGACTTGCCGGACGCGGTGGGGCCGACGAGCGCGAGATGGGTGGTCAAGCGGGCGCGGCGACCACGGGGATGCGGATGCGCGACGGGCGGCGAGGCGCGCGCACCGCGAGCAGGTCGCCGCGCAGGAAGTGAGGCGCCGCGGACGTGACGAGCACGTCGGCCTCGCCGCCGACCGCGACGGGAGCATCACCGGGCACGAAGTGCACGAGCTTGCCCTGACGGGTGCGGCCCGACCACACCGTCGCGTCCTTCTTCGACGGTCCCTCGAGCAGCACCACCTCGGTGCGGCCGACCCGCGCCTGGTGCTTCACCAGCGCGTGGCCCTCGACCACTTCGAGCAGCCGGGTCATGCGTTCCTGCGCGACCTCGGGCGCCACGAAGTCGTCGCCCATCTCCGCCGCAGGCGTGCCCGGGCGGGGCGAGAACACGAAGGTATAGGCGGCGTCGTACGCGGCTTCGTCGGCCACCGCGAGGGTGCGCTCGAAGTCGGCGTCGGTCTCGCCGGGGAAGCCGACGATGATGTCGGTGGTGACGGCGAGGTCGGGGATCGCGGCGCGCGCCGCAGCGAGCCGCTCGAGGTAGCGCTGCGCGGTGTAGCCGCGGTGCATGCGTGACAGGATGCGATCGCTGCCCGACTGCAACGGCAGGTGCAGGTGCTCGCACACCGACGCGCACTCGGCCATCGCCGCGATGGTGTCGGGCCGAAGATCCTTGGGGTGCGGCGACGTGTAGCGGATGCGTTCGATGCCGTCGACCGCGTCGAGCGCGCGCAGCAGGTCGGCGAACTGCGGGCGGTACTGCCCGGCACCGAGGTCGCGGCCGTAGCTGTTGACGTTCTGGCCGAGCAGCGTGATCTCGCGCACGCCGTCGGCCGCGAGCTCCTCGACCTCGCGCACGATGTCGCCCATGCGCCGGCTCACCTCGGGCCCGCGCACGATCGGCACGATGCAGAAGGTGCACGAGTTGTCGCACCCCACCTGGATGGTGACCCACGCGGTGTGGTCGTGCTCGCGGCGGGCGGGCAGCGCGCCGAGCTCACCGGCGATGCCCTCGTGGTGCTCGTCGAGGATCTCCACCACCGACTCGCCGGTGGCGCGCGCCTGCGCGAGCAGCTCGGGGGCGCGGGCGAGGTTGTGGGTGCCGAACACCACGTCGACGTGACCGGCGCGCTCCACGATGAGCTCACGGTCCTTCTGGGCGAGACATCCCCCGACCGCGATCTGCAGGTCGGGGCGCTCGGCCTTCATCGCCTTGAGCCGACCGAGGTGCCCGTAGAACTTGTTGTCGGCGTTCTCGCGGATGCAGCAGGTGTTGAGGACGACGACGTCGGCGGCGTCGAGATCGTCGGTGGGCTCCATCCCCTGTTCGTCGAGCATGCCCGCGATGCGCTCGGAGTCGTGCTCGTTCATCTGGCATCCGTAGGTGCGCAGGTAGTAGCGGCGCGGCTCGGCGGGAGAAGAGGGGGCGGACGTCACGGGCGATCAGTCTAGGAACCACCTGCGCCGTCGCCCGCGCCGGCAACGGCGCCGAGGACCTTGCGCAGGGACTTTTCCAGCGAGCGCCGTTCCGCCGGCGTGAGATGCCGGAGGAACTCCTCCTCGATGCCGGCGAGGTACACGGGAGCCGCAGCCTTCAGCGCGGCGCGACCGTCGTCGGTGATCACCGCGTAGGAACCCCGCCGGTCGGCCGGATCGGGCTCCTTGCGCACGAGGCCGTCCCGCACCATCTCGTCGACGACCCGGCTCACCCGGCTGCGGCTCAGCACCACCCGCTCGGAGAGCTGCTGCATGCGCAGGCGCCGATCCGGGGCGGAGTTCAGCTCCAACAGCACGTCGTACTGGGCGATGGGCACCAGGCGGTGCTCTTCCAACTGCAGCTCGAGCCGCCGCACCACCGCCGCCTGCACCTTGAGGAGGGCGGCGAAGGCGCCGAGCCCGTCGGGTTCCGTGACCATGCCGTCATGATACCCCACTTGCGTGCGTGCGCACGCACCTGTATAGTCTGTGCGTGCGCACACACCTTTCCGCTCCCGCCGCCGGCGGGACGACACCAGGAGCCACCATGACCAACCCCACTCCCAGCCCCATCCCCATCGACCGTGACGGAGTCGCCGAGGAGATCGCCCGCGGCCGGGCGATCGTCGTCGAGGCGCTGCCCGCGCCCTACTACGAGGACGCGCACCTCCCCGGCGCGCGGAACCTGCCGCACGACTCGACGGAGCCGACCATCGCGGAGGCCCTCCCCGACCGGGCGGCGACGGTGATCGTCTACTGCTCGAACCTCGCCTGCCCGAACTCGACGATCCTGAGCCGGCGCCTCGCGCAGCTGGGCTACGCCGACGTGCGCGAGTACGAGGCCGGCAAGGAGGACTGGATCACCGCCGGCCTTCCGGTGGAGTCGGTCGCGGTCGCGTCCTGACCACCTGCTCGTGACGTCGCCCGGAGGGGCGCCGGTCCACCCGGCGTCTCCTCCGGGCGCTGTACGATCCCGCGCCTGTCCCGCTTCCACGCCCTCTTCCAACGCATCACGACGGATCCGGACCGCCAGAACCTGCGGAAGGCGGCCCGTTGCGCCGTCGCGATGCCGCTCGCCTACGTGATCGGCGACTACGTGATCGGCAGCGACGAAGCTGCGCTCTTCGGCGCATTCGCCGCCTTCGCCGCGCTGGGGTTCTGCAACTTCGGTGGCCCACCCAGGCGCCGGGCCATGGCCTACGCCGGCTACCTCGTGGCGAGCACGCCGCTGGTCGCGCTCGGAACCGTCGTGTCGCGCTCCACCGTGCCCGCGGCGGTGCTCACTGCGGTCGTGACCTTCGCGGTGATCATGGGCGAGACGTTCGGCACCTACTGGGAGGCCGCCCGCAACGCGACGATCCTCGCGTTCGTGCTGGCCGCCGCGGTGGAGGCACCCAACTCGCAGGTCGACGACCGGGTCCTCGGTTGGCTGGTGGCCTGCGTCCTCGCCGGGGTGCTCGCGCTCGTGATGTTCCCGTCGATCGAGCGCCACCGCGTGCGGCGCGCCGTGGCCGACGTGCTGGCCCGTGCCGCCGACGCCCTCACCGCGCCGGCGGACGACCGCAACGCCGCGCTCACCGCCCTCGACGCCGCCCGCACCGCGCTGCACTCCCTCACCGGCATCTCGTTCCGGCCGGTGGGCGCGGCGCGCACCGACCGCGCGCTCAAGATCAGCGTGATCGAGGCCGAGCGCATCGGCCGCCTCGTGCACCTCCATCACGAGCGGGGCGGCGAGCCGTCGGACGACGACTTCGCCCTGGTGGCGGAGACCGTCTCGGTGCTCGCCGCCACCGCGGCCATGCTGCGCACCATGCCGCCGGCTTCGCCGACCGGGCCCGACCTCACCGCGCTCGAGGAAGTGCGCGCCCGGCACCGCGCCGCGCTCGGCCAGACGGCCATGGACGCCGCCGGCGCGGGTGACGCCGACGAGGCCGTGCTGGTGATCGACCGCAAGTTCCCGTTGCGGAGGTTGTCGTTGCTCACCCTCGCCGCCGCCCAGAACGGCGCCACCGCGGTGGGCCTCACCCGGCGGTCGATCGACGCGCCCGGGCTCGGCGCGCTCACCGTGGATCCCTCCGAGGCCGGCGCCGCGAGCGCCACCGAACGGCAACTGCGGGCCGACCTCAACCTGCAGTCGGTGCGCTTCCGCAACGCGGTGCGCGCCGCGGTGGGCCTCGCCGCGGCGATGACGCTGGCCAAGCTCACCAACGTCGAGCACGGGTTCTGGGTGGTGCTGGGAACCCTGTCGGTGTTGCGGTCCAACGCGCTGGGCACCCAACGCACCGCGCTGCAGGCCGTCACCGGGACCATCGTGGGTTTCGGGCTCGCCAGCGCGCTGATGGCGGCGTTCGGCGGCGACACCCGCTGGCTGTGGGTGGCCTTCCCGATCCTGGCCTTCCTCACCGCCTACACGCCGGGCACGGTGAACTTCATGGTGGGCCAGGCGTTCTTCACCGTGCTCGTAGTGGACCTGTTCAACCTCAGCGTGCCCGAGGGCTGGCGCACCGGCCTGGTACGGGTGCAGGACATCGCGATCGGCGTGACCGTGAGCCTGGTGGTGGGCTTCGTGCTGTGGCCCCGCGGCGCCGACGGAGTGGTACGCCGCGCGTTCGCCGACATGCTCCACGCCGACGCCGACGCGTTCACCGACGCGGTCGATCGCATGGCCGACGGCGACCGCGCGTCGGCCGACGACCCGCGCACCTGGGCCCGCCGTGAAGCAGCCGAGGCTGCTCGCGGCCGCGCCCTGCTCGCACTCGAGGTGCTCGCTTCGGAGCGCGGCGTGGAGCAGGCCGACCGACCGCCGTGGTCGGACCTCCTCGTGCTCGGCACCGGCGCCGAGTGGGCCGCCGACGGCATCGTGCGTGACGGCACCGGCTCCACCTCCGCCGGCGCGTGCGCAGCGGTGCGCGCCGACATCGTGGTGCGGGCCCGGCGCGTGGAGCAGGAGCTCCGGGCCAAGGCCGACGCCGTGGCCGAGATGCCCGAGCCCTCCATGAAGCTCGCCGACCAAGCCGCGACCCAACCCGGCGATCCTGTGCAGGCCCCGAACGAGGACGACGTGCGCGTCGTCCCCAACGAACAGCTCGCCGCCGACCTGACGCGGTGCGTGCAGGAGGGCGGCGAGCTGCCGGTGGATCTGTTGTGGAGCCGGGAGTGGATCCTGCACGTGGAGCGGGTGCTCCACATGCAGGCGGTCACACCCGCGACGCCTTAGCGCTCTGGATCAGGCCTCGGCGTCGGCGTCTTCCAGCTCACCGTCGACGAGGTCGACCTCCTCCTCGGAGGCCCCGGTCTCGTCGATGCCGACCTGCTGGCGGATCCGGTCGCTGATCTCGAACATCATGTCGACGTTCTCGGACAGGAAGTTCTTCGCGTTCTCGCGACCCTGACCGAGTTGCTCACCCTCGTAGGTGAACCAGGCGCCCGACTTCTTCACGATGCCGAACTCCACGCCGACGTCGAGCAGCGAGCCCTCACGGCTGATGCCCTTGCCGTACATGATGTCGAACTCGGCCTGCTTGAACGGCGGCGCGACCTTGTTCTTCACCACCTTGACGCGGGTGCGGTTGCCGGTGATCTCCGCACCGTCCTTGATGGACTCGATGCGGCGGATGTCGAGGCGCACCGAGGAGTAGAACTTCAGCGCCCGGCCGCCCGGCGTGGTCTCCGGCGAGCCGAACATCACGCCGATCTTCTCTCGCAGCTGGTTGATGAACACGCAGATGGTGTTCGACTTGTTGAGGTTGGCGGTGAGCTTGCGCAGCGCCTGGCTCATGAGGCGGGCCTGCAGGCCGACGTGCGTGTCGCCCATCTCGCCCTCGATCTCGGCGCGGGGCACGAGGGCCGCCACCGAGTCGATGACCACGACATCCAACGCGCCGGAGCGGATCAGCATGTCGGTGATCTCGAGCGCCTGCTCCCCCGTATCGGGCTGGGAGATCAGCAGGTCGTCGACGTTGACGCCGATGGCCGAGGCGTAGACCGGGTCCATCGCGTGCTCGGCGTCGATGTAGGCGCAGACGCCGCCGTTGCGCTGGGCCTCGGCCACCACGTGCATGGCGAGGGTGGACTTGCCCGACGACTCGGGGCCGTAGATCTCGACGACCCGGCCGCGGGGCAGGCCCCCGATGCCGAGGGCGATGTCGAGCGCCAGGGCGCCCGTGGGGATCGCCGCCACGCCGACGTTGCCGTGCTCACCCAGGCGCATGATGGCGCCCTTGCCGTACTGCTTCTCGATCTGGCCGAGGGCCATTTCCAGGGCCTGGTCACGTTCCACGGTGGAACCCTCCTGTGCTTTCTGTGTCTGTTGGTTGTCTGCGTCTGCGGGGAAGATCCGTCGCTCGTGGAACGTACGACGGGGGTGTGACAGCTACGTCTGGCCGGCGTCCGGGCCGGCGCTCCGACCGGGTGTCCCGGGTGAATGACACTGGTGAAGTTAGCCGAACAGGCGTTCGGGGTCAAGCATCCGGCAGACTCCTGGCTCCAGGACCGCGACCACCAGGGGGAACCGATGCTGCAGGAGCTCGACGGGAAGGTGGCCGTCGTCACCGGCGGGGGCAGCGGGATCGGGGCGTCGCTCGCCCGGGCCTGCGCCGCGGCGGGCATGAAGGTGGTCGTCGCCGACGTCAACGGCGAGCGGGCCGAGGCCGTCGCCGCCGAGCTCCCTGGCACGTCTCCGGGGGCCACCGCGATCGCCCGGGCCGTCGACGTGTCGGACGCCACGCAAATGGACGCGCTCGCCGACCTCGCCTTCGACACCTTCGGCGCGGTCCACCTCCTCTGCAACAACGCGGGCGTCTCCCCCGCCGGCAAGGTGTGGGAGTTCACCGCCGACGAGTGGCAGTGGCTGGTGGGCGTGAACCTGCTCGGCGTCGCCAACGGGCTGCGCAGCTTCGTGCCGCGCATGATCGAGCAGGGCGAGGGCCACATCGTGAACACCGCATCGGGCGCGGGCTTCGTCACCACGCCGCGCCTCGGCGCCTACAGCGCCACCAAGCACGCGATCGTCGCCATCACCGTGGCGCTGCGCAACGAGCTCGAGGGCACGGGCATTGGCGCCAGCGTGCTCGTGCCCGCGGGCGTGGCCACCAACATCGGCGACTCGATGGTGCGGCCCTCCGTCACCGACCCCGACGTCATCAACGACGAGTTCATGGTGCTCGCCTCGGGCCTCGACGAGACGTCGATGCAGGTGCTCGAACCCGACGTCGTCGCCGAGGTCACCCTCGTCGGCGTGCAAGAAGGCTGGCCCTACATTGTGATGGGCCCCGGCCAGGAGGTCGGCGTACGCGCCCGCTACGACGAGATCGTCGAGTGGCACCAGCGTGCCAAGGAGCGGTTCCCCGACCTGCCGTAGGCCCGGCCACCGTCACCCGCGCTCACCGGGTCGAGCGATCGAATTTGTGGCCGGGAGTACGCGTCAGGAGTACTGACGGCCAGAAGTTCGCCAGTCGTCACCGGTCGTCGCTCAGCCCGCGAGGTGGGCGGCGACGCGCGCCTGCACGTCGGCCGCCGTCGGGTCCGTCCAGACCGCGAGGTGGGTGCCGAGCGCGACGGGGACGAGCGCCGCGTTCGGCAGGTGCGCCAGGGCGTGGTCGGAGTACCCGGGCGGCACGTCGGAATCCGCGGTGCCGTGCACGAGGAGCACCGGGGGCGTCACGTGCTCGAGGCCGAGATCACCGAGCGTCGGGAACGCTTCGTGGTCGTGGTGGAGGCCGACCCGCCGATGCCCCGAGATGGTGGCCGACAGCTCGAGCACGAAGTCGCGCGTGTCGTCGTCGCTCCACACGTGGTCGAGGAGCGCGCCCGCGTCGGCCTTCGACAGCTTGCCCTCTTCCTTCAGCGTGCTCTTCACCAGCGACTTCGGCAGATGCTCCGCCATCTCGTGCAGCATCCAGTGCCCGAGGCCGCTCGCCATCATGCTGCTCTCGATGCCGGCGATGCCCCCGGCGAACTCGTACGACCTGCTGACCGCCGCGCACGCCACCACGGCCGTCACCCGCTCCGGGTTCGTCGCCGCGAGGCGATAGGTCGACGGCCCACCGCCCGACCAGCACATCACCGCGAAGCGGTCGATCCCGAGCGTGTCCATCAGCGCGGCGTGCAGCGCGGCGGTCCCGTCGGCACTGCCGTTCGTGTCGGTGAGCGGCGTGTCGAGGTAGCCGGGACGCGACGGCATCACGACGCGGTGACCCGCCGCCACGAGGAACCGGCTCATGAGCTCGGCCTGGTCCCACCCGCCGGGCGACCCGTGCACGAACAGCACCGGCGCACGCCCCTCCACAGAACCGGCTCCCGCTTCGGCGTACTGCACGGGCCCGGCCTCGGTGTCGACCGTGCGTGCCGTGACGTCGGGATCCCTCATCCTGCCCTCCTCGGTGCGAGCGGCCATCGTGCCACGACCGCGGAGCAACTTGTGGCGAGGAGAACGCGTCAGGAGGACCTACGGCCACAAGAACACCGGGCCACGACGGTGTGCACCGCGCCGTCGGGTCGAGTGTCGCTCTCGAACAGCACGATCTCCGACGCGGTCCACGCGGGACCGGGCCCGTTGGCGTCGAGTGTCGCAACCGCGCCGCGCAGATCGGCCGGCCGTGACGCGCGCGCGATCGTGAGGTGCGGGCGGAACGGGCGATCCTCGGGCACGAAGCCGAGCGACGCGGTGGCGTCCGTCACCGCGCCCGCGAGCGCGCCCATCGGGGTGGCACCTTCCGCGGCGCCCAGCCACAGCACCGTCGCCGAACGTGGCTTCGCGAACGCGCCGCCTCCACCGAGGCGTACCGGGAAGGGCGCGACGCCCGATGCGGCTGCGGCCACCGCGTCGACCAGCGGATCGACGTCGGGCACCGCGCCGAGGAACTGCAGCGTGAGGTGCCACTGCGCACGCGGTGTCCACCGCAGCTCCGGGAACTCCGCACGCAGCGGCGCGACGGCTGTCTCGACGTGGTCCAGCGCATCGGCCGGGGGCACGAGCGCGACGAATCCCCGTCGGAGCGAGATCACGGCAGGGCGTGCAGGCGCATCCGCAACAGGTTGAGCAGGCCGATGGTGGAGAACTGGCGGATGCGCTCGCGGTCGCCGGGCATCTGCGCGTGGATGGCCTCGGGCTCGTGGCCGGGGATGGCGATCCCGTACCAGACGCTGCCCACGGGTTGGCCCTCCATCTCGTCGGGCCCGGCCACACCGGTCACCGAGATGCCGACGTCGGCGCCGAGCGCGCGCTGCGCGCCCACTGCCATCTCCTTCGCCGCCTCCTCGGTGACGACGAGCGGCGCGGTCACGCCGAGGATCGAACGCTTCACCTCGGTCGCGTACGACGCCACCGAACCGCGGAACACGCGACTCGCGCCGGGCACGTTCGCGAGACGCGCGCCGATGAACCCGCCGGTGAGCGACTCCCCCACCCCGAGCGTCCACCCGCGCGCCTCGCAGAGGCCGAGCACGGTCGACTCCATCGTGTCGTCGTCGACCGCGAACACGAGGTCGCCGAGCACCGTGCGCAGCTCCACGTCTTCCGCGTCGAGGAGCGCGGCGGCCTCGACCTCGGTCGCGGCCTTCGCGGTCATGCGCACGTAGATGCCCTCGATGCCACACGCGAGGAAGGCGATCGTGGGGTTGGTCTGCTGGTCGACGCGCGCGGCAATCATCTCGGCGAGCCCCGACTCCGACGCACCCCACGTCTTCAGCGAGCGCGACACGATCACCGAGCGCTGCCCCGAACGCGCGAGCAGGTCGGGCAACACCTGCTCGGTGACCATCTTCGTCATCTCGTAGGGCACGCCGGGCACGGCGTACACGACCTTGGTGGCGCCGGCGATCTCGACCTCGCAGCGCACACCGGGCGCGGTCCCGATCGGGTTCGGGATCGCGTCACCGCCCACCGGCACCTCGGCCTGGCGCAGGTTGTTCGCAGGCATCTCGCGCCCACGCGAACCGAACATTGCCTGGATCTGCTCGACGAGCTCCTCGCGCCGTTCGAGCTCCACGCCCATCACCTCGGCGATGGCCTCGCGGGTGACGTCGTCGGGCGTGGGGCCGAGGCCGCCGCACACGATGACCGCGTCGGCGCGCTCGAGCAGCTCGCGCAGGCACTGCACCATGCGCCCGAGGTTGTCGCCCACCTTGCGGTGCTCACAGGTGTCGATGCCCGCGTCGGCGAGGTGCTCGCCGATCCACGCGGAGTTGGTGTCGACGATCTGGCCGAGCAGCAGCTCCGTGCCGATCGCGAGGACGTCACAGCGCATGCCTGCTCCAGTGCCGGGGTGAGGGGTGTTAGTTCGCGGGTTGCTTCGACGCCCGCTGCTGCCGCGCGGCGCGCTGGCCGCTGACGAAGATGTCGAGGCCCGACACCACCGAGAATCCCACCGCGAGCCACAGGATCGTGTCGTGGACGGTGGCCCACTCGTAGGTGGGCGGGAACAGCACCGCGCCGACCGCGAGGTACTGCAGGAACGCCTTCAACTTGCCGAGCCGGCGCGCGGGCAGGGTGACGCCGCGGCGCGCCCAGTAGGAACGGTACAGCGACACCAGCGCCTCGCGCGCGATCACGATCGTGATGGCCGCCCACGAGAAGTCGCCGGTGATGCCCAGCGCGCAGAAGCCGCCGAGCACGAGGAACTTGTCGGCGAGCGGGTCGAGGAAGGCGCCCGAGCGGGTGGTGCCGTCGCGGCGGGCGAGCCAGCCGTCGACGCTGTCGGTGCACGACAGCACGAACCACAACGTGACCGTGAGCCACGACGAGCCCTGGTCGACGATGAGGAACAGCGTGGGCACCGCGAGGATCAGGCGCCCCACGGTGACGAAGTTGGCGGGGGTGGCGATCGCGCTGTCGCCGAAACGACGCTCCCGCGCGGCCGCCGCGCTCACTCGCTCACCCGCTCACCCTGCGCAGCCGCCTTGGCCACGAGATCAGGGCCGATCGCCTCGGTGACGTGTGCGCGCACGATCGCACCCGGACGGCGCGTACTCCGCTTCGAGGTGCACGACGCCGTCGATCTCCGGCGCCTCGCGGTGCGTACGTCCGACGAGGCCGGCACCTTCAGACCCATCCGCGACCGCGTCGACCAGCACCTCGATCTCCGCGCCGACGAGCGCGTCGCGCAGCGGCGCGCGTGATCGGTTCCTGCACCGCCTCGCACTCGCGCAGCCGCTCGGCGACGAGCGACGCGTCGGGCGCGTCGGGCAACGACGCGGCGGCGGTGCCGTCCTCCGGGGAGAACGAGAAGAAGCCGGCCCAGTCGAGCTCCGCGGCGTCGAGGAACGAGAGCAGCTCCTCGTGCTCCAGCTCCTCCTCGCCGGGGAAGCCGACGATGAACGACGAGCGGAACGCGGCGTTCGGCTCCTGCCGCGCGGATCGCGTCGATCGCGGCGAGGAAGCGGTCGCCGCTCCCCCAGCGCTTCATGCGCCGCAGCAGCGCGGCATCGGCGTGCTGGAGCGACAGGTCGAAGTAGGGCACGACGGTCGGCAGCTCGAGCATCGTGCTCACGAGCGGGTCGCGCACTTCGCTCGGGTAGAGGTAGAGGAGGCGCACGCGGGCGAGCCCGTCGGCCGACAGCGGGTCGAGGCGACGCAGCAGCGGCGCGAGCGAGCCGGGCTCACCGGCGTCGCGCCCGTACCAGGCGAGGTCCTGAGCGACGAGCACGATCTCGGCAACGCCGGCGTTCACGAGGTCGCGCACCTCGGCCTCGATCGAGTCCGGGGTGCGGGAGCGCTGCTTGCCGCGGAACGTGGGGATGGCGCAGAACGCACAGTTGCGGTCGCAGCCCTCCGCCACCTTCACGTACGCCCACGGCGCGCTCGGAGCGGGGCGCGGCAGGTCCAGCAGATCGGTCACGCCGGCCGGCCGGACCCGCAGGGTGGGCATGCCGACGGGAACGCCCGCCGCTCCGGCGGCCATCCCGACAGCACCGGCGATGCCGCCCTCCCCCGCGAAGCCGACGACCGCGTCGGCCTCGGGCAGCGCGTCGGCGAGCTCACTCCCGTACCGCTCGGCCAGGCAGCCGGTGACCACCAGCTTGGCGCCGTCCTTGCGGGACTCCGAGAGCGCCAGCACGGTGTCGATCGACTCCTGGCGGGCCGCCTCCACGAATGCGCAGGTGTTCACCACCACCAGATCGGCGGCCTCGGCGCTCTCGGCCGGCTCCAGCCCGTCGGCCAGCAGCGTGGCCACGACCTTGTCGGAGTCGACGGCGTTCTTCGGGCAGCCGAGGGTCTCGACGTAGAAGCGCTGCGCGCGGAGAAGAGGCCAGGCCGGACAAGGGCCTCAGGTTACTGCCACCTGAACATCCGACCGCCGCTCACGGCCAGCGAATGAGATGTTCCTGACGCTTCGTCAGAATGCGTTCCGCTCTCGTCGACTCAGACGTGGTTGGTCTGTGCCCGGCGGAGGGCGCCCTCCACGAGGAGCACGAGGGTCTCCTTCACGTGGAGGCGGTTGCGGGCGTCGCAGAGCACCACGGGCACGTTGGCGGGCACCGACAGCGCCTCACGCACCTCACGCGGGTGGTGGCGGTACACCCCGTTGAACAGGTTCACCGCGACCACGAACGGGATGCCGAGGTGCTCGAAGTAGTCGACCGCCGGGAAGCAGTCCTCGATGCGCCGGGTGTCGACGAGCACCACCCCGCCGACCGCGCCGCGCACCAGCTCGTCCCACAGGAACAGGAAGCGGTCCTGGCCGGGCGTGCCGAACAGGTACAGCACCATGTCGGGGCCGAGCGTGATGCGGCCGAAGTCCATGGCGACGGTGGTGCCCGTCTTCTGATCCTGGACCGGGCCGGCGAAGTCGACGCCGAGGCTCTCGACGGTGATGTCGGCCTCGGTGGTGAGCGGCTCGATCTCGGAGATCGTGCCCACGAGCGTCGTCTTGCCCACCGCGTAGCCACCCGCGACGACGATCTTCATCGACACCGGGAGGCCGGTCGGCGTGGCGCCGCTCGGTTGCGCGGCCGCGTCAGCGGCGCCGCCGGTGCCGGGCGCGTCGCCCGGGCCGGGCGAGTTGGTGGCGGTGGTCTCCCACAGGCTGTCAGAGCGCACGGATCCCCTCCAGCAGCCGTTCGAGCAGCGCGACGTCGCGGTGCTCGCCCTTCTCGGGCGCGGAGCGCACCTGCACGTAGCCGGCGTCGGCGAGGTCGCCGACCAAGACGCGCACCACACCGACGGGGGTGCTCATGCGCGCCGCGACCTCCGCGAGGGAGACGGGCGTCTGCGTGAGCTCGACGATGCGACGGTCTTCCGGGGTGGCCTTCCGCGGCAGCTGGTCGGTGGTGACCAGCGCGACGATCGGCGCGTGCAGCTCCATGCTGCCGATCGACGACGACGTGCGCCCGCGCGTGAGCACGTACGGGCGGACGAAGTTGCGCCGGCGGAAGAACCCCGCGCTCATCGGATCGCCGACCTCGGGAGCAGTGTCTGCAGCTCGGACACCAACGCGGGAGTGAGCGCCGCTCGCGCACTTGTCGACGAGCACGGCCATCTCGTACCCGACGAGGCCGACGTCGCACGGGCGCGCGGTCGTGACCGCGAGTACCGACGTGTCGCTCACGCGCATCACGAACAGCATGGCGTGGTCCATCTCGACGATGACCTCGTGCACGCGCCCGCCACCGATCGGCGTCGACGCGCCCTTGGCGATCGAGAGCATGCCCGCGGCGACCGCGGCGAGGCGGTCACCCGAGGTGCGGTCGAGACCGTCGGACAGCGCGATGAGCAGTCCGTCGGACGACACCACGGTCGCCTCCCGCACTCCCGGCACCCGCTCGGCGAAGTTGGAGACGAGCCAGTTGAGGTTGCGGGCCTCGGCACTCAGCGGTCGGGTGGTCATGAGAGCTCCTCCCCTGCGCTGCCCGCATCGTCGTCGTGGTGTTCGAGCCCGCGCCGGACACCCTGCGAGTGACGGGTCAGCAACTCGTGCACCCGGTACGGCCGCATCGGGTCGGACTCGTCCACCGGGTCCTGCTCGTCGACGGCGGGCTGGTGGGTCATGTTCTGTCCCGGGACGCGCGTCGGCAGCGGCAGGTCGTCGAAGTGGGCGGCCTCCTCGTCGGGCGCGTCCTCGGTGAAGTTCTCGGTGCCGTTCTCGGTCGGGTGGGTCGCCGAGGTTGCGCCGAAGCCGAAGTCGAAGGCGGGCTCCTCGGGAGTCGGCGCGTCGCCAATCGGCGCGTCGACAACGGGCTCGGCAAACACGGACGAGTCGAACACCGGCTCTTCGATCGAAGCCTCGGGCTCGACGACCTGCTCGGGCTCGGTCTCGACGGCCTCTTCCGCCATCTCGGCAATCGGCTCGGCGAGCACGTCGGCCGCAGCCGCAGCAGACGCGGCGGACGCGGTGGCGGCGTGCTGCTGCGCGTCGGCTTCCCGGGCCCACTGCTCCACCGGAGGCTCGTCGGCCGGGTGCCAGGTGACCGTGGTCGCCGCGGCTGCCGGCGAACCGGTCGCGGCGGACGCGGGCGCCGCGGTGATGGTGGTGGGCTCGGCGCGGCGGGCGCCGAGCCCCATCGGTGCGCCGTCGTCGTCGACGTCGGGCGAGTAGACGGGCGCCATCGGCGTGGAGCCCTCGTTGCGGCCACGCGCCTCGAGGATGGCCTTGGGCAGCGCCACCAGGGCGACGGTGCCGACCGGCGAGGCCTTGCGGATCTCCACGGCGATGCCGTGGCGCTTCGCCAGCGCGCCGACCACGTGCAGACCGAGAGCCCGCGAGAGCGCGAGGCCGACGACCGGCGGGTGCCGCAACAGCGTGTTGGCCTCGGCGATGCGTTCGGGCGTCATGCCGATGCCCTGGTCGGTGATGGCGAGCACGAAGCCCGACTTGGTGATCGCGCCCGACACCACGACCGCGGTCTCGGGGCTGGAGAACGACGTCGCGTTCTCGAGCAGCTCGGCGAGCAGGTGCGACACGTCGGAGACGGCCCGCCCCGACACCGAGATGCGCTCGTCGATGCCGACGAGTTCGACGCGCGTGGAAGTCGGCGATCTCGGCGGCGGCGGAACGCACCACGTCGAGGAGGCCGATCGCCTCCTGCCACTGGCGCGGCTGCTCGGCGCCGGACAGCACGAGGAGGCTCTCCGCGTTGCGGCGCATGCGCGTCGCCATGTGGTCGAGCTTGAACAGCGAGTCGAGCGAGCTCGGGTCGTGCTCGTTGCGCTCGAGCTCGTCGAGCAGCTCGAGCTGACGCTCGAGCAGGCTCTGGTTGCGGCGGGCGAGGTTCACGAACAGGTCGCCCATGCCCTTGCGCAGGAGGATCGACTGTTGCTGCGCAACTTCGAGCGTCACCTGCTCGACGTCGTTGAACGCCTGCGCGAGCTCGCCGATCTCGTCCTCCGACTGCACGTCGATGACCGTCGGCGTGATCGTGCTGACGTCACCACCGGTGCGCAGCGACTCGACCAGTGCCGGCAGCTGCTGCTGCGACATCTCGCGCGCCGCCGCGGTGAGGCGACGGACCGGACCGACCACGGCCTTCGAGACGAACCACATCAGGCCGAGCGTCAGCAGCATGGCGAACACCGCGGCGCCGCCGTACTTGCGCACGTCGCTCTCGGCCGCGGAGGCTGCGGCGTTCGACGCGGCCTTGATGGTGCCGTCGACGGCGGTGATGGCCTTGTCGACCTTGCCCGCCTGCGACTGGTAGGCGTCGAGCTCCGCGGCCGGCGTGACCGGCGTGCCCGGGAAGGTCGTCGGCAAGGCGGTGGCGTCGGTGCTCACACCCGACGACGCGAACGCTGCGAGCTCGGTGGGGTCGGCGGCGTCGGTGAACGAAGCGATCGCGTTCTGGCGGGCCGCGGTCGCGCTGACCCACTCGCTGAAGCCCTGCGGCTGACCGCTGGCGAGCACGGCGATGTAGACGCTCGACTCGTTGGCGAGCTCGTGCTGCGCGCGCTGCAGTGAGTACGAACGGGTGACCGCGGCCGACGTGCGCGGCGCGGCGAGACCGCGGGCGACGCGCTCACCGGCGGTGAGCAGGTCGTCGTCGGTGCCCATGTACCACCCGCGCACCTGCGCGGCGTCGACGCTCTTGCCGTCGACCTTGCGGCGCTCGGCGTCGAGACCCACGAGCGTGCGCTCGGCCTGGTCGAGCGAGGCCAGCGCCGCGCTGCCGATGCCCGACGCCGCGAACTGCTGCTTGTCGGCCAGGAAGGCGCCCACCGCGACGTCGGTGCGCTTGCGGGCGGCGAACAGGTCGTCGGTCGGCGCGGTGCCCGCCACCGACCACGACGACACGACACTCTCGTTCTCGATGGCGCGGCTGGCCTCGGAGAGCCGCGTGAGCGGTCCGGCCAGGGCGCCGTACTGCTCCTGGGCCCGGAGGGCCGAGAACCGGTCGCTCAGACCGGCGGCCGCCACCACGACGAGCGCGAGGAACGGCACGAACAGCACCAGCAGCAGCTTCGATCGGAAGCTCAGCTTCTTCAGCACCCTGTGGCCTCCTCCGCCCAGCCCTGTGGACAGCAGGTGCGTGCCGCGCCCCTCGCGGCCTGGATCGCACCTTCCAGGCGTGTCGGCACACCGCGACGGGCCCTTGAGGCCAACAAACGGTAAAGACGCGACGAACCGGCGTCAGTTGCTGCCCACTATGGGCAGGGATTGACGCCGGTTGGAGGAGTTGGAGGAGAGAGCGGTGAGGGAGCCGCCTAGGCGGCGTTGCCCTGCATCTCCTCGAACTCGTCGACCGTCATGAGGACGGCGCGGGCCTTGGAGCCCTCGGAGGGGCCGACCACGCCCTTGCGCTCGAGGAGGTCCATGAGGCGCCCGGCGCGGGAGAAGCCCACCCGGAGCTTGCGCTGGAGCATCGAGGTGGAGCCGAGGCCGCTGCGGACCACCAGCTCCATCGCCTCGGCGAGGAGGTCGTCGGAGTCGGCGTCGTCGGACCCGCCCGAGCCGCCGGGGCCGGAGCCCGCGGACTCGTCCGCGATGCCCTCCACGTAGGTCGGCTCGGCGACCTGGCGCTTCCAGTGGGCGGCGACCTTGCGGACGCAGTCCTCGTCGACCCAGCTCGTCTGGATGCGCTGGGCCCGACTGGAGCTCGCGGTCATCAGGAGCATGTCGCCCTGACCGATGAGCTTCTCCGCACCGGGCTGGTCGAGGATGACGCGGCTGTCGGCGAGGCTGCTCACCGAGAACGCCATGCGGCTCGGCACGTTGGCCTTGATGACACCGGTGATGACGTCGACCGACGGGCGCTGCGTGGCGATCACGAGGTGGATGCCCACCGCGCGGGCCATCTGCGCGATGCGGCAGATGCTCGCCTCGACGTCGCGGGCGGCGACCATCATGAGGTCGTTGAGCTCGTCGACGACGATCACGATGAACGGCAGGCGCTCGTAGCTGCGGCCGGTGACGGGATCGGGCTCGTCACGAGTGGGCAGCTCGCCCCGGTCGAACATCGAGTTGTAGCCCGTGATGTCGCGCACGCCGACCTGCGAGAGCAGCTCGTAGCGCATGTCCATCTCGCGCACGGCCCAGTCGAGCGCGTTGGCGGCCTTCTTCGGGTTGGTGACCACCTCGGTGAGGAGGTGCGGCAGGTCGTTGTAGGCGCCGAGCTCCACCCGCTTGGGGTCGACGAGGATGAGGCGCACCTGATCGGGGGTGTAGCGCATCAGCAGCGACGTGACGATCGAGTTGATGCAGCTCGACTTGCCGGAGCCGGTGGAGCCGGCGATGAGCACGTGGGGCAACGTGGTGACGTCGAGCACCACCGACTTGCCGGCGATGTCGCGGCCGAGCCCGACGCCGAGCGCGGTGCGGGTCTTCTCCACCTCGGGCGCGCCGAGCACGTCGCCGAGGGTGACGATCACCCGGTCCTTGTTCGGGACCTCCACGCCGATCGCGCTGCGACCGGGGATGGGGGCCAGGATGCGCACGTCGAGCGACGCCATCGCGTACTGGATGTCGTGGCCGAGGCCCGTGACCCGGTTGACCTTGACGCCGGGGCCGAGCTCGAGCTCGTAGCGCGTGACCGTGGGGCCGATGGTGGTGCCGACGAGCTTGGCTTCCACACCGTGGTGGGCGAGCGTGGCCTCGAGGATGCGGCCGCCCTCGTCGATCTGCTTGCGGTCGGCTTCCTTGGCGCTCCCGCGCTTCAGCAGGTTCGCGGGCGGCAACGTCCAGTTGCCCTTGTGGCCGTGGCCGGTGCCGTCGTCGAGGACGATCGCGAGCTGGCCGCCGTCCTCCACGCTCGTGGGGATGTCGACCACCGGGGCGGCCGCCGCGGGGACCGGCACCGGCTCGGGCTCCGGCTCGGGCTCGGGCTCGAGGTACTCCGCGTACGCCTCTTCGGCCGGCTCCGGCTCCGGCTCCGGTTCCGGCTCGGCGTACGCGTCCTGGTCGTAGACGCCGTCGGCGGCCTCGGCACCGGCCATTCCGATCGTGTCGACACCCATGTAGTCGCGTGCCTTGCCCGCGGCGGCGGTGGTGCCGTGACGCAGGCTGCGCCCGATCCACCCGACGACGAGGCCGATCGACAGACCCAGGGCGAGGAGCAGGCCGAGCAGGGCCACACCCCCGAGGATCACGGAGGCGCCGGCCACGCCGGTGGCCGACGAGAGCGGCCCGGCGATCGCGGCGCCGAAGAACCCGCCGGCGCCCCGCAGGTCGGCGACGGGACCGTCGATCGACGGACGCCCGTACGCGAGGTGGAGGATGGCGACGTCGGCGATGACCAGCAGTGCGGCGCCGATGGCGATGCGGAGGGTCGGGCGCTCCGGTGCCTCGTCGAGGATCTCGCCCGTCTCGAGGTCGATCGAGCTCCCCCGACGGGGCCAGAGCAGCAGCACGGCGAAGGCGATGCAGGCGACGGGCAGGGCGACCCGCGCCCGGCCGAGCACGGCGCCGGTGCCGTCGGCGATCGCCGAGCCCACCGGCCCGGCGAGATCGGTCCACAGGCCGAGGGCCACGATGACCCCGACCACGAACAGGGCGACGGCCAGCGCGTCGGAGCGGTGCCCCGCGAGCTGGCGCCCGGCAGCCTCCCGGCCCCGGCTCAGGCCCCGCCCGACCCGGCCCGGCTCAGCGGGCGGCGTGGCTCGGGAGGAACGGCTGCGCGACGGAGTGGACTTCCGGGCCGCTGACTTGCGAGCCGGAACCTTCTTCTTGGCAGGGGCGCGTCGCTTCCCCCGCGTACGGGTCGCGGGCATCCCGAAACCGTAACACCGCCCCCACCAACAACACAGGCAATCCGCGCCACAGGTTCCACACCGGCCACCGGGATGTCGCCGCTCCTCGCGGGCTTCTCCCTTCGCATCGCTTCGCTCGCTCCGGTCGAAGATGCTTCGTCGGGCGAATCCCGGCGTCCGGCTCTCGGAGACTCGAACTCCCCCGTTGGTCAGCAGGACCGCACCGCCACGCGATGCCCGCGACTCGTGAGCGGCCAGGCTTTGGCGGAATTCGGGAGGTCTAGACCTCCATGACGACCGGGATCACGGCCGGTCGCCGCTTGGTGCGGTCGTTGATGAACTTGCCGAGGGAGCGACGGGCGTGGCGACGGAGAGTGTCGAAGTCGACGGCACCCTCGTCGGTCGCGGCCTTGAGCGAGGCCCGCACGGCGTCCTTGGCGTCTTCGATCAGGTCCTCGGCCTCGGGCCCGTGCACCCAGCCACGGGTGACGATCTCGGGCCCGGTGACGATCTCTCCCGTCGTGGAGTCGACGGTGACGATCACCGCGACGAACCCCTCTTCGGCGAGGTTGCGCCGGTCGCGCAGCACTCCCACCCCGACGTCGCCGACGATGCCGTCGACGTACATGTAGCCCGCGGGCACGGCGCGGCGTTCGACCTCGAGCGACGACGTGCCGTCGCGGCGGGGTTCGAGCGTGAGCTTGTCGCCGTCCTCGCAGATGATCACGTGGTCCTTGGGCACGCCCACCTGCTCGGCGAGCCGCGCGTGGTGGACCATGTGCGTGTACTCACCGTGGACCGGGACGAACCACTCCGGCTCCACGATGTTGATGAGCATCTTGAGCTCTTCCTGCGACGCGTGGCCCGAGACGTGCACCGGCGAGCTGCCGCCGTGGAGCACATCGGCGCCCGCGCGGTGCAGCGAGTCGATGATGCGGGTGACGCTGATCTCGTTGCCGGGGATCGCGTGCGCGGAGATCACGACGCAGTCGTCGCTGCTGATCTTCACGTGCTTGTGCTCGTGCGCGGCCATGAGCGACAGCGCGGCCATGGGCTCACCCTGCGAACCCGTGCAGATGATGCAGACCTCGCCGGGCGCGTAGCGCGGCACCTCTTCGATGTCGATGACCCGGTCGCTGGGGACGTGCAGCAGCCCCATCTCGCGGCCGAGCGCGACGTTGTTGACCATCGACCGACCGAGGAACACAATGCGCCGGCCCGCGGCGACGGCCTGCTCGGCGACCTGCTTCACGCGGTGCAGGTGCGAGGCGAAGCTGGCGACGATCACGCGCTGGTCGGGGTGGTCGCGGAACACCGCCCGCAAGGAGTCGCCGACGGTGGACTCCGACGGCGTGAAGCCCGGTCGGCACACGTTGGTGGAGTCGGACATGAGCAGCTTCACGCCACCCGCACGGTCGGCGATCGCACCCATGAGCGAGAGGTCGGTCTTGCGGCCGTCGACCGGGGTGGGGTCGAGCTTGAAGTCGCCGCTGTGCAGGATCGTGCCCACGGGCGTGTGGTACGCGGTGGCGAACGCGTGCGGCACCGAGTGGGTGACGGGGATGAACTCGCAGTCGAAGGGGCCGATCTCGCGGCGTTCGCCGTCGTGCACGGGGATCAGGTCGGTCCGACCCATCATCCCCGCTTCCTCGATGCGATTGCGGGCGAGGCCGAGCGACAGCGGCGATCCGTAGATCGGCACCGGCACGTCGCGCAGCAGGTAGGCGAGGCCACCGGCGTGGTCCTCGTGCGCGTGGGTGAGGAACACGCCCTCGACGCGCTCCGCGTTCTCGCGTAGGTAGGTGAAGTCGGGGAGGACGAGGTCGATGCCGGGCATGTCGACCTCGGGGAACATGATCCCGCAGTCGACGACGAGGATGCGGTTCTCGACCTCGAGGCAGAAGCAGTTCCGGCCGATCTCACCGAGGCCGCCGAGGAAGACGATGTTCACGGACGGTACGGTCATCCCGTGCAATCTACCGGCCCCCGGCGCATTCTCGGTTCCACCCTCCTCCTCCTCGCGATCGCGCTTGCCGCGCCGGCCTTCACGTCGACCGGCGCGTTCGCGGCCACCGGGTGCCCGGCGCGCGGTTCACGTGTCGTGTTCGCGCGCAGCCTCGACTCCTTCGGCGGCAATTGGGGCATCGCCGCGGTGACGGCACCGGAGTGGGACGTGACCTGGGTACTCGCCCCACCGAAGGCTGGCAAGAGCATCTACAACTTCCGCCCGAGCGTCTCCCCCGCCGACGGCACCATCCTGTGGGACACCAACCAGGGCGGCCGCCAGCGCATCCGGGTGATGGCCTGCGACGGCACCGGCGCGAAGGACTGGTCGGCGCGCTCGGGCCCGAAGGACTCCATGGGTGCGGCCTTCTCCCCCGACGGCACCCAGGTCGCGTTCGTGGCCCGCATGCCCGGCAACACGTCGAAGACGCAGCCGAAGTTCGGTCTCTACGTGGCACCCTTCGCGCAGCCGGGCCAGGCGCGCCTGGTCACCAAGAAGGTCGCGGCGGGCGGCATGCATCCGGCCTGGTCGCCTGACGGCACGAAGCTCGCATTCAGCGCGGGCGCGTCGATCCCGCACATCGCGGTGGTGAACCTCGACGGCACCGGCTACACCGAGCTCACCAAGTCGAAGAACGGCGACGGCGAGCCGGCGTGGTCGCCCGACGGCGCGCAGATCGCGTACAACTCGTCGGCCGAGGGCGACGACGTGTGGATCATGAACGCCGACGGCACTGGGGCGCGCAAGCTCGCGACGGGCGAGGTGAGCGCGTACCAGCCCGCGTTCTCACCCAGCGGGGAGTGGGTCGCGTACGTGAAGAACTACATCGGCCACAGCGAACTGTGGCTGATCAACCCCGATGGCTCGGGCGACCACGCGCTCACCACCACCACCGGCAAGGAAGCCAACGAGGCGCCTGCCTGGTGACACAGATGCGGTACATTCCCCGCACCGCATCGCAGTCTTCGGGAGGGCAGGGATGAGCAGCGGGATCGCTTCGGCGCGGAGACGCGCCGCGTTCATGGCCGCGCTGGTCGGCGTGTTGCTGAGCGCCATCTTCACCGCGTTGGTGGCGACGGCACCGACGGCCGGCGCGCAGCAGTGGAGTCGCACCGACGTCGAGGCCGGTCGGAACCTGCTCGCTCGTGTCCCGGAAGACCTCCGCCGCGAGCTGCAAGTTCGACAACGTCCGGGCTCCGGGATCCGACGAGACGCTGGTCGCCGCGGTCGACTGCGACCTGCCGGGCGGCCTGGCCGCCGACACGCTGAGCTACACCTGGTACGAGACCCAGGAAGACGCTGACGCCGCCTACGACGCGTTGACCGCGAAGGAGGAGGACTTCCTCCAGCCCGACGGTTGCGGTGCGTACGAAGGTGAGTACACCCTCGACGACACCGACGACGGTGGCCGCTACACGTGCTTCACGTCCGGCGGCTCGACGTCGATCATCTACACGTACACGCCGTTCCCCGTCGTCGGTGTGATCACCAGGAGCGTCGCCAGCGAGGCCGACATCGACGCGCTGGGCGACTTCTTCGACAACGACGCCGGCCCACTCTCCGAGCCCGGCAAGATCCCCGGCCTCCAGTCGCAGAAGTTCGGCGAGAAGGCGGCGAAGTCCCTCCGCCAGCACATCCCGAAGGCGTTCCGCAGCGACTGCGAGGCCAACGGCGATTCGTTCACCAGCCCGTGGGTCGCGTTCGAGTACACGTGCATCACGCCTTCGCCGGGCATCGAGGTCGTGCAGTACACGTCCTACCGCGACGACGAGGGGTTCGCGGCCGCCTACGACGTCGACCGGTTCCTCGCGACGCATCCCGACGAATCGCCGGAGTCGTGCGATCAGGGCACCTGGCAGGTGGGCAAGAAGACCGTCGGCTCGTACGTGTGCGGGGCGTTCGACGGCAAGACGTACCTGCTCTGGACCGACGAGCGCAGCCGCATCGTGGCCTCGGCCTACGTGAACGACGACCAGACGTCGCTCGACGAGTTCTTCACCTGGTGGAACGACGAGGCCGGCCCGCTGTCCTGATCAGGTCGCCGCGGCTTCCTTGTCCCTCGCGACCTCGTCCAGGAGCGTGTACTCCTCGGCGGTGTCGACCCAGTCCTCGAACGCGATCACGCCGAGGTCGGTGAAGCGCTCGCGCAGCCAGCCGTCGCCGGCGTCGAGCAGGCCGAGCTTCTTGCAGTTCGGCACGATCTTCGAGAAGAGCAGCCCCTGGAAGACCGGACGGTCCGGCGCCTTCTGCATCGCCTTGACCGCCTCCTTCACGTCGACGCCGAGCCGCTCCCACGTCTCCTGCTGCATGAAGCGGTCGCGCATGCGCACCGCGGCCTCGAACGCGAACTCCTGACGCTCACGGATCTCCGCGGCGTTCAGCTGGGCGTAGTACTCCTGCAGCGACAGCACGCCGAAGGCGACGTGACGCGCCTCGTCGCTCATCACGTAGCGCAGCAACTTCTTGAGCAACGGCTCGGTGGTCATCTGGTGCAGGAAGCCGAACGCGGCGAGCGCGAGGCCTTCCACCATGATCTGCATGCCGAGGTAGGTCATGTCCCACCGGTTGTCGGCGACGATGTCGTCGAGCAGCATCTTCAGGTGCGCGTTGATCGGGTACGCGCCGTTGAGCTTGGTGTCGAGGTAGCGGGCGAACACCTCCACGTGGCGCGCCTCGTCCATCACCTGCGTGGCCGCGTAGTACTTCGCGTCGATCCACGGCACGGTCTCCACGATCTGCGCGGTGCAGAGCAGCGCGCCCTGCTCACCGTGCAT
Organism: uncultured Actinomycetes bacterium; assembly: GCA_963720785.1. Taxonomy (GTDB): domain Bacteria; phylum Actinomycetota; class Acidimicrobiia; order IMCC26256; family DASPTH01; genus CAVRGQ01. The sequence continues at coordinate 281,206 of CAVRGQ010000008.1, forward strand.
GAACTGCGAGAGCGTCCAGTTCTGCGACTCGATGCCGAACTGCAGCCACTCCTTGTCGCCCCACTTCGCGAACGGCGTGCCCGCGAGGTCCATCTGCCGCCCGATGCCGTTCTGGTTCTGGTTGTCGCGCGCGACCTTCTCCTGGTCGACCTCGATGTCCCACGGCAGGTCGTTCGCGTTCCACTGCGAGATCTTCGCCTTCTCGTAGAGCTTGACCAGCGCGGGGCGGCTGCGCGAGTAGTCCCACGTGAAGATCGCGTCGGAGTCGGCGTGCACGCGGTGCTCCGCCTCGTCGACCGAGGTGTTGGTGACGGCGAGGATGGCGTCGAGGTCGTCGACGTCGTCGCGACCGAGGAGCCGCTCGTTGAGGCCTGCGTCGGAGGTCATGACTTCCTGCTTTCGGGGGAACCGGTGATGCCGGGGATCACGAACTGTTCGAGGAACGGGCGGGCGACCGCCTCGTGGGCGAGGTCGACCGCGGGCCGCGGGGTGAGGCAGTAGGCGCGCACCACGCGTGCGAGCCAGTCGGCGGCGCGTTGGCCGTCGTCGGCTGCGAGCCAGCGCGCGAACGCGGGCGCGAGCGCGTCGGCGATGCGCAGCATGAGCGCGTCGCCCTCGGCGAACGCGAGGTGGCCGTAGACCGTCTCGGGCTCGTGGGCGAGGAGGAACTGCAGCGCGTCGTGCGTAGTGATCTCGCGCGCGGCGGCGACCACGCCGGCGACGATCGCCGCGGGCAGGTCGGGCGCGCCGGCGATCGCGTCGTGCAGCGCGCCGAGCACCCGCGCCTCCTCGGAGGCGACGGCGAGGCGCAGCAGCTCGGGCTTCGACTCCACCCAGCGGTAGACGGTGGCCCGGGAGCATCCGGCCTCGCGGGCGACGTCGTCGAGGTTGGTCTTGGCCAGGCCGTAGCGGCCGAGGCAGCGCAACAGGGCCGCGACGGCACGCGCCTGCTGGTCGTCGAGCTCGAGGTGGAGGTGGAGGGGCTCGGCCAGGGCCGCGGCACTCATGGCCTGAGACGATAGACCAATTCCTGTCTCATCTGCTCGCGAGCCCGCTCAGTCCGTGTACACCCCGCCCAGGAGCTCACGGCGGACGAGGCGGCGGACCTCGACGGGGTCGTCGAGATCGTGGCGACCGGGCTCGGCGAGCAGCGACAGGGCGAGGCGGGCCACGTAGTCGGACGTGGCCGCCGGATCGACCCCCGGGCGCAGGAGCCCCGCGGCCTGGTCACGTTCGAGGCGGGGACGGAACGCGAGGCCGACCAGCTCCACCATGTGCTCCTGCTGGAACGCCAGCAGGGTGGACACCTGCTCGGGCTCCGTGGCCAGCATCCGGTGCAGCACGGCATGGTCGAGGAGGTCGTGGCGGGCCTGCGGCAGCGCCCGCTCCAGGTAGCTCGGGAAGTCGGGCTGCTCCCCCAGCTTCGCGGCCAGGCGCACGAAGAAGTTGTCGACCTCCCAGCCGACCGCGGCCTGGATCACCTCGTCGCGCCCGCCCGGGAACCAGCGGTAGATCGACGCCCGCGACACTCCCGACGCCAGTGCGATCTCGTCGATCGTCGGCCGGGTGGTGCCCGCCGCCGCGATGCACTCGTACGCGCCGGCGAGCACCTTGGTGCGCGCCTCCATCGACATGACACGTCCGGGCCGCCGGTGGGCCGCTAGAAGCCGAGCAGGGTGTCGAGGCCGACGGTGAGGCCGGCGCGCTCGCGCACCGCGCGGATCGCGAGGAGCACACCCGGCATGAACGACGTGCGGTCGTAGGAGTCGTGGCGGATCGACAGCGACTGTCCGGTGGTGCCCAGCAGCACTTCCTGGTGCGCGACGAGGCCGCGCAGCCGCACGGAGTGCACGCGGATGTCGGCGGGGCCCGCGCCACCGCGCGCGCCCTCGATCACCGTCTTGGTGGTGGGGTCGGGGGCCCACTCCTCCGACGCCGCGGCCATGCGCTCGAGGGTGAGCATCGCGGTGCCCGACGGTGCGTCGACCTTCTGGTCGTGGTGCAGCTCGATCACCTCGGCCGTCTCGAAGTAGGGCGCGGCCAGCTCGGCGAAGCGCATCATGAGCACCGCGCCGATCGCGAAGTTGGGGCAGAGCACGATGTTGGCGCCGGCGGCGGCGAACTCGCGCTCGAAACGCGCGAGGTCGTCGGGCGAGAAGCCGGTGGTGCCCACCACCGCGTGCACGCCGTTCGCCGCGCACCAGTCGATGTTCTCGCGCGCCGCGTCGACGACGGTGAAGTCGACCGCAACCTCGGCGCCGGCGTGCTTCAACGCCTCGGCCGAGCGGGCCACGTGACCGGACTGCGGCACACCGAGCTGGTGCAGGTCGATACCGGCGTGGAGCGGGTCGACGGCGGCCACCAGCTCGAGGTCGGGGTCGTCGACCACCGCACGGCAGACGGTCGCACCCATACGACCAGCCGCGCCGAACACACCCACCTTGATCTTCGTCATGGGCGGAACTCTAACTACAGGGAGAGCGCAGCGACGGGGCCGACGGCGGCGAGCGTGCGCTCGCTCGATCCCAGCACCCGGTCGATCACCCGCGCGACATCGTCGGGCGTGACCGCCTCGACCGCCGCCACGACATCGTCGAGCGACGGGATCTCCCCCATCGTGAGCTCGGAACGGCCGATGCGGTGCATGCGGCTCGACGAGCTCTCCAACGACAGCGCGAGGGAACCGGTGAGGTGCCCCTTGGCGCCGTTGAGCTCCTTCTCGGTGACGCCGCCATCGGCGACGAGCCGGTCGAGCTCGGCGTTGACGATCTCGAGCGTCTCCGCGACGCGCTCGGGCGCGGTGCCCGCGTACACCGCGAGCGCGCCCGTCTCCTGGAACGCCGCCCGGTAGGAATACACGGAGTACGCCAGGCCGCGCTTCTCGCGCACCTCCTGGAACAGCCGTGAGCTCATGCCCCCGCCGAGGACCTGGTCGAGCACGGCCAGTGCGTAGCGGTCGGAGTCGTCACGGCGCAGCGCGCGGGTACCGAGCACCACGTGCGCCTGCTCGTTCGGTCGGTCGACCGACGCGAACCGCTCCGGCGCGGCCGCACCGCCGCGCTCGTCGCCGCGGGACGGTCGCGATCGCCACCGGGGAGTGCGGCCTCGACCTGCGCGACCACTTCGTCGTGCTCCACGTTGCCCGCCACCGCGACCACGACGTTGCCGGGGCGGTAGTGGAGCGCGTGGTAGTCGGCGATCTCGTCGCGCGTCATCGCCTCGATGGTGGCATCGCTGCCCGCGACCTCACGGCCGAGCGGGTGACCGGGGAACAGAGCGCCGGCGAACACCTCGTGCACGAGATCGTCGGGCGCGTCGTCGCGCATCTTGATCTCCTCGAGGATCACCTGACGCTCCGACTCGACCTCGTCGGTGCGCAGCGCGGGCGACCACACGATGTCGCTCATGATGTCGAGCGCGGTGGCGAGGTGCCGGTCGGGCATCCGCATGTAGAAGGCGGTGACCTCCTGACCGGTGAACGCGTTCATGTCGCCACCCACCGACTCCACCGCTTCCGCGATGTCGGCCGCGTGGCGGCGCTCGGTGCCCTTGAACAGCAGGTGCTCGAGGAAGTGGCTGGCGCCCGACAGCGTGTCGGGCTCGTCGCGCGAACCGGTCCCCACCCAGTAGCCGACCGCGACGGATCGGAGACCGGGAAGGGACTCGGTGACGATGCGCAGCCCGGAATCCAGCTGCGTGCGGCGGATGCCGTGGGCGTCGTCGACCATCGGGACGGTCATCGACGCACCACGGGCATCCCTTGACGCACTTCTCGTTGCCTGGCCTGCTGCTCGGGAGGCGTCCGGCTCAGCGCCGGCCGCCGCCTCCACCGCGACGACCACCGCGGCCGCCGCCACCGCGACGCTCGCCGCCACGGTCACCACCACGGTCACCGCCACGGCTCTCGGTCGCGGGACCGAGGTCGCCGAACTCCTCGCGTGCGACGGAGTCCCACTCGGAGTCGAACGAAGCCACTTCGACGTCGCCGTCGCTCTCGGCACGCGGCTCGCGCGGCGCACGGGGCGCACGCGCCTCGCCGTCGCCCGAAGCCTCGGCACCGGCTCCACCATCGGCGGCCGCGGGCTCGTCACCCGCGAGCGACAGCGAGAGCTTGCCCGAGTTGTCGATGTCGTCGACGCGCACGGTGACCTCGTCGCCGAGGTTCAGCACGTCCTCCACCCGCTCGACGCGCTTGCCGCGACCGAGCTTGGAGATGTGCAGCAGGCCGTCGCGGCCGGGAAGGATGTTCACGAACGCACCGAACTTGGTGACGTTCACGACCTTCCCCGTGTACTCGGCGCCGAGCTCCGCGGTGGGCGGGTCGAGGATCAGCTCGATCCGGCGACGCGCCTCCTCGACGGCCGCGCCGTCCTTGGAGCCGATGCTCACCGTGCCGACCACGCCGTCGTCGCTCACCGACACGTCGGCGCCCGTCTCCTGGGTGATCGTGTTGATGACCTTGCCCTTGGGCCCGATGACCTCGCCGATCTTGTCCATCGGGATCTCGAAGCTGACGATCTTCGGGGCGCTGGTCTTGACGTCGTCGCGCGGGCCGTCGATCGCGGCCTCCATCACGTCGAGGATCTTCATGCGGGCGTCGCGGGCCTGGAGCAGCGCCGAGGCGAGGACGTCGGCCGGGAGGCCGTCGATCTTCGTGTCGAGCTGCAGCGCGGTGACGAAGTCACGCGTGCCGGCCACCTTGAAGTCCATGTCGCCGAACGCGTCCTCGGTACCGAGGATGTCGGTGAGCGTCGTGTACTTGCCCTCGGCGTAGACGAGGCCCATCGCGATGCCGGCGACCGGCGCCTTGAGGGGCACACCGCCGTCGAGCATCGAGAGGGTGGAACCACACACCGACGCCATCGAGGTGGAGCCGTTCGAGCTCAGGACGTCGGAGACGATCCGGAGCACGTAGGGCCACTCTTCCTGCGACGGGACCACCGGCAGCAGTGCACGCTCGGCGAGCGCGCCGTGGCCGATCTCGCGGCGCTTGGGCGAACCCACGCGGCCGGTCTCACCCGTGGAGTAGGGCGGGAAGTTGTAGTGGTGGATGTAGCGCTTGGTGGTGCCACGCAGCTCGTCGAGCCCGATGAACTGCTCCATGCGGGGCATGCCCAGCGTGAGCACGCTGAGGACCTGGGTCTCGCCACGCTGGAAGAGGCCGGTGCCGTGGGCGGTCGGCAGGATGTCGACCTCGGCGGTGAGCTGGCGGATGTCGGTGGTGCCGCGACCGTCGATGCGCAGGCCCTCGTTCACGATGCGGCTGCGGACGACCTTCTTCTGCAGCGACCGGAAGGCGGGCTTGATCTGCTTGATGCGCGAGAGGTACTGCTGCGGCTCGTCGTCGGTGCCGCAGAGGGCGAGCACGAGGCCGCTGTAGATCTCGTCGAGACGGTTGTTGCGCTCCGTCTTGTCGGCGATGGACATCGCCTCCGACGTGGCCGCGGTGGCCTGCCCCGCGACGGCGTCGAACAGGTCGTCGTCGTAGTCGGAGTGGATCTCGTACGGGATGTCGGCGATGGGGCCGCGCTCGAGGATGACCTTGGCGCGCAGCGACTTCTGCAGCTCGATCGACGCCGCGATCCACTGCTTGGCCTCTTCGAGACCACCGGCGATGACCTCTTCGGTGACCTTGGGTGCGCCCTCTTCGTAGAGACGCCAGGTGGCCTCGGTGCCGCCGGCCTCCACCATCATGATGGCGATGTCGCCGTTCTCGATCTGACGACCGGCCACCACCAGCTCGAAGGTGGACTCGGTGCTCTCCTCGAACGTCGGGTGGGCGATCCACTCGCTGCCCTGACGCGACAGGCGCACCGCGCCGATCGGGCCGTCGAACGGGATGCCCGACACGGTGAGGGCGGCCGAGGCGCCGTTGATCGACAGCACGTCGTGCGGGTTGACCAGGTCGGCGCCCATGATCGTGGCGACCACCTGGACCTCGTTGCGGAAGCCCTCGGGGAACGAGGGACGCAGCGGGCGGTCGGTGAGACGGCAGGTGAGGATGGCGGGCTCGCCGGGGCGACCCTCACGACGGAACACGCCGCCGGGGATCTTGCCCGCGGCGTACATCCGCTCCTCGACGTCGACCGTCAGGGGGAAGAAGTCGATGCCCTCACGGGGCTTGGAGGTGACGACGGTGCTGAGAATGACCGTGTCGCCGACCCGCACCAACACGGCGCCGTCGGCCTGGGGGGCGAGCTTGCCCGTCTCGAGGGACATCTCGAGGCCGGCCGCATTGATGGGACCGGATACGCGAATCGCGTCCGCCATGGGGAACGCGCTCCTCTCTCGCCCTATGGGGCGATCAGTGCGAGCAGCGGCGGTTCCCAGTTGTCGCCGTCCGAGGCGTTCACCCTCTTGCAGGGTGCCCCGGGCGGTGGCGACTGACAACCCCCGTCCCACTCACAGGTACGTCGAATTGCGAGACGCCGCGCTCGGAGCGCGGCGTCTGGGGGTGTTACCGGCGCAGACCCAGCTTGGCGATCAGGGCCCGGTACCGCTCGACGTCGTTCGACTTCAAGTAGTCGAGCAGACGGCGACGACGCCCGACCAGCATCAGCAACCCACGGCGCGAGTGGTGGTCCTTCTTGTGGACCTTCAGGTGCTCCGTGAGGTGGTTGATCCGCTCGGTGAGCAGCGCCACCTGGACCTCCGTGGAACCAGTGTCGGTCTCGTGGAGGCGGTTGTCGGCGATGGTCGCGGTGGTATCGGGCATGTGGTGCCAGGACTTTCTGTGCCAGGTTCTTACGGGAGGATCTGCAACGGCGCTCGGGCCACGCCCCGGAAGGGGGTCGGACGAACGCCAGCGGGTCAGACTACACGCTGAGCAGCCGGTCAGGTGATCCAGGGTCGGTGGGAAGCCTCGGGATACTTGGCTTGCGAGGAGCTCGGCGAGGTCCTCCCGGAGGCGGAACGGGTCCGACGCCGCCCCGCCGCCCGTTCCCAGCAGCGGCGTGGACGCGCCGTCGCAGCCGGGGTCGTAGCGGACGGTGACCGCCTCGGGGTCGAAGCCCAGGCCGGCGTCGGGAGTGCGGGCGGCGAGGGTGGCCCCCAGGTTGGCCGCGTGGCGGTCGCGGGGCGTCAGGAACCAGGTGTCGGTGTCGGTTCCCGGGCCCCGGGCGGGGGCCCCGAGGAACCGCCACTCCAGGAACCGCAGGATCGAGGTGTGGTCGTACACGCCGTGGGCGACCGCGCCCGGCCGGGCGTAGGGCGAGGCCACGATCGTGGGCACCCGGAACCCGGCGAGGCCGAAGCTGGTGTCGAGGTCGCGCGTGGCCCGGGCGTCGTGCAGCAACGGCGGGCGCACGTGGTCGAAGAAGCCGCCCCACTCGTCGTAGGTGAGGACGAACGCCCCCCGCTCCCACTGCGGCGACTCCGCGAAGGCGTTGAACACCTCACGGATGAAGGCCTGGCCGACCCGGATGTCACCCTCGGTGTGGTCGTCGGAGCGCAGGTCACCGGCGAAGCCCGGCTGCACGAACACGACGTTGGGCAGCGTGCCCGCCATGAGCGACGCGAACGAGTGGTCGCACACCGTGAAGCGCCGGGCCAGGTGGGCGTGCACCGGCACGTCGTGGGCGTCGAACCAGCCCAAGGCGTACTCGTCGTTGCCGCTGCCCGGAGCGAGGAAGCCCTCGGAGAGCTCGATGCGTCCCGCGAACCAGCCGTGCCCGGGGACCGGGTGCCCGCACCCGCGGTAGGGGTGCGGCTCGGCCGCGCTGCGGACGAGATGGTGGGTGCGCACCTGCTTGCCGGCGGCGTCGGGGTAGGCGAGGTCGGTGCGGGCGTCGACGCGGAACTTCGAGCCGTAGCGCCGCCGGCCGGCCTCCAGGTACTGCTCGTCGGCGCCGAGCCAGCCCAGGTAGTGGTCGAACGACCGGTTCTCCATCATGAGCACGACGACGGTGTCGATGGGCGCGTCGGCCGCGGCGTGGTCGAGCAGCGATCCCTGCGGCAGGCGCTCACGCGCCGACCGCACCAGGGGCACCGCGCCCGCTTCGAAGGCCCCCGGTTCGAAGGCCCCCGCTTCGAAGGCCGGCCCGCCGGCGACCGCGAGCCCACCGGCGACGGCGGCGGCGGTGCGCAGGAACTCCCTGCGTCTCACCCGGTGGCACCCACGATCCGGCGCGTGTCCTCCACGTCGCGGCGCATCTGCGCCACCAGCGCGTCGATCGACTCGAACTTGATCTCACCGCGGAGCCGCTCGACGAAGCGCACTGCCACCTCCTGCCCGTAGAGGTCTCCGGAGAAGTCCAGCACGTGCGCTTCGAGCAACGACGCATCCTGGTGCTCGTAGAACGTGGGGCGCCGACCGAGTGAGATGGCGGTGACCCGCTCGACGCCGTCCTCGGCCACGAACGAGCCGGCGTAGATGCCGTCGGCGGGGAGCATGCAGCGGGCCGGCACCGCCACGTTGGCCGTGGGGAACCCGAGCTCCCGACCGCGCTGGTCGCCCTGCTGGACGATGCCGCGCACCTCGTGCGGGCGGCCGAGCATGCGCGCCGCGCCCACGACGTCGCCCTCGGCGAGCCGCGCCCGCGTGTTGGTGGACGAGTAGACCGTGCCGCCGGGCGCGGCCTCGAGCCCGACCCCGAGCACCTCGAAGCCGAACTCGCGCCCGACACGCTGGAGCATCTCCACGCTGCCACCGCGCGCCCGCCCGAAGTGGAAGTCGGCACCGACCACGATCACCCGCACGTTCGCGGCGTCGACCAGCACCTCCTGCACGAAGTCCTCGGCCGTCTCCCGGCTGCGCGCCTCGTCGAAGCGGAGCACGTGCACGACGTCGAGATAGCCGGTCGCGGCGAGGAGCTCGAGCTTCTGCTGCGGCGTGGTGAGCAGCCGTGGCGCGGAGTCGGGGCGCACGACCTCGGCCGGGTGACGGTCGAAGGTGATGCACACCGCGGCGAGGCCCACGCGCGTCGGCGAGCTCGCGCACCAGGCGCAGCACCGCGTGGTGACCCCGGTGCACGCCGTCGTACACGCCGATGGTGACGACCGCGCCGCCCGCGCGCGACACCGGCGCGATCGCCTCACGCAGGTCGTCGAGCGCGGTCACGATCCTCATGCAGCTCCCCTCCGCTTTCTTCCTACGATCCCGGTTCCTACGATTCCTGGCCCGCCGGCGCGACGACCACCGCGGGCTTGCATCCTGCCCCACGCCGCTCGTACACCGCGAGCAGATCGCCCTGCTCCCCCACCAACGCGAAGGGGCCGTCGCCCGCGATGGCCAGGGTGCCGGGCGCGAAGGAGAGCCCGTGGGCGATGCCACGGGCGGTCTCGGCGTCGACGTCGACGCGCTCGAGGTCGCGCATGGCCTCGGCGAGCGGCACCACCGCGGCGAGCGGATCGGCCTCGATCGCCTCGAGCGAACGGGCCTCGTCGAGGGTGAACGACCCGACCCGCAGGCGGCGCAGCTCCATGAGGTGGGCGAAACCCCCGAGCGCCTCGCCGAGGTCGGCGGCGAGCGTGCGCACGTAAGTGCCGCTGCCGCACTCGACCAGCACCCCGGCCTCGGGGTACGGCCCCTCGGTGAAGTCCTCCAGCGCGAACACGTCGACGTGCACCGGGCGCAGCTGACGCTCGACCTCTTCGCCCTTGCGGGCGATCTCGTGCAGGCGACGACCCCCGATCTTCACCGCCGACACCATCGGCGGGAGCTGGAGGATGTCGCCGACGAACGCGGGCATCGCCGCGGCCACCTCGTCGCGTGTGACGGGCATCGGGCGCTGGTCGACGATCTCACCCGCCGCGTCGAGCGTGGTGGTGGCGATGCCGAACTTCACCCGGCCGCGGTAGGCCTTGCCTTGCTCCTGCAGGTACCGCAGCAGCCGGGTGGCGCGCCCGAGGCCGACGAGCAGCACGCCCGTTGCGTCGGGGTCGAGGGTGCCCGCGTGACCGACCTTGCGCTGGCCGTACACCTTGCGCAACTTGCCGACGACGTCGTGCGACGTCCATCCCGCGGGTTTGTCGACCACCACCAGGCCGTCGTGCACAGCAACTCCGCTTCTTCGCCCGCGCGCTCAGGCGGGGATCGCGCTGCGGATCCGCTCGAGCACCTCGGCGGCCGGGTCGGTGGACTCGAAGCCGGCGGCGTAGCGGTGCCCGCCGCCCCCGTTGGCCACCGCGATCTCGCGCACGTCGACGTCGCCGAGCGACCGCAGGCTCACGCGGATGCTGCCGTCGTGGTCTTCCTTGAGCACGCAGGTGACGTCGGCCTCGGTGGCGCGGCGCAGGATGTCGATGAGGCCCTCGATCTCCTCCATGGTGACGTCGTGGCGCTGCAGCATGTCCTGGGTGACGATCGTCGACACGAAGCGCCGCTCGGTGTCGAGCTCGGCCGCGGCGAGCGCCTCGCCGAGCACCTTCAGGTAGGCGAAGCGGTGCTCCTCGAAGAGCATCCGCGAGAGACGTGCGATCGGTACGTCGAAGGTGACGAGCTCGCGGGCGAGGTCGAACACGCTCGGCGAGGTGGTCTCGTACTGGAAGCGGCCGGTGTCGCACACCAGCGCGGCGTAGAGCGCGACCGCGGCGTCGGTGGTGAGCGGCAGGCTCAGCTCGAGCACCAGGCGGCGCACCATGACGCCAGTGGCGGCCGCACCCGGGTCGATCACGTTGATCGTGCCGAAGCGGGTGTTCGAGACGTGGTGGTCGAGCACGATCAGCTCACGTGCGGCCTTGGCCGCGGGCTCGAGGTCGCCGAGACGCCCCGAGGAGCCGCAGTCGAAGGTGACCATCACGTCGGGCTCGCTCGGGAACTCGCCAGGCGCGGTGAGCAGCTCGAGGCCCGGCAGCTCGCGGTAATGGGGTGCCACCACGAACGGCGACGGGAACGACGCCACGACGTCGCGCCCGGCGGCGCGCAGCACGTGGAAGAGGCCGAGCATGGAACCCAACGCGTCGCCGTCGGGGTTGACGTGGCATGCCAGCGCGATGGTGCGCGCACCCGCGATCGCGGCGGCGGCGTCGCCGAGCGACTGCTCCACTCCCGCGTGCGGATCCGTTGCACTCACCCGGCATCCTCCTCGTCGCCGAGGCCGTCGGTGGGGCCGTCGGCTGCGCCCACGCCGGGGCTGCGGTACTGGGCGCGCATCACGTCGTCGGCCAGCAACGGATCGTACATGGGGTCGTCTTTGTGGAGCTCGCGGATGATCGCGTCGATGCGGTTGCCGGTGGCGATCGACGGGTCGGCCTTGAACACCAGCTCCGGCGTGTACTTCAGGCGCACCTGGCGACCGAGCTCGGCGCGCAGGTGCGGCGCGGCGGACTTCAGCGCGCTCTCGAGGTCCACGCGCTGCTCCGGGTCGAGCTCGCCGATGACGGCGCGGTGCTTGCCGCCCGCGCCGGTGCGCCCCATCGCGGAGTAGTACACGGTGGCGAAGCGCAGGTCACCGGTGACCTCCACGCCGGTGATCGTGACCATGCCGAGGCGCGGGTCGTTCAGCCGCTCGAGCTCGTCACCGAGTGTCTCGCGCACCACCTCGTTGACGCGCGCGACGCGCGGGTACCGCTTCGGAGAGCCGTGCTTGCTCACGACAACACCTCGTGGTCCAGGATGGCGCCGTCGAGGATCCCGTCGGGATCGAGCCAGGCGACTTCGGCGCCGAGCAGCTCGACCCCGGCCGCGGACGCCACGAACCGCTCGACGGTGTCGCGCACCTCGCGGACGCGGTCGTCGGTGGCCGCCACGATCGCGACGCCGATCTCGGCCCGTTGCCACTGATCGAGGTGCCCCGTCTCGGCCACCGACAGGTGGAACCGGTGACGCAGCCCGTCGACAATCGGGCGGATCACGGCGCGCTTCGCCTTCAGCGACCGGCTCTCCGGCACGTGGAGATCGAAGGTGATCGCGGCGGCATGCACGCCCACCATTGAACACCCCCCGCGCGACCGGGTGGGCACCGCGGCCCTTCGGCTCAGTTCCGCCGCCGCTCGACGGACCAGAGCGCGGCGATGACGTCGTTCACGTGCAAGGGGTCACCCGCCCATCGCGACACCACGGTGGACGGGGTGATCGTCACTCCGCGAGCGAGATTGCCCCGAGCCACCGCATTCTCGCGGCCGTGCAGATCGGCCGGAGCTCGGAGTATCTCGCCGTTCGGATCGACTGCGACCAGCGCGCCCGAGCCGTCGCGCAACAGCCCCCACCGGCCCTCGTGCACCAGGCGGTGGTGGAACGAGCACAGCTCCGCAAGGTTGACCAACTCGTTGCGACCACCGTGGGCGCGGTGCCGCAGGTGGTGCACGTCGGTGAAGTGGTGCTCGCCGCAGCCCGGGAACGCACACCCGCGGTCTCGAGCGTGCACCGCTCGGCGCAGCGCCGGCGGGATCGACGGCGAACGCGAACTCACGTTGACCGGCCGACCCGTGTCGTCGTCGAGCATCCACACGATCGACGCGTCGCACGCGACGCGCCGCGCGGTCTCCGGCGGGATCGCGGGCCCACCATCGATCTCGCACACTCCCCCGGTGTCGTCACCCGCCAGCACGTCGGCATCGATGTGGATCACGACCTGGTGCCGCTCGTTCCCGCGACGCGCCTGCGGACCGTGGGCGAGCACGGTCTCGGCCATGAGCGCAAGGGCATCGGCGTTGTTCGCCGCCGCGCCCGACCGGCGCAGCACGTCGATCGCCTGCAGGACGACGGCGCCGAGATCCGCGGTGAGTCGTCCGTTGACGACGAGCATGCCGTCGTGGTCCCAGTCGCCACGGAAGTACCGCTGCACGTGATGCTCGTTGTGGTCGTCCAGCTCCTCGTCGAGCGAGCGGCAGCGTCGGTATGCCCGCACCGAGCGCTCGACCTGCGCTGCAGTCGCGTGGAGCACGAGCGCGACCAACGCTTCCTCGTTCTCCGCGTTCGCGATCCGGGTGATCGCACGCACCTTGGAGTAGCTCAGCCGGCCGGCCGCGAAGTGCTCGGTGACGAGTGGCAGCACGCGCAAAGCGTGCGCGACCCGAAGCTTGTCCTGGGCGGATCGCACGTCGAGCGCGCAGTGCCAACTCAACCAGTGTGCGCAGGTACGGCTCCCCCACTGCTCGTACCCGCGACGCTCGTCGAACTCGGCGACGAGTTGCAACCAGCGGCATTCTCCGGCGGCAAGGTGCCCAGCCAGTTCGGTGATCTCGGCTTCGATGCGTTCCAACGGCATCGCTTCCGGAACGAGGATCTCCCTGCGCACTTCCCGCGTGTCCATGCATCCTCCGCTCAGACCCTGGGGAAGTGATCGAACGTGTGTTCGCATCCTAGCGGGACCAGGCGGCCGGAGCAACCCCCAATGCGTTCCGCGGAACGTATCCGAATCCCATCGGGGGTCGGGGCGCGAGACGGCCGGGCCCGCAGGCCCGGCCGCCCTCTCTTCGGAGTTGTCGCGATCAGCCGGTGAAGCGGGGCGTGACCGCGGCGGCTGCGGCGGCGAAGGTGTTCTGGACCGTCACCGTGGCTTCCTGACGCGAGGTGAGGATGTTGACCGTGATCGGGTCGGCCTGCGGGCCGTTGGCCGTGCACGGGTCACCCGGCGCGACGATGGCCTGGTCCGACACGCCCCACGACCCGGTCGCGGCCGCGCCGGCCTGCACCGCCCCGGTTCCGGAGCAGGCGTAGGTGGTGCTCGCCGCCCCACCGGCATCCGATTCGAGGACCGTGCACTGGTTCTCTTCCACGAACGAGATGGTGTCGGTGACCGTCGGGTGGGCCTGGCCGTCGCTGCCGACCACGAACGTCAGGTCGACCGACGACGCGGTGCCGGCCCGGCCCACCGACCCGAGGTCGATCGTGGAGTCGAGGCACTGCACCGTGATCGTGAACTCCGTGCCCGCCGCCGGCGCCGGTGCGCCGGCGATCGACTTCGTGACGGTCAGTGGTGCCGCGATGCAACTCGTGTCGCCCGGGGTGTAGGAGATCGTCACCCGGCCGTCGCCGTCATTGCCGGCGCCGACCCCGGTGTTGCTGCTGCCAGACCCGTTGGCGATGAAGTTCGAGCCGCCACCACCGGCACCCGGCAGACCGCTGCTCTCGCCGCCGCCACCACCGCCGCCGAACCAGCCGCCGCCGCCACCGCCGGCGCCGGCGTCATCGCTCAGGCTGCCGCCACCCGTGCCGCCCTGACCGGAGACGCCGGACTGACCGTCGGCCGCAGGGGTGTCGGTGACCGACGCGGCGCCCGCGCCGCCCGCCGAGACGGTCGCGCCGTGGCCGCCGTTGGAACCGGCGCCGGATTCGCCGTCGCCGCCGACGGTGCCGCCCTCGCCGCCGCTGGTACTCGTCTCGACGTCGCCGAACGAGCCGCTGCCGCCACCACCTGCGCCCACCGCGACCCGATCAGTGAGGCTTGTGCCGCCCTGACGGACGTCGGAGGCGCCGCCACCGCCGCCGCCGCCCGAGTCGTTGCTCACGCCGCCCGCGCCGCCGCCGTTGACACCACCGGCGCCCGCGGTCGCTCCGCTGCCGTCGCCGCCCTTGCCCCCGACGTTCACCTGGAGGGCCTGGCCGGGCAGCACTTGGAGATCGCTCTGCACCTCGCCCCCGAGACCCCCGGAGCCGAAGCTGGACGAGCCGATACCACCCACGGCACCGATGGCCTCGACCGCGATGCACTGCACGCCATCGGGCACGGTGAAGTCGGATGATCCGGGGGTGGTGAACTGCACCACGATCGGCTCGACCGCCTGCGCACCGGACGAGGTCGCCGACAGGGCCAGCGGCGCAACCGCCAACGTGGCGGCACCTAGGCCCAACAGGCCCTTGGAAACGAACTTCATCGAACTGCCCTCCGACAGCGACGGGACCCGGGCACAGTAGCCCGGGTCTCGTCGACTATCGAACGATCCGTACCGGTCAGGTGCGGACGATCTCCTTGAGGTCGTAGGTCTCGATGATGTCGCCCGACTTGAGGTCGTTGTAGTTCTCGAGCCCGACACCACACTCGAAGCCCGAGGCGACCTCGCGGACGTCGTCCTTGAACCGGCGCAGCGACGAGATCGCGCCGTTCCAGATGACCACGCCCTCGCGGAGGAAGCGCACCCGGGAACCACGGGTGATGACGCCGTTGCGCACCATGCAGCCCGCGACCTTGCCGACCCGCGGCACCGAGAACACCTCGCGCACCTCGGCCTCGCCGGTGACCACTTCCTCGAACTCGGGCTTGAGCAGACCGAGCAGCGCGGAGCGGACGTCTTCGAGGACCTGGTAGATGACCTCGTAGAGACGGAGGTCGACGCCCTCGAGCTGCGCGAGCTCGCGGGCCTGGCGGTCGGGACGCACGTTGAAGCCGATCACCGTCGCGTTGGACACGGCGGCGAGGTTCACGTCGCTCTCGTTGATCCCACCGACGGCGCGGTGCACGAACGACAGCCGCACCTCTTCGTGCGTCTGGTCGAGCTTGCGCAGCGAGTCGGTGAGGGCTTCGAGGGAACCCTGGACGTCGGCCTTCAGCACCAGGTTCAACGTGGCGACCTCGCCGCGCTGCACCATGGCGAAGATGTCCTCGAGGCGGGCGCCGCCGGCGAGGCTCATCGGGTGCTTCAGGTTGGCCGTACGACGACGGTGCGCGCGGGCCTCGGCCACGGTGCGCGCCGTCTTCTCGCTCGGCGCCACCCGCAGCTCGTCACCGGCGAGCGGCACGTCGTCGAGACCGAGCACCTCGACCGGCACGGAGGGGCCGGCTTCCTGGACCTGCTGACCGTGCTCGTCGAACATCGCTCGCACACGACCCCACGCACCACCGGCGACGATGGTGTCGCCGACGCGCAGCGTGCCGCGGTCGACGATGGCCGTGACGACCGGGCCACGGCCCGGATCGAGGTTCGACTCCAGCACCAGCGCACGCGCCGGCACGTTCGGGTCGGCGGCGAGCTCCTCGAGCTCGGCCACGAGGAGGATCGACTCGAGCAGCTCGTCCATGCCGATCCCTGCGGGCGCGGCGACATCGACGACGATCGTGTCGCCACCCCACGGCTCGGGCACGAGCTCCTGTTCCACCAGCTGCTGACGCACCCGGGTGGGGTCGGCGTCCTCACGGTCGACCTTGGTGACCGCGACGATGATCGGGACCTCGGCCACACGGGCGTGGTTGATGGCCTCGATCGTCTGCGGCATGAGGCCGTCGTCGGCCGCGACCACCAGCACCGCGATGTCGGTCGCGTTGGCACCACGGGCCCGCATGGCGGTGAACGCCTCGTGGCCCGGGGTGTCGATGAAGGTGATCGGGTGACCGTTGAACGACGTCTGGTAGGCACCGATGTGCTGGGTGATGCCACCGGCCTCGCCGGCGACCACGTTCGCGCTGCGGATGGTGTCGAGCAGCGTGGTCTTGCCGTGGTCGACGTGGCCCATGACGGTCACGATCGGTGCACGCGACTCGAGGAGGGTCTCGTCGTCCTCGTCGTCGTCACCGAGCAGTGCCTGCAGCTCGAGCTCGGCCTCCTGGCCGGCCTCGACGAGCAGCACGTCGGCACCGAGCGACTCGGCGATGAGCTCCACCATCTCGTCGGCCAGCGACTGGGTGCCGGTGACCATCTCGCCCGCGTCGAACAGCAGGCGCACGAGGTCGGCCGTGGTGCGGTTGAGCTTGGGCGCGAGTTCCTGGATGGTGATGCCGCGCTCCACCACGATCTCGCCCTCGGGCACGGGTGCGTCGGCCGGCGTGAGCTGCGGGATGGACGCGGGACCGAGATCCTCGAAATCGCGACGACGCCGCTTCTTGCGACGCGGCCGCTGGCCCTGCGGGCCGGGCCGTCCACGGTTGCCACCGGGTCCACCACCGGGGCCGCCGGGACCGCCACCGGGGCGACCACCGGGGCCGCCACCAGGACCGCCACCGCCGGGTCCGCCACCGGGACGGCCGCTGAAGCCGCCGCCGCTGGGACCACCACTGGTGCGGAAGTTGCCACCGCCGCCGCCACCACCGGGACGACCGCTGGGACCGCCGCTGGGACGCTGCCCGGGGGCCACGCGCGGGCCGGGAGGCGGCGGGATGCGCCGCCCACCGGGCGGCGGAGGAATGGGCTTGCCCGTCGCGCTCGCGCGGCGGGGTGGCCGGCGCCTCGGGCGCGGCCGGAGCTGCCGGAGCCTCGGCGGCCGGAGCAACCGGAGCGGCGGGGGCCTCGGCGGCCGCCGGAGCGGGAGCCGGAGCCGGGGCTGCGCTGGGCGCAGCCGCCGCGGGTGCCACCGGCGCCGACGCGGCCGGAGCCAACGGTGCCGGTGCAGGGGCCGCGGGCGCGGGCGGTGCCGGGGGTGCCGGCGGTGCCGGGGGTGCCGGACGTGCGGCCGGCGCTGCCGCCGCAGGAGGTGCGGCGGGAACCGGCGCGGGGGCCGGGCGCGGCGCCGCGGCGCCGGGCTCGGGGATGCCACCGGTGGAGCGCACGACACGGTGCACGGTGGCCGGCTTCTCGGGTGCGTCCTCGCCCGTCGCGGGCGACGCGCCGTCACCGGTCACGGGGGTGTCAGCGGGCGCGGGCTCACCAGCGTCGGCGGTGCCCGCCTTCTTGGTGCCCTTCTTCGGCTCGGCCTTCTTGGGCGCGGGCTCGTCGACGATCGGCTCCCCACGGAGGTCCTCGGCGTCGGCGAGGCGACGCACGCGGTCCGCGGAGGGATCGTCGATGCTCGACGAGTGGCTCTTGACGCCGATCTTCAGACGTTCGGCGAGGTCGAGGACCACCTGGTTCTCGACCCCGAGCTCCCTCGCCAGCTCGTAGACCCGGATCTTCTTCGTTGCCAAGCTGACTGCCTTCTTCCCTACTCAACCATCTGCAAGTCTCGCGCGTAGGCGCTCGACGTCGCCCACACGGAGCGTCCGGCGCAGCGCCCGTTCGAGCTGCTTGCGCCGCACCGCCTCCTCGAGGCATGTGACCGGATCTTCGGCGCACAACCACGCGCCTCTTCCTGCTCCCGGGCCCGGCTCCGGTCCGTCGGGCCCTGGGTGGATTCGGACCAGCTCCGCCACCGGCGCCTTGCGCCGGCAGCCGATGCAGGTCCGTTCCCTACTGCTCTGCGCCCGCCTCCGCGGTCGCGGTGCCCGCGTCGGCAACGGGCTCCTCCTCGGTGACGGCGCCGGCTTCGGCGTCGCTCGTCGTCTCGTCGGCCACGACCTCGGCCGCAGCCTCGGTCGCGGGTGCCTCGGTCGCGGGTGCCTCGGTCGCGGGTGTGTCGGTGGCCGGTGCGTCGGTGGCCGGGGCGTCGGCCGCGTCCGGCGCCGCACCGGCGTAGCCGGCCTCGGCGGCCGAGATGGCCTCTCCACCCTCGGCGGGCTGCCACACGAGCTCGCCCGACGCGTTGGTGACCCACTCGCCCTCGGCGTACTCGACGCCGCCGCCGGCTTCCTCGTCGGCGAGCTGCGTCTCGCTCTTGATGTCGACGCGCCAGCCCGTGAGGCGCGCGGCGAGGCGGGCGTTCTGGCCCTCCTTGCCGATCGCCAGCGAGAGCTGGAAGTCGGGGACGATCACCTCGGCGGTGCCGGTGTCGGGGTGGATGCGCACCTCGCGCACCCGGGCCGGAGCCAGCGCCTTCATCACGAAGTCGGAGGGGTCGTCGCTGTAGGGGACGATGTCGACCTTCTCGCCGCGCAGCTCGTTGACGACCATGCGCACCCGCGAACCACGGGCACCGACGCACACGCCGACCGGGTCGACGTTGGAGTCGTTGGACGACACCGCGAGCTTGGTGCGGTGACCGGGCTCACGGGCGATGGCCTTGAGCTCCACCACGCCGTCGACGATCTCCGGTACCTCGAGCTCGAAGAGGCGCTTCACGAGGCCGGGGTGGGTGCGCGACACGACGATCTGGGGACCCTTGGCCGTCTTGCGCACCTCGACGATGTAGGCCTTGAGGCGGCTGCCGTGGTCGTAGTGCTCGTTCTGCACCTGCTCCGCCTGCGGCAGGAGCGCCTCGACCTTGCCGAGGTCGAGCAGCGTGTAGCGCGCGTCCGTCTGCTGGATGATGCCGGTGACGATGTCGCCCTCGCGTCCCGCGTACTCCTCGTACTTCATCTCCCGCTCGGCCTCGCGGATGCGCTGGAAGATGACCTGCTTGGCGGTCTGCGCGGCGATGCGACCGAAGTCGGTGGGCGTGTCGTCCCACTCGCGGGTGACGTTGCCCTCTTCGTCGAGCTCCTCCGCGATCACCTTGATCGCACCGGTCTCCATGTCGATCTCGACGAGCGCCTCCTCGGCGGCATCGGGCATGCGCTTGTAGGCGGTGAGGAGGGCGTTGGCGAGTGCCTCCAGCATGATCTCCGTGGAGATCCCCTTCTCGCGCTCGATGTTCTCGAGCGCCTCCATCATCTCGGAGTTCATCGGCGCACCGCTTCCTTCTTGCGACCCTTGGCGGCTTTGGCCTTGCCAGTCTTGGCATTGGAGGCCTTGGCCTTGCCGCCCTTGGGCTCCGGTCCCCACTCGAAGATGGTGCGGGCCTGCACCACCTCCGCATACGTGATCGTGTGCTCGGTGCCGGCACCGGCACCGGCCCCGTTTGGGCGTCGGCGTCGGCGTCGGCGAGCAGCGTGAACGAATCGTCGCCCGCGCTCTGCACGACGCCTCGCACGCGGCTGCGCGCGGGCCGAGCTTCCTCGCCGTCGGCTCCCGCCGCGGCGGACACCTTGACCGAGATCGTCTCCCCGACGGCGCGCGCGAAGTGCACGGGCGTGCGCAGGGGGCGCTCCAGGCCGGGGCTGCTCACCTCGAGCGAGTACGAGCCCGAGAGGATCTTGTCGACGGGTGGCTGGTCGAGGATCGGCGACACGGCCTCGGTGGCCGCCGCGATCGCTTCGAGGTCGATGCCGGCCCGATCCGAGGCGACTTCGCCGGCCGGCCGGTCGATCATGACGCGGACGATGCGCGCCCGGCCCGATCCGGTGACCTCGATGTCGTAGAGGTCGAGGCCGAGTGCGGCGACCACCGGGGAGACGGCGTCGGCAATCGCGGTCACATCCATGGTGGTCACCTCCTTCGGCCGCCTCCGGCGGCATGCCAATAGCGACGCGTTCCTGGGACCCGCCTCGGCGCAAGAAAAAACGTGGGCTTTCGCCCACGTCTCCGGCAGACCGAGATGGGGACCGGTGGAGGCGTCACGTCCAACCGAACCATACGAGTATACCCGATCCCCTGGGGTTTCTCGGGTGGGATCGGCTCTCGGGTGGATCGGCGCGCGAGCAAGGCGTCGCCGACATCCGACGGTGCCTGCGCCAGGGGTGGCCGCCTGCGGGAACGGCCGGGGTGGCGCCATCGGAGGGCAACGCCCTGCTCGCCCCAATCTTGGGCGGCGGGCCCCGCCGCCGAAAGGGCCGAAGGTCCCCCGCCGTCCTTCGGCAGTGAGGGCCGGGCGGGCGAGCGGTCAGTCGAGGCGCCGCCGGGCCTCGTCCGCCGCGGCGGCGACGTCGGACTCGGGGATGCGGTCGTCGAACTCGGCGAGGCGGGCCTGGATCTCGGTGTCGTTGTCGTTGGGGTACTTGTGGCGGGCCCGGGCGATCCGATCCTCGAGCGCGAGCCGCTCACGCAGTTGCGCCACCGGGGCGTCGAGCAGCGCCCGGTCGTCCTCGAACATGTAGAGCAGCTGGCCGGCCAGCTTGGAGACGGAAGGGGCTTCGAGGTTGGCGTCGGTCATGCGCCGATTCTGTCCGAGATCGTCAGCTGCCGCGCACCCGCCGGCGCCGGAGATCGGCGGCGAGGGCATCGCCCCACTGGAGATGCGCGAACCACCCGAGCGTCACCGCGAGCAGGAATCCGAGCACGTCGCCCCACCACTCCCCGATCAGGAAGGCATAGAGGAGCGCGCCGACGGCGAACGCGATGCACACGAGCAGCCACCGGCCTTCACTCCGCCGGTCTGCGTGCAGATCTGCGTGCACTGAGTTGTCGCCACGAGGCATCATGCTCCCGGCCTACCCGAACCGGTCCCCCGCTACACCCTCTCTACACGCCGAAGATGTCGTGGAGCTCTGCGGGCACGGGGACGTCGAGCTGCGCGTAGGTGCACGACGGCGGTTCGCGGTCGGGGCGCCAGCGCTGGAAACGCGCGGTGTGGCGGAAACGGTCGCCCTGCAGGTGCTCGTAGGCGACCTCGGCGACCAACTCGATGCGCAGCGGCTCCCACGAGAGGTCCTTGCCACCGGTCCAGCGCGACTGCGCGCCGGGCTTGCGCTGGCCGGTCTCGTGGGCACTCGCTTCGGCCCAGTCGCGCCACGGGTGCCCGTCGAGCGCGCCCTCGCGGTAGGGCGAGAGCTCGTCGACCAGCTCGCGACGGCGTGCCGCGGTGAAGCTGCTCGCGACCCCCACGTGGTGGAGCACACCCTCGCCGTCGTACAGGCCGAGCAGCAGCGAGCCGATGCCGTTGCCGTCCTTGTGCGGCCGCGTTCCTGCGACCACCACGTCGGCCGTGCGCTGGTGCTTCACCTTGAGCATCGTGCGCTCGCCCTCGCGGTACTCCCCCGCCAGGGCCTTGGCGACGACGCCGTCGAAGCCCGCGCCCTCGAAGTGCTCGAACCACTCGGCCGCGACCGCGGGGTCGGTGGTGGCGGGGGTGAGCAACACGCGCGCGATCGGGGCCGCCCGTGAGCCCGGCGAGCGCGCGGTCGAGTCGCGCGCGGCGTTCGGAGAACGGCGCGGCGCGGAGGTCGTCGTCACCCTCCGCGAGGAGGTCGAAGCCCACGAACGTCGCGGGGATCTCCTGCGAGAGCTTGGTGATGCGCGACGCCGCCGGGTGGATGCGCTGCGACAGCAGGTCGAAGTCGAGGCCGCGTTCCGTCGCGATCACGATCTCGCCGTCGACGACGGCCCGTTCGGGCAACGCGGCGCGCAGCGGGTCGAGGAGCTCGGGGAAGTAGCGCGTGAGGGGCTTCTCGTTGCGGCTGCCGATCTCGACCTCGTCGCCGTCGCGGAACACGATGGCGCGGAAGCCGTCCCATTTCGGCTCGAACGACCACGTGCCGTCGTCGGGGATCTCGCGGGTGGCCTTCGCCAACATCGGCGACACGGGGAACGCGACGGGCAGCATCACCCTCTTCTCTAGTACGAACGGGCGACGTAGGCGATCAAGCCGGGCTCGCCGTCGTGCTCGGGGAGGGAGCCGTCGGCGCGCTGGAGGCAGCGCACGGTGACCGCCCCGCCCGCGAGCTCCCGCTCGCCCTGGGGCCCGACGATGTCCCAGGCGATGCGGGCGAAGCCGGTCGCGGCGGCCTCGCGCGCGTCCTGGATCGAGGTGACGTCGGCGGTGCGGGCCTCGCGTCGCGCGAGCGACTCGGCGAGGAGCAGCTCCTGCTGCGCGGCGAGTTCGGTGGTGACCGCGTCGACGATCCCGGCGAGTGCGACGGGCGTCTTCGGGTCGGCTCGCCCATCTTCGGGATCGGCCGCCACGATGCGGCGCGCGAGCGTGGCGTTGCCCTCGGCGAGGTCACGCGGGCCGATCTCCACGCGCACGGGGACGCCCTTGAGCTCCCAGTCGGTGGCGCGGCGCCCGAGCGACACCTCGGCCCGGTCGTCGAGGTGCACGCGCACACCGGCGGCGCGCAGCTCGTCGGCGACCGCGCCGCAGCGCGCGATGACGTCGCCTTCGTCGCGCACCGCGAGGACGACCACCTGGGTGGGTGCGAGCAGCGGCGGCACGCGCAGTCCGTTGTCGTCGCCGTGGCCCATGATGAGCCCGCCGACCATGCGGGTGGACACGCCCCACGACGTGGTCCACGCGGTCTGCTGTTGCCCGGTCTCGTCGAGGAACTCGATGCCGAAGGCGCGAGCGAAGTTCTGGCCGAGCTCGTGACTGGTGCCCATCTGCAGCGCTTTGCCGTCGCCCATCATCGCTTCGCACGTGAACGTGTTCGTCGCGCCGGCGAACCGCTCGCGCTCGGTCTTGAGCCCGACGACGACGGGCAGCGCGAGCACGTTCACCATGAAGTCCTCGTACACGTCACGCAGGATGCGCACGGTGTAGGCCTGCGCGTCCTCGCGAGTGGTGTGGGCGGTGTGGCCCTCCTGCCAGAGGAACTCGCTGGTGCGCAGGAACAGGCGCGGACGCAGCTCCCACCGCACGACGTTGGCCCACTGGTTCAGCAGCAACGGCAGGTCGCGGTAGCTCTGGATCCACTTGGCCATGAACTCCCCGATGACCGTCTCCGAGGTGGGGCGCACCACCACCGGCTCGGCCAGCTCCTTGCCGCCGGCCACGGTGACGACCGCGAGCTCGGGACTGAAGCCCTCGACGTGCTCGGCCTCGCGCTTCAGGTACGACTCGGGGATGAACAGCGGGAAGTAGGCGTTCTCGGCGCCGCACGCCTTGATGCGGAGGTCGACCTCCGCCTGCATGCGCTCCCAGATGGCGTAGCCGTAGGGTCGGATCACCATCGTCCCGCGGACGGGTCCGTTGTCGGCGAGTTGGGCCTTGTCGAGGACGTCCTGGTACCAGCGGGGGAAGTCGTCAGCCTGGGGGGTGAGCACGGAGCGCTTGGCCATGGGCGAGAGGGTATGCGGTCACCCTTCCGCTCCCGCAGCTCCCGTCGTTCCCGCGTTCGCCGCTACCGCGCCCACGCTTCGGCGAGCGCGGCGATGGTCCACGTCGAGGTGCGCACGGAGCCGTCGGGGGTGAGGTGCACGAGGTCGTCGGCCCGCACCGTGTGCAGCGCGGCGTCGTACCAGAGCGCCGGCTGCCACAGCCCGGAGGTGTCGGCGAGCGCGGTGTACCAGTCGGCGGCGACGACGCCGTCCGTCGCCGGGTACTGCCGGTCGTACTGGATGAGCGTGACCGCGACCTGCGTCGCCCGCACGAAGTGCGCGTCGTTCGGGTCGTCGGGCACGGGCGGCGGCGGCGAGATCGCCCAGATGACGTGCAGGCCGCGCTCCTTGGCATCGCTCATCAGTTGGTGCGCCACCACCTGCCAGCGGGCGAAGAAGTCGGGCGAGTTGTACTCCACCCCGCCCGGGGCGCAGGCGGCCGCGCACGCGCCCGCGAACTCGAACACGACGGTGTCGACATCGGGATGGGCCGCGAGCTGCGCGGCGAGGTACGCCGGCGGGTCGAGCCCGTACATCTGGTCGAGCAGCCCGGCGGTCGGCATGGTCGCGTCGTACGCGCCGGCGTCGATGCCCTGGGCCGACAGGACGTCGGGTAGCGACCAGTAGGTCTGACCCGCGATCGAGTCCCCCATGACCAGCACGGCGTGGTGCCCCGGCGCGATGGGCGGGATCGTCGGCCAGGGGTGGCCCGAAGGGATGCCCGGCGGTGGGGGCACGGTCGTCGTGGTGGGCGCGGGCGGAACAGTGGTGGTCGTCGTCGCCGGTGCCGTGGTCGCGGGCTGCGTGGTCACCGCCGTCCCGGTGGTGGTGTTCCGGGCTCGGCCTCCGTCGTCGTCCGCGGCCGACCCGCACCCGCCGAGCGCGAGCAGCGTCACCACCAGCAGCACGACGACCAGAGGTGACCGCTTCTCCACGGTTCCAATCTCGTCGCTCCCGGCGGTGCCCGCCAGGGCCGTCGGTCCGCAGCCCGCGATCCGAACCGCGTTGATTGTCGACCTTTTCGATGGCTTTTTTTTCCGACCTCTCCGCTGGTATTTCCACCGAAATCCCGGTAACTTGGTCGGCTATGGCGATCGACGTGCGAGCACTGCGGGCCCTGCCCCTCGACCCCGAGATCGAATCGGAGATCACCCGCTTCGAGGAGAGCGCCCAGCGCTACCTCGCCGGCGAGATCGACGACGACGTCTTCCGGGTGTTCCGACTGAACCAGGGCATCTACGGACAGCGACAGGGCGGCAACAACCAGATGGTCCGGGTCAAGATCCCCTATGGGAAGATCGAGGCCGACCAGCTCGAGATGCTCGGCCACATCGCCGAGACCCATTCTCGCGGTTGGGGCCACCTCACCACGCGACAGAACGTCCAGTTCCACTTCGTGCAGCTCGACCAGTGCGGCGAGGCGCTGCGGCTCCTCGCCTCCGTCGGTCTCACCAGCCGCGAGGCCTGCGGCGACACCGTGCGCAACGTGTCGGGCTGCCACCTCGCCGGCGCGTGCCCCTACGAGGTGCTCGACATCAGCCCGTGGGCCGAGGCCACCAAGGACCTCTTCCTGCGCAACCCGCTGTCGCAGCGCCTCCCCCGCAAGTTCAAGATCAACTTCTCCGGCTGCGCCACCGACTGCGGCCAGGCCATGTTCAACGACGCCGGCGTGGTGGGGGTCACCCGCACGAACGACGACGGCACCGTCGAGGCCGGCTTCCGCGTGTTCATGGCCGGTGGTCTCGGCGCCAACCCGCACCCGGCGCTCGCGCTCGAGGAGTTCACCGCCCGCGAGGACCTGCTCCCCACCATCGAGGCGATGCTGCGGGTGCAGGACCACTACGGCAACCGCGACAACAAGCTGCGCGCCCGCATGAAGTGGCTCGTCGACACGATGGGCATCGACGAGCTGCGCGAGCGGATCGTCAAGGAGCGCAAATTCCTGTTCGCGTCGGCCACCTACCCGGGCGGCATCCCCGCTGCCGTGCAGGAGCTCGGCGACGCGCCGGCCGGCCGCGGCGTCGACGTCAGCGCCGACGGCGGCCTCATCGGCTCGGGCGCTTCGCCCGTCGACTTCCGCGGCCTCTCGCCGCTCCAGCAGTGGGACACTGCCAACGTGGTGCGGGGTCGGGCGAACGGCACGGTGAGCGCCTACGCCTACTGCCGCCTCGGCGACATCACCCCCGACCAGTTCCGCGGCCTCGCGCAGATCCAGCGCGACTTCGCGGTCGAGGTGCGCATCACCAACCGTCAGAACTTCGTGCTGCGCGGTCTCACCGAGGAGCAGCTCCCCGCGATCCACGAGCGCCTCGCCGAGCTGGGCATGGCCGACGCCGGCGCCGAGCTCGCCCGCGACGTGGTGTCGTGCCCCGGCGCCGACACCTGCAACCTCGCGGTCACGCAGTCGCGCGGCCTCGCCGCCGACATCGGCGACGCGCTGGAGAAGGCCGGCCTCGCCGAGGTGGGCGGCGTGCGCATCAACATCTCCGGGTGCACCAACTCTTGCGGCCAGCACCACATCGCCGACATCGGCTTCCTCGGCCTCGAGCGCCGCGCGCACGGGCGGGCGGCGCCGGGCTACCAGATGGAGCTCGGCGGCCAGATCACCAATATGTCGATCGCGTTCGGCAAGAAGGCGACGAAGCTGCCGGCCAAGCGGGCGTCCGAAGCCGTCGTGCGGGTCGTCGAGCAGTTCGCGGGCGAGCGCGACGCCGGTGAGACCTTCGGGCACTGGCTCGACCGGGTCGGCGGCGCCGAGGCGGTGGGCAAGACTCTCGCCGACCTCGACGAGTTCCCCACCCCCGAGGAAGCCCCCGACCTGTACGTCGACTTCGACGAGACCGGCCCCTACGAGGCGATGGTCGGCGACTCCGAGTGCGCGACATGACCGAGGCGACCGTTCCCGATCTGGCCGAGCTGGCACGGGTCTCCGCCGAGCTCGAGTCGGAGCCGGCGTCGTCGGCGATCAAGTGGGCGTGGGAGGAGTTCGGCACCGGCGCGGTGCTCGCGGCCTCGTTCCAGGACTGCGTGCTCCTCGACGTCGCCACGCAGGTGGTGCCCGAGATCGAGGTCGTGTTCCTCGACACGCAGTACCACTTCGCCGAGACGCTCTGGTACGTCGAGCAGGTGCGCGAGCGATACGACCTCAACCTGCGCGTCGTCACGCCGCGGATCGCACCCGACAACATGTGGCAGGTCGACCCCGACGAGTGCTGCGCCATGCGCAAGGTCGAGCCGCTCGCCCGCGCGCTCGAGGGCAAGCAGGCGTGGCTCACCGGCCTCCGTCGCGACGAGGCCTCCACGCGCACGAACGCACCGATCGTCGGCTTCGACGTCGGCCGCGGCATCGTGAAGGTCAACCCGATCGCGAACTGGTCGCACGACGACATCGACGGCTACATCGCGGATCGCGGTCTCCCCGTGCACCCGCTGCGCGACAAGGGCTACCCGTCGATCGGTTGCTGGCCCTGCACCGACCCGGTGCAGGAAGGCGACGACCCCCGCGCCGGGCGCTGGACCAACAGCGGCAAGCTCGAGTGCGGCCTGCACGGCTGGACCCCCAGCAACGCCTGAGCACCTGCACCGGGTCGCGTCCGACGGCTTCGGCGCCGAGGCGGCCACCTACGACCGCGTCCGCCCGTCGTATCCCGATGACGCGGCCGACTGGATCACCGACGCGCTGCTGACAGAGCACACGCGTCGCGTCGCCGACGTCGGGGCGGGTTCCGGCATCTTCACGAAGCTGCTGCTCCCCCGTTGCCGCGAGCGCGGCGCGCAACTCGTCGCGGTCGAGCCGGTCGCGAACATGCGCGCCCTCTGCGCAGCCGCGCTGCCCAGCGTGCCGGTGATCGCCGGCACCGGTGAGCAGTTGCCGGTGCGCGACGGGTCGCTCGACGCGATCACCGTGGCCCAGGCGTTCCACTGGTTCGACGCGCCCGTCGCGTTCGCCGAGTTCGCCCGCGTGATGCGCCCCGGCGGGCGCGTCGCGTTGTTGTGGAACACGCGCGACCGCACGCTCCCCTGGACCGACCGTCTGTGGGGCATGGTGGCGGCGACCGAGCACGACGCACCGTGGGGTGAAGCCGAGCACTGGCACACGACCGCGTTGGTCGATACTCCGCACTTCGGCGAGCGTCACACGGCGACGTTCCACCACGCGCAGATCCTCACCCCCGACGAGGTGGTGGCGCGCGTGCAGAGCGTGAGCCACGTGGCCGTGTTGCCCGAGGCCGAGCGCACCGCGCTGCTCGACGAGGTGCGCGAGTTGTTGCGCACCGATCCGGCGACGGCGGGACGCCGCGAGCTCGCACTCCCGTACCGGGTGGATGCGTACTGGGCCGAGCGCACGGAACCCGGGCGCGTCTAGGTTCGACCCATGGCCATGGGTTCGTACGAGGTGTCGGCGCACTCACGCGCGCCGATTGCAGTGGTGTGGGCGGTGTTCGCCGACTCCCCCCGCTGGAGCGAGTGGGCGGGCGTCACCGCACGGGCGGCGAGCTGGGCGCGGGAGGGCGACGACCCGCCGGGCGGCGTGGGCGCGGTGCGTCGCCTCGGCAGCCCGCCGTTCTGCAGCGACGAGGAGATCCTCGAGTGGGCGCCGCCGCACCACATGGCGTACACGATCCTGAAGGGCTTCCCGGTGCGGGGTTACCACTCCGACCTCGACCTGGTCGCCCTCGATGGCGCCGGGGACGACGCGGGCACCCGCATCCACTGGCAGGGCGGTTTCGAGCCGAAGATCCCCGGCACCGCCGGCGCGATCTCGTGGTTCCTCCACCGCTTCCTCGGCAGCTACGCCCGCAAGGCGGCCGCCGAGGCCGAGCGCCGACACGCGGCGAACCCGGCCGGCGCGGCATGAGCGGGCTCGGCGGAGAAGGCGGGCTCGGCGGAGAAGGCGGGCTCGGCGGAAATGGCGGGCTCGGTGACCTCACCGGGCGCACGGCGGCCGTCACCGGCGCGGCGAGTGGCATCGGGCTGGCGACCACCGAGGCGTTCGTCGCCGCGGGGATGCGCGTGCTCATGATCGACCGCGACGAGCAGGCGCTCGCCGAACACTCCGCCCGCCTCACCGCCGAGGGTGCCGACGTGCGCTCGATCGCGCTCGACGTGACCGACCCCGAAGCACTCGAGGGCGCGGCCGCCTACGCGGTCGAGCAGTTCGGCGCGCTCAACGTGGCGATGAACAACGCGGGCATCGTGCTCGGCGGCAACACCTGGGAGATCTCCCTCGACGACTGGCACCGCGTCATCGACGTCAACCTGTTCGGCGTGGTGCACGGCATCCGTGCGTTCGTGCCGCGCATCATCGCGTCGGGTGCGCCCGGTTGGGTGGTGAACACCGCATCGATGGCCGCGGTGCGCGCGGTCCCCGGCATCTCGCCCTACACCGCGTCGAAGCACGCAGTGCTCGGCATCTCCGACGTGATGCGCAAGGAGCTGGTGAACGCCGGCGCACCGATCGGCGTGAGTGTGGTGATGCCCGGTGGCATCAACACGGGGATGAACCCCATCGGTACCGTGCCCGCCGCGCAGGTCGCCGCCAACATCGTCGACGCGATCCGCCGCGGCCGTGACTACGTGTTCACCGACGACCACTCCGCCCAGGAGGTCGCCGACCGGCTCGGCCGCATCGTCGCCGCGCGCGACGACGTGGTCTCGTGAGGCGAGCCTGGTGACCGTCCCCGGACCCGCCCGTCCGCTCCTCGAATTCCTGGCGTCGCCGCGAGGCAACCGTGTCGACGCGCAGGTGCTGCGCTTCACCGGTCACTCGCCCTACGCGTACCTCTACGGCATGGACATGGGACGCCGAGGCTGGCGCTACCGCGCTCCGCTCGCGCTGACGACCATCGGTCGGCGCACCGGTCGGCTCCACACCGTCGGGCTCGCGTACTACGAGGTCGAGGACGGCGCGGCGTGGGCGGTCGTCGGTTCGGCCGGTGGTTCCGAGGTCGAGCCGCACTGGGTCCGCAACCTCCGCGACAACCCGGTGGCGTGGGTGCACCTCCACCGCCGCACCACGCCGGTGCTCGCCGAAGTCCTCGACGGCGACGCCAAGCGCCCGATCTGGGAGGCGATCACCGCGCAGGTGCCACTGTTCGACTCGTTCCAAGCCGGCGTGCAGCGCGACATCCCGATCGTGGTGCTCCGACCGCGGCGGGGTCAGAGCTGACGATGTGGATCCGCCGCACCATCGCCGTGGTCCTGCTCGTGGTCGGCGCGGTGTGGGTCCTCCAGGGCATCGGTGTCCTCGGAGGTTCGTTCATGACCGGCGAGGCGGTGTGGGCCGTGATCGGCGCCGCGTGCATCGTGGTCGGCGTCGTGCTGTTCCGCCCGCCGCGCCGGGAGTGAGCGACGACACAGTGTGCCGCTCGCCTGCCTGATCAGTCGTCGGCCGGGACACCCTCGGCCACGGAGCGGATGCGCTCGATGCGCTCCTCGCTGTGGTTCGCGTCGAGGCCCTGGATCTGGATGAGCTCCTCGCGTGTGGCCGCGGCGATGGCCTCGGCGTCGACGTCGGCGGCGGCGATGCGCGCCTCGATGCCCTCGGCCATGATCCGCTCGGCCTCCTCCACCAGCGCGGTGACCATCTCGGCCTCCGGGACCACGCGCACCACGTGGCCCCGCACGAAGAGGTGGCCCTTGCCGCGACCGGCGGCGATGCCGAGGTCGGCGTCGCGCGCCTCACCCGGCCCGTTCACCACGCAGCCCATCACCGCGACCTGCAGCGGGATCTTGCGATCCTCGAGCGCGGCCATGGCGTCGCTCGCAACCTTGATCACGTCGACCTCGGCGCGCCCGCACGACGGGCAGGCGATGAGGTCGAGGCCCTTGCGCTCGCGCAGGCCCAGCGCCTCGAGCAGCTGACGGCCCGCCTTCGCCTCCTCCACTGGATCGGCGGTGAGCGAGAAGCGGATGGTGTCGCCGATGCCCTCGTTGAGCAACGTGGCGATGCCCGCGGTGGACTTCACCAGTCCACCGGGCAACGGCCCGGCCTCGGTGACGCCGAGGTGCAGCGGCACGTCGACCGTCTCGGAGAGCAGACGGTACGCGTCGATCATCACCGGCACGTTCGACGACTTCACCGAGATCTTCACGTCGTCGAAGCCGACCTCGGCGAAGTAGTCGAGCTCACGCTGCGCGGACGCGACCAGCGCCTCGGGTGACGCGCCGCCGTACTGATCCGCGATGTCGGGGTCGAGCGAACCCGCGTTCACGCCGATGCGGATCGGGATGCCGCGGTCCTTCGCCTCGCGCGCCACGAGCTTGATGTGCTCGGGCTTGCGGATGTTGCCGGGATTGAGGCGCAGCGCCTGCACCCCCGCCTCCATCGCCGCGAGCGCGAGCTTGTATTGGAAGTGGATGTCAGCGACGATCGGCACCGGCGAGCGGGGCACGATCTGGGCCAGGCCCTCGGCCGCCGGCTCCTCGTTGCAGGTGCAGCGCACGATGTCGCAGCCCGCGGCGGCGAGCGCGTAGATCTGCGCGAGCGTGCCGTCGACGTCGGCGGTCTTGGTGGTGGTCATCGACTGCACCGACACCGGTGCGCCGCCTCCCACCGGCACCTTGCCGACGAGGATCTGCTTGGTCACGCGCCGTTCGTACCGCTGCTGCTGGAGCATGGGCCCAGCCTAGGAGAGCGGTTCGGCGGCTGGCCTCGGGAACTGGTTCAACTGCCGAGCTGGCGGATGTCGAGCACCATTGCGGAGAGCGCCAGGAACATCAGCGGCGCCAGCACCACGACGCTGATCGGGATCAGCTTGCGGTAGTCGACGAACACCCGGTGGTGCTTCACCTTCGACGCAATGCCCTCGTAGATCGCCACGACCGCATGCCCACCGTCGAGCGGGAGCACGGGCAGCAGGTTGAACAGGGCGAGCACCAGGCTCAGCGCGGCGAGCAGCCACAGGATCGCCCACACGTTGCCGTCGGCGAGCTGACTCCCGTTGTTCACGAAGCCGATGAGGCTCTGCGGCCGCTCCTGGTCGGCCTGCGAACCCGCCACGGGCGCAGCGCTGGTGAAGCTCTGCTTGGCGGTGGTCTGTACGCCCGAGGGGGTGAAGCGGTCGACGAGGCCGTTCCAGGTGGCGGTGCTGACGTCGCCCATCGTGGTGAACGTCTGCGGGACCGCGGCGAGGATGCCGACGTCCTTGAACGCGGTGGTGGGACCGACGCCGAGGAAGCCCTGACCGCTCTGCTCCTTCAGGGTGGCGTTGAGATCGACCGTCGCACCGTCACGCTCCACGGTGACCGCCACGGTCTTGCCGCCGTTGGCCTCGACCACCGACTTCAACGCGTCCCAGTCGCCGTTGAGCGCCTTGCCGTCGATCGCGACGATCTTGTCGCCGGGACGCACTCCTGCAGCCGCGGCCGCCGAGTCGCCCAGGACGCGGCTGACGGTGGTGCTGGGGCCGTCGGAGACGCGGCCCTGGCCGGCGATCACGAGGAAGAAGAGGAGGAAGGCGATGATCAGGTTCACCGTGACCCCGGCGAGGATCACGATCAGGCGCTTGCCGGTGGACTGCTGCCGGTAGGTGCGGGGTTCGTCCTCGGGATCGACGTCTTCCAGGTTGGTCATCCCGATGATGCGCACGTAGCCGCCGAGGGGCAGCGCCTTCACGCCGTACTCGGTCTCGCCGCGGGTGAACGACCAGAGGCGCGGCCCGAAGCCGAGGAAGAACTCGGTGACCTTCATGCCCGTGCGCTTGGCCGTCCAGTAGTGGCCGAACTCGTGGAGCATGACCAGCAGGATGATCCCGACGATGAACGCGAGCGGGGTGCGGCTCCCGGGCACGAACACGGCCAGCGCGACCAGGCCGGCCAACACGGCGACGAGGATGCCCGTGGCCGTTCGGCTGTTGACGTCGACTCCGGCTTCCTCGAGGGGATCCCTCACCGTGCACCTGCGTTCGTGCGCCCGCTCGGGCGGGCAGCGATCCGGGCAACGACCGTGTGGGCCCGCTCGCGGGCCACTCGGTCTGCCTCCAGAACGTCGGCAACCTCCGAGACGTTCCCAACCCCCTGATCGAGGCTCTCAGCTGCAACTTGGGCAATGGCCTGCCACGGGATGCGCTCCTCCAGGAAGGCGGCCACGGCCACCTCGTTGGCGCCGCTGAGGATCGCGGGGGCGTTGCCGCCGGCCCGGCCCGCCTCGTAGGCGAGGGTGAGGCAGGGAAAGGCCTCGAGGTCGGGGGCCTCGAAGGTGAGGGTTCCGGTGGCGGCCCAGTCCATGGCGCCGAAGGCCTGCGGAAGCCGGGCGGGAGCGCCGAGGGCGAGGCCGATCGGGAGGCGCATGTCGGGCATGGACAGCTGGGCGATGGTGGCGCCGTCGTGGAACTCCACCATCGAGTGCACGATCGACTGCGGGTGCACCACCACGTCGATGGCGTCGAAGCCGACGGCGAACAGCTCGTGGGCCTCGATCACCTCGAGCCCCTTGTTCATGAGCGTGGAGGAGTCGATGGTGATCTTCGCACCCATGTCCCAGGTGGGGTGCTTGAGCGCGTCGGCCACGGTGACGAGCGCGAGCTCGTCGGCCGTGCGGCCACGGAAGGGCCCCCCACTGGCGGTGAGCACGATGCGGTGCACCTCGTTCGCATCGCCCGCGCGCAGGCACTGGTAGATCGCCGAGTGCTCGCTGTCGACGGGCACGATCTCGCCGTTGCCCTGCGCGCGCACCTTGGCGACGACGGGCCCGCCCGCGATCAGGCTCTCCTTGTTGGCCAGCGCGAGGCGCTTGCCGTGCTCCAGCGCGGAGAGGGTGACGGGCAAGCCGGCGAAGCCGACGACTGCGTTCAGCACGACGTCGACGTCGGGGTGCGCGGCCAGCGCCGCGAGCACGGCGAAACCGTCGGCCGCGTCCGCGCAGAGGCGGGCGCAGTCGGGATCCACACCGAACTCCGCGGCCTGCTGCGCGAGGAGTTCGCCGTTGCGTCCGGTCGCGAGCGCGACCACCTCGTAGTCGTCGCGGTGCCCGCGGATGACGTCGAGGGCCTGGGTGCCGATCGACCCGGTGGAGCCGAGGACGGCGACGCGCACCTTGCCGGTGCCCGTCATCGTGGCCCCATCAGGTGATGCCGAGGGCCACGACCAGGTAGTAGACCGCGGGGAGGCAGAAGAGGATCGCGTCGAAGCGGTCGAGCACGCCGCCGTGACCGGGCAGGATCGTGCCGAAGTCCTTCAGGCCGAGGTCGCGCTTGAGCATCGACTCCACGAGGTCGCCGAGCGGGGCGAAGATCGCCACCACCAAGCCGAGCAGGAAGCCGTGGCTGAGGGAGTCCCACGGGGTGAGCTGGAAGATCACGCCGAGGACGAGGCCGACGACCACCGAGGCCACCATGCCGCCGATGAGCCCCTCGACCGTCTTGTTCGGGGAGACGTCGGGCATGAGCGGGCGGCGGCCCATGCGCGAACCGACGAAGTACCCGGCGATGTCGTAGGCCATGACGCACAGCACCAGGCCGGCGATCATGCCGATGCCGTCGGGGAACACGAGCAGCAGGCCCGCGAAGCCACCGAGGATGCCGATGTAGGCGAAGCCGAAGATGGTGACGGCGGCGTTCACCATTGGCCGCGCGTGCACGACCTTGGCGAGATACCAGAACAGCGTGAACGCGATGACGACCGCGCCGACCAGCGGGAAGGCCCGTTCGCCGTAGTTGTACGCGACGCCCGTCATCGCCGCGCAGCCGAGGAGCGCGACGAGCGTGGCCGTCTGGAAACCGGCCCGGCGGAACGCCTCGAACAGCTCGAACGCGGCGGCGGCGAGGATCACGGTGACGAGCACCGCGGTGGCGGCCCGGCCCACGAAGAAGGCGAGCAGCGCGACCGCGGCGAGCACGACGGCGGTGATGACGCGCGTGGGGAGGTCGTCGCCGCGGGTGGGCGCGGGGCCCCGCTGGGGCGCGTAGCCGGCCTCGTCCTCGATCGTGGGATAGCGGGGTGCCTCGGGCGTGGCCGCGGCCGGTTCGCCCGCGGCTCCTGCCGCCGCGGCGCCGGCGGCTCCGGCTGCGGCGGCACGGCCGCGCGGGGCACGCGCCTTGCCGCGACTGCGGCGGGCGGGCGCCCGGCGCGCCGCGACCTGGGCGGCGAACTCCTCGTCTTCGTCGAGCTCGGGCTCGTCGACGAGGGCACCCATGGCGGTGGTGTCGTCGGAGAGCGCCTCGAAGTGCTCGGCGTCGTCGCCCCAGTCGCCCTCGGAGCGGAACCGGGGCTGCGGGCCCGTGGCCCAGATCTCCTCGTCGCCGAACTCGTCGCCGCCGATCATGGGCACCTCTCCGGTGGGCGGTTCCGTCCAGTGCTGGAGGGGCGCCGCAAGGCTCGGGTCGGCCGTGGACGCGGGAGGCGCGGTCGGAGCCGGGGCCGGGGTGGGCGACGGACGCGCCGTCTGCAGGTCTTCGGGGAGCCGGTCGCCGGGCAGCGGGAATCGGGCGGCGGGCTGCACGTCGGGTGGCGCGCTGCGCCGGCGCGGTTGGCTCGGCTGCTCGGGGCGGGCCGGGCCCTGCTCGGCTGCGGCTTGGGCTTCTTCGGCGCCGATGATCCGCACACCCTCCGAGGGCGGCGGTTCCGGGCGCTCGTCGTCGATTTCGGACACTCGTGCCTCCCGGGGGGCTCAGCTGAACAGGCTAGACCCCCTCGCGGACCGGATGGTGGTCCGCTCCGGCGGACCACCCGATTTGATGGTGGTCGGCCACGGCGGGGGCGGGTGCTCAGATCTCGAGCAGTTCGGCTTCCTTGTGCTTGAGCATCTCGTCGATCTCGGCGATCACCTCGTGGGTGCGCTTCTCGAGCTCCTTCTCGGCCCGCTCGAGGTCGTCCTCGCCGATCTCGCCGTCTTTCTGGAGTGCCTCGAGCTCGTGGCGGGCCTGGCGCCGGACGTTGCGGATTGCCACCCGGCCCTCCTCCGCCCGGTGCTTCACCATCTTGACGAACTCCTTGCGGCGGTCCTCGGTGAGCTCCGGGAAGTTCAGGCGGATGATCGTGCCGTCGTTCGAGGGGTTCACGCCGAGGTCGCTCTGCTGGATCGCCTTCTCGATGGACTTCGAGCGCGCCCTTGTCGTAGGGCGTGATCACGAGGACGCGCTGGCTCGGGCACACCGAATCCGGCGAGTTGCTGGAGCGGGACCTCGGAGCCGTAGTAGTCGACCTTCAGCTTCTCGACGAGGGCCGACGAGGCACGACCGGTGCGGACCGCGGCGAACTCCGACTGCAGGTGGGTGACGGCCTTGTGCATCTTGTCGGCACAGTCGTCCATCACCATCGCGCGGATCTGTTCGCCGTCGCCCGCCATGTGTCGCTCCTCTGCTCGGTCAGTTGCCGACGTTGCTGACGAGCGTACCGATGCGCTCGCCCTGCAGCGCGCGCAGGATGTTGCCCGGCGCGGTGACGTCGAACACGATGATCGGAAGCTCGTTGTCCATGCAGAACGTGATGGCCGTGGAGTCCATGACCTTGAGACCCTTCTCGAGGATCTCGAAGTAGCTCACCGCGGTGAGCTTGGTGGCCGTCGGATCGAGACGCGGATCGGCGCTGTAGACGCCGTCGACGCCCGAGTGCGTGCCCTTCAGGATGGCCTGCGCACCGATCTCCGCGGCGCGCAACGCGGCCGTCGTGTCGGTGGTGAAGTACGGGTTGCCGGTGCCCGCGGCGAACACCACCACCCGGCCCTTCTCGAGGTGCCGGGTGGCGCGCCGCGGGATGAACGGCTCCGCCACCTGCGACATCGTGATCGCCGTCTGCACGCGCGTGGGCTGGCCCACCGCCTCCAGGGAGTCCTGGAGGGCGAGGGCGTTGATCACCGTGGCGAGCATGCCCATGTAGTCGGCGCGGGCGCGGTCCATGCCGCGCGTCGCCCCGGACATACCCCGCCAGATGTTGCCCCCGCCGACCACGACGGCGATCTCGACGTCGAGCGTCTCGCGGGCCTCCGCGATCTCCTCGGCGATGCGTTGCACGACGACGGCATCGATGCCGAAGCTGATGCTCTCGTCGGCGAACGCCTCGCCCGACAGCTTGAGGACGACTCGGCGGAATTGGCTGCTCGGCATCTGAAAAGGGACGCTAGTCCTCGCCGACCTTCACGCGGGCGAACCGCGTGAGGGCCGCGCCGGACCCGAGCCCCTCGACGAGCTTGCCGATGGTGACCTTGGGGTCCTTCACCGAGCCCTGCTCGAGCAGCACGACGTCCCGGTAGAACGCGTTGATCCGACCCTTGACCGCACCCTCGAGCTTCGCCTCGGGCACGCCCTCGTTGCGGCTCTTCTCCTCGATCACGGCCTTCTCGCGCTCGATGATCTCGGCGGGCACCTCGTCGCGCGTGAGGTAGCCGGGCGCGGCGAACGACACGTGCAGCGCGATCTCGTGGGCGACCTCGCGGGCCTTCTCGTCGGCCGGATCGACGCCCGCGATCTCGACGAGGACCGCGATGGTGCCGCGACCGTTCTGGATGTGCCGGTAGCCGTCGATGAGGCCATCGGACTCGAAGCGCGCGGTGCGACCGAGCACGACGTTCTCGCCGATCTTGCCGGCGAGTTGCTGCAACGTGTCCCCCACCGTGGAGCCGCCGTAGGGCAGCGCCGCGATGTCGCCGTCGCCCTGCTCGACGACGAGCTTGGTGATGTCGGCGACGAGGTCGACGAACTCCTGGCCCTTGGCCACGAAGTCGGTGTTGCAGTTCAGCTCGACGATCGCGCCGACCTTGCCCTCGACGAGCACGTCGACGGTGCCCTCGGTGGCCTCGCGCTCGGCGAGCTTGCCCGCCTTGCCCAGGCCCTTCGCGCGCAGGATGTCCATCGCCCGCTCGAGGTCACCGTCGGACTCCTCGAGGGCGCCCTTGCAGTCCATCATCCCGGCGCCGGTCGCCTTGCGCAGCGACGCGACGTCTTTGGCCGAGATCTCAGCCATTCGTGTCGCTCTCCTGTGTCTCGGTGTTTGCGGGGGTCTCGGGTGCCGTCTCGGGTGCCGCCTCGGCGGCGGGCGCGTCGGCCTGCTCGGGCTCGGCGTCCTTCGCCGCGAGCAGGCGGGCCTCGAGCTCACGCTGCTTGGCGGCGGCCTGGTCGCGGGCGGCCTGCTGCTGCGCGGCCTTGGCGGCCTGCTCCTCGGGCGTCAGCACCTTCGGCGCGGGCGGGGCCGGCTTCGCTGCCTCGCCCTTGGCGGCGGGGCGGTTGGCCTGCTTGCGCTGGCGCAGCCAGTGACCCTCGATGATCGCGTCGCCGATGATGCGGCACATGAGGTTGGCCGACCGGATGGCGTCGTCGTTGCCGGGGATCACGTAGTCGATGAGGTCGGGGTCGCAGTTGGTGTCGACGACCGCGATCACCGGGATGCCGAGGCGGTTGGCCTCGGTCACCGCGATGTGCTCCTTCTTGGTGTCGATCACGAAGATCGCGTCGGGCGCACGGTCGAGCGTGCGGATGCCGCCCAGGTTGCGCTCGAGCTTGGCGAGCTCGCGCTTGAGCTTGAGGCCTTCCTTCTTGATCATCTGGTCGGCCTCACCGGTCGCGACCTGACGCTCGAGCTCGTGCATCTTCGCCACACGGGTGTGCACCGTCTGGAAGTTGGTGAGCATGCCGCCGAGCCAGCGGTAGTTCACATAGGGCGAGTTGGCGCGGTCGGCCTGCTTCTGGATCGGCTCCTGCGCCTGCTTCTTCGTGCCGACGAAGAGCACGTGGCCACCGTTCTCGACGGTGTGGCGCACGAAGCGGTACGCGGTGTCGATCCGCTCCAGCGTCTGCTGGAGGTCGATGATGTAGATGCCGTTGCGCTCACCGAAGATGAATCGCTTCATCTTCGGGTTCCAGCGCCGGGTCTGGTGTCCGAAGTGGACGCCGGCCTCGAGCAGCTGCTTCATGGTGACGACGGGTGCCGTTGCCTCAGCCACGGTCTCCCTTTCTGGTCGCGCAGGCACGGCAGGGCCGCGCGACGCGAAGCGACGCGGGCCGTGTCGGACTGCTTCCTCGGTTGTTCCTCCGCCCGCTGGCGCCCGGAGTGCCTTGCGGCGTACCGGACGACCTCGGAATGTTGCGGGCGTGCGTGATCCCGGGGCACGGGCCTCGGGTCGGGGAGCAGTGTAGCGGGCGGGCCCTCCCCCACTCCGGCCGAAACCGGGCCGGGTCCAAGCCAGGCAGGTCAGGGAGGCCAGGACAGGACAGGACAGGCAGGTCAGGGCACCCGGAGGAGGGCCAGGCCGGCGTTGCTGAGTCGCAGGCCGGTGAGCCAGCCCGGCCTCCCGCCCCAGCGCACCGCCAGACCGCCCACCGGGTACCCGGCCAGCCGGTGCCGGGTGGTGGCGGCCACCCGGCGCCCGTCGGCCCGTCCGAGCACGGTGACGGTGCCGTCGTGGGTGGTCAGGACGACCCGCGACCGGGTGAGCGAGATCCGGGTGGCCAGCACCGGGACGCCCAACGATCGCTGCCACCGGATCCGCCCGTCGGCCAGGTCGAGGGCGGTGACCGTACCGAAATGGTCGACCACCACCACCTCGCGGCGTCCGGCCGCCGGTTCGATCGCCCGCTCGAACGAAGCGGGCACGGCCGTGCGCCAGCGCAGCGCCCCCGAGGCGAGGTCGCGGGCCTCGACCCCCGCGGTGGAGTGGCCGTCGCCGGACGCGACGATCACGACGGCGTCCGCCCCTCGCCCGGCAATTGTGGGCGCGGCCGCGCCCGGCCCCATCGGTGCCGACCAGCGCGACGCCCCGGTCGTGAGGTCGAGCACCTCGACCCGGGGCGGGTCGGACCCGTGCCAGGTGGCGACCACCGCGCCCGCGGCGACATCGACCCGCGGCGCCGACCACAGTGCGCCCGGCCGGGTGGCCGACCACCTCGGCGCGCCGGTGCGCACGTCGAACGCAGCGAGCA
This sequence comes from uncultured Actinomycetes bacterium, assembly GCA_963720785.1. GTDB lineage: Bacteria > Actinomycetota > Acidimicrobiia > IMCC26256 > DASPTH01 > CAVRGQ01. The sequence continues at coordinate 320,529 of CAVRGQ010000008.1, forward strand.
CTCCGGAGTCGGTGCCGACGAGGGCGAGGTCGCCGGCCAACGCGACGGCGGGGACCTCACCGGGCAGGTCGACGTGCCAGCGCACCGTGCCGCGGTCGCGGCTCAGCGCGGTGACGCCCCCTCCCCCACCGACGAGCACGGTGCTGCCGTCGAGCGCGGGATCGGCCTCGGTGACGTCGACCGCGTGCGCGGTCCAGCGCGTGTGCCCGACGGGCGTGACCGCGACGACCGCGCCGTCGTCGACCACGACCACCGCACCCCGCGCATCCGCGGCCACACCCCACGCGCCGCCGGACAGCGGCACCGCCCACCGCACCGGGCTGCGGGCGCGCCCTGGTGGTCGCTGCGCCGCGTGCGCCGGACCGACGCCCGGCAGCAGCGAGAGCGCCGCGGCCCCGAGCACCGATGCACAGACGGCGAGCGCGAGCCTCTGACGTGGTTCCCAATTCATCCTCATCCGACCTTCACCTCCAGGCCCGAAAGCGCGTCGCCGACCGAGTGCTCGGTGCGGGAGATCACGACCGGTGCCACCGCGCTGCGCAGCGCGGTGGTGATCCCGACACACGGCGGCGCGCGGTGCTCGAGCGCCGCACGCACGGCGCGCAGCGCGTTCGGGTCGGTGACGATCGCGCTGTGTTCGTTGGTTGCGTTCACGGCCTGCACCGTCTGCGTCGCGCCGGGCACACCGGTGCGGTTCGCGGGGACCACGACGTCTTCCGGCGCGCCGATCGTGGTGAAGTCGACGTGATCGGGCACGCCGTGGTCCCACAGGTGGTGCATCAAGGGCGACCCTTCATCCAGGTCGCGCACCGCGGCGCTGTCGGCGGGCGGCAGGTCGGCGACCACGTCGACGGCCTCGAGCACCCGGCCCCCGGTGAGGCTGCGGTCGAGTTGACGTGAGACCGTCGCCAGCGGGGCGCCCTGGTGCGGCGACGACAGCGTGACGATGTTGCCGAGCGGGGGCAGCGTGCGATCGGCCGGTTCGTAGAGGTGGGCGAGGAACCAGTCGACGACGACCCCGCCCTGCGAGTGCGCGAGAAGGTCGACCTCGCGGCCCGGCTGCTCCTGTTGCATCGCCCGCAACTGTGCGAGGAGGCGATGCGCCGCGACCTTGATCGGCCCGTACGTGTCGGTCGCGGTGTAGGCGCCGCCATCGGCTGCGTAGGAGAACCAACGCACCTCGCCCTCGTCGACGTGGTAGCCGAGCGCCTCCACGTTCAGCGCGACCGTGGGGCCGTCGGCGCCTGCCGCACCCGAGCTGTTGATGCCCGCGACCACCATGGCACGATGGGCGGATCCGCCCGTGCCGTCGGCGTCGGGGGCGTCGGTGCTGCACTCGGCGGTGATCCCGTCGACGAAGCGCCGGCCCATCTCCACGAGGTCGAGGGCGAACTGTCCCAGCGGAGTGCGGGCCAGACCGTCGGCCGTCGCGGCGGCGAGGTCGCGCATCTTCGCGAGCACCTCGAGCGCAGGGGCCCGCAGCTCCACCAGCGCGTCCTCGGCGAGACCGGTCGCGACGTGGAGCCAGTGGAGCCCCGCGTCGACCGCATCGGGCGCATGGTCCCCCACCCAGGCGCCGACGTCGCACGCGGCGTCGACCAACGCGCCGACCAGCGGCACCGACTCGCCACAGCCTCCCGACGAGCCGCCGACGACGGCCGCGCCCTGCACCGCGTGACCCGGCACCGCGAGCGAACCGGCGAGCGCGCGCCGCTCGGCTGCGGGCGACCACGAACCGTCGCCCGGATCGCCGACGGGCGCGAGGTGCACCACCGCGGCGAGATCGACCGGCGAGAACAACGACATCGGGTCGACGTAGCGGTCGCCGACCCGGAGTCCGATGTGCACAACCGATCCGTCGTGTGCCGCCGCGTCGCCGGCATCGGCGTCGCTCCCGCCGGCGACGCCCACGACCTCGCCCCGCGTGACCGTGCTGCCCTCGCGCACCGACACCGAGGCCAGGAACGAATAGGAGGTGCGCAGGCCGTGGTCGTGGAGCACGGTGACGTGCCACGCACCCGCGATGGTGCCGGCGAACACCACGACACCGTCGCCCGCGGCCTGCACGGGCGTGCCGGGTGGCGCCGCGAGATCAGCGCCGCGGTGTCCGGCGCCGTAGGGACCGGACGGCTCCACGAACGGGCGGACCAACGGGCCGTCGACCGGGCGCACCCACGCCGACCCGTACGGCGAGGTGGCCGCGTGCGCGGCGGACGGGCCGAACGCCACGCTGGTGCCGACGAGGAACAACAGCGCCGTGGAACGAGCGAGCACACGTGTGACGCGCATGGGCTTCCCCGGGAACGAACCGGACCGGGGAAGCGGTCACGAGGAGACGAGCGGAGCCCGTCGGTGTCACGGGCCGCCCGAGCGCGGGGTCAGGCGAGCAGGCGAGCAGGCGAGCGGTAGCGAGCCCGGAAAGGAGGTCTAGCCGCGGTCGCCCGCGGGCTCCTGGAGCCGCGAGCGGAGTTGCAGGATCGACTTCGTGTGGATCTGACACACGCGACTCTCGGTGACACCGAGGAGGTCGCCGATCTCTGCGAGGGTGAGACCCTCGTAGTAGTAGAGCGTGAGGACGAGGCGCTCGCGATCGGGCATGCGGTTGATCGCGTCGGCGAGGAGGTGCTTCATCTCGTCGACCTCGTAGGCCTCGACCGGGTCGTGACGGCCGTCGGTGATGGTGTCCTTCACCGTGGTGCCGCCCTGGCGGTCGGAGTTGCTGGCCGAGAGGAGGTCGTCGAGCGCGACGAGACCGGTGAGCGAGATCTGCGAGAGGGTCTGCTGCAGCTCCCCCACGGTGATGTCCATCTCGTTGGCGACCTCGGACTCCTCCGGGCTGCGCTTCAGCTCGTTCTCGAGCTTGGAGTACGCGCGCTCGATGGCCCGGGCCTTCGCCCGCACGGAGCGCGGCACCCAGTCGATCGAGCGGAGCTCGTCGATGATGGCGCCCTTGATGCGGGAGATCGCGTAGGTCTCGAACTTGAAGCCGCGCTCGAGGTCGAACTTGTCGATCGCGTCGATGAGCCCGAAGATCCCGTAGCTCACGAGGTCGGACTGCTCGATGTTCTGCGGGAGACCCGCGGCGACGCGGCCGGCGACGAACTTCACCAGCGGCGAGTAGTGCAGGATCAACCGCTCGCGCGCGTCGGGCGTGCCGTCGGCCTTGTAGCTGATCCAGAGCTCGGTGAGCGCTTCGTTCTCGTCAGGCACGGGGATGAGTCGCTTCGTACACCGACCGCAGTCGGTCGCGGGTCACATGGGTGTAGATCTGGGTGGTGGCCAGATCGGCGTGGCCGAGCAACTCCTGCACCGCTCGGAGGTCGGCACCGCCTTCGAGCAGGTGCGTAGCGTAGGCGTGCCGGAGGGCGTGCGGGTGGAGGGCCCGCCCGTCGGGCAGCGGATGGCGCTCGAGGATCCGACGGGCGTCGCGCGGCGTGAGCGGATTGCCCCTTCGGTTCAGGAAGACCACATCGCCCGGTGACGTGACATTCGCAAGGACCGGACGGCCGCGATCGAGCCAGGCCGCGAGTGCGTCGGCGGCGGGCTCGCCCACTGGGACCCTCCGGATCTTGGACCCCTTGCCGACCACGGTGACGAGCGCGCCGTCACCTTTGTGGCCGATCTCGACGTCGTCGCGCCGCAACCCGCAGCACTCCGCGACGCGCAGGCCGGCGCCGTAGAGCACCTCGAGCACCGCAAGGTCGCGCAGGATCACCGCGGTGGCGATCGGGTCGGGCTCGTGGTCGGCGGTGCCGAGGGAGGTTTCCTCGGCCTCGGCGGTCACGACGTCGAGCAGGTCGGCGGCCTCGTCGGCGCGGATCACACGCGGGAGACGGTTCGCCCCCTTGGGGGCGCGCAGGCCACGGCCCGGGTCGACCTCGATGACCCCGTGGCGGCGCAGCCAGCGCAGGTAGGCGCGCACCGCGGCGGCCTTGCGGGCGATCGACGAGCGGGCGAAGCCGCGCGTGTCGAGGTAGGCGAGGTAGCGACGCAGCGCCCGCCGGTCGAGCTCGGCGGGCGACGGGCAGCCGCCGCGCTCGGCCCAGGTGACGAACTCGCGCACGTCGTGGGCGTAGGCCGACCGGGTGTGCGGACTCACCGACACGAGCGACGCGACGAATTCGTCAGGTGCCCAAGACCCATGATCCGACGGGGCCTGCGAAACGTGATCCCCCAGCGCATCGGGCATCGCTCGACGTTAGCCCCGTCCGAGGCGAGAGCAGTTCCCCTCTTGGCCGACGACACCGCGCCGGCGCGCACTTGTTCCGTACGGACTCGGAAGCGCGCGTGACAAGGACTTGTCCAAGGTCGAACCAGAGAATCGTGCGCGTCCGATATTCCCTAGTCGAGATCGCTGTCGGCGCTGGTAAGGAACCATTGCTGAGCATCGGCGAGGACGGTCCGCAGCGGCGTGTTGTCGTCGAGGTACACGGTGAGCGGATGTGTGCTCCCCGAGCGCCGCGGCGTGAACCCGACCCGGCGGAGTGCTGATCCGGCTGCGGGATTGAGGGTTGTGCAGAGCAGCGCGGCGGCGCCGGCGTCGGCGCTGATGGCGCGTGCATGTGTGAGGAGCGCCTCGATGTCGGTCGGCGCGGCGAAGTAGTCCACGATGGAGTGGGCGCGCAGACTTCGCCACGTCGTCTCGCGAAGGACCAGATGACCCACGACCCGATTTCCGCGCGTGAGGTAGTAGCGGCCATAGCGCGCGCGGTCGGGTGCGCTGTCGAATCGCCACTGCAGCGAGACCGCGTCCCGACGAGAGACGACGCCGTAGTGCGGGGCGACGTTCGAACGCAACTCGTTGCTGCGGTCATCGAACCGCTCGATCGTCTCGATCGAGGTAGCTCCGAGCGCTCGCCGATCGCGACCGGGAAGGTGCGGACCCCTGCGGAGCGAGGCGGCGAGCCGCGGCATCATCGTGCCAGCGCGAGCCCCGCGAGGAGCCATGCACGCAGACATACGAAGGGACCGACGTGACTCGCGCGTAGCCGTTCCGAAGCGAGTGACGCTCGCCGTCGCGAGACATTCCCAGCGCGCACGACACACGCCCATTGGCGCGGAGCGTACGGTTGAGGTGACCGGCGATGCCATGGCCTCGGTGGGCAGGATCGACCATGAGATCCACGCCCCATTGCGCGTCGAGAGTGCGGCCGCTGGCCTCCAACGCGACAGGGATCACCGCGTTCGTGCCGACAATGGCTCCGTGCAACCGACAGATCCACACGGCAGGGTCGCGCTCCCGATGTGCAGGATTCGACTCGTACAACCAGCTCAGCCGCGCGCGGTCGGTCACACGGTCCGCGGTGCCGTACATCCGGGCTCGGAAGTCGAGGAGTTCGGGGATGTCCCGAACGGTGCAACGACCCACAACGGCCCGCGGCGCACCCGGCGCAGCAATGACCCACGACTCCACGTCATGCGCCTTCTGCACATCATGCATTTCCTGCCCTCCCAAGCCGGTCCGCGCGCGTCCGTGTCCATCGCGTCCGTGTCCATCGCGCGCCCCGGGAGAGGCCACTCTCCCGGGGCCCGAATCCTCACTCCCGGGCCGCACCCGGAAGCTCGCGAGTGAAGTGAGGGATACCTTACCAATCTACCGGCGCGTGGTCCACAGGACCCGCCGTACACGCCGACCGTCCGAGGGTCCAATGGCCGGATGACGAGCTCAGAGCGTGTTCGCCGCGTTCGTGAGTGTCGTCGCCTGGGACGGTGTGACCCATCCTTGGGCGACGAGCAAATTCACGGTGGCCTTGAACGTGGCGATGATCGCCGACTTCTGCTTGGTGTTGAGTTTCGGAGTGATTCCCTTGAGCGTCTGGCATGCCGCGGTCGCGACGGCGTCGACGATCTTCCGTCGTTGTGGCGTCAACGCGAGGTAGTTCGTCGAGCCGTGCACGAATTGGTTGGTGAGGTTGCACAGACTCGGGATCGTCGCCGTCACGGTGAAGCCCGTCGACGCGTCCTCCGTGTTCCCGGCCTGGTCGGTTGCGCTCGCGGCCACCGTGTGGGCACCGACCGCGAACGTGTACACGGGCGCGTTCACTTTCGCGCACGTCGAGGTGGAGAGCCCCGACGTGACATCGGTTGCGGTGCAGGTGATCGCGATGTCCTGGTCGACCGTGTACGACGCTGGATGACTGCCGAACACGACCGTGGGTTTGGTCGCGTCACGTGTGACGACGACCGTCGAGGATGCCGAACCGCCGCCACTGGTCGCCTGAGAAGTGAACGAGACACCGAGGGTGTCCGTGCTCACGGTGGAAGTGCCACACCCTGTCGTGACCACCGCCGAGTCGGGATCGTCGACCGACCACGACACGCTCGCGTCGCTGCGATACCAGCCGTTCGTCCCGAGCGATCCCGTCACGAGAGGCGCGATCGTTGGTGGCGTCGTGTCGATCGAGCCCGTCTCCCCGGCCGGCACCAATGACGCCACCCCGTTGTTGGTCACGGTGACATCACCGCCACCGAGGTTCTCCACGGAGAAGTTGCCGCCACCCAGGTCCGCGACCTTCGCGGTGACACCCGCGGGCACGTCCACGACCACCGTCCCCCCGCCCACGACGACCCGAGCCGCGCCGGTCACCACCTGCACCTGGATGCTGCCGCAGGTCACGACCACCGAGCTGCCCGCCGCGACATAGGTCGTGCCGATCCCACAGGTCGACAACGTCGCGTCACCCGACCCGGGGCCGACACTCACCGACACCCCGTCGGGATTGGCCGCGTCCTGCACGGTGACGGTCAGTCCGGCCGCGTCGACGATGCCGCCGTAGGTCGTGCCACCGAGATGCTGATCGGTGAACCGAGCGGAAGGAATCGTGTGCTCGTCAGTGAACGACGCTCCGTCCCACGCCCCGTCGATGGCGGTGTCGATACCGTCACCGTCACCCGCCGGACTGCTCGACACGAGCAGCACGGTGCTCTGGCTCTGCGAGAACGATGCGCGGAAGAAGATGTCGGTGTTCCCGTCGCCGTTGAAGTCCCCAACGGCGAGCCCCTGAGCGGTCGCGAGGTACTCCGCATCTCCGAAGGCGCCGTCCCCGATCCCGTGGCGGAACAGGAGGGTGCCGCCGCCGTTGACCACCAGGTCGAGGGTGGAGTCCTGGTCGAGATCCGCGAGGCGGACGGACGCTGCTGCCCCCGCGACGGCGACGGGTCCCGCAAACGTTCCGTCGCCGTTCGACAGCAACGAATACGCGCCGCTTGCGGACGACGCCACGAGGTCGGCCGCTCCGTCACCGTTCAGGTCGCCGGCGATGGCGGCCCAGGAGCCGAGGCCGTCGTTCTGGGCCCCGTCAACCGGCACGGATGTGGCAGCCAGGGCGACATCGCCCACCAGGGTGCGGGTCCGCCAGAGCGCGCCGGCGACGTCGTAAGCGCGGATCACGGCGTCACCGATACCGTCACCCGTCACATCCGCCACTGTCACATTCGTCCCGAAATTCCCGTTGAACGCCCCGAGCGGGAACTCGATCGCTGCCCCCGGCCCTGAGGGGCCGCCCGGAAACACCCGCAAGCGCAGCATGCTCCCGGTGGCGGCGCTGAAAAAGTTGTCGGGCACAAGCACGTCGGCTGCACCGTCCCCCGTCACGTAGCCGACTGTGACCCGTGCAGCGGGAGAGCCATTGGCAGAGGCGAGCTCCCCGTACGTGGTCGCGAAGGTGCCGTCCCCGTTTCCCTCGAACCATGCGACCCTCAGGCCTGAACATGAACCGAAATTGCCCCGCCCATTGAGGCAGACCTGCGCGACCACGTCGAGCCACCCTCGTCGTCGCGAGGATCGGTACGAGCGATCCGATCGCCAGTGCGGCCACAACCGCGAGTGCACGCCCACGCGCGCGGCCATTCCCAGCGAAGATCGGCATGTCGCCCCTCCCAGAGAGCCCTGGAGGGGACTGTAACGCTCGGAACGGATCATGTCACGCAGAGTGCTCGATTGCCGCCGTTTCCGACGACGAGCGCGTGTGGATGTCACCTTCCGTGGCTGAACATCGGCGACCTCGGTGCAGACGATTCACCGTCCCCGATTTCGCTGTCAAGGGACGTTCCGACCGTGCCGATGTACGAAGTGTTCCGGCAAAGTGGTGGGGCTGGAGGCCCTGCGGGGCGCCCATCGCAGGGCCGGAACTCGTGCGCGGGTGGTGTAACGATCACGCCCCTCCACCCGAGGGGAGATGCCGGCTCGACGCCTGCCCCCGCTCCACTCTCTTCAGGAACACGTCGTCTCTTCAGGAACACGTCGCACCCCGCGGACTGCGCCGGCCCCCTGCTGCTGTGTCTTCGTCGGCCGTGGCCTGGGTCCGTGCGGCGCTCGATCGCCCAGTGGACCCGCAGTGCGCGATGACCGTCGTACCCCGGCGCGAGTGTGCGGAGCACCGTCGAGCGGCCGCGGTCACGGTCCTCCCCGCACGTTCTCGCCGAGGAGGTCGCCGTGCTCGCCGCGGTCAGCAGTGCCACCATCACCGGAGTCGACGGTCAGCCCGTCACGGTCGAGGTTCATGTGTCGTCGGGGCTCCCCGCCTACCAAGTCGTCGGGCTCCCCGACACCGTCGTGCGCGAATCACGCGAGCGCGTGCGAGCCGCCATCCTGTCGTCGGGCCTCGAGTGGCCCATGCAGCGCATCACGGTGAACCTCGCGCCGGGCGGTGTGCGCAAGACGGGATCGGGGCTCGAACTCGCGGTCGCGCTCGGCGTGCTCGCAGCGAGCGACCAGCTTCCCGCGGGCGTGCTCGACGGCGTCGCCGTGCTCGGCGAGCTCGGCCTCGACGGTGCGGTCCGGCCCGTCGCGGGCACCCTCGCCCTCGTCGATTCGCTGGTGCGTTCGGGGCGCACCTCGGTGGTGGTGCCCATCGCCAACGCGAACGAGGCGGAGCTGGTCGGCGATGCGCACGTGCGGGCGGCGCGACACCTGGGCGAATTGCGAGCGTGCTTGAAGGGCGAGGAGCTGTGGCCCGACTGGGACCCGCCGTGCCCCGAGCCCGACGGCACGCTCGACGCCGACGACGACCTCGCCGATCTGGGCGAGGTGCGGGGCCTCCCGTTCGCACGCGACGCGCTGGAGGTCGCAGCCGCGGGCGGTCACCACCTGCTCATGTGGGGACCGCCGGGTACCGGCAAGACGATGCTGGCGCGGCGGCTGCCCACGATCCTCGCCCCGCTCGAGCCGGGCGAGGCACTCGAGGTCACGCGCATCCACTCCGCCGCGGGCCAACCCATCCGCGGGCGCCTGCTGCGCGACCGGCCGATGCGCGCGCCGCACCACACCGCGTCGACCGCGGCGTTGGTCGGGGGCGGCAGCGTGCGGCTGCGCCCGGGTGAGGTCACCCTCGCGCATCGCGGGATCCTGTTCCTCGACGAACTGGGCGAGTTCGCCCCGCCGCCGCTCGACGCGCTGCGCCAGCCGCTCGAGGAACGCGTGGTGCGCATCTCGCGCCAGGGCTCGTCGCTCGCGTTCCCGGCGTCGTTCCAACTCGTCGCGTGCACCAACCCGTGTCCGTGCGGCCGGGTGCCGAAGGAGTGTTGCTGCAGCGAGGCGGCGAAGGCCCGGTACCGGCGACGCCTCAGCCGCGCCACTCGTCGACCGCTTCGACCTCCGCATCCCCGTGTCGGCACCACTCCCCGACGATCGACCGGGCGAGTCGTCGGCCGACGTCCGCGCCCGCGTGTCCGCCGCGGTCGACCGTCAACGCGCGCGCTACGCCGATTGGCCGTGGTCGCTGAACGCGCACGTCCCCGCCGGCGCGGTGGCCCGGCTCGTTCCGCTCGACGGCACCGCCGAAAGCGAATGGCACCGCCTGATCGAGGAGCGCATGCTCACCGGACGCGGCGCGGCGCGCATCCTGCGGGTGGCGCGCACCGTCGCCGACCTTCTCGACGCACCCACCGTCACCGCCGATCACCTCGAGAACGCCGCGATGATCCGCGAGGACCTGTCGTGAGCGGGCCCGGCATGTCGCGACTCGATCCCGAACAGGTCGCGGCCGCGACCCTCACCTGCCTGCCGGAGATGACCCCCAACCGGCTTCACGCGCTGCTCGAGGCGTGCGGTGGCCCGGTGGCGGCGCTCGATGCCGTCCTGCGCGGGCGGGTCGCCGCGAGCGTGCGCGCCGTCACTCGCCCGCACCTACAGGACACAATCGGCCCGCTCACCGCGTTGTGGTCGGCGGTCGCCCGCGACGAGCGCCTGCCCGCAGCACTGGCGCGGCGCGAGACACACGTGTTCGTGGAAGGGCGCGACGACTGGCCGTTCCGCGAGATGCCCGACGCGCCGGCCGTCCTACTCGCCGAGGGCGCGTCCCCCGACGCACTCTCGCTTCCACGCGTGGCCGTCGTCGGCACGCGCGCCGCGACGCCCCACGGCCTCGCCGACGCGTACGAGCTCGGGGCCTACCTCGCCGAGGGCGGGTGCACGGTCGTGAGCGGGTTGGCCATCGGCATCGACGGCGCCGCCCACGAAGGCGCGCTCGACGCCGGTGGGCCGGTGGTCGGCGTGGTCGGCACCGGGCTCGACATCGTGTACCCCCGCCGCCACCGGGCGCTGTTCGAGCGGGTGCGCGCCCAGGGACTGATCGTGAGTGAGCTCGGATATGGGGTCGGGCCACGGAAGGCCGCGTTCCCGATCCGCAACCGGATCATCGCCGGCTTGGCCGACGTGGTGGTCGTGGTGGAGGCCACCGCGCGCGGCGGCGCGCGCATCACCGCCGAACGGGCGATCGACTATGGGCGCCAGGTGTTCGCGATGCCCGGATCACGACGCAACCCGGCGTCGGTCGGCACCAACCAGCTGCTCTACGACGGCGCCTTGCCCCTGGTCGAGCCGAGCGACGTCTTCGTACAGCTCGGGCTCACCCAGGGTGCCCGCCACGCCGCGCGGCTGCAGCCGGGTGGTGACGAGGGCCGCGTGCTCCGCGCCTGCGGTGGGGAGCCGGCGACGCTCGACGAGCTCACGAGCCGCACCGGCATCGAGGTGCGCGCGCTCGTGGGGATCGTGCGTTCGCTCGAGCGCGACCGCTGGCTCACCCGGAAGGACGGCCTGTACTGGCCGCTCACATGAAGCGGTCGGTTACGGGGGCGACGAGCCCGGGCGTCACTCGCCGGTGAAGTTCGGTTCCCGCTTGTCCCTGAACGCGCGCACCGCTTCGATCGAGTCGTCGGTGGCGAAGTTGATCACCTGGGCCGCCCCCTCGGCGGCGAGGGACTCGGCCATGGAGCGGCCGGCGGAGTCGTCGAGGAGCTGCTTCGTCTGGGCGAGGGCCACCGGCGCCATGCGCAGGATCCGCTCCGCCACCGCCTGCACCGTCGCCTCGAGCTCAGAGGCGGGGACGACGCGGTTCACGAGCCCGATGCGCTCGGCTTCCGCGGCGTCGATCACCTCGGCGAGGAGCGCGAGCTCCTTGGCCCGGTGCAGGCCCACGCGGCGCGGGAGCACCCACGACCCGCCGAAGTCGAGGCTGAGTGCACGCTTCACGAAGATCTCCGAGAAGCGGGCGCGGTCGGAGGCGTACACGAGGTCGCAGCCGAGGGCGAGGTTGCAGCCCGCGCCCGCGGCCGCGCCGTCGACCATCGCGATGCTGGGCTGCGGGAGGTCGTGCAGGGCCTGCGCGGCACGCGCCACGCCGCGCATGTACTCGGTGCGCCCGCCGGTGGTGCGGGGCAACTCGGCCTTGAGCAGGTCGGCCCCCGCGCAGAAGTTGCCGCCCGCTCCGGTGACCACGAGCACACGGTCGGCGCGGTTGGCACCGATCTCGCGGAAGGTCTCCGCGAGTGCGCCCCACATCGGGCCGGTGATCGAGTTCATCTTCTCGGGGCGGTTGAGCGTCACGCGCACCACACCCGGCGCGGCATCGCTGCGCTCCACGAGCAGTTCGGACATGCGAGTACCGTACCGGGGCGTGGGGCTGAACCCGTTCCGGTCACAGGAGAAGCGCAGGGCCGACGTCGTCATCGTCGTGGCCGCGCTGGTCGTGGTCGCCGCGCTGGTGCTGTGGGCCGTCTTCGGCGGCTGAGCCCGGCCGAGCATCCGGTGACGGGCCCGTGATGAGCCACCGCTTCGTCGACGAGGACGGCTCGATCGACGGCCCGTTCGGAGCTGGTTTCGAAGTGCGTCACGTGCAGCCGTACCAGGCGGTGAAGACCTACCGCTGCCCGGGCTGCGACCACGAGATCCGCCCCGGTGAGGGCCACGAAGTGGTGGTGCCACGCGACGCGCCGCAGGACCGGCGGCACTGGCACTCGTCGTGTTGGCAGCGGGCCACCCGACCGAAGGGCGCCAAGCAGGCGGCGAAGGCACAGAAGGCCGCGAAGCGCGCCCGCCGGAAGCGCTAGAACGCGGCCTCGACGACCGTGATCTCGGGGGCAGTGCCCGGGAGCGCGAGCACCGACGCGACGTCGAAGCGCAGTCGGGGCGCACGCACTCGTGCGGCACTCCCCTGCTCCTCGAGCCAACGGCGGGCGAGCACGCGGATGCGCCGTTGCTTGGTGACGGTGACCGCTTCGAGCGGCGAGCCGAACGCGGTGGACCGGCGGGTCTTCACCTCGCAGAACACCAGGAGCCCCACCCCGGATTGACGCCCGGCGCACACGAGGTCGAGCTCGCCCTCGCGACAGCGCCAGTTCCGGTCGACGACCACGAAGCCGCGGGCCTCGTACCAGCGAGCGACCAGCGCCTCACCCGCGTCGCCGAGGCGACGGCGGGCGTCGGGCGCCAACTCAGACGTCCTTCGCGAGTTCCTCGATGTTGACGTCCTTGAACGTGACCACGCGCACGTTGGCGACGAAGCGCGCCGGGCGGTACATGTCCCACACCCACGCGTCGTGCAGTCGCAACTCGAAGTACACCTGGCCGCCCTCGTTGCGGACGTCGAGCTGCACCTGGTTGGTGAGGTAGAAGCGGCGCTCCGTCTCCACGACGTAGGAGAACATCGGGAGGACGTCGCGGTACTCCTTGTAGAGCTGGAGTTCGATCTCCGTCTCGTACCGCTCGAGGTCCTCAGCGCTCACACGTGTCACTTCCGTCATCCAACGGGCTCAGCCCGCAGTGTACGACGGCGCGGTCGCCGGGGTGTCACACGTTCCGGGGAACGAAGCGCTAGAAGCGCTTCTCCTTCACCTTCGCGGCCTTGCCGACGCGGTCACGCAGGTAGTACAGCTTCGCCCGACGGACGTCACCACGGGTGATGACCTCCATCTTGGCGATGATCGGCGAGTGCACCGGGAAGGTGCGCTCCACGCCGACGCCGAAGCTCACCTTGCGCACGGTGAAGGTCTCGCGGCTGCCGTCGCCCTTGCGGCGGATCACGATGCCCTGGAACACCTGGACGCGCTCGCGGTTGCCCTCCACCACTCGGACGTGCACCTTGACGGTGTCGCCGGGGGCGAATTCGGGGACGTCGGTACGCAGTTGCGTCCGGTCGACGAGATCAGTGGCGTTCATCGGGACAGGCTCCGGGATTGCGTTGAGGAACGGTGCATCCTACCGGCCCGAGCCCGAATCCGGAAACTCGCGCAGGAGGGATTCTTCGTCGGGGGTGAGCGGGCGCCCGCCGAGCAGGTCGGGACGCCGCTCCAGTGTGCGCCGCAGCGACTGGGCGCGCCGCCACCGGGCCACCCTGGCGTGGTCGCCGGAGCGCAGGATCTCGGGCACGCCGTGGCCCCGGAAGTCCAGCGGGCGGGTGTACTGCGGGTACTCGAGGAGGGGCGTGCCCCCGGGTGTGCCGTCGGAGGCGCCGTCGGAGGCGCCGTCCCACGTGCCCGAGAACGACTCCTCCCCGCCCGAGTCGTCGTTGCCCATCACGCCGGGCACCAGCCGGGCCACCGCGTCGACCACGATCACCGCCGCGGCCTCGCCGCCGGCCAGCACGAAGTCGCCGACGGACAGCTCGCCGTCGCACAGGTGATCGGCGACCCGCTGGTCGACACCCTCGTAGCGCCCGCACAGGAGCGAGAAGCCCGGACCCTCCGCCAGCTCCCGTGCCAGCGCCTGGTCGAAGCGGCGACCACTCGCGGCGAGCAGGAAGAGCGGCCGGGGCGGGTCGGCGGCCTCGACCGCCTCGAAGATGGGCCCCGGGGTCATCACCATGCCCGCGCCGCCGCCGTAGGGCGTGTCGTCGACGGTGCGGTGGCGGTCGGTCGCGAAGGCACGCGGGTCGTGCAGGCGCAGGTCGAGCAGACCGTTGGCGCGGGCCCGCCCGAGCAGCGACGCGTCGAACGGGCCGCTGAAGAACTCGGGGAAGATCGAGAAGACGTCGATGCGCACGGCGATCGGCCCTAGAGGTCCAGCAGGCCAACGGGTGGATCGACCACGACCACGACGGAACCGTCGTCGGCCGACTCCTGCTCGACGACGAACACCATCGGCACCAGCACACCGCTGTCGAGCACGAGGAGGTCGTGCGCGGGGTTGGCCTCCACCGAGGTGACGGTGCCGAGCGCGGTGCGGGCGGTGTCGACCACGTGCGCGCCGACCAGCTCGTGGATCCAGAACTCACCCTCGTCGAGGGCGATGTCGTCGCCGAGGCGGTCGGCGGTGAGCGTGCGCCCGTGGAGCGCCTCGGCCGCGGTGCGGTCGTCGACGCCCGCGAAGCACACGAGCATGCGGCCCTGGTGCGGGCGGGACTTCAGGACGACCAGCTCACGGTCTCCGACGAAGCAGACAGCCCCGGGCGCATGACGCTCGGGGCGGTTGCTGGAGTAGGTGACGGCCACCTCGCCGCGCAGCCCGTGGGCGCGCCCGATACGGCCGATGGTGAGGCGATCGCCCTCGGTGGGCGGCACGTGTGACCCGGCCGCGCTACTCGACGATGTCGACGTTGGTCTTCTCGCCGTCGGCCGTGCCGGCGGCCCGCACGAGTTGGCGCAGCGCCTGGATCACCCGGCCACGACGACCGATGAGGCGACCCATGTCGTCGGGGTTGGCGTGCACGAGCAGCGCGACCTCGCCGCGGCGCTCCTCCACGACGACCTCGATCGCGTCGGGGTCGTCGGCGAGGTTGCGGGTGACGTACTCGGTCACCGCAACGGCGCGGGCGCCCGCGACACGGTTGCCCTCGGCCGCGACCTCGTCGACGGCGTCGTCGATCCGGTTGCCGTCGACGTCGTCCTCGTAGGCGTCGTCGTCGTTGGCGGAGTCGAAGTCGTCGCTCACTCTGCTGCCAGTTCTTCGGAGGGCGCGACCGGAGCCTCGGCGGTCTCCTCGGCGGGAGCCTCGTCGGCACCGTCGCTCGCGGCGGCCGCGGCGGGCGCCGCAGCAGGCGCCTCGGCGGCAGCCTTGGCGGGCTTCTCGGCCTTCACGCCAACGGCGACCTTGCCGGTCTTGTAGCCCTTGCGGTTGAGCTTGGTGACGGCCGGCTTGGAGCGGTCGGCCTCGTACTTCTCCCACACACCGGTGCTCATCAGGATCTTCTGCACCTGCTCGGTGGGCTGGGCGCCCTTGCGCAGCCAGGCCAGGGCGGAGTCCTCGTCGATCTGGACGAGCGACGGCTCCTGGCGCGGCGCGTACTGGCCGATGATCTCGATGAAACGCCCGTCACGGGGCGAGCGGCCGTCGGCGACGACGACACGGTAGGTGGGTTGCTTCTTCTTCCCCACCCGCATCAGGCGGATCTTGACGGCCACGCAGGCATTCCTCTCGTTGACAGAACTGGTGAGCGCAGGCCCAGCCCATTCGTCCGGGCGCGCTGCGGCGGATCAGGCTACCTGATGGGGCCAGCACGGAGCGAGCGGAGGCGAGCGAGGGAGATCAGGAGAGTCCCATCTCGCTGAGATCCATGCCGGGCGGGAGCTTGGGCATGCGGCCCCGCTTGCCCTTCCCCATCTTCCCGGCGCTCTTCATCACCGTCTGGACCTGTTTGAACTGCTTGAGCAGGCCGTTGACGTCCTGGATGGTGACGCCGCTCCCCCGGGCGATCCGGGCCCGCCGGGACCCGTTGATGATCGAGGGCTTCTCCCGCTCCTCGGCGGTCATCGAGCAGATGATCGCCTCGATCCGGTTGATCTCGCCGTCGTCGATGTCGGCGTCCTTGAGCTCCTTGGGCACACCCGGGAGCATCGCGATCACGTTCTTCAGCGGGCCCATCCGCCGCACCTGGCGCATCTGGTCGAGGAAGTCCTGCAGGGTGAGCTCACCGGTGCGGAGCTTGGCCTCGGCCTTGGCGACCTCCTCCTCGTCGAAGGTCTGCTCGGCCTTCTCGATGAGGGTGAGCACGTCGCCCATGCCGAGGATGCGACTCGCCATGCGGTCGGGGTGGAAGGGCTCGAACTCGTCGAGCTTCTCCCCCGTACCGGCGAAGAGGATCGGCTTGCCGACCACTTCCTTCACCGACAGCGCCGCACCACCGCGGGCGTCGCCGTCGATCTTGGTGAGGATGACGCCGGTGAGGCCGATCTGTTCGTTGAACTCGGTGGCGACGTTGACGGCTTCCTGACCGGTCATCGCGTCGACCACGAGCAGCGTGTCGTGCGGCTGCACGACGTCGCGCACGCGGCGCAGCTCGTCCATGAGGTCGGCGTCGACCTGCAGGCGACCGGCGGTGTCGACGATCACGATGTCGCGGCCGAGGCGGGCCGCCTCCTCGAGCGCGTTCTTCGCGACCGTGACCGGGTCGGAGTTCTCCGAGTACACCGGCACGCCGATGCGCTCGCCGAGCACGCGCAGCTGCTCCACCGCGGCGGGGCGCTGGAGGTCGGCGCCGACGAGGAGCGGGCGCCGGCCCTGGCTCTTGAGCAGCTTGGCGAGCTTGGCCGAGGCGGTCGTCTTCCCGGAGCCTTGGAGGCCCGCCATCATGATCTTGCTGGGGGGCTTCGACGCGACGGTGAGCTTGCCGGTGGTGCCGCCGAGGGTCTCGACGAGCTCCTCGTTGACGATCTTGATGACCTGCTGCGCAGGCGAGAGGCTCTTGGCCACCTCGGCGCCCATCGCGCGCTCCTTCACCCGCTTGATGAAGTTGCGGGCGACGATCACGTTGACGTCGGCCTCGAGCAGCGCCACGCGCAGCTCGCGACAGACCTCGTCGATCTCCTTCTCGGTCAGCTTCCCCTTGGAGCGGAGGCGACTGAAGATCCCGTCGAAGCGGTCGGACAGTGAATCGAACATGTGCCGTGAACGTTAGGCGTCGAGGAGGGCCGCGACGAAGGCTTCGGGTTCGAAGGGCATGAGATCCGCGGCGCTCTCTCCCACGCCGATGAGCTTCACGGGGATGCCGAGCTCGGCCTCGATGGCGAGCACGATGCCGCCCTTCGCGGAGCCGTCGAGCTTGGTGAGCACCACGCCGGTTACGTCGACCGCCTCGGCGAACTGCTTCGCCTGGGTGAGCCCGTTCTGCCCGGTGGTGGCGTCGAGCACGAGCAGCACCTCCTTCAGCGCGCCGGGCGTGCGGTCGACGATGCGGCGGAGCTTCTCGAGCTCGGCCATCAGGTTCACCTTGGTGTGCAGGCGACCCGCGGTGTCGACGAGCACGAGGTCGGCGTCGCGACTGGTGGCCGCGGCCATCGCGTCGAACACGACTGATCCGGGATCCGCACCCTCCTGGCCGCGCACGATGCCGGCGCCGGTGACCTCGGCCCAGTGGGTGAGCTGCTCCGCGGCCGCGGCACGGAAGGTGTCGGCGGCGGCGAGCACGACGTTGTGGCCGGTGCCGGTCTCGCGTTGCGCGACCTTGGCGATGGTGGTGGTCTTGCCCACCCCGTTGACGCCCACGAACATCCACACGTTGGGCTCGCCGGGGACGTGCTCGAGCGTGCGGGGCTTGCCGGTGCCGTCGAGCAACGTGACCAGCTCGCCGTGCAGCACGCCCATGAGCGCGTCGGAGTCGGCGACCTTCTCGGCCTTGGCGCGTGCCCTGACGTCGGTGAGGATGCGCTCGGTGGTGGCGACGCCGACGTCGGCGAGGAGCAGCGTGTCCTCGAGGTCGTCCCAGGTGTCGTCGTCGATCGCCCGCCCCCGCAACCGGGCGAACGCGGCGCGCGTCTTGCCCAGGCGGGTGCGCAGCTTGACCGGCTCGGCCTCCTCGATGACCGCCGGTTCGAGATGTTCGACAACCTCGACCTCTTCGACGACCTCCGGTTCGGAAGGCGCCATGACGGCCTCGGGCTCGACCGCAACCGCGGGCTCAGCCGACCGGACGGGAGGCCGGGGTGCATGTTCGCCGGGGGCCTTGCGCCTGGCCTCGTCGCGCTGGCTCTTGCGCGACAGCCCGACGCCGAGCGCGATCAGGACGACCGCGAGGGCGAGGATGGCGAGAATGACGACGATGGGTTCCATGCAGGGTCCCTGAGTCAGGCCTGGGGTGAGGGCGGCGTGGGGACCGCCATCCTACGGGTGTGCCCTGGTGGGACCCGTCTAGGGAACGGTGGGGGCGGCGATGCCGGCGGCGTCGAGCGCAGCCTTCACCCGCACCCGCAGTGCGCGGGCGATCGGCAGTTCCTGTTGCGGCTGGGTGCGGATCACCACCCGGATCATCACCCGGCCGGGCGCCATCGACTCCACGCCGAGCACGCTCGGCTCAGCGAGGATCTGCGGGGCGAAGCGGTCGTCGTGCCAGAGGGTGTCGGCGACCTCGCGGATCACGTCGGTGGCCTGGGCGATGTCGGCTTCATAGGCCACCGGGATGTCGACCACCGCGCGCGACCACTGCTGCGACTTGTTGCCCACGCGCAGGATCGTCCCGTTCGGCACGTGCCACACCACGCCGTCGACGTCGCGCAGGCGGGTGGTGCGCAGGCTGATGCCCTCGACGGTGCCGCTCGCGACACCGAGGTCGACGACGTCACCGACGGCGAACTGGTCCTCGACGAGCATGAACGTGCCCGTGAGGAAGTCCTTCACGAGCGACTGCGCGCCGAACGCGATCGCGATGCCGGCCACGCCCGCGGTCGCGAGCAGCGGGCCGAGGTTGACACCGAGCACCTCGAGCGCGCTGAAGATCGCGACCGTCCACACGATGATGCTGACGACGCTGCGTAGCACCGCGCCGACCGTCTCCGCGCGCTGCACCCGACGCGTCTGCGACATCGGGCCGGTGTCGACGAACGACACGCCCGGCGTGTGCGTGACGAGCTTCTCCACGCTGCCGCTCATCCGCACGACGAGGCGGGAGATGAACTTTCGCAGGATCGCGACGACCAGCCACGCGACGAGCAGGATGACGAGGACGCGGATCGGCTTCGACAGCGCGTCGGTGACCTCCGCGGCGCGCTGATTCCCGGTGATGCGGTAGACGGTCGTGCAGATCCAGCCCTGCTCGCTCTTCGGTCCGCACACGTTCACGAGC
This sequence comes from uncultured Actinomycetes bacterium, assembly GCA_963720785.1. GTDB lineage: Bacteria > Actinomycetota > Acidimicrobiia > IMCC26256 > DASPTH01 > CAVRGQ01. The sequence goes on from CAVRGQ010000008.1 coordinate 339,797, forward strand.
CCCGGATCGGTGACCGCCTGTGCGAGCACGACGCCGATGCCCATGGTGCGAACGGCCGCCTACGCGACCGGCAGGTCGTCGTTCACGCGCTGGCTCACGACGCGGCTCGACCCGCCCGGGGGCATGGACACTCCGTAGAGGCAGTCGGCCGCCTCCATCGTGCGCTTCTGGTGGCTGACCACGAGCAGCTGCGCCTCGTCGCGGAACTCGTGGATGAGATCCAGGAAGCGATGGAGGTTGACGTCGTCGAGCGCGGCCTCGACCTCGTCCATCAGGTAGAAGGGCGAAGGGCGGGCCCGGAACACGGAGAACAGGTACGCCAGCGCGGTCAGCGAGCGCTCGCCACCGGAGAGCAGCGAGAGGCGCCGTACGTTCTTGCCCGACGGGCGCGCCTCCATCTCGATGCCGGTGTTGAGCATGTCGTCCGGATCGGTGAGCGTGAGCTTGCCGCCACCACCCGGGAACAGCGTGGAGAACAGCTGCGTGAAGTTGCGGCTCACGTCGTCGAACGCGGCGGAGAACACGGTGACGATCTCCTGGTCGACGGCGCGGATGACGCGGTTGAGTTCCTTGCGACTCGCCTTCACGTCGTCGAGCTGCTCCTGCAGGAACTCGTGGCGCTCCAGCAGCGCGTCGTGCTCCTCGAGCGCGAGCGGGTTGATCGGGCCCATGATGCGCAGCTCGCGATCGAGGTCGCGCGCCCGTCCAGCGAGGGTGGTGCCGGCCGGCACCTCGGGGGCCGGCGCGTCGAGCGCGGCCGCGGGCTCGACGTCGTGGTCGGCACGCAGCTTCTCGACGGCGCTCTCGAGCCGCAGGCGCGTCTCGGCTTCGTCGACGTCGCGACGCTGCTGGTGCTCGCGCAGCTCGACCAGCTCGCGCTCGGCCTCACCGCGCGACTTGCGCAGCGACTCCAGCGCACGGGTGGCCTCGGCGGCGCGCTCGGCTTCTTCGCGCCGTGCGGTGCGCACGCGGTGCAGCAGCGCGTCGACGCGCTCGAGCAGCGCGCCGAGCTGTTCGGCGAGCGCGGTGTAGTCGCGACCAGCGCGACTCGAGCGCCACGCGGTGACGCTCGGCCTCGGCCCGGCGCTCGGGGTCGCGTGCCAGACGCTCCTCGACGTCGCCGAGGCGCCGCTCGAGCACCTCGCGGCGCTCCGCGATCTGCGCGCCGCGCAGGTCGAGCTCGCGACGGCGACGGGCGACCGCGGCCTGGCGGTCCTCGAACTCGGCCCGGGCCACGGCGCGCGCTTCGTCGCGCACGCGCTCGTCCTGGGCCGCGAGCTCGATCTCGGGGAGACGGGCCTCCAACTCGGCGAGCCGGGCGGCGTCGGAGTCGTGGTGGGCGCGCAGCGCCTCCACCTCGGCGACCGCGGCGTCGGCCTCGGCACCACGCTGGTTGCGCTCGGCCTCGACCCGCTCGAGCGAGCGGCGGGCGTTCTCCAGGGCGGTGACGGCCTTGCGGGCGGCGTCGGCCGCGGCGGCGTCGTCGCCGCGGCGCTCGGCGAGCGCGGTGCGGGCCCGCTCCACCGCGGCCTCCGCGTTGCGCTCGGTCTCGGCGGCGGCGCGGGCGCGGCCCTCCGCCTCCTCCATGGCCTTGCGGGTGACGCCGGCGGCGTCGCCGCCCAGGCGCCAGGGGCCCCGGCCGCCGAAGCGGTCGCCGGTGCCGGTGACCACGGTGAGCTCGGGGTGGCCGAGCGCGACGTCGAGGGCGGACGACCAGCCGCCGTCGGCGATGACCACGCCCGACAGCATTCGCTCCAGCGCGGCGCGCAGGCCGGGCACGTCGGTGCGGACGGAGTCGGCGAGGGGGCGGGTGCCGGCCGGGGCGAGCGTGCCCGACACGGGCGGGCGACCGCCCTGGTCGACGAGCAGCACCAGCGCGCCGGCGTCGCCCGCGGCGAGACGCGAGAGCGCACCCCGCGCGGCCGAGGGGCCGTCGACGACCACGGCGCGCAGCGCGTCGCCGAGCGCGGCGGCCACCGCAGCTTCGGCGCCGGCCGAGATCTCCAGGTGGTCGACGAGCGGGCCGACCACACCGTCCATGCCCGAGAGCGTCTCCGCGCCGGTCTCGGCGCGCGCTTCGTCGAGTGCGAGGCGCAGCGCCTCGGCGCGCGCCTGCCACCCGCGGGCGTCGGCCTGGGTGACGCGCCAGTGCGTCTCCGCGGCCTGCAGCGCGTCGTCGGCCGTGGTGCGCGCGGCGCGTTTCGCCTCGGCGTCCGCCTCCAGTCGGGGCACCTCGCCGGTGAGGCGGGTGACGTCGGCTTCGAGCGTGGCGTGCTCGTCGCCGAGTGAACGCGAACGGTCGGTGACGGTGGCGAAGCGCGACTCGGTGCGCGCCAGTTCGGTGGTGACGCGCGTGAGCGCCTCGCGGCGGGTCTCGATCTCGCGGCGCACGACGCGTGCTTCGTCGGCGGCGGTCTGGGTGCCGCCGGGCTCGCTGGTGATGATCGCCTCGCGAGCGGCAGCGACGTCGCGCTCCTCGGCCTCGACCTCCACGAGATCGAGCGCGATCTCGCGGTTGGCGATCTCGACCTGCTCCAGCGCGTCGCGCATGGCGGAAGAGTCGGCGACGAGGGTCTCGAACACGCCTTCGTCGGCCACCGCAGCGAGCTCGCGCTCCAGGCCGCGGCGCTTCTCCGACAGCAGCGCGACGGTGCCGGCGGTGCGCTCCCGCAGCGCCTCGACGCGCCCGAGCGCATCGGCGACGTCGCCGTGCCCGGCGGTGGTGAGCGCGCTCTCGGCATCGAGCACCGCGACGTCGAGCTCGCGCAGGCGACCCTGGACCGCCGCTTCCTTGGTGGTGAGCTCGGTGGCGCGGTCGCGCAGGCGCTCGCCGCGTGCCTGCAGGCCGGCGATCTCGTGGCCGGCGAGGTGGAGACGGATCGCGCGCAACTCCTCGACGATGCCGCCGTGGCGACGCGCGGCGTCGGCCTGGCGCTGCAGCGGCGTGAGCTGACGGCGCACCTCGCGCAGGAGGTCGTTGAGGCGCAGCAGGTTGCCCTCGGTGGCCTCGAGCCGGCGCTCCGCGCGCTCACGGCGCTTGCGGAACTTCAGGATGCCCGCGGCCTCCTCGACGATCGCGCGCCGGTCCTCGGGCCGCGCGTTGAGCACGGTGTCGAGCTGGCCCTGCCCCACGATCACGTGCTGCTGCCGACCGATGCCGGAGTCGGAGAGGAGCTCCTGGATGTCGAGCAGGCGGCAGGGCGCGCCGTTGATCTGGTACTCGGAGTCACCCGCGCGGAACAGCGTGCGCGTGATGGTGACCTCGGAGAACTCGATGGGCAGCAGGCCCGCGGTGTTGTCGATGCACAGCGCCACCTCGGCGCGCCCGAGCGCGGGGCGGTCGGGGGTGCCGGCGAAGATGACGTCGTCCATCTTGCCGCCGCGCAACGTGCGCGGCCCCTGGGCGCCGAGCACCCAGGCGACCGCGTCGACGAGGTTCGACTTCCCCGATCCGTTGGGCCCGACCACCACCGTCACGCCCGGCTCGAATTCGAGCACCGTCTTGTCTGCGAACGACTTGAAGCCTCGCAGCGTCAACGACTTGAGGAACACGCGGGCGGCTCCGATCCTGGCTCGATCCGGCGGTGGCCCGGTGGTGGGCTCCGGCGGATCGTAGCGAGTCCGAAGTTCTCCCTACCGGACGGCGAACCCCTGCTCGCCCGTGGGCTCCTCCACCGTCACGTCGACCCCGGTGACGTCGGCCCGCGGTGGACCCACCCGGCACCAAGCGACGAGGCGGCCGACTGCGGCCTCCGGCCCCTCGAACACGCCCTCGACGGCGCCGTCGGCCCGGTTGCCCACCCAGCCGGTCACGCCGAGCAGCCGGGCCTCCGCCCGGCACGAGTCGCGGAACCAGACCCCCTGCACCCGCCCGGCCACCACCACGCGACGGCGCACCCGGCCGTCGCGCATCCCGCCGTCGCCGGTCACACCTGGCACGCGCCGCAGTAGAAGGTGGAGCGGCCGCCCACCTTCTCCCGCACCACCTCGTGACGGCAGCGGGGGCACATCTGACCCTCACGGGCGTAGACGCTGTGGAAGTTCTGGTAGTCGCCGGGCTTGCCGAACAGGTCGACGTACTGGGCGTCGGCGAGCGACGAGCCCCGGTGCTTCACCGCGTCCTGGAGCGTCTCCATCATGGACCGGTAGAGCCGGCGCACCTCCTCGCCGGTGAGGGTGTCGCTCATGTGGTCCCAGCGCAAGCCGGCACCCCAGAGGATCTCGTCGCTGTAGATGTTGCCGATCCCGGCGATGAACTTCTGGTCCATCAGCAGCGGCTTCAGCTTGGCGTGCCGCTCGCGCAGCATCGAGCCGAACACCTCCCACGACATCGCCTGCTCCAGCGGGTCGATCCCGAGGTGGGCGAGCTCCCCCACCGCCTGGTCGACGTCGGCGGCCGTGGCGAGGAACATCTCGCCGAAGGTGCGGGGATCGACGAAGCGCAGCTGGCCGCCCTGGGTGAAGGTGATCACCACATGGGTGTGCTTGGGCATCGGGTCCTTGGACGACTTCGCCCGCAGGAGCTGCCCCGACATGCCGAGGTGCACGACGAGCACGTCGTCGCCGTCGAGCCGGCACAGGATGTACTTGCCCCGGCGGGTGACCCCGGTGAACTTGCGGTCGACCAGCGGCTCGGTGAATTCCTTCTTGGTCTTGTGCCGACGAATGGCGCGCGCGCCGGTGACCTCCACCGACTTGATCTTCTTGCCGACGATCTCCCGTTCGAGATCGCGGCGCACCACTTCGACTTCGGGCAGCTCCGGCATCCCCCACCTCTGCTGCTAGTCGGAACCTGACTCGGACTCCTGGGCGTCGCTGCTGGTCTGTGCATCGCTGCCAGCCTGTGCTTCACTGCCAGCCTGCGCTTCGCGCTGGAGCGCGTCCCACGCGACGCGCGCTGCGGCCTGCTCGGCCGATTTCTTCGAGCGTCCCTCACCCTCGCCGTACACCTGGCCGCGCAGCGACACCGTGGCGAAGAACCGCTTCGAGTGGTCGGGGCCCTCGTGGCGTACCTGGTACTTCGGGAGCTGGTCGCACTGACGCGCCGCGAGCTCCTGGAGCCGGGTCTTGTAGTCGCCGCCGCCGGGCCCGGTGGCCTGCTCGCGGATGCGCTTCTCCAAGGTGTCGAGCACGAGGCGCGACGCCGGCTCGAGGCCACCGTCGAGGTACACGGCGGCGATGAGCGCCTCCATCGCGTCGGCGAGGATCGACGGCTTGGCCCGCCCACCCGAGGCGGCCTCACCCTTGCCGAGGCGCAGGCACGGGCCGATGTCGAGCTCCTCGGCCACCTCGGCGAGCGTCTCCGCGCTCACCACCGCGGCGCGGAGCTTGGCCAACTCGCCCTCCGGCAGGTGGGGGAACTGCTCGAAGGCGAACGTGGTGACGGCGAAGCCGAGCACGGCGTCGCCGAGGAACTCGAAGCGCTCGTTCGACTCCTCGACCCCGTGCTCCGAGCAGAAGGAACGGTGGGTCAGCGCCCGTTCGAGCAGCTCGGGATCGGTGAACTGCCAGCCGAGAGCAGCCTGGAGGCGGGCGTCGTGTGCCGGATCGACACCGTGCATCACCCGCCCCACCGGATCAGCCCGCCTTGCCCAGGCGGGCGACCACGTAGTCGACGGCCTCTCGGACCGTCTTCAGGTCCTCGAGGTCCTCGTCGTCGATGCTGAAGCCGACGGTGCGCTCCCCGAGGTCCTCCTCGAGCGCCTCGACCAACTCGATCAGCGCGAGGGAGTCGGCGTCGAGGCCGGCGAACGTGGAGTCGAGGGTGATCGTGTCCTCGTCGATCTCCAGGATCTCGGCGAGTCGCTCGCGCACCAGCGCGAGGACGTCGTCGGGACCGATGGGACCGGTCTCGAGGTGGGTCTCAGCCGGCACGGGCGATGGCCTCCTTGACGCGCTCGAGCACGCGGGCTTCCACGTTCTCGGCGGCCCGCCGCGTCGCACTCTCGATGGCGCGGGCGTTCGACGAGCCGTGGGCGATCATGCAGATGCCCCCGACGCCGAGCAGCACGCAGCCGCCCTCGGTGTCGGGGTTGAGGGTGTCGGCCGCCGCGAGCAACGCGGGCATCACGGCCGCGGACGCCTTCTGGAGCTCGGGCGTGGACGTGAGCGCATCGAACACGAGGCGGGCGGTGCCCTTGATCGCGCCCTCGATGGTCTTGAGCGCGACGTTGCCGGTGAAGCCGTCGGTGACGATGACGTCGACGGTGTCGTGCATGAAGTCGCGGCCCTCGACGTTGCCGATGTAGCCGGGCATGTCGGCGAGCAGCAGGTGGGCCGCCTTGCGCAGGTCGTCGCCCTTGCCGGCCTCCTCGCCGTTCGACAGCAGACCGACGCGCGGGGTGTCGATGCGCAGGAACACCCGGGCGTACTCGGTGCCCATGACCGCGAACTGCCGCAGCCACTCGGCCGAGCAGTCGACGTTGGCCCCGCCGTCGACGAGGATCTGGGGGTCGCGACCGGGCACCGGCACCGGCACCGCGATCGCAGGCCGTGAGGCACCCTTGATCCGGCCCATGCGCAGGAGCGCCGCAGCCATGGCCGCGCCGGTGTTGCCCGCCGACACCATGGCGTCGGCGCGTCCGTCGCGCACGAGCTCGGCACAGCGCACGATCGACGAGTCCTTCTTCGAGCGCACCGCGGTGGGTGCGTCGTGCATCGCCACCACTTCGGAGGCGTGCACCAGCTCGACGCCGGGCGCGTCGTCGGGGAGCAAGGGCGCGACGACGTCTTCGCGCCCCACGAGGAGCACGTTGACGCCGAGGTTCGCGACAGCGCTCACCGCGCCCGCGACGATCTCGTCGGGGGCGAGGTCACCGCCCATCGCGTCGATCGCGACGGTGATCCCCATTACGTCAGGAGACGTCGATCACCTGGCGGCCGCCGTACCAGCCGCAGTTGCCGCACACGATGTGGGGCTGCTTCACCGCGCCGCAGTTCGGGCAGGTGGAGCGGGACGGGGCGGCGAGACGCCAGTTCGACGCGCGGCGCTGGCGCGTCTTGGCTCGCGGGGTCCGTCGCTTGGGGACTGCCATCTTTGTTGTGCTCCTGTGTGATGTGGTTCGAAGGGGTGGGGCGAGGGCTAGAGCTCGAGCTCCGAGAGGGCGGCCCAGCGGGGATCCGCAAGCTCCTCCTCGGGCTCGGAGTCGATCGGCTCGTCGAAGGACACGCCGGGCGGCACGACGGGCGTGCACTCGCGCCCCTCGACGGTCCGGCAGCTGGGGGCCAGCGGCAGTTCGAGCAGCACGGCATCGCGCACGAGCCGCTCGAGGTCGATGAGGTGGCCGGCCTCGATCGGGTAGGTCTCGCCCTCGGCCGGGTTGACCTCGTAGAGCTCGGCCACGGAGAGCTCCAGCTCGCCGCCGAGATCCACGAGGCAGGTGCTGCACTGGGCTTCCCAGTGGGCCCGCACGGTGCCCCGGGCAACGAGGCCGTCGGGGACCCGCTCGAGCACCAGATCGACCACGACCGGCTCGTCGACCCGCGCGGCAGTACCCCCGAGGTCCGCGACGGCGGCCTCCACATGGAGGGGCCGGCGTGCCCCGGGGTGCGTCAGCAGGTCGGCGACGTCGATGCGGAGTGCGCTCATGAGCTTCATACCCGGGAGCTTTGGCGGCTCGACCGGACGCTCGATCCTACTCCGTCACACGTCGTCTTGGTCGAAGACTGCCTGTTCGGCGGGCTCGGCGAGGTCGTACAAGGCCTCGTAGCCGTCGTCGTCGAGGGGGTGCTGCTCGCCGGCTTCGTCGGCCGCGAGGGGCTCGACCACGGCCTGGAGCTGCTCCCGGCCCTTCTGGACCGTCTGCATGGTGCGCTCCAGCACCACCTCGAAGGCGGCGAGCTTCTGGTCGATGTAGTCCTCGGCCTCGTGGCGCAGGCGCCGGGAGTCGGCCTCAGCGGTCGAGACCACCTGCTGGGCCACCCGGCGGGCCTCCCGGGCCACCTCGGTGCGCTCGACCATGCGCTCGGCCTGGACCCGGCCGGCCTCCGCGATGTCCTCGGCGTCGCGGCGGGCCTGGGCGAGGTACTCGTCGCGCTCCTTGAGCAGCCAGCGGGCGTGGCGCAGCTCGTCGGGCAGCACGCCGAGGGCCTCGTCGATCAGCTCGAGGGTCTCCTCGCGGTTCACCAGCACCGACGCCGACATCGGCATCGTGCGGGCGGTGTCGATGATCTCGCGCAGCTCGCGCAGGATCGTCTCGAGGTCGTAGGCCTGCTGGTCACTCATTCGTGGCCCCTGGCTTGCCCTCGGTGATCTGGCCCTCAATGGTCTGGGCGGCCTTGAGCTCGGCGAACCGCTGCTCGAGGCGGGTCTGGATGCTCGGCGGCACCATCCCGGTGACGTCGCCGCCGAAGCGGGCCACCTCGCGCACGAGGCTCGACGAGAGGAAGGAGTACTGCGGGCTGGTGGAGATGAAGAAGGTGTCGATGCCCGACAGCTTCTGGTTCATCTGGGCCATCTGCAGCTCGTAGTCGAAGTCGGAGACGGCGCGGAGTCCCTTGACGATCGACTCGGCGCCCCGCTCCTTGGCGAACTCGACGAGCAGGCCCTTGAAGAACTCGATGCGCACGTTCTTCAGGTGCGCGAGCTCCGAGGCCAGCATCTCCTGGCGCTCCTCGAGGGTGAAGAGCGACTGCGTCTTCTGTGGGTTGCGGATGACCGCCACGATCACGTCGTCGAAGTGCCGCGCGGTCCGCTCGATGATGTCGAGGTGACCGTTGGTGACGGGATCGAACGAGCCCGGACAGAGGGCGGTGGCCAAGGGGACCTGCTCCTGGGGGAAGTGTGCGTGGGTGGTGCGAGGGTCGGTGCCCGAAGGTGGAGGTGTTCAGGCGGACACCAGGATCAGGAGCGTATCCCCGTAGGTGCGTTCCCTCCGGACATCCCAGCCCTTGGGCAGCGCGACCGCCTCACTCCCCCGCGCCCGCTCGATCACCACCGTGGCGCCCGGTTCCACCGCCCCCGCCGCGGCCAGGCCGGCCAGCACGCCGGCGACGTCGGCGGACGGGAGGTCGTAGGGCGGGTCCAGGAGCACGAGGTCGAACGGGCCGCCCGGCGCCCCGCTCCGCACGAAGGTGCCGGCGGGCCGTTGCGACACCGTGGCCTGGTTGGCGAACCCGGTGGTGTCGAGATTGGCCCGGATCGCGGCCATCGCGGACGCGTCCGAGTCGACCAGCACCGCGTGCCCGGCACCACGTGACAGCGCCTCGATCGCCAACGCACCGCTCCCCGCGTAGAGATCGAGCACCGTTGCGTCGATCACCGCGTCGCCGAGCGAGGAGAACAGCGCCTCCTTCACCCGGTCCTGGGTGGGCCGCGCACCGCCCTTCGGCGCGACGAGCTTGCGCCCGCCCACCGTCCCCGCGATCACCCGCAACGCCATGCCGGGAACGCTAGAACGCCTGGTCGCTCCGGCGGCGCGTCACGGATCAGCGGAGCGCGCGCGCGGCTTCTCGCAGGTGCCACGCCGATCGTCGCACCTTCGATCGTCTCGTGTCCCCGGTGACGAAGGCCGTCGTCGGCGACGCCGCAGCGACGAAGTCGGCCGTGTAGTAGTAGAACGCGAGCGATTTCCTCGTTCGCTCCGGCGGGCACTGCAACGGGCCCGGGTGACCGTGGCGTGACGTCGCCGTCGTCGTGAACACGACGAGCGTGCCGATCTCCGGTTCGACCTTCACCGCGGGGCCGTCGTCGTCCCAGAGTTCGAGCTGGCCGCCCCACTCGCTGCGCCAGTCCTCGTTGAGGTAGAGGAGCGCGTTCACTCGACGATGCAGATCGAGCGTCGGGTGCCGTTCGAAGTCGGCGTGCACCTGGAGCAGTCCCCCGCGCCCGATCTGGTGTTGACCACCACCCCAGAGGTGCGGATCGACGAGCAGTCCCGCGATACCCGTCACGCGTTCGAGCTCGTCGAGGAAGTCAGGGCCGTTGAACGCCGTCACCAGTTCGCGCGTGGCGGGCCCCAACGCCGCCCAGCGAGACTCGCTCGACTTCTTCTCGTTGCGGTTGTCGAACTGGGCTTCCATGTCGGCGAGCGGCCGGAACTCCGCGGCGCACGCACTGAGCAAGGGGCTCTCGAACGAGGTCACGACGTGGGGAAAGGGCTGCGCCGAGGCGTACGCCTCAGGGTCAGTGCCTTCGAGCATGGTGCGGAAGACTACCGAGCCTCCGGGCGCCTCGGGACGACCGATCACGCCGTGCGCGGCGTGGGCGACGTCGCTCAGACGGGGGTCTGCTGGTGGAGGGCGAGGCGCCAGGTCCCGCTCTCCCGCACGTAGGTGCTGTTGAGCAGTGCCTCGTAGTCCCGCTCCTCGCGCTGGGCGTGCACGCGGTACGCGAGCACTGCCGCGTCCTCCGACAGGGGCAGCACCCGCGGCTCGATGATCTCGAACGACGCCCATGGCGGCGCGTCCATCGAGTCGATCACCGCCTGGCGGTCGTCGATGACCATGCCGCCGGGGAACAGCATCAGCACGTCGCGCGCGAGGTTCTCGTCGTAGAACCTTGCCGCCTCACCTTGCTGGGTCAGCGAGCGCCATGCCGCGTTCTCGAGGTCGAGCAACTGGCTGCGGAGTTCGTCAGTGTGATCCGGCATGCCTCGGGGATTCCCGCCCGCGTCCGCGGTCAACCGCGCCCCGCCGGCGTGTCCACGCGGGGCGGGTCGTCGGCTACCGGCGGAGCCGGCTCGGAGAGACCGGCGTCACGAAGCTGATCCGGCCCATGGACGCATGGGTCCGAACCGTCTTACCGTCGCGAGGCTCCTGCCAGCCTGATGAGTGGAGGGATCGCCCGATGGGAGACGAGTCGCGTTTCGACAAGCTCGAGATCCAGGAACTCATCTCTCGGTACTCGGATTCCATCAACCGTGGCGATCTCGAGGCCACGGAGGCGGTGTTCGCCACGAACGCGATCTGGGAGAGTCCGCTCCTCGGGATGCACTTCGAATCGGCGCGGGAGTTCTGCGAGTTCCTCGCCGCCAACGCCCGTGGTGTCGAACTCCTCATCCAGACACCGCATTGTCCCGTCGTCACCCTGCACGACGCGGATGCGGCGACGGCGACCACGACGATCTACGAACTGAGCCGCGGAACGGTCACCGAGGACGGCAATCCGTTCGGCCCGGTGGGCACCGAAACCAACTTCGAGGATTTCGGGATCTACTACGACACCGTGCACCGAGTCGACGGGACCTGGCTCTTCACCCACCGCGTGTTCGTACCGGTGTACATGGGTCTGGGTGCCGCGACGGGTGACGTCCCCTCCGCGCGTTCGTCGCTGCGCGCCCACCCCTCGCTGTAGCTGTCGAGGGCCGCTAGGTCACAATGCCGGTTGCTGAGTCCTAGCTCTTGAAGAGGAACTCCACTGCGTCGCCGAGGAGGTCTTCGACCTCTTCGCGCAGCTGGGCGTGGGCCTCGAGCTCGGGGTCGGCGTCGAGGATCTGCTCGGCGACGGCACGGGCCTCGAGCACGATCGGCTCGTCGTGCGGCAGACGGCCGAGCTTCAGGTCGCTCCAGCCGGCCTGGCGTTCGCCGAACACCTCGCCCGCGCCGCGGATGGCGAGGTCGCGCTCGGCGAGCTCGAAGCCGTCGCCCGACTGCACCATCGCCTCCATCCGCTGCGCACCCTGGGGCGTGGTGGGGTCGGCGACGAGCACACAGGTGGAGGCGTGCTGGCCGCGCCCGATGCGACCGCGCAGCTGGTGCAGCTGCAGCAGCCCGAAGCGATCGGCGTCCTCGATCACCATCACGGTCGCGTTGGGCACGTCGACGCCCACCTCGATCACGGTGGTGGCCACGAGCACGTCGGTCTCCCCCGCCCGGAACGCACGCATGGCCGCTTCCTTGTCGTTCGGGTGCATCTGGCCGTGCAGCAGACCGAGGCGCAGGTCGCGCAGGTCTTCGGCGGCGAGCCGCTCGAACTCCTCGTTGGCGGCCTTCGCCTCCAACTTGGTGGAGCCCTCGACGAGCGGGCACACCACGTAGGCCTGCCGCCCCTTGCGCACCTCCTCGCGCACCTGCTCGTACACCGCGACCCGCTCGAGCGGGCCGGTGCCGATCACGCGCGTCTCGATCGGTGATCGCCCCGCGGGGAGATGGCGCAGCTCGGTCTTGTCGAGGTCGCCATAGATGAGCATCGCCGCGGTGCGCGGGATGGGGGTGGCGGTCATGACCAACACGTCGGGCGAGTCGCCCTTGGCGCGCAGGAGGTCGCGCTGCTCCACCCCGAAGCGGTGCTGCTCGTCGATGACGACGAGACCGAGGTTGGCGAACTCCACGCCGCCGTAGATCAGCGCATGCGTGCCGACCAGGATGTCGACGTCGCCGTTGAGCAGCCCTTCGGCGATGCGGCGGCGGTCGGCCGCGGGTGTGCGGTTGGTGAGCAGCGCGACGCGCACCGGCCGCTCGCCGAGCAGCGACCCCTCCTCGGGCACGGTGAGACCGTCGAGCACCGAGCGCATGGTGAGCTCGTGCTGCTCCGCGAGCACCTCGGTGGGCGCCATGAACGCGCCCTGGTACCCACCCTGCACCGCGGTGAGCAACGCGGTGAGCGCGACGACGGTCTTGCCCGAACCGACCTCGCCCTGCAGCAACCGGTGCATCGGCGCGGGTGAGGCCATGTCGCGCTGGATCTCGACGATCGCGTTCGCCTGGTCGTCGGTGAGCGGGAACGGCAGGCCCTCGTGGAAGCGCGGCACCGAGCGCGCCGTCGATCACGTGCTGCACACCGCTCGCCTCCGCCGCGAGCTTCCGCTTGCGCGCGACGAGGCCGAGCATCATGCGCAGGAACTCGTCGAACTTCAGCCGGTGGCGCGCGGCCTGCGCCTCGTTCATCGACTCGGGTTGGTGCACGTCGCGGTACGCGGTGTCGCGCGCGACGAGGTCGAGGTCGGTGCGGAAGGAGGCATCGAGCGGGTCGGCGAAGCTGCGGGCCTTGGCGCGCTGCAGCGCCTCCGAGATGGATCGGCGCAGCTGCCAGGTGAGCACCTCCGCCTTCCCCGACTGCGGGTACACCGGCACGATCGTGCCGGTCTGGTCGAGTCCACCGCCGCCGGGCTCACTGTCGGGTGCGGCGAGGATGTCGATGACCGGGTTCGTCATCTGCCGCTTGCCGCGGTAGTTCTCGACCTTGCCGAACACCGACACCTGCGTGCCCTTCGGGATCTGCCGCTCGCGCCAGGCCTGGTTGAAGAACACGACGTAGAGCAGGCCGGTGCCGTCGTACACCGACGCGTTCACGATCACGCGCTTGCCGTCGCGCGTGCGCCGCGCGCTGATCGAACGCACCTCGCCGTCGACGGTGGCTTCGTCGCCCTCGTGCAGCTCCTGGATCTCGGCGCGCTGCGTGCGGTCGACGTAGCGGCGCGGATAGTGCTCGAGGAGGTCGAGCACCGACGTGATGCCCATCTCCGCGAGGCCGTCGCGCAGCTTGGGCCCGACCGTCTTGAGATCGGTGACGGTGCGACCCTTCAGCTCCCGGAGGGTGAGGCCGGCATCTTCGGGGGCGGCCACTCCCGCTACTCGACCCCGATGAGGAAGGGGTAGAGCGGTTGGTCGCCGCGGTGGAGCTCCACCTCGCACTCGGGGTGGGCCTTGCCGAGGTGGTCGCCGAGCGCGGCGACGTCGTGCTCGGTGGCGTCCTCGCCCACGAGCACGGTGACGAGCTCGGAGGCGTCGTCGACCAGTGCGTCGAGCAGCGCGACCGCGGCGTCGAGCGCGCTGGGCACCGCCGCGACGATGCCGTCGCGCGTGATCGCGATCCAGTCGCCCGACTTGATCGGTCCGCACTCGGCGGTGCTGTCGCGCACCGCCTGGGTGACCTCGCCGGCGCTGACCCGCTGCGCCTCCTCGGCCATCGCCGCGGTGTTCTCGGCCACCGTCTTCGCGGGGTCGTACACCACGAGCGCGGCGAGCGCCTCCACCACGGCGGTGGTGGGCACGACGTCGACGAGGACGTCGGTGAGGTCGGGCACCTGACGCGCGACCGGCACGATGTTCTTGTTGTTCGGCAGCACGATCACGCCCTCGGCGTTGCACGCGCCGACGGCGTCGAGGATCTGCGCGGTCGACGGGTTCATCGACTGGCCGCCGGCCACCACCTGCTGGACGCCGAGCGTGCCGAGGAGGCGCCGCAGGCCGTCCCCCACTGCAACCGCGACGACCGCGGTGGTGACGCGCTCCTGCGACGGCGCCTCCTGGTCGACCACCCACTGCTCCTGCTCGAGGTGGGCGACCTGTTCCACGAGGTCGGTGACCTGGATGCGGGCGGGCGTGCCCGCGGCGATGCCGGCCTCGATCGCGGCGCCGATCTCGTCGGTGTGCACGTGGCAGTTCCAGAGGCCCTCGCCGCCGACCACCACGATGCTGTCGCCGAGCGCGTCCCAGGTGTTCTTGAACGCGGGGACGTTCGCGTCGTCGGCATGGAGGAGGAACATCACCTCGTAGCGGCCGCCGTCGAGCTCGTCGTGCCTGTGTTGCATGTGCGCGTCGACGGCGGCGGGCGTGTTCACGACCTGCGGGTCGGGGACGGGCGTGCCCGACACGACGTTGAGCCACGAGGCGAGCAGCAGCTCGAAGCCGCGACCGCCGGCGTCGACGACGCCGGCCTCGCGCAGCACCGGCAGCAGCTCGGGCGTGCGGGCCACCGCGTCGCGTGCCGCCTCGGAGGCCCGCTCGAGCAGCCCGCTGAGCGTGGACTCGCCCTCGGCGACCGCCTGCTCGACCGACTCGGCCGCCGAGCGCACGACGGTGAGGATGGTGCCCTCGACCGGGCGCAGGACCGCCTGGTAGGCGGCGTCGGCCGCGGTGCGCAGCCCGGTGGCGACGTCGGTGGCGGAGATGGACTCGAGCGGGGCGAAGGTGTCGGCGAGGCCGCGCAGGATCTGCGAGAGGATGACGCCGGAATTCCCCCGGGCGCCCATGAGGGAGCCGTGGCGGATCGCCTCGCACACCTCCTCCATGGCGGAGGCGTCCGCCTCCGCTCCCTGGTGGGTGTCGAGTTCGCTGACCACCGATTCCAGGGTGAGGGCCATGTTCGTGCCCGTGTCGCCGTCGGGCACCGGGTACACGTTGAGGCGGTTCAACTCGTCCTGGTGGGCGCGCAGCGTGTCGCGGTAGGTGGCGACGAGGCGCCGCAGGTCAGCGGGCGCGAGTCGGTCGAGGACAGCGGGAACCGGGCTCACGGCTGGGATGGTACTGCGCCCGCTGCTACCCTTGTCCGTTCGACCGACCGTTCCCAGCGGCACCCTCCCCCATCGGCCCCTCGTGGCCAGGTGGGGTGGCCCGCTCCCAGCACGAGGCAAGGTTCCACCATGGCGTCCGTCTGCGAGGTGTGTGGCAAGAAGCCGCAGTTCGGCATGAGCATCAGCCACTCGCACCGCCGTACCAAGCGGCGCTGGAACCCGAACGTGCAGAAGGTGCGGGCGATCGTCAACGGCTCGCCCCGTCGCCTCCACGTGTGCACCTCCTGCCTCAAGGCGGGCAAGGTGCAGAAGCCGTAAGGCGGTCACCGTGCAGGGCGTCGTGCGCTTCTACGACCCGCAGACCGGCGAAGGTGTCGTCATCAGCGACACCGCCGACCGCACCGAGTACGCGGTGGCGGCCGACGCGCTCGAGGACTCGATCTTCGTCATGCTGCGTCAGGGCCAGCGGGTGAACTTCGAGCTCAACGGCGCCGGGCGGGCCACCTCGATCCGCTTCGGATCGGAGCCCGACATGGGTCTCCCCACCGCCCAGGTCTGACCTCCGTGCCCGGCGGCCGCACGGTCGCACCTCGCACCGTCGCGATCGCCTGCCAGGGCGGCGGCAGCCACACCGCCTTCACCGCCGGCGTGCTCGGCGGCCTCCTCACCGACGATTCGCTGGCGTCCACCGCGTCGTCGGCATCAGCGGCACCTCGGGTGCGCGCGATCTGCGCGCTGCTCGCCTGGGCGTCGTTGCTCGACGACGACCGTGAGGGTGCCGCCACCCGGCTCACCGACTTCTGGGCCGACAACTCGGCCACCGCGCCGTTCGACCGGCTCCTGAACTCGGCGATGCTCGCGGCCGGGATCGCGCAGGGCCACGGCATGCTGCCGGCGCTCAGTCCTTACCAACTGCCCGCCGTGAACCTCGGCCTCGACACGTTCCGGGCGATGCTCGAACGCCACGTCGACTTCGAACGGGTGGCCGCGGCCACCCCCGACCGCACCGGCGAGTCGCCGTTGTTGCTGCTCGGCGCGGTCGAGGTGAACACCGGCGAGTTCCGGGCGTTCAACAGCCACACCGACACGATCGTGCCCGAGCACGCCCTCGCCTCCGCGGCGATCCCCAACCTGTTCCCCGCGGGTCGCGGTCGACGGCGGCGCCTACTGGGACGGCCTCTTCTCGCAGAACCCGCCGGTGCGCGACCTGCTCGCCACCCAGCCCGACGAGCTGTGGGTGATCCAGGTGAACCCTCGATCGCGCAAGGCAACACCCACGTCGCTGCTCGACATCGCCGACCGGCGCAACGAGCTGTCGGGCAACCTGTCGCTCTACCAGGAGCTCGGCTTCATCGAGACGATCGACGCGCTCCTGGAGAGCGGCGCGCTCGCGCCGGGCGGGAAGTACCGACCGATCGTGGTCCGCGTCGTCGAGATGCCGCGCACCGCGCTGTCGGGGACGTGGGGCCCGGCGTCGAAGATGAACCGCGACCCAGACTTCCTCGACGGGCTGGTGCAGGCCGGGCACGCGCAGGCCGCCCGATTCGCCACCACCCTCGCGTTGGAGGAGGCGTGGACGGCCGGCGACGCCGACGCCGTGCTCGGCGCGTTCGCACCCGAGGCCGTCACCGACGACCTCGCCGCGTTCGTGCGCGATCGCCTCGGCCGCGACATCACGGTCGACCCGGTGCGCAAGCAGCTCACCGGCGACACCGCCACCTGGGCGGTGCGGCTCCGCACCGCCACGGGCACCGACACCGGTACCGGCACCGTCGAGGGCACCGTCACGGTGACCTTCACCGACGACGGTTGCGCCACCTCGCTCGCGATCAGCTGAGCGACTGCTCGATCGCCGCGGAACGCGGCCGCCGTCTCCCGCCAGGTGCGGTCGAGTTCGGAGTCAGGTGGGTACCGACCGTCGAGCTCGAGGATCACCATGCCGTGCGCGGCCGACCACATCCCCTGCGCGAGGTACGCGTCGCCGGCCACCAGGAAGAACGGGGCGCCGGCCCAGTCCTCGAGCCCGGGCGACAGCTCGTCGCGCCGCAGCGGGCCGACGGTTGTGAGCCGGTACAGGTTCGGATGCGCGCGGGCCACGGCGCGGTAGGTCTCGAGCAGGGGACGGACGGCATTCACCGGCGATCGCCGCCCGATCGCGGCGTAGAGCGCGTGCGCCATCTCGGTGAGGCCCTGTTCCACGAGCACGAGCTCGATCGCCGCCTTGTTCGGGAAGTGCTTGTAGAGCGACGGCGCCTTCATCGACAGCTCGTCGCCGATCCGGCGCATCGTCAGCGCGTCGGCCCCCTCCGCCTCCAGCACCTGCCGCGCGACCGCCACGATCTCGGCGGCGCGCGGCGACAGCTGCCGGGCTGCGGGTTCGTTCACCGCGCCACGTCCACGGGCGACAGCACGAACACCGGGTGCTTCCATGCGATGGCGGCGAGATCGGCGTCGGTCGAGTCGGCGTCGACGCCGTCGAAGAACACGCCCACCTCGGCCTTCCACCGGCGCAGGTAGGCGCGCAGCACCGGCACCTTGTCGGCGTCGGCGACCTCGACCGCGTGCAGCTCCTCGCGGTGGCGACCGCGCCGGAGCGTCGAGCGCGCCGTCGGCGGCGCGCACGTTGCGCACCCACTCCCCCTCGCCCCGGGCCGACACCAGGTAGCGGCGGCCGTCGAGCTCGAGCAGGTTGACCGGCACCCGGCGGGGCTCGCCGCTCACGCGGCCCCGCACCTCGAGCACCCGGGAGCCCCACACGCTCACCCCGGCCCGGGTGAGGGCGGCGACCGAGCGGTTCATCACGTGGCGGGTGAACCAGCCGGGACGGCGGTAGTGGGTGGGAAGGGCGTCGGTCGATGTGGTGAGCGTGTCCATGGCTGCCTCCTGAGCGGCTAACTGCGTTAGCCACACTCTACGGCTAACGCAGTTAGCCGTCAAGCCCCGCCGTCGGGATTCTCACCAGTCGGTCGGGCGGTAGTCCTTCAGGAACTGGCCGGAGACGTGCTCGCCGGTGTTGAAGCCGGAGATGATCGGGTCCACGATGCGGGCGGCGCCGTCGACGATGTCGAGCGGCGGGTGGAACCCCTGCTCCGCGATCTTGCGCGCGGCGATGTCGACCGGGTCCTCGTCGCTCACCCAGCCGGTGTCGACGCTGTTCATGTGGATGCCGTCGGCGTGGTACTCCGCCGCGCACGTGCACGTCATCATGTTGAGCGCGGCCTTCGCCATGTTCGTGTGCGGGTGCTTCGTCGTCTTGAAGCGCCGGTAGAACTGCCCCTCGACCGCGGACACGTTGACGACGTGCTTGTCGCGTTCGGGGGTACGCAGCATGAGCGCCTTGAGGCGCCCGTTCAGCACGAACGGCGCCACCGCGTTCACCAGTTGCGTCTCGAGCAGCTCGACCGTCGGCACCTCGGCGAGCATGAGCCGCCACGAGTTCCGGTCGCGCAGGTCGACCTGTTGCAGATCCTGGTCGAGGCGTCCCTCCGGGAACAGCGCGTGTTGCGGGCGCGCCTCTCCCGGCAGCAGCGCGCGCTGCGAGAGCGTCGCGGCGCCGGCGAGATCGGTGAGCTCCTCGTACTCGCCCACGAGCGCCCTGACCTCTCCGGGCATCTGCGCGAGCGACGCGGTCTCGACGTCCATCATGTGCCGGTAGAAGTCGGGCGGCCGCCGGACCGTCTGGCACGCGTTGTTGATGATGAAGTCGAGCCGGCCGCGCGTCTCGTTCACGTGGTGACAGAACGCCTCGACGCTCGGCGTGTACCGCAGATCGAGACCGAAGATCTCGAGCCGATCGGCCCAGTCGTCGAAGTCGGCTTCGCGGGCGTACCGCATGGCCGCGTCGCGCGGGAAGCGCGTCGTGACCATCAGGTGCGCGCCACTGCGCAGCAGCTTGATGCCCGCCTGGTACCCGATCTTCACCCGCCCGCCGGTGAGCAGTGCGACGCGTCCGCGCAGGTCGGCGGACTCGGTGCGCTTCTCGTAGTTGAGGGCGGCACACGTGGGGCACAGCTGGTCGTAGAAGTGGTGGAGCTGCGAGAAGTGCGCCTTGCACACGTAGCAGTGCGCGGGTTCGCCCAGCTCGCGCGCGTCGTCGCCGGAGAAGTCGTCGCCGGAGTAGTCGTCGTCGGGGACGACCTCCGGCGGATACACGTTCGGCGTGGTGAACACGGGCTTGGCCCGCAGGCGGCGGATCCCGGTCTCGGCCAGGAGGTCGTCGTCACGGCGTTGACGCTCGTCGCGCTCGGCGTCGCTGGCGGGCTTTCAGCCGGCGCCGCCGTTCGGTGACGTCGGGTGAGAACACGTCGCCGGCCGCGTTGACGAAGCGGATGCGCTCCTCCTCCGTCATCACCTCGAGCACGGAGGGGTCGGCGACCACCGACTCGAGGAACTCGGTCGCGGCCCGGATCTGCGCGCTGAAGTCGTCGGTACCGGCCGTGCCTACGCTGTCCACGCTGTCCACGCTGTCCAGGATGCCAGCCGTCGGTGCGGTTGCTCCGAGTGGGGCTGACGGGGTCTCCGGCCTCTATTCCGAGTGGAGGGCGGCGCGCAGCTCCTGGGTGAGATCCGCGTGGGCCCCGCCCGACTCGATGACCACCTCGCGCAGCTCCCCCGTCCAGGGGAACGGCACCTCGTAGTCGTCGCACACCGGCAGGCCGCGATCCTCGCCGAGGTACATCGAGCAGCCGCCGTGCTGGAACACGAACGGCAGCGGGAACGGCAGCTGCTCGCCGCCGATGACCTCGCCGTCGCACAGCAGCGTGAGCTCGGGACCGCCTGGGCCGTTGAGGTCGTAGTGCACGCCGAGGCGGTGATCGCCCGCGGGCACGGGCAGCTCGCTCGCCACCGCGTGGATGTCGCTCGCACGGGAGTAGGCACACACGAGTCGGCCGTCGCGCACGTAGAGCGCGAAGCCACCGTTCCAGTCGCCGATGGCGCAGAGCACGCCCGCGCCGCCGTCGCCGGGCACGGTCACGTCGGCGGTCATGCGCGCACCGAGGCCGAGCCGGGCGACCTGTGCGTCGATCACCGGGCTCGACTCGGGGTGGTACACCGCCCGAGCGCGCGGGCCATTGGCCGGCGCCATCATCGCGACGACGCGCGCGATGAGATCGTCGGACATCGGGAACACGTTGTTGCGCCCCGCCTCCACCGCCCAGCGCTGCTGCAGCTCGGCGAGCACCTCCGGATGCTCATCGGCGACGTCGTTCGCCTCCGAGAAGTCGTCGTCGAGGCGGAACAGCGCCCACGTGTCGGTCGCGAACTCGCGGCTGCCCTCCATGAGGCGCTCTTCGTCCATCACGCCCTTCGACACGTGGTCGGTGGTGGCCTTCCAGCCGTTGCTGAAGATGGACCGCGAACCGAGCATCTCGAAGTACTGCGTGTCGCGCGGATTGGGCGCGCCGGCGTCGGTGAACGTGGCCGCGATCGACGCACCGTCGTAGGGCTTCTGGGTGACGCCGTCGATCGTGTCGGGCGGCGTGATGCCCGCGAGCGCGAGCACCGTGGGTGCGAGGTCGATCGCGTGCACGAACTGGTCGCGCACCTGGCCGGGGGCTTCGATGCCGTTCGGCCAGTGCACGATCAGCGGCGTGCGGCAGCCGCCGAGCCACGTGTAGCGCTTCCACAGGCGCAGCGGCGTGTTGCCGGCCCAGGCCCAGCCCCACGAGTAGTGCGGGTAGGTGCGGACGCCACCGAGCTCGTCGTGCCACGCGCCGTTGCTCTCCACGGTGTCGGGCACGTGCTCGGTGAAGCGGTGCTCGTTGAAGGTGCCCATCGCGCCACCCTCGCCGCTCGTGCCGTTGTCGGACACGAGCATCACGATGGTGTCGTCGAGGATGCCGAGCTTCTCGAGCTGGTCGATCACGCGACCGATCTGCGCGTCGGTGTGCGACAGGAAGCCCGCGTACACCTCCATCTGGCGCGCCAGCACGCGCTGCGTCTCCTCCGAGAGGGAGTCCCACTCGTCGATCCAGCTCGGGCGCGGGGTGAGCGTGGTGCCGTCGGGCACGATGCCCGCCTCCACCTGCCGGGCGAACACCTCCTCGCGCCAGCGGTCCCAGCCCTGGTCGAACTTCCCGTGGTACCGCTCCACCCACTCGGGCGCGACGTGGTGCGGCGCATGCATCGCGCCGAGCGCGAAGTAGAGGAAGAAGGGGCGGTCCCCACCCGACGCCTGCTGCTGACGGGTGACGTTGCGGATCGCCTCGTCGGCGAGGTCCTCGCTGAGGTGGTACCCCTCCTCCGGCGTGCGCGGCGGCTCCACGTAGTGGTTGTCGCGCGCGAGCGACGGCGCCCACTGGTTGGCGTCGCCGTTGAGGAACCCGTAGTAGCGCTCGAAGCCGAAGCCGAGCGGCCACCGGTCGAACGGACCTGCGTCGGTGCGCTCGCCGCCGGGCACGAGGTGCCACTTCCCCACCGCAAAGGTGTTGTAGCCGTGGTCGCGCAGGACTCGGGGCAGCGGCACCGCCGACTTCGGGATGCGGCCGGTGTAGCCCGGGTACGCCATGGGCAGGTCGACGAGAAAGCCGACACCCACGTTGTGGTGGTTGCGCCCGGTCAGCAGCGCGGCGCGCGTCGGTGAGCAGATCGCGGTGACGTGGAAGCGGTTGTACCGCAGCCCGTGGTCGGCGAGCCGGTCGATGTTGGGCGTGGCGATGCCCGAGCCGAAGCAGCCGAGTTGGGCGAAGCCCATGTCGTCGAGGACGATCATCACCACGTTGGGCGCACCCTTGGCCGGGGTGGGCAGCGGGTAGTCGCCGGGCTTCGACGACGCGAGATCGGGGCCGATCACGGGCGTACGGGCGTGCGTGGGATTGGTCATCGGGACCGCCTTCGGGAAGTCGCGGGAGTCGCGGGAGCAGTGCGGACGGACGGCAAGGGAGCCGTGAGCATTGCGGCCGCAGACCCGAGCAGGTCGGCGACCATGAGATCGGTGGACACGCCGCCGGCGCCGCGGCGACGATCGGCCGGCTCCCAGTCGCGGGCGAGCGACGTGAGCACCATGTCGACGGCGCGCTCGATGCGGCGGCGGCGCAGCGCCTCGGGGGCCTTCCCGAACGAGCCGATCAGCGCGTCGTCGAGGTAGCGCCCGATGCGCTGGGCGTTCTCGCCGTACTCGGTGCCGGGCTCGGCGAAGATCGGCACGAGCCGCTTGCGGGCCAGGAGTTCCGCGACGAAGCCGAGGTAGTGCGAGTCGGGCGGGAGAGTCTCGAGCAGCGGGAACACGACGGCCTCGAGCAGGGCGTGCACGTCGTCGTGGCGACCGGCGAGCACGAGGTCGTCGAGCATCACGGTGCGGCGCTCGGTGGCGGCACGCGTGCGGAACTCGACGATGGCGCGACACAGGCCGTGCGCGTCACCGAAGTGGTACTGCACCGCGGAGGGTTGGCGTCGCCCGGCGGCCTCGCCGATCTGGCGCAGCGACACGCGGTCGATCCCCTGCTCCGCGAACAGCCGCTCGGCCGTGAGGATGAGCACCTCGCGGGTGCCCGGAGCACCCGGTGAGGAGGACGGGAAGGCGGCGACGGCCATGGAACACGTGTTCTAACTCGCCGGTACGGGTGTTCGCAAGGTCGCCGGCCGATCCGTATCCAGTCCGCAGCGGGCGAGCGGGTGCTGGGCTTGCGTTCCGGGCATCACGGGGGTCGTCGGTACACTTTTTCCACTAGTTCGTGGCCCGCCAGAGCTCTGTGGGCCCTCGTCCTCAACGTGGAGGATCTCGACGTGACGCTCGTGGCACCCCCGACCAAGAACCAGCGACTCATCGACTGGGTCAACGAGATGGTCGCGCTCTGTGAGCCGGCCGACGTGCACTGGTTCGACGGCTCGGACGCCGAGCACGAGCTCCTCTGCAAGCAGCTCGTCGAGGCCGGCACGTTCACCGAGCTCGACCCGGCGAAGCGCCCCGGTTCGTTCTGGGCGCACTCCGACCCGAGCGACGTCGCCCGCGTCGAGGACCGCACCTTCATCTGCTCCGAGCGCGAGGTCGACGCCGGCCCCACCAACAACTGGAAGGCCCCCGCCGAGATGCGGGCCAAGCTCGACGAGTTGTACCGGGGCTGCATGAAGGGCCGCACGATGTACGTCGTGCCGTTCAGCATGGGCCCGCTCGGCTCGCCGCTCTCCTACATCGGCGTCGAGGTCACCGACTCCCCCTACGTCGCGGTGAGCATGCGCACGATGACGCGCGCCGGCCAGGCCGCGCTCGACGTGCTCGGCGCCGACGGCGAGTTCGTGCCGTGCGTGCACTCGCTCGGCGCGCCGCTCGCCGAGGGCGAAGAAGACGTCCCGTGGCCGTGCAACGCCGAGGAGAAGTGGATCGTGCACTTCCCCGAGACGCGTGAGATCTGGTCCTACGGCTCGGGCTACGGCGGCAACGCGCTCCTCGGCAAGAAGTGCTTCGCGCTGCGCATCGCCTCCGTGATCGCCCGCGACGAGGGTTGGCTCGCCGAGCACATGCTCATCCTGAAGCTCACGAGCCCGCAGGGCCGCGTGCGCTACATCGCCGCGGCGTTCCCGTCGGCGTGTGGCAAGACCAACCTCGCCATGCTCATCCCGTCGATCCCCGGCTGGACGGTCGAGACGATCGGCGACGACATCGCCTGGATGAAGTTCGGCGACGAAGGCCGCCTCCACGCGATCAACCCCGAGTTCGGCATCTTCGGCGTTGCGCCGGGCACCAGCGAGAAGTCGAACCTCAACGCGCTGCGCGCCTGCGACGCCAACACCGTGTTCACCAACACCGCGCTCACCGACGACGGCGACGTGTGGTGGGAGGACCTCACCGACGACGCTCCCGCGCACCTCACCGACTGGAAGGGCAACTCCTGGACGCCGGCGTCCGACGCGCCCGCCGCGCACCCCAACTCCCGGTTCTGCGCGCCGGCGTCGCAGGTGCCCTGCATCGCCCCCGAGTGGGAGGACCCGAAGGGCGTGCCGATCTCGGCCTTCCTCTTCGGCGGCCGCCGCGCCACCACGGTGCCGCTGGTGTTCGAGTCGCGCGACTGGAACCACGGCGTGCTCGTGGCCGCCACGATGGGCTCCGAGAAGACCGCCGCCGCGGTCGGCGGGCTCGGCGAGCTGCGCCACGACCCGTTCGCGATGCTGCCCTTCTGCGGCTACAACATGGGCGATTACTTCGGCCACTGGCTCTCGATGACCGAGCGCACCGACGCGGCGTCGCTGCCCACCATCTACGGCGTCAACTGGTTCCGCAAGGGTGAGGACGGCCGCTTCCTGTGGCCGGGCTTCGGCGAGAACTCCCGCGTGCTCGAGTGGATCTGCCGTCGGCTCGACGGCGACGCCGGTGGCGTCGACACGGCGATCGGCGTGATCCCGTCGGCCGGCGACCTCGAGCTCGAGGGCCTCGACGTGTCGGTCGACGACGTCAACGCCGCACTCGCGTTCGACGCCGCCGAGTGGCGTCAGTCGGTGCCGGGGATGCGTGCATACTTCGCCGAGTTCGGCGACCGTCTCCCGCCCGCGCTCGCCGCGGAGCTCGACGCGCTCGAAGAACGTCTGTCCTGATTCGAACCCCTCGCAGTACGCTCGGGGGCACTCGTCCAACGGGGGTAGGTCCATGAGCGTCACCGCATACGTGCTGATCCAGACCGAGGTCGGCCGCGCCGAGAAGGTCGCGAAGGCCGCCCGCTCCATCGCGGGGGTCGTCGACGCCGACAACGTCGCCGGTCCCTACGACGTGATCGTGAAGGCCGAGTCCGACTCGCTCGACGATCTCGGCAAGCTCGTCGTGTCCGAGATCCAGAAGGTCGACGGGATCACCCGCACCTTCACCTGCCCGGTGGTCAACCTCTAGCGCGTCACCGCTGGCGTCCGGCGCGGTCCTCGCGGCGCGCGTGGCGGGCGAACGCGAGCTCCACGAGCCGGTCGAGCAGCTGCGGGTACGGGAGGCCTGACGCCTCCCACAGCCGCGGGTACATCGAGATCGGCGTGAAGCCCGGGATCGTGTTGACCTCGTTGAGCAGGAAGCGCCCGTCGGGCGTGAGGAACATGTCGACGCGTGCCATCGCCTCGCACCGGCACGCCGCGAACGCCGCGACCGCGAGGCGCTGCGCCTCCGTCACCTCGTCGGCGGTGAGCGGCGCGGGCACGAGCAGCTCGGCCTCGTCGGTCTCGTACTTGTCGGTGTAGGAGTAGAACTCGTCGCCGGGCACGATCTCCCCCGGCACCGAGGCCACGGGCGGGTCGTCGCCCAGCACCGCCACCTCGATCTCGCGCCCGGTGACGTTCTCCTCCACCAGGACCCACTCGTCGTAGCGCAGCGCCACCTCACAGGCGGCGAGCAGCTCGGCCCGGTCGCGGGCCTTCGACACCCCCACCGACGAGCCCATGTTGACCGGCTTCACGAAGCACGGGTACCCGAGCTCCGCCTCGACCCGGTCGGCGAGGGCCTCGACGTCGTGGCCGTCGCGGTGCTCCACCGAGCGGGCATTGGCGATGCCGCACGCGGTGAACGCGCGCTTCATCATGATCTTGTCCATGCCCACCGCGGAACCGACCACGCCCGAACCCACGTAGGGCAGGCCGGCCAGCTCGAGCAGACCCTGCACGGTGCCGTCCTCGCCGTAGGGGCCGTGCAGCAATGGCAGCACGACGTCGACGTCGAGCGCACCCGCGGCGCCCACCCCACCGGTCGCGACCAGGTCGCCGAGACCCTCGGCGGCCTCGCCGTCGATGTCGAACCGCGCGGGCAACGCACGCGGCCCCACCTCGGCGGCCCGTTCGATGTGACGGCGCGCGGAGTCGGCGAAGAGCCACTGGCCCTCGGTGGTGATGGCGACCGGCACCACCTCGTAGCGCGCCGGGTCGAGCGCGGCGGCCACCGCGACCGCGGTCACGCGCGACACGTCGTGCTCGGCGGAACGGCCGCCGAACAGCAGCATCACGCGCAGGCGGCGCCCTGGCTGATCCGGCCGACCCGGTGCGCTCATGTCAACCCACCTGCAGCACGGCGCGGATGCCCACGCCCATGAGGAAGAGACCGACCAGCCCGTACAGGAGCTCGCGTCGTCCGCGCATCGCGCCGCGGTAGCTGTACGCCAGACCGACGGTGATGAACGCGACGAAGCCGTAGAACATGTGGAAGCGCGGCGCGGTGTAGTCCTTCGATGCCACCAGGATCGCGCCGACTGCGACCTGCAGCATCAGCGCGACCTCGGCGACGATCGTGGCCCACCACACGTACTTCGAGCGGAAGCGCCGCCACTGGTACGCCATCAGCGCGTAGATCCCCGCGAGCGCGTTGAGCCCGATCGCGACGTAGCCCCACTTGCTGTGGAACTGGAAGAGCGTGTTCACGGGCGCGTGCGAAGGGTCGGTGGGCTCAGGACGCCGGGGCGTCCTCGTGCTGCACCACGTCGAACTGCCACAGCTCGCTCTGGTTGCTCACCGGGCCCTGGGTATTGTGCGCCTTGTGCCCGTGCTGGAACGCCGCGCTGTTCATCCACGCCTGGAAGTCCTCCTCGGAACGCCAACGCGTGTACACGAGGAAGGTGTCCTTGTCGTCGGTCGGGCGCAGCAGCTCGAACATCTCGAAGCCGGGCATGTTCGCCACCTCGCCGGCGCGGGCGGCGAAGCGGGCCACCAGCTCGTCGGCCCGCTCCTTGGGCACGGTGATCGCGTTGATCTTGACGACGCTCATGCGCAGGCTCCTGTGTGGCCCGTCGGATCGGTCGAAGGGCGACGGACGGGCCGAGGCTACTGGCCGCGCAGGAAGCGTTCGATCTCGGAGGCGAGCTCGTCGCCGCTCGGCAGGTCTTCGGCGGGCAGCCCGTCGGCACCGCCGAGACCGGGCGCAGTCGTCGTCGGCGTCCTCGATGGCCCGGATCACGTCGACGACGTCGGGGCGCTCGGCGAGGCCCTGCTCGACCCGCTGGATGTAGGTGACCGCCTGCTCCTCGATCTCGGTGAGGTCGACGGCGAGGCCGGCGAGGTCGCGCAGGCGCACGAGCATGGAGCGGATCGCCGGCGGCGAGGCGCTGGCCGACAGGTAGTGCGGCACCTGGGCCCAGAGGCCGACGGTGTCGATGCCCGCCTCGCCGAGGAGCACCTGCAGCACGCTCTGCGCGCCGGTGGGACCTTCGTAGTCCTGGCGCCAGGCGCCGGTGGCCTCGGCGAGCTCCTCGCTCGTGGCGGTGGTGAGCACCTCGACGGGCCGGCGGTGCGACGCCATCGCGGGGATGCCGCCCACCGTGAACGCGCGCTGCACGCCGAGCCGCTGGGCGAGGCCGACGACCTCCCCGAGCACGGCCCGCCACCGCAACGACGGTTCGGGCCCGGAGCACAGCACGACGTCGGGGCCGATGTTGCCGGCCTCGAACTCCAGCTGGGGCCACTCGATGCGCCGCTGCACGCCCATGTCGAGATGGACGGTGGGACGGGTCTGCTGCAGGTCCATGACCTCGGAGAGGTCCATGCGACCGAAGCGCCGGATGGTCGAGAGGTTGTCGCGGAGCACCGCGACCGTGCCGATGCCGGCGAGTCCGGCGTCGACCCAGCCCGAGAGCGCGACGATCAGGACCGGGTCGCGCAGCTGGGGAAGGGCTTCGATCTCGAGCTCGGGGGCCACGGGGTCATGCTAGGAGCGACGGGGCCGGAACTGCGCCTGGAAGTCGATGCCCGAGAAGTCGCCCGGGACCTCGCCGGTGGAGGCGTACCGGTACAGCGCCGTGCGGTAGATGCCGCTCAGCGCCGACATGACGACCGCCGCACCGAGCATCCACACGACGCCGACGCCGGCGAGCACGAAGCCCACCGAACCGATGGCCACGCCGGCGACCACCAGCAGCACGCCGGGGATCGTGAGCAGGAACCCGACGAACCCGAGGCCGCCGAAGGCGATCACGTTCTCGCCCCAGGTGCGCTTGAACAGGTCGCGCGAGCGCTTCAGTGCGGCGATCACGCCAAGGTCCTCGATCATGATGATGGGGATCGTCATGAACGTGATCAGGCTCCAGGCCAGGCCGATGAGGTTGCCGATGATCTGGCCGATGATCCCCTGGCGCTCGATCTGGCTGATGATCGCACTCACCGTCGCCGACACGATCGCCCACGGCAGCAGCCGGTGCAGCTTGCCGTTCGCCACCGCGAGCGTGGTGCGCACCGTGCTGTCCTCGCCGTGGAGGCGCATGTCGGCGCCGGCGACGAGCCCCGCGAGGAAGTACGTCTGCACGAACGCGAGGCCCACGTAGGCCGAGCACGATGAACACCCACCCGAGCGGCGCCAAGGAGTCGCCGGTGGTCGAGTTGTCGATGCCCGCGGCTGCGATCAGGCCGCCACACGCAGCCACCACCGCGATGGAGGCGATGGCGGACAGCACCGGGAACCAGGCGAGCGACTTGTCGGACCGCAGCACGGCCCAGGAGCGCTTCGCGATCTCCCACGAGGTCTGGAATCGGCTCATGGCGTCCAGTATCGGCGCGGCGCCGCGGCGGGTGAAGGACCTCTTGCGTTCAGCTGCCGAACTGGTTGGGGCCGGCGAGCATGCCGCCGTCGACCACGAACTCGGCGCCGTTGCAGTAGCTCGACGCATCGGACGCGAGGAACAGCACCATCTCCGTGAGCTCCTCGGGCCGGGCGAGACGGCCCTGCGGGATCAGCGGCTCGACCGTGGCCGCGATCCGGTCGCGCACCTCCTGGCCCGCGCCCCCGTGGAGGATCGGCGTGTCGACGAACCCGGGGTGCACCGAGTTGGTGCGGATGCCGAGCGACGCCAGCTCGATCGCCGCGACCTTGGTCATGCCCCGGACCGCGAACTTCGCCGACACGTAGCCACCCGCGTTGGCCATGCCGATGATGCCGTCGATCGACGAGATGTTGACGATGGAGCCGCCGCCCGACTCCCCCATCACCGGCGCGGCGTGCTGCATGCCCAGCCACACGCCGACCTGGTTGATCATGATCACGCGCATGTAGTCGTCGAGCGGTCCGCCCACGATGGGCGTGCCCGCGCCGATGCCCGCGTTGTTGACGAGCACGTGCAGACCGCCGAGCTCGCGCTTCGCGTACGCGACCGCGCCGGCCCAGTGGTCCTCGAGAGTGACGTCGAGCGGCACCACGTGTGCGGCGTCGCCGAGCTCCTTGGCCAGCGCCTCGCACTCGGCCTCGAGCACGTCGCCGAACACGACCTGCGCGCCCTCGGCGACGAAGCGCCGCACGTGCGCCGCGCCCATCCCCCGCGCGCCACCCGAGACCAACGCCACCTTGCCGTCGAGCACTCCCATGTGGTTCCCCCTCGTCGTGTGAGTCGCGCAATGTACCGTGCGGACCATGTTCACCGCCCCTGGCCGCGTGAATCTGATGGGCGACCACACTGACTACAACGAGGGCTTCGTCCTCCCGATGGCGATCGATCGCGCGTGCACGGTGCGGGTGAGCCGGGCGACGACCGCCGGCGTGCGGGCGGTCTCGGAGCAGGTGCCCGGCGAGGTGCGGTTGCCGGTCGACGGCGGCGCGCACCCGGGATCGGTCGAACCCGCGTGGGGCCGGTTCGTGGCCGGCGTGTCGAAGGTGCTGAGCGCGGGACGCGCCGTGCTGCCGCCCGTCGACCTGGAGGTGTCGTCGACGGTGCCGGCAGGGTCGGGCCTGTCGTCGAGCTCGGCGCTCTCGGTGGCGCTGACGTTGGCGCTCGGCCATGCCGCCGGTCTGGAGTTCGATCCCCTCGACACCGCACGCATCGCGCTCGCCGCGGAGGTCGCGGCCACGGGCGTGCCCGGCGGCCTGATGGACCAGCTCGCGTCGTTGTTCGGCGTCGCGGGCCACGCGTTGCTGATCGACTGCCGCACCAACGAGGTCACCCCCGTGGAGCTGTCGCCGTCGATCGCGGTCGTGGTCGTGCACTCGGGGCTGCCCCGCACGCTCGCGGGCAGCGAGTACGCGGTCGCGGCGCGCGGAGTGTGAGGCGATCGCGGCCCGGCTCGGGCTCGCGTCCCTGCGCGACGCCACCGCGAAGCAGGTGGCTGACGAGCCGCGCGCGCGCCACGTCGTCAGCGAGAACGCGCGCGTGCTCGCCACCGCGGACGCGCTGTCGTTCGGCGACCTGTCGGTGCTCGGCCCGTTGTTGCTGGCGTCCCACGCGAGCCTGCGCGACGACTACGGCGTGTCGACCCCCCAGCTCGACCTGCTCGTGGAGATGCTCGTCGACGCGGGCGCGGCGGGGGCTCGGCTCACCGGCGCGGGATTCGGGGGGTGCGTCGTCGCGCTGGTGCAGCGCAACCACGCCGACGACGTCGTCGCCAAGGTCACGCAGCGCTACGCCGACGCGACGGGGTTGTCACCCCACGCGTTCGTGGCCCACGCCGTCGACGGCGCCCACCAGCTCCGCTGATCCGACCCCACCGTTTTGGCGTCACCAGATGTCGCCAGGGCGACGCGTGGTGACGCCAGAACGAACGAATGGGAGTTACATGCGGCCGAGGAGCTCGGCCTTCTTGGCCTCGAACTCCTCGGGCGTGATGTGGCCCTGGTCGCGCAGACGGGCGAGCTGCTCGATCTGCTCGGGCACGCCGGGCGCCACGGGCGCAGCGGGCGCGGGCGCGGCGGGCGCGGCGGCCGGCGGCGGCATCATGCCGACGGGCATGTTGCGCGCCTCCATCTGGCGGTAGATCTCGTGCTGCACGCCGTCGGGGTGACGGATGAAGTCGAAGTGGCTCTGACCGTCGCGGCCGGCCGACTCGATGTCGAGGTCGCCCGCGCCGATGAGGCGGTCGATGAGGCGCTGGTGGAAGTTGATGTTGTTGATCCGCTCGAGCGGGATCTCCACCCCGCGCTTGGAGATGACACCGGTGCGGTAGATGACGCGGCGACTCGTGACTACGAAGTAGGTCATGCGCCACTGGAAGTACTTGAGCACCAGCCACACGGCCCACGCGATCGTGACGACCGCGATGATCAGCCCGATGTACTTCTGCCAGTTGCCCTCGAGGTTCGCGAGCACGATCACCAGCAGGATGAACAGCGGAATGCCGGTGAGGATGTTGCGCGAGAAGTACCACCAGTGCGGACGCAGGTCGAGGGCCAGCGTCTCGTTCTCCTGGAGCATGTCGGTCGGGTAGCCCATGGGCGAGAGACTACGGCACTCGCGAGGTCACTTCGCGCAACCCGGTCAGGCCCAGCCCATCTCCTCGAGGCGGGCGTCGCTCATGCCGAAGTAGTGGCCCACCTCGTGCAGCACGGTCACGCGCACGCGTGCCGCGAGGTCGGTGTCGTCGTGGGCCAGCGAGCACAGCGAACCGCGGAAGATGGTGATGCGATCGGGGGTCGCGCCGTTGTAGCTGAGCGGCCCCCGCCGAGTGAGCGGCACGCCCTCGTAGAGCCCGAGCAGCAGTCCGCCGGTGCGCGCCGCCTGCTCCGCCGACGGCCACTCCTCCACCGTCACGACCACGTTCTCCATGGCCTCCGCGAGGCGCTCGGGGATCTCGTCGAGGGCGGCACCGACCATCTCGTCGAAGCGTTCGGGAGGCACGCGGAACATCCCCCGACGTTAGGGAAATTCCTCTTGCGCGCGGGTGCGTTCATCCGTACGATGCGGAGGCCGGTGGAGAGCGGTCCGGTACCGGGGAACCCGCAAGGGAGCCCCGGACGACGGGCCGCAGGAAGCCGGTTCGGTGAGGAGCCAAACGGGACCACCCCCGGGAGGCGAGGCGCCGACGGCGACGGCCGGTGCGTCACCCGGGTCTTCCCGGGGGCGGAGCGGTTCGGGCGCCGGCAGAACGGGCCCCGAGGAGATCGAGCCGCAGCTCGTCAGAGCGGCGGTGGAGACTACTCGGGGCCTGCTGCCGTTCCGGGGCCGTCACGGAGCCTCCTCCGTGGGTGTCACACCCAGGTCGTACAGTGCCCGCGTGACCGACGACGACCTCCTGCGCGGCCTCGACGCGACCCAACGCGACGCCGTCACGAGCACCGCCGCGCCCCTCGCCATCCTCGCGGGCGCCGGCTCGGGCAAGACCCGCGTCCTCACCCGCCGCATCGCGTGGATGGCGTCGCAGGACCTGCTCGAACCCGAGCACACCCTGGCCGTCACCTTCACCCGGAAGGCCGCGGGCGAGCTGCGCACCCGCCTCGCCAAGCTCGGCGTGCCCAGCGCGAGCGGTCTCACCGCCGGCACCTTCCACGCCATCGCCCTCGCGCAGCTACGCCGCCGCGCCGCCGACCAGGGCCGCCAGATGCCCACGCTGCTCGAGCGCAAGGTGCGCATCCTCGTGCCGATCGTCGGGGGGCGGGGCCGCGAGGCCGGTCTCGCGGCCCAGGAGCTGGCGTCGGAGATCGAGTGGGCGAAGGCCCGCCTGGTGGGCCCCAACGACTACGAGCGGGCGATCACCGTCGCGGCCCGCACTCCCCCGCGCCCGGCGGCCGAGGTGGCCGGGATCTTCGCCGCCTACGAGAAGGAGAAGCGTCGCCGCGGCCTCGCCGACTTCGACGACCTCATCTCCGGGTGCGCCAACGCGATGGCGAAGGATGCCGAGTTCGCCGCCGCGCAGCGCTGGCGGTTCCGGCACCTCTTCGTCGACGAGTTCCAGGACGCCAGCCCCGCGCAGCTCAAGCTGTTGCGCTCCTGGCTCGGCGACCGCGCCGAGCTCACCGCCGTGGGCGACCCCGACCAGGCGATCTACGCGTTCGCCGGCGCCGACGCCGGCTATCTCGAACGCTTCACCGCACACTTCCCTGCCGACCGCTACCCCGGCGTGGGTGTCGTGCGGCTCGGCAGCAACTACCGCTCCTCGCCGCAGATCGTGGTGGCGTCCACCGCGGTGCTCGAAGGTCGCCGCGTGCCCGCGCGCACCGAGCGCCGACGGACCGCCGCCCACGATCACCGAGTACGAGTCCGACAGCGCGGAGGCCCACTCCATTGCACGGTCGTTGAAGCGCGCGCAAGGCCCGTCGCAGCCGTGGTCGCGCATGGCCATCCTTTACCGGGTCAACGCGCAGTCGGCACTGTTCGAGGAGGCGCTCGCACGCGCGGGGGTTCCCTTCCGCGTGCGCGGGGGTGGACGCTTCCTCGACCGCCCCGAGGTGAAGGTCGCGCTCGACGAGCTGCGCAAGGCCGCGCGCGAGGGGCCGGCGCGCACCTTCGCCGACCATCTCGCCGATCTCGTCACCGACGCCGACCACCTCTCCGAGGAGCGGCGCGAGCACGTCGACGCGCTGCTGCGGCTCGGCGAGGAGTACCTCGACTCCGAGGCCGGCCCCGGCACCGTCGAGGGCTACCTCACGTTCCTGCAGGAGGCGTTGCGCGGCGACGACGGCAGCGAGGCCGCGGCCGCCGCGGCGAGCGGCAACCCGGGGAGCGCGAGCGGGGGCGGAGCGGTCGAGCTCCTCACCTTCCACCGGGCCAAGGGCCTCGAGTTCGACACGGTCTACGTCACCGGGCTCGAGCGCGGGCTGGTGCCCATCTCCCACGCCAAGACCGACGACACGCTCGCCGAGGAGCAGCGCCTCCTCTACGTCGCGCTGAGCCGCGCCGAACGCGAGCTGCACCTCAGCTGGGCGAAGAAGCGCGCCGTGGGCGCGCGGCAGGCCAACCGCACGCCGAGCCCGTGGTTGGCGCGCATCGAGCGTGCGATCACCGGCGCCCCCGAACCGGAGCCCGGCCCCGACGCGCAGAGCAGCATGGCCAGCGCGCGCGACCGGCTCGGCCGAGCGAAGGGCGCGTCGAAGCGACCCCGCAGCTCGCCCGAGATCGACCCCGCCGACGCGCCGCTCTACGAGTCGCTCGTCGAGTGGCGCCTGCGCCAGTCCCGCGCCGCGAGCGCGCCGGCCTACGTGATCTTCGACAACGCCACCCTCGCGGCCATCGCGTCGGCGAAGCCACGCACCGCCGCGCAATTGCTCGACGTCCCGGGCATCGGCCCGGTGAAGGCCGAGCGCTACGGCGAGGCGGTGCTCGCGCTCGTCGGCGAGCACACCTGAGCCTTCCTCCGAGCTTCGGGTGGTGGACCGCCACATCGAGCGGTGTCCCGTAGCCTGCCCGGCGTGAAGCGTCTCGTCCTCCTACTCGCGATCGTCGCCACCGTCGCCCAGCTCGGCGTGATTCCGACGGCCACCGCGGCCACCCCGTCCAAGACGTCGTCCACGTCGACGACCACCTCGACGACCGCGGCTCCGGCCGCGACCACCGCAAACCGGCCGTACTCGGTGCACGTGCCGCCGAGCTACTCGCCCGACGTCGCCGCACCGCTGCTGCTGATCCTCCACGGCTACCGCGCGAACAGCCTGATCGAGTCGTTCTACTTGAACCTCACCCCCGCCACCGACGCCGCGGGGATGCTCACCGTCGCGCCCGACGGCACCAAGAACGCGCGCGGCAAGCAGTTCTGGAACGCGACCGACGCGTGCTGCAACGGACCGGGCGCGCAGGTCGACGACTCCGCGTACCTCGCCGCGATCATCAAGGAGGTCGAGGCGACGTACAACGTCGATCGCAAGCGCATCTTCCTCGTCGGTCACAGCAACGGCGGCTTCATGGCCTACCGGATGGCGTGCGACCACGCCGACACGATCGCCGCGCTCGTGAGCCTCGCGGGTGCGACGTACGCGGACCCGCGCAAGTGCTCACCGTCGGTGCCCGTCGCCACGCTCGAGATCCACGGCACCGCCGACGACACCATTCCGTACCGCGGCGGCAAGATCCTCGGGCACCGGTACCCCGGGGCGGTCGCCACCACGAAGATGTGGGCGAAGTACGACGGATGCCGCCTGGTGCCCGACGATCCCGAGCCCGCGCCCCACGACATCGTGGCGAACATGCCCCCGGCCGCGGTCACCGCCTACTCCGCCGGGTGCGCGGCCAACGGCCACGCCGAGTTGTGGACCCAGAAGGGCGGGGCCCACATCCCCAAGCTCAGCCCCACCTTCGGCGACCAGGTCGTCGGCTACCTGATGGCGCACCCCAAGCCGTAGCGCCGTCGCATCGCACGGCGGCGACATTGGTCCGCTTTGTCTGACTGACTGGCGCAATGACGTCTACGCCTGGAAGTTTTGCCGGTGGCTTCTCCGATTCGGAACGCGCAGAGTTGCTCGCGCTCGGACGCGAGCGCAGCTACCCGCGTAACGCGCGTGTGTTCACCGAGGGCGAGCTGAGTGACTTCGTCGTCCTGGTGGTCGACGGCCGCATCAAGGTGTTGGCGTCCACCAGCGACGGTACCGAGGCTCTGCTGGGCATTCGCGCGCCCGGTGCGCTCGTGGGCGAGCTCGCGGCGTTCGATGGTGGTCCGCGTACGGCGAGCGCGATCGCGCTGGAGCCGCTCACCGTGCGCCTGATCTCGGCCGACGAGTTCCGCGCGTTCGTCGCGCACAGCCCGGGCGCCGCGCTCGAGCTCATCCGCATGTTGATGGGGCGACTGCGGGAAGGCGACCGGCGGCGTGTCGAGTTCGGCGCGTACGACGCCACATCCCGTGTCGCTCACCTCCTCTGCGATCTCGCGGCTGAGCACGCCCATCGCCCCGACGGCGCCATCGAGGTGCGGCTCGCGCAACACGAGCTCGCGGGGCTCGTCGGCACGTCGCGCGAGTCGGTGGCCCACGCCCTCGCGGTGCTGCACGACCGGAGGCTCGTGACCACCGGACGCGGCACCGTCACCATCGTCGACTCGGAGTCGCTGCGCACGTTCGTGTCCTGACCGGGCAACGGCTGCCCGGTGATGTGCCCGACGTCTCTGGGCTTGTGCGTCACGTGACGCAGACGGAACCCGGGTCAGACCTCATGCTGCGGACAACGTTCACGACCAGGAGGTCGGCAATGCCCCGCACCGGAACGCACCGCAACGGAACCATCGACGAGCAGCTCGCCCAGACGGACCTCTGCCGGGGGCTCACCGCCGCCCAGCGCCGTGAGGTCGCCGACCACGCCACCTGGATGCAGATGCCTACAGGCACCGTCCTCACCCGCGAGGGCAAGGCCGGCGCCGAGTTCCTCATCGTGCTGGACGGATCGGTGGAGATCCAGGTCGCCGGTGTGCGGGTCGCCACCCGGGGCCCGGGCGAGGTCCTCGGTGAGATCTCGCTGCTCGAAGCCTGCGCCCGCACCGCGACCGCGGTCGCGACCATGCCGGTGACCGTGGGCGTGTTGTCGAAGCGCGACTTCTGGAACCTCCTCGGCAAGTGCCTGCGATGCAGGCGATGCTCATGGCGACCGCAACGGCTCGCATGTCGCCCGCCTGACGGGACCCCGTGACGCCGGTCCGCTTTGTCTGATTGACTGGCCTTCGGGCCCGGGCGATCAGAAGGGGTGGGAGTGGCGGAGTTGCCGTCGGGGACGGTGACGTTCCTGTTCACCGACATCGAGGGGTCGACCCGCCTCTGGGAGGAACACCCCGACGCGATGCGGTCGGCGCTGGCTCGTCACGACGACATCGTGCGCACCGCGATCGAGTCGCACGCCGGGTACGTCGTCAAGACGACCGGCGACGGCGCCCACGCGGCGTTCTCGGCCGCCGCCGACGCGGTCGATGCCGCCGTCGCTGCGCAACTCGCGCATCGAGCGAAGGCGTGGGCACGCCGCCGGATCCGTTCCGCGTGCGCATGGGGCTGCACACCGGGCCGGCGGAGCTGCGCGACGGCGACTACTTCGGCACCGCGGTCAACAGGGCGGCGCGGATCATGTCGATCGCCCACGGCGGCCAGATCGTCGTGTCGGACGCGTACCGCCAGATGCTCGTGCGACACCGCCGTCGAGACCGTCGACCTCGGTGAGCACCGGCTCAAGGACCTCGGCCGACGCCGAACGCATCTTCCAGGTCGCGCACCCCGAGCTCCCGCGCGAGTTCCCGCCGCTGCGGTCCCTCGACGCGTACCCCGGCAACCTGCCGGCGCAGGTGACGTCGTTCGTCGGGCGGGAGGCGGAGCTCGCCGCGGTCGCCGGCCGCGCTGGACGCGGCGCGGCTGGTCACGCTCACCGGCGTCGGCGGGGTCGGCAAGACCCGGCTTGTCGCTGCAGGTCGCGGCCGAGGTGCTGCCGCGCTTCCCGCACGGGCGCGTGGTTCTGCGAGCTCGCGCCGCGGTCGACGACGACTCGCTGGTCCAGGTCGTGGCCACCGCGCTCGGGGTGACGTCCGCTGCCGGGCATGACGCTCGATCGCAGCATCGTCGAGTTCCTGCGGACCAAGGGCCAACTGCTCGTGCTCGACAACTGCGAGCACCTCCTCGACGAGGTCAGCCGGCTCGGCGGAGTCGATCCTGCGCGACTGCCCGGACGTGCGAATCCTGGCCTCGAGCCGGGAAGGCCTGGGCGTGCGGGCGAGCAGATCGTGGCGGTGCGGTCGCTCCCGATGCCCGGCGACCGGCGTCGACTTCGCGACGATCACGCCAGAACGACGCCGTGCTCCTGTTCGTCGAACGCGCCGCGGCCGCACGCTCCGGGTTCACCCTCGAACCGGCGAACGCCGCCGCGGTCGTCGAGATCTGCCGCCGCCTCGACGGCATCCCGCTCGCCATCGAGCTCGCCGCGTGCGCGCGTCTCGGCCATGAACCCGAGCGACATCGCGACGCGCATCGACGAACGGTTCCGGCTCCTCACCGGTGGTCGCCGCAGCGGCATCGAACGTCACCAGACGCTGCGTGCCACCGTCGACTGGTCGTACTCACTGCTCGAGCCGACCGAGCAGACAGTGTTCGACCGTCTCGGCGTGTTCGCAGGAGAGCTTCAGCGGTGCTGCCGCCGAAGCGGTCGTCGACCGGCGACGGCGTCGAGTCGTGGGACGTGCTCGACGCGCTCGCCGGCCTCGTCGCCAAGTCGATGATCGCCATCGACGACTCCGCCGAGGGCGAGGCCCGCTACCGGATGCTCGAGACGCTGCGCGCCTACGCACGCGAGCAACTCGACGCCGCGGGCACGACGGATGACTGGCGCCGTCGACACGCCGAGCACTACACCGAGGTCGCCGAGCAGCTGGGGCCGGCGTTGATCGGCCCCAACGAGTTCGCGGCCCGTCGTCGGTTCCGCACCGAGCTCGACAACCTCCGCGCCGCGGTCACCTGGGCCCTCGACGCCGACGACCCGGACGACCAGGAACTCGGAGTCCGGGTGATCACTGGGCTCGGATACGAAGTCACGATGGATCGACGCGCCGGCATCGGGGCCTGGGGCGAACATGCCATCGAACGGAACGCGCACCGCGAGGAGCCCTACCGCTCCGCCATCTTCGCCATCGCGGGAATGGACGCCGTCGCCCACGGAGAGTGGGAGCAGGCGGAGGCCTGGACCCAGATGGCATGCGCCGGCGGCATCTCCGTGCACGCGCCGGTTGCGATGCTGCCCTGGATCACTCAGGGGTCGCTCGATGTGCACCGAGGGCGCCAGGACGCGGCGACGCGGCTCATAGCCGAGGCATTTGCCGTGTTCGACACGGGCGGCGACGACTCCAGCGGTCGAACCTGCTCTCGGTGCGGGCGAACTATTTGCTGACCGCAGGCAACGCGGTCGATGCCCTCGCGGATGCGCAGCGGTCGCTGCACCTGGCTCGACAACTCGGTAACCCGACCCAGCTCGCCATCGCCCTGGCGACGGCAGGTTGGGCGCTGCTCGTGCTCGGGCGGCTCGACGAAGCGTCGGCGGCCTTGGAGGAGAGCGTGGCCCTGACCCGAGCCGGGGCCAGCGACGTCATGTTCGGGCACGCCCTCGGCTACGTCGCGGGAATCCGGGGCTTCCTGGGTGATGCCCGTCAGTGCCTCGAGGGCTACGCAGATGCTGTGCGTCACTTCGTCGACTGCGGTGACCGGTCCGGCCTCGGCGGAGCCCTGACGAACGGGGCCGAACCAATGGTGGCCATCGGAGAGCCGGCACTCGCAGTCGCGTTCTGCGCCATCGCTCAGGGACTGGGCGTGGCGATTTTCGCGGGCGGAGCGAAGGCCACGACCGACCGAGTGTTCGCCGCAGCACGCGACGCCCTCGGGTCGAGCGCATACGACACGCTCATCTCGAGCATCGAGTCGATGAACTATGACGAATCCATCTCGTACGTCCTCACGGAGCTCGACACGGCGATCGCGTCGTCGGTCAGTGCGGACTGACGCGCATGGAGGAATGAGCGGTCGGGCGAGGGCCGCGATCGGGCTGGTCGTCGTTGGAGTGCTCGTCGCGGATCGCGGCGACGTTCCTCCCTCGGCTCGAGGATCACGCAACTCCGAAGTCGTACTCGGGGTGGGATCTCGTCTCCTACCGAGACTGGCACCCGGGCGGCGCGATCGACACGGGTCCCCACTGGGTCTTCCGCAGTAGTTGGTGCGAGTATCCGACGAGCACGGTCGTCACTGCGCTGCCGGTCGTCGCGGTCAGTGCGTTGATCGCGGCCGTGCTCTGCCTGCTCACGGTCGCGTGCTGGCGCGGGTGGCGCCGAACTGCAATCTGGAGTGCTGCGATCACGATCGTCGGAGGCGTGTCGCTGGCATTGCTCTGGCTCCGCAGTATCGCGAGCTTCGTCCACAACTGTCTCGGTCTCGCCATCGGGACGTGGTTCGAACTGGGTGCCGGACTCTTGGTGATCGTCGGCGGTTCACTTGTCCTCGTCGACGCCCGGAAGCTCGAGCGAGGCCACGGCGATCAGCTCCCTGCGACCGACCTCGGCTGAACGCACGCACCGAGGCGATCACGTACGACGACTCCGTCGCGCACATCCTCGCCGTCCTCGACACCGCGGATCGCGTCGTCGATCAGTTCCGACCGACATTCACGACACGCGACCGCGTCGACCGTCAGCAGGCGGTGGCGACGTGGAGCGCGTCGCAGACCAGCGCGCATCCGTTCGGGATCGAGTTGCGTGATCCGCTCGGTGCAGAGCGACTTGCGGATCATGGTGATGTTGTCGAGCGCCAACGCACAGTGGACGGGCATCCCGTGCGACTCGTCGAGCTCCACTTCGGTGGGGATCCCCCGCACCGTGCGGGTGGCGGGCGCGGCGATGATCTGCTCGAGCAGGGGGATCGCGGCGTCGCGGGTGAGCACGACGAACGGGCGCCGGCCGTGGTCGGGGTGCTCGTACCACCACACCTCGCCGCGGGCTACCACTGGTCGAACCCGGCGGCACGCTCGTCGGCGTCGAGCCGGGCGAGCACGTCGGTGGTAGCCGCCTCTCCCCACTCGTCGAGCACCACGGGCGGAACACGCGTGTAGCCCTCGACGATCTGGCGGTCGATCTCGGCCTCCCGCTCGTCGCGCAACGCCTCCTCGAGCAGTTCACGGATCAACGCCGAACGGGACAGACCGCGCCGCCCCGCCTCCCGGTCGAGCAGTTCCACCAGGTCGTCGGAAAGCTGTACGAGCGTCTGGATCCGGGCCATGACCATATGGTACCCCTATGGCTCGGAGCCTTCGCAGGCGCCCCACAGGCCGACCCGCGCGGCCTCCGCGTCGAGTTCCTCGTCGAGCATGGTGCGGGCGTGCGCGTGGTTGGGCTCGATCACGAGCAGGCGCGCGTAGCCACGCGTGAGCAGCGCGTCCTCGAACAGCCGGCCGTGGAAGTACACGTAAGCGAGCCGACGGCCATAGATGTCGTGGCGCTCGACGTCGTCCTCCAACCGCACCCACTGCCCCTCGAGCTGCGCCTGTGTGAACGCGGC
Source organism: uncultured Actinomycetes bacterium (assembly GCA_963720785.1). GTDB lineage: Bacteria > Actinomycetota > Acidimicrobiia > IMCC26256 > DASPTH01 > CAVRGQ01. The sequence goes on from CAVRGQ010000008.1 coordinate 380,540, forward strand.
GGCCTCGGGTCCGAAGCACTGCACGGGTTTGCGCGGATGGTGGGTCTCCGGGGTGTCGACGCCCAACAGGCGGATGGTCTCGCGAGCGGCACCGTCGGCCACCACGATGGTGTCGCCGTCGAGCGCCTGCACCACGAAGACCTCCCGCATCGCCGCGCGGCGTGACGCGCCGAACCACCACCCCGCCACCGACGCGGCGAGCACGACGACGAGGACTGCTCGGGGGCGCACGATCCGGACCATGACCACCCGACGACCGGGCCCCGACGGCGTCACGGAGTGCCGTCACCCGGCCCGGACCCGCCGGTACCCTGGCCCCCGCCATGCGGTTCAAGTGGGTCCTTCTCGCCCTGGTCGTCGTCGTGATCGGCGGGGCCGTGGCCCTCGTGCTCGTCGAACGCCCGAAGCTCGACGACGCCCGGACCGCCGTCGACCAGGCCTGGAAGCCGCTCACCACCCCCGCGGATGCCCCCGATCTCCTCGTCGCCCGCTACCAGAAGCTCGAGGGTGCCCTCAGCGCGTTCGACGCCGCCGGCGGCCAGGACCGGAGCGCGTCGCGTGACCTCCACGCCGCGTTGAAGGCCTGGGACGCGGCGCTGAAGGACGGCAACACCCCCGATCAGGTGAAGGCGGCGAACACCGTCGAGGCCCAGGGCGCCCGGCTGTGGGCCAACGTCACGGGGAGTGCCCGCTTCGCCGAGCAGGCCGCGGTGAAGGACTCCCTCGCCGCCTGGGCCGGCACCAAGCCGCCCCAGGCCCTGATCACGAAGTTCAACGCGAAGAGCCGGGAGTACGAGGACACCCGCAACACCTTCCTGGCCCGCCCGGTGGCGCTCGCCCTGTCGTACCAGGCGATCCCGACCTTCCAGCTCGGCGACCTGGGGTTCTGACACCCGCGGACGTCCAACTGTTCACCGGCTCGTTCACCGCCCGTTCCGGTCGGGCCCCGCCCCCACCCGGGTAACCTTCCCGGGTGCCGCAACTGGTCTATGTCTCCCGATTGCTGCGGCTGCCCCTCCTCGATGCGAAGGGCACGCCGCTCGGCCGCGTGGTCGACGTCGTGCTGGGCCCTGCCCAATTCACCACGCCGCCGCGGGTCATCGGCTTCGTCGTGGGCGTGGAGCGCCGCCGCATCTTCGTGAACGCGGCCCGGGTCGACCGCCTCGACGCCACCGGCGTCACCATGCGCAGCGGGGCCATCGACATCCGCCAGTTCCACAAGCGCGAGGGCGAGCTCCTCTGCGACCGTGACCTGCTCGACCGCCGCTTCGGCAACGAGATCGTGAACGACCTCGGCCTGCGCACCGCCGACAACGGCAACGGCTGGGTGGTCGCCAACGTGTCACTGCGCCCGCCCGGCCCGATGCGCCGTCGCTCGCGCGCCCGCCTGGTGCCCTGGCAGCAGGCCGTGGGCCTCTTCGACATGGGCGAGATCGGCCGCGAGATGGCCGAACTGCGCGAGCTGCACCCGTCCGACATCGCCGCCCGGCTGCGGGAGATGCCGCTGGTGCGCCGCCGCCGCATCGCCGCCGCCTTCGAGGATGAGCAGTTCGCCGACGTGCTCGAGGAGCTCGACGAGGACGAGCAGATCGAGTTGGTCGCCGGCCTCGACCACGACCGGGTGGCCGACCTGCTCGAGGAGATGGCGCCCGACGACGCCGCCGACCTCCTCGGTGAGATGGACCCGCAGCAGCGGGTGGCATTGCTCGACGCGATGGAGCCCGACGAGGCGGAGCCGGTGCGGCGTCTCCTCCTGTACGACTCGGAGAGCGCCGGTGGTCTCATGACCCCCGAGCCGGTGATCGTCACCCCCGACACCACCGTCGCCGAGTGCCTCGCGCGCCTGCGCAACCCCGACCTCCCCGCGGCCGTCGCCGCGCACGTGTTCGTGGTCGAGCCACCCAACCAGACCCCCACCGGCCGCTACCTCGGCACGGTCGGCTTCCAGCGGCTCCTGCGCGAGCCCCCGGCCATGCGCGTCGAGGGCTGCGTGGAGGAGAACGTCGAGCCGATCCACCCCGACCTCCCGGCGACACGCGTCGCCGAGCGGCTCGCGGCGTACAACCTCGTCGCGCTCCCCGTGTGCGACGACGCCGGCCGGCTCGTCGGCGCGGTCACCGTCGACGACGTGCTCGACCGCGCCCTGCCCGACGGCTGGCGCGACGACCACCTCGCGGGCCGCACGTCGGCCGCTTCGGTGCTGCGGCGGAGGTTGCGGCCGTGAGTCGCCTGCGCCGCCGCCGGGGCGACGACCTCTCCGCGCCGCGGAGCGGTGTGGCCTTCGGGATCTTCTACGACCCGGAGGCCTTCGGTCAGTTCTCGGAGGCGATCGCCCGCTTCCTCGGTACCGCGCGCTTCCTGGTCGCGCAGACGGTGCTGGTCATCATCTGGATCTCGATCAACGTGGTGGCGGTGTCCCTCCAGTGGGACCCGTACCCGTTCATCTTGTTGAACCTGATGTTCTCGGTGCAGGCCGCCTACGCCGCGCCCCTGATCCTGCTCGCGCAGAACCGCCAGGCCGAGCGCGACCGCATCGAGACCGACCGCGACCGCCAGGTGAACGCGCGCGTGCAGGCCGACGCGGAGTACCTCGCCCGTGAAGTCGCCTCGATCCGCGTGGGCCTGCAGAGCGTGGTGACGGTCGAAGACCTCGCCCAGGCGATGAACGGCATCAGCGAGGCGCTCGACGAGCTCGCCCTGCGCCTGCCCCCACCCCCCGCAGGCCCCGCGGAGCCCGCTCAGTAGCGAATCGCGAGCAAACGGCCCGGCGCGACGCCGTTGTCGCTCCGAGCCGTTCGCGATCCGGGTGGCTACATCAAGGGGCGGTCCGTCGGCGCGATCGGCGCCGGCAGCAGGGTCTCGCCCATGAGGTAGGTGTCGACCGCGGCCGCGCAGGAGCGGCCCTCGGCGATCGCCCACACGATGAGGCTCTGGCCGCGGCCCATGTCGCCGCAGGCGAACACGCCCGACTCGCTCGACATGAACGCCGCGTCGCGTGACACGTTGCCGCGCCCGTCGAGCTCGACGCCGAGCTCACCGAGCAGGCCTTCGCGCTCCGGGCCGAGAAAGCCCATGGCGAGCAGCACCAGTTCGCAGGGCAGCTCGAAGTCGGTGCCCTCGATCTTGGTGAACTGGCCGTCGACCATCTCCACCTGGTGGGCGCGCAGCGCGCGCACCTTGCCGTCCTCGTCGCCGAGGAAGCACTCGGTGTTCACGCTGTAGACGCGCTCACCGCCCTCCTCGTGCGCGGACGTGACCTTGAAGACGTTGGAGAACTGCGGCCAGGGGTTGCCCGACGCACGCGACTCCGGCGGCTTCGGCAGGATCTCGAACTGGTGGATCGACGCCGCGCCCTGGCGGTGCGAGGTGCCGAGGCAGTCGGCGCCGGTGTCGCCACCGCCGATGATCACGACGTGCTTGCCCTCGGCGGTGATGGTGGGCTCGTCGAGGTCGCCGAGCTGCACGCGGTTGCCGATGGGAAGGAACTCCATCGCCTGGTGGATGCCGTCGAACTCACGGCCGGGGATCGGAAGGTCGCGCCACATGGTGGCGCCGCCCGCGAGCACGATGGCGTCGAACTCGGCGCGCAGCTCGTCAACGGTGACGTCGACACCCACGTTCACGCCGGTGCGGAACACCGTGCCCTCCGCCTCCATCTCCGCGAGGCGCCGGTCGATGAAGCGCTTCTCCATCTTGAACTCGGGGATGCCGTAGCGCAGCAGGCCGCCGATGCGGTCGGCGCGCTCGAACACCACCACGAGGTGACCCACGCGCGTGAGCTGCTGCGCGGCCGCGAGACCCGCGGGCCCGGAACCGACCACCGCGACGCGCCGGCCCGTCTGCACCGACGGCCGGATCGGCTCGATCCACCCCTGGTTCCAGGCACGCTCGACGATCTCGACCTCGACCTGCTTGATCGCGACCGGGTCCTGGTTGATGCCGAGCACGCACGCCGACTCACACGGCGCCGGGCACAGCCGACCGGTGAACTCGGGGAAGTTGTTCGTCGCGTGCAGGCGGTCCATGGCCTCGCGCCAGTGGTCGCGGTACACGAGGTCGTTCCAGTCGGGGATGATGTTCCCGAGCGGGCAGCCGTTGTTGCAGAACGGGATGCCGCAGTCCATGCAGCGACCGGCCTGGGTGCGGAGCCGGTCCTCCTCGAACGGCTCGTACACCTCCTTCCAGTCGCGCAGGCGCACGGGGACGGGACGCCGCGTGGGCGTCTCCCGCTGCCACCGCAGGAATCCGGTGGTCTCACCCATGGGACGCCTCCATCACCTTCACTGCCGTCTCGGCTTCCGAGAGCCCGGCTTCCTTCGCCTCCGCCATCACCGTGAGCACGCGGCGGTAGTCCCTCGGCATGACCTTGCGGAACGACTCGACCTCGCTCTCCCACGCGTCGAGCAGGCGCTCGGCCACCTGGGAGCCGGTGAGCTCCTTGTGCCGCTCGACGGTGGTGCGCAGGAACTCGCGGTCGTCGTCGTGCAGCGCCTCGAGCTCGACCAACTCGTAGTTGACGAGCGCGGGGAACACGTCGTTGGAGTCGTACACGTAGGCGACGCCGCCCGACATGCCGGCCGCGAAGTTGCGGCCCGTCGGACCGAGCACCACCACACGACCACCGGTCATGTACTCGCAGCCGTGGTCGCCAACACCCTCCACCACCGCGGTGGCACCGGAGTTGCGCACGCAGAAGCGCTCGCCCACCACGCCGCGGAAGTAGGCCTCGCCGCTCGTGGCGCCGTAGAGCGCGACGTTGCCGGCGATGATGTTGTCCTCCGCCACGAACGACGCAGTGACGTCGGGGTGCACGATCACGCGCCCGCCCGAGAGGCCCTTGGCCGTGAAGTCGTTGACGTCGCCCTCGAGCCGCAGCTCGATGCCCTGCGGCAGGAACGCACCGAAGCTCTGCCCGGCGGAGCCGCGCAGGTGCACCTCGATGGTGCCGTCGGGGAGGCCGGCGCCGCCGTGACGGCGGGTGACCTCGGCACCGAGCATCGTGCCCACCGTGCGGTTGACGTTGCGCACCGGCAGCTCGATCCTCACCGGCTCACCGCGCTCGATGGCGGGCTGCGCCTGGCGGATGAGCTCGACGTCGAGCGCCTTGTCGAGGCCGTGGTCCTGCGACTTGGTGCAGTAGAGGTCCTGGCCCTCGTAAGGGTTCTCGGCCGCGACGAGGATCGGCGACAGGTCGAGACCGTGCGCCTTCCAGTGGTCGATCGCACCTCGGGTGTCGAGCACCTCCACGTGGCCGATCGCCTCCGCGAGCGTGCGGAAGCCGAGCTGCGCGAGCAGCTCGCGCACCTCCTCGGCGAGGAACTCGAAAAAGGTCACGACGAACTCGGGCTTGCCGGAGTACCGCTCGCGCAGCACCGGGTTCTGGGTGGCGACCCCCACCGGGCACGTGTCGAGGTGGCAGACGCGCATCATCACGCACCCGCTCACCACGAGCGGAGCCGTCGCGAAGCCGAACTCCTCGGCACCGAGCAGCGCGGCGATCACGACGTCGCGACCGGTCTTGAGCTGGCCGTCACACTGCACGACGATACGGTCGCGCAGGCCGTTGCGCACGAGCGTCTGCTGGGTCTCGGCGAGGCCGAGTTCCCACGGGCCACCCGCGTGCTTCAACGACGTGAGCGGCGCGGCGCCGGTGCCGCCGTCGTGGCCGGAGATCAGCACGACGTCGGAGTGGGCCTTGGCCACGCCCGCGGCCACGGTGCCGACGCCCATCTGGGCGACGAGCTTCACGTGCACGCGCGCCCGGTCGTTCGCGTTCTTGAGGTCGTGGATGAGCTGCTTGATGTCCTCGATGGAGTAGATGTCGTGGTGCGGCGGCGGGCTGATGAGCCCCACGCCCGGCGTGGAGTGCCGGGTCTTCGCGATCCACGGGTACACCTTGGCGCCGGGCAGCTGGCCGCCCTCGCCGGGCTTGGCGCCCTGCGCCATCTTGATCTGGATGTCGTCGGAGTTCACGAGGTACTCCGACGTCACTCCGAAGCGGCCCGACGCAACCTGCTTGATCGACGAGCGGCGCAGGTCGCCGTTCTCGTCGGGCGTGAAGCGGTCGGAGTCCTCCCCGCCCTCACCGGTGTTCGACTTGCCGCCGATGCGGTTCATCGCGATGGCGAGGGTCTCGTGCGCCTCCTGCGAGATCGAGCCGTACGACATCGCGCCGGTGGCGAACCGCTTCACGATCTCGCTGGCCGGCTCGACCTCGTCGATCGAGATGGGCGAGCGCACGCCGTCCTTGAACTCGAAGAGGCCGCGCAGCGTGGCGAGGCGACGCGACTGGTCGTCGACGCGCTGCGTGTACTCCTTGTAGATGTCGAAACGCTTCGCACGCGTCGCGTGCTGCAGCTTGAACACCGTCTCGGGGTTGAACAGGTGGTACTCGCCCTCGCGACGCCACTGGTACTCGCCGCCGTACTCGAGCTCGCGGTGGGCGCGCTCCTCCGGACGGTCGGGGTACGCGATGACGTGGCGGCGCGCCACCTCCTCGGCGATCTCGTCGAGGCCGATGCCGCCGAGACGCGACACCGTGTCGGTGAAGTACTCGTCGACGAGCTCCTGGTCGAGGCCGACCGCCTCGAACACCTGCGCGCCGGTGTAGGACGCGACGGTGGAGATGCCCATCTTCGACATCACCTTCAGCACGCCCTTGCCCGCAGCCTTGATGTAGTTCTTGACCGCCTGCTTCGGATCCAGCTCGCCGAGGCCGTGCAGGCCGGCGGAGAGGAGGTCCTCGATCGACTCGAACGCGAGGTACGGGTTGATCGCACCGGCGCCGTACCCGATGAGCAGCGCCATGTGGTGCACCTCGCGGGCGTCGCCCGCCTCCACCACGAGACCGACCCGGGTGCGGGTCTTCTCGCGGATGAGGTGGTGGTGCACCGCGGCGGTGAACAGCAGCGACGGGATCGGCGCCCACTCCGAGTTCGAGTCGCGGTCGCTGAGCACGAGGATGCGCTTGCCCTCGGCGATCGCGGCCGACGCCTCGTGGCGCACGCGGTCGAGCGCCTCGCGCAGCGCGGCCCCGCCGCCGGCCACCTGGTAGAGGCCGGAGATGAGGTGCGCCGAGAACTCCGGACGGTCGCCGTCGCGGTCGATGTGGATGATCTTGGCGAGCTCGTCGTTGTCGATGATCGGGAACGGCAGCTCCACCTGCACGCACGACTGCGCAGTGGGCTGGAGCACGTTCTTCTCGGGCCCGAGCGTGGACGACAGCGAGGTGACGAGCTCCTCGCGGATCGCGTCGAGCGGCGGGTTCGTGACCTGCGCGAACAGCTGCGCGAAGTAGTCGAAGAGCAGGCGCGAGCGGTCGGAGAGCACTGCGATCGGCGTGTCGGTGCCCATCGAACCCAACGCCTCACCACCGGTGCGCGCCATCGGCGCGATGAGGATCTTGAGCTCCTCGGTGGTGTAGCCGAACGTCTCCTGGCGGCGCAGGACCGACTCGTGGCTGTACTGCACGTGCACACGGTCGGGGAGGTCGTGCAGGTGCACGAGGCCCTTGTCGAGCCACTCGCCGTAGGGGAGCTCGGTGGCGAGCTCGTGCTTGATCTCCTCGTCGTCGACGATGCGGCCCTTGGCCGTGTCGATGAGGAACATGCGACCGGGCTGCAGACGGCCCTTGCGCACGACACGCGCCGGGTCGACCTCGACGACGCCGGTCTCGCTGGCCATGATCACGCGGTCGTCGTCGGTGACCCAGTAGCGGCTGGGGCGCAGGCCGTTGCGGTCGAGCACCGCGCCGACGACCGTGCCGTCGGTGAACGTGATCGACGCGGGGCCGTCCCACGGCTCCATGAGCGACGAGTGGTAGCGGAAGAACGCGCGCTTGTCGGCGGCCATCGTGGCGTGGTTCTCCCACGCCTCCGGGATCATCATCAGCACCGCGTGCCAGATCGGCCGGCCCGCGAGGTGCAGCAGCTCCAGGCACTCGTCGAAGCTCGCGGTGTCGGACGCGCCGGGCGTGCAGATCGGGAACGCGCGCTCGAGGCCCGGGATCGCGGGCGTGGCCATGAGCGCCTCACGGGCGCGCATCCAGTTGCGGTTGCCCTGCACCGTGTTGATCTCGCCGTTGTGGGCGATCATCCGGTACGGGTGGGCGAGCGGCCACGACGGGAAGGTGTTGGTGGAGAAGCGGCTGTGCACCAGCGCGAGCGCGGATTCGACCCGCTCGTCGCGCAGGTCGGGGAAGAACTCCTGCAGCTGCGGCGTGGTGAGCATGCCCTTGTAGACGAGCGTGCGCGCCGACAGCGACGGGAAGTACACCTCGCCGACCTCGTGCTCGACGCGCTTGCGCACGACGAACAGCTTGCGGTCGAGGTCGATGCCGGTGGCGCCCGCCGGGTCGTCGACGACGAGATGGCGGAAGCCCGGCATCACGCTGAGCGCGGTGGGGCCGATGGGCGACGGGTCGGTCGGGCACTCGCGCCAGCCGACGGTGCGCAGGCCCTCTTCGGCGACGATGGTGTCGATGTGCGCCATCGCCTTCTCGGCGTCGGTGGGGTCGGCGGGCAGGAAGGCGAGGCCGATGCCGTAGGCGCCGGCGGAAGGCAGGGCGAAGCCGATCGTCTCGCGCAGGAAGCGGTCGGGGACCTGGATGAGGATGCCGGCGCCGTCACCGGTGTTGACCTCGGCACCGGAGGCGCCACGGTGGTCGAGGTTGCAGAGGGCGTTGAGCGCATCCTCGACGATGCCGCGGCTCTTCTCGCCCCTGATGTGGGCGACGAACGACACGCCGCAGGCGTCGTGCTCGAAGCGCGGGTCGTAGAGGCCGAAGGCCTCGGGGGCCGCGCTGAACGGCAGTCGCCGGGAGGGGGTCGCAGGCGGCGTCGGCTGGGAAGCCGACCGTTGGGTCGGACGGGTCGTCTCGGGAGTCGTCATCTCACATCCACGGCGGGGCCCGCAAGGGCCCGGTGATGGTCGGTCGTGCTCGGTGTGGACGCAGGGGTGGGACGACGTTGGCCCGATCTGCGGCTTGACAAGGTTAGCCGGGCTCCGGCCCCCGCCACACAACGGAATCCTGCCTCCGCCACTGGTAGACAAGGGGCATGACCGCCCGCCCGGATGGGCCCCCGAACGCCGGCCAGCAGACCCCTCTCGTCGCCGTCCTCGGCGGTGGGCAATTGGGCCGCATGCTGGGTCTCGCCGGGATCCCCCTGGGCCTGCGCTTCCGCTTCCTCGACCCGGTCGCCGGCGCCCCCGCCGCCGCGGTGGGCGAGCTGGTGGTCGGGGCGCTCGGCGACGAAGCCGCACTCACCGAGACCGCCGCCGGGGCCGTCGCCGTCACCTACGAGTGGGAGGGCGTGCCGGCCACCGCCGCCACCTTCCTGGCCGCGGCCGAGCCCGCCCGCCCGGTGCGCCCGGGCGCGCTGCCGCTCGAGGTGGCCCAGGACCGGCTCACCGAGAAGCTGGCCTGCCAACGCCTCGGCATCCCCACGCCACCGTTCGCCACGGTGGAGACCCGGGCCGATCTCGACACCGCGATCGAGGCAGTGGGCGGGTTGGCGGCCGTGCTGAAGACCCGCCGCGGTGGCTACGACGGCAAGGGTCAGGCCGTGCTGCGCGAGCCGGGCGACGTCGACGCGGCGTGGGAGGAGCTGAGTGGCGCTCCTCTGATCTTGGAGGGCTTCGTGCCCTTCCAACGTGAGCTCTCCGTGATCGCGGTGCGGAGCACCGCCGGAGAGGTGGTGTGCTGGCCGCTGGTCGAGAACCACCACCACGACGGCATCCTGCGCCTCAGCCTCGCCCCGGCCCCCGGCCTCTCCGCCGCGCTCCAGTCCCGCGGCGAGGAGATCGCCGCGCTGCTCGCCACCGCCCTCGACCACGTGGGCGTGCTCACCGTGGAGCTGTTCGAGCACGACGGCCGGCTGCTCGTCAACGAACTCGCTCCACGCGTGCACAACTCGGGCCACTGGACGATCGAGGGTGCGGAGACCAGCCAGTTCGAGAACCACCTCCGGGCGGTGCTCGGGTGGCCGCTCGGGTCCACCGAGGTGCGAGGGAGCGCGGCCATGGTCAACTGCATCGGCGTGCTCCCCGACCGCGACGCGATCCTCGCGATCCCCGGCGCGCACCTCCACGATTACGGCAAGACCCCGCGGCGCGGCCGCAAGGTCGGCCACGTCACCGTGACCGCGCCGGACGAGGCAACCCGCGCCGAGCGCGTCGCGCCGCGTGCAGGCCGTCGTCCGCGACGACGGCTGATCCCGAACCGGCGTCACTCCGAGCCCATAGCGGGCAGGAATTGACGCCGGTTCGGGAAGGCCAGGCGCTCAGGTCGACTTCTGCTTGACCGCGCCGGACGCGAGCAGGCCCGCGACCTCGTCGGCGGAGAAGCCGGAGCTCGCGAGCACTGCCTCCGTGTCGTGACCGGGCGGCACCGCGGGGCCCTGGATCTCGGCCCCGGTGCGGGAGAAGCGCGGCGCGGGCGCGGGCTGCAAGATGTCGTGGTAGTTCACGACGGTGCCGCGCTCCTTGATGTGCGGGTGCTCCGCGGCCTCGGTCATCGTGAGGATCGGGCCGAAGCACACGTCGGTGCCCTCGAGCAACGCGGTCCACTCGTCCCGCGTCTTCGTGAGGAAGATCGCGGTGAGCCGTTCCTTCATCGCCGGCCAACCCGCGCGATCGTTCTGGCCGGGCAGACCCTCGGGGTCGATGCCGAGGCGCTGCAACAGGTCCGCGTAGAACTGCGGCTCGATCGAGCCGATCGACACCCACTTGCCGTCGGACGTCTCGTACACGTCGTAGAAGGGCGCGCCGGTGTCGAGCAGGTTGGTGCCCCGCTCGTCGGACATCCCGCCCATGTTGCGCAGCCCCCAGATGGGGCCCATGAGGTAGGCGGCGCCGTCGACCATCGCCGCGTCGATCACCTGGCCCTGTCCCGAGCTCTTCGCCTCGAACAGCGCACACACGATGCCGAACGCGAGGAACATCGCGCCGCCTCCGTAGTCGCCCACCATGTTGAGCGGCGGCGTGGGCGGCTGACCCACACGGCCGAAGTGCGCGAGGGCGCCCGCGACGGAGATGTAGTTGATGTCGTGGCCGGCGGCCTGCGCGAGCGGACCGTCCTGGCCCCAGCCGGTCATGCGGCCGTAGACGAGACGCGGATTGCGGCCGAGGCAGTCGTCGGGGCCGAGGCCGAGGCGCTCCGTGACGCCGGGGCGGTAGCCCTCGATCAGCGCGTCCGCCTGCTCGACGAGCCGCAGCACCGTCTCCACGCCGTCGGGGTGCTTGAGGTCGACGCCCACCGAGCGGCGACCACGGCCGTCGACCCAGAAGCCGTACGGCCCCTGCATCTTGTCGACCCAGTCGGCGCGCTCGACGCGCACGACGTCGGCGCCCATGTCGGAGAGCAACGTGCCTGCGAACGGGCCCGGGCCGATGCCGGCCAACTCGATCACCTTGACGCCGTGCAGCGGTCCCATTGCATCCCCTCCGGTCGAGTCCCGGAAGGATGGCACGTCGCGGCTACACGGTGGCGAGTCGGCCGAGGAGGTCGGTCTGCAGGTAGGTCTTGCGGTCGCGCGTCCACGACTGGCCCGATTGCGGGTCGTACGTCGACGGCAGGGTGATGCCCTTCGGGATCCCGACCCCCTTCACGCCGAACACCTTCTGCGTCGTGAGCAGGCAACGACCCGCGTGGTCGGCGAAGCACACCACGCCGACCGTGCCGAGGTCCTTGCCCCGCACCGCGGCATCGTTGTATGCCGCGGCCGCGACACCGGCGGTACTGAGGTAGACGACCTTGCCATCGGGCCCGACCGTCTCGTCGATCGAGTGGACCTCCGGGAGGTGCAGGAACTGCGCGACCTCGTGCTGCGCGTACACCGGCATCGGGTGCCGCTTCACGAACGCCTGCACCGCCTTCGCCAACTCCTCGTTGGTTGGCCCTGCGGTGGTCACGCCGGCGGCATCGACCCGGTTGCCGAACGAGTACACGATCAGGCTGTCGACCTTCTTCGCCGGGATCGGCTTCGGCCGGTACGCGAGGAACGGCGACGTCGCGACCTGCGCCTGCGGCACCTTGGCCTCGAACGACGCGAGCGTGTCGGCGCCCAGGCCGGCGACGATCTCCTTCGCCAGCGTCGGGTCCTTCCACTCCTTGGCCAGGCGCGCCTCGAGTGCCTTCGCGTAGGTGGCGGGCGCGGTGGTGGTCGTCTGGGCCGACGCGACGCTGGTGCCCGCGAAGAGCACGACCGCGAGTGAACAGAGGATCAGGATCCGACGCATCGCCGGACGGTATCGCGCCGGGTCTACATGCGGGTCGCGCGCAGGCCTTCGAGGATCTGCGCCCACTGGACCGCACACGTGCGGTGGGTCGCGGTGTCCTCCGCTTCGATGGCGCGGCTCACGGCGGCCACGAACTCGCGCTCGGCAGCACGGATGATCTCGTCGCGCTGCAGGTGCCGTTGGTCGATGCTCATGCCGTTGCCGGAAGTCGTGGGGTGTTCGATGATGGCGGTCACGGGACCCTCCCGTTGTCAGGTTCAGCTGTCCCGACCATCACCGACGCGGCAACGGGGAAACTGCTCGTCGATGCGGTGAACTCTCGGGGCGAGCAGGTGAACAGTCGGTGCGAAGAGTCAGGAGCTGGTGAGTGGCAAAGCTGATCTACGTGACGAACGTGTCGCTCGACGGGTACATCGAGGACGAGCACGGCGACTTCGGGTGGGCCAACCCGGACGACGGGTATTTCGCCTTCATCACCGACCTCGTGCGCCCGGTCGGCACGTACCTCTACGGGCGGCGCCTCTACGAGGCAATGGCCGTCTGGGAGACCGATCCCACGTTCGCCGCGCAGTCGGAGCTCATGGCCGACTTCGCGCGCGTCTGGCAGACGGCCGACAAGGTCGTCTGGTCCACCACCCTCGCCGCGGTCCCGACGGCCCGGACTCGTGTCGAACGCCGCTTCGATCCGGACGCCGTCCGCGAGCTGAAGGACACCGCCACGAGCGACCTGATGGTGGGTGGGGCGCACCTCGCGGCGCAGGCGTTCCACCGCGCAGCTGGTCGACGAGTGCCACCTCTTCGTGGGCCCCGCCGTCCTCGGTGGCGGCAAGCCCGGGCTCCCCGACGACCTGCGCATCGACCTCGACCTGCTCGACGAGCGTCGCTTCGACAACGGCGTTGTCTACCTGCGCCACCGCATCTCGACCTGACGGCGAAAGTGCCGGGGCCGACTACCAGGAGCCGCCGCCACCGCCTCCGCCGCCACCACCGGAGAAGCCGCCACCGGAGAAGCCACTCGATCCGCTCGACGCGGGGGTCGACGTGAGCGTGCCCACGCTGGTGACCGCGAAGCCGTTGATCGCCGAGCTGAACATCGCGTAGTCGAGCGGGTGTTGCGCCACGTACCAGGTCGACGTGTCGGGCGGCGGGTCGTCGAGACCACCGAACGCCTTGGCCCACTTCGTCGTCGCTCCGAACACCACCGCGTACGGCAGGTACTCCGAGAAGATGTTGGCGCGCTCGGCGAACTCGGCGCGACGTTTCTCCGACTCGTCGATGAACCGCTTGAAGCCGAGCGTGTGGCGCAACACCGCGTAGCCCTTGGCCGACCGCGCCGGCATCTTGTACGACATGATCATCAACAGGATCCCGGCGACGATGACCGGCAGGCCGATCAATGCGGCGTGCGTCACCGCGGCGAGCCCGATGGTGACCGCGATCCCGCCGATGGTGACGAGCAGACCCAGCAGGAACCACAGCGCCTTCACCGTGCCCGGCTTCTTGCGGAACCAGCCCTTGCTCATGGCGTCGTCCATGAGCTCCTTCTCCACCTTCTGCATGTCGGAGGCAAAGGTGTTGTGCAGGTCGGAGATCTTCACCACGTCGCCGGCCTGGAACAGCGCGTCGTAGAGCGTGCGCTCGTAACGGTGGAGCGGCTCCTCCTTGGGGAGCTTCACCAGCTGCCAGTCGTGCTTGCGGAAGAACACGCCCTCCGGGTCGAGCTCCTCGATGCGCAGGTAGCCGCGCACGGCGAGGTCGACGATCGTCGCGGTGACGTCGAGCGCGTTGGCCTTGAAGTCGATGAGCACGCCGAGCTGGCCGGGCCGCAGCTTGTCGGGTGGTTCGAATTCCACCGGGGTCTCCGCTTCGCGCGCTGGCGCGCTCACCTCGGCGGACGGCGCGCCGGCGGCAGTTCCATCGAGGCCGACGCCGGGTCCGTACGCGGCGTCGACCGCGGAACCGGCGTACCGGCGGTCGCGACCGAAGCGCCACACCAGGTACACGACGCCACCGACGAGCAGGAGCAGCATCCCGATGGAGATGCCGCCGGTGGCGGGCGTGACCCGGAACGCCGACGTGAAGCTGAACCGCTCCTCGGTGATCGGCGTCGGCTCGGGCACCGCGCCCTTCGGGATCGCGAGGCTGACGGTGACGCCCTCGTAGGGGTTGAGCGACGTGACGCCGAACAACGCGGCGTCGCCGTTGAAGGTCTGCACCGGGCACACGGTGAACGACCCGTACTGCCCGTAGGAGCAGAGCACGCGCTGGATCGCCGCCGGCGCCTTCGCGGTGATGCTGACGTTCGAGATCGGGATCGTCCACTCGGTGCCGATCGCGTTCCACACCAGTTCGTCGTGGTCGGCGAAGCCGTTGAGCGCGCCCTCGACGCGGTAGGTGATCTCGTAGGTGTGTGCGCCGCTGATGGTCCGGTCGGGATCGCCGATCTTGATGGAGAAGTGGTCGTCCTTCTCCTCGGTCGAGTACTGCGCGGGGGTGCCCTCCGACGCGGTCACCGAGATCACGTCGATCGGGTAGACGCGGTCGTAGCCCGGCTTCTTCTCGTCGTACGGCACCCGGTCGGTGATGTCGCGGAAGATGCCGTGCCGCACGAGGCTGCCGAAGTTGTAGGCGATCTTCTCGCGCACGAGGAGGTCGCCGCTGGACTCGATCGTCATGTCCACGTCGTACACGGTGATCTGCTCGACGAACGACGGGATCGCCGGCGCGGTCGTCTGGGTCTGCGTACCCGAGCCCGAGTCGGACCCCTGCGGCGTCGACGGGACGAGCACGAACCCCTTGGGGAGGGTCACACCCGGCGGGAGCGTCACCCCCGGCGGGAGGGTGACGGGGATCTGCGAGCGAGCGGCTCCCGCCGCCGGAGCCGCCGGAGTAGCGGGGGCCGACCCCGCGAACGCGGCCACGGCCAGCACCGCGCCGAGGCCGGCCAGCACCACCGCGATCGCCCTCACCCGTCGCACGGGCGGAGGCTAGCGTGCCCTGCTGATGCGGATCGCCACCTGGAACGTGAACTCGCTGAAGGCGCGGCAGGAGCGCGTCGACGAGTGGCTCGCCTACGCGAAGCCCGATGTCGTGTGCCTCCAGGAGACGAAGCTCGCCGACAAGAACTTCCCGCACCTGCAGTTCCAGGCGCTCGGCTACGACTCGGTGCACCATGGGTACAACCAGTGGAACGGCGTGGCGATCCTGTCGCACGTCGGCATCGAGGACGTCACCCAGGGGTTCGGCGACGGCGTCACCGACCCTTACGAGAGTGACGCCCGGTTGATCGCGGCGACGTGTGGCGGCGTGCGCGTGGTCAGCGTGTACGTGCCGAACGGTCGCGAGGTGCCGAGCGAGTACTACGACCGCAAGCTCGACTGGTTCGGCTGCCTGCACGACTGGCTCGACGCCACCGCGAAGCCCACCGACGACATCGCCATCCTCGGCGACTTCAACGTCGCCCCCGAAGACCGCGACGTGTGGTCCACGAAGGCGTTCCAGGGTTCCACGCACGTCACCGGCCCCGAGCGCGACGCCGTCGGCCGGCTGTGCGAGTGGGGCCTCGTCGACGTCTTCCGCGAGCGCTACGCCGACGACGGTCTCTACTCCTACTGGGACTACCGCGGCGGCGACTTCCACCAGCACCGCGGCATGCGCATCGACCTCGTGCTCGCCGACCGCGCCGCTCGCCGCGCGCGCCACGTGGGCCGTGGTCGACCGCAACGCCCGCAAGGGCAAGCAACCCTCCGATCACGCCCCCGTGATCGTCGACTTCGACTGATCACCCAGCGGCAGGAGCATCACCGTGCCCGACTCACCGAACGACTCGAAGCTGAAGACCTGGCTGTGGGTACTCGGCGGACTGGTGGTGGTACTCGTCATCGCACTGGTCGTGGTGCTGGTGGTGCGTGACGACAGCGGCTCGAAGGCGGCCGACACCACCACCACGACGTCGTCGACCACCACGTCCACCACCACGAGCACGACGACCACCACCACCACCGTGGCGCCGACCACCACCACCATCGCGTACCCGGGGATCACCGACGACCCGCAGACCTACGCGAACTACCTGTTCGTCGCCTGGCAGAACAACAACCAGACCAACGCGGCCAACGTCGCGAGCGCAGATGCGATCCAGCAGATGTTCTCGCAGGTCTACAGCGGGTCGGCCGGGTGGCAGGCGGGAGCGTGCGATCCCGCGGCCGGGTCGCTCTACTGCACGTGGACCGCGTCGAACGGCAACAAGCTCGTGATGCAGGTGCGCACGCTCACCGGCGGCCTGCCGATCCAGGTCACCGGCGTCACCCGCAGTTGACACGAAGGAGCCGGTGCCCATGACGAGCATGCCAGCCGTGTTCCTCGGCCACGGCAACCCGATGAACACGCTCGAGCACAACGTGTACACCGACGCGTGGCACGAGCTCGGACAGTCGCTCCCCCGCCCACGCGCCGTGCTCTCGATCTCGGCGCACTGGGACCTCGCGTCGTTGCTCGCGCCACTGCGCGACGACGGCGTGCTCGTGCTCGGCAGCGACAACATCGTGCACAACCTCGGCCGCATCACCTGGGGTTCGAACCAGCCGGCCGACTGGAACGTCCGTTTCGACGAGCACGTCCGCGACGCGCTCGACGCCGGCGACCGCCACACGCTCGCCCACTACCTCGACCACCCCGATGGCGCCCTCGCGTGCCCGTCGCCCGACCACTACCTCCCCGCGCTCTACGTGGCCGCGCCGCGCACTGCCGACGAGCCGATCTCCACGATTGTGAGCGGCTACGACGTCGGCTCGTTGTCGATGCGGTCGTTCCGGGTGGGCTGAGGGCGACTGACGTGTATCCCGGCGAGTGGGCGCAGCGACGGGCCGACGAGCCGCTGTTCGTGTTCGAGCCGAGCGGCACCGTCGTCACCTTCGCGGAGTACGAGCACCGACGCGAACCGGATGGCGCACCTCTTGCCGCGACGCCCGCCTGGGGTTCGGTGACCACGTCGCCTTCCTGGTGGAGAACCGGCCCGAACTGCTCGTGGCCGAGGGCGGCGCGGATCGCACCGGCCTCTACTTCACCCTGGTGAACTCGTTCCTCTCGGCCGACGAGGCCGCCTACATCGTCAACGACTGCGGTGCCCGGGTGGTGGTGGCATCCGCAGGAACCGGAGCCGGCATGTGGGCGGTGGCGCAGGAGCTGCCCGCGCGCTGCCCCAACGTGGAGCGCTGGCTCCTCGTGGGCGCCGCCTCGCTGCCCGCCGGTACCGATCTCGGGCCCTACGACGACTTCGCCACCGCGCTCGCCGAGTACCCCGACACGCACGTGCCCGACGAACGCGTCGGCATGCCCATGGGGTACTCGTCGGGCACCACCGGCCAACCCAAGGGCATCCGCCGTCCGCTCGCCGAGCGTTCCCCCACCGACGAGGACCCGCTCTTCCTGCAGGGCGCGCGCACGTTCCGCTACCGCGAGGGCATGACCTACCTCTCCCCCGCGCCGCTGTACCACTCGGCCCCGCAGGCCGCGGTGTCCACCGCGGTGCACTACGGCGCGACCACGATCGTGATGGAGCGCTTCGACGCCGCGCTGTTCCTCGAGCTCGTGGAACGTCACCGCGTGACGCACACGCAAGTGGTGCCCACCATGCTCACCCGCGTGCTCAAGCTGCCCGACCACGTCCGCGACGCGGCCGACGTGTCGTCGCTCGAAGCAGTGGTGCACGCGGCTGCGCCGTGCCCGGTGCCGGTGAAGCAGGCGATCATCGACTGGTGGGGCCCGATCCTCTACGAGTACTACTCCGCGACCGAGGCGATCGGCGCGACGTTCATCGACTCGCACGACTGGCTCACGCACCCCGGCAGCGTCGGGCGCGCCATGCTCGGCGAGATCGTCATCCTCGACGACGACGCCAACGAGCTCCCCGCCGGCGAGCACGGCACCGTGTGGTTCCGCGGCGCGGCGAGCTTCGAGTACCACAACGACCCCGACAAGACCGCGGGCGCCAAGGACGACTCCGGCCAGATGGCCACCGTCGGCGACGTCGGTTACGTCGACGCCGAGGGCTTCCTCTACCTCACCGACCGCAAGAGCTTCATGATCATCTCGGGCGGGGCGAACATCTACCCGCAGGAAGCCGAGAACCTCCTCGTCACCCATCCGAAGGTGCTCGACGTCGCGGTGATCGGCGTGCCCGACGACGACCTCGGCGAAGCGGTGAAGGCGGTCGTGCAGCTCGCGCCCGGCGTCGAGCCGTCGCCCGCGCTCGAGGCCGAGCTGATCGCGTTCACGCGTGACCACCTCGCCCACTACAAGTGCCCGCGCAGCGTCGACTTCGTCGACGAGCTGCCGCGCCTCCCGACCGGCAAGCTCTACAAGCGCCTGGTCCGCGACCGGTACTGGGAAGGTCACGACTCACGCGTGCTGTGACACCGAGCACGATCGGAGAAGCACGCGGGCCATCGGTTGGGTAGAACATGGGGCATGGCCACCGAAAAGTCTCCCTCCGAACTCATCGACGGGCGCATCGTCGAGCTCGGCGACTGGCGCGGCGACATGCTCGCCAAGGTCCGCAAGGTGATCCACGCCGCCGACCCCGACGTGGTCGAGGACTGGAAGTGGCGCGGCGTGCCCACCTGGGAACACGCCGGCATCCTCTGCACCGGCGAGACCTACAAGGAGTACGTGAAGCTGACGTTCGCCAAGGGCGCGTCGCTCCCCGACCCCGCCGGCATCTTCAACGCCAGCCTCGAGGGCAACACGCGCCGTGCGATCGACATCCGTGAAGGCGAGAAGCTCGACGAGAAGGCGCTCAAGGCCCTGATCAAGGCCGCGGTGGCACTCAACGAGTCGAAGCCCGCGAAGCCGAAGAAGAAGCCCGCGACAAGGAAGCCCGCCGCCAAGAAGCAGGGCTGACCTGGCGCCATCCCGGCGCCATCCCCGGCAGTCATCCCGACGGCCCTCGGGGACGCCGTTCCAACCGGCACTCGCCGCTCTCGGCGTCGCGCACGAGGCGCTTCCCGCCTTCGTGCACGGCCACGTGATGGCGCCGGCACACCAGCACCAGATTCGCGAGATCGGTCCCGCCGCCGTGCTCCCATTCGACGAGATGGTGCACGTCGCACCACCCCGCCGGCGCCCGGCACCCGGGGTGCACACAGTGCTCGTCGCGCAGCACCACTGCCCGCCGCTGTGCCGCACTCACAGTGCGGGCGCGTCGCCCCAGGTCGAGCACCTCGCGCCGCTCGTCGAGCACCGCCCACCCAGCGCGCGCCTCACACGCCAGGCGGGCGATCGTCGACGCGGGCACCGGCCCGAACCCGACGATCTCGCTGCGCTGGTGCTCGAACGGCAGGTGGTGGCGCTGCGGGGTGAAGAGCGCGTCGACGGTGGCGGTCGACCGACCCGACGCGCTGGTGGTGCTTTCACCGCTTCCTGTGCCGTTTCCCGTGCCGCTTCCGTGCCGCTTCCTGTGCCGCTTCCTGTGCCGCTGCCCTTGCCGGCCCGGCGGCGATCGAGGAAGAACTCCGCGAGCTTCACCAGCCCCTCGCCGCGCCGTTGCGACAGCGTGCGCGGCGCATCCGCGCCTCCCTCGGTATCGGCAGTGGCGTCGTTCGGATCGGGCGGCTCGATCAGGTCGAGCGCCTTCGCGAGCATCGCAGAGCCGTGCGGGTCGAGGAAGCCTGCGAGATCGCTCCCCAACACTCCGGGACAGATGTCGAAGTGGACGCGCGCGAATGCGTGCTTCGCGTCGTCGTCGGCGATTTCGTCGTCGGCCAGCTGCCGCCACGTGCGCAACACCGATGAGCAGGTCGCGCACGGAAAGGCGCGCCGCGATGTCGAGCAACACGTGCTCGTCGCGCTTGTACAGCTCCTCGCGGTGACGCGCCGCCTCGGCGAGCGCCTCCACCTTCTCGCACGTGACTGCACCGGACGCCAAGGCATCACCCGTCGCGCCGAATCGACGGACGTGACGCGCGGACCGCAACACCCGACCCGCCGCCGGTCTCGTCAGGTGCGCGTGTTCGGCGAGCCACGCCGACGCGGACACGAAACCGTCGACACCCCACGCGCCGATGGCGTTCCACTCGGCGGTGAGACGCACGAACTCCGCCTCGAAGCGCTCCCGCTCGGCAGCCATCGCCAGCATCCGGTCGCTCAGCGCGCCGGCAGCCCATCCACCACGATCTTCGGCAGCCAGCAGCTCCCGGCCGGCGGTGACCAGTTCCAGCGGATCTCGCCTCTCCATATGCGAACAGACGTTCGATTGCAGGTTCCGTCACGGGTTGCGACGAGCGAATCCCGTTTGGCCCCCACGTTGCGGTGGGTACGAACGCCACATGACGGGAGCAACGACGGTGAGTGCGGCACCCTTTGCGGTGGCGCTGGTGATCGGGGTCGGCGCCTTTGTCGCACTCCTCCCCTTCCTGATGGCGCGACCTCCCCGAACGCCGGCGCACCGAGCCCGAGCGGGCGCCGGCACCATCGCCCGCGTCGGCACCGCGACCGGCGCATCGGCCCATCGAGTGGACTCCGTTCGAGCCCGCGGCACCGGCAGCCCGGCCTCATCCCCGCCCGTCACGCGTACGCCTCGCGGTGACGATGGGCGCGCTGATGGTGTGGTCGGTATGGTCGGTTCGGCGACCGCGACACCACGACCGCCATCTCTGACCGCCATCTCTGACTGGCCGAGCGACGGGAGCGACGATGGGCAGCGAGCTGAGCACCCGGGCGATGCAGACCCTCGACAGTCCGCGCCAGGCCATCCTCGGCCAGCGCGTGTTCGGCGAGGCCTACGAGGTCGGTGACGTCACCGTCATCCCCGTGTCGATCGTGCGCGGCGGTGGTGGCGCGGGCGGCGGCGAGGGCCAGGGCCCGAACGACGCACCCGCGGCCGAGGGCTCGGCCCCCCAGGGTTCCGGCGGCGGCGCGGGCTTCGGCATCAACGCCCGCCCGGTCGGCGTGTACGTCGTCAAGGGTGGCGAGGTCGAGTGGCAGCCCGCCGTCAACCGGATGGAGGCGGTGCTCGGCGGACAGGTCGTCGCCGTCGTCGCGCTGCTCACCATCCGCAAGATCTTCGGCAAGCACTGACCGGTCGCAGGCCCGCACCGTGTTCCGGCTGCGAGCGCCTGACCCGCGTCACCTCTCGCACTTCCTCGCGCACGAACGCACGTCGCCGCTCACCTACACCGACGTCGGCGGCAGCCTGCAGCCACAGATGCCCGGCGGCTACCACCACGTACGCATGGCCGCCACGCTGCCCGGCGACGCCGACGCGCTGGGACCACGCGCGTGACGGCCTCCGCGCCTGGGCGGCACATGCGGGCGCGGGCGTGCGCGTCGCCCCCGACCACACGCCGATCGAGGAGGGCACCGTCGTCGCGGTGATCGTGCGGCTCGGGCCCGCCGTTGCGCTCGGCGCGTGCCGCATCGTGCAGGTCGTCGACGAACCCGACCGCTACGGCTTCGCCTACGGCACGCTGCCCAGCCATCCGGAGCAGGGCGAGGAGTCGTTCCTACTCTCGCGCGACGGCGACACGATCCGCTTCGAGATCGCCGCGTTCTCCCGCCCGCACGACCTGCTCATGAAGCTCGGCGGACCCGTCGCCCGCGCCGTCCAACGCCGCGCCACGCGGCAGTATCTCGACGGCATGCGCGCCTGGATGACGCGCTGACCGGAGAATCCCGCACGTTGCGTCAGCAGAGCCTGCAATGCGTGGTCTGGTGACGCAACCTCGGGAGAATTTTACTTCTTGGCCTTGATGGCCTCGATGAGCTTCGGGACGACCTTGTGGACGTCGCCCACCACGCCGAGGTCGGCGATGCCGAAGATCGGCGCCTCGCCGTCCTTGTTCACGCAGATGATGTTGTCGGAGCCCTTCATGCCCACCATGTGCTGGGTGGCGCCGGAGATGCCGAGCGCGATGTAGAGCTTCGGCTTCACGACCTTGCCGGTCTGGCCGACCTGCTTCGAGTAGGGCACCCAGCCGGCGTCGACGATCGCACGCGACGCACCGGACGCACCGCCGAGCAGCGAGGCGAGCTCGTCGACGAGCGGGCCGAACGCCTCGGCGGAGCCGATGCCCCGGCCGCCGGACACGACGATCTCCGCCTCTTCCAGCTTCGGACCCTCGCGCTCCTCGACGTGACGCTCGAGCACCTTGGCCTCACCGGCACGACCGGCGTCGGCCGCAGCGACGGCGACGACCTCGGCCGCACCGCCGCCCGCCGACTCCGCCGTGAACGACTTGGGCCGGATGGCGGCGAGGAACGGGCCCTCGCCGTCTGAACGCGGTGTCGACGAGCGTGTTGCCGCCGAAGATCGCGGTGCCGACGACGAGCGTGTCGCCGTCGACCTTGAGGTCGGTGCCGTTGGTGAGCACCGGGCGGTCGAGCTTCGCCGAGAGACGGGCGACGGCGTCGCGGCCGTCGTAGCTCTGCGCGAAGAGGATCACGTCGGGCGAGTGCTCGCCGACCAGGGACGCGAGGGTCGCGGCGCCGACGACGCCGGGGAGGCCGTCGCCGGGGTCGATCGAGAACACCTTCGCCGCGCCGTGCGCGCCGAGCTCGCCGGCGAGCGCGTCGGCGTCGGTGCCGACGAACACGGCCTCGACCGTGCCGGCCAGCTCACGGGCCTTGGTGAGGATCTCGAGGGTGGCGCCGGCGGGCTTGTCGCCGTCGGCCTCTGCGAACACCCAGATCTTGGAAACTGCCATCGTGTTGTCTCCTGCGTCTTCGAAAGTGTCGGAGCGGTCCGGGTGCTTGCTCAGATGACCTTGAGGTTCTCGAGGTAGGCGACGATGGCGCCGAACGCCTCGCCGTCGTCCTCGATCTTCTCGCCAGCCTGACGCTCGGGCGCCGCGCCGACGTTCACGATCTTCTGGCGGGCACCGGCCCAGCCCACCTGGTCGGCCGCGAGGCCGAGGTCGCCGATCCCGACCGCGTCGACCGGCTTGTTCTTCGCCGCCATGATCCCCTTGAACGAGGGGTAGCGGGGCTCGACCACACCGGCGGTCACCGACACGACGGCGGGCAGTGCAGCCTCGACGGTGTCGTAGCCGTTCTCGGTCTGGCGCTGGATGGTGACCTTGCCCCCACCGAGCTCCACGTGCTTGGCGAAGGTGAGCGACGGCCAGCCGAGCAGCTCCGCGACCTGCGCGGGGATGGTGCCGGTGTAGCCGTCGGTGGACTCCGTGGCGGTGAGCACGAGGTCGATGCCGCCCGCACGCTCGATCGCCTTGGCGAGCACCTTCGCGGTGCCGAGCGAGTCGGAGCCGGCGAGCGCGTCGTCGGAGACGAGCACCGCACGGGCCGCGCCCATGGCCAGCGCGGTGCGCAGGCCGGAGACCTCACCGTTGGGCGCCATCGAGATCAGCACGACCTCGCCACCACCGGCGGCTTCGGCGAGCTGCAGCGCCATCTCCACGCCGTAGGCGTCGGAGTCGTCGAGGATGAGCTTGCCCGCGCGCTCGAGGGTGTGGTCGGCCTCGAGCTTGCCCGGGACCGCCGGGTCGGGGATCTGCTTGACCGTGACTGCGATGTTCATGAGGTCTCCGCAACTGCCGTCGGGGCGCGGACGGGAAAGGGCCCGCGCTCAGTTGAACGACAGATTCTTGCCTCTCGGCACCCTTCCGTGCGAAACGGGGACGAAGCCCGGGACGGACGGGGACGGAGCCGGGGCGAAGGTCGGGCGAAGTCGGGGCGGTACCTTCGGCCGGTGGCTCCCGACCTCCCCAGCGCGGCCCGCGCATCGGCCGATGCCGACCTCCTGATCGTGGGCGCCGGGCCGGCCGGGATCGCCGCGGCCCTGGAGGCGCAGCGCCTGGGGAAACGGCCCGTCGTCGTCGACAAGGCGGCCTTCCCGCGGGACAAGATCTGCGGCGACGGCCTCACCACCGGCGCTCTGCGCCTCCTGGAGTCGCTCGGCCTCGACGTGCGGGCGCTGCCGTCGTACGAGGCCGTCAACGAGACCGTGGTGGTCACGCCGCGGGGCGGCGACATCCGCCTGCCCCTGCCCGACGACGGCGGCCTGCACTCGGCCGTGGTCCGCCGCGTCGAGCTCGACGCCGCCTTGGTGGCGCTCGCCCGCGACCGGGGCATCGAGCTCCGCGAGAACGTCGAGGTCACCGGCGCCCGGTCCGATGGCGCGCGGGCCGAGGTCACGCTGGACGGACCGGACGGAGGCGCCAGCACGATCACCACGCCGTGGGTGGTCGCCGCCGACGGCCACTGGTCGCCGGTGCGGCGCATGCTCCGCGAACAGGTGGGCGAACCCACCAAGCCCGAGCTCGGCACCTGGCACGCGTTCCGCCAGTACTTCACCGGCGTCGACGACCGTCGCCTCTGGGTGATCTTCGACGCCGACCTGCTGCCCGGGGTACGCGTGGGTGTTCCCCGTCGCCGGCGGCGGCGCCAACGTGGGCTTCGGCCTGCTGCGCGGCGGTCCCGCCCCGACCGACGGCAAGTCGCTCGCCCGCATCTGGGAGGGCCTCGCCGATCGTCCGGGCGTGCGGCGCGCCCTCGGTCCGCACGCGCAGCCGGAGGGGCGCCGCCAGGCGTGGCCCATCCCCGCCGACTACTCGAAGGCGCGCCTCGTGCACGGGCGCTTCCTGTTCGCGGGCGACAGCGCGAACGTCGTCGACCCGATGACGGGCGAGGGCATCGCGCAGGCGCTGGAGACGGGCGTGCTCGCGGCACGAGCCATCGCGACCGCGCCCACCGGCGACGTTGCGCACCAGTACCGCGAGGCGGTCGACCGCACGCTCGGGTCCGACCTGCGCTTCGCCGCGCAACTGCAGCGCATCCTCGCGAACCCGTGGGGCGCGCGGGCCGCGCTCGCGGCCGCCGGCGCGACCCCGTGGACGCGGCGCAACTTCGCGCGGTGGATGTTCGAGGACTACCCGCCGCGCACTCCTGTTCACGCCCCGGCGGTGGCAGCGAGGGATGTTCACCCCCGCCGGGGCGTATCTTCCGGGCTCGCTGCCGCTCGCCTAGGAAGCCGCGTTGACCTTCGTCGTGCCTTTGGGATTGTTGTAGACGGTGCTGTCGAAGCACTGCAGCCCCGACATCCCCGCGTAGCCGAGCTTCTGCAGACCGAACAGGTTCTCGATCGAGCACGAGCAGCGCATAGTGGTTGTACGGCGTGCTGTTCGTGCTCGCCGCCTTCACGTACGGCGACAGCAGCAGCGCACCGATATGACCACCACCCGGGCCGAGCAGACCCGACTGCTCGACGTTCGGCGCCTGCGGCTGGTTGCAACACGACGCGGCGTTCACGCCGTCACCGATCTCCGCCTCGTCGAACGTGATGACGAGGAGGCCGTCCTTCTTGAACGCGGGCGACGACGTGATCTTCGGCACCCAGGTCTGCAACCAGACGTTCGCGGCCTCGAGCCCACCGAGCCCACCGTTGGGACAGGTCTCGTCGTGGGCGTCGTTGCAGACGTTCGGCGTGATCATGTTGTAGTTCGCGGTCGTCTTGATCGACGCGAGGTCGGTCTCGAGCTGCGTGAGCGGCACGTCGTTCTTCGTGCAGTCGGGCGAGTCGGTGATCGAGTGGAAGTACACGAACGGGTTGTGCCGCGTCGCGTACGCGCCGCTCGTCGAGTTCCCGGTGTAGGGGTCCTTCTGGCCGATCTCGGGGTGGAGGCACGGCGACGCCATGTCCTCCATGTAGCCCTTCCACGTGAGCTTCTTCGCGGTGAGCTGGTCGGGGAGCGTCTTCACGCTCGCCGGGTACACGCACCCGTCACCGAGCACCTGGCCGTCGGTGCCCGTGCCCGTGCTCACGAATTCCGAGTACGCGGCGAGGCAGTCGGTCTGCGTGGCCTTGCTCGGGCCCTGGCCGCTGATCTGCGCGATGTAGTTGCCGAGGCTCACGTGAGCGACGCCGTAGTACTGGTCGAGGAACAGGCCCTGCGCCTTGAGCGTCTGGCTGAGGTACGGGACCTTCGAGTCGGCGCCCCACACCTCGTCGAAGCTCTTGTTCTCGAGGTTGATCACGAACACGTGCCTGATCGGTGGCTGCTTGGAGCTGCTCTTCGCACCGCTCGACTTCGCGACGGCCGGCACGGCCATCACGACGACCGCGGCCAACACCGCGACGATTCCGACGAACTTCCGCATGTTCCCTCCAGAGTGGCGGACTCCCACGCCGGCAGTGGGCCGACCGGGACGAGCCAACCACAGGGAACCAGCGGGGCACGGGCAGGTCTACTGCCCCATCGGACAACGGTTCGATACCCTCCGGGCATGAATCTCCAGCAGCTGCGCTACCTCGTGAGCGCGGCCGACTGCGGCTCGTTCAGCGGAGCGGCGCGTGAGGAGCGCGTTTCACAGCCGGTGCTGTCCCGCGCCCTGCGCGCCCTCGAGCGTGAACTGGGCGTCGAGGTGTTCCGGCGGGAGGGGCGCCGGGTCGTCGTCACCGACGGCGGCGCTGCGGTCGTCACAGCCGCCCGGCGCGTGCTCGGGGCGGTCGACGAGTTGCACGCGACCGCCGCGCGCGAAGCCGCGCAGCGCGATCTCGTCGTGACCGCCACGCCGACGAACTCCACGCTGTTCGCGCCGATTCTCTCGGGGTTCATGGACCGCCACCCACACGTGCGGATGCGGCTCAGCCGCGCGCCCGACACCGAAGCCGTGTGCGCGATGGTCTCCGATCGCACCGCCGACCTCGGCTTCTGCGACGTCGAGACACACGAGCAGTTCGACGAACTGCTCCACGATCCTTTGTGGCGAGCGGAGGTCGTCCTGGTGTCGCCGGCGACGAGTGGGTTCCCGCCCGTGGTCCCCCGCTCCCGCCTCGCCGACCTCCCGCTGGTGCTCCCCACCCCGGAGAGCGGCCGGCGCGAGATGATCGAGGGCCTCGTGACCGATGCCGGCGGGCGCAAGCCGTCACCGGTGCTCGCCACCGACGAGCGCACGGCGTGGGTCACGTCGGCCCAGCACGGCATCGGCTCGTTCGTCACCTACCGGGCGATCGCGTCGACCCTCGACCAGGTGACGGTCAGCGCCCTGGATCCCCCGGTGCAGACCGAGATCGGGTTCGTGCACCGCCGCGACGGGCTCACCGCCGAGGGTCGCGCCGTCATCGAGCTGGCCCGCGAGATGGCGCCCCCACCAGGCTGCCAGGCTCTCTGAACCTCCTGGCGGGACCGGGTGAGGCCCACCTTCGGGACCTTCGTCCCTTTCTCGGGAAGGTTGCCCACCGTCGGGAGGCCGGTTCCTTACACTCGACGCCATGGCCGTGACCCAGCTCAAGTCCCCGCACTGGTCGCAGGAGATCCCCCTCCACACCGACCACTACCGCATGGCGGCCCTCGCCGAGAAGGGCTTCGTCGCACTGCGCGACCTCGACCCGCCCATCCCCGAGGAGGAGTTCACCTCCCTCGAGTACATGGACTGGAAGAGCGGCGGCGACACCAACTTCGCCCCCATCGCCACCGCCGACGGCGAGCTCGACTGCCGCGGCTTCTGGAAGCCGGGCGAGGAGCGCGCCGACAAGGACGGCATCCTCACCTCCAACGCGGCGCGCTGCCCGAGCATCGCCGACTACGTGCGCTCCACCGGAGCCAACTTCGGCAGGGTGCGCGTGATCAAGCTCGAGCCGCAGGGCTACGACGAAGCGCTGCGCCACATGCACCGCGACGACAACAACCGGTTCAACCCCGACGGCGAGGGCTGGGTCGTGCGGTCGTGGATCGAGCTCACCGACAACCCCGACAGCTTCATGTGTCTCATGGAGGTCGGCGACGACGGCATGCCCGACCCCACTACCGAGGTGCACCTGCCGCTGCACCGGGGCGCGCGCTTCGTGGTCGACACGCAGCGCCTGTGGCACGTGGTCGTGCACAACGGCACCGCGTCGCGCTACGCGCTCATCTCCAGCTTCGAGAGCACCCCCGACCTCGAACAGTGGATCGAGCGCGAGAAGGCCTGAGCGACCAGCTCAGCCGACCGGCGCGCTGTGGTGGGCGACCATCGCCCAGCGCGCGTCCTGGCCGCCGGCACCGTCGTCGCGCACGAACACGTTGATCGCGGTGGCGCGTGCGCCGGCGAGGGGTGCGAGGTCGCCCTCGGCGACGGGTTCGTCGTCGACCGACTGGATGATGTTCTCGTCGAGCGTCACCCACGCGGTGTCACCATGGATGTTCACCGCGTCGTCGGTGAGCACGAACTGGATGTAGCCGGTGTTGCGGAAGATCGCCGACCACGACGCCGCGACCTTCGCCCACCCGCGGATGGTGGGCCAGCCCGGGTGCGTCACCGTGACGCGATCCGAGTGCTCCCACACGTCGGACATGGCGTCGAGGTCGCACGTCTCCAGCGCCGCGTAGAACGCGGCGTTGGCCGCGCGCACCGCTCCTTCGTCGGGCCCTTCGTGAGGCGATTCGGGCACGCGGCCCTCAGGCCCGGCGCTTGAGGTCGGCGATGACGGCCGGCCAGAGCGTGGAGTCGTGCTCGTAGGGCGCGTCGAACGCGATGCGGTCGACGGTGCCGCCCCACCGGGCGAGGATCCCCGCGGCGAGCTCGTCGGGCGCGGCGATCACCGCGAAGGTGTCGAGCATCTCGTCGGTGACGAGATCGCCCATCGCGACCCACTCGCCCTGCTTCGACAGCTTGTTCATCTCGTCGCCGATCTCGCCCCAGCCGTGCTGCTCGAGCACGCCGCGGTAGCCGGGCGTGGAGCCGTAGAACGCGATCTGACGCTTGGTGCCGGTGCGGGCCTTCTCCCAGCTCTCGTCGTCGGTACCGGTGACGACGAACACGGGGTACGCGATCTCGAAGTCGGCGCGCGCCTTGCCGCCGCGCCCGAAGCCACGCTGCAGCGCGGGAAGGGTGACGGCCTGCACGTAGTCGGCGGTGGTGAAGGGGTGCAGGATGATGCCGTCGGCGACCTCGCCGGCCACCTCGGTCATCTTGTCGCCCACCGCGGCAAGGGTGACCTTGGGCGCGCCGTGCGGGTTGGGGCCCGGGCTGAAGAACGGCGTCATCAGCGTGTGTGTGTAGAACTCGCCGCGGAAGTCGAGCTTCTCGCCGGTGTTCCACGAGTGCCAGATGGCGCGCAGCGCCAGGATGAACTCGCGGATGCGCGGCGCGGGGTGCGACCACGGCATCGAGAAGCGCCGCTCGATGTGCGGCTTGATCTGGCTGCCGAGGCCGAGGGTGAACCGGCCGTTGGTGGCGAACTGCAGGTCGTTGGCGGTGGCCGCCAGCGTCATCGGTGTGCGGGCGAACGCCACCGCGATGGACGTGCCGAGCTCGAGGGTCGTGGTGACCCCGGCGGCGGCCGCGAGGGGCAGGAAGGGGTCGTGGCCGGTCTCGGCGGTGGCGGCGCCGTCGTAGCCGTCACGCTCGAGCTGCTGCGCCTGCGTGGCGACCTCCTCGAACGTGCCGTGGACCATTCCGTCGATCTTCATCTGCATCCTCACCTGCGGCTGCTCGCGGCCCTTCGCGGCCCCGGACGCTACCTGCGGTCCCGGTTGCTGTCACACCCCGGGAGTACCGTCTCCTCATGGGCCTGGCACCTCCCCGATCGCTCTCACCGAGCTCCAGCTCGTCGTTCAAGCAGTGCCCCCTCGCGTTCAAGTTCTCCTATCTCGACCGGCTGCCCGAGCCGCCCTCGGTGTGGACGTCGAAGGGCACGCTGGTGCACCGGGCGTTGGAGCTCCTCCTCGACCGCCCACCCGACGAGCGCACCCCCGATGCCGGGCAGGCGGATCTCGCGCAGGCCCGGGTGGAGCTCGCACCCCATCCTGACTTCGCCGACCTCCAGCTGAGCGACGACGAGTGGGAGGCCTTCGACCGCGACTCCGCGAAGCTCGTCGAGAAGTACTTCCTGCTCGAGGACCCGCGCACCGTGCGCCCGATCGGCCTGGAGCTGAAGCTCGAAGCCGCATTGCAGGGCTCCGGCACCGAGGCCGGCTCTCACGGCTTGGGCGGCGCGGTGCGGCTGCGCGGCATCATCGACCGCCTCGAGCTCGACGAGAACGGTGAGTTCGTCGTCACCGACTACAAGACGGGCTCCGTGCCGTCGGAGTTCTTCGAGGCCAAGAGCCTGAGCGGCGTGCACATGTACGCGCTGTTGTGCGAGCGCATGCTCGGGCGTCGTCCCGCACGGGTGCAGCTCTACTACCTGTCGAAGCCCGAGGCGATCATCGCCACCCCCACCGACCAGTCCATCCGGGGGGTGGAGCGCCGCACCACCGCGCTCTACCAGGCGATCCGCTCGGCGTGCGAGCGCGACGACTTCCGGCCCAAGCCCGGGCGTCTCTGCGACTTCTGCACGTTCAAGCCCTACTGCCCCTCGCACGGCGGCGACCCACTCCAGGCCGAAGAGCTGCGGGGCCCGGGCACGATGGTGTCCGCCCCGCTCCCCCTCGGCGCCTGACGCGGCCGCGCCGCTCCGCCCCTCCAGCCAGGCCGTGACCGCCCGATGACCACCCGATGACCACCCGCGACACCACCCGCGCGATGCGGCGGGCGCGTCGGCGCCACTACGTGTCGGAGAGCGACTGGGTCGACTCCCTCTACAAGGCGTACCTCACCGTGCTGCTCACGGGCGTCGCGCTCTTCTACCTGACCGTCGCGTTCGAGGGCACCCGCGCCACCGCGTCGTCCATCACCGACGTCACCCACACCGGGGTCGCGATCCTGGGGCTCGCGGTCGCGCTGCTCGTGCTGCTCGGCCTGCGGTCGGGTTCACGCGGCGGCCCGCTCGCCCCCGACGCCGCCGACGTCGCCTACCTGCTCCTCGCGCCGATCCCGCGCGCCGAGGTGCTCCGCGCCGCGGCGTTCCGTCAGGTGCGCGGCGTCATCCTCGTGCCCGCGCTCGCGGGCGGCGTCGCCGGGAGTGTCGCGTCGGGCACGTTCGGCGGCGAGCGCGTCGAGTGGATCGCCACCGGCGTCGCGTTCGCAGTGCTCACCGCACTGACGGTGTGGGGCGCCGCGCTGGTGGTCTCGGGCACGCGCACCGGCGTCCGCACCGCCAACGTCGTCGGGCTGGCGCTCGTGATCTGGTCGGCGATCGACGTCGCCCTCGGCTCCGCCACGTCGCCCACCGCGCAGATCGCCCGCATCGCCGTGCTCCCGTTGACCACGTCGCCACTTGCCGGCGTCGGCGCGCTGATCGCGCTCGGCGTCGTCGCGGTGGGCCTCACGGTCGTCGGTGGCGTCTCCCTCGAGGCACTGCGCCGGCGCGCCCACCTCCTCGGGGAGCTGCGGTTCGCGGCCACGCTCCAGGACATGCGCTCGGTCATCGTCGTGCACCGCGAGCTCGCGCAGGACCTGCCCCGCAGCCGCCCGTGGTGGAACGCCGGTGGGCTCGGCCGCGGCCGCGGCGGCACCACCGGCGCGTGCTGGGAGCGCGACTGGCGGGGTATCGCGCGCTGGCCGCTCAGCCGCTTCGCACGCGTCGTCGCGCTCGCAGTGGTCGCGGGGATCGCGACGGCCGGCATCCTCGACGGCACCTACGCGTTCGTGCTGCTCGCCGGACTGCTCGTCTACGTAGTCGGCATCGACGCGGTGGAAGGCCTCGCCCAGGAGTCCGACCACGCGGTGCGCCCGCAGCAGTACCCACGCCGCTGGGCCGATCTCGCGCAGGCCCACCTCTTCGCCCCCGCCGCGTTGCTGGTCGGGCTCGGCGTCTTCGGCGTGGTCGCGTGCTGGCTCGTCGGCGGCAGCACCGACTCGCTGGCAGTGGCCGCCATCATCCTCGTGCCGGTCGCGATCGCCGGCACGGTGGGCGCCGCGCTCTCGGTGGTGCTCGGCGCCCCGCCGCCCACCCTGTTCCTCGACATCGGCTTCCCCGAGTTCACCACGCTCTTCCTCATCATCCGCCAGACCATCGCCCCGCTCGTGGTCGTCGCCGGGTTCGTGCCCGCCGCGCTGGCGTACCAGGCCACCACCGAGGGGAAGTCGCCGGCGGGCAGTGCCTTCGTCGGCCTCGCCGTGCCGGTGATCGTCCTCGCCGGCGCCCACAGCTACCTCCGATCCCGGAAGACGGTGCACTCGTGACCGACCCCGACGAAACCTCCGACCCCGCCGAGCCCACCGAGCCCGCCTTCGTCGTCGAACGGCTCACCAAGACCTACGGCGAACGCGTCGCCCTCGACCACGTCGGCTTCGCGATCGACCGCGGCGAGCTCGTCGCGCTGGTCGGCCCCAACGGCGCAGGCAAGTCCACGTTGCTGCAGCTCGCGGTCGGCCTCCTCGAACCCACCGACGGCGAGGTGCGCATCGAGGGCGCGCCCGCAGGATCCATCGACGCTCGCGTGATGTGCTCCTTCATCTCCGACCAGCCGTCGCTCTACGACGACCTCAGCGTGAACGAACACATCGAGTACGTCGCCCGGCTCCACGACCTCCCCGGTCGGCCGGAGACCGCCGACGCGCTCGTCGAGCTGCTCAACCTCGAGGGCCGGGCCGACGATCTCCCGCGCGGTTCAGCCGCGGCCTCCGTCAGAAGACCGCGATCGTGCTCGCCCTCATCCGGCCGTTCTCGGTGCTGCTGGTCGACGAACCCTTCGTGGGGCTCGACCCCGCGGGGCAGCAGTCGCTCACGGAGCTGCTCGTCGCCGCCCGCGAGGCCGGCGCCGCGGTGGTCGTCGCCACCCACCAGCTGGGGTTCCTGGAGCAGGCCAGCCGGTGCATCGCACTGCGCGACGGCGCGGTGGCCTACGACGGCGTGGTCGACCGGGCCGTCATCGACACCTTCCTGGAGTAGCGGCCCGGAGTAGCGGCCTGGAGTAGGCCTTGGAGGAGCGCCGGGCTCGGCGTGCGCCGGGCCCCGGTAGCCTGCTTGCGATGGCAAGGGCCCCGATGGCGAAGTTCATGGAGAGCGGGTTCGCGACGCGGGTCCACGCGCTCGACCAGCGGATCGACACCTGGGTCGACCGGGTACGGGGTCCCGTCCTCGACCCGCTGTTCTACGGGCTGTCGAGCGCGGCCGACCACGGACTGCTGTGGCTGGCGATCGGCGCGGTGAAGGCGGCCCACGAGGGCGACCCGGTGGTCGGGCTCAAACTCGGCGCCGCGATGGGCATCGAGTCGGCGCTCACCAACGGTCCGATCAAGATGATGTTCCGCCGGGTGCGCCCCGCCGAGGACACGCCGCCCGAGGAGCCACTCCCCTACGGCATGCACCGGCCCCGCACCAGCTCGTTCCCGTCGGGGCACGCCACCTCCGCGTTCACCGCGGCGATGCTGCTCGCCGACTCGCCGCTCGCGCCGGCCTATTTCGCGCTCGCCGTCGCCGTGGCGTCGAGCCGGGTGTACACGAAGATGCACCACACCTCCGACATCGCCGTCGGCGCGCTGCTCGGTATCGGAATGGGCGCGGTCGCCCGGCGGTTCATCTCTCTCGACTAGCCACGCTCGCATCCCCCACCGCCCCTCCGGGCAGGAGGCACCCCATGCCGCGCACCATCGCCGTCACGTTCGACTACCGCTGCCCGTTCGCCTACAACGGCAACGCGGCGGTGGTGCAGGCCGTGCGCGACGCGGCGTTCCCCGACGTCGAGTTCCGCTTCGTGCCGTTCTCGCTCGACCAGGCGCACGTGGAAGAGGGCGAGACCCCGGTGTGGGACCGCGCTCCCGACCAACGCGGGTCGGGCGTGCGCGCGCTGCTCTACGGCATCGCGCTGCGCGAGCGTCACCCCGAGCAGTTCGCCGACGCGCACCTTGCGCTGTTCGCGCAGCGTCACGATCACGGCAAGCGGTTCGAGGAGGACGTGCTGCGCGAAGCGGTCGCGTCGGTGGGCCTCGACGCCGACGTCGTGGCCGAGGAGGCCTCGAGCACCGAGGCGCTCGAGATCCTCGCCAACGAGCACACCGAAGCGGTGTCGCGCTGGGACGTGTTCGGCGTGCCGACCTACATCGAGGGCGAGGAAGCCGTGTTCGTGCGCTTCATGGAGCGCGGCCGCGTCGACGACCTCGAGCAGGTGCTCAGCATGCTGCAGTGGACGCGCCTCAACGAGTTCAAGCGCACTCGCATCGAGCGCTGATCAGCGCGGGAGCGTCGTACGGGAACCGAAGGCGTCGGACCACTCGTCGAAGCCGGGATCGATCCAGCCGCGGTGGCCACACGCGCCGGTGAGGTCGCGCACGTAGAGGTGCAGGGTGGGCGCCTCGTCGGCCAGCTCCACCAGCTCCTCCGCCCGCGAGAACGGCGGGGAGTCGTCGAGCAGGTCGACCAGGGCGACGACGGTGAGGATCCGGCTGCGACACCGCGGGCAGGCCGACACCGTGGCGCCGTCGAGGCCGCCGGTGAGCGCGAACAGGTGGTCGGCCTCTTCGGCGTCGAGGACCAGGCGTTCGCCGTCGTCGTCGACGAGCTCGAGCGCAGGGATGCTCACAGGCGCGGCAAGCTAGCGCCCCGCACGGTATCGCCGTCGGTCCGGTGTTCCGGCGTGCCGGGTACCCTCCGCCCATGCGTGCCGTGACGATCACCGACGACCACCGCCTCTCCGTCGAGGAACGCCCCGACCCCACCGCTGGCCCGGGCCAGGTGGTGGTGCGGGTCCACGGTGCGGGACTCAACCGCGCCGACCTCGTGCAGGTGCAGGGCGGCTACCCCGCTCCAGCCGGCTCGCCGCCCGACATCCCGGGCCTGGAGTTCTCCGGCGAGGTCGCCGCGCTCGGCGCCGGCGTGTCCCAGTGGGCCGTCGGCGACCGGGTCTTCGGCATCGCGGGCGGCGGCGGCCAGGCGGAGCTCATCGCCGTGCCCGCCGCGCACTGCGTGCGCGTCCCCGAGCGGCTCGACCTGGTCACTGCGGGCGGGGTGCCCGAGGTGTTCGTGACCGCGCACGACGCGCTGGTCACCCAGGCCGGCGCGACCGCGGGCGACGTGGTGCTCGTGCACGCGGTCGGCTCGGGCGTCGGCACCGCCGGGTTGCAGCTGGCCAAGGCGCGCGGGGCGACCGTCGTCGGCACCGCGCGCACCGCCGACAAGCTGGAGCGCTGCCGCGAGCTCGGCCTCGACCACGCAGTGCTCGCACCGCGCGAACTGGATCCCTTCGCCCTGGCCGAGCAGATCACCGCAGCCGCCGGCCCGGTCGACGTCGTGCTCGAACTCGTGGGCGGCGCCTACGTCGCGGCCGACGTGCGCGCTGCCGCCCTCCGCGGCCGCATCGTCGTCATCGGCGCGATGGGCGGAGCGCGGTGCGAGCTCGAAGTCGCGCTCCTCATGGTCAAGCGCCTGCGGATGATGGGCACCGTGCTGCGGAGCCGGTCGCTCGAGGAGAAGACCGCGGCCACGGTCGCGTTCGCGAACGACGTCGTGCCGCTGCTCGGCGCGGGCACGGTCGACCCGGTGATCGCAGCGACGTTCCCGATCGACGCCGCGCCGGACGCGTACGACCTGCTCGCCTCCGACACCACGTTCGGGAAAGTGGTGTTGGATCTCAGCCGATGAGCACGCTGACCCGCACCGGGTCGACGGCGCGGTCGACCATGAACGGCCGCACGCTGTCGAGGCCGATCGCCCAGCGCACGGTGCCGTCACCATCGCACAGCTTCTCCACGGCCTCGAGGTGGTGCGTCGGACCGTACGAGAGGCGGAGGTTCCCCTTGTAGGTGTCCTGCTCGCCTTCGGGCAGGAAGGGGTTGGCGCTCGCCGCGGGTTTCAGGGTCACCATGAGGAACGCGTTCCCCGGCACGGTGATCGAGCCGTCGCAGTCCTGGATCGGATCCTTGGTCACGTCCTGGTAGGCGACGGTGTAGCCCGGCGGCACGGCCGCCGTGGTGTCGAAGAAGAACGTCACCCGGTCGAGACAGCCGACCTGCTCGGCCTGCGCGTCGCTGAGGAAGCCCGGGGCCACCGCGCCGGTCGACGACAGCTCGGTGGTGGCGCCCCGGAACTGGGAGCAGCCCGACTGGCCGGGCACCGTCGTGGTCGGCCCCGCAGGGACGGTCGTCGTGGTGTCGGAGGCCGACGATCCACCACCGCCGCTGCACGCGGCGCCCAACGCGGCGAGGGCCACTGCGAGCGCGAGCAGGAGATGGACGGGCCGCGTGCGCACGGGCCGGAGGCTAGCCAGCAATCCGACGGCAGACGGGTGCGGCCCGCGGGCCCGGCACTCCC
This sequence comes from uncultured Actinomycetes bacterium, assembly GCA_963720785.1. Classification (GTDB taxonomy): domain Bacteria; phylum Actinomycetota; class Acidimicrobiia; order IMCC26256; family DASPTH01; genus CAVRGQ01. The sequence goes on from CAVRGQ010000008.1 coordinate 416,841, forward strand.
TCACAGGACCGGGCCCTTGCGGGCCTGGCACTCCTTCACGGGACCGGCCCTTGCGGGCCTGGCACTCCTTCACGGGACCAGGCCCTTGCGGGCCTGGCACTACCCTGATCCGTCATGACGCTCGCCGAGCGACTCGGGCATCCCGCCGACGCCAAGCTGCTGATCATCAGCGGCGACGACCTCGGTCTCACCCATGCCAGCAACGTCGCGACCTACGACGCGCTGCGCAACGGCCTCGCCACCAGCGCGGCCCTGATGGTCCCGTGCCCCTGGGCCCGCGACGCGGTCGCCGGGTACCGGGGCGAGGACGTCGGCGTGCTGCTCACGCTCAACGCCGAGCACGACACCTACCGTTGGGGCCCGATCACCAACGCGCCGAGCCTCCTCGACGGCGACGGCGGCTTCCCCCGCACCCTCGACGACTCCTGGGACCACGCCGACCTCGACGAGGTGCGCCGCGAGTGCCGCGCCGCAGACCGAGCGGGCGATCGTGTGGGGCTTCGACATCAGCCACGTCGCCAGCCACCTCGGTACCTTGGTGCAGCGGCCCGAGTTCTTCGACGTGTACCTCGAGCTCGCGCTCGACTTCGGCCTGCCGCTGCGCCTCGCCGGCGACGAGCACCACGCGGGCTTCCCGTTCCGGAAGCTCGCGGCCGAGGAGGGCGCGGTGTTCCCCGACCACGTGGTGCCCTGCGCGCCCGGCGAGCGGCGCCGCATCGAACGCGCGCTGTTCGACCTCCAGCCCGGCGTGACCGAGCTGTGCCTCCACCCGGGCGTCGACTCCGACGAGTTGCGCGCCGCGTGCCGCGACGACTGGGCCGGCCGGGTCGAGGACCACGCCGCGCTGTGCCGCGACCCTTCGCTGCGCGACCTCGTGACGCGCGCCGGCGCCACGCTGATTGGATGGCGCGAGCTCCGTGAGGTGGCACGGGCCCAGCTCGCCGAGTAGCGGCCGCGTCTAGCTGCTCGTCGCGGCGAGCACGCTCGTCCGCCACGCGGCGTAGCCGTTCGTGGCGGCCAGCAGGTCGAGCAGCAGGCCGGGATCACCGGCCGTCTTCATGCGGCCGCGCATGAACGCGACGTTGGGATCGAGCTCGCCCGCGAGCATCGCCTGCGCCTCCACGTGCGGGATGGTGAGCGACACGTCGGCCTTCGAGTTGTTGCCGGGCGTTGCCGCGGTGACGACACCGTCGACCACGGCGAGGTGGAACTTCACGTCGCCCGCGGGCGTGCCGCCCACCACGACCTGCACCGTGGCCGACGGTCCAGGCGCGGCGCCCGTCCCCTCGAGCGCGGTGATCCACTCGTCGCTCAGGAACTCGCTCACGGTGTGCCTCCATCAACGGCACCGGCGTGCACGCGCAGGCCGGCGAACAGATCGGTCTCGCAGTCGCCCTCGGGCACTCCGGTGTCGACCAGCGTGCGGGCGAGCTCGTACTCGTCCCACGGGTAGGCCTCGCGGATGAGCTCGTCGGGGACGCGCATCCAGTGGCTGTCGGGATCGATCTGGGTGCGGTGCGCGAGCAGCGCGGCGCGCCGCTTGTGCAGGAACTCCCCGACATCGATCAAGGTGCTCGGCGCCACATGGGCGGCGTCGGCGGGGAACTTCTCGATCCGCTCCGCGTAGGGGCTCTCCTCCCCCAGCTTCAGGTACGCGTCGTGCAGGGCAACGATGCGCCGGAACGAGAACCCCGAGAAGTAGAGCTTCTGCGGCTGCCACGCAGGCCCGGCGTCGGGGAACTGCGTGGGATCGCCGGCAGCGGCGAATGCGGGCACCGAGATCTCGTGGACGCGCAGGTGGTCGGGGTGGGCGTACCACTGCTGCTCGTCGGGATAGGTGACGATCACCTGCGGGCGCTCGGCGCGGATGATGCGCACGAGCCGCTCGACCGCCTCGTCGAGCGGGGCCATGGCGAAGCAGTCGGGGTGCCGGTTCGACTCCGCGCCCGCCATGCCCGAGTCGCGGTAGCCGAGCAGGTACAGCGACGAGTAGCCGATGGCGTCGACGCTCGCCTGCAGTTCGGCGGCGCGCACCTCGCCCAGGTGCTCGCGCACCTCCGGCGTGTCGACGTGCGGGTTGAGGATCTCGCCCTCCTCGCCACCGGTGCAGCACACCAGCACCGACCGGATGCCCTCGGCCGCGTAGCGGGCGACGGTGCCCGCGCCCTTCGACGCTTCGTCGTCGGGGTGCGCGTGCACCGACAGGAGGGCCAGCGGCTCACCGGCCGCGTCGAGGGGGCTCACACCCCGAAGTTACCCGGGCGGCCCCGAAGTCGGACGGGGAGATGCGGCCGGTAGATTCTCCCGGTGCAGTTGCGCCGTGTGGTCCCGTTCGTTGCCGTGTGTGCCGTGCTCGTGACCCTCACGGGGGTGTTCCCCGCCGGCGCGCAGTCCGATCCGACGACCACCACTTCTACCCCGTCCGCCTCGACGGCCACGTCCACCACGAAAGCTCCCGCACCGCAGAAGCTCACCTGGCGCAAGTGCGGCAAGCTCGAGTGCACCACGCTGAAGGTGCCGGTCGACTACTCGCAACCCGCCGGCGAGCAGGTGAGCCTCGCGGTGTCGCGCCGGCGGGCGAGCAACCCGTCGAAGCGCATCGGCTCGTTGATCGTCAACTTCGGTGGCCCCGGCGACGCGGGCGCGAGCACCCTCGCCGACTTCGCCGGCGCCTACCCCAAGGAGATCCGCGAACGCTACGACGTCGTGAGCTTCGACCCGCGCGGTGTCGGGAAGTCGCGCCCGGTCGAGTGCGTCGGCGGGCCCACCACCGACGCGCTCTACGACGAGGACCCCACGCCCGACTCCCCCGAGGAGCTGCGCGCGTTCTACGACGGCACCAGCGACGTCGCCGACTTCGCCGGCGCGTGCGTGGCCGAGAACGGCGCGTGGCTGGGCCAACTCGGGATCGCGGAATGTGGCGCGTGACATCGACCGCCTCCGCGCCGCGCTCGGCGACGACCAGCTGCACTACCTCGGCTACTCGTACGGCACGGTGCTCGGCGCGGTGTACGCGCAGATGTTCCCCGACCGCGTGGGCCGCATGGTGCTCGACGCGCCGGTCGACCTGTCGGTCGACGCGCTGGCCGAGCTGCGCGCCGACGCCAAGGGGTTCGAGCACGCGCTCGAATCGTTCCTCGCCGAGTGCGCCGACAACCGTAAGTGCGCGTTCCACTCCGCCGGCAACCCCCAGTCGGCGTTCCGGGAGCTGCAGCAGAAGTTCGAGGCCGGCGTGGAGCTCGACGCCACCACGATCAACGGCGACAAGACCGACCGCAAGGCCGGGGTGGCGGCGTTCTACACCGGGATCATCTCCGCCCTCTACGACAAGACCTACGGCTGGCCCGAGCTGGCGCAGGCGCTGGAGGACGCGAAGGCGGGCGACGGCACCCTGCTGCTCGCTCTCGCCGACAGCTACAACGGCCGTAGCGACGACGGCACCTACGACAACATCGGTCAGGTGTTCGACGCCATCCACTGCGACGACCGCTACGACCCCACCCAGACCTGGGAGGACTTCGTCGCCGAGTACGACCGCCAGGTGCAGGAGTTCCCGCTCCTCGGTAGCTACACCGGCTCCACCAAGCTCGGCTGCGACCCCCGCTACCCGCAGCCGCCCGCGTCGGAGCAGCTGGGCGACGTGCGCGTCGACGGCACGAAGCCCATCCTGATCCTCGGCACCACCCACGACCCCGCCACTCCCTACGCGGGTGCGCTCGACCTCGCGCAGCGCATCAAGGGGTCGCGCCTGGTGAGCTTCGACAGCACCGAGCACACCGCCTACACCAAGAGCCCGTGCATCGACTCGATCGTCGACGCCTACCTCCTGCGCGGCACCGTGCCGAAGTCCGGCATCACCTGCAGGGCCTGACCCGAACGAGCGGCCCGCCGCTACCCGTTGCGGGGGACGTCCTTCCACGCCGCGTCGCGCGACGGGTCGGGGTCCTTGGGCAGGCCGAGCACGCGCTCGCCGAGGATGTTGCGCATGATCTCCGACGTGCCGCCCTCGATGGTGTTCGCCGTGGAGCGCAGGAACATGCGCGCCGCCGTCCTCGAGGTGTCGTCGACCGCGGCGTAGGACATCGTGCCGTCGCCGCCCACCAGTGGGCGGCCCTCCCACGCGATCCCCGACGGGCCGGCGAGGTCGACCTCGAGCATGTGCAGCCGCTGGTTGGCCTCCGCGCTCTGCAACTTGGTGATCGAGCCCTCCGGCCCGACTTCAGCCCCGCGGCGGCGCTTGTCGTTCGCCCGCTGGTTGTTGAGGCCCACGAGCCGTTCGTCGATCCACGCCTGCACGATGCGCTGACGGAGGTTCGGATCCGCGATGCCGCGGTGGTGGGCGATGATCCGGTCGATCGGTCGCACCGCGGAGCTGTCGCCGATCACGGAGCCCGCACCGGAGAGCGACACCCGCTCGTTCATCAACGTGGTGATGGCGACGCGCCAACCGTCGCCCACCGGGCCGAGGCGCCACGCATCGGGGATGCGGACCTCCTCGAAGAACACCTCGTTGAACTCGGCGTCACCGGTGAGCTGGCGCAGCGGGCGTACCTCCACGCCGGGGGCGTGCATGTCGACCACGAAGTAGGTGAGGCCCTTGTGCTTGGGCACGTCGGGGTCGGTGCGGGCGAGGAGCATGCCGTAGCGGCTCATGTGCGCGAGCGACGTCCACACCTTCTGCCCGGTGACCAGCCACTCGTCGCCGTCGCGCTCCGCGCGCGTCGCGAGGCCCGAGACGTCGGACCCGGCGCCCGGCTCGCTGAAGAGCTGGCACCAGATCTCCTCGTTGGTGGCGATGCCGCGCAGGAACTGGTGCTTGAGCTCCTCGCTCGCCCACGCGATGACGGTGGGACCGCCCATGCCGATGCCGATGATGTTCATCGGCCGGGTGACGCGGTAGCGGTTGCACACCTCGGCAACGACGCGCGCCTGGCTCGGCGAGAGCGACAGGCCGGCGCCGTACTCCGCCGGCCACGTGGGCGTGGCGAGGCCCGACTCGCCGAAGCGGGTGCACCATTCCTGGTAGTCCTGGGCGGCGCGCAGCTCCGACACCTTGGCGCTGTCGCCCGCGTCGATGGCCTCCATCCACCCCGCGGGGAGGTTGTCACGCAGCCAGGCGAGCGCGTGCTCCCGCAGCTCGTCGTTGGATCGGGAGGAGAGGTCGTCGGCCATGCTCGGGGAGCGTACCGGGCGTGCGTAGAGTCGTCCCGTGATCTGCGCATGGCGCTACCGAGCCGGGGTTCGCGGACGAGAACCGGTCGATCCCGCCGACCTCCAGCCGAGCGACGACGCCGACGACGGGTCGGTCGTCGTGTGGATCGACCTCGAGGATCCCACCGACGGGGAGCGGGAACTGCTGAAGCAGAGGCTCTCGCTCGACGGCACGGTGGTCGAGGCGCTGCTGCACCCGAAGGAGCGCACCAAGCTCGTGCGCTACGGCAGCTACTTCCACGTCGCCGTACACGACGCGCGAGTGCAAGGGCGACCGGTTCTCCACCAACGAGGTCGACATCGTGATGGGCCCCGGGTGGATGGTCACCGTCCGCCACCCGGGCGACGACGGCGGCCGCCTCGACGTCGAGCTGGTCGAGCACCGCTTCGAGCTCCAGCGCAGCGAGCACAGCGTCACCGAGGAGGGCTTCCTGCTCTGGGCCCTGTTCGACGTGATCGTCGACGGGTACTTCGAGGTCACCGACGAGTTCGACGATCGCCTCGACACGCTCGAGGAAGCCGTGTTCGGCGACGACGGGCAGGGCGGTGTTCCCCGCGACGTGTTCGCCATCCGGCGCGATCTCATGGAGTTCCGGCGCGCCGCCGCTCCGATCCGCGACGTCGTGAACGCGATGATTCGCCGCGAGGTCTCGTTCGTGAGCGACGAGGCGATCGTGCACTTCCACGACATCTACGACCGCGTGCTGCGCATCGTCGACCTGGTGGAGTCGCAGCGCGACCTGCTCACGGGCCTGCTCGAGGCCGACCTCGCCGTCATCTCCAACCGGCTCAACCAGGTCATGAAGAAGATGACCTCGTGGGGCGCGATCCTCATCGTCGCCACGCTCATCGCCGGTATCTACGGCATGAACTTCCGCCACATGCCCGAGCTGCGCTGGCAGTACGGCTACGCGGTCGCCCTCGGCATGATGGCGACGACGACGTTCGTGCTCTACCGGATCTTCAAGAAGCGGGACTGGCTCTAGTTCGTGGGAGCACCGATCTGGGCGTCGGGCAGCGCGTCGACCACCGCGAGCACGACGTCGCGCAGCGCGGTGAAGTTGCTGTCGGACGAGCTGTCACCGTCGATCTCGACGTAGAGCCCGTCACGACTCCAGACGTACGAGCACAGCGTGGACGACGAGTACTTCACGCAGTAGCCCTCGGACTTCCCACCTGCGAGCGTCGGGCTCGGCGGGTCCATGGCCACCAGCTTGCCCTTGGTCTCCTTGGCGAGCGCCTTGGCGAACGCAGGGGTCTTCAAGCTCGGATCGGCGTAGGTGACGACGGTCAGGCTCTGCCGGTCGCCGGCCGTGCCGGTGTAGTTCGCGGTGCAGGGAATCGAGCGGACGCCCTTGTCGATCGTCTGGTCGACGAACACGGACGACACGACGTTCGGTGCATCCGCCGCCGCGTCGAAGTCGGCCTGCTGGCTCGCAAGATCGACCATGAGGTTGTCACCCCACGGGCACCCGTCGAGCGTCGTGGGCTTCGCCTCGGTCTTGGGTGCGTTGGCCGCCGTGAACTTCTTCAGCGCGACCTTTGCCCGCTTGACCTCGGCCGCACTCGGTCCCGACGTCTGCGCCGCCGCCACTCCGAGCGTGAGCACGAGGGCCGCGGAGAGGGTGGCGACGATGGTGAGGACCCGGGCGGTACGCATGGCCGGCGACGCTAGCCCGGCAGGGGTGCTCTCGCGGCATCTACCGTGGCGCGATGACGAGCAACCGGTTGATCCAGGGCGGCACCGCCGTCGACGGCACGGGCCGCGCACCGTTCGCCGCCGACGTGCGCATCCGAGGCGGCGTGATCGCGGAGATCGGGCCGTCGCTCGCGCGCGACGGCGAAGCCACTATCGACGCAACCGGCGCGCTGGTCACGCCCGGCTTCGTCGACGGGCACACCCACTACGACCTCGAGATGTTCTGGGACCCGACGCTCGACCCGCTCCCCGCCTACGGCATCACCACGATGGTCATGGGCAACTGCGGGTTCGGCATCGCCCCCACCCGCGCCGACGTGCAGCACGACATCGCCGACCTCCTCTGTTTCGTCGAAGAACTGCCCACCTCGTTGGAGACCGCGGTCGAGTGGGGCTGGCCCACGTGGTCGGAGTACTTCGCCGCCGCGTCGCAGGTGCCGCTCACGCTCACGCCGTTCGCGTTCACCGCGCACAACGCGCTGCGCGCCACCGTGATGGGTCGCGCCGCGTGGGAGCGCGCCGCCACCGACGACGAGCTCGCCGCCATCTGCCGCGCTCCTCGACGACGCCCTGCGCGCCGGATCGCTCGGCGTGTCCGGCAACTGGTTCGACACCGATCGCCAGGGTGACCTGGTGCCGAGCCGCCTCGGCGACGACCACGAGCTCGACGCGCTGCTCACCGTGCTCGCCCGCTACCCGGGCGCGCTGCTCCAGACGATCATCCGCGACGACGACCTGCGCCTCCACGTGCACGCCCACGCCGCGGCGGCCGGGGTGGGCGTGCTCTCGCTCGGCGACGGCACCGGCCGGGGCCGCGACGGCGAGGACGGCGTGGTGTACCTCGGCGGCGGCGGCGAGCCCGCGCGGCCGCGCCTCGGCTTCGAGTCGAGCATCGGCACCGCCGCGGTGCCGGCGTGGCACGAGCTGGTGAACGGCCCCGCCGACCGCAAGCTCACCCTGCTCGCCGACCCCGAGTGGCGGGATCGCGCCCGGCACGACTGGGACCACCCGCTCGACGAGCAGAACTCGTTCCGCGCCGAGCAGCTCCACGAGCTCATCCTCAGCGACCCCGAGCACGGCCCCGGGCCCGCGTGGCATCTCGCTGCGCGCGCTGGCCGACGAGCGCAACGAGCACCCGTCCGACGTGCTCGCCGACTGGGTGCTCGCGAACGGCATCGGCTCCCGCTACACGAAGCTCAACGCCGGGCGCATGACCGCCGAGGAGCGCGACGCGCAGGACCGCGCCTTCTTCGCCCGGCCCGACATGATCTTCGGCGGCACCGACGCCGGCGCCCACCTCAAGATGTTCTGCGGCGCCGGCTCGGCGCTCTACCTGCTCACGCACTGGGTGCGCGACACGGGCGAGCTCACCGTCGAACAGGCCGTGCACTTCCTCACCCAGCGCAGCACCGACTTCTTCTCGCTGCGCGACCGCGGGGTGCTCGAGGTCGGGCGGCGCGGCGACGTCAACGTGTTCGCGCTCGACGAGATCGAGCTGCACGACCTCGAGCGGGTCCATCGACCTGCCGGGTGGCGACTACCGCTTCTCCCGTCCGTCGGCCGGGTTCCGCGCCACCCTCGTGGCCGGCGTGCCCACTGTGCTCGACGGCAAGCCCACCGAGGAGCGCCCCGCCCGCCTGAGCAGCGCCCGCACCGCAGCGACTGCGTGATGCTCAGCGGCGAGCGGTGACGACGTAGGCCCGGATGGGGCCGGAGATGTCGCTCGTGCCGAACCGGGCCTCGACGGCCGCCGCGGCCGCCTCCGTCGCGTCCTGCAACCGGCCGGGATGGCGTGTCTCGATCTCGTTGCGCATCGGTGAGCCCTGGCAGAAGCCGATCGCGGGATCGCGCGACGACGCCGCGCGACTGGTGACCTCGACCGCCTCGACGGTCGCGGTCTCCGCGAACCCGCCCGCCGCGACATCGGCGCGCATCACGTCGGGGTCGTGGTACCCGTGTGCGACGTTGGCGAGGAACACCGGCGGGTCGTCGGGGAAGATCTCGGTCAGGGCGCCCACGACGGTCGCGGTGAAGGCATTCGCTTCGATCCGGTCCCACACGTTGAACACGAACGTGCCCCCGGGGCGCAGCACCCGGCGGACCTCGGCGAAGGCGGCGGCGCGGTCAGGGAAGAACATGGCGCCGAACTGGCACACGACCGCGTCGAATGCGTCGTCGGGGAACGGCAGCTCCATCGCGTCGGCCTGCTGCCAGGTGACGGGCCGGGACGTGCCCGCCGCGGCGGCGTGGTCGAGCATCGGCTGGTTGAGGTCGGTCGCGGTGATCGCCACCGTGTCGGGCAGCCGGTCGGCCAACTCGCCGCGTCACCGCACCCGTGCCCGCGGCGATCTCGAGCAGCGCCGTCGCGCCGAGCGGCGCCACCCGCGCCGCGAGGTCGACGGCGTACGGCTCGAAGATCAACGGCACCAGGTAGTTGTCGTAGACCTCGGGGATCGGACCGGCGAACACTGCCTCGGGCTCACGTGCGTGACTCATGAGCGCCAAGGTTCCCACACCCTCGCTCGCGTGCACACCCGCCAATTCGCCGCGGTCCTTCGAACGTGTGTCGTTCGACCACCGCCGGCGGGGTTCGAGTGACACATGCTCGGAGTCGAGAGGCGTTCCGCTGAGCCGCACGTAGCGACACTCGAAGGTGGCGTCACCAGACCAGCCATGTCCAGGTTTGGTGACGCAACCTGGGATTCGGGTCAGACCTCGTGGGCGGGGTCGCGGCGGGCGCCCACGACGCGGCTGAGTCGGAACGCGACCTCGAGCAGGATGATCGCGACCAGCGCGACGCCCGATGCCTCGAGCAGCACGTTCGCCGGGGGCATCTCCACCGCGTAGAAGTCGCGGATGAAGCCGACGGCGAGGATCACCGCGATCGAGCCTGCCATGGAGGCGACGAGCAGCGACTTCCACCAGTTGAACGGCCGGGCCTGGATCACCAGCACCCAGAGGCCCACCGCGATCAGCACCAATGCGGACGTGGTGCGGATCTCGCGATTGTTCAGGTCGTGGCCGTAGCGCGCGATCGCGTACGCGACCAGCGCCGCGCCCGCGGCGATCGTTCCCGCCGGGATGGTGAAGCGCAGGACGCGGAGGATGAACCCGGGGATGTAACGCCGGGGGTTCGGCGCCAACGCGAGGAAGAAGCCGGGGATGCCGATGGTGAACGTGCTGATGATCGTGAGATGCCGCGGCAGGTACGGGTAGGGCCAGGCTGCGATCACCACCGCGATCGCGATGATCACCGCGTACACCGTCTTGGTGACGAACAGGTTCGCGGAGCGCTCGATGTTGGCGATCACCCGCCGCCCCTCGGCGACGACGCCGGGGAGCGTGGCGAACTTGCCGTCGAGGAGCACGAGCTGGGCGACCGCACGGGTCGCCGCGGCACCCGAGCCCATGGCCACACCGATGTCGGCGTCCTTGAGGGCGAGGGCGTCGTTCACGCCGTCGCCGGTCATCGCGACCACGTGGCCCTTGGACTGCAGCGCGCCGACCATCGCCCGTTTCTGCTGCGGGGTCACCCGGCCGAACACCGCGTGTTGCTCGAGCACCTCGGCCATCTCGGCCTCGTCCTCGGGGAGCTCGCGGGCGTCGAACCCTCCGTCCTCCGCACCGGGGAGCCCGAGGCGCGAGGCCACCGCGGCCACGGTGCGCGGGTTGTCGCCCGAGATCACACGGAGGGTGACTCCCTGGTCGTGGAAGTAGGCGAGCGTCTCGGCCGCGTCGGGGCGCACCTTCTCCGCGAACATCACCAGGGCGACGGGTGTGAGCGGCGACGGCAGCACCTCGCCGTCGAGCGGCGCGTCGCTACGGGCGAGCACCAGCGTGCGCCGTCCGCCCGCGGCGATCTCGTCGGCGCGGGCGCGCACCGTTCCCGAGGCCGGCGTGGACACGTCGGGGAACACCATCTCGGGGGCGCCCATCACCCACGATCCCTGGCCGTCGAACTGCACCGCACTCCACTTGCGCGCGGACGAGAACGGCACCGCGCCGGTGCGGGTCCAGCCCGGCGACTCGAAGTGAGCGGCGAGCGCAACCGCGGTCGCGTTGCGGTTCTCGTCGTCGGCGATCGCACCCAACGCCTGCGCACACAGGTCCTGATCGCCGCCGTCCCACGCTTCGAGTTCGTCGAACACGATCTCGCCCTCGGTGAGCGTGCCCGTCTTGTCGAGGCACACCACGTCGACGCGGGCCAGGCCCTCGACCGCGGGCAACTCCTGCACCAGCACGTTGCGCCGGGCCAGCGAGAGCGCGGCCACCATGAACGCGATCGACGTCAGCAGCACCAGACCCTCGGGCACCATCGCGACGACGCCGGCCACGGTGAAGCGCACACCCTCGGAGAAGTCGTGGTCGCGGGTCTGGCTCCACAGCAGCAGCCCCGACACGGGGATGAGCACCCACGTGATGATGCGCAGGATCGTGTTGATGCCGTCCATCAGCTCGGAGCGGGTGAGCTGGAAGCGGCGGGCCTCCGCGGCGAGCTTGGCGGCGTAGGCGTCTGCGCCCACCCGCGTGGCCTGGAAGCGACCCGAACCGGCCACGACGAAACTGCCCGAGAGCACTTCGTCGCCCACGCGCTTGTCGAGGGGGTCGCTCTCCCCGGTGAGCAGCGACTCGTCGACCTCGAGGCCGTCGGCGGCGCGCACCGCGCCGTCGCAGGGGATCTGGTCACCGGTGCGCAGCTCGAGCAGGTCGTCGAGCACGACGGTCTCGACCGCCACGTCGGTCGCCTGTCCGTCGCGCACCACCCGGGCCCGCGGCGCGTTGAGCACCGCGAGCTGGTCGAGCTTCCGCTTCGCCCGCACCTCCTGGAAGATGCCGATGCCGGAGTTGAAGACGAGGATGATGCCGAAGGTGGCGTCCTGCAGGCCGCCGATGATCAGGATGGCGAGGAGCGCGACGCCGAGGATGGCGTTGAAGCGGGTGAAGACGTTCGCCCGGATGATCTCGCTCAGCGTGCGGCTGGTGCGCTCTCCCGAGTCGTTCACCTGACCGCGGGCGGTGCGCTCCTGCACCTCGGCGGCGGTGAGGCCGGTCGACGCGGTCTCCTGCGCCGGCACGGCGACCGTGGATGCGGTGCCCGGGTCCTGCATCCGCAGGACGCTAGTGGAGGCCCGACCGGCCCCCGGGGAGTGCGCGAGGATGCACGGCATGACCGAACTCGCACTCCCCATCCTCACCGCCGCGCCCGCGGGTGCCTCCGATCACGCCGGACCGCATCCCGGCGTCGTCGTGATCCACGAGGGCATGGGCATGACCCCACAGCTCATTCGCTTCGTGGAGCGCGTCGCCCGCGAGGGTTACGTGGTCGCCGCCCCCGATCTGTTCTTCCGCGTGGGCGGCCCCGAATCGTCGGACTTCGGCACCATGATCGGGTCGGTCACGCCCGAGCAACTGCAGGGCGACCTCGCCACGACCATCGCCCACCTGCGCGCGCTCGGGGCCACGAGCATCGGCGTCACCGGCTTCTGCATGGGCGGGTTCTTCACCTACCGCGCCGCGAAGTGGGCGGGTGAGCTCGGGGTCGACGCCGCGGTCGCGTTCTACGGCGGTGGCATCTCCCGCGAGCTCGGCGACCTCGGCTGCCCGGCCATCCTGTTCTTCGGCGGCGCCGACCCCTACGTGCCGATGAGCGACATCGAGGTGGTGCGCGCCCATCACGGCGACCTCGTGCAGGTGTACGACGACGCCGACCACGGCTTCATGCGCGACGGCTCCGACAGCTACAGCGACACGGCCGCGCCCGACGCGTGGGCGAAGCTCGTGGCGTTCTTCGGTGAGCACCTCGGCGGTCAGGCTCGATGACCCCGCGCGACGAGGCCGCTGCCCGCTCGCTCGCCAGCTTCGGCGCCGCGGCCGAGGACTACGACTCCGAGGCGCAGTCGTTCTTCCCGCGTTTCGGTCAGCTCACCGTGGAACGTCTCGCGCTCGGTGCCCGGCGCGCGCGTGCTCGACGTCGCGTGCGGCACCGGCAACTCGGTGCTCCCCGCCGCGAACGCGGTCGGCGCGTCGGGCACGGTGCTCGGTGTCGACCTCACCCAGCAGATGCTCGACATCGCGCGGGCGCGCGTCGACGCCGCGGGCTTCACCAACGTGGAGCTGGTGTGCGCCGACATGCGCGACCTCGACCTCGCGCCGCAGTCGTTCGCCGCGGTGGTGTCGGTGTTCGGCATCTTCTTCGTGCCCGACATGGCCGGGCTCCTCGCCCACCTGTGGGAGCTGGTCGCGCCGGGCGGCTCGCTCGCGGTCACTACGTGGGGCCCCGACCTGTTCGAGCCGTTGTGGAGCACGTTCTGGAACGCGGTGCAGGCCGAACGGCCCGAGCTGCGCCCGGCCGGCGGTCGGTACGACGAGATCTCCACGCCCGCGGGCATGCAGGTGCTGTTCGCCGAGGCGGGCATCGACGTGCCGTGCGAGGCCGACGCCTTCGACGCCATGCACCCGATCCGCGACGGCGACGACTGGTGGGGCATCGTGCGCGGCTCGGGCATGCGCGGTGTGGCCGACGCGCTCGACCCCGAGCACCGCGCCCGTGTACGTGCCGCGTGCGACGCCGCAGTGGTCGGCGGGGTCGACGAGATCCCCGTGAACGTGGTGTTCGCAAAGGCGACTCGACCCGTCTGAGCTCAGTGGAAATCGCGGGACCGGAGCAGGCCTCCAGGATCAGAGGAGGCCGGTCCCAGCGGCAGCGCGACGATCGTGCGCGCCAGCACGTTGACGACGCCCTGGTGGCGTTCGAGCAGGCCCCGCACCTCGAGTGCGGGTGCAGTGCGGGCCACCTTGCGGTAGCGGCGCCACACGTCGGGGGTGCAGATCACGTTGACGAGGCCGGTCTCGTCCTCGAGGTTCACGAACACCACCCCCTTCGAGGTGGACGGCTGCTGGCGGTGCGTGACCACGCCGGCGACGTCGACCACCGAACGGTCGGGCAGCTCGCGCAGCTGGGCCGCGGTCACGATGCCCCGGCCGTCGAGCGCGGCGCGCACCAGCTCCGTGGGGTGGCGGGCAGCCGACAGGCCGGTGGCCCACAGATCGGCGGCGAGCTCCTCGGGCTCCGACATCCCCGGCAACGACGGCGCCTCCGCGCCGGTGACGACACCCGGCAGCTTGTCGGCGCGCGCGTCGCGCATCGCGCCCGTGGCCCACAGCGCGCTGCGACGCGAGTGGTCGAGGCACGCGAACGCGCCCGCGGTGGCGAGCGCCTCCAACGCGTCGGTGGGCGCGCCGGTGCGGCGGGTGAAGTCGTCGAGTGACGCGAACGGCGCGGCGGCACGTTCGTCGTCGATGCGGTCGAGCAGCATGTCGCTCAGCCCGCGCACGTAGCGCAGACCGACGCGCACCGCATGGATCGACCGGTCCGCGTGCCACCCGGGACGCGGCATGCCCACCGGGCCGGCGGCCTCGGAGCGCGGCTCGAGCGTGCAGTCGCGACGCGAACGCGGCGATGCACGGCCCCAGCACCTCCACCCCGTGGCGCACCGCGTCGCGCACGATGGTGTGCGACGAGTAGAAGCCCATCGGTTGCGCGTTGAGCAACGCGCACGCGAACTCGGCCGGGTGGTGCAGCTTGATCCACGAACTCGCGTACACGAGGTAGGCAAAGCTCACCGAGTGGCTCTCGGGGAACCCGAAGTCGGCGAAGCCCTCGATCTTGTGCACGATCTCGTCGGCGACCTCCCCGGTGATGCCGCGGTCGGCCATGCCCGCGAGCAGCCGTTCGCGCATCACCGCCATGCGCGCGCGGGAACGCTTGGACCCCATCGCCTGGCGCAGCTTGTCGGACTCCGCAGGGCTGAACCCGGCCACGTCGATCGCCATCTGCATGAGCTGCTCCTGGAACAGCGGCACGCCGAGCGTCTTCGCGAGGCAGCGCTCGAGCAGCGGGTGCGGGTAGGTGACGGGCTCCTCGCCGTTGCGCCGCCGCAGGTAGGGGTGCACGGACCCACCCTGGATCGGACCGGGCCGGATGAGCGCGACCTCCACCACGAGGTCGTAGAAGCACTCGGGGCGCAGGCGCGGCAGCGTGGCCATCTGCGCGCGGCTCTCCACCTGGAACACGCCGATGGTGTCGGCCGCGGACAGCAACGCGTACACCTCGTCCTCCTGCGGGATCGTGGCGATGTCGATGTCGACGCCTTCGTGCTCGCGCACGAGATCGACGGCGAGGTGCAGCATCGTGAGCATGCCGAGGCCGAGCAGGTCGAACTTCACCAGGCCCGCGGCCGCGCAGTCGTCCTTGTCCCACTGGAGCACGGAGCGGTCCTCCATGCGCGCCCACTCCACCGGGCAGAACTCCACCAGCGGACGGTCGGCGAGCACCATGCCGCCCGAGTGGATGCCGAGGTGGCGGGGGAAGTCGAGCACCTGCTCGGCGAGGTCGAGCGCGAGCGCGGGCACCGGCGGGCCGTCGTCCTTCAACGTGTCGAAGGACCCGGCATCGCGGCCCCAGCGATCCAGCCACTTGGTGAGCGCGTCGGCGTGACCGGGTGAGAGGCCCACCGCCTTCGCCATCTCGCGGAACGCGGACTTGGGCCGGTAGGTGATCACGTTCGCCACCTGCGCGGCGCGCTCACGGCCGTACTTGGCGTAGACGTACTGGATCACCTCCTCGCGACGCTGGTGCTCGATGTCGAGGTCGATGTCGGGCGGGCCGTCGCGCTCGGGCGACAGGAACCGCTCGAACAGCAGGCCGAGCGCGACCGCGTCGGCCTTGGTGACCCCGAGCGAGTAACACACTGCACTGTTGGCCGCGCTCCCCCGCCCCTGGCAGTAGATGTCGTGCTCGCGGCAGAAGCTCACGACGTCGACGAGCACGAGGAAGTACCCGGGGAAGTTGAGCTGCTCGATCACGTCGAGCTCGTAGGCGATCTGGTGCATCGCCTGCTCGTGCTGCGGATGGGTCCCCGGATAGCGGACGGCCGCGCCGCGCATCGTGAGCTCGCGCAGCCACGTCATCTCGGTGTGGCCGGCCGGGACGTCGTGATCGGGCAGTTCGGGCGCGGCGAGACGCAGGTCGAATGCGCACGCGCGCGCGATCTCCACCGTGCGCGCCACCGCGCCCGGCCAACGCGTGAAGCGGCGCTCCTGCTCGGCCGCGCTGCGCAGGTGCGAGAAGGGCGCGGCGGGGAGCCAGCCGTCGATTTCGTCGAGCGAACGCCGGGCGCGCACCGCCGCGAGCGCGGTGGCGAGCGGGCGCTGCGCGACCGTCGCGTAGTGCACGTTGTTGGTGACCACCACCTCCACGCCGCCCGCGAGCGCGAGCTTCGCGAGCGCATCGTTGCGGTGGCGGTCGAGCGGGTCGCCGTGGTCCCACAGCTCCACCAGCACCCGCCCGGCGCCGAATCCGTCGACGAGCCGTTCGAGCTCGCGGCGCGCGGCCGACGGACCGTCGCGCAGCAACGCCGCGGGTACGGTGCCCTTGCGACACCCGGTGAGCACGAACCACGCGTCGTTACGCGCGCTCGTCTGGGGGTGCAGGTGGACCGGCGCGCACGCCGCGGCGCACCAACGCGTCGACCGAGGTGCGCGGCGCGCCCTTCTCCCCCGCCATCTGTGCCTCACTGATCGCACGGGCGAGGCGCGCGTACCCCACCGCCCCCTCGGCCAGCACCACGAGATGTTCGCCCTCGGGATCCGCCTCCCCGTTCGCGGGCCGGGTGATCCCGAGCGTCATCTCCGCGCCGAACACGGTGGGCAGCGCGTGCTCGTGCGCGGCGAGGGCGAAGCGCACCGCGCCGTAGAGGCCGTCGTGGTCGGTGACCGCGAGCCCGGCAAGTCCGAGCCGGGACGCCTCGATCGCGAGGTCCTCGGGCGCGCTCGCCCCGTCGAGGAAGGAGAAGTTGGTGTGGCAGTGCAGCTCTGCGTACTGCTCGGTTCCGACGGTCACTCCCGCGACCGTACCGAACGTATGTTCGTATCCGCAATCGCGCGTCTCGGTGCCCATTGTGCGCGCCGCGCCGCAGGTCTACCGTTTTCGCCGCGGGCGGGATCATGCGGGCAGGGCTACCTCAGGAGGTCCTTACCCATGGCCGAGTCCCGCAGCCTCTCCACCCCCGACGAGACCCGAACGTTCGACAAGGGTCGCCTCGAAGTCGTGGAGGTGAACGGCCAGCGCGTCGGCCGGGGCACGTTCGAGCCCGGTTGGAAGTGGAGCGAGTGCGTGAAGCCGATCGCCGGCACCGACTCCTGCCAGGCCGAGCACTTCGGATACGTCGTCTCCGGGCGCATGGCCGTGCAGTTCGACGACGGCTCCAGCGTGGAGGTCGGCCCGGGCGACTGTGCGCACCTGCCCGCCGGCCACGACGCGTGGATCCTCGGCGACGAGCCGTGCGTGTTCATCGACATGATGGGCGCGGCGAACTACGCGAAGCGGTAACGCCGGCAGCCCGAACAGGACGTCAGTCGGGCAGCTGCTCGAGCCGGGCGACGACCGCGTCCATCCCCCGCGCCACCGCGAGCAGACCGTCGCAGAGCGCCTGGAACGTCTTGTCGGCATACTCCCAGCGTTCGTCGTCGGTCTGGTCCGACGGCACGAGCGTCTCCTCCATGAGGCCGCGCAGGCCCAACTCGGAGGTGAACTGCGCCTCGTCGAGCAGCGCCCGGATCTGGTCCTCGAACGTCACGCCCGAATTCACCCGGCTTGGAAGGTCTGGTGCATCCCCTGCGTGTAGTGCACGTAGGTGGTGCCCTGGGAGTCCTTGGTGGTGAGGTTGCAGAAGATCTCGTAGTCACCCGCGGGCAGCGTGGTGGTGAGCTTCCCCGACTTCTTGGGCTTGAGCCCGCCGACCTCACCCATCTTGTCGTCCTCGGGGATGGCCTCTTCGTCGACCGAGCCGTCGGCCTTGGTCGGCAGCGCCACGCCCGGCGTGCTCTTCACCACGACCATCTCGTGCTTCATCGTGCCGATGTTCTTCGCGGTGAAGGTGACCTTGCCCGCGGCCACGAACTTCGGCTTGGGCAACACGTCGAACTCGTAGAGTTGGACCGTCACCGGCTTGCCGCTCTTCGCCGCCGGAGCGGTGGCGACCGCCGGCACGGCCAGGAACCCGAACACCGCGGTCGTGCAGGCGACCGCTCCGCAGAATTGCCCTGATCCGACGCATGAGCCCATTCAACTCGCTCGAGGTGACGCTCCGGGACGCGGCCGACGACGACTACTGCTACCTCACCACTCGCGGGCGGGTGTCGGGCCGGCCGCACGAGATCGAGATCTGGTTCGCGGTCGATCCGGCGGTCGGCACCACGCTGCACCTGCTCGCGGGCGCCGGGGACGCGTCCGACTGGGTGCGCAACCTGCAGGCGCATCCCGCGGTGACGGTGCGGCTGCGTGACGTCACCTACGAGGCTCGGGGACGGGTGGTCACCGATCCCACCGAGGACGAACGGGCGCGCACCCTCGTGTTCGACAAGTACCAGCCGCGCAACGAGGGCGAGCTGGTCACGTGGCGGGCGCGGGCATTGCCGGTGGCGCTCGACGTTCAGTCGTAGAGCGCTTCCACCGCGGCGCGGCCGCGTTCCACCGCCACGAGGCAGGCGACTTCGCCGGCACCCTCTCCGGCGCCGCGCGCGTCCACCACCACCTGCCACAACACCCGGCGCCGGCGTTGCGACCACCAGCGCAGGTCGTGGGCCCACGGGCCCGCCCACGCGACGAGCCGGCCCCCACCACCGGGGAGCGCGGCGCAGTCGAGGGCGACGGGCGGCGCCGACACCTCACCCCGGCCCGACACCACCACCGGCGCGCCGCGCTCGTCGAGCAACGCCGCGGGCACCGGCGGGTCGAACACCCGCGCCGGCGCGGGTCCGGGCACCGCCCCGGGCCAGGGCGCAGCCTCGGACCTGCCGTCGGGGGCAGCCTCGGACGGGCTGTCGCCGGCACTCCGCTCGTCGCCCCACGGCACCCAGCGCACCCGTTCGAGCGGGGTGCGCCCACCCACCGGCAACGCGGTCGCCACCGCGTCGGGCCCGAGCAGCGCCTGCACCCGCGCCAGCGCCCGCCCGGCGCGGTCGGCCGCCGCGGGATCGCCGCCCCAGAACCCGAGCTGGCGACCCGTCGCCGGGATCACGTCGTCGGGGGCGAGGCGCAGCACGGTGAGCCCGCCGGTGACCATCTCCGCGTCGGCGGCGTCGGCGGCCGTCGCGCCGGGCGCGGCGACCCCGCTGTCGCTCGCGACCAGCCACGCCTCGAGCTGCCAGCGCACCCGCGCCACCAACGTGGACGGTGTGAGCGCACCCTCGTGGCGCCAGCACCGGGTGAGCCGCTCGCCGTGCTCGGTCTCGGCCTCCACCACCACCCGGGTGCAGCAGCAGCCCATCGCGTCGAGATGGCCGAGCAGGCGATCCGCGAGCGCCTTCGCCGCGAAGGCGGCTTCGTCGACGCGAGTCGCCGGCGGATCGAGCTCCATCGTCTCCACCAACTCGGGTGGCACTTCACGCGCAAGTGGTTCGTGACCGGGTTCCCCGCGGCGAGACGGTGCGCGAGCAGGCCGGGCGGCCCGAAGCGCGCCGCCACTGCCGACTCGGGCAGCGCGGCGTAGTCGCCGAGGGTGCGCAGGCCGAGCCGCGCGAGCAGGTCGACGAGCGCGGCACCGTCGCCGTAGGACGCCTCGACCGGACCCGCGAGCACGCTCACCGGCCACTCGGCGAGGAACGCGACCGTGCCCCCGAGCTCCACCACGCGCGACCGCACGTCCTGATGGGCTCCGCCACTGGCGAGCCCCGCGGCGAACACGCCCGCGGCGACACCGACGGTCGCGTCGGTGATCCCCAACCCGGCGACGGTGTCGACCACCAGCTGGGCGAGCGCGTCGTCGCCACCGAAGTAGCGCGACGGCCCGCGTGTCGCGAACGACAGCGCGCCCGGTTCGTGCAGCACGAGGCGCGGCACGTGGTGCTCGACCGCGCGCGCGACTTCTTCGAACGCTCGGGCATCGCCCGCTTCGTCGACGTCGAGCACGACGAGCCCGGCGCAGCGCGCCTCGGCCTCGCGACGGCGCAGCCCGCGCGTCACACCCTCGGCACGCGCCTCGGTCGACGCCGCGACCACCCGCAACCCGCGCTGCCCGCGGTCGACGACCGCGACGGGCACGCCCACGAGCGCGGGTTCGCGACGGCGGGCCGCGGTGACCGGCCAGTCGGGGCAGCGCAACATCGCGGTGCGAACGGGCTCGGCGGACATGACGGGCTCGGCGGGCAAGGCCGGTTCCTCCATCACCCGGCTCGGGCGAGCATCATCCCGCTCGCGCCAGCATCATCCCGCTCGCGCCAGCCAGCCCTCGCGGGCACCCGACCGGGCCTCGGCGTGCACGTGGAGCCGCCGTTCGGTGAGGTGGTGCACCTCGCCCGACGCGTCGGGCGCCGCGTCCCACTCGGAACCGCGGGCGTGCAGCGTGAGCGCGGCGTCGGCGGGCCAACGCTCACCGACCACCAGCACCGTCTCGCGCTCGCGGGCGCGCGCCACCAGGCGCCGGGCGTCGGCGATCCCCACCCCTCCCACTCCCGCTCCGGCGGGCGGGAGATCCGCGAGCACCAGGCTCACGCCGTCGACCAGCGCGGCGACCACGGAGGCCCAGCGGGCGGGGGGCACCCGCCGGACCACCGCGAACCGTTCGAGCGCGACCCCCGCCTCGCTCGCGGCGAGCGCACCGAACGAACCCGCCGGGTCGACCACCGCCACCCACTCCCCCGCCCGGGTGCACGCGGCCGCGAGCTCGAAGCCGAGGGTCGTGACCCCGGCGCCGGGCGCGCCGACGACCCGCACCACGCTCCCGCGGCAGCGTGCCCCGCGGCACCGAGCGCGGCGAGCGACGGCCCGAGCTCCAGGGCCCGCTCGTGGGCGAGGCTCACCGGACGGGCGTGGCGGCCGACCTCCTCGAGATGTGCCCGCGCCGCGGCGTCACGCCTCGGCAGCTTGGTCGACAGCCTCGTGAGCCGCGCGAGCTGGGGGATGTCGGGGGAAGTGGCCGTCGCCATGGACCCTCGACCTTACCGAACACACGTTCGCCCCGTCAATCCCGGGCGATCACGGGTCGGTCCCGGACGGTCAGTCCCGCAGCGCCGCCGTCACCTCGGCGAGGGGGGCGTGGTCGGTGCTGTCGGCGTCGAGGTGCTCGTACCGGACCTGGTCGCCCGGGCCGAGCACGAACGTGGCACCGATCTGGGTGACCCGCTTCCCGCCTTGTGCACGCGGTACCCGCGCTTCGACGTCTCACGCGTGGCCTTCCACGTCCGCGGATGGAACATCATCAGGAAAGGGACCGTGCGCACGGCGGCGGCGTTCGCCGCAACCGCGTCGTCGTCGACCATCACCAGGAACGGGATCCGTTCCTCGAGCACGAACGCCTCGGCATAGCGCCGGTCACCCGTGCCGACCGCGACGATGTCGGCACCCAGTGCGGTGATCTCGGTGTCGTGGTCACGCAACTCCGCGACGTGCTCGCGGCAGTGCAGTCAACCGAAATGTCGGAGGAACACCAACACGACCGGACGGTCGTGCCACAGGTCGCCGAGGCGGTGCGATGCGCCGCCGGAGTCGACGAGCGACGCGTCGGAGAGCGCCGCGAGGTCCAAGCGAGGCTCGACTACGCCGTCGGCTCGGGCGTCGGCAGGGGCTCGAAGCCGAGCGCACGCAGCGCGTCGGGGTCCCAGCCGGCGTCGTCGCCGTAGTAGCCGAAGAGGTTCTCGATGATCTCGATCGCCTGGGGCTCGAGCTCGGCCCAGCGCTCGGGCGGGGCGGTCACGCCCACGCTGCTCGAGTACACCGTCACCGAACGGGCGCCGGCACGGAAGAGGCGCTTGGCCAGTACGTCGGCGGGGCGGTTCTTCGTGATGTCGGACACCGACTGGTAGCGCTCGATGCCCATCCCGGTCAGGGACCGGTTGAGGTCGAAGATCCGGGTCTTGGAGTCGATGCCCTCACGCACGGCGACGGTGATCTGCTGGCCCATGGCCCGAGAGCGTATCCCGGCGGTCCCCGCCGCCCCCGCAACCAGGAGATCAGGCGAACAGGCGACCCGGGGGCGGGGCGACGCCCCGCCAGCACAGACCGTCCATGAACACCCACGACCGCCGGTGGATGGCGCTCGGCCCGTAGCCCAACAGCGCGACCTTGTGGGCAGGCGCCGGGTAGCCCACGTTCGACGCGAAGTCGTACACCGGATAGTGCTCGGCGGCTTCGGCCATCATCCCGTCGCGGGTCACCTTGGCCACGCACGACGCCGCCGCCACCGCGAGACACGAGGCGTCGCCCTTGATCACGGTGGTGACCTTGTCGGGCATCCCGAGGTAGTCGTGGTTGCCGTCGAGGATGATCCGGTCGGGCACGTGGCCCTGGGCCTCGAGCTCGGCGAGCGCCCGCATCGCCGCGGCCCGCAGCGCGGCGGTCATGCCCAGCTCGTCGCACTCGAGGTACGACGCGTGACCGACCCCCACGGCGACGGCCCACCGCCGGACCCGCCTCGCGGCCACCTCGCGCTCGGCGCGGGTGAGCTCCTTCGAGTCGCGCACGCCACTCAGGTGCTCGGGCGCGGGCACCACCGCGGCGACGGTCACCGGGCCCGCCCAGGCGCCGCGACCGACCTCGTCGATCCCCACGACGACGCCGTCGCCCGCGTCCCAGAACTTCCGCTCGAGGCGGAGCGTCGGGCCGCGCTTCTTCGACGGAGGCACGGCCCGACGCTAGTCACCGATCCAGTCAGCCGCCGAGACGCCCGCGTCGGCCGCTGCATCGAAGTTCGTGAGCCCCTTGCACTGGGCGATGTTCTGCTTGTTCGGGTTCTCCGCGCCCGGAACGACACCGCCCGTGCCCTGGCCCGGTTCGTACGAGATCACGTCGGCGATGCCGTCGCAGTTCACGTCGATGCCCACCGGACCGTGGAAGTTTGCAACCTGCGCGTGGGTGAGGTGTTGCACCACGCCGTTACCGATGAAGATCGGATCGTCGGGCGAGCACACGTTGATGACGACCTGTACGGCCTTCGGGTTCATCGACAGATTGACGCAGTCGTGGGCGAAGGCCGGACCCGCCAGGCCGACCACCAGGCCGAGTGCCCCGAGGATCGGCAGGAACAACTTCTTCATGGGAACTCCCCCTGAGTCGTCCTGCCCACGGTGGCCGAGACGCTACGTCGGGCGCGAATCGGGCGCAACGGGCACGCCCGGGGTGGCCGGGATAGCGTCCGGCCATGAGCGACTCGACGACCCAGGCGGGCAACAAGCAGGTGGTGCTCGACTTCTGGCACGCCCCACCCGCGAAGCAGGCCGGCTTCCTCACCGACGACGCGAAGTGGCACCTGCCACCCTCCATCGGCGACGGCCAGTTCGGCGTCTCCACCCTCGAGGGCGACGAAGCCAAGGCGATCTTCGAGCTCGCCACCGGCGTGTACGAACCGGTCGGGAGCGTCGACGTGCTGCACCTCATCGCCGAGGACAACCTCGTGGCCCTGCACTGCGTGCTGCACACGCGCACGAAGGCCGGGTACGACTACGACGGTCCGTACCACATGCTCTTCCGCCTGCGCGACGGCAAGATCGCCGAGACGTGGGAGTTCCTCGACACCGCGTACCTCGCGGCACGTGTCGTGCCGCGAGGTGGATGAGGGCCGGGGGTTGATCGCAATGGACGACACCTTCACCTCACACATCGCCTCCCCCACGACCGGGGTCGTGATCACGGGCGGCGCGTCGGGCCTCGGCTTCGCGTCCGCCGAGGCGCTCGCCGCGGTCGGGCGACCGGTCGCGCTGTGGGACCTCTCGGAGGACAAGGCCACCGCGCAGGCACTCGCGCTCGCCGACGCGTATGGCGTGGTCACTGCCGGCTTCGGCGTCGACGTGCGCGACGTCGACGCGATCACCGCGTCCGCCGCTCGCACCCGCGCCGCGTTGCCGTCGATCGGTGGGCTCGTCCACTGCGCCGGCACCGTCGACACCGGGTCGCTCGAGGGCATCACCGTCGACACATGGGACTCCGGCATCAACGTGCACCTCCGGCCGATCCCCTTCTTGATCCAGGCGTTCCTCGACGACCTGCGCGCGCAGCCCGGCAGCGCGATCGTCGCGACTGCGTCGATCAACGCCACGCTCGGCAACGCCGGCAACCCGATCTACACCGCGGGCAAGGGCGGCGTGCTCGCGCTGGTGCGTTCCCTCGCCGATCGCCTCGGACGCGAGGGAATCCGCATCAACGCGATCTCGCCCGGCCAGATCCGCACCCCGATGATGCAGCCCACGCTCGACGCGCTGGGCGAGAACCGCTTCACCGACCGCATCCTGCTCGGGCGACTCGGCGAGCCGCCGGAGATCGGTCGGGTCGTGCGCTTCCTGCTGTCCGACGAGGCGAGCTACGTCACCGCGTCCGAGATCGTGGTCGACGGCGGCAACATCTCGTCCCAGCGTTGACACGGCAACCCGGGGGCAACGTCGCGGTCGTCGTCGGGGTGTGCGCCCTGGTGGTGCTGGCGCTCCTCGGTCTGGTGGCGGCACTCGTCCGCTGACGACGCCCCCGCACCGGCGTACCATTCGCCCGTGCGCACCCACCGTGCGATCAGAACCGTCGCGCCGCTCCTTGCGCTCGGTGCCGTCTTCGTCGTGGGCGTCGGCGGCTGCGAGGGCTCGGGCTCGTCGTCGAGCACCGCACCCGTCCAGCGCCACGATGCGTTCGTCGGCGCGCCGGCGTGCGCACCCGGCGAGATCGTCGAGCGTGACCTGAGCCCCAACGGCTCGCAGTACCGCTGCGTCGCACCCAATCCCGCGCAGCCGGCATCGGCGAACGCCGACGTGCAGCAGGGCGACCGGTGCGACAACTTCGGCGCCACCATCGTCAACAAGCAGGGCCTGGTGTTCGACTGCGAGCCCTGGGGCGTCGGCCAGGAGATGCGCTGGATCCGGCCGTAGCCGGCCCACACCTGGCCTAGTCGGCTTCCAACCGCTGCACGTTGGCGGACTCGTTGTCGTCGAAGTCGGTGCTGAACCACACGTCGAGCATCTCGCGCGCGACCTCCGGCGAGGTGAGGCGCAGCCCCATCACGAGCACGTTCGCGTCGTTCCACTTCGCGCGCGCCCGCAGCGGTGGTGGCGTCGGTGCAGAGCGCGGCCCGCACGCCGGGCACCTTGTTCGCCGCGATCGACGCACCGGTGCCGGTCCAGCAGAACAGCACGCCGGTGTCAGCGGCGCGCAACGCGACCAACTCGCCGACCGCGTGACCCACCTCGGCCCACTCGCCGTCGGGCGCGGCGACCACCACGTGACCGCGCGTCTCGAGGTCGGCGCGCACCGCGTCGGTGAGCGGCGTCCACTCGTCGGACCCGAACGCGACCCTCACCCGCGCATCTCCACGCGACCGGTGACGAAGTCGATGTGGTTGGTGCGCACCTCCACGTCGAGGCCGGCACACGCCCGCTCGACCACGAGCCCGAAGCCGTCGGAGACGACCACGACCTCGTTGCCCGCGGCGCACAGCGCCTCGACGCGTTCCCGGAAGGCGGGGTCGATCGGGACCTCCGCGGCCACAGCACGCACGGTCGCCTCGTCGGCTGCAACAGACTCCCACGCCTCGACGAGCCCGTGGCGGTCGCCACCGCCGCGCAGCTCGCACCACTCGGGTGCCCCCAGCCGCTCGATCATGAACTCGACCTCGTCGACGAGAGCCGCCTCGCGGTCGAAGTGGATCACCACCGGCATTCTGCGACGCTACCTCGCACCCGTAGGCTGTCCCGGTGCAACCGGTCGCCATCGTTCCCCACACCCACTGGGACCGCGAGTGGTACGCGCCGTTCCAGACCTACCGCGTGCAGCTCGTCCATCTCGTCGACGAGCTCCTCGACCTCCTCGAGGGTGATCTCCGCTACACGC
The DNA here is from genome assembly GCA_963720785.1 of uncultured Actinomycetes bacterium. Taxonomy (GTDB): domain Bacteria; phylum Actinomycetota; class Acidimicrobiia; order IMCC26256; family DASPTH01; genus CAVRGQ01. The sequence goes on from CAVRGQ010000008.1 coordinate 442,613, forward strand.
GGTTCCTGCTCGACGGGCAGACCGCGGTGGTCGACGACTACCTCGAGGTGCGCCCGCAGGCCGCGGCGCGTCTCGAGGCGCTCGCCGAATGCGGGGCGCCTGCAGGTCGGCCCGTGGATGATCCTCATGGACGAGTTCATGGTGTCGGGCGAGACCATCGTCCGGAACCTGCAGCTCGGCCTGAAGCGCGCGAGCCAGATCGGCGGGCCGGCCGCCATGCGGGTGGGGTACCTCCCCGACATGTTCGGTCACGTCGCGCAGATGCCACAGATCCTCACGCAGGCGGGCCTGCACCACGCGGTGGTGTGGCGCGGCGTGCCGAGCGCGATCGACCGCACCGCGTTCGACTGGTACGCACCCGACGGATCCTCCGTGCGCGCCGAGTACCTCTACGGCTCCTACTCGAACGGTCGCGACATCCCGCGCGATCCGCGAACCTCGTCGCCCGGGCGCGCGGCTACCAGTCGGAGCTCGGTACCGCGCAGCTCCCCGGCGGCGGAATGCTCTTGATGAACGGCTCCGACCACCTGCTCCCCCAGCCGTGGCTGGGTGAGGTGGTCGACGCGGCCAACGCCGCGCAGGACGAGTTCCACTTCGAGGTGTCGTCGCTCGGCGAGTACGTCGCCGCGCAACCCACCGACGGCCTGCCGTCGTGGCACGGCGAGTTGCGCTCCGGCGCGCGCGCCAACGTGCTGATGGGCGTGGCCTCCAATCGGGTCGACGTGCACATGGTGTGCGCAGCCGCCGAGCGAGCGCTCGAGCGGGTCGCCGAGCCGCTGTGCGCGCTGTACCTCTCGGCCGCGCAGTCGCCCGACGCACTGCTCGGCATCGCGTGGCGCGAGCTCGTGCTCAACAGCGCGCACGACTCCTCGTGCGCGTGCAGCCACGACGAAGTGGTCGAGGCGGTGCGCGTCCGCTACCAGGAGGCGCGCCACGTGGCCGAGGCGCTCACCAAGGACGCGCTCGTCGCGCTCGCGAAGACGGTCGACGCGCCCACCGGTTCGACCGTGGTGGTGAACCCCACCGCGGCGCCGCGGGGAGGCCTGGTGGAGCTGCCGATTCCCGGCACCGGGCCGGTGCACCTGGTCGAGGTCGCCACCGGCGAGGCAGTACCCGCGCAGGTGGTCGACACCCGCGGCGGTGAGGGCATCAGCACGATCGTGGTGGGCCAGAAGATCCGTTGGGTGCTCGAGATGATGCGCGGCCCCGAGCTCGCCGGCGCCCGCATCCACCGGGTGGAGCGCACCGAGCTGCCTGACGGCACCATCGAGTTCACCTTCCACGACGCCGCGCCCGACGAGGCGGAGATGGACCTCGAGACCACGAAGGAAGCGCTGCTCGCGCTCGGCGTGGCGGGCCACACGATCTCGATCCGTCAGCGCCGCGCCCCGGTGCGCGACGTGATCGTCGCCGCGCACGACGTGCCCGGCTTCGGCTGGCGCACCTACCGCGCCGTCGACGGCGACGGGCCGGGCACCGCGGTGACCACCGCCGGACTCACGATGAGCAACGAGCACCTGCAGGTGACAGTCGATCCGACCGACGGCACAGTCTCGGTCGACTGCGAGGGCGTGCGCATCGCGGCTGCCGACCGGCTGGTCGACGGTGGCGACGGCGGCGACACCTACAACTACTCACCGCCCGAGATCGACACGATCGTCGACACGCCCACTGCAGTGCGCGTCGAAGCGACGGAGTCGGGCCCGGTGCGCGCCCGCATCGTGGTCACCCGGATCTACGAGTGGCCGGTCGCCGCGCTCGGCGACGAACGCTCGTGCCACGCCCGCAGCACCGACACCGTCACCACCCACGTGCGGACCACCTACGAGCTGCGCGCCGGCGAACGCTTCGTGCGAGTGGAGCAGTCGTTCGACAATCGCGCGCGTGACCACCGCCTGCGCTCCCACTTCCCGCTGCCCCGCCCGGTCACGTCGTCACACGCCGAGTGCGCGTTCGCAGTCGTGGAGCGCGGCCTGCACGCCGAGGGCGGCCCGCACGAATTCGGCCTCCCGACGTTCGTGTCGCGTCGCTTCGTCGACTGCAGCGGCGTGCGCGACGACGGCGTCGAACAGGGTCTCGCGATCCTCCACGACGGCCTGCTCGAGTACGAAGTGGTCGACGGCGGCAAGGAACTCGCACTCACGCTGCTGCGGGCCACCGGTTACCTGTCACGCTCGGAACTTTCGCTGCGCCCCAACCCCGCCGGTCCGCTCGACGTGCTCGAAGGGCCGCAACTGCAGGGCCGCATCACCGTCCGCTACGCGCTGCTCCCCCACCGCGGCACCTGGCAGGACGCGAACCTCTACGCCGCGGCCGACGAGTTCCTCGTACCGCTGCAGAAGGTGCGCGGCGGCGGGTGGCCCGGTGCGAGCGCGCCCGCCACCGGCAGCAACCTCGCGGTCACCGGAGCACCGGTGTCGGCGGTGACCCGTGACGGCGAAGCCGTCATCCTGCGCGTGTTCAACCCGGGGGCGAACGACACCGACGTGAGGGTGACGCGTGACGGCACCCCGCTCGGGGGTGCCGTCGTGGACCTGGTGGGCAACGAGACCGCGCCGTTCACCGGCACGCTCGCCGTGCCGCCCGGCGCGATCCGGACGCTGCGAATCAGCTGACCGACCCGGAGCGAGCGGACGCGAGCGAGGGAGGAAGAACGCGGGTCACTCCGTCTCGCCGACGAACTCCAGCGCGTTGGTGCGCATCACCTGACGGATCTCCGGATCGCTGAACGCGTGGAGCTCCTTCACGAAGTCATTGGGCTCGGAGAGGCCTTCGCCGTGCGGCCAGTCGGAGCCGAACAGCAGGCGCTCCACGCCCATGAGGTCGGCCAGCGCACGGAGGTCTTCCTCGTAATACGGCGTCACCCACACGTGGCGGCTGATCGTGTCGAGCGGGTCCTCGTGGAACGCCGCCGGCATCTGGTTGCGCATCTTGTGGAGGCGCTTCACCAGCAACGCCACCCAATCGGAGCCGTTCTCGACACTCGCGACGCGCAGCGTGGGGTGCCGGTGGAACAGGCTGTCGAGCACCATCGAGCCGATCGTGTCATGGATGGCACGGTCCGACACCACGAGCTTCTGCACCGCCGAGATCCCGAAGAACGGCTCGAAGCGCTCGGGCCCACCCCAGTACCTCGACAACACCTCGTAGCCGCTGTCGCTGAGGTGGAAGGCCACGGGGATGTTCGCCTCCGCGAGGCGCGCCCACACCGCGTCGTGCGCGAGGTCGCCGAGGGTGCGGCCGTTGCCACGACCGTCGGGTGCCGGCGCGGGCCGCATGCACACCATCCGCACGCCGCGGGCGATGAGCTCGTCGACCTCGGCGAGCGCGAGGGCAGGATCCGCGAGGCACACGATCGGCGCCGCCAGAATTCGCCCTTCACGCGCGAAGCCCCAGTCGTCTTCCAACCAGCGGTTGAACGCGCTCACGCTCGCCATCAACGCGGGCACGTCGAAACGCAGCGCCTGCTCGAGCCCGCAGCCGAGCGTGGGGAACATGAACGTCCGCTCGATGTCCTGCTCGTCGAGCACCGCGAGACGAGCGGCACGGTCCTGGTACTCCACGTGGCGCGGCTCGATCCGGACCAGCGTCTTCGGGTCGACGCCGTCGGGCACCTGCCCCCGGAACATGAGGTCGTTGCAGCCCGGCACGATCACCGGGTCGAACGTGGGGTTCGGGATGAAGCGCCACATCTCGCGCCCGGCCAGGAGGAAGGTGCGCTTGCCCTGGGTCACCACCTGGATACCGCGGTCCTTGTAGACCGGGTCGAGGTGCCGGGTGCAGGCGTCGAGCGCCTCGTAGTAGTGCTGGTCCGCGTCGATCGAGCGGAAGCCGAGGTCGGCCATCGCGTCGTCCCCCAATGGTCAGGCTGTCGGGTCCGGAAATGTCAGACAACTCCGGCCATCGTACGACGCCCGGTCAGGTGGTGCCGGCAACCCCGAGCAGGGTCTCCCCCGTGGGCTGGTCGGTCGACCAGGTGGGGTCGAGCCCGGGCGCGCGCACGGTGATCCCTGCGGGCGCGTCCCAGAGCAACGCCGGTTGTTCCCCGTGCCAGCGCACCGCGCACGAGACGGGGCCTTCGCGCGTGGGTGCGTCGCGCACGTCGAGGGCGGCGCCGCGCCACTCGTCGGGCAGCGAAGGGAACAGCTCCACGCCACCACGGGTCTCGCGCACGAGCGCGGCCCGGGCCGCTACCAGCAGCGATGCCGCGTCGCCCGCGGCACGATCGCGCACGATCGTCCAGTCCGCGTCGCCGCGTTCCGTGGCCTGCTTGCGCTCTCGTCGGCTGAGCCGGTTCCACGCCACCCGCGCCTCGGCGTCGAAGCCCCAGTCCTCCAGCGCGGCGACCACGTCGGGCCCCGCACCGGGCACCTGGCCGGCCAGCAGCACCTGGGCGCGGGCACCGTCGATCGCGTCCTGGAGCGCGGCTTCGGGCAACTCCACGCGCATGCCCCGCCCGAGCTGCGCCCGCCATCCACGCGCCACGCTCTCCGGCGCGGGCAGGGTGACGGGGTCGACGCTGCGCATGCCACGGGGATCGAGCGCGACCGCGCTGCGGAACGTGGTGCGGTGCGCGACCGGGAACAACAGTGCGGCGGCGGCTCTCCCCGCGGGATCGCTGACGGGCACGAACGGCCCGTCGGACGCGTCGCCACCGACGACGGTCGCGTGCAGCTCGTCGTGGGCTGCCTCGGGCGAACCCGTCGCCCACCGCGAGGGCGCGCGCATCGGTCGCAACGCGGGGCTCCCGTCGACGTACACCATCGTGCCGTCGATCTCGACCGACGCGGCGTCGCGGATCACGACCGCGAGCACGAACGCGCCCGGCGAGTCGTTGGTGACGTCGAGGATCGCGAGCTCGTCCGGCTCGGGCACCGCGGCGACCTGGTGCAGCGCGTCGCCACCCGGGATCCGCATCGCGGTGCGCACGACCGGCATACCGTCGACCAGCGACTGGCGCACCGCGGCCTCGTGCTCGGGCGTGTGCCACCGGTCGTCGGCTCCGACCCACCAGTCGAGGTGCCAGGAGACGTTGCCGGGCGCGACGCGCCCCCACGGCGACACGAACGCGTGGCCGGGGACGCCGAGCACACCGATCAGGTGCTCGGCCCGAGCGTCGGGACGCGGCTCGGGTGCGCTCACGAGAGGCCGTGCAGTTCGGCCTTGACCTCGCGCAGCATCAGCTCCGGCACGAGGTCGGCGGGGTTGCGCCCCTCGGTGAGCACCGCGCCCACGAGTGAGGCGATGGGCATCTCGATGCCCGCACGTTGCGCGAGTTGGAGCACCGCGGGGGTGCTCTTCACTCCTTCGGCCACCATGTTGGTCTCCGCGACGATCTCGTCGAGCGAACGACCGCGCCCGAGCTCGAAGCCCACGCTGCGGTTCCGGCTCTTGGGACTGGTGCACGTGGCCACGAGGTCGCCGAGCCCGGCGAGACCCGCGAAGGTCATCGCCGCGCCGCCGAGCGCGGACCCGAGGCGTGCGAGCTCGGCGAGCCCGCGGGTGATGAGCGCGGCCTGCGTGTTGTCGCCGTAGCCGAGCCCGGCGGCCGCGCCCGCGGCGATCGCGATCACGTTCTTGAGCGCGCCGGCGATCTCGCAGCCGACGACGTCGGGGTTGGTGTACACGCGGAAGCGACTGCTCGAGCAGAGCAACTGCAGCCGACGCGCGGTGTCGGGATCACGGCACACGATCACCGACGCCGCGGGCTGCCCTTCGGCGATCTCGATCGCGAGGTTCGGGCCAGTGAGCACGGCGACGCGGTCGGGGTCGTGGAGCGGGAGCACCTCGAGCACCACCTCGCTCATGCGCAGCAGCGTCTCGTTCTCGATGCCCTTGGCGAGGCTGACCACGGGCGCCTCGACCTCGACGTAGGGCGCGGCCCGCTCGAGCACCGCCCGGAAGCCGTGGGACGGCACCGCCATGATCAGCACCTCGGCCCCCACGCACGCCTCGGCGAGGTCGGTGGTGGCACGCAGGTGCTCGGGGAGCGCGATGCCCGGGAGGTACTCGGGGTTCTCGTGCCGGTGGGTGACGGCCTCGACGATGGCCGGGTTGCGGCCCCAGAGCGTGGTGGGCGCATGTGCGCTCACGATGGCCGCCACCGTGGTGCCCCACGACCCGGCGCCGATGACCGCGACGGACGCCGGCGGGGTACTGCTGGCTTCCACGTCGGTAGCATACGTGGACTCATGAGCGCCCCCCGTTCCCGGAGCATGCGATGACGAACGCGGGCGTGCACGCGGGCGTCGTCATGCCGGTGCGGGCCTTCGCCCTCGGCAAGGCCCGCCTCGCCGACGTGCTCGACGGCGCCACCCGCGCCGCCCTGGCCCGCCGCTGGGCCGACGCCGTGCTCGACGCCGCCGCCGACCTCCCCGTGGTGGTCGTGTCGTCCGACCCCGAGGTCCGCGAGTGGGCCGTCGGACGGGGCGCCACGGTGGTCGACGACCCGGGCTCGCTCGACGCCGCCGCCGACGCCGGCCGGGCCGAGGTCGCCGCCCGGGGCTGCACCCGCGTGGTGATCGCCCACGCCGATCTGCCCCACGCCCGCTCGTTCACCGCGCTCACACGCGACGGGTCGCGCCCGCTGCTCGCGATCGTGCCGTGCCACCGCGACGACGGCACGCCCGTGTTGTCGTTGCCGGCCGATGCGCCGTTCGCGTTCGCGTACGGTCCAGGCTCGTTCCGCCGCCACGTCGCCGAGGCGCGCGCACGCGGTCTCGGGGTGCGCGTGGTGCGCGACCCCGATCTCGCCTTCGACGTCGACGTCCCCGACGACCTGCTCGGCCTCCCCGATGTGGTGACGATCCCCCGATGACGACGTCAGCCTCGCCGAGCTTCGACCTGCCCGTCCCCGCACGGGTGCTCGCGGTCGGCGCGCACCCCGACGACATCGAGTTCGGCTGCGGCGCGACGCTCGCGAAGTGGGCAGCCGAGGGCGCGCAAGTGGAACTGTGCGTGCTCACCGACGGTTCGAAGGGCACGTGGGACCCGGGATCCGATCTCGCCGCACTCGTGGCGACGCGACAACAGGAGCAGCGCGCGGCCGCCGCCCAACTCGGCGCCGCCGCGGTGCACTTCGTCGGGCGGGTCGACGGTGAGCTCGTCGCCGACCGCGACACCACCGAGGCCCTGTGCCGGGTGATCCGCGAAGCCCGTCCCGACGTGCTGCTCGGTCACGACCCGTGGAAGCAGTACCGCCTGCACCCCGACCACCACGCCGGTGGCCGGCTGGTGATCGACGCACTGGTGGCGGCGCGCGACCCCCACTTCTTCCCCGCCGCCGGGGCGCCCCACCGGCCCGACCACCTGTTGCTGTTCGAGGCCCAGGTCGTCGACCACGTGGAGCGCGTCACCCCCTCGCAGGTGCAGGCGAAGATCGACGCGCTGATGGCGCACCACAGTCAGTGGTTGTCGACGCACGGCATCGCCGAGGGCACGCCCGACCAGGCCGCCCAGACCGCGGCGTTCGCCGCCAAGCTGCGCGACGAGATCGCGGCGGCCGGCGGCGAGCCCTTCAAGCGCATCGACGAGCTCTAGACCCGGGCCACGGCACAACGAGAAGGAGGGCCCCCGGGGGGCCCTCCTTCAGGAAGTGCGTGCGGAGAGGTACCGCTAGCGGCGCTTGGCCGCCTTCTTCACGGTGCGGCGCTTCGCGGGCGCCTTCTTCGCAGTCCTCTTGGCCGCCGTCTTGCGGGCCGGCTTGCGGGCCGCGGTCTTCTTCGCCGCGGTCTTGCGGGCCGGCTTGCGGGCGGTCGTCTTCTTCGCTGCAGCCTTCTTGACGGTCCGGCGCTTCGCGGGCGCCTTCTTGACGGTCCGGCGCTTCGCGGGCGCCTTCTTGACGGTCCGGCGCTTCGCGGGCGCCTTCTTGACGGTCCGGCGCTTCGCGGGCGCCTTGCGGTCCGGCGCTTCGCGGGCGCCTTCTTCGCTGCAGCCTTCTTGACGGTCCGGCGCTTCGCGGGCGCCTTCTTCGCTGCAGCCTTCTTGACGGTGCGACGCTTCGCGGGCGCCTTCTTCGCCGTCTTCTTGGCCGTGGTCTTGCGCGCGGTCGTCTTCTTCGCCGCGGCCTTCTTCACGGTACGACGCTTCGCGGGCGCCTTCTTCGCTGCGGCCTTCTTGGCGGTCGACTTCTTCGCCGGCTTCCGTGCCGCCGTCTTGCGCGCAGTCGTCTTCTTGGCTGCCTTGCGCGCTGCCGGCTTGCGGGCCGTCGTCTTCTTCGCCGCTGTCTTCCGTGCTGTACGTCGCTTTGCGGGAGGCACGGTCACCACCTTTCAGTCGGGATTTCCTGGTTGTAGGAGTCGGCGGGTGCCGGGTCCTACTTGTTCACGGCGGACTTGAAAGCTGCTCCAGCGGAGAACTTCACGCCCTTCGACGCCGCGATCTGGACCGGCTCACCCGTGCGCGGGTTGCGCCCGGTGCGCGCTGCGCGATGCGAGACGGAGAACGAACCGAACCCGGGGAGGGTGACCTTGTCGCCACCTGACACCGCGCCCTGCACCGACTCGATGAGCGCATTGAGCGCGCGCTCGGCGTCGGCCTTCGAGAGCCCGGCGCCCTCTGCAATGTTGTCGACGAGCTCTGACTTGTTCACGCTTGCCTCCGAAAATGTGTGCGTGTTCGAGAAAGTTGAACCCATTCAAGGACAAAGGTCAAGCATTCCGGCGTCGCGCAGTGGTTCTGCACGGAGCCGAAGGTTCCGCCCGCCTCCTGCGAATGGACGTGTCCATGACGTGCTGGTGGTGTGCAGCATGCGCTGTTGCCCTGGATGCATGCTGCGCATTCCTTGCACAACGCGCGGCGCACATTGCACGCGAATTGCGTTGAGGGTACGACAGTTCCCCGCAGAAGTGGTGGATATCGCACTTCGTCGCGCTCACACGCGCGCGAACCGCGCGACCGCACGAAGTTGTATCGACATGATTCTTCGGCACCCGCCGCGGCGACTTGACCACTCTCGATCCCCGAGCGCGCGCGGCGGCGCGCCCCGAACGGGCACCGAACGCGGAGAAGCCCGGCCGCGAGGGCCGGGCTTCTCGTGTTGCAGCCCCGAGCAGATTCGAACTGCCGTTACCGCCTTGAGAGGGCGGCGTCCTAGGCCACTAGACGACGGGGCCTTGCTGAACCGGGAGCGGTGTCGTCGGACCGCTTCCGGAGTGCTCGCGGGGGAGGACTCGAACCCCCAACGACAGGACCAGAACCTGTTGTGTTGCCAATTACACCACCCGCGAAGGTCCGACAATGGTAGCGGACGCGACCCCCCGCCTTCCCAGTCAGGAGGGCCCAGTCAGGGCGGCCCAGTCAGGACAGCCGAGGCAGGCCGGCCGAGTCAGGCGACGAGGGCCCGGGCCGCGCGCAGCCGCCCGAGCGTGCGCCCGCGACCGAGCAGGCAGATCGAGTCGAACAACGGCAGGCCCTGGTGGCGACCCTCGACCGCGGCGTACAACGCGGGCGCGGCCTTCCGGAGCTTCACGCCGAGCTGCTCCTCGATCGGTCCCTTCAGGTTGATCGCCTCGGGGTTCCACTCGCACGTCTCGACGTGCGCGATCGCAGTGTCGAGGATCTCCCCCACCCGGTCGGTACCCGTGAGCTTCTCGAGCGACTCGGGCGCGATCGCGAAATCGGCGTCGTCGACGAAGAGGAAGTCCATCTGGTCGAGCGCGGCGCGCAACGTGACCGACCGCTCCTGCGCCAGCGCGACCGTCGCGGGGAACACGTCGGCGTCGAAGCGGTCGCCGAACCGCTCGCGCGCCATCGGCTCGAGGCGGGCGACGAGGTCGTCGGTGCTGACGCGTCGCATCCACTCGCCGTTGAGCCAGTCGAGCTTCGCGCGGTCGAAGCCGGCGGCCGAGTGGGTGACACGGTCGAGGTCGAAGGCCGCGATCAGCGCGGCGGAGTCGAGCACCTCGTCGCCGTCCTCCGGCGGCGCCCAGCCGAGCAGCGCGATGTAGTTGAGCAGCGCCTCGGGCAGGTAGCCCTCGTCGCGGAAGTCCTCGAGCCCCACCGCGCCGTGGCGCTTGGAGAGCTTGGCCCGCGTGGCGGCGTCGACGATGAGCGGCAGGTGGGCGTACTCGGGGCGGTCCTCCGCGCCGAGCGCGTGTCGGATCGCGAGCACCCGGTGCGTGGAGTCGATGAGGTCCTCGCCACGCACCACGTGGGTGATGCCCATGTCGAGGTCGTCGACCGCGTTGGCGAGGAAGAAGATCGGCGTGCCGTCGGAACGCACGATCACGAAGTCGTGGATCAGCGACCACTCCACCCGCACCTCACCACGGATGAGGTCGGTGAAGGTGCTGGCGCCCTCGTCGGGGGTGCGGAAGCGCAGCGTGCGCGGGCGCCCCTCGGCGGCGAGCGCGACGCGCTGGTCGGCGGTGAGGGCGCGGCAGCGACCGTCGTACCCCGGAGGCCGACCGGCGGAGATGGCCTCTTCGTTGCGCGCCTTCACCTCGTCCTCGGTGCAGTAGCACTCGTAGGCGTGACCGGTGGCGAGGAGGCGGTCGGCGGCGGCGAGGTACTCGCCGAACCGGCTGCTCTGCAGGATCGGGCCCTCGTCCCAGTCGAGACCGAGCCAGCGCAGCGTGTCCTGGATGCCGACCACCCACTCCTCGCGGGAGCGGGCCACGTCGGTGTCCTCGATGCGCAGGATGAAGGTGCCGCCATGGTGCCGGGCGAACAACCAGTTGAACAACGCGGCGCGTGCGCCACCGATGTGCAGTGAGCCCGTCGGCGCGGGCGAGAAGCGGACGCGCATCACGCGTCGAGGCCGGTGCGCAGCGACGCGCGCAGCTCCGCGAGCTCGGCGCCGCTCGGCGGCGTGCGCAGCGCGGCTTCGGGCACGGCGTCGACGATGCGACGGCGCGGCCCGTACTCGTGGTGGGCGCCGTGCACCGCGTGCGCGCGCCAGTCGGCGAACGCGGGATCGGCGTCGCCCTGGTAGCCGAGGATCGTCATCGCGAGGTCGACGTCGCCCGTGGTGGGCCCACGGCCGTACGACGAGGCGCGCTTCATCGCCAGCTCGGCGACGACCGCCACCGCGTCGGACGCGGGCTCGTGGGCGCCGAGCGTCATGCGCTCGGTTGCCCTCCGGGCCAGGGTCATCGCGAACCCGACGTTGGGGCCGGGGCTGCCGAGCAGCGTGCCGGTGGGCTGACCGCCGGCGAGATCGCCGGGCCGGTCGGCACGCCAGGGACGCGACGCGGGGAGGTGGACACCGGGCGCCATGTTGGTCTCGTTGCGCGGGGAGTCGTCGAGGGTCGGGGCGACGAACGGATCGGTCGGCATGTCGGAGTGCTACTTCCCGCGGTCGGCCTGGAGCAAGCCGTACACGAGCGAGTCGTACAGCGCCTGCCAGGAGGCTTCGATGATGTTCTCGCTCACACCGATGGTGGTCCACGAGCGGTCGCCGTTGGTGGAGTCGACCAGCACCCGGGTGACCGCGCCCGTGCCCTTGGCGGTGTCGAGCACCCGTACCTTGTAGTCGGTGAGGTGTACCGACGCGAGCGCCGGGTAGAGCTCGCCGATCGCGCTGCGCAGCGCGCCGTCGAGCGCGTTCACCGGCCCGTTACCCTCGGCGGTGGCGATCACTCGACGACCGTCGACGTGCACCTTGAGGGTGGCCTCGGTGACGGTGGTCTCGGAGGACGACGGGTCGTCGTCGTCGGTGATCACCCGGAACGACTCGACCTCGAACCACGACTGCTCCCAGCCGCCGGCGCGGCGCATGAGCAGCTCGAGCGACGCGTCGGCGACCTCGAAGTGGAAGCCGGCGTGCTCCATGCGCTTGAGCGTGTCGATGAGCTCGTTGAGCTGCGGACCGTCGAGCTCGAGCCCGAGCTCCTTCGCCTTCATCGTGAGCGTGCTCTTGCCCGCGAGCTCCGACACCACGAAGCGGGTGCCGTTGCCGACGGAGTCGGGCCGGACGTGCTCGTACGCGTCGGGGCGCTTGGCGATCGCGCTCACGTGGAGCCCCGCCTTGTGCGCGAACGCCGAGGAACCGACGTACGCGGCCTGTGGGTTGAGCGCCATGTTCACCAGCTCCGCCACGTGGTGGGCGACGGGGGTGAGCCGCTCGAGGCGGTCGTCGGGGATCGTTGCGATCCCCATCTTCAGCGTGAGGTTGGGGATGATCGTGGTGAGGTTGCAGTTGCCGGTGCGCTCGCCGTAGCCGTTGATCGTGCCCTGCACCTGGCAGGCGCCGGCCCGCACCCCGGCCAGCGCGTTCGCGACGCCGGTGCCGGCGTCGTCGTGGAGGTGCACGGCCACACCGACGTCGTCGCCGAAGTAGTCGCACACCTCGCGCACGATGCGCTCGATCGTGTCGGGCAGCGAACCGCCGTTGGTGTCACACAGCACGAGGCGGGTGGCGCCGCCGGTGACCGCACCTTCGAGCACGCGCAGGGCGAACTCGGGGTTGGAGTGGTAGCCGTCGAAGAAGTGCTCGGCGTCGAAGAAGACCTCACGGCCCTCGCCGCGCAGGAAGGCAATCGACTCCTCCACCATCGCGACGCCCTCGTCGAGCGTGGTGTTGAGCGCCTCGAGCACGTGGTAGTCCCACGACTTGCCGACGATGCACAGCGTGGGCGCGCCCGACTCGACGAGGTTGCGCAGCGTGTCGTCGGAGTCGACCTTGCCCTTGACGCGGCGGGTGGACCCGAACGCGACCAGCTTGCTGGTGGTGAGGGTGAGCTCCGACGGCGCGCGCCGGAAGAGCTCCTCGTCCTTCGGGTTCGCGCCGGGCCAGCCGGCCTCGATGTAGTCGACGCCGAGCCAGTCGAGCTGCTCGGCGATGCGCAGCTTGTCGTCGACGGTCAGCGAGATCCCCTCCAGCTGGCTGCCGTCGCGCAGCGTGGTGTCGTAGATCTCGACCTTCCGTCGACCGTCGGGAACGGTGAGCTCAGTTGACATACTCCAACCAGTCCTTGTAGCGCTCGACCTTGCCGCGTACGGCGTCGAGGTAGGTGCTCTGCAGCTGCTGTGTGATGGGCCCACGCGGGCCGATGATCCGGCCGTCGACCTCACGGATCGGCACGACCTCGGCCGCGGTGCCCGTGAGGAACGCCTCGTCGGCGAGGTAGAGGTCATGGCGCAGGAGGATGGTCTCCTCCACCGGAATGCCCGCGTCGCGCGCGATCGTCATGATCGAGTCGCGGGTGAAGCCGCCCAGCGCACCACTCGAGAGCGGCGGCGTGATGAGGACGCCGTTCTTCACGATGAAGATGTTCTCGCCGGTGCACTCCGCGACCTGCCCGTGCGTGTTGAGCAGGATCGCCTCGTCATAGCCGGACTGCACGGCCTCGACCTTGGCCAGGCTCGAGTTGATGTAGATGCCCGTGCCCTTGGCCGCGACCGGGTTCACGTTCGGGTCCATGCGTCGCCACGACGACACCTTCACCCGCACGCCCGCCTCGAGCGACTCCTCGCCGAGGTACGCACCCCACGGCCACACCGCGATCGACACGTTCACCGGGCACGGCAGCGGGTTGAGCCCGATCTCGCCGTAGCCGAGGTAGGCGAGCGGGCGCACGTAGCAGGAGTCCATCTTGTTCTCGCGCACCGTGAGCTTGCAGGCCTCCACGAGCTCGTCGCGCGAGAAGGGCACCTGCATCATCAGCAGCTTGGCGGAGTCGAGCAGGCGCTGGATGTGGTCGGTGAGGCGGAACACCGCGGGGCCGTCGACGGCCGCGTAGGTGCGGATGCCCTCGAAGACGCCGGACCCGTAGTGCAGGCCGTGCACGAGCACGTGCACCTTGGCTTCGTCCCACGGGACGAGCTCGCCGTCCATCCAGATGAGGTCGGTCTTCTCGATGGGCATGTCATTCCCCCTGGATCGAGGCGGCGATCGCGTCGCCCACCTCCGAAGTGCTGCCGGTGAAGTCGTCGGTCTTGGCGACGGCGTCGAGCACCCGGCTCGCGGCGTCGGTCTCGCCGAGGAACTCGAGCATCATCGCCGCGGAGATCACCGCGGCGCGCGGGTCGGCCTTGCCGGTGCCCGCGATGTCGGGCGCCGATCCGTGGACGGGCTCGAAGAGCGACGGGCCGGTGCGCGCGGGGTTGAGGTTCCCCGACGCGGCGCGCCCGACGCCACCGGCGACCGCCCCACCGAGGTCGGTGAGGATGTCGCCGAAGAGGTTGTCGGTGACGATGACGTCGTAGCGGCCGGGGTCCTGCACGAGGTAGATGCAGGCGGCGTCGACGTGGTGGTACGCGGTGTCGACGTCGGGGTACTCGGTGGCCACGATGTCGAAGGTGCGCTGCCACAGGTCGCCGGCGAAGGTGAGCACGTTGGTCTTGTGCACCAGCGTGAGGTGCTTGCGCGCACGCGACCGGGCGAGCTCGAACGCGTATCGCACCGCGCGCTCCACACCCATGCGCGTGTTCACCGAACCCTGCGTGGCGATCTCGTGCGCGGTGCCCTTGCGCAGGAAGCCGCCCTCACCGGCGTAGGTGCCTTCGGTGTTCTCGCGGATGACGATCATGTCGACGCCGTCGTTGAGCTCGCTCGGGCCGGCGAGGAACGGCCGGTGGTTGATGTAGAGGTCGAGCTCGAAGCGCAGGGTGAGGAGCATGCCCCGCTCGATCACGCCGGGCGGCACGCCGGGGGTGCCGACCGCGCCGAGCATGATCGCGTCGACGTGGCGCAGGGCCTCGAGGTCCTCGTCGGGGAGGACGGCGCCGTCACGCAGGTACCGGCTGCCGCCGAGGTCGAAGGGCAGCGCTTCGTAGCCGACGCCGGTGGCGTCGACGACCTTCATGGCCTCCGCCACGACGTCGGGCCCGATGCCGTCGCCGCCGATGATCGCGATCTTGTAGGTCACTGGTGGATCCCCTGCTCGCCGGTACAAAGAGAAACCGCCCGACTCCGGCCTGGGCGGGAGCGGACGGCTGCACGCGAGCGCCGGGTACGGCGCTCGCTACTGAATGACGACGATCGAAGTCGTGCTGGAGAGATGGGCCGAACGGCTGCGCTCCATAGGCGGCCAAGGATAGCCCGCCGGGACCCTCCGTCGGCCAACCACTTCCCTGAGACGCCCCTGAGAGGTTCGCGGGGTCGATCCCGAACCATTCCGGCGGCCCGCTCGTAGTCTCGTTGACTTCGCAAGAACCTGCGCGGGCTGCGGAACGTGCGGGAAGCGGGAGGAGTGGCAGGTGAAGCTGATCAAGTGGTTGGTGCTCGGCCTGGTGGTCGTGGTCGGGCTGGCGTTCGCCGGCTGGTGGTTCTTCCTCAAGTCGGACCCGGAGCCCCGGGCCGCGATCACGCTGACACCCACGACGACCCCAGTGACCGTTGCGGGCCAGACCGGCTCCGCGCTCGACGGCACCTGGACGGTCTCCCCCGGCGACAGCCGCAACTTCGTGGGCTACCGCGTCACCGAGAAGCTGGTGGCGTCGGTGGTCGAGTCGGAGGCGACCGGCCGCACCAGCGACGTGAACGCGTCGTTGAAGATCGACGGCACCACCGTGAGCGACGTCACCGTCACCGCGAACCTCACCAGCCTGAAGTCCGACAACTCGTTCCGCGACGGGCGCATCCAGAGCCAGGGGCTCGAGTCGAGCAAGTTCCCCGAGGGGAAGTTCGTGCTCACCGAGCCGATCACGCTGAGCGCGCAGCCCGCCGTGGGCGAGACCATCACGGTGCAGGCCACGGGCGACTTCACGCTGCACGGCGTCACCAAGCCGGTCACGATCGAATTGCAGGGTCGCTACGACGGCAAGAACGTCCAGGTCGTCGGCAGCCTGCCCATCGCCTTCTCCGACTACGGCATCACCGCGCCGACCGCACCCGCGGTGGCATCGGTCGACGACAACGGTGAGATGGAGATGCAGCTCTTCTTCGTGAAGAGCTGATCCCCCGACTATCCGGAGAGCCCGTTGTTGTCGTACGACGCGCTGTAGCTCGTGTGCGTCTCGATGTGCGTCTCGGTGTGGTTCTTGCTCTGGTCGTAGGCGATCGTCACGGTCGAGGGGTTGCCCTCCATCGTGAAGACGTTGGCGATGATCTGGCTCGAGATGGTGTAGCCGTTGCCCCGGAGATCCATCGTCCCGGACTTCATGTACATCGTGCCCGAACTGCTGGCGCCGCCACCGTTCTCGTTGGTGCCGTTCCCCCGCCAGGTCTGCGTCGCTGCGTTGTTGCGATCGGCGAAGAGCAGCATGCCCTCGTACTGGCACGCCGCCGTCGACGCGGTGCACCCGGGTGACGCCGCGATTCCCTGCAGGGACATCGCGCCGTTACCCGTCGACTTGATGCCGGCGCCCACCTGTCCGGGGTTGCACGGGAGCGGATACTGGCTGCAGGCGAAGTAGAGCATCACGCCGGTGCCCTGGAGCAGGTCGTTGCCGTTCAGGGTGACGTCGCCCTTGAGCACGTAGACACCAGGACTGAGCGTGTGCGACCCCGAGATGCTGCTGTAGATCCCCGGGCTCAGCGCCGCGTTCTTGGTGTTGCCGTTCGTCTGCACCGTGGTCGGGCAGTAGTTGGTGGTCCCCGGCGAGCCGTCGCCGCATTGCGGAAGGTTCGCGAGCGGGTCGGTCACCGCGCCCTGGTTCGTGGGCGACGGCGAGAACCCGGACCCGGAGAAGTTGCCCGGTGCACCCGGGCCGCCGATCGATCCGCCGCTCGTCGAGATCGTGACGTGACCGTTCGGGTTGAGCGACGCCGCGGTGCCGGCCGTCGAGTTCACGATCACGTTGCCACCGGTGATGGTGACGTCACCGTTCTGGCCGTTCAGGGCCAGGCCGCTGCCGAGGACGCAGAGCGCGCACGGCCCCCCGGCCAGGGTCTCGGGCGTGACGATCTGCTGCACCGTCATGACGGCCTTCGTCGTCGCGCTCGCTCCCGTGGTGAGGCTATTGATGCCGAGCACGCGACCGAAGTAGGTCTTCACCGACGTCGACGGCAACTTCACGCGGATGCGATTGGTCGTGTCGCCCACCGTGGTGCTGCCCACCGCGGGCCACGAGCTGCGCTCGGCCGAGATGCACGAGTTCGAGTTCGCGGTGTCGGGTCGGTACGTGAGCGCGTTCGCGTCGGTGCAGCCATTCCACGCACTCGTGGCGACGCCGTCGTTGACCTGCGCGTACTTCTTCACCTGGTCGACGACCGCCGTCCAGTTGATCGTGCCGTTGCCGGCCTCGACCGTCTCGCCGGCCGCGAGCGCGGCGGCGTCAGCGGAGTTCTGCGCGGAGCGGCGCTGCTGGCGCGCGTTGCCGAGGTCGATGACGAGCGCGCAGATGCCGAGCATGACCGTCAACATGATCGCGAGCATCACGGCGACCGCGCCGCGCTCGTCCTGGGGCGTCACGGCGACGCGCTGGACACGGTGCACCACGACCAGTCACCTCCATTGAGTGCTGTTTCCTGCCCGCCCGTCTCCGCGACCGAGTAGTTCGTCTCGATGCGCATCGACGTCTTGGTCTTGAGAACCGCGCCGCCGAGCAGCGGGCTGATGAAGCTGGCGACCTTGTCGACCGGGTACTCCGTGCACACGATCAGCGAGTCGCCCTTGATGAACGTGCCGGCCGACGTGAAATCGGTGTTGCCGGCGAGCACCTTCACCCGGGTGTCCGAGAACTTGAGCCCCGTCTGGCTCTTGGCCAGGCACATGAGCTTCTGGATGTCGGTCGACGGGCTGCCCGACAGACCCGTGAGCGAGCAGCTCGTGGTCGAGCCGAAGTTGCCAACCGCGCCCTGGCGAGCCGCCTCGCGGGTGCCCTGCCGCAGCGCGATGTAGCTGTTGTAGGTGATCCCGAACTCGAGGAGCCCGAAGATGAGCACCACGAAGATCGGGAGGATGATGGCCATCTCGACGAGCGCCGCGCCCCGCTCGCCCCGGGCGCGGCCTCGAGACCGCCGGGCCCGCGCCGAACTCAGGGCGGTGGAGAGCCGTCCACCCCGGGTGTCGTCGATCGAGGGCTGGTTCCTGCCCACGTCTGCATTTCCGATCCCCTGCCCGAGGACCCGCTACGTCATGGGTTCCTTCGGCCGCCGCGGCCCGGAACTTGAACGCCCCAGGGTCCGGAACTTGAACGACCCGGGGTCCGGAACCGGTCCGGGTGGGTAGCCTGCCGGGAATGAGCGAGCAGCACCTCTCCCCCCAGGCCCACCAGCGACTCCAGGAGGAGCTCGCCGAGCGGTCGGGTCCACGCCGCAAGGACATCTCCGCGTGGATCGAGCGTGCCCGCGAGCACGGTGACATCAAGGAGAACGCCGATTACGACGCGGCGAAGAACGAGCAGGGCCACAACGAGGCCCGCATCCGCCAGCTCGAGGCGATCCTGAAGACGGCCGTCCTGGTGGAGGGCCCGGCGGGCGACGTCGTCGCTCCGGGCACCGTCGTCGAGATCCGGGTGGAGGGCGACGACGACACCACGCAGTACCTGGTGGGGTCGATCGAGGAGCGTTCCGACGACTTCGAGGTGCTCTCCACCTCTTCCCCGCTCGGCCAGGCGCTCCTCGGCCACGCGCCCGGCGAGACCGTCAGCTACCAGGGTCCGCGCCGCGCGTTCGCGGTCGAGATCGTGAGCGTCCGCGGCGCGTAGACCACGGCGTCGATCCGAGGTCACACACGTGGAACGACCCCCGGCCGGAGCCGGGGGTCGTTCCGTTGCGTGCTGTGGTGCGGTCGGTCAGCCGGTGAAGGCGGGAGCGACCGCGACGGCCTCGGCCGCCGGGGCGGGCGTGACCGGCTTGACCACGACCTCGCCGGCGACGGCGGTGAAGTCGTTGGTGATGTTCACCTCGACCGTGCCACCCTCGACCGTGACCTCGACACCTTCGGTGTTCGCACCGACCGGGTCGTAGGTGACGGCCGTACCCATGGGAACAGCCGAGGTCTCGACGACCGTGCAGATCGAGCCGTCGTCGATACCGGTGATGAGCGCGGGGTCACCCGCACCACCCTCGGCCGGCAGCGTCACGTCGACCTCGGTGCCGTCGTCACAGCTCACGTGCGCGGTGTAGCTGGTGGGCAGCGTCACGCCGGTGACACCGGCGGGCAGCGGCACGACCGTCTTGGTCACCGACAGCGAACCTTCGAGCGGCGGCACCTTGGCGCCGACGGTGCAATGGCTCACCGTGAGGATCGAGTTGGTCTTGCCGTTGGTCGCCGAGGCGGACAGCAGCTTGGCGCCGATGTCGGTGGTCACCTCGAAATGGATCGAGCCGACTTCCTTACTCGGGCCCTGGCCGGTCACGACGGTGCCGTCGTCGAACGAGGCGTCGAGCGCCCACGTGTCGCTGCTCGGGCTGGTGAGGATGAACAGCCACACCTGGCTGCCGTCGGGGACACTCGGGTCGTCGAAGATCTGGTTGCAGAGACCACCGGTGGTGCCGTTGCCGGTCCACACGATGGGGCTCGCCGGGCTCGGAGCCGCCTCGCTGGAGACGTCGTCGGCCGAGGCCGAGGTGAGACCGGTGACGGCGAACGCGGCGAACGCGGCCATCATCACTACGAGGATGCGCTTCATGTCTTGGGGTTCCCTCCCACTCGTCAGTACAGACTCGTCGGAGTGAACGCCGGCCCAGGAGTTCCCTCGATCTCGCTCCGACCCGGCGCCGCAGGCACCGGTGTTCGTTGCTGGCGGGGTCGGTTTCGCTCTGACTCCCCGGCGGCAAAGCGACCAATACGGCCGACCGGATCGCCGTTCCTGCCTGCTGCCCGCGGGCGGATGGATTGCGGTCGGTGAGGCTTCGGCGCCTCAGCCGGTGAACGCCGGGCTGGCGACGACCACCTCGGCGGCCACCTGGACCGGCGTCGTCGGCGGCGTCACTACCTCGCCACCCACGCTCGTGAACCCGTTGGTGACGGTGACGGCGACGTCCTGCTCGGCGTCCACGAAGAACGGAGTGGTGTCGACCCCGGCGGGTACGTACGTCACGATCGTCGAGGTCGGGAACGTCTCCGTGCCCTGCTCCACGACGGTGCACTCGGAGCCGGCCTCGATCTGGTCGACGGTTGCCGAGCCACCGGTGACCGGGAACGTGAGCGCCTCGTTGGTGCCGTCGTCACAGGTCACGAGGATCGTGAACTCGGTGGGCACGGTGCCGTCGGTCGGGGGCGCGGCCAGTGGCAGCCCGGTGACGACCTTGGTCACCGTGATGCTCCCGAACTGCTGCTCCGGAGGCGGCGACGTCGGCACGCAGTCGTTCTCGTAGATCGCCTGGCCGTCCTGCGACCAGTTCAGACCCGCGAAGTGCTGCTGCACGCTGTTGCCGTCGAGGTAGTCGAACGGCGGGATGATGTCGCCCCACTTGAGGTGCTGGGCCTTGAGCGTCGGGTCCCAGACACGGGGATCGTTGTGCTGCGCGGCGTGGCCGTCGAGCACGCCCGACACGTCGGGGGTGATGACGACGTACGGGTTGTTGTTGGCGTTGGTGCGATGACAGATGGTCACCTGGGTGACCACACCGTCGGGCGCGGTGAGTGAGCCGGCGGCGCCGGCCATGAGCCCGAGGCTCAGGCCCACCACCGCGACGATGCCGATCGCGCGCGGGTAGGTGAAGTCGCGACATGTCGGTCCCTCCTCTTGTCGGAGGACCGCGAGAGAAGTGGCCTGCCCGGGCCGGGCGACCATGGTCGCCACGACCTCCCTCGTCCTCGCAACCCAAGCTGCGTGTCAAGAGGGGTCGGTTTCGCTGTGACTCCCCGGCGGCAAAGCGACCAGTTCAGGCGCCGGATCACTGTCTCCCCTGCACCCACCCGTGCGGTCGTCGCCCACTCCGGGGAGTTCGCGGCCATCGCACAACTTGGGTACACGGGGAGACTATCACCACTCTCCGTGGTTTCCTAGGGCCGGGCGACCGCGACGCGTGGACTCCAGCCGCCTCCTCCGGGGGTGCGGATGCGCAGCACGTCGCCCGCCCGCAGCTCGACGGTGCACTTGTCGGGCAGGCGGCGGGCCGCGGCCTCGTCGCCGCCGGGCAGCACCCAGTTCTCCCCCGGCGCACCCGGGCCCGCCCCGGGCCCGGACCCCGCAGGGCGGCTCACCCGGCGCTCGGTCACCAGTGACACGGTGGTGTCGGTGAGGACTTCGAGGTCGCGCTCGATGCCGTCGCCGCCGCGGAAGTGCCCCTCGCCGCCGCTACCCCGCCGCAGCGTGTAGCGCACCACGCGGAGCGGCAGCTCGCGTTCGAGCGCCTCCACGGGTGTGTCGCGCGTGTTCGTCATCACCGTGTGCACGCCGCTCATGCCGTCGGCCCACGGCCGCGCGCCCTGCCCGCCGCCGATCGTCTCGTAGTACACCCACGCGCGCCCGCCTTCCCCGCCGAGCCCGCCGAGCCCGCCGAGCCCGCCGAGCAGCACGTTGTTCATCGTGCCCTGGTTCGCGCCGCCCACGAGTCCGGGCGCGGCCGCTTCGAGCGCGGCGAGGCACACGTCGGCGACGCGTTGGCTCACCTCCACGTTGCCCGCGCCCACCGCGACCGGCGGCGTCGCCGCAACCACGGTGCCGGCCGGCGCGACCACGCGCACGGGGCGCATCGCGCCGCCGTTCGCGGGGATCGTGGGATCCGTGGCGCAGCGGAGCGCGAAGCCGACTGCGCTCACGGTCACCGCCTCGACCGCGTTGACGGTGCCCGCGCGCTGCGCGCCCGTACCGGTGAAGTCGAACGTGACCTCGTCGCCGTGCACGCGCAGGGTGACCACCACCGGCGTGGGCGACTGCTGCTCGGGGCGAGGGCCCGCGGAATCGAGCACGTCCGCGGCGCGCCACTCGCCGTCGGGCAGGCCGTGCAGCGCGGCCCGCATGCGCCGTTCGCCGTAGTCGAGCACCTCGGCCAACATGGTCAGCGCGTCTTCCGGGCCCAGCGACTCGATCAGCATGGCCAGTCGTCGTGCGCCGAGCCGGTTCGCACCGCGTTGCGCGGCGAGATCGCCTCGGCGTTCGTCGCCCGTGCGCGAGGCCGCGACGATGCGGGCCTCCGCGTCCGCATCGAAGCGCACGGGTGGGAGCCGCAGCCCCTCCTCGTCGACGGTGAGTGCGTCCGGCGGCATCGAACCCGGCGCGATGCCACCTACGTCGGCATGGTGCGCGCGATTGGCGACCCAGCCCACGAGCGCGCCGGCGACGAACACCGGCGACACGACGGTGATGTCGTTGAGATGGGTGCCACCGGCGAAGGGGTCGTTGAGGATCACGTCACCGAACGCCGCCGGGTCGTCACCGGCAGCCTCGATCGCGGCGAGCACCGACGCCGGCATCGAGCCGAGGTGCACGGGGATGTGCTCGGCCTGCGCCAAGAGCTCGCCGCGGGCGGTGAAGAGGGCGGCGGAGCAGTCGGCCCGCTCCTTGATGTTCGGGCTCGACGCCGCCCGGCGCAGCACCGTGCCCATCTCGTCGGCGATCGCCGCGAGGCGCGACACCAGGATCTGCAGTGAGGCGGCGTCGAGGCTCATCCGCGCGTCACCATCCACGCCCCGGTGGGACCCGGCCGTGCGGTCCAGCCCTCGGGCACCCACAACGTGCAGTCGGCTTCGGCCACCACTGCCGGACCCGTCGCGACCGCGCGCGCCGGCGCCGGCAGTTCGGCGAGCCGCAACGGCGCAGGCCGCTCGGCGCGCGCCCGCAGCGCGATCACCTCGACGGGTACTCCGTCGCGGGTGTAGCCGTTGTGGCGCGCGTGGGCGGCGGGAAAGTCGGCGATCGTGGGCACGGTGATCTCGTGGCTCTGCCCGCGGTAACGACAATCGACGAACGTCTCCACGACCGTGTCGGCGGTGTCACCCACCGCCGTGCGCGCGCGAGCCGCGAGCTCGACGAGTGCCTCGGCAGGATCGCCGGCGTCGTTCCACGACTGCACGAGCTCGCGTCGACGCGGCGAGCCGACCAGTCCGACGGCGGAGAAAACACCGGCGCGTGCGGGCACGATCACGGTGCGCATCCCCAACGCTTCCGCGACGGCACACGCGTGCAACGGCCCCGCGCCACCGAACGCGACCAGCGCGAGCTCGCGCGGATCGACGCCTTGCTCGACGGTGACCGCGCGCACCGCGCGCTCCATCGCCGCGTCGACGACCGCAACCACGCCGGCTGCGGTCACGCCCGAGCGCACCAGTGCGGCGTGCGCCGCGGCGACGTCGAGGTGTCCGAGGCCGGGCAACGGATGGTCGGCGGGAATGCGGCCGAGCACGAGGTCGGCGTCGGTCACCGTGACTTCGGTGCCCCCGTGCCCGTAGCAGGCCGGTCCCGGTTGCGCGCCGGCGCTGCGAGGGCCGACGGTGAGCGCGCCACCCGGGTCGACCGTGGCGATCGAGCCGCCACCCGCGCCGATCGTGTGCACCGCCAGCGCGGGCAGCCGGATCGGGAACCCGGCCACCGTGTACGTGGCCGCGGGGGCGGGCGCGCCGCCGAGTACGAGGCACACGTCGGTGCTGGTGCCGCCCATGTCGAAGGCGACCGCGTCGGGGAACCCACAGGCCGCGGCCACCGCCGCGGCGGCCTGCACGCCCGCCGCCGGCCCGGACAGCAGCAGATGCGCCGGGTGCGCGGCGGCGTCGGCCACCGGCACGAGTCCGCCCGCCGATGTCATCACCAGCACCTCGTCGGCGACGTCGCTCAGCGCGTCGAGAGAGGCGCGGCAGACCGGCCGCAACGCGGCGTCGGCCACCGTCGTGACCATGCGCTCGTACTCGCGGAACTCGGGCGACACGTCGACCGAGCACACCGCGTCGATCCCGCGCGCGACGAAGGCGGCGGCCACGGCGCGCTCGTGCACCGGGTCGAGGTCGCTGTGCAACAGGCAGATCGCGACGCTCTCCACGGCGTCGTCGAGCGTGGGGAGTACGCCGTCGAACGCGACGAGCTCGTTGCCGTGCGCGTCGAGCCGCCCGGTCACCTCGTGTCGCCACTCACGCGGCACGAGCGGCGCGGGACGATCCGCGTGCAGGTCGTAGAGCGCGGGGCGTGCCTGACGCGCGATCTCGATCAGGTCGGCGAAGCCCGCGTTGGTGACCAATGCGACGCGTCCGAGGCGCCGTTCGAGCAGGGCGTTCGTTGCCACCGTCGTGCCGTGGGCGAGCAGTGACGGGCGCAGGATATCGAGCCCGGTATCGAGCCCCGTCAACGCCGCGACCGCGGCGCGCACCGCGCGCGGGATCGTCGGGGGTGGAGGGCACCTTGACGACGCGACCGTCGTCGTCGACGAGGTCGGTGAAGGTGCCGCCGGTGTCGATCCCGAGGCGCATGCGGCGCCCAGGATCGCGCACTCAGTCGGCGGGGGGCTCAGTCGGCGGTGGTGCCGTCGAGCGCCTGGAGCAAGTAGCCGCGGGCACGCACGGTGCGCACCTCGAGCCCGAGCGGCGCGATGCGCCGGCGCAACCGCAACATGTGCACGTCGAGTGCGTTCCGGGTGGGGCTGCCGCCCGGCCAGGCGCGCCGCACGAGCGTGTCGCGGCCGACCACGGCGTTGAAGCGGTCGATCAGGGCGCCCGCGAGCGCGCGCTCGACCGGTGAGAGCGTGACCCAGCGGCCCCGGTAGCGCAGGAGGCCGTCGTCGTCGACGCTCGGCGCGACGGGTGAGGTGCCCGCACGCGAGGCGAGGGTCGCCACCCGCACCCGGAGGTCGTCCTCGGCCGCTGGGAGGCGGATCCAGTCCTCGAGGGAGTCGACGGGCTCGGGTGCGGCAAGCTCCTCCCCTACGAGGAGGAGGCGGGGAGCACCGGCCGCCCGGAGCCGTTCGAGACGCTCGGTCTCCTCCGGCCACCGCACCAGGACCACGTCGGTCATGTGTCGAACCGCCTTTCGTACCAAGACATGCAAGGACGGTACGGACACTCTGTTACGGAACCGTTACGCCGGGGTGAATGCCCGCTTGCCCGGGCCGACCCGGCGCCAAAGCAGTTCGGAGTTCGAACCATCATGGGTAGGATCGACCGGTGACCACGCCCGCCCGCCCCGACCAGCCCCGAGACGAGGCCCGAGATCGATTGGCGCCCGACGTACTTGCGGTCGCCCGTCTCGCCCGGTTCCTGGAGCGGGCCTGCACGGACCTCACTCTCGCGCAGTACCGGGTGCTCGCGCTCGTGGCCGACGGCGAGCGCCACGCGAGCCGCGTCGCCACCGCCCTCGCCCTCGGCAAGCCGACCGTGTCCGCCAGCGTCGAGACGCTCGCCGAGCGGGGCCTGCTGCGCCGGGCCCCGGCCGGCCACGACCGGCGGGCCACGGAGCTCACCGTCACGGCGGCCGGGCGCCAGGTGCTCCAGACCACCGAGGCGGCGATGCGCGCCCGCCTCGACGAGCTGCTCACGCCCGCCGACGCGGCGGTCGTCGCCGATGCCTTCGCGCGCGTGCAACGTGCGCTCGACGCGAGGCGACCCGGCCAGGGCAAGGCCGTGGGCAAGGACCCGAACCCGTGAGCGACACGGCACGCGCCCGGGTGAGCCCGTTCCGCCGGCTGCTCCCCTTCCTCGCGCGCCACCAGCGCAAGGTGTTCCTCGCGTTCGCGGTGTCGATCGGCACGACGCTGATCGGGGTGGCCACGCCGCTGATCGAGCGGGCGGTGATCGACGACGTCATCACCACGCCGACCAAGGCGTTGTGGCCGTTGCTCGTGCTCCTCGTCGGGCTCGGCGTGGTGAACTTCGGGCTCGCGTACGTGCGCCGGTTCGTGGGCGGCCGCTTCGGCGTCGACGTGCAGCACGACCTGCGCACCACGATCTTCGAGCACCTGCAACGCCTCGACTTCGCCCGTCACGACGAGCTCCCCACCGGGCAGCTCGTGTCGCGGGCGAGCTCCGACCTCGCCCTGGTGCAGGGGCTCCTCGCCTTCCTCCCGCTCGCGACCGGCAACCTCCTCCTGTTCGTGCTGTCGCTCGCCGTGATGCTCGTGCTCTCCCCGCTGTTGACACTGGTCGTCGCGCTGACCGTGCCCGCGCTCGTGGTGGTGTCGTTGTCGCTGCGCCGCCACATGTACCCCGCGCAGTGGGACTCGCTCCAGCACGCGGGCGAGGTCGCGCAGGTCGTCGACGAAGCCGTCACCGGCGTGAGGGTCGTGAAGGGCTTCGGCCAGGAGGACCGCGAGCTGGGCCGCCTCGCCGACACCGCCACCGGTCTGTACCGCTCCAACGTGCGCACCGTGCGCATCCAGGCCCGCTACGCCGCGATGCTCCAGGCCATTCCCGCGTTCGGCCAGGTGGCCGTGCTCGCCCTCGGCGGATGGCTCGCCATCGAGGGGAAGATCAGCGTCGGCACGTTCCTCGCCTTCGCCACCTACCTCGCGCAGCTGCTCGCGCCGGCGCGGATGTTCGCGGGGATGGTGGCCATCGCCGAGCAGGCACGCGCGGGCGCCGAGCGCATCTTCGACCTGCTCGACTCCACGCCCGTCGTCACCGAGGCCCCGGACGCCGAGCCACTGCCGCCGCGGGTAGACGAGCGCGGGCGCGAGGTGGTGCTGCGCGACGTGTCGTTCGGATACCTCTCGGCGGAGCCGGTGCTGCGCGGCCTCGACCTCCGGGTCGCGCCGGGCGAGACGGTCGCCCTCGTGGGCGCGTCGGGCAGCGGCAAGTCGACGGTCGGATTGCTGCTCCCCCGTTTCTACGATGTGCAGGACGGCGCGGTCGCGATCGACGGCGTCGACGTGCGGGCGGTCACGCTCGACGCGCTGCGCCGTTCCGTCGGCGTGGTGTTCGAGGATGCCTTCCTCTTCTCCGACACCGTGCGCGCCAACATCGCGTACGGCCGCCCCGACGCCACCGACGACGAGGTCGAGCGCGCCGCGCGCGCGGCGGGCGCGCACGAGTTCGTGCTCGAGCTGCCCGACGGCTACACGACGCGCGTCGGCGAGCGCGGGCTCACGTTGTCGGGCGGTCAGCGCCAGCGGCTCGCCATCGCGCGGGCGATCCTCACCGATCCCGAGATCCTCGTGCTCGACGACGCCACCTCGTCGGTCGACGCCCGCACCGAGGAGCAGATCCACGCGACGCTGCGCGAACTCATGGCCACGCGCACCACGCTGCTCGTCGCCCACCGGCGGTCCACCCTGCGGCTCGCGGACCGCGTCGCGGTGGTGGACCACGGGCGCGTCGTCGAATTGGGCACGCACGAGGAGCTCCTCGAACGTTCGGCCGTGTACCGCGCGTTGCTCCGCGGCCCGGGCGACTCCGCCGAGGGGCTGCCCGAAGAGGACGCGTTCGACGGCGAGGTCACCGGAGCCCTGTGGGACCGCGACGGCGCAGCCACGCCGGCCGCGGCCTTCGCGGCGGCCGCCCCGGCAGGCCGCGCGGGAATGGGCGAGACCGCGCTGGGGCGCGGCGGGCCCGGGCCGGTGTTCGCGCTCGCGCCCACGCCGGAGCTCATGGCCCAGGTCGCGGCGTTGCCGCCCGCCGACGACGAGCCCGACGTCGACATCGCGGCCGAGGCCGCCGCCGACCGCGGCGAGCAATTCCGGCTGCGGAACTTCCTCCGCCCCTACCGGCGCGCGCTGCTCATCGGCTTCGGGCTCGTCGTCGTCGACACACTGCTGACGATCGCAGGGCCCTTCCTCGTGCGCTTCGGTCTCGACCAGGGCGTGCAGCAACAGGCCGAGGGCGCGTTGTGGCTCGCGTCGGTGCTCTACCTCGGCACGACCTTGCTCGACTGGCTCGTCACCTGGACGTACACCCGCTACAACGGCCGCACCGCGGAACGACTGCTGCTCGCGCTGCGCGTGCGGATCTTCGCCCACCTGCAACGTCTCGCCCTCGACTACTACGACCGGGAGATGGCCGGTCGGATCATGACGCGCATGACCACCGACGTGGAGGCGTTCTCGCAGCTCCTGCAGACGGGCCTCATCTCGGCAGTCGTGAACGTGATGAGCTTCGTGGGCATCCTCGTGGTGCTGGTGTTCATGAGCCCGCCGCTGGCGCTCGGAGTGCTCGCGCTGATCCCACCGCTCGTGATCGCGACCATTTGGTTCCGCCGTCGCTCGGCGCGCGCGTACCGGCGGGCACGCGAGACCATCGCGTCGGTCAACGAGGAGTTCCAGGAGAACCTCTCGGGCCTGCGCGTCACGCAGGCGTCGGCGCGCGCCGACGAGAACATCTCGCGCTTCAACGACACCGCAGGCCGCTACCTCGACGCGCGGCTGCGCACGCAACGGCTGCAGGCGCTCTACTTCCCGTTCATCGCCTTCCTCGCGGTGTGCGGCGACGCGATCGTGCTCGGTCTCGGCAGTGTGCTCGTGCGCGACGGCGCGGTGGCAGTCGGCACCGTCGTCGCCTTCCTGCTCTACCTCGACCAGTTCTTCGCACCGATCCAGCAGCTCTCGCAGGTGTTCGACCAGTGGCAGCAGGCGGTCGCGTCGATGGAGCGCATCGACGAGCTCATGGCCACGCCGGTGCTCACCCCCGAGGCGGCCGAGCCGGTGGCGCCGGGACGCGTGCGCGGCGACGTGGTGCTGGAGGACGTGCACTTCGTGTACCCGGGCACGTCACGCGAGGTGCTCCACGGCCTCGACCTCGACGTCGCCGCGGGCGAGAGCGTGGCGCTCGTCGGCACCACCGGTGCGGGCAAGTCCACCATCGTGAAGCTGGTGGCGCGCTTCTACGACCCGGCCGATGGACGGGTGCTGGTCGACGGCGTCCCCGTCGACCGGCTCGACCTGCGCGAGTTCCGCCAACGACTCGGCTACGTTCCGCAAGAGCCGTTCCTCTTCTCCGGCACCATCCGCGACAACATCGCGTACGGGCGCCCCGACGCGTCGGACTCGCAGGTGGAGGAGGCGGCGCGCGCGGTGGGTGCGCACCAGTTCGTCGCCGAGCTCCCCGGCGGCTACCTGCACCACGTGTCGGAGCGCGGTCGGTCGTTGTCGGCAGGGCAACGCCAGCTGGTGTGCCTGGCGCGGGCGCTGCTCGTGGACCCGTCGATCCTGCTGCTCGACGAGGCGACCGCCAACCTCGACCTCGCGACCGAAGCGCGCGTGCAGCGGGCGATGGGGGTGGTGTCGCACGGTCGCACCACGCTGCTCATCGCGCACCGGCTCCCCACCGCGCGCACCGCGGATCGCATCGTGGTGATCGACGATGGCCGCGTCCTCGAGCAGGGCACCCATGAGCAATTGCTGGCGAACAACGGCGCCTACGCGGGGCTGTGGGAGTCGTTCGAGGAGCGAGCGGTGGGAGCGAGCGCCAGCGAGTGATCAGCAAGCGACGGGAAAGGCGCCCTAGTGGCCGCCGGCGTCGACGAAGCGGCGGTGACCGAGCTCGATCTCCGCGTAGGCGGCCTCGGCGCCCTCCCAGCCCTTCGTGATGGTGTTCTTGTCGGGCTCGAGCATCTTGTAGACGTCGAAGAAGTGCTCGATCTCGTCGAGGAGCATCGGCGGCACGTCGGGGAGATCGCGGTAGCCCGCGTACACGGGGTCGTGGCTCGGCACGCAGAGAATCTTGGCGTCGGGACCCTTCTCGTCCTCCATCCAGAAGACGCCGATCACCCGCACCTCGACGTAGCAGCCCGGGAAGGTGGGCTCCTCCAGCAGTACCAGCACGTCGCAGGGATCGCCGTCCTCGGCGAGGGTGTCGGGGACGAAGCCGTAGTCGGTGGGGTACACGGTCGCGGTGAAGAGGCGCCGGTCGAGTCGGATGACGTCCTTCTCGTGGTCGTACTCGTACTTGTTGCGGCTGCCCCGCGGGATCTCGATCACGACGTCGAGCGTGTCGCCCACCTGCATGTCGGTTGCTCCTCGTGTCACTCGGGGTCTGCCGCGCGGCCGGTGTCGGCCATCGCGATCCGGACACCCGCGTCGTAACACGGTATGGCGGCGTCGCCGCGGGCGACGGACCGCGTGACCACCGCCCGGCGGATCGTCAGGAAGGCGAGCACCCCGCCGAGGGCGGCGAGCACGGCCGCGATGTCCATCGCCCGGGCGAAGCCGTCCTGGAGGTCGAGGCCCTGCGCAGCGGTGAGCCCTGCCGCGGCGGGCAACACCGCCACCGCGAGCAGGCCGGCCAGGCGGGCGACGGAGTTGTTGACCGCCGAGGCGATCCCCGCGTGGGCGTCCTCCACGGCCCCGAGCACGGTGGCGGTGAGCGGCGCCACCGTGAGGGCGAGGCCGCTGCCGAGCACCACCATTGCCGGGAAGACCGAGGTCCAGTAGGTGGAGCCCGGTTCGACGCGGCCGAGCAGGGCCATGCCGCAGGCGACGACGAGCGGTCCGACGGTCATCGGCAGGCGCGGCCCGATGCGCTGCGCCAGCGCGCCGGCGCGGGCCGAGAACGCGAGCATCAGCACGGTGATCGGGAGCAGCGACGCGCCGGCCTCGAGCGCGGAGTAGCCGAGGTCGGTCTGCAGGTGCACGACGAGGAGGAAGGTGGTGGCGCCGAGCGCGGCGTAGACCGCGAACGTCACCGCGTTCGCCCCCGAGAACTGCTGCGACCGGAACAACCCGAGCGGCAGGATCGGCTGCTCGACGCGCGTCTCGATGACCACGAACGCGCCGAGGGCGAGCACGCCGATCACCGCGAGCACCGTGACGGCGAGCGGGTGATCGCCGCCCGGCCCCTCGATCAATGCGTACACGACGCCGGCCAGGCCGCACGTGAGGGCGATGCTGCCGCCGATGTCGAGGCGCGCGTCGCGCGCGTGCTCGTCGCGCGACTCGGGGACGTGGCGCAACGCGATCCAGATCGCCGCGGCGACGACGGGCAGGTTCACGAAGAACACGAGGCGCCACGAGACCGAGTCGATCAGCCAACCGCCGAGGAACGGACCGATGGCGGTGGCCACGCCGCCGAGGCCCGACCACGCGCCGATGGCGTGGGCTCGGTCCGTCGGCACGAACGACGCCGAGACCAGCGCCAGGCTGTTGGGCACGAGCAGTGCGGCGGCGACGCCTTGCAGGCAGCGCGCCGCGATCAACGTGCCGGTGTCGGGGGCGAGCCCGCAGAGCGCCGAGGTGACGGCGAAGGCAGCCAGGCCGATCACGAACACCCGCCGGCGGCCGTAGCGGTCGCCGAGGGAGCCGCCGAGCACGAGCAGGGAGCCCAGCGTCAGGAGGTAGCCGGTCACCACCCACTGGAGGTCACCCAGATCCGCGCCGAGGTCCCGGGCGATGGCGGGCAGGGCCGCAGTCACCACGGTGCTGTCGAGGAAGGCAACGCCCGAGCCGAGGACGGCCGCGGCGACCACCCAACGGCCCGCGGCGGTGCCCATCTGCACGCCGGTCGGAGAGCTGGGGGCGGGGGGCGGCGAACTCATGCGAGCCCTGCCGCACGCGCCTGGCAGAATCGGGGCATGCCCTCCACTCTCTCGGAAAAGGTCTGGGAACGCCACGTCGTGCACCGCGCCGACGGCCAGCCCGACCTCCTGTACATCGACCTGCACCTGGTCCACGAGGTGACCTCGCCCCAGGCCTTCGACGGCCTGCGTCTGGCCGGGCGCCCCGTGCGGCGGCCCGATCTCACCGTGGCGACCATGGACCACAACGTGCCCACGGCCGACATCGACCAACCGGTGAAGGACCCGATCTCGGCGAAGCAGATGGAGGTGCTGGCCCGCAACTGCGCGGAGTTCGGCATCCGTCTCTACCCGATGGGCGACCCGGGCCAGGGCATCGTCCACGTGATCGGGCCGGAGCAGGGCCTCACCCAGCCCGGGCTCACGATCGTGTGCGGCGACAGCCACACGTCCACCCACGGCGCGTTCGGCGCGCTGGCGTTCGGCATCGGCACCAGCGAGGTCGAGCACGTGCTCGCCACGCAGACCCTGCCGCAGGCGAAGCCGGGCACGATGGCCGTCACCGTCGAGGGCGAGCTGCGTCCGGGTGTCACCGCCAAGGACGTCGTGCTCGCGATCATCGGCCGCATCGGCACCAGCGGCGGCATCGGCTCCGTGATCGAGTACCGCGGCTCCGCGATCCGCGGCCTCTCGATGGAGGGGCGCATGACGGTGTGCAACATGTCGATCGAGGCGGGCGCCCGCGCCGGCATGATCGCCCCCGACGACACCACCTTCGCCTACCTCGAGGGCCGGCAGTACTCCCCCACCGGCGCGGCGTGGGAGCAGGCCCTCGACGACTGGCGCTCGCTGGTCACCGACGACGGCGCCACCTTCGACAAGGACGTGGCGCTCGATGCCGCGTCGATCCGCCCGGGCGTCACTTGGGGCACCAACCCCGGCCAGGTCGTCACCATCGACGACGTCGTGCCGTCTCCCGACTCGTTCGCCGACCCGGTCGACCGCGAGGCGGCCAAGCTCGCGCTGCAGTACATGGGGCTGAAGGCCGGTGTGCCCATGCGCGACGTCGCCGTCGACACGGTGTTCATCGGCTCGTGCACCAACGGCCGCATCGAGGACCTGCGCGCCGCGGCCGACGTCGCGCGGGGTCGCAAGGTGAAGTCGGGGATGCGCACGCTCGTCGTGCCCGGCTCGATGCAGGTCAAGAAGCAGGCCGAGGCCGAGGGCCTCGACCGGATCTTCACCGACGCCGGGTTCGACTGGCGCGAGGCCGGGTGCTCGATGTGCCTGGCGATGAACCCCGACAAGCTCGCAGTGGGCGAGCGCAGCGCGTCCACGTCGAACCGCAACTTCGAGGGGCGCCAGGGCCGGGGCGGGCGCACGCACCTCGTGTCGCCCGCAGTGGCGGCCGCCACCGCGATCGCCGGCCACTTCGCCACCCCCGACGACCTCGACTGAGCCCGAAAGGCACACGAACGATGCAGGCAGTACGCGAGATCGTTGCCCGGGGCGTCCCGCTCGACCGCAGCAACGTCGACACCGACCAGATCATCCCGAGCGACTGGCTCAAGCGCGGTCGAGCGCACCGGCTTCGGCGAGGGGCTGTTCTCCGAGTGGCGCGAGAGCTCCGACTTCGTGCTCAACCGTGAGGAGTTCGCGCAGGCGCACATCCTCGTGGCGGGGCCCAACTTCGGGTGTGGCTCGTCGCGTGAGCACGCGCCGTGGGCGCTCGAGGACTACGGCTTCCAGGCGATCATCTCTCCGAGCTTCGCCGACATCTTCCGCAACAACTGCCTGAAGATCGGCCTGCTCCCCGTCGAGCTGCCCCAGGACGTCGTGCGCCGGATCATGGACGCGATCACCGACGACCCCTCGATCGAGATCGTCGTGGACGTCGTCGACCGGCGCGTGGCCGTGCCTGCGATCGACCTCGACGAGCCGTTCGACCTCTCCGACTTCCACCACTACCGGTTGCTCGAGGGCCTCGACGACATCGGCCTCACCCTCCGCCTCGACGACGACATCGCCACCTACGAGTCCACCCGCCTCACCACCGCGCCCTGGACCCCCAGAGTCACCCCCTGACCCGATCGAACTTGCGTCGTTCGGGGCCCCTATAGGCCGGATCTGGACGCAAGTTCGGGGTTTGTGACACGTCCGGAACCGCGCAGTCGTGTGTTCCATGACTGCCGCACTCGACGAGACACTCGCGGAGCTCGCCAGCAAGAACTACGGGGTCTTCGCACGCCGGCATCTCGACGAGCTCGGCTGCACCGAGCGGCAGCGCAAGCACCGCCTCGACCAAGGGCGCTGGCTCGCGGTGCACGACAACGTGTTCGTGATCGGCGGCGCACCCCGGCTCTGGGAGGGCGCCGTCCTCGCCGGTGTCTGGGCATCCGGCGCACGCGGCAGCGCATCGCACCGGACCGCCGCCGAACTCTGGGGACTGCCCGGGGGTCGACGGTCACCCATCGAGATCACCTGCCCTCGGTGGCGGCGTGCCCGCCACGACGAACTGCTCGTGCACGAGTCCACTCGGCTCACGGGCATCGACGTCACCACGCGTCGCGGCATCCCGTGCACGACGATCGAGCGAACATTGTTCGACCTGGCGGGCGTCGTCGGCGCACGGACCATCGAGCTCGCGATCGATGATGCACTGCGTCGGGAGCAGACGACCTTCGGCGCCCTCGTCGCGACCCGGGACCGGCTGTCAAAGCGCGGCCGGCGCGGTGCCGCAGGCTTCCGGCGCGCACTCGACGAACGAGACCCGCTCGCCGCGCTCCCCGAGAGCGCGCCCGAGCGTCTCTTGGCCCGTCTGCTCGTCCGCAGTGGACTCCCCGCTCCGGTGCCGCAATTCGTGGTGACCGACGAAGCGGGCAACTTCGTGGCGCGGGTCGACCTCGCCTACCCGGACCAGAGGCTCGCGCTCGAGTTCGACAGCGTCCAGGAGCACACTGGCAAAGCGGCGTTGTTCCGCGACAGTGCCCGACGGAATCGACTCGTCGCCGTCGGGTGGACCGCGCTCTCGGCAACTGCTGCGGATCTTCGTGACGGCGCAAACCTTGTGCGGAACGTCCGCCGCGCCCTCGAACTTGCGTCCAGATCCGGCCTATAGGAGCCCCGAGCGACGCAAGTTCGGGGGGCGGCCGTCGGGGTCGAGGAAGAGGGCGTGGACGGCGCGGAGGGGGAGGCGGCGGAGGCCGCGCACCCGGTCGCGGGGATGGGTGCGCAGGTGCCCGGGCGGGCCGGCATCGGCGGCGCGGCGGAAGGCATCGAACCACGCGGTCGGATCGACCAGTTCGGCCGCGGCGACGGCGTCGTCGGCGAGCCCGAGGTGCTCACACGCGAGCCGCACCCGGGTCTCACGTGCCAGCACGCGCGACCGTCGCCGAGGCCTCCGGGGTCGACGGGCGCGCGCTCGTCGCGCCGCTCGTCGATCACCGCGCACGAGATCTCGGAGTCGTGGGTCCACGACCGGCGGTTGAGGTTGTCGGAGCCGACGGCAAACCACACGTCGTCGACGATGCACACCTTGGAATGCACGTAGATCGGAGTGCCCTCGTCGTTCTCGAGGTCGTACACCGCGACACGATCACCACCGGCGGCGAACAGCAGGTCGAGCACGCGCTCGCGCCCGATGCGACTTGCGGATCCCGCGATCGCACCGTCGGGATCCGGGTAGCGCGGGATCACGATCACGATCTGCAGCTCCGGCAACCGACGCAACGCCGCGGCAAGCGCGCGCCCCGCATCGGTGGACCACAGGTACTGGTCCTCGACGTACACGAACCGCCTCGCGCGCGCGAATGCCTTGAGGTAGGCCCGCGCGATGCTGCGTTCCCCCGCCGGCGCGAACGGGTAGGCGCGCCGCCGCCGCGCCGCGCGCTCGGGATAGGTGCGCAGCACCTGTACCGCGAGCGGACCGTCGGGCTGCGGGGACACGGCAGGCGCGAGTGGCGATGGTTCCCGGGGGTGCCGCGCCACCTGGTGCAGCAGCGCACGCACGGGATTGCGGCGGTCGATCGGCGCCGGGTCGCACCAGCGCTCGGCGAACGTCCACGCCAGGTCCTCGACGACCGGGCCGCGCACCTCGAGCTGCAGGTCGTGCCACGGCGGCTGTTCGCCGTAGTGCGTGTCGTCGAGCTCCACCGCCTGCGGGTCGCCGTGGTGGAAGCGGTTGTCCCGACGCCCGTGGCAGAGATCGATGCCCCCCACATAGGCGACGTCGCGCGCGCCGTCACTGTCGCGCCGGCGGATCACGAACAGCTTCTGGTGGTGGCTCCCACCGCGCCGCACCCGGTGGTCGAGCAGCACCTCGCCACCGGCGTCGTTCACGACGCGCGAGAACGACAGGTTCTTGCCCTCGCCGAAGTTCATGAGCTCGGGATGCGAACGCCACAGCAGCCCGCGCACCTCGACCCCGCGCGACGCCAGCTCGCAGAGCGTCTCGCCGATCGACTGCCCCGTCTCGTCGAGCTGCTCGTCGGGATCACCCTGCCAGTCGGTGAAGTACACCCAGTCGCCCGCGTGGCTCTCGCAGAGCTCGGCCCGCAGTGCGCCGAAGTACTCCGCCCCGTCGATGAGCACGCGTCCCCGGTTGCCCTCCGTCCAGGCGATGCGACGGTCGTCGCCACCACGGCGCCGGTCGATGCGCGTCGCCGGGTTGCCCCGCTCGTGGGCCTCGAGGAACCAGTCGGCCAGCTCCATGTCAGCGGGCGAGGGAGACGACGCGGGCATCGCTCTCCTCCTCCGGGGGCGCGGCCTTCTCCGCATCACGCGGGGCGCGCCGGCCAGAACGCACCGCCTCCAACTGTGCGGCCAGCGCCGCGCCGTACAGGATCGCGACCGACGACAGCAACGCCCACAGCAACAGTGCCACGGTGCCGGCGAGCGGCCCGTACGTCTTGCCGAACGTGCCGCTCAACCGGAAGAAGAGGCCGAGGCCCAACGTCACGAGCGACCACCCGATCACCGACACCGACGCGCCGTACGCCAGCCACGACCACGATGGTTGGTGACGGTTCGGCGACCGCCGGAAGAGCAGCGCGATCGCGGCGACCATCGCGAGGAAGGCGATCGGCCACCGCACGATGTCGTACACGCTGCGCGCGGTTCCCGATCCGAGGCCCTGCCCGATCGCGTGGCCCAGCGCGAACACCGAGAACGCGAACGCCGCACACAGGCCGGCGGTGACGGCCAGCACCAGGGCGCGGCCGTACTTCTGCACCGTGGGCCGGTCCTGCTCGATGCCGTACAGGCGGTTGAGCGCACGCTCGGTCTGCCCCATGAGCGTCGCCCCGGTCACGAGCGCACCGATGCCACCGATCGCGATGGCGAGATACTGACCTGACGCGCCCGAGGCGTACGCGTGCGACACCGCACCGGTGAGCGTCCGCCCCGCGGGCCCCGGCGACGCAGCATGGATGGTGCGCACGATCGCCTTGCCGAGCCACGAGTTGCCCATGGCGGCGGCAATCCCGACGATCACGATCACGCCCTGCACCATCACCAGGGCGATGACGAAGGCGAGCGACCGCGCGTGGCTGAACCCGTCGGCTGCACGGAGCCGCACGAAGGCGTCCTGGGCGAGCTGGCAGCGGCCCGTGCCGCTGAGGGTCTCCCGGGCGTCGTCGCCGCTGAGCTCCCACGTCTCGGGGACGAGCTGCGCGGTGCTCACGCGGCCGCTCCCGGTGAACCCACCGACGCATCTTCGGGCACGCACATCGTCACCGCGAGCGGCTGCACGTCGATGCGCAGCTTGGTGACGGGCTTCTCGTCGCCACCGTCGAGCTCGTAGGGGATCTTGCGGTCGAGGCGGATGCGGATCTTCTTCGCCTTCGTCGTGCGGACGAACGGCGACTTGTCGGGCGACCCCACCGCTGCACGCGTGAGCGCGCGCACCCACTGGGTGACGCCCTCCGCGGTCACGACCCCGAGCTCGAGCCGGCCGTCAGTGGGGTCGACGTCGTCGAACACCTCGACGCCCCCGAGCACCTTGCCGACGTTGCCGACGAGGATGCACCCCGCCTCGCCCTCGAACCACACGATGTCGTCGACCTTGATCCGCGCCCCGAACGGGCGCATGCGCAGATGCTTGGCGCCGGTGAGCACATAGGCCGCGCGCCCGAGCCGTCCCTTGAGATCGCGATCGGCCTCGCGGATCATCAGTGCGTCGAGCCCGGTGCCGGCCATCACCGCGAACCGGCGGCCGTTCACCGTGCCGACGTCGATCCGGCGCCGAGCGCCGTGCAGGCCGAGGGCGACGGCGGCGGCGAGATCGATCGGGACCTCGAGGTTCCGGGCCAGGAGGTTGCCGGTGCCCGCGGGCAGGATGGCGATCGCGACGTCGGCGTCGCCCACGGCGTCGATGCAGCGCTCGACCATCCCGTCGCCGCCCCACACGAAGAGCAGGTCGGCGCCGTCGCGCAGCGCCCGCTCCACCACCTCGGGTGCATACTTCGACTTCGCCACCTCGTACCAGGGCGGGTCGGCGAATCCCTCGGCCGCGAGCACCCGGCGCAGCTCCGCAAGCCCTCCGCCGAGCGTCTTGCCGGCATGGGCCACGACGGCGATCGAGGTCATCGGACTGCCTCCAATGCGCTGCCCGGTTCGGATTCGGCGGTGTCGGATTCGAAGCGGGCGAGGTCGATCTCGTCGCGCGCCCCCTTCGGGTGGCGCGGCGCGACGGGCCGCGAGTTCGGCGCCGGCACCCGCGGCAAACCAGCCGCCGACGATGCAGCCCGCGCCCAGCAACGCGCCGCACACGACGTCGCTCGGGTTGTGCATGCCCCGGTACACGCGGGAGAGGGCCACCAGCACCGGGAACAACACCGCGATGCCGAGGAACACCGATCGAGCGAGCCGCGACCTCGTCATCGTCCACACCACCACGGCGATGCTGCCGTAGATGGCAACCGCCGCCGCGGTGTGACCCGAGGGGAAGCTGTCGCTCACGATGAGGTCCTCGAGGCGCGGTACGGCGGGACGGTCACGCACGATCACGAAGGTGGCGGTGAGATACACCAGCGCCTCGATGCACAGACTCACGATCACGAACGCCGCGAGCCACCAGCGCTTGCGCACTGAGAGCACGGCGGCGACCACCACGACGAGCGCGACGACGGTGACCGTTTCCGCGAGATACGAACCCACGACCGACAGGTCGTTGCGGGTCGACGTCCGACGCTCGGCGAGCCACCGGGCGACGTCGAGGTCGGCGTGCCCGATGGCCCCGTGAACGACCCAGCGCTCGACGAGCGAGCCGAGCACGACTGCGACCATGCCTACGACCGCGAACGCGAGCATGGCGACGAGCAGCGCGCCGATGAGCGGGTGCAACCCCCGCAACGCGTCACCCAGCCTGCCACTGACCGTGCGGCCACCTGGTGGTTCCGCCTGTGACTCCTCCTGCCGGACGTCGCGGACGTCGCGGACGTTGCGGACGGAGGAGACTTGTGGACCCAACCCGGTCGTCATGGCCGGTGGTTTCACCCGATCGGCGCGCGGGCAAACCTCGTGCGACGTCCGCCACAGCGCCGAGTCCCCGGAGGCCCCGCTGCTCGTCGTCCTCGCCCTTCTCGGACCCGCACTCGTGCTCGGCTTCCTGTTCGGCTGGCTCGTGTGGCGGCATCCCGCCTGGGACCCGGCATCCGGCCGGCCCGCCCACCGGGTCGCCGAGCGCGTGGAGGAGCGCCTCGACGAGGACCGCGGCGCCACCTCACGCCTGCGGCGGCACTTCGACCCCTCGACGACGACGGGGCTCCTGCTCGGCGTCGCGCTCCTCGTGCTGCTCGTGTCGGGGCTGATCCTCGGCGTGCTCGGCCTCGTCGTGCGCAGCCACCCCGGCTTCCTCTCCTTCGACCGGTCGTTGGAGGGATGGGGCGAGCAGCACACCACCGACTTCGCGTCATGGCTCCTCGATCGCGTGACCTCACTCGGCAGCACCGGTGTGCTCGTGGGTGCCACGCTGCTCGTGTTCGTGGTCGAGACGATCCGGCGCCCGAGCCGATGGCTGCCGCTCTTCCTCATGGCCGTGGCGATCGGCCAGACGCTGTTGTCGACCGGCATCAAGGAGCTGGTCGACCGGGTGCGGCCCACCGCGAACCCGATCGCGCACACCCTCGGCCCGTCGTTCCCGAGCGGTCACACCACGGGCGCGGCGGCGTGCTTCGCCGCCTTCGCGCTCGTGCTCGGACGCGGGCGTTCGCGTCACACGCAGTCCGTCCTCGCCGGCATCGCCGTGTTCGTGGCGATCGCGGTGGCGGCGTCGCGCGTCCTCCTCGGCGTGCACTGGCTCACCGACGTGATCGGTGGCCTCGCCCTCGGCTGGGGCTGGTTCGCGGCGTGCTCGATCGCGTTCGGCGGACGACTGCTGCGCCTCGGCGCGCCGGTGGAGGCGGCCGAGCGCGCGTCGTCCGTCCCGTCGCCGGTCGTGACGCACGATCGCCGTTGAGGTCAGGCGTCGACGGTCAGGGTTGCAGGAGCATGCGCAGGCGGCGGCTGGCGATCCGAACGCCGATCATGCCCATCACCAGGAGGTACGCGACGTTCAGCAGCATCGTCCACTGCAGTTGCCCGAGGCACAGCCCGCGTTCGAGCGCGACGCCCTGGTAGAGCGGTGTGAGCTTGACCACGAACTGCAGCGCCGGCGGGTACTGCGTGAGCGGGAAGAACGTCGCGCTGAACAGGAACATCGGGATGATTGCGAGGTTCACGTAGTCGAAGTCGGTCCACGACCGCATGTAGGTGGTCGCGGCGGCACCGGCGCCCGCGAACGCGTACGCGATCAGGAGCGCGGCGGGCAGCG
This sequence comes from uncultured Actinomycetes bacterium, assembly GCA_963720785.1. GTDB lineage: Bacteria > Actinomycetota > Acidimicrobiia > IMCC26256 > DASPTH01 > CAVRGQ01. The sequence continues at coordinate 482,562 of CAVRGQ010000008.1, forward strand.
CCAGGATCGCCCACCACGACGCGGCGAGGCCCATGATCGCCATCGTCACGAGGAACACCGCGGAGTACACCCCGCCGCGGATCAACGCCCACGTGACCTCGCCGACCGCGACATCACGCGGACCGAGCGGCGTGGCGAGCATCGCGTCGTAGGTGTGCGAGTACTTGAACTTCACGAAGAAGTTGAACGTGGTGTCGAGCACCGCGCCGTTCATCGCCGCGGAGGCCATCAGCCCCGGCGCGACGAACTGGTCGTACGGCACCGAGTGGCCGTTGACCTTGATCGCGCCGACGAGGCCCCCGACGCCGAGACCGATCGACAACAGGTAGAACAGCGGCTCGAACACGCCCGTGACGAAGGCGGGCCACATGCGCCGGTACGCAACCACATTGCGCTCGACGACGCGCCACCCTCTCCCTCCCGGGAGCGCCCGCTGCGACCACGGCACCCGCGCCGACACGGGCGCCTCGGTCGCGCTCACGGCGCCAACGCCCGCTCGAAGCGGCGACCGCCCCACCACCACCCGACCGCGAGCAGCGTCACCAGGAAGGTGACGTGGCCCAGCACCGTGCCCGCGCTCGGCGCGGAGCCGGTGGTGGCGGCCCGGCACAGTTCCACCACGTGCCACAGCGGCGACAGCCAGGTGACCGGTTGCAGCCAGTCGGGCAAGCGACTCGTCGGGAAGAAGGTGCCCGAGAACATGAACAACGGGAACAGCCCGACGCGGGTGATCACCGCAAACGGGATGTCGCTCTCCTGCATCACCGCATAGCCGCTCAGCCACGCGGCGAACACCGCGCCACCGAGCACCGCTGCGGGGATCGCGAGCACTCCCCACGCCGAGGGCACCCCGCCGAGCACTGCGGCGACGAGGAGGAACACCGCCGACGCGAACGCGCCGCGCAGGCACACCCACAACACCCGGCCACCGAAGAGGTCGCGCGACTCGATCGGCGTCGTCACCGCGGCGTGGAACGTCTTCATCCACTTCACCCCGCCGAGCACCGGCCACAGCGACTCGTACGACGCCGCCAACATCACCGTCGCCGCGAGGAGCCCGGGGGTGACGAACTCCAGGTAGGTGAGCCCCTCGACGCCACCCGACGACTGGTTGACCAGCTTGCCCAGGCCGAGGCCCATCGCCGCGAGGAACAGCAGCGGTTGCACGACCGTGTTGAACACCGCGCCGCGCCAGAGGCGCTTCCAGACGAGCCACTCGCGCTCGACCACCCTCACCATGCGCGGGGTCGCCACCGTGCGCCTCGTCAGTCCTCGAGCGTGCGGCCGGTGAGGATGAGGAACACGTCCTCGAGCGTGGCGCGACGCGCGTAGATCGACTCGGGGTGCAGCCCCTCCACCGCGACCATGTCGGCCACGACGTCGCCGTCGTCGACGTACACGAGCACGCGGTCGGTGAGCGCCTCGATGCGCGTGCCGAGGCGCTGCAGCGCGGGGAGCGCGGCGTCGCGCAGCTCGGGCGTGGCGAAGCGCATCTCCACCACGTCGCGCGTCGCGTGCTTCGCAATGAGGTCGCGCGGCGAGCCCTCGGTGACGATGCGGCCGCGGTCCATGATCACGAGGCGATCGCAGAGCTGCTCGGCCTCGTCCATGTAGTGGGTGGTGAGCACCATGGTGACGCCGCTGCGCTTCAGTTGGTAGAAGCGCTCCCACAACACGTGGCGGGCCTGCGGGTCGAGGCCGGTGGTCGGCTCGTCGAGCAGGAGGACGTCGGGCTGGTTGATCAGCGCCCGCCCGATCGTGAGGCGGCGCTTCATGCCTCCCGACAACGGGTCGACGAGGTCGTCGCGCCGGTCGGTGAGGTTCATGAACTCGAGCAGCTCTTCCGCCCGGCGTTTGATGTCGGCGCGGGGCAGGTCGAAATAGCGGCCGTAGATCATCAGATTGTCGAGCACGGTGAGCTCGGTGTCGAGGCTGTCCTCCTGCGGCACCACGCCGAGGCGGGCCCGGATCCGGGGGCCGTCGACGGTCGGGTCCATCCCGAGGATGCGCAGCTCCCCGCCCGACGGCTGCGACACGCACGCGATCATCCGCATCGTCGACGTCTTGCCCGCCCCGTTGGGGCCCAGGAAGCCGAACGCCTCGCCGGGTTCGACGCGGAAGTCGATCCCCTTGACCGCGACGAAGTCGCCGAAGCGCTTCTCGACCTGCCGCCCCTCGATGTGCGGGCCCTCGATGTGTGGTTGACGCTCCCCTGGCACGGCGGCTGACGCTAACCGCTGCGGCGTGCACACCGCCGGGGATAGCGGGCTACGCGTTCCCGCCGTGCGAGACTCGGGGGATGAAGAAGTCGGTGAAGCGCGCGCTCGGGCTCACGGTGATCGCCGGCGCGGGCTACGCGGTGTGGCGCTCGTTCGCCAAGCGGGCGGGTGGCGCCACCGCGCTGACGCCCGGCACGCACTGGGAACCGCAGCCGTTGCCCTTCCCGCCGCAACCGGCCGCCGACACGCCGGTCGGAGAAGCGCCTGCCGAAGCGCCGGCCTGGGTCGACCCACTCGACGGCGAGTGCCCGCCCGGCTACCCCGTGAAGGCGAAGCTCACCAGCGGCATCTTCCACGTGGAGGGCGGCCGCAACTACGACCGCACCCGGCCCGACCGCTGCTACGCCACCCCCGAGGCCGCCGAAGCCGACGGCCTGCGCCAGTCGAAGACCTGACCCTCGAAGTTGCGTCGTTCGAATCCCCAGAGGGGCGTTGAACGACGCAACCTGGCGGAGAACGAGTCGAGTTCGCCTAATCCAGTTCGATGGCCTGGGCGTCGACGATGCCGTCGGTGGCCCGGAGCTCGTCGACCACCTCGGCCGACACCGACTCGGTGGTCGACAAGAGGATGAGCGACGTGTCGGTCGGTCCCTTGCCGAGGTCGAGCTCCTCGATGTTGAGGCCGTGGTTGCCCACGATCGTGCCGACGCGCCCGACCATGCCGGGCTGGTCGACGTTGCGCACCACGAGCATGTGGCTGGACGGCGCGAGGTCGACGATGTAGTCGTCGATCGACACGATGCGCGGCGCGTCCTGCTTGCCGTAGAGCGTGCCCGCCACCTGGACGGTGCGACCCTCGATGACGCCGCGCAGCTCGATGAGGTTCACGAAGTCACGCGCGCTCGACGACGTGGTCTCGCGCACGGTGAGGCCGCGCTCCTCCGCCATCTGCGGGGCGTTCACGAACGACACCGGCGCGTCGACGACGGGACCGAGCACGCCCTTGAGCACCGAGAGCGTGAGCACGCGGCAGTCGTAGTCGGCGATCTGGCCCTCGTAGGTGACCTCGAGGGTGTCGACGGTGCCGCCGGCGATGCAGGTGAAGAGCCGGCCCAGACGCTCGGCGAGCGGCATGAACGGCTGCACGGTCGCGTTGGCCTCGCTCGCCGCGAGGTTCACCGCGAACGGCACGAACTCGCCGCGCAGTGCGAGCACGACCATCTCGGCGATGGTCTGGCCGGCCTTGTCCTGCGCCTCCGCGGTGGACGCGCCGAGGTGCGGCGTGACCACGACGGAGTCGAGCGAGAACAGCGGCGACTCGGTGGTGGGCTCGGACGCGAACACGTCGAGCGCGGCACCGGCGATTCGGCCCTCGGCGACGGCATCGGCGAGTGCCTGCTCGTCGATGATGCCGCCCCGAGCGGTGTTCACGATGCGCAGCGTGGGCTTCGCGTGCGCGAGCAGCTCCACGTTGATCAGGCCCATCGTCTCGGGTGTCTTGGGCAGGTGCACGGTGAGGAAGTCGGCGCGCTCCACCGCCTCCTGCACGGTGGACACCAGTTCGACGCCGAGCTGGCGGGCGCGGTCGGGGCTCACGTAGGGGTCGTAGGCGACGAGCTGCATCCCGAACGAGTGGAGGCGCTGCGCCACCAGCACCCCGACCCGGCCGAGGCCGACGATCGCCAGCACCTTGTTGTGCAGCTCCACGCCTTCCCAGCGCGAGCGGTTCCACTGCCCGGCGGTGAGGTCACGGTGGGCCTGGGGGATGTTGCGGGCCTGCGAGAGCAGCAGGGCGACGGTGTGCTCCGCGGCCGACAGCACGTTGGACTGCGGCGCGTTCACGACCATCACGCCGCGGCGGGTGGCGGCCTCCACGTCGACGTTGTCGAGGCCGATGCCGGCCCGGCCGACGACCACGAGCTCGTCGGCCGCCTCCAGCACCTCGGTGGTGACCTGCGTCGCGCTGCGGATCACCAGCGCGTGCGCGCCCTTCACCGCCTCCAACAGCTCCTCCGGCGAGAGCCCGGGACGGAAGTCGACCTCCAGCCCGGCACCGCGCATGGCCTCGAGACCGCTCGCGGCGAGCTGCTCGCTGACCAGCACGCGTTTCATCAGGGCGAGGTTACCGGGCCGGTTTCCCGCCGCTCGGGCTCAGGAGCCCAGGAACTTGGCGATGCGCTCCACGCCCTCGACCAGCGCGTCGTCGGCGAGGGCGAAGGACAGGCGGGCGTAGCCGGGGGCACCGAACGCCTCACCGGGCACGATCGCCACCTTGGCCTCGTCGAGCAGGAGCTCGCAGAGCTCGAGCGTGGTCTGCGGAGTGCGCCCACCGAGGTCGCGGCCGAGCACTCCCTCGAAGGAGGGGAAGCAGTAGAACGCGCCCTGGGGCTCCAGGCACGTGACGCCCGGGATCGCCGAGAGCATCTGGTGCATCACCTTGCCGCGCCGGTCGAAGGCCTCGCGCATCACCTCGACGGCGGCGAGGTCGCCGCTGACCGCGGCGATGGCGGCGCGCTGCGCGACGTCGGCGACGTTGGAGGTCTGGTGGCTCTGCAGGTTGGTGGCGGCCTTGGCGACGTCGGGCGGGCAGATCATCCACCCGACCCGCCAGCCCGTCATCGCGTAGGTCTTCGCGACGCCGTTGAGCACGATCGTGGTGTCGCGCGCCTCGGGCACGACCGCGGGCAGCGACGTGAACTCGTGGTCGCCGTAGGTGAGGTGCTCGTAGATCTCGTCGGTGATCACCCACACGCCGCGCTCGGCGGCCCAGCGACCGATCGCCTCCACCTGCTCGCGCGGGTACACCGCGCCCGTGGGGTTGCTCGGCGACACGAACACCAGTGCCTTGGTGCACTCGGTGTAGGCGGCCTCGAGCTGCTCGACGGTCACGAGGAACCCGGCCGACGCGGGCGCGAACACCTCGACGGGCACGCCGTCGGCGAGCTTGATCGCCTCGGGGTAGGTGGTCCAGTACGGCGCGGGGAGGATGACCTCGTCGCCCTCGTCGAGCAGCGTCTGGAACGTGTTGTACACGGCGTGCTTACCGCCGTTGGTGACGATCACCTGCGAGGCGTCGACCTCGTAGCCGGAGTCGCGCCGCGTCTTCGCGGCGATGGCCGCGCGCAGCTCGGGGAGCCCGGGGGTGGGCGTGTAGCGGTGGTTCTTCGGGTCGGCACAGGCAGCCGCCGCGGCCTCGACGATCGCCGGCGGCGTGGGGAAGTCGGGCTCACCGGCACCGAAGCCGATGACGTCCTCCCCCGCGGCCTGCAGGGCCTTCGCCTTGGCGTCGACCGCCAACGTGGCGGACTCGGTGATGGCTTCGACGCGGCGGGAGATGCGGGGGTGACCGGACATGCGCCCATGGTGGCACGCGGGACGCCCCGAATCACAAGAGAATTCGCCGCAGATCGTTTTGGCGTCACCAGATGTCGCTATAGCGGCGCGAGGTGACGCCAAAACGTGGAAGGTCAGGCGTTCGCCTTCTCGGCGTCCTGCTCCTTGGCCCAGGTGGGGAGGTCGCGGAGGCCGGGGTTGTTGGAGAACACCTCGACGACCGGGATCTTGAGACCGAGGCGGCGCTGCACGACGCGGGTCTCGTTCTCCTGGTTCCACAGCTGGAGGGTGACGGCCACGCCGGTCTCCCCCGCACGGGCGGTGCGGCCCGAGCGGTGCAGGTAGTCCTTCTCGTCCATCGACGGGTCGTAGTGGATCACGACGTCGACGCCGTCGACGTGGATGCCGCGGGCGGCGACGTCGGTGGCGACGAGCGCGTGCAGCTTGCCCTCGGTGAAGTCGGCGAGCGCTTTCTCCCGCGCGCCCTGACGCAGGTCGCCGTGGATCGCGCCGGCGCGCACGCCCTCACGCTTGAGCTGCTCGACCAGACGGTCGGCGCCGCGCTTGGTGCGCACGAACAGCAGCGTGCGGTTGGCGCCCTTGATGATCGACGTGGCGACCTTCACCTTGTCCATCTGGTGCACCAGGAAGAACAGGTGGGACATCTGGTCGACGGTCGGCTCGTCGTCCTCGACCTCGTGGGAGATCGGGTCGTGCATGTAGCGGTCGACGAGGCGCTTCACCTGGCCGTCGAGCGTGGCGGAGAACAGCATCGTCTGGTGCTCGCTGCGCACGCCGTAGAGGATCTTCTGCACCTGCGGCATGAAGCCCATGTCGGCCATGCGATCGGCCTCGTCGACGACGAGCACCTCGATCTCCGCGACCGACAGCTCGCCGCGCTCGATGAGGTCGATGAGGCGTCCGGGCGTGCCGACCACGATGTCGACGCCGCGCTTCAGCGCGTTCACCTGCGGGTCCATCGACACGCCGCCGTAGACGGCCTGCATCGTGAGGCCGACCACCTTGCCCAGCGGCTCGAGCGCCTCGGTGACCTGCGTGGCGAGCTCACGGGTGGGGACGAGCACGAGGCCGTGGGGCCGGCCGGGCTTGGCCTTGGTGATGCGCCCGAGGGTGGGCAGGCCGAAGGCGAGGGTCTTGCCCGATCCGGTCTTGGCCTTGCCCAGTACGTCGCGCCCGGCGAGGGCGTCCTCGATGGTGAGTTGCTGGATGGCGAACGGCGCCAGGATGCCCTGGTCGGCGAGCTCCGCGACGATTTCGGCCGGCAGGCCGAGTTCGGCAAAGGTCTTGGTCATGGAATGTGCTCGATTCTCTTGTCAACTGCGGTAAGGGGATCCCGCCACGAAGTTGATCCGTCCGTGTGGCGGTGGGTCAGCCCTCGCGGCAGGACAGAGATCAAGCGATGAGGTCGACCCGCGAGCGGTCCCGGCCGCCAGATGCATGTCAGGGCAGGCGCGGGGGTGTGCTCGCTCGGACCATGCTATCGCCCTGGGAGCCACGCCCGGTGCACCCGGCTCCCGTCGCCCACTGAGAGTGACCTGAGCGCCCGAGATCGCCAATCGCGCCGCCAGCGAGCACAATTCGAGCCATGCGCGTACTGGTCGTCGAAGACGAAGAGCTGCTGGCCGCCGCGATCGCCGACGGTCTGCGGGCCGAGGGCTTCGACGTCGACGTGAGCCACGACGGCCACGACGGCCTGTGGCGCGCCCAGGAAGGCAGCTACGACGCCATCGTGCTCGACGTGCTGCTGCCGGGCATGCATGGCTACAAGGTCTGCCGCACCCTGCCGCGACCAGGGCGTGTGGGTGCCGATCCTCATCCTCACCGCCAAGGACGGCGAGTACGACGAGGCCGAGGCGCTCGACACCGGCGCCGACGACTTCCTCTCGAAGCCGTTCTCGTTCGTCGTGCTGCTCGCCCGGCTGCGGGCGCTCATCCGGCGTGGCGCCCCCCCGCGGCCGACGGTGCTGTCGGTCGGCACCCTCGAGCTCGATCCGGGCGCGCGGCGCGTCCGGCGCGACGGCACCGACATCCGGTTGACGGCACGCGAGTTCGCGCTGCTCGAGTACCTCGTGCGCAAGGACGGCAACGTCGCGTCGAAGGCGGAGATCCTCGACCACGTGTGGGGCATCGACTTCGCGGGCGACCCGAACGTCGTCGAGGTGTACGTCGGCTACCTGCGCAAGAAGATCGACGCGCCGTTCGGCGCCGAGTCGATCCAGACCGTGCGCGGCGCGGGCTACCGACTCGTCGGCGACGAGTGACACCGATGAGTGCCGCTCCCCCCGAGTCGGTGCACGCGGGGGAACACCACCGCCGGTTCCACCTCTGGCCGCGCACCGTGCGCGCGCGCCTCACGGTCGTCGCCACGCTCGCGTTCGCCGTCGCGATCGGCGCGGTCGCGTTCGGCCTCGTGTCGCTCGTGCGCAACAACCTGAACGACAGCATCCAGGCCACGAACCAGCAGCAGCTCAACCAGTTGCAGGACGCGGTCCAGGCCGCCATCGATCGCGGCGACCTCCAGCCCCAACCCGATCAGAGCTGCTATCAGATCGGCGGCGTCGTCCGCTGCTATCCGAACCCCCCACGTCACGCCGGCTACGAAGCCGCCCAGCGCGAGATCAACACCACCGCCGGCAACATCACGCTCGTCGCGGAACAGTCGCTCGCCGAGGTCGACCGCACCGTCAACTCGGTCACCCATGCACTGATGCTCGCGGTGCCGGCCCTGATCGTGCTCGTCGGCATGGCCATGTGGTACTTCACCGGTCGTGCGCTACGGCCGGTCGAGGCGATCCGGCTCGAGGCCGAGGAGATCACCGGCACCACGATGCACCGACGCGTGCCCGAGCCCGACACCGACGACGAGGTCGGCCGCCTCGCCCGCACGATGAACGCGATGCTGGTGCGGCTCGAGACGTCGTCGCAGAAGCAGCGGCAGTTCGTGTCCGACGCGTCGCACGAGCTGCGCACGCCGCTCGCGTCGATCCGCGCCAACCTCGAGGTCGCGCTCCGCAACGAGCAGAGCACCGACTGGCCCGAGGTCGCGCGCCGCGTGCTCTCCGAGGACGAGCGCATGGAGGACACCGTCGCCGAGCTGCTCGAGCTCGCCCGCCTCGACGAGAGCGAGGGGCCGCTCGTCCTCGCCACGCTCCCCGAGGTCGACCTCGACGACGTGGTGGCCGACCTCGCGATCACCACGCGCCGCGTCCCCGTCGACACCACCAGGGTGTCGGCCGGCCGCGTGCACGGCCGTGAGGACCAGATCTCGCGCGCGATCCGCAACCTCGTCGACAACGCGGCGCGCCACGCCACCTCGAAGGTGGCGGTCTCGCTCACCACCGACGAGAGCGGGCACGTCGTCGACCTGATCGTCGACGACGACGGCGCCGGCATCCCACCCGAGGACCGCGTCCGCGTGTTCGAGCGCTTCACCCGCCTCGACGAGGGCCGGGCGCGCGACGCCGGCGGCCTCGGCCTCGGCCTCGCGTTGGTGAAGGGGATCGTCGACAGCCACCACGGCACCGTCACCATCGACGACGTCGCCCCTCGGCGGCGCCCGCTTCACGGTGCGGCTCCCCGCCGCGTAGTCCCGCTCCGTCCGGCGACGCCTCCCCCGCTACCTTCGCAGCCGTGCCCGAGCTCTCCCTCGTCAGCTTCAACTGCCACGCCGGGCTGCAGGCGCGCCGCAACGGGGTGTGCGAGCCCTACGACCTCGAAGGCGTGCTGCGCGGCTTCGACGCCGACGTGATCGTCGTGCAGGAGTCGTTCGTCCCCGACGGCGACGAGTCCGCCGCGGTGAAGGTGGGGCGCGAGCTCGGTGTCACGGTGCACGAGCTGCCCTTCGGGCGGGTGCAGCTCGACCCCTGGCCACAGATGCGGCGCGACCAGACCGGCTCGGGCATCGGCGGCCTGGCGATCCTCACCCGCCTGCCGAGCCGCCGCATCGGCCGGCTCTCGGTGGGCACCGTGCCCGGCGACCACACGCCCCAGCGCGGCGCGCTGCACCTCGAGGTCGACGTCGACGGCGCGACGCTCGACGTGGTGGGCGTGCACCTCACGTCGCGGCTGCCGTTCGGTCCGCCCGTGCAGATGCGCCGCCTCGCCAAGCAGCTGCCACCGCGGGACCGCCACGCGGTCGTGGCCGGCGACCACAACTTCTGGGGCCCGGGCGTGAGCACCTTCCTGCCGGGGTGGAAGCGCACCGTCCGCGGCCGCACCTGGCCGGCGAGCCGACCGCACAGCCAGATCGACCACATCCTCGTGAGCCCGTCGGTGCGCGCGCTGCACACCGAGGTGCTCCCACCCCAGGGCTCCGACCACCGCGGCGTGCGCGCCACCCTCCGCATCGGCTGACCGACCGGTGCCGGCTCGCGGCGCCCCGGTTCAAGGAATTTCCGACTCCTGCCGATACCGCTCATTCGTCGCGCGCGGAACGCGGCGGCCACACCCGGATCGACCCCACGGGCAGGGAACGACGGAGGTGCGCAGGCCATGACGGCAATCCTGAAGCGAGCTGCCCTGCTGGGAGCGGCGACCCTCGTCGCCGCGCTCCTGCCCGCGGTGACGATCACGGCGCCGGCCGGCGCGCTCACACCACCCCCCGCCTACTACCCGGTGGGCCCGCAGACCGCCGTCGACCAGAGCGCCCTCGCCGGATGGCACGAGTGCTGGAGCGGCACCTACGCAGACACGCCGGCGCTCGACGACGTGCTCGCCGCGTGCGCCGGCGACTACCTGCTGCTCGCCGCCGGCCCGGCCGACAGCACCGTGTTCGACGTCGTCGCGGCGGCGCCGCGCGACGACGTGTTGACCGCGACCACCGGCAACACGACCCACGACGCGAACGGCGTCGGCTGGTACTTCGACGAGAGCACCGACTGGGGCGCGTGGGGCTTCGCCAAGGCGGGCGACCCCATCGACCGCCGGCCCTGCGACATCATGGCGTCGTCCCGTGAGGACGGCCCGAACGGCGATCAGCGCCTCTGCTGGCACCTCTCGCCGTCGGCGGGCACCATCGAGGCGGGCTGGCGCAGTGGCGCCGCCGTCGACCTCAACTCCTCACCCGACTTCCGCCGCGCGATCTACGTGCCGGCCGGCGACAGCACGCCGCCGACGGTGACCTGCTCGGCCGCGCCGACGACGTTGGGGCCGCCGAACCACAAGCTCCGGCCGGTCACCACCGCCGTCACCGTGCAGGACGACGGTTCCGGCCCGGCCGGGTTCCGACTCGTCTCCGTCACCGCGAACGAGGCCGACGGCGGACTCGGCGACGGCGACGTTCCGGGCGACGTGCAGGCGTGGGACGTCGGCACCGCCGACACCGCGGGCCTCCTCCGCGCCGAGCGCGCCGGAAGTGGCGCAGGCCGCGTGTACGTGCTCACCTACGAGGGGTCGGATCTCGCGGGCAACACCGCCGAGTGCACGGCGACGGTGACGGTGCCCCACGACTCCCGGCGCTGAGCAACGCCGGTCGGGTCGTCAGGTCCAGGGACCCCGCCAGGGCCCGCAGTCGCCGAGCAGCGCAGTCGTGTCGGGGCCCCACGATCCCGGCGCGTACGGCTGCACCGGCGGCGGCGCGTCGAGCAGCGGCTGCATCACCCGCCACTCCTCCTCGACGGTGTCCTGCCGGGTGAAGCGCACGGTCTGGCCGTCCATCGCCGCCTTCAGCAGCACCTCGTAGGGCGTCGGTCCCTCGCCGCCCTGTTCGGCGAACTCCATGTCGAGCTTGATCGGCCGCGTGGTGCGGGAATCGGCGCGGCGCGCCTCGAGGTGGAAGCGGATCCCGGTGTGCGGGTCGAGGCGGATCACGATCTGGTCGGACTCCGAGCGCGCGTCGCTCAACCCGAACCCGAGGCTCGGCGGGTCGCGGAACACGACGCGCACCTCGGTCTCGGTGACCGCGAGCTTCTTGCCCGTCCGGATGAAGAACGGCACACCGAACCACCGCCAGTTCTCGATCTGCAGCCGCAGGGCCGCGAACGTCTCCGTGGTGGAGTCGGCGGCGACGCCGTCGATCGACTGGTACCCGGTGTACTGGCCGCGCACGTAGTGCGCGGGGTCGGCGGGGAGCACCGCGGGAACAACGCCGTCTGTGCGTCCTTCAGCGTGTGCGGGTCACCACCGGCGGGCGGCTCCATCGCGGTGGCCGCGACGACCTGCATGAGATGGTTGACCACGACGTCGCGCAACGCGCCGACCGGGTCGTAGAAGTGGCCGCGGTCCTCGACGCCGAAGTCCTCGGCCATCGTGATCTGCACGCACTTCACGAAGTTGCGGTTCCAGATCGGCTCGAGGAACGTGTTGCCGAACCGCAGGTAGAGCACCTCCTCGAGGCCCATCTTCCCGAGGTAGTGGTCGATCCGCAGGAGCTGCGACTCGTCGATGTACCGGTGCAGCTCGACCGCGAGCGCACGCGCCGACGCCTGGTCGTGGCCGAACGGCTTCTCCACGACGACGCGCCCGTTCGTGGTGAGCTTCGCCTCCGAGAGCCCCTTGATCACGGTGGCGAAGAGCGACGGCGGGATCTCCAGGTAGAAGACGGGCTCCTGCGCGCCCTTCATGGCCGCGCCGACCTTGGCGTAGGTCGCCGCGTCGGTGAAGTCGCCGGCGACGTACGAGAACCGCCCCATGAGCCGGGCGAAGACGTCCTCGTCGAGCTGCTCACCGGTGGCGACGATCGACTCGCGGGCCCGTTGCGCGAGCTGGTCGATGGTCCAGTCGTCGACGGCCACGCCGACGATCGGGCACTCGAGCATCTGGTGCGCTTCCAGCCGGTAGAGCGACCGGAAGGTCATGACCTTCGCGAGGTCGCCGGTGATCCCGAAGATCACGAACACGTCACAGCTCATGCGGTGACGGTACCCGCGCACCGGAGGTCACGCGGACCAGTCGGATGCGGTAGAACACCGTCCATGGCGAACAACACGAACTCCGGTCCGGCGAACACGGTGAAGGGAGTGGTGGCGCTCGGCAAGGGCACCCCGGTGCAGGTGGTCGACATCGTGGTCCCCGCCCCGGGCCCTGGTGAGGTGCGGGTGAGCGTGCAGGCGTGCGGCGTCTGCCACACCGACCTGCACTACCGGGAAGGCGCGATCAACGACGACTTCCCGTTCCTCCTCGGTCACGAGGCGGCCGGCACGATCGAGTCGGTCGGCCCCGACGTCACCGACCTCGCCCCCGGCGACTTCGTGATCCTCAACTGGCGCGCGGTGTGCGGCAAGTGCCGGGCGTGCCTGCGCGGCCGCCCGTGGTACTGCTTCGCCACGTTCAACGCGACGCAGAAGATGACGCTCGCCGACGGCACCGAGCTCTCCCCCGCGCTCGGCATCGGCGCGTTCGCCGAGCAGACGCTCGTGGCCGCGGGCCAGGCCACCAAGGTGAACCCCGACGCCAAGCCCGAGACCGCGGGTCTGCTGGGCTGCGGGGTGATGGCCGGCATCGGCGCGGCGGTGAACACCGGCGGCGTCGGCCGGGGCGACAGCGTCGCGGTGTTCGGCTGCGGCGGCGTGGGGAACGCGGCGATCGCGGGGGCGCGCCTCGCCGGCGCCAACAAGATCATCGCGGTCGACATCGACCCGGCGAAGCTCGAGTGGGCGAAGGACTTCGGCGCCACCCACACCGTCAACTCGCGCGAGGTCGACGCGGTCGAGACCATCCGCGCCCTCACCGACGGCAACGGCGCCGACGTGTGCATCGAGGCGGTCGGCCGGCCCGAGGTGCTCGAGCAGGCCTTCTACGCTCGTGACCTCGCCGGCACCGTGGTGCAGGTGGGCGTGCCCGCGCCCGACATGAAGATCGAGCTGCCGATGATCGAGTTCTTCGGCCGGGGTGGCGCGCTGAAGCCGTCGTGGTACGGCGACTGTCTGCCGTCACGCGACTTCCCGATGCTCATCGACCTCTACCTCGACGGCCGCCTCGACCTCGACCGCTTCGTGAGCGAGACCATCGCCCTCGACCAGGTCGAGGAGGCGTTCCACAAGATGGAGCGCGGCCAGGTGCTCCGCTCGGTCGTGGTGCTGTAGACCTCAGGCCGCCTTCGTCTGGACGGTGATGCCGTCGTTGCGCAGAAGGAAGGGCTTGCCGCCGAGGATCGTCATGGAGCGCCAGCGATCGGCGAAGAGCGTCGGCGACGGGTTCACGACGGCGGGCAATGACGCGGTGTTCGACACGTTGCCCCACGCGTCGAGCGTGTAGTAGCCGAACGCGGCGCCGAACGCACTCACGATCACGACGTCGCGGGCGAGGTCGCTGCCGTAGTACTTGGTCTCGCCGGAACCGACGAGGCCGGTGGTCGCGCTGCCGAACTTGTGCTGGCCGCCGAAGTTGTCGAGCACGAGGTACCCGGCGCCGTCGGGCATCAGTGCGATCGCGCGCCCGTGGTCCTCGGGCCACGACGGGCTGCCCAGCGCCGCCAGCGGGCCGGTCGCCGCGCTGCCCCACTTCGTGACGTTGCCGAAACCGTCGAGGATCACGTAGCCCTTGCCGTCGGGGGTGATCGCGATCGACCGGTAGAGATCGTTGCCGGGCGCGTACGGGAACGACACGTTGCCGAGGTTCGCGGGATCCGCGGCCGATCCGAACTTGTAGACGATGCCGACCGCGGTGAGCACCACGTAGCCCTGGCCGTCGGGCATCACCGCGAGGTCGCGGGCGAGGTCCGACGAGAACTTCGTCGGCGATCCCAGCGCGGGGGCGCCGTTGTAGGCGGTGACGGTGCCGTCGCCGTTGAGCGCGTAGTACCCGCCGCTGATGTTCGCCGCGATGGCCCGGCCGGGCTGGCGCAGGCTCACCGGGCACGGGCCGGCGTCGGTGAGCGCACCGAACGTGAGGCCGTCGGCCGGGCACTGCCCGGGCAGGCCGTTGAACGTGAGCATCTGGTTGTAGACCTTCAGCACGGCCGTCGAGTAGTCGGGCGCGGTCGCCCAGTTGCCGTTGCCCATGTCGTTCCAGAGCGGGGCGTCGCCCTTCGCGAAGTAGTGGTCGAAGTTGTACGCGGCGGTCGACGGGTTCGAGCCCCACAGCTCGGGCACCGGCGGGTCGGGGATGTTGCTCACGCGAGAGTTGATGTCGGCGTAGTTGCGCAACAGCTGCAGCTGCGCGCGAACGCCCGAGAGCGCGCTGGAGAACTGGAAGCCGTTGCCGCACGTGTCGCAGGCGCCGATGCCGGCAAAGTTGTTGTTGTACGTGCGGACCATGCCGTAGTCGGGGAAGTTGAGCCACGCGGTCTCGACGATGGACTGCGCAAACGCGATGTCGCCGCGCACGTTGTAGCGGTTGCCCTCGTCGATGAACATCTGCGCGAGCTGCGGCAGCGTCGCGCCGGTGGCGCGGTACGGCAGGGTCGACGGGTCCTTCGCGGTGAAGTACGCCACGAGTTGGTCGGCGGTGAGGCGGGCCTGTCCCATCACCGGAACCCCGGCCGAGCCGGGCGAGCCGTCGCTCGGGGGCGGTGCAGGAGGCGCGGGCGGCAGGCACGCGGCGAGCGCGACGGCCACGACGAGCGCGGCCGCGAGAAGCGGGAGGCGGCGGAGAGGAAGGCGGCGGCGGCGGCGGGACGTCTGCATGGTCACCAAAGAGATCGGAGCCGCGGAGGCGCCGGTTGAGCCCGTTACGGTAGTTGCCAATGTTGCTGAAGTGGTGACACGGGACCTGAGGGGGCAAAGGGGACACGAAACCCTTGCCGGGCCGGGCCGGGCCCTTCGCTACCCTCGGCCCCGCATGATCTCCGTCATCGACTACCGCGCCGGCAACGCCCCGAGCGTGATGTACGCCCTGGAGCATCTCGGCCTCCCGGCCCGCCTGGTGGCCACCCCCGGGGAGGTCGCGGGCGCCGAGCGCATCGTGCTTCCGGGCGTGGGCGCCGCCCGGGCCACCATCGACTCGCTCGAGGAGCAGGACCTCGTCGGCGCCCTGCGCGACCGGGTCCTGGGCGACGGCTTGCCGTTCCTCGGCATCTGCATCGGCCTCCAGGTGCTGTTCGACCACAGCGACGAGGGCGACGTCGATTGCCTCGGCTTCGTGCCCGGCACCGTGCGCCGCTTCCCCGACACCGGGCGGGTCCCCCAGATCGGCTGGAACGCGGTGCGCTTCACCCGTGAGCACCCCGTCACCGCGGGCGTGCCCGACGCGGGGCACTTCTACTTCGTGAACTCCTTCTACTGCGTGCCCGCCGACCCGGCCGACGCGCTCGGCGTCACCGACTACGGCGTCGAGTTCTGCTCGGTGGTGTCGCGCGGCAACGTGCTCGCCACGCAGTTCCACGCGGAGAAGAGCGGCGAGCTCGGTCTTTCGCTCCTCCGCAACTTCGCGGATTGGGACGGGCTCGGCGGGGCGGGCTCGGCGGACCAGGAAGACGGAACATGCTGACCAAGCGGCTCATCGCCTGCTTCGACGTCGTCAACGGGCGCGTCACCAAGGCACAGCAGTTCCAGGACAACATCGACGTCGCGCCGGCCGAGGAGCTCGCGCAGACGCTCTACGCGGACCAGATCGACGAGATCGTCTTCTACGACATCAAGGCGAGCGCGGAGAAGCGCAAGATCGATCTCGACACCGTGCGGCGCGTCGCGCACCACGTGTTCGTGCCGTTCACCGTCGGCGGCGGCATCCGCGACGTGAACGACATGTTCGAGGTGCTCAAGGCCGGCGCGGAGAAGATCTCGGTCGACTCGATGGCGGTGCGCAACCCGGAGATCATCCGCGACGGCGCCAACGCGTTCGGTCGGCAGTGTGTGGTGCTCAGCACGCAGGTGAAGCACGTCGGCATCCGCGACGGCATCCCGAGCGGCTACGAGGTGTTCATCGACGGCGCCCGCCTCGCCACCGGCCTCGACGCGCTCGACTGGGTGCGTCGTGGTGAAGAGCTCGGCGCCGGCGAGATCGTCGTGAACTCGATCGACAAGGACGGCACCGCCTCCGGCTACGACCTCGACATCACCCGTGCGGTCGCCGACGCCGTCAACGTCCCCGTCATCGCGTCCGGCGGCGCCGGCAACGTCGACCACATCGCCGACGGCCTCACCGCCGGCGGCGCCTCCGCCGCCATCATCTCCAGCATCCTCTACTCCCCGAGACTCGAGCAGAACATCGGCGTCAAAGAATTGAAGCAATCGCTCCTGGGCAAAGGCGTCCCCATGCGCCCCTACCTGTAGACCACACTCGCTCGTCGACTCCCAGCGGGAGTCGACGGCAGCGACGGCGACGCAGAAGAGCGAGGAGTGAGGACCCGCGCCTACGGCGCGGCGACCGGGGACGGCTCGGGCGACCAGTCGATCCTGGTGGCGTCTGACCAGAGGCGGTCGAGGTCGTAGAAGGCGCGGGTTTCGTCGACGAAGACGTGGACGATGAAGTCGCCGTAGTCCATGAGGACCCAGGTGGCGTCGGCGAGGCCTTCGACGGCGCGCGGCCCTTCGTCGTCGGTGATCTTGAGCGTGAGCTCGATCTCGTCGACGATGGTGCGGACCTGGCGCAGGTTCGTGGCGCTGACGAGTACGAACACCTCGGTGATCGAGATGATCTCGCCGACGTCGAGCACGACGATGTCGGTGCCCTTCTTGTCGGCTGCGGCCTGCGCGGCGACCCCGGCCCGGCGGACGGAATCAGGGGTCGGCGTCGTCATCGAAGCTCAGTGTAGAGGCCGTGCGCGGCGATCTCGCGCACGACTTCCGAGGGCACGAGGCCGTCGATGGGCCGTCCCGCGCCGAGGCGCTCCCGGATCTCGCTCGACGACACGTCGAGGCGAGGGATGGCGACCCGCTCCACGGCCCAGCCGGGGCCGGGCGGGGAGGCGTGCTGGTCGCCGGCCCGTTCGACCACCACGACCGTGGCGAGGTCGCGGGTGTCGTCGAGGCGCCGCCACGTGGGCATGTTGGCCACGGCGTCGGCCCCGAGGATCAGGAAGAGTTCACGCTGCGGGCCTGCGAGCGACTCGAGCGTGTCGGCGGTGACCGAGGCGGTCCCCCGGACGATCTCGAGGTCGGAGGCCTCCACACCGGCGACGCCCTCCACTGCGGCCTGCGCGAGCAGGAGGCGGGTGGCGGCGTCGGCCACGACCTTGCCCCGCTTCTGCCAGGGGTCCCCGGCCACGACGAGCAGCACCCGGTCGAGGCCGAGGGCGTGGCGGCACTCGGTGGCGACCACCACATGGCCGACGTGGACCGGGTCGAAGGTGCCGCCGTACACGCCGATCCGCTCGGCCCGCTGGCCGGATTGACCGCTCATCGCCGGGATTCTACGGGTGGTCCGGAACGGCCCCTCTTCACCGGGCCGTCCTTCGGGCGAAACATTGCCGTCATGTCGGTCAATAGGCTGAACCCATGAGCGAGGAACCCCTCCACGTGCTCGTGCGCGTCTGGCTGCCCGACCGTCCCGGTGCGCTCGGTCTCGTGGCGTCGCGCATCGGTGCCGTCGACGGCGACATCGTCGGCATCGACGTGCTCGAGCACGGCGACGGGGTCGCGGTCGACGAATTCGCGGTGTTGCTGCGGCGGTCGGTGTCGCTCGATCTGCTCGTGCGCGAGATCCTCGAGGTCGACGGCACCACGGTCGAACAGGTCCGCACGATCGAGCACTTCCCCGATCCCCGCCTCGACGCGCTCGAATCGGCCGCGTCGCTCGCGAGCGCGGGCAGCGCGCCCGAGCTCCAGCAGGTGCTGGTCGAGCACAGCCGCGACGAGTTCCTCGCCGACTGGAGCGTGCTGGTGTCGGGTGGAGCAGTGCTCACCACGGCCGGCGAGTCCACCATGGAGTACTCGATGATCGAGGCGCTGGTCGCGGGGTTCGCGGCGTCGCCCAAGGTCGCCGACGGCACCACCGGGCCCGACGACCTCGCGCTCGCCGCGCTGCCCATCCACGACTCGGTGCTGCTCGTGAGCCGCGCCGGGCACTCGTTCCGTCGCCGCGAGCGGGCACAGCTCCTCGCGCTCGCGGGCATCGCCGACCGCCTCTGGTCGCTCGTCACGCCCTAGGGCCATCCACCGGCGTACGCCGGTAGCGTCTCCCCATGAGCTGTGCCGTCGTGGTCTTCACGCGCGACCTGCGCGTGGACGACCATCCCGCGTTGGCCGCCGCGGCCCGCGCCGCCGACACCGTCGTCCCGCTGTTCGTGTTCGACGACGCCATCCTCGGCTCGTCGTTCAACCGGCCGAACCGCACCGGCTTCCTGCTCGAGTCGCTCACCGACCTCGACGGGCACCTACGCGCGCTCGGCGCCGCGCTGGTGGTGCGGCGCGGCGACTGGATCGCCGAGGTCGCCGCAATGGTGCGGGCGACGGGCGCGGCGAGCGTGCACGTGAGCGGCGACGTGAGCGCCTACGCGCAGCAGCGGGAGGCGAGGCTGCGCGCTTCCGGCGCGGACCACGGGTTCCGCGTCGAGATCGCGCCCGGCGTCACGGTGGTCGAACCGGGCGCGTTGCGACCGGGCAGCGGTGCCGCCAAACCGAATGCGGGGGCTGACGACCACTACAAGGTGTTCACGCCGTACTGGCGCAGGTGGGCGGCCACCGAGACGCGGCCGCTCGCGAAGCGGCCGTCGCGCCTTGCGCTGCCCGCCGGTCTGGAACCGGGTCGGCTGCCCGCGCTCGGCGAGCTCGTGAGCGGCGACCGCTCCCCCGACTGCGCGCCGGGCGGCACCACCGAGGCACACGGTCTCGTCGACACCTGGGTGCACGGCGGCCTGCGCGACTACGAGGCGCGCCACGACGACCTCCCCGGCGACGCCACTTCTCGCTTGTCACCGCACCTGCACTTCGGCACGGTGTCCCCCGGGGAGATCGCGGCAGCCGCCGCCGGTCGCGACGGCGCCGAACCGTTCCTCCGCCAACTGTGCTGGCGCGACTTCTACACGCAAATCCTCGCCGCCCGTCCCGACGCCGCGTGGGCCGACTACCGCGAGCGCGCCCGTCGAGAATGGCGCGACGACCCCGACGCGTTGGCCGCGTGGAAAGCGGGCCGTACCGGCTATCCCGTCGTCGACGCGGGCATGCGCCAGCTCGCGCAGGAAGGCTTCGTGCACAACCGCGCGCGCATGATCGTCGCGTCGTTCCTCACCAAGGACCTGTACGTCGACTGGCGCGAGGGCGCCCGCCACTACCTCGACCTGCTCCTCGACGGCGACCTCGCCAACAACAACCTCAACTGGCAGTGGGTCGCGGGCACCGGCACCGACACCAACCCGCACCGCATCTTCAACCCGACGGTGCAGGGCAAGCGCTTCGACCCCGATGGCGAGTACGTGCGCCGCTACGTCCCCGAACTCGCTGCGCTGCGGGGCGCCGCCACCCACGAGCCCGACGCGGGCGTGCGGCGCGCCTACGACTACCCCGCTCCCATCGTCGACCACCACCTGGCCATCGAGCAGTACCAGCAACGCCGCGGCTAGCAACCGTCCCGTTTGTCAAGGTGGTGTCGGGGCGCGTTGATCCGTGTGGTGGTCGGGTCTTGTCCTCGCCGTGAGGCGAGCGGGCGGCGTCCCTGCGGTGCTCGCTGACATACGCGAGCTCGCCTTGGGCGGCTCAGGCAACCACGTGCGCACTCGCTCGATGGGAGGGGCCGGGCGTCTTGCTAGCGGCGCAGTCCCGCGGGTGCGGGCTGCATAGCTGTAACGACGTCGGTCCCGGCCCCCGCCGCCGAGCTCGCCTGGAGGCGAGGAGTTGTTCGTTTGGGCGTGCCGGTCCATGGTGGTGGCCGGCGGGCGGGTTACGTCGTTCTGGTGGGCCGGCCTCCGGTCTTCGCCATGACGGACCCGTCCGCCGCTGCGGCAGCCCATCGTTTCGAGTCGTAGGGAGCTTGTGAACGCAGCATCGCGAACGCGAGCCGGTGCGCGCGGTGACCGACCGCGACCGCGGCAACCGCAGGGCGTTTGCCGCTGCTGCGAAGTCGTTGTCGGTAGGCAGCGAAGTCGGTGTCGTGGCCAGCGAGGCCGCGGCCGAGTTCGAGAATCGAGGATCGCAGCTCGACGGAGCCTTCACGGCTGATGTGTTGACCGCCTCGGCGGCGACCAGCCGACGAGTACTCCGCCGGCACGAGCCCTGACGCGCGGTACGCGGCGGCCGCGTTCGGGAACCGGAACGGGTCCCCGATGGCAGCGCCATACGCGCTGGCGCGGACCACACCGACACCAGGCAACGAGATCAGCACACGAGCAGGTGTCGCGTCGAGCACTTCGGTGAGCTGGTCCTCGGCTCGGCCGATCTCCGCGTCGATGGCATCGAGGAGCGCGACGTCGGCCGCAAGGAGCGCTGCGACCGGTGCTCGCTCTGCGATCGGGAGACGCAACGCCGTCTTCGCCGCCTCGATGACCTGGTCGGCCTTACGCCGTTGCAGCACCACGCCTCGCCGGGCAACGAAGCGTCGCAGGCCCTCGGAGCCGAGTCGTCGGATCCGATCGGGATCAGCGACGTCGCGCACGATCACCCGACCGGCTTTGGAACGCAAGATCCCATCGAAACAAGCTCCCAGACCGGGAAACACGAGATCGAGGTGACCCTGCACCTGATTCGACAGCGCGACATGCGCAGCGACCTTGCGGCGACGATGCGCCACCCACGCCACCTGTGCCGCCATCGCTTCGTCACGAATCTGCGGTCGACGGCCCGCGCCACGAACCAACAGCTCGGCCATCGCACCCAGATCACGCTCGTCGCTCTTCAACCGGCGGAGCAACTGCTGTGCCCGCGCCTGCTTCACCGCCGCCGGGTTCAACTCGACAACCTCGACCCCACCAGCCCGGAGCCGAGCCACCAGCGTTCGGTGATAGTGCCCGGCTGACTCGACACCCACCCGGCACACCACCGCGTCGCGACTGCTCACCGCGGCATTGATCGCGCTCAGCAACCCATGGACCCCAGGCTCGTCGAGCCTGAACTCGAACGGCGCGACGACGACCTCGCCATGATGGTCAGCGACCAAAGCCATCGCTGACCACTTCCCAACATCGACCGGCACCGCGAGACACCGCTGCGGATCGACGCTACGGACCCGCGCCATGAACTCGCCCTGAAGATCACCGCCAACGAATCGCACACACCACCTCCCGTGAAGACGACACTCCACGATCGGCCCCCGCCACTCACACGCGGTGGACCCTCAGAGGCGGTGTATCAGCTGTAGTTCCCCGCCCGAGCCCCGGATTTGCCCAGATCGGGTGTGATCCAGGCGGGTTGGGTGGGTAACAACCTTCGAGAATCGAGCGAGTGGCTGCTGCATGGAGGTCGGCATGGGTGCTCAGTCCGTTGCGAAGCTGTTGTCCGACGTGCTCGGCGACGACGTTCCCGTCGCCTTCCGGGCCTACGACGGCTCGTCCTTCGGCCCCCCCGACGCCCGCACCACGATCGTGGTCCGCTCCCCCGACGCACTCCGCCGGATCGTCACCGCCCCCGACGAGCTGGGCTTCGGACGCGCGTACGTGGCCGGGGAGCTGGAGGTCGACGGCGACATCTTCGACGTGATGGCGGTGGCCGAGTACATCGAGGAGCTCCGCCTCGGGCCCCGCCAGATCGCCGCCGCGGCCAAGCTGGTCGGCGGGAAGGGCCTCAGGCCGCTCCCTCCGCCGCCGGAAGAGGCGCGCCTGCACGGCCGCCGCCATTCCCGCCAACGCGACGCAGCCGCCATCGCCCACCACTACGACGTCTCCAACGACTTCTACCGCATGGTGCTCGGCCCGTCGCTGACGTACTCGTGCGCGGTGTGGCCCGACGACACCGCCACGCTCGAGGACGCGCAGGCGAACAAGCACGAGCTCATCTGCCGGAAGCTCGCCCTCGAACCGGGCATGCGGTTGCTCGACGTCGGCTGCGGCTGGGGCAGCATGTTGTTCCACGCGGCCGAGCACCACGGTGTGCAGGCCGTCGGCGTCACGCTGTCACGCGCGCAAGCCGACCTCGCCCGCAAGCTCGCCGCCGAGCGCGGCATCGGCGACCGGGTCGACGTGCGCTTCGCCGACTTCCGCGACGTGACCGACGGCCCCTACGACGCGATCAGCTCGATCGGGATGTTCGAGCACGTCGGGCTGTCGCAGCTCGACGCCTACTTCGCGAGGTGCCACTCGCTGTTGCGACCGCAGGGTCGGCTCCTCAACCACGGCATCAGCCGTCCGCAACACGCGGGCAAGATGCACCACCACCGTTGGGCGCCCTCACGCATGGACCGGAACTTCACCGAGCGGTACGTGTTCCCCGACGGCGAGCTGCACGAGATCGGCAACGTGGTCTCCGCCATCCAGCGCGCCGGGTTCGAGGCCCGCCACATGGAGAGCCTCCGCGAGCACTACGCCCTCACGCTCCGGCACTGGGTGCGCAACCTCGAGGAGCACTGGGAGGAGGCGGTCGCCGAGGTGGGCCCGGGTCGTGCCCGCGTGTGGCGCCTCTACATGGCTGCCGCCGCGGTGGGGTTCGAGCACGACGACAACCAGGTGCACCAGGTGCTCGCCACCAAGACCACGAGCGGCGCGAGCGGCATGCCGCTCCGCCCCCGCTTCACCTGAGCGCGTCTCAGCCTTCGGCGATGTGCTCGACGAACTGCTGGAGCTGGCGGAGGTTGCGCACCTCGAAGGTGCCGTCGCAGAACTTCGCGTAGTCGGAGACGATGGAGTCGCCGGTGTCCCAGTAGCCGCGGGGCTCGGGGTCGAGCCAGTAGACATGACGGGCCCGCTTCGCCATCTCCTCCACCACCCACGCCTCCGACGCGTGGTAGTTGTTCCGCGCGTCGCCGAGCAGGATGACCGACGTCTTCTGCGTGACCTCGGTGTGGTGGCGCTGGTGCCACACGTCGAACGCGTGGCCGTAGTCGGAGTGACCGTCGACCCACACGACGTCGGCCTCGTTGTTGACGCGCTGCACGGCGTCGAGCACGTCTTCGGACTCGGCGAAGAAGCGCGTGACCTCGTCGATGCCGTCGATGAACACCCACGACCGCACCTTGGAGAACTGGCTCGACATCGCGTACACGAACATCAGCGTGAACCGGGCGAAGCTCGCCACCGACCCCGAGATGTCGGCGATCACCATGATCTCCGGCTTCGACGGGTGCGGGTTCTTGTACTTGGGCTCCGCGGGCACACCGCCGTACGACAGCGACTCGCGAATCGTCTTGCGGAAGTCGAGGTGCCCGCGGTGCCGACGGCGACGGCGTTGCGCGAGCCGCGCCGCCATCGCGCGTGTGAGCGGGTACACCGCGCGCTGCAACGCGATCATCTCGTCGCGCGAGGCGTGCATGAACTCGATGTCCTCGGGGAGTGGCTTGCGCAGCGTGCGCGCCATCGCCTCCACCCCGCGGTCGGCGACGAGCCGGCGGCGGATCTCCTCCTCGATCATCTCCTTGAGCTCGCGCAGGCGGGCCTGGAACTCCTCGGCCGCGAGGCGGTCGGCGAGCTCACCCTCCTGGAACTCCCCGGCTTCGCGGGCCTGGGTCATCAGGCGCGACTGGAGGTCGTCGAGGTCGAGCTGCCGCAGCGTGCGGTAGAGGTAGTAGGTGCCACCGACCGGGCGACCGGGCTCCATGCCCGCGAACTGCGACACCGCCGCGGCGGCGAGTCGGCGCATGGTCTCGCGGTCCATGTTGGCGAGCGCATTGAGCAGCATCGCCGCGAGCTCCTCGCGCGACATCGCCTCACCGCCGCCCTGACCCGCCGCGGAGATCTCGCCCTCGCCCATTCCCGCCTCGAGCTCGCCCAGCAGATCGCCGTCGTCGCCGATCCCCGCGCTGAACAGCGAGAAGTAGACGTCGAAGACGGTGCCGAACGTGCGCTCGTGGCGGTAGTGCTTCACCAACGTGGCGGAGAGCACCGCGCGGAACGTGTCGCGGTCGCCCATGTCGACGTACTCGAGCGCGCGCATCGCGTCGAGGTTCTCCGTCATCGAGACGGGGAGCCCTGCGGTGCGCAGCTCGTGCACGAAGCCCTGGAGGAAGTCGAGCAGCGTGGGGTTCTCCCCCAGCATCGACGGCGTGGGTGTGGGCACGTTGCGGATCCGGTCGTCAGACCGAGCCGGCGCCATCGGGAACCTGGAGCTCCTTGCGCGCCTTCACGATGTCGGACTGGTACTTGAGCAGCACGTGGAGCGTCTCGCCGATCACCTCGGGAGTCACGTCGTTCTTGCCCAGGTACAACAGAGTGCGGGCCCAGTCGATCGTCTCCGAGATCGACGGCGCCTTCTTGATCTCGAGTGCGCGGATCGACCGTACGACGCGCGACACCTGGTCGGCGAGCGCTTCGTCGATCTCGGGCACGCGCACGCGCACGATCTCCTTCTCGCGCTCCATCTCCGGGTAGTCGATGTGGAGGTAGAGGCACCGGCGCTTCAGCGCCTCGGAGAGCTCACGGGTGTTGTTGGACGTGAGCAGCACGATCGGGCGCTGCTGGTTGCCCTTGATGGTGCCGAGCTCGGGGATCGACACCTGGAAGTCGGAGAGGACCTCGAGCAGGAGCGCCTCGGTCTCGATCTCGACCCGGTCGACCTCGTCGATCAGCAGCACCACCGGCTCCTCGGAGCGGATCGCCTCGAGCAGCGGGCGGGTGAGGAGGAAGGGCTCCGAGAAGATGTCGGACTCGACCTCGTCCCAGTCGGCGTCGGCGTCCTTGTCGACCTGGATGCGCAGGAGCTGCTTCTTGTAATTCCACTCGTAGAGCGCCTTGGCCTCGTCGAGACCCTCGTAGCACTGGAGACGGATGAGCCACGCGCGCCGGTGATCTCGGCGATCGCCTTGGCCAGCTCGGTCTTGCCCACACCCGCGGGCCCCTCGACCAGCACCGGCTTCTCGAGCCGGTCGGCGAGGAAGACGACGCCGGAGATCGACGGGTCGGCGAGGTAGTCGGCCGTGCGCAGGCGCGTGGTGACGTCGTCGACGGAAGCGAAACGTTCTGCCATGGAGTGGTGCCCTCAGTTCCTGATCTGACCGTCGCCCCAGACGACGTATTTGTAGGTGGTGAGCTCGCGCAGGGCCATGGGGCCGCGCGCGTGGAGCTTCTGGGTGGAGATGCCGATCTCGGCGCCGAAGCCGAACTCCGCGCCGTCGGTGAAGCGCGTGGACGCGTTCACCACCACCGTGCCGGAGTCGACCTCGGTGGTGAAGCGGCGGGCGGCGGCGAGGTCCTGGGTGAGGATCGCCTCGGTGTGGCCCGAGCTGTAGCGGTTGACGTGCGCAATCGCGTCGTCGAGCGACGGCACCACGGCCACGCTCATCTTCAGCGCGAGGAACTCGCGTGCGAAGTCGTCGTCGGTGGCCTCACCCATCGCGGGCACGCGGGCGAGGGCGCCGGCGTCGCCGACGAGTTCCACGCCGTGCTCGACGAGTGCGTCGCACACACGCGGGAGGAAGTCGTCGGCCACCGCCTCGTGGACCACGAGCGACTCCGCCGCGTTGCACACACTCGGGCGCTGGGTCTTGGCGTTGACCACGATGTCGAGGGCCCGACCGAGATCGGCGGTGGCGTCGACGTACACATGGCAGTTGCCGTCGCCGTCGATGATGACGGGGACGGTCGCGTTGTCGCGGATGCTCTGGAGCAGCGCGGGGCCGCCACGCGGGATCAGGCAGTCGACCACGCCGTTGAGCTGCATGAGCTCGACCGCGGCCTCGTGGCGCACGTCGTCGACGAGGAGCACGCAGTCGGCGGGGAGGCCGGCCTTGGCGATGCCGTCGCGCAGCACCTCGGCCACGGCGACGTTGGAGCGCAGCGCGGTGGCCGAGCCCCGCAGCAACGCGGCGTTGCCCGACTTCAGGCAGATGCCGGCGGCGTCGCTGGTGACGTTGGGACGGTTCTCGTAGATGATCGCCACCACGCCGAGGGGCACCCGAACCCGCTCGATCTGCAGACCGTTGGGGCGGCGCCAGCCGTCGAGGACCTCGCCGATGGGGTCGGGGAGGGCGGCGACGTCGCGCAGGCCCTGGGCCATCGCCTCGATGCGGGCCTCGGTGAGGCGGAGGCGGTCGAGGGGCCCGGCCTCCATGCCCCCGGCCGCCGCGGCCTCGACGTCGACAGCATTGGCCGCGAGCAGCTCGGCGGTGCGCTCGACCATGAGGTCGGCGGCGGCGAGCAGGGCCGCGTTCTTCTCCGCGGTGGACGCGGACGCAAGGGTGGCGGCCGCGGTCCGGGCCCGCCGCCCCAGGTCGGAGACGGCCGACGGCGAGGACATGGCGGCGAGTGTACCGCCGCGCCCGACGAGGCCTCCGGGCGAAAACGACGTCCCGGGCCGTTGGGCACCGGGACCGCTTCCTCGTCTGGGTTGGAGAGGCGGAGGAATCGGGAGGGGCGGGGCGGGCGTCCTCTGACCGCGCTGCCCCCGGGCGAACCCGTTGGCGCTGCGACCCGGGACGACCCGGCCCCACCAGCCTCCCGCTCCTCGTCGACCGTCGAAGCCCTCGTGAGAGGACTCTCCCCCCGCCGGCCGACGACGAGCTGTGTGAGGCCGTAGTGTGACGGAACCTCGCTCCGCGCGCAAGAGCGCGCGGGACCTTCTCCTCAACTTTGGTCAGCCAGCGGCTGACTTCCCTCCCGTCAGATGCCCGTTCGTCCCTTTTGCAAGGGGACTCAGGCGGGGGAAGGGCGGAGCCCGCGGAGCCCGTCAAGCAGGGAGCACGACGAGGTCGTCGCGGTGGACGACTTCGTGTGGGAGCCCGTCGGGCAGCTCCGAGGTGCGCTTCCCCGCGACCCCGCGCAGGGCGCGGGCCGAGAGCTTGGCGATGCCCTTGGCGAACGGCACCCCGGAGCCGTCGACGATCTCGACCGCGTCGTCGACGTCGAAGGTGCCCTCGACGCCCCGCACGCCCGCGGCGAGCAGCGACCGGTGATCGGCGGTGAGCGCGCGGCGGGCGCCGTCATCGACCACGATCCGGCCCTCGGCGCCGAGCGCGAACGCGATCCAGAGCTTGCGGCTCGACAGGTGCTCGGTACGGGGCCGGAACGCGGTACCCACCGGGCGACCGGCGATCGCGTCGGCCACCACGCTCGGCGCGTCGGCGCCGGCGATCACCGCCCGTACCCCCGACCACGCGGCGATCTTGGCCGCGGCGAGCTTCGACGCCATGCCGCCGCTCCCCCGCTCGCTCCCCGCGCCGCCGGCCACCGCTTCGAGCGCGGCGTCGACCTCCACGATCTCCTCGATCAACGACGCCTCGGCGTCGCGGCGGGGATCGGCGGTGAACAGACCGGGTGTGTCGGTGAGCATGAGGAGCAGGTCGGCGCCGACGAGGTGCGACACCAGCGCGGCGAGGCGGTCGTTGTCGCCGTAGCGGATCTCGTCGTCGGCGACGGTGTCGTTCTCGTTGACCACCGGCACCACACCGAGGTCGAGCAGCCGCCGCAGCGTCTCGCGTGCGTGCAGGTACTGGGTGCGCACGCCGAAGTCGTGGGGCGTGAGCAACACCTGCCCGGCGACGAGGGCGTGCGTCGCGAACATCGCCGAGATGTGCGCCATCAGGCGGGGCTGGCCGATCGCGGCGATGGCCTGGAGCGTGCCGATGTCGGTGGGGCGCTCGGCGAGACCGAGCACGGGCATGCCCGCCGCGACCGCGCCCGAACACACCAGCACCACCTCGTGGCCGGCGTCGCGCACCGCGGCGACCTCGGCGCAGAGCTTCACCAGCGCCGCGTCGTAGAGCTCACCGGTCTCCGACGTGACCGACGACGTCCCGATCTTGACGACCGCGATCGACACCGCGAACTACCCAAGTCCCTCGACGTAGTCGAGCTCGACGGGGCCGATGCGCACGAGGTCGCCCTCCTGCGCGCCGGCGCGGTGCAGCGCCCGGTCGACGCCCATCTTTCGCAGACGCTGCTGCACGTACTCCATCGCCTCGATGTTGGTGAGGTCGGCCATGGCGACGACCCGCTCGGCGGCGCGCCCCTTGACGCGGAACACGCCGTCGTCGTCGCGCACCACGGCGAAGCCCTCTTCGGCGGGGCGCAGCACCACAAAGGGTTCGGGTTCGGGTTCGGCGTCGCGCGCCTCGTCGATCAGGTTGCCCAGCCCGCCGAGGAACTCGTCGAGCCCCTGGCGGGCGACCGCGCTGATGCGCAGCACGTCGGGCCGTTCGAAGTCGCTGGTGGCGACGTCGGCCTTCGAGCCCAGCACGAGGCGGGGACGTTCGAGCAGCTCGGGCTGGTAGTCGCCCAGCTCGCGCAGGAGCACGCGCTCCTGCTCCTCGGGCGAGGTGCCATCGACCGCGGCGAGGTCCAGCAGGATCACGAGCGCGCGTGCGCGCTCCACGTGGCGCAGGAACTGGTGACCGAGCCCCTTGCCCTCCGCCGCGCCCTCGATGAGGCCGGGGATGTCGGCGAGCACGTACTCGTGGTCGCGAAAGCGCACCACGCCGAGGTTGGGCTCGAGCGTGGTGAAGGGGTAGTCGGCGATCTTGGGCTTGGCCGCGCTCACCGCGGAGATCAGCGTGGACTTGCCCGCGTTGGGGAAGCCCACGAGCGCGGCGTCGGCGAGCAGCTTCACCTCGAAGCGCAGCCAGTGCTCCTCGCCGTACTCGCCCTGCTCGGCGAAGCTGGGGGCGCGCCGGGAGTTGGAGAGGAAACGGGCGTTGCCGCGCCCGCCGCGCCCGCCGCGGGAAGCGAGGTAGCGGTCGCCGTGGCGCACGAGGTCGGCGAGCAGCTCGCCGTCGCGCGCCTTGACCTGCGTGCCCTCGGGGACGTGCACCACGAGGTCGTCGCCGCGGGCGCCGTGCTTCTTGGCGCCACCACCGTGGGTACCCGAAGGGGCCCGACGGTGCGGGTGGTCGCGGTACGCGAGGAGGGACGCGACGTTGCGGTCGGCCTGGACGTAGATGTCGCCGCCGGAGCCGCCGTCGCCGCCGTCGGGCCCACCCTTGGGGACGTGGGCCTCACGACGGAACGCGACACAGCCGGCGCCACCGTCGCCACCGCGCAGGTTGACCTGGACCAGGTCCACGAATTGCGACGACATGGCAGTCAGCTTACGGACACGGGCAGGAACGCCCGTGCCGAATCAGCCGGGCTATTCCGCAGAAGGAACGATGTCGACGAGCTTGCGGCCCTTGCGGTAGCCGAACTTCACCGTGCCGTCGGCCTTGGCGAAGAGCGTGTCGTCGCTGCCCTTGCCCACGTTCTCACCGGGGTGGAACTTGGTGCCGCGCTGGCGCACGATGATGGAACCGGCGGTGACGTCGGTGCCGCTGTAGACCTTCACGCCGAGGCGCTGGGCGTTGGAGTCACGCCCGTTGCGGGAGGAGGCTGCACCCTTCTTCTTCGACATGGGTCGTCCCCTTCCCTACTTGGCGCCGTTGATGGCGGTGATCTCCAGCACGGAGTAGTGCTGGCGGTGGCCGTACCGACGGCGGTTGTTGCTCTTCGGCTTGTAGATGAAGCCGTCGATCTTCGGGCCCTTGGCCTGGCCGACGACCTTGGCCTTCACGACCGCGCCCTCGAGCTGCGCCGGGGTGGCCAGCACGGTGTCGCCGTCGACGAGCATGACGGTCTCGAGCTCGATCTCGGTGCCGTCGTCGGCGCCCACGAGCTCGACCTCGAGCCGTTCGCCGGCCTCGACCTTGTATTGCTTGCCGCCGCTGCGGATGACTGCGTACATGGCGCGGGTGACCCCTCAGAGAGTTCTCGGAACCTGGAAAGACTAGTCCATGGCCCGGAGCAGGGCCTCGTCGAGGAGCAGGCCCCGTCCGTGGCAGGTGGGGCAGATGTCGGAGAACGACTCCACCAGGCCCTCCGAGATGCGCTTGCGGGTCATCTCCACCAGGCCCAGCTCCGACATCTCGAAGGCCTGGGTGCGGGTCTTGTCGCGGGCCAGGGCGTCGCGGAACACCCGCATCACGTCGTCGCGGTTCGCCTTGATCTCCATGTCGACGTAGTCGATGACGATGATCCCGCCGATGTCGCGCAGGCGCAGCTGCCGGGCGATCTCCTCGGCCGCCTCCAGGTTGTTGCGGTAGACGGTCTCCTCGAGGTTCGACTTGCCGACGTTCTTGCCGGTGTTGACGTCGATGACCGTGAGGGCCTCGGTGCGCTCGATGATGAGCGACCCGCCCGAGGGGAGCCACACCTTGCGGTCGAGGGCCTTCAGGAGCTGCTCCGAGACGTGGAAGCGCTCGAAGATCGGCAGTCCCTCCTCCTCGGTGTCGTAGAACTCCACCCGCTCCGCGAGCTCGGGGGCGATGGCCTCCACGTAGGCCTTCGTCTCCTCGTAGAGACGCGGGTCGTCGATCGCGATCCCGCGGTACTCCTTGGTGAACTCCTCACGGATGAGGCGCAGCACGAGGTCGGGCTCCTGGTACACGAGCTTGGCCTGCTTGGCCCCGGCTGCGACCTGCGAGATCTGCTCCCACTGGTTGCGCAGGCGGCGCACGTCGCGCTCGAGCTCGTCGCGCGTGGCCCCCTCGGCCGCGGTGCGCACGATGAGGCCCGCGTCGGTGGGGCGGATCTCGTCGAGGATCTTGCGCAGGCGCTTGCGCTCGTCGTCGGGGAGGCGCTTGGAGATGCCGTAGGTGTCGGGCTCCGCCGGCACCATCACGAGGAAGCGGCCGGCGAGGCTCACCTCCTGGGTGAGGCGGGCGCCCTTGTGGGCGATCGGGTTCTTCGTGACCTGCACGAGGACCATCTGCCCGTTCTTGAGCATGCGCTCGATCTTGGGCTTGCCGCCGCCGCTCTCGAGGTCGGCCTTGTCGAAGGCGACGTCGCCGCGGTAGAGCACGCCGTTCTTGGGCGTGCCGATGTCGATGAAGGCGGCCTCCATGCCGGGCAGCACGTTCTGCACCCGGCCGAGGTAGATGTTGCCGTCGATCGAGTCGTTGCCCGAGGGCGACGCCAGCGAGTGCTCCACGAGGCTGCGGCCCTCGAGGATCGCGATGTGCGTGTGGCCGATGTCGTTGGTGTGGACGCACATCATGTAGCGGCCGGCCGGACGACCCTTGCGGGTACGGCCGCGGCGGCGCTCCAGCACGTCGTCGTCGAGCGGGCGACGGCTCGGGGCCTCGCCCACGCCGAGGTCGGCGCGCACCACGTTGTCGGACTTCGGCTTGGAGCCGCCCTGACCGGCCTGGGCTCCCTGACCGCCCTGGCCGCGGCCACGCTGGCCGGACTGACCCGACTCGTCGGCGGTGGCCGGTCCGGCGCCGCCACCGGCGCCACCCCGCCCGCGTCCACGCCCGCCGCGACGGCGGCGCTTCTTGGGGGCGGTGCCGTCGGCGGCTCCCGCGGCCGCGCCGGCCGCGGCGGCTGCGCCTCCGTTGGCGGCTCCCCCGTTCGTGCCCGCGGGTGCCGCGGGCGCGGGACGGGAGTCGCCGATGCGGGGCTTGGCCAGCTCGCTCGCGGCCGCTGCGCTCACTTCGGCTGCCGCGGCGGGACGAGAGTCGCCGACGTGGGGACGGGCGGCGTGCTCGATGCCCGCTTCCTCCATCGCGACCTCGGCGATGTCCTCGTTGGTCAGGCTGCGGTCCTGCGGCCCGTCGAGGTCGATCTCGTCGTCGAGGTCGTCGGCGGCGTCGGCATCGTCGTCGGCATCGGCCGAGCCGGCGGACCCGGCGGCGTCGGCCGCACCGGCGGCGCCTCCCGCCGCGCCCTGGCCGGGCTTGCGACGGTTGCGACCACCACGCGAACCGCGGCGGCGACGACGGCGCGGCTGGCCGTCGGGACCGAGCGCGGGCCCGGACGTGCCGTCCTCACCCTCGGCCCCGCTCTCGGCCTCGTCCTCTTCACCCTCGGTGTCGTCGTCGAGATCGGCGCTCGGCACCGACGCGGGACCGCGTGCGGGAGCCGGCGTGGGCGAAGGAGGAGATACGGGCGCGGACGCCGCGGGCTCAGGCGCCGCGGTCTCGGGCGCGGTGAACTCCGACGCCGAGGCGGCGACGGGTGCCGCGGCCGGAGCAGGCGTGGGTGCGGTGGCGGGCGTCGAGGCCTGCGGCGCAGTGGCGCCGGGGCCGGGAGCACCAGGCGTGCCGGGCACCACCGGGGTCGTCTCGTCGGACATGGGTTCCTTCTCTCATGACGCCTGCGCCTCGAGGGCCGGCGTGAACGCGTCGGCGGCCAGCGGTTCCAGCCGCGCGCCGCCGCGTTCGATCCATTGGTGGGTCCGGAGCACGCGCCGCTCGTGGAGGTCGATGCCGCCGACCGAAGCCAGCGCGTCGAGGACCTCACGGGGACGGGCGCCCCGGGGTTGCGTTGCCAGGGTGAGCTCGAGCACGGGGGCGTCGCCGGCCGTGTCGAACTCGGGTACAACGGGGCCGTCCAGCAGGACGATGGAGCGGATGGCCGGGAGGATGTCGTCGTCGGACTCCCGGCCCTTGCGGGTGCGGGTCACCACCAGCGAGTCGCCGGCGAGGGCCCGGGTGATCGTCGAGGCGAGCACGTCGTGGGCCAGGGGTGTCCCCTCGCGCGTCGGTGACCGCCACGAGGAATTGCACGGTCGTGACCGACTCCTGCAGCGCCGGGGCGCGGTCGAGGAGGCGGCACGTGCCGGTGACGTCGATCCCCTCGGGGAGGGCGACCGTGAGGGCCTCGGGCAGCGCTTCCACGTCGACGGGCTCGGTGAGCTCGACGTCGAGGTACTCGGCGTGGCTCTCGTAGCCCACCGACAGCGCGAGACCGAAGCTCACCTTGGGCCGGGGCGAGAACCCGAGGCTGAAGGCGAGGGGCAACTGCTCGATGCGGAACGCCCGCTCGAAGTTGCGGGCGACGTCGCGGTGCGAGATGAAGCGGACCTTGCCCTGCTTGGTGAACCGGACGCGCACGGGGAAGCCAGTATCGCCCCTCATCGCGCGGCTGCCCTGGTGATCAGCTCCACCGGCACGTCACGGCCGAAGCCGAGCCCCTGGCCGGTGCCCTGGCTCCCGCCCGCGGGCGGCACGGGTGAGGCCACCACGTGCTCGAGGGCGAAGTCGGTGCACACCCCGCAGTCGTAGCACGGAGTCCACCGGCAATCGGGGAGCCCGTGCTCCTGCAGGGCCTCCTGCCAGTCGTCCCAGAGGAAGTCGCGGTGCAGGCCGGCGGCGATGTGGTCCCAGGGGAGCACCTCGTCGTCGGTGCGGTGCCGGGTGACGTACCAGTCGGGGTCGAGCCCCTCGGCGGCCATCGCCTCGGTCCAGCGACCGAGATCGAAGCGCTCGCTCCACTCCTGGAAGATGCCGCCGTTGCGCCACACCCGCTCGATCACACGGCCGATGCGGCGGTCGCCCCGGCTGGCGATGCCCTCGGCGAAGGTCGCCTGGGGGTCGTGCCATTTCAGCGTCGCGCCGCTCTTGCGCAGGTCGTCGCGCAGGAGGAACACCTTGCGGCGCAGCTCGTCGGCGCCGTTCTGGCCGAACCACTGGAAGGGCGTGTGCGCCTTGGGCACGAAGCCGCCGACCGAAGCCGTGGCGCTCGCCTTCTTGGTGTACTTGCGGCCGATCTTCACGACCTCGCGGGCCAGTTCGGCGATACCGAGCGTGTCGTCGTCCATCTCGGTAGGCAGGCCGATGAGGAAGTAGAGCTTCACCCGCTGCCAGCCCTGCGAGTAGGCGCCCTCGACCGCGGCGAAGAGGTCGTCGTCGGTGATCAGCTTGTTGATCACCTGACGGATGCGCCAGGTGCCGCCCTCGGGGGCGAAGGTGAGGCCGGTGCGGCGCACCTTCTGGATCTCGCTGGCGATGCCCACCGTGAACGCGTCGACCCGCAGCGACGGGAGCGACAGGCTCACGTTCGCGCAGCCCTCCTGGTCGTTCACCAGGCCGGCCACCAGGCCGTCGATGCCGGAGAAGTCGGCGGTGGAGAGCGACGTGAGCGCGACTTCGTCGTAGCCGGTGCGGCGCAGGCCGTCGCGCACCATCGTGCGGACCTGCTCCTCGGGGCGCTCGCGCACGGGCCGGGTGATCATCCCCGCCTGGCAGAAGCGACAGCCCCGCGTGCAGCCGCGGAAGACCTCGACGTTGAGGCGGTCGTGGACCACCTCGATGAGCGGGACGAGCTGGTTCTTGGGGTAGGGCCACTCGCCGAGGTCGGCGACGGTGCGTTTTTCGACCACCTCGGGAACGTCGTCGAAGCGGGGGCTCACCTCGGCGATCGCGGGCCCGTCGTAGCTGACCTCGTACATCGACGGCACGTAGACGCCCGGGATCGTGGCCAGCTCCCGCACGACGGCCTCCCGGCTCGCCCGGCCGCCGCGCTTCCAGGAGCCCACGACCTCGGTGATCTCGCCGATGACCTCCTCGCCGTCGCCGATGACGAAGGCGTCGATGAAGTCGGCCATCGGCTCGGGGTTGAACACGCAGTGGCCGCCGGCGACCACGACGGGGTGCTCGGGGCGGCGGTCCTCACCCCGCACGGGCACGCCGGCAAGGTCGAGGCACTCGAGCACGTTCGTGTACACGAGCTCGGCAGCGAGGCCGAAGGCGAACACGTCGAACTCACCCGCGTGGTGGTGGGTGTCGACCGAGAACAGCGGCACACCCTGGGCGCGCATGGCCGCGTCCATGTCGAGCCAGGGCGCGTAGGCGCGCTCGGCCAGGGCGTCTTCACGTTCGTTGAGGATCTCGTAGAGGATCTGGAGGCCCTGGTTGGGGAGCCCGATCTCGTACGTGTCGGGGTACACGAGGAGCCAGGAGACTGCCGACGGCCGATGTTCCGGCCGGACGCTCCCCCGCTCCATCCCGATGTACCGAGCAGGCTTCTCGACCCCGGCCAGGAGGGGCTCCACCCTCGGCCACAGTTCGGTCATCTCGGGGAAGTCTACCGGTGAGGCCGCCCGTACCCCCGATCCCTCCCCTCCCTTTCCCCAACTGGCGTCAATCCCTGCCCACTATGGGCTGCGATTGACGCCGGTTCGTGAGGGGGGTCAGCTGAAGCGGCGCATGGAGATGTTGGCGACGAGGCCGATGCAGGCGAAGTTGGCGATCAGGGACGATCCGCCGTAGCTCATGAAGGGCAGGGGGATGCCGGTGATGGGCATGATCCCCATGGTCATGCCCGCGTTCTCGAACATCTGGAAGGCGAACATCGCCAGGATGCCGGTGCAGACCAGGACCCCGAAGAAGTCCCGGGCCAGCCGGGCCGTTCGCCAGGTGCGCCACATCACCACTGCGAACAGGGCGAGGATCACCACCGCGCCGACGAAGCCCATCTCCTCCCCCACCGCGGTGAAGATGAAGTCGGTCTGCTGCTCGGGGACGAAGCCGCCCTGGGTCTGGGAGCCGTTGAGGATGCCCTCGCCGGTGGTCCGCCCGTTGGCGATGGCCTGTTTCGACTGGGTCTGGTTGTAGGCGTTGCCCTGTTGCTCGCCGCTGCTCGAGTCGATGAACGTCGTGAGACGGTCGATCTGGTACTGCTTCAGCAGGCCGAGGCCCACCACCGCGTACACGCCCGTGATCGCCAGGAGCCCGAGCACGATCAGCTGCTTGCCCGACACCCCCGCCACCGAGAGCAGGGCGACGATGACCGCGAAGATCACCATCACGGTCCCGAGGTCGGGCTGGAGCAGGATCAGGCCGATCGGCACGCACGCCAGCGCGCAGATGACGGTGAGGCGCCACGCGTCGAGCTCGCCGCGGAACTGGTTGCAGTACCCGGCCAGGGCGATCACGATCCCGAGCTTGGCGAACTCCGACGGCTGCAGCGTGAACCCGCCCGGCAGCTGGAACCACGCCTGGTGGCCCTTGATGTTCGAGCCGAGCGGCGCGAGCACGGCCATCAGGATCACGACGGTGCCCACGTAGAAGAACATCGAGAAGTCGCGCAGGCGGCGGTAGTCGATGACCATCATGCCGACCATCGCGGCGAAGCCGATGGCCGAGAACATGGCCTGGCGCTTCACGAAGTAATACGGGTCGCCGGGGATCTTGGTGTGGGTGGTGCTGTAGATCATCAGCAGCCCGACGGCGGTGATGGCCAGCACCGCGCCCACCAGCATCCAGTCGAAGTGGGCGACCGGCGCGGCGTCGAGGCGCGAGCGCTCGCCGAGGCCGCTGCCCCGCTTGGTGACCCGGCTCTGCGCCCGGGTGATCGGGCTCCCGAACGCCATCAGCCCCACTCCCGCGAGTCGCCCATCAGTTGCTCTCCTCGTTCCCGGAGGCGGGGGCGATGACGACCGGCGCGGGCGCGACCGTCGGGTTGCTGAGATAGTCGATGACGCGCCGCACGATGGGGGCGGCCACGTTGGCGCCGAAGCCACCCTGCTCCACCATGGCCAGCACGACGTACTGACCCTGGTTCGGGTCGTTGTCGGGGTTGAGGACCGCGACGAACCACGAGGTGTCCTGGCTGTTCGTCACCTGGGCGGTACCGGTCTTGCCGATGACGTGGAACGGGCCTCCGTAACCGGAGAACGCGCCGTAGGCGGTGCCCTCGCCGCTGTTCACGACCCCGTCGAGGCCCTCCAGCACCGGCTGGCGAACTCCGGCGGGCAGGTTCACCGCGTGCTTCACCTGCGCTTCGATCGTGTGATCGACGTCGCCGAGTTGACCGACCGGCCTCCCCGCGGCGCTCTGGCGCACGTCCTCCACGAGGCGCGGCGAGTACAGCGTCCCTCCGTTCCCGAACGCTCCGTAGGCGAGCGCGAGCTGCAACGGCGTCACGAGCACGTCACCCTGGCCGACGGCGAGGCTGGCGCTGTCGCCGCGTCGCCAGGTGCAGTTCGTCGAGTCGCAGTTGCCCTTGTTGAGCTCCTGGTTGAAGGTGAGGTCGGGGATCCGGCCCGCCGATTCGCCCTGCCCGAATCCCGTCACCTCGCCGAACCCGAAGTCGCGTGCGGTGTTCTGCATCCCGTAGCCGACCGGGTGGCCGGAGGCGGGCAGCTTGTCACCGGCGAGTTCACCGGGGAAGCCTGCGGCCTTGCCCTCGTCGCGGTAACTCGTCCAGAACGAGTTGCCGACGTTGTAGAAGAACACGTCGCTCGACACCGTGAGCGCACGCTGCAGGTCGACCGAGCCGTACGAGTGCTTCCCTGCGTTGCAGCGCTCCTCGTTGTTGCCGAACGTGAAGCAGCCCTCGTCGTAGTAGGTCTCGTCCGGCGTGCGCAGCCCGGCGTTGAGCATCGCGACGGACGAGAACGCCTTGAACGTGGAGCCCGGCGCATAGCCGCCTGTCGCCCGGTTCCGGAGTGGCTGGTTGGGGTGCTGGATGTACTGGTCGGCCGTGCCGTTGACGAAGGCGTTCGGGTCGTAGCTCGGGCCCGATGCCATCGCCACCACCGAGCCGGTGCGCGCGTCGAGCACGATGACCGTGCCCCCGGTGGCCTTGTAGTAGTTGCCGCTGTCGGGATCGACGAGGGTGCGGGCGCCGTCCATGCCCTGCTGCAGTGATTCCGCCGCGGTCTGCTGTACGCCGGCGTCGAGGGTCAGCTGGATGTCGTGACCCGCCTGCGGCTTCTTCTCGGTGATCGTGTTGGTCGCGCGCCCGCGGCTGTCGACCTGCACCTTGTCGACTCCCGGCGTGCCGCGCAGCTCGGTCTCGAAGGTCTGCTCGATCCCCGTCTTGCCGATGCGGTCGTCGTTGGCGTAGCCCTCGCCGGTGTGGGCCTTCAGCTCGTCGGGGTTGATCGCGCCGGTGTAGCCGAGGAGGTTCGCCGCCGCGATCCCCGCCTGGGTGTACTGGCGGATCGAGGTGGTGGTGATCGACACCGCCGGGAACTGTTCGCGGTGCTCGGCCACGTACACCGCGGTGGCATACGGCACGTTCCTCATGAGCGGCAGCGGCGCGTACGGCGACACCGACGGGTCGTCGAGCATCGTGCCGATCTCGGTGGGCGACTTGCCCAGGAGGTTCGAGAGGCTGTTCTCGAGCGTGATGCGGTCCTCGGTGGTGAGGGTCTGGCGATCGACGGTGAGCGTGGTCACCGGGGCGTTCGACGCGAGGAGGACGCCCTTGGCGTCGTAGATGGCCCCGCGCAGCGCGGGCACCTGCACGATGCGGTCGCGGTTCTGCTGCGCCTGCACCGCGAGCTTCTCGCCACCGCTCACCTGGAGGAACCACAGGCGCGTCAGGAGGCCGGCGAAGAGGGCCATCACGATGGCCCCGATCACCAGGAGCCGGCGCCCGGTGTTCGCCTCGTTCACGGGCGCGCGTCCCTACGCGAGTTCGTGTCGGGCCCCATCGGCCGACCATTCTCGCCGATCGGGGCCGGGACACACAGTCGCGGACCCGTTTGCCGGCAAAACCCCAGGTCAGGGCGGCCCACGGTGACCGGGAGGTCAGCCCCGGATGCGCCAGGTGTTCGAGTTGTCCGGCAGCCGGGCGAGGCGCCGGACCACCGGGAACACCAGCGGAGCGAGGAGGGCGTCCCACACGGCGGACACCACCACGATCTGGACCCCGTGCATCGAGAGCAGCTGGTCCTGGCCCACCACCGCGCCCACGGTGATGAACACCAGGCCGCCGAACAGGCCGCCGAGGCCGCCGACCATCGGGTACAGCCACGGCGTGCTGCGCACGATCGACGACTGGAACGCGCCGACCGCGTACCCGGTGAGCGCGAACGAGAGCGCGCTCAAGCCGAGCGGCGTGATGAGGAACAGGTCGAGCACGAGCCCC
This sequence comes from uncultured Actinomycetes bacterium, assembly GCA_963720785.1. Lineage (GTDB taxonomy): Bacteria > Actinomycetota > Acidimicrobiia > IMCC26256 > DASPTH01 > CAVRGQ01. The sequence goes on from CAVRGQ010000008.1 coordinate 521,595, forward strand.
ATCGCGAAGCCGAACAGCGCGCCCGACTCCGGGCCGTCCTCGAACGCGACCGCGAGCACGCACAGCATGCACAGGCCGGGCGCGGCGTCGAACAGGTCGAAGTGCGTGAGCAACGTGGTCTGCAGGACCACGGCTACGAGGATCAACAGCGCGAGCTTGACGCGCCTCAACATGGCCGGCTCATGGCAGCGCCGGGGGCGTGTAGCGCAGCACCTTCACGACGTCGAGGCTGTCGAGGTCGACGATCGGACGCAGCTCCGCATCGCGCGCGACCGAACCACCCGCGGTGACGTCGCGGATCACGGTGCCGATCGGCAGACCGCGCGGGTACGCGTCACCGAAGCCACCGTTCGTGATGGCGACCGAGCCCTTCTTGACCGTTCCCACGAGCGCGGCGTCGGCGTACGGCGCGAACTTGAGGTTGGCGCTGTCGCCCTGCCCGAATGCGAGCCCCTTCGGACCGAACTCCGTCTTGTCGACGATCTGCGCGCTCACACCGAACTGCCGGTCGTCGATGCGTTGCACGATCGCGCTGCCGCGGGTCACGCGGAACACCTTGCCCACCAGCGCGCCGCCGACGACGACGGGCATGTCCTTGGCGATGCCGTCGTTCGATCCCTTGTCGATGGAGAACGTGCGGTCGAAGCCGCTCCCCTGCCCGGTCACGTTCGCGACGACGCCGTTGTAGTCCTCCACCTGGGGCAGGTCGAAGAGGTCCTCGAGCTCCTTCACGCGCGCCCGGGCCGCGGCGCCGGCCGCGGCCTGGGTCTTCGCCTGCGCGAGCTCGCGCCGCAGCCGCTGGTTCTCGCTCTGCAGCTCGCTGGCGCGCCCCAGCCCGTCGAGCCAGTCGGTGACCGGGTTGAAGGCGTCGCTGGAGGCGTCGCGCACCGGCTGGATCACGTCGGCGGCGGCGCTGCGGGCGGTGTCGATGGTGCCGGAGCCCCGCTCGTCGAACGAGATCAGGGCAAGGGCCGTCAGCACGAGCAGCACGAGGACCACACGGCGGCGCCGATCAGGCTGGTAGACGACCACGGTGTTCGTGAGCCCCGCGAGGGGACGTCAGTCCTGGGGACCGGTGCTCAGGACCTGCTTCAGCACATCGAAGTTCTCGAGGCACTGCCCCGAGCCGAGCACCACGGAGTAGAGCGGGTGCTTCGCCCGGTGGACCGGCATGCCGGTCTCGGCCTGGATCGCGTTGTCGATCCCGATGAGCTGGGAGCCACCCCCGGTGACGACGATGCCCCGCTCCATGATGTCGGCGGCGAGCTCGGGCGGCGTCTTGTCGAGGGTGACCTTGACCGCGTCGACGATCGCGGCGGCAGGCTCCTCGACCGCTTCGCGGATCTCGACGGTGCTGAGCACGATCGTCTTGGGGAGACCGGTCACGAGGTCGCGTCCACGCACTTCCGCGTAGAGCTCCTCTTCGAGCGGCCAGGCGCTGGCGAGTTGCATCTTCACCTCTTCGGCGGTGCGCTCACCGAGCGCGAGCGAGTACTCGCGCTTCACGAACTGGATGATCGCCTCGTCGAACTCGTCGCCACCGACGCGGCTCGATTCGCTCACGACGATCCCGCCGAGGGAGATGACCGCGACCTCGGTGGTACCACCACCGATGTCGACGATCATGTTGCCCGCAGGTTCGTGCACGGGCAGGCCCGCGCCGATCGCGGCGGCCATCGGCTCCTCGATCACGAGCACCGGCTTGCGCGCGCCGGCGAACTCGGCCGCCTCCTGCACCGCGCGGCGTTCGACGCCGGTGATGCCCGAAGGGATGCAGATGACCATGCGCGGCTTCGCCCACTTGCGCTGGTGCACGCGCTGGATGAAGTAGCGCAGCATCTTCTCGCAGATGTCGAAGTCGGCGATGACGCCGTCCTTCAGCGGGCGCACGGCCTCGATGTGGCCGGGCGTGCGACCGAGCATGCGCTTGGCCTCGGTGCCGACCGCGAGGAGTCGACCATCGCGCGTGTTCATCGCGACGATGGACGGTTCGTCGAGGACGATCCCACGCCCGCGCACGTACACGAGCGTGTTCGCCGTCCCCAGGTCGACGGCCATGTCGCGACCAACTACGGAGGAAAGCCAGGGCTCGGGCACGGTGGAAGGAGTCTCCAGATGTGGCTGGGGTCAACGACAGGGTAGTCGGACCACCCGTCCGTTGCCGCCCGGGCGACTCGGGCCTCTACAGGTTGGGGAAGAAGAGCCCGATCTCGCGCTCGGCCGACTCCGGGCCGTCGGAGCCGTGCACCAGGTTCTCCTGGGTCTCGAGCGCCAGGTCACCACGGATGGTGCCGGGGGCCGACTCACGGGGATTCGTGGCGCCCATGAGGTTGCGCACGGTCTTCCACGTGTCGGGACCGCCCTCCACCACCATGGCCACGAGCGGGCCGCGGGTGATGAACGCCACCAGCTCGCCGAAGAACGGCTTCTCGCGGTGCTCGTCGTAGTGCTGACCGGCGAGCTCGGCGTCGATGGTGCGCAGATCCATGGCCGCGATGGTGAGGCCCTTGCGCTCGAGGCGGGCGACGATCTCACCGACGAGGCGACGCTCGACGGCGTCGGGCTTGCAGAGGACGAGGGTTCGGGTGCTCATGGCCGATGGAGGCTAGTGGGCCCCCGAAAGGATCACGACACCGGCCGTCGCATCAGACGGGCGCGCACTCCTCGAGCTCCATGCCGTCGACGTCACGGAAGAAGAGGGAGTGGGTGTCGCCGCCGAGCACCTGGATGTCGCCGACGTCGGCCCCGGCCTCCACGAGACGCTCACGCACCGTCTCGAGCGTGGCGACATCGGGAACCGCGATGCCGAAGTGGTCGATCGCACCGCGCGCACCGATGCGGCGCTGCTCGCCGATCATCGCCTCGGCGGGCACCTCGAACACGTTGAGCGCGGCGCCGCCGCCGAGGTCGAGGATGAACATGCGCGGGTGGTCGCCCTCGGCCTCCATCGAGAAGGTGACCTCGGCGCCGAACACGCGGCCGTACCACTCCGCGAAGCGGTCGAGGTCGGTCGTGAGCGTCGCGACGTGGTTGAAGCCCGAGGTGATCGCCATCGGGTGCTCCCCTCTCAGTGGCCGGCCGTCAGGACACGAGCATCGCGCGCGCGGGACTCACGACGTAGAGCGATCCCGTGACGATCACCTGCTCGTCTTCCTCGCTGCTGTCGATCGCGTGTTGCACCGCGGCGCGCACGTCGTCGATCACCTCGATGCGCGCCGGGTCCATGCCCAGCTCGATCGCGGCGCGCGCGACGTCGTCGGGCGCCATGCCCCGAGGGCTGTCGGGTCGGCAGCACACGAGCTGCGCCGCACCGATCGCGCCGAGCGCTTCGAGCATCTCGTGCGGTTCCTTCTCGCGCATGAGCCCCACCACGAACGTGCGCGGCGAGTCGGCGAACTCCTCCGCGAGCGCGAGGCGCAACGCGTGCGCGCCGGCGACGTTCTTCACGCCGTCGAGCAGCACGAGCGGCTGGTGGTGCACCACCTCGAGGCGGCCCGGTGTCTGCACCGAGGCGAACGCCTCGGCGACCAGGCCCTCCTCCAGCGGACGGCCCAGGAAGCACTCGACCGCGGTGAGCGCGCACACGGCGTTGTCGGCCTGGTGCGCGCCGTGGAGCCCCAGGAAGACCTCGTGGTACGTGGCGCCGGGGGTGTAGAGGTCGAGGATGCGTCCGCGGTGGGCCAGCGTGTTGCCCCGCACCCCGAAGTCGAACCCACGGGTGACGACCCGCTCCGCGCCCCGGTCCAGGAAGGGCTGGGCGAGGGCGGGGTCGGTCTCACCGAGCACGAGCGTGGCGCCCGGTTCCACGATCCCGGCCTTCTCCTCGGCGATGTCGAGCAGGGTGGGGCCGATGTACTCGGCATGGTCGAGGCTCACGTTGGTGACCACCGCCACCTGCCCGTCGACCACGTTGGTGGCGTCGCCCCGGCCGCCGAGGCCCACCTCCACCACCGCGACGTCGGCGGCGACGTCTCCGAACCAGAGGAGCGCGGCGGCAGTGAGGATCTCGAAGTAGCTGGGCGCGTCGGGCAGGAGATCCTCCACCAGCGCGACCTGCACGAGCAGGTCGTCGAGGGTGGCGTCGTCGACGGGCTCGCCGTCGCGGCACATGCGCTCGTTGACGCGCTGCAGGTGCGGGCTGGTGTACGAACCGACGGTGAGGCCGGTGGCGGTGAGCAACGCGGTCGTCATGCGCGCCACCGAGGTCTTGCCGTTGGTGCCGGTGAGGTGGATCGCCGGGTACTCGAGCTCCGGGGAACCGAGCAGCTCCATCAGCGGGCGCTGGCGTTCCACCGCGAGCAGGCGGCCGCCCACTCCCCCGCGATTCGGGCCCGCGCGGGGACACCCACGCCGGTCTCCAGGTTGACGTGCGCGTCGAGCCAGGCGCGCGCTTCTCGCGCGTCCAGCCCGCGAGCGCCGGTCACTCTTCGTCCGGCGGCGCGAGCTCGACCTCGACCACGAGCTCGTCAGCCTCGACCAGCTCGGGCGCGCCGAGCAGGCGGCCGGCGTCGCGCACGTCGTCGAGGGCCTGTTCGAGCGCGCGCAGCTTTGCCGCGGGCGCCCGGACCGTCACGCTCGTGACGTCGGTGCGCATCGACCGCTTCGCCGAGCTCTTGGCCTTGCGCAGCTCACCGAGCACCGTCGCGGCGACCGGGTACACCTCGAGGTCGGCGTCGGCGAACGCGTCGAGATCGGCAGCGACCGGCCACGCGGTGCGGTGCACCGAACCCTCCTGCCACCAACTCCACACCTCTTCGGTGACGAACGGGAGGTGCGGGGCGAACAAGCGCAGCAGCGTGTGCAGCGCGGTCGCGAGTGCAGTCTGCGCGGAACGCGCGCCTTCCTGGTCGGCGTCGTCGTTGCCGTAGGCGCGCTGCTTCACGAGTTCGAGGTAGTCGTCGCAGAAGCCCCAGAAGAAGCGCTCGGTGTTCTCCAGCGCGCGGGCGTAGTCGTAGCCGTCGAACGCGGTGGTGGCGTCGACCACCAGCACCCGCAGCGACGCGAGCATCGACCGGTCGATCGGCGCGGTGACCGCGCGCACGTCGGGGGCACCCGGCGGGCCGTCGCCCATCACGCCGAACGCGAACTTCGACGCGTTGAGGATCTTGATGGCGAGACGGCGACCCACCTTCATCTGGCCTTCGTCGACCGCGGTGTCGACGCCGGGACGGCCGCTCGCCGCCCAGTAGCGGATCGCGTCGGCGCCGAACTGGCGGATGGGCTCCATCGGCGTGACGACGTTGCCCTTGCTCTTCGACATCTTCTTGCGGTCGGGGTCGAGCACCCAGCCGGAGATGGCCGCGTCGGTCCACGGCAGCGCGTCGAACTCGAAGTGCGCGCGCACGATCGTGGAGAACAACCACGTGCGGATGATCTCGAAGGCCTGCGGGCGCAGGTCCATCGGGAAGCACGCGAGCGAAGAGGTCGGGGTCGTCCTCCCAGCCCGCGGCGATCTCGGGGGTGAGCGACGACGTGGCCCAGGTGTCCATCACGTCGGGGTCGGCGACGAAGCCGCCCGGCACACCACGTTGGTCCTCGGTGTAGCCGGGGGGCACGTCGCTGGTGGGGTCGATCGGCAGGACGTCCTCGCTCGGCACGAGCGGCTTCGCGTAGTCGATCTCGCCCGCCTCGGTGAGCGGGTACCACAACGGGAACGGCACACCGAAGTAGCGCTGACGGCTGATGAGCCAGTCGGAGTTGAGGCCCTCGACCCAGCTCTCGTAGCGGTGACGCATGTCCGCGGGGTGCCACTGCAGTTCGCGGCCGCGTGCGAGGAACGCCTCGCGCAGGTGCGCGTCCTTGCCGCCGTTGCGGATGTACCACTGACGCGACGACACGATCTCGAGCGGGCGGTCGCCCTTCTCGTAGAACTTCACCGGGTGGGTGATCGGCTTCACGTCGCCGAGCAACTCGCCCGACTCCGTGAGCAGCTCCACGATGCGCGCCTGCGCCTGCTTCGCGGTCTTGCCCGCCAGCTCCGCGTAGGCGGCGTCGGCGCCGGGCGCCGCGCTGCCCCACTCGGGTGGTTCGGGCAGCAGGCGGCCGTCGCGACCGATCGCGGTACGCGTGGGCAGCTGCAGCTCGCGCCACCACACCACGTCGGTGGTGTCGCCGAAGGTGCAGATCATCGCGATGCCGGACCCCTTCTCCGGATCCGCGAGCGGGTGCGCGAGCACCGGCACCTGCACGCCGAACAGCGGCGTGCTGACGTTGTGGCCGAAGCGCGGCTGGTAGCGCTCGTCGTCGGGGTGCGCGACCAGCGCGACGCACGCGGGCAGCAACTCGGGCCGGGTGGTCTCGATGACGAGGTCGTCCTGGCCGTCGGTGCCGCCGAAGCGCAACGAGTGGTACGCACCCGGCAGCTCGCGGTCCTCGAGCTCCGCCTGCGACACGGCCATGCGGAAGTCGACGTCCCACAGCGTGGGCGCCTCCGACTGGTAGGCCTCGTCGCGCGCCAGCATGCGCAGGAACGCGCGCTGCGACGCACGGCGCGCCCGCGTGCCGATGGTGGTGTAGGTCATCGCCCAGTCGACCGAGAGGCCGAGCGTGCGCCACAGCTCCTCGAACTTCTGCTCGTCGTCGACGACGAGCCGGTCGCACAGCTCCACGAAGTTGCCACGGGAGATCGGGATCTCGTGCTTCCCCGGCTTCTCCGGCGGCAGGAACTCCGGGTCGTAGGGAAGTGTGGGGTCGCACCGGACCCCGAAGAAGTTCTGCACCCGGCGCTCGGTGGGCACGCCGTTGTCGTCCCACCCCATCGGGTAGAAGACCTCACGGCCGCGCATGCGCTGGTAGCGGGCGATCGTGTCGGTGTGCGTGTAGGAGAACACGTGGCCGACGTGCAGCGACCCGCTGACCGTGGGCGGCGGCGTGTCGATCGAGTAGACGTCTTCCCGGGTACGGGTCCGGTCGAACCGGTACGTCCCCTCGGCGTCCCAGTGGGCCGCCCACTTGTCCTCGAGCCCCTCGAGGCTCGGCTTCTCCGGGGCCCTGGAATTGGGGGTGGCTGTCATTGGTCCCGCTCGCGCTCGTCGTTCCCGCACATGGACGGGCCAGTCTACGGAAGCGCGGGCAGCTCTTCGATCCGCAGTTCCTGGCGCTCGATCTCGGCGCGGATCATCGAGCGGAGGGCGAGCCACAGGGCGATGTTGGCGATCAGGCCGGTGACGCCGGCGAGCTCCTGGCTGGCGAACTCGAACACCTGCGTCACGAAGATCTGCACCAGTACGCCGCGCTCGAACCAGCGGTAGGCCGCCAGCCGGTCGCGGCGGATCAGGAAGAGGCCGACCACCGTGAGCAGCCCCGACACGCCGCTCGAGATCGTGTAGGCCCACTCGGTGAAGCCGTGGATCTGGTCGTCGCCGAGCGCCAGGAGGAGCGAGGTCACCACCGCGCCGACGCCGAGGATCCCGAACAACCACGTGACCGAGACGACGAACCAGTGGTGCTCGGCGATGCCGAGATACCGCGCCCGCACCTCGGCCCCCCACCGCGACCAGAACCCGGGTGCGGGGTCGGGGAGGTTGGGCGCGTCCACCAGGAGCGAGCGCACCTGCTGCGCCAGCGGAGTGGTCGCCCCGGTCTCGTCGAGCAGGGCAACCGCCGCGTTGCGCTTCGGCTCGGCGAGCTCCCCCAGCGCCGCGGCCTTGAGCGCTTCCAGCCCGTTGAGCACCGCTTCGTCGGGCCCGAACGCACGCCGCTCGATGGTGCGGAACACCAGGTACATCGCGATGAACACCATGTAGATCAACGCGATGGTCGGCTTGAAGAAGTAGTTGACGTCGCGGGTGATGAACTTCCCGAGCTCGTCGATGAACCAACCGAAGCCGCAGCCGCCGATGAAGGCGATGAACGTGCGGTTGTTCGGCGCCAGGAACGACAGCGCGAAGACGATCGCGATCGCCATCATCGACGCGCCCCAGATCGCGTGCGAGATGTGCAGCGTGCCGTTGCCGAGCTGCGGGTATCCGGTGATGATCAGGAACACCCGGTTCCCGAGGACCGACCCGACCGCGCAGACCAGGAAGATGTCGAGGCGACGGCCGAGATCCGCGCTGCGCAGTGCGAATCGCGGCAGGTGGGGGGCGGTCACCGGCGCGAGCCTAAACCGGCTCGCGAAACGCTAGGCGGATCGCCGCTCCTCGTCTTCCGTGATGAGGGTGGGTTGCACGCGGTGCATCACGACCTCGCGGTCGATCACACAGCGGGTGATGTCGGTGCGGCTCGGCAGCTCGTACATCACCTCGAGCAGCACGCCCTCGAGGATGGCGCGCAACCCGCGTGCACCGGTGCCGCGCTTCAGCGCCTCGTCGCCCACCGCATCGAGCGCGTCGTCGGTGAACACGAGCTCGACGTCGTCGAAGTGGAAGAACTTCTGGTACTGCTTCAGCAGCGCGTTCTTCGGTTCGACGAGGATCCGGATGAGCGCGTCCTTGTCGAGGTTGTTCACCGCGGTGAGCACGGGGAGACGACCGACGAACTCCGGGATGAGCCCGAACTTCAGCAAGTCCTCGGGGAGCACCGAACGCAGCATCGCGCCGACGTCCTTCTCCGCTGAGCGACGGATGTCGGCGCCGAAGCCCACGCCCTGGTTACCGGTGCGGGTCTCGATGATCTTCTCGATGCCCGCGAACGCCCCGCCGCAGATGAACAGGATGTTCGTGGTGTCGATCTGGATGAACTCCTGGTGCGGGTGCTTGCGGCCACCCTGCGGCGGCACCGACGCGGTGGTGCCCTCGAGGATCTTCAGCAGCGCCTGTTGCACACCCTCGCCGGAGACGTCGCGCGTGATCGACGGGTTCTCGGCCTTGCGGGCGATCTTGTCGATCTCGTCGATGTAGATGATGCCGGTCTCGGCCTTCTTGACGTCGTAGTCGGCGGCCTGGATCAGCTTCAGCAGGATGTTCTCGACGTCTTCGCCGACGTAGCCCGCCTCCGTGAGCGCGGTGGCGTCGGCGATCGCGAACGGCACCTTCAGCAGACGGGCGAGTGTCTGTGCGAGCAGGGTCTTGCCGCAGCCGGTGGGACCCAGCAGCAGGATGTTCGACTTCTGCAGCTCGACGTCGGGGTCGCCGTAGGCGCCGGCCTGCACCCGCTTGTAGTGGTTGTAGACCGCCACCGACAGGATCTTCTTCGCCTGCTCCTGACCGATGACGTAGTCGTTCAGGTAGTCGTAGATCTCACGAGGCTTGGGAAGCTCGTCGAACTTCACCTCGGAGCTCTGGGAGAGCTCCTCCTCGATGATCTCGTTGCAGAGATCGATGCACTCGTCGCAGATGTAGACGCCGGGGCCCGCGATGAGCTTCTTGACCTGCTTCTGGCTCTTGCCACAGAACGAGCACTTCAGCAGGTCGCCACCGTCACCGAACTTGGCCACGACGCCCCCCTCCTCCTGCGCTCAGCGCTGCTCTGTGCCCGAACCTGCGACCGGCAGGTCAGCTCACGCCGGCCGGCACGCCGACGGCCGCGAGATCGCGGTTGGTGATCACCTCGTCGACGATGCCGTATTCCTTGGCCTCGTTGGCGCCCATGATGAAGTCACGGTCGGTGTCGTCCGCGACCTTCTCGACGCTCTGGCCGGTGTGGTACGCCAGGATCCCGTCGAGCGACTCGCGCATGCGGACGATCTCCTTGGCCTGGATCTCGATGTCGACCGCCTGACCCGACGCGCCACCGTGCGGCTGGTGGATGAGCACGCGCGAGTGCGGGAGGATGAACCGCTTCCCGGGCGCACCCGAGGCGAGGATCACCGCGGCGGCCGAGGCGGCCTGCCCGAGGCAGATCGTGCCCACCTCGCACTTCACGAACTGCATCGTGTCGTAGATCGCGAACAGCCCGGTGATCTCGCCACCCGGGGAGTTGATGTAGATCGAGATGTCCTTGTCGGGATCCTCGCTCTCCAGGTGGAGGAGCTGCGCGATCACGATGTTGGCGACGACGTCGTCGATGGGGGTGCCGAGGAAGATGATGCGGTCACCCAGCAGACGGTCGAAGACGCTCTTGCGGTCGGGGCCACGCGCCGTCTGGAGGTCGACGGTGGGCATGTAGAACGCGTTGCGGATGGGCTCGATCACGACTCGGGCTCCTCTTCGGATTCGTCTGTTGCCGCTTCGGCATCGTCGGGGGTGGGCGGCTCGGGCAAGGTGAGGTCGACCGGGTTGCCGTTCGCGTCGACCACTTCGGCGTGGTCCACGAGGAACTGCAGGGCCTTCGACCGTGCGATGTCCGAGCGTACCGCCTCCAGAACACCGCGCCGTTCGAGATCCTTCCGAACCTCCGCGGGCTTCTCGTCGAAGCGCTCGGCCACCCGCTCGATCTCGGCGGTCAGCTCGTCGTCGGTGGCCTCGATCTGCTCCTGGACGATGACCGCCCGGAGTGCGAGGTCGGCGCGCACGGCCTCCTTGGCCGATTCGCGGAGGGTGTCGACGAACTCCTGCTGGTCCTGGCCGGTCATGGCCAGGTACTGCGGGATCGTCAGACCCTTCATCTGCTCCTCGAGGCGGTGCGCCATGTCGTGCAGGCGGCGCTCCATCTCCTGGTTGACGAGGGAGTCGGGGAGCTCGATCGACACCAGGCCCGCGGCCTCGTTGAAGATCTTCTCGCGCACCTGCACGCCCGCCTGCACCTTGCCGTAGAGGTCGAGGCGGGTGCGGATGTCGTCCTGCAGGGCTTCGATCGTGTCGAACTCGCTGACCTCGCCCACCCACTCGTCGGTGAGCTCGGGGAGCACCTTCTTCTTGGTCTCCTTCACGAGGACCCGGAAGGAGACGGCCTCGCCGGCCTGCTCGCCGAAGCGCTCGGGCAGCTCGTCGTCGAAGAGGAGGATGTCGCCGCTCTTCTTGCCGCGCAGCTCCTCGTCGAGCTTGTCGGTGACGATGGCCGAACCGACGTTGTAGAGGTAGTCGGTGGCGCTCAGGCCCTCGACGTCCTCACCGGCGATGGAGCCGGTGATGTCGATCTCGGCGTAGTCGCCGTCGGTGAGGGGCTGGTCGGAGTCGGCGAGGTCGGCGAAGCGGTCGCGCAGCTGGTCGATCTGCTCGGCGACGACCTCGTCGGTGATCTCGGGGAGGTCGACCTCGACGCGGAGCTTGTCGTGGCCCTCGACGTCGACGACCGGGCGGACCTCGACGACGGCGTCGAACTCGACGTCGCCCTCCTCCTCACCGGCCGTGATCTCGATCTCGGGCGGTGCGATGACGTCGACGTCCTCCATGACGACGGCCTCGGAGTAGTACTCCGGGAGCGCGTCGCGCAGGGCCTGGTCGCGGGCGACCTCGGTGCCGAAACGGCTCTCGAGGAGGCGCCGCGGTGCCTTGCCGGGGCGGAAGCCGGGGATCTTGACCTCGTGGGCGAGCTTGCGGAACGCGGCGTCGATGGCCCGCTCGAAATCAGCGGCGGGGATTGCGACGTGCAGGCGGACCTTGTTGCCCTCGAGCGGTTCGACGGTGGTGGTGAGAGACATGGGGTCGCTCACTCTACTTGCCGGCCTCGCTCCGCTCGGCTCCCTGGCCGCCGTTCCGGCCTCGCTCCCGCTCGTCTCCCCTGGCGGGCGGAGCCGGGGGGCGGCTCACAGGCTGCCGATCTTGCGGAAGTCCCAGCTGGCGATCTTCTCGGGGACCAACCGCAGCCAGGCGTGGGCGCCGTCGTGGAACATGGCCGGAGCACCGCCCTGGTACTTCGCCGCCCACAGGCGCTCGGGCTCGGCGAGCAGTTCCTCGACCTCTGCGTCGGCGGGGTCCCCCGTGCGGGGCACGGGTCCGACCGACTCCACCCGGCCGCGGATCTCGGCGCCGCGGAGCTCGAAGTAGTCGTTGCCGGCCTCCACGAGCAGGGCGATCCGGGGATCGCGCTGCAGGTCGGCCCAGCGCTGCGCCCGGGTGATCGAGTAGAGCCAGATCGCCGCGCCGTCCCACACGAACCACAGCGCGGTGGCGTGCGGGCTGCCGTCGGGCCCGATCGTCGCGGCCGTGCAGGTGCGCTCTCCCCCCAGATAGCTGTCGAGCTCACTCGGTGTCATCGCGATCTTGCGCCCGCGCTTCTGCTCTTTCATTCCGGCCTCGCTCCGCTCGGCTGCCTGGTCGTGAGGACCTGGTCGGACAGGTCCGGTCAGACGCGTCTGGTTGCGGACTGACCGGACTCTCTTCGTAGCACCTGGGCGACCACCCGCATCTGGATCACCGCGGTCACGGTCACGCCGAAGAAGCCCAGCACCTGCAGCGTGGTCTGCAGATCGGAGTCCTGCTCGACGAGCGCAGCGGCGATCAGGAACAGGGCCGAGGCGAGCAGCCCGGCCACACCGATCGTCGCGAAGATGATCCGGTCGATCCACGCGTCGACGACTGCCCGGTCGCCACCCGAGTACCGCTCGGTCCGCGTGGTGAGGCGCCCGCCGCGCAGCTGCGTCGCGATCCCCTCCAGGTGGCCGGGCAGCGTCCGCAGCGACGGCATCGCCCGCACCAGCTCCTTCTGGAGCTGCTCCTGCATCAGCTCCTGCTGCTCGTCGTGCTTCGGCAGGAGCGCGGTGGCCTCGACCGCGAGGTTGAACGTCGGGTCGATCGTGCGCAGCGTGCCCTCGAGCGTGAGCAGCGCGCGGCGACAGCACCGTCATCGCCCCGGGAACCTCGAGGCCGTGACGCTGCATCACCTCGAGCATCAGCGACATCGCTTGCGGGTCGAAGCTGCCGCCACTGAGCCCCTCGGTGAGGACGACGCCGATGTCGGCCTCCAGCGCGTGGGGGTCGACGCCCTCGTCGCCGCCGCCCAGGCGCGTGCCGGCCCGGGCGAGGATGACGGCGTCGTTCATCTGGAAGCCGAGCGCCATCTCCTGCATCGACTCGAGGATGACCGGGCTGAGCCGGCCGACCGCGCCGAAGTCGAGGAACCAGAGGGTGCCCTCGCGGTCCACGAAGACGTTCCCGGGGTGCGGATCGGCGTGGTACATCCCATCGCGCAGGACCTGGTCGAGGAACGATCCGAGGAGCCGACGCGCGAGCGTCTTCTCGTCGACGGCCGACGCCTCGATCGCCGCGCTGTCGGCGACGGTCACGCCCTGGATCTCCTCCATCACCAGGATGCGTCGCGTCGAGAGCGACTCGAACACGCGCGGCGCGGCAATGCCCGGCGCGCCGTCGATGTGGGAGCGGAACGTCTCGCCGCTCGCGCCCTCCACCGAGTAGTCGAGCTCCCTCTCCAACGATGCGATCAGCTCCTCGGCGAGGCGCTTCACGCCAAGTTGGCGCGCCGCCTCGACGCGACGGTCGAGGGTGGATGCGGCCATGCGCAGCACCGCGGCGTCGCGGTGCACGACGTCCTCGATGCCGGGGCGTTGCACCTTCACCACCACGTGCTCGCCGGTCGTGAGCACCGCGCGGTGCGTCTGGCCGATCGACGCGGCGGCGAGCGGTTCGAAGTCGAACGACGCGAACTCGTCCTCGACGCGCGCGCCGAGCTCGCTCTCGACGACGTCCCGGACCTCGTCGGCGGGCACGGGGCGTGCCGACGACTGCAGCGTCGCCAGCTCGGTGGTGAGCACGTCGGGCAGAAGATCGGTGCGGGTGGAGGCGATCTGGCCGAACTTCACGAACATCCCACCGCAGTCCTCGAGCGTGAGGCGCAACCGCCGGGCGAACTCGGGCGTGGCCAGCTTCGACGACGACGCGTACCGGGTGAGGCCGCGCTTGCGGGCGTACCGGATGATCTCGCGGGAGCGCCCGAGTGGCGCGAGCTTGCGCTTCACCGTCTTGATCGGGTGGAACAGCCAGCGGAAGCGGTGCCGGTGCGACACGTGCGGCTTGAGCAGCACGTCGAGCACGAGGCCGGTCAGCATCGACACGAGCAGGCCTATGAAGAAGGCGAGCAGCAGCACGTCACGCAGCTGGCTCGCGTTCTTGATGCTCTGGTCCTCGATGACCGCGGCGCCGACGATGCCGACGATCCAGCCCACGAAGCCGGCGACGAACGAGCGTCCCCACCCGCGGTGCACGCCCAGCAGGCGGCTGCTGAACCAGCCCACCACGATGATGAACGGGATGCCGTAGAGCAGCAGCTCGGCGGTGTCGAGCTCGATGACGATGGCCAGACTCACTGGGTCCTCCAGGTTGCGAAGGTCCCTACTATTGCCTGGGACACGGGTACACCGGGGACGACGAGAAGTGGCGCAGTGGTCGCATCGTCACGAGATCGTCAGGGACTCAGGGTTCCTACTATTTCCACAACGGGGAGTGGCGCAGTGGTAGCGCACCTGCTTTGGGAGCAGGAGGTCGGGGGTTCAAGTCCCCTCTCCCCGACTGAGGGGCCGGCAACACCGGCGGATGGAGGTCGGGGGTTCGAGTCCCACGCCCTCCCAGCCCCGACTCAGCAATCTCGACAGGGCCATGTGCCAAGCTGTCGGCGCACGCGGGCGTAGCTCAATGGCAGAGCTCCAGTCTTCCAAACTGGTGACGCGGGTTCAATTCCCGTCGCCCGCTCCAACTCGCCGACGAACCGACGAAGGTCGGGAATGACCGCGACGCATCCGAGGTTCCCGGGCGCATGAACGAGCCGATCGTCCCTGTTCCGCCGCCGACGGCCGACGACGTCAACCTCGTCCCGCCGGTGCCCAACGAGGTGCAGGTCATGGCGCGCGGCATGGCCAGTGCGGCGGCCCCGCCCGAGGGACTCACCACCGTGCAACGTGCGGTGCTCGAAGCCCTCACCGAGTCGATGACCGGCGTCGCCGTCGATCTCGCGGACTTCGAGCCCATCGGACCGAAGGAGTACGCAGAGGCTCTCGCGCGGCGTGACGCGGCGTTCCGCACCCGCATGTTCCAGGCGATGCTGCTCGCGGAGATGCTGCTCGTGCCGATCCCGCCGTCGGTGAGCGCGCGCGTCGAGGAGTACGGCGCGCACCTCGGCGTGGGCGACGACATGTTGCGGGTCGTGCGCCGCATCGCCAATGGTTCGCTCGGTCTCGCCCTCATCGACTTCGAGCGCAGCGGCTACTTCGACCAACTCGTGAAGCGCGCGCCCGACGCGCTTCATCTCCCGGATGCGCTCGACGACGCGTGGGAGCTCTCCTGCGCCGACGACGTGCTGCACGCGCGTTGGGCCGCGCTCGAGCACTGCGCGCCAGGCACGCTCGGGCGCTGCGTCTGGGAGTTCTACCGTGCCCGAGGCTTCACCTTTCCCGGCCACGCCGGCAGCGCGCCGCCCACGCTCGCGCAGCACGACTGGATCCACGTGCTGGCCGACTACGGCTCGACCGTGGAATCGGAGATCGAGGTGTTCGGCCTCATCTCCCGCTGCAACGACGATCCGCAGGCGTTCTCGCTGCTCGCGATGGTGCTCGGCCTCTTCGAGACCGGCTACCTGTACGGCGCAGCGCGCGGCTTCTTCGAGTACGACCGCGGGCACCTCTCGAACGACGCCGACCGCATGGCGGTGCGCCTCGGCGACGCCATGGCGCGCGGCGCCCGGCTCGCCTGGCACCTGAACGACACCGGCCGGGGCGACCGCACCGACCTCCTCGCCACCGACTGGTTCGCCTACGCCGACCTCCCCGTCGACGACGTGCGTGCCGACCTCGGCCTCCCGTCCCGCTCCGAGCGGGCGATCGCCGCGGGCTCGAGGACGCCGTGGGAGCCCGGCGGGATCTCGCCGTTCCAGTTCGCCCAGGGCCGGGCCGCGGCCGAGGCGGAAGGACGCGAGTACGACGCGTACGGCGCCGGCCCCGCCTGACAAACTGGTGGCTTGCGCCCGTAGCTCAGTGGACCAGAGCGAGTCACTTCTAATGACAAGGTCGGAGGTTCGAATCCTCCCGGGCGCGCAGCACGACCATCGATGGCGAGTCACCGGCGTGACGGGGGACGGGTGGACCGCGAGACCGCACAGATCACGGAGTGGGTCGAGGCCAACGTAGGCGGCACGGTCACGATGGTGACGCGCCAGCCGCGGTGGCGCCCCGTGTGGCTGGTCGACGTCGAGCGCGACGGGGAGATCCTCGAGCTGATGTTGCGCGGCGCGCGCGTCGACATGGAAGGTATCTGGCCGCTCCACCACGAGATGCGCTTCCAGTCGCTGCTCGACGAACGCGGGATCCCGGTGCCCCACGTGTGGGGCTGGTCCGACGAGCCGATCGGGTTCTTCACCGACCGCGTCGCGGGCACGGCGGACTTCGCCCAGTCGACCGAAGCGCAGCGCGACGCGGCGATGCACGAGTACATGGGGATCCTGGCGCGCATCCACGCGCTCGACCCCGACGACTTCTCCGCCGCAGGCATCGACCGCGGCGCCTCGCCCGCGCACTCCGGGCTGGTGGGCCTCGACGCCTACACGCGCTGGTACCGCACGAGCAAGGTGCGCCCCGATCCCTACCTCGAGTTCTCGCTCGCATACATCGGGCGCAACCCCGTCGACACGGGCGGTCGTGAAGCGCCGGTCGTGTGGGACTCGGGGCAGTTCCACACCCTCGACGGGCGCATCACCGCCGTGCTCGACCTCGAGCTCGGCCACGTGGGCGACCCGCTGATGGACCTTGCCGCATTCCGCATGCGCGACACCGTCATCCACTACGGCGACATGCCCACGCTCTACCGCTGGTACGAGGAGCAGGGCGGCGTTGCGGTCGACCTCGACGTGGTGATGCACCACCACTTCGTGTTCACGCTCACCAACCAGCTGGCGTTCCACTCGGCCCTCGCCGCACCCGTGCCCGGCAGCGACTACATGACCAACATGCAATGGGCCAGCGAGACCAACCTGCACGGCCTCGAAGCCCTCGCCGAGATCCACGGTTGGGACCTCCCCGAGCTCGACGTGCCCCCGCCGCGCGTGTCTCCGGCGACCAACGCCCACGCGCACCTCGTGCACTCGTTGCGCGCCCTCACCGTCGACGACGAGTTCGCGCAGCACCAGCTCCGCATCGCGTTCCGTCTCGCACGCCACCTGCAGCGCTTCGACGAGATCGGTGAGGAGTGCACCGAGGCCGACCTCGACGACCTCGTGCCGCTCCTCGGCCACCGACCCGCGACCTGGGAGGAGGGCGACGCCGCGCTCGAGCAATTCGTCCTCACCGACGACGGGAAGCACGACGAAGCGCTCGTGCACCTCTTCTACCGTCGCTTCCTCCGCTACAAGATGCTCTGCGGCCCCGCCGGCTCCGCGATGGCCGCCCACCACCGCTGCCAACCCCTTCGCTGACCGCAGATCAGGCGGGGTAGGTGGTGAGCTCGGTGGCCTTGACGGTGGCCCACACCTCGACGCCGTCGTGGAGGCCGAGGTCGGCGACGGCCGGCGCGGTCACTTCGGCGACCAGCGCGACGTCGCCCTCCACGTGGATGCGCACGCGGTCGCCGAGGAGGTCCGCGCCCTGCACGGTGCCGCGCCACACGTTGCGGGGGCTGCCCTGCGGGTGCTGCCGGTGCAGGCTCACCGCGTGCGGCGGGATCGCGACGTACACGTCGCCATCCACCGCGTCCGCGATCACGACGGTGCCGCCGCTCGCCAGTGTGACGGTGTGGTCGTGCGCCATCCCGCGCAGGAGATTGGTACCCACCAGTTCGGCGACGTAGCGCGAGCGCGGTCGGGCCGCGACCTCGGCCACCGGGCCCTCTTGCGCGACCCTCCCCTGCTCCAACACCACGAGCCGGTCGGCGAGCGCCACCGCGTCGAGCAGGTCGTGGGTCACCAGTACCCGCACCCCGGGGAACGACGACAGGTGCGCGCGCAGCTCGCGGCGCAGCTCGGTGCGCGTGCCGACGTCGAGCGCGGCGAGCGGCTCGTCGAGCAGCACCATCGCGGGTTCGGCCACGAGCGCGCGCGCCGAACGCGACGCGCTGGCGCTGGCCACCGGAGAGGTCCGCCGGCTTCGCGCGCTCGCGATCGGCGAGGCCGACACGACCGAGCCACGCGCTCGCGCGGCGGCGAGCCTCCGTGCGGCTGACCCCGCGACTGCGCAGCGGGAACGCCACGTTCTCCAACACGTCGAGGTGCGGGAAGAGCAGGTACTCCTGGAACATCACTCCGACCGAACGGCGCTCCGGCACGACGTACACGTCGCGGGCCGGGTCGTCGAGCACCACGCCGTCGACCGTGACGTGCCCGCCGGCGAGCGGGGCGAGGCCGGCGAGCGTCCGCAGCAAGGTGGTCTTGCCCGCACCGTTGGGCCCGAGCACCGCGACCGTCTCGCCGTCGGCGGCGGCGAGGTGCACGTCGAGCGCGAGGTTGCCGATCTGCATCTGCACGTGGGCGTCAAGCACTGCGCACGTTCCCGAACCAACGGTCGCGCAGCAGCACGAGCACGGTGATCGACACCGCGAGCAGCAAGAGACTCAGCGCGATCGCGACCTGCGGTTGTGACTCGAGGTAGAGGTAGACCGCGAGGGGTGTGGTCTGCGTGCGGCCCTGGATGTTGCCGGCGAAGGTGATCGTGGCGCCGAACTCGCCGAGCGCCCGCGCCCAAGCCAGCGCGGCGCCCGCGAACAACGAGGGTGCGATGAGCGGCACGGTGACGCGCCGGAACACCGTGAGGCGCGACGCCCCGAGCGTGGCCGCCGCGTCCTCGTAGCGGCGGTCCATCGTGCGGAGGCCGGCTTCGACCGTGATCACGAGGAAGGGCATCGCCACGAACGTCTCGGCGAGCACCACACCGCTCTTCGAGAACGTGAACTGCCAGTCGAACGTGTCGTAGATCCAACCGCCGACGAGACCGTTCGTGCGCCCGAACGCGTAGAGCAGGGCGACGCCGCCGACCACGGGCGGCAGCACCATCGGCAGCACCACCAGCGCGCGCACGAGCGCCTTCCCGGGGAACGGCACCCGCGCCAGCACGTACGCCAGCGGCACCCCGAAGCACACGGAGATCGCAGTCGACCAGAGCGAGCACTCGAGCGACAGCTTGATCGCGTCCTTCGCCTGTTGGCTCGTGAGGTTGTCCCACAGCGAGCCCCATTCGACCTCGCCGAGCAGTCCGAGCAGCGGCAACGTGAAGAAGACGACCGCGACCGAAGCGAGAAGCACCGCGAGCAGCGGCGCGCCCCGCCCGCGACGCTTCACCACGGATTCACTGCACCGGCGCCGGCAGGAACCCGAAGCTCCGCAGCGTCTTCTGGCCGGCAGGCGAGGCGGTGTACCTCACCCAGGCCTCGGCCAGGGTGGGATTCGTCGACGACGCGAGCGGCGCGATCGGGTAGATCGCGTACACGTTGAGCCATGCAGGGATCCTGACCGCCTGCACGGTGGTGCCGGCGGCTTTCGCGTCGCTCGTGTACACGATTGCCGCGTCGGCGTCGCCGGTGCTCACCGCGGCGAGGGTGGCCTTGACGTCGGCGCCCTTCGTGACCTTGGCGGTGGGGACGGTGACGCCGGCCAGCGACAATGCCTGCTGCGCGTACTTGCCGCACGGCACGGTGTCGGCGCACAACGAGATTGTGCCCACCTTCGCGAGGTCGCCGAGCGACTTCACCTGCTTCGGGTTCCCGGGCTTCACGACGATGGTGAGCGCGTTCGCCGCGAACACGGTTGGCTCGGCCGTCACCTCGCCTCCACTCACCAGCTTCTGCATGTTGATGCCGTCGGCCGAGGCGAACGCGTCGGCCGGGGCCCCGCCCTGGATCTGCGTGACCAACGCCGACGACGCCGCGAAGTTGAACGTGACGGTGGTGCCCGGGTTCGCCTTCTGGAAATCGGCGCCCATCTTCGTGAAGGCCTCGGTGAGCGATGCGGCAGCCGACACCGTGATGGCGCCGGAGGGCTTCGCCGCCTTGTTCGCCGCGCCAACCGGGGTGGCCGTCACCGCGACCGCCACGAACGCGAGGAGCGCGACGACGGACGACCCGGTCCTACGCCTCACGAGGAACCTCCACGACCACGTTGGTGGACTTCACGACGCCGACCGCGAGGTCGCCGGGCTGGATGCCCAGGTCCTCGGCCGCCTCCCGTGTCATCAGCGAGGTGATGCGGTGCGGCCCGGCCTGGATGTGCACCACGGCCACCAGCCCTTCGACCTCCACCTGCGTGACGATGCCGGGGAACCGGTTCCGGGCCGACTCGATCACGAGCGGCTCGGTCTCGGTCGCGGGTGCGGTCTCGGTGAGGAAGCGCGCCAGCTCGGCACCCTCGATGACTCGCTCGCCCCGATCCCGCCGCTCGACCTGCAGCCGACCGGCATCCGCCCACCGCCGCACGGTGTCGCCGCTGACCCCGAGCAACTCGGCGACCTGCCCCACCTTGTAGACCGTCATGTGCGGGAGATTATCGGCAACACCCTCGCATCTGCCAGCCTCCTAGCTAGGAACACTTGCAGATGCGGACGACGTACCATGAGCAGATGCGCAACGAAGACCAGGAAGCCCTCGTCGTCACCGCCCGCCAGCTGGCCGGCCATGCCGCGCTGGCCGTGCGGACGGTCCAGCTCGACGGGCTCGGCGCGACCGACGCCGGGGAGATCGCGATCGTCGACCACTCGGGCGTCCGCGCCGGGGCCATCCTCGGTGGTGCGCTCGACGACGCCCTCACGGCCGCGGCGCGCGAGCAGGCCCCGGGGACCCGCCTCGTCGAGCTCGACGTCGACGGCGAGGACGCGGTCGCCGCCGGCCTCACCTGCGGCGGTCACGCGAGCCTCGTCGTGCAACCGATCGACCAGGTGCCCGGCCGCTGGTGGGACGCGGTCGCGGCGCGCGAACCCGTCGCCCTCGTGACCAACCTCGACGCGCCCCATCTGGGTTCGGTGGTGGTGGAGCCCAGCCGTGCCGACGCCCCGGTTGCGCCGGCTCTCCTCGACCGCGCGCTCGAACTGCTGGCGGGCGGTCGCTCGAGCAGCGTGCTCGAGGACTCGGCCGACGGCCGCATGCTCGTCGAGTCGCTCCTCCCCCGGCCGCGCCTGTTCGCCGTCGGCCGGGCCGAGCTGGCCGCCGACCTGGTGGAGCTCGCGACGTGGCTCGGCTGGGAAGGCGTGCGCGCCGCGGAAGCCGCCGAGGTCGCCGCCGACACCCTCGGGCCCCGCGATGCGCTGATCGTGCTCGACCACGGGCTGCAGGCCACCGGCCCGCTCCTCGTCGCTGCGCTCCGGGGCCGCGCGGGCTACGTGGGCGCGCTGGGCTCCCGAACGACGCAGCGCAAACGGCGCGAGCACCTCCTCGGCCTCGGCGTCACCGACGGCGAGCTGGCCCACCTCCACGGCCCCGCCGGTCTCGACCTCGGGCCCGCCAACCGCGCCGAGATCGCCCTGTCGATCTGCGCCGAGATCACCGCAGTGCGGTCCGGCCGCACCGCAGGCGCATTGCGCGACACCGAGGGGCACATCCGCACCTGACCGTGCCAGACTCCGCCCCTCGCCGAGAGGAGACGGGATCGTGAGCGACGTTCGAGTGGGGTTCATCGGCGCGGGGAGCATGGGCACCCCGATGGTCGAGCGCATGCTGGCTGCGGGCCACGCGGTCACCGTGTACGCGCGTCGCGCCGAAGTCCGCGACCGCTTCGCGGCCGCCGGCGCGTCCGTCACCGACGTGATCGCGGAGGCCGCCATCGGCAACCAGGTCGTGCTCGAGTGCCTGTACTCCGACGCGCAGGCCGAGGAGCTGTTCCTCGGCGACGGCGGACTGGTGCGCGCACTCGAACCGGGCGCGGTGTTCGGCATGCACCACACCGGCAGCCCCGCGTTCGCGCAGCGCGTCGCCGAGGCGGCCCGAGCGCGCGGCGCCGATGCCGTCGACGCGCCGGTGAGCGGCGCCAACACCGACATCGAAGCGGGCAACCTCACCGTGATGCTCGGGGGCCAGGCCGGGTCGCGCGACCGCGTGCGCGAGGTCATCGTGTCGTACTCGAAGCACGTCTTCGACGTGGGTGGCATCGGTACGGCCCAGGGAGTGAAGCTGCTGAACAACTCGGTGTTCGCCGCCAACCTGCAGCTCGCGTTCGACACCGAGCGCGTCGGCAGGGCGCTCGGCATCGACCTGCCCGTCCTCGTCGAGATCCTCCACGCGTCGAGCGGTCAGAGCTACGCGCTCGACGTGCTCGGACCGATCGGCGGAACGGAGGCCATGATCCCGGCGGCCGGGCACTACATGCGCAAGGACGTCGACGCCACCAAGGTCGTCGCCGCGGAACTGGGGCTGGACCTGGGCCTGCTCGGCGAGGTCGCCGACGGACCCATCGACTGGGGGGAGACACGAGGATGAGCGAACTGCAGGGCGGCACAGCCGTCGTCACGGGTGGTGGGTCCGGGCTCGGCGTGGCCCTGGCGAATCTCTGGGCGGCCGAGGGCATGCGGGTGGCCGCGCTCGACATCGACGCCGCGGCCGCAGCCGGCACCGCGGAAGCGCTCCGGGCGAGCGGCACCGAAGCGGTGTCGGCCGGGGTCGACGTCGCCGACCGTGCCGCGCTCGACGCCGCCGCGGCAACGGTGCGCGATGCCTTCGGTTCGGTCAACGTCGTGTGCGCCAACGTGGGGGTGCAGCACTTCGACAAGCTCGAGGACCTCACTGCCGAGACGTGGCGGTGGGTGCTCGGCGTCAACGTGATCGGCACCGCCAACACGGTCAACGCCTTCCTCCCTCTGCTGCGCGCCGCCGAGGGGCCCCGGCACATCGTGCTCACCAGCTCTGTGGCGTCGGTGGTGCCGAGCCCGCGGCAGGGCGTGTACGTGGTCTCGAAGTTCGCGGTCACCGGCTACGCCGACGTGTTGCGCCAGGAGCTCGCCGACGACGGGATCACCGTCACCACCGTGTTCCCCTCCGGGATGCTCACGAACCACCTGGGCAGCAGCATGGCGGCCCGTCCCGACGACCTCGGCCCCGCCGAGCTGCGCGACGACGACCTCGCGGTGGTGAGCAGCACATCGGGTGACCTCGCCGTCGAGCTGACCACGGCCGAGGATGCGGTGAGCCGGTTGGTGGCCGACGTCGTGGCCGGCGAGCCCTACCACTTCACCCACGGCGACCGCTTCGACGAGCTCGTGACCCGTCACCGCGCCATCGAGGGGGCCTACGAGGCCATGCGGACTGCCCGGGGATAGCTTCCGAGGGCCGGTCCGCACCTTCCGCCCGGTAATGTGGGCGACCCGGCGCGCTGAGCGCTGCCGGGTCATGGTGATCGTAGCTCAGTTGGTTAGAGCGCCGGGTTGTGGTCCCGGAGGTCGGGGGTTCAATTCCCCTCGGTCACCCCATCCGAGCATGCGGCGCAGGCACACCCCCCGGGGCCGACCTGCGCCGCACTCGCGTCAGGACGAGTCAGGACGAGACTCAGGCCGCGGCCGGCGCGGCGAGCACCGCGGCCAGGGCGCCGTCGAGGTCGGGCAGCGCGAACTCGTAGCCGCTCGCCTCGAGCGCCGCGGGGAGCACGCGTTGGCCGTCGAGCAACAGTGACTGCACCAACTCGCCGCCGTAGAGCACCTTCAGCGGCAGCATCGGCGTGGGCAGCTTCGTCGGACGGTGGAGCGCGTCGCCGAGCGCCGCGGTGAACTCGGCGTTGGTCGCGGGGTTCGGCGCGGTGAGGTTGACGGGGCCCGCGACGTCGGCGGTGAGCAGATGGCGGATGGCGCCGACCTCGTCGTCGATGGCGATCCAGCTCATGTACTGCTCGCCGGATCCCATCCGGCCGCCGATCCCCAGCTTGAAGGGGGTCAGCATCCGCCCCAGGGCGCCGCCGTTCGACGACAGCACGATGCCGGTGCGTAGGTGCACCGCCCGGATGCCCGCCTCCGCGGCCGGTGCGGTGGCCGCCTCCCAGGCGGTGCACACCTCGGCGGTGAAGCCGCTCCCCGGCGCGCTCGCCTCGGTGAGCACCTCGCTCCCCCGGGCGCCGTAGATGCCGATCGCGGAACCCGAGAGCAGCACCGACGGCTTGCGGTCGAGGGCCGCGAGCGTGCGGGCGAGCAACGACGTTCCCTGGGTGCGGCTCTCCAGGATCAGTTGCTTGCGGTCGTCGGTCCACTTCTTGTCGCCGATGCCGGCGCCCGCCAGGTGGATGACGGCGTCGATGCCCTCGAGGCCCGCCGCGTCGATCGTGCCGGCCTGCGGATCCCAGCGCACGTCGTCGCCGCCCTCGGGTGCACCCCGCACCAGCCGGGCCACGCGATGGCCGTCGGCCCGCAGTCGGGGAATGAGCGCGGAGCCGATCAGTCCGTGAGATCCGGTCACGAGCACGTCCACGCGATTCTCCTGGCTTCGAGGGGTGCGAACGCTGTGATGCAACGC
Source organism: uncultured Actinomycetes bacterium (assembly GCA_963720785.1). GTDB lineage: Bacteria > Actinomycetota > Acidimicrobiia > IMCC26256 > DASPTH01 > CAVRGQ01. The sequence goes on from CAVRGQ010000008.1 coordinate 545,762, forward strand.
GTCGCCGTCTTGTAGGCTTCCCGATCGAGCGCCCCTAGCTCAATTGGTCAGAGCAAATGACTCTTAATCATTAGGTTCCGGGTTCGAGTCCCGGGGGGCGTACCAACTCCTCCTCACCGATTCTCCTCCTTCCTCCGACCACTTCCTCTCGCACCCGGCCACCTTGTGGCCGTCAAGACGCGTGAGGAGTATCGGATGCCAGAAGAACCGGCCGTCACGACGCTAGCGAGGCTCAGCCTTCCGACACTCGGCGTGTTCCGGGCCGAGGGCGCCACCGCACTCGGCGTCACTGCAAACCAATTGGCGCGGCTCAGCGCCCAGGGCGTCGTCGAGCGCGTGCACCCGAGCACCTATCGGATGGCTGCCGTGCCGCGGTCACGTGCCCAAGCGTTGCAGGCAGCCCTGCTGTGGGCCGGCGACCGCGCCGCGGCCGCCGGCCGATCCGCCGCGGAGATCTACCAACTGGAGAGTGCGGGCCAAGCGGCCGGAGATCGTGCTGCCCCACGAGGTGCGCGGCCGGCTGAACGATGTGACCGTCTCACACGGCGACCCGCAGGCCCTCATGGTGCGCACTGTGGCCGGGTTCCGCACGGCCGGGATCGAGTGCACGTTGGTACGACTGGCGCATCTGCTCGACTCCGAGGCCTTCGAGATCGCGTTCGAGGACGCTCGTCGGCGCAGGATCACTTCGGTGCCGGCAGTCCGCACGTACCGCTACGACTTCGCCTTCCCCGAGGCACGCGTCGTCCTGGAGACCAACGGTCGTCGTTGGAAGGACGATGCCGCCGACCACGAGCGCGACAACGAGAAGTGGAGTGTTCCCGGCCGCCACGGGTTCGGGATCGTCTTTGCCACCTGGGACAAGGTCACCCGTCGGCCGCAGCAGCTGGTGCACGAGCTCACCGTCGCCTTGGGGTCCTTCGGGCGCAAACAGCTCGTTCGGATTGCGCACCCTGCGCTCCGGGTGTTTCCTGGCGGGATGCTCGACCACCTCATCACCGGCGCAACCATCGTCGACGGCACCGGCGCCCCCGCCTTCACCGGCGACCTCGGGGTGCGCGCCGGCCGCATCGTCGCCATCACTCCGACGAGCGTGCCCGCGGGCACGCTCGGCGAGGACGCCCACCACACGCTCGACGCCACCGGGCTCGTCGCGTGCCCCGGCTTCGTCGACCCGCACACGCACTACGACGCGCAGCTCTTCTGGGACCCGCTGGCCACGCCCTCGAACCTCCACGGCGTGACCTCGGTGGTGGGCGGCAACTGCAGCTTCGGGCTGGCGCCACTGCGCGACGACGACGCCGACTACACCCGCCGCATGCTCGCCAAGGTCGAGGGGATGCCCCTCGGCGCGCTCGAGCAGGGGGTGCAGTGGGGCTGGCACACCTTCGGCGAGTATCTCGACGCGCTCGACGGCAACCTCGGTGTGAACGCCGGCTTCATGCTCGGCCACAGCGCGCTGCGCCGCTACGTGCTCGGCCGAGAGGCGAACCAGCGCCCGGCCACGGAGGCGGAGCTCGCGCAGCTGCGCGACGTGCTCGCCGACGCCATCGCAGCAGGGCGCGCTCGGCCTGTCGACCGATGCGTCGCACTCGCACAGCGACGGCAACGGCGACCCGGTGCCCGCGGCGGGCGCGAGCCACGACGAGATCCTGGCCATGTGCGAGGAGACGGGCCGCTGGCCGGGCACCTCGCTCGAGGGCATCTTCGACGGGGCGAGCACGGGCTTCCGCGACGACGAGCTCGAACTGCTCGCACAGATGTCGGTGCGGGCCAACCGGCCACTGAACTGGAACCTGCTCGTGGTCGACACCAACGACCGCGCCCGTCTCGACAACCACCTCGAGGCGTCGCACCGCGCACGCGAGGCCGGCGGGCGCGTCGTCGCGCTCACCATGCCGGTGATCGTGCCGATGAACATGAGCTTCCTCAACTACTGCGCGCTGAACCTCATGCCCGGTTGGGGACCGATCATGAACGCGCCGGTGCCCGAGCGCATCGAGCGGCTCCGCGACGTCGCGACCCGGCGGATGATGGTCGAGCGCGCGAACAGCCCGGAGGCGGGCATGTTCCGGCGGCTCGCCGACTTCGGCGGCTACACGATCGGCGACACCTACAGCGACGCGAATGCCGGGTTGGGCGGTCGCGTCGTCCGCGACATCGCCACCGAGCGCGGCGACGCCGATCCGTTCGACACCCTCGTCGACATCGTGATCGCCGACGACCTCCGCACCGTGCTGTGGCCGGGCGCCCCCGACGACGACGATGCGCACTGGGCACTACGGCGCGAGATCTGGGACGACCCCGACGTCGTGCTCGCGGGCAGCGACGCCGGCGCCCACCTCGACCGCATGTGCGGCAGCTCGTACCCCACCCAGTTCCTCGCCGACACCTTCCGCGGCCGCCAGCTCGTGTCGCTCGAGTGGGCGGTGCACGCGTTGACGGCGAAGGCCGCCGAGCTCTTCGGCCTGCGCGATCGCGGCACGCTCGTGGAGGGCGCGTACGCCGACATCGTCGTGTTCGATCCCGAGCGGATCGGGAGTGAGCCGGCCACCCTCGTGCACGACCTCCCGGGTGGCGCGCCGCGCATGGTCGCCGCATCCACGGGGATCACGCGCGTGTACGTCAACGGCGTCGAGACCGTCGTCGACGGCGTGGCCACCGGCGCCCGCCCCGGCACCACGCTGCGGTCGGGGCGCGACACCGAGACCGTCACCGTCCACTGACTGCACCTGTCCGCACCTGACCGCACCACTGCCACCGTGGACTTCAGCCCCGAACTCCGAGACGGGGTCGCCGCAGGTGCGGTCACGGTGACCGTCCGGCTCTGGTCACGGCCACGGGTCAAGGTCGGCGGCGTGTACCGCAGTGACAGGGTGACGATCGAGGTCGACGAGATCGAGCTCCTCCCGTTCTCGGCGATCACCCGCGACGACCTCGCCCGCACGGGCGAAGCGGACTTCGAGCAACTCCGGCGGCGCACCGCGCACGCCGGCCCCGTCCACGACGACACGCTCGTGTACCGGATCGAATTCCACGTCGTCGACGACGCCCCTGATCCTCAGTCGTGACCGTCGCCGCCAGCCGGGAGGTCGAACGCCTCGGCGTACGCCGCCACGTACTCCTGGTGATCCGTCTCGATCACCGACGGCGCGTCGCCGGTGTCGAGCACCTGCCGGAGGTGGGCGAGGCACACCTGGTACCCGGCAGCCGTGTCGACGACTCCCGCGGTCAGGTCGACGACCTGCACGGTGAGCCGCAGGACCGTGTCGTCACCGTCGGGCGTCAGCTCGAACCGGAGGGTGTCGGTGCTCCACAGCCACTCGAAGACGCGGGGCGGGTCCCACACGAGGATCCGACCGGTGAGACCGGGATCCTCGAAGCCCATCTTGGCCGTCACCTCCGGCCAGAACGGTGCTTGCACGTCCGCACCTGCGCGGCGCTCCCCGATGATGTCGCAGGGGAACCAGGCGCGTAGGTGCTCGCGCCCGGTGATCGCCTTCCAGACCTTCTCGACCGGGTGGGGGAACCGGCGCTCGTACTCGAGCACGGGCGGGTCGCCCGGGGTCAGTCGGCCGAGGGGTGCGTCGATACCGGTCATTCGTCCTCCATCGCGTCGAGGTGGTGTGCGAGATCGTCGAGCCGTCGTGCCCAGGCCCTGCGGTACGGCTCGAGCCAACTGTCGAGCTCGGCGAGGGGCCGCGCCTCGAGGTGGTACCAGCGACGTTGTGCGTCGACGCGAGAGCCCACGAGCCCGGCCTCGCGCATGATCCGCAGGTGCTTGGAGACGGTGGGCTGGCTGACGCCCAGCTCGTCGGCGAGGTCGCCCACGAGGCGCTCGCCGTCGAGGAGCAACGCCATGATCTGGCGCCGCCTCGGTTCCGCAACCACGTCCAGCACCGCCTGCACGCCCCCAGTATTCCACACTGACTATATAGCCGTCAAGGCATAGACAAGCGGGGACGCCGCGCTCGCCGGGCGCAGGCAGGAGCTCGGCGCCTCGTAGCCTGCCCGGATGGCCGAGCCGATGCCGGTGTACCTCGCCGGTCCCGACGTGTTCCTCCCCGAGTCGGCGGAGATCGGCCGGCGCAAGCAGGAGATCTGCCGCGCAGCACGGACTCGTCGGCGTGTACCCCGGCGAGGGCGTCGACCTCGACGCGCTCCCGGAGAGCGAACACGCGCGGGCGCTGTTCGACGCGTGCATCGAGATGATGGACCGCTGCGTGGGCGGGCTGTGCAACCTCACCCCGTTCCGCGGCCCGAGTGCAGATGTCGGCACCGCGTTCGAGATGGGCTACCTGTTCGCACACGGCGTGCCCGTGATCGGGTACACCGCCCACGCCCATGACTACGAAGCACGCGTCGGCGACAGCGAGCACATGGTCGAGGGCTTCGGCCTCGCCGACAACTTGATGCTCGAAGGGCCGATGCTGCGCCACGATCTCACCGTCGTGCGCGCCGAGGAGACCGACACTTCCCCGGTCGCACCGATGCTCGCCGCGTTCACCGCGTTCACCCGCACGGTCGCGATCCTCGCCGAGAGACTCCCGTGAACCTCACCGTCGACCTCGGCATCCGCAGCACGAACATCCCGCTGTTCGTGTCCTTCGCCGCCTTCCTGATCACCTTCGTCGTGACGCGGGTCATCACCCGGATGATCCGTGCGGGCAAGGGCCCGTTCCGCGACAACGTGTCGGAAAGCGGGCTCCATGTCCACCACGCGGTGCCCGGCATCATCCTGTTGGTGGTCGGTGCCTTCATGGCCGTGGGCACCGACACCGACGCGTGGACCATCGTCGCCGCGGTCCTCGTCGGCGCCGGGACCTCGCTGGTGCTCGACGAGTTCGCGCTGATCCTGCACCTGCAGGACGTCTACTGGAGCGACGAGGGTCGCATCTCGGTGGAGATGGTGAGCCTGGCGATTGCGTGCCTCGGACTCGTGCTCATCGGCGTGCGGCCGTTCGACTTCTCGGGGGAGGGCGTCGACGCGCTCTCCATCGGAGCGACCATCGCGATCACCGTGGTGTCGATCGTCGGGTGCGTCGACAAGGGCAAGTACCCCACCGCGCTCTTCGGCGCGTTCATCCCGCTCGTGTCGATCGTCGGTGCGATCCGCCTGGCCCGCCCGAACTCGCGCTGGGCGCGCCGCCGCTACACCCCCGAGCGGATCGAGCAGGCGCAGGCCCGCGCCGCGCGGTTCGACCGACGGTGGGGCCGCTACACGCGCTGGATGAACGAGTTCGCCGGCATGGGCGACGAACCCATCGAGTGACGGCGGCCGCTCGCGCCCGTCCGGTCAGGCGAGCAATGCCTCGAGCGGATCCTCGGTCGCGAACGCGGCGCCCGGCCACACGGGGCGCTCGTCGAGCGGCACCGCGACCTCGGCCACACTCGGACCGATCGCCGCGGCGATCGGCGCCAGCGCCTCGAGGTCGAAGCCGTAGAGATGCGCCGCGGTCTCCCCCAGCATCGCCCGCAGGTCGGCCTCGGGGAAGTCCCACAGCGTCGCCCGCAGCGCAGCCGTGGTGTACGGCGCCGAGCCCTCGGGGTGCGGCGCGTCCGTCCCCCAGAGGATGCGGTCGACGCCGAGCGCGCGGATGTACTTCACGTCGTGGCGCGGCAACATGCTCGCCCCGAGCGAGCAGTTCCGCTGGAAGTACTCGATCGGCGTGAGCGACAGGTCGTTCACCGTGGGCGACGTGAACACCGCGCTGTAGTTGAGCTCCAACGGATCGTTCGCGTGCCTGGTCTGCACGTTGCGCAGCCGGCGCGTGATGTGCGCGAGGTCCTCGACCGCCCAGCGCAGCCCCCACATCTCCGTCCACACGAACTGCAGCTGCGGGTGACGTTCGAACACGCCGCCGATGATCAGGTGGTGCAACGTGCGACGTGTCCAGAGGTCGAGCTCGGTGAAGAAGATGCTGTTCGACACGTCGGCGTCGTCGCGCGCGTCGGGCGCGCCGGTGCCCTGGTGCTGGTGCACCGGGAGGCCGGTCGCGACGCACACGTCCCACAGCGGCGCGTAGCGCTCGTGGAAGTACGGGTCGACGTCGTGGTTCGGCGGCACGCCCGGCAGCATCACCCCGGCCATCACGCCCGTGGACGCCGCCCACTCCACTTCGCGCACCGCGGCGTCGACGTCGTTGGGCAGCAGTTGCACGATGCCGCGCCGCCGCACGGGCGCGAGGCGACAGAAGCCCTCGAGCCACCGGTTGTGGGCCTGCAGCCCCACCCACTTCCGCTCGAACGACGCGCGGTCGCGCGGCACACCGGTGAGGTGGGCGAGGATGTCGAAGAACGGCGGGAGCGTGTTGGGGAACACCACCTCGCCGGCGACACCGTCGGCATCCATCGCGGCAAGGCGCACCTCGTCGTCGGCATTGAACCGGTCGGTGGTGTCGACCCACGGGTTCACGATCGAGGCCAGCCAGGCGTCGAAGTCGTCGTGCAACGACGAGGGCACGTACTCGCGGTACTCCGCCATCGGCGCGCCACCGTGCGCGTCGGACGTGACGATCAGGTAGCGGTCGTCGTTCGCCATGGCTGTCCCCCCGGTTGCGGCCTGTGCGGCGACTCTACGACCGGCTGCCTGTGGCCGCTCGACGACCAACCGGGGACGGACCGGGGCCGGACCTAGGTGAGGGTGAAGAGCACGAGCGCGGCGATGGCGTTGAACACCCCGTGGGCGACCATGCCCGGACCCAGCTTCTCCGCGTGCCAGCGCAGCGAGCCGAGGACGCCGCCGACCAGCGCGATCGTGACGACGGTGACGGTGGTCTGCGCGAGGTTCATGCCGATGCGGTAGTGCACCGCACCGAAGCAGATCGCCTGCGCGAACAGCGCGAAGCGCGCCCCGGTGCGGCTCGTGAACGCGCCCTGCACCAGGCCCCGGAAGAAGAGCTCCTCGAAGAACGGTGCGCCGACCACCAGGATCAGGGTGAGCACGATGATCGACACCGCGTTGCGGTCGATCGCGGTGCCCGGGGCTGCGCTCTGTCGCCACTGCTCCTTGGGGAACAGCTCGTACAGCGCGATCGCGAGCGCGCCGGCAACGAACCGCGTGATCACGCCGACGAGCGTGCCGAGGCCGAACTGCCGCCCCGACAGCTTCGCCAGGCCGAGATCGCGCAGCGACCCCGTGCCGTGGCGGACCACCGCGACCTTGCACGCGACGATCAGCGACAACCACAGCCCCGCCTGGCTGAGGCACAGCGCCTCCAGGCTGTGCACCGACCCGCCGAACGGCACCACGAGCAATGCGCCCAGCGCGGACAGGACCAGCGCGCCGACGATCCCGGCGATCGCGATGACACCGCCGCGCAATCCCCCTTCACGGGTGTGGCGCGGCGGGATCCAGGACCGCTCCGGCTCCGGCGCCGCGGCGACGTACCCCGTCCAGTTGGTGCCGTCCCACCAACGCGCGGGCGACTGCGCCCACGGGTCGGCGTACCAGCCCGGCGGCGGCAGGAGCGGGGTCGGGACGGCGACGGCGCCGGGGCCGGTGAGGCCGGCGATGACGAGATCGGTCTGCTCACGGAACGAGACCGGGACGTACAGGTTCGTGCCCCGCCACTCGTGGGGGACGCGCCCCGCGTCAACCGGGCGTCGAGGCCCGCGCGCGATCCCTCGGGCCAGTGGCCGAGGCGGTACTCCCACAGGGGAGTGCCGGTGGTGGGGATCGTCACGGGCACATCCTCCCAAACTGCGCGCACCGCGCGGGGCATGATGGTGCCCAATTCGAGGGAGGGCGTGATGACCGACGACACCACACCAATGGGCGCGCCGCCTGACGGGGGCGACTCCGGCTCCACTGCTGCGGCCCCGCCGCCGCCACCCCTGCCGGGTGCCGCGGTGCCACCTCCCCCACTTGCGGCAGCCGCACCTCCCCCGCCGCCCCCGCCACCTCCCGCGCCGACCACCGCGGGATGGGCCGCACCTCCCCCGCCCCCCGGCGCGCAGTTCGGCGCGGCGCCGGGCGTTCCCGCCACCGCGCCGCCGGTCGGCGCGCCCGGCTGGGCCCCACCCCCGCCGGCGATCCCGGTCGCGGCCACACCGCAGTGGCGCAGCCTGAACGGCCTCACCAACGCGATCACCGTGTTCCTCGGCCTCGCCATCGCCGGCGCCGTGTTCTCGATCATCGCGTTCGCCAACCGCATCAGCGTCGCCGACGACATCCTCGAGCGCCGCGGCAACCTCTTCGACCTCTTCCAGCGCGCCAACGACGCCGACGACCTGGTGAAGGCCGCCGGCGCGATCTACGCGTTCGTCGCCCTCGTCCTCTTCGTGCTCGTCATCATCTGGACGTTCCGCGCGATGAAGAACAACGAGGCACTGGGCCGCACGTTCCCGCGGTTCAAGCCGGGCTGGGGCATCGCCGGATGGCTCATCCCCCTGGCCAACTTCGTGATCCCCGTGCTCATCCTCCAGGACCTGTGGCGCGGCTCCGACCCCCAGACCGCGCGGAGCGACACCACCTGGCGCTCCAACAAGGGATCGCCGCTGATCGGCTGGTACTGGGCCACGTTCCTCGTCTCCAGCCTGATCCGCATCGGTGGCACCTCCACCAACGACGACGAGTTCTCTCGCCAGTACTTCGACGACATCAAGAGCCAGGACTCGCGCTTCCTCGCCGGATCGGTCGTGGCGATCGCCGCGGCGATCCTGGGCATCCTGATGTTCCGCCGCATCGCACAGCGGCAGGAGGAGTGCCTGCGGGCGCAGCAACAGGCATGGGGCGTCTGAGGCCACCACACCGGCGGTAGCCTCCGCGGCGGCCACCCACCACGCAGCCCGACCGCGACCCGAGGAGCACACCGTGGAGCTCGAGACCCTGCTGTACCGCGAAGAAGACGGCGTCGCCGTCGTCACGCTGAACCGGGCCGACGTCCACAACTGCTTCAACCCGCAGATGGAGCACGAGCTCGCCGCGGTGTGGAACTCGATCAAGGCGAACCCCGCCGTCCGCGCCGCGGTGCTCACCGCCGCGGGCGACCGGTCGTTCTGCACCGGAATGGACCGCGGCGACATCCCCGTCGATGCCGACTACGACCCGTACACCTACGACGACCCCGGTCACCGGCTCGGGCCGAAGAGCCAGGAGTGCTGGAAGCCGGTGATCGGTGCGGTCAACGGCATGGCCGGCGGCGGCGCCTTCTACCTGCTCGGCGAGTGCGACATCCTGATCGCCGCCGACCACGCCACGTTCTTCGACCCGCACGTCACGTACGGGATGCCCGCAGTGTTCGAGCCGATCACCATGCTGGCCCGCATGCCGTTCGGCGAGGTGATGCGCATGAGCCTCATGGGCACCGCGGAGCGCATCTCCGCGCCGCGTGCCTACGAGATCGGCCTGGTCACCGAGGTGGTGCCGAAGGAGCAGCTGCTCGACGCCGCGCTGCACGTCGCCCGCACGATCGCGTCGTTCCCGCAGAGTGCGGTGCTCTCCACGCTGCGCACGTTGTGGGCCGCCCGCGAGCTCACCCCCGACCAGGGCCGCATCATGGGCAACGTGCTGCTCAACCTCGGCACCAGCACCGCGGCGAAGGCGGAGGGCCAGCAGGTGTTCTCGTCGGGCACGCGCATCGAGCCGCGCATCCGCTGACCCGCGTCAGGCGGGCGCGGTCAGGGGGTGGCGGGGAGCTGCGAGGTCGCGGCGAGCTCGGCGGCTCCCCGCATCAGGTTGAGCACCGTGTCGCCGTATGCGAGCACGCGCTCGTTCGTGGACTCGCCCTTGTGCAGTGCGGCGTACCCGCCTTCGAGCACGATCGCGAGCTTGAAGCGCGCCAGCACCACGTAGTAGTCGGCCGCGCTCACGTCGCGGCCGCTCACGCGCGCGTACAGCTCGAGCATGTCGTCACGGGACGCGAAGCCTGCAGTGGAGTACGCGTTCATGTGGTTGGTGGGATCGTCGGGCCACGCCTGCAGCATCCAGCCGAGGTCGAGCAGCGGGTCGCCGATCGTGGCCATCTCCCAGTCGACGATCGCGGCGAGCCGCCCGGGCCGGCCGTGGGCGAACATCACATTCGCGAACTGGTAGTCACCGTGGATGATGCCGGGCGCCTGCGCCGCGGGGATGTGGGTACGCAGCCACGCGGCCGCGTCGTCGATCCCGGGGATCTCGCGAATGCGCACCTTCTCGAAGTGCGACATCCAGCGGTCGACCTGGCGGTCGAGGAACTTGTCGGGTTTGCCGAAGCCCTCGAGTCCGCCCGCGACCCAGTCGACGTTGGCCAGTCGCGCCGCGCCGTCGATCACCGCGGCGCCGAGCTCGGCGCGGGCGGTGTCGTCGGAGTCGAAGGGTTCGGGCCAGTCGTTGCCGCCCATCGGCGACCAGCCGTCGACGAAACGCATCAGGTAGAAGCTCACGCCCATCACCGAGTGGTCGTCGCACGCGGCGACGGCCTCCGCGTGCGGCACGTCGGTGCCGCGCAACGCCTGCAACACGCGGAACTCGCGCATCATCAGCTCGTTGCGCCCCGGGGGAACGACCTCGGGCGGGCGGCGCAACACGAAGTGCTCACCGCCGCGCCGCACCGAGAAGATCTCGTTCTGGGAACCGCCGCTGATGTACGCGAGCTCCGGCGCGCCGGTACCGGGCAGGCCTTCCTGGTCCATCCACCGCCCGACGACCTCGGCGTCGACGAGGTGCATCGACCGCTCGCCGTGCGCGACGTTCGCGGCCCGGAAGTCCTGGATCTCGTCGGTCACGGGCGGCACCCTATCCCGGGCCCGATCGCGGGCGCTCGGGCGGTCGGGCGCTCGATCAGACCGGCGCAGCCTCGCGACCCTCGGCGTAGAACTGCCGGAGTTCCTCGTCGACGTCGTCGATCGCCTCGACGTGCAGGCGGGGCACGATGCGGTCGAGCCACTTCGGGAACCACCAGTTCTTGTCGCCGAGGAGCTCCATCGTGGCGGGCACCAGCACCATGCGCACGATGGTGGCGTCGATGAGGATCGCGAACGCGAGGCCGGCACCGAAGAGCTTGATCATCGCACCGTCGGGGATGATGAAGCTCGCGAACACGGTGACCATGATGAGCGCCGCCGCGGTGATGACGCGTGCGGTGGCGGCGAGACCGTCGGCGACGGCGGTGGCGTTGTCGTGGGTGCGGTCGTACTCCTCGCGGATGCGCGACAGCAGGAACACCTCGTAGTCCATCGAGAGCCCGAAGAGGATGGCGAACATCATCATCGGGATGAACGGTGCGATGGGCCCGGTCTTGTCGATGCCGACGACGTCGGAGAACCACCCCCACTCGAACACCGCCACGACGAGCCCGTAGGCCGCGCCGATCGAGAGCAGGTTCATGATCACGGCCTTGAGCGGCACCAGCAGGCTGCGGAAGACCGCCATCAACAGGAGGAAGCTCAGCAACAGCACGCCGCCGATGAACCACGGCAGGCGCGCCGCGAGCTGCTCGGCCACGTCGATACCCGAGGCGGTGATGCCGCCGACCTTCACCTGCACGTCGGTGCCGGCCACCGCCTGCGGGATCACGTCGTCGCGGATCGTGTGGACCAGCTCCTCCGTCTCCTTCGACTGCGGCGAGGTGGTGGGGATCACGCGGATCACCGCGGCGTCACCCGACGGGCTCGGGACCGCGGGGCTGGCGAACGCGACGCCGGGAGTGGCCGCGAGGGTCTTCGACAGCTGCGTGAGTGCAGCGGTGTCGGTGCCCTCGGGGAACTGCGCCGCGAGGACGAGGGGACCGTTGAAGCCGACACCGAAGCCGTCGGTGACGAGGTCGTAGGCCCGGCGGGTGGTGTCGGTCTTCGGGTTGGCGCCGTCGTCGGGGAACGCGAGGCGCATGGAGAGCATCGGGATCGCGAGCACGAGCAGCACGAGCAGCCCGGCGATCGCGGAGATCCACGGGTGGTGCTGCACGACGCGGCTCCACCGGTACCAGACGTTGCGCTTCGCGGTGGTCTCGGCCGTGGCCTTGCGGCGGATCGAGAAGCGGTCGATCGAACGGCCGACGAAACCGAGCAGCGCGGGCACCAACGTGATCGACGCGAGCATCACCACCGCGACCGTGATCGACGCGCCGACCGCGAGGCCGTTCACGAAGTCGACGCCCATGATGAACAGGCCGAGCAGGGAGATGACGACCGTGGTGCCGGCGAACAGCACCGCGCGGCCCGCGGTGTCGATCGATCGCACGGTGGCCGCGTGCGGGTCCATGCCCTCGCCCAGGCTCTGGCGGTAGCGGGTGACGATGAACAGCGCGTAGTCGATGCCCACGCCGATGCCGATCATCGATGCGAGCTGCGTGGTCATGTCGGGGGTGGTGAACACGTGGCTCGACAGCGCGACGAGCGCGAAGCCCACGCCGATGCCGAACAACGCCGTGAGGATCGGGAGCCCCATCGCCAGCAACGAACCGAACGCGATGAGCAGGATGATCACCGCGGCGGCGATGCCGATCAGCTCGGAGGCCCCGAGCTCGGGCTTCTCCTGGAACATCCGGCCGCCCAGCTCGACCTGCAGCTTCGAACCGGCGACTGCTGTACCGCTCGCGGTGTCGGCGATCTTGCGCACGTCGTCGACCGTGGACTGCTTCACGTCACCGGCGCGCTGCGCGAACTGCACGGTGGCGAACGCCACCTTGCCGTCCTTCGCGGTCTGCCCCAGGCCCTGCGGCGCGTACGGGCTGGTGATGCCGGTGATGCCCGGCACCTTCGCGACGTCGGCGAAGACTTGCTCCATCGCGGCCTGCACCTCGGGCGTGGCGACGCCGGCGGGCGACGCGAACACGATCTGCCCCTCGTCGCCGGCCTTGGCCGCGAACCGCGCCTTGAGGAGGTTGGCGGCCTGCTGTGACTCGGTGCCGCCCACCTCGATGCCCTGCGAGTAGGCGGAACCGACCGAGTTGGCGACGAGGGTGAGCCCGACGAGCGCGACGAGCCACATGAGGACGACCACCTTGCGGTGGCGGTGGCACCAGGAAGCGAGCCGGCGCAGCACGTCGGTTTCCTTTCCCCGCCCGGGGGGCGAAACGGGGTACAGTATTTGGAAGGGAAAACCATTGGGCTTTCCAACTATTGCAAGCTAGCAGGAGTTCGCGGCAGTGGCGACACCCGGGGGGACATCCAGGAGCACGAAGGCCGAAGCGAAGGCCGACACGAAGGCCGACACCGAGCTCACCCGTGACCTCCTCGCCCACCTCCACGGCCTCGTGGAGGGCATGAAGCACTACGCCCAGGACCTCGCCCTGGAGTTCGGCCTCTCCCTCTCGCAGCTCGACGCCCTCAAGAGCCTCGGCGGCGCGCCCTGTTCGCAGCGCGACCTCGCGCAGTCGCTGCACTTCGACGCGTCGAACGTCACCGACATCGTCGACCGGCTCGAGACCCGGGGCCTCGTGCAGCGCACCGTGGATCCCAACGACCGCCGGGTGCGGCGGCTCGTGCTCACCGACGAGGGCGCCGCGGTACGCCGCAAGCTGGTGGAGCGCATCGTCGACGACGCGCCCATCACCCGGCTCTCGAAGGCGGATCAGACCACGCTGCGCGACCTGCTCGCCAAGATCACCGACCCCATCGACCTACCGGAGTAGCTCAGCTCCAGGCGGCGATCAGCTCGTCGGTGGTGGTGATCGTCGCCACGAACGACAGCGAGTTCTCGATGATCACGTCGGTGTAGCTGGCGGGAAAGCCGGTGATCCCGTCGCGCGCCACCACGGCCTGGTAGCCCAGGTTCACCGCGTCGAACACGCCACAGGTGACACCGACGTTGGTGGACACGCCCACCACGATCACCGTCTGCGCGCCGAGGTTCGTGAGCAGCGCGCCCACGTCGGTGCCCGCGATCGGCGAGATGCCGTGCAGGCGCACCGAGACGAGGTCGGACTCCTCGCAGCCGATCTCGTCGATGACGTCGACGAGCGGCGTGCCGATGGTCTGGAACATCTTGTACTTCTCGGTGGCCGCGAACAGCCGGGCGTTGTGGTTCGCGCCCTTGAGATCGGGGCGGTGCCCCGCGATCGTGTGGATCACGTTGCAGCCCGCGGCGCGCCCGGCCTTCACCAGACGACCCATCGTGTCGAGCACGCCGGAGTCGCGCGCCGCCTCGTAGAGGTCGCGGCGCACGCTCTCGGGGCCGATCACACCCTTCTGCGCCTCCTGCGTGAGGATGACGGTGTGGGCGGGGTCGACGAGTTCACGGAGGTCCATGGGCCGGTACCGTATCGCCATGCCGCAGGTCGGGTCAGATGCCGCATTCGATCTCTCGGGCCGTGTCGCGATCGTCACCGGTGGCGGCACGGGGATCGGCGCGGCGACCGCGACCCTCCTCGCGGCGCACGGCGCCGACGTGGTGATCGCGGCGCGCACGCTCGCCGACCTCGAGGAAGTGGCGGAGCGCGTCACGGCCGACACCGGCCGGCGCGTGCTGCCCGTCGTCACCGACGTGAAGCAGCCCGACGACGTCGACCGCATGGTCGAGCACACCATGGGCGAGTTTGGCCGCATCGACATCCTCGTGAACAACGCGGGCGGCACCCGCCTCGGCCCGTTGGAGTCACTCCCCCTCAAGGGCTGGGATGCCACCTTCGACCTCAACCTCCGAGGCGCGTTCCTCGGCACGCAGGCCGCAGGCCGTCACATGCTCGAGGCCGGGCGCGGCGCGATCGTCAACGTCTCGTCGGCCGCGGGCATCACCGGCGTGAAGGGCGGCGCCCACTACTCCGCGGCGAAGGCCGGCCTGCAGATGTTCACGAGCGTCACCGCGGCCGAGTGGGGCCCGCGCGGGGTGCGCGCCAACTGCGTCGCCGTCGGTCTCGTGGCCTCGGAGCGCGCCGTCGCCGCGTGGGACGTCGCGGGCATCGATCCCGATGCGGTGGCCGCGGTTACCCCGGTCGGGCGCGCCGGGCAGCCGATCGAGGTCGCCTACCCCATCCTGTTCCTGGTGAGCGACGCGGCGTCGTACGTGAACGGCCAGACGTTCGCAGTCGACGGCGGTGCGCAGATGCCGGGCAACGACCAGTGAAGCGGGAGCACCGATGAGCCACGACCATTCCGTCCGCATCTTCGCCGGGCGTTGGAACGAACGCGAGATGTCGGAGATCCTCGCCGAACTCGCGAGCCGGGGCATCGAGGTGCAGACCGACGGCACCGACATCGTCGTGCCGCGCGACCACCAGCGCGAGGTCGACATGATCGTGGAGTCGGTCACCGAGGAGTAGCGGGTGCCAAACGGAATGAGCACGCTCTACCTCTTCAGCGGCCTGCCCGGCTCGGGCAAGAGCACCGTGGCGCGCATCCTCGCCGACGACGAGGGCGCGGTCCGTCTCGCGCCCGACGACTGGCTGCAGGCACTCATCCACGACGTCCGCGACGCCGACGCGCGCCGGGCGATGCGCGAGTTGCACTGGCAACACGCGCAGGAGCTGCTCCTCCAAGGTGTCTCCGTCATCCTCGAGTTCGGGTTCCCGACGCGCGTCGAGCGCGACGAGAAGCGGGAACGGGCACGGCAGCTCGGTGCGCGCGTGGAGCTGTGGTTCCTCGACGACGACCGCGAACTGTTGTGGAGCCGGGTCGAGCGCCGCAACGTGTCCGGCGCACCCGGCGCCGTCCACGTGGAGCGCGAGACCTTCGTGGCCTGGGCGGCCGAGTTCGAGGCCCCCGACGCCGACGAGCTCGCCCTCTACGACAGCGGCGAGGACCAGGCGTAGTGTTCGACTTCCGGCCGGAGGATCGGCGCGGCGTGATCATCTCCGTCGGGATCGGGTTCTTGGTGCTCTTCGTCGTGGCGCTCGCGCGCTCGCTCTGATCGAAATCGGCTTGATCGGAGCACCACCGTCGGAGTGCACTGGACCCATGGCACGCGTCGCCGGCGACTTCGACTACGAGACCGGCGGCGCCACGTACGACACCTACCGGCGCGCCGATGCGCGCATCGCCGCCGTCGTGCATCGCGCGCTCGGTGACGCGGCGACGGTCCTGAACGTGGGGGCGGGGGCCGGCTCGTACGAACCGACCGACCGCGCCGTCGTCGCGGTCGAACCTTCGGCCTCCATGCGCGCCAAGCGCACGAGCGACGCGCCGGTCGTCGACGCGGTCGCCGAGGTGCTCCCCTTCGGCGACGCCTCCTTCGACGCGGGGATGGCGATCGCGACGGTTCACCAGTGGCCCGACCTGGGCGCCGGCTTGCGCGAGCTGCGCCGCGTGACGCGCGGTCCCGTCGTCGTGCTCACGTTCGACCCCGCGGTCATCGTCGACGCGTGGTTCGCCACGTACGCGCCCGAGATCGCGATGGCCGACGGTCGGCGGATGCCCGCACCCGAGGTGATCGCCGCGCTGCTCGGCGGGCGCACCGAGATCCAGCCGGTGCCCATCCCCCTCGACTGCACCGACGGGTTCGCGGAGGCCTACTACGGCCGGCCCGAACGGCTGCTGGAGGAGCCGGTGCGGCGGGCGCAGTCGGGGTGGGCGTTCCTGCCCGACGGCGCGGAGGAACGCGCAGTTGCGCGGCTGGCCGCCGACCTCGCCGACGGCACCTGGGACCAGCGGTACGGCCATCTGCGCGCCGAGCCCTGGCACGAGGGCTCCCTGCGCCTCGTGGTCTCCCGACGCCGACCGCAGCCCTGAACGCCGCGCCCGTCGATACGCTGCTCGCCTGTTCACGAACCCGGGCGAGGGGCGACATGGCACGACGACCGAACATCCTGTTGATCACCACCGACGAGGAGCGGCAGCGCATCCCCCGACCCACGGGGTACAGCCTCCCGGGGCGTGAGCGCATCGCCGAGCGCGGCACGTCGTTCACGAACTACTACGCAGCATCCACGCAGTGCAGCAGCGCCCGCTCGGTGATGTACACGGGTCGCCACGTGCCGGTCACGCAGGTGTACGACAACGACAACATGCCGTACGTGCGACCGCTCGACCCGGCGCTCGGCACCATCGGCACGATGCTCCGGGCCAACGGCTACTCCACCACCTACCAGGGGAAGTGGCACCTCTCGAACCTCTACGTCGACCCGGCGAACCCCACATCGACGGTCGACGCGCTCGAGCCCTACGGCTTCTCCGAGTGGAACGACTGGGGCGACATCGACGGCGGCGCGTGGGCCGGACTCCGCGTCGACCCTGTCGTCGCCGGCCAGGCCGTGAAGTGGCTGCGTGAGCGCGCGCCCGTCGTCGCCGCGGAGCAGCCGTGGTTCATGGCGGTGAACTTCGTGAACCCGCACGACATCATGAGCTTCGACTACGGCGTGGCGTCGGCAGTCGCGTTGCCCATGGGCCTCGCTCACGCGGTCGTGACCAGGCCACCCGCCGACATCCCGGTGTACCGCACGCAGTGGGACGTCGACCTGCCGGCGACGGTGCACGACGACCTCTCGGGCGCGGCGCCGGCGGTGCGCGAGTACGCACGCATGCTCGACATCGTGTTCGGCGAGGTGCAGGGAGACGACCACTGGCTCGCCGGCATCAACTTCTACCTGAACTGCCTGCGCGACGTCGACCGCAGCATCGACCTCGTGCTCGACGCGCTGGTCGCCGCAGGCCAGGCCGACGACACGATCGTGATCTTCACCGCCGACCACGGCGAGATGGCCGGTGGGCACGGGCTGCGCCAGAAGGCCAACTTCGTCTACGACGAGAACTTCCATGTGCCGCTCACGATCAGCCACCCCGACGTCGCGGGTGGTGCCACCACCGATGCGATGGCGTCGGCGGTCGATCTCGTCCCCACCATCCTGGAGTTCGCCGGCGTCGACGTCGCGAGTTCGACGGGCTGGGCGGTCACTCGCTGGCGCCCGCGATGCGAGGCGCGACCGTGCGCGACGGTGTGCTCCACGCGGTCGAGTCGGTGATCGGCCTCGACGCCGACTTCTGGGCCGCGTTCGGCGAGCCCGACGCGGGTGAGCGCATGATGGCCGGCGAGCTGCGTCCCAACTTCCACAAGCGCGGCTTCCTGCGCGGGTACACCGACGAGCGCTACACGTTCGGCCGCTACTTCGCGCCGCTGGAGCCCAACCGCCCGACCGACGTCGACTCGCTGTTCGCGCAGAACGACGTCGTGTTGTACGACCGCGAGACGGACCCCGGCGAGTTGGTGAACCTCGCGAGCGACCCGGCACGCGGTGAGCTCGTGTCACAGTGCTCGACGAAGCTCGAGGCCCTGATCACCGCGGAGATCGGCGCCGACACCGACTCCTGGGTGCTCGACCGTCCGGGTCTCATGGGCCTGCCACCGTGGCACGGCGACCAGGCGCCGAGCCACGCATGATGCGACAGGTCATCGGCGAGATCCTCCCCTTCGCCGTCGTCGTGATGGTGTCGCCGATCAACATCATCGCGGCCATTCTCTTGCTGTTCTCCCCGCGGCCGGTGCCCGCAGCCGCGGCATACCTCGCCGGCTTCGCCGTCGGTGTGGGTGCGGTGCTCGTGGCGTTCGATCTCGTCGCCGAGCAGATCGACTGGTCGTCGTCCGACGCGTCGCGCGGCGGGGCGTTCGTGCGCATCGCGCTGGGTGTGCTGTTGCTGGTCGCCGCGGTGAAGAAGCTCCGCAAACGCGGCGCCGCCGACGGGCCGCCCGAGCTCCCGCCGCGCATGCGGGGCATCTCGTCCATGGCACCCGGGCGTGCGGCGACCACCGGCTTCGCGATCGGTGCGCTCAACCCCAAGAACATCGCGATGGCACTGGCGTCGGCGCTGGCCATCGGTGCCGCGGGGCTGTCGGGCGGGGACATCGCCGTGACGATGGCGATCTACGTGGTGGTCGCATCGATCGGCGTGGCCGCACCGCTCGTGGTGACGGTGGCGCTGGGTGACCGGTCCCAGCCCGTGCTCGAGGGCTGGCGCGACTGGCTCGAGCGCAACAACGACGTCGTGATGGCCGTGCTCTACTTCGTGTTCGCCGCAGTGCTGATCGGCAACGGCATCCAGAAGTGGTGAAGCAAATTTCTCCTGGCTGAACGTCCGGTTCGGGCGATAACTGTCACACCCCTCCGTTTGGATGGGTTCGTGAGCAGGTTCCGTGATCGCTGCGACGAACTCAGGTGTTGGGACACCGAGCGGGTGCACGCGCATCGCGCGCGTGCGATTCGCGAGAAGCGTCGCTGGGAGATGGAGGAGCTCGCGGCGACGCGGGTGCTCGACGAGCGCGATGCGTTGGCAAAGGATCAGCCGGCGAAGGACGGTGAGTCCGAGAGCACCGCGAAGCGTCGTCGGGAGACGGCGAAGAAGCTCGAGCGCTTGCCGAACTTGGGGAACGCCGCGATGGACGGCGAGCTGTCGTCGTCGCAGTTGGAACCGGCGGCCGATCTGGCCGATGAGGACTCCGACGAGGAGATCGCGGAGCGGGCGAAGCACGCAACGCCGGTCGAATTGCAGAAGATGGCGCGCGAGCAGCGACGACGCGCGGCGCGCGAGGACTCCGTGAAGCGGCGGAATCGGCGGTCGTTGCGGAAGTGGCGCGACGACGACGGGTTCCTGTGCGGTCGGTTCGAGCTGCCGATGGAGCACGGCGGCGCGATCGTCGAGGCGTTCTTCGATCAGGTCACCAACCGGATGCGCCCGCAGACGGGTGAAGCGTGGGAACCCCTCGACCGTCGCCAGGCCGACGTGTTGATCGGGTTGTGTCAGATGGAAGCCGGCGCCGAGGACAGTGCCGAGAGCGCGACGGTCGGTGCCCGGGTGGACGTGCACGTCGACATCACCCTCGACGGTGAAGCGACGATGTGCGGGGTGCCATTGCCCGAAGAGTGGGTCGACGCCGCACGCGCCAACGCGCGGGTGCACCTGCGCGTGGTGGATGACGACGGGAACGTGATCGCAGAGGATCGGGCCCGCACGTTCGTGTCGCAGAAGCGGCGACGAGCCGTCGTGCGCAGAGACGGACGATGTCGATGGCCGGGTTGCAACCGGCGCCTCAGACTCCAGGTCCACTACCTCCACCCCAGCTCATGGGGCGGAACCGACGACACATCCAATCTCGCGGCGGTCTGCGCGTACCACCACGGATTGTTGGTCCCCCACGGTGACTACGTGCTCGACGGCAACCCCAACCAGCCCGACGGCCTCACCCTCCGTCTCGTCACGGCGGAGGAACGCAGGCAGCGACGCCTCGAACCCATGGCGCTCGCAGTGTGACCCCGACGTGACGACCTGATCCTTGACAACTTCAGAGGCCGGCTTCAGCCGCAGGGCACGCGGTGCCGAAGATCTCGCATGGTCCGCCGCCGTTCCCACCTCGCTCCGGTGCTCCTCGCTGCGCTGCTCCTGCTCCTGCTCGTCCCCGTGCTCGCCGTCGCAGGCGCGGGCGCGGCTTCGCCCCGGACGGTCGGGGTGGCGAAAGTGCCGGGTGTGGGCGTGGTGCTGGTCGACGGCGCGACCGGTCGCACCCTCTACACGCTCACCGACGCCTCGGGGAAGGCCGTGGCCTGCGCCGATGCCTGCCTGGCGGCGTGGCCCGCGCTCTCGGCGGGCGCCGGCGTGCGGGCCACCGCGCCGAAGGGTGTGCGCGGTCTCGCAACCACCAACGACGGCGCGGTGACCTCGAAGGGACGGCCGCTGTACCTCTTCTCGGGTGATCCACAGGCGGGCAC
This sequence comes from uncultured Actinomycetes bacterium, assembly GCA_963720785.1. GTDB lineage: Bacteria > Actinomycetota > Acidimicrobiia > IMCC26256 > DASPTH01 > CAVRGQ01. The sequence continues at coordinate 566,311 of CAVRGQ010000008.1, forward strand.
CGCGAACGGCAACGGCGTCAGCAGCTTCGGCGGTACCTGGAAGGTCGTGCGGATCCGGGGCCGGGCGGCCGCGGCAGCCAAGGCTGCGAAGCCCGCAGCCGGAGCCGGCGACACGACCACCGCGACGACCAACCCCGTCGAGGGCTACGGCTACTGAGTCGAGGTCAACCGACGCCCCACTCCGGTCGGAACCTGGCGAGGAACTCCGCGTCGGCGCGGAGATAGTCGGCCGGCAGATCAGCCGGGGTGACGCCCACGTCGAGGTCGACGAGGTGCACGAGGATCTCCCGGCGCCGGGCGGGCACGCCCTCGGCGGCCGTGCGCTCGCCGAAGGGCCCACGCGCGATCGCATCCCAGCGGTCGTCGGGCAACGCCGACCACGCGTCCACCAGCCGCTGTTGCGTGGCGACCAGCTGCGCGCGCAACTGGAACAGCGGCGAGGCGGCCCCGGCCTCGATGTCGGCGGCGCGCTGCTCGGCGCCACCCGGGTACTTGTCGCCGACCTCGCCGCGGCGGGACGCCTCGACGGTGAGGGCGTCGCCTTCCCCGCTGCGGGCGACGTGGATCAGCACGTGCCCCCGGGTCCAGTCCGGGAGGAGCGAGGGCCCCCGGATCTGGTCGTCGCTCATGGCGTCGACGGCCGTGAGGAGCTGCGCGAACGCGGTGTCGACGGACGCGAGGGCGGACGCGGGACGGGCAGCACCAGGAGTGGTCATCGGGCCATTCTGGTGGGCCGGTGCCACGGCGCACGGCACCAGTACGATCACGCCGCACACGACCACGCCCCGGGGGGAACCGACGGTGACCGAAGCCAGCAACGAGCTCGTCCTCGTGGAGGACCGCGACCACGCCCGGTTGATCACCTTCAACCGGCCCGACGCCGCAAATGCGTTCAACGAGGCGCTGTACCACGCGTCGGCGCAGGCCCTGCGCGACGCCGCCGCCGACGACTCGGTGGGCTGCGTGGTGCTCACGGGCGCGGGCAAGGTGTTCTCCGCCGGCACCGACCTGCTCGAGATGGCCGCGGGCATCCCCACCGAGGAGGGCGGTGCACTCGGCAACCCCGACCGTGACACCAGTGTCGAGCCGGGCTTCGTCGCCTTCGTCGACTTCCTCGCGGTGTTCCCGAAGCCGATCATCGCCGCGGTGAACGGCGCGGGGGTGGGCCTCGGCTTCACCATGCTCGCCCACTGCGACCTCGTGCTCGTGTCCGAGCGGGCGAAGCTGCTGGCCCCGTTCGCCCAGATGGGCGTGGCCCCCGAGGCGGCGAGCAGCTACCTCTTCCCCCGCCGCATGGGCCGCCAGCACGCCGCGCTCGCGCTCTACACCTCCGACTGGGTGTCGGCCGACGACGCGGTGGCCAGCGGCCTGGCCCTCAGGAAGTGCAGCCCGGAGACGCTCGTCGACGAGGCCTTGGCCCTCGCGGCACGCATCGGGTCGCATCCGGTGCCGTCGCTGGTCGCGACCAAGCGCCTGCTGATCGACTCCGAGCGCGCCGCGGTCGACCGCGCACGAGAGCTCGAGAACGAGGCGTTCAAGGAGCTGCTCGCACTCGCGGGCGCCAAGGACAAGGTGCTCAACCAGTTGGAGGGAGACGCATGATCTCCGGAGGCCCCGCCCCCGTCCTGCCGCCCACGTTCTGGGGCCTGATCGAACACGGCGCCCAGCAGTGGGGCGATCTCACGATCCTCGCCGACGACCAGGGTCGGCGCATCTCGTTCACCGAGTACCGCGACCGCTGCGAAGCCGTCGCCGCCGGCCTCCACGCACGCGGCGTGCAGGCGGGCAGCATCGTTTCGTGGATGTTGCCGACCACCATCGACACGGTCGTGGTGATGGGCGCGCTGGCCCGGCTCGGCGCCGCGCAGAACCCGATCATCACGATGCTGCGCGAGCGCGAGGTGCGCTACATCACCAACGAGGCGCGCACCGAGTTCCTGTTGAGCCGTTCCACCTTCCGCGGCTTCGACTTCGCCGCGATGAACGCGCCGATCGCCGAGGAGCTCGGCTACGAGCTGGTGATCGTCGACGAGCTCCCCACCGGTGACCCGTCGACGCTGCCGCCGACCCCCGGCGACGAGCCCACGCGCACGTGGCTCTACTACACGTCGGGTTCCACCGCGGACCCCAAGGGTGTGTGGCACAGCGACCCGAGCGTGATGGCGAGCTCCAACACGTGGGTCCACATGATGGAGCCCACCACCGACGATGTGTACCCCGTCGCGTTCCCGATGGCGCACATCGGGGGCATCAGCATGGTGTGCTGTGCGCTGCGCGGGGGCTTCCACCTCTTCCTCGTGGAGGCATGGGACCCGAAGCAGTCGCCGCTCGACATGGCCGCCGAAGGCTGCACGATGCTGGGCAGCGCGCTCCCCTTCTTCCTCGCCTTCCTCGCCGCGCAGGAGGCCCACGGCGACGAACCGCTGTTCCCGCGCCTGCGCTCGGTGAGCAGCGGCGGCGCGCCGAAGCCACCCGGCATCCACGAGGAGATCCGCGACCGCCTCGGCGGCGCGGGCGTGCTCGGCAGCTGGGGGCTCACCGAGTTCCCCGTCGCCACCGGCGCAGCGCCCGGGGACCCCGACGACATGCTCGCGATCACCGAGGGCCGCGTCGGCCCCGGCGTCGACCTGAAGGTGATCGCACTCGACGGTCACGAGTGCGGTGAGCTCGAGGAGGGTGAGCTGCGCCTGCGCGGCCCGCAGACCTTCCTCGGCTACGCCAACCCCGCGCTGGCGACCACGGGCGTCGACGACGAGGGCTACGTGTGCACCGGCGACCTCGGGGTGGTGCACCCCGGCGGGTACGTGCAGATCACCGGCCGGGTGAAGGACATCATCATCCGCAACGCGGAGAACATCTCGGCCACGGAGATCGAGGAGCACCTCTTCGACCATCCCGCGATCCACGACGTCGCGGTGATCGGCGTGCCCGACCCGCGGCACCGGCGAGCGCGCGGTGGCGGTGGTCCAGCTCGCGGCGGGGTACGACACGCTCACCCTGCCGGACGTCGGTGGCTTCTGCATCGACCGCGGCCTCGCGAAGTGGAAGATCCCCGAGCAGCTCGAGATCGTCGACGCGATCCCGCGCAACGGCATGGGGAAGATCGAGAAGCCGGCGCTGCGCAAGCGCTACGCGGACAGCATCCGCCCCGGCTGACGACGCCCGCTGCGGATCGGCCCGGCGACCGCGAGCAACGGTCGGCCCGGCTCGTTCGGCGCGCCGGGCATCGCCATCGAGCCCCACAGCACGACGTCCATCGCGGCTTCACGCGCGCGCACGAGTGTCTCCGACCACGCACGCGCCTGCGCCTGGACCTCGGGTGACTCGTCGCACCAACGGCGCGGGTCGAACACCGGGGCGAGGCGACGGTACGCCGCGTTGATCTCCGCGTCGGTGGCGTCTCGGTTGACGCCCAGCAGGTCGAAGGGGTCCACGTTCACGCAGCCTTCATCGGCGGATCCCACGCTTGTCTGAAGCGTGTCGCGGAGTTGTGACCTTCGTCCTTCGCGGTCAAGGATGCGCAGCATGGAGACACGCGGGGACGCTGCTTCCCCCTGGATCACCCGCTTCGCCGAGCTCGTCCCCGACGGTGGTGCGGTGCTCGATGTCGCGTGCGGCGGCGGTCGCCACACGCGGCTCTTCCTCGATCGCGGTCATCCCGTCACCGCGGTCGATCGCGACGTGCGCGCGACTCGCACCGGCGCCCCGGCTCACGATCGTCGAGGCCGACCTCGAGACCGACGTCGGGAGGCAGTCGTTCCCGTTCGCCGCCGGGAGCTTCACCGGGGTGGTCGTCACCAACTACCTGTGGCGGCCGATCCTCCCGGCGATCGTCGCGTGCGTGGCGCCCGGCGGCGCGCTGCTCTACGAGACCTTCGCGCTGGGCAACGAGCGCTTCGGCCGACCGGCGAATCCCGACTTCCTCCTCGCGCCCGGCGAGCTGCTCGACGCCGCCCGCGCGTCCGGGTTGCGCGTGGTCGCCTACGAGGACGTCGTGGTGGACGTGCCGCGACCCGCCGCCGTGCAACGCATCGCCGCTACGCGCCCGTGACCGCTTCCGCTTCGAGCGTGTGCTTCATGACCTTGCCGGTCGCGGTGTACGGCAGCTCGGTGCGGAACTCCACGTAGGTGGGCACCTTGAAGCGAGCGAGCGCCTCCGCCGCCCACTCCTGCACGTCGGCCTCGCTCATCGACGCGCCCGGGCGCAGCACCACGAACGCCTTGACCTCCTGGCCGAGCTCCCGGTGCTCCACGCCGATCACCGCCGCGTCGGAGATGTCGGGGTGCTCCACCAACCGGTGCTCGATCTCCATCGGGTAGATGTTCTCGCCACCACGGATGATGAGGTCGCGGATGCGGCTCTCCAGCCACAGCACGCCGTCGTCGATGCGGCCGTAGTCGCCGGTGTGGTACCAGCGGTCGTCGTCGATCACCGCGGCCGTGGCCTCGGGGTTGTCCCAGTAGCCGAGGAAGATCGTGGCGCCGCGCAGGCAGATCTCGCCGATCTCGCCCTCGGGCAGCACGCAGTTCATCTCGTCGCGGATCTGGATCTCCATGCCCGCCCACGGGCCGCCGACCGACGCGAGCTTGTCCTCGTTGCCGCGGCGCGATCAGCAGGGTGCCCGCGCCCATCGACTCGGTCATGCCGTAGCCGTTCGACGGGATCGCGTCGGGCATCTTCTGGGCGAACAATCGCATGAGCTCCGGCGCGAACGGCGCGCCGCCCGAGCTCACTGCGCCGACCGAGCTGACGTCGTAGGAGTCGAAGTCGGGGTGCTCGAGGATGCGCCAGTACTGCGTGGGCACGCCCGACCACGACGACACCTTGTAGCGGTCGGTGAGCTCCAGGTGCACGGTCGGGTCCCAGCGGCCCGCCGGCGGGAACACCAACGTCGTCCCGAAGTTCACGCTGGTGACGTGAAGTCCCGCCGTGCCCGAGATGTGGAAGAACGGCGACACCGCCACCACTGCGGGCGGGCTCGGCGGAGAAGGCGGCGCGACGCCGCTGCGCACGGCCTCTACCGCACGCGAGAACGGGCTGAGGCCCGCCATCGCGATCAGGTTGCGGTGCGAGAGCGTCGCACCCTTCGGCCGCCCGGTCGTCCCGCTCGTGAACAGGATCATGAACGGGTCGTCCTCGTCGATCGCGACGTCGGGCAACTGTCCTTCTGGCTCGCTCCGCTCGCTCGCCATCTGCCGCAAGTCTTCGAGGAGCACGACGGGAGCGCCGAGCCCGTCTTCTCCGCCGAGCCCGTCGAGCGCGCCAACCTCGGCGAGCCGGTCGAGGCGCGGCTGGTCGCCGAACACCACCTTCGGTTGCGTCAGCTCGATGCCGTAGACCAGCTCGGGGCCGGTCCACCAACCGTTGAGGCCCACGGTGATGCCACCGAGGCAGATCACCGCCCATTGCGCGAGCGCGTAGGTGAGGTTGTTCGCACTCGCGAACGCCACCCGGTCACCCTTGCCCACGCCGTACTCGTCCGCGAGCACCCGCGCGATCGCGGCGACGCGCGCGGGGGTCTCCGCGAACGTGACCGTCTCGTCGGGGAACACGAAGTAGGGCTGGTCGCCGAAGCGGTCGGCGGCGCGCTCGGAGCACCTCACGCAGGCTGCGGGCGCGGTTGGTGAGCACGAGCAGCTTGGTGTCGAGCACGGCCTCCTCGGCCATCTCGAACGGCGCCCCCGGCCCCATGAGCAGTGCCCGCTGCTCCTCGGTGAGCTGCTCGTGACCCCGGAAGGCGAGCGTGCTCACTGATCGAGCTTGAGCACGCGCGCGGCGTTGTCGTGCAGGAACTTCGGCCACACGTCGGCCTTGAGGTCGACGTAGGTGTCCATGTCGCCCATGATGCGCTCGAGGGTGAGGCCCATCGGGAAGTAGCCCGCGTAGATGATCTTGTCGGCGCCGCGCGAGTTCGCGTACTTCAGGATCGCCTTCGGGTAGTGCTTCGGTGCGAACGCGCTGGTGCAGTAGTGCAGCCCCGGCCACTTCAGCATGAGCTTCACCGCGAGGTCCTCCCACGGCTCGCACCCGTGCCGCGTGACGAACACCAACTCCGGGAAGTCGTACATCACCTCGTCGATGTACTCCACCTTCTGGCAGTCCATGCGCAGGCGCGGCCCCGGCACGCCCGCGTTCACCCACACCGAGATGCCCAGCTCCACGCACTTCGCGTAGATCGGGTACATCTTCTTGTCGTTGATCGCCACCTGCGGGAACAACCCCGCCGGGAAGATGTCGACCGCGCGGATGTCGAAGTCGCGTTGCGCCTGCTGGATCTCGCGCACCGCGTCCATCCCCTTGTTGGGATCGACGTTGATCGCCGCGACGAAGCGCTCCGGGTACTTCTTGATCGCGCGCTGCGAGTCCTCACCGCGGATGCCGATCAGCCCCTTCGCGATGTTGTACTTGTCCATCTCGCGGATGGTGACCTCGACGGGATCCTCGTCGGAGGTGTGCTCGTCGGGCACGTCCTTGAACATGTACTCGACCGGGAATTCGAAGTCGCCCTTCGACTCGGCGTCCTTCGTCTGGTCGGTGATGAACTTGTACTGCGCCTTCTTGTCGCGCGTGGGGAAGCTGATCATCGTGTCGATGATCGGGATGTCCTTGGGCATGGTCATGCGACGAGGTCTCTTTCTGGTCCGGGAAGCGGAGCGGTTATCGGGCCGGACGCACGAGCGCGGCGCCGTTGTCGTGCATCACCAGCTGCTGCTCGGCCGGCGTGTAGCCGACCTCGGTGAGGTCCTGGGTGAACGAGTGCGGATCCGAGAGCCCCTCGGTGTGGGGCCAGTCGGAGCCGAGCAGGATGTGGTCGGCGCCCATCAGCTCCTTGAGCTCGGCGAGGTCGTTCTCGTAGAACGGCGACACGTACACCTGCTGGGTGAAGGCCTCGCGCGGGTCGCGCGGGAAGGCCTTCGGGTTCTGCTTGTACGCCTTGCCCATCTTCTGCAGCAGCGGCGCCACCCAGCCCGAACCGGTCTCCACGGCGACGTAGCGGATGCCCGGGAAGCGGTCGAGCACACCGTGCAGCGTGATCGCGGCGAAGGTGTCGTGGATCGCGTCCCACGACAGGCCCGCCCGCAGCGGCGCGAAGCGGAACGCCTCGGTGACCGAGCTCTCGCCCCACATCGGCATGAGCTTGCTGTAGGCGCTGTCGCCGCCGTGGAAGGCGACGGCGATGCCCGCCTCCTCGATGCGCGCCCACACCGGGTCGTAGGCGCGATCGCCGGGCGACTTCCACCCGGTCTCGGTGAGCACCGGCCCGTACTGGAACAGCACGACCCGTGCGCCGCGGTCGAGCACCCACTCGAGCTCGGCGACCGCGTTGTCGGCGTCGGCGAGCGTCAGGTACGGGACCCCGAAGATCTTCTCCTGGTAGTGGAAGCCCCAGTCGTCGTCGAGCCACCGGTTGAACGACCGGAACGCCGACATCATCGCGGGCAGGTCGTCGGAGAGCGCCTGCTCCATGCCGACACCGAGCGTCGGGAAGAAGAGCGCGCCCTCGAGGTGCATCTTGTCCATGACGTCGACGCGCACGTCGCGGTCACGGTACGCGGGGTCGGTGGGCTCGAGCTGGCCGAACAGGGTGAGCACGTCGGTGCCGGCCGGGTTGTTGCCGCGGAAGTACTCCTCGAGGCAGCCCGGCTTGGCGAGCTTGTCGAAGGTGGGGTTGCCGAGGAATTTGTTGACCTTGCCGCCCACGAGGAGGCGCTGCTTGCCGTTGATCTCGGCCCACTGCATCGTGCGCTTGGCGAACTCGGGCTCCGCGTAGCGGGTGAAGGCGTCGAGCGCCTCGTAGTAGTGGTTGTCCGCGTCGAACGCGGGTGAGGTGGTGTCGAACGCTGCCGTGTCGCTCATGTCGTTTCCCCCTGTTCGGTCAACTGGCGGGGTTGCCGCCGTTGAGGCCGATGGTCTGGCCGGCGACCCACGACCCCTCGGCCGCCAGCCACACGATCGCCGCGCCGCGGTCTCGAGCGACAGCGTGTGCATGAAGCCGATGCCGCCTCCCTTGCCCGCCGAGTACGCCGACACTCCCATGACACCTTCGGTGGCCGCAAGCGAGGAGATGGTGACGATGCGGCCGTAGCCCCGCTCGCACATGCCGTCGACCACGGCCTTCGCGCAGTTCACCGCACTCGGCGAGGGTCACCGCGATCTTCGCCCCCACGCTCTGCCCGGCGCCCGTGACGAGCGCGACCCTCCCGGTCAGGTCGAACACGTCAGGCTCCCCCTGATTGCTGACCGGGCGCCCGGATGCGGTCGGTGCCCGGCTCAGTCGTAGTTCGCCGAGCGGAAGGGGAAGGGCAGTGACCGGGTGTCGAAGATCTCGCCGGCCATGACGGCACCGATCTGGTTCGCGTCCCAGGGCTTCTGCCCCGCGGCGACGACCCGGCGCTCGCGCCAGCCCTGCATCCAGATGATGCGGTCCTCGATGCAGCGGAAGATCTGGCCGGTGACGTGCGCCGCCTCGTCGCTGGAGAGCCAGGCGACGACCGGCGAGCTGTTCTTCGGGTCCATCGCGTTCCACTCGCCCTCGGGCACCTCGTCGGGCTCGAACGCCTCACCCTGGCCGGGCATGGTGGCGGTGATGCGGGTGAGGCCGGCCGGGCCGATGCAGTTGGCGGTGACGCCGATCTTGTAGAGCTCCTGCGACAGCGTGAGCGTGAGACCCGCGATCGCCGACTTGGCGGTGGCGTAGTTGGTCTGGCCGAAGTTGCCCGAGAGGCCCGCACCGGAGGTGGTGTTGATGATGCGGCCGGCGACGTCCTCGCCGTTCTTCGACTGGTTGCGCCAGTACACCGCGGCGTGGTGCGACATCGACCACGAGCCGCGCACGTGCACGTTCATGACCTTGTCGAAGTTCTCGACGGTCATGTTCCAGATCGCCGCGTCGCGCACGATGCCCGCGTTGTTCACGACGATGTCGAGCGTGCCGTAGGTGTCGACGGCCTGCTGCACCATCGCGCCGCACGCGTCGTGGTCGGACACGTCGCCGAAGTTCGCGGCGGCGGTGCCGCCGGCGGCCTCGATCAGCGCGACGGTCTCGTCGGCCAGCGCGGCCCGAGCCCTCACCGGTGACGCTGCCACCGAGGTCGTTCACGATCACTTTGGCGCCGTGCTTCGCCAACTCCATCGAGTGGCCCCGGCCGATGCCGTGCCCGGCACCCGTGACGATCGCAACCTTGCCGTCGAGCAGTCCCACCACGCACCTCTTCTGTCTGTCGGAGTTTCTGTCTGTCGGAGTCGGCCGGGAATACCGGCGGCGGTGGATTGTATATTCAGCCACGCCCGAGCGGCCTGCTCGGACCTCCCCGCGAGGACACCCAGGAGACGCCGCCGTGAGCAGCCCCTACCCGCAGGACCTCCCCACCACCATCGCCGGGGCCGTCACCCGGGCCGCCGAGCTGTGGCCCGACGACGAGGCCATCGTCGACCGGGAGACCCGCCTCACCTTCTCCGAGCTGCTGGAGCGGGCCGACGAGGCGGCACGGGCCTTCGTGGCCAGCGGCCTGGAGCCGGGCGACCGGGTGTCGATCTGGGCCCCCAACAGCTGGCAGTGGGTGGCCACCGCCCTCGGCCTCTACGCCGCCGGCGGCGTGCTCGTGCCGATCAGCACGCGGTTCAAGGGCACCGAGGCCGCCCACGTGCTGCGCACCTCTGGGGCGAAGCTCCTCTTCACTGTCACCGACTTCCTCGACACCAACTACGTGGCGATGCTCGAGGAGGCCGGTGCCCGCGACCTCGTGCAGGAGGTCATCGTGTTCGAGGGCCCCGAGCACGCGGGCACCACGCAGCACAACGAGTTCCGGGCCCGCAGTACGGATGACCACCAGGAAGAGGTGAATGCCCGCCGCGCCGCGCTGTCCGCCGACGACATGAGCGACATCATCTTCACGTCGGGCACCACGGGCGCGCCCAAGGGCGCGATGCTGCGCCACGGCGCGAGCGTGAAGGCGTACTGGTCGTGGTCGCAGACCGTCGGCCTGCGCCACGGCGACCGCTACCTGCTCGTGTACCCGCTGTTCCACACCGCGGGGCTCAAGTCGGGGTTGGTGGCGTCGCTGCTCAACGGTGTGACGCTCATCCCCCACCCGGTGTTCGACGCCGAGTCGGTGATGGAGCGCATCCAGGCCGAGCAGGTCACCATGCTTCCGGGGCCGCCCGCGATCTACCAGACCATCCTCAACGCCGATCGCTCCAGGTACGACACGTCGTCGCTGCGGCTCGCGGTCACCGGCGCGGCCGTGGTGCCCGTCGAGCTCGTCATCGCGATGCGCGAGGAGATGGGCATCGAGTCGGTGGTCACCGGTTACGGCCTCACCGAGATGACCGGCATCGTGAGCATGTGCCGCCACGACGACGACCCCGAGATCATCGCCCACACGTCGGGTCGGCCGATCCCCGAGCTCGAGGTGAAGATCGTCGACGGCGAGGGCAACCGCCTCCCCACCGGCGAGCCCGGCGAGATCCTCGCCCGTGGCTTCACCGTGATGATCGGCTACTTCAACAACCCCGAGGCCACCGCCGAGACGGTCGACGAAGAGGGTTGGCTGCACACCGGCGACGTCGGGTTCGTCGACGAGCACGACAACATCACCATCACCGACCGCATCAAGGACATGTTCATCGTCGGCGGCTTCAACGCGTACCCCGCGGAGATCGAGGGGATCATGCTCGAGCACCCCGACGTCGCCCAGGTGGCGATCGTGGGCGTGCCCGACCAGCGCATGGGCGAGGTGGGCATGGCGTTCGTGGTGCCCACCCTCGGTCACACCGTCGACCCCGACGCACTGATCGCGTGGTGCCGCGAGACCATGGCCAACTTCAAGGTCCCCCGCTACGTGAACGTGGTGAGCGAGCTCCCCCTCAACGCGAGCGGCAAGGTCCTCAAGTTCGAGCTCCGCGACCGCGGCAAGGACCTCCTCGCCCCCTGAACTCCTCACCGCCCCAAGGTTGCGTCAGCAGACCCGGCCATACCTGGTGTCCATACCTGGTTTGGTGACGCAACTTCCGAGGGGAGCGGGCGGGGCTACTCGCCGGCTTCGAGCTCGGCGAGCTCGCGCTCGAAGATGGGGAAGAACTGCTCACCGTTCGGAAGCAGCCAGAAGCGCTTCGTACGGATGGCGTCGAGCACCATCGGGCCCACCTCGGTGGACGGGATGCCCGCGTCGACGACGGCGTCGATGGAGTCCCACACCGCCTGCACCTCGGGCGCGAGCTCGGGCAGGCGCGGATCGCCGCCGCCGGGGCCGTAGTTCTGCAGCTGCGTGGTGATCGCGGTCGCGACCATGCCCGGGCACACGCACGTGACGCCGATGTCGGCGCCCTTCAGCTCGAACTCGCGTCGTAGCCCTTTGGACAAGCCGACGACCGCGTGCTTGCTCGTGGTGTACGGACCGTGCGCGGTCGACGTCATCAGCCCACCCGCCGACGACACGTTGACGACGTGACCCTCGGGGCGCTCGAGCATGTTCGGCACGAACGCGTGGAGCGCGTGGACGATGCCCCACAGGTTCACGTTCATCACCCACTCCCACTCGTCGAGCGGGATCTCCCACATGTAGCCGGGGCGGTACACGCCCGCGTTGTTCACCAACACGTCGACGCCGCCGTAGCGCTCGAACGTCGCGGCGGCGAGTGCGAACACCGAGTCCTTGTCGCCCACGTCGGTGGGCACCGCGAGCGCGCTGGGCGCCACCTGCTGCACCTCGGCGAGCGCGTCCGCCAGGCGCGCCTCGTTCTGGCTGGCGACGACCACGTGCATCCCCGCGCGTCCCAGCTCCACTGCGACCGAACGGCCGATGCCCGTGCTCGCGCCGGTGACGACGGCGACCTTGCCCTCGAGGTGCTGCATGGCCGGCGACGCTAGTTGCCGGCCCGTCGTGGCGGCCGGCGACGCTAGTTGCCGGCCCGTCGTGGCGGCCGGCGACGCTAGTTGCCGGCCCGTCGTGGCGGCCGGCGACGCTCGTTGCCGGTCACCCGATCGCGGTCTCCAGTGACGCCTTGCCGGCGTTCGCCTGCACCTCGGCGACGATGCGGGGCCCGCCGGTCTCGTCGCCCCGCAGGTACTGGTCCCAGAACGCGACGGTGGTCGAGTCGACGATGCCGGAGGAGGAATCCCGCGGCACCTCGAACGGCGCCGAGTGCCGCTCGTTCAGCAGGGTGACGAACCACTTCGGCGGTGCGAGCGCCGGGAACGAGCTCAGGCTGTGGTGGTACCCGACGTCGAGGTTCCCCTGCACGAGGAGCACGGGCGCCTTCTGGCGCACGTACTCGCCCTCGGGGAACGGGTCGTGCACGCCGGCCATGACCACCGCGGCGCCGATGCGCCCGTCGCGACAGCACGTGTGCGACACGAGCCCGTACACGGTCTGGCCCCCGAGCGACATCCCGGCCGCGCCGATGTGCTGCGCGTCCACGCGACCATGCAACGGCCCCGGCGTGCTGCTCGCCGAGCGGTCGAGCACCTCGTCGAGGACGAAGCGCGCGTCCTTCGTCTGCTGCACCAGGTCGGCGCCGAGCGCCTTGCCGTTCGACTGCTTGCGGTTCGCCGGGAAATGGGGCTGCACCACCACGTACCCGGCCTGCGCCCACACGTCGGCGAGCGTGGCGAGGTCGGCGGGATCGCCGTCGGCCCCGTGGATCAGCAGCACCATCGGCGTGGCCGCACGTGCGCCCGACGGGACGCGCACGATCACCGGCAACGTGCGGCAATCCGTCGCCGGCCGCGACCCAAGTGCGGGCGTGGGGCGGGAGCGGTCGACGAACGTGTACTCGTACTGCCGGACCCCCGCCGCCGCGGCGACGACGGTGACCGGCGGCGTCGGCTCGCTGCCCGCACCCGCGCAGTGTTTGATGGCGCGCGCACTCCAGGAAGGTGCCGGGGCCAGGAACAGCGACGCACCCAGCAGGGAGGTCAGGGCTGCGCCAACAAGGAGCGCGGCACCACCACGTCGAGCTCGTCGAGCGTCCACGGCGGGGTGGTGCGGTGGTCGCCGCGGTAGGCGGTGCGTTCGACCTCGTAGCGGTTCCACACTCCCAGTGTGCCGCCCGTGGAGTGGAACACCTGGCCGGTGACCCCGGCCGCGGCATCCGTGCACAACCAGGCCACGATGGGCGAGATGTACTCGGGCGGCGGGGTGTTGAGGTACGACTCGAAGTCCTCGTCGGTGATGAGGCCGTCAGCGTGGAGCTGTTCGAACATGCCGTGCGTCGTGGCGTGGAGACGCGTCTTCGCCCCCGGCGACAGGCAGTTCGCGGTGATGCCGGCCGCCGCGTACTCGTGCGCGATCGCTCGCGTCATCGAGATCACGCCCCCCATCGTGGCGGCGAAGATCGGCTGACCCAGCAGGCCGGTCGCGCCGTGCGAGGTGGTCGTGACGATGCGACCGAACCCGCGCTCGACCATGCCGGGCAACGCGGCGCGCGCCAACCAGAACTTCTGCGAGAGGAACAGCGCGACGAACTGGGCCCACTGCTCGTCGGTCGCGTTCATGGAGCCGTCGAGGATGGCGCCCGCACAGCCGACGACGATGTCGAGCTGCCCGAACTCGTCGACCGCGGCCTGCACCGCCGCCGCGCACCCGTCGGAGGTGGCGACCGACTCGCCGTTGGCGATCGCGGTGCCGCCCGCGGCGCGGATGTCGGCGACGGTCGCCTCCCCCGCCGCGCTGCTCGCACCGTGCGCCCACTCGTCGGTGCCGAGATCGTTCACCACCACCTGCGCTCCGTGCTCGGCGAGGCGCAGTGCGCAGGAGCGCCCGATCCCATTGCCACCGCCGGTCACCAACGCGACCCGCCCGTCCAATCGACCTGTCATGACTCCCCCTCGTCGTCTGCCCCCCGAGCCTGGCAGGAAAGCCGGGCCGCTGCACTAGCTTCCGAGCGCCCCAGGAGGAAGAAATGGCCGAGCCCGAGCCCCAGACCGAGAGCACCCCGGCCCAGCGCGAGCGGCGCGCGGCGATGGAGCGCCTCGCCGCGGCAGCACGCGCGTTCAACGACGCGGTCGGTGAGACCGCCATCGCCCCCGACGAGTGCGACACCATCGCCGCGGAGCTGGCGTCACTCACCGAACGGGTGCGGGCGGCGGTGCACGACGGCCCCTACTCCGGTCTCACGATCCGCCCGACCGACTACACGATCCCGTCGGAACCGATGCCGATGAACCCGATCATCGGCGCGTGCAACCCGGCCCGGCCCGACGTGGCCCTCGAGCTGCGCGACGGCCGCGTCGTGGGCCGGGCGCGTATCACGTGCCGCTTCACCGGTCCGCCCGGCTGCGTGCACGGCGGCATCACCGCGATGCTCGCCGACCAGTTGGTGGCGCTCGCACCGCTCGCAGTGGGGATCCGGCCGATCACCCGCGCGCTCCACGTGCGCTACCGCCGCCCGGTGCCGCTCGACGTGGAGCTGGAACTGGTGGCGGAGTGCGAGTCGCTCGACCAGTCGTACCGCGCGCTGTTCGAGATCCGCTACGACGGCCAGGTGCTCGTGGAAGGTGATGCCGAGCTCGTGTCGTGGGAGCAGTTCGCCGCCCGCAAGCAGGCGCGGGAGCAGGCCTGACGCGCGACAGCCAACTGGCCTACGGTGCCACCATGATCGATGTCGCCCCTGACGGCCTGCTCGAAGTCCTGCCGTTCGGCGCAGCCCTCGGCGCCGAGGTCACCGGCGTCGACCTCCGCGACGCAGAGCGCCCCGAGATTCGCGCCGCGATCCGAGCCGCGCTGCTCGAGCATCAGGTGCTCGGCTTCCGCGACCAGCACCTGACCGACGACGAGCACTTCGGTTTCGCGGCGACGCTCGGCGAGCTGTACGTCCATCCCATGGACCGCATCGCGGGGGTCGACACGCCGACGCTCGGACTCCTCGACACCACGAACGATCACCGGACCCAGACCGACACGTGGCACGTCGACGTGCCCTACTCCCCCCGACCGCCGGCGTTCGCCGTCAACCGCTGTGTCGTCGCACCGGCGGCGGGCGGCGACACGATGTGGGCGAACCTGCAACTCGCGCTCGACGAGTTGTCACCGTCGTTCCGCGAACGGCTCCTCGGCCTCGAGACGGTCAACAGCGTCCCCGAGGTCCTCGTGCAGCTCATGGCCGCACGCCACGGCGACGACCACATCGAGCGGTGGCGGGACGAGCTCTGCGACGTGCACCAGCCGGTGGTGCGTCGCCATCCGGAAACCGGCCGCGACAGCATCTTCGCGGTGTCCACGACGAGTCCGATCGCAGGCATGACACCGCTCGAGAGCACCGCGATCCTCTCGGTCCTCGAACGGCAAGCCCAGAACCCGAACTTCACCTGCCGCTGGCGATGGCGCGCCGGCGACGTCATCGTCTGGGACGAACGCTGCACGTCACACTTCGCGGTGCGCGATCCGTGGGACGGGCCCCGCTCGATGCGGCGCGTCCTGGTCGAGGGCGACGCGGCGATCGCGGCAACACCGACGCGCTGACTCCGGCTAGGCCTCGCTGCCGAGACGCACGAGCTCGCGCAGGAGGATCTTGCCCACCTCGTTGCGGGGCAGCGCGTCGAGCGTGACGAACTTCGCCGGCACCTTGTAGGGCGCGAGGTGCTCGCGGCACAGCTCGGTGAGGGCAGCGGTGAGGTCGGCCTCGTCGAGGGCACCGCCGTCGAGCTCCGGCCTCGGCCGCGTCACCACGAACGCCCACGGCACTTCACCGAGACGGTCGTCGGGGATGCCGGCCACCGCGCACTCCGCCACCTCGGGCGAGAGACGGATGACCTCGGCGACCTCCTCGGGGAACACCTTGAGTCCGCCGCGGTTGATCATGTCGCTCACGCGGCCCTCGATCCAGAGGAAGCCCTCCGGGTCGACGCGGCCGATGTCGCCGGTGCGGAACCAGCCGTCGATCATGCGCTCCGAGATGTCGCTGCCGTCGGCGAAGCCCGACATGAGCGCGGGGGTCTGCACGCAGATCTCGCCCTGCTCGTCGGTGGGCATCTCCTGGCCCTCGGGGCCGGTGATGCGGATGCGTACGCCCTCGTGCGGACGGCCGACCGCGCCGAGGTGGGTGTCGCCCCACTCACGCGCGTCCTTGGCGCTCCAGCCGACGATCTCGCCACCGATCTCGGTCTGGCCCCAACAGTTCAACACCACGATGCCGAAGCGCTCGCGGAACCGGCGCGCCTGCAACGGCGACAGCGGCGCGGTGATCGACCGCACGTACTTCATCGGTTCGAGCGACGTGACCGCGTCGTCGTCGTTGAGCATCGTGAGCGCCGCAGGCGGCAGCACCGACGAGCGCAGCTGGAATCGCTCCACGAACCCGGCGAACGCGGCGCGTGTCGAACTTGTCCATCAGGATGACCGCGGCCTCGACCCGGAACGCGAACAGCACGTTGTAGATGCCGGCCCACAGCGACAGCGACGTGGGGATGAGGTTCGGCATCGGTGCCTTGCGCTCGGCTGCCGGCCCGCCTGCGTCGGCCTTGCCGCGCAGCGACTCGATCACCGGGTCGAGCAGCTCGAGCACGCCCGAGTGGCGCAGCAGCACCGGCTTCGGGCGTCCGGTGGTGCCCGACGTGAACTGGATCAGCGCGATGTCGGGTTCGTAGGAACGCGCCGCTGGATCCACCGAGTCGTCAGGCGCGGCCCATCCGCCACCGGCGGCGTGGGTCACGATGGGCAGTCCGGGGAACCGGCCCTCGGGCACCTGCTCCTTCGGGCCATCGGCGACGATCAGCGCGGGCCGGTCCGACGCCAGTACGTGCGCCACCTCGTCGTCGGACAGGCGCGGGTTCAGCGGGATGTACACGCCGCCCGCGAACCACACACCGAAGAGCGCGGCCACGACGTCGGGCCCATTGGGCAACGACACGCCCACCGCCTGACCGGGCTGCAGCCCGGCGTCGCGCAGCACCGCGGCAAGGAGCCCCGCCCGGTGGTGCAGCTCCGCCCGCGACACCTCGTCGGTCGCGGTGTACACCGCGGCAGTCGTGGCGTCGTCGGCGCGCGGCTCGAGCAGCTCGGTGAGCCGCCTCCCTGCAGCAGGGCGGCCTTCGGGCGTGTCGATGTCGGTCAATGTGCCGGCTTGTCGTCGTCGCGGTCGAGGTCGAGCCACTGGGGCTCGCGCTTCTCGGAGAACGCCAGCGGCCCTTCGGTCTGGTCGGGGTGGCCCCACACACCCACCAGCTCCTGCGCACCCGCACGGCACGCGTCGGTGAGGCCGTACTCCAGCGCGCCCCACAGCGCGCGCTTCGTGGCCTTCATCGCGGCCGGTGAGTTCTTCGCCACCTTCTCGGCGAGCTCCTGCGCCACCTCACGCAGCTGCTCGGGCGGATCGACGATCTGGGAGATCATGCCGAGCTCGTAGGCGCGCTGCGCCGACATGCGCTCGTAGCGACCCACGAGCGCCATGCGCATGACTGCCTCGAAGGGCATCTTGCGCAACAGGCCGATCGCCTCGATCGCCACCACCTGGCCGACCGACACGTGCGGGTCGAAGAACTGCGCGTCGCTCGCCGCGATCACGATGTCGGCGTCGGCCACCCAGTGGAAGCCGCCACCGGCGCAGATGCCGTTGACCGCGGTGATCACCGGCTTGTCGACGCCCTGGTGCCACGCGGTGAAGTGCAGGTCCCAGTTCTCCACCGACTCGCGGTAGCGCTCCATGCCCTGGCCATCGGTGGCGAGCTCCTCGACGTCGACGCCGGTCTGGAACGCGCGCCCCTCACCGGTGTGCACGATCACCCGCACCTTGGGATCGCGGTCGAGCTCCAGCCACGCGTCGGCGAACTCGTCGCGCATGTGCGCGCTCATCGCGTTGAGGCGGTCGGGACGGTTGTTGAGCAGCCAACCCACCGGCCCGTGCCGCTCGACGATCAGGGTGTCGTACTTCGTGTACTCGCTCATCCGTCCTGCTTTCCGGTCATCGATCGGGTTCGTCGCCAGTGGGCGCGTCGAGCATGTCGGGCAGCGTCGAGCATGTCGGGCGCGTCGAGCGTCAGCCACTGCGGTGCGCGCTTCTCGGAGAAGGCCAACGGCCCTTCCGTCTGGTCGGGGTGGCCCCACACGTTGACCAACTCCTGCGCGCCGGCGCGGCAGGCGTCGGTGAGGCCCGACTCCAACGCGCCCCACAACGCCTTCTTGGTGGCGCGCATCGCGGCGGGCGAGTTCTTCGCGATCTTCTCCGCCAGCTCCTGGGCGGCCTCGTGCAGGCGCTCGGGCGGGTCGACGATCTCGGAGATGATCCCGAGCTGGTGGGCGCGCTCAGGCGTGATGTGCTCGTAGCGGCCGGTGAGCGCCATGCGCATGATCGACTCGAACGGGCTCTTCCGGGCGAGCGCGATCACCTCGTACGCGGTGACCTGGCCGATCGAGACGTGCGGGTCGAGGAAGCGGGCGTTGCTCGCGGCGATCACGATGTCGGCGTCGGCCACGAAATGCAGGCCACCGCCGGCGCAGTTGCCGTTGACCGCGGCGATCACCGGCTTCCAGATGCTGTTGTGCCACGACGTGAAGCGCAGCGTCGCGTTCTTGGTGCGCCGCGACTGCTCGCGGAGCGCTTCCTTGTCCGTGCTGAGCGCGACGACGTCGAGACCGGTCTGGAAGTTCTTGCCCTCCCCCGCGTTCACGATGACGCGCACCGCGGGATCGGCGTCGAGCTCCTGCCAGGCGCGCTCGAGCTCTTCCATCATGAGCGCGTCCATCGCGTTGCCGACCTGCGGGCGGGCGAACACCAGCCACCCCACGTTGCCGCGCCGCTCGACGCGCAGTCGTTCGTAGCCCTCGTAGGTCACGTCACTCATGCTGTGGTCCACGCGCTGAGCTGCGCGGGGTGTCCTTCCACGCGGCGTCGCGGTACGGGTCGGGCTCACGGGGCAGACCGAGCACCCGCTCGCCGAGGATGTTCTTGTTCACCTCGGACGTGCCCCCCTCGATCGAGTTGGCCCGGCTGCGCAGCATGCCCTGCACCTCGTAGGGCAGCGACTCCGCGTAGGCGACGGGGCCGGGCTCACCCGCGAACTCGCTCTCCCACGCGGTCGCGTCGGCACCGAGCAGGTCGGTGGCCATCAACTGCACGCGGATGTTGAGCGACGCGCCGTGCACCTTGCCGATCGAGCTCTCCGGGCCGGGTGGGCGGCCCGACTTCAGCGACGCCCGCACCCGTTGGTTGGTGAGCGAGCGGATGCGCTCCTCGCTGTAGAGCTTCATGAGGTCGTTGCGCACCTGGGGGTCGTCCCAGCCACCATCGCGGCCCTGCGCGCTGATCTCCCGGGCGAGGCGGATGAGCCGCGTGACGCCCGAGCCACCGATGCGGTCGACGCCACCGGAGCCCGCGCCCGCGACCATCTGACGCTCGCCCGACAGCGTGGCGTTGGCGACCCGCCAGCCGTCGCCGACGCCGCCGAGGCGGTTGAAGTCGGGAACCCGGGCGCGGTCGAGGAACACCTCGCAGAAGTCGACCTCACCGGTGATGTGACGCAGCTCGCGCACCTCCACCCCGGGCTGGTGCATGTCGACCAGGAAGTAGGTGATGCCCTTGCGCTTGGGCACGTCGGGATCGGTACGGGCGATGGCCACGCCGTAGTGGGCGGCAAAGCCCCACGTGGTCCACACCTTCTGGCCCGAGAGGATCCACTCGTCGCCGTCGCGCTCCGCCCTGGTGGAGAGCGACGCGATGTCGGAGCCGGCGCCCGGCTCGCTGAAGAGCTGGCACCACACCTCTTCGTTGCGCACGATCGGCGGCAGGAAGCGGCGCTTCTGCTCCTCGGTGCCGTAAGCGATGATCGCCGCGGCCGCGTTGTTGAGGCCGAGTGGGTTCAGGCGCCCGAGGTTGTACTTCGACAGCTCGGCGTCGCAGAGGCGAGCCGCCGCGGGCTCGAGCCCGAGGCCGCCGTACTCCACCGCCCACGTGGGTGCGACGAGCCCGGAGTGCCCGAACACCGGGTACCAGGCCTCGTAGTCGTCGCACGCGAGCGCACCTCGCGGATCGCCGCCGCGCCGCCGCGGTCGGCGGCCGCGCGCCATGCGACCGGCACGTACTCGTCGATCCACGCCTTCACCGCGCCGACGAGCTCGTCGGCCGGTGTGTCGGCGGTGACCGCCAAGCGGCCGTCGTCGCCGGTGATGGGGCCGGTGAGAGGGTTGTTCGTCATCGTCGACTGAATGCCTCACTGATCGCCACCAATGCGGACTCGAGGTCGCCGGTGCCGGGCGGGTCGGGCAGGCGGACGGGGCCGCGCTCGCGCGACGGCAACAGGATCGTCGCCTTCCCGGGGCTGGTGACGACGTCGCGCTGGTTGCGCGCCTCGATCTCGAGGTCGACGGCGGGACGGTCGCCCTCGGCGAGGTACTTGCGCACGACCGTGCCGCGCAGCCACTGCGCATCGCCCACGTAGTTGAAGCTCCGGTACTCGCACTCGAGCTTCCACAACCACGCGTCGTCGCCCATCCAGTCGGTGCACAGATGGGTGAGCCACGTCTCGCGCATGCGGCCGTAGTCGTAGGTGGTGGGGCTGCCGGCGCGGCGCGCCCACTCGGTGTCCCAGTGCACGCGCTGCTGCACGTCGGGGATGTTGAGGTCGTCGCGCAGGTAGAAGCGCGGCACGCGCTGCCGGTTCTTCGCGCCGAGGCGCAGCGGCTTGACGTCGTAGAGACCCATGCCCATGCCGGTGTGCCAGCACACCATGTCGGTGACGAGCAACGGGCCCTTCACCATCGGGCCGACGGCATCGCCCTCCTCGACGTCTTCCCAGTACCGGGGCTCCGCGCCGCGCGGCTGCTCGGAGAGGTACTGCTGCATGACCTCGTCGAGCTCGCCGTCGGTCCACACCTGCGGCTCGATCGCGAGGTTCTTCTTCTTCTCGCGGGCTTTCTTGCGCTCGGTGCGGATCATCAGGCGGTACTGCCCCGAGAGGATCGAGCCGTCGTCGGTGCGGAACACGCTGGCGTCCCACTCGTGCACCGCGCGCTCGGCGAACTCGCTCGGCTTGTCGAGCACGGCCACGAGCGCGTTGCGCCGCCAGAGGCGCTGGTCGGGGCGCAGCGGCGCCCACCACTCACGGGCGCTGGCCGAGAAGAAGGCATGGACGCCGCGCAGCGGGTCGCCCTTCATGAGGTCCTTCTTCTCCTCGGGGACCCGGATGACCTCGTCCTCGCCGATCAGCGAGTCGCCCCCCACGAGCGACGGCGGGGCGATGACCCCGCCCCAAACAGTGCCGGCGGCGTACCCCGGGTCGCACCACAGGGGGTTGTCGTCGCCGAAGCACTGGGCGACGTTGCGGAAGGCGTCCTCGTTGGGGCGGTAGTACTGCGGCTTCCGGGTCCACGGCACCGGGACCCCGATCCGGGACCGGAGCCGCTCGATGCCCTCGTGGGTGATCGACCCGCTCGTGTCGTCGTGCTCGGCCACTGGCGCTCCCCGGAACCGCCCCGAACCCCGCCCGCGCCGGTGGGCCGGGCCCGGGTGCTCGGATCTCATGCAATATACGATGCGGCGCCATGACGGACTCCACCGGGAATGAGCAGGCGTGGATCGAGCAGGCGTGAACCCGAAGATCTACCTGCACGAGTACATCGACATCATCGGGCAGAACCGCGCCCGGTACATGCACCACATGACGGCGAACTGGAACCCGATCGGCATGGAGGAGCGCCAGCAGCTCTGCGCCGGGCTCTGGGGCACTGTGGGCTCCACCGGACGCTGGCCGGAGACCGTGAACCTCTGGGAGCTCGACGGGTTCGACGGCATCGCCGCCTCCTTCGCCCACGAGACCGGCCGCCCCTCGCAACAGGACGAGAAGCTCGAGAAGTGGTGGGCCGAGGCCGCCAACTTCCGGCGCGGCGGCTTCGACCGCCTCATGCTCCCGGCACCCTGGTGTCGCACCGTCACCGAGCTCTGCGACCAGGGCATCACCGGCGAGACCTACGCCCACGAGACGATCAAGGTCGACGCCTGGACCGCCCCCGACTTCCTGGCGGCCGTGCAGGACCTCGCCGTGCCCGCGTTCGCGACCTTCGGCATCGAGGTCACCGGCGCCTACCGCACCGCCCTGCGCGACGACTCGGAGATCACGCTCATCTACGCCTTCCCCACCTGGCAGGTGTGGGCCGACTTCGAGAACGCCTGGCACTCCCGCGGCGCGGCCGTCGCCGCGTGGCAGCGCCTCCTGCGCGAGAAGGCGTCGGCGTTCGAGCGCTTCGTGATGGTGGAGGCACCCCTCTCCCCGATGCGCCTCGGCCGCCAGCCCGACCGCCGCGACCGCACCGACGGCTGGGACGCCTGACTCGTCTTGGTCGGCCCCGGCCCGACCCCCGTAAGCTCCCGGCCGGACTGAATGACTGACCGGGAGCACCTCGTGAGCGAAGCGCAAGAAGAAATTCTGCTCGACCTGGCCGACAACGGCGTGTTCACCATCACGATGAACCGGCCCGAGGCCGCGAACTCGCTGACGATGGAGAACCGCGCCGCGATCGTGGACGCCTTCGTGCGCGCCGACGACGACCCGTTCGTCCGCTGCGTGGTGCTCAAGGCCACCGGCCGTTTCTTCTGCACCGGCGCCGACCTGCGCGCCGGCGGGTCGGCCGCGCCGGAGAAGCCGGAGGGCGCGCCCGACAAGATCGTGGGCGACCACCGCCGCATGATGCTGCGCAACGCCATCCGCCTGATGAACCTGATCATCGACTGCGAGAAGCCGGTGATCGCCCAGGTGGAGGGCACCGCGGCGGGCATCGGCGCCCACCTCGCGTTCGCGTGCGACCTCGTCGTCGCCGGCGAGCAGGCCAAGTTCATCGAGGTGTTCGCCCGTCGCGGCCTCGCCGCCGACGGCATGGGCACCTGGCTGCTCCCCCGCCTGGTCGGCCTGCAGAAGGCCAAGGAGCTGGTGTTCCTCGCCGAGGACATCACCGCGACGCGGGCCTACGAGATCGGCCTCGTGACCCGGCTCGTACCCGCCGACGAGGTGCAGGCCACCGTCGACGACCTCGCGGGCCGCATCGCCGCCGGACCGACGCGTGCGCACATGATCAACAAGCGGCTCATCAACCGCTCCACCGACGTCGACCGCGCCACCATCGCCGAGGAAGAGGCGATGTGGGTCGAGCTCAACGGCTACACGGAGGACAGCAAGGAAGGCGTGGCGTCGTTCATGGAGCGCCGCGACTCGAACTTCCGGGGGTTCTGAACCGTGGTGGCACCGATCTGGCGTGATCGCGACGAGTACTCCGTCGCCCGGCTGATCGAGGAACGGCTCGCGTCGGATCCCGACCGCGAGTTCCTCGACATCAACGCCGAGTCGTGGACCGCCGCCCGGATGTTCGGCACCGCCGACCGGCTCGCCAACACCTTCGCCGAGTTCGGGGTGCAACGCGGCGACCGCGTCGCCACCCTCATCGAGAACTCGAGCGAGGCGGCGGTGTCGCTGTTCGCGGCAAACCGTGCGTCGGCCGTCGGCGTGCCCGTCAACACCGCGTACAAGGGCGAGTACCTGCGCCATCAACTCACCGACTCCGGCGCCAAGGTGCTCATCGTGGAGGCCGCGCTCGCGGAGCGGGCGATCTTCGTGGCCGACCAGATCGACACGCTCGAGCACGTGATCGTCGTCGACCACGACGGCCAGTCGACGCCGGGCACGAACTGGCACTCGTGGACCGACGCGTTGGCGATGCCCGACACGCCGCTCGGCCGGCCCACCGACCCCACCGACCTCGACATCTTCATCTACACGGGCGGCACCACCGGCCTGTCGAAGGCCTGCGCGATCAACCACAACTACGCGGTCACCCTCGCGTGGCAGATCGCCCACATGTGGGAGCGCACCGCCGACGACGTCGTGTGGACGCCCATGCCGCTGTTCCACTTCAACGCGGTGAGTGTGATGCTCACCGGCACGCTGCTGTGCGGCGGGCGCGGCGCGATCTACAAGAAGTTCTCGGTGTCGAACTTCTGGCCCGAGATCAACCGCGTCGGCGCCACGCACGCGAGCACGCTCGGCAGCATGGTCACCCTGCTCGTGAACGACTCGATGAAGCCCGAGGCCCCCGACTCCGGGCAGCCCGAGGCCAACACCACGCTGCGTTTCATCTCCGGCGTGCCCATGCCGCCGGCGGTCTGGGAGAAGAGCGTGGCCCGCTGGGCCATCAAGCCGTTCGACGGCGGGTTCGGCACCACCGAGGCGTCGCTGTGGTCGTGGTTGCCGCCCGGCACGACGAACAAGGACAACGCCGCGGGCCTGGTGAACGACGAGTTCTGGGACATCCGCATCTTCGACGACGACGACAACGAACTGCCGCCGAACACGCGGGGTGAGATCGTCGGACGGCCGAAGAAGGCGAACGTGATGTTCGACGGCTACTGGGGCCGCCCCGAGGCGACGCTCGAGATGTACCGCAACCTGTGGTTCCACTCGGGCGACTACGGCAAGGTCGACGAGGACGGCTACCTGTACTTCCTCGACCGCAAGGCCGACTACATGCGTCGGCGCGGCGAGAACGTGTCGAGCTACGAGCTCGAGGTGGTCTACGCGAAGCACCCGGCCGTGCGCGACGTCGCGGTGCACGCGGTGCCGAGCGAGCAGCTCGAGGACGACATCAAGGTCACGCTGGAGCTACGCGACGACGCCACGGCCACCGCCGAGGAGATCTTCGTGTGGTCCGTCGACCAGGTGCCGTACTTCGCCCTCCCCCGCTACGTGGAGATCCGCGAGGAGCTGCCCCGCACGCCGCTGGGCAAGATCCAGAAGCGCGAGCTGCGCGAGGAGGGCGTCACCGCCGACACGTGGGACTTCGAGAAGAGCGGGGTCACCGTCGAGCGCCGGTAGGCGCTCGCGAATCCACGGCGTCGAGCGCCGGTAGGCGCTCGCGAATCCAGGGCGTCGAGCGCCGGTAGGCGTTCGAGCTAGTGGCCCTCGCCGGTCGCCTCGACCGTGATCTCGGGGTCGACCATCGCGAGGTGCCCCCGGTGCGACTCCACCATTCCCTCGAGCACGACGTCGCGGCCGAGGCCGACGCCCTCGACCGAACGCCGGCGAGGGAACACTGCGTACAGGCCCCCGGTGTCGTCGGCCACCACGCACTCGAGCGTGACCACGCCCGCCACGGGATGGATGCGCACCGAGCGGACCCGTCCGCGGACCTTGCCGCGCTCGCGCCAGCGGAGCTCGCCGATCGGAACGCCGTCGTCGGGCGTCACTGAGGCAGGCCCTGCCCCGGCTCGGCGACCGTCTCACCCCGCGGTGCCCCGCCGATGACCCCCGCCTGCGCGAGGACATCGGTGAGGATCGGCGCGGCGCCGCCGAAGATGAACGGCACCATCGTCACGTTCACGTGCGGGAGCTCGCCCACCACACCCGCGATCTCGTCCGCGGTGCGGTCGTGCAGGAGCCGGTGCCAGAAGCGCTTGTAGACGCGGTGCGGCATGAGCACGGAGACCTCGGTGTTGCCGTCGCTCACTTCCCGGGCGACGATGTCGAGCGCCGAACGGGTGAGACGTCGGTCGGGGCAGTCGACGACCTCCAGCGGCACCCGGGCGAGGCCGAGCCGGGTCCACTCCTGCGCGAGCGCGTCGGCCGCGATCCGGTCGACGGCGATGTGCACCGCGCGCATCTCGTTGGGCATCAGCGCCCGCGCGTACTGGATCGCACGGGCGGTGCTCTGGTCGATGCGGTCGATGAACACCAGCACGATGTGACGGCGCAGGATGGGCGCCTCGCACGCGGCCTGGGCCTCGTGCTCGAGCTCGCGCGCCTCGTTCACGTACTGCTTGTTGAGTCGCATCAGCAACAGCACGAACAGCGGCACCAGCACGATGACGACCCAGGCGCCCTCCATGAACTTGAAGCGGATGAAGATGCAGAGCACCACGAACGAGAGGAACGCGCCGAACCCGTTGATGAAGAGGCCCTTGCGCCAGCCCGGCTCCCGCTTGCGCCTGTGGTGGCGCGCCATGCCGGCCTGCGAGAGGGTGAACGACGTGAACACGCCGATCGCGTAGAGCGGGATCAGCTTCTCGACCTTCGCCCCGGTGGCGACGATCAGGATCGCGGCGGACACCGCGAGGAAGATGATGCCGTTGGAGAACACCAGGCGGTGACCGCGCTTGGTCAACTGGCGGGGCATGAACGAGTCGCCGGCCTGGAACGACGCGAGCCGCGGGAAGTCGGCGAACGACGTGTTCGCCGCGAGCACGAGGATGAGCATCGTGCCGAACTGGAGCGCGTAGAAGAGGATGGCGCCGCCACCCGTGTCGCCGAACACCTGCTTGCCCACCTGCGAGATGACCGTCGGGTAGCCGGACTCGTAGGGCACCGGGTGCGCCTTCGAGGACAGGAACGACAGGCCGAGGAACAGCGTGCCGAGCACGCAGCCCATGATCACGAGGGTTCGGCGGGCATTGAGCCATTCCGGCTTCCGGAACGCCGAGACACCGTTGGAGATCGCCTCCACCCCGGTGACCGCGGTGCCCGACACCGCGAACGTGTGCAGCATGGTCGCGATGCTCGCACCGTAGAGCAGGCCGTCGAGCGAGCTGCCCTGCTTGGTCGCCTCGAGCATGCCTTTGGCCGACGTGACCGTGCCGAGCGTGCCGGCCGCGACCTTCTCGATGCCGACCACGAGCATCAGGCCCATGATCCCGATGAAGAAGTAGGTGGGGACCGCGAAGATCTTCCCCGACTCGCGCACGCCCTTGAGGTTGCCGAAGGAGATCAGCGCGATGAAGAACAGCGCGATCGGCACCGCGTACGGCGAGAGATCGGGCACTGCCGAGATGAGCGCGGCGGTGCCCGCCGCCGTGGACACCGCGACGGTGAGGATGTAGTCGGTGAGCAGGGACACGCCCGCGACCTGCGCGGGCAGGATGCCGAAGTTGTCGCGCGTCACCGTGTACGCGCCACCAGCGGTCGGGTACTCCTTGATCGTCTCGCGGTACGAGAGGATCAGGAAGAACAGCACCACGAGCATCGCGATCGTGATCGGGATCACCAGACTGAACGCGGCGATGCCGACCGCCACGAACAGGACGCGGAGGATCTCCTCCGTCGCGTACGCCGACGACGAGATGCAGTCGGACGAGAAGACCGCGAGCGCGGTGGGGATGCCCAGGCGCTCGTGCTCCAACGCGTCGGTCGGGAGCGGCGGACCCAGGACCTTGTTCTTCACGCGGTAGGAGAGCCGCTCGGGGAGCTCGATTTCGGGATCGGGCGGGAACGGCTTGGGCTCCAGCCCGTTGCGCAGCATCGACATGGGCAGATTCAACTCCGTGCGTAACGACTTTCGCCATTCACCTGACGACCGTCTGTCGGTGTTTCCCTGACAGACTGCTGCTCATGCCCACGCCGCTGACCAGCTGTGTTCGGGTGGTACCGCAGATCGCGGTCCTCACCCTGGAACGGCCGGAACGGCGCAATGCCCTCTCCATCGCGCTGCGCGACGAGGTCACCGCGCACCTGGAACGCCTCGCGGGCGACCCCGAGCTGATGGTGCTCGTCATCACCGGGGCCGGCGAGGTGTTCTGCGCCGGTTTCGACCTGCGTGAGTTCGACCTGGCCGCGGCCGATCCCGCGTTCGCCGACGCGCTGTGGGCATCGAGCGACCGCTACCACGACGCCGTCGCGGAGTGCCCCTTCGTCACCATTGCTGCGGTGAACGGCCCTGCGATTGCCGGCGGCTTCGACCTCGCGGTGCTGTGCGACCTCCGCATCGTCGCGACCACGGCGCGCTTCGCCCATCCCGAGTACACGTTCGGCGACGTCGTGTACGGTCCGCTGCACGATCTCGTGGGCGGCGCGCTCGCACGCGACCTCTGCATGACCGGGCGCATGCTCTCGGCCGACGAAGCCCTCGCACGTGGCCTGGTGTCGGCCGTCGTCCCGCCCGCCGATCTGGCCGCCGCCGCACTGGCCCTCGCGGAACAGGTGGCCCGGGCCGACCGCGCCGCCCTCCGCCGTACCAAGGCCAAGGCGATCGCACGGGCGCGGGAATCCGGCGGGCGGACCCTCGAGCGCTAGGTCGGGACTTTCGACCCTGGACCGACCCTCCCGACTTTGTGAAAATATTCACAAGGACTGCGGAAGCGCAGCGAGTACAGACCCAGGAGGGCCCGCCATGACGATCATCCCCGTCGCCGAACCGGTACCGGAGCTCCACGTACGGGCGGCCTCGGGCACCCGTCGTGACCACCTTCGCCACCACCGCGCCCGCGTGCGCGACGTCGCCTTCGCCGCCCACGTCGCGCCGAAGGTGCCGCCCGAGCGCCGCCTGCGTGGCCGGGCCCGCTAGCGAGCAGCCCGATCAGGCTGGTCAGCCGCGAACCGGCGCTCCAGGCGCCGATCGGGCACCAGCCAGATCAGCGCCACGAGCACGTACAACGCGACTGCGATCCAACGGTTCACGAACGCGAGCGGGATGGCCGACGCGTAGAGCACCGGCGACACCTTGCCCTTCCAGTCGCGACCGAGCGCCTTCGCGAGGGCGGAGTCACGGCCCTCGTGGGCGACGATCACCGACTGCAGGATGTAGTACGCGAACGCGGCGCACAGCGTGACCACGCCGTAGATCGCGACCGGCACCGTCGCGAAGTCGTTCTCCCCCATCCATGCGGTGGCGAAGGGGAACAGCGACAACCAGAACAACAGGTGCAGGTTGGCCCACAGGATCCCGCCAGTCACCGTGGTCGTGCGCTTGAGCAGGTGATGGTGGTTGTTCCAGTAGATCCCGATGTACACGAAGCTCAACACGTAGGAGAGGAACACCGGTACGAGCGGCCGCAACGTGTGCAGCTCCGCCGAGTGCGGCACCTTCAGCTCGAGCACCATGATCGTGATCAGGATGGCGAGTACGCCGTCGCTGAACGCCTCGAGCCGTCCCGGCGTCATGACCGTCGTCGGATCGGTCGTCGGGTCGGTCGTCGCCTCGGTCGGCTCCTCGGTCACGAGCGGGTGAGCTCCGTCGTGGCCGCGAGCTCCTTCAGCGCGCGCTTGTCGATCTTGAGCACGGGGGTGAGCGGCAGCGCATCGACCACGACCACGTGGTCGGGCGCCTTGTAGTCGGCCATACGCTCCTTGGCGAACGCGCGCAGCTCGTCCTGCGTGGGCGGATTCGCCGGGTCGGTGGCCTCCACGAACGCGACGCCCACCTCGCCGATCACGGGTGCGGGCATGCCGACCACCGCGGCGCGCGCGACCAGCGGGTGGTCCTCCAGCACGCGCTCGACCTCGAGCGGGTACACGTTGTACCCACCCCGGATGTACATCTCACTGGCGCGCCCCTGCAGCACGAGGTTCCCGTCGTCGCGCAGCATGCCCAGGTCGCTGGTGGTGATCCAGCCGTCGTCCGATCGCGTCTCGGCGGTGCGTTCCGGGTCGTTCCAGTAGCCCCGCATGCCGACGGGCGAGCGCAGGGTGACGATGCCGGTCTGGCCCGGGGGCACTTCGTTGCCGTCGTCGTCGACGAGGCGCAGCTCCACGCCGGGGCCGGGCCGGCCGACCGTGTGCAGCAGCACCTCGGGCGGATCGTCGGCAAGGGTGCCGGTCACGGTGACCGACTCGGTGCACGCGTACCGAACCACCACGGGCACGCCCAGGCGGGTGCGCAGCTTCTCGGCGAGCTCCGGGGTGACCGGCGCGGAGCCGGTGCTGCACAGGCGCAGCGACGACAGGTCGGCGTCGGCGAGGCCGGGCAGCTCGACGAACTTCGTCCACTGCGTGGGCACGCCCTGGCCCCCGGTGACCCGCTCCTGCACCATCAGCTCGAGCATCTTCTGCGGTGTCCACGGCACCGGCATGAGGATGCAATTGATGACGTACTCGACCTGGTCCCAGAGCTTGCTCATGTACCCCGAGTGCGCGAACGGCACCGGCATGAGGCGCACGTCGTGGTAGGCGCTGAGGATGCCGCTCAGGCGCGCGCCGGCTTGCAACGCGCGGTGGTCGAACCACGCGCCCTTCGGGATGCCGGTGGTGCCGCTCGTCCACACGATGCACACCGGATCTTCGGGGGCGCGCACGGCGCGGTCGGTGAGCGGGGTGCCCGCGGCCGCGGCGGCCTTCATCTCGGTGCGGGTCATCAGCACCGCGGGCCGGTGTGCGCCGTCGGGGACGGGATCGCCGTCGACCTCGTGCACCAGGGCGACCGGCTGGCACCGCCCGAGGATCGCGGTGATCTCGGTGGGCCCGAGCCGGGTGTTGATGCCGGTGACCACCGCGCCGAGGCGCGCGCCGGCGGCGTACACCACCGCGTAGTCGATCGACGACGGGAGCATCACCGCGAGCACGTCGCCCGGCTGCACGCCGCGTGCCCGCAACTCGGCCGCGAGGGAATCGGCGCGCCCCACCCAGTCGGCGTAGGTCATGCGCTCGTCGCCCTCGACGTACGCGAGGGCGTCGGGCTCACGCCCGGCGATCTCACCGAAGAGGTCGCCGAGAGTCGCGCTGGTCACTGCGGGGGGCTGCATCGGGCTGGTCGGGCTCGTCATCAGGTTCCTGTCTAGGCGATCGCCCCGCGGTCGCGCAGGCCTGCGATCTCGTCGGTGGCGAATCCGAACTCGCCGAGCACGGCGTCGGTGTCGACGCCGGGATACAGGTAGGCCTCCCCCGGCTCGGCGACGGTGCGGCTGAAGCGGGGCGCGGGCGCGACCTGCAGACTGCCGTCGGCCGCGGGCACGAACAGGTTGCGAGCCCGGTTGTGCGGGTGCTCGTGCGCCTCGCCGAAGCGGTACACGGGCGCGAAGCACACGTCGGTGCCGCCGAGCTGCGCGTCCCACTCGGCACGCGTCTTCGTGCGGACCACGGCCGCGATCTTCTCCTTCGCGGCCGGCCACCGCGAGTTGTCGTACTGCTCGCCGAGGTCCGCCGGGTCGAGGCCGAGCTGCGCGAGCAGCTGCACGTAGAAGTGCGGTTCGATGGGCGCCAGGCTGACGTACTTCCCGTCGGCCGTCTCGTAGACCGCGTAGAAGGGCGCGCCGCCGTCGAACAGGTTGGTGCCGATGTCCTCGGTGTGCATGCCCGACGCCGACATGCCGTAGAAGACGCTGTAGATCGCGGCGACGCCGTCGACCATCGCCGCGTCGACCACCTGCCCCTTGCCGGAGCGTTGCGCCTCGAACAGCGCGCACACCACGCCGAACGCGAGGTGCAGACCACCGCCGGCGAAGTCGCCGAGCACCTGCAGCAGCGGGATCGGCGGGCCGTGCTCCGGGCCGATCGAGCCGATCGCACCGGTGAGCGACTCGTAGTTGAGCGAGTGCGCGGCACTGTGCGCGAGCGGACCGTCCTGACCCCAGCCGGTCATGCGGCCGTAGACGAGTTTCGGGTTGCGGGCGAGCGCGTCGTCGGGACCCACCCCGAGTCGCTCGGCCACACCGGGGCGGAACGACTCGAGCAGCGCGTCGGCGCGCTCGCTCAGGCGCAGCACCACCTCGACGCCCTCGGGCGACTTCAGGTCGACCGCGATCGAACGGCGGCCCCGGTCGAACTCCGAGACGCGCGTCGTGTTCGTGGGCGGCTCGGCCGGGACCTCGCTGGCCCGGTTGACGCGGATGACGTCGGCCCCCATGTCGGCGAGCTTGTACGTGCCGAACGGCAGTGCGCCGAGGCCGGCGAGCTCGATGATCGTGACTCCGGCGAGCGGACCCATCCCTAGTGCTCCTCTCGTGGTGCGCCGGCTCGGGGCGCATTGCCCATGATGTCGGCGAAGCGCGCCTCGAAGGCGGGCGTCAGGTCGGAATGCGTGATGATCCAGAAGCGGTCGGTGAGGATCGCGTCGACGACCTGCGCGGCGACCTCCTCGGGTGACTTGCCCTCGGCTCCCTTCATCTGCGCGCCGATCGCGGTCCGCCACCCCTCCGCCATCTCGGTGCGCTGCTCGGGCGCCATGCCGTCGGGGCGGTTGCGCTCGGCCTCCATCATCCCGGTGTCGGTCGCGCTCGGGCACAGCACCGACACACCGATGGGCAGGCCCTCGACGGCGAACTCCTGGCGCAGCGTCTCCGAGATCGACACCACGCCGACCTTCGCGACCGCGTAGGGCCCGATGAAGGCGACGCCGCTGAGGATCCCGGCCACCGACGCGGTGCTGACGATGTGGCCGGGCGTGCCCTGCGCCCTCATCACCGGCAGGAAGGTGTGCACGCCGTGGATCACGCCCCACAGGTCGACCCCGAGGACCCACCGCCAGTCGTCGATCGTGGTGTCCCCCAGCAGGTTGAAGGTCGAGACGCCCGCGTTGTTGAACACGACATCGACCCGACCGTGACGGTCGAGCACCGCGTCGCGCAGCGCCTCGACCGACGTGAGGTCCGACACGTCGGTGGGCACGAGCAGTGTGCCCGCGGGCAGGCGATCCGCCGCGACCGCGAGCGCGGCACCGTCGACGTCGGCGATCACCGGGAGGCCGCCGAGCGCCGCGACCGCCTCGGCAAAGGCCAGCCCGATGCCGCTCGCCCCGCCGGTGACGACGACGACCTTGTCCTCGAGTGTGTCCACGGTTCGCACTCCCCTGCACCGGCCCCGAGGTCGGCGACGAGGTTGTACGGTACGCCGGTCCACGACCCAGGGGGAACCTCAGATGGCACCGCAGCACTCCGAAGGCCGCTTCGCCGGCAAGAAGGCACTCATCACGGGCGCCGGCTCGGGCATCGGCCGGGCGGTCACCCTCCGACTGGCCGCCGAGGGCGCCCAGGTGCTCGCCCACGACGTCAACGGTGAGACGCTCGAGGCGACCGCCGCGGCCGCCTTCGAGATGAAGGGGTCGGTCTCGATCCGCACCGGCGACGTCACCAGTCGCGACGAGTGCTTCGCCGCGGTCGCCGAGGCGGCCGAGACGTTCGGCCGCCTCGACGTGCTCGGCAACGTGGCCGGCATCGCCCGCGCCGAGCACTTCCACGAGGTGCCCGAGGCCGCCTACCGGCTCATGGTCGGGGTCAACATGGACGCCCCGTACTTCTTCGCGCAGGCGGCCATCCCCCATCTGCTGGAGTCGCACGGCAACATCGTGAACATCGCGTCGAACGCGGGCCTCATGGGCCAGGCCTACACCGTCGCCTACTGCATGACCAAGGGCGCGATCGTGCAGATGACCAAGGCGCTGGCCATGGAGTACGTGAAGCAGCCGATCCGCATCAACGCGATCGCGCCGGGTGGCACCAACACCGCGCTGAGCAACAACTTCCAGATCCCCGAGGGCGTCGACTTCGACCTGATGGCCCGCTACACCGGCTTCCGCCCGATGGGCACCCCGGAGGAGATCGCATCGCTGTTCGCGCTCATCGCGTCCGACGAGGGCGCGAGCTTCCACGGCGCGGTGATCAGCTGCGACAACGGCATCACCGCGGGTTGACCCCCCTGACCCCGAGGCTGCGTCACCAAACCCGGTACTACGGGGTCTGCTGACGCAACCTCGTGGGGTGGGGGGTGGGTCAGTAGCCGGCGTCGAGGTCGACGACGCCGTCGAGCGGCTCGCCCGCGCGGTAGCGCGGCACGTTGGTGGTGAAACCCTCGACGATGCGCTGCATCGTGATCGGTGCGCTCCACGACACGTGCGCGCTCACGTCGACCTGCGGGTGCTCGTAGAGCCAGTGGCCCGCGGGCAGCGGCTCGGGATCGACGACATCGAGCGACGCGCGGGCGACGCGGCCGTCGTCGAGTGCGACGCGCAGCGCGTCCTGGTCGACGAGGCTGCCACGCGCCACGTTCACGAGGTGCAGACCCGGCTTCACCTGCGCGAACGCGTCGGCGTCGAGGATGTGGCGCGTCGCCGGGGTGGCCGCGGCCGCGACCACGAGATGGTCGCTCTGCGCCAGCACCTCGGGCAGCGACGTGACGATCTCGATGCGCGGGTCGGGCGACGGGAGGTCGCGCCGGCGGTACCCCAGGATCCGGGTGTCGAAGCCGGCGAGGCGCCGCGCGACCCACGTGGAGATCGCGCCCACACCGAGCAGGCCGACGGTCGCGCCGTCGAGCGAGGTGAGCTGCGCGAAGTTCCACGTGGCCGGCGGTGGCGGCGGCTCGGTGAGCCAGGTCCCGGGGAGGCGCTTGGCGTGGGCGAGCATCATCGCCAGGCACCACTCGGAGATCCCCTCCGCGCTCGCGCCCCGGGAGCACGTCACCGTCACGCCGTCGGGCACGACGTCGAGCGCGGTGTTGTCGACCCCTGTGCTGAGGAGGTGCACCCAGCGGGTCGCAGGGCCGAGCAGCGACACCGCCCGCTCGCGCTGCGTCTCCCGCAGGAAGGTGACCAGCACCTCGGGTCCGTCGGGGAAGTCACCCGACGCGAGGGCGTCATCGGCCGAGAGGAGCGTCTCCCCCGGCATGAGGAAGCGCTCGACGAACGGGCGGAACTGGTCGCCGACGTCGACGACGATCGCGCTCACTGGGCGAGCTTGTCGACCAGGACGCCGGGTGCGTGCACCGGTGAGAGGTTGTCCTGCAGGTAGCCGGGCGCCTCGGTGGTGTCGATGAACCAGCCCGTGGGGCACATCGTGAGGATCTCGACGAACGAGAACCCCTTGCCCGCCACCTGGGTCTCGAACGCGCGCTGGATCATCTTCTTCGTGCGGGCGACGTTGCCCGCGTTGTTCACCGCGCACCGCGCCACGAAGGCTGCGCCCTCGAGCTGCGCGATCAGGTTGGAGATGAGGATCGGGTACCCGTCGCGCTCGGCCTGGCGACCGTCGAGGGTGTTCTTGGTGCGCTGACCGAGCACCGTGGTCGCGGTCACGTGGCCGCCGGTCTCACCGAACACGCCGTTGTTCAGCAGGATGCAGGTGACGTTCTCGCCGCGCGCCGCCGTGTGCAGCACCTCCTGCAGCCCTTCGTTCACCATGTCGCCGTCGCCCTGGACGGTGAACACGAACGTGTCGGGCTTGGCCCGCTTCACGCCGGTGGCCAGCGACGGGGCGCGCCCGTGCAGCGCCTGCAGCACCTCGACGTCGAGGTTGTTGGAGTAAGCGGTGTAGCAGCCGATGCCGAACACCACGATCGTCCTGGTGACGAGGTCGAGCTCCTCGACCACCTCCATCGCCGAGCGCATCGCGATCGGCTCGCCGCACCCGGGGCACAGGTGGTGCTCGCCGAAGTCGATCAGCGTGGGCGTGAAGTCGTCGACGAGCTTCGCCGGGGTCGTCGGTGGGACGCTCGTGGGGATGGTGGGGTGACCCTCGACCTCGAAGAGCTGCGTCATGGAGTTGCCACCTTCTCGCCGTTGACGCGCCCGAGCACGCCGCGGATGCGGTCCTTCATCTTGTTGACGTCGAGATCCGGCGCGATGCCGAAGCCCGACTCGTCGTAGCTCGGCCCGCCGATGAACTCGGTGGGCACGCTCCCGAGGAGCGCGAGGCGCACGTCGTCGTACATCTGCCCGGTGTTCACCTCGTAAACCGCGACGCACTTCGCCCCCGCGGCGGCCTGGCGCACCGCGTCGTCGGGAAAGGGCAGGAGCGTGACCGGCCGCACGTAGCCGACCCGCTCGCCCTCGGCGCGCAGGCCCTCCACCGCGGCGCGCACGTAGCGACCCGGCGTGCCGTAGGCGACGACGACCACGTCGGCGTCGTCGGTGTGCCCCGACTCGGCGCGCGGCTCGATCGCCGCGAGCATCTCGGCGATGCGTTGCGCGTGGTCCACGTACACCTGGCCGAGGTCGTAGCCCGCCATGTCGCGACGCTTGGTCTGGCTGAGCGACGACAACAGCTTGGCCTTCCCGGTGCCGCCGCTCGAGCCGTCGAGGGCCCAGTCGGCGGGCGGGAGCGGGCCGAAGTCGATCGGCTCGACGGTGACCGACTGCATCGTGTCCGCGAGGTAGTAGTCGCCCATCACCAACACCGGGTTGCGCCAGAGGAAGGCGAGGTGGAAGGCGAGCTGCACGAGCTCGGACGCCTCGTTGGCGTCGGCCGGGGCGAGCACCACGTGGCGGTAGTCGCCGTGGCCGCCACCGCGCGTGGCCTGGAAGTAGTCGCCCTGGGCCCGGGCCATGTTGAGCAGCACGAGCGGCACCCGCCCGTACGACAACTCGGCGAACGACTCCTGCATGAGTGCGAGCCCCTGGCCGGTGGACCCCGTCGCCGCGGGCGTGCCGGTGGCCGCGGCGCCCCAGGCCATGCCCACGGCTTCGAGCTCGCTCTCGGCGTTGATGCACACGCCACCGACGGGTGGCAGGCGCTTGGCCATGTGCTCGAGGACCTCGGTGAACGGCGTCATCGGGTACCCGGCGAAGAACCGGCACCCGGCCGCCACCATCGCCGCGGCGAGCGCCTCCGAGCCCTCCATCAATTCGGCACTCACGACGCGCCTCCTTCACCGACGGCGACCTCGATCTCGATCTCGATCGGTGCGTCGTAGCGGTACACCTGGAACACGAAGTCGGGGCAGATCTGCGAGCACGCCTTGCACGCGGTGCACCCGGCGAGCAGCAGTGGGTAGCGGTACCCGCGCGAGTTCGTGAGGTGCTGGGTCATCACCAGCACGTTGGGCTTGCACGCGTCGATGCACAGGTCGCAGCCCTTACAGGCGTCGACGTCGATGACGACGGTGCCGCGGGTCAAGACGCCGCCCCCGATCTTGTCGGCGCTCATACGTGCACCTCACTCGCCCACGCGTCGGCCAGTTGCTCGCCCGGGCGATCCCAACCGGCGCGCAGCGCGGCCTGGTTGAGCTCGATGTGCTTCACCCGGTACGGCGGCAGTGCTTCGGCCACCGCAGCCACCAGCGCGTCGATGCCGACCAGCCCGGTGGCCCGCGCGTACACGCCGGTGATGATCATCGAGCCGACCAGCACGTTGCCGAGGTCGACGGCGAGGTCCATCGCGGGCACGTCGACGACGGTCCACGCATCCCGGTCGAGCGCGTGGTCGCCCGCGTCCTCGTACACCGACGAGTTCACGAACACCAGGCTCCCCGGCCGGAGCTTCGACCGGGTGGGCTCGGAGTAGTCGTGGTGCATCAGCACCGCCGACCACGCGTCCCCCACTGTGGGCGGTGCGGCGATGGGGCCGTCGGCGATCACGAGGTTGGTCTCCGTGTTGCCGCCGCGCATCATCCCGCCGTAGCTCCCGAAGAGCTGCACCTGACGACCCTCGGCGATCGCCGCCCGCGCCACCACCGTGGTCGCGAGCTGCACCCCCTGGCCGCCGATGCCGGACATCAGCAATTCCCGTTCCATCCCCGGAGTGTAGGAACAGCTGTTCTCCCTGTCAAAAACCGTGTTTTCCCCACCCGTTCGACGAACCGGCGTCAATCGAAGCCCACTATGGGCAGGGATTGACGCCGGTTGGGGAGGGTGCGGCGTTAGGGGGTGAGTTGCTCGACGAGGAGGCGGCGCTGCACCTGCTTGGTGGCTGCGGTGCGGGGGATCTCGTCGACCACCGCGACGCGGCGGGGGTGCTTGAAGCGGGCGAGGCGCTCCCCCACGTGGGCGCGCAGGTCGTCGACGGTGGGGGCGTCGGCGCCGGGCACGAGCACCACGACGGCGCACACGATCTCGCCCCACTGCTCATCGGGCAGGCCGACCACGGCGACGTCGGCGATCGCGGGGTGCCCGGCGAGCACCAACTCCACCTCCGGTGGGGTGACCGACTCGCCCCCGGTGCGGATCACGTCGCGGGCCCGGCCGACCACCGCCACGTAGCCCTCGTCGTCGACGTCGACGAGGTCGCCGGTTCGGTACCAGCCGTCGACGAACGCGTCGGCGGTGGCCTCGGCGTTCTCGAAGTAGCCGTCGCACAACATCGGGCCGCGGCAGAGGAGCTCACCCGCGTCCGACAGGCGGATCTCCGCGAGCGGACCGGGCACGCCCACGCTGCCGGGCTTGCGCTCCACGTCGACGGGATCGAGCGTGGTGACGGTGCCGGCCTCGGTGGAGCCGTAGAAGATGCGGATCTGCCCGCTCGGGATCGCCGCGGAGATCGCGCGCAGCAGCTCGATCGGCGTGGCCGACGTGGCCGACTCGGTGAGCCGCAACGAGCTCACGTCGCGCGCCTGTCCCTCCGGCGACGCGAGGTGGTCGAGGATGCGCCGCCAGATGCCCGGGATGCAGTGCAGCCGGTAGGCCCGGTGCCGCTCGATCGCCGCGCAGATCTCGACCGGATCGGGCGCCGTGAACACCACGAGCTCCACCGCGTGCCACGCCTGCAGGCCGAGGGTCCACCCCGCCATGTGGAACAGCGGGAACGGGCACACGGTGGGCCCGCGCGTCACGCCGAGTGCACCCGGGTACGAGCGCAGCATGTTGGCGCGATGCGACAGCACCACCCCCTTGGGCCGGCCGGTGCTGCCACTCGTGAAGAACAACACGTGAGGGTCGGTCTCGCGCAGCGCCGGTTCGCCGACCGGTGAGTCGTCGTCGCCCTCACCGAGCCCGGCGGTGACCACCGCGCCGATGCCGGCCTCCGCCGCGATCCGCGCGCCGTCGTCGGCGCGCGCAGCATCGGTGGCGAGCAGTGCGGGCCGGGCGGTCACCAGCATGTCGGCCGCCTCGTCGGCGTTGAGCATCGCGCCGATCGGCGCGAACACCGCGCCCAGCTTGGCCAACGCGACGAACAACGGCAGCGTGTCGAGGCTGGTCGCGCTCCACACCACCACCCGGTCACCATGCCCGAGGCCGCGGCGGCGCAGGGAGTGCGCGACCCGATTGGCGCGCCGATCCAGCTCGCCGTAGGTGAGGACGTCGTCGCCCACCATCGCGGCAGGACGCGTCGGCGCCGCGCGCCCCGAGTTCGCGAACATCTCACCGATCAGAAGCTGCGTACCCCCCATGGCGCAGTACCGTATTCCATTCCCGGAACACGGTTTTCGCCATGAGCTCCCGCACCCCCGCCGCCTCCACTCCTGCGCCCGGCCCGACCGCCGACCCCACGACGAGCCCCTCGCTCGTCGAGCGCGCGGTGCGCCGCGGGTTCTCCGACCGCTACGCCGCCGCCGAGGAGGACGTCGCCCGCATCATCGACGCGACCTACCGGGTGATGGAGCACACCGGCACCATCGACCCGAAGGTGCGCGACATCCTCGTGGAGGCGGGCTTCTCGAGCCCCACCTTCTACCGGCACTTCGCGTCGAAGGACGAGCTCCTCCTCGTGATCCTCGACGACGGTCGCCGGCAGCTCACCGACTACCTCACCCACCGGATGGCGAAGGCCGCCGATGGGCGCGGTCGGGTGCGGGCGTGGATCGACGGCGTGATGGCCCAGGCCACCAATGCGGCGGCGGCGGCCCGCACGCGTCCGTTCGTCGCCAACACCGGCCGCATCGCCGAACAGTTCCCCGAGGAGCACGCGGCATCACTCCGCGGCGCGCTCGAGCTCCTGACGGCGGCGATCACCGAGAGTGCGGCCGACGGCACACTCGCCCCCGCCGACGTCGAGCGCGACGCGCAAGCAGTGAACGACCTCGTCTTCGCGACCATGGAGCGGCACGTGCTCGCGAGCACGCGTCCCGCCGCGGCCGAGCTGCGCGCCCTCGGCGCGTTCTGCGAACGGGCGTTGGGCGTCGTCTAGGTCAGACGACAGGCGCAGTTCGGGACGAACCAGCCGTCAGACGGGAGGCGTCGTCTCCAGCACGCCTGCCGCGAGCAGCCGGTCGACCTCCGCGTCGTCGAGGCCGAGCAGTTCCGTGGCGATCGCGCGGGTGTGCTCGCCCACCATCGGCGCGGGCCGGATGTCGGGCCCCACCATCAGGTCACCGACGAACGCCGCGCCCTCCAGGTCGATGCGCCCGATGCCGGGCTGGTCGATGTTCGTGGCGAACGCCCGCGCGACGTACTGCGGGTCGGTGGTCATCGCCTGACCGTTGATCAACGGCACCGACGGCACGCCGTGCTCCTGGCACGCCGCGGCGACCTGCGCGGGCGCGAGCCCGGCCGTCCACTCCCCGACCGCAGCATCGAGCTCCGGGGCCCGCGCCCGACGAGCGTCACCCGACGCCAACGCGGCGTCGGCCGCCCACGCGGGGGCGCCCATCGCGGCCACCAACCCCTGCCAGTCGGCGTCGTC
The DNA here is from genome assembly GCA_963720785.1 of uncultured Actinomycetes bacterium. GTDB lineage: Bacteria > Actinomycetota > Acidimicrobiia > IMCC26256 > DASPTH01 > CAVRGQ01. The sequence goes on from CAVRGQ010000008.1 coordinate 606,254, forward strand.
GCGGCACGTGATCGCCACCCACTGCTCCTCGCCCGCGCACCGGTACATGCCCCACGGCGCACCCTGCTCGCTGGCGTTGCCGAGCGGCACCACCGAGCCGGCCTCCACACTCTCGGCGGCCAGCAGGTCGGCGAGGGTGTTGACCACGGCCTCCACCTGCGCGACCTCCACGTGCGCACCCTGGAGCACGCCGCGCTCCCGGCCCACCAATGTGGCGAGCGTGCCGACGGCGCAGAGACACCCGGCAACGTGGTCGGGGAAGATCGACACCGAACCCGCGGGGTCGTCACGATCCGCGTAGTTCCACAGGTGCAGCAGACCGCCGGGCGGCTGGGTGCTGGGGCCGTATCCCCGCCACCACGACCACGCGCCGTGCGAACCCATCAGCTGGCTCGAGGCCATCGCGATACGCGGGTTCACCGCGGAGAGGTCGTCGTAGCCGATGCCGAGCTTGTCCATCGTGCCGGTGGAGTTGTTCTCGATCACCACGTCCGACTGCTTCACCAACTCGAACAGCAACTCACGACCCTCCGGCGTCTTCGCGTTGGCGCCGAGCGCGCGCTTCGATCGGCTCGACGAGCAGAACGACGGATTCATCTCGCCGCCGAGCACGATGCGGATGAAGTCGGGGTAGGTGCGCGACTCGATCTTGATGACGTCGGCGCCGTACTCCGCGAAGCGACGGCCGGCCTCGACCCCCACGCCGCCGTGCCCGAAGTCCATGACCCGCAGCCCCGCGAGCGGTGGTGCCGCCGGCGGACGCGTCGCCGGCGCAGCCCGCCGTTCGCCCAACGCGGCGAACACCGTGTCGGTGTGCTCGCCCACCGCGGGCGGCGGCGTGCTCGGACCGGCGCGGCGGCCGTCGAGCTCGAAGAAGCCGCTCGCGACCTTCGCCACGACCCCGTCGGCCAACGCGAGCTCGCGGAACGAATCGCGCGACGTGAGATGCTCGTTCACCAGGATGTCGGAGGGCTTCGACGCGGGTGTGCACACGATGCCGCGCTGCTGCGCCTCGAGCGACACCTCGTCCATCGTCATCGTGGCGAACAGCGCTTCGTAGAGCGGGTTGAGGACCGTCGTCGCGATCTCGAACCGGCCCACGAAGCTGTCGAACATCGGGTCCTGCAGGTAGTCGGGTTCGCCGAGCCACGCGCGCATCGCCTGCCACTGCCGGGGGCTGAGCACCACGAGGCGCACGTAGCCGTCCTTGCAGCGGAACGTGGGGTACACGGGACCGCTGCCGTTGCGGGTCTCCGCGGCCTCCATCCCTTGGTACACGCGTGCCATCACGTTGGGCATGCACCAGTCGGAGCAGGTGGCGATCGCGTGGGTGAGCGAGATGTCGAGCAGCTGCCCGGCGCCGCCGGTCTGCTCGCGCTGGAACAGCGCGGCGAGCACCGCGAACGAGCCGACGATCGAGCCGGCGTCGTCGACCACTCCGCCCGGGGTGAACAACGGCTCGCGGTCGGGCACTCCCGCCTTGAACGCGTAGCCGCCCGCGGCCGACAGCACCGCGCTCGTGGCCGACCACGACGCGTACGGACCGGTGAGCCCGAAGGGCGACACCGCGGCGACCACGAGGTGCGGGTGGGCGTCGGCGAGCTCACGGGCGTCGAGCGGCCCGAGCGACGCGCCGGGGGTGACCAGCACGTCGGTGTGCGCGAGCAGCTCGTGGAGGCGGGCGACCTCGGCCTCGTCAGCGAGGTCGAGGGCCACGCCGAGCTTCCCGGCGTTGCGGACGGCGAACGCGAGCGACACCCCGCGCCGTACCGGTGCGACCGACCGCCCCGGTGAGCCCTCGGGCGGCTCGAGCTTCACGACCTCGGCACCGAGGTCGCCGAGCAGGCGGGAGGTGAGCTGACCGAGCTCGCGGGTCGCGTCCACGACGCGCAGCCCCGCGAGGGGGAAACTGGTTTCCGTCATGGCCGCATGTTGGCACGCGGCCGGGCGACGCGCCGGATGCCGGCACGGCCGCCCGGGCGCCCGGCTACTTGACCAGCTTCAGGATCGGCGTGGGGTGCTCGGGCTCGGGTGCGCCCTTGGCCACCGGCTCTATCCAGCTCGTGACCGTGCCGTCGCTGTAGGTCTGCACCGCCTTGAACACCACCTTCGACGTGTTCGACGGCAGGGTGCCCACCAGGATCGTGAACGCACCGAACTGGTCCTGGCCCACACCGGCGGCCGGATCGTTCGCGGTCCACACCACCTGGGTGACGGCCTCGGTGATCTCACCGTCGTCGGTGGTCACCGGCTTGGCCAGCTTCGTGCTGGTGACCGTCGCCGTCCAGCCGGGGATGGTCTGCGCCCGCACGCCGAGCAACGGCGTGGTGGTCGGCAGGTCGAGCTCGAGCTTCGTGACCGTCGCCCCGCTGGTCTCCTCGTTCGGCACCGCGAGGGTGAGCAGCACGTCGGCGGCACCCTTCTTCTCCGTACCCGGGTGCACGGTGACGTGCGCGCCCGCGGCGGCGGCGAACACCACCGAGACGGCGACGGCGACCGCCACCAGCGCCGCGAAGATCCTGCTCCTACCCATCCTGTGCTCCCTGCCTCGTCGGCCGCCTTCGTCCAGCGGCCCTGGTGGCACAGTCGACTCGCGGAGCGGAGAAGTTCCCGGTCAGGCCCGGAATGCCAGGATCCGGCCGGAGGGCGCCTGGTCGAAGGCCTCGCGGATCGCGGTCGCGGGCGAGCGCACCGCGAGCTCGATGCCGTGCTCGTCGCAGAAGCGCCAGGCCTCGACCAGGACGGCCAGGCACGCGGCGTCGACCACGGCGACGTTGCGCATGTCGACGGCGATCGAGGCGGGGTGTTCCTTGGCCAGGGTGAGGAGCTGGTTGCGCAGCTGGCCGGCGACGGCCCGGTCCACACCCCCGAGGACCTCGACCCCGATCGCGGTGCGTCCGTCAGCGGAGGCGTCGTCGCACCGAGTGACCGTGAACGCGTAGAGCGCACTCGTGCCGATCGCGCCCGGGTCGATGTGATGCACGGAGGACATGCGCCCCGCCCCCTGCCTGCTCGCTGCCTGTCCGGCCTCGCCCGGCCGGCGCCGGGAGACTGCCCGGCTCGTGGCCTCTTCGTCGGCCCCGATGCCCGGAAACTTGACGACTTCGTGGCGACGCACGACGCGCGCTGCCCTTCGTGTGACCGATGTCGCACGCCAGTCGCCCGGCGCTACCGTGACCGGTCGTGACGCACCGCCGAGTCGACCTCCCGCCCGACGAGTACGACGAGCGTTGGGCCGCGCTGGCCGCCGCCGGCGAGGAGGTCCACGGCGAGGTCAACCTCGTCGAGGCGCTGCTGCAGGAGCACGCCCTGACCGGTGCGATCCTCGACGCCGGCTGTGGCACCGGCCGGGTGGCGGCAGAACTCGCGGCGCGCGGGCACACCGTCACCGGCATCGACCTCGACCCCGCGCTGCTCGACGCGGCGCGGGCGAAGGACGCGCGGCCCCAGTGGATCACCGCCGACCTCGCGGCGCTCGGGCCCGACGTCGCGCCCGGCCCCTTCGCCGCCGTGGTCGCCGCGGGCAACGTGATGATCTTCGTGGCCCGCGGCACCGAGCGCACCGTCGTCGCGAACCTCGCGGCACGCCTCGAGCCGGGTGGCCTGCTGATCGCCGGCTTCCAGGTACGCCGGGGTCGCCTCGGCATCGACGAGTACGACGAGCACTGCGCGGCCGCGGGCCTCGAACCGGTCGCGCACTTCGCCACGTGGACGCGCGACCCGATCGGAGCAACTCCCGACTACGTGGTCGCGGTTGCGTCCGCTCCGGTGGCACCTGCCTCGAAGCGGTAGCCCATCCCCGGTTCGGTGAAGAAGTAGCGCGGCCGGCCCGGCTCGGGCTCCAGCTTCCGGCGCACGTTTGCCATGTGCACGCGCAGGTAGGCGGTCTCGTCGTGATACTCCGGGCCCCACACCTCCTGCAGCAACTGCTGCTGGGAGACGAGCTTCCCCGGATTGCGCACGAGCACCTCCACCAGATGCCACTCCGTGGGCGTCAGACGGACGTCCTCACCCTCGCGTCGCGCCCGCTTCGCGGCGAGATCGATGACGAAGTCGGCGGTCTCGATGACCGGTTCCTCCTCGGCCGGCGTCGCCCGGCGGAGCGCCGCGCGCAGGCGGGCGAGCAACTCGTCCATGCCGAACGGCTTCGTCACGTAGTCGTCGGCGCCGGCGTCGAGCGCGGCCACCTTGTCGGTCTCCGCGTCGCGCACCGACAGGATGACGATCGGCACTTGGGTCCATCCCCGCAGGCCGCGGATCACGTCGACCCCACCGATGCCGGGAAGTCCGAGGTCGAGTACCACCACATCGGGATGGTGCCGTGCCGCGAGCTCGAGGGCCTGCTCACCGTCGGGCGCGAGGTCGACCTCGTAGCCGCGGGCACGCAGGTTGATCGACAGCGCCCGCAGGATCTGCGGTTCGTCGTCGACCACGAGAACGCGGATCACGACGCAGCCAACGGGAGGCTGATCACCATCGTGGTGCCCCCTCCGGGAGTGTCGTCGATGTCGATACCCCCGTCCATGGCCTCGACGAACCCTCGAGCGACCGCGAGACCGAGCCCCACACCGGTGTCGGTCGAGCGGTCACCGAGCCGCTGGAACGGGCGGAACACGTCGTCGCGCTGGTCGCGCGGGATTCCGGGACCGCGGTCGACCACGCTGAGCTCGACGGTCGACTGGGTCGCGCACGCCTCGATGCGCACGCGGGCTTCCGGAGGCGACCAGGCCAGCGCGTTCTCCGCGATGTTGGCGATCGCCCGCTCGAGGAGCGCCGCATCGGCCCGCACGCGCGGCAACGTCTCGGGGACATCGACAGCCAGGCGGTCGCCATCGAGGCCGACGAGCGCGACCGGCACGACTTCGTCGAGGCCGACGTCGCGCATCACCAGCTGCAGCGCCCCGGTCTGCAGGCGACTCATGTCGAGCAGGTTGCCGATGAGGTGGTTCAGCCGGTCGGCGCCCTCGTCGACCGTCTCGAGCAACTCGCGGGTGGCGGCGGGCGAGAAGTCGACGTCGCGTTGCAGGAGACTGCTCACCGAGGCCTTGATCGACGACAGCGGTGTCCGCAGGTCGTGCGACACCGCCGCAAGCAGCGCGGTGCGCAGCTCGTTGGCCTCCTCGAGGCCCGCGGCGCGCTCCGATGCAGCACGGAGCTCGCGCCGCTCCAGCGCGGTCGCCACCTGGCCGACGAATGCGCGCAGTATCTCGGGATCCGCCTGCCTGACCGCCGCGCCGTCGAGCACGAGCACGGCGTCCCCGTAGAGCCCGACGGACAGCTCGCCCTCTTCGGCGGCGCGGGCACCGGCTCGCCCGCCGACGCGAGCACGGTCCACGTGATGGGGCCACCACTGAGCACCGCCGCGGAATCGGCTTCGAAGGCCTCGCGCACCTGCGCAACCAACTGTGGGAGTGGCTCTTCGGCCGCGGCCAACGTGCCGCTCAACGCCGCGAGCGTCTCCGCCTCCGCGCGCGACTGCGCGGCTTCGACCGTGCGGCGCGACGCCGTCGCCACCAGATAGCTCACCACCCCGCCGACGAGGAGGAAGATGACGAGCGCGACGAGGTTCTCGCCGTCGGCCACGGTGAACTCATGCGTCGGTTGAGTGAAGAAGTAGTTGGCGAGCAGGAAGCCCGAGATTGCGGACACGAGCGCGGGCCACATACCGCCCAGTGCGGCGACGACCACGACGACGAGCATGAAGATCAACAGGTCGCTCGGAAGCGTGAGCGTGGCGTGCATTTGCGCCAGCACGAGCGACGTCAGCAACGGCGCAACGACTGCGAGCACCCACGCCAGGATCTGGCGTCGCGGTGAGATCGCCGCGGGCCGACGGGCCCGGTGCGTGGTGATGCGCACGTCACCGACGTCGTCGCCGGGCTCCGACGAGATGACGTGCACGTCGATCGGACCCGACGCCCGGATCACGTCGTTGATCACCGACCCGCGCAGGAACGTGGCCCACCGACTCTGACGGCTGGCGCCGAGCACGATCTGCGTGGCGTTCTCGGCGCTGGCGAACTCCACCAGCGCGGTGGCGATGTCGGCACCCGCGAGCTCGTGGTAGGTGCCACCGAGCTCCGCGAGCAGCCGGCGCTGGGCGGCAAGTGTCTGGCCCGACGGCCCGCGCAACCCGTCGGCGGGCCGCACGTGCACGCCCACGAGCTGACCCCGCGTGCGCGCGGCCATCCGGGCCGCCCGCCGTACGACGTCGTGCCCACCGGGTGCACCGGTGATCGCCACGATGACCCGCTCGCGGGTCTCCCACTGGCCCGAGATCCCGTGCTTCTCCCGGTAGTCCTCGAGCGCCTCGTCGACCCGGTCGGCGGTCCACATGAGGGCAAGCTCGCGCAGCGCGCCGAGGTTGCCCTCCCGGAAGAAGTTGGCCAGAGACGCGTCGACCCGCTCGGCCGGGTAGATGTTCCCGTGCGCCATGCGTCGCCGCAGGGCCTGCGGCGTCATGTCGATGATCTCGATCTGATCGGCCGCCCGCACCACCGAGTCGGGGATCGTCTCCTGTTGCTTGATCCCGGTGACCTCTTCCACCACGTCGTTCATCGACTCGAGGTGCTGGATGTTCACCGTGGAGATCACGTCGATGCCGGCGTCGAGGATCTCGTGGACGTCCTGCCAGCGCTTCTCGTTCCGAGAACCGGGCACGTTGGTGTGGGCGAGCTCGTCGACCAGAACCACCTTCGGCGCCCGGGCGATGATGGCGTCGACGTCCATCTCCTCGAACACCGAGCCGCGGTACTCGATGCGCCGTCGCGGCACGATCTCGAGATCGCGCACCTGGGCACCTGTGTTCACGCGACCGTGCGTCTCGACCAGGCCGACGACGCAATCGGTGCCGCGGCTCGCCCGCCGCCAGCCCTCGTTGAGCATGGCGTAGGTCTTGCCCACGCCCGGGGACGCCCCGAGATAGATACGGAGGTTGCCCCGGGCCATGGACGAAACCTACTGCCGCGCCAGTTGGTCGAGCGCGACGTTGAGCTCGAGCACGTTCACGTACTTCTCGCCGAGGAACCCGAGCGAGCGATCCTGCGTGTGCTCGTCGACGAGCTTCGCCACCTGGGCCTTCGTCAAACCCCGGGCGTCGGCGACGCGCGCCGTCTGGAGCCGGGCGTTGGCCACGGAGATGCCGGGGTCGAGGCCGGAGCCCGACGACGTGACCGCATCGATCGGCACGGAGAACCCGGCCGGAAGGTTGTTCTCCTCGCGGTACGCGACGGCCGCCTTCTTGACGTTGTCGATGAGGGTCGGGTTGGTCGGCCCGAGGTTCGACGCCGAACTCGCCAGCCCGTCGTAGCCGTCACCGGCCGCAGAGGGCCGCGGGTGGAAGTACTCGGGCTTCGTGAAGCTCTGCCCGATGAGGGACGACCCCACCGCCTTGCCGTTCACCTTCACCAGTGAGCCGTTCGCCTTGTCGGACCAGAGTCCCTGCGCGACGCCGGTCACGAGCAACGGGTACGCGAGCCCGAGCAGGACGGTGAACACGAGCACGATCCGGATTGCGGGAAGCAGTTGACGCCGAATCTGTGACTGCATCAGTGCACCCCCAGGGCCGTGATGATCATGTCGATGAGTTTGATCCCGATGAACGGGGCGACCAGACCGCCGAGGCCGTAGATCATCAGGTTGCGTCGCAGGATCGCGGCGGCACCCGCCGGCCGGTACTTCACCCCGCGCAGCGCGAGCGGGATCAGCATCACGATGATCAGCGCGTTGAAGATCACCGCCGAGAGGATCGCCGAGTTGGGCGAACCGAGATCCATCACGTTGAGATCACCCAACGCGGTGAGGCCCGCGAACCCGGCGAACATCGCCGGGATGATCGCGAAGTACTTCGCGACGTCGTTGGCGATCGAGAAGGTGGTGAGCGAACCACGCGTGATCAGCAACTGCTTGCCGATCGCCACGATGTCGATGAGCTTCGTCGGGTCGGAGTCGAGGTCGACCATGTTGCCGGCTTCCTTGGCCGCCTGCGTGCCGGTGTTCATCGCGACACCGACGTCGGCGACGGCGAGTGCGGGCGCGTCGTTGGTGCCGTCGCCGGTCATGGCTACGAGGTGCCCGCCGGTCTGCTCCTTCCTGATGAGCGCCATCTTGTCTTCCGGCGTGGCTTCGGCGAGGAAGTCGTCGACGCCGGCCTCGTTGGCGATGAACGCCGCCGTGCGCGGGTTGTCGCCGGTGATCATCACCGTGCGGATGCCCATCTCGCGCAGCTCGTCGAAGCGCTCCTTCATTCCGGGCTTCACGATGTCCTTGAGGTAGATGACACCCAGCGCGCGCGCCGTGCCCACCGCGCCACCCTGTTCCGCGACCACGAGCGGCGTGCCCCCCTCGCTCGACACGCCGTCGACGATGGTCTGCAACTCGGGCGGCACCGCGCCGCCCTCTTCCGCCACCCACACCTTCACCGAGTCGGCCGCGCCCTTGCGCACCGAGCGGGCGGCGACACCGTTGGCCGGGAGGTCGACGCCACTCATGCGGGTCTGCGCGGTGAAGGGCACCAGCGTTGCGCCGACCAGCTCCTTGCGATCGAGGCCGAAGTGCTCGACCGCCAGCTTCACGATCGAGCGGCCCTCGGGGGTCTCGTCGGCGAGGCTCGACAGCAACGCGGCCTCGGCGAGTTCGTGCTCGGTGATGTCGCCCACCGGGAGGAACTGCGCCGCTTCGCGGTTGCCGATGGTGATGGTGCCGGTCTTGTCGAGCAGCAGCGTGCTCACATCGCCGGCGGCCTCGACGGCCCGACCGCTCATCGCCAGCACGTTGTGCTGCACGAGCCGGTCCATGCCCGCGATGCCGATCGCCGAGAGCAGTCCGCCGATCGTCGTCGGGATCAGGCACACCAGCAGCGCGGTGAGGATCACCAGTGTCTGCGGCGCACCGGAGTACACCGCGAACGGCTGCAGCGACACCACCGCGAGCAGGAAGATGATGGTGAGGCCGGAGAGCAGGATGCTCAGCGCGATCTCGTTCGGCGTCTTCTGGCGGTCGGCGCCCTCCACGAGGGCGATCATGCGGTCGAGGAAGGTCTCACCGGGCTTCGCGGTGATGCGCACCACGATCTCGTCGGACAGCACCCGCGTACCGCCGGTCACCGCCGAGCGGTCACCCCCCGACTCGCGGATGACCGGCGCCGACTCGCCGGTGATGGCGGATTCGTCGACGCTGGCGATGCCCTCGACGACGTCGCCGTCGCCGGGGATCACGTCGCCGGCCGTGACGACGCACTCGTCGCCCACCGTGAGCTCGGTGCTCGCGCACTCGACGATCGATCCGTCGGGCATGCGCTTCTTGGCGACCGTCTCGCTGCGCGTCTTGCGCAAGGTCTCGGCCTGGGCCTTGCCCCGGCCCTCCGCGATCGCCTCGGCGAAGTTGGCGAACAGCACGGTGAACCAGAGGAACAGGGTGACCAGTCCGGTGAACACGTCGTTGTTGGCGCCGTGTTTCCCGAGGTCACGGAAGAAGATGATCGTGGTGAGGACGCTGCCGACCTCGACGACGAACATGACGGGATTGCGGATCATGTTGCGCGGATCGAGCTTGCGCAGGCTGTCGACCAGCGCGCGGCGCACGATGCCCGGCTCGAACAGGGGCCGCTTCTGAGTTGCGGGTCCGGACACTGGTGCTCCTCAGTTCCCGAGGTGCTCGACGATGGGGCCGAGCGCAAGGACGGGTAGGTACGTGAGGCCGACGACCACCACGATCACCGACACCAGGAGTCCGGTGAAGAGCGGCGTGTCGGTGGGGAACGTTCCCGAGGACTCGGGCACCGTCTGCTTGCGGGCGAGCGAGCCGGCGACCGCGAGCGCCGCGATGATCAGGATGAAGCGCCCGATCAACATGCCCACGCTGAACGTCGTGTTATACCAATCGGTGTTGCCCGACAGGCCGCCGAACGCCGAGCCGTTGTTGTTGGCAGTCGACGTGAAGCCGTACACCACCTCGCTCAGGCCGTGCGCGCCCGGGTTGAGGATCGACGCCTGGGGCGTCTTCATCACCACCGATGCACCGGCGAACACGAGGATCACCAGCGGCACCGCCAGCAGGTAGATCACCACGAGTTTCATCTCGGCGGCCTGGATCTTCTTCCCCAGGTACTCGGGCGTGCGCCCGACCATGAGGCCGGCGATGAACACCGCCAGCAGCGCGAAGATCAACATCCCGTACAGGCCGGCGCCCACACCTCCGGGGCTGACCTCGCCGAGCATGATGTTCACGAGGGCGATGCCGCCGCCCAGCGGCGTCATGCTGTCATGTGAGCAGTCCACCGCACCGGTGGACGTCCCCGTCGTGGACGACGCGTAGAGCCCACACGCCGCGGCACCGAAGCGCGTCTCCTTGCCCTCCATGGTGCCGCCGGGTTGGCTGGAGGTGGTCTGCTGGTTCACCTTCACCGCGTCGAGCGCGGAGTTGCCGCCGGTTTCGAACAACATCGCCCCGACGGAGGCCGCGAGCCAGATCGCCAGCATCGCCATCAGCACCGCGATGCCCTGCTTCTTGTTCCCCGCCATCTTCCCGAACGTCCAGGCGAGGGAGAACGGAATGACGAGCAACAGGTAGATCTCGGCGAAGTTGGTGAAGCCGTTGGGGTTCTCGAACGGGTGGGCAGAGTTGGCGTTGCGTGACCCACCGCCGTTGGTCCCGAGCTCCTTGATTGCCTCCTGGCTGGCGACGGGACCGCCCTGGATCACCTGGGACTTGCCCTCGACGGTCTTGACCGTCGTGTTCCCGTCGAAGCTCTGGATCATGCCCTGGGTGACGAACACGATCGCGAACAGGAAGGCGGCGGGCAGCAGGATGCGGATGATCCCGCGCGTCATGTCGACCCAGAAGTTGCCGATCGTGCCGGCGCGGTGGCGCGTGAGCCCGCGGATCAGCGCGACGGCGACCGACAGACCCACCGCGGCGGACACGAAGTTCTGCACCGTGAGACCGGCCATCTGGGTGAGATGGCTCATCGTCGTCTCGGGCGAGTAGTTCTGCCAGTTCGTGTTGGTGACGAAGCTGACCGCCGTGTTGAAGGCGAGCAGGCTCGGGACGCCCTTGACGTTCGTCGGGTTCAGCGGCAGGTGCTCCTGGACCCGCTGCAGCAGGTACAGGAACGCGATCGACACCGCACTGAACGCGAGGAGCGACAGTGCGTAGGTGGTCCACCTCTGCTCGCGCTGCTCGTCGATGCCACCGAGGCGGTAGATCACCCGCTCGACCGGCCCGAAGACGCGGTCGCCCGGGGCCTTCCCTCGGCCGCCGTCGCCGAACACCTTGGCCATGTAGCTGCCGAGGAGCGGCACCGAGATCGCGAGCACCGCGATCAGCGCGAGCAGCTGCAACCAGTTCGCCGCGGTCATCAGAGCTTCTCCGGGATCACGAGCGCCGCCACGAGATACGCGGCCAGGAGGACGGAGAGCACGAGTCCGATCCAGTCGTCGCCGCTCACGGGACGGTCACCTCCTCGACGACCTCGTCGGCGGTGCCGATGAGGTCGTGAGCGCCGGTCGACAACCGGACCCCTTCCGGATCCGGCCCGATGATGCGCCCGCACACTGCGACGAAACCGGCGCAGAGGGCGAAGAACGCGATCAGGGCCACGACGACGAGCACGTCGGTCATGGCTGGTCCTTTCCTTCTTGGTCTTCGGGGCCGTCCTGGTCGGGGGGCGCGGCGAGCGCGACCCCCAGCTGGTCGGCGAGCGCCACCGCCGACGCACGGGCGTCGACGGAGAGGGCGACACCGGTGGTGGGCTCGGCGAACTCGAGCACGAAGCGGCCGCGCACGCGACCGGCTCCGGCGACGCGCAACTCCACGAGCCGCGACGGGGTGGGGTCGAGCACGCCGATGGCCGGATCGCCCGGGGGGACCGCGACCCGGCCATGGCGCAGTTGGGGGAGCTCCACCTCGAAGGGAGGCCGCTCGAACCAGATGCGCTCGGCCGGCAGCAGCGTCTGGAGCTCGCGGCGCACACTCTCGATCAGGTAGGTCGGCGTGTCGCTGCCGGCACCGACCTCGGCGACGGTGCGCATGCGCTGCACCTCCCGCCGGCTCTTGTGCGCGACGGCGCGGCTGCGGCGGGTGCGGGTGACCAACTCGCCGGTCACGAGCCCGACGACGAGCAACAGGACCGTCGTCTCGATGTCGTCCCGGGTGTTGATCCGCAGCGAGTAATAGGGGTGCGTGAAGAAGAAGTCGTAGCTCAGCGCGGCGACGAGGGCCGCGACCACGCCGCCGGTGCGGCCCCCAACGATGGCGGCGACCAGCACGACGACCACGAGTACCAGCGCGGCGTTGACGACGCGGATCTCGGACCGGGCCGGCACGAGGAGCAGCGAGATGGCGACGGGCCCGGCGATCGCCACCACCCAGCCCACGCCTCGTATCCCACGGCCCGCCGTCTCGTCCACGTCCTCATCGATACACCGCTCCGGGGTACGCCGATAGGGCCACACGCCGATCTTGACGCGTCCTTAGCGCGCTCGGCCGCGATCTCTACGCACCCTTTGCAGGCGCGACTCCGATACACTTTCTCCGTTCGACGGCGATGGAGCTCGCCGAGACCGCCCGAACCCGACCGCCACCGCCCATCACGCCGTGGTCACAACGGGAGAGGGCTGATGGCTCCTACCAGCGGCAAGCGCCCGGTAGGTCTGTCACGTCCGGGCGGAGACGACGCCTGGCGGAGGTCCGGTGGCCGACGAACAACCAACGAACGATGGAACCCCTCGGCTCATCGCACGCGTCTACGAGGCGGCGCGCGACCTGCTGCACGTCGACTGGCCCGAGCAGGCACGGTTGCTCCGTCATCTCGCGAAGTGGATCACGTTCGGCGCGATGGTCGGCGTGCTCGCGGGCCTCTCTTCCGCGGTCTTCCTCGAGGTGCTCGACTGGGCCACCGAGACCCGCCTCGACAACCCCTGGCTGATCGGGCTGCTCCCCGTCGGCGGTCTGGCAGTGGGACTCGCCTACCACTACGGCGGCGGCCGCTCGTCCGAGGGCAACAACCTGATCCTCGACGAGATCCACGAGCCGCGGCGTGGGTGCCGCGCCGCATGGCGCCGCTCGTGTTCGCCGGTACCGTCATCACGCAGTTGTTCGGCGGATCGGCGGGTCGAGAGGGCACCGCGATCCAGATGAGCGGCAGCCTCAGCGACGGCGCGTCGCGCCTGCTCCGCCTCGGCCCGTCGGATCGGCGCATGGTGCTGATCGCGGCGCTGTCCGGCGGGTTCGGTGCCGTGTTCGGCGTGCCCGCCGCGGGCGCCATCTTCGGGCTCGAAGTGCAGTCCGTCGGCCGCATGCGCTACGAGGCGTTGGTGCCGTGCCTCACTGCGTCGGTGATCGGCGACCTGGTGGTACGCGCGCTCGGCGTGCACCACACGCCGCTCCCCCACGTCGCCGGCCTCGGCCTCGATCTCGCCACCCTCGGCAAGGTCGCGCTCGCCGGTCTGGCCTTTGGGCTCGTCGGTGGTCTCTTCAGCGAGCTCACCCACGGCTTCAAGCGCGCGTTCACCAAGTTCGTCCCGTGGATGCCGGCCCGCCCCGCCGTCGGCGGGATCATGGTCATCCTCATGACGCTCGCGGTGGGAAGCCAGACCTACAACGGTCTCTCGCTGGGGCTCATCGGCGAGGCGTTCGCCGGCGACGCGAGCAGTTGGGCATGGCTGCTCAAGCTGTTGTTCACCGCCGTCACCCTCGGCGCCTTCTTCCAGGGTGGCGAGGTCACGCCGCTGTTCGTGATCGGCGCGTGCCGGGCGCCGCGCTCGCCGCACCGCTCGGACTCCCCGTCGTGTTCCTGACCGCACTGGGCTTCGTCGCCGTGTTCGCGGGAGCGGCCAACACGCCGCTCACGTGCACCGTGATGGGCGTCGAGCTGTTCGGCAGCGGCGCGCTCGTCTACTTCGCCGTCGCATGCATCGTCAGCTACACGTTCTCGTCACACCGTGGCATCTACGGCAGCCAACGCGTCGCTGTGGCGAAGGGCGACGACAACGGTGGGACGGGGAGCGACTCGAGCACCCTCCACGAGCTCGGCAGAGATCGGTCGCACTGGCTCCCGGCGTTCAAGCCTCGACCGAGGCCACCTCGCCTGGATCCTGACGCGCCGGAGTGACCTCGTGCACGAGCTCGATGTCGCGCCCGAGATCGTGGCCGAGATCGTGGGATGCGTCGGCGTGCGCGTGGGCACGCGCGGGCAGCCACTTCCACGCGACGAAGAAGGCAACCAGGAGGAAGCAGGCAGAGATCGGGTAGGTGAAGCGCATCGCCTCGACGAATGCGGTCTTGGCGTGCTCGACGATGATCTCCGACTGCCTGCCGGGCACCCGGGCCGCGTGCTCGAGTGCGGTGCCGACCGAGTCACGCAGGGCCGCGGCGCCCTGGCCGGTGACACCCGCGGGGATGCGGATGAAGTGGTGGTACCAGGAGAGGAAGACGCTGCCGATCACTGCGACGCCCAGTGCGCCTCCGGTCTGGCGCGTCGTGTCGTTGATCGCGGAGCCGACACCGGCCCGCGCCGGCGGCAGGGATCCCATGATCGACTCCGTGGCCGGCGCCGAGGTGAGCCCGAGCCCGATGCCGAAGAGGCCCCGCACGAAGGCCCCGCCCACGAACGACGACATGATCGTGTCGGACGAGTAGAGGAGCATCCCCAGAATCACCACCGCGAGCCCCAGCATCACGACCCGCTTGGTGCCCCAGCGCAACACGAGCTTCGGCGCGTTCGGCGACGTGATCATCATGCAGATCGCGACCGGCATGGCGAGCAGCGCCGGCCTCGAGCGGCGAGTAGCCGAGCACGAACTGGAAGTACTGGATCAGCAGGAAGATCGATCCGTAGAGCGCGAACGAGATGAGCGTGACCACCGCCGAGGCCGCCGAGAAGCGCGGGTTCTTGAACACGTGCAGATCGAGCATCGGCTCGGGGTTGCGCAACTCCCACAGCGCGAAGCAGCAGGCGAGCACCACGCCGCCCAGGAAGGCACCCACCACCTCCGTGTGCAGCCACCCCACCTGCGGCGCCTGGATGATCGCGTAGAGCAGTGCCACCAGCGTGACGATCGACAGGAACGCACCGACCGGGTCGAGCGGGCGGTTGTCGGGGTCACGCGAGTCGGGGACGAAGTAGATGCCGAGTACGACGGCAGCCGCGCACAGCGGCACGTTCACGAAGAACACCGCGGCCCACGAGAAGTGCTCGATGAGCACACCGCCGATCATGGGGCCGACAGCCACGCCGAGGCCCGACACACCGGCCCACACGCCGATCGCCTTGGCCCGCTCGTGCCCGGTGAACGTGTTGGTGAGGATCGACAGTGTGGTCGGGAAGATAAACGCCGCGCCCACACCCATGAGCGCGCGGCACGCGATGAGCATCGCCGGCGAGTTGGCGGTGGTGGCCAGCAGGGAGAACGCGCCGAACCACACGAGACCGAACGTGAGCGCGCGCTTGCGGCCGAACTTGTCGCCGAGGGCGCCCGCGGTCAGCAGCAGGCACACGAACACGATGACGTAGGCGTCGACGATCCACTGGAGGTCGGAGCCCGTGGCGCCGAGGTCGCGCACGATGGTCGGCAGCGCGACGTTGAGGATCGAGTTGTCGACCGAGATGACCAGCAAGGACGTGCACAGCACGCCGAGCGTGTACCAGCGGCGCTCGTAGGCCTTCTCCGCAGTGAGCATGTCGGTGGTGGACTCCCGGCGCCACTCGTGCTATTAACCGTCTGGTTACAAAGATTACCACGACGGAGCCGGCCATGGCCACACGAGATCCCGAAGCGACGAAGGCGCGCATCCTCGCCGCGGCGCTTCGCGAGTTCTCCGCGAAGGGCATCGCCGGCGCGCGGGTCGACGCCATCGCGGCGCACGCCAAGGTCAACAAGCGGATGCTCTACTACTACTTCGGATCGAAGGAGGGTCTCTTCCAGGAGATCCTCCGCCGCCGCCTCCACGAGCGCACCGCCGCGCTGCACCACGGCGGCAACCCGCGGGTGCAGCCGATGGCCGAGCGGGCCGGCCGCGTCGTCGACGACGCGCAGTACACCCGCCTGCTGATGTGGGAGGCGCTGGAGACCAAGCCGTCGGAGCCGGTGAACGCGGAGATCCGGCGCGAGTTCTTCCGCACCTGGGTCGAGGTGGTGCGCACGGATCAGGCCGCGGGCGACCTCCCCGCCGACCTCGACGCCGAGCAGCTCGTCCTCTCGGAGATCCTGCTCGTGCTCGGGCCGATGCTGCTCCCCCAGATCACCCAGCTCGTGACCGGCCACGTGCCCACCGACCCCGCGTTCGTCGCCACCCGTCGCGAATTCCTCGAACGGCTCGAGGCTCGGCTGTCGAGCTGATCCGGACAGCGGGACGACGGCGGCCGGAGCCGCCGTCGTCCGCAATTCGGCTGGAGCGGAGCCTCTACAGACTCGCCTTCTCCAGGATGTGGATGCCGCACGACGAGCCGAGGCCGATCACGTGTGCCATGCCGACCTTCGCGCCCTCGATCTGGCGGTCGCCCGCCTCGCCGCGCAGCTGCGTGGTGATCTCGAACACGCCGGCCACACCGGTCATGCCGATCGGGTGACCCTTCGAGAGCAGACCGCCCGACACGTTGACCGGCGTGGTGCCGTCGCGCCACGGACCGCGCTTGTCGATGAACTCACCGGCGCCGCCGGGCTCGCACAGGCGCAGGTTGTCGTAATGCAGGAGCTCGGCCGTGGCGAAGCAGTCGTGCAGCTCCACGAGGTCGAGGTCCTCCGGGCCGACGCCCGCCTTCTCGTAGGCCTGGTCGGCCGCGATGCGGGTGAGCGTGTTGACGTCGGGCTGCGAATTGCCGCCCTCCGACCACGGGTCGCTCGTGAGGATCGACGCGCCGATCTTCACCGCACGCTTCTGCTGCTCGATCGAGAGCGTGCGCAGCTTCGCCTCCGACACGAGCACGACCGCGGCCGCACCGTCACCGGTGGGGCAGCACATCGGCAGCGTGTTCGGGTACGAGATCACGCGGGCTTCCATGATCTCCTCGAGCGTGAACGCCTTCTGGTATTGCGCCAGCGGGTTCAGCGTGGAGTGCTGGTGGTTCTTCTCGGCCACCTTGGCGAACTGCTCGAAGCCGACGCCGTCGTGCTGGTAGGCATACTCCATGCCCGCCTGGCCGAACACCGCGGGCATCGTGCCGGACCCGAGCCAGCCGTCGACGTCCATGACCGAGCCGTAGCGGCCCTTGGGCTCGAAGACGTGCTTGCCGCTGCGCGCGGCGTTGCCGGCGAGCAGACCCATCTTGCCCATCTGCTCCGCGCCGACCGCGAGACCGAAGTCGGCCTCGCCGGCTTTGATCGCGAGGTACGCGGTGCGCACCGCGGTGGCGCCGGTGGCGCACACGTTGATCACGTTGTAGATCGGGATGCCGGTCTGGCCGATCTGCTTCGACAGCGGCTGGCCGAGGCCACCCGGGCTGAAGAGGCTGCCGGCCGCGAGCACCTGCATGTCGAAGATGGTGACGCCGGCGTCGTCGAGGGCATCGAAGGTCGCCTGCGCGGCGAGGTCGACGATGTCCTTCTCGGGGTAGCGGCCGATCTTCGTCATCGACGCGCCGAGCACCCACACGTTGTCGCTCATCGCTGATCCTCCTTACGCCGGCTCGAAGCCGAACACGATCGCTTCGGTGCCCTCGTCGTCGGTACCACCGACGAACGTGGTCATCTTGACCTTCATGCCGAGGCTGACCTTCGCGGGGTCGGGCTCGACGTTCACGACGTTGGCCTTCACGTCGCCGCCACCGTCGAGATCGACCACGGCCGACACGTAGGGGACGGGGACGCCGGGCGCCGCGGCGTGCACGATGGCGAACGACCGGACGACACCGGTTGTTCCGAGCGTGCGCTGGTGGAAGGTGCGGTTCGCGCACTTCCCGCACGCATTGCGGTAGTCGTAGAAGATCGCACCACAGTTGTCGCACTCGTTGGCGACGAGGTGCGGGTCGCCGTCGTCGAGCACCAGGTAGTCGACGATCGGGATCTGGTTGGCCATGTTCGCGTGTACCCCCGGATAGACGTTCCGGTCGGGAACGCTACCCCCTGCCCCTCCCGGGGACCAGATTCCCGGCCCCGCGCGAGACTGGGCCCACGCGAGCGTGGCGGAACCGGCAGACGCGCCAGGTTTAGGTCCTGGTACCGAAAGGTGTGGGAGTTCGAGTCTCCCCGCTCGCACAGGTCGGTCGGCGGTCCCCCGGGAGCACCTCGCGGAGACGCCCGGGGGGACCGCCTCGCGACCGCTACTTCTTCTTGCCCTTCTTGCCCTTCTTCTTCTTGTCCTTCTTCTTGCCCTTCTTCTTCGCCATGAGGAGCCCCTCTCCTTCCGGTGGATGTGCGGCGCGCAGTCTCGCACCAATTGCACCCCCGAGAATTGCACCGGGGCGCGCGCTCAGTCGCAGAGGCAGGCGACGGTCTGGTCGAGGACCTGCCAGCGGAACTGCACGGGCGCCGACGACTCGCCGCACCCGGTGCAACTGATGAGCCAGCCGGAACCCACACGGGCGATCTCGAGCGGCGCCTCGCCGGTGGACAGGCGCTTGGCCCGGGCCTTCGGGGTGGCGATCTCCGGCAGCTCGGCGAGCTCGACCTCCAGATACGGCGCCGGTTGGTCCGTGCCGGCCTCCACGCTCGCGGCCGGCGCCGGGAGCCGGTCCTCGAGCTCGCGGAGGATCTCCTCCCCCGCCGGGTCGAGGAGATGCGTGCGCCGGAAGCTCAAGAGGGCGTAGGTCGACACCGCATCGCCGACCTCGCCGGCGGCGGAAGCGCGCTCGTATCGCTCGAGCCGCTCGGGTTCGGGCACCACCTCGGGCCCCGGGGCCGCGAGGAAGGCGTCGATCGCGTCGCGCTGCTCACCGTCGAACACGCCGATCGCGTCGGAGATGCGTTCGATCTCGTCGAGGAAACCGTCGCGCTCGATCGCGACGGTCGGGTCCTCGAGCGTGTCCTTCGCGTACATGATCACGAAACGAGCCGCGACGCCCGGCTGCTTGCGGCGCAGGATCCGGCCCATCCGCTGGATCATCTGGCGCCGGGTGCGGCTGGCGCTCATGACGATGCCCAGGTTCGCATCGGGCACGTCGACGCCCTCGTCGAGCACGCGCGGCGCGGCGACCGCATGCAGTCTGCGGACGCGCAGGTCGTCGAGGATCTCGCGCCGCTGACCGCGCGCCGTCGACCCGGTGATCAGGTCGATCGACACGTGCGGGTCGAGCCGGTTGATCGCGTGGTTCGCGGCGCGCACCGTCTCGGTGAACACCAGCGCGCCGTTGGCGTCGCGGATCGCACCGGCGAGCGCGCCGAGCAGGTCGTACTTGCCGCTCGACTGCGCCACGATGTCGCGGCGCGCCGAGAAGGCGTCGAGGTACTCGCGGGCTGCGCGGCCGTTGGCGCCCGCATCGTGCTCGGCGAGGTGCGCGACCGCGGCGAGGAAGTCGCCGAACGAATCGAGCGGCATCCCGTGGATCCCGCGCAGGTGCAGGCGCGCGTGCACGAGCCGTTGCTCGGTGGCGACGTACTCCTTGCGCTCCTCCGCCGACAGCTCGACGCCCAGGAACGCGACGCGCGGCGGCGCGCACACGCCGTCGGCGATGGCCTGCTCGAAGCCGTAGCGGTGGCAGATGCCCCCGAAGTAGGGCAGGAGCAGTTTGGCCACGCCGTCGTCGCTGCGCTCCAGGGTGGCCGTGAGCCCGAGCCGTTCCTCGTACTGCGGCAGCATCGCCCGGCGCAGGGTGCCGCCGCCGAGGCCGTGGCACTCGTCGGCGATGAGGAGGCCCTTGCCCCCTTCGGGCGGCACCGGCTTGTGCGCCGCCGCCGAGTGCCGCGTCGCGACGAGCACGTCGCACCCCGCGGGCATGTCCTTGCCACTGTCGCCCAGGCGCCCGATCCGCGCGCCGGGCAGCGCGCTGGAGAGGCGACCGTGCCACTGCTCCATCAGGACGCGTGACGGGACGACCACGAGCACGAACCGGCCGCGGCGCAGCGCGTCGGACGCGGCGGCGATGGCGACGTCGGTCTTGCCCGATCCGGTGACCGCCTCGACGACTCCGCGGCGACCGCAGCGCAGCCAGCTCACCAGGGCGTCGAGCTGCCAGCGGTAGAGCTCGCGATCGCGCTCGCTGAGGGTGGCGTCCGTCGGGATGGGCGCGACTCCGTCGCTCGGACCTGCAGACATGGGGCGTCAAGGGTACTGGCCGCACCCCCGAAGCGGGTTTCGCTAGGTCCCGAGCAGACTCTGCGCCGAGTCCATGTTGGCCGGGTGGCGAAGCTTCGACATCGCCTTGGCCTCGATCTGCCGGATCCGCTCCCGGGTGAGGTCGAACCTCTCGCCGACCTCCTCGAGCGTGCGGGCCTCGCCCCGGTCCAGGCCGAAGCGCAGGGAGATCACCGTGCGTTCGCGCTCGTCGAGCGCGAGGAGCACCGCAGCGATCTCGTCCGGCAGCATCGCCAGCACGGCGGCATCGCACGGAGAGATCTGGGTCCGGTCCTCGACGAGATCACCCAACTCCGTCGTCGCGTCCTCGCCGAGCGGCTCCGACAACGACAACGGCCCGAGGGCGTAGAGCATCACTTCGGCCACCTTGTCCTCGGGAAGTTCGAGCGCCGCGGCCAGCTCCGAGCGGGTCGCGGGGCGGCCCAGCTTCGCCTCGAGCTCTCCGCGCATGCGCTGTAGCTGGCCGAGCCGGTCGTCGGCGTGCACCGGCAACCGGATCGTGCGTGCGGTGTTCGAGATGCCCCGCGAGATCGCCTGGCGGATCCACCACGTCGCGTAGGTCGAGAACTTGAACCCCTTGCGCCAGTCGAATTTCTCGACGGCGTGAATCAGCCCGATGTTGCCGTCCTGGATCAGGTCGAGCAGCGGAAGGCCGGAGGCCTGGTACTTCTTGGCGATCGACACCACCAGGCGCAGGTTCGCGAGCACGAACGTGTCGTGCGCCGCGGCGCCGAGGCGCACGGTTCGCTGATGTGCGCGTCGCTCGGAAACGCTCAGCGCCGCGGCGCGGTCGGAGAGCTCGTCGCGTGCGGTGTTCGCCTGTTCGATCAGACGGGAGAGGCGGGCCTCGTCGTCCTTCGACAACAGGGCATGGCGCCCGATGTCGGCCATGTACAGGTGGACCAGGTCCTCGTCGTCGTTCCCGACTCGCCGCTTCGGTGTCGCCATGGGTTTCCGGCTCTCGTTCGACTGTCCAACCTAGGGGACGCAGGTTGCAGACCCTGCGGTTTGGCTTTTCCGGCAGTTGCCCGCCAGAGTGACCGCCTCATGATCAGCCCCTCGACGCGCGTCGCCTCGCGGATCCCCCGCTCCCTGCTCGTCCTGCGCCACCGTGACTTCGCGCTGGTGCAGGTCGGCAACGGCGTGTCGCAGATCGGGACGTGGGGCCAGTACATCGCGCTGGGCTGGAGCATCCGCGAGCTGTCATCCTCACCCTTCGCGGTGTCGTTGAGCCTGGTCGCGCAGTTCCTGCCCTTCTTGCTGCTCGCCCCGTTCGGCGGCGCGCTGGCCGACCGGATGAACCGCCGCACCCTCGTGGTGGCCGGCAACCTGGCCGCCGTGCCCCCGGCGATCGCGCTCGGCGTCCTCACCGCGACCGGTGAGGCGACCATCCCGCTGATCCTGGCACTCGCCATGATCAGCGGCATCGCCACCGCGATGACCGCGCCCGCCATGAGCGCCGTCGTCGGCGAGATCGTGCCGACCGACGAGCTGCCCGAGGCCATCGCTTCGGTCACGGTCATCGCCAACCTCACCCGCATCGCCGGCCCATCGCTCGGTGCGCTCGTCATCAGCACGTGGGGACTGCAGTGGGCGTTCTACCTGAACGGCCTCAGCTTCTTCGCAGTCGTGCTCTCCTGGTTCTTCGTACGGACGAAGCTGCGCATGCGCACCACGCAGGAGCCGTTCTTCAGCCAGTTGCGGCTGGGTGTGCGCTTCGCCCGCGATCACGCGCAGATCGGGTTCCTGCTCACCCTGATCCTCGTGATGACGCTCATGGTGTTCCACGTCGCGCTGATGCCGGTGATCGCCACCGACCTGCTCCACGCCGGCGCATCCGGCTACGCGCTGCTCATCACCGCCACCGGTGTCGGCGCGATCGGCGGCGCGCTGACGGCGGGAGAGGTCGTCACCGACCGACGCCGCCGGATCGCCATCGCCGGGTCACTGGCAGCCATCGCATTCGCGTTCGTGGTCATCGCGACGTCGCACTCCCTCGCCGTCACGTGCGTTGCGCTGGTGGGCTACGGCTTCGCCTTCTTCTCCGCGTCCACCGTGATCCAGGGCCTGCTCATCGCGCTCGTCACCCGACAGCGTTCCGCGGTCGCGTGATGGGCCTCTACACGATGATCGCGGCGGGCACCGTACCCGTCACCGCGCTCCTCGCCGGCGTGCTCGCGTCGTGGCTCGGTCCCGAGGGTGCGATCCTCATCTCGGCGGTGGTGATGGTCGCGCTCCTGACGTGGGTGCTCGCCGCGCACAAGCTGCGCCTCGTGAAATTCGACCTCGCCGCGCAGGACTCCGATGATCCGAGCATGGGCGGGTCCTACACGATCGACCCGAGCATCGACGCCACGAGTGACGGCCACAGCGTGGCCGGCCAGAGCGCGGTCGGCCACGGCGTGGTCGGCGAAACGGCGGAGCGGTACCGTGCAGCCGAGCCGGAGCGACCGGCGACGAGGAGTGAGTCATGAGCGACGTCGTGGTGGTCGAATCGGTGCGAAGCCCCGTGGGGCGGCGCAACGGGGGCCTGTCGGGGATGCACTCGGCCGATCTCCTGGCGAACGTGCTCACCGCGCTCGTCGACCGCTCGGGGATCGACCCGAACGAGGTCGAGCAGGTCGTCGGCGGCTGCGTCGGCCAAGTGGGGATGCAGACCGGCAACATCGCCCGCACGGGGTGGCTGCAGGCGGGTCTCCCCATCGGCGCGGCGGCCACCACCGTCGACACCCAGTGCGGCTCGTCGCAGCAGGCCACCAACCTCGCCTACTCGCTCGTGAAGGCCGGTGTCGTCGACACTGCCGTGTCCTGTGGCGTGGAGCTCATGAGCAGGGTGCCGATGGGTGCGACCATCCCGAAGGACCCGTTCGTCGGCAAGCAGTACAACCGCAACTACTGGAAGCACCACGAGCTCACGTCGCAGTTCGAGGGCGCGGAGCGCATCGCCGAGAAGTGGGGTCTCACCCGCGAGCAGCTCGACGCGTTCGGCAAGCAGTCCCAGGACCGCGCCGCCGCCGCGTGGGCCGAAGGTCGCTTCGACGCGCAGGTCGTGCCGATCGAGGCGCCCGACGGCGACGACGCCACCAAGCTCGTGTCGCGCGACGAAGGCCTGCGCGAGACCACGCTCGAGACCCTCGCCGGCCTCAAGCCCGTGATGCAGCGCGACCCCGCGTTCCACACCGCGGGCACCGCGTCGCAGATCTCCGACGGTGCCGCCGCGGTGCTCGTGATGACGGAGGAGAAGGCCGCCGCCCTCGGGCTCGAGCCCAAGTTCCGCATCGTCGAGTCGTGCGTGGTGGGCAGCGACCCCGTGCTCATGCTCACCGGCCCGATCCCCGCCACCGAGCGCCTGCTCGCCCGCAGCGGCTGGACCGTCGACGACCTCGACGTCGTCGAGATCAACGAGGCCTTCGCGTCGGTGGTGCTCGCGTGGATGCAGGAGACCGGCGCCGACCCCGCCAAGGTCAATCCCAACGGCGGCGCGATCGCACTCGGCCACCCGCTCGGCGGCACCGGCGCGATCCTGCTCACCAAGGCCATGCACGAGCTCGAGCGGTCCGGCGGCAGCAAGGCGCTGGTCACCATGTGCTGCGGTGGCGGGCTGGGCACCGGCACGCTCGTCGAGCGTCTCTGAGCCGGCGAGGGGCAGCGCAGCCATGGGCGTCCTCCTGACCGACGACGAGGCGTGGGCGGAGCTCGCCCGCGCCCACACCGGCATCCTCACCACGATGCGGCGCGACGGCATGCCCGTCACGCTCCCCACGTGGTTCGTGGCCCTCGACCAGCGCGTGTACGTGCGCACCCCGGCGAAGACGCGCAAGGTGGAGCACGTACGGCGCGACCCGCGCGCCACGTTCCTCGTCGAGCGCGGCAAGCAGTGGCGCGAGCTGTGCGCGGTGATGGTCTACGCGTCGACCACCGTGCACACCGACGGCCCCATCCTCGACCGGGTCCTCGCCGCGCTCGAGGCGAAGTACGCCGCGTTCCGCACCGAGTCCACCGCGATGCCCGACGCGACCCGTGAGCACTACGCCGGCCAGGTCGCGGTACTCGAGCTCACCCCCACCGAACCCCTGGTCACGTGGGACAACTCGAAGCTGCGCATCGGATGAGTGCGCCCCGCGTGCCCTACGACGAGTTCGCGCTGTTCCACGAGAACGCGCAGGAGTTCGGCCTCCCCTACGGCGGTCCGCCCGTCGTGCGCCGCGACTTCGTGGAGGTGGAACCCGGCCGACGCCTGAGCGCGTTGGTGTGGGGTGACACCGCGGCCGAACCCGCCGAGTTGGTGCTGATCCACGGCGGCGCGCAGAACGCGCACACGTGGGACACCGTTGCCCTTGCGCTCGGTCGCCCGCTCATGGCCGTCGACCTGCCCGGGCACGGCCATTCCGACGGCGGCCGCAACGGCTCGCTCGACGTGGTCACCAACGCCCAGGACGTCGCCACCGCTGTGCGTGCCCTGGCCCCCGACGCCCAGCTGGTGGTGGGGATGTCGCTCGGCGGCGCGACCACGCTCGCGCTCGCCGATCACGCCCCCGAACTGGTGCGTTCGGTGGTGCTGGTCGACGTGACGCCGGGGGTCGACGAGCAGAAGTCGTCGCACATCGGCGCGTTCGTGAACGGGCCCGAGAGCTTCGACAGCTTCGACGACCTGCTCGCGCGCACGATCGAGTTCAACCCGACGCGCACCGAGGCGTCGCTGCGCCGCGGCATCCTGCACAACGCCGAGCAGCGCGACGACGGCTCGTGGGTGTGGCGCTACGCGCGCTTCCGCACCGACGACGACCACGACCGCTCCGAGCACCCCGATTTCGGGTTCCTCTGGGACGTCATCGGCGCGCTCGACGTGCCGCTCACGTTGGCGCGCGGCATGCGCGACGGCTCGGTGGTCGACGACGCCGACGAAGCCGAGGTGCTGCGACGCAAGCCCGACGCCCGCATCGTGCGGTTCGAGGAGGCGGGCCACAGCATCCAGGGCGACATGCCCGTGGAGCTGGCGCAACTCCTCGAAGAACTCCTCGGCTGAGCCTCGTCGCAGTTCGACGTGCTCCTCGGCTGAGCGGTCAGCCGGCGTACGGCGGGATCCGGTCGAGGAAGCCCACGATCGCGTCGTTGAACAGGTCGTTGCGGTCCCCCGCGACCATGTGCCCGGCGCCGGCGACGTCGGCGTACTCCGCGTGCGGCGTGAGCGCGAGCATCTCGCGCGCGCCCTCCTCGCTCAGGAGGTCGCTCATGCGCCCGCGCACGAGCAGCGTGGGCACGGTGAGCCGACGCGCGGCCGCCTCGAGCCGTTCGTGGTTGGTGATGTCGTTGGCGCGGGTCTCGTCGTCGCTGCCCTCGATGCCGCGCATGAACGCCGGGTCCCAGTGCCAGACCCAACGCCCGTCCTCGCGCTGGCGCACGTTCTTCTTCAACCCCGAGAGATCGCTCGGACGCGGGCGGTGGGGGTTGTAGGCGGCGACCGCGTCGGCCACCTCGTCGAGCGAACCGAAGCCGGTCTCGAGGTGCTCGGCCATGAAGTCGCCGATGCGCTTCACGCCCTCGGGCTCGGTGCGCGGCGCGACGTCGACCAGCACGAGGCCCCGCGCGATCCGGTTGTCGGATTCCCCGATCGCGAGCAATGACGAGATCCCACCGAGCGACGCGCCCACGAGCACCGGCGGCGCGCCCGTCCCGGAGGCCGCGGCCACTTGGGCACACACCTCGACGATGTCGCCGGCGAAGCGGTCGATGCCGTAGCGGCCGTCGGGAGACCATGCGCTCTCGCCGTGGCCGCGCAGGTCGACGCGGTACGCGTGCCAGCCGCGATCGGCGAGCACCTGCGCGGTGCTCCCCCACGCGTAGCGGGTCTGGCCGCCGCCGTGCAGCAGTACCGCCGGCGGCGCGGCGGGGTCACCGGCGACGTCGGCCGCGAGCTTCAGCCCGTCGGTTCCCAGCAACTCGATGCGGTCCACCGTGGTTTCCCCTTCGTCGTCGTGCAGACGGGATGGTCAGACGTGCTTGGTCGTGCCGCCGTCGACCCGCACGGTGCCGCCGGTCATGAAGCTCGATGCCTCGCTGGCCAGGAACAGCGCGGCGCCCACGATCTCGTCGGGCCGACCGATGCGCTGCAGGTAGTTCGGCAGCTGGATGTCGAAGTTGCCCGCCCACGCCTTCGCCGCATCGGTGAAGAACGGCCCCGGCATCAGCGTGTTGACCCGCACTTTGGGCGCGTAGGCCTCGGCGAGGCCGACGGTGAGCGCGTTGAGGCCCGCCTTGGCGCAGCCGTAGGGCAGCTCGGTCTTGCCGATCATCTGCGAGCCGGACGTGCTCACGTTGATGATCGAACCGCCGTCGCCCTCGGCCATGCGCGCGCCGACGAGCGAACCGAGGCGGAACGGGCCCTTCAGGTTCACGCCGAGCGTCTTGTCGTAGAGCTCCTCGGTGATGCTCACGAGGTCGGGGTACAGCGGGGACATGCCCGCGTTGTTGACGAACACGTCACAGCGGCCGTACTCGTCGTAGATCGCGTCGATCAGCGCGCCGCACTCGTCCCACTTCGCGACGTGGCACCCGACGCCGAGCGCCCGCCGCCCCGTGGTCTCGCGGATCTCCGCCGCGTATTCCACGCACGTGTCGACCTTGCGGCTGGCGATCACGACGTCGGCGCCCGCCTCGGCGAAGGCGCGGATCATCTCGCGCCCGAGGCCGCGCGCCCCGCCGGTGACCGCGGCGACCTTGCCGCTGAGGTCGAAGAGCTCGGCTGTACCCATGTGTGCATCTCCCGGTCCGTGCGCGCCCGACCGGGTCCACGTGGTCGGGCGCGGCAGAACCTAGGCGATTACGCTCCGGGCCGTGAGCCTCCGCATCGTCCTCGACGACTCGCTGTGCACCGGCCACGGCCGCTGCTACGCACTCGCCCCGGCCCTGTTCGACTCCGACGACGCTGGTCGTTCCGTGCTGCTCGCCGAGGAGGTCGGCGAGGAGCACCGCGCCGCGGCCGAGGCCGCGGTGGCGAACTGCCCGGAGCGCGCCATCAGCCTCTCCGACAGCTGACAGACAGACCGCCAGGCAACGTGGTGCGCCGCTGCGGCCGTCTGCAAAGCTGCACGCCATGACGTCGCCCGCCCCCACGCTCAAGCCCCTGCCGCCGGTGGAACCGGTGCGCCCCGGGCTGTGGAGCATTCCGGTGCCGCTGCCCATCCCGCTGCGGTACGTGCTCGTGTACGCGTTCGAGACCGACCGCGGCGTGTACATCGTCGACGCCGGCTGGAACACCGACGAGGCCTTCGACGCGCTCGACACCGGCCTCCAGACCGCCGGGTTCTCCGCCGCCGACGTGCGCGGCGTGATGGTCACCCACATCCACCCCGACCACTACGGCCTCGCAGGGCGCCTGCGGGACCACTCCGACGCGTGGATCGCGCTGCACCCGGCCGACGCCGCGCTCGTGCACGATCGCTACGAAGAGCCGGGCGACCTGCTCACCCGCATGGGGATCATGCTGCGCCGCTTCGGCGCGCCCGAGGAGGAGCTCGAGGGGCTGCGCGACGCGTCGATGCCCGCGCGCCCGTTCGTCGACTTCGCCACTCCCGACGTGCTCATGGAGGACGGCGACCGTCCCGACATGCCGGGCTGGGACCTCACGGCGGTGTGGACCCCGGGCCACTCCCCTGGTCACCTCTGCTTCTGGGAGCCGGGGAACAAGCTCATGCTCACCGGCGACTGCGTGCTGCCGCGCATCACCCCCAACATCAACCTCAACGCGCAGAGCGGCGACGACCCCCTCGGCGACTACCTCACCTCGCTCGAACGCCTCGCCGGGTTCGACGCCGAGGAGGCGCTCCCCGCGCACGAGTGGCGCTACGACGACCACCGCGGCCGGCTGCACCAGATCCGCGACCACCACGAGCTGCGCTTCACCGAGGTCGTCGCCGCCATCGAGGCCGGCCGCGACACCGCCTGGGCGGTCGCACCGCACATGGACTGGTCGAAGCCGTGGGACGCGATCGACCCGCTGATGAAGCGCATGGCCGTCGGCGAGGCCGCCGCCCACCTGCGCGCGCTCGCCCGCCGCGGCGTGCTCGACGAGATCGACGGCGAGACCATCCGCTGGGCGATCGCCGACTGACATGAGCTTCCGCCCTCCCCCGATGACGCTCGCCCTCCCCCGATGACGCTCGCCCTCCCCCGATGACGCTCGATACGGACGACCGCCTCGACCTGCACGAGCTGGTTGCGCGCTACGGCGCGGTCGTCGACGACTGCGACCTCGACGCGCTCGACACGGTGTACACCGACGACGCCGACTTCGTACTGGTCACCGCGTCGGGACGCGAGGTGCGCAAGCAGGGCCTCGGTGAGATCGGCGAGTTCCTCGCCGCGTCGAACTCCACCAACGCGCACATTCTCACCAACATCACGACCGGGGTCGAGGACACCAAGGTGATCCTGCGCTACCGCATGGCGCCGCCGCGTGGGGCGGAGGGGATCTTCTCCGTCGACTACCGCGACGTCGTCGTACGCACCGGCGCAGGCTGGCGTATCGCGCACCACACCATCACGATGCGCGCACCCCGCTCCGCCCCAGCCTGACCGGCAGCTCGGCCAGGCCGCGCAGCACCAGACCGTCGCCCTCCGACCACTGCAGCGCGTCGCGGTCGACCGCGAGCGCCAGGTCGGGAAAGCGCCGCAGCAGCGTCGCGAACGCGATCCGCCCCTCCATCCGCGCGAGCGGCGCACCCAGGCAGTGGTGGATCCCGTGCCCGAAGCCGAGGTGAGCGCGCTGGCGGCCGGGTGATGTCGAGCTCCTCGGCGTGCTCGTGCACCGACGGGTCGTGGTTGGCGGCGCCGATGCACACCAGCACCTGGGCGCCGGCCGGGATCGTCCAGCCCTCGAGCTCCACGTCGGCGGTCGCGACCCGGAACGTCGCGTGGAGTGCCGGCGTGTCGTAGCGGATGATCTCCTCGATCGCCGCGGGGATGCGCTCGGGCTCCGCGCAGAGCAGTTGCCACTGGGCGGGATGGTCGAGCAGCGCGACCACGCCGTTGCCGATGAGGCTCGTGGTCGTGTCGTGCCCGGCGACGAACAGCTGGAACAGGGTCGACAACAGCTCTTGCTCGGTGAGGCGCTCGTCGTCACCGGCCGACACGAGGACACCGACGAGATCCTCGCGAGGCGTGCCGCGAGCGAGGTCGGCGCGGTGCGAGGCGACGAGGCGTTCGAGACCGCCGACGATCGCGTCGGACGCGGCGTGGGCCTCGGGCGGCGGCGCGCCCAGGTACGGTCGCAGCAGCACCCGGAACGCCTCGGCGAACCCGCCGCGCTCGTCCTCGTCGACGCCGAGCAGCTCGCAGATCACCTGGAACGGGAACGGCCCCGCGAAGCCGCCGACGAGGTCGACGACCGCGTCGGGGCCGCCGTCGCGCGACTGCGATTCGAGGCCGTCGAGCAGGTCGTCGACCAGCCGCTGCACCGCGCGCTCCAGCTCGGCGATGCGCGACGGGAGGAAGGCCCGGGCGGCGAGGCGGCGCAGGCGAGTGTGGTCGGGCGGGTCGAGGTTCATCATGTGGCGCGCGAGCGCGGGGCCCGGCAGACCAGGATCGGCGACGTCGGGGTCGTCGGCAAGCGCGGTCACCATGTCCTTCGAGAAGCGCGGGTCCATGAGCGCGATCCGCACCGCCTCGTGGCCGAGCACCAGCCACGCCTCGTGTCCGTCGGCCAGTCGCACGTGGTGCACGGGCCGCTCGGCCCGGAGGGCGGCGAGAACCGGGTACGGGTCGTTGCGGACCGCGGCGGGCCAGCCGCCCCAGGCCTGGGTCAGGATCGCGGTGTCAGCAGTCATGCTCCCGTTGTACGACAGCGGGGGCACGCACGGCATCGGCCGTGCACCCCACGCGTGCCGCCGCGCGGGGTGGGGTGTTCACGCCAGTCCCGCTACGAACGGGCCTGCGTGCCGACGACGAGGTCGCGGAACGGGGTGTCGCGGTCGACCTGCGGCTCCTTGGGCAGGCCGAGGACGCGTTCGCCGATGATGTTCTTCTGCACTTCGGTGGTGCCGCCGGCGATGCTGATCCCCGGCGCCTGCAGGAAGGCTCGCTTCCGGTCCTCGGCCGCGCCGTCGCCGGCCTCCCACGCCACGCCGCCCGCGCCGGCGATGTTCAGGGCGAGGCCGGTGGCGATCTTGTCGAGCGCAGTGATCGCGATCTTGCCCACCGACGCCTCGGGGCCCGGCGCGCGTCCGGCCTGCGCGGCGGCGCGGAGACGTGGCCCGAGCAACAGCAGCGCGCGCTCGCGCAGGTAGATGTCGGCCAGTGACTGCCGTACGATCGGGTCGTCGTTCGCGCCGCAGAGCTGAGCGAGCGCGACCAGGCCCTCGAACGGCTCGCTGCTCAGGCCCTGCCCGCTGTTGCCCGCGCCGAGGGCGGCGCGCTCGTTCATGAGCATCGTGACCGCGCAGCGCCACCCTTCGTCGACCGGGCCGAGCAGCGCGGTCTCGGCGAGGCGCGCGGTCGGAGAGGAACACCTCGTTGAAGTGCGCGCGCCCGTCGATCTGGCGCAGCGGGCGCGGGTCGACACCCGGCGTGCGCATGGGCACGACGAACATCGAGATGCCGCGGTGCTTGGGCACGTCGGGGTCGGTGCGGGCCAGCATGAGGCCGTAGTCGCAGTAGTGCGCGCCCGACGTCCACACCTTCTGGCCGTTGACGACCCATTCGTCGCCAGCCGAATTCTGCTCGCGCACTGCGCGCGTCTGCAGGCTCGCGATGTCGGAGCCCGCGCCCGGCTCGGAGAACAGCTGGCACCACAGCGTGTCGGCGCGCAGCAGCCCGGGGAGGAGCGCGCGCTTCTGCTCCTCGGTGCCGAACATGAGGATCGTGGGCGCGCACATGCCGAGGCCGATCATGAACAGCGACGCCGGCGACTCGAAGCCCTCGGCTTCCTCGTTGAACACCCGCTGGTGCTCGATCGTGAGCCCCTGGCCGCCGTACTCCTCCGGGAAGGTGATCCCCGCGAGCCCGGCGTCGGCCAGGGCCTGCTGGTAGGCGACGGCGCGGGCGCGCGACTCGTCGTCGGTCTCCCCCGGTTGGTGGCGCCCCGCCATCTGCCGGTGCGCGTCCACGAACTCGCGGCACCGGGAGCGGAAGGCGTCCAGGTCAGGGCCCTGAGCATCGGTCACGGCGGCAGAGTACCGTCCTCCCCCATGTCGAACGAGCAGACCTTCCTGGACCTCATCGCCACGTGGGAGCACGGCCCACGCATCTTCAACGAGCGGGTCCGGAGCTCTTCACCCACGACTGCATCTGGATCCAGCCGGGCATCCCCACCACCACCGGCCCCGACGAGGCGATCGCGCTCTCCGACGGCATGTCGGCCATGGGCATCAGCGGGATCCGGGTGACCATGCTGTCGTCGGCCACCAGCGCCGACGGCAACACGGTGTTCACCGAGCGGATCGACGAGATCGTCGGCCCCGAGGGCACGATCATCGGCTCGGTGCCCGTGGTGGGGGTCACCCAGTTCCGGGACGGGAAGATCTGGCGCTGGACGGAGTACTTCGACAGCGCCACGTTCACGCTGCCTGCCTGACCAGGGAGAGCTACTTGCGCTTCTTGCGGCGCAGGAACTTGCCCTTGCCTTTCTGCTTCTTCTCGAACTCGTCGAGGATCTCCGGCGCGGCGGAGTTCACGATCTCCTCGGCGGCGTCGAGCAGCGCGGCGATGTCCTCGCCCTCGGGCTCGGGGTCGGGAGCGGCTCGTAGCCCTTCTCCAGCGTGCCCACCTGCCAGCCGGCGTCGTACATGCGCTTCTCGAAGCCCACGCAGTTCTCGGGGCAGTTCCACGGCGCCTCGGGGGCGAAGTCGATGCGGCACTTCCGCACGACCTCCCCCGACGCGTAGGTCCGGCTCTCGTAATGCCTGCAGTCGGTGCGCATCGCCATGCGAAAAGTATTACCGACGAGAACGGCCCCGGAGGGACCACGTCGGAGAAAGGCGGTCAGCCGAGCCAGGCGTCGGCGCGTTCGAGCAGGAACCTGCTCACGTCGAGGCAGCGGTCGAGCATCTCGCACGACACCGCGTCGCCGTCGCGGATGTGCAGCAGCGACACCGACTGGTGCGCCACGATGCGCAGCGAGCGCTCGGGCGCGTCGGTGGCCGCGGGGATCGAGTCGATCGCGGAGACCTCGAGCGGCAGGTCGGGCCCGCCCCGCCCGGCCAGCTCGGTGGCCAGTACGAGCAGGTCGGGGCCGTGCGGTGAGCGGCGGCAGCGCCCACGTGAAGTTCAGCGGGAAGTGGAAGTCGTCGGGCGGGTCCTCGACGTCGCTCAGCTCGATCACCGCGTCCTCGAACCCGAGCAGGACGCGGGGGTCGATCTCCAGCGACAGGTAGAGGTCGACAGGGCCCTCGCAGCCCTCCTCCGGGTGGAGGTCGACCTCCCAGTTCTGGCGCAGGGAGTAGCTCTCGACGAAGTGCCGCTCGTCGTGCACGTGGAACCCGTGCTCGACCGCGTGGTCCTTGAGATCGGCCACGAACCCGGCGATGTCGATGACTGCCATCTCTACTGCTGCCCCTCCAGGGCGTCCACGACCCGGAGCCCGTCGGCCAGCGTACGGAACGCGCGGCCCCGGTGCGACACCGCGTGCTTCTCGGCGGGGGTCATCTCGGCGAACGTGCGGCCGTCGCCCTCGGCGGGGCGGAACACCGGGTCGTACCCGAAGCCCTCGCCACCCCTGGCCTCCTCGACGATCTCGCCCTCGACCTCGCCGATGGCGGCGACCTCGCGCCCGTCGGGCCAGCGCACCGAGCGCGACGGTTGCGAAGCGCGCCGTGCGCCGCTCGGCCGGGACCCGCTGCAATCTCTCGAGCAGCTTCCGCACGTTGTCTTCATACGTCGCGTCCTCGCCCGCGTAGCGTGCCGACCACACGCCGGGAGCACCGCCGAGGGCGTCGACCTCGAGGCCGGTGTCGTCGGCGACCGCAGGCAGCCCGGTGGCCTCGCACAGGGCGACGGCCTTGAGGCGCGCGTTGTCCTCCAGCCTGAGGCCGTCCTCGACGACCTCGGGGACGGCGGCCGGGCGGGGCAGGATCTCGACGTCGAGCCCGGCGGCCAGGAGGATCTCGGTGATCTCCGCCGCTTTGTGCGGGTTGGCGCTGGCGAGGACGAGCCTCACGGGTGGCCGGGCCTACTTGCGCCGCGGCGCCGGGGGCACCGCGGCGAGCTCGCGCTGGAGGGCGAAGATCTCGTTGATGCCACCCTCGGCGAGCATCAGCAGGTTGTCGAGCTCGTTGCGGGAGAAGGGCTGCCCCTCGGCGGTGCCCTGCACCTCGATGAACTTGCCCGCCCCGGTCATCACGATGTTCATGTCGACCTCGGCCCGCACGTCCTCGGTGTACTCGAGGTCGAGGTACCCGAGGGCGTCGACGACCCCCACCGAGATCGCCGCGCACTGGTCGGTGAGCGGGTGCGGCGGCGAGGGTACCGGCGGCGACGAGACGCGAACAGGCGTCGTGCAGCGCGACGTAGCCGCCACAGATCGACGCGGTGCGGGTGCCGCCGTCGGCCTGGAGCACGTCGCAGTCGACGGTGATCTGCACCTCGCCGAGCACGGTCAGGTCGGTCACCGCACGGAGCGAACGGCCGATGAGGCGCTGGATCTCCTGGGTGCGGCCCGACTGCTTGCCCTTGGCGGCCTCGCGGTCGGCGCGCTCGGGCGTGGACCCGGGCAGCATCGAGTACTCGGCCGTGACCCAGCCCTTGCCCTTGCCGCGCAGCCACGGCGGCACCCGCTCCTCCACCGAGGCGGTGCACAGCACCCGGGTACGGCCGAACTCCACGAGCACCGAGCCCGCAGCGATCTCGGTGAAGTCGCGGGTGAAGGCGAACGGGCGCAGCTCGTCGGGCTCGCGCCCGTCACGTCGGATTCCCACTGGTGCTCCTGTCGGGGCCGCCCGGACAAGGGGGCGGAGAGGCAAGGGGCTAGATCGTAGTGACGAGGTGCTGCACGGCGAGAGTGACGGCATCGCCGAACGCCTCGGACCCCTCGGCGAGCACGGCGTCGCGGTCGACGAACGGCCAGAGGTGGGTGAGGATCAGGCGCTGGGCCCGTGCCTCACGCGCCGCGGCGCCCGCCTGCTGCGCCGAGAGGTGGATCGCCGAACGCCGGTGGTCGTGCAGGTAGCTCGCCTCGGACAGCACGAGGTCGGCGCCGGCCGTGAACGCGTCGACCGACCACTCGGGGCCGGTGTCGGCGGTGTACACCAGGCGCTTCCCGCCGGATGTCGCCTCGATCGCGTAGGTGGGCGGCGGGTGATCGGTGCGCGAGAAGCACAGGTCGACGTCGCCGATGCGGTCGCCGTCGCCGTCGCCGATGGTGCGCCAGTCGAAGGTGTCGCCCCAGTCGGACACGAGCGCCCCGAGCTGCTTGTCGAGCCCCTCCGGCGCGTACACGGGCAGGTTGCCGAGCTCGAGGCCGTAGCGCAGGAGCACATGGAGCCCGTAGATGTCGGCGCAGTGGTCGGGGTGCCCGTGGGTGAGCACGACTGCGGTGATGTCCTCGGCCGCGACGTGCTGCTGCAGGTGGCCGAACGTGCCGTTCCCGCAGTCCATCCAGATCGCGGTGTCACCCGACCGCAGCAGGTACCCGCTGCACGCCTCGCCGTTGGGGCCGTTGAACGACCCCGAACTCCCCAGCACGGTCAATTCCATCGGAACAGTCTCCCAGAAGTCACCACCTGCCCATGGCAACCCACGTCATCGGTCACCATTCGTGGGCAGTGACCGACTCCACCTCGGGTCCAAGAAAGCGCACGCCGAGGGTGCGGAAGGTATCCACGGGGCCGCTCGTCGAGGAAAACGTGCCGAGGGTCACGCGCCTCCGGGGTCTCGCCCGGTGCGTCCTGCGCTCCTTGCGGTCCCTCGCGGATGAGGAGGCCCGCGTGCTCCAGCATCGACCGGACCGCGAACGCGGTCTCGTCGGCACTCGACACCAGCACCACGTCGCGACCCATGACGTCGCCGATCGTGCGGGCGAGCAGCGGGTAGTGGGTGCAGCCGAGCACGAGCGTGTCGACGTCGGCCTCGCGCACCGGCGCGAGCAGTCGCTCGGCGAGCACGTGGACCTGGTCGGAGTCGACGTCGCCGGCCTCGACGAACTCCACGAAACCGGGGCAGGCCGCGCACGTGAGCTCGATGTCGGCGTCACTCTCGGCCGCCACCTCCTGGTACGCGCCCGACGCGATCGTGCCGACGGTGCCGATCACGCCGACCCGACCCGTCCGCGTGGTCTTGATCGCGGCACGCAGGCCGGGCTCGATCACGCCGAGCACGGGGATGGCGAGTTGCTCGTCGAGCACGTGCAGCGCGGCCGCCGCCGCGCTGTTGCACGCCACGACGAGCGTCTTCATGTCGTAACCGAGAAGCACGTCGGTGATCTCGAGCGAGTACTTCAGGACCTGGTCGCGCGGCTTGGGACCATAGGGGAAGCGACCGGTGTCGCCGAAGTACACGATGCGCTCGTCGGGCAGCAGGTCGATGAGCGCGCGCAGCACCGTGAGGCCGCCGAGCCCCGAGTCGAACACCCCGATCGGACGACCGGGCATCAGGTGCCGTCTTCCGCGACGTGGGCGGCGCGGCGGAGACGGTCGGCGACGGCGGCACCGATGCCCACTTCGTCGGGGACCATTGCGAGCACGGTGTCGAGGCCGGCGGCATCCGCGGCGCGCAGGTGCCGGTACAGGTGGCGCGCGTAGTCGGCGTCGTCGACGGGTTCCGCGAGCACGGCGACCCCGGCGGGCAGATCGACCGGGAGCTTCTCGCCGATCACCCCGACGCGGCGGCCGCGCCCGAACGCGTCGTGCACCGCGCCACTCAGCGAAGCGGCGTCGACCAGCACCACCTGCGCGTCGGGTGCATAGTGCGACACGAGGGTGCCGGGCGCGCGCACGGCACCGGCCGAGCCGTCGACCTGGCGTACCGGCACCGCGTGACCGAGCACGTCTTCGATGCGCTCGCGGGCGAGACCACCGAGGCGCAGGATCGCGGGGGTGTCGCCCGTGCAGTCGACGATGGTGGACTCCACCCCCACGCGGCACGGGCCGCCGTCGAGCACCAGGTCGACCTCGTCACCGAGGTCGGCGCGCACGTCGGCCGCCGTGGTCGGGCTGACGCGCCCGAACCTGTTCGCCGACGGCGCGGCGACGCCGCGCCGCGCCTCGTTGGCGCCCTCCTCGGCGAACGCCCGCAACAGTGCCAGGGCCACGGGTTGATCGGGCACGCGCAGGCCGACGGTCTCGAGCCCGCCCGTGACCTCGTCGGGAACACCTGCAGCGCGGCGCACGATCACGGTGAGCGGCCCCGGCCAGCACCGTTCGGCCAGGAGCGCCGCAGCGGGTGGCACCTCCGCCGCCCACTCCCCCAGCGCCTCGGCGCCCGCGAGGTGCACGATCACCGGGTGGTCGGCCGGGCGGCCCTTCACCGCGAACACCTGTTGCACGGCGGCGGACTGCGAGGCATCGGCCCCGAGGCCGTACACCGTCTCGGTGGGGAACGCGACGAGCCCGCCGGCGCGCAGCACCGCGACGGCGCGGCGGATGTCGGCAGGACTCGGGCTCATGGCTCCATTCTCCCCGATGCGGCGCCCGGTCCCCGGGTTTCGGGCGGGCTGCGGGCCGGTTCCGGAGCGCCCGGCCGGGGTAGAGCCCACCAAACGCCCCGAGGAGGACCCCCGTGAACGACCCCATCGCCATCCTGAAGCGCGACCACCGAGCAGCAAGTGCCCTGATGCAGGAGCTCGACGATTCCAAGCCCGGTGCGAAGCGGAAGCGCACGCTCGAGAAGCTCGACGCCGCGCTGCGCCTCCACATGCAGATCGAGGAGCAGGAGCTCTACCCGCTCGTGCAGGCGAAGGTCGGCGAGGAGGAAGCCGAAGAGGCCGAGATCGAGCACGGCCTCATTCGCGTCGCGCTCGACGAGCTCGCCCAGCTCGTCGACGAGCCGGGTTTCGGTGCTGCGGTCGCGATGATCATCGCCGGAGTGCGCCACCACGTGAAGGACGAGGAGAAGAAGGTCTTCCCCGAGCTGAAGGCGAAGCTCGACCGCGACGAGCTCGCCGCGTTGGGTGACCGCGTGGTGGCGATGAAGGAGCCCTCCCGCAGCCGGGCCCGCGCTACCAGTAGTTGATGCGGGTGGCGCGCTCGATGACCTCGTCGAGGTCGTCGGTCCAGGCGCCCGACGAGAGGTACTTCCACCCGGCGTCGGGGAGGAGCACGACGATCGTGCCGCGCTCCATCTGCGCGGCCATCTTCGCCGCGCCGGCCGCCGCCGCACCCGACGACACGCCGGCGAACACGCCGCAGTCGTCGAGGAGGTGACGCAGCCACTCGATCGACTCCCGCGGGCGCACGATGAATTTCCGGTCGAGCACTGCGGGGTCGAAGATCGGGGGCACGAAGCCGTCGTCGAGCGAGCGCAGTCCCTGCACCAGCTCGCCGGCCGGCGGCTCCACCGCGATCACCTTGATGTCGGGGTTCTGCTCCTTGAGGTAGCGGCCCACACCCATGAGCGTGCCGCTGGTGCCGAGGCCGGCGACGAAGACGTCGACCTCGGGGCAGTCGCGCCAGATCTCCGGGCCCGTGCCCTCGTAGTGCGCGAGCGGGTTGGCCGGGTTGCCGTACTGGAAGAGCAGCACCTGCGACGGGTCGTCGGCGGCGAGCTTCTCGGAGAGGCGGATGGCGCCGTTCGACCCCTCGTCGGCAGGCGAATCGACGATCTCGACGCCGAAGATGTCGAGGAGCTGGCGGCGCTCGATCGACACGTTCTCGGGCATCACGATGCGCAGCTGGTACCCGCGCAGCTTGGCGACGAGCGCGAGGCCGATGCCGGTGTTGCCCGACGACGGCTCGAGGATCGTGTCGCCCGGGTGCAGGATCCCCTGCTCCTCGGCGAGCTGCACCATCCGCAGCGCGATGCGGTCCTTCGACGAACCGCCGGGGTTCTGGCCCTCGAGCTTGGCGAAGATGCGGACGTCGGGGTTCGGCGACAGCTGGTTCACGCCCACGAGGGGCGTGTTGCCGATCAGGCCGAGGACGTCGTCGTGGCGCATGGGAGGGGGAGCCCGGCGCGGCCGGAGGTCAGCCTCCCGCGACCGCGGGGAGGATGGAGAGCTCGTCGCCGTCGGACACCTTGGTGTCGAGCTGCTCGAGGTACCGGATGTCGTCGTCGTTGCGGTACACGTTCACGAACTTGTGCAGGCCGCCCTGGTCGTCGATCAGGTTGCCGGCCATGCCCGGGTACTTCGCGACGAGGTCGGTGAACACCTCGCCCACGGTCGCACCTTCGGCGCTGACGGTTGCAGCGCCATCGGCGTGGGAGCGCAGCAGCGTGGGGAGACGGACTTCGACGGCCATGGCGTCACTCTACAAGTCCGACCGAGTGGCTCGGGATTCCCGGAACGGGGTGGAACTCACGACATGGCGGCGAGCCCGCGCAGGGCCCAGAACCCCTTACCGGAGATCACCACCCCGTCGGCCAGACCGGTCCCTTGCCGTTCGCATTCGTCGCGCAGCGCCACCAGCCGCTGCGCTTCGCTCCGGTCCGGCTCGTCGACGTTCCCCCGGAGGAACACCAGGATCAGCGCTGAGGCACCCAGCTCGTCGGCGAGCATGCCCAGAATCTCGGCATCGAGTTCGTCGAGGCCAGCGCACTCGCGATGTGCGCCGACGCCGACCAAACCGAGGTCGGGATCGACGCCGATCGCCAGGAAGCCATCACTGATCTCGCCTTCGAGCACCTGCACGACGAACTCGACCACGTCGTCGGTGCCGCGAAATCGGCCGGCTTCCCAGAAGCTCTCCGTCCGCGGTTGCGCCGGCCGTACGTCGTTACCCATGACCCACTCCCTGATTCACGTCGATCGGGGGAAGTGGTCGAGGGAGGTACGCGGAGAGACGAACTGCGGCGCCCGATGACACGCGCCAGGTCGTGAGCCCTGGTTATCCGACCGCGACGGCGCACTCGCTGATCGCGCCGTCGCGGATGAAGTAGCCCCGCAGCACCGGCTCGCCCGACTTCAGGCTCACGATCACGTAGCACCAGGCCGGGTCGACCGCCTGGCGGACGTCGGTGGCCGACGGGTAGGCGTCGGTGTGGGTGTGGGAGTGCCACACCCCGATGATGTCGTGGCCGTGGTCGTCGGCATCGCGCATCGCCGCCAGGAGATCCTTGGAGTCGACCGTGTAGGTACGGGCCGACCCGTCGGCATTGCGGCACGGGTAGACCTGGCCGACCTCCCCGGTGGGGGCGCCGTCGGCGAAGGGTCCGGCGAGCAGCCCGCACGCCTCGTCGGGGAAGCCGTCGAAGCAGTGGGCGAGCACGGTGTCGTACTGCGCGTGCGTCATGCGCAGCGTCGGGGTCGCGAGAGCGTCGGGCACGGCAGCAATCTACCGGCGGGCGGTGACCAGCCAGATCCCCGAGCCCAGCGCCACCTCCCCGTCGACCTCGTGCGCCGCGAGGGTGGTGCGCAGGTCGGCGAGGGCCCGGTCACCGGCCGCGCCCTCGAGACCTTCGAGCACCGCCTTGACCACCCCGACCTCGGCGGCGAACGCGCACGCCTCGTCGATCGGCCCGAGCACGAACGGCACGTCGACCGCCTCCATCGCGACGTCGGACCAACCCGCGGCCGTGAGCACCTCGGTGACGTGACCGCGACCGGCCAGTCCGAGCATTCCCGGAGCGTCCTCCGGCGGCGCGGGGAGTTCGCGCCCCTGCGCGGCCGCGCCGCGCATCACCTGCAGCCACTCGTTGTCGGCGAGGTTGCGCCACGACACGAACGCGAGGCGACCGCCCGGCTTCGTGGCCCGGGCGAAGTTGGCGAACGCGGCGACCGGGTCGGCGAAGAACATCACCCCGAACTTGCTCATCACCGCGTCGAAGCGGTCGACGCCGAGCGGCTCGACCTGCGCGTCGGCGACGCGGAAGGTCGCGTTCGCCAGGCCCTCGGCCGCGGCGTGCTCCCGGGCGCGCTCGAGCATGGGCGCGGAGATGTCGATCCCGAGCGCCGCACCGACTGCGCCCGCCGCGCCCGCGGCCCGGGCCGCGGCCAGCGTGGTCTTCCCGGTCCCGCACCCGACGTCGAGCACCTGCTCCCCCGGCTGCACCGCCGCCGCGGCCAGCAACCGCTCGCGGTGGGCCCGCGCTGCATTCGCGTGCTGGTCCTCACGGTCGAGCCACGACACCGACTGCGCGCCGTTCCACGCCGCGGCCTGGTCGACGTTCACGATCTGGGGCACCGGGTCCGTCATGCCCGCGACGATACGGGAAGGGCGCCGCGGGCCGCGCCCGGTACCGTGCTCGCCG
Source organism: uncultured Actinomycetes bacterium (assembly GCA_963720785.1). Lineage (GTDB taxonomy): Bacteria > Actinomycetota > Acidimicrobiia > IMCC26256 > DASPTH01 > CAVRGQ01. The sequence continues at coordinate 646,811 of CAVRGQ010000008.1, forward strand.
TGAGCAAGAAGTCGGGCGGGTCGAAGACCGCGAAGGAAGCAAGTCGTCGTGGTGACCAGGTGGTCATCACGAACCGACGCGCGCGCCACGACTACCACATCCTCGACTCGTGGGAGTGCGGCATCGTGCTCGAGGGCGCCGAGGTGAAGTCGATTCGCGACAGTCGCGCCAACCTGCAGGACTCCTACGCACGCGTGGAGGACCACGAGGTGTGGCTGCACGGCATGCACGTGTCGCCCTACGCCTACTCGCGCGGCGACCTCGACCCGGTCCGCAAGCGCAAGCTGCTGCTCCACCACCGCGAGATCGACGAGATCGAGCGCGGCGTCTCCGAGAAGGGCGTCACCCTCGTGCCGATGCGGGTCTACTTCAAGGACGGGCGCGCCAAGGTCGAGCTCGCGATGGCACGAGGCAAGAAGGCCTACGACAAGCGCCAGTCGCTCGCCGAGCGCGACGCGAAGCGCGAGACGGAGCGGGCCATGAAGGGCATGCGCGACTGATCGGCTGACCGCGCGGGTCAGCCTTTCTGACGCACCAGGCGCGCCGAGTTGGCCGCGAGGATCGGGCTCGCCACCGCGAGCGCGAGCACGTAGATGCCGACGAACGGCACGAGCCGCTCGTCGAGGCCCGCGGCCACCGCGAGGGTCGCGAGGATCACCGAGAACTCTCCACGGGCGAGCACCGAGCAGGAGATGTTCACCGCGGCCTGGCGGTCGAGCCCGTTGATGCGCGCCGCGGCGAACCCCGCGAGGATCGCGAGCACCGTCGACACCGCGATCGCGGCAAGCGCGGGCTGCCAGACCGACCGAAAGTCCCCCGGGTCGATCGACAGCCCGAACGCGAAGAAGAAGATCGCGCCGAACGCGTCGCGCAACGGCAGCACCAGCTTCTCCACGCGCTTCGCGGCCACCGTGCCTGCGATCACGACGCCGGCCATGAACGCGCCGATCGCGTCGGACACGCCGAGCTGCGCCGCGACCCCGGCAACGAGCAGCACGAAACCGACGAAGAGGACCGTGAGGATCTCGTCGTCCGCGCCGCCGATGACCCGGCCGACGAGCCCGGTGCCGTAGCGCGCGACCAGGAACAGGACGACGAGGAAGGCGAAGCCCTCGGCGAAGAGCAACGCCGCCTCCCCCGCGGAGTCTGCACCGCCGAGGATGGGCGAGAGCGCGGCGAGGTACAACGCGAGGAACAGGTCTTCGATCACGATGATGCCGAGGATCAGCTTCGTCTCCGGGTTGTCGAGCCGGTGCAGCTCGATCAACAACTTCGTGACGATCGCCGACGACGAGATCCCGGTGATCCCCGCGATCACGAGCGCCTCCTCCACGCCCCAGCCGATCGCGAACCCGAGCGCGAGGCCGCCGCCGACGTTGAGCCCGAGATACACGGCTGCGGTCGCGACCAGGCGTGCACCTCCACTCGTGATGTCGTCGAGCGAGAACTCGAGTCCGAGGTAGAAGAGGAGGAAGATCAGCCCGAACGCGGCGAGGAGCTCGAGATCCTCCGGGTGTTCGATGAGCACCGGCCCCGGGGTGTTCGGGCCAACCAGCATTCCCGCGGCCATGAACACCGGGATGATGGGCAGCCCCACGCGGCGGGCGATCCGCGCCAGCAGCCCCGCGAGGAGGAAGGCGGCACCCAGCACCACCAGTTCTTTGCCCATCCGTCATTCTCGCCGACGGGACCGCCGGCGACACCCCCGATTGGCGGCAGGTCGCCGGGGCCGATTCCTCCCCGTTGACAGAGCGACCCAGAGGCGTACGGTGGACGGTACGTCCTTGCGTACCGGCTGATCGGCCGGGTTCACGCCCCTGGGGGGTGGACGATGCGGAGCATCCTGGTCGTCGGCAACGAGACCCTTGCCAGCCCCGAACTGGCAGCAGAGCTCGCCCGCCGGATCGCAGCCGGACCGTGTCGCATCCATGTGCTCGTCCCCGCGATCCCACCGCGTGACCACGCGTTCTGGACGGAGGGCGAAGCGCTCGCGCTCGCCCGTGACCGCCTGGAGGGCTCCCTGCTCCGGGCGACCGCGATGGGGGCCGTCGCCACCGGCGAGGTGGGGGATGCGAGCGTCGTGCTCGCCGTCGACGACGCGCTCCGTCGCGGGACCTGTGACGAGATCATCCTCTCCACCTGGCCACCAGGTGCCTCGCGCTGGATCCGGCAGGATCTCCCACACCGGCTGGCGCGCCACACCGGCCTCCCTGTGCACCACGTCGTCGCCGAGCCCGCCACCGCCGGTGTGCCCTGAACCAGCGAAGCGACAGAGGCGCCGCACGGCACGCCGCCGGCACGGCGTGGCGCACGGGAGGTCGGACGGATGCGGCCCGGTCGAACGCGGTCAGCGCTCGAGCTTGTAGTGGGCGAGTGACTCGACGAACTCGACGAAGCCGGGCCGGCGGTTGAGGCGGCGGCCGAGTTCGTCGTAGCCGACGCCCTCCGCGAGGCGGTGGAGCACGGTCCGCTCGAGCGGCCGCAGCCCATCCGGCCGCAGCCCATCCGGCGGCGGGGCGCTGGCACGCGACTCGTCGTCGCCGTGGAGTGCGCTCATCGCACGAACCCGGGCCGGGTAGGTCGGGCTGCGGTTCAGCCGGGTGCCGATCTCCGCGTCGTCGAGACCGGCCTCCGACATGCGCAGGACGCAACGTTCGACCGGCCGATACCCCTGCAGCTCGCGCATCCCGAGTTCCATGGTGTCGACGGTACGCCTCGTCGGCGGCCGGGTCGATGGGCCGATTCCCGCTCACCGCGGGGCGAATGCCGCTGACGGGTAGCGCCGGGCCACTCCGACGTTTGTGCCCAATCCGCCCTGCCAGCGTGTCCCACCGGCCGGTACGATGGTGGGGTCGCGCCTACCGACATGCACCGGTGCGGCACTTGACATGGGGGTGCGTGGCTTCGATTTCGAGGATCGAGGTGGGGGAAGCGAGCCGACGTCGTCGAACCGTCGTTAAAGAGTCGGCACAACCATTAAATGCGAACACGACTGAGGGCAACCTCACTCTCGCTGCTTAGTACCAACTGAACAGCGCGTCCCTCCCGACCCAGCCGTTCGGCCGGAACCGGGGCGCCATCAAGAACGGCTCACCGCACGGACATGGTCCCCAGGGCCGTGCGGGACATCGAACTGGGGCTGGGGCTGTCGAAATCCGCCGGTGAGCGCGACAGCCCGAGACTCATCACCGGCTGCGCTCGGAGAAGCCCCATCAAAGTATCGAAAGACCCGGGTTCGACTCCCGGCACCTCCAAGAGCGCTTCCGCGGTTTCGACCGGCGGGAGCGTTGTTGGAGGTGTGGCGCGCACCCCCCTTGTCAGCCTGGTTGTCGATGCAGGTCGTCAGCTCAGCGCGTCGCCCTCGTAGCCGTGCGCGGCGACGTCGTTGCACGACGACCTGCAGGCCGCGCTCGCGCAGCACCTTCAGCGCGCACAGGCCGGACATGCCCGCACCGACGACGATCACGTCGGCATCGAGTTCCACGGCGGCGTTTCCCATCGTCGACCCGCGGGCGGGCCGGGTGGCCCGCCCACGGCGTCAGGGGCGCAGTGCGTGGAGAGCCGTCAGCCGGTGTAGCTCGGCATGACGTTCATCGCCGGGGCGGTCGCCGGGACGGGCGTGGGCTCGACGACCTGCAGAGGCATCGTGTGCACGATCACCTGGAACGGGTTCTGACCGTCCTCGGGGGCGCCGACTGCGAACACCTGGAGCAGCTGGCCCGCGGTCACCGGCGTACCGGGCAGGTCGAGCAGGATCGGCGACGTCGTCCCGGCCGCCACGACCGAGAAGTCGTACGACCCGGCGGGCAGGTCGGCCGCCGCCACCGCGCCCGGCGCCAGGCCCGAGAGGCCAGGACCACCGTTCACGAGGATGTCGACCGCACCGGCGTTGGCCGCGTGGTACACCGCGACGCGGCCCTTGCCCGCCTCGATCGGGGTCACGTCGTTGGCGAAGATGTCGATGACGGGTGACCCACCGGTGAGCCCGGCGACCGCCGAGACGTTCGCGTCAGCAGGCACGACGACGCCGTTCTTCGTGATCAGCGTGGCACCCGTGCACGAGCTCGCGTCGTACGCCTGCACCGTCAGGTCGTAGGTGCCGGCCGGCACCGGCACGGTGGCGACGCCGCCGAACGACACGTTGGTCGCCAACGGGAGGGAACCGTTCGCGCACACGTCGACCGCGCCGACGCTGGGGATGCCGTGCACGATCGTGACCGACGCGTCACCGGCCGCGGCCGGCGCCGAACCTCCGCGGAGGACGACGATCGCGGCACCCAGTGCGACCACGATCGCGATCGCGGCCGTTCCTCGCAGTGTTCTCGACATTCGGAGACCTCCAGAGCTCGGGGAAGGGCAATCGCCCGCACTTTGGAGTCACTTCGCCGCGAGTCGTGTCGACAGATGCGCGTCTTCCGAGATGACCGCCGAACCGGTGATCAGCCTCGGATCAGGTCGATTGGGTCCGGCTACCGCCGGTTCGCCCACCGCGCGCGCATGCGCCCGATCCCGGTGAGGCCGTCGAGCACCAGTGCGTCGGACTGCCGGTCGTCACGGGGACCGATGCGCATCGGGTCGGCATCGAGCGCGCACAGTTGGCGCGTCGCGTCGAAGTCGTCAGGGTGACGATGCAACCGGGACGTGAGCTCGGCCCGGGTGCTCATCGGGTCTCGATGTGAGGCGGTCCGGCGGCGAACTGCAGGTCGGAGACCATTTCGAGCTCCTCGAGCCGCGACCACCGTCGCTTGTCTCGCTCGAGGAAGTCCTGCGCCTGCAGACGGGACAACCACCTCGGAGCGTCGAACGGACTCAGGTAGTGCACGAGGTCACCGTGCGCGATAGGGGTTGCGCGGTCCATGGCGTCTGCCTTCCAAAGGGGGAGAGGCGGGAGCCAGGAAGGTCATGCCACCAGGAAGGGCCGACCTGAACAGGCGTCGCTCCGGAACGGAGAACCTCCACCCTACCGGCGACCCGCACGCACAGAAGTTCGCCACCCGATCCCTCGGAAGCGATTTCAGAACTGCGGCAGCACCCGGTTCACGAACAACTCGAGGCTCTCCCAGCCGAGCTCGGGCGGCATCCCGCCCATCAACGGGTGCAGCGCGACCGCGCCGTACGTACGACCGAGCTCCGCGCACTCGTCGGGCGTGACGACCTGCCACAGGCCGGAGGCGCGCAAGCTCTCCACAGTCACGCCGCCACCCATCGCGATCGGGTTGTCGTGGTCGCCGGTCTGCCAGGTCGCGTAGGACCCGGCGTCGTACACGGCGTACTCGCCGATCTGGGCCCAGGTGCGCTCCGGATCCTCCGACACCATCGTGAACGACGGTCCAGCCGGCGCGAAGAACATGCCCTCGTAGCCCTCGGCCGCGCAGGCCTCGCGGTAGAGGTCGCCGATCGCGGGGTCCATCGACATCGTGAAGAACGGCAGGCGCAGCCGCGCCGCACGCCGCGCCGACGCGGGCACCGATCCGCCGGCCCACACCAGCATCTCCATCGGCGACTGCGGCTTCGGCGTGACGACCACCGTGCGGCCGCGCCACTCGAACGGCTCGCCGGTGAACGCCTGGCGCAGCACCGTCAGGTACTCCTCCGCGAGCGCGCCGCGCTTGGTGCGGTCGACGCCGGCCATCGCGAACTCCTCGAGCTTGTACCCGAGCCCTGCGACGATGCCGAAGCGGGCGCCGCTGGTGAGATCGAGGGTGGCGATCGACTCCGCGAGGCGGATCGGGTCGTGCAACGTGAGCAGCAGCGCGTTCACCGTGACCCGCACGTGCTTCGTCGCGCCGAGGATCGCGGCCGCCAGCGTGACCGGCGCGGAGACGAAGTCGACGCCGTGGTGCTCGGACACGGTCACGGCAATGGCGCCGTGATCGTCGGTGTACCGCGACATCGCGATGCTCTCGGAGTAGAGCCCCGCCTCGTCGACGCCGGCGAACGGCGCGAGGCGCATGTCGTAGCGGACGGCGAACACTGGCTGCATGGATCCCCCCACGGCTGCGGAACCAGCGCGGCCCGGGTGCGGGCCGGCGCGGACCCCGGTACCGTACCGGCGCACCAGGCGCCATCGCTGCGCCCGGCGATCGAGGGGGATCCGGCAATGACCGAGCACGCGTACCCACACCTGTTCACCCCCGGGCGCATCGGCACGATGGAGCTGCGCAACCGCATCGTGATGTGCCCGATGGGCATGCTGCTCGGCAACGACGACGGCACCGTGAGCGACAACGAGGCCGCCTACTACGAAGCGCGTGCCCGTGGCGGAGCGGGGTTGCTCCTCCAGGGCACGGTGTGCGTGGGCTACCCCGAGGGCACGAACCACCCGCGCATGCCCGGCGCGTCGGGCGACCGCTTCCTCCCCGGCATGCAGCGCCTCGTCGAGGGCGTGCACCGCCACGGCGCGAAGCTCGCCGCACAGCTCAACTACATGGGCGTGTACGCGACGTGTGACCTCGAGGCGGGCCGGCCGCGCATCGTGCCCTACGACATGGCACCGCCGAACCCCGAACCACTCGTCGGCATGGTCACGCGCGCCGAAGGCGCGTTGATGATGGCTCCGTTCCGGTCACCCGACGCGAACTACGCGTGGAAGATCGCCGACGAGGACGACATCGCGCGCATCGTCGACATGTACGCCGACGCCGCGGCGCGCTGCCGCCGCGCGGGGTACGACGGGGTGGAGCTGCACGCCGGGCACGGCTACATCATCGACGAGTTCCTCGCACCGCGGAACCAGCGCGACGACCGCTGGGGTGGCACCCTGGAAAATCGCGCGAGATTCCTGCTCACCGTCATCGGCGCGATCCGCGGCGCAGGTCGGGCCCGAATTCCCGCTCTGGATGCGCGTCAACGCCTTCGAGCGCCACCACGAGGTGGGCGAGCGCTTCGAGGAGCAGCTCCAGGTGATCGAGATGGCGGTCGCCGCGGGCATCGACGCGGTGCACCTCACCGCGTACGCCAACACCGACGTCGCCACCGCGGCCACCGACTCCTACGCGCCGCACGTGCGTGGTCCGCTGCAGGACCATGCGGCGCAGGTGCGGGCGCGCGTCGACGTGCCGGTGATCACGTTCGGTCGGCTCGAGCCCGACGAGGCCGAGCAGGCCCTCGCCGACGGCCAGGCCGACTTCGTGGCGTTCGGCCGCAAGCTGATCGCGGATCCCGACCTTCCCCGCAAGCTCGCCGCGGGCCGCACCGACGACGTGCGCCCATGCATCTACAACTACCGCTGCATCGGCAACATCGCGCTGCGGGAGCCGATGCACTGCGTGGTGAACGCGCAGAGCGGGCGCGAGCACGACCTCGCCCTGTTGCCGGCCGCGTCACCGCGCACCGTCCTCGTGATCGGCGGCGGTCCCGCGGGCATGGAGGCCGCACGGCTGCTCGCGCAGCGCGGGCACCGCGTCACGTTGCGCGAGGCCGGCGCTCGGCTCGGCGGCACGTTGAACACCGCGGCGCTGGTCGACCCGTTCCTCGACCGTTGGCTCGGGTGGGAGATCCGCCAACTGGAGCAGACCGACGTGACCATCGAACTCGGTGCCCGCGTGGCGCCCGACGCGATCGAGTCCACCTTCGACGACGTGGTGGTGGCGACCGGCGGCCGGTGGGAGCGCACGGCGCTCCCCGGCGTGGACCGCGCGGTGCTCGTGACCGAGCTCACCGAGTGGCTGCGCGACGGCGACGAGGGCGACGACCAGGCCGTGGGGAAGCACGTGGTGATCGTGGGTGAGGACAAGGCCGCCATCTCGCTCGCCAAGCTCTGCGAGGGACGCGGCCGTCTCGTCACGATGGTGGGGGCCACCGGCGTCTACGGCCAGGCGCTGGGCCTCCCCGGTCGCTACGAGCTCGTCGCCGACCTGCGCCGGCGCGGCGTCCGCACGCTCGGCCCCGCGACGATCGACGACGTGGGCGACACGACTGTCACCGTCACGGCTGACGGCGCGGCCGACACCATCGACGCCGACACCGTGATCGTCACGACCGGCCTCACGCACGACCGCACGCTCGCCGACGCGATTGCCGCCACCGGCCGCGCGGTGCACGCGATCGGTGACTGCAACAAGGTGGGATTGATCGAAGGCGCGACCCGCAGTGCACTCGAGGTCGCGCGCGCGATCGGCTGACCCGGGACGCTCAGACCGAACTCGGCGACGACCCGCCGCCGGATCCGGTCCCGCCGCCGCCACCGTTCCCACCGAAACGACCGCCGAATCCTCCGAGGCACGAGCCGTTCACCGGGTCGGAGATCGACACGCGGGTTGCGTCGACCGCGCCCGCCGCCGTCGCGCCGGTCGCGGTCAAGCACTTGCCGGTCACGACGTCGGCTGCGGTGGCGCTCACCGTCTGCGAGACCGCGGTGCTGCTCGAGATGGTGACCACCACGTTGGTCGTGATGGTCTTCGGCGCGGTCCTCGCCTTCTTCGTGGCCTTCGTCTTGCCCTTGCTCCCCGACGTGGCGGCGGCCCGCGCGAACCTCGTGGACTTCACGGTGATCTTGTCGCCGTTGACCGCGACGACGGGACCGGAGGCCGCCCCGAAGTTCGCCCGGCGGTTCCCGGCGCCGAACCGGCGATCGCCCGTGGCTCCCCCACCGGCCGCATTCGGGTTGAACGTGCCGTTGCCACCCGGCCGCTGGCCGTTGGGGAGGTTCGGGCGCTGACCGTCACCGCGCGCCCCCGGACCCGCGCAGCCATTCGCGTCGGCCGGCGACACCTGCACGCTGGTGGCGGTGATGCCCTTGGCGTCGCTCCCCGAACCGGTCGCGCGCAGGCAGGCCCCGACCGCGATGGCCGCCGCGTCCGCGGTGACGCGCTTCGTGTACGTCGTGGCGTCCTGCAGGACGACCGTCGACTCGCTCTGCGTCTGCGTGTTCGACACCTGCACCGAGGTCCCGTGCACGCTCGTCACGATGCCGTTCGCGAACTGGAGGTTGGCGGCGGGCGTCGTCGTCGACGTCTGTGCGGCAGCGGGCGCCGCCGCCAGTGCGAGGATGCCGGCGACCCCGGCGACGGTGGCCGCGAGGTTTCGGATCCGGGACCGGTGGGTGCGGTCGGTCGTCATGATGCGCTGCTCCTGTACGGGTCGGGAGATGAACGAAGGACGGGAGGGGACGGAGCGAGGTTCGGGTCAGCCACGTGCGCCGCCCCCGGTGCCCCGGAAGCCGCCACCGAAACCACCGGTGCCGCCGGCGCCGCCGAAACGGTTGGTGATGCCCGTCGTCGAACCCGTCGACGCGGTGGCCGAGCCGGGCAGCGGCGCCGACGCGTCGGCCAGCACCACCTCGTCACCGGAGCGCAGACCGCTCGTGATCTCGGTCCACTGGGACCCGGTCACGCCGGTCTGCACCGCGACCACGGTCGGACTCCCGCTGCGGAGCACCGTGACCACATGGCGGTTGCGGGTCGTCGTGACCGCCGAGGTGGGAACCGCAAGCGCTGCACGCGCGTGCTTCGTCACGATCGAGACGGTGCCGGTGGCACCGTCGTGGAGTGAGACGTTCGGGTTCGTGAGCCCCACGATCACGTGGTAGAGGGTCGCGGTCGCCGACGTGGACGCGGGAACCACGCCGATCGCGACGACCTTGCCGGTGAGGTCGTGGTGCAGGCCGTCGGGCACGACCGTTGCCGGCTGTCCCACCGACACCGAGGGCAGGTTGTCGACCGAGATCGACGTCGAGATCTCGTAGCCGCCGGTGCCCGCCACCACGACGTCCTCGGTGGAGGAGTTCGCGCTCACGCGGTCGCCGACGTTCATGTTCACGCCGACGACGGTGCCGGCGAGCGGACTCGCGATCACCGCGGCGTCGACCGCCTGCTGCGCCGCCGACACCGCGTAGGTCGCGGCGTCGACCGACGCCTGGTCGGCCACGAGATCTGCGGCCGTCGGCGACGAACCGCTCGTCGACCCGGTCCGTGAGGCTCCAGTCGTCGACGCGCCCCCCGACCCGTTCGCACCGGTCGCACCCGTCGCGCCGCCAGCGCCGGGCCCGCCCGCCGCCGGCGTACCCGAAGCCGGCACGGTCGTGGTGGGCGGGGTCGCCGCCCGCTGGGCCAACGCGGCATCGAGCGCGCTCGATGCCGCGGCCAGGTCCTTCTGGGCGGCGGCGAGGGCCTGCTGCGCGGACTGGGCCGCCGTGATCGCATGCTGGCACGCCGTGGGATCGGGCGTCGTGATCGCGGCCGGCGGCGACGCCGAGGCGGCAGGCGCCGATGCCCCGAGGAACGCCGCGCACGCCACACCCACGGCGGACACCGCGGCGTCGGCGTCGTGCATCGCCGCGTCGACCCGCTGTTGGGCCGCGAGCACCGCCTGCTGGTCCGCCGCGAGCACCGGGTCGGACCCCGGCGTCGCCGCGGGCGTGGTCGTGGAAGGTGGAGTGAACGCGGTGAGCACCGCGGAGGCAGTCGGGCCCGTCCGGTACGCCGACGCCGTCGCGCCCGGACTCGACGCGCCGAACGAACTCGAGCCGGAACCGCTACCGCTCGAGCCGACGCCACCGACGCTCTGTCCCGACAACGCCTTCTCCAGGGTCAGCTGGGCCTGGGCGAGCGACGCCTCTTTCGTGTGCAACGCCTGCTCGAGGGACTGCGCGTCGAGTGATGCGAGCACACCACCGGCGGTCACCGGATCGCCCACCTTCACGTTCACCGAAGCAACCGTTCCCGAGACCGGGAAGGCGACCGCGGCCTGGGCAACCGGTTCGATGGTGGCCACGCCGGTGAGCACGGAGTCGACCTGCTGGGGACCCGCAACCGCGGTGCGGTACTCGGAACCGGACGATCCGAACGCGGCGCTGATGCCCAGCGCCGCAACCAGCAGCGCGACGACCACCACGCACGCGATCGCCGCGGTCCGGCGACGACGGCGATTCGGGTGAGCGTCGATCGAGTCCGGCTCGGGGAAGAGCGCGGCGAGCCGGGCATCCGCGCGGCGTGACGGCTGCGGGTCCGGGATCGGCACCATCGGAGTCCCGGTCGGAGGAGTCGACTCGTCGGCCATCACTCGCTCCTCAGCGCGTCGATCGGAGGGAGCCGCGACGCGCGCGTCGCCGGGTACACGCCGAACACCACGCCGATGCCGATCGCGATCACGATGGCCCCGAGCGACGCGGGCACGGACACGATCACGTTCGAGTCGGTGAACGCCGGGATCAGCACCGCGCCGAGGAGGCCCAGCAACACGCCGAGCACGCCACCCGCGAGGCCGAGCACCGACGCCTCCACGAGGAACTGGCGGCGGATGAGCGACGGTCGTGCGCCGATCGCCTTGCGCACCCCGATCTCCCGGTAACGCTCGGTCACCGACACCAGCATGATGTTCATCACGCCGATGCCGCCGACGAGCAGCGCGATCACCGCGATGCCCGCGAGCATGACGGTGAGCGTGTCGTTGACCGACGTCGAGGCGGCGAGGATCGACTGCTGGGTGGCGATCGAGAAGTCGGCATTCGTGGGTGTGGTGATGCGGTGCGTGTTGAGGAGCAGCGCGTCGGCTTCCTGATAGGCCGCCGAGAGCGAGCCGGACGACTTCGCCTTCACGTAGATGTTCCCGACCGAGTTGCGGTTGACGCCACCGACGAGCTTCTGCGCGTACGTGCTCTGCGGAACGATGGCGAGGTCGTTGTTCGACGTCTGCTCCGACGAGCTGAGCGGCTGCAGCACGCCGATCACCTCGAGCTTCACGCCGTTGTCGGTGACGGTCTGCCCGAGCGGGCTGGCAGTGCCGAACAACTGGGTCGCGGTGTCGGGCCCGAGCACGACGACGTCGTTCACCCGCGACTGGTCGGCGGCATCGAGGAAGCGGCCCGCGGACACCGTGCGCGACCGCACGACGGACCATTTCGGTGTCGTGCCCTGCAGCGTGGTCGTCCAGTTGGTCGAACCACGCACCAGCTCGGCGGTGCTGCTCGCCACCGGCGCGACCGTCTGCACGTCGGGGGCGACGGTCGGGAGCCGCAGCGCCGCCGCGTCCTGCATGGTGAGCGTGGACGCGGTGCCGAAACCGCTTCGGGTCCCCGTCGTCGTGGTGGAGCTCCCGGGCGACACGACGAGGATGTTCGTGCCGAGCTGGTTGATCGACGCCTGCACGTCGGCGCGCGCACCGTCACCGATGCCCACGGTCAGCACGACCGCGGTGATCCCGATCAGGATGCCGAGCATCGTGAGCGCGGATCGGAGCCGGTGCGTTCGCACGGCCTCGAGCGCGGTCCGGAAGGTCTCGCGCCAGGTCACGCCCGCACCTCGGGGGAGACGGGCACCTCGGGGAAGACGGGCATCTCGGGAGCCCAGACCCGTCCGTCGCGGATCTCGACCATGCGCCGCGCCCGGGCCGCGATGTCGTGCTCGTGGGTGATGAGCACGATGGTGCTGCCCTCCGCGTTGAGCTGCTCGAGGAGGGCCAGCACGTCCGCGGTCGAGGTGGAGTCGAGGTTTCCGGTGGGCTCGTCGGCGAGGATCACCGCAGGTTCGGTGACCAGTGCGCGCGCGATCGCGACCCGCTGCTGCTGCCCGCCCGACATCTCGCCCGGGCGGTGATCGGCGCGGTCGGCGAGCGCGACGCGCGCCAACGCGCGCAACGCACGTTCACGACGCTCCGCCGCGGGTACGCCCGCATACACGAGCGGCAGCTCCACGTTGCGCCAGGCGGGAAGGTAGGCGAGGAGGTTGAACTGCTGGAAGACGAACCCGATGAAGAGGTTGCGGACGTCGGCGAGCAGATTCTCCCCGAAGGACGACACGTCGTGACCGGCGAGACGGTAGGTGCCCGCGCTGGGGACGTCGAGGCAACCGAGGATGTGCATCAGCGTCGACTTGCCCGAACCCGACGGACCGGTGACGGCGACGAACTCACCCTCGTCGATCACGAGCGACACGCCCGAGAGCGCGGCGACCTGGAGCTCGCCCGCGTCGTAGACCTTGGTCACCTCGGCAAGTTCCATCACCGGCGTCGCGTCACCCATCAGCCGCCTCCGCCCGCCGACCGCGTGCCGGTGCCGCCGTTGCCGCCGAAGCCGCCGGTACCGGTTCGCCCGACACCCCCGGTCGTCCCGAAGAACGATGGCAGCGTGATCACCACCTGCTCACCCGCGCGCAGACCCGAAGTGATCTCCGTCTCCCCGCCTGCGGTGATCCCGGTGGTCACGCTGCGAGTGGCGGTGGGACCACCGAGCTTGCCACTCGTCGCCACCACCACCACGGGCTTGCCGTTCCGAGTGGACAGGGCGCGGGTCGGCACCTGGATCACATCGTTCTCGGCATTCGTGGCGATCGCCGCCGTGACGGTGCCTCCGACGTAGAAGGAGTTGGCGTCGGCGGCGAACGTGACCACGACCGGGTACCCGGCGGCACCCGAGCTCGTGGACGCGACCTGGCTCACCGACGTGACCGCGCCCGTCGCCGACGCGCCCACGGCGCCTCCGGTCGCGCCCGCGGCCCCGGACCCCGCGGCCGCACCGCCGCCATTGGTTCCCGCCGCGCCGGTGGTACCGCCGGCGTCCCGCCCGCCGAAACCCCCACCGAAGCCCCCACCGAAACCCCCACCGAACCGGCCGCCGGTGCTCGACGTGGTGACGGTGACGGTCGCGCTCTGACCGACCTGCACGTTGCCCACATCACTCGCCGGCACGCTCAGGGTCACGGTGTACTGACCCTTCGTGATCTCCTGGATCGCCGCCGACGAGGACGACGACGCGGCCGACGAGCTGCCGGTGCCGGCGCCGCTCCCGCCGCCGAAGCTTCCGCTCGACGAGGACGCCGACGCCGACGCCGACTGTCCCGAGCCGGTCGCCGAGCCGGTCTGCGACACGCCGCCGGTCCCGCTGCTCGACAGGCTCTCGCCGGGTGTGACGCCGACCGCGGCGATGGTGCCGTCGAACGGAGCGGTGAGCGACGCGTCGGCGAGCGCCTGCTGTGCGGTGGTCGCGGTGTCGGTCGCCGTCTGCAGACCGGCCTGATCAGCGGTGAGCTGCGCGGCAGACGCGCCCGCCGCCTCGTCGTCGCTGACCTTGGCCTGCGCCGAGGCAACGGCGGCCTCGGCGGAGCTCGCGGAGGCGGCGAGCTGCGAGGAATTGACGGTCGCGAGCACCTCGCCGGCCGTGACGGAGTCGCCGGCCTCGACGTTCACCGAGGTGACGGTGCCCGACGACGGAAAGGTCAGGTTCGCGGTCCGGGCCGCGGCGATGGTGCCCTCCGCGGACACGGTATTTCCGATCGGGCCCTTGGTGACGGCGACCAACTGCTGCGTGGCCGTCGCCGCGCTGCTCGCCGAACCGTCGTCGCGAAAGCCGACGAACCACACGCCGACCGCGACGACGAGGACGAGCGGGATCGCGACACCGGGACGGCGCAGGCGACGCGGAGGTCGAGACGGCGGCGTGCGGGACCGGCAGTGGCTTCCGGTTGGGACATGCGGTGGCTCCTCGGATCCTCGGTGACCCGGTGCCCTCCCGCACACGAGGGAACTTACGGACCGCGAGATGAGAACCGGCGGCACCCTTCACAGCCGGTCCTCAGGTGACCGGCTGACGACGGGAGCGGCGCTCAGGCGTCGCGCCGGTTGAGCACCACCCCGGCGACCACGAGCCCGCCGATCACCCAGACCGCGAGCACCACCAGGCCCCCCGTCGGCGACAACAGGTCGCTCTGGTGCTGCACCGTGAACATCGCGCGCCCGGCATCACCCGGGAGATACTTGCTGATGTCGGTGTTCCACGGATCCGGGAGCGCACCGACGAGCAACGGGAAGATCAACAGCACGCCGAACAGCGTCGCGATCGCGCCCGCGGTACGACGCAACAGCGTGCCGAGGGCGAGGCCGAGCAGGCCCACCGCGGTGAGGTACACGGCACCGCCGACGACCGCGCGGAGTGCGCCGGGCGCAGACAGCGAGACGCCGACGTGCTTCTGGGCGAAGATCGACTGACCGATCGCGAACGCAACGAGACAACCCGCCAGCGCGACGACGAACGCGACGACCGCGAACGCGATCGCCTTCGCCGCGAGCACGGTGCCGCGACGCGGCATCGCGGTGAACGTCGTGCGGATCATGCCGGTTGCGAACTCCGAGCTGATCACGAGGACGCCGAGCACGCCGAGCACGAGCTGCGCGAGGAAGATGCCCCGGAGGCTGGCCGAGGGCGCGTCGAAGCGGAGCTGCTCACGGAGGCTCAGTCGATCCCAGCGGCTCACGCGCGCCAGCGCGATGAGCGAGCCGATACCGATCGTCGCGACCAACGTCGCGAGCAGGGCCCACATGGTGGACCGCACCGTCCGGAGCTTCGTCGCCTCGGCCGAGAGGGCGAGGCGGAGCGCGCCCATGCGCGCCGGCGGGCTGTCGACGGTCGTCGTCGCGGTGGTCATGCCGTCACCTTCGGGTCGGTCACGCCGGGCACCGACGCGTGATAGTCGACGCTCTCACCGGTGAGCTCGAAGAACGCATCCTCGAGCGACGCGTGCTGAGGCGTCAGTTCGTGCAGCACGATCCCGTAGCGGTGCGCGGCGACCCCCACCTCGGGTGCAGTCATCCCCGACACCGTCAGCAACCGGTCCTCGGCCACGTCGACGGTCGCGCCATCGGCGGTCAGGAGCACGGCGAGTTGCTCGGGGGCCGGAGTGCGCACGAGCACCGCACCGGCGGGACGGTTGGTGAGCTCCGCCATCGGCGAGTCGGCGAGCAGCCGACCGCGGCCGATGACGATGACGTGATCGGCGGTGAGCGCCATCTCCGACATCAGATGACTCGAGACGAACACCGTTCGGCCCTCGGCCGCGAGTGAGCGGAACAGGCTGCGGATCCAGACGATGCCCTCGGGGTCGAGGCCGTTCACCGGCTCGTCGAACACCAGCACGCCGGGATCCCCGAGTAATGCCGCGGCGATGCCGAGACGCTGGTTCATGCCCAGCGAGAAGGTGCCGATCCGTTTGCCCGCGACTGCTTCGAGTCCGACCGCAGCCAGCACCTCGTCGACGCGACGGAGCGGGATCGCATTGCTCCGCGCCAGCCAGCGCAAGTGGTCACGGGCGCGACGCCCCGGGTGCACCGCGCCCGCATCGAGGAGCGCCCCGATCTCGCGCATCGGCGCGGGATGCTCGACGTAGGCGCGCCCGTTCGTCTCGATGCGTCCACCCGACGGTCGGGCCAGCCCGAGCAGCATGCGCATCGTGGTCGTCTTGCCCGCACCGTTGGGGCCCAGGAATCCGGTGACCCGGCCGGGCGGCACCGAGAAGCTGAGGTCGTCGACCGCGAGCACGCCGCCGTACCGCTTCGTGAGACCTTCGGCGACGATCACGGCCACGCTCCCGCTTCGGGGCGCGCCGCCCTGGCGCGTCGAGGACGCTCAGCCTCTACGCCCGCGCATGAGAGCGCGGTGAGACGATGCGCCCGCGACGTCGGTCCCCGCCAGGTCGTGCGGTGCTACAGCTGGACGGACTTGACCTCGAGGAACTCCTCGAAGCCGTAGCGGCCGCGCTCGCGACCGATGCCCGACTGCTTGTAGCCGCCGAACGGCGCCGACGGGTTGAAGCCGCCGCCGTTGACGTCGACCTGGCCGGTGCGCAGGCGCTTCGCGACCGCCAGCGCGTGGTCCTTGTCGGCGCTCCACACCGCGCCGGCGAGGCCGTAGTCGGTGTCGTTGGCGATGTCGACCGCTTCGTCCTCGGTGTCGTACGGGATGATGCACAGCACCGGGCCGAAGATCTCCTCACGCGCGATCGTCATGTCGCGGGTGACCTCGGAGAAGATCGTCTGCTGCACGAAGAAGCCCTTGTCGAGCCCCTCGGGCGGCTCGACGCCACCGATCAGCAACTTGGCGCCTTCGTCGATGCCCTGCTGGATGTAGGTGCGCACGCGGTCGCGCTGCCGCGGCGGACACCAGCGGACCCAGGAGCGAGGTCTCGGCGAACGGGTCGCCCGGCGTGAAGCCCGCGGCGGCCCCCACCGCGATCTCCTCGGCCTCGGCGAGGCGCGAGCGGGGCACGAGCATCCGGGTGAGCGCCGAGCAGGTCTGCCCCGAGTTGATCCAGCAGCCGAACAGGCCGGCGGGGATCGCGGAGGCGAGGTCGGCGTCCTCCAACATGATGTTGGCCGACTTGCCGCCGAGCTCCAGCGACACCTTCTTCACGTTCTCGGCCGCGAGCTGCATCACACGCTTGCCCGCCCGCGTCGAGCCGGTGAACGACACCGCGTCCACGAGCGGGTGTGACGCGAGGGCCTCGCCCACCACCGGCCCGACGCCGGTGACGAGGTTGAACACGCCGGGCGGGAATCCGATCTCGTCGATGATGTCGGCGAGCGCGAACGCATTGAGCGGCGCGACCTCACTCGGCTTCAACACCACGGTGCAGCCGGCGGCGATGGCCGGCGCGACCTTCAGCACGATCTGGAACAGCGGGTAGTTCCACGGCGTGATCGCCGCGACGACACCGACGGGCTCGTGGATGACGAGCGAGTTGCCCATCTCCTCTTCCCACGGGTACTCACGCGCGTTCTTCGCGGCGTCGGCCGCCGCGCCGGCCGGGAGCCCGACCTGCACACCACCGGCGAGCTTCGCCGGCATGCCGACCTCGTGCGAGATCGAGCGCGCCGATCTCGTCCATGCGCGCACCGAGCCCCTCCGCGAGGCGGTCGAGGTACTTCGCGCGCTCGTCGACCGGCGTGGCCGACCACGCGGGGAAGGCGGCGGCCGCGGCGCGGACGGCCTGGTCGACGTCGTCGGCGGTGCCGTTCGGGATCTTCCCCATCACCGCTTCGGTGGTGGAGTCGATCACGTCGAGCGTGTCGGTGCTCGTGGAGGGCACCCACGATCCGTTGATGTAGAGCCTGTCGCGGTTGTCCATGGTGGGTCCTCCGAGGTCGGCGCGAAACGCGGGTCGAGCGTAGCCCTGGCCCCGGCGTGGATGGCAGGCCGGTACGTCACGCGCCCACGGGCTCGGCGTTCAGCCTGCTCCACCGCGGGCCTTCCAGGCGCTGACCACCCGGCGGGCGGACGGCGCCACGAGCACCACGTCGCCGACCACGACCGTCGGGACCGTCTCGTTGCCGCCCGCCACCGAGCGTACGAACGCCGCGGCCTCCGGATCGGCCCAGATGTCGTGGAAGCGCACGGGAACGCGCCGACGTCGCAACTTCCACGACAACGCGAGGGAGAACGGGCACCCGGTCCGCGTGTAGAACTCCACCACGTCGGGCTCCCCCGGCTCCCGGGTGTGCTCGTTCACCTCAGCGGCCCGAGCCGGTCTCGGTGCCGCCGGCCACGATCGCGTCGTAGTCGGCCTGGCTGATGTACTGCGGCGTGTACGTCGCGCCGTTGCGCTCGAGCTGCGACGTGAACGCCCGCAGGTGGTTGCGCGAACCGGTTTCGAGGTTGTCCCAGACCGACTGCACGTCGGCAGCCGCGCTGGCGGACGCACGCAGGTCGGCGATGTCGAGGTCCTCGATCGTCGCGCCGACAGTGAGTGCGTCGATCAGTGACCCGCTGCCCTTCGCAACCAGTTGGTCGTAGAGGGTCTGGAGGGCAGGGTCGGTGAACTCACCCGGTGCGGTCGTCGCCGCCGGGTCGTCGATCCCGTACTTGTCGAGCAGCGCCTTGACCGCGTCCATGTGCGTCTGCTCGGACGCCGCGATGTTCGTGAAGACCTGCACGTCCCACTGGCTGCCGAGCTCCGTGTACACGTCGCGGGCCAGCTTCTCCTCTTCGCGCATCTTCAGGATGGCTGCCTGGTCGGCAGCCGTGAGCTGCGCAACCGGGAGTGACTCCACCAGTGCGGCGGGATCACCCTTGCTGTTGCCCGTCGACGACGAGTCGCTGCCGGAGCTGCCCGAGTCGCAGCCGGCCAGCCCCAGCGCGAGCGTGACGAAGAGCCCGACGCCACCGAGCACCAAGCCGCGGGACCGATGACGAAGACTCATGATGCACCTCCGGAGACAACTCTGTATACCCCCCAGGGTATAGGAGATGCCCGGAGCGGATCAGGGCCGAAATGCCCTCAACTCACCTTGCCCGACCAGTTCGCGGCGTCCCGCACGACGTCGCGGAACGGCTTGTTGCTGTCGAACGACGGCTCGCGCGGGAGCCCCAGGACCTTCTCCCCGATGGTGTTGCGCTGCATCTGCACGGTGCCCCCGGCGATGGCCATGAACCGGCTGTTGAGCAGCGCGAGCGCGGTGGCGGCGCCCGGGGCGTCGGGGTCGCCCCACGCGATCGCCGACCCACCCGCGATGCGCATGAGGTGGTTGGCGCGTAGCGGGTCGTACACGCCCGAGGCGAGCTTGCCGTAGGACGCGTAGCTCGCGGCCCGCATCGGGTCGGTGCGCATCGCCGCGACGATGCGGGTCCCCAACGCCGCCCGCACGAGATCGTCGGCGTGCACCCGCGCCGCAGTGTCGCGCGCCGCGGGGCTCGCCCAGCCCCCGACTACGTCCATGAGCGCGACCACGTCGGGCTTCATGCCCACCGTGGGGGTGGCGGGCCGCATGCCGCCTCCGCCGCGCTCGAACAGCAACATGGTCTGGGTGACGGTCCACCCGTCGTTCACCTGACCGATCACGTCGGCGTCGGAGAGCTCGACGTCGTCGAAGAACTCCTGACAGAACTCCTCGTTGCCGTTGATCTGGCGTATGCGCTCCATCGTGACGCCACGCGACCGCACGGGCACGGCGAACCAGGTGAGACCCCGGTGCTTGGGCACGTCCCAGTTGGTGCGGGCGAGGCACATGCCGATGTCGGCGTGATACGCGCCACTGCTCCAGATCTTCGAACCGTTCAGGATCCAGCGGTCGCCGTCGCGCACGGCCTGCGTCCGTACGCCTGCGAGGTCGGAGCCCGCGTCGGGGTCGGAGAAGAACTGGGCGACGAGTTCGTCACCCGCGAGGATGCGCGGGACATGCACCGCGAGGAACTCCGGCGACCCGTGCGCCAGCATCGTCGGTGCACACACGTGGAACGTGGTGCCACCGAGCGTGCCGAGGTCGGGCTGTCGGAACCGCAGCGCGACTTCGTCGAAGGCGCGCTGGTGCTCCGCGGTGAGCCCCTGGCCGCCATACTCCGCGGGCCAGGTGATGCCGGCGAAGCCCGCCTCGTACATCTTCTGCTGCAGCGCGCGCTGCGCCGCGAACTCCTCTGCGGGGACATCCTTGATGTCCCACGGCTTGCGCACCTCCGTGTCGCCCTCGGCGCGGCGCGTGAGGTTGGCCTCCATCCACGCGAGCGCGGCGGCCCGGAATTCGTCGACGCTCGTGCCGGTGGTCGGACTCATCGGACCGCCTCCACGGTTGCGACCAACTGCTCTCGGTGCCAGCCCGGCGCACCGAACATCGCGGCGTCGGCCGACATGCGGCGCAGGTACAGGTGCTGGTCGTGCTCCCAGGTGAAGCCGATGCCGCCGAACACCTGGAAGCACTGGTGCATCACGTCGACGCTGTGCTCGCCGACGAACGACTTGGCCGCGTGCACCAGCTCCGGGGCGTTGGGCGCGTCCTCACCGAGCGCGCGGGCCGCCTCGGCCACGATGCCCTTGGCCATCTCGACCGAGAGGCTGACGTCGGCGATCACGTGCTTCAGCGCCTGGAACGAACCGATCGGCCGCCCGAACGCGATGCGGTCCTTGGCGTACTGCAGCGCGGTCTCGAAGTCGGCGTGCATCGCACCGACGGCGTCGGCCGCCACGAGGACGGCGGCCAGGTGCACCTGCCGAAGGAGCTGCGCGGCCGTCACCGCACCCGGCGCGCCCACGATCGCGTCGAGCGGGAGGGTGACGCCCTGCAGGCCGACGGCGCCCCAGCGGCGGCTCACGTCGAACGACTCGAGGGGGCGCACCGTGACCCCCGGCGCGTCGAGGGGCACCAGCACCTGGGCGAAGCCATCGGGGCCGGACGCACCGAGAAGCACGTGGGAACAACTTCCGACCTCGATCGCGAGCGCGACCTGCCCGTCGAGACGCACGCCGTCGCGTGAGATCCCGAGTACACACGATGTGTCGTCCCCGAACGCCCACGTCGCCCAGGCGGCACCCGAGACCAGGTCGGCGAGCACCGCCGTGTGCGCGGAGCCACCGACGCGGGAGAGGGCGTCGACCACCACGCAATGGCCGGCGTACGGCCCGGGCTGCAGGCGGGCGCCGAGCTCCGCGGCGATCACCGCCGCGTCGACCACGGGGTTCCCGGACACCGACCCGCCGCCGGCGGCTTCGTCGCCGAGGAAGCCGAACCAACCGAACTCGGCCGCAGCCGCGCGGTAGGCCGCGACGTCGCGGGGGCCACCGTCGGCGGCGGTGCGCACCGCCGCTCTCGGCATCTCGGTGTCCATGAAGCGCGCCGACGCGTCGACGAGCATCTCCTGCTCGTCGGTGAGCGTCGACACGAGTCCGACTGGCGTTTGCGGGCTCGTCATCGGCCATCCTCCCGTTGCCGCGCCGCCGCGGCGCTTCCCGCCGCGGTGAACGCGGCGAGGTCGACCTTCCGATTGGCTCCGTCGCGCGGTCTCCGACGCGATGGCACCGGCCAGCGAGAGGTCCTCGCCCCGGCGGTAGAGCTCGAGCATCTCGCGGGCCGCCTCGTTCGCCGGGATGCGTGCCGCGAGTCCGAGCGTGAACGGGAGCAGCTCGTCGTGAGCCACGACGTGCGCGACGAGCCCGAGGCGCAGTGCGTCTTCGGCGTCGACGAAATTGCCGGTCACCGACATCTCCCGGGCCTTGCGCACCCCGACCGCGCGCGGCAGCAACGCGGTGAGTCCCCACGTGGGCGTGACACCGAGCAACGCGTGGGTGTCGGCGAAGCGGGCCCGGTCCGATGCCACGACGAACGCCGCGCTGAGCGCAACCTCGAGCGCCCCCGACACGCACGCGCCGTTGATCGCAGCGATCACGGGCTTGCGCACCCGTCGCAACACTGCGGCGGGGTTGTCGTGCGGCCCGCTGGCCACCGACTTCCCGTCGGGGCCACTCGTGACCTGCTTGAAGTCGACGCCCGCGCTGAACACCGGGTCGACGGCGGTCAACACGACGGCCGTCACCGACTCGTCGGCGTCGGCGGCGGTGAACGCTTCGACGAGCGCGGCGCGCAACGGCGGGTTCAGCGCGTTCTTGGCCTCGGGCCGGTCGATGGTGAGCAACCGGACACCGTCGAGGTCGGAAACCTGTAGATGATCTGTCACCACCGCATGGTGCCACGCCCCCGGGTCGGTACGCTCGTCGGCGTGAACCTCGTGGGGCACGTCGCCGTCACTCTGGGCGACGGACCCGCGCCCAGCTCGGACTTCCTCGTCGGGTGCATGCTGCCCGACCTCGCCACGATCGCCCGGGTGCGGGTCACCCGGCCCGACGGCGAGATGGGACGGGGTGTCGGGTACCACCACGAGTGCGACGCGGCGTTCCACGACTCGCCCTGGTTCCTCCAGCACAACGTGCGGCTCCGCGACGAGCTCCTCGGCGAGGGCGTCGACCGCGGCGCCGCCCGCGCGTGCGCACACGCGGGCCTGGAGATGTTGCTCGACGGCGCGCTCGTCGACGACGAGTACGTGCAGTCACACGTGCGCGGCGCGCTCGACACCCTCGACGACCACGCGGAGTCGTTGGCCGGACTCGCCGCCGAGCACGACCGCGAACGATGGGTTGCCACCGTCCGGCGGATCGCGCGTGCGCTCGACACCAGCGGCTACGCCGATCCCGCGTCGATCACGATGCGCCTGCAACGCATGACCGCGGGGCGACGCCGCATCGAGCTCCGCGCCGATCAGGCCGCAGCAGTCACGACCGTGCTCGCCGACGCCCAACCCGCGGTGCTCACCGCCGCGCCCGGCGTGTTGGACTCCGTGCGCCGCCGGGTCACGCGTCGAGGTCACACGTAGAGGTCACGCGTAGAACTGGGCGGCCCACTTCCGCAGCTCGGTGACCGGCTTCTCCGAAGGCGCGAGGGCGGGCACCGGCAGGTACGACTTCGACTCCCAGATCGGGATGTCCTGGTCGAACTGACGCGCCACCTCGCCGGCGAAGGGCGCGGCGATCTTCGCGCCGATCTCGCTGCCGTCGTGCCAGAACGTGAAGCGCACGTGCACGCGCTCGTCGTCGATGGGCGTGATCGCGGAGATGAGCGTGACCGTCGCGAAGAGGTGGAACTCGATCAGGCCGATGCCCGGGCCGAAGCTGTTGCTGAACAGGTCGCCGGTGATCGGGCCCTTCGAGCTGTTGAACGCCTGCTGGCTCTCCACGCGGCGGAACGGACCGTCCATCGTCATCTTGCCGACGGGGTTGATCTGCCCGGTGCCGTGCACGTAGTGGAAGTGCGGCATGTCGACGGAGTTCTCCGCGATCTCCTGCCACTGCGCCTTCACGACGCGGTCGAACTTGCCGCCGAACACCAGGTCGGCACCGAGCCGGTCGGGCATCTCGAACGTGGGCGCCACCGAGCGGTCCGGGTGGTACCAGGCGAGCAGGTGCCCGTTCGCGATCGTCGTCGGGTAGGCGTACACGCGAGCCTTGCGGTTCACCTTGTCGGCGTAGGGAATCAGCGTGTTCGCTCCCTCGCCGTCGAACTCCCAGTGGTGGAACGGGCAGCGCAGGCACTTGCCCACCACTTCGCCGCCGACTCCGAGATGGGCGCCCATGTGCGGGCACACCG
Organism: uncultured Actinomycetes bacterium; assembly: GCA_963720785.1. Classification (GTDB taxonomy): domain Bacteria; phylum Actinomycetota; class Acidimicrobiia; order IMCC26256; family DASPTH01; genus CAVRGQ01. Next base: position 670,418 of record CAVRGQ010000008.1, read on the forward strand.
GGTCGAACACGTGGAGCGTGTCGTCCTCGTCACGCCACACCACCACCTGGGTGCCGAAGGCGTCGACGGTGGTGACCGGATCCGTCAGCTCGTCGAGACGACCGACGCTGAACCAACCGAAGGGCATGGGGTGCGGGAAACGGGGTGCCATCCGTCAAGGATGGCACCCCCCGCTCCGCGAGATTTCAGCCGGTGAAGGCGGGGGTCACGACCACCGGCGTGGGCGTGACCGGCTCGACCGGCGTCACCGGGATCACGCTGTCGATCGTGAGGTTCCACACGTCGTGGTTGTCGTTGGCGCCACCGATGGACCCGCTGAACCCGAACTTGAACGACGTGGCGGCGAGCAGCTCCGGCGGCGCCGGGATCTGCAGCACCGACGCGCCGTCGTAGAAGATCGTCACGTTGCGCGTCGACCCGTTCTCGGGATCGAACACGATGCGGACGGTGTGCGTGGCCGCGGCGCGGGTGGGTTGCGTCATCTCGGCGAGGGTTGCCGACTCGCCGAGGTAGCAGTACCCGCGGGTGCCGTTGCCCGGACCGCGCACCACGACGCGGTCAGGGGTGCGCTCCGACGTGGTGTTGCCGGTCCCGCGCGACCCGGGCGTGCCGGTCGGCGCCGTGCAGTCGGTGTCGTCCGGCAGCGCGAGGAACGTGCCGTAGTTGCCCCACGAGTCGATCCCGATGCCGAGCAGGCCATTGGCCACGCCGGACCCGCCGAACGGGCCTGGGACGTACCCGAGGCCGCCGCCGGTGGAACCCGGTTGCGTGAGGTTGGTGGACCCGTCGACGAGGAACAGCGCGAGGCCGTCGGCCCCGCTGCCACCCCACTGCGCCTCCTGGAACGAGATGTCGAGCCCGCCGCTCGTGGGCAGCGCGACGTTGTGCAGCGCGAAGCCACCGTTGCCGACGAGGGAAGTGAGCTGCAGCACACCGGAGCCGGCCGGGTCGATCGCCGGGGACTGGCAGCCGGGGATGCCGGCCGCGGCGGTGTCGCCGCTCCCGGTGAGGCACGCCTTGTAGGGGTCGAGCCCACCGACCACCCATTCGCTGGGTGCATTCACCGTCGCGCCGGTGAACGACTCGAGCAGGAGCGTCTCCCCGGTGGCGGACGCGCCGCCGACGAGCAGCAGCGCGCAGACCGCGCCGACCGCCACGGACCACCCGGTCCAGGAACGTGCTGCCCTCATTGCTGCCCTCCCGATCATGGCCCCGCAGTCCGCCGCACGCGGAGGGCCTGACACAAGTTGGACAACGTTACTGCGGTTGGCGCGAACGCCGCGGCCCCTCGTACTTCCGCAGGAAGCCTTCCACGAACCTGACGGTCTGGTCGTGGCCCTCGGTGATGCCGAGCGCCTGCTCCTCGAGCACGAGGTAGCGGGAGACGCTCGACAGCAGGACGGACGCCACCAGCGGCGGGCACTCGCGGCGGGCGATGCCGTACTGGGCGAGGATGCGCCCGAGGGCGTCGACCTGGGCCTGGCGGACGCGCGCCGCGCTGGTGGCGATCTCGGCCCGGATCACCGGGCGGTGGTTGGCCAGGGCCACGAACTCCATGGTGAAGGCGGTGCCGCGCGGGTCGCGGTTGTACTCCCACAGCGCCCACAGCGGCTGCGGGTCGTCGAGCACCTCGAGGAGGTGTGCGGTGCCCTCGGCAACGCGGCGGCGGTAGACCGCGAGCAGGAGGTCGTCCATGCTGCCGAAGTGGTAGTGGACCAGGGCGGGGTTCACCCCGGCCGCGGCGCCGACACGCCGGGAGGTCACGGCCGGGTAGCCCTCGTCGAGGAGGAGCACCTCGGCGGCGTCGAGCAGTTGATCGCGGGTCGCCGCGCCCCTGGTCTCGGTTCGGGTCTCGGTTCGGGTCTCGGTTCGGGGAGCGTCGGTCCGGTTGTCGGTCGCGGGTGCGCGGGCCACGCCGGGATGGTAGACCTTGGGCACTCGCCCAAGACCGACCCGGATCCGGGAGCAGCCCCATGCCGCAGTTCGAGGAACTCGACTTCTTCACCGACCCGTCCCTCGTCGAGGACCCGTACCCGTGGTTCGCGCAGGTGCAGGCCGAGTGCCCGGTGTGGAAGGAGCCGCACTACGGCGTCGTCGCGATCAGCGGCTGGGACCTCCTCGACACGGTGTACCGCCAGCCCACCGTCTTCTCGTCGATCAACTCCCCCATCGGGCCGTTCCCGCCGTTGCCGTTCACCCCCGAGGGCGACGACATCACCGCCATGGTGCAGGAGCACCGCAAGGAGTTCCCGCTCTACGAGCACCTCGTGACGATGGACCCGCCCGACCACACGAAGCACCGCACGTTGCTGATGCGGCTCTTCAGCCCGAAGCGCCTCGAAGCCAACGAGGACTTCATGTGGCAGCTCGCCGACCGCCAGATGGACACGTTCCTCGCCGATGGCCGCTGCGAGTTCATCCGCGGGTACTCGCAGCCGTTCGCCGCGCTCGTCGTCGCCGACCTGCTCGGGGTCCCCGAGGCCGACCACACCGAGTTCGTGAAGACGCTCACCCATACGCCCGGTGAGGTCGGCGTGACCGAGGGCTCGATGACGATGAACCCGCTCGAGTTCCTCGACAACTGGTTCAACACCTACGTCGAGGAGCGTCGGCGTGAACCGCGCGACGACGTCCTCACCGAGCTGTCCACGGCGACGTTCCCCGACGGGTCCATGCCCGAGGTGCAGGACGTCGTGCGCATCGCGACGTTCCTGTTCGCGGCGGGCCAGGAGACCACCGCGCGCGTGCTCGCGACGATCGTCAAGCTGCTGGCCGAGCATCCCGACCTGCAGGAGCAGGTGCGGGCCGACCGTTCGCTCATCCCCGCGCTCGTCGAGGAGTCGCTGCGGCTCGAGAGCCCGGTGAAGGCCGACTTCCGCCTCGCGCTGAAGCGCACCGAGCTCGGCGGCGTCCCGATCCCCGCGGGCACGTGCGTGATGCTGATGAACGGCGCGGCCAACCGCGACCCGAGCCACTTCGAGGCGCCCGACGAGATGCGCCTCGACCGCTACAACCTGCCGCGAGCACATGGCGTTCGGGCGGGGCGTGCACTCGTGCCCCGGGGGCCCGCTCGCACGCGTCGAGGCGCGCGTCAGCCTCGAGCGCATCCTCGACCGCATGGGCGACATCCGCATCGACGAATCGGTGCACGGGTCGGGCGCCGACCAGCACTTCTCGTGGGAGCCCACCTACATCCTGCGGGGCCTCACCGCGCTGAACATCACGTTCACGCCGCGCTGACCGGAGCTTCTCGCCAATCGGTTGCATCCGCAAGTAACGTGGGCGGGTCCTTTCCCCCATCCACAGGAGCACCGATGAGCGACGAGATGAACGACTGGAACGCCAAGATCATGGCGGAGTTCCGGGCGAACAGCGGCAAGGTTGCGGAGTTCGGGGATGCCCCGCTGCTGATCCTCCACTCCACCGGCCGCAAGTCGGGCCAGGAGCGCTTCAGCCCGCTGATGTACAAGGCGCTCGACGGCGGTTCGGTCGCGATCTTCGCGTCGAAGGCCGGCGCGCCCGACAACCCCGACTGGTACCACAACGTGCTCGCCGCCCCGGCGGTGACCGCCGAGATCGGCACCGACACGAAGCCGTTCACCGCGCGTGAGGCCGTCGGTGAGGAGCGCGACACCATCTGGGAGCAGCAGAAGGTGGAGTACCCGCAGTTCGCGGGCTACGAAGAGGCCACCGACCGCAAGATCCCGGTGGTCGTGCTCGACCCCGCCAGCTGAACCACGCCCGGCCGGGCGAGATCAGCCAGGCCGCGGTCACGCACCGAACGAGCGCCCGACGATCACGTGCAACTGCACGCGGTCGTCGGGCGTCTCCGCGTGCTGGAAGAGCACGCGGAACAGGTAGCCCTGCATGATCGACGAGAACACGATCGCAGACGTCGACACGTCGCCCGGTGCGAACTCGCCCGCCGCGATCCCGCGACCGAACAGGTCCTCGAGCAACGCCAGCACCTCGTGCAGGCGCCGCCGCGCGGTGTCGTCCATCGCTGCCTCGATCGCGAGGAACGACAGTCCGGTGGTGTGCTGGAACAGGCGGCCGAAGTTCGGATGACCGAGGTGGTAGTCGGCCTGGAGGTCGACGATGGCGTCGAGCTGCGCTCGCGCGCCGGCCACTTCCCGAACGATCTGCTCGTGCAGTTCGACGAGCCGCGTGCCGTGGCGATCCATGATCGCGGCGACGAGCTCCTCCTTGCCGGGCACGAACTCGTACACGGTCGCCACCGAGAAGCCGGCGGCGTCGGCGATCTGGCGCATCGTCGTGCCGGCGTAGCCGCGCGCGCCGAACAGCTCCTCCGCGACGTCCAGCACGAGCTCACGGGCGAGCTCCGCCTGGCGACGGCGGAGGTCGGCGCGCCGGGCCGCCGCCGATGAGGAGGCTCGCGCCCTGGGTGTCGCCGATGCGCTGCGGGGCACGCCGCTCCTCGTTTCCGGACTTGGTCTCCGAACGATGTTCGGTGAGATTGACGATTGTTCGGAACCAACGGTACCGTGCCGCCGACCTTCAGGAGAAGGCTTCGGGGGGAAGGAGTCACCATGGCCGAGTACGACGTCGTCATCCGCGGCGGCACCCTGGTCGACGGCACCGGGATCCCGGCGCACCGCGCCGACCTCGGCATCCGGGACGGTCGGGTGGCCGCCATCGAGGACGCGATCAGCGCGTCCGCCGGCACCTCCACCCTCGACGCCGGCGGCCTGGTGGTCGCGCCCGGCTTCGTCGACCTGCACACGCACTACGACTCACAGATCCAGTGGGACCCGTACTGCACCATCTCGGGCTGGCACGGTGTCACGTCGGTGACCCTCGGCAACTGCGGCTTCGGCTTCGCGCCCATGAAGCCCGAGGACCGCGAGCGCTCGATGCTGATGATGTCGCGCAACGAGGCCATCTCGTTCGAGGCCATGCAGGAGGGGATGCTCTGGGACTGGGTGACGTTCCCGGAGTGGATGGACTCACTCGACCGGATGCCGAAGGGCGTCAACTGCCTCACCTACCTGCCGCTCTCGCCCCTGCTCATGTGGGTCATGGGCCTCGAGGCCGCGCGCGACGCGCGGCGCGACCGACGACGAGCGGGCCGAGATGTGCCGCCTGCTCGGCGAGGCGCTCGACCACGGCGCGTGCGGCTGGACCGTGCAACGCTTCGGGCCCAACTCCGCGCAGCGCGACTACGACGGCGCACCGATGCCCACCGACTGCATGGTCGACCGCGACGTGCTCGCGCTCGCCGAGGTGCTCGCGCAGCGGCAACAGGGTTCGATCCAGATCTCGCAGCTCAGCGACTTCAACGGCGACGAGGAGACGGCCAACCAGGACATCGAGTTCCTCGAGCTCCTCGCCCTCACCGCGCAACGGCCGGTGTTGTTCAACGCGGTCGCGGTGATCGACGCGATTCCCGGCCTCCACCGCGAACGCCTGCGCTGGCTCGCTGACTGTCACCGCCGCGGGATCCAGATGTACGGGCAGGGCAACAACGTCCGCCTCTACCCGCTGTTCACCTTCGAGCACTTCAACCTGTGGGACTTCAGCGAACCGTGGAAGGACGCGACGCTCGGCAGCGCCGAGGAGAAGCTCCGGAAGCTCGGTGACCTGGCGCGCCGACCGGCACTGGTCGCGGAGCACGAGCTCGTGTCGTCGCCGCTCGGAGTCGTCGGACCGCCCGAACGCTTCGTCGTGCGCGGCTGCGGGACCAACCCCGATCTGCAGCGCTACGTCGGGCGACTGGTCGGCGACATCGCGGAGGAGGAGGGCAAGCACGCGATCGACGTGCTCCTCGATCTCTCGGTCGCCGGCGATCTCAAGGTCGAGTTCAGCGCCAAGGACGTCACCTCGAGCGACCCCGGCATGGTTGCCGAGATCGTCGACTCGCCGTACGCGATCCCGGGCATCTCCGACGGCGGCGCGCACAGCAAGTTCTTCACCGGCGGCGCCTACCCCACCGACCTGCTCGCGTACCTCGTCCGCGACCAGGGCGCCCTCTCACTCGAGTCCGCGCACTACCACCTGAGTCGGCTGCCCGCGCACATCGCCGGGATGCGCGACCGGGGCTGGCTCGGCGTCGGCACGCCGGCCGACATCGTGGTGTACGACCTCGACGAGCTCGCACTCGACCCCGAGGAGGGGTACGACATCGTGTTCGACCAGCCCACGGGCGACTGGCGGCGCATCCAACGGGCCAAGGGCTACCACTGGACGCTGGTCAACGGCGACGTCACCTTCGACCACGGCGAGTGCACCGGCGCCACCCCCGGTCGCTTCCTCCGCCACGGTCGCGGCTGATCCGGTACCGTCCCCGCGCACACGCGAGGGAACGGAGTCCCACATGGCACGGCTCGACGGACGGGTGGCGATCGTCACCGGCGCCGGTGGCGGTATCGGCCGCGAACACGCACTGCTGCTCGCGAGCGAGGGTGCCTCCGTCGTGGTGAACGACCTCGGCACACGCACGGGCGCCGACGCGCAGAGTGTCGTCGACACGATCCGCGCGGCCGGGGGCACCGCGGTCGCGAACACCAACTCCGCCACGTGGGACGGCGCGGCCGACATCGTCGCGCAGGCGATCGACGAGTACGGACGCGTCGACATCCTCGTGAACAACGCGACCTACCAGCGCAACGACGACCTCTGGCGCTACTCCGAGGACGCCTTCGACCGCACCATCGCGGTGAACCTCAAGGGGTACTTCGCGATGATCGCGGCGGTCACGCCGCACATGGCGCGTCAGCACGCCGACGGCTCACCGGGCGGCGCGATCGTGAGCACCGCGTCCGCTTCGGGGTTCGGCCACCCCTCGCACGCCGCGTACGCCGCGGCCAAGGAAGGAGTGGTCGGCCTCACCCGAACGGCGGCGATGGAGCTCGGGCGCTTCGGCATCCGCGCCAACGCGATCCGCCCCCTCGCGCACTCCGTCGGCGTCGAGGAGTACCACGAGCAGACGCAGCCGTGGCGCGAGCTGATGGACGTCACGATGGGCGCGTCCACGAAGACGCGCACCCCGGAGGACATCCATCCCCGCAAGGTGGCGCCACTCGTGGTGTGGCTCTGCACCGACGCGGCGAGCGGCGTGAACGGCCGCACGTTCTTCGTGTCGGGCGAGACGGTGATGCTCTACACCGAGCCGCGGCCGAAGACCACGATCACCCGTGAGGGCGGTTGGACTCTCGACGCGCTCGACGAGCTCGCCCCCACCGAGCTGGTCGCAGGCGTCACGAACCGCTTCACGCTGACGGACCACCCACACCTGCAGGCGTTTCCGGACTGAGCGGGTCCGGACCGAGCGGGTCCGGACCGGCGTCGTCGACGTGGCGGTCGTGGCGGCGGGCGATCACCTCCACCAGCACCAGCGCGATCGCCACCGCACCGGCCACGGCCACCACCGCGATGGCGCTGAGGTCGTCGAGCGCCGCGAGGGCCAGGAACCCGATGGCGATCACGCCGCCGCGGATCGCCTTCGTGGTGCCCGTGGTCGCCGGCGACCGGCCGGTCAGCCACGCCCCCACCCCGATGATCACGCCGAGCGCGAAGACGCCACGCACCTGCAGCCGCAAGCCGTGGAGGAGCTGGTCGTACGCGGCCCCGCCGGCCTGGCGGCCCGTGGACGTGGCGAAGAGGTCGAGGTAGGGACCGCGGCCCACGGCGAGGGCGATCAGGATCACGAGCATCCCGGCCGCCAGACCGATCCCGGAGCGCAGCACGGTGCGGCGCCGGTTGGTCGACAGAGCGATCGCGCCCGCGAAGCAGAGCAGCGTCAGGAACGGCAGGAACCATGCGAGCTCCTGCAACAGGTCGACGATGTCCTGCACGGTGCCGACCCAGGGCCACTTGAACAGCTCGATGGTCGTGTCGATCGCGCCCACGGGCACCCGTTCGAGCGACACCCCGCGCGCCTGCAGTCGCGCCCGCACTTCCTTCGCGACCCCGGACAGGTCGAGGGTGACGGTGCCGTCGTTCGCGAGCTTCACCTTGCCGTCCGAGCTGCCGGTGAGCGCGGCGACGACCTGCGGCTGCACGCGAGAGTTCGCCCGCTCCCAGAGCGTCTCGAACTTCGGTGAGCTCACGAACTTCAGCGCGGCTTCGTACACGAAGGCTTCGGCCGCGGCGTTCACGTCGGGGATGCGCTTCGCGATGCGCGGCGGGATCTTGTCCTCGAGCTGGGAGACCACGTCCTGCTCGCTCATGATCCGCTGCGTGATCCGGGTGGCGGCCGCCTCCTGGATGTCGGAGTTGCCCGCGAGCGGCGCCACCGTGGACACGTAGTTCTGCGTGTCGAGCACCGTCGTCTTCGCCCAGAGCGCGAGCACGCTCAAGGGTGCGAGCACGCACGCGACGATCACGAGCAACGCGGTGAAGACCCGGCGCACACGGTGGTGCCCCAGCGGCGCGGGTGGTGCCGCGGTCTCGACCGTTGTGTCCGCCATTTGGGCCCCTCCACCCCGCTCACTCCGCCGGATCGCCCATGCTGGCCCGAATCAGGGCCGGTGCGCATCACCCCAACGGCGTGATGCCGCGGACCTCCGACCCTGGGTGCGTCGGAAGCCGTCGACCATGATGGCCGGATGGAACCGAACTCGAGGGTCGTGATCGTGGGTGGCGTGGCCGGGGGGATGTCGGCCGCCACCCGCTTGCGGCGGCTCGACGAGTCGGCGCAGATCACCGTCGTGGAGCGTTCGGGGCACGTGTCGTACGCGAACTGCGGCCTCCCCTACTTCGTCGGTGGCGTCATCGAGGACGAGGAGGACCTCCTCCTCCAGACGCCCGAGGCGTTGTTCGAACGCTTCCGCCTCGACGTGCGCGTCGACACCGAGGTCACCGCGATCGACGCGGCGTCCCACGCGGTGACGGTGCGGTCGATGCTCGACGGCGCGACGAGCACGATCCCCTACCGCAAGTTGGTGCTCAGCCCCGGTGCCGTGCCGGTGCGGCCGCCGATCCCCGGCTACGAGCGAGTGTTGAGCCTGCGCACGGTGGAAGACGCGTCGCGCCTCGCGGCGCGCGCGATCGGGCCCACCGCGACCGCGGTGGTCATCGGCGCCGGGTTCGTGGGCCTCGAGACCGCCGAGAACCTCGCCCACCAGGGCATCGCCGTCACCGTCGTGGAGGCCGCCGACCAGGTGCTCACCCCGCTCGACGCGGAGCTCGCGATCCTCGTGCACCGCGAGCTCGTCGCCAACGGCGTCGCGGTGGAAGTGGGAGTCGCGGTCACCGAGATCACCGCAGACGCGGTGCTCCTCGCCGACGGCCGCGCCATCCCGGCCCAGCTCGTCGTCGGCTCGATCGGCGTGCGGCCCGACACCACCCTTGCCCAGGCTGCCGCCATCGAGCTCGGGCCACGTGGCGGCATCGCGGTCGACGAGTGCAACCGCACGAGTGACCCCGACATCTACGCGGTGGGCGACGCGGTCGAGAAGAGCGACCGCGTGAGCGGCGAGAAGTCGCTCATCGCGCTCGCCAACATCGCCAACCGCCAGGGCCGGCGCGTGGCCGACCACATCGCCGGACGCGAGGTGCTGACGTCGCGGTCGCTCGGCACCGCAATCGTGAAGGTGTTCGGCCTCACGGCGGCGATGACCGGGTGGAACGAGAAGCGCCTCACCGACGCGAAGCGGCCGTACCGCGCGATCCACTCGCACCCCATGAGCCACGCGGGCTACTACCCCGGAGCGGAGGCGATGGCACTCAAGCTGCTCTTCGATCCCGGCACCGGTGAGATCCTCGGCGCGCAGGGCGTGGGACGCGAGGGCGTCGACAAGCGCATCGACGTGCTCGCCACCGCGCTCTTCGCGGGCCTGCCGGCGGAGAAGCTCGCCGACCTCGAGCTCGCGTACGCGCCGCCGTTCTCGTCGGCCAAGGACCCGGTGAACATGCTCGGGTACATGGCCGAGAACATCCTGTCGGGCGAGTGCGACGTCGTGGCGCTCGAGGAGGTGGAGGCACTGGCGGCCGCCGGGTGGACCCTGCTCGACGTGCGTACCCCGACCGAACACCGCGCCGGCGCGATCCCCGGGAGCGTCAACGTGCCCCTCGACGACCTGCGGGCGCAGCTCCCCTCCCTCGGCGACGCGTCCCTCCTCGTGTACTGCGAGGTCGGCCAGCGCGGCCACACCGCAACGACGTTGCTGCACGAGCTCGGATGCAAGGCCCGCAACCTCGACGGCGGGTACCGCACGTGGCTCGCGACCGAAGCCGCGCGCACCGACGATCCGAGCCTCCTGGACCGCTGATCCGACCGGGATGCGGACGCACCTCCTGTTCCTCCCCGGGTTCGCCTCCCCGAGCGGCGCGTACGACGCCATCCTCGGTGCGATCCGTGACACCACCGACGTGGCGGTCACGGCGGGCGACGTCGCCGGCAGTGTGGTCGCGCAGGTCACCGGCCGGTCCACCCCGGCAGCCGAGGCGCGCGCCCTCGGCGACCGCGCCCAGGCGCTCGTCGCCTCGGGCGACCGCGTCGTGCTCGGTGGCCACTCGCGCGGGGGTCTCGTGGCCTATCTCGCTGCGGGCGCGGTGCAGCCCGCGGCGCTGGTGCTGGTCGACCCGGTGACCGGCGGCGGGCCGCCCTGGGCGAAGCCGGATCCGCTCCCGCCGGTCGGCTGGACGGGCCCGGCCCTGGTGCTCGGCTGCGCCCTCGGGGGCCACTGCGCGCCGGAGGGCCGCAACCACGAGGTGTTCGCCGCGGCCCTGGCGACCTGCGAGCACCAGGTCGTCCCCGACTGCGGCCACGGCGACATGCTCGACGGCCCGTTCCGCACCTTTGCCCGGCTGTTGTGTTCGCGGGGCTCCGACCCCGACCGGGCCCGCGCCGCCGTGGCCGACCGGATCGCCGCGTTTCTCCGGAGTGACGCCCTGCGGGACCTGCCCACCGCCGGGTGACAAGATGCCGCCATGACGAGCATCGACCCCGGCATCGACGTCGCGTCCGCATCGCTCCAGGAGCTGTCCGACCTGCTGCAGGTGCCGGAGTTCTACTCGGGTGATCCCTACCCCGCGCTCGCCCGGCTCCGTCGCGAGGCGCCGGTGCTGCACAACGAGCGCACCGGCTACTGGGCGCTCACCCGCCACCGCGACGTGCACGAGGTGTCGCGCGACAACGAAACCTTCGTCTCGGGCTACGGCGTGCTCTACGCCCACAAGACGCCGGAGCTCCAGGAGCACCCGGGCTCGCTGCTCTCCGCCGATCCGCCGCAGCACACCTACTACCGGCGCATCCTGTGGGACGCGTTCACGCCGTCGAAGATCCGCGCGCTCGAACCCGCGATCCGCGCCCGCGCCGTCGCCCTGCTCGACGCGGTCGAGCGCGGTGGCGTCACCGAGTTCGTGTCCGAGGTGGCGGTGCCCTACCCGCTCATCGTGCTCGCCGACCTGATGGGCCTGCCCGCCGACGACTGGCAGGAGTACTCCGACTGGATGGATGCCGCGGTGCGCACGTCTAACGTCGGCGCGTCCGAGGCCGATCAGGCACTCGTCCAGGAGATGCGCGTGTTCCTGTTGGAGCGCGTCGCGGAGTACCGCGGCAGCGGGAAGCCGGGCGCGATCACCATGCTCGCCGACCACTCCGACGACCGCGGCACCCTCGACCAGCGCCAGCTGCTCATGTTCCTGCTGCAGCTGTTCATCGCGGGCAACGAGACGACCCGCAACACCATCTCGGGCGGCATGGTCGCGTTCTCGCAGTTCCCGGAGCAGTGGGCGCGCCTGCGCGCCGACCGCAGCCTCGTCGACAGTGCGGTCGAGGAGATCTTGCGCTGGACCACCGCGGTGATCCACTTCCTGCGCACCGCGGCGGTCGACACGCAGATCGACGGCCACGCGATCGCGCGCGGCGACACCGTGCTGATGAGCTACACGTCGGCGAACCGCGACGAAGCGGTGTTCGGCCCCACCGCCGACACCTTCGACATCGGGCGCACCCCGAACCCACAGCTCGCGTTCGGCTTCGGTGGGCACTTCTGCCTCGGCGCCGCGTTGGCGCGCCTGGAGGTGCGGGTGATCCTCGAGGAGATGCTCGACCGCTTCGAGACGATCGAGCCGGCCGGCGACGTGGTGCGCCTGCCCAACGTGGCCATCGCGGGCATCGGGCGCGCCGACCTCCGGCTCTCCTGACCGCGCCTCAGCCGAGTCGGCTGGCCACCCGGGCGCGGGAGAAGCGCAGCACACCGTCGTCGACCGGATCGCGGCGCAGGCGCTTGCGGTCCGCGTCGAAGCTCATCGCCACCGACCACGCGCCCGTCCCCTGCTTCGGGAAGTCGTCGACGGCGCGGCGCACGTAGCCGGCGTCGAGCTCGAGCATCGGCCGGGTGGGCATCGCCGGGTCGTCGTTCACCGCCACGGCCTCGACGTACCCGAGGCGGTCCATGAGCGCGAGACAGCGGCACACCCACTCGCACACGAGGTCGACCTTCAGCGTCCACGACGCGTTCGTGTACCCGAACACGAAGGCGAAGTTGGGGACGTCGGACAGCATCACGCTCTTGTAGACGAGGCGGCCGCCCGTGGGCATCGGTTCGCCGTCGACGATCGTGTCGATGCCGCCGAGCGCCTGCAGGTGCAGGCCGGTGGCCGACACGACGACGTCGGCCTCGAGCTCTGCGCCCGAAGCGAGCCGGATGCCGCGCTCGGTGAAGGTGTCGATGGTGTCGGTGACCACCTCGGCGGGCCCGGCGGCACCCCCTTCGGAGATCGCCCGGAAGAAGTCGCTGTTGGGCACGAAGCACACGCGCTGGTCCCACGGCCCGTAGTGCGGCGTGAAATGGGTGTCGACATCGAAGCCCTCGGGCAGGCGCTTCGCCGCGTTCTTCACGAGGAACCGCTTCATCATGTCGGGACGGGCGCGGCACAGCCGGTAGAAGGTGTCGGCCGTGCGCCGGTTCTTCTCACGCGTCCACGCGTACGCCTTCTCGGTGGGCAGCGCGCGGTAGAGCAGCTTGGCCACGGGGTCCTGGCGCGGCAGCGTCATGTAATAGGTGGGTGAGCGCTGCAACATGGTGACGTGCGCGCCGAGATCGGCGAGCGCGGGCACGAGCGTGACCGCGGTGGCGCCGCTGCCGATCACCACGACGCGCTTGCCCGCCACCTCGAGGTCGTCGGGCCAGTGCTGCGGGTGCACCAGTTGACCGCAGAATCGGTCGGCGCCCGGGAAGTCGGGTTGGTGGCCGTGGTCGTAGCGGAAGTACCCGGTGGTCGCGACAAGCCACGAGCACGTCAGGGTGCGCGGCTCGTCGGTCGCGACGTCGCGCGCGTGCACCGTCCAGCACGCGTCGGGGGTCGACCACTCGATGCGGTCGACGTGGATGCCGAACCGGATGCGCCCGCCCAGGTCGTGGTCGTCGACGGTGCGGTGCAGGTACCGCATGATCTTGTCGCCCGACGCGATGGAGTCGTCGTCGGTCCACGGCTCGAAGCCGAAGCCGTAGGTGTGGAGATCGGAGTCGGAGCGGATGCCGGGATAGCGGAACAGATCCCAGGTGCCGCCGATCTCCGCGCGCGCCTCGAGCACGGCGAACGACTTCTGCGGCACCGACTGCTGCAGGTGCCACGCCATCCCGATCCCCGAGATGCCCGCACCCACGACCACGACGTCGAGATGCTCCACGGCTGAGGTCCTGCCCGAGTCGGTCACGGCCACGAGGCTACGAGGATCCGCGTCGCCGGGTCATGTCGCGAGGGTCATCGGGTCGAGGCGTCGTCGTGCGCGTTCCTCCTTGGTGACGGCGCGCAGGGCGAGACCGTCGGGCCGGTTGGGGTTGCCGTCGAGCACGTAGTCGCCGTGCGGGACCAACAATCCGTGGTGATACGCGCAGACCGCCGCGAGATTCGAGGTGTCGTCCGATCCGCCCCATGAGCTGGGGTGCAGGTGATGCACCTGGAGTCTGAGCCGCCGGTTGCAACCCGGCCATCGACATCGCCCGTCTCTGCGCACCACCGCTCGTCGGCGTTTCTGCGACACGAACGCGCGCGCCCGGTCCTCCGCGATCACGTTGCCGTCATCGTCCATCACTCGCAGGTGCACGCGGGCGTTGGCGCGGGCGGCGTCGACCCACTCGTCGGGCAACGGCACCCCACACATCGTGGCTTCACCGTCGAGGGTGATGTCGACATGCACATCCACACGCGCGCCGACCGTCGCGTGCTCGGCGCGGTCGTCGGCGCCGGCTTCCAGCTGACACAAGCCGATCAGCACATCCGCCTGACGCCGGTCGAGTGGTTCCCATGCCTCACCCGTGGCCGGCTTCATGCGTTGGGTGACCTGATCGAAGAACGCTTCGACGATCGCGCCGCCGTGTTCCAACGGCAACTCGAACCGGCCGCACAGGAACCCGTCGTCGTCGACCCACTTGCGCAACGACCGCCGATTGCGGCGCTTCACCGAGTCTTCCCGCGCGGCACGTCGCCGGTCGCGTGCCATGCGCTGCAACTCGACCGGCGACGCATGCTTCGCCCGTTCGGTGATCTCCTCGTCGCTGTCCTCGTCCGCCAGATCCGCCGCCGGTTCCAACTGCTCGTCACTCAACTCGCCGTTCATCGCCGCCGCGCCCAGATTCGGCAGCTGCTCCAACTTCTTCGCCGTCTCCCGCTTGCGCTGCGACTGCGCCTCGGTCTCCCCGTCACGCGCGGCCTGATCCTTCGCCAACGCATCACGCTCGTCGAGCACCCGCGTCAACGCCAACTCCCGCGTCCGCAACTTGCGGCGCTCCACGATCACGCGCTCGCGTTCCGCGCGCAGGCGGTCGGTCTCCCAACACCTCAGTTCGAACAAGAGATCGTTGAACGTGCTCACGAACCCATCCAAACCGAGGGGTACGACAGTTATCGCCCGAACCGGACGAGAACCACGAGAAATTCCTCAGCGACGCGTCGCGCCCGTGAGCCCACCTTCGGGCAGGTCGACCGGTTGCGCCGACTGACCGCCGACGATCTTCGCCATCAGCCACTCCCCCGCCTGCACCGTCGGGTACCGCGGCGCCTCGCCCTCCGGCACGCAGGACGGGATCGCGCTGATCGTCACCGACGGGTCGCCGTCGAGGAAGCGGGCGATGGAGCGCCGACGAGCCGAGCCCCCGCCCGGCGCGGGCGGCGCGACGCGGTGCATCGTCGACACCCACCGGTCGTTCGTCCACATGGCGAGCATGTCGCCGAGGTTGCAGGTGATCGTCTCCGGCGGCGGGATGACGTCGTGCCACCGGTCACCGCGGAGCAACTGCAGCCCGGGCACGGGATCCGCGAGCAGGAGCGTGACCATCCCGTAGTCGGTGTGCCCGCCCAGGCCGGGCTGGTCCGGCAGTGGCGTGATGCCCGGCCCGCGCAGGTAGTGGTTGCAGCGCGTGGTCACGACGGCGCGCTCGGCGCGTTCCACGAACCACGTCTCCGGGAGCTCGAGCGCGAGCGCCATGGCGCGCAGCACCGCGTCTGCGACGTGCTGCAGCTGCCACTCGAGCGCCTCCACCGCGTCGCGCAACCCCACGGGGGCATCCGGCCAGATGTTGCGCGGGAACCAGTCGCGGTACTCGTCGAAGAAGGGGCCGGCGATGTCGTCACGGCCGACGGAGTACGCCTCCAACAGGTCGGGCGGCGACTCCTCTCCGGCGGTGTAGGCGAGCGCCTGTTTGCCGTAGGCGGTGTAGCCGACCATGCCGTCGGCCTCGGGCCCGGCCCCGGAGCGCACCTTCTCGTCGAGCGGCAGGTCGAAGAACGACTGCCATGCGTCGAAGGCGGCGTCCACGAGCGCCCAGTCGACGCCGTGGCCGACCAGGCGGATGAAGCCGTTGTCGCATCCGGCGACGTCGAAGGCGTGGGCAACCTCGGCGCGGTCGCGCGCACGTCGCCGGAGAGGAAGCCGCTCAGGTCGATCTCGTGAACCGTCACGTCGTCGTGCATCGGTAGAGCCGACCACATCGACCGGCGGGTCGGAAGGCGCCGCGCGTTACGACCCGATGAAGCTCCGCCTATCGCTGCATGTATCCCGGCGAATCGCCGACGAGCATCCGCGTGTCGCTCCAGAGCTCGCCGTCGGGTACTCCGCCGGCGCGATCGGTCCACGCCCAGCAGCGCCAGAGCAGGCGATCGTCGGCGGTGTACGCATCACGGCCGTGCGCGACGCGCGTGTTGTCGATGGCGATCGCATCACCGGCCTCCAGCCGGAAGCGCGGCACCGAGCGCGGCGACGGCGTCGAGCAGTCCCTGCCACAAGGTCAGCAGACGCGCCGCGCGCGGGATCGGGGTCGTCATCGGCCGGCCGCACGGTGATCGAGCGGCGCACCGCGGCCTGACCGTTGGGGAGCGGGAGCGCGATCGGCCCCAGCGCGGGATGGGCCCCTGGCTCGGTCTGGTCGACGACGTGACTGCGCACGAAGTCGACGAGCTCGGCGCCGGGCGCAACGCACTCCGCGAGTGCGTCGAGGAGCGCAAGCTGGTCGACGAGGAACGACATGCCGTCGCCGGCACTCGGCGTCGTGCACACCAGGAAGAACACGTCGGGCGCGCTCGCGCCGTAGGCGAAGCCATCAGTGTGCAGGGGCAACATGCGGCGCGCCGCGTCCTCGGTGAGGCGACGGTCCTTGCCGCCGCCGTCGGTCACCGCGATCGGCCGCGCCGCGGCAACGAGCCGATCGCCGAGCGTGCGCCTGGCGATGTCGGCGGCGACGGACTCGTCGGTGCCGGCACCGCTGAGCACGACCGCGCCGACGCGGTCGAGCAGATCGGGCACCGACGCGGGATCGTCGGTGTGCGTTGGCACGACGCCGGCGACGGCGGACAGGGCAACGAGATCGATGGGGCGGTTGCCCGGCTCCTGCAACATCGACGCCGACGCTACCGGCCCGCTACCGGCCCGCTACCGGCCACCGCGTTTCCGTCGCGTGACGAGTCGCGGGGCGACTCAGCGGCGGCGGTGCGACCGTCGTCGCCGGCCCAGAGCCGGCGCGTACAGGTCGTAGGTCTGCCAGGCCGCAAGGGCCACGATCACCACCACGACGAGCACCGCGATCACCAGCACGACGCAAGCGTAACGCCAGGGATCGGTCGCGTCGACCACCCCGTGGGGCGACTCGTCGTCAGTGTGTGGGGAAGGCGTCCAGCGCCGCGCCGGTGATACGGCGGACTTCGGCCGCAGTGGCCGACCGCGACTCGCCGGTCACCCACGGCGCGCCCGGCGCGAGGCACACGGTGAGCTCCCGGTCCTCGAAGGGACTGCACCGGATCAACGTCACGGTGCCCGGCACCTGGTGACTGCTGTGCAACTCACGTGCCGACTGCGTATACCGGTCGCCCGGAGCGTGGGTGGCCGCGTTCGCCCCGAGGTGCACGGCATCGGTGCGGCGCCCGGCTTCGTCACCGGGGCGATAACGATGGCGCGCGAACTCGACGCCGTCCGGATCCTCCACGTAGCGGCTGTTGACCATCTCGCCCGCGATCACGATCGACGTGAAGTCGTAGGGGTGATCGTGCACGGGCGGGTCGACGACGCAGCTCTCCGGGTCCCACACGTGGAGACGCCACTCGCGGCGGTCGTCGAGACGCAGCCCGAGCAGGCCGATGTCCTGCATCCGCCACGGGTAGTCCGCCGCGCGCTCCAGGATGTTGCGCACCAAAATTTGCTCGACCGAGAGCGTCGCCAACTGCACCGTCGCCGACCGTACCGCAATACCGAACCGCAGTCACCGGTGGGTCGGTAGCGTCAAGACCATGGACATCGTCCCCGCGCACAGAGCCAACGCACCTCACCGACGTTGGGGCGCCGACTGCGACGCCTGGGAGCTCCTGAGCCTCGACGACCTCCAGATCGTCGAGGAGCGGATGCCGCCCGGCACGCGGGAGGAAGGGCACCACCACGCAGAGGCGCGCCAGTTCTTCTACGTCCTGAGCGGAACATTGACCATCGAACTGGACGGGCAGGAACACACCGTCTCCACCGGTTCGGGGCTCCACGTCCCTGCCGGAACCGGGCACCTCGTCGCCAACCGAGGGCCGGGGGTCGCGAGCTTCCTTGCCATCGCGTCGCCGACGACCGCAGGAGACCGTCTCGCCGAGTGACTCGACCCGTCGACGGGCTCGGTCGAGGCCACGGTCCTGGTTCGGGTCGGTCTCAGCCGGCGGCGGAGGGCACCACCCGGTAGTGGAGGTGGACGAAGCCACTGGCGAAGCGGTGATCGCCGACCAGCTCCAGGTCGAGGCGCACACCGTCGGGCAGAGCACGCGTCCCCCGCCCACGATGACCGGCACCACGATCAGGTGCACCTGGTCGACGACACCGGCGGCGAGGGCCTGTCCGGCGATCTCGGCACCACCGATCGACACGTCGGTCGGTCGCGGCGTCGACCAGCGCGCGCACGGCCACCGGATCGAACTCGCGCTCGATGCGCGTGCGCGCGCTCGACGACGAATCGAGCGTGCGCGAGAACACGACCTTGTCGGCGGCGCGCCAGATCCCGGTGTAGTCGTGCATCACCGCGGGCTCGTCGTCACCGTCGCCTTCGGTCTCCCAGAAGACCATCGTGTCGTACATGCGCCGGCCGTAGAGGTAGGTGCCGACGGATCGTTCGAGCGCGTTGACGTAGGCGTGCACCTCTTCGTCGGGCGCAGCCCAGTCGAACTCGCCGTGCTCGTCGGCGACGTAACCGTCGAGGGATGAGATCGCGGCGTAGATCAGGTCGGCCATTCCCCAGTATTACCCGGGAGCCCGAACCAAGACCGACGTCAACCGCGCTCGAGGATCACCGCACTGCGACCGGCGGCGACCAGCACGTGCTGCGCGTCGTCGACCTGGTTGTACGACTGGCCGCGCAGTTGGCGGACGCCTTCGAGCAGGTTGTTCATCCCGTGGATGTACGCCTCACCGAGCAGGCCGCCGTTGGTGTTGACCGGCGTGGCCCCGCCCACCTCGATCTGCCCGTCGGCGATGAAGTCCTTCGCCTCGCCGCGACCGCAGAACCCGTACGCCTCGAGTTGGTAGAAGACCACCGGCGAGAAGTTCTCGTAGATCATCGCGACGTCGATGTCGGCGGGCGACAGGCCGGCGTCGCCGTAGAGCTGCGCGGCGCACGAGTCGGCCTCGGGGAAGGTGGTGATGTCGTCGTGGTAGTAGTTGAACATCACCTCGCCGGTCATGGTGCTGGCCTGCGTCGCGGCACTCACCACGACTGGCGCCTGCGCGCAGTCGCGGGCGCGCTCGGGTGTGGTCACCACGATTGCCACGCCACCGTCGCTCTCCTGACAGCAGTCGAGCAGCCGGAGGATCGGCTCCACGATCCAGCGTGACGCCTGGTGGTCGGCGAGCATGATGGGGCGCTCGAAGAACCATGCGTTCGGGTTGTTCGCCGCGTGCTTGCGCGCCACCACGGAGTAGCGACCGAAGTCCTCGTTGGTGAGGCCGTACACGTGCATGTAGCGCTGGAACCACAGCGAGTACATCTTCGCCGGCGTGTCGAGCCCGAACGGCATGTGCAGGTTCATGATCGGCGACGACACCTGCGACCCGGGCTGACCGAAGCGGTGGCCCGAACGCTCGTTGAACGCGCGGTACACGACCACCACGTCGGCCGCGCCTGACGCCACGGCCGCGGCCGCGTGTTCGATCGTCGCCGACGCGCCGCCACCGCCGAACGGCGTGCGCGACGTCCATCGGAGGTGCGGGATGCCGACGCCGCGCATCACGCCCAGCTCGTCGTTGGCGTCCTGCACGAACGTGACGAGGCCGTCGACATCGGACGGCTGGAGACCTGCGTCGGCGATCGCGGCGCGCACCGCTTCGCACGCGAGCTGCAACTCGCTCCGACCGGATTCCTTCGAGAACTCGGTCTGCCCGATGCCCACGATGGCGGCTCTGCGCACGACGCTCATCGGGCGACCTCCTCGGCCACTTCGAACTGCTGGGCCTCGAACTGCGGCATGGCGATGCCGTCGATCTCCGTGAAGCACACCTGGACCGGCATGTCGTTGCGCACGTCGGCGACCGCGACTCCCTGCAGGTTCGACACCATCCGGATGCCCTCCTCGAGCTGCACGAGGATCACGATCCGCCGCTCGTCGCCCGGCCGGCCGGGGTGGTGCGACTCCACCCAGCTGTGCACGGTGCCCCGGCCCGAGAGCTCCCGAACGGTCCATTCGGTGGAGCCGCATGCGGGGCACATCGGCGACGGCGGGTGCTGGAGGCGAGCGCAGCCGGCGCACTGGCGGGCGAGGAGGCGTCCGGCCGCGGCGCCCTCCCAGAAGAAGGCGTCGTCGGGCGTGGGGCGGGGCGGGATCATGGAGTCATAGTAACCACTACGACACGGGGTTGGCGTCCGCTCCGCCCTCCGACCCGATCGCAGCCATGGCCGCATCCATCGACGGGTAGCAGTGGTCGCGCTCGAGCGTCTCGAACAGGCCGTGGCGTTGCATCAGGTCCTGCAGGCGGGTGCGCAGCTCGACGAAGGCGATGTGGATCCCCGCGGCGTTGAGCTCTTCGTCGAGCTGTTCGAGCATCGCTGCCGCAGTGACGTCGATGTCGGTGATCGCCTCGCACTGCAGCACCAGCCAGCGCGGCTGCCGCTCGCGTACGAGCTTGCGGACCTGCTGGCGGAACTGCCCGGCGTTGGCGAAGAAGAGCGGCGCCTCCCAGCGGTAGACGAGCACCCCGGGCACCTCCGAGAGATCGTCGATCTGCTCGACGTTGTGCCAGCCGTCGATGCCGTCGCCGCGCCCGAGCACCGCGCCGTGCGGCCACCAGCTGCGCCGGAAGAACAACAGCACGGCGAGGAAGATCGCGAGGCCGATGCCCTCCAGCACACCCAGCACGATCACGCCGAGCGTGGCGGTGAGCGACAGCAGCACGGACGACTTGCGCACGTTCCAGTAGCGAACGACGTCGCGCACGTTCACCAGCGACAGCGCGGCCACGATCACGACCGCAGCGAGCGCCGACTGCGGCAGGTCGGCGAGCAGGCCGTTGAAGAACAGCAGCAGCACGACCACGAATCCCGCGCCCACGAGGTTCGACAGCTGCGAGCGTCGCGCCGGACTGCTCGGCGACCGCCGTGCGCGAGCTGCTCGTGGACACTGCGAAGCCCTGGAAGAACCCGGCGGCAATGTTCGACGCGCCGATGCCGATCATCTCCTGGTTCGGTTCGAGCTCGTCACCGCGGCGCGCCGCGAACGCCGACGCGGTCGCAATGGTGTCGGTGAGCGACACCAGCACGATCCCCATCGCCGCGAGCAGCAACGGCCCGACGTCGGACAGCTGCGTCCACGGCAACGACGGAGTGGGCACACCCTGCGGCAGCGTGCCGACGGTTGCGATCTCGCTCGACAACCCGGCGATCGCGGAGACGATCGTGGCCGCCCCGACGGCGACGAGCACGGCCGGGATGCGCCGGCTCACACGGGGCAGCACGAGGAGCACCACCAACACGCCCACGCCGATCGCCAACGCGGCGGCCTTCGTGTCGTCGAGGTGGGTGAAGAACTCGTGGATGTCGTCCCAGAACGTGTCGGAATCCGTGGAGAACCCGAAGAGCTTGGGCAGCTGACCCACGATGATCGTGATCGCGAGGCCGTTCATGTACCCGACCTGCACCTCGCTGGACAACAGGTCGGCCACGAAGCCGAGCTTGAACGCACCGAGCCCCACCTCGACGAGTCCCACGAGGATGGCGAGCATCCCGGCGAGGGCGATCGCCGCGCCGGAGTCGCCGGCGACGAACAGCGGCACGATCGCCGCGAAGATCAACGGCGACACCGACGAGTCGGGCCCGAGTACCAGGACCCGCGAGGGCCCGAAGATCGCGTAGCCCACCAGGCACACGATGGTGGTGTAGAGCCCGGTGACCGCGGGGAGCCCGGCGAGCTCCGCGTAGGCCATGCCCTGCGGCACGAGGATCGCCGCGAGCACCAGCCCGGCAACGGCATCGGGACGCGTCCATCGCCGTTCGTAGGTGCGCGCGGCACGCGTACGCCGGGCACGTACCGCTCGGTGAACCCTCGGACATCCATCGCGGTGCGATTCTGGCAGGTGGCGGGCGGGCGGGGGGAAGGTCGTGTGCCTCTGACGACGACGGCGGGTCCGTGTCAGCATTCGGGGCGGGGCAAGGAGACGCGAGCCGATGAGCAAGCAGCACGACCAGGAGCACCGCGACGAACGGGCTCCGGCGCCCCTGCCGCGCTCCGCCAAGATGAAGGAGAACAACCGGCACGAGCTCCGCAGGCTCCACGGCGAGCTCGTGGCCATGCAGGAATGGGTGAACGCGACGGGCGCGAAGGTGTGCATCGTCTTCGAGGGGCGCGACACCGCAGGCAAGGGCGCACGATCAAGGCCATCACCGAGCGAGTGAGCCCACGCGTGTTCCGCGTCGTCGCACTCCCCGCGCCGACGGAACGCGAGCCGTCGCAGATGTACGTGCAGCGGTACGTCCCCCGCTTCCCCGCCGCGGGCGAGGTCGTGATCTTCGACCGGAGCTGGTACAACCGCGCCGGTGTCGAGCGGGTGATGGGGTTCTGCACCGAGGAGGAGACCCGCCGGCTCGAGGGGCGCATCGACGACCCCCGCAAGATCTGGAAGCTCTCACCGATGGACCTCGCGTCCTACGAGAGATGGGACGACTGCTCCCGGGCGCGCGACACGATGTTCGCCGCGACCGACACCGCGTGGGCCCCCTGGTACGTCGCCCACTCGGACGACAAGAAGCGCGCGCGGCTCAACGTGATCCCACACCGGCTCGACCACCTCCCCTACGAGGCACCCGAGCGCGATCGGGTCGATCTCCCGAAGCGGTCGGTGGGCGCGACCCGGCTGACGGGAGAGGTCCGGCAGGTGCCCGAGCGCTACTGAGGCAGGCGCAGGCTCAGTCCTCGGGGACGAAGAACGGGTTCAGCTCGAAGTCGCCGGGCTGCTCGAAGAAGGCGCGCACGTGCACGACCTTGCCTGCGTCGTCGACCTTCCAGATCTCGATCCCCTCGAGCTGCACCTCCTTGCCGTGCAGCACGCCGTGGTTGTGCATGATCACCGCGGCCTCGTTGGCTCCCGGGATGATCCGCTGCGGGTGCAGCTTCCACACCCGGCCTTCGGTGAACGAGTTGTCCCACGAACCCTCGACTGCGGCGCGCCCCAGCTTCGGCGCCTTGCCGACCGGGTCCTCGAAGATCACGTCGTCGGCGAAGAGCTCCAGCCACGCCACGCGGATCCTGCGCGTTCCAGCGCGCGCGGCGTGCTGCTCGACCGCCCACACCGCCGGATGCTGCGATCCCGTCGCACCCATTCGCGTCCCCTCCCGCTGCTCCCGTACGCCACTCCCGCGGAGATCCCGCACGAAGTGGCGAGAGGTTACCGTCACCCTCGTCGGCCGGCTGTCGATCCGGCCGCCCGCCGTTCGTCGTGTTGACGGACCGCAACCTCCACCCCGAGGAGCATCACCGTGAAGCACTACCTGCTCAGTGTCCTGCAGCCCACCGGCGGCACGCCGCCCCCGCCCGACGAGATGGCCGCCATCGGCGCCCGGCTCCAGGCGTTCCACGAGGAGCTGGCCGCGGCCGGGGCGTGGGTGTA
Organism: uncultured Actinomycetes bacterium; assembly: GCA_963720785.1. GTDB lineage: Bacteria > Actinomycetota > Acidimicrobiia > IMCC26256 > DASPTH01 > CAVRGQ01. The sequence continues at coordinate 693,939 of CAVRGQ010000008.1, forward strand.
CGCCGGCGGCCTCGAGGCCCTCGCGGACGCGAAGGTCGTGCGCCCTGGACCCGACGGCACGGCGTCGAGCGACGGCCCGTACGCGGAGACCAAGGAGCACCTCGGGGGCATCTGCATCGTCGCCGCGCCCGACGACGCCGCCGCGCTCGAGTGGGCCCGCAAGGCCCAGGCTGCGACCACCCTGCCGATCGAGGTGCGGGCCTTCGCGGGCGAGCACTGACGCGAGCGGGTCCCGGCGCCGGCGCGCCGGGACCCAAGTCGTTCGAGCTGCCGGTTCAGGTCACGGCGTGTCGCTGTCGGCCCAGGCGCCTCGAGAAGGCTCGGTGAGCCCGTAGGTGCTGAGGCCGTAGAGCACGAACATGTCGAGCAGGATCACGACGATCGCCCCCTGCCAGTAGGGCGTGAACAGCCAGAAGAACGCCAGGATCGCCTGCACGAGCGCGGCCAGGAGGCCCACGCTCACCGCCCAGTGCTGCCGGGCGAACACGCACAACCCGGCGACCAGCACGACGGCGCCGACGATCACGTAGAGCCAGCCCCACAAGTCGAGATCGTTGTCGCTGAACAGCAACTGGCCCCGGAACGTCTTCGTGACCGCCGTGCTCGCGTGGAGCGCCCAGATCCCGTTCACGAACATCTGCGCGCCCGCAATCACCATGATGATCCCGGCGAACACGAGCCAGCCGGTTCCCCGCTTGGTGGTTGGTGCAACCATGTCTTCTCCCCTCCGACGCAGACGAACATCCGTCGTCCACCGACCCAAACGGTACGAGCACACCCGGCGTGACGCGCGGATGACAGGTCAGGAGAGTCCGAACGGGCATACTCGACCGCGAGATGCGCTTTCACCAGACGTCGCACCAATTCCGCGAGTTCGCACGACGCTCGCGCGACATCGTGCTCTTGGCCGCCGTCACCGGCGTCGTCACCGGCTTCAGCGTGGCGCTGTTCGAGCGCGTCGTCGTGGACGGCATCCTCGACCACGTCCTGGAGCTCTCCCCCTGGATCCTCGCCTTCGTGCCGCTCGTCGGGCTGGTCGTCGCATGGCTCGCGCTCCGGTTGCTCGCCCGGTCCGACAGCCCGGCAACCGCCGACGCGTACCTCGCCGCGTTCCACGATCCGCAACATCCGCTGGAGCTCCGTCAGGTGCCGGGGCGCATGCTCGCCGCGGTGGCCACCCTCGGAGCCGGGGGGGCAATGGGCATGGAGGGACCGTCGCTCTACCTGGGGGCCTCGTTCGGGACCTTCCTGCAGCGCCGGTTCCGTTGGATGACCGAAGGGTCGTCGCAACGGCTGCTCCTCGTCGCGGGGGCAGCCGCCGGGGTCGCCGCGATCTTCAAGGCACCGGCCACCGGGGCGATCTTCGCCCTCGAGGTCCCCTACCAGGAAGACCTGGCTCGGCGGATGCTGCTTCCGGCGCTCGTGTCGTCCGCGAGCAGCTACCTCGCGTTCGTGGCGGTCAACGGCACCGACCCGCTGCTGCTCGTTCGGGGAAGCGCGCCGTTCACCTTCGCCGACCTCGCCGGCGCCGTCGTGCTCGGCGCCGCTTCGGGGGTCTTCGCCCGAGGGTTCGCATGGCTCGTGCGCCAGGCCAAGGCGTTCCAGGCCCGTTCGGGCCCGGCCCTGCACGTGGTCGCGAGCGGCCTCGCGATGGCCGGGATCTTCGGGGTCGCGTACGCCCTCACCGGCGAGCCCGTCACCGTCGGTGTCGGATACAGCACGATCGCCTGGGCCTCCACCGAGCACGCAGTCTGGCTGCTGCTGGCCATCCTCGTGCTGCGATGCCTCGCAACCGCAGCCACGGTCGCCGGGGGCGGAGTGGGCGGCCTCTTCATCCCGCTGGTGGTGGGCGGTGCACTGCTCGGTCGCATCACCGCCGAGGTGATCGGCGACCCGAAGAGCACCCTGTTCGTGATCATCGGCGTCGCCGCGTTCCTCGGCGCCGGCTACCGCGTCCCACTTGCCGCGGTCATGTTCGTCGCGGAGGCATCCGGGCGACCGGGGTTCGTGGTACCCGCGTTGCTCGCCGCGGTTGCGGCCTCCCTCGTGATGGGGAGCGCCTCGGTCACCTCGTACCAACGGGCAACGGTCATTCCCACGGTGCCCGACGAGATCGGCGACCCACCACCGCCGGATCCCGAGTAGCCGTCAGACCGCGGGGATCCCCCGACGCAGCTGTGCCAGCTCCTCGAGGTGCAGTGCGCTCAGGCGCGCGAGGGTGCGACGGCCGCCCACGGTGAGCTCGAGCCGCACGACGCGGTGGTCGTCGGTGTCGCGCACGCGCCGCAGCCAGCCGGCGGCGACGGTGCGGTCGACCAGCTCGGTGGCGCTGTGGTGGCGCAGCAGCAACGACTCGGCCACATCGCCGACCGTCGCGGCTTCGGGGCCGGGATGCCCGCGCACGGCGAGCAGCAACTGGTGCTGCGCGCCCGTGAGCCCGGCGGTGCGGGCCTGCTCCTCGCTCCAACGCAGGAACCGACGGAGCCCCGTGCGGAACTCCAACAGGTGCACGTAGTCGCGGTCGGTGAGCTCTCGGGGCTTCGTGGTCATGCGAAAATAGATCGTAGTACGATCTATTTGGTGTTCTCCCGGATCCTCACCCGGTTCAGTCGCATGCTCGACGGCCTGTTCCTCGGCATGGAGCCGCGCGTCGTGGGCCTGGTGCTGCTCACCGGCTTCCTGTGCGGGATCGTCGGTGCGCTGTTCCTCTTCGTGCTCCACCTCCTCCAACACGTCTTGTGGCCGACGCAGTGGAGCGGCGCGGTCGGCTTCGCGATCCTCGGCGGCGTGGGCCTCACCGTGGGCCTCCTCGCCCGGTTCGTGGGCTCCCCCGGCGACGTCGAGCTCATGGTCGACAACATCCACGTGTCGGGGACCGCCACGGGGATGCGCCGCCTGCGCACGCTGCTCCCGGCGTCGTGGCTGTGCATCGCGGCGGGCGGCGCGATGGGCCCCGAGGCGCCGCTGGTGCAGACCACCGGCACGCTCGCGTCGCACACCGCCAAGCGGGCCGGGCTCGGGGTACGCGAGTCGCGCGTCCTCACCATCGCCGGGATGGCCGCGGGGTTCACCGTGCTCTTCGGCGCGCCGCTCGGCGCCGCGGTGTTCGCGCTCGAACTGCTGCACCGGCGCGGTCTGCAGTACTACGAGGCGATCATGCCCGCCGTGCTCGGCTCCCTCGCGGGCTGGTCGGTGTACGTGGTCGCCACCGGCGCGGGCCTCGCGCCGGTCTGGCACCTCCCCGCGCCGGGGAGCCTGCACGTGGGCGACCTCGGCTGGGCGCTGGCCGCCGGCGTGCTCGGCGCTCTGGTCGCGGTGGCGTTCACCTTCCTGTGCGCGCTGCTGCGCCGCGGCGCGCGCCGCCTGCCCGCGGTGAGCCGCCCGCTCGTCGGCGGGCTGCTCCTCGCCGCGCTCGGGATGATGTCGGCATGGTCCCTCACCTTCGGTGAGGCACAGATCGGCGAGATCCTCGACAAGCACGGCGGCACCGTCGCCTTCTTCCTCCTCGCCGCGCTGGCCAAGCTGGCGGGGACCTCGGTCACGCTGTCGTCGGAGTGGCGGGGCGGCTTCATCATCCCGCTGTTCTTCGTGGGGGCGTGCCTGGGCCGCGCCTTCCACCTCGTGGTGCCCGGCGCCGACGAGGCGGTCATGGTCGCGGCGCTCATGGCCGCGAGCAACGCGGGTGTCACCAAGACGCCGCTCGGCTCGACGCTCGTGGTGAGCGGCATGGCCGGGATGCGCCTCTTGCCCACCACGCTCCTCGCCACCGTCGTCACCTTCGTGCTCACGAGCGAGGTCGGCCTCATCCACACCCAGCGGGAGCGCGACGTCGTCGGCGGCGACGCCCGCAGCCTGAACCGGGCGATCCGAACCGGGCGATCCGAGCCGAAGGGCTCTGGCCCCGCGCGAGCCGCCGCAGGATGCTGAACCTGGAGGTTCGGTACTGCGAGGTGTGCGATGGGACAGCGCAGGGTTGCGGGGCGACTCCGGCTCGTCGGGACCGCCGCGCTCGTGGTGGTCGCCCTCGCCGCCTGCGGCCCGACCGGCTCGGACGGCGGGACGAGTGCTGCGCACGACCCGGCGGGACGTCTCGTCGCCGATGTCTCCTACGGCCCGGACCCGCTCCAGTCCCTCGACCTCTACCTGCCGGCCGGCACCGGGCCATTCCCGGTGGTGCTCTATCTCCACTCGGGCGGCTGGGTCGCCGGTTCGCACCAGTACATCCCCGACTTCCTGATCGAGCAGGTCTCGCGGGGCATCGCGGTGGTGTCGGCCGACTACCGACTGGCCAGCCGCACCGCCGACGGCAGGGTGGTCGACCCGTTCCCCGCGTCCGACCAGGACGTCGACCGGGCGATCCGCTTCGTGCGGGCCAATGCCGCCGTCTGGGCCCTCGACCCCGATCGCATCGCGGTCGCGGGCGCCTCGGCCGGAGGGCACCTCGCGCTGCTGGCCGCGGCGGCGCCGGGCCGGTACGCGGCGCCCGACCTCCCGGAAGTGCTCGCCGACGTGTCGCCCCGGGTGCAGGGGGTGATGGCGTTCGTGGCACCGAGCGACCTCGTCGCCTTCGCCCAGGAGGAGAACGAGCTCGCCGAGACGTCGCTCACCACCTACCTCGACTGCCCGACGGGCGATTCGCAGAGCTGCAACCTCGGGGTCGCCCGCGAAGCCTCGCCCGCCACCCATCTCGACGCGGACGCGCCCGCTGCATTCTTCGCGTACGGCAGCACCGACGCGATCGCGCCGCCGATCACCCAGGGTCTGCCGATCGCGCTGCGCTGGGCCGCCGTGCGCAACGACACACTCTCGAGCGCGCCCGACGGGCTCGTGCAGTTCCACGTGATCGCCGCCGGCCACAACCTCGAGCTGATCGGCGCCGAATACTCCACGATGGAAGGGTGGCTCGATGCCGTGCTGGGCTGACCGTCGGGGCGCCTACGCCGGCGCGGACGCCGCCGGTACGGTGGGTGGCTCGCACATCCCCTCCTGCCAGGACGCATCGTGACCGCGCCCGAAGTGACGCACTCGCGGCAATCCCGACCTCACTGGCCCGCGCTCGACGGCTGGCGCGGCTTCACGATCTGGTTCGCGATCAGCGTGCACGCCGGCTACCTCAAGGCGGGCGGCATCCTGTCGCTCGACACCTTCTTCGCGCTGTCGGGCTTCCTGATCACCGGGCTGCTGCTCCGCGAGTGGGACCGCGCCGACCGCATCGCCCTGGGTGCGTTCTGGGCGCGACGCGCGCGCCGCCTGCTCCCCGCGCTGTTCGTCGTCCTGACGGCGGTGCTGCTCTACGCCGCCCTGCTCGCGCCGTCGCTCGGCCTCGACAAGCTGCGCGGCGACGTGCTCGCGTCGCTCGGCTACGTCGTCAACTGGCACTTCATCTGGTCGGGCCAGTCGTACTTCTCGTCGTTCGCCACGCCGTCGCCGGTGCTGCATCTCTGGTCGCTGGCAGTCGAGGAGCAGTTCTACCTGTTCTGGCCGCCGATCGTGCTCGGCGTGCTCCTCCTCTGCCGACGGCGGATCGAGCGCGACACGGTCGTACCTGGTCGTGGGCGCGGTGGCGCTGGTCGGTTCGATCGCCTCCGCGGTGTGGATGGTGCACCTCTACACGCCGGGCACCGACCCGTCGCGCGCGTCTACTACGGCACCGACACCCGGGCGCAGGCGATGCTCATGGGCGCCGTGCTCTCCGTGATCGTCCTCGTGCACGGGCCACTGCGCAGCCGCGCCGCGCGTCTCGCGCTCACCATTGCGTCGCCACTCTGCCTGGTGTTCGTCGTCGCACCATGGTTCGCAACCGACCAGACGTGGGTGCACGACTACTTCTACGGCCGGTACGGCCTGCTCCTCTACTCGGTCGCCACGTGTGTGGTGCTGTGGCGCCTCGTCCAACCCGCGAACGGTGTGCTCGGCGCCGCGTTGTCGTGGTCGGCGATCCGGTGGGTCGGCGGGATCTCCTACGAGATGTACCTCTGGCACTGGCCCACGTACCTGGTGCTCTCACCGGACCGCACCGGCCTCGAGGGAACACCCCTGTTCGCCGTACGGATCGCCACCGTCGTGCTGCTCGCCTGGGGCACCCATGTACTGGTCGACGAGCCGATCCGCAAGGGCCTGCGCCTGCGTTCGCCGGGCGTCGCCCGCGTGGCCACTGCGGCAATGGTGATCGCGCTGGGCGTCGGCGTGTTCGGCGCCACGGTCGGCGCGGAGCCGGCCCTCAGCGGGCAGCTCGGCACGGTCGCCGACACCGCCCCGCCGCCGACCGTGCCCGAACGGGTGAAGCTGCTGGTGGTCGGGGACTCGCAGGCCGCGACGCTGGCGCAGGGCGTGCAGGCGGCGCCGGGCGTCTACGGGCTCTCGCACCTCCCCGAATACGCGGTGTGGAACCGCGCCATTCTCGGCTGCCCGATCATCAGCGCACCGACGTTCCGCTTCGACGGCAACGACATCACCAACAAGTGCGGGGGCACGGGCTACTGGCAGGAGCAGTGGGTCTCCGACGTCACGACGTTCGACCCCGACGCCGTGGTCGCGATGGCCGGAGCGTGGGACGTGTTCGACGTCGTGCAGCCCGACGGCTCGATCCTCCACCCCGGCGACCCCGCGTGGGTCACGATGTACACGGCCGACGTCCGTCAACTCTTCCGCACACTGGGCGCGGGCGGAGCCGCCGTGGTCGCGGTGCGACCGCCCTGCTGGGGCGAGAGCACGCTGGTCGGCACCGACCAGCAGATCGCGGAGCGGATGGACCCGGCGCGGGTGAAGGCGGTGGACGACGTCTGGACGACGGTCGCCCGCGAGGAGGGCGTCGCGATCGCGAACCTCGACGGGCTGCTGTGCCCGGGCGGCGTGGCCGACCCCGCGGTGCGGCCCGACGGTGCCCACTTCAGCGGGCCCGGCGCCGACCGGGCCGCGACGCCCGTCGCGAAGGCGATCCAGCGGGCGCTGGCTACGCAGGCCACGACCGCGAGCGCCGGGGCCGGGGCCGGCAACTGACCGGTTCAGCCGCCGTCCCGGACCCGAGGAACCGCGGGATCCCTGCCTAACGTTGCCCGCCGGACTCGCCGCCGGACTCGCCGCCCGGGTCCGGAGCCGTCGAATCTCCACGCCGTGACCGAAGCCTCCCCGACCCCCGCACCGGACCCTGCTCCCACCGCACGCCGGCCGCCGCCCAGGAGCTGATCGCCGCGCTCCCGCTGCCGGAGGGCACGGTCGTCGTCGGCGTGGGCCTCGCGGTCTCGGGCGTCACGTCCTACCTGTTCCAGATCCTCGCCTTCCGCGGCCTGAGCAAGCCCGACTACGGCGCGCTGAACGCGCTCTGGGTCTTCGTGTTCGTGCTCGCGCCCGGCATCTTCCTGCCCGTCGAGCAGGAGGTGGGTCGTGCGCTCGCGGCGCGGCGCGCGCACGGTATCGGCGGCGGCCCGGTCGTCCGGCGTGCGGGGATCATCGGATTGTTCGCCGCGACGGGGCTCGGCGTGCTGACCCTGCTCGCCGCGGTGTTCACCCCGCTCGTCGACAGTCTCTTCGCGGGCAACGTCGGCCTGGTCGTCTGTCTCGTGCTGTCGCTGTTCACCTTCGGCTTCGAGCTGTTGGCACGCGGCGCGTTCGCGGGCATCGGCGCGTTCAAGGCGTACGGCATCAGCATGGGCGCCGAGGGCATCATCCGACTGCTGCCGTGCATCGTGCTCGCCGCGATGGGCGTCACCGACCCGGTCGCGTTCGGACTGTGCCTCGCGATCCCGCCCGCGTTCGCCACGTGGATCGCGCTGCGCAGCAGCCCGCCCCTGATGACGCCGGGCCCCGAGTCCGAGTGGTCGGAGCTCACGACGAACCTCGGGTTGCTGCTCGCCGGCTCGCTGCTCGCCCAGGTGCTCAGCTACGCGCCGTTCCTCGGCGCCCAGCTCCTCGCGAAGCCGTCGCAGCGCGTCGCGGTCGCCGACTTCATCGTCGGCCTGTTCCTCTCGCGGCTCCCGATCGTGCTGTTCCAGGCCGTGCAGGCGGCACTGTTGCCCGGCCTCGCCGCCCAGGTCAGCGCGGGCCACAACGAGGAGTTCCGCAGCGGCATGCGCCAGCTCCTCTTCGTCGTCAGCGGCATCGGCCTGCTCGGCGTGGTCGGCGGCGCGACGCTCGGCCCCGCGGTCGGGCACCTGCTGTTCGGCGCGAAGTTCGAGCTCGACAACTTCGACCTCGCGCTGCTCGCCGCCGGCAGCGCGCTCTTCATCCTCGCCCTCACCCTGTCGCAGGGCCTCATCGCGCTGAGCGAGCTGGGCAAGGTCGCCTTGAGCTGGCTGGCGGGCGTCGTGGTGTTCGTCGCGGTCACCGCCGTGGCGTCGAACGACCTGTTCCTGCGGGTCGAGCTCGGCTCGATCGCCGGAGCCGGGACCGCCGCCCTGCTGATGTTCGTGATGTACGAGTGGCGCCTGCGCCGGGGCATCGGCGACCTCAGCCTCGCGGCCCTCGTCGAGCAGATCGAGCACGAACCCCTCGAGTTCTGACATCGTCTGCACCCATGGGCCGCACCGCGATCGACCTCGACGCCGACGGGATCGTCGACGCGGCCCTCGTCATCCTGCGCGAACAGGGCCTCGACACGGTGAGCATGCGCACCGTGTCGGCCGCGCTCGGCGTGTCGCCGGTGCCGCTCTACCGCCGGGTCGGCAACAAGGACGACCTCCTCGCCGCCATGGTGCAACGGCTGCTCGCCGGGGTCGCACCGCGCCACCGCAAGGGCGAGGCGTGGCGCACGTACGCGAAGCGGTGGACGGTCGCCCTGCTCCAAGCGCTCGAGTCGACCCGCGACCTGCGCCGGCTGGTCGGCGACACGCGAGAGCCGTTCGTCGAGGCGTCCCGCCCACTCGTGAGCGTGCTGCGCGACGCCGGGTTCGCCACCGACGAGGCCGTGCAGGCCACCCGTCTCCTGGTGTGGACCACCGTCGGGCACGTCATGGTCGACGCGGGACGCACCGACGGAACCAGCGCGGGTGGCGGCCGCCGCCGGCGACCCGGCGGTGATCCGGCGCCACTGTCACGGCGCGAGGCCGACGCGCTGTTCCGCGTCCATGTCGACTACGTGCTCGACGGCATCGAGCGAGCGCACGAAGGAGTCACTTCGTGACCACCGACAGCACCCGTCCGGACCCCGACCCGGAGGACGCGCCACTGCACGGCGTGCGCGTCGTCGAACTCGGCGTGTGGGTCGCCGGCCCCGCGGTGGCGGCGGTCATGGCCGACTGGGGCGCCGACGTCGTGAAGGTCGAGGCACCACACGGTGACCCGATGCGGCACACGTCGCAGGTGGGCGACACCGGCATCAACCCGCCGTTCGAGATGGACAACCGCGGGAAGCGCAGCGTGGTGCTCGACGTGGGCAGCGAGGCCGGGCGGGCCGCGCTCGACCGGCTCCTCGCCGACGCCGACGTGTTCGTCACCAACCTGCGCCCGGAGACGCTCGACCGCTGGGCCCTCGACCCCGCGTCGCTGACCGCGCGCTTCCCGCGCCTCGTCGTCGCCACGCTCACCGGGTACGGCGACCGCGGCCCCGACCGCGACCGTCCCAGCTACGACATCGGCGGCTTCTGGGCCCGCTCCGGCGCGGCCGCCGCGCACGACGTCAACGGTGAGCCGCCGCTGCTGCGCGGCGCATTCGGCGACCACACCACGAGCATGGCGCTCGTCGCCGGGGTCAACGCCGCGCTCGTCGCCCGGGCGCGCACGGGGCGTGGGCGCCACGTCGCCACGTCGCTGCTGCGCACCGGCATGTACGTCGTGGGCCAGGACGTCACCTATCTCCAGCGCATCGGTCGCTGGTTCCCGTTCGGGCGTCGTGAGGTCTCCAACGTGCTGTTCAACTGTTACCGCACGAGTGACGACCGCTGGCTGTGGCTGCTCGCACTGCAACCCGACCGGCACTGGCCGAACCTCGCGGTCGCCGTCGGCCGACCCGAGTGGCTGGCCGACGAGCGTTACGAGACGCATGCAGTACGCCGGGAGCACAACGACCAACTGCGCACGGAGCTCGACGCGATCTTCGCGACCCGGACGCTCGCCGAGTGGAGCACCGTCCTCGACGACGCGGGCATGTGGTGGGAGCCGGTGCTCACGATCGAGGAAGCGGTCGCGCACGAGCAGGCGCAGGCCATGGACGTCCTCGTCAGCGTCGACGGGCCCGACGGCCCGATGGTCAGCGCGGCCGGCCCGATCGACTTCGACGGGGTGTCGCGCATGCAGGCGCGCGGCGTGCCCACGCTCGGCGAGCACTCGCGCGAGGTGCTGCGCGAGGTCGGCTACTCCGACGCGGAGATCGACGCCCTCACCTGATCGGGCGCCGCCACCGAATCGGCGCGCCCGATCAGGCGCCGCCACCGTCGAGGGTGATGCACTGCCCCGTGAGGTACGACGACGCGTCGGTGGCCAGGTAGAGCGCGGTGCCGACGATCTCGTCGGCGTCACCGATGCGCCCGAGACTCACCCGGCTCGCCGCGCCGGCCTGCAGCTCGGGCGTGGGCACCGATGCGTGGAAGCTGTCGGTGTGGAACATGCCGCACACGATCGCGTTCACCCGAATGCCACGCGGCGCGTACTCCTGCGCCGCCGCCTTGGTGAGCGCGTTGAGCCCTGCCTTGGCCGCGGCGTACACCACGGTGAACGGGCTCGGATGCGTCGACGCCTTCGAGCTGATGTTGATCACCGTGCTGCCCGGAGTCATGTGCTCCGCCGCGAGCGCAGTGAGTCGCAAGGGGCCCTTGAGGTTCACGGCGAGGGTCTTGTCGAACAGGTCTTCGGTGACACCGAGCAGGTTCGGTGGCACGGGAGCGATGCCCGCGTTGTTGACGAGCACGTCGATGCGACCGAACTCGGCGACGGTCGCGTCGACGAGCTGCGCGCACTGCGCCCACTCCCCCACGTGGCACGCCACCGCGAGGGCGCGACGCCCGAGCGCGCGCACCTCGGCCGCCACCTCCTCGCAAGGAGCGAGCTTCCGGCTCGCGACGACGACGTCGGCGCCCCGCTCCGCGAACCCGAGGGCGATCGCCCGCCCGAGCCCCTTGCTGCCGCCGGTGACGACCGCGACCTTGCCGGTGAGGTCGAAGCTCGGGGCGGTCACCCGCCCGCTCCCGTACCCGCCCTCGCCGCGGCGAGGAGCTCCGCGAACTTCTCGCGCCCGGCGGGCAGCCGGCTCGGGATGTGCTCGGTGGGCCAGCCCTCCACCGGTGAGTAGTTCTTGAGCAGGGTGCGGGCGACCACGCTGCGGTGCACCTCGTCGGGGCCGTCGCCGATCGGACCGAAGCGGGTGCTGCGGTACCAGCTCTCGACCGGCAGGTCCGACGAGTACCCCAGCGCACCGCACACCTGGATCGTGCGGTCGAGCACGTCGAGCACCACCCGCGACACGTGCTGCTTCACCATCGAGATGTCGGCGCGGGTCGCGCTGGCGCCATCCTTGTCCATCTTCCACGCGGTGCGGAACGTCAGCAGGACGCGCGGCCTCGATCTCCGTGTGCGAGCGCGCGATGTAGTCCTGGATCATCTGGTGCTGTCCGAGCAGGCGCCCGTGCGATTCGCGCGACACCGCCCGCTCGCACATGATGTCGAGCGACCGCTTCGCCTGGCCGATCCATCGCATCGCGTGGTGGATGCGACCGCCGCCCAGGCGCTGCTGCGCGAGCACGAAGCCGTCGCCGGGCCGGCCGATGAGGTTGCCGGCGGGCACCCGGCAGTCCTCGAACAGGATCTCGGCGTGGTTGCCGACGCGCCCGTACGTGGGCTCGGGATGGGCCATGGTGGGAACGTCACGCACGATGTTCAGGCCCGGCGTGTCCTTCTCGACCACGAACACCGACGCGTGCTTGTGCGGTCGCTGTTCGGGGTTGGTCTCCGCGAACACCAGCAGGAAGTCGGCGATCGACGCGTTCGACGCGAACCACTTGTGGCCGTTGATCACCCACTCGTCACCGTCGAGCACCGCGGTGGTGCCGATGCGGGTGGGGTCGGCACCCGCGAAGAACGGCTCGGTGAGACAGAACGCGCTGCGGACGTCACCGTTGAGGTTCGGGTACATCCACTTCTGCTTCTGCTCCTCGGTCGCGCCGTGCGCGAGCAACTCGCAGTTCCCGCTGTCGGGGGCCTGCACCCCGAAGATCGTCATCGAGAACATCACCCGCCCGATGAGCTCGGACATGAGCGCGAGCTTGAGCTGGCCGAAGCCGGGACCACCGAGCTTCGGGTCGAGGAAGGCGCCCCACAGGCCGCGGTCCTTCACCTGCTGCTGCAGGTGACGCCTGACGACGTCCCACTCGTCCTCGGGCAGCTCGGCGAGCAACGGCTCGAGCGGCAGCAGCTCGCCGTCGATGAAGTCGCGCATCCAGTCGAGCTGCAACTGGAATTCGGGGTCGGTCTCGAAGTCCCACATGGTGCTCGTCCCTCTCGGTCACTTTGAATCACACCGTAATGCAGGCGCGATCCGACGGCGCCGGCTGCCCGCTCCGGCTGCCCGCTCCGGCGTCGGGCCCGGCCTCGGGCCGGGCCTCGGGTGTCTGCCAGACTGCCCGGCATGAAGATCGATGTGACCCTCGCCTACGACGTCATGTCCGCACCCGCCCGGGCCCGCGCGCTCGAGCAGACGGGCGTCGACGGCGTCTTCACGTTCGAGAACGCGCACGACGTGTTCTTCCCACTCGTCGCCGCGGCGCCGGTGTGCTCGCTCGACCTGATGACGAACGTGGCGATGGCCTTCCCGCGCAGCCCGTTCCACATGGCGGTCTCCGCCTGGGACCTGCAGGCACTGTCGCAGGGCCGCTTCCGCCTCGGGCTCGGCACCCAGATCAAGGCGCACATCGAGAAGCGCTACGGCGCGCGGTGGGGCAAGCCGGTCGCGCAGATGCGCGAGTCGGTGCTGGCCACCAAGGCGATCCTGCAGAGTTGGCAGGACGGCACCAAGCTCGAGTTCCGCGGCGAGTACACGACCCACACCTTGATGACCCCGGCCTTCGTCCCCGGCCCCAACCCGTACGGCCTGCCGAAGATCCTGGTGGGCGCGCTCGGCCCGAAGATGAACGAGATGGCCGCGGCGGTGGCCGACGGCAACCTGGTGATGCCGTTCAACAGCGACCGCCACATGCGCGAGCGCACGATGCCCGCGATCGAGCGCGGCCTGGCCACCGCGGGCCGCGCGCGCGGCGACATCGAGGTCGTCGCCGAGGTCATCGTGGGCGTCGGTCGCACCGACGAGGAGCTCGAGCGCGCCCGCGCGGTGAAGAGCCTGCTCTCGTTCTACGGGTCGACCCCCGCCTACAAGCCGGTGCTCGACGTCGAGGGCTGGGGCGACCTGCAGCCGGAGCTCAACGCGCTGTCGAAGCAGGGCAAGTGGGTCGACATGGTCGGGCTGATCACCGACGACATGATGCACACCATCGCGGTGCACGGCACGCCCGACCAGGTGGCCGCCGAGATCGTCACCCGCTTCGGCGACTGCGACCGCATCTGCGCGTACTTCCCCGGCTACGACGCGCCCGACGACCTGATCGCCGAATTCGCCGCGGCGGTGAAGGCGGCACGCCGCCGCGAAGGACGCGGCATGAGCGAGGGCATGACCGAGGGCACGGGCGACCGCACGGACGAGGTCGTCCGCTACGACGTGGTCGACGGCGTCGCGACCATCACCCTGCACCGCCCCGAGGTGCGCAACGCGTTCGGCCAGGGCATGGGCCCCGCGCTCGACGACGCCTACCGGCGGGCCGACGACGACGACGACGTGCGCGCCGTCGTGCTCACCGGCACGCCACCGGCGTTCTGCGCGGGCGCCGACATGACCAGCGGCGGCAACACGTTCTCGGCGCAGGGATCGTCGTTCAGTGCCGCGGCCGTGGAGTTCCCCGCGTGGAAGGTGCGCAAGCCCGTGATCGCGGCGGTGAACGGCCACGCGGTCGGGATCGGCTTCACCATCACCCTGCACGCCGACATCCGGATCATGGCCGCCGACGCGAAGTACGGCATCGTGCAGGCCCGCCGCGGTGTGATGGGCGACGGCTACTCGCACTGGACCCTCCCCCGCCTCGTCGGTACGGAACGCGCGGCGTCGATCCTGCTCACGGGACGCTTCTTCGACGGCCGCGAGGCCAAGGATCTCGGCGTGTGCAGCGAGGTGCTCCCCAACGACGAAGTGCTCCCCGCCGCACTCGCACTGGCGCGCGACATCGCGGTGAACACCGCACCGCTCTCGGTCGCCTACAGCAAGCGACTGCTCTGGCAGAGCTTCGAGCTCGACGCGGCACGCGTGGAGCAGCTCGAGACGGAGTACCACCACCCGCTCATGGGCTCGGCCGACGCGAAGGAGGGCGTGCTCGCCTTCCTCGAACGCCGCGAACCCCAGTGGCAGGGCCGGGTCACCCGCGACTGGCAGGGCGACTGAGCCGGCTCTTTCCGTTTTGGCGCTCTTCCGCGCCGCTATAGGGGCCTCCAAGAGCGCCAAAACGGTGGCGGAGAGGATCAGAACATCCCGTTGTCGTTGGCCGACTCGGCGGGGACGACCTGCAGCACGTCCCAGTGCTCGACGATCTTGCCGTCGGCGTCGAAGCGGAAGATGTCGATGCCGGCGTAGTCGTGGTCGCCGGGCCAGTGCTGGCGATATTCCGCACCGGCGTACCGGTCGATCGCCGCCTGTGGCTCGCACCGGTTGAACATCAGGTCGTAGAACGCCTTGGCCTTCTCGGTGTTCGCCGCGGGGTCCGTCATCGGCGCGAGTCTCGCAGACGCGCGTCCCGGGACGCGACGAACCCCGCGGCCCGGTTGATCCGGAACGCCGCGGGGTTCGTCGCGTGGTGCCGCCGGAAGGGATCAGGCCGCCGTGAAGTTCGGGGCCTTGCGCTGCTTCCACTCCTCGACCCGCAGCAGCGGCTCGTTCGGGTGCTCGGGCAGCTGGTCGAGCGGCTGGGCGATCTCCTCGACGGTGGGGCCGTACTTCTCCGCCCAGGGCTTCAGGGCCTCAAGGTCGAAGCTGTAGAGCTTGGCCGCGTTCTCGCCGAGGATGGCGCGCATCTCGCTCTCACCGACACCCGGGAACACCTGGCGGAGGTGCTCACGCGTGTAGGGCGGGGTGCCCTCGTCGTGCGGGTAGTCGCTGCCCCACATGTAGCGGTCGGCGCCCATGATCTTGCGGGTCTCCGCGTCGGGGATGCTCGGGAAGCTGGCGCCGACCCAGCAGTTACGGGCGAAGTACTCACTCGCCAGCTTCGGGATCTTGTCCTCCTCGCGGTACTTCAGCTCGCCGATGGCGCCCTTCTGGATGCGCGCGATCACGGCGTCGAGACCCTCGATCGTCGGCACGAGGCCGGCGGCCGAACCCTCGGTGAACACGAACTTGAGGTTCGGGAAGCGCTCGAACACGCCACCGACGATCATGTGGGCGAAGGCACGCTGGCCGTAGAACGCAACCTCGCTGATGAGCAGCATCGGCGCGGCGGCATGCTTGCCGTAGTCGGGCGAGCCGGTGCCCGAGTGCAGGTTGATCACCAGGTCGAGGTCCTGGATGGCGGCCCACAGCGGGTCGTAGGCCCGGCTGTAGATCGGCTCGACCCACTTGACGTCGGGAGCGACGCTCGGCAGCAGGATGCCGCCGCGCAGGTTCTGCTCCTTGATCCAGGTGATGTCCTCGATCGCGTCGTCGATGTCGTTCAGGAAGAACTGGCCGATGCCGGCGCGGCGCTCGGGCTGACGGTTGCAGAAGTCGACCATCCAGCGGTTGTGCGCCTTGATGCCGGCGCGACGGTGCTCGTAGTCCTCGGGCTTCGGCGGACCGGCGAAGAGCACGAAGCCGGGGTAGAACGGCGGCACCGTGTTCGGGAAGATCACCTCGCCGACGACGCCGTCGGAGAGCTGGTCGGCGTCACGCCGGTCGTCGTCCCAGTTGCGGATGCGCAGGTCGGTGTCGCGCAGGTCCTTCCACGGGTTCTTGTAGGCGCCGCGCCACGCGTCGAAGTCGTCGCGGTACGCCGGGTCGAGGTACTCCCGGTACTGCTCGTGGCTGCCGCCGGCGTGCGTGTCGGCGGAGATGATCGTGTAGTGGTCGGCCATGCGCCGGGGTCCTCTCCTGGGTCGGGTCCGATGGGGCCGGCCCGGATCGGTCCGGATCGCCGTGCCCCTCGGGTGATAGTTGTATGCTTGCACACAACTACCCCTGCGTGCAAGTCTTCCCGTAGGGACTTTCGGCCTGTTCTCGGAGAGAGGGATCCGGTGGCGCAGCCCACGAGCAGACGCACGAACAGCGATGCATCGATCGAGCAGATCGCCGCGTTCATCGAGTACGTGTCGCGCCTGGCGCTGAGCGACCGGGTGCAGCAGCGCCTCGCCGGCGCCACCCGGGTGGTCACCCAGTCCGAACTCGCCGCCCTGCGGTCGGTCGCCAAGCACGGTCCCCTCACCTTCGGCGAGCTCGCCACCCGGCTCGGCCTCGACCGCACCACCGTCAGCCGCCTCGCCGCCAGCCTCCAGGACCAGGGCCTGGTCGCCCGCGAGGCCGACGCCCACGACAAGCGCAAGGCCTGGCTCGAGGTCACCGACGCCGGCCGCACCCTGCTCGACGGACTCAACGGCGTGTCGCGTCAGTACTACGAGGTGGCCACCTCGGAGTGGACACCGGAGGAGCGCGCCGCCGCCGGCGAGATGCTCGACCGGCTCCGCCACGACCTCCTCCGTCTCCAGTTCGACGAGGTCGGCCGCGCCAGTCACCTCCACGCGGTCGAGGAACCCAGGTCCGCCTGACCAACCGGCGTCAATTGCTGCCCACTATGGGCAGAGATTGACGCCGGTTCGGTGGGGCCTGATCAGTCGAAGCCCTCGTCCGAAGGCTGGCGGCACTGCGGCAGTGTGTGTTCGATGTGCACCGCGGGCACGTGCACCTCGGCGAGCTGCTCGTAGAAGGCATGTCGGCTCGCGACCGCCTGCGTGGCGTGGTCGACCAGCTCCTCGAAGCGCTCCGGATCGGCGACGCGAACCATGGTGAAGCGCGACTCGTCCTCCATGTACTCACGCATCGAGAGCGACGCGGGATCCGCGTCGATCACGAGGGGCGCGTCGCCGTCGTCGGCGCGGCGCGGGTCGTAGCGGTAGAGCGGCCACGCGCCGGAGTCGATCGCGCGCTTCTGCTCCGTGGGCGAGTGCTTGAGGTCATAGCCGTGGGCGATGCACGGGCTGTGCGCGATCACGAGTGACGGCCCGGGATACGCCTCGGCCTCGAGCATCGTCTCCACCGCGTGACGTGAGCGCGCCTGCAGCGCGATCGACGCGACGTACACGTTGCCGTAGCTCATCGCGAGGAGGCCGAGATCCTTCTTGCGGGAGTCCTTGCCCTCCGACGCGAACTTCGCCGAGGCGCCCATGGGCGTGGCCTTCGACGCCTGCCCGCCGGTGTTGGAGTACACCTCGGTGTCGAGCACGAGGACGTTCACGTCGCGCCCCGACGCGAGCACGTGGTCGAGACCGCCGTAGCCGATGTCGTAGGCCCAGCCGTCGCCGCCCACGGCCCACACCGAGCGGGGCACGAACACGTCGGCGATCTGCGCCAACGCCGCGGCCTGCGGATCCTCGGTCATCACGAGGCGGCCACGGAGACCGTCCACCAGGCGGCGGCGGTTCTCGAGCGACAGGTCGTCCCCGGCACAGGGCTCGTGCAGCTGCTCCAGCAGGTCGACGTCGAAGTGCTCCGGGTGACGCAGCACCAGCGCGTCGAGCTCTGCGTAGGCGTGCGCGCGGGTGGCGTCGATGCCGGCCCGCAGCCCGAGCGCGTACTCGGCGTTGTCCTCGAACAGTGAGTTCGACCAGGCGGGGCCGCGGCCGTGCGCGTCGGTGGTGTACGGCGTGGTCGGCAGGTTCGCGCCGTAGATCGACGAGCAGCCGGTGGCGTTGGCGATCACGAGGTGGTCGCCGAACAGCTGGGTGAGCGTGCGGATGTAGGGCGTCTCGCCACAGCCCGCACACGCACCCGAGAACTCGAACGTGGCCGGGAGCAGGCCGAAGGTGCGCGGCGTGCGCGGGATTCGCGTGCGCGGCAACTCCGGGATCCCGCGCGCGAAGTTCCACGCCTCCCGCCAGTCGTCCCGCACCGTCGCGGCGGGCGCCATGCGCAGCGAACGGCGCTCCTTGTCGTGGCGGTCGACGCCCGGGCACACCTCCACGCAGAGCCCGCACCCCGTGCAGTCGTCGGGGGCGACGACCACCGTGTAGCCCAGGCCTTCGAGCCCCTTGGTGTGCTTGGTGGGGATCGAACGGAATTGCGGCGGGGCGAACGCACCGTCTTCGGGCTCGAACACCCGGGTGACGATCGCGGTGTGCGGGCACAACATCGAGCACTGGTTGCACTCGGTGCAGAGCTCGGGGTCCCACACGGGGAGCTCCTGCGCGATCGCCCGCTTCTCGTAGCGGCTGGTCCCGGTGGGCCAGGTGCCGTCGACGGGGAAGGCGCTCACGGGCAGGCGGTCGCCGTGGCCCTCCATCACCAGCGCGGTGACCTTCTGCACGAACTCCGGCGCGTCAGGCGGCACCGTCGCGTGCGGCCGAATGAGTGTGGCGTCGGGCGCGGTCGCCACTGCGGGCACCGCGACCTCGGTCATCGCCGCGAGGGCGTCGTCGATTGCCGCGAGGTTGGCGTCGACAATCGTGCCGCCGCGCTTGCCGTACGCGGCCACGACCGAAGCCTTGATCGCGTCGATCGCGGTGTCGACCGGGATCACGTCGACCAGCGCGAAGAAGCAGGTCTGCATGATCGTGTTGATACGCCGCCCCATGCGGTGGCGCGACGCGACCTCGTACGCGTCGACGACGAAGCAACGACACCCGCGATCGACGAGGCCGTGCTGCACGCGCGCAGGCAGGCGCTCCCACGCGGTCGCGGGGTCACCGGGCAGGTTCAGGAGCACGGTGGCGCCCGGCAGCGGCGCGCTCGAGCACGTCGATGCGGTCGAGCAGACCGGAGTCGTGCACGGCGACGACCTCCGCGGCATGGATCTCGTAGGTGGAACGGATGGGCGGCGGGCCGAAGCGCAGGTGCGACACCGTCATCGATCCCGACTTCTTGGAGTCGTAGACGAAGTGTCCCTGGCCGGCGAGGCCGGTGTGCTCGGCGATGATCTTCACCGACGCCTTGTTGGCGCTCACCGTGCCGTCGGACCCGAGGCCGTAGAACACGGCGCGCCGCACCGCGGGCGACTCGGTGGTGAACGACTCGTCGTACGGGAGCGACAACCGGGTCACGTCGTCGTTGATGCCCACGGTGAAGCGGGTGCGGGCACCGCCCGGGCGCGCGGTGGAGGCGGCGAGCTCGTCGAGCACCGCCTTCGCCATCGCGGGCGAGAACTCCTTCGACGACAGGCCGTAGCGTCCGCCAATCACCCGCGGCATCGCGTCGAGGCGGCCGGCGCTCAGGGCATCGACCAGCGAGGCGATGACGTCGAGCAGCAACGGCTCACCGGCCGAGCCCGGCTCCTTGGTGCGGTCGAGCACCGCAACCACGCGCACGGTCGACGGCAGCGCGCCGACCAGGTGCTCCATCGAGAACGGCCGGAAGAGCCGCACCTTCACCAGGCCGACCTTCTCGCCCACGGCAACCAGGTGTTCGACGACCTCGTGCATGCACTCGGCACCCGAACCCATCATCACGACGACGCGCTCGGCGTCGGGGGCGCCGACGTACTCGAACAGCTCGTAGTGCCGGCCCGTGAGCTCGGCGAAGCGCGCCATCGTGGCCTCGACCACGGAGGGGCACACGTCGTAGTAGAGGTTCGACGCCTCGCGGGCCTGGAAGAAGGTGTCGGGATTCTGGGCCGTGCCGCGGATCACCGGGTGGTCGGGGTTCATCGCGCGCATGCGATGACCGAGCAGCGCGCTCGAGGTGGTGTCGTCGCCGAGGAGCGCCCGCAGGGTGTCGTCGGTGACCGTGGTGATGGTGGCCAGCTCGTGCGACGTGCGAAACCCGTCGAAGAAGTGGATGAACGGCACGCGCGCGTGCGACGTGGCCGCATGCGCGATGGCCGCGAGGTCGACGGCTTCCTGCGGGGAGCCCGACGCCAGCAGTGCGAGCCCGGTGCCGCGCACCGCCATCACGTCGGAGTGGTCACCGAAGATCGACAGTGCGTGGGTGGCGACCGTGCGCGCGGCGACGTGCATGCAGAAACTGGTGAGTTCGCCCGCGATCTTGTAGAGGTTCGGGATCATCAGGAGCAGGCCCTGCGACGCGGTGAACGTGGTGGTGAGCGCGCCGGCCTGGAGCGCGCCGTGCACCGCGCCGGCCGCGCCACCCTCCGACTGCATCTCCACGACGTCGGGGACCGTGCCCCACAGGTTGCCGCGCCCGGCCACCGCCCACTCCGCCGCGTGCTCCCCCATCGGCGACGCGGGCGTGATCGGGTAGATCGCGATGACCTCGCTCGCGCGGTAGGCCACCGACGCGACCGCTTCGTTGGCGTCGACGGTGACACGCGCGGAATCGGCGCGCGTCGGAATACCGGTCGACGAGTCCTGAGTCGTCATGGCAGGCGCCTTTCACCCTGGCAGTGCGTGCCGCCCTGCTGCCATCGTCGCAGGCCCCGACCGCGTCGACCCGGGTCCTTCGACCCTTCCTCGACGGTCGAACTCAGAAGATCTCGTGCTCCTCGGTGACGAACACCGACGAGTTGGCGAAGTCGATGAACTTCGCCTCGTCCTCCAACAGCCGGCGGCCCGCCTCGGCCGATGCCTCCGGGTCGACCCCGTCGCCGAGCGACGCGTCGATCCACACCTCGGTGATCCCGTCGTAGGGCTCACCGGCGCCGCGCGACGCGCGCACCGTGTCGGTCTGCGGACCGGCGATCGTGTGGCTCTGCACATAGCGCACCATCGACGGGACCGACTCGCGCAGCGAGCGCACGAGCGGCCCGTGCTCGTCGAGCCAGTACCGGAGGAATTCCTCGCGTGACAGCGAAGGATTCCTCCGGACGCAGTAGACGAGCTTCAGCATCGGTGGCGCGGACGAGCGTGAGCTCAGAGCAGCTCGAGCACGAGCGCGGAGCCCATGCCGCCACCGGCGCACATGGAGACCACGCCGTACTTGCCACCGACCCGCTGCAGCTCGTTGATCATCGTGACGACCATGCGGCTGCCGGTGCAGGCGATCGGGTGACCGAGCGACGCGCCCGAGCCGTTCTGGTTCATCTTCGAGCGGTCGACACCGAGCACGGCGCTCCACCGCGAGCGGCACGGGGGTGAACGCCTCGTTGACCTCCCACCGGTCGATGTCGGCCACCGACAGGCCGGCGCGCTCGAGCGCCTTCGGGATGGCGAGCGTGGGGCCCATGCCCGTGCGGGCAGGCTCGAGGCCGGCGTTGGCCCAGCTCACGATGCGGGCGAGCGGGCGCAGCCCGTTGGCCGCGGCGTAGTCGCCCGCGGTCACGACGACCGCAGCGGCGGCGTCGTTGAGGCCCGCGGCGTTGCCCGCGGTGATCACCGCGCCGTCGATCTCCGGGTGGAGCAGCTTCAGCTCGGCGAGCGTCTCGACGGTGGTGCCGCGGCGCGGGTGCTCGTCGACCGAGAACGTCTGCTTGTTGCCCTCGCGGTCGACGTACTCGACCGGCACGATCTCGTTCTCGAAGAAGCCGTTGTCGATGGAGTTGATCGCGTTGGCGACACTGAACGCGGCCCAGTCGTCGACGTCGAAGCGGGTGAGGCCCATCTCCCGTGCGGTGTTCTCACCGACGGTGATCGACATGTCGAACACGGGCGCGTCGGGGGTCTCGGGGTGGCTCGGCGACATCCACTGCTTGTACTCGCCGTTGGCGTCGGCCTTCATGGTGGCGGGCGACGTGCTGAGGCTCTCGGTGCCGCCGGCGACGACGACCTTGTCCATCCCCGCCATGATCGAGCCGGCCGCGATCTGGATGGAGCTGAGGCCCGCGGCGCAGTGCCGGTTGTCGGACATGCCGGGCACGTTGGCGAGGCCGAGCCGGACCGCGACGTTGCGGGCGATCACGCCACCGCCCTGGAGCGACTCGCCGACGACGAGGTCGTCGATCTCCTGCGCGGGGATACCGGCGCGGTCGATCGCGGCACCCACCGCGACCTCGGCGAGCTCGAAGGCGTCGACGGTCACGAGGGACCCCTTGCGGGCCCGCCCGATCGGGGTGCGGGCGGCGCTGACGATCACGGCATCGGTCACGGTGGTGCTCCTCGTTCTCAGGTCCGAACGGTCAACAGTACGACGTGACCCCCAATTCCCACACGTTGCGTCACCAGACCGGGTATCGGATGGTTTGGTGACGCAACCTCGGGAAAGGGAGGGGGCGGCGGGCGAAGGGCGGGGTCAGACGGCTTGTTCGTCGTGGAGGGTGGCGATCTCGGCGGCGGAGTAGCCCGCGGCGGCGAGGGCGGCGTCGGTGTCGGCGCCGAGGTCGGGCGGCGGCGTGGCTCCGTGCGTGGCGGCCGCGCCCTTGGCGCCGTCGATGCGCAGCGGATTGGCCAGGGCGCGGGGGCCGGGCCCATCCACGACGCCACCGAGCGGCACCAGGCCGTCGCGTGCGGTGGTCTGCGGGTCGTCGACGAGGTCGGACGGGGTGAACACCGGGCCGATGCCGCCGGCCATTCCCGGGTTCGCCAACCAGTGCGCCTGCGGTTGCGTGGCGAACGCCGCCTCGAGCTTGGCGATGGTGCCGGGCTCGTCGTCGCCCATCTTGTAGTCGGCCAGGTCGGCCAGGCCCGTCGCCGCCACCAGCGCAGCCCACGACCGCGGTTCGCTCGCGGTGCAGGTGATCCACCGGCCGTCGGCACAGCGGTAGTTGTTGCGGGCCGCGATCGTGCCCCACGCCTGCGCCTGGCCGTTGGCCGCGCCGACCATCTGCTCCGAGAGCATCCAGTTGCCCGTGTCGGCCATGTTGGCGTCGACGCGCGAGCCCACACCGGTCCGGCTGCGTCCCTGCAGCGCGGCGACGATGCCGAACGCCGCCATGAGCCCGGTGACCGGCAACGTGACTGCGAGGCCGGGCACGATCGGGGTGCCGTCGGCCCCCGCGAGCTGCGCGAGCAGACCCGAGTAGCCGAGGTAGGTGAGGTCGTGGCCCGGCACGTCGACGTTGGGACCGTCGGGGCCGAACCCCGTGAGCGCGCACCAGACGAGGCCGGGGTTCTCCTGGCGCAGGTCCTCGAATCCGAAGCCCAGCTTCTCCATCTGCCCGGGCTTGGCCGACTCCACGAGCACGTCGGCGTCGCGCACGAGGCGGCGCAGGATCTCACCGGCGCGTGGGTTCTTGAGGTTCAACGTCATCGAGCGCTTGCCGCGGTTGACCGCGACGTGCGACGCCGGGAAGTCCTCGCCCATGAAGCGCAGGCCGTCGCCGAAGCCCGGCGCCTCGACCTTGAGCACCTCGGCCCCGAGGTCGGCGAGCAGCGACGTGCAGTAGGCACCCGGGAACATGCGGGTCAGATCGAGGACCCGTACCCCGGTGAGGGGCGCGGTCGGTTCAGCGGCGGGATCAGAGGAGGCGTCGGTCATGGCCGCAGGTTGGCACGCGCAGCGAGGACGACGAAAGTCGCGACTCAGAACGCGTCGGGATCCTGCTGCACGGCGACGGGTACTGCGTGCCCGAACAGTTCGGCCGCGTTCTCCCAGGTCATCTTCCGCACGTCGTCGGCGGGGAGACCCTCGAGCTGCAGGCGCCACTTCTCCTGCGTGTCGGGCCAGCTCGCGTCGGAGTGCGGATAGTCGACCTCGAGCACGATGTGGTCGACGCCGATGACATCTCGCTGGTGACGCAGCGTGTTGGGGTCGTCGAGCATGCAGAACCAGAAGTTCCGCCGGAGAAGCTCCGTGGGCGTCAGCTCGCTGCCGTCCCAGACGCCCTCGTATGCCCGGGAGTACTCGGCGTGGTCCATGCGGTCCATGAGGCCGACGACCCAACCGATCCCGCCCTCACTCAGGCAGATGCGGATCCGTGGGAACTTGATCGCGATCCGCGAGTACAGCCACTCGATGGCCGCGTTCAGACCCTGGGTGATCGCGAACATTGGGCCCAGCACGCCCATCGGCGCCTCGGGGTCGACCTCGGTCCCGAGGCCACCCGAGCCGGCATGGATGCACACGACGGTGTCGGTCTCCTCGCAGGCGGCCCAGAGGGGGTCCCAGTAGCCGTGGTGCAGCGACGGGAGCCCCACGCGATGGGTCGACTCGGGGAACGTGATCGCGTGGAAGCCGCGCTCGGCGTTGGCGCGCACCTCGACAGCCGCGGTCTCGGCGTCGAAGAGGTACGGCAGCTGGCAGGGGATGATGCGGCCGGGGTGGCGTCCCGCCCACTCCTCCAGATGCCATTCGTTCCACGCACGCGTCACTGCAAGGGCGAAGTCGACGTCGTCGAGCATCGTGAGCCGGACACCGGCGAACCCCATCGCCGAAGGGAAGTTCAACGACGCGTAGACGCCGTCGATGTCCATGTCGCGCACCCGGGCGTCGATGTCCCACATGCCTCGACGGAGCTCGTCGAAACGGGTGGGCTCGAGGAACTGTTGCTCGACCGGTCGTCCCGCGACTGCGTTGATCGCGATCTGCGGCAGGACTGCGCCGTCGAGCAACCACGCGTGCGAGCCGTCGTCGCGCTCGATCACCCTCGGCGCGCGGTCGGCGTACTTCTTCGGCATCCGCCCGTCGAACATGCCCGGCGGCTCGACAAGATGGTCGTCGACCGAGATGAGCGTGTGATGCCGTGGGCGCCTCGGCGGATCGTCATCCGTCGCCGGCGAGAACACGTCGTTGATCGCCGAACGCTGGATGGCCAGGCTCCGGTCCGCGAGCGTGAGATCGGGCACGGTGCACCTCCGGGTTCGATCGGCATCCCGCTCCGCCGACGGTCGCCGTCACCTCATCGTCGTCGCTTCACCCAACCGGGCGCAAGCGGGCTCTTCGCGCGGTCGGATGATCACCTCGGGCGGACTCAGCCCTGCACGGGCAGCGTGACCGACTTCGTCATCCCCCAGCTCGGGATCACGCAGCTGTGCTTGCCCGCGCCGCCCACTACGAACACCCGGATGTGGTCGGGGTGGGCGGTCATCGGGAGCAGGTGGTCGTCGGGGACCTCCTGCATCCACCCGGTCCACGCGACGGGCACGAAGTGCTCGCGCAGGAGCCCGGCCGGCAGGCGCGCCCGCTCGTAGAGGAACGACTGCACGTCGGTGCGGGTCCAGCCGTGCCCGGCGATGGTGGCCGCGTGCTCGGGGCAGAGCCCGATGAACCACTCGGCCTGCGAGATCGGCGCATTGTTGGCGCCGAGCGTGGCCATCACCGATGCGACCTTGTCGAGGATCGGCCCGGGACGATCGGCGGTCATGTCGTGGACGTTGTGCGGGTTCTCGCCGCAGTGCAGCGTGACCGCCGACGGCGCGTCCACGCCACTGGCGCGAGCGTAGCCCTCCCACGGAGACGCGCCGAGGTTCTCGGCCACGCAGTACGTGTACTTCGACGGCTGGCCCTGCGTGGAGGCGTCGCCACCGCCGGGGCGCGCGCCCGCGACGTGCAGGAGCAGCAGACGCAGCGCGCGTCCGGTGGTGGCGTTGGCGCGGTTGCCGGGACCGAAGGCGCCGAGCCCACCGTTGAACCCGGCGCGCTCCGCGATCTCGCCGTGCACGATCAGCAGCGGCGCAACGGGGTGGGTGGTCGCGTTCACGCCGCGGAGGTTGAGCTCGGGGTGGCCGAGCGCGCGCGCCGCGCTCACCAACACCGGCATGACCTCGGGTGGGCAGCCCGCGAGCACCGCGTTGATCGCCACCATGCGGCGCGTGCACTCACCGAAGCGCGGCTCCAGCACGGCGAGCACCTCGTCGGGGTCCACGCGAGTGCCGTCGGCCGCACACGCGGCGAGCATCGCGTCGACGCGCTCGGGCGTGGGCGGCACCAGCGGTAGGCCATCGCCCCACCCGCGTTCGGCGAAGTACTCGAGCACCGTCTCGGGCGATTCGTCGGCGAGGTGCAGCAGCCCTTCCGGAGAGGCAGCGTCGGTCATGTGCCTGCCTTCGCGACTGCGAGCAGCTCGGCGAGGTTCGGGACGATCTCCGCCGCGCCCTTCGTGCCCAGCACCACGCGCTGGAGCGTGCGTTCCTGGTGCACCGGGAAGTCGGGGCGGCCGTGGTGGACCGCGAGGTTGTCCCAGATCACGAGGTCCCCCGCTTCCCAGGCGTGCTCGTACACGTTCGCCGGCGAGTAGAGGTGGCCGGACAATTCGGCCAGCCATGCCTCGCTCTGCTCGGGCGCGACGCCGAGGATGCAGTCGGTGTGCATCTCGTTGGCCTGGACGATCTCCCCACCGGTGACGGGATGGGCCCCGAACAGGTCGAGCACACAGCTCGGCGAGCCGGGCGCGAGGTCGGCCGCGCGCATGCGCCGGTCGGCGGGCGCGCCGAAGTCGAACACGTTGAGGATGCGCCGACCCTCGAGCTCCTTGCGCCATGCGGGCGGGAGCTCGCGGGTGGCCCGGGCCACGTCGGCGAACCGGGTCGGTGCACCGTCGTCGGGCACCACCAACGCGTGCAACGAGATCCCGAGCAAGGGATCGGGGGTGAACGCGAAGTCCGAGTGGTAGGCGAGCCCGCCCTCCGGGACGGGCGAACCCTCGACCACGTTCGAGATGACGCCGAAGGCCCCGAACTTCTCCGCGAGCACCGGGCCGCACCATCTGACGACTTCCACCTGGCGCTCGCCGGTGAGCACGGCACCCCGGAACAGCAACAGATGGTGCGCGCGGTACAGCTCGCGCAGCTGCTCGACATCGGCGGTCGCGACGGGCGCGGTGAGGTCGACCTCGTGGATCTCGACGCCGACGGGAAGTGCCGTGTGCCTCACAAGGACATGAGCGTACGGCACCGGTCGGCGAGCGCGCGCTGGGTGACCCGGGCGTCGGCGAGCGTCATGTCGAACCCATGGGCCACGCCCGGGTGCACGTGCAGCTCGACCGACACACCGGCGAGGCCGAGCCGACGGCAGTACTCGACGTCTTCGTCGCGGAAGATGTCGAGCTCACCCACGTCGAGGTATGCGGGTGCCAAGCCTGCAAGATCGGTCGCCCGCACGGGCGCGGCGTACGGCGACACGTCGGCGCCGCCGATGGTGTCGCCGAGCAGCGCCCGCCAGCCCATCTCGTTGTTCTCGTAGGTCCAGCCCGCGAAGTCGACGAGCTCGGGATCGGGGACCGTGGTGCGGTCGTCGAGCATCGGGAACACGAGGATCTGCTTGGCCAGCGGCACGCCACGGTCGCGAGCGATGAGCGCGACGCCCGCGGCCAGGCCACCACCCGCGCTGTCGCCCATCACCGCGACCCGCGCGGGGTCGACGCCGAGGTCGCCCGCGTTGGCGTGCACCCACTCCAGCGCGGCGAAGCAGTCCTCCACTGGCGCGGGGTGGGGATGCTCCGGCGCGAGGCGGTAGTCGACCGCGAGCATCGGCACGCCGCTGCGCTCCACGTAGCGGCGCACGAACGGGAGATAGGTGGCGACGCTGCCGCACACCATGCCGCCCCCGTGCAGGTACACCGTCGCGCTGCCGGACGCGTGCCCGTCCTTCGTCACCCACGTTGCCGGCAACTCCGTGCCGTCGGCGGCCGTGACGGTGACCTCGCGGTCGCTCACGCCCCCGATCGGCGGCAACGACTCGGCGAGCATGCCGAGACCGACGTCGGCCATCGCCCGCAGCGCAAGCGGCGAGTCGGCGACGGGTATCCCCGCCATCAACTCGGCGCGCGCGGCCATGAGCGGCGCGAATTCCGGGTCGAACGTGAACGGCATCGAGATCCCCCGGCCATAGCGACTGGTCGGGGGCGGTTCTACACCTCGTAGAACTGGCGCGCCCACTTCCGCAGCTGGCCGTACTCCTTGGCATCACCCTTCGCCATCACCGGGTGCTCGATGTAGTCCTGGTAGCGCCAGATCTCGAGGTCGTCCTCCATCGAGGTCATGAACTCCCGCCACACCTTCTCGCGCACCTTCTCGGGCGGCGCGGGCGCGTCGTCACCCGGCTCGCGCGGCCACCAGATCGAATAGAACATGTCGCTCGTCTTGTCGTCGACGGGCGTCGACGAGAACACCAGCCGGTGGTTCTGCGCGCCGCTGAACGCGGTGACCGCGATGCCGAGGCCGTTGTGGTTGCTGTAGATGTGCAGCGACATGTCCTTGGGGTCGTCGCTCTTCACGTTGGGCCAACCCGCCTCGAACTGCAGCACCGGCCCCTCGACGTTCCAGTACTCGCGCACCGGGCGCACCGTCGCGCGGTGCACGTACTGGAAGTGCGCGCTGTCGGGCGAGTTCTCCGCCACCTGCTGCGGGTGCACCGGCTCGCCGTCGGAACGGGCGCACATCTCGGGCCACGCCTCGTAGTAGTCGGCGGGGTCGGTGGAGATCGCGGTGTGCTTGGTGAAGATGTCGTCGATCTCCCACGTTGGCGGCCCGTCCTGGGGCTGGTGCCAGATGAACACGAGGCCGTACTGCTCGCGCACGTGCCACACGCGCAAGCGCTGCGAGATGTTCGGGCGGTCCTCGTAGGGGATGAACTTGTTCTCGCCGTCGGTGCCCCACTCCCACCCGTGGTACGGGCACACCACGCAGTTCTGCTTGACCTTGCCGCGGTGGCCGAGGTGCGCGCCGAGGTGCAGGCAGTGCGCGTTCATCACGTGCAGCTCGCCGTCCTCCGTGCGGAACGCCACGAGGTGCTCGCCGAAGTACTTCAGCGGCTTGATCTCGTCGACCGGGAAGTCCTGTGACCAGCCGATCTGGAACCAGCCGCTGACCTTCCAGGTGTACGGGAACTTCTCCATCATCTCTCCCGGTCGTCGAGGAGCCGGGTCGCCAGGATGGCGACGCGCTCCACTTCTCGTTGCGTGGGTCGGTGCCCGCGCGATCCACGTGGCCTGCTGGCCCATGACCAACTCGTACGCCACGTTCGTGACGTCGTGTGCCTCGTCGACGCCGATGCCGTGGTGCACCAGCGCGTCGGTGAGCACGCGCCGCACCGGTTCGACGAGTCGGTCCTCGGCGTCGCGGAAGCGACGCAGGAATCGGTGACGCTCGAGCGCGAACGCCTCGATCGACGAGGCCGACGTGTCGGTGGCGGTGAGTCGCAACAGGACCGTCGCCCACAGTTGCAGTGCCTCGTGCGCGTCGCGGGCGCGCCGCATCCGCTGCTGGAGGGTGACGACGGTGCGCTCGGCCGCCTCCTGGGCGACCGCGAGCAGCAGGCCGTCCTTCGACTCGAAGACCCGGTAGAAGGCCGCGTTGTGCAGCCCCGCCTCCTGCACCACCTCGGTGACCGAGACGTCGACGTCGCTCCGACGGGAGAGCACCACCAGCGCCGCGTCGACGAACGTCTGGCGTGCTGCGGCGAACGCCTCGGGGTCGTCGAGCTGGCGCAGCGGTCGGGCTGCAGGCCGGTTCACGGCGCGGGTCGAAGTGGCCACCGACGTAGAATAGCATTCTGTAGAAGCAAATTCTACGGCCAGTACAAGGATGCGTCAGCAGACCCGGCAATGGGGCAATGGACGGTCTGGTGACGCAACCTTCGAGCGTCGCGGCGTGCGGTTCCGCGGAACCGCATTTCAGCGACCATATGACAGTCGAGTGCCGTATATGCCCGTCAACTGTCACTTGCTCGGCGTTCTGCTGACGTCGGCGCACGCCGGGGTGTCGGTGCGAGCGCGCTCCGGATCGGGCAATCTACTTTCGGCCACCCCGAGCCAGAGGAGCGCCCCGTGGGCAAGTTGGTGATGTACAGCTCGGTGTCGCTGGACGGCTTCGTCGCCGACGAGAACGACCAGCCCGGACCGCTGTTCGATTGGTTGTGCAGCGGTGACGTCGCGTTGGACGAGAGCGGCGTGCTGAAGGTGTCGCAAGCGTCCTACGACTACATCCGACCGTACTGGGACGAGATCGGGGCGACGATCGTCGGCCGCCACGTCTTCGACATCACGGATGGCTGG
Organism: uncultured Actinomycetes bacterium; assembly: GCA_963720785.1. Classification (GTDB taxonomy): domain Bacteria; phylum Actinomycetota; class Acidimicrobiia; order IMCC26256; family DASPTH01; genus CAVRGQ01. Next base: position 723,902 of record CAVRGQ010000008.1, read on the forward strand.
GACGGAGAGCCGCCGAGCGGGATCGACCACGTGGTCGTCGTGACGCACCGGCCGGCGCCGGAGGGCTGGGACCCCGAGGCGCCGTTTCACTTCGTCGACGGCGTCGAGGCGGCCGTGGCCAAGGCGCAGGAGCTCGCGGGTGACCGTGTGGTCGAGGTCGCCGCCGGCGACGTCGGGGGCCAGGTGCTCGCCGCCGGCCTGATCGACGAGGTGCGCATGGACGTCGTACCCGTCGTGTTCGGTTCCGGCAAGCGCTACTTCGGGTCGGTCGACGCGCAGCACCTGCTGGAGGATCCTGACGTGGTGATTCGGGGCAACCGGGTGCTCCACCTGCGCTATCAGGTGCGCCGTTGACCGATCACCGCGGGGAGCGACCCTTCGGTCCTGGCGTGCGGGACGTCTGAGGGTCAGCGGAGGGAGGCCAGGGTGGCGGCGCGGGCGGCGTCCCACTCGGCCGTGGTCTCGGCGACCACCTCGGCGACCCCGAGCACGCGGGTGACCCCGGCGACGGTGTGCCCGGCCGAGCCGGCGGGCTGTCCCAGGTGCGTGAGCAGGCTGGCCGTGACCCCGTTGGGCGCGGTCGACAATTCGATGTCGTCGAGGGTGCCGGCGACCACCGCGTTCGTCCACCCCTCTCCCCCGCCGCTCTCGTGAGTCGCGATGAGCTTGGTACCGAGGTAGCCGAGGTCGTAGCCGACCGTGATCGCCGCCCAGAGCGCAGTGCCGTCGCTCACGCCGCCGGCGAGGACGAGCGGGCCGTCCCAGAACGCGCGCACGGCGCGAGCGAACGCGAACGGGTTGGCCCAGCCGGTGTGGCCACCCGCGCCCGCGCTCAGCAGCACGAGGCCGTCGGCCCCCGCCGCGGCCGCGCGGTGCGCGTGCTTCATCGACGCGACGTCGACGTACACCTCGATGCCCGCGTCGTGCAGCGGACCGATGACCGGCAGGGGGTCGCCCACGCTCGTGATCACCAGCGCGACCTCGTGGGCGACGACACACGCGAGGTCGTCGTCGAGACGAGTGTTCGTCCGGTGCAGGATCAGGTTCACGCCGACCGGGCCGGCGCCCGGCACCCGCGCCTCGCCGATGCGGCCGAGCCACTCGTCGAGCTCCGCGACGGAACCACAATTGCTCGTGGGAAAGGTGCCGACGATGCCCGCGTTGCACGCGGCGATCACGAGCTCGGGCGTGGAGATCCCCGTCATCGGCGCGGCGATGGCCGGGATGGTGAGCGCGTCGACATCGATCACCGCTGCGATCCTTCCTGGGCCTGACGGGCCACGGCCCATTCCCGCAGCGTGACCTTGGAGATCTTGCCGAGCAGGGCCTCGGGGAGCTCGTCGACCACCCACACCGCGCCGGGCACCTTGAAGTCGGCGAGCTGCTCCCGGCACGACGCGATCGCCGCGTCCGGCAGCGCGTCCGCATCCGTGCCGGATGCGATCGTGACGAACCCGATCGGCACCTCGTCGCGGAAGGGATCCGGCCGGCCCACCACCGCAGCCGCGGCGACCCCCGGCACGCCCATCAGCACCCGCTCGATCTCGCCGGCGGCGACGTTCTCGCCGCCGACCTTGAGCATGTCCTTGGCGCGCGACTGGAACATCAGCGCGCCGCTCGGAAGCGTGAGCACCCGGTCGCCGGTGCGGAAGTAGCCGTCGTCGTCGAACGACTCGGCCGTGGCCTCGGGGTCGTGCAGGTACTCGGCGAACACCGACAGCCCCCGCACGCCGCCGACGAGGAGATCGCCGGCCTCCCCCACCGCACAGTCGGTCCCGTCCTCACGCGCGACCCGAATGCGGTACTCGCTCGCCGCACGGCCGATCGCGCCGGTGTCGACCGGATGGTCGAGGCTGCCCACGATGGGCTGGGTGACCACCTCGGTCATCCCCCACGCGTTGAAGAGGCGGACGCGAGCGTGGGCCTCGAGCTCGGGGCGTTCCATGCCGAACGACCACACCCGGTACCCGTGCTCGGGGGTCGCCTCCCGGAGGACGGTCGCGAACATGAGTCCGATCACGCTGGTGACCGTGCACCCGTGGCGGAGCGAGACGTCCCAGAACCGGCTGACCGAGAACTTCGGCATGAGCACCACCGTGCCGCCGACCCAGAACGTCGAGAGGAACAACCACGACAGCGCCTGCGTGTGGAACAGCGGTCCGTGCACGAGCGTCACGTCGTCGCGCGTGAAGCGGCCGTGATCGGCGCCCACCTTGGCGCCCCACAGCGCGTTGGCGTGGGTGTACAGCACCGCCTTCGGGCGCGACGTGGTGCCCGACGTGAACTGCACACAGAGGGGCGCGCCGGGGTCGGCACTGCGAACCGGCAACGTGGCCGGATCGCCGTGGAGCGCGCCGCACGTCCACTGTGGTTCGTCGACGGTGACGACCCAACCGAGCGGCACGCCGCTCTCCTCCAGTCGCGCCACGAGGTACTCGTGCGTGATCGCGCCGACCGCACCGGTCAGGCGCAGACCGTGCGCGAGCTCGTCGGCGACGTAGCGCGCGTTGGTGTCGATCGCGACCGCGCCGAGCCGCGCGCACGCGAACCAGCACAAGAGGAACGCGGGCGAGTTCTCCAGCAGCAGCATCACCGCGTCGCCCGCGCCCACGCCACGGGCGACGAGCCCCGCCGCGACCCGGTCGACCTCCGTGGCGAACTCCGCGTACGTCCAGGTGACCGGCTCGCCGTCGCCGTGCTCCCACACCAGGAACGGGTCGGCACCGCCGCGCTCGACGCGCTCCGCGAGCGCGCTCGCGACGTCCATCCCGGTGAACGGGTGGACCGCAGGCAGGGTGATCGACGTCCTGATCGTCATGCCGGGGTCTGCCCGCCGTCGAGCATCAGGGTCTGGCCGGTGACGAAGCGGGCGTCGTCGCTCAACAGGAACGCGACCGCATGGCCGACGTCGTCCTTGGCGTCGCCGTAGCGGCCGAGCGGGACCTTGGCGAGCGATGCCGCGAACTCGTCGTCGGGCCGGCCTTCGTAGTACTTGCCCACCGCGGGCGACATCGCGAGCGGGCACACCGAATTCACGCGGATCTGGTGACGACCCCACTCCCGCGCGGCGACGTGACTCATCGCCCGGATGCCCGCCTTCGACGCCGCGTAGCCCGCCATCCACGGGGTGCCGTCACTGGCCGCACCGGAGCTGAAGTTCACGATGCTCCCGCCGCGCTCGCGCAGGTGCGGGTAGGCGAGCTGCATGGTGCTCAGCATCCCGACGATGCTCACCTCGAGCTCCCGGCGTACGGCGTCGGGGTCAGTGTCCTCGAGTGGTGCGCGCCGCTGGTTGCCGTACGCGAGGTTCACGATGCCATCGAGCTGCCCGAACGCGGCGACCGTCGCATCGATGGCGGCGGCGATCGCGTCGCGGTCGGTGACATCGCAGTGCACCCCGAGCGCGCGGCCGCCCCCCGCGGTGATCTCGTTCGCGACCGCCGCGGCGTTCGCGGCGTCGAGGTCGGCGACGGTGACCGCCGCGCCCTCTTCTGCAGCGGCGAGCGCGCAGCCGCGTCCGATGCCGCGCCCGGCACCGAACATGACCACGGACTTCCCGTCGAGCCGACCCTGTGGCATGTGGCTCCCTCTCTCGTACCCGGTCACGCCGGCGTGATGCCGGTCACGTCCTCGAACAACGTGCGGAAGGTGTCGGCGAAGCGCGTCCGACACGGCCCGGTGAGCGAGCGGCGGCGCGTCGGATCGGAGCGGGCGCCCGCGGGGCTCCCGAGCACCGGCACCACGTCGAGCAACGCCTCCCGTCCCGACCATGCCGCGGCGTCGCGCATCCAGTCCTGCACGGTGGTGTCGTCGTCGCCGCACCAGTTCGTGGTGCACGCGGTGGTCGACGCCGCGTCGAGCAGCGGTTCGAGCATCCACTTCATGTCGTCGATGTGGATCGGCGTGTGCGGCGTGGGATCGGACGGCGCGTACATCTGCCTGCCCTCCATCACCGCGTCGATGTGCATCGCGGGAAACGTGCCGGGCAGACCGGTGAGGCTGTTGAGCCGCGTGATCACGATCGGCAGGTCGAACGCCCGCGAGCAGAAGCGCGCGACGCTCTCCAGGCCGAGCTTGCAGGCCGGGCTCGTCGGCGCGTAGGCGGTGGCGCCCCGCCCCATCGGGTCGGTCTCGGTGTAGGCGTGCCACGGATCGTCGTGCGCGGAGTACACGCCCATCCCCGACATCACCAGCGCGGCCTTCGCCCGACGGCAGTGCTGCAACAGGAGACCGGCGCCCTCCACGTTGGCCCGGAACGCGTCCTGCAACTGGTCGATGCCGGCCCGCAACCACGCGAGATGGATCACGTACGTGAAGTGCGCCGGGATGTCGCTGAAGTCGGGATCAGCCAGATCGACGGCCCGAACCTTCACGCCGGCCTCGACGAGTGCGTCGCGTGTCGACAAGACCCGCGACGGCGGTGGTGACGCCACCGCTTCGTAGCTCTCCTTCTCGCGGATCTCCTGACCGGCGAAGCGGGCCAGGCCCCAGACCTCGTTGAGCTGGGCGAGATGCAGCGCGAGCGCGCTCCCGATCGTGCCCGTCACCCCGGTGATGAGGATCCGTTCGCCGGCGATCACAGGCCACCTCTCGAGTTCTGGCTCATCACAGGAACCGGTCTCACAGGAATCTGCCTCACAGGAATCGGGCCGAGTAGAAGGCGAACCGCTCACGGATGCGGTCCTCGTCGAGGCCGAACTCCGCGGCGGTGTAGCGGTGCACGCCATGTTCGCCCGACGGGTGGTCGTCGATCCACTGCTGCACCGCGCGCGCCGAGTCGTCACCGAACGCGATGCCCGATTCGTCGCACACGCGCGCGACGGTGTTGACGGGGTCGGCCATCAGATCGGGGTAGCGCACGTCGATGTGCCGGTCCTGGTTGGGATCGCGGTCGCGCACGGCAAGACCGCGGTGCAGCGAGAGCTCCTCGATCGTGGCCCACTCGCGTCCGAAGGCGACCGGGTCGTAGTGCGGCGTGTTCGCCGAACGCATCAGGCCGGTGAGGCTCACTGCCGACGGCACGACCTTCGCGGGGTCGCGGTGCGTCCATACCAATACCGCGTCGGGGTACTGCGCGAGCAGCGCGTCGAGCGACAACAGGTGCTTCGGGTACTTCAGCACCCAGCGGCCGGGGTGGTGGCATTGCAGGTGCTGCAACGTGTGGAGGTGAGCGGTGTACGCAGACGTGTAGTCGGCGTCGAGAAACCAGTCCTTGTACGACGGCACGTCGAAGCTCGCCATCAGCGCCTGGTTCACGAAGGCCCAGTCGTTGAGCAGGTTGCACTGCTCGGGCGCGTCGCCGACATCGGGTGGCGCACCAGGAGTTCCTCGGGCAGGCGCTCCAGCTCGGACTGCACGGCGGCGATGCGCGGGTCGGTGGTGTACGTCGCCGCCTCGGGTGGCGGGCACGGCGCCGACATCTCCCACATCGTGGGCGCGCGCACGCCCTGTGCCAGGGCCAGGAGCGCGTGCAGGTGCGTGGACCCGGCGCGCGGCTGGCCGACGATGAACACCGGCGCGGTCACCCGCTCGTTCGCGATCTCGGGGTGCGCCGTGCGATCCGCGACGAGGCGGAGCCGCTTGACGAGCAGCCCGGTGATCATCTCGACCGCGCGCGGGTCTCGCCGTCGACCGCCAGGCCTGCCTCGGCGTTCAGCGCGTCGACGAGCACCGTGAGCGGCTCGAGGAACGGCACGTCGCCCCAACTGTCGAGCCCGGTGAGCGCCACGGCGGCGTCGAGCAACTGGTCGCGGACGATCATGGAGTCCCCCGGGTCGGCACGTGCGAGGCCAGAATCCTATAGAGGTTTCCGGTCAGGCCGACGCGTCGGCCCCACTCCAGCCGTCGGTGATCCCGGTGAGCCCCGTCGGCGAGTGCGGCCCGAAGGCGAGCTGCTCGAGCACCCCGACACCCTCCTTGTCGCCCATGCGCACCTTGCACAGCGTCTGGATGTGGATCGACGACGGGTCGGTGGGCACGAAGTCGGCGAGCGCGATCGACTCGCCGCCCACCTCGAGCTCGCCATGGTTGGACCCGTGGGGGAACTGCGGGTGCATGTAGCCGATGCCGCGCATGCGGAACGTGTACATCGACTCGAACTCGATGGTCGGCAACGACGTGCCGTCCTTGCGGTTGAGGGTGACCCGCGCCGATGCCATCTCGCGCCGACCAGGGATCCACTCGATCTCGTACGCGCTGCGTGCCAGGTGCTCGGGCTCGGCCGCGGCCGCGCCGTCACCATCGAGCAGCGGCACCAGGAGCGCCTGTTCGAGCCAGCGCTCGCCGTCGGACCGTTCGAACAGTGCGAGGTGCGTGCAGCAGTCGTCGAAGTTGAGCGGCGCCCACAGCCAGAAGATCTGCATGGGCGACGCCTCGAAGTTGGTGGGCGCCTGCTGGCCCACGCCACGCACACCCCACGAACGGTCGCGTGTCGCCCGGGTGTGCTCGTGGTCGAGCTCGAGCGTGACGCCGGTCGGTAGCGTGATCGTCCCCTCCCAACTTCCCCACTGCGTGAGGCGCGTGTAGTCCATCATCGGCACGTTGTTGCGCACGATCTGCTGACGCGGCTCCTCGATCGCCTCGGTGCGCGCCCGGAACGTGACGTCGGCGATGAGGCCGTGCTCGTTCTCCGCCACGATGTAGCGCACGGCGCGGAGCGGCTCCACGATCTCGATGCGCAGCGGACCCACCTCGGTGGCCCGGTCCCCGGGCATGCGGCCCGACGCGAACACCGAGTGCTCCACGCCGTCGTGCACCACCGAGAACGCGGCGTCGATCACGCCGCGGTTCGGGTAGTGCCCCATCGCCCCGCCGAGGAAGAACTCGCCGTCGACGGCGTAGCCGTTGAACCAGTAGCGGTCGTAGTGGTTGGGGTCGGCGGAGAAGGGTTGCGCGATCGGCGCCGGCGTCTGGTGGATCGGGTAGTCGTCGAAAGGCGTGAGCATGCGCCGTTCCTAGCAGGCCGGATTAGGGTCGAGCGAGACCACATCACGACCCGGGGGAACCGCCGTGCAGAACCTCAACACCTTGCTCGGGATCGACGCCGACGCGCCGGTCATCGACGTCGACACGCACCTCACCGAGCCGCCGCACCTCTGGACCGACCACGCGCCCGCGAAGTACCGCGACCGTGTGCCCCACGTCGAAGTCGTCGACGGCAAGGACACCTGGATCTTCGACGGCCAGGTGCTCGGGCGCGCCGGTTCGTCGTCGGCAGTGGACGTCAACGGCGGGAAGAAGTTCGGCCTCAGCTTCATCGAGGACGGCTACCCCGAGATCTCGCCCGCCGCGTGGCAGATCGACGCCCGCGTCGCGGCACATGGACGAGCACGGCATCTGGGCCGCGGTCGTCTACCCCAACACGGTCGGCTTCGGTGGGCAGAAATTCATGGAGTGCGCCGACGAGGAGCTGCGCCTCGTCACCATCCAGGCCTACAACGACTACTCCGCCGCGATGCAGGAGGAGTCGGGCCAGCGCCTGTTCGGCATCGCCATCACGCCGTGGTGGGACCTCGACCTCACCCTCACCGAACTGCGCCGGTGCGCGGCGATGGGCATCCGCGGCGTCAACCTCGGCACCGGCCCGCACCTGCACGGCATGGCCGACCTCGGCGAGCCGTTCTGGGACCCGCTGTGGGAGACGTGCGCGGAGCTGGAGCTGCCGGTCAACTTCCACATCGGCGCGAGCGGCGACACGATGTCGTGGTTCGGATCGTCGCCGTGGCCGTCACACGACATGGACACGAAGCTCGGCATCGGCTCCGCGATGATGTACCTGAGCAACGCGTCGGTGATGGCCAACCTCATCTTCAGCGGTGTGCTCGAACGCCACCCCGACGTCAACTTCGTGTCGGTGGAGAGCGGCGTGGGTTGGATCCCGTTCTTCCTGCAGTCGCTCGACTACCAGCAGGTGCAGTCCATGCCCGGCACGTTCGGCAGCAAGTTCTCGCTCACGCCCACCGAGTACTTCCAGCGCCAGATGTACGGCTGCTTCTGGTTCGAGGACGCCGGCCTCGCCGCCGCGGTGGCCGCGCTCGGCGACGACCGCGTGATGTTCGAGACCGACTTCCCGCACCCCACGTGCCTCTACCCGGACAGCCTCGACCTCGCCGCCACCGCGATCACCCAGCTGGCGCCTGAGTCGCGCCGCAAGGTGATGAGCGACAACGCGATGTCGCTCTACCGCATCCCCGCCCCCGTCACCGCCTGACCCCACTTCCCCCAGCCAGGTTGCGTCACCAAACCAGGCATGTGCCGGGCATGAGCGGGTCTGCTGACGCAACCTCCGTGATTCAGGGGGTGACGACGGCCTTGATGGCTTCGCCGGCGCGGGCGACCGCGATGGCGTCCTCGGCGCGCGCCAGCGGGAAGCGGTGCGTCACGAGGTCGGCGAGACCGAGGCGGGCGTCGTGGCGTTGCGCGATCTCGATGGTGGTGCGGTAGTCGTCGAAGCTCGCGGGGCCCATCGTGCCGATCACCGCCTGGCTGCGGTTGTTGAGCGACACGACGTCGAGCTCGACGTTGCCGTGGCCCGAGTAGATGCCCATCACGAGGTAGCGACCACCGTCGGCGAGCAGCACCATCCCCTCCGGGAACGCCTCCATCCGCCCGGTGGCCTCGATCACCACGTCGAAGCCACGTCCGCCGGTGAGGTCGAGCACCTCGGCGCGCCGCTCCTCGATCGTGGTCGTGAGCAACGGGATCGCCGTGGTCGCGCCGAGACGCGTGGCCGCCGCGAGCCGATCGTCGGGGGCGCCGATCACGGTGACGCTCGTCGCGCCCGCGAGCGACGCGAGCAGCGTGGCCGACAGCCCCACCGGGCCGCTGCCCTGCACGAGGACCGACTGGCCCGCCTGCACCCCGCCGAGGCGGGTCATGCCGCCACACGCGGTCGGCATCGCACACCCGAACGCGATCACCGCCTCCGGCGCGGTGCCCTCGGGGATCTTGAAGAAGCAGTTCTCCGGACCGAGCGTCGCATAGTCCTGGTAGCTCGCGGGGTTCGCCACGTCGGGCGGCGGCGGCCACCCGCAGGCGGGGAAGGCCGCGGGCGTGGCGCCCGACGGCGTCCAGTACACGAGGTCACCCTCCTGCACGGCCGCGCCCGACGTGTCGGTCGTGCGCCCCGCACCGAGCGCCTCGATCATGCCGATGCCCTCGTGCCCGAAGCACACCGGCCGCCCGGGATCAGGGAGGTCACCGTCGAGACGGTGCGCGTCGGTGCCGCACACGCCGCCGAGCACCAGGCGCAGCACCACGGCGCCGGGGCCGGGGTCGGCGACGTCGACCTCCCGCACCTCCAGCGGACGGCCGGGGCCGACGAACACAATTTGGCGACCGGTGCGGGGGGCCATGTCAGTCGGCGGCCGGCGTGACGGTGTCGCCCGCCTCGGCCCGGATCTTGTTCATCAGGAGCACCAGTTGGGCGAGTTCGTCCTCGGTGAGCGGGATGGTGGAGAAGAGGTGCGTGTTGAGCTCGCCGACCGCCTTGTCGAACACCTTGCGGCCCGTGGGCGTGATCTCGGCGAGGACGGTGCGGCCGTCGTCGGGGTGCGGCACCCGGCGGATGAGGCCGGCCGTTTCCAGGCGGTCGACCGAACTGGTGACGGTGCCCGGGGTGATCCACAGCCCCGCCCCCACCTGGCCGAGCGGCAACTGCCAACCCGGTCGCAGCAGGCCGAGCACCTGGTAGCGGGCGAAGGTGAGGTCGAAGGGCCGCAACAGCTGGTTGGCCCGGGCGAAGATGATCTGCCACCCGCGCATGATCGACACCGCGCCGGCCACTCCCGACGCCGCGTCGTCCCAGCCCTGCTCGAGCCAGTACCGGCGGGCGCCTTCGACGGGATCGTAGGAGGGCCGTGACATGGAGGGCATCGTAGAGAAGCGCGCGGTCAGCCCGCGGCACCGGCCGGGGCGCGTGCCGTGACCCCGGCCGCGTACAGCGTCGCGAGTTGCTCCGGGGTGACGCCCGCGGCGAGCAGCACTGCGTCGGTGTGCTCGCCGAACAGGGGCGCGTGCCGCGTCACGAATCGCTCCGGTCCGCGGGAGAAACGGATCGGCAGGGTGCTGTGCCGGGCCGGTCCGTTCACCGGGTGGTCGACCATCTCGAAGTAGTTGCGGTGCCGCAGTTGCGCGAGCTCGGCCTGGCGGTGTGGCAGGAGCACGGGGGCGACCGGCACCCCCACCGGCCAGAGCTGCTCGACGATCTCGTCGGTCGTGCGCGTCGCACACCACTCGGCGAGATGTGCGTCGATCGCGTCGTGCGCGGCGCGGCGCCCGTCGGCGGCCAGGTACGCGGGATCGTCGGCCCACGCCGGCGCACCGGGTGGGCCACGCAGCACGTCGCGCAGGGCGGCCCACTGCGCATCCGTCGCCACGGCGATGGCGACCCACGAGTCGCGCGGGTCGGCCCCGGGCCCGTCGACGGTGGCGTCGACGGTGACGTCGGCGGTGCGGTACAGGTTCTGTGGCGCCGCCGTGGGCCCGCGGTTGCCGTCGCGCTGCAGCAACGCGCCGTACGCCGAATGCTCCACGATCTGTTCGGCGGCCAGGTTGAGCGCGGCGTCGACCATCGCGGCCTCCACCAGCGCGCCCTCCCCGGTGCGGCGCCGGTGCTCCAGCGCGAGCAGCAACCCGGTGAGCGCGTGCAGGCCCGCTCCGGGATCACCGATGCAGTACGGCGAGATCGGATTGGTGTCGGAGTACCCCGTCAGCCAGGTGAGTCCCGACGCGTCCTCCACCACGAAGGCGAACGCCGCGTTGTCACGCCACGGGCCGTCGAGGCCGAAGCCGGGCATGCGCACCATCACGAGGTCGGGCCGGATCGCGGCGCGCCGCCTCGAAGTCGAGGCCGAGCTGTTCGAGGACGCGCGGGGTGTAGTTCTCGACGAGCACGTCACACGTGGCGAGCAGGGTGCGCAGCGCGTCGCGGCCGCGCTCGTCGGCGAGATCGAGGGTGACGCTCTGCTTGTCGACGTTGAGTGCGGAGAAGATGCCGCAGCGCTCCCACCACTGGTCGTCGGTGAACGGCAGGTTCGCGAGCATGCGGGTGCCGTCGGGGCGCGTGGGCGACTCGACGTGGATCACCTCGGCGCCGAGCATCGCGAGCATCTGGGTAACGACCGGCCCCGCCCAGAACGCGGTGAGATCGAGCACGCGCAACCCGGCGAGCGGAGCCTCCTTCTCTGCGCGCTCCGCCTCCGTGGCGCGCTCTGCGCTCGAATCTGCGTGAGCTCGCTGCGACGATCTGGATGTCGTCCGTGTGTTCCCCCAGCCGCGGCGCGGGCGTCGGTTCGCGCAGCATCGGTGGCGTGATGCGGTAGGGCACGCCGGGCTGCAGGAACCCGTCGCGCGGGTTGGCGACGAGCGATCCGCGCGCCACGAAGTGGTCGGTCACCGGGATCGTCGCGCCGTTGCCGACCGGCGCGTGCGGGATGCGGAACGCACCGGCGAGGTCGATGATCTCGGCGACGGTGCGCGCCGCCGCCCACTCGCGGATCGCAGGGGCGATGCGCCACCGCTCCGTGCGCATGAGGGGATCGTCGGCCCACTCGGGATGCCCCACCATCACGCAGAGGTCGAGCCACTGTTGACCGGTGCCGGTGCCGAGGCCCACGAGGCCGTCGCTCGCGGTCTCCACGCCCGGCGACGGCACCGAGCGGCCGGAGCGGTAGGGCCGCCCCGCGATCTCCGCGAACGTCACCGGGTAGTACGTGAGGCAGGTGGCCAGCACCTCGAGCATCGCCACGTCGACCAGTTCGCCCGCCGGCTCGCCCTCGCCTCCGTCGCCTCCGTCGCCTCGGCCGGTCCGCCCGAGGGAGACGAGCGTGCCGATCGCCGCGTACGCGCCGCTCAACCACTCCCCCACCTGGCCGCCCACGAACAGCGGCGACCGGGCGGGCGCGCCGCGTCCGAGACCGACACAACCCCCCGACCACGCCTGCAGCGTGAACTCCGTGGCCGCGCGACCCGCCCACGGGCCGTCGAGCCCGAACGGGGTGACGGTGGTGACGACGAGATCCGGGTGCGCGCGGCGGAGCGCGGCTGGCGCCCACGATTCGTCGGCCGCGACGCGCGAGCCTTCGGACCAGACCACCGCGTCGGCGCGCGCGAGCAGCGCGTCGAGGCGCGCGCGGTCGCCGGCCTCCGCGACGTCGACGACCACGCTGCGCTTGGAACTTGCGAGGAAGGAGAAGAGCGCGCCGTCGTCGCCGGGCGCCACGGGCGCGCCCGATGCCGACCATCTGCGCAACGGGTCGCCGTCGGGATCCTCGACCTTCACGACGTCGGCGCCGCCGTCGGCGAGCAGCTTCGTGGCGTACGCGCCCGCGATGCCGCTCGACAGGTCGACGACCACCGTTCCCTGGAGCGGCGGCGTCACGACGGGAGAACCGGGGCTACTCGTCCCACCACGGGCTGTTCGTCAACCGTTCGGGACCGGCGGCGGTGACCACCACCACATCCTGCCCCGTGATCGTGCCGACCGCGAGGTCGGTGACCGATGCGGTGACCGCGAGCACCGCGCCCTCGGGCAGGGTCGTGGCCGCGGCGGTGAGGGGCAGATCGCGCACGACGAGCGGGTCGTCGAGCCCGAGGCCGATGCCGCGGGCGATCGGCCCGGCGGGAACGACCTCGCCCGCCGCGGCGTAGGCCGCGAGGAGCGCATCGGCGGTCACGCCCACGCGGCACGCATCGACCAGTCGCACCGACAGCTCGTGGCACCGACGGAACAGGTCCCGGGCACCGGCGCCGTGCCCGCGCGTCCCTGCCACCCAGGTGCGTCCGACCTCCCCGGTGTAGCCACCCACGACGACCCCCGCGTCGAACGCGACGAGGTCACCCGTGCGCACCCGTTCGTCGCGCCCGGAACGCGCGCGCGAGGTGATGCGCGCAATGTCCTGGGTGGCCGGCGTCGTGATTCCCTGTGAGGCCATCGAGTCCATGAACACACCAGTGAGCTCGCGCTCGCTGATGCCCGGCCGCAACTCGGCGATCGCGCCTCCGAGCGCGGTCTCCGCGATCGCGATGGCGCCGCGGATCGCCGTGATCTCCTCGGGCGTCTTCGTGCGGCGCGCCCGCGCGCAACGCGGGCTCACCGTCGACCAGCTCGGCGCCGGGGAACGCGAGAGGGAGCAACTTTGCGAACAACGGCGACAGTGCGTCGGTGCCGACCCGCCGCGGCGCGGCCGACTCGTTGATGCGCTGCAGCGCGGTCACGAGGTTCATCGGATCCCACGTGAGCCCGTAGAGGTGGTCGTGGGGGATCTCCTCGGGCACGCCTTCGTCCCAGGTGCTGAGGAGGTGGACGGCGCCGGTGGCGCGCACGAGCACCCCGCTCGGGCTGAACCCGCGCGGACCCGCGTTCCAGAGCAACGGCGCGCCGGCGACGTAGCGGACGTTGGCGGGTCGCCCGAGCACGAGCACGTCGAGGTCGGCGTCGGCCATCGCCGCGACGGCCCGGTCGCGGCGGCCGTAACGCAGCGCGCGTTCGTCGGGCAGGAGGTCGGTCGGCATGGGCGTCAGTCCCCGTACGGGTCGTAGGGATAGTCGGTGAGATCCCGGTAGCCGTCGTCGGTGACGACGTACACGTTCTCGGAGCGGTAGCCCCCGTGGCCCTCGTCCCACACGACCGGCTCGAGCACCACCACGGTCCCGGCCTCGAGCACGAGTGCCGCGTCGAAGGCGTCGCCGAGGTCGCTGCCGATGAAGGGCATCTCCGCACTGTCGAGGCCCATGCCGTGCGCGAGGTAGAAGTGGGCCATCCACGGCGTGTCGGCGGCGCAACCTGATTCGACGCCGGCCGCACGCGCGGCGGCGGTGAGGTCGGCACCGGTGGCACCCGCGCGCAACACGCCGAGGGCGGCGTCGTTGATCGCCCGCCACTGCTCGTACTGCGCCTGCTGGCGCGCCGACGGCTCGCCACCCACGATCCAGGTGCGGCCGAAGTCGGTGTGGAACCCGCCGAACAGCATGCTCGTGTCGACCCACAGCACGTCGTTCGCCGCGAGCTCGCGCTCGGTGGTGAGCAACGGGCACGCAATGTCGCCGTTCACGGTCCAGGGCAGATCGCCCCGCCGGTCGGGCATGACCTGCCAGATGGGATCGAGGATGTTCGCGTCCGCGCCGAGCTCGAAGGCCCGGTGCAGGAACCGCGCGGTGAGATCGGTCTGGTGCATTCCGGGCGCGAGGTGGAGTTGTACGTCGGCCATCGCCTCCTCGGCGATCCAGAGGCCGTGGCGCATCACCGCCAGCTCGTCGGGCGTCTTCACGAGCCGGGCGGCGCCGAGCACGTCGCCCGCCGCGCGCGGCGGCCACTCCGCGAAGAGGAGCGAGTGGTTGCGGTGCATCGCTGCGGTCACGTCGTCGACCGCGACCACGGCACTCGCAGGCACGCCCGCGAGCAGCCCGGCAAGGTCCGCGGCGAAGGCCTCGACCCCCTCGTCGAAGTCGAGGTACACCGGCCCGTGCACGTGATCGTCGTCGAGCCCGACGCCGCGCTCGGCCGGCGAGGCGCCGGCATCGCGGAACGGCGTGAAGAGGTGCGGCTGGTCGTCGCCCGCCACCACCACCGCCACCGGGCGCTCCACGTTGGCGCGCCCGGCGTCGGCGAGCGGCCAGGTGGCGCCGGTCGCGTACGTGACGTTGCCGGTCGCGAGCAGCACGAGCGCATCGACGCCCTGCGCGGCCATTCCCGCGCGCAAGCGGGCGTTGCGATCGGCCTGCATGCGCTCGACGTCGTACGTCGTCAGCGCGTCGATGCCGTCGATGGTCGCAGTCGTGTCGGTCGTCGCCACGCGCTCGGATCCCCCCTCGTAGGCTGCCCTCGGGCCGCGCCGCAGTTTTAGTTTGATATCGTAAGATTGTCAACGTCGGGGGAATCGATGGGCGTCTTCAACCACATCGGGCTCGTGGTGCGCAACCTCGCGCGGTCGCAGCGCTTCTACGAGGAGGTGCTCGGCTTCACTGCCTGGTACGGCGACGCGATCCCCGACCAGGCCACCACAAAGCTCTTGGTGCTCGAACCGCCGCTCGACGTGCACGTCGTGTACCTCACGCTCGACGGCTTCGTGCTCGAGCTCATGCACTACGGCGCGCCCGGCGCGCTTCCCCGCTCGAAGCGTCGCCGCCGCGCACGATGGCCGAGACCGGGCTCTCGCACCTCTCGGTGTCGGTCGCCGACATCCGCGCGACGGCCCAGCTCGCGGTCCAGCACGGCGGTGCGATCGTCGAGGAGTCCGATGTGGGGGTGGCACTCCTCGTGCGCGACCCCGACGGTCAGATGATCGAGTTGCTCACCGCCGCCTACCCAGTGCGGCGAACCCAGGTACCGCGCCCGAACGCGGGCCCGAACGAAGGCATCAGTTGATGGAACCCACTCCCCTCCACCATGACGCGCTCTTCCACACCGGCATCGTCGTCGACGACCTCGCGGCCGCGGCCGCGGAGATGGGCGCACAACTCGGCGTCACCTGGCACGAGGGCGGCGGCGAGGTGTTGCTCGTCACCGCCGACGGCGCCGCCCTCACGAAGACCGCGTACGTGCTGTCGAAGGAAGGCCCGCACCACCTCGAACTGGTGCAGTCCGTGCCGGGCACGCTGTACACGCCCAGCCCCGGACCGCGCGGCCACCACCTCGGCTACTGGACCGACGACGTGCGCGCCGCGTCCGCCGCGCTCGAGGCGCAGGGCCTGCCGCTCCACACGAGCATGTGCTTCGGCAGCGCCGACGCCCCACCCATCTGCGCCTACCACCGGGCCGGCGACGGCTTCTTCGTGGAGTTGGTCAGCACCAAGATGCGCAAGGTCCTGCTCCCCGACGACTGAGGCACCGTCGCCGGCGCGGGTGTCCTTGCTGCTTGCCACGAAGTGCCCGATACTGCCCGGATGCTCTCACGGATGCGGGCCGCAGCACCGCGGGTCCTCGTCACTTTCGGGGTGTTCTTCATCCTGTTCGCGCTCGTGGCCCAGAGCCGCCAGGACGATGGAACGACGCAGGGTGACACGACGGCAGCGATAATGCTGGCCGTGGCCGGCGTCGTCTCGATCGGCGCAGCAGGCCTGATCGGATGGTTGGATCGGGACCGTCAGTCCTCCGATTGGTGAGTCAGCCGCACCTGGCGCGTGAGGCAACCTTGCGAGACATTACGATGTCGAACTAAATTGCTGGTTCGGCAAGATCGCGGCGCCAGGCCGCGACCGGGGGGAGACTGCGCATGGCCACCGTCCTGTACCCGTCCGAGGGGCTCGGCGCCCCGAAGGACCGCTCCGGGCACGCCACCGCCGAGGCCCTCGGCCTGCCGGCGGGCACCGACGTGTTCTCCGCCGACAACCACATCTCCCTCGCCGACGACATCTTCTTCGAGCGGTTCCCCGCGTCGCTCCGCGACAAGGCACCACGGGTGATCTACGAGGACGACGCGTGGACGCTGGCGATCGGCGGCCGCGGCTTCCTCCCACCGGCGTTCACGTCGGTGTTGCAGCAGTACGACCCGTGCGCCGGCTCCAACACCGGCGACCTCGACGCCCGCCTCGCCGAGCTCGCGGCCGACGGCACCACGCGCGAGCTCGCGTTCCCCAACGCCATGCTCGGCCTCATGGGCTACCCCGACCTCGAGATCCGCGACCTCGCCTTCCGCGTCTACAACGAGTACGTCGCCGAGCTGCAGGAACGCGCGCCGCGACGCTTCTACGCGGTGGGCCTGGTCAACTGGTGGGACACCGAAGGCACCCGCCGCAGCCTCACCGAGATGAAGGCCCTCGGCATCCGCACGTTCTGGATGCCCCTCAAGCCCGGTGCCCACGAGGACGGCACGCCGATCGACTGCAACAGCGACCGCATGCGCGGCTTCTGGGAAGCGGTCGAGGAGTCGGGGCTGCCGATCGCACACCACATCGGTGAGGGCCCGATTTCGTCGCCCTGCTCGCACAACGGCCTTGCGGTGAGCATGGTCCACCAGGCCGCGCCGTTCCGGGAGATGTTCGCCCGCTACACGCTCGGAGGCCTGCTCGACCGCCACCCCGGCCTGCGCATCGGCTGGTTCGAAGGCGGCATCAACTGGGTGCCCGCGGCGATCCAGGACACCGACCACATGCACGCGTCGTTCCGCCACATGCTGGACGCCGACGTCGAGCACGACGCGCGCCACTACTGGGACCGGCACATGTGGTCGGCGTTCATGGTCGATCCGCTCGGCCTCGAGCTGGTCGACCGCATCGGCGTCGACAAGGTGATGTGGTCCTCCGACTACCCCCACAACGAGAGCACCTTCGGGTACTCCGAGCGCTCGGTCGCCCAGGTCGTCGACACGCTCGGCGTCGACGACGCGCGCAAGGTGCTCAACGACAACGTGTGCGACTTCCTCGGCCTCACCGCCGACGAGCGCCAGAGCGGCATGCAGTGAGCGGGCAACCGGTCCCGCCGGCCGAGGAGATCGTCCTCTACGAGAAGGACCCGGCCACCAAGATCGCGACGATCACGTTCAACCGGCCCGAGCACCTCAACTCGGCCACCATCGGCGCACGCCTCCGCTACGCGAACCTGCTGCACCGCGCGAACGTCGACGACGACGTGAAGGTGCTCGTGATCCGCGGCGCCGGCGAGGACTTCGGTTCCGGCGCGGACCTCCCGGAGCTCGCCGCGCTGCAGGCCATCTCGCCCGACGCGGCGCTCGAGCGCGGAGCTCGGCGTCGACGAGCACGACGTGACGTTCCCACCCCGGGAGTCGTACCGCGCCAACGCGACGCTCACGCAGTGGTACGCCGACGGGCGCTCGGGGTGTCGCACCCTCGCCGAGTTCAAGAAGATCAGCATCGTCGAGGTCAAGGGCTACTGCTACGGCTGGCACTTCTACCAGGCGGCCGACGCGGACCTCGTCGTCGCCTCCGACGACGCGCTCTTCGGCCACCCGGCGTTCCGCTACGCGGGCTGGGGCCCGCGCATGTGGGCCTGGGCGATGACGATGGGCATCCGCAAGTTCCAGGAGATGGTGTTCACCGGTCGCCCGTTCACCGCCGCGGAGATGGCCGACTGCAACTTCGTGAACAAGGTCGTGCCGCGTGCCGATCTCGAGGCGGAGACCGCGAAGTTCGCCGACGCGTGCTCGAAGTCGCGGCCCACCGACGCGGTGGTCATGCAGAAGATGTTCTTCATGATGATGAAGCAGTACCAGGGCGAGTACATGGGCAGCCTGCTCACGTCGTTCCTGGAGTCGATGGGCAGCCGCGTGCACCCCGACCGCGGCGACCTGATGCTCGGCGGCGACGTCTACGCCGGCGGTCTCGGCAACGCCGTGCGGGCCAACGACGACCAGTTCCCGCCCGACTTCCGCCTGAGCAAGCGCGGCCGGGAGAAGCCCGCGGAGAGCGCCACCACGAATGGTGAAGGAGATCCGGCATGACGATCGACGACACGAGCGTCACCCGCGGCGAGCACTGGTACCAGGCGCTGCTCGACACCGACAGCCGACCCGTACCCGACAGCCTGCGCGCCACCTCGGTGGGACCGCTCGACGGTGTCGACATCGCGCCGTCGGAGTTCTTCGACCCCGGCTTCCACCGGCTCGAGATGACGCACATGTGGAACCGGGTGTGGCAGATGGCGTGCCGCGAGGAGCAGCTCGCCGCGCCCGGCGACACCGTGGTCTACGAGATCGGCGACGCGTCGCTGATCGTCGTGCGCACCGATGGCGGCGCGATCCGCGCCTTCCACAACTCGTGCCTCCACCGCGGCACGATGCTGCGCACGCGCCCGTCCGGCAGGGTCGACTGCTTCCGCTGCCCCTATCACGGCCTCACGTGGAACACCGACGGCTCGCTGCGTGAGATCCCGTCGTCGTGGGACTTCCCGCAGATCGGCGACGGCGACCTGCAGCTCCCCGAGGCGCAGCGTCGACACCTGGGGCGGGTTCGTGTTCGTGAACCTCGACCCCGACGCTGCGCCACTCGCGGAGTTCCTCGAGGACCTCCCCTGGCACTTCGAGTCGTTCCCGCTCGAGGATCGCTGGACGGCGCTGCACGTGGTGCGCCGCCTCCCGTGCAACTGGAAGGTCGCGATGGAGGCCTTCATCGAGTCGTACCACGTGATGGCGGTGCACCCGCAGCTGCTCGCCACGGCCAACGACGCGCTCACCGAGTACGACGTGTACGGCAACCACGTCAGCCGCATGATGACCGCGGTCGGCGTGGCCAGCGAGCACCTCGACCCCCCGCCCGACGACAGTGCGATCGTCGCCGAGATGCTCGGCCGCAAGGCGTCCGACCCGGTCGAGCCGATCGAGCCGGGCACCGCCCGCACGGTCCTCGCCGAGCGGGTGCGCGCGTCGCTGGAGAAGCGCACCGGCCTCGATCTCTCGAAGCTCACCGACGCCGAGCTGCTCGACGGCATCGAGTACTTCCTCTTCCCGAACCTCATGGTGTGGGCGGGCTACCTCACGCCCTTCGTGTACCGGTTCCGCCCCGAGGGCAACGACCCCGACCGGTGCATCGTCGACATCATGAAGCTCGAGCCCCTCCCGGAGAACGGCGAGCGGCCACCGCCTGCCCCCACGCGGTACCTCGAAGCGGGCGAGAGCTGGACCGACGTGCCCGAGCTCGGGGCGTTCGGGCGGGTCTTCAACCAGGACGGCGCGACCGTCGGTCGGGTGCAGCGCGGCCTGCACGCCTCGGTCGCGGCCGCGGCTCACCCTGTCGCAGTACCAGGAGAGTCGCATCCGGCACTTCCACGCGACGCTGCACGACTATCTCGGCCGTGACTGATTCCGTCCGCGACACCACGATCGCGTCGATCCTGCGCGACGCCGCCGCGCACGCGCCCGACACCTGCGCGCTCGTGGCGGGCGTCGCCGACCCGACGGAGCGCCGGCGCTGGACCTACGCCGAGGCTGCGGCCGAAGCCGAGGCGATCGCCCGGGTGCTCGCGTCACGTCACGAG
Organism: uncultured Actinomycetes bacterium; assembly: GCA_963720785.1. Taxonomy (GTDB): domain Bacteria; phylum Actinomycetota; class Acidimicrobiia; order IMCC26256; family DASPTH01; genus CAVRGQ01. Next base: position 743,829 of record CAVRGQ010000008.1, read on the forward strand.
CCGGGCGAACGCATCGCGGTGCTGGCGCCGAGCCTGCCCGAGATGTACCTGCTGATGTTCGCGGCCGCGATGGCCCGCCTCGTGTTCGTGCCGATGAACCCGTTGCTGCGGCGCGCCGAGATCGAGCACATCCTGCGCCGCTCGGGCGCCGCGACCGTGTTCGCGGTCGACCAGTACCGCGGTAACGAACTGATCGGCACTCTGGCCTCGCTCCGCTCGTCGCTCCCGGATCTCCGAGGGATCGTGGACTTCGACGAGTGGCCGCCGCTGCTCGCCGAGGGCCGTGCGTCCAACCGCGAGCTGCCCCCTCCGGCACCCGACGACGTCGCCCTGCTCGTCTTCACCTCGGGGACCACCGGTGCGCCGAAGGGCGCGATGCTCGACGCACCGCGGGATGACCAACGGCTCGCGCGCTCAGCGGCGAGCGCTTCGACCTGCACCCCGGCGACGTCTACGTGTCGACCATCCCGCTGTACCACGGGGGTGGCCAGGCGGTCACCTACATGACCGTGCAGGCGCGCGCGACCGACGTGCTGCTCCCCGCGTTCGACGCGGGCCTGGTGCTCGACCTCCTCGAGTCCGAACACGGCACCCACACCGCCGGCGTGCCCACGATGCTGCGCGACCTGCTCGACGATCCCTCGGTGTCCGGGCGGGAGTTGAAGACCTTCCGCCAGGTGAGCTCGGGTGGCGCGGTGGTGCCGGCGTCGCTCGTCCGCGAGCTCGACGAGACCCTCGGCGTGCGCGTCACCATCATGTTCGGGCAGACCGAGACGGGCGGGTTCATCTCGCAGACGTTGCCCGACGACGATCCCGACGACATCGAGCACACGCTCGGCACCGTGTTCCCCCACCTCGAGGCGCGCGTGGTCGATCCCGAGACCGCTGCCGACGTCGAACGCGGCGCGCCGGGTGAACTGCTCGTGCGCGGCTGCGGGGTCATGGCCGGCTATCTCGACGAGCCCGAGCAGACCGCCGAGGCCATCGAACCCGAGGGCTGGTTGCACACCGGCGACCTCGTCACCATGGACGAGCGCGGCTACCTGCGCATCATCGGCCGCAGCAAGGACGTCATCATCACCGGCGGCGTGAACGTGTTCCCGGCCGAGATCGAGGCCGCCATCGTGGCGCATCCCGACGTCGCCGCGGTCGCGGTGCTCGGCCTGCCCGACGACCGGTGGGGCGAAGCGGTGGTCGCCGCGATCGTGCCCCGGCCGGGCACCACCCCCGATCCCGACGCGCTGAACGCGTTCACCCGTGAGCACCTCGCGCCCTACAAGGTGCCGAAGCGCTGGGTGTTCGTCGACGACCTGCCGCTCACGGCGTCGGGCAAGGTGCAGAAGTTCGTGCTCCGCGAGCAGCTCGCGTGAGCAGGCGGTCAGTCGCCGTCGGCGTCGACCCGCAGCTTGCGCGTGTCGCGGGCGGGCGGCCCCGCAGTGGTGCCGCCGTCGACCGGCAGCACGATGCCCGTGATCTGCGCCGCGCGGTCGCTGGCCAGGTAGAGCATCGCCTCCGCCACGTCGTGCGGGAGTGCCCTGACGCTGCAGCGGCTGCATCGCCGCGATGATCTTCGACTGGTCGAACATCACGTTGATGTCGGTGGGGATGTGCGCGGGGGCGACGCAGTTCACGCGGATGCCGTAGCGCGCCAGGTCGATGGCCAGGCACTTGTTGGCGTGCAGCACCGCCGCCTTCGCGGCGCGGTACGTCACCAGGCCGGCGCCGGCGTTGATGCCGCCGATCGACGTGGTGGTGAGGATCACGCCCCCGCCGTGGTCCTTCATGTGCCGGGCCGCGCGCTGCGCGCCGATGAGCACGCCGCGCAGGTTCACGCCCATCTCGTGGTCGAAGTCGGCGAAATCGTCGGCGAGGAACGGGGTGAAGTCACCCGCGGTCCCCGCGTTGTTGACCATCACGTGCAGCCCGCCGAACTGCGTCGACTGCGAGGTCGACCGCCGCCTGCACGTCGTCGGCCACCGACACGTCGGTGCGCACGAACGCGGCCGCGTCGCCCAGCTCTGCCGCGAACGCGGCGCCGTCGTCGGCCGCGATGTCGGCGATCACGACGTGCGCGCCCTCCTCCACGAAGCGTTCGACGATCGCGCGCCCGATTCCCCGCGCGCCGCCGGTAACGATCGCGACCTTGCCGTCGAGCTCCCCCATCACCACTCCTTTGACGTCGCGACACCGTATCGGAAAGGCCCCGCACGATGACCGACCACGACGCCACTCCATTCGGGGAAGTCGACTGGTTCCGCGCCGGCGAGCAGTACCAGGACCCCTACCCGTACTACGAGTGGCTCCGCTCGCACGGCCCGGTGTGGCCCGAACCGAAGCGCGGCGTGTTCATGGTCACCGGTTACGAGGAGGCGGTGGCCATCTACAACGACACCGACACCTTCTCCAGCTGCAATGCGGTGAGCGGGCCGTTCGTGCCGTTCCCCGAGCCTTTCGTGGGCGACGACGTGAGCGACGTCATCGACCGTCACCGCGACGTGCTGATCTTCAGCGACCAGCTCCCCACCTTCGACCCTCCGAAGCACACCGCCCACCGCGGATTGCTCATGCGCCTGATCACCCCGAAGCGCATGAAGGAGAACGAGGAGTTCATGTGGCGCGCCGCCGACGCGCAGATCGACGAGTTCCTCGCGCGCGGTGAGTGCGAGTTCCTGCACGACTACGCCGGACCGTTCACACTGCTCGTCGTCGCCGACCTGCTCGGCGTCCCCGAAGCGGACCACGACCTGTTCCGCCGTCAGCTCCAGGGCGGCGAGCGCCCGGAGGGCAGCGGCGCGAAGGGTGCGCCGTCGCACAAGCCGCTCGAGTTCCTCTACGACCGATTCACCGCCTACATCGAGGACCGGCGGCGCAACCCGCAGGACGACGTGATGACGGAGCTCGCCACCGCGACCTTCCCCGACGGCAGCCTGCCCGAGGTGCACGACATCATGTTGATCTCCGCGAACCTGTTCTCGGCCGGCGGCGAGACGACGGCACGCCTGCTCGGCACCGCGCTGCGCTATCTCGGTGAGCGGCCCGACCTGCAGGAGCAACTGCGCGCCGACCGATCGAGGATCATGCCGTTCCTCGAGGAGTGCGTGCGTCTGCAGAGCCCGTTGCAGGGCAGCTTCCGCATGGCGCGGCGGCGCGCCACGGTCGGCGACGTCGAGATCCCCGCCGGCGCGTCACTGTTCGTGATGGCCGGCGCAGCGAACCGCGATCCGCGGTCTGCACGCCGAACCCCGAGGTGCTCGACCTCGACCGGGTCAACGGCCGCCAGCACGTGGGCTTCGGCTGGGGCGCGCACGCATGCGTCGGCGCGCCGCTGGCGCGGGCCGAGGGCCGGGCCACGCTCGAGCGCGTGCTCGACAAGATGCTCGACATCCGCATCTCGGAAGCTGCGCACGGCGCGTTCGGCGAGTGGCAGTACCACTACGAGCCGATCTTTCTCCTGCGCGGCCTCGACGCCCTGCACCTCGAGTTCACGCCCGCGGACTAGCGCGCGGCGTTGCGGGCGAGCCAGTCGTCCTGGTTGGCGATCGCGATGTCCACGAGCGGCTGCAGCTTCTCGACGGTCTGGTCGGAGATCTTGATGTCGAAGCTCGTGGCCGTGCGGAACTCCAGCACCTCGACTCCGTCGGGGCCGGCCTCGTAGGTGTACGGCGCGTCGCCGCGCACGAAGAAGCCGTCACCGGGGTGCAGCACCTGACTGCCCATGATCGCGGTGCCCGACACGACGTAGTACAGACAATCCGAGTCGTGGCTGTGACGGGGCAGCTTGTACCCGGGGTTGAACCGGGCCCGCACGAGGCTGAAACCCTGCTCCCCCTCACCGCGGTAGAGCACGTCCACCGGGCCCGCGTTGGCGAGCGGCGAAAGATCGATCGCCGCCAGGACGGCGGGGTCCATCTCGGGCGACGACATCATGTCGTTCCCGAGCAGCGGCGCGTCGGCCGCGCGGTAGATCTCGAGTCCCTTGCCGGCCATCGTGAGGCTCCTCGTCTCGGGGGTGGTCGCGGGGGTCAGCGACCCTGGTAGTCCGGTGGACGCTTGTCCCTGAACGCGGCCAGGCCCTCGCGGAAGTCGTCGCTGCGCGACGACAACTCCATCGCGAAGGCCTCGTTGCGCAACTGCTCGTCGACCGAGGTGGAGCGCGCGGTGTGCAACAGCCACTTGGTGAGGCCGAGCGCGACGGTGGCGCTCGACGAGAGCTTGGCGACCAGTTCATCGACGGCGGCGGCGAGCCCGTCGGCGGGCACCGCGCCGTGGATCATCTCCCACTCGGCCGCCTCGGCCCCGCTGACGACCTGCCCCAGTTCGAGCATCCGGCGCGCCTTCACCACGCCGATCCGCTCCTGCAGCATCCACGTCGCGCCGCTGTCGGGAGTGAACCCGCGGTCGACGAACGGTGCCCAGAACCGCGCGTCGTCGGCCGCGAGCGTGAAGTCGGCGGCGAGCGCCAGGTTGAGACCGATACCCGCCACCCAGCCCTGCGCGACGCACACGATCGGCGTCTGGGTCTCCAGCATCACCGGGATGAGACGGTGCGCCTGGCGGGGCAGCCGACGTTGGATCGAGCCGACGCGCGGCTTGGGCGCGCCTTGCTGGTTGCGCGACACGATGTCGAACCCCGAGCAGAAGTGCTCCCCCGCGGCCGAGAGCACGATGACGCGCACCGCTTCGTCACTGCCGGCCGTCTCGATCGTCGAGTACATCGCCGCGACCATCTCGTCGTTCAGCGCGTTGCGCACCTCGGGGCGGTTCAGCACGAGGTGCAGCACACCGTCGTCGATGCGGAGGTCGAGCCCGGGGACGCCTTCGTAGTCGCTCACGAACGCGGATCCTACGACCCTCCGCTCAACTGCCGCTGAACAACGCGATCACGTCGTCGACCGCAGCGTCGGCCCACCGGAGGATCGTGTCCTCGTCGGTGCCACCGAGCGGGTGCGGCACCGTCACGATGCGCAGATCGGGCATGCCGTAGCTCCCCGCAACCGCACGGGTGAGCTGTTCGAACTTCGTGGTCGTGAACACCACGGTCGGTCGACCGCGTTGCTCGCACTGCACGGAGTCGTGGACACTCCACGACGTACACGATCCTCAATCGGCCGACCCCGTGAGCACGAGGTCGACCTCCTTCCCGATCCGGTCGAGCGTCTCGCCCGTGCACGGCGTGGCCGCGTTGGCCCCCGGCCCCTTGTCGGTGACCAGCTCGACCACCGCGCCGGTGCGCACCGCGAGTTGCGACGCCACCCGCTCCATGAGCAGGCGCGCGTTCGGCTTCGCGTTGTCGAGCACGCCGATGCGCACGCCTGCCAGCACCGGCGGCGCCGGCGCGAGGCGCGCGGCGGGCGCGCCGATGTTGCCGTCGGGAGCGTGGATCTCGACCGTCATCGCCTCACATCATGCCCCACGTGAGCGGTACGAGGTCAGAACGTGGTGCCGCCGTCGATGTTGACGATGGCGCCGGTGACGTACCCGGCGCGGTCCGACAGCAGGAAGGCGAACAGGTCGCCGACCTCACCCGGCGTGCCCGGCCGTTGCAGGGCGACATCCATGTGCCACTCCTCCACCATCACTTGTTCGAGCAGCCCGTCGGGCGGCAATCCGCGCGCCTCCGCGAGCTGGGCGCGGAGCGCCTGGAGGCTGCTCGTCTCGATCGCGCCGGGGCACACGCAATTCGGCGCGCACACCCGCGGGCCCGTACTCGCGGGCGATCGTCTTGGTGAACGCGGCGACGCCGTACTTGAGCGTGACGTAGGGCAGGCGATCGGGGTGGTAGGCGCGCATGCCGTACGCCCCGGTCGTGACGACGGTGCCGCCACCGTTCGCGACCAGGTGCGGCACCGCGGCGCGCACCGCGCGCACCGTGCCCATGAGCACGTCGTCGAAGGCCTCGGACCAGATCTCGTCGGTGGCGTCGGCGAGACGGCTGTGGGCCTCGAGCCCGGTGCCGGTGGTGATCGCGATCCCCGCCAGCCCACCGAGCGCCTCGACCGCGGCGGCCACGAGCGTGTCGGCACCCCCGCTCACGTTGACGTCACCGGTCACCGGCACCGCGAGCGGGCCGAGCGCTTCGGCCGCCTCGCGTGCGCGGCCGGCGTCGCGCCCGGCAACCGCGACGCGCGCGCCGTCGGCCACGAGGACCTCCGCGGCGGCGAGGCCCATGCCGCCCGTGCCACCGATGATGAGATAGGGACGGTCACGTACTCCGAGATCCATGCGGGGAATCTAGAACGCTGCGAACGCGGCCGGACGCGGGCCGGCCGGTGACCCCGAGGGGCCACCGGCCGGCGCCAGTGGAACTGCGCAGGAGGTCCTGCCGGCTCAGAGGCCGAGGAGGTTGTCCTTGATGTCGACGAGGTTCGACTTGTTGCAGTCGAACGTGCCCTTCTTCGTCGGGTACTGACGGACCCACTTGCCGTTCAGGAACTGCACCATCACGAAGCAACCCGTGATCTTCTGGTCCTTGTAGGAGTGGGTACCGGCCATGCCGTCGGCGTCGAAGTCGGTGAGGGTCTTGATGCCGGCGGTGAGGTTCGCCCGAGTGATGCCGTTGATGCCGTTGGCCTTCACCGTGGCGTTCACGGCGTCGCGGAAGGCAATCACCGACTCGAACGAGTACGCGGCGAAGGTGTCGATCTCGCCGCCCTGGGCCTTCGTGTACTTGACGAAGTTGGCGAGCATCTTGTTCGACTTCGTCTCCTCGAACGGCAGCAGGTTGAGCGACTGGTACATGCCCTCCCACACACTCGCAGCGTCGGCAACGGCCTTGGTGCCGTAGCCGGTCACGTTCACCCACGCGACCTTCGCCATGTCCATGCCCTGCAGCTGCGCTTCCTGCAGCAGTGAGGTCGTCGAGCCCACCGACGACGTGTCGAGCGCGTAGTTGGAGCCGTCGTTCTTCATCGCCTGGATGATGTTGGTGTACGCGCTCTGCGGGTCACGCCCCGAGCGCGGGACCACGGTGCCCTGGTCGGCCTTGATGCCGGCTTTCTGCACACCGAGGGCGATGATCGTGGAACCCCGGGCCGCGTCCTTCGTGTCGCTGCCGATGATCATCGGCCCGTGCAGCGCGGTGCCCTTCTTCTTGATCAGCCACTTCGACGGACCCTGCGTGGAGTAGTAGGTCTGCGGGTTCGAGGTGACCGTGGTGCAGTCGGTCGACGTGCCGAGCGTCGGGAACGACGTCGGCGCGCACGCCTCGGGGATGCCGATCGTGGTGGCCGCCATGTCGGGCAGACCCGTCACCGCACCGGCCTGGTCCTTGCAGTTCACGATGTCGTCGACACTCGTGAGGAACAGCACGATGCCGCCCACCATCGCCAGGTCGTTCTGGCACGCGTTGATCGTCGCGTTGCGCGTCTCGCTCGCGTTCAGCTTCGAGTCGTAGAAGTCGACCACGACCTTGCGTCCGGCGAGGCCGCCGCCACCTTCCTTGGAGTTCAGGTACGCGGCGCCGGCCTTCGTGCCGTCGACCGCACCCTTGAACAGGCCCGGTGCCAGCGCGTTGTCGACATCGGCCACCACCGCGATGTGGATCTCGGTGGCGGTCACGCCGACTTCCGTGGCCTTGGGCTTCTCGTTGCTCGACTGCGCGCCCGCCGGCACGATGCCGACCAGCGCCGCCGTCACCACGAGCGCGCCGATCATGGCGCCTCTGGTCACTCGCTTCATGGTTCCCCCCATGTACTCGCCCCCGGAGGGCAGCCCGAACGGGCGATCCGTCTCCGAGGTGCGGGCCGACCGTACGGATAGCCCGCGCTATTTGTCAAACGTCTGCAGCACCGATGGACCGCCACCGGCCCGCTCGTTAGCATTTCTTCGTGGGAGATCCGGTGCTGCTCGCGGTCGACGCCGAGGCCGACGCGCTCGATGAGCTGGAGCACGAGCTGCGCGACCGCTACGGCCGCCACTACCGCGTGGCGTGCTTCCCGGATCCGGCGGAAGCCCTCGCGCACCTGGAGGACCTCGCCGTGGCCGACGAGGCCGTCGCCCTGGTGCTCGCCGGGACACGACTCGACGGGATGACGGGCAGCGAGCTGCTCGAGGAGGCGCGCCGACTGCACCCGCACTCGAAGCGCGGGCTCCTCGTCGCCTGGGGTGACTGGGGGGATCCCGAGACCGGCGAGGCCATCTTCGACTCCATCGCGCGCGGGCGCATCGACTACTACGTGCTCCGTCCGTCCGACCCGCCCGACGAGCTGTTCCATCACGCGATCTCGGGTCTGCTGCTCGACTGGGCCGAGTCGCAACGCACGTCGCCCTACACGATCAAGGTCGTCGGCGACTCGTGGTCCGGGCGGTCCTACGAGCTGCGCGAGACGCTCGGCCGCTGCGCCATGCCCCACTCGTTCCATCTCGCCGACTCCGAGGTGGGCAGCGCACTGATCGCGGAGGCCGGCGCGCCGACGAAGCTCCCCATGCTGGTGTTGCCGAACGGGGTGGTGCTGCGCGATCCCAGCAACGCCGACATCGCCACGGGCACCGGCTCGCCGCAGCACCCCGAACAGATGGACTTCGACCTCGTGATCATCGGCGCGGGGCCGGCCGGGCTCTCGGCCGCGGTCTACGGCGCGTCGGAGGGCTTCGACACGCTCGTCGTCGACGAGGGCGCGATCGGCGGCCAGGCCACGTCGAGCTCGCTGATCCGCAACTACCTCGGGTTTCCTCGGGGCGTCAGCGGGCGGCGCCTCGCCCAGGACGCGTACCAACAGGCGTGGGTCTTCGGCGCGAAGTTCGTGTTCATGCACGCCGCGACCGGGCTGCGCTCCGAGGGTGACCACGTCGCGGTCGACCTCGCCGACCACGGATGGGTCCGGGCCCGGGCCGTGCTGCTCGCCACCGGTGTCAGCTACCGCCGCATCGGCGTCCCCGCGCTCGAGGCGCTCAACGGCCACGGCGTCTTCTACGGCAGCACGGCGTCGGAGGCCGCCAGCGTCGTCGGCGGAGAGGTCTTCATCGTGGGAGGTGCGAACTCCGCGGGCCAGTCGGCCCTGCACCTCGCGAGGTACGCACGCCGCGTCACGCTCGTGGTCCGGGCGCCGTCGCTCGACGCGGGCATGTCGCAGTACCTGGTGCGCCAGGTCGAGGCCACGCCCAACATCGAGGTGCGCGTCGAGACGGAGGTGATCGACGGCGGGGGCAGCGGACGCCTCGAACACGTCGTCCTGCGGGACAACCGCACCGCACACGAAGCGACGGTCGCCGCCGACGCACTCTTCCTGATGATCGGCGCGCGGCCCCACACCGACTGGCTGCCGGCGGCGGTCGCGCGCGACGAACTGGGCTTCGTGCTCGCGGGCCAGGACCTCCCTGCGCACGCGTGGTCGTGCGACCGCCCACCGCTCCCCCTGGAGACGAGCATGCCGCGCGTCTTCGCCGCCGGCGACACGCGTCACGGCTCGGTCAAGCGGGTGGCGTCGGCAGTGGGTGAGGGATCGGTGACGATCCAGCAGCTCCACCAACTGTTCGCGCTCGACGACAGGGCCACGCCTCCGTGAGCCGCCCGCTGGTGCCCCTGCACCGGTGCCGGTAGCGTCCGGTGTTCCGGCCAGGAGGGGATCGCGCGTGACGACATCGGTACCGAGCATCTGCGGCTGTTGTCCTGCCGGTTGCGGCATCCACGTGGAGCTCGACGGCGACCAGGTGATCGGCGTGCGCGGCGACACCGAGCATCCGGCGTCGCACGGGTACCTGTGCCAGAAGGGGCACCGGATCCCCTGGTTCCACCACCAGCCGGCGCGCCTCGACCACCCGCTGCTCCGCGGCGCGCCCACGACCTGGGACGAGAGCCTCGACGATCTCGCCGTGCTCGTGCGCGCCGCCGTCGACGAGCACGGCCCCGACGCCGTCGGCGTGTACCACGCGAGCGGGATGACGGGTGACACCGCGGGTATGGCCGCGATCCAGCGGTTCATCTCGGGGGTCGGCACGCGCCAGCGCTATTCGTCGATGACCGTCGACCACGCGCCCGCGATGCGCGCGCGCAGGAGATGGTCACCGGCTCCGCCGAGCTGCTGCCCACCTGGGTGCCCGAACACGGGGGCAACCGGCTCGTGGTGTACGTGGGCTGCAACGTGGTGGTGTCGCACGGGTACTTCTCGATCCTGCCCGACCCGATCCGTCGCCTGCGCGCCTTCCAACGCGACGGCGGTCAGGTGTGGGTGGTCGACCCCCGTCGCACGACGACCGCCGAGCTGGCCAACGGTCATGTCGCACCCCGGGCCGGCACCGACGCGATCCTCCTCGCGTGGCTCGTGCGCGAACTGCTCGCCGAGGAGGCGGGCGGCGACGAGCTGCGCCGCACCACCACTCCCGAGGACCGGCGCCGGCTCGCCGACGCAGTCGCGCCGTTCGACCGCGCCTTCACCTCCGAGCGCACCGGGGTGCCCGGGGAGGAGCTCGACGCCCTGCTCGACGCGATCCGGGCCGCGGGCCGCATCGGCGTCGTCACCGGCTCGGGCCTGCTCTTCGCGCCCGACGGGCTGGTGGCCGAGTGGCTCCGCTGGGCGCTCCTCGCGGTGACCGGCTCGCTCGACACGCGCGGCGGCATGTACTTCAACCCCGGCTGGATGTCGCCGCTCGAGCAGCGCGAGCCGTGGGCGCCCGCACCGGAGGACGGCGCGTACGCACCGGGCCCCCGCTCGCGCCCGGAGCTGCCGCTGGTGTTCGGCGAGATGCCCTGCGTGGCGATGGCCGACGAGATCGAGGCCGGCAACCTCCGCGTGCTGATCATCGCGGGCGGCAGCCCGATCACCGCCTTCCCCGATCCCGAGCGGGTCACCGTCGCGCTCGGCAAGCTCGACGCGCTCGCGGTGATCGACATCGTCGCGTCGCCCCTCACCGAGTTGGCGACGCACCTCTACCCGGGCGCGTCGCCACTCGAGCGCACGAACATCCAGGCGTGGAACGGACGCACGGGTCTCGCACCGATGGTGGTGCCGCCCGCCGCGGAGCGTCGCTCCACGTGGCAGCTGTTCGCGGGGCTGGGGCAGCGCCTCGGCATCGAGGTGGTGCGCGGCCTCGATCCCGACACGGCAACCGACGACGACATCATCCGCAAGCTCGCGTTCGCGCTCGCGAGGCGGCGCCGAGGAGTTGTTCGCCGCGTCCACGCACGGTGTCCTGCCGCCCGAGCTCTACGGCTGGGTCGAGCGGTACCTGCCCGACGGCAAATGGCGCATCGCGCCGCCCTCGATGCTGGCGCGGCTCCCCGGGCTGCTCGATCCCCCGCCCGCCGGGCGACCGCTCCAGTTGCTCTGCACGCGCATCACCGCGACGAAGAACTCCAACGACTTCCTGCCGCTCGAACGGCTCGCGCAGCGGCCGGCCGTATCCCTGCATCCCGACGATGCAGGCGCGCTGGGCATCGCCGACGGCGACGCGGTCGAGGTGGAGAGCGATGCCGGCGCGCTGCGATGCGTCGCCCGGGTCGACCCGGCCAGTGGGCGGGGCGCGGTGTCGATCGTGCACGGTTCGAACGTCACCAACGTGACCAGGCTGACGTCGCCGTCCACCGGCATCGATCCGCTCACCGGTGAACCGGTCATGACGGCAGTGCCGGTGTCGGTTCGCCCCCTCGAACTGGAGTTGATCTCCCCATGACCACGTACCCGCACGACCGCTATGTCGTGATCTCGGCCGACTGCCACGCCGGCGCCGACCTGCGTGACTACCGGCCGTTCCTCGAGGCGGCGTACCACGACGAGTTCGACCGGTGGGCCGATGCCTACGTGAACCCGTTCGGCGACCTCGTGCGTCCCGACGCCAACCGCAACTGGGACGATGCCGTGCGCAACGCCGCGCTCGAGTCCGATGGCATCGCGGGCGAGATCGTCTACCCCAACACCGTGCCGCCGTTCTTCCCGCGCGGAGGGCTGGTCGCGCTCGTGCCGAGCGCCGACGAGTACCGCCTGCGGCTCGCGGGCTTGCGCGCGCACAACCGCTGGCTCGCCGACTGGTGCTCGCACCTGCCCGGCCGCCGCGCCGGCATCGGGCAGATCCTCCTGAACGATCTCGACGACGCCGTGGAGGACGTGCACTGGATCGCCGATCACGGGCTCATGGGCGGCGTGCTCATCCCCGGCGTGCCCCCGGGCAGCGGCATCGACCCGTTGCACTCACCGGTGTACGACCCGGTCTGGCGCGCGTGCGAGGAGCGCGGGGTGGTGCTCAACATGCACGGCGGAACCGGCTCGCCCGACATCGGCATGTTCCCCGCCTCACCGGCGATGTTCGTGTTGGAGGCGAGCTTCTACGCGCATCGGCCGTTGTGGGCGCTGGTGATGTCGGGCGCGTTCGATCGCTTCCCCGGCCTGCAACTCGTGTTCGCCGAGGCCGGCTCGAGCTGGGTGCGCAACACACTCGCGATGATGGACTCGATCCAGGCCCGGATCGAGCAGGGCAACGTGGGTGTCATGCCGATCGCGAACCCGCTGATCCTGGAGATGAAGCCGAGCGAGTACTGGCAGCGCAACTGCTGGCTCGGATCGAGCTTCATGACACGCGGCGACGCCGACGACCGCGACGCGGTGGGCTCGCACAAGATCATGTGGGGCAGCGACTTCCCCCACGACGAGGGCACCTACCCGTACACCCGGGAGTCGCTCGCCCACACGTTCGCGGGGATCGATCCGACGGAGGTGGCGGCGATGGTGGGTGGCACCGCGGCGCAGGTCTACGGCTTCGACCTCGACGCCCTGCGCCCAGTTGCCGACCGCATCGGACCCGAGGTCACCGCAGTGCGGGCCGGGCTCGACGACATCCCCACCGACACCACCAGCTTCGCGTTCGGTCCGCGGACCGTCGGCGTCGCCTAGGGTCTCCCCCATGTTCTACTGGGGTGTCGGAATCTTCTTCTTCGTGGCGGTCCTCTGCATCATCGCCGGGTACTCGGTGATGAAGCGTCGTCGCAACTACGAAGCCAGCGAGTACGGCGGCGAGGAGCCGATGAGCGACGCGGAGTTCCGTCGCATCGAGGGCTTCGACGACTGACCCGCGAAGGGGTTGCTACTTGCGGCCCTTGCCGCTGTTCTTGCGAGCCTTCGACCGCTGCTTCTTGCCGGGGGGACCCTCGGCGCTTCCACGGGGCATCGACGGGTCGCCGGTCTTCTTCGCTTTGGCCATCTCCGTACCTTAGGGGCTGGGCAGCCGTTCCCTTCCGGTGAAGGGAGTCTCCCGACGCGCGTCGCAACCGATCGGCGTACTGTGACGCAACACCTGCGTCGACGAGGGGGAGACATGGCGACGGTGGCACCCGAGGTGGGCGGGACCGCACAGGTCCGAGCCGAGGTGAATTACGTCCGCAACCCGCCGGGGCCCGGCGACGCGGTCCTCGAGTTCGTGACCGAGGCCGAGGACCGCTCGACCATGCAGACCCTCCCCGGTCGCGAGATGCGGATCGTCGACACGCGAGGCATCCCCACCGGTCTCGACCTCGAGGGCTTCGTGCTGGTCGACCACGTGAGCGCAGTGGTCGACTTCGACGCGATCCAGGTGGATCCCGTCGTCGATCAGCAGTACATCGACGAGACCACCGAGCTCCTCGCCGACATCACCGGCGCATCGCGGGTGTTCATGCTGGGCGGTGGGAAGAAGCGCTACGGCGAGAGCGCGACCGAGAAGCTGGCCGCGCTCTCCAACGCCAAGCCTGCGCGGTACGCGCACGCCGACAACACCGACACCTCGGCGACCGGTCTGGTGGAGATGATCGCCCAGTTCGTCGACGACCTGGATCTCGGCGACTACTCGCGCTGGGCCCTCTACAACCTCTGGCGCGCGGTCACCCCACCACCCCAGGACTTCCCGCTCGCGGTGTGCGACGCGCGCACGGTGGCCCGCGGCGACGAAGTGACCGTCGCCGCGGTCACCGAGGAGCACGGCTTCGACATCCGCCACGACACCACGGGCTACCTCCACAACCCCGCGCACGAGTGGCACTACTTCCGCGACATGACGCCGCGACGAGGTGCTGGTGTTCAAGGCGCACGACACCGATCCGCACCGCGCCGGCCGGGTGCCGCACACCGCGTTCACCGACCCCACCTGCCCGCCGGGTGTGCCGACGCGAGCGAGCGTCGAGATGCGCGGCCTCGCCCTCTTCGACTGACACCGGCCGAGACCAGGGCCGAGCAAGAAGGAAAGGACACCCGTGCCCGAGCTCACGGTCGACGACGTCCTCGAGCACGCCCGCGCGCTCACCGACGTGGAGGATCCCGACCCCACCCACTTCGTCGAGAACCTCACCGCGGCCGTCGACTCCATCAACCGCGACGCCGCGCTCATCCCTGGTGCGGCGGACCACTTCGTGGGAATGCTCGCCGTCGCGGCGCGAAACCGGATGGAGGTCGACCGCTGCGTGGCCGACGAGCCGGGGATCGCGAGGTCGGAGCTCACGCCACCGATCTTCCTCACCGGCCTCCCCCGCTCCGGCACCACCTACTTCCAGTACCTGTTCGACCAGGACCCCGACCTGCGCATGCTGCGCACCTGGGAAGGTGACCGCCCCGCCCCGCCACCGGCCGTCGACCCCGAATCCGCCCGCCTGCGGCGCGCAGCGAGCATCGAGACGGCACGGCGCAACCACGAGGCCACCGGCGGGAAGATCGACGCCTTCCACCTCACCGACGTCGACGGCCCGCAGGAGTGCCTGGCCATCCTCGACCAGACGTTCGTGAACCCCGGGCTGCTCTGGATGATGTCGGTGTCGGGCTACTTCGAGCACCTCCTGCACACCGCCGACCTCGTGGCCGCGTACGAGCACCACGCCACCGTGTTGAAGATGCTGCAGTGGGGGGCGCCGCCGCGCCGCTGGGCGCTCAAGTGGCCGTGTCACCTGCTCGCACTCGACGCCATCGCCACCGTGCATCCCGAGGCGCGCTTCGTGGTGACGCACCGCGACCCGGTGCAGGCGCTCGCGTCGAACTGCAGCCTCACCCAGATGTTGCGGACGGGTACGTCACCGAACGCCGACCCGGAGCAGATCGGTCGCGACATGTTGGAGCTGGTGCGCCAACACGTCGACCGCCTCGTCGCGTTCGACATCGCGCAGGAGGCCACGGGCGACTCGCACGTGGTGCACGTCGACTACTACCAACTCGTCGACGCACCCGAGGCGGTGATGCCCGACGTGTTCGCGGCGATCGGCCTCGCGTGGACCCCCGAGGTCGACGAACGCGTCCGCGTGTGGCGCGCCGAGAACCCGCAGGGCAAGCGCGGTACGCACGAGTACCACCTCGAGGATTACGGCCTCGACCGCGACGCGATCGCCGATGCCTTCGCCGCCTACACCGAGCGGTTCGCCATCCCCAGCGAGGACGAGCGCGACCGATGACGGCTGATCCGACCGACGACCCGGTCGGCTGGCTGGGCTGCCTCGACGACCTCCGCGCCGCGGCCGACCGGCTCCGCGCCCAGGTCGAGGCGAGTGACGGGACCCGAGCGCGAAGCCGAGGTCGCGGTCAAACTCTTCGGCGCGTTGATGGGCGCGTACCTCACGCAGCTCTGGGCCGAGCCCGAGCACCCGGCGTTCCTCCCGAGCGTCGGCTACCACCAGATGTACGGCACGCCGAACCCCGACACGATCTACCGCAACGCCGCGATCGACGGCAGCGGCGTGTACCGCATCAGCGGGCGACGCGGCACCGTCCCCGACGTGACGATCATGCCGTTCGGACCACCCGTGGCCGGCGGCCTGCAGACCTTCGACCCGTTCGACCTCGACGACCTCGCGATCGCGGCCGACGGAACCTTCACCGTGGTGCTGAGTGCGCAGCGTCCCGAGGGAGCCGAGGGAGCCGAGGGCGCGGGCGACTGGTGGCGCCTCGAACCCGAGATGCGCACGCTGATGCTGCGCAGCGTCTCCGAGCGCTGGGGCGAGGACACCGAGCCGCAGGTCGCCATCGTGCGCCTCGACGTCGATCCGCGGCGCGAGCGCATCGAGCCTCGACGCGCTGCAGGCGCGCTTCGGGTTCCACGCCCTGGTCGTGGAGGGGATGGTGATGTCGGGCGTCGGCCGCATCGGACGGCTGCGCGCCGACGGTGTGATCAACCGTCTCGTGACCGTCGACTACTCGGGCACCGGCGGGGGGCTCGCCGACCAGTGGTACCAGGAGGGGTGCTACTCGCTGGCCGACGACGAGGTGCTGCTCGTCGAGACGACGCTCGACCCCTCGTGCCGGGCGTTCTCGTTGTCGCTCACCGACGCGTGCTTCTCCACCATCGACTGGATGAACGCGCAGAGCAGCCTGAACCGGTCGCAGGCGGTCGTCGACCCCGACGGTGTGCTGCGCGTCGTGGTCGGCGCCACCGATCCGGGCGTGCCCAATTGGCTCGACACCACCGGCCACGAGTTCGGCGCGCTGCAGTTCCGGTGGACCGGGACGCCGACCGCCCCCGACGTGACCGTGCGGGTGATGGCCGCCGACGCGCTCGACGCCGCGCTCCCTCCGACCATCGGTCAGGTCACCGCAGCAGAACGCGCCGACGCGATCCGCGCCCGACAGGTCGGCGCGCAGTTGCGCACCAAGTGGTGAGTGACGCCGACCTCGGCAGGATGAACCGTTCGGCCGTGGCGCGGGGTGCGCTCGTGGCGCAGGCTCGCGGCAGCGAGGAGGCGACCATGGGCTCAAGATCTGACGACCTCAAGGGACGAGCGAAGGAAGCGGTCGGCGATCTGACCGACAACGACAAGCTGAAGCGTGAGGGTCAGGCTGACCGTGCCGGCAGCAAGGCCAAGGAAGTCGTCGAGAAGGCCGGCGACAAGGCCAAGGACCTCGTCGACGACTTCAAGGACAAGGTGCAGGGCTCGAACAAGGACTGACCCACGTCAACCGACGTCGATCGGCAGGGTCTCCCACCCACGCACCGTGGACGTCGACGCGAGGCGCGCACGGTCGGCGTCGTACTGCCACTCCGGGAACCGGTCCAGGAACTCGTCGAGCGCGACCCGCGCCTCGAGGCGCGCGAGCCCGGCGCCGAGGCAGAAGTGGGTTCCCCAGCCGAAGGTGACGTGGCGGGCGTCGTCACGGTGGAGGTCGAACTCGTCGGGGCGCTCGTAGCGCTCGGGGTCGCGGTTGGCCGCGCCGACGAGCAACATCATGGCGCTCCCGGCGGGCACGGTTGTGCCGTAGTAGTCGACGTCGTGCATCACGTAGCGCTCGACGTGCGGCCCGGTGGGCTCGAAGCGCAACGTCTCCTCGATCGTCGCGTCGAGCAGCGAGCGGTCGCCGACGAGATCGCGGCGCTGGTCGGGGTGATCGGCGAGCACTTTCACCATCCAGCCGATGAGCCGACCGGTGGTCTCGTTGCCCGCACCCGCGAGGACCGAGCAGTACATCAGCACCTCTTCACGCGACAGGGTGCGGCGCGTGCCGGTCTCGTCCTCGAACTCCGCGTTCAGCAGCATCGTCATGAGGTCGTCGGACGGATGCTCCGCGCGCCAGGCGATGTAGTCGGCGAAGAGGTCGGGGTGCCCGATGTTGTCGACG
This sequence comes from uncultured Actinomycetes bacterium, assembly GCA_963720785.1. GTDB lineage: Bacteria > Actinomycetota > Acidimicrobiia > IMCC26256 > DASPTH01 > CAVRGQ01. Next base: position 761,318 of record CAVRGQ010000008.1, read on the forward strand.
GTGACCTGCATCGGCTCGCCCGGTCGCGTGCGCAGGTTCGCGTCGGTGGCGTCACGCACGGCGACCTGGTCGGCCTCGGGGATACCGAGCAGCATGCTGATCACACGCATTGGCACATGGGTCGCGTACTCCCCCATCACGTCGAACTGCGCCTCACCGGCGAGACGGTCGAGGCACCGGCCGCACATCGCGCGGATCTCGTCCTCGAGCCCGGCGACACGACGCGGGCTGAACACACGCGACATCAGGCTGCGGTGCATCGCGTGCAGCGGCGGGTCCTCGAAGAGCACCACGCCGGGAGGTAACTCGAGGTTCGCCTTGATGATGTCGAGGATGTCGCTGCGCGAGTTGGAGAAGGTGCGCCAGTTGATGAAGGCCTGCTCGACGTCGGTGGCGCGTGACAGCGCCCAGAAGTCGTACTGCTCGTTGTGGAAGACCGGCGCCTCCTCGCGGAGACGCGCGAAGGCCGGATACGGGTCGGCGTTGATCTCGACGTCGTACGGGTCGTAGTAGGCCCCGGCTCGCTGGTCCCCCGTCATGCGTCCCCCCGGAATGCTGTGCGATCGCCAAATACTGTGCATCTGCTTAGCATCCGGGCCGGGGATCTGGCAAGGTCTCGTGATGGCCGTGGAACGAGGGGCGGAACGCCGGATCGGAGGCACCGACTCGGCGAGCCGCGTCCGGCTGCTCGACGGCGCGGAGCGACTCCTGCTCGACGAGGGCTACGCCGCCGTCACGTCGCGCCGCGTGGCCGCCGCCGCGGGGCTCAAGCACCAGCTCGTCCACTACTACTTCCGCACCATGGACGACCTCTTCCTCGAGGTCTTCCGGCGGCGGGCGGAACAGCGGCTGGAGAGTTTCAGCCAGCGCGCTCGAGGACGAACCCTCGCTCCGCACGATCTGGGCGTTCACGAGCGATCCCCGTGGCGCGGCGTTCACCGTCGAGTTCGCTGCCCTCTCCAACCACCGCAAGGCGATCCGGGCGGAGGTGGCCGGCTATGCCGATCGCTTCCGAACCATGCAGCTCGTCGCGATCGAGCAGGTGCTCACCGAACGCGGCGTCGACAAGGAGCGGTACCCGCCGATCGTCGTGCTCATGGCGCTCACGGGCATCGCGCAGCTCACCGCGCTCGACACGGCGCTCGGCGTGACCACCGGTCTGGCGGAAACCGCGGCATTCGTCGACCGACTCATCGACGACGTCGAGGGCGCGACGGTAGGGTCGCCGAGCCGGCCCGTCGCGGTCACGCCGTCGCGAGCCCGCGCACGAAGCGCCGCAGCTCGACCGCGATCTCCGCATCCTCGGGCGCACCGAAGAATCCGCCGTGCGGCATCGCCTCCCACACGTGCAACTCGGCGTCGACGCCGGCATCGCGCAGGCGACGATGCATCCGCACCGTGTTCGACAGGAAGAGGTCGCGCGTGCCCGACTGCAGGAGGGTCTTCGGGAACCCCGCGAGGTCGCCGAAGAGCGGGGAGAGGAGCGGATCCGAGAGATCCTGGTCACCCGCGTACAGCGCGATCGATGCCCCGAGACCGTCGACGAGCACGTAGTCGACGCCCTGGTTGGTCGCGAACGTGTCGCCCGACTCCGTGAGGTCGATCTCCGGGGAGAGCAACATCAGGCCGGCCGGCATCGGCAGCCCCTCGGCTCGGGCGCGCAGCAACATCGCGGCGGCCAGGTTCCCTCCGGCCGACGCGCCGCTGACCACGATCCGCGTCGGTGCCTGCTCGTCGAGCAGTGCCGCGTACACCGCGAGGCAGTCGTCGAGCGGCGCGGGATACGGGTGATCGGGCGGCATGCGGTAGTCGACTGACCAGGTGACGAGGCCGGTTCGTTGCGCGGCGATCGTGGACAGCAGGCGGCACACCTCTCCCCCGCCACCCACCAGCGCACCGCCGTGGATGTCGAGCAGCACCATTGCGTCGGCCTCGGCGTCGACGTCGCTCGGGGTGATCCGGAACACCCGCACCGCTCGGATGTCGTCGACCTCGAAGTCGGCGTCGTCGCTCACACGTTCGCGGAACACCGACACCATGAGCTCGTCGGTCGCGGCGATCCGGGCCCGCCAACCGTCGAGATCGCTCCGATCGGGGAGCTGCGGCGGGTTCGCGATCCGCGCCGCGACCCCGGCACACCCCGCCTGCATCGCCGCGCGCGCCTCGGGGCTCACGGACATCGGCACCGGGATCACCCGATCGAGATGCAGGGTTCCGGAGTCCTCCATCTCGGTCGCCTGCGCCCGGGGTGCGAGCTTCTCCTCGATCCACGAGCCCTCGAACGCGGCGCAGGCCGCGGTGATGCCGCACGCGAACATCTCGAACGCGTGGGGCAGATCGGGTGCGACGAACAGCTCCGTCTCGTTGCCCGCCGCGGCCCAGCGCACGGCCAGGCCGAGCGTGTCGTCGAGCAACCGGTCCTCGGTGCCCACGGTCAGCAATGCCGGGGGCAGCCCCTGAAGGTCGGCGAACAACGGGGAGATGTGCGGATCACGCCGGTCCTCGTCACTGCGATCGGGCAGGAAACACTCCCTGAAGAACCCCGGGGAACCGGCGTCGAGGATCGGGCTCGAGTCACTCGGGGGAATCGGTCGCCCCCAGTCGTAACAGCCGTACGAGAGCTTCACCGCGCGGACACGCGCCAGGGCGTCCGCGCCGAGAAGGTCACGCACGCGCAGGATCGCGGCCACCGCCAGGTACGCGCCGGCGGACTCACCACCCAGCAGGAGCTCGGTGGCCCCGAACTGCTCGGCGCCGCGCTCGAGCACGTCGCGCACGACGGCCGCAGCATCGTCGAGCGCCGCCGGGAACGGATGTTCCGGCGCGGTGCGATACCGCACCGACACGACCGCCACGCCGTGGCGGAGCGCGAACGCGGCGTTCGACCCGTCGTTCATCTCCGGGACGCCGAACACCGTGCCGCCGCCGTGGAAGTGCACGTACACGGCACGTGGGGCTGCGCCACCGGGAAGGAAGACGCGGCACGACATGCCACCCCACACCTGGTCGTGCCCGCGAGGATCGGCCGGAAACGCGGGGAACGACGCCCGGATCACCCGGGCCCGCTCGAAGCGGTCGAGGTCGGGAGGGAGCGGCGAACGATCGTTGTACGCCGCGCGGACCGCCTGCATGTGGTCGGCGACGCACTGGCGCGCCTCCGCCCGCATCCCCTCGATCTCGTCGGTCCAGAGCCTCACGACCCGAGGATGTTCTCTTCGATCTTCACCCGGTTCGTCGGCTTGCAGTCGAAGGTGCCCTTCTTGGCCGGGTACTCACGCACGTACTTCCCGCCCTTGACGTCGACGATCACGAAACACGGCGTGCCGATCCGCTTCGCGATGTTCACGGTGCCGGTCATCCCCTCGGTGTCGAACTTCGTGAGCGTCGGGATGCCGACGTCGAGCAGTGCCTTGCGGGTGAGCCCGTTCACACCGTCCTTCGCGACGACGGCCTCGACCGCCTGACGGAAGGCGATGACCGACGACCAGCCGGCGACCGCGAAGTTGTCGGCGTCGCGCCCGACGTACTTCAGGAACTGGCGGAGCATCGCGTTCGACGACGCCTCGTCGAACGGCAGCGCGCCGAGGTACACCTTCGTGCCTTCCATGACCGGGTTCTCGACGATCGACTTCGCGTAGCACGCCGACCCGCAGATGAAGACGACATCGCTGCTCAGCCCCTGGAGTTGGGCCTCGCTGCGCAGGAGGATCTGGCTGTTGGATCCCAGCGTGTTCTGGGCGTAGTTGGACCCGTCGGCCTTCATCTGGCTGATGATCGGCGTGTAGGCGCTCTGCGGATCGCGTCCTGACATGAGCCTCGTCTGGTCGGCCTTCACACCGGCAGCGATGGCCGCGTCAACCAGCACGGTCGTCCCGCGCTGGGCGTCCTTGCTGTCGCTGGGAATGAGGAACGCGCCGTGCAGGTCGTTCTGGTTCTGCTTCAGCAGGTACTTCGACGGACCCGCGTTGCCGAAGAAGGTCTGGGGGTTCTGGTCCTTCGTCGCGCAGTCGAGCGGCGACGGCGTGACGGGGTACGACACCGGCGAGCACCACTGCGCGACGCCGGTGACGATGGCACCCATGTCGGGGAGACCGGTCGCCGCGCCGGTCGAGTCCTTGCACCCGACCTCGTCGTCGACGTTCGTGAGGAAGATCATCGCGGAACCGACCATCGCGAAGTCCTGGCTGCACGCCGTGATGACAGCATTCCGGGACTCGTTGGGGTTCAGCTTCGAGTCCATGAAGTCGACCACGAGCTTCCGGCCGGCGACGCCCCCGCCGCCCTGCTTCGAGTTGACGTACTTCGCCGCGCCGTTCACGCCGTCGACGACGCCCTGGAACAGCCCGGGCTGGAACGGGTTGTCGACGTCGGCCGCGACGGCGATGTGGATCTCGCCGGCCGTGACGCCTACGTCGGTCGCGGTGGGCTTCCCTGCCTTGGCGGTTTGCGCTCCGCCAGCGGTCGCGGTCGCCACCGCCAGTGCGATCACGAGCAACGCACCGACGATCACTCGGAACTTCCCCATCGTTCCCCCCTCGGGACGTGGACGGCAACCCCGGCGGCTCGCCCGGCGCGACTTTACGACAGGCACCTTACTTTTGCAACCAGGCGCGCGGACATGCGGATCCCGGGCGGGACCGGCAGATCGGAACGGGGTGCGGTTGGGTCAGCTCTTCGGGCGGCGTCGGAGACGCTGCGCCGACCGCGGCGGAAGCGGCGCTTCCAGCACCGCGGCGCCCGAGAGCACGAGCTCCTCGACGAACAGGTCGTCGGGCAGACGCGGCACGCCCGACTTCGATCCCCCACCGAAGTGGTCGGCCAGCGACCGCAGGACCATGTCGAAGGCCCGGCCCATGCGCGCCTGGCGCAGCGGCAGCGGGATGTGCCCGAGCGCTTCGTCGAGATAACGGTTGATGCGGTTGACCGTCGCGCCGTGCTCCACACCCATCTGGTGCCACGCGTCGGCCAGGGCGGCCGGCTGCAATGCCACGATGAAGCGCAGGTAGTTCGAACCAGGAGGCTGGCTCTTCACGAGCGGGACGATGGCCACTTCCAGCAGGCCACGCACGTCGTGCTGGCGACCAGCACGCTCGAGCTCGTCGAGTGCGGCTTCGCGCAGCTCGTAGGCGGTGCCAGTCCGGTAGCGCACGATGGCGCGCAGGAGGCCGGCCTTGCCGCCGAAGTGGTATTGGACGACCGCGTGGTTCTTCTGCCCCGCCGCGTCGGCGATCTGACGCAGCGACACCGCGTCGAGGCCGTGGTCGGCATAGAGCTGCTCCGCGGCCAGGATCAGGCGTTCCTCGGTGATCTCTCCTCGGGCCATCGCCTCACCATGGTCGTCGTGCGAGCGGGGCGAGGTTACCGCCGGTCGCGACACCCCGCCGCGACCGGGCGCGGCATCACGACCCGGAACGCTCCAGGTGCGCCCAGCGCGGCGGCAACGACGTGTCGTAGTTCGGATTGGCCGGGGGCGGGTTCAGGTCGGCGTTGGGCTGCCAGCCGACCGACGCGAGTGCAGCCCCGATCTGCGCGAGGTTCACCATCTGGTACTCCCAGCAGAACAGGCCGTCGCCCGCGTAGTAGAGGATCGACGCGGAGGGCACGCTCGCCTCGGCGCCGTCGGGCAGGGTGCCGACGATCTGGTCCCACTGGCTCACCAGGCGGTGGCCTTCGACCATCGTCCAGTTCTCGCGGCTCCACCAGCCGTACTCGGTGAGGCCCGCCATCGACTCGAGGCAGTACGCGCGGATGGTCTCGCGGCCCTCGATGCGCCCCCACGCGGGATCGATCGTCACGCCGTCCTCGGTGTAGAAGTCCGCGAGCTTGTCCCACGGGATCTCCTGCGCCTCGGCGCGGTCACGCTCGGCGACGAACGCGCGGTAGGCGGCGCGCGCCTCTTGCTCGATGGTCTCGTGCTTCGAGTCCGTCATCAGTGCTCCTTCGCTAGTTGCCATGCTTGCCGGCATTGCGCGCCGCGTGCATCTGCAGGTCGTGGTAGGTCAGCAACCCGGGCGCGGCCCGGCACACCGCGGGCACCGCGTTCACCGCCGGGCACGCGGTGGCGATCATCCCGAGGTCCATCGCGCTGCGGATGTCGTGCACGTTCGACGCCGACCCGGGGAGGATCCCGAGGTCGAGCCTGAGCGCGGGGTCGCCGTCGATCTCGACGTGGTAGCCGTGGCGCATCTCCCACTTGGGTTCGACGGCCTCCCCCATGGTCCAGGTGACGCGGCTCGTGACCACCACGTCGTCACCGTGCTTCGCCTGGTACGTGATGCGCAGGCCCGCCACGGTGCCCGTGTCGTACACGCCCCAAAGGGTCTCGATCGGTTCCACCGCGACGGCGACCTCCTCGATGCGGTCGAAGCCGTCGATGTCCATGCCGAGCGCGTCGGCGACCGCGTAACACGAGTCGAGGTACGCCAAGCCGTCGAGCGAGTGAGGGGTCCCGGGCGCCACGCCTGCATCACCGACGAGCTCCGCCCGTGCCTCGGGTGTGAGGCCGAAGCCCAGCAGTGCCCACATCTCCGGCGCCTCGTAGAAGCCCACGTGGGAGTACTCGTCCCAGGTCACCGAGCGGACCTCGCGCAGCGGCAGCGACAGCACGGCGGCGAGGAGGTGCACGAAGCCCGGGTTCAACCCCGTCCCGAGCATCGAGGCCCCACCCCGCTGCGCCGCGTCGCGCAGGTGGTCCCAGAAGTGCGCTCCGCGGGGCCCGTCCGAGGCGAAGATGTAGCCCGACGTCGTCACCACGTTGATGCCGGCCTCGAGGAATCGCACGACGGTGGCATCGTCGCCGTAGGCCGGCGTGTACACCACGCAGTCGGGCCGGAGCGCGAGGAGGGCGTCGACGTCGTCCGTGGCGTCGACGCCGACGTCTGCGCGACCGCACAGGGCACCGGCGTCGCGTCCCACCTTCGAGGAGCCGAAGGCGAACACGCCGACCAACTCCAGCTCGGGATGGTCGAGCACGGCGGCGAGCGCCTGGCGTCCCACGTTCCCCGTCGACCACTGCACCACACGAAGACGATCCATGGAGCCCATGGATTACTACAGGCACCTTACTTTGGCAAGCGGTCGGCGCGCTCGTCAATGCGGGTTGGGGACCTGCCACTCGAGCTTGGTGCCGCCGTAGGGACGCGCGGCTACTTCGAAGTGACCGCCGAGATTGCCCGCTCGCGCGGCGAGGTTCCGCGTGCCGTTGCCCTGCACGACGTCGTCGGCGATTCCGACACCGTCGTCGACGACCTGCAGGAAGACGGTGTCGCCACAGATCAGGGTGACGTCGACCGACGTGGCCTGCGCATGACGGGCCACGTTCGAAAGTGCTTCGCGCAGGGTGGCGAGCAACTCGGCCGCGAGGGCGGGGTCGACGGCCTCGACCAGGCCGTCGAGTCGGAGGCGGGGCTCGAACCCGAGCACCTCGCCTTCATCGGTGATGATCCGCTGGATCTCGTGGCGGAGCCCGGAGCCCTCGGTCTGGGAGGAGAGCCCGAAGATGACCGACCGCAGCTCGCGGATCGTGTCGTCGACCTGGTCGATGACTCCAGACAACCGCTCGGCGACGTCGGGCTGCTCGCAGCGCATCAGCGCGCCCTGGAGGGTGAGACCGGCCGCGAAGAGCCGCTGGATGGTCCGGTCGTGGAGGTCGCGCGCGATGCGGTCGCGGTCGTCGGCGACGCGGAGATCCTGTTCGGCGCGCCGGAGGAGTCGGTCAGCTTCCAGTCGTTCGCGGATGTCGCGCACGATCTTGACGTAGCTACGCGGCCGGCCCTCGGCGTCGCGTCGGACCTCGAGGGTGATCTCGACGGGCAGGTCGGCCCCGTCACGGTGTCGGTGCGTCGTGACGAAGGTGGTCGACGTGAGGTCACCGGTCTCGAACGGTGCGAGCAACGCGCGCAGCGACGCCGCGTCGAACTCGGGGGCGATGTGCAGCATGGTCATCCCGAGGAGCTCGCCGCGGTCGTAGCCGAGCTGGTCGACGGCGCCCTGGTTGACGTGGGTGAAGCGCAACGAGTCGGCGTCGAAGATGAGCACGCCGTCGCTGATTGCGTCGACCACTTCGGACACGTTGCGGGCCTGCGCCTCGCTCTCAGCCCGTTCGGTGATGTCGCGGATCGCCGCGACCACTCGTAGGCCACGGTCGGTTCTCAGCGGGCTCAGGCTGATCTCGACCGGGAACTCGCTGCCGTCGGCGCGGAGACCGAAGAGCGCCATGCCTGCGCCCATCGACCGCGTCCGGGGCTCGGCGCGGTAGCGGGTCCGGTGCGCGCGGTGCGGCTGACGCAGACGCTCGGGCAGCAGTTCGTCGACGGACCGACCGAGCAGGTCGGCGCGGTCGTAGCCGAACAGTTCCTCGGTCTGCCGGTTCACGAGCATGATGCGGCCCGACTCGTCGGCCATGACGAAGCCGTCGGGGGTGGCATCCAGCAATGCCCACGCACCCTCGTCGGTCAACTCCGCGTCGGACAGGGGTTGGAGCGCCTGCCCGTCATCGGGCAGCCCATCGGGCGGCAGGTGCGCGCCCGGACCGGTCGCGATGCGCGACCGAGCCGTCTCGCCCCGCAGCGATCCGTCACCCGTCACCGTGTTGTCACGTCCCTGCGGGAACCCGGAGGGACCCGCTCCCTGGCACTCAGACCCCCCAACCTTGCCCCCTGTGGCGCGGCAGGTCAACCACAGGCCGCGGTCAACGGTCCACGGCGCGCACCCGCGACCGAATTTGGCCCTAACGTCAGGGGTCTCTGAAGAGGAGGCCCTCTGATGGCCGACAAATCCCCGAAGAAGCCCAACGCGAAGAAAGCCGGCAAGACGCTCAAGGAAAAGCGTCACGACAAGCAGGCGAAGCGGGAAGAGCACAAGCCGAACTTCGGCACCTGACCCCCGGGTCGGTGCAGTGGGCCGGCTGGTGGTGGCGGCCCGGGAGTCGGTTCAGGCCGACGTGACCAACTCGGCGGCGTTGTCGCGCAGGATCTTGCGCGTCGTGTCCGCGTCGAACGCATCGAGGGAGCGCAGGTAGTCGCCGGGTTGCTCGGTGCCTTCGGCGTGCGGCCAGTCGGAACCGAACAACACGCGGTCGGCGCCAATCGCCTCGACAAGACGCGGGATGTCCTCCTCGGGGAACGGTGACACCCACACGTGGCGCTTGAGCACCTCGGAAGGGGTCTCGTCGACCGTGGCGCCGAACGCCTCGATGTAGCGGTTGGTGATCGACACTCCCGCGTGGTCGAGCACGTGCATGCAGTACTCCACCCACGCGCAGCCGAGCTCCACGGTCGCGACGCGCAGGTTCGGAAAGCGCCCGAACACGTTGCCCAGCACGAGCGAGATGATCGTGTCGAGGATCGCGCGGTCGCCGAAGTACAGCGCGCTCTTCAGGTTGGCGTGGTAGGCGGGGTCGGTGACGCCGTAGCGCTGGTACAGCAGCTTGAACGCGGCGTCGTACTGATCGGCACCGCCATGGATGTGGTAGGCGACCGGCACGTCGGCCTCTTGGAGACGGGCCCAGAACGGGTCCCACTCGCGCTCCCCCGGTGAGCGACCGTTCGTCGGCCCCGGGCGCAGCGTGATGAGGCGCGCGCCGCGCTCGAGCACGAAGTCGAGCTCCTCGACCGCGCGTTGCGGGTCCAGCACGGGGATCGCCGCCGCGCTGTAGATGCGGTCCTGGTAGGCCCAACCCCAGTCGTCTTCCAGCCAGCGGTTGAACGAGCGGAACACCTTGTACGTCATGTCGATGCTGTCGGGGTTGAGCCCCTCGACGCCGACCGCGAGCGTCGGGAACATCCACACCTGCTCGAGGTGCTGCTCGTCCATCACCTGCAGACGCGCGTCGCGGTCGCGGTAGTACTCGGGCAGGCGCTCCAGCACGAAGCGGGTGCTGTCCATCCCGTGCACGTTGCGCCGCTCACCACCGTCGGCGAGCTCCTTGAGGCGCTGGTGCATGATGCCGGGCTTCGTGATCGGGTCGAAGGTGGGGTTCGCCACCATCGTCTGCATCACGTTGCCGAAGAGGAGGCGCTTGCGCTTGCCCTCCGCCACCCACTTGACGAACTTCTGGACCGATTCGTCGCCGTAGCGGGTGAAGCAGTCTTCCGGCTCGTAATAGTGGTTGTCGGCGTCGATCAACCCGTACTCCGGCGCCTGGTCCATGCCGTCACCCCCGTGCTGGTCGGCCCGCACTCGCCTGGGCGGTGAAGATGTCAGACGATTCGCCTGCCGTCAAGCGGCGAAGCATCGGCGTCGATGACGTGTGCAGTGGACGAAGTTGCCGCGTGCGGGGTGGGTGCCGCCGACGCCGAACTCGAGATCGAGGTCCGAGCCGCCGAGGGATCGTTCGCGTTCGGGCGCTTCGCCCGGCGCAGCGTGTCGTGGCTGGCGGGCGGCGCGATCCTCTACCTGCTCGCCCCGTCGATCCTCGGCGTGCTCGGCTCCGCCCACCGGCTCGTCGACATCGACTGGTACTGGCTCATCGCTGTGCTGCTGGCCGAGGTCGCGGTGCTGCTGTGCACGTGGGAGCTGCAGCGACTCCTGATCCACGCCGGGCCGCGCACCCAGGAGAGCTTCGTCGTCATCGCCGCGAGCCAACTCGTCGGCAATGCCGTCGCGACCGCCGCACCGGTCGGCGGCGCGGCCGGCACCGCGGTGCAGGTGCGCACCCTCGCCCGTCGCGGTACCGACGCGTGGCGCGCCGCCAGTGGGCTCGTCGCCTTCTCGTTGCTCCAGGTGGCGAGCGTCGGCGCGCTCGCGTTGGTCGGGCCGTTCATGGTCGTGCTGGGCATGAGTGTGCCCGCGACGTTGGCGCGCACCGCGCTCTACGGCTGCGGTGCACTCGTGGTCATCACCGTGGTGCTCGTCGCCGCGCTGCGTACCGACACGATCGTCGATCGCGTCGGCCCGGTGATCGCCCGCGTCGCGCGCCGCGACCCGTTACGCCTCACGGTCACCATGCGTCGTGAGCGGCGTCACCTGCGCCGCGCGCTGGCCGGACCAGGCTCGTGGAAGATCATGCTCGTCGCCCTGGCGCGGTCGATCGCCGACTTCCTCTGTCTGTTCTTCGCGGTCGCCGCGGTCACCCGCTGGCCGTCCCCCGCGCTCGGTGCTCCTCGCGTTCGTCGCCGCCGCGGTGCTGCGCATGTTCCCCTTCACCCCCGGCGGGCTCGGGCCGGTGGAAGCGGCCCTCATCGGGTTGCTCACCGCCGCGGTGACCACCCGTTCCGGCGCGGTGCTCGCCACCCTCGCGTACCGGGTCGCGTCGCTGTGGCTGCCGCTGCTCCTCGCCGTGCCCGCGGCGTGGTGGTTGCGCCGTCACCCGGGCCTCGCTCCCGTCCGGCACCTGCCGGCTGTCGCACGGCGTCTGGCCGCGTAGTCCGGGGACCGCAGGCGTTCCCTACGCGTTCGCGAGCTTGTCCGACGCGGCGAGCGCGTCTTCGAACTGGCTGGCTCGTCGATCGCCGCGCGCGCCTGCGATCGGCAACAGGTGGCCGAGCAGCGTCTCGCAGATGTCGTGCAACTGCTCGACCTGCTCAGGCGACAGTTGGTCGAAGAGGTGCCGGCGCACGCTCTCGACGTGCGACGGTGCGGCCGCGGCGAGCGCTGCGAACCCGGCGTCGGTGAGCACCGCGTTGGCGCCCCGGCGATCGGTGGGACAGCCCTCCCGGCGCACCCAACCCTCGCGCTCGAGCCGGGCCACGGCGTGGGAGAGGCGACTGCGCGACGACTGGGTCGCGGCCGCGAGGTCGCTCATCCGCAGCGTCCGCCCCGGCGCATCCGAGAGCATCACGAGGATCTCGTAGTAGCCGAACGGGAGCTGCGCATCTCGCTGCAGGTCGCGTTCCACCTCGTCCCAGAACAGCCGGGTCCCGAAGACGAAGGCGAGCCAGGTGGCGCGTTCGTCATCGTCGAGCCACCGCGGCTCGGGAGCCGTGGGAGCGGTCGGTGTCGTGGAGGCGTTGGTGGCGCTGGTCTTCGGGGCCATGGGATCAGCGTAACCCAAATTAGTTGACCTCTCAATCATCTAGTGATAGAGTGCTCAACTATTGAGCAGTCAACCATGACGGCTCCCCCGCTCGACCCGACCAGGAGGTCCCCATGACCGTCGCCGACACCACCACCCAGCTCCCCGGCTACATCCCCGGCACCTGGGTCATCGACCCCTCGCACTCCGAGGTCGCCTTCAGCGTGCGGCACCTCATGTTGAGCAAGGTCCGCGGCCGGTTCACCAGCTTCGAGGGCCGGCTCGTCACCGGTGACAACCCGCTCGCCTCGAGCGTGGAGGCCACCATCGACCTCGCCTCGGTCAACACCAACGACGAGAACCGCGACGCGCACGTGCGTTCCGCCGACTTCTTCGACGTCGAGCAGTACCCGACGATGACCTACCGCTCCACCGGCGTGCGCGTGGCCGGCGACGGCTTCATCGTCGACGGCGAGCTCTCGCTCCACGGTGTCACCAAGCCCGTATCCCTCGCACTCGAGGTCGAGGGCTTCCTCCCCACGTCACCGTTCGGTGACACCCGCGTCGGCTTCACCGCCTCGGCCGACATCAACCGCAACGACTTCGGCGTGAAGTTCAACATGGTGCTCGACAACGGCGGCGTCGGCCTCGGCGAGAAGGTCCACATCACCCTCGACATCGAGGCAGTGCTGCAGCCCGTCAGCTGACCAGAGGGTCCGGCCTCAACCCCGGTGGCACCGAAACCAGGTGTCGCCGGGGTTGTGGGACCGGCGATCGGGGTATCCAGTGGTCCCCCGCTCGACTCCGGAGGCCCCCATGTTCCGACTGCTCTTCCGACTGATCGTCCTGGCCCTGGCCGCCCTCGGTGCCAAGTCGCTCTACGACCGGCTCGCCCCCCACGCCGACGAGCTCGAGGCGACGGGTACCGACCTCGTCGACCGCGCCTCCACCGCCACCCGCGACCTGGGCAAGTCGGTCACGGATGCCACGCAGCAGGTCGTCGGAACCGCCAAGAAGGGCGCCGGCGACGTGAAGGCCACCGCGGTCGACGCCGCGAACGAGGTCAAGGACGCGGCCGGGGACGCCCAGGCCAGCGCCGCCGACACGCTGTCGGCCACGATGTCGGAATCCTCCGCATCCTCGGCGCCGCACAACGGCGCCTGAGCCGCCCGAGCGGGTGCCGAACCCGCTCCACGGAACACGCGAACCCGCTCCCCGGAACACGAAGCTCACGAGCGCAGGACCCCGCCGAGCGGCTGCGCTCCCCATTGCCCCCGTCCGGGCGCCTATTGTGGTCGGAGTGGCTCGGCCGATGGCCGGAGCCGGACCGACAGGCCGCGATCCCGAACCGTCGGCCGCAGGGGCGCAATGCGCCCGACTTCTTCGAGGGTGCACACCCTCCGTGAAACCAGCCGCGGACCGGGTCGGTGAACCCGGACCGGCGAGGGAGAACATGCTCGGATCGTTTGCATGACGGCGGCTCCTGAAGCCGTGCCGACCTGGCAGTTCGGCGTGTACGTCGACGCGGAGACCTACGGCGACGCCACGGCGGAGCAACTCGCCGTGCTCGGCGCCGATCGCGCCGCGTGGGGCGAGGAGCTCCAGCGTCTGCTCCAGGAGGCCGAGGACTTCGTCGTCACCGCCCGCTCGCTCCGCTCGGACGACCGCGACTTCGTCCTCGCCAATGCGCAGGACGACCTCCGGCGGGTCACCGAGGCGTGGAATCGCTTCAACGGCACCGAGCGAGGCGGCGGTCGCGCAACCGGCAGCGCCGGGGCCGGGGACGTCGACGAAGCCGAGGCGCAGCCGCGCCGACGCAACCAGAAGGGCCAGACGCCCGAGGTCGAGCAGGTTCCGGGCGTGGTCCGGCTGCAGGTCTCGTGGCGACCCGGCCGCGTGGTCGTCTGGGGTGCGGGGCCCCGCACCCCTGGCGCCGACGCCGACGATGTGTCGGCGATGCTGGCGGCCGCGGGTGCGCCGGCGGCTGGTTGGGCTCCGCATGCCCCGGTCCCGCTACCGGGAGGCGGCAAAGCCGAGGCGTTCGTCGCGCCCGTCGGCGACATCCTGGGGTGGCTGGTCGCGGTCGGCGCCGGTCAGGTCGGCCGCGATGTCGGCGCGAGTGTGCGCTGGCTGGGCCAGATCGCAGTGTGGGCGGTGGAGCTCACCGCGCACGGCGCGATGGTTCCCCTGTTGGTCCAGCGCAAGAAGCGCGGCACCGACAGCGGTTCGGTGTCCTCGTTCACGGTCCGGTGGACCCCCGCGTCGGTCGACAGCCACCGGATGGACGCGCTGGCTGCGGATCTGCCGGCCAGCGTGCTGGCCCTCGACACGTCGATCGACGCCCGCGCGCTCACCCGATCGGCGCTCACCGGCATGGTCGACGCGATCTGTCGCGACAGCGTGCGACGGATCGAGGTGCCTGCCGCGCCGCCGAACGTCCGCACCGCGAGCGACGTCACCGAAGCGTTCCTGGCCCGCCTCGACGGCAGCGCCTTCGACGCGCCGGTGCGCGTCGCCGCCGAGCTCGTGACCCGCACGGCGAGTTGGGCCCGCCCGGTGACCGACGACCACGCAAAGCTCGTGGTCCGGCTCGATCCCCCGGACCGCAGCGACGCGTGGCAGCTCGAGATCTTCGCCCCTTCACCCGACGGATCCCTCACGCCGATCGAGCGAGCCATCGTCAACGGTGGATCGGGTCGCGCCGCGCTCGAGAGCCAGCTGACCCGCATCGAACGCATGGTTCCCGCGCTGCTCCGCCCCACCGCCGTTCGTGGGCGTGTGGTCCTCGACGGGGACGAGGCGTGGGACCTGATGGCCTCGACCGGAGCGTTGCTCGCCGACGCCGGGTTCGACGTGCGGATCCCCGAGCTCGCCCGTCACCGCGCCACACCCACGCTCCGCGTGTTCGCGGAGACCTCGTCGACCGCGGTCGCGAGCGCGGCGCAACTCGCCGACGTGCGGTGGTCGGTGGTCTTCGACGACGTCGAACTGACCGCCGCCGACATCGCGCGCCTCGCCCAGCAGGCCCGCCCGCTGATCCGCTCCGGGGGGCGGTGGGTGGCGCTCGAGCGCGCCGACCTCGACGCGGCGGCCGCCGCGCTCGCGGAACGGGCCGCGACGAAGCAGTTGTCGGGCGGCGACATGCTCCGGCTCGCGCTCGGGCTCGAGAGCTCGCCGCTGGCGGGGGGCTTCTCCGTCGAGGGCGCCGGCTGGGCCGTCGACCTGCTCGACGCGGCCAGCAACTTGTCGGCCACGTCGGCCGTGACCCCGGCCGGGTTCGCCGGCGACCTACGGAGCTACCAGACCGATGCGCTCACCTGGCTCGACTTCCTCGGCACGGCCGGGATCGGTGGGTGCCTCGCGCTCGACATGGGCCTGGGCAAGACCCCCACGACCATCGCCCGGCTCCTCGCCGATACCGGCTCCGGACCGAGCCTCGTGATCGCGCCCGCCGCCGTCGTCGCCAACTGGGCGACGGAAGCCGCGGACTTCGCGCCCGCGCTGCGCGTCGCAGTGCACCACGGTGCGAACCGTGCCGCGGTCGACGAGATCGCGGCCGTCGCGGCCGACGCCGACATCGTGATCACGACGTACGCCACCGCGGTGCGCGACATCGACGCGTTGGCCGAGGTCGAGTGGTCGCACCTCGTGCTCGACGAAGCGCAGGCGATCAAGAACCACACGAGTGAGACCGCGCAGCAGCTCCGGCGGATCCGCGCGCGTACGCGGGTCGCGCTGACGGGGACGCCCATCGAGAACGGCCTGGGCGATCTCTGGGCGATCCTCGACTTCACCAATCCCGGTCTCGTCGGCCCGCGCGCGCAGTTCATCGCGCAACTCTCGGGCGAAGGAGATGCGCGAACTGCCGCCGAGGACGCGCTGCGCGCACTGAACGGGATCCTCGTGTTCCGGCGCACCAAGGCCGAGCCGATGATCGCCGCGGAACTCCCCGACCGGATCGACGAGCTCGACCACTGCGC
The DNA here is from genome assembly GCA_963720785.1 of uncultured Actinomycetes bacterium. Classification (GTDB taxonomy): domain Bacteria; phylum Actinomycetota; class Acidimicrobiia; order IMCC26256; family DASPTH01; genus CAVRGQ01. The sequence continues at coordinate 777,251 of CAVRGQ010000008.1, forward strand.
GATGACGCCGGAGCAGATCGGCCTCTACCAGGCCGTGCTCGACCAACTGGTCGTCGGCGCCGACGTGCCCGAGGGCGAGGAGCCACGCAAGGGGCAGATCCTCGCGGCCATCACCGCGCTCAAGCAGATCTGCAATCACCCTTCCGCGTATCTCGACGACGACCTTCCGCTCGCCGGGCGCTCGGGCAAGCTCACGCGACTCGAGGAGATCATCGAAGCGGTGTTCGCCGCCGGTGAACGCATCCTCGTCTTCACCCACTTCGCCGAGTGGGGCCAGAAGCTCGCGACGTACCTGACCGAAGTCACGGGTACGCCCATCGAGTGCTACCACGGCGGCCTGACCCGCACCGTCCGGGACCGCATGATCGCCGACTTCCAGAGCGGCACCGGCGCCGGCGCGCTCGTCCTGTCGCTCAAGGCGGGCGGCACCGGCCTGAACCTCACCTCGGCGAACCACGTCGTCCTCTACGACCGCTGGTGGAACCCCGCGGTGGAGGACCAGGCACGCGACCGGGCATGGCGGATCGGCCAGAAGCACACGGTCATCTCGCACCGGCTCGTGTGCCCGGGCACGATCGACGAACGGATCGAAGAGGTCGTCGCCGGCAAGCGGCACATCGCCAACCTCGTGCTGCCGAAGTCGAGCTCGCTTGCCGACCTCGACACCGAGCAACTCCGGGCGGCACTCGGGATTCGTCCCGACGCCCTCATCGCCGAAGACCCGGACCGCACCGAGGCAACCGTATGAGCAGCCCCCGTCGCAACAAGAAGTCGACTTCACGGGCGCGCGCGCCCCGCGGCAAGGGACGGGCGACGCGCGACTTCTGGGGACCCGAGGACGCGGAGGTGCTCGCGCCCGCGCCCATCCGGGCGGCCCAGCACCCCACCGCGCTCGTCCAGTCGCTCGGGCCGCCGCCACTTCCCAACGGCGCGATCGCGCAGCACTACTTCGAGGTCATCTACGAACGCGCCGCCGCGCTCGCGATAGCCCTCGCCGCGTCGGCCGGACTCGTGCGCCTCGACGAGGACGAGGACGACCGGGAGCGATGAGCACCTGGCCGTTCGCTGCGAGCACTGGCAAGGTCACGAGGAACGCGTTGCGAACGCCGTCGAGGTCAGCGGGCGGTGAGCCCCAACGCGGCAGCGAGTTCCTCGACGGATCGCAGCCAGTTGTCTGCGTCGCGCTGATCCGGTGCTGCAACGACGCACTGCACGCCCGCTCGCACATAGGTGTCGCATTCGGCGCGCACCGCGTCAGAACCGATCTTCAGCGGGTCCCAGTCGTGGGTGTACACGGAGAAGACGAACTCCGGCTCGGGCCGCGCGGCGCGGATGCGCGCCACCGCAGTCGCCATTGCGTCCGGCGCGATCACCCAACTCCCGGCGTGGAATCCGTCACCACGCGCGATCGCCCGCCGGTACGCCGGTTCCGTTTCCCCGGCGATCCACACAGGAATCTTGTGCGCAGGCGGTGGCAGGATCTCGACTTCGGGTAGGTCGTAGTGCTGCCCGCGGTGGCGGAACGGCTGCCCCCGCCACGCGGTGCGAAGGATCTCGATGATCTCGTCAGTGCGCGCACCGCGATCATCGAAGTTGCTGCCGAGAGCCTCGAACTCCTCGCGGCGACCAGCCGACCCCGACGGCGACGGTGAGGCGCCCGCCCGCGAGCGAGTCCAGGCTCGCCAACGCGTTCGCCAGCCACAACGGCGTGTAATACGCCGCGGTCACCTGGCCGCCGAGACCGATCTCGGTCGTCGCTGCGGCCGCTGTCGCCAGCGTGAGGAGGGGGTCGTACATGTACTTCGAGGGATGCGACTGCCCGACCGGGAACGTGATGTGATCGTTCACCCACAGGTGCGAGAAGCCGAGCTGCTCGGCCTGCACGGCAGCCTTCCGGATCGCGTCCGGAGCCGCCGCGTGCCCCAACTGCGGCAACGTCACCGCCACGTCGATGTCCACCATCCTCACAGTGTGCCCTCATGGGTCCCGACGACCCGGCACTCTGCCCTCAGGCGGGACTGGTGTCCGGCTGCTCGTACACGAAGTCGGGTGTCGGTGTCGGCAACACGGTGACGGGGATGTTGGGCTGGGGTCCCCAGGCCACCATCGCCTTGGCGAAGGCCAGCGCGAGGCCCGCCTGGAGCGTGAGCTCCGCGAGCTCCGGCGGCGTGAACTCGTCCTCCGCCGCGGCGCGCAGAGGTGGCGCGTCGGTCACCGGGTAGGCGGTCACCGCGTCGGACCACTCGAGCGCGGTCTTGAACCGATCGGGCAACGCACTCGTGGCGTAGCCGTCGTCGACGTGGTCGAGCAGCTCCTCGGTCAGCCCCTCGTCGCGTGCCCCGGCGAAGCGCAGGTTCCGGCAGGTCTCGCATCCCACCGCGCGCGCCGAACGCATGCGTTCCACCTCCTTGGTGGCCTGATCGAGTGCGCCCTCCGACCACAACGTGCCGTAGAAGCGCAGGAACACCGCATTCAGGTCCGGCGCGTGCTCGAACATGGTGGAACCGCCTTCGGGCGGGTTCATCCGCATCTCAGGTCCTCCTCAGGCCGGCGCGAGCGCACCGCGCGTGCGGATGATCATCTCGAACACGGCCACGGCCATGGTGAGCGCGGCGAGCTCGTCGGGCGCGAAGAGCTCCTGCAGTCGCGCGGCGTCGGCGTCGGTGATTCCGCGGACGTCGAGGATCCACTGCTCCGACCACCCGATCGCCGCCCGGGTGCGAGCGTCGAAGCGCGACGACGACGGCCACCGGGGAAGCTCCGCGACCATGGCCTCGTCGAGACCCGCGGCGAGCGCGGCGGGAGTTCGCCGGATCAGTTCAGCTTCCACGCCGAGGAGCTGCGCCGCGCGCAGGCGCACGAGCTCCATGAGCACGGCATCGAAGGATCCGCGCCAGAGGAATTCGTCGAGCTCCACCAGGGTGCCCTGGACCGACGGCGTGAGCCCCGCCTGGGCCAGCCACGCGAGGTGCTCCTCGCTCACTTCGTGACGCCCGTCTTGGCGCTCGCGCCCGCCATCGCCTGCCAGGCCGCACGATCCGACTCGTCCGCGGGTCGGCCGACTCGCGTGACGGTGTCGACGTCGGTGGCCTCGGCGCGCAGCGCCGCCGCGGTGCACTGCTCGGGAGTGCGGACGGTGAACGGATCGAATTGGTAGTGGAGCATCGCGTTGCGGTGGGTGATGTTGGCCACGAGCTCCGGATCGAGGTCCTGCACGAGCGTCCACAGTTTCTCGGGCCCCTCGGGCCAGGAGGAATCGGAGTGCGGATAGTCGGATTCCCAGCAGACCTGCGTGGGGCTGAACTCGTCGAGCAACTTCACGCCGATGCGATCGTTGATGAAGCACACCAGGATCCGTTCGTGGAACAGCTCCGTGGGTGACAACCCCTGCGGGCGCTCCAACTGCATCCACCCGTTGTGCCGGTCGAGCGTGTGCTCGGCACGCCACAAGAAGTACGGGATCCAACCGATGTCACCTTCGGTGAGCGAGAACTTCAGATCCGGGAACCGCTTCCAGAACTCGGCCCACAGCAGATCACCGAGCGTGTAGATCGCCATGCTCGACGACAGGTTCATGGGCACCGCCGCCGGTGCGTCCGGCGATGTGCTCGACGCCTTCGACGACGATCCGATGTGACACGCGAGCACCGTGCCGTGATCGGAACACGCGGCGAACAGCGGATCCCATTCGTCGGTGTGGATGCTCGGCATGCCGAGTCCGGCCGGGTTCTCCGAGAACGTGACCGCGTGACAGCCCTTCTCGGCGAGCCTCTTCACCTCCTTCGCCGCCTCCTCGACGTCGAAGAGCGGCAGGATCCCGCACGGGATGAACCGCTCCGGCGCGGCACCACACCACTCGTCGACGTGCCAATCGTTGTACGCGCGGATCATCACGAGATTCACGTCACGGTCAGGACCCTGGTTCAACACCTGTCCCGAGAACCCCGTCCAGTTCGGGAAGTTCAACCCCGCGAGCTGCCCGCCCGCCGACATGTCGCGCACCCGTTCGTGAACCTCGTAACAACCAGGGCGCATGTCCTCGTACCGCGTCGGGTTCACGTTGTAGAACTCCGGCGGCTTCCCGGCCACCGCGTTCAGTCCCAGGTTCCGACCCCGGATGTCGCCGTAGTACCACTGCTGCGAACCATCGGGCTCGTCGACCACGCGCGGCGTGAACTCCTGATACTTGCGCGGCACGTGCCCATCGAACATGTCGGCCGGCTCGGCGATGTGGTCGTCCACCGAGATCAAGATCAGTTCGTCGCTCGACATCGCGGTCTCCTCGTCGTCGGCGGGCACCGGGTATCTCGAGCGTACCGATCATCCGTGCCCCGGCGTCGGGGACGACCCGGTACCCGAGTGCCGATGCGCCCGAACGCGGCTATTGCCCGCGCACCAGGGCGCTCATCAGCTTGACGAGGTCGTTGCGGGGCATCGCGCGCATCTTGTCCGCCGTGCGCTCGTCGATCGGGTCGCAGTAGAGGACGGGACCGTTGGCGAGGTTGGCGAACAGGTGCGCCGCGGCATCCTCCGGGCTGGTCGGCACGCTCTGGCGGTTGAACATCGTCTCGAGTGGGTCGTCGGTCTCGATCTGCCCCGCGCGGCGACGGATCCACGTTGGCGCCGTAGCGCTCGATGAACGAGGGCGTCGCCGTGGATCCGAGGAGATAGAGCGCCACGTCGACACCGTGCGGCTCGAGCTCCGCGTACAGTCCTTCACCGAGCACCCACTCGAAGGACTTGGTCGCGGCGTACATCGTCATGTAACTGCAGCCGACGAGCGCGGCAATCGACGACACGATGGCAATGCCACCGTGACCGCGTGCGGCGAGCCGCCGGCCGATCTCGTAGCTGAGAATCGTCGGCGTGGTGCAGTTCGCCGCGATGTTGAAGAGGTGGTCCTCGAGCGGCATCTCGTGAAACGGGCCGACGCGCTCCCCGCCGCGTTGTAGATCAGGAGGCCCACATCGAGTCCGGCGACCGCCTCGAGCGCACGCCCCGCTGCGTCGGGCTCACCGATGTCGTGCTCGACGACGCGCACCTCGACGCCGTGGCGCGCCCGGAGTTCCTCCGCCAAGCTCTGCAGGGGCCCGGGACGGCGCGCCGTGAGCACTACGTGAAGACCACGCGACGCCGCTTCCCGTGCGCACGCCGCGCCGAGGCCGGTGGACCCACCGACCACCAGTGCCCACGGTCCATACCGTTCGGGGAACTCCATGCGAACCTCCTGCGCCGCGGACCGGCGTCGTCCTCGCGATGTTCGGCGCCCGACGACCCGCGCGTCAAAACCGCATGGTCCGGTCGCAGGTGGCGCATCCGGTCGCACCATGCGAGGATCGCGGCATCGCGCGCGTACCGGGGGGAACGCATGCTCACGAGGCTCGACGACACACTGTTGCACCAGGCGCCGACCACGTTCGACCATGCCGTCACGTCGGATCACCGGTTCTACGACCGGTACTGGTTCGAGGTACTCGAGCCCGGGTGTGGCACGGCACTCGTCGCGGGCATGGGTGTGTACAAGAACACGAACGTGCTCGACGGCTATTGCACGGTCGTGCACCAGGGCAAGCAGTATTGCCTCCGCGCCTCCCGAGCGCTCCGCCCCCGGCTCGACGACACGTCGGTCGGTCCGTTGTCGATCGAGGTCGTCGAAGGTCTCCGTTCCCTGCGCCTCACGCTCGCGCCGGGTGAGCATCCCATCGCCTGTGATCTCGTCTGGACGGGCACCTACGACGTCGTCGAGGAGCCGCCGATGTGGCGACGTCTCGACGGCCGCGTGCAGACGCAGGGCGTCCGGTTCTACCAACTCGGCCGGGTCGACGGATGGATCGAGATCGAGGGCATCCGCCGGGACGTCGTCGAGTGGTTCGGGAGTCGGGACCACTCGTGGGGCGTCCGCCCCGGGACGGGTGGTTACGAGCCCACGACGGGACCGCCTCGGCAAGCGCACCACGAGTTCCTCCGCGCGTTCCTGTTCTTCGACACGCGCCACGTTGCCGGCGTGGTCGACATCACCCAGGGCGCGGGCGGCTTCCAACGCTCGTTCGGCACCCTCCAGTGGCCCGACCGGCCGGTGCCGGCATCTGTCCGCCGGGCGGAACTCGACATCACCTACCTGCCCGGCCTCGGCCCGGCGGAGACGACCAGCGTCGGCTTCGACCACGCCTCGCTGCTCGTCGCGACCGCGGGCGGCGAGGAGTTCCGCATCGACTGCGACGTCGTCTCGCCCGCCTGGGTCCTACGCGCCACCGGGTACGACATGGGCTACGACGACGGGCTCGGCCTCGGAGTGTACCGAGGTGACCACGTTGAGGAGTTCGAGGTGCTCGACGTGTCGTCGCCCGACGCGGTGACGGTCCTGCCCGAGGGCAAGCCCTACCCCTCGCCACACCGTGAGCACGACGTCGTCGTGCGGGCGCAGGGCGCCGAGGGCGCCGGGCACCTCATGGTGTGGCGCGACTTCACGGACGACGTCGAAGCACACCTCTGGACTTCGGAGGACGCAGGGGACCAGGCCCAGTGACCGCTGGACCCGAAGCACCCGCCTACGCAGACCCGACACATCAGCTGAGTGAGCGCCCGACGCTCTGGACCCGGGTGAACACCGCGGAGGCGACCCCGGGAGTCGTGACGCCGCTCCACTGGGACTTCTACCGGGCTGCGGAGTCCGGCATCCGCGCGAGCGCCTATGACCGGGGCATCTACGACGAGGCCGAGGTCCCGTTCCCCGGGGTCGTGGACGACAACTGGACGGGAGCGTTCTACGGCCGGGTCGCGCTGAGCGTCGACGCACTCCGCGAGGTCTACGACCGCGTCCCGGGCACCTCGGCGGACGAGTTCGAGCTCAACATGTTCGGCTCGGTGCGCGCCGACGCGCACGGGCACCCGACGTCGCGCTACCACGAGCGGATCCTTGGCCGCCGTGACGCGCTCCTGCAGCAGATCCCCGCGGTGGTCCTGGATCTCCACGACGAGTACGCGGCATGGTGGCGGAACGCCGTCTCCGCCGAGGTCCTCGGTGACTTCGACGGCACGCCGGCGCGCTGGATCGAGGCCCGTGAGCGGCTCGAGCGGATCATGCGGCCACACACGATTGCTTCGAACTTCGCGATGGAGGGCTTCGCCGCACTGGCCCGATCCTGCGCCGAGGTGGATCGCCTCGATCTCCTCACCGCACTGGCCGGTGGATACGGCGACACGGAGGACGATCGGCTCGCAACTGCGCTCTGGGAGACTGCGCACGGCGAACGCAGCCGAGCGTCTCTGATCGAGGAGTACGGCTTCCACGGCGACGCCGCGGGCGACCTCTTCTCGACTGTGTGGCACGAGGAGACCACCAGGCTCGTCGCGCTCCTCGACGCGCTGGCGTCGATGGACACGAACAGCGGACCGGCGGCAACGGCGTCGGAGCGACGGGCGGAGCGCGAGCAGGCCGAGCAGGCGCTGCTCGCCGCGGTGCCCCGCGCACATCGAGCCGGTGTGGAACGGTCGATGGCGGAGACGCGCCACTTCACCGCGCTCCGCCAGTTGGGCAAGGTCACGTTCTGGCGGGCCACTGACGCCGGGCGCGCAGCCACGCGGACGATCGGGACCGGTCTCGTGCGCGCCGGTCTCCTCGACGATCGTGACGACGTCTACTTCCTGCTCGCCTCGGAGCTCGTCCCGGATCTGGTGCCCGACGCCGCGACCGGGTGGCCCACCGGCGTGCCCGCCACGCCGAGTACGAGCGCGTCGAGATCCCGCTGACCTGGATCGGCAATCCGACGCCAAGTCCGCGAGATGCCGATGTCGCCGACGACCCGACCGTGCTCACCGCGCTCGGCGTGAACCCCGGGGTTGTCGAAGGACGTGTCCGCGTGGTGCACGACCCGGTGTCCGACGATCCGATCGAACCCGGCGAGATCCTCGTATGCCACACCACCGATCCGAGTTGGGTCGGATGGTTCATCGTTGCCGCCGCACTGGTCATCGACGTCGGCGGGCCCATGAGCCACGGAGCCATCGTCGCCCGCGAGCTCGGGGTGCCGTGCGTCATCAACACCCGCACGGGGACGACGGCACTGCGGACCGGGGACCGCGTCCGTGTCGACGGGGCGGCGGGAACCGTGACGCTGCTCGAGCGCTTGGATGCCCAGTGACGACCGATCACCACACGTTCTGTCGCATCTGCGTCGCCGGCTGCGGAATCGTCGTCACGACCGACGGCGACACCGTCGTGGAGGTCCGCGGCAACCGCGCCCATCCGCTGAGCGAGGGCTACACGTGCCCGAAAGGCCGCGCGCTCCCTTCGGTGCATCACCGCGCCGACCGCTTCTCCGGTCCACTGGTGCGCCGCGGTGGCTCCCTCGTGGCCACCACCTGGGAAGACTCACTCGACGAGATCGCCACCTCGGTGCAGCAGCTCGTCGACGAACACGGCCCGCGATCGATCGGCTACTTCTGCGGGTCGGGTGGCTACTTCGACGCCGCAGGATTGTTCACGTCGAATGCGCTGATGCGCATGCTCGCAACGCCGAGCTATTACAGCGACACGACGATCGACGTCATCTCGACCATGGTGGTCTCCGAGCTCGTCACCGGCATGCCCGGTCTCCTGGCGAAACCGGACTTCGACCGGGCACAGGTCGTGATCATCGTCGGTTCGAACCCAGTGGTGTCCCACGGGCAGACGGTGATCATGCCGAACCCCATCGTGAAGCTGCGCGAAATCACGGAGCGCGGCCAGTTGTACGTCCTCGACCCGCGGCGCACGGAGACGGCGCGCCTGGCGACGACACACCTCCAGGGACGACCGGGAACCGATCACGCCGTCTTCGGCTTCCTCGTGCGCGAACTCCTCCGCGACGGTACGGGCCACGAGTACCTCCGCGATCGAGCCGACGGCGTCGACGACCTCCGACGCGCCGTCGAGGCCTTCGACCTCGACACCACGTCGCACCGCACGGGGATCTCGACGGCCGACCTCCAGGACCTCCTCGACGCGATCCGCGTCGCAGGACGCGTCGCGGTGATGACGGGCACGGGCCTGTCGATGGCGCCGGATGCGAACATCGCCAACTGGTTCATCTGGGCGCTCGAGATCCTGACGGAATCGGCCGACCAACCCGGTGGTGTCGGCTTCACCCCAGGGTTCTTCACGCAGTGGGACCGCAACGAGCTGCCCGCCTTCCGCCCACCGGTACCCGCGCCCCGGGCCCCGAGAGCCGTCCCGAGCTGTCGAGCTGGTTGGGTGAGTACCCATGTGTCGCGATGGCGGACGAGATCGAGTCCGGGCATCTCCGTGCGCTCTTCGTCGCCGGGGGGAACCCCGCAGCGAACATCCCCAACCCGGGCCGACTCGGCCACGCGCTCGAATCGCTCGACCTCCTCGTCGTCGCCGACGTCGTGCCGACGGAGACGACCGCGCTGGCCACACACATCTGGCCGACTGCCGGGCAGCTCGAACGCGCCGACATCACGTTGATCCACGACACGCTCCTGCCGAAGGTGATGTGCCAGTACACCCCTGCGGTGGTACCCGCGCGGTGTCGACCGGCGACCGATGTGGTGGGCCTATGCGGAGCTCGGACGCCGCATCGGCATCGACGTGCTCGGTGGGCTCGATCCGTCGACGGCCACCGACGACGACGTCCTCGCGCTCTCGCTCGCGACGGCGCGCTGCGACCTCGATCAGCTTCGTGAGGCCGGGCGGCGCGGTCAACCGGTCGTGACGGACGACATCGTGTTCGGCTGGGTGCACGAGCGCGTGCTCGGGACCCGCCGGTGGCAGCTCGCACCGACCGCGCTCGTGGATCAGCTCGCGACGCTCGCTTCGCCCGCCCCGCTCGCGCTCGTACCGCAGCGCCAACTGCGACACCAGAACACGCAGCACCGTGGTCTCGGTGATGCGCCCTTGCTGCAGCTACATCCCGATGACGCGCAGGAAGCGGGCATCGAACCTGGCGCCGACGTGGTCGTGGCGAGCGCCGCAGGACGGGTCACCGTCACCGCGGTGGTGACGGACTCGATTGTCGCGGGAGCGGTGTCCATCCCGCACGGATGGGATGCACCGAACGTGAACGAACTCATGAGCGACATCTCGGTCGACCCGTTGACCGGCATGCCGTACCTGTCCGGCACCGCGGTCACCGTGGACCCCGCACTGCCACGCGCCGCGGATGCCGCCGCATCAGGGCCACCGGACTAGTGGTGCGAGGGGGAAACCATGTCGATGTGGTCTGACAACTCGCGCACGCGCACGGCCGCCGTCACGGGCGCATCTTCGGGTCTGGGCCGGGCCATCGCCATCGGGTTCGGGCAGTTGGGGTGGTCGGTCGTAATCGGGGCGCGCCGAGTGGACCGGTTGCACCAGACCGCGGCCGCGGTCGAGGCCGCCGGTGGACGCGCGATCCCGCTCCCGCTCGACGTGCGGGAACCGGACTCGGTGCAACGCTTCTTCGATCGCGCGGCCGAGGACACGCCGAGCTCGACGTCCTCGTGAACAACGCGGGCATCACGCACATCGGGGCGGTCGCCGACACCGATGCCGAGAGCGTCGTCGACGTGATCGGCACCAATCTGATCGGCGCATTTCTCACGTCGGCGCGGTTCCTGCACGATCTCCACGCTCGCGGCGCCGGCGGCGACATCATCTTCATCTCGTCGTCCGCAGCGCAGCAACCGTGGCCGTACCAGGTCTTGTACGGCACCGCCAAGACGGGGATGGACGCCCTCGCCCGCGGCCTGCAGCTCGAACTGGAGGGGACCGGGATCCGGTCCACGATCGTGCGCGTCGGGCCGGTGGAGAGCGAGATCGGGGCCAACCTCGATTCGTCGGCGGCGATGGACATCGTCGCGGAGTGGCAACGGTTCGGCGTCCTCCGCAACTTCGCGTTCCTCCCGACCGAGCAGGTGGCGCGGACGGTGGCCATGGTCGCCGGCAGCGCCCCCGGAGATGTTCCTGCGGGAGGTCTACGTGGATTGCATGGCACCCACCGACGCACTGACGGCGGAAGAAATCGATGCCGCCATCGGGCGCGGGGACCGGAGCGGGGGGCGATGAGCGCTTCCGGGCTCGCCTGAGCACCATGCCGCAGAATGTCCCGGCCTTCGAGTGGACGGACGACGCGTTGCGTCTCCGCCAGTTCGTGTTCGACTTCTGGTTCGAGCATCGGCGACCGCCGATGCTGCGTGACTGCCATGATGCGCTCGGGATGGAGCGCCGGGCGATCCAGCAGGCGTACAAGCTCCTCGACCTCGGTCTCAATGTCACCGTCGATCAACGGACGCAGAACATCCACCTGCTCAAGGCGCCTCCGTTCTCGGCCTACCCGACCCAGGTTGCGATGTACGACGACGCCGGGTTCCACAGCTACGTGGGCTGCCCTCATGAAGCGCTGGGCGCGTCGAACGCACCTCAGATGCGCGGCAAGACGCTCCGCTTCGAGATGTTCTGCGCCTGCTGCCTCGAGCCGATCCAGATCGTGCTGCGCGACTACGAGATCCTCGAGCGGTCGCATCCCGAGCCGCTCATCCACGTGACGCAGAGCCCATGGGATTGGAACTCCGTGGACATGATCGGAATGTGCGACGCGACGAACATCGTGATCGACCGCGAGCACGGCGCCCGCTACGAGCGCATGCAATCGGCACGCGCGGTCACGATGACGCTGGAGCAAGCTCGTGAATACATCCGCTTCGTCGCGGAAACCCGCTTGTGGGACTACCACTGGCCGCCACTGAGCATGGATCCCAGCTTCATCCTCGAGCGCCTCCAGCAGTTCGGCATCGACGTCTCGCCCTGGGTGCCCTGAGGACGCAGGGACCCGGGGCCGCGGCGGTCCCCCCAGCCGCGCTGCCCCGGGTCTCCCGACAGCCAACCACTGCACTCGGCCTGCGGAGCGTCACCCCCTGGGCCGAGTAGCCGCGCCTTCGATCAGCTGAAGTCCGTGGACCACTCACGGTCGTGCGCGTTTCGCGCGACTGCTGTTGTACGTGACGGCGGATCCGGCGTCGTCCCCGGGGCGCGCAGCGAAGCGCCGATCGCTATGGGAAGATTTCCGTGAATGGCTCGGGGCCGTTCCAATGATCCCGAGGGGGGACGATGAAGAAGACACGTATGCGGGCGGGCAGCCTGCTGTCCATCGCAGTCGTGGTCGGTCTGGCCGTCGGCGTGCTCGGTGCGGGTCCCGCATCCGGGCGTGCCCAGTCCGTGCGCGGCTTCGACGGTACGACGATCACGCTTGCCAGCATGGGAATCGGAGCGTTCTACACGCCCGGCGTGCCGAACGGCGTCCAGGCCCGGATCAAGGCGTTCAACGACGACAACGAGATCAAGGGCGTCAAGCTGAAGTACGCGGAGTTCGCCGACGACAAGCAGGACCCGGCGACGTCGCTGTCGGAGGCGCGACGCCTGGTCACCCAGGTCGGAGTGTTTGCGCTCGTCGGCGATGTCTCGCAGACCAACCCCGGCGACTACTTCGCGCAGCAGCAGGTGCCCTACTTCGGTTGGGCGTTCGACAACACCTACTGCTCGCCCAAGCCGAGCACGAAGCTCTGGGGATTCGGCTTCGACGGCTGTCTCGTGCCCGCCGCACCCACGGTCATGGGCGACAACGGGTTCCAGTCGGTGAAGTACGTGAAGCAGCAGTCCGGGAAGTCGAACCCGACCCTGGCGATCTTCTCCACCGACAGCGAGTCGGGGAAGAACTCCGTGAAGTACCAGTCCGTCGCGTACCAGGGCGCGGGGTACAAGGTCGTGGAGCAGTACACCCAGATCCCGCTGCCGCCGGTGTCGGACTACACGCCGTATGCGGCCGCGCTGATGACCGCCGACAACGGCAACCCGCCCGACGCGATGCTGTGCCTGCTCGGGACGGACTGCATTCCGATCTTCAACCTGGTGAAGGCCCAGGGATACAAGGGCACGTACATCAGCTCGCTGTACTCCGACGCGCTCGTGAAGGCGTTGGACGGCAGCACGGCGAACACTCCGTTCGTGCCGCTCGACACCGCGAACTCTTCCGGGCTCGAAACGATGAAGAAGCAGCTCGACGCCTACTCGGCCGGGGCCAGTGAGAAGATCGACAGCGGGACGATCGCGGGCTACACGTCGACCGACATGTTCATCCAGGCGTTGAAGACGGTCGCCAAGAAGGGCAAGAGCAACATCACGCCCGCGAACGTGCAGAAGGCCGCCGCGAACCAGACGTGGGAGATCAAGGGGCTCGCCGGCCCGACGACCTATCCGCAGTCGACCGTGAGCCCGTTCCCGACGTGCACGGGACTCACGCTCAGCGACGGGACCACCTGGAAGACGGTCGAGCCGTACGCGTGCTCCAAGAAGCAGTACAAGGTGAAGTAACCCCGCGAAGTTGCAGGGTGGGGGCGGCCTTCGGGGCCGCCCCCACCGCAACGACGCGGTAGCTCGACGCCCCCGACTCGGACATTGCAAGGGCATCCTCGCGGCGAACTGCACGTCGGGTACGGGCTCACCGCCGATTGTGGGAAGGGCCTCTGCTCACAGTGACCCGACCCTGCCTCCTTCAGCGGCTCCGTGGCGCAACAACGTTCCGGCCGTAGCACCTGTGCACTCGCCGTCCTCGAACGTCACTTCGCCGTTCACGAGGATCCAGCGGTAGCCCTCCGCCTTGCGCGCGAGCCGCCATTCGTCCGCGGGGTAGTCATAGGCGCGGTAACGAGGCAGCAACTGCAGGCCCTCGAGGTCGTAGACCACGATGTCGGCCGGCATGCCCTCCTGGAGGTAGCCGCGGTCGCGGAAACCCGCAGCGAGCGCCGACTGCGTACTCAGGTGCCAGTGCGCCTGCTCGAGGTCCATGATCCGCTGTTCGCGCACCAGGTCGATCAGGAAATCGGTGGGGTACGTCCCGGTCGTGATGAATTTGGTGTGAGCGCCGCCGTCGGAGATGCCCGGAATGCAATAGGGGTCGGTGGCGACTCGCGCCAGCGCGCTCCGGTACACATCGGTCAGGCGCATCTCGTCGTTCACGGTCTTCGCGCCGAAGCCGCACTTCAGGTTGTCGGCGACGACGAGGTCGAGGAACGCGTCGACCGGATGCTTGCGCTCCCTCGCCGCGATCTCACCGATCGTGCGCCCCTCGTAGTCTTGCTCCTTGAGGTTGATGTCGTGCACCCAGTGCACGAGGATCTCGGGGAAAGCATGCGAGCCGAACGGGCCGATCGCCTTGCCCTCGTCGAACTCCGCACGGAGCGCCACGCGACGCTCGGGGTCGGCGAACTTGGCGAGACGCTCTTCGCGCGTACCGATCGCCACCTCGCGCCAGACCGGGCTGAAGTCGAAGAGGTTCCAGTCCTCCATCGTGAACTCGAACTCGTTCTCGATCGTGGTCGCCTGTCCGAACACGCGGTTCCCGCGTGCGTTCGCCTCGTGGATCCAGGCGAGTACGTGCTCCGCGTAACCGGTCGACTGGCCGTGTTGGTCGGCTACGACAGTCACCGTGTTGTAGATGAATGGACGGCCGCTGACCTCGACAAGCTTCTCCCAGTTCTCCGGCAGTCCGCCGATGCCCTGGATGAACCCGCGTCCGACCTTCCGCAGGGTCGCACCGAAGGCGTAGAGGTCGTCGGGGTGCATGGTGTCGGTGATCATCGGCGTGCCGTCGTAGTCGCGCTGGTGACTCTCCGGGCCGAGCCACTGCGTGGAGAACCCGCAGGCGCCTGCTTCCATCGCCACCTCGAGTAGGCGGCACATCTCGTCGAGTTCGGCCTGCGTGGGCCGGCGCTTCTTCGCCTCGTCGTTGCCCATCACGTACATGAAGATGGGGGCGAGCGGTGCGTAGGTGAGGACGTTCACGCCTTTGGGGGTGCGCTCGACCGAGTCGAGGAACTCGGGGAACGTCTCCCAGTCCCACGGCATGCCGGCCTGCATCGACTTGAGCGGCACCGCTTCGTTGCGCGTCATCGCCAGCATCGCTCGCTCACGATCCTCGGGCTTGCACGGTGCGAACCCGAAACCGCAGTTGCCGATCGCCACCGACGTGACTCCGTGCCAGCTCGAAATCGAACACCACGGGTCCCAGAACACCTGGGAGTCGTAGTGCGTGTGGAGGTCGACGAAACCCGGTGCGACGATCAGCCCGCGAGCGTCGAGCAACTGATCGGCGTCGCCGTCGAGACCCCCGATCGCCGCGATCTTCCCGTCGCGGATCCCGATGTCACCGACGAACCTGCCGTTGCGCAGGCCATCGATGATCGTCCCGCCCTTGATGATTGTGTCGAAGCGCGCCATCGATTCCCCTCAAGTGTCCGTCGAATGAACAGATTGTCGATATATGGACGTAAATGGACCAGACCACGCGGCCGTCAACCCCAGCATCGTGATGCCCGCGTGGGGGACGACTTCCGCGCCTCGAATCCGCTGGCGATGGCGATCACGCGGTCTCCGCGCCCTCGGTCTCCGCCAGCATCGAGTTCATCTGCGCAATGTCGAAGTACTCACGCCACGCGGCGATCTCGTCGCCGCGGAACTCGATGGTCCCCATGATCGGCAGTCGCATCGTGCCACTCGGGCGCGGGACGACATCCTCTCGTTCCATCAGCACGACATCGCCGTCGGCGACGAGGTACCGGAAGTCGAAATCGATACCCGCGAGGCCGGCGATCCACGCCGCGATCAGCTCGCGGATCGCTTCGCGCCCTTGGACGAGTTCCATCGGAATGTTGTGGTAGACGCCGTCGTCGGTGAACCAGTTCGCTACCTCGTCTGCGTCGCCACGTCGCCACGCGTCGAAGAACTCCCGAACTTGCTCCTTGCGGTCCATCACATGTCCTTTCCTCGAATCACGACCCGTCCGCCTCCTGGTTTCAACTGCCCTGGAAGTCGGCCTGGAACTGCACGAGGTTGGACGGCTCGCAGTTGAATGTGCCCTTCTTCGTCGGCCACTGGCGGATCCACTTGCCGTTCTGGTTCTGCACGAGCAACACACAAGGGGTCAGGGACTTGTCGGCGATGTCGACGGTGCCGTACATCCCTCCGGCGTTGAACGCAGTGAGCGTCTTGATGCCGTCGAACAACGCGGCTCTCGTCAGGCCGTTGATCCCCTGCTTCGCGACGACGGACTTGACCGCGTCCGCGAAGGCGATGGTTGCGACCCAGCCGAAGACCGCGAACCCAGTGGCCTTGGCGGGAGTGACGTAGCGCACGAAGTTCGCCAGCATCTTGTTGGCGGACGTCTCCTCGAACGGCAAGTAGCTCATCGGGATGTACAACCGGTTCGTGGCGCTGCTCGCGGTGATCTTCTTGTCGTAGCACGCGATCGTGCAGGACCAGACGATGTTCGGATCGGTCAGACCCTGCAGTTGTGCCTCGCTCAGGAATGAGATGGTCTGGTCAGCGGTGTTGGTGGAGAAGGCGAAGTTCGAAGAGTCCTGCTTCATCTTCTGCACGATCGGCGTGTACACCGTCTGTTCGCCGCGCGGCTGACACCGAAACGCTTTGATCCGCCTTGATGCCGGCTTGGGTGACGCCCGCGATCAGTGCTCGTGACCCGATGTCCGTCTCCTTGGTGTCGCTGTTGTAGATGAGCGCGCCGTGGAGGCGGTTCTTGTTCTGCTTCTGGAGGTAGCGCCAGGCACCCTGGTTGGTGCGATAGGTCTGCGGGGTCTGCGTCCGCGTGTCGCAGACGGCGGCCGGCGGGCTCACGGGGAACGAGACGGACGAGCAGCCCTCGGCGCTGCCTCCGATCGCCATCAGGTCCGGGAGACCCGTGGCCTTGCCCGTCTTGTCAGGGCAGTTCACGGCATCGGTCATCGACGAGAGGAAGAACGCAGCAGTGCCGACCATCGCGAAGTCCTGGCCACACGCCTGGATGACGGCGTTGCGGGCAGCAGTGGGATTGAGTTTCGAGTCGATGAAGTCGACCACCAACTTCCGTCCCGCGATTCCCCCGCCGCCGGCCTTGGAGTTGACGTAGCGCGCCGCAGCCTGCACGCCGTCGACGACGGGCTGGAACGTCCCCGGCGAGATCGGGTTGTCGACATCGGCGATCGCGGCGATGTGAATCTCGGTAGCGGTCACCCCGATGTCAGTCGCCTGCGGAGCCTTGCCAGACGACTGTGCCTGAGCGATGCTTGCGCTCGAGAGCACGACCGCGAGCCCGACCGCGAGCGCGGTTCCGATGCCGCGCCGATGCGAACGCTTCCTCATTTGTGTTCCCCCTGTTGTGGTGATCCCAGTGACGACCGCGATGCCGGTCCGAGTGGCGACTGCCGGAACACCGCCCGAAGTCGCCGCACGGAACGGGAGGGGGCCACCCGCTCCCGCGTGGCGGGACTTGCAGGCGCTATCTGGCCTTCGCTCGCAGCCTTCTGTGCCACCACGGCCCCTTGGTGTCCGTGTATCGGACAGCTCGTTCGCTTTTTGCGACAGTATTACTTCTTTATCGGACTAGTGCAACCGTTACTCGATCACGAGTTACTGTGCTTCGACAGGATCGGAGAGCCGTTGCATGAGTAAGACCGCCGAGAGCGTCAAGGAGCCGGACCCGAGACCACGCGGCGCGGCGCGGCAGCTCCGTGTGCTCGCGCTGTTGGCCGGAGCCGATCGGCCACTGACCACGAGAGAGGTCGGCGAGCGATTGCAGTTGCCGCGACCGTCGGCACACCGTCTGCTCCAGGCGCTCGTCGACGACGGGTTCGCGATCTCCGAGGGAAACCCCACCCGGTTCCGAGCCTCCTGGCTCATGGTCGAGCTCGGTTTCCAGATCGCCTCGGCGAGCCGAGTACGCGACGCCATGCTGCAAGCGGGCCCAGCACTCGTGCGACGAGTGCGGTGCGGCGCCATCGTCTCGTTCTACGAACGAGGAACAGTCGTGTGCACCGACACCATCGACTTGTGGAACGGGGACCCCGTCACCCGACTCTTCGGTTACCGGTTCGCAGCTGAACAGACAGCCGCGGGACGGGTGTTCCTCGCGCATCTTGCACCTGAGGACCTCCCCGCTGGTCTGGATCCCGGGATCCGCGAGCATCTGGCGGTCATCCGCGCCCAGGGTTTCGAGACTCGGAGCGCGGAGCAGGCGCCGGAACCAGGAACTCGCATGGCTGGGATCGCGGTGCCCGTGTTCGACCAGAACTTCGCGGTCGCGGGGGCACTCGGCCTCACGGTCCCGCCGAATCTCGAGGTTGCCGAGATCCAGACCCTGGTTGGTGAGCTCCAGAGCGCGGCAGCCAGTGCGTCTGCCGCACTTGGCAGTCAGCACGCAGTCCACGCGTAAGGCGGTCCCTTCGGACTTGGCCCGGTCAGGTCCCGAGCAACGGCGGGAACTCGGGCACCGCCAGGACTACGGCCGGCAAGCTGCAGCATGCGCGCTTCGTCGTCGAGCCTCTCCAGGATCTGTAGTCCGACCGGCATAGCGTCGGCGAATCCGACCGGCACCGAGATCGACGGTCGTCCGCGGAGTTCGCTTCAGCGGTGTGGGCCTTGGTTGCGAGCCGAGCCACTCGCCGCGTAGCCCCGAGTTCCCAGTCAGCCCGCGGATCTACGAGCGCCGAGACTGTGCCTGTGTGCCGTCGACGGCCGGATACGTCGCCGCCGGACCCAAAGAACCGTGGGCACGGCCGAAGATCGGCCTGTTCCTGCGCTCCCTCTATCCTGGGCCGCCTGGCGCGGAGGTTCTCCTTCCACCGATCGCGCCGGCCCGCCCCCGTTTGGAACAGAACTCTGACCAGATGCCTTCCAGACAAGGCGACCGCGTAACGGGCGGGCTCTGATCGCGACTAGGGACCGCGAAAGTATGCCCTCGGTCAATTCCCGTTTGCGGGCTCTGTGTCGGGACCGCGACAATCCTCGCGTCACTGGACCCGTAGACGTAATTGCGTCATGGCGCGCTCCACTTTGTTGTCGCTGAATTCTGCTATCGGTCGAGGAACTCGAGCGCGGTGGCGACGAACTCTCGATGGTTCTGGAAGATGCCACCATGTCCGGCGTTCGGGGTAGATGACGAGTTCGCTGTTCGGCAGGCGGTGAGCGAGGTCGACGGTGTTCTTGGTGGGCACCATCGGGTCATGGTCACCGTTGGCGACCAGTACGGGCTGCTCGTGGAGCGCGGTGCAGGACTGGTTCGCCAACCTCCTCGCGCACGCCCTCTTCCAGCGGTTCCCCAACCTACGGATGGCATCGATCGAGACCGGCTCCGACTGGGTGTTCCACCTCTACGACAAGCTGAAGAAGTCGCATTCGCAGACGCCGTCGGCCTACCCCGAAGACCCAAGGGAGACCTTCCGACGCCACGTGTGGGTGTCCCCCTACTACGAGGACGATCTCGCCGGGCTCCGCGAACTCGCCGGCGCCGACCACGTACTCATGGGGTCCGACTACCCGCTCGCCGACCCGAGCGCCTACATCAAGGACCTCGAGAACTGCGGATTCACCGCCGAGGAGTCGAAGCTCGTGATGCGCGAGAACGGATACTCGCTCGCGCAAACGCCGGCCTGCCTGACTCGCCAGCCCGCGCCGGATGCCACCGTCGGAGTAGCGGTAGACGCACGGATCGCCGTCCGTCCACACCAAGCCGACTCGGGCGTCAGCGTTGCTTCGCGGCGATGAGCGCCTCCGGCGACTCGGCGTCGAAGACCGCGTACGCATATGCCGTGTCGATGCTCTCCCAGATCTCGGCAATCAAGCCTTCAGAGATGCGCACGAGGATGAAGTAGAGATTCTCGTACTCGACGTCGCGCGGCGTGATCGCACGGAGAGTGGCCTGTGTCCAGACGAGGTCGCCGTCGACGACGCTGCGGTGGATAGTCCATTCCATCGTGTCGCGGCGATAGATGTGGTCGACCGGCGCCCCGGCGAACTCGATGAACTCATCGATCCCGACGATCCGAGCATCGGTACGTCCGAACTGGTCGGCGGCTGACCTCGGCATCCACATGACCACGTCGGGCGCGAGAACAGCCCGGAACGCTTCGGCAGCGCCGCTGCGTCCTGCGTCGAGGTACTGGAGCACGGTCTGGCGCATCTCCTCGTCGTTCATCCCGGTCCTCCGCGTCATGACGGACCCTGAGTGTGTCCCAACGCCGGGCGCCCAACAAGTGCTCTCGTGATCAGAGTCATGACCTCGGGCGTGTCGGTCCGGGTCGCACCCACTAAATGCACCAGGGGGACTGCTGCACGATTCGGTGACAGGTCGGGTCAGGCTGCAGTGCCCAAGGTGGTCGTCGTGTCAGGTGGGCTCGTCGGGAACCGGGGGCGCCTCGAATCCGATGATCGTCCATGCGGAGCGTGCGCCACTCCTCCGCAGACTCTCCACCCGATGGTTGCCGTCCTCCAGCATCAGGTGCGAGTCGCGACACGATGCGATCACGGGCGGCGGTTCCCAGCCGGCTTCGATGCACCGATGCATGTCGTCGACATCATCGCCCCAGTAGTCGTCGTCGACACCGCACAACACCGGAGCATCCGGTGGCCCGGCGAGCCGTTGCAGCTGGTCCAATGGCACCAGCACGGGACCGAGCCACCACAGACCGCGCTGCGAGAGCTCGTCGGCAAGGGGGCCGTTGTCGCTTCCGGGGCTGGCGAGGAACCGCGCGACCCAGTCACCGATCTCATCGCGCTCGGCCGCCTCGCGGGCGCCGTCCAACGAGAACTCGTCGTTGCCAGTCACTCCCGGCGCGTTACCCCGCCGTCCGGGTCGTCCAACCCCGATCAGCGTGGATCCGACCGGCCCAGCAGATGCACCGCCTCGTTGAAGGAGTGCAGTGTCCACTGACCGGAGCCCGCGTCGTACTCCCACTCCGTCAGCCCGGTGTTGGTCGGGCGAAGCTGCGCTTCGCCGCTACGTCGCGAAATTCCGAGCAGGACGCGCAACGAAGCCATGATCACACCGGCATGGCACACCGCCACGACCGTCTGCTCGGGATAGGAGCGGGCAACGCGCTCGAGCATTCTCCGCACCCGTTCGTGGAAGCTGTTCCAACTCTCACCCGCCGGCGCGAACAGCCGGTCAGGTTCGGCCTCCATGTCGAAGGATCCGTAGCGGACCGCGTACTCCGCCCATTCCAGGCCGTCGGCCTCTCCCGTGTGGACCTCGCAGAGATCGCACTCGCGAGCGTGGAGCTCGAGCCCGAGCCCGGGCGCGATGATGTCCGCGGTCTCGATCGCACGGGGGATGATGCTGGCCAGCAGCACGTCGGCTCGGATCCGACCTGAGGCAGCGAGGTGGTCGCGCAGCTTTTCGGCCTGCTGGCGCCCGAGCGGGGTCAGACCGGGGCAGCCGAGGGGTCCCCCGATCACCCCGCGGAAGCCGGCGTATGCATCGCCGTGGCGTACGAGGATCATCCGCATCACCCCGACGCTACGCGTCGGCCGCTGGGCGTCGCCGGTGCTGGCTTGCTCCGACATGGAGCGTCCGGCCCCGGGCCCACGCGGCATCGTGGAGCCGGCTTGTTGGAGATCAGACGCCGCGTGCAGTCATCTCCCGGTACGAGCCGCCGGGGATCCTCGAAGTACGACACCCCGATGGTGGCGCACGGCGAGGCGGACCCGACGGGCGGGGGAAAGGAGTGTCTCATGACCCAGACAACGGTTGGCTCGACTCGAGTCCAGCAACCAGCTGGGCGCGACGGCCAGACGCCCGCACCGGAATCGACCACTCGGATCGTCAGGGCCTCGCGCCCGCACTCGGTGATCTTCACGGGCTCCAGGATCCAGCGCTTCTGCTCCGTGAACGCGCCGTCCCAGGCACGTCACGCGCGGGAGGTCCCCGTGTGGATCGACGCCCTCCACCTCATCAAGTGATACGACGTGATACCCATGTCTCCAGACCTTCTGAGCGAAGCCACGCTCGGTCCCTGGCGGAGTTGGAGCACGAAACGACGTGAGGGCAGGGTCAGCTGATGCCGTAGAGCGCCATCGCGCTCTCACTGGTGATCGCTTGCTGCTGCTCGAAGGTCAGACCTTCCAGCGCCTCGGCGAGCTCCTCGGTGACCCCGGGGAACTTGGCGTCGGGATGCGGGTAGTCGGAGGCCCAGATGATGCGCTCGGGGCCGACAAGGGGTGACCGCGCGGTGAAGGCGAGCATCGACTCGTCGGGATCGAAGCTGATCCAGCACTGCCGCTTCATGTAGTCGGACGGCAGCATCGTCAGGTCTTGCACCTCCCAGTGGAACTTGCGGCAATGGTGATCGAGCCGCTCGAGCCACGGTACGAGCCAGCCACCGTTCGCCTCGAGGAAGATGAACTTGGCGTCGGGGAAGCGCTCGCACACGCCGCCCGCTGTGAGATAGGCGATCGAGCTCATCACGTCGACGGGATTGGCGATGGCCTGGGTGAACAGCACCGACGGACGTTGCTCCAGCTCGCTGACCTGCTGGTCCTCCTGTGACATCCCCTGATCGGGATCGAAGTCGTCCTGGTAGTGGCCCTGCGCGTCGCGCGGACGGCTCAGGCGTAGCCCGACGCACGCGCCGGGAAGGTCGGACGCAAGGAACGGATGCAGCGCGATCGGCAGACCGGTGTCGGACGCGGCCTGCCAGATCGGGTCATAGACCGGATCGTTGAACGGGCGCCAGTCGACCGATGGGTTCGGGCGCATGAACACCGACACCATGCCTGGCAGCTCCGCGACGCGACGGATCTCGGCGGCGACGCCGGGGACGTCTTCGGGCTCATGCATCGGCGGGACCGCACCGGCACCGAACAGCCGCCCCTCGCCCTCCTGGGTGTGATCGGAGCACCAGTCGTTGTACGCGCGCGCTTGCGCTCCGGCGAAGTCGATGTCGCGCATGCTCTGGAGACCGAGGAGCATCGTGGGATACAGGACCGCGAGGTCGATGCCGTCCTGGTCCATGTCCTGCAGGCGCGCCTTGGCGTTCCACGCCGCCGGACGAACCTCGGTGTAGCGAAGCT
Organism: uncultured Actinomycetes bacterium; assembly: GCA_963720785.1. Lineage (GTDB taxonomy): Bacteria > Actinomycetota > Acidimicrobiia > IMCC26256 > DASPTH01 > CAVRGQ01. The sequence continues at coordinate 800,121 of CAVRGQ010000008.1, forward strand.
CGCCGCGGAACGCACGCTCGCGGTCCTCGTCGCTCATTCCGGCGGTGCCCGCCGCGGCCATCGCGTTGCCGGGCAGACGGTTGCCGTCGAAGTGCAACCACTCGTCGCCCCGCGCGTCGGTCTCGAGATGCCAGATGCGATCGCGATACTCAGCCGGCGCATATTCGGGCATCGCCGTCGGGTGTTCGAGAATGTGCCCGTCGGAGTCGATGTAGCGCAACCGACGGTCCGAAGCGGTGGTCGTCATGGCGAACCCCCCGGTGGCGATGGACGACAACGAACCTGTCCACGACCCTACCGGGAACTGTCCATCGGAGTCACGAGCGCGGCTCGGTGCGCAGCCCCGCGAGGACCCGATCTGGGTCCCGCCGGTACTCCTGGGTGTCCATCGGGATCGTCGAGGGATGCTGAGCTGCGAGCAACCGCCTAGTTTCCTGCCATGACGGATCCCCTTGCTGACACGGCCGAGCGCGCCGAGCTGCGAGCGACCGTGCGCCGGCTGGTCGCCGAGGTCTCGCCACCCGACCGCACCCGAGCGCTCGACGAGGCGGAGCAGTTCGACGACGAGCTCCACCGCGCGCTCGCAGGCATCGGCGCGTTGGCTGTCGGTGCGCCAATGCACGTCGGCGGAGTCGGCGACGTGCGCGACCAACTCGTCGTTGTCGAGGAGGTGGCCGCCGGTCCGACGTCGATGGCGGCGTTCCTGATCGCCCAGTACGCCGTGACCCAGGTGCTTGCGACGTTCGGCAGCACCGACGAACACCGTGCGATCGTCGACGCGCTGCTCGCCGGGCAGACCAAGCTCTCGTTTTCCATGTCGGAAGCCGGGGGCGGCACCGACGTGGCCCGCGCGATGCGCACGAGAGCGGAGCGGCTCCCCGGCGGCGGTTGGCGCATCTCCGGCGAAAAGATGTGGACATCGGGCGCAACGCTCGCGCGTCATCTCGTCGTACTTGCACGCACCTCGCCGATCGAGCGCAGCCCTGTCGGCGGTATCACGATGTTCCTCGTGCCAGCCGACGCCACTGGCGTGCACATTCGGGCACTCGACACGTTCGGAATCCACGGCATGTCGACCTGCGAGGTGATCTACGACGACGTAGTCGTCGGCGACGACGCGGTACTCGGCGAGGTCGACGCCGGCATGCGGCAGGTGTTCGCGACCATCAACCGGGAGGGGCTCAACGCCGCTGCCGCGTGCATCGGCGCAGGCCGAGGAGCGCTCGACTTCGCGGTGGAGTATGCGAACGAACGGCAAGTGTTCAGTAAACCGATCGGCGCGTTCCAGACGCCGCAGCACTGGCTCGTCGACGGCGCGGTGGCGCTCGAAGCCGCGCGCGGCCTTATGGGGCGCGCCGCAGAGATCGAGGTGGCCGGCGGCGATGCCGGCTCCCTCGCGGCCATGGCGAAGCTCGTCGCCTCGGAGGGCGCGGAGCGCATCGCTCGCAAGGGCATGCAACTGATGGGCGGAGCGGGTTACAGCCGTGACCTCGCAATGCAGCGCTACTTTCGCGATGTGCGTCTGTGGAGCTTCTCGCCCCTCACCAACGAGATGGTGCGCAACCGCATCGGCGAGCAGGTCCTCGGGTTGCCGCGCTCGTACTGAGACCCCGGCTCCGAACAGACCGTCGGACTCGAGGCTCGATGCACCGCGAAGGATCTTTTCATCAGCATGGCCGACGGCAACCCACTCGCCGCTCCCCCGCTTGCGAGCTCCGCCGGTTCGCCCACCCGCGCATGGGGATCGAACGTGCGCGGCGTCGCGCACCTGCCGATCATCCTGAACCCCGCGAAGACCTAGCCGCGAAGGGCTCGGTCAGCTGTTGGCGCGCGCCTCATAGAGCGCCGCCCACTCCTGCTTAGAGCGTACCGTGGTGTCGACGTCGATCGCGCCCCGCGCGCAGCGCGCCGACGGTGGCCTGCTCGCGCGGGATGGTCGCGAACACGTCGAGGTCGAGGAAGCGGGTCGCGTTGGCCCAGGTGATCTGGTCCATTTCCTTGTCGGTGCAGCCGGCCGCGACCATCTCACCGTGGATCGTCTCGGGCGCATCGGGCCAGATGTAGTCGGAGTGCGGGTAGTCGCACTCCCACGCGATCATGTCCATCCCGATGTCGTGACGCACCTTCAACGCGGTCGGGTCGCTCACGAAGCACGCGAGCGAGTGCTCACGGAACAGCTCCCGCGTCGAGAAGACCGCACACATCGGAGACAAGACCATCACGCGTGCCAGCGGAAGCACCACAACCTTGCGGCTCTTCACGCAGGGTGGCGTACTCGGCATCGCCGAAACCACCGTGACCGGCGAGCGACACTTCGCCCCGCTCACTCGCGTGCGGACGCACCGGAACCAGGACAAGAACGGCCGCTACCGCTGGTACAACGACTACCAGCTCCCCGACCACTACGGCGGCGGGACGATCACCGTCCGACTCCACGGCAACGACCAGGACGCCGCCCGGAAGCTCAACCGGACCGAGAACCTCCGGCCCATCCCGCCCGGCGACCCCGACTTCGAGCGCATCTTTCCCCGTCGCAACGACGCCGAGTCCATCAACCGGCACCTCGACGACACGATGTGGCTCGGCCGGGCCCACAGCATCGGGCACAACCGGCAGCTGCTGAACCTGCTCGGCTTCGCCATCACGGTCAACGCGCTCGCGCTCAAACACCATCGCGTGCGACGCGAGCGCCTCCCCGCCGCCTGACCAGCCCTGCTTCGAAGCCCACTGAGGCTTCAGCGCGGCGCAAGCCGGCCCGTACCGCACGCTCGAGCGTCGACGGCTCCGAACAGGCGCGCATCCCCGCGGTACACGGCCTCTCCCCTACTCTTGGTGATCCGGCGCCCGGGTTTTCGACCGCGAATCGCGCCGGCCCCGCCCCCGTCGGGCCGGTAGAAAACTCTCCGGGTAAGGGTTGTGGGGTGGCCTCGGAACGGATTCCGGCGAATCCGGAACGTGCCGTCCGTTCGCACCCGAGTTTGTTTCGCAATTTCTGGTTTCGGATGCCCCACCACCAGGCGCGGCGGGACTCGCTCAATGCGGAGTTAGTTGCGTTGCGAAGAACTGGCTCGTGCGGATGAGGCATTCCAATTCAGGTCGCGTTCAACCCGTGCTGGCAGCAGTCAGATCGACGCGGACCATCGGGGTGGGCTGCCCACGCCTACGCGCCTGAAGGGCTTCGAGCTCATGCAGGTTCGCCTGGATATCGCGCCGATAGTGGCTTTCATACCGAATAATGCGGTTCATGGCGTCGTCGGCTAGTGCTCTGACCAGGGTGGTTGGTGGGGCGCGTCCACCACTTCTTGGGTGAGGTCGCGGCAGACTTGGCGTATGGCTGAACGTGTGCGTGTGCGACGTGTGAGTGATGACGAGGGCCGGCAGCTCCAGCAGATCGTCCGGCGTGGTGGGAAGTCCGATCGGTCGATCGTGAAGTGGCGCCGCGCGATGGTCGTGCTCGCGTCGGCCGGCGGGAACGACGTGGCGACGATCGCCCGGTTGGTGCAGACGTCGCCGGATCGGGTTCGCGAGATGATCCACCGGTTCAACGATCTGGGGATGCGATCGTTGGACCCTCAGTGGGCGGGTGGCCGGCCCCGCCAGATCACGACGACTGACCGCGCGTTGATCGTCACGACGGCCAAGGCTCGCCCGGTGACGTTGGGGCAGCCGTTCACTCACTGGTCGATCCGAAAACTCGTACGCGGAGCACCTCGCATGGCGGGAGCAGAACCCCTCCGACGATCTCATCACCGAGCTCCTGAACGTGGAGTTCGAGGACGTGTCGGGCACCACCCGCCCGCTGACGAAGGACGAGATCCTCACCTTCCTCGTGGTGATCGCGGGTGCCGGCGTCGACACCACCGGGCGCCTCTTCGGATGGATGGGCAAAGTGCTCGGCGAGCACCCCGACCAGCGGCGCGAGATCGTCGCCGACCGCTCACTGATCCCGAACGCGGTCGAGGAGCTCCTGCGCTACGAGCCACCCGGTCCACACGTCGCCCGGTACGTGGCCGAGGACATCGAGTGCCACGGGCAGGTGGTTCCCGCCGGGAGCGCGCTGCTCCTGATGCTCGCCTCGGCGAACCACGACGAGCGCCGCTTCGAGGACCCCGACCGATTCGACATCCACCGCACCATCGGCCAGCACGTGACGTTCGGTTACGGCACCCACTACTGCCTCGGCGTCGCATTGGCACGCCTCGAGGGCCGTATCGCGCTCGACGAGGTGCTCGACCGTTTCCCCGACTGGGAGATCGACACGGCGGCGGCCACGCGTGCTCCCACCACGACCGTGCGCGGCTGGGACACCATGCCCGCGGCGATCTAACCCGCGCGCTTCCTCACCCGCTTCGCCTTCTTCGAAGGCTCGAGTTCCTCGACGTAGGCCTCGAATGCCCGCATCGCCTCGACGTGCGCGGTCGACGCGCCCACGCTCGCCTCGAGCCTGACGAGCTTCGGAATGCCGGTGAGCACGAAGAGGAAGGCGGTGGTCGACATGCTCCCGTCGCCAATGCCTTCGGTGCCGTACCTGGCGACCACGGCGCGCAGCTGGACCTCGCGCACCCGCTCGGTGACCGCACCGATCTCGGAACGAATGGACTTGCGATGATTGCCCAGCGCGAGGAACTCGGTGGTCAGCGAGGCGATCGACTCCTCCTGACTGAACTCCCACAGCACACGCAGGGGCTCGTCAGCACGCGCCTCGAGGGCCGCGGTGACACGCCTGAGGTTCTGCTCACCACGCCGGCGGATCGCCGCGACAAAGAGGTCGTCGAGCGTCGGGAAGTAGTACTGGACGAGTCCGGGCGTGACGCCTGCGCTGGTCGCGACCGCGTGGTAGCTCACCGCCGCGTAGCCCTTCTCAAGCATGATCCGCTCGACGCAATCGAGCAGCTGGTCGCGGGTCTTCGACGTCTCGGCGCCGACCCGGCGGGCGGCACGACCGGCGGTCGCCATTGCCACCTCCATCACTTCAGGTGAGCAACGAGCGTAGGAGGTCGCGGGTGCGAGCGGTGGATGCGCGACGGTCGTCGCCGACAGGGAACACGAACGCCCAGATGTCGGTCGCGCCCGCGTCGAGCAAGCCCTGCAGCTGCGCAGTGACCGACGCCTCGTCACCGACGATCGCGGCCTCGGCCGGGGAGTCGACACCACCGAGCTGGAGGATGCGCTGGTAGTTCTCCATCCCCGCGTACATCGCCGAGGTCGCAGCGGCTGCGTCACGCGCCGCGTTGACGTCGTCGTGCACCGCGACCGGGAGCCCGGCGACGATGCGCGGCGCCGGCCGGCCTGCGTCCGCCGCGGCGGCCGTCACCCTCGGCGTGACGTGCTCGCCGATCGCGCGCGTCGGCGCCATCCAGAGCACGGTACCGTCGGCGACCGCGCCAGCCAGCCGCAGGAGGCGCGGGCCCAATGCCGACACCAGCACCGGCACGGGCTGCGCGGGTGCCGCTGCCCGCCCGGCCGTATGCGCGCTCCAGTCCTCACCGTCGAAGTCGACCACCTCCCCGCGCAGCACGCCGCAGAGGATCTGCACGTACTCCTCCGTGCTCCGCCCCGGGTGCGCGTAGCTCATGCCGAGCACGTCCTCGATCAAGGGCCGGTGCGACGGACCGATCCCGAGCGTGAACCCGGCGCGCCCCATAGCGTCGACCACCGACACGGCACGGTTCGCCTGCAGCAGGGGGTGACACGGGTAGGTCTGCAACACGGCGGTCCCCAACTCGATGGCGGAAGTCTCCCGCCCGGCGATCGCCATCGCGACGAGCGGATCGCCGGTCACGACGCTGGCGTACCACAGCGACGTGAAGCCGTCGGCCTCCGCCTGTTTGGCCTGGTCGACGACCTTGTCGACGGTCGCTCCTCCCCCGGTCAGCCCGATGCGCACGGTTCGCTCCTCTCGTCGCCGACGGCCGTCTCGCCGTTGCAGTGGCATCCAGAATGCCATACGGTCGTATGGCATTGCTCCGAGATACCGCAGGGCAGGGAGATCGCATGTGCCGGCGGTACGCTCGACGACATCAGTGACCTGATCCGCCGACGTGGGCGGCATCCGCATCTGCCTCGGCAGTTTCGGAGGTACGTCGTCACTTCGGTGACCGCACTACGGTCGGGGCGCAATGGCTCCGACTTCGAAGATCGACCGCGGCGTCATGCGCGAGCACAATCGGACAGTGGTCCTGGACCTCGTCCGCCGTTCGGGGCCGCTCGCTCGCAGCGACGTCGCGCGCCGCACCTCACTGGCGAAGCCCACCGTCACGACCATTGTCGAGGGTCTCATCGACGACGGACTGCTCTTCGAGATGGGAACGGCCTCGAACACGGGCGGGCGTCCCTCCACCCTCCTCGACTTCAACGCACGCAACGATGCGTACTTCGGGATCCACGTGGGTGTCGACACCACGACGGTCGCGGTCGCCGACGGTCGCGGTGATATCGTCGCACGCCGGAGTCGACCGTCAGCCGTCAGCGATCCGCGAAAGTCGGTCGAGCACGTGCGCCGACTCGCGAGCGCCGCGTTGACCGACGCCCAGCTGGCGGCGGACGCGGTTCGTCACGCAACCGTCGTCGTGCCAGGTCTGGTCGACCGTGCGACGGGTGTCTGCAAGCTTGCGCCGAACCTCGGCTGGCGCGATGTCGATGTGGTCACGCGCTTCGGGCGCTCGCTCGGCGTGCCGGTGTCGGCATGGAACAGCACACAGGCGTCCGCGCTCGCCGAGTCGCGCCATGGTGCCGCGACCGGCGTGCGCACGTTCGTCTGGATATACGTCGGGTCCGGTGTCGGGAGCGCGATCGTGCACGACGGCCAACTGATACCGGGCGCGCGCGGTTTCGCCGGCGAGATCGGCCACTGCCGCGTCGTCGACGACGGCCCGCGTTGTCATTGCGGCAAGCACGGTTGTCTCGAGGTCTTCACCTCGGCCCGGGCGATCAGCGATCAGGCCGGGCGCGCTGGCGTCCTTCGTGCCGGCACACACCGATCGTTGGCCGTCGACGAGATCATCGCCGCAGCGCACGCCGGTGACCGATCCGCCATCCGCGTGTTCGACGACGCAGGACATCTCCTCGGGCTCGGTGCTTCCTACCTCGTCAGCATCCTCAATCCCGAATTGGTTGTCGTCGGCGGCGAAGCGGCGGCAGCGGGCGATCTGCTCCTCGAGCCGATGCGTGCGACCCTCCATGCCGACGTGCTCGAACCCGAGCAGGTCAAGGTCGTCGCCTCGACCGTGAGCGGCGACGCCGCGGTCGAGGGTGCGGTGCTGCTCTCGTTCGACGCCGGCGTCCACGCCGCCCGTGGGATCTGCGTGACGTCCGACCTCTCTGGACGCCGACTCGACGACGAACTCCGTCGAACTGCCGCCGTTCGCTATTCCTCCGAAGAGCCCAGCGCAAAGGCTTCCGGTCGACGTCGAGTCGGATCGTCGTGCTCCTGGCGACGCACCTGGTCGTTGAGGGAGGCGCGCCGTCTCCTGATCTCCGCGGGATCAAGCCATTCCTGCACATCGCCGGGCCGAGGCGCGAGCCCGAAGCCCGTGTAGACCACCTGACGCTCTCGATCAACGGGGGGCCGGCTCATGTGCAGGGTGCAGGTGCAATGCACGGTGACGTCACCCGTCGCGGTCGGCAGCGCCACGCGTGGAAGGTCGAGATCGGGGCGAACGTCGATCGCCTGCACGTTGGCGCGGTGCGAGCCCGCGACGACACCCAGCTCACCGCTACGGGAATCGGCACCCGTGACCGAGATACCGACCACCAGACCGCAACAAGTGCGGGAGTGACCGCCCATCGAGCAGTCCTTGTGCCAAGACACGTCGGAGATGCCCTCGACAACGCCGACCTTCTTCCAGAGCCCCTCCGCGCTGTCGCCCTCGCCCGGCGGTCGTTGCACCATTGCGTCGCTAGTGAACGTGCCGATCACGCCGAAGCGGGGCGTTGCGAGCAACTCACGCAGCGTGGGTGACTGCAAGTTGAAACCGAGGACGCGCGACGGGTACCAGCCGTCGCTTGTCCGGGCCCAGAACGACGCGCCGTCGTCGCGCTCGGCCGCGGCGAGCGCGAAGTCGAGCTCAATCGACACCGCAGCCATCTCCGCCTCGGTGAACACGCCGGAGAGATGCAGGAAGCCGGCCTCGGCCAGGAAGTGCCCGATCTCCTCGGTCGGTTCGTCGATGCGGAATTTCCGGTGCAGCTGCAACGATGCGCCGTCCGCGGCGAGGAGCTGCACCATTCCGGGCTCGTGGACCGGACGCTCGTCGAGCACCGCGCGGAGCACGGGTTCCCACGCCACGAACTCGTCATTCGTACCGCGGACCATACGAGCTCGGCCGGCCATAATCAGTCCGAAGGCCGAGGTCACATCCTGCAGAAACTCCGAGCATGCTCGTGCGTCCAGCTCCACGACCGGCCCATCGCCCGCATCACCGGCCCGCAAAGCAAGGCAACCACCGTCATCTCCCAGGTGAACGGCAGTGTCGCCGATGACGAGGCCGAGCGTCGACAAACCGAGCACTCCCGCGCCACGGCCACCGAGGGAACCCGTGACGGCGAGACGACTCTCGAGGTCAGTGAGAAGCTGCTCGGCATCCTTGACGTCGGCGACACCCGCAAATCGGCTTCTGCAGTCGATCGTGGTCATCGGTACTCCTCGCCTTCGTCGCCCGCGCGCGTCCATCGGCGGGGGAACCCCGGGAACTGGTGTTTCTTCGTTCGCTGAGCGTACTAAGGGCCGTCGACCGTCACAACCGAGTGCGTGCAGACCTCGGATGTTCGAACGGCTTGTCAGCGCCACCCCAGTCCGGGTAACTTGGCGCCTTAGTTCGCTGAGCGAACAAATGGCGTCTCGGGTCCCACGGCAGCAGTGCCGTCGGCTCGACCGGTCGGGGGGCGAACCTTGCGATACGCACGAGTACTGACTTCTGTTGCCGCCATTGCGGTAACCCTCGCGGTGTGCACGGCCACGGTCGCGGCGGCGCCAACGCAAGCCGGCAAGCCGAAAGCCGCCGACGTGGGGATCACCGACACCGAGATCCGCATCGCGGTGATCGCCGACGTCAACACCCCTGTGCAGCCCGGGTTGTTCAAGCAGTCGGTCGACGCCGTGAACGCATGGGCGAAGGTGGTCAACGCGCAGGGTGGCATCGCGGGCCGCAAGGTCGTCGTCGACTTCATCGACTCGATGTTGAACCCGAGCCAAACCCGCAACACGATCATCCAGGCGTGCGCGAACGACTTCGCGATGGTCGGCGGCGAGGCGCTGTTCCTCAGCAACGTCGACGACATGGTCGCGTGCAAGGACGCCAAGGGGGCGACGACCGGGCTTCCCGACCTGCCCGGCATCGCGCTCGACGTCAACCAGCTGTGCTCGCCGGTGACCTACCTGACGAACGGCGCCGCGACGTTCTGCGCCACCCGCACCGACCACCCGCAGACCTATACCGCCCAACAAGGTGACGCGCGCTACTACCTCGCCAAGAACCGGGATCTCCACGGCATCTGGACGGTGCCCGCCGACCTCAAGTCCACGAGGAACGCCGAACTCCCGGTGTTCCAGGCCGCGGTGAATCTGGGGATCAAGAAGGACGCGCAGGGCTTCTACGACGTGTTCTCGCGCGACCCGCAGAGCGCGCTGACACCGATCGTGCAAACGATCAAGCAGAACTCGTCGACCTTCGTCTACAACGGCGCCGCCGCTGACAAGATGATCCAACTTCGCCAGGAGGCCACGCTGCAAGGCGTGAACAGCGTGAAGGTCTGGGCATGCAACCAAGGGTGCTACGACACCACGTTCATCGAGAAGGGTGGCGCTGACGCCAACGACACACAGTCGGTGCTGACCACGCTGCCGTTCTACTCCGAGTACAAGATGAACCCGACACTCAAGCAACTCGTCGCCGCAGTCGGTGGCGTCGACAAGGTGAACAGCAGCGCGGTGGACTCGTGGGTCGCAGCATTGCTGTTCCAAGACGCCGCAGGCAAGGCGACGACTGGCGGCGGCGCGTTGACCCGCCAGTCGTTGTTCGACGCACTGAAGGGTGAGCATGCCTTCGACGCCAAGGGAATCCATGGGCCGGCCGACGTGGGCAACCACGTAGCCACTCCCTGTATCGCCATGGTCCAGGTGAAGGACGGAAAATGGACGCGTACCAATCCGGCGAAAGCAGGGACGTTCAACTGCAGCAAGAAGAACCTCGTCGAGATCAAGCTGGACCTGAACTGACCCAGCTGAGGGCATCTGCAGTTCGGACGCGACGCGCCGATCTGGCCATGGGTTGAACACTGGCGGGACCATGTAGGGCCGGCAATGAACCGCCGCCGGGTTGAATCGAGGCTCCGACCCGAGGAGAGCGCTCGCACCCCCCATTGGGCGACGGCATCCAGCGAGCGGGGAGGAGGCGTCACGAGATCGCCGGTGCGCGGAGTGGGTTCAGGGCTCGATGGGGGTGAGTTCGGGCCGAGCTGGGCATCGGTCCCGATGCCGCGCAGAACGCGCGCACCGGAGTCGTCGACCGTACGCGTGCGTACGTCGAGGCCATCGCCGCGCGGGGCCTGACGGCGGCGCTGGAGCTCCACCCCTTCACCCTCACCGAGACCGCCCGCTCCGCAAGCGCGCTCCTCGACGCGATCGGCAGCGACCACGTCCGCGTGCACTCGGAGCCCGATCCGCCATTGACGCCCGACGATGCGCTCGCCGAGCTCACGCAGGCCACCGCGAGCCTTGCGCACCTGCACGTGTTCGCGTGGGGCCGCGCAGGTGTCCGGGAGCGGCACCCGCTCGTCGACAGGGCCGAGCTGTGGACGCGTGCGTTCGAGATCGCCGACGGCGATGGAGCTCCGCTCCCGAGTGGGCGCTTCGCGCTCTGCGAGTACGTGCGCGAGGACGACCCCGAGCATTTCGTCGCCGATGTGCCGACGCTGAGGGTATGGCTGCCCTAGTCCTTCCAGTTCACGGGTTGAGGTTCCAGATCCACCGGATGGTGGCCACGGCGATGGGCCCTTTGGTTCCTACCAAAGAGCCGAAGGAGTCCATCACCGTGACCCCGAACGAGATCATCCACCACCGACGTGTCCGGGTCATGGAACACGCGGAGAAAACCAGCGTGTCGGAGGCGTGCCGAACGTTCGGTGTGAGCCGCACGACGTTCTATCGGTGGCAGCATCGAGTTGAGGTCGGCGGTCTCGCCGCGTTGATGCCCAAGGGGCGGCGAGCCCCAGCGATGCCGAACCAGACCCCCGCGTGGGTGGTCGACGAGCTCCTCGCCGAAGCGGTGGTGCTACCGATTCACGAGCTCGTTCTTGCCTGCACCGGGACGTTCAACGCGTTCTCGGGGCCGTCGACTTCGTCGAACCGAAATGCCCACGGCGCCAAGCCCGGCTGGCATACCCAACACGTGCCTGTCGTTTCGATCGGCGCCTTCGCGGCGAAGACGACGGCATCGGCAATCTCCGCGGGTGGCATCAGGGTGATGCCGACGTGCGTCAGGAGCTTCTTCGTGCGGGTGTCGATCATCCCGGTCTCGGTCGTCGCCGGGCACAAGGCGTGTGCGGAGATTCCCTCCGCGGCGAGATTCGCACCGATGGCACGTATCAGGCCGACGACGCCGTGCTTGCCGATCGTGTAAACCGGATCGGGGTGGAATCCGATCAAGCCTGCGATCGACGCGGTCGCGATGATCGCGCCTGGGGTACCCGGTGGGCGACGCCGCATGGCGCGGACCGCAGCACGAGCTCCGAACACAACGCCGTCGAGGTTCACGCCGACCGATCGCCGATAGTCCGCGATGTCGAGCTCGGCGATGTCGCCCGACCACCGCAGGCCGACACCGGCGTTCAGGTGCACGAGGTCGAGGGTCCCGAGTGCTTCGGCACACTGCTCGAACACGCCGTCGACCGCCGCGGCATCCGAGACGTCGCACTGCAGCGCGAGCGCGTCGATCGGCTCCGCGACGAGACGAGCTGCGTCAACGTCGATGTCGACGGCGCAGACGCGCATGCCTTCGGCGGCGAGTCGTTGAGCGGTTGCCCGCCCCATGCCGGAACCGGCGCCCGTCACCAACGCCACACGCCCCTCGAGCTCCATCACTGAGCCTCCTGCTTCCTCGGTTGCTGAACACGGATGATGACGACGGGGGATCTCCGCGCGACGTCACTGATGCGGCGCCGGGCACCGTGCACACGACGTAGACCGCCGGCTCGCCGACCATGTCGAGGGACCTTGAACGTAAACTGTTCCTGCCTGCGCCCAAGCGGTCCTCTGTCGTCGTCATCGTGTTGTGGTCACGGATCGCTGTGCTGGTCTCGGCCGGGCCTCGTCGTCCATCACGACCTTCGGTCCCGTGGGTGCGCCGCCACGACCTGCCCGTACACCCGATCGACGTGCAGACGCACGATCATGCGCGAATTTGCGATCATCTCGGCGTCGATCTCCGCACGTTCGGCGGCCCCGCGGATCTCCGTCACGAGGGCGTACAACTCGTCGGTCGCGTCGCCCGGCTCCTTGGCGATCGCCACGCTGCAGACACCCTCGGCGACGGCGAAGTTGAACCAGTCGTCGCCCTGCACGTGGAGCACTGCTCGGTCGTCCCGCAGGAGATTCCTGCCCTTCACCCGGGTGGAGGTGGTGGTCATCCGAATCACGGGCACGTCCCGGTGAGCGAGGTAGTGCACATTGGTGAGGTGTGGCATCCCTTCGGGAGACACCGTGGCGAGGATTCCCCTGGTCTGACCGCGCAACATCGCCCACAGGTTCTGCGTGCGGTGCCGAGTCGCCGTCATCCCATCACCCGCCCGCCGTTCACTCCCAGGACCTGGCCGGTGACGTACGACGCGTCGTCACGCGCGAGGTACGCGCACATGGCCGCGATGTCACTCGGACTGCCGACCCGCCGCACGGGGATCATGCGGCTGAACGCGGCGATGTCGAGGCGTCCGTCCTCGTCCGCGGCGCGTAGGGACGGTGTGTCGATGAAGCTCGGCGGCACGGCATTCACCGTTATTCCTTTGGGCCCGAGCTCTTGCGCAAGCGATCGGGTGAAGGCGATGACCGCGCCCTTCGTGGCGGAGTAGTGCGTCTGGCGGGCACTTCCCGTCTGCGCGCTGGACGATGCGATGTTGATAATCCGGCCCCAACCCGCCTCGATCATGTCGGGGACGACCGCCTGACAGCAGTCGAACGTGCCGATGAAGTTCACGGCGATGACCTGTTGGAGCTCTGCACGGTTGACCTGGAGGAACCAGTTGAAGGGCGAGATCCCAGCGTTGTTGACGAGGATCGTGGCGGCACCCACCTCCGCACGCACCTCCGCGACGGCCTCGTCGATGGCCTGACGATCGCTGACGTCGACCTGGAGCGCCATTGCCCGCCCGCCATCATCGGCGATCGATGAAGCAGTGCTCTCGGCGGCCTCACGATCACGATCGAAGATAGCGACGATGGCTCCCTCGACGGCAAGCCGAGAGCTGATGGCGGCACCGATCCCTGCGCCACCGCCCGTCACGATCGCGACGCGCAGCTGGCCCCACGCCGGAACCCCGGTCACCGGTGCGCTCCGAATCGATAGTCTCGAGACCGCACGCTCCCCCTTGGTCGCCCTGGTCTTCATGGCTTGCGGATCGCCACGCGCTCCGGCACACGTACGTGTGCTGAACGACCGTACAGCGTCCTCGGCGTACGGAGCAAGGCCCTGTACAAGTCTCTACGTGAGCGACGGAGCAGCATGGAACACCGCCGCCGGCGTTGCTCCGCCGATCGACTGCAGACACCGCGGGAGGGCGAAGCTGAACGTACGTTAAGCACCGACCTCGCCGACGGTCTACGCTCCCGAAACCTAAGAAGCTCGCACGGAAGCGGGAGAAGCCGATGACCGACCAGGAACTCGCGGACCTCTGTCGAGACATCCGCTACGTCAAGGATCGCATCGAAATCCTCGACTGCGTGCACAAGCAGGCGCGTGGCCACGATCGTCATGACGTCGAATTGATGACGAGCGTCTACCACGCGGACGGCGTGGACGAGCACGGCCCCACGGTCAAGGCCGGCCCCGACTACGGCGAGTGGGCGAACGCAACCCACGCGTCCGTCTTCGCCGATCACCTGCACAACATCACTACCCACACCTGCGAAATCGACGGCGACGTGGCTCATGCCGAGAGTTACGTGATCGGCACCATGCGCGCGACGGACGAGAAGTCGATGGTCATCCTCGGAGGGCGCTACCTCGACCGCCTCGAACGGCGCGATGGCGGGTGGCGAATCGCGCTCCGCCGCTGCACCATCGAATGGTCGATTTCCGGCGAGGCGACCCTGCTACAGCATGGGGCCGCCGCCGGCTTCATCAAGGGCCGTTGGGACCGAGACGACCTCAGCTATGCCCGACCGCTGCAACTCGACAGCGAGCCCGCGGAGCGGTGGTGACGACCCTCATTCCTCCGCCAGCCTCCGCTAAGCCCTGAGCTGCGCGACGCGTCGAACGACATGACGATCCGGCGTGAACTAGGTCACGAACGTATCGAGGCTTTCCTCGACACCAAGACCGTGTCAGTGGCGAGCGTCCGGGCGTGACGCCGTGCCTGCGCGCGCCAACATCTCCACGATCGAAGACGGTTTGATCGGGAGCCGGGTGATCTCCACGCCGAACGGCGAGAGGGCATCGGCAACCGCATTGACAACCGCCGGCGGTGCGCCGATTGCGCCCCCCTCTCCCACGCCTTTGTACCCACCGGCCCCGGGACCGGGCGTCTCAATATGGCTGTACTCGATCAGAGGCACTTCGGCAGCCGTCGGGAGCAGGTAGTCGAGGAATGTCGTGGCTGTGGGGTTACCCAGGTCGTCGTACGTGAGTTCTTCGTACAGGGCGCCGCCGATGCCCTGCACCGTTCCCCCGGCGATCTGGCCTTCCACGACGTCGGGATTGATCATGGGCCCGCAGTCTTCGCTCACCACGTACCGCAGCAACCTGACGACGCCCGTCACGATGTCGACCTCACACGTGCACACATGCGTCGCGTTCGCCCAGATGTTCTGAGCCTGCGCGCGGTATCGGCCACTCGCTTCGAGACCCACAGGAATGTCGGCAGGGAGCGTGCCCGCCTCGAAGTAGGAGACCTCGGCGATCTCGGCGAGCGATAGCGAACGGTCGGGCGTTCCGGCGACCCACGCGCGACTCCCGGCCAATTGGATGTCTTCAGGTGCAGCCTCGAGACGGTGTGCCGCGATTGCCTTGATCCGCTCCCGCAGAGTCACCGCGGTCTCTGCGATCGCACCCGCAATCATCGAACCGCTCCGGCTGCCTCCAGTTCCCCCGCCGAACGGCGTGAGCGCGGTGTCGCTCTGGATCGTGTGGACATCGGCGATCTCGACACCGAGAGCGTCCGCCGCCAGCTGCACCGCCGTCGTCTCGAGACTGTTTCCCGTGGAGCCGCCAGCGAGGTAGACGTTGACCGATCCGGTCGGCTCGATCCGGATCGTCGCGCCCTCTGTGCCGTAATGGCCCATGCCCGTCGTCGTGGGTTCGACGTAGCTCCCGCTTCCTATTCCGAGAAAACGGCCCGCAGCACGCGCAGTTGCCTGCTCCCGTCGAAAACCCTCGTAGTCGATGACTGCAAGGGCGTCTTCGAAGACCTCGAGCGGCGACATGTGGTCATACGTCATGCCGTTCGCATTGCGGTAGGGCAGTTCATCACTCCGGAGCATGTTGCGGCGACGGAGCTTGATGGGATCCAGGCCGATGCGGCGTGCGGCGATGTCCAGCAGGACTTCGCGCGCCACCGACTCGTACTGCCACGGGCCACGGTAAGCCGTGCGCCCGTTCGTATTCGAGAACACGCATCTCGTGGTCCATGTGGCCACCGGCACGCGATATGGCCCTGGGAAGAGCATTCCAACAGCGGCGGCGATACCGACCGGCCACGGTGTGGGATAGGCGCCGACGTCCTGGACGTGATCGACCTTGGCGGCCAGGATCGTTCCCTCTTCATCGAACGCCATGGTGGCAGCGCCGTGCTCGTGGCGTGCACTGCCCGCCGCGAGCAGGTTCTCGCTGCGATCCTCGATCCACTTCAGCGGGGCCGGCACCTTCCGGGCCGCGAGCATCAGGCACATGTCCTCGCGCATTGGCACTGTCTTTTGGCCGAACCCACCACCTGTATCGCGCATGATCACGCGGATGTTGTGCTCGGGAAGGCCCAGCAACCGCGATGCGAACACGCGCACCTCGTGGGGGGCCTGGGTCGCAGCCCAGATCGTGAGCTCACCCGCCGACCACTCCACGATGAGGCCCCGAGTTTCCATGGGAGCGGCCACGTATGCCTGCTGGTAGATGGTCTCGGTGACCACGTGCGCAGCCGACGCGCTGGCGGCCTCGAACGCATCGGGCTTCGCGCCGCGCAGCCGTCCGGCCAGATTGTCGGCCCACCCCTCATGGACCAACTGTGGACTCTCGTGCGCGAATTCGTAGTCGACCACAGGCTCGAGCGGGTCGTACTCGATGGCGACGAGTTCGGCGGCATCCTCTGCGAGATAGCGACTGTCGGCCACCACCAGCGCAACCGGGTCGCCCACGAATCGGACAGTGCCCTCCGCGAGTGGAGGCCGAGGTGTGTCGGGCACCTTGTTGCCGACTGTCGTGTACCACGGCGAGCGGACGTCGGCGTTCAGGTCGGACGCCACGAATACCGCATGGACACCGGGGAGTGCGAGCGCCGGCGCGATGTCGATATGGGTTATCCGAGCGTGGGCGAGCGGGCTCCGTACGAAGCAGGCGTGCAACATACCCGGACGGATGATGTCATCGACGAACGTCCCAGCGCCTACGAGGAGGCGGGGGTCCTCGACCCGGCGCACGCGAGTCCCTGCATACCTGGCGGCGGCGTTATGCTCCGGCGACGTCATATTGAACGAGTGTTTAGCGCTCGTCCCGGCGGCTGGCAACTCGCTCGCTGACGATGTCCTTGCTTCAGCGCCCCGCACTGCGAGCCGACGAACCGGACGCGGTGCGTCGCTTCTTCTTGCCGCGTGCTGCACGCGCCGGCGAAGCAACCTCCGCAGTCCCTTCGAACGCCGTCAGCCAATGTTCGACCGCCGCGAGCACATCGTTATGGGCGATCTGGACTCCCAAGGACTCCTCCATCACCAGGCTGCGAGAGATCGCATCCAGCAAGAAGAGTGCCGCGCTCGGCGAAAGGACATCGGCGTTCAGCCCCGACTCAATGATTCGATCACTCAAGATCTCGACTTGCAGCCGCCGGAACCGCTTGGAGTAGTTCGCGATTTCCGCGCGAAATGCTCTTCCGGTGGTTCGCCAGTGCCATGAACTCGATCAGGAGCACCGTGCCGTCGGGCTCGATGCTGAAGTTCCACAACGCGTGGAGTGGTTGGGCACCCGCTAAAACGCGGGCGTGCCGCTCCAGGTTGCGCTCGGCACCTCGGCGGAACGTGGCGAGGAACAGATCGTCGAGGGTGGGGAAGTAGTAGTGGATCAGGGCTCCCGTGACGCCCGCTTCTTTGGCGACGCGACGGGAGCTCACGGCCGCGTAGCCTTCCTCGCGCATCAACCGCGCGGTCGCGTCGAGCAGCTGGGTGCGAGTCTCTGAGCTCTCGGTTCCGGTGCGTCGCGATGAGGACATAGCACCATTCTGCTCCATCGGTCCGACGGCGCCCCTCGCAGGCGCTCCAAGACAAGCGCCCACCATCGGTGGCGTCAGTGCGCGGCCAGTCGCAGACCGACATCGAGGCGAATGGTCTCGCCGTTCAAGAAGACGTTTCCATGACGCAGGCCACCAATCGGCCAAAGTCCTCGGGCGTACCGATGCGCATTGACGAGCAAGTGTCGTTCGAAGGAGCCGAAGTCGTGCAGTCCGCCGTCTCGATGGAGCACGCGCTGGCCACGCAGCACGCCGGCGCAGCTGATGAGACAGGCGATTCGTCCGAGGTGCGCGGTAACGCCGTGAACCGCGTTGGTCACACTCTCGGGGTCAGTGACGTCGCAGGCCTCGAACCGATGCGCGGGACCCAGGGGACTGCTGCATGGTTGGTTGACACTCTTTGTGCCCGGCGTGGCCGGGACGGAAGGATGTCAGCGTGCCGAAGAAGTTCCCTCCTGAGTTCAAGCGTGATGTGGTCACGGTCGCTCGTCGCGGTGATCTCACGTTGGCCGAGGTCGCCGCCGATTTCGACGTGTCGATCGAGTCGGTGCGACGTTGGGTACGCCAGGCCGACGTCGACGACGGCGTGAAGGACGGCCTGACGACGGCCGAGCAGTCCGAGCTGGTGCAACTGCGTCGCAGGACTCGACAGCTCGAGATGGAGAACGAGATCCTGCGGCGCGCAGCCGCGTATTTCGCGAAGGACGCGCTCCCAAAATGAAGTACCCGTTGGTCCGGGACTTGCCGCCGAGGGCTTCCCGGTGCGGTTGACCTGCGGGGTGCTCGGCTTCTCGACCCAGGCGTTCTACCAATGGCAGGCACGGCCATGCTCGGATCGTGACTGGGCTGACGCGCACACCACGAACCTGATCGTCGACCTCCACGCTGATGACCCGGAGTTCGGCTATCGGTTCATCGCCGATGAGCTCGAGCCGCCGGGCAACGATCGTGCGAACGGCGGGTGTGGCGACTGTGTCGCGACCAGCGTGCATGGTCGACGACCACGAGCAAGGGTCGCAAGGCGCACGGCAAGACGCCCGGCCCGGCGGTGCACGACGACCTGGTGCAGCGGGTGTTCTCGGCGCCGGCACCGGACATGGTGTGGTTGACCGACATCACCGAGCACCCGACGCTCGAAGGCAAGCTCTACTGCTGTTCGATCAAAGACGTGTTCTCCAACCGGATCGTCGGCTACGCGATCGGACCGCGGATGACCGCTCAGCTCGCCGTGCGCGCGTTGCGCAGCGCGATCGCGCGACGCCGACCCCAGGGCAGGGTCGTGGTTCACTCCGACCGCGGCGGCCAGTTTCGTTCCCGGGCCTTCAGAGCCGCGCTCAAAGCGAACGGGCTCGTCGGGTCGATGGGACGCGTCGCTGCTGCCGCCGACAACGCGGCGATGGAATCGTTCTACGCGCTCTTGCAGAAGAACGTGTTGAACCGGCGGCGTCGCTGGCGCACCCGCGACGAACTCGCCTCCGAGATCATCACCTGGATCGAGCACACCTACAACCGGCGGCGTCGTCAACGCCGTCTCGGGAAGCTCACCCCAGTCGCCTACGAGCTCGCATTCGCCCCGCCACCCTGCCTCGACTACAACGAGCAAGAAGCAGCATGATCAGTCACAACCACCGTCAACTGAACGTGCAGCAGTCCCGCCGGCACATCCTTGCTAAGTGGCTTCCTAGCATCGTTTCGATCGGAGGGGTTGTGACGGCCAACTGCGAAGACGGAGACGAAGAGCCAGAGTCAGGCATTCCGGTCGCCGACGATTTACACGGTGCACCTGTGTGCCCGTTCTGCGGCGACTCGCTGTGGATGGGCCTTGCGCCTAACGGGACCTCGACCTGCGGACACGACGGTAGCGAGGTGTGGATTCCGCACCATCTACGAGACGCACCTGGGCTCTCACCGAGACAATGACACGAACAGTCCCGCGAAGTTGTGGGCCCAGTCGCGATCGTCGAGTTCATGCACCGAGAGAGGCTGGGAGGGAAGCCGTGGCGCGCTTGCGCCTTGGTTGCAGTTGCCCCGCCGCACTGACACGACTGGGTATCGCTCGAGGAGAACACGATGACGGATCTTGAAGCCCGCAAGGCGCTCGACGTGGCCCTTGCAGCCTCCGATGCTGCGAGCGAGGCCTATGACTTCAGCGACGAAGACCTCCTCGATACGACCGCAATCGTGCGCGATCCTTTGGCCACCCACTTCGCCGCCGACGAACCTGCTATCGCCCGTCGCGGCCGCAGGGGCGCCGGCGCGGCCCCCGAGGCAGACAAGATCGCTCGCGATGCTCGCGAGGCTCTTGCTGCGCTCGATGCATTACCCGACGATTCGTACCGCGTGGCCGTTGCAGCTCAAAGCGCGACCCTGGCCGCCCTCGCAAGCAGGCGATCGAAGCACTTCAGGATGCCGGCATTGCCTCATCCGATCAAGCTTCGGCGCGCCTCGAGACTGCTCCAGACGCCGGTTCACGAGCCCAGCGTCCCGAGCCTGTCCACATCCCCTCCCGGGACAGCCTCTCCTCTACTCTGGTGCATCCGGCGCCGGGGTTTTCGACCACGAATCGCGCCGGCCCCGCCCCCGTAGCTCAGGGGATAGAGCATCGGTTTCCTAAACCGTGTGCCGCAGGTTCGAATCCTGCCGGGGGCGCCCACCGGATCGGCCTGTGACGAGGCGCTGTACCAATCCCCCGCCGCCAGGCCCGCCAGTACTGCTCGCGCAGGGGGCGGGCGCGTGAGGGGTGGAGCCCTCCCATTGCGGTTCCGCGGCGGCCCGGCCCGCCTACCGGTGCTCGGCCACGAACTGCTCGGGATCGTGGTCCTCGGCGCGGACGCCCTCGACATGAGCCGCCTCGAAGGCGGCGAAGGCGGCGCCGAGTCGACCACGCGTGTCGGCGTCGGTGTTGCGCCGGAAGTCGGCCAGTGCTTGTCGCTCCTCCTCCGCCATGTGGTTGCTGTTCGCCGTGCGCGCGTCGACGAACGCCGCCCACCACCCATCCGACCCGATCTCGTGCCTTCGGGCTTCGGCGACCGCGTCGCGGATCTCGTTGTGGTCGCCGATCGCGTCCTTCGTCTCCTCGGCGGCGCTCTCGGCGTCGGTGGCACCCTCGCCGACATGCAGCAGACGCGGGTAGAAGAGCTCTTCCTCCGCCTCGGCGTGGACCTCCAGGAAGGTGGCGAGGCGACGCCACAACGCGGCGAGGCGTTCGCTGTCGTGGCGGTCGACGTCGTCGAGCTGCGCGAACAGCCGCCGCTGACGGTGGTGGTCGTCGAGGATCTGATCCGTGATGTCCATGCGCTCCTCCAAGCGTTCGCGACCGGTCTCTACCCGATACCCGTTGCCGGGAGCGGCCATACGAAGGGTGTGCGACGGCTCGTACGCGCATGGAACCGCCGCCCACCAGGCAAACCGCGGGGTAGCGGATCCTGGTCACCATCGATGCACGGTGGGAGGTCGCCATGAAGTCCAGAGAGCTACCCACCGACGGCCAACGCCGTTTCGTCCTGGTCTGCGACAAGGGTGACGACCCGGTCGAGGAGCTCGGCAGGTTCGCGAGGAGCCACCATGTGCAGACCGCCAACTTCACCGCGCTCGGCGCCTTCCGCGACGTGACGCTCGGCTACTTCGATCCTGCGGTCATGGACTACCGGCGCAACCAGATCGAGGAGCAGGTCGAGGTGGTGTCCCTCACGGGTGACATCGCCGCGAAGGACGGCGCGCCTGCCGTGCACGCCCATGTCGTGGTGGCGAGAGCGGACGCGACGACGCGCGCGACGGCCATCTGCTCGCCGGCACGGTGTGGCCGACGTTGGAGATCGTGCTGACCGAGGCGCCCACGACGCTGCGCAAGCGCAGCGACGAGGAGACCGGCCTCGCACTCATCGATCCCGACTCGTAGCGCCCGTCCAGGGGAGGACCACCGCTGCGCCGAGTTCCGGGTCAGGCCTCGAGGCCAGAACACTCAGGCGAGCTCGAAGTCGTCGAGGTTCGGGGTCTCCACCGCCGCCTTGAAGTCCCACATGGACCACGGGTATTGCGTGACCATCCGGCCCGACTCGGCGAGGTAGTAGTGGCTGCAGCCGCCCTTCCACACCTCGATGCCGTCGAGCGCCGCTTGCAGCTTCTCGTTGTACTCGTCCATGACGTCTCGCTTCACGTCGACTGAGCGGACACCGGCCTCGTCCATCGCCCGCAGCAGCTTGGTGACGTACTGCACCTGGTACTCGATCATCGGGATCAGCGACCCCTGGTTGGTGTTCGGGCCGTAGAGCATGAAGAGGTTGGGAAAGCCCGACGTGGTCATGCCGAGGTAGGCCTGCGCGCCGTCGGCCCACGCGGCCTCGAGCGCGAGGCCGTTGCGGCCGGTGATCGGGATGCGCGACGCGAACTTGTCGACGTGATAGCCGGTCGCGAACACGATCACGTCGAGGTCGTGCTCGGTGCCGTCACCGGTAACGATGCCGGTGGGGGTGATCCGCTCGATGGCGTCGGTCACCAGTGTCACGTTGTCGCGGTTGAACGTCGGGTAGTAGTCGTTCGAGAACAGCGGCCGCGTGCAACCCCACGGCGTGTCGGGCGTGAGCTTCCTGCGCACCTCGGGGTCTTCGACCACTTCGATCGCACACGCTGCGACCCACTCGGCGATCTTGACCGACTCGGGGTTGGTGAACGGGATCGACGGACCGACGCCCGACATGATCCCGTTGTGGTGCTCGAGCAGCGCGGTGGAGTCGGTGCGGAAGGCCTCGAGCTGATCGGGCGTGTGCGCGACGTCTTCCTTCGGCAGCACCCAGTTGGGCGAACGCTGGAACACCGTGAGCTGCGCCGCGCTCTGCGCGATCACGGGGATCGACTGGACCGCACTCGCCGCGCTCCCGATGACCCCCACCCGCTTGCCGGTGAGGTCGAGCCGCTCGTCCCACGCGCCGGTGTGCACGGCCACGCCCGCGAAGGTGTCGCGCCCTTCGATGTCGGGGTACTTGAGCTCGCCGAACATCCCCTGCGCGCTGATCACGACGTCGGCCTCGATCTCCTCGCCGGCATCGGTCGTGACCAACCAGCGCCCGGCCGCGTCGTCCCAGCGGCACTGCGCGATCCCGGTGTTCAGCCGGATGTGGGGCCAGAGGTCGAAGTCGGTGACCGTCTGGCGCATGTACTCGAGGATCTCCGCCTGGCCCGCGTAGGAGCGCGTCCATGCTGGGTTGAGGTTGAACGTGAAGCTGTAGACGTGGCTCCACACGTCGCACGCCAGGCCGGGATACCGGTTGCGCTGCCACGTGCCGCCGACCTCGCCGGCGCGCTCGTAGAGGGTGACGTCGGTGTAGCCCGCCTCGCGGAGGTAGTAGCCCGAACTGATCCCACCCGGGCCCGCGCCGATCACCACGATCCGCCGGGTGTTCTCGCTCATCTCGACTCCCCCGTTGACGCCATCCACTCGAGCGGCCGCCCGAAAGCCACGTACGGCAGGTGACCCTACGCGACCGACGCGCCTACCAGAGCTCGTCGAGGTGGGTGCGGGTGCCGGGAACGGTGGGCACGAAGGGCGCGACGAGGAGCGGGTCCATGACGTCTCCGATGCGAGCCGCGACCCCGGGCCACGCCGAGGCGGGGTACTCCCGGAGGAAGCAGCAGTGCACGACGATGTCGGACGGCACCGCCGCGTCGGTCTCGCCGATGATCACTCCGGGCATCGCGGGCAGCGGGTCGGGCAGCTCGACGGGACGGAAGCTGACGACGCGGTCGACGGGGAGATCGTCCGACAGCAGGCGCTCGGCGGCGGCCGTCGAAGAGTTCGCTTCCCAGATGACGACGAGCCCGGCATAGGGGTGGTACAGCGCGAGTTCGACCGGCACGCCGTCGTCACGAGCTGCCCGCGTGCCGACCACGTCGTAGTACGCGGTGGACACGTGGTGGCGATCGGTGTTCATCCGGCCCAGCCCGGCGAGCCGGGCGGCCTCGGGGAAACCCCAGTCGCAGTGGGCCGCGAGTTGGCCCTGCTCGATCCAGTAGAGCGTGATGAACGAGCCGTCGTCGACCGGGCGGGCGACCGGCGACTGGGCGGGGAAGCGCAGCGACTTCAGCTCGCGGGTGGCCGCGAAGCGGCGGCCGGCGAACGCGCCGGGGCCCGTGAGGACGCCGCTCAGGAAGTGATCGCGCTCGTACCAGTCGTTGTACGCGACCACGGTGTCGCGGTGAGGCTCGACCATCGTGATCAACGCGTGGCCGAGCGCGAGGTGGTCGGCCGTCACGAGCGTGTCCGGTGCGTCATTGCGCGGCCATTACGTGGTGCGGACGGTCCGCTCGAGGATCCCGAGCGTGGCGCGCAGCGCGGTGTCGGGCACGATCGGGAACCGGTCCCTGATGTCGTCGCCCACCTTCGACCAGTCGCAGTACGAGGTCACGTTGGTGAAGCCATCCTCGCCGGGTTCGAGTCGGTAGCCGTAGAAGTGGTCGACCGGCACGTCGGGCCCGAGGTTCCAGGCGAGCTCCCGATCACGTTCGAAGGTGATGATGTGCACGGTCACGTCGTACTTGCCCAGCGGGAAGTCGTTCAGTGACTCCCGGTCCATGTGGATGACGAAGGTGTCGCCCACCTTCTCGGCCGGTTCGCCGCTGTAGCTCTGCAACATGCCCGAGGCGTCGATGGCAACGTGCCCGGCCGGGCTGCGGATGACGTCGAAGATCACCGACGCCGGCGCCGGGATCGGCCTCGTCACTTCCATGCGATCGGTGAGGAACACGGTGTCCGGCATGTCGAGCTCTCCTCGCGCCAGCGGTCAGACGGATGCGGAGGTGACCGTAGACGGGTGCCGCCGCCCTGTCGATCGCCGCGGGAGGCGCGCCAACCGGCGATCCCTGCGAGACTGGCGCGATGGGCGCATCCCGTTACGAGTTCCGCAGCACCTGGCACCTCAGTGCCGCGCCGGACGACGTGTACGCCGTGCTGGAGCGCCTGCCCGACTATCCGCTCTGGTGGCCGCAGGTCCGCAGCGTCACGCCACGCGGCGACAACGCGTACGCGCTCGTCTGCCGGTCGTCGCTGCCCTACGAGCTCCGCTTCACCACCACCCAGGCCCGACGCGATCCGGTCGACCGGGTGCTGGAGGCAACCATGGCCGGTGACCTCGCCGGGTTCTCCCGCTGGACCATCGGCGTCGACGCCGCCGGTGCGGTCGCGACGTTCGAGGAGGACGTCGTGGCCAACAAGGCCCTGCTGCGGCGCCTCGAGCCGATCGCCCGGCCGGTGTTCAAGGCCAACCACTCGAAGATGATGCGCGACGGTGAGCGCGGGCTGCGTACGTTCCTCGCCGGCTACCGCGCGCAGCACGACTGAGCGCGACGCTCTCGTGGACGCACTCGACCCGCCGCCGCGCCTGCGAATCGGCGCGCTGGTGCAGAACTTCGCCGGCTTCCCCGAGACGGGCCGCAGCGCCCGCGCGTGCGTCGACGTCGCCACCCACGCCGAGCTGCGTGGCTTCGACTCCGTCTGGGTGACCGATCACGTCGTGCTCCCGGAGGTACGCGATGCCCGCTACCCGCACAACGACACCGGCGACTTCCCGTACCAGTGGGACCAGGACATCCACGAGCCCCTCGCGCTCATGGCCGCGATCGCGCAGGCGACCGAACGCGTCCAGATCGGCGTGGCTGTGCTCGTGCTCCCCTATCGCAACGCCCTCGTCACCGCGAAGATGCTCGCGACCATCGACCAGCTCGCCGAGGGTCGCGTGATCCTCGGCGCGGGTGTGGGCTGGTTGCGCGACGAGTTCGTCGCGCTGCAGTTGCCCGAGGACGTGTTCGAACACCGCGGCTCGGTCGCCGAGGACCACATCCGCGCCATGCGCGTCGCGTGGTCCGCCGAAGGCGCGGCGACCTACGACGGGAAGTGGGTGCGCTTCGACGCGGTCGGCACGCGACCGCAGCCACCGCGCGGCGGCCACCTGCCCGTGTGGGTCGGCGGGAAGGGCGAGCGCGCCTTGCGTCGCGCGGTGCGCCTCGGGGACGGCTACCTCGCGATCGCGAGCGATCCGGTGCTCCTGCGGCGCGAGGTCGACGTGCTCCGTGCGACGGCGGAGGCCGAGGGCCGCGACCCCGACGAGCTCACGGTCGGACTCATCGACGGCATCGTCGTGACCGATACGCCGCTCGGCTCCGACCGCGGCCCGCTGCAGGGTTCACCCGAACAGATCGTGGAAGGTCTGCACGCCTTCGCCGACGCGGGCCTCGACCACCTCGTCGCCGGCGTGCGCCGCGCCGGTGACCCCAGCTTCAGCGGGACCCTCCATGCCATCGACGTGGTCGCCGCCGACGTGCTCCCCCACCTCTGACCGCGGAAGTCGGCCGCGCGGCCGAGTCACTCGATGCCGATCTCGAGCCGTTGGCGCGTCTCCTCCTCCGCTCGGAGGGTGTCGCCTCCTCCTTCATCGAGGGCATCACCGCGCCGGTCACGCTCTGCGACTGGCACCGGTCGCTCATGGCAGGTTCACCCACTCCGGAGCGGTTCGTGGGTCGCATCCGAGACGGACAGGGATGGATCGGTGGCAAGTCGCCAATCGACGCCTACCTCGTGACGCCCCGTCCTGATCGCCTCCCCGCGCTGCTCGACGACTTGATGGCCTGGACGAACCGCACCGACGTCGACCCGATCGCCCAGGCTGCGATTGCCCACGCGCGAGTTCGAGCTGATCCACCCGTTCGCTGACGGCAACGGTCGCATCGGACGCGTCCTCGTCGTGTGGATGCTCGTGCGCCGACTCGCACTGCTGGTTCCTCCGCCGGTGTCGGTCGCCGGCGCCGCGGACGTCAGCGGGTATGCAGCCGGCCTCGTGAGGTTCCGTCTGAGTGACCATCTCGGTTGGATCCGGTGGTTCGCCGACGCCGTCACGGCCGGCGGCATCGCGGAGCGCGAGTTGCTCGAAGCCGTCGACACGATCCGGGCGCGGTGGCGAAGCCGGTTGGTCGAAGAGGGAGTTCGGAGTGAAGCAGTCACGCACCGAGTGCTCGAGCTGATGCCCCGGCACCTCGTACTCACGAGTGCGCTGATCACCGAGGAACTCGGCGTCTCAACCAAGGCGGCGGCGACCACCCTGGCCCGCCTCGCCGCCCTCGGCATCCTGACCCCGCACGAAACCGCTCCGGCCCGGGGACGCGGGCGGCCACGGCGGATCTACCTCGCGACCGAGTTGCTCGGCCTCGCCGGTTCGTCGCCGCTCCGCCGCTGAAGGGGACCGACTCGCTCGCAACGACGGTCGGCTCACACCGGCGGCGTCGCACTCCGTCGGTCGCCGTCGCGGAAGCGGCGTTCCTGGCACGGGCCGCAGTAGGCGGCACTGTTGTACCGCGAAAGCATCGTGTCGCACGGTTCCTCGACCAGCTGACCGTTCTCGACCCGCACCTTGACGCCCTGACAGACTCGACCGATCCGATACGCCTTGACCGGCGCCTGACTCGTGAGGACGGTGGCCCGCACCGACTGACCATCTCTCGTCGCCATCATGACCTCCGTTGCCGACCGGCCGGATCTCGAGGGTGTCCCCGGCTGTACCCGGAACCATCGATCGGCAATCCACATTCCCGTCGGCGCCGAACACCAGGACACGGCAAGATCGCGCAAGGAAGGGAACCCGTCATGAACATCGGTGTCACCGAGTTGCTCATCGTGTTGGCGGTCCTGATGCTCCTCTTCGGCTCGACGCGGCTGCCGGCGTTGGCCCGCTCCGTCGGCCAGGCGAAGCGCGAGTTCGAGCGCGGAGAGCACGCGAAGGAGTGACGGGGTCGAGTCACCCTCGCGGTCAGTTCCGCGCGCTCCTCGTCGCGCTCGCGGCTGCGGTCGTCGCCGTCGCGTCGACGGCTCCCGCCGGCGCCGTCGATGCGAAGCAGCCGCTCCGGGTGCTGGTGGTGGGCAACTCGCTGGCGGGCACGCTCACGCGCGGGTCACCCCTCGCCGACGAGCCGCACGGGCTCGCAGCGCGGTCAGGGTTCGAGGTGACCGATCGCATCATCCTCGCCTGCGGAATCTCGTCGCTGCCGCAGGTCGTGCTCACCTCGGGGCCGGCGCCCAACGCCTGCGGCGGGACGGGACACTGGCAGCAGCAGTGGCCGCTCGACGTCGCGAGCGTGCAGCCCGATGTCGTGTTCGTCGGCGCCGGCGATCACGACGTGTACGACGAACTCGCCGCCGACGGCAGCCTCGTACCTCAGGGCAGCGCGGCGTGGCGGGCGCAGTACTCCGCCGACGTGGCCGACCTGTTCCGGGTGTTGCGGGCAACCGGCGCGACGGTCGTGGCCATGACCCCGGGGTGCTACGGCGAGAACACGTTGGACCCCGCGGAGCCTCCGATCGTGCAGCGTGGTGATGCGGAGCGGGTGCACGCGGTGCAGGCGATCTGGCGCGAGCAAGCCAATGCGCGTCGCGGTGTGCACTACCTCGACCTGGACGCCGAGATCTGCCCGGGCGGTGTCGCCGATCCGGTGCTCCGGCCCGACGGAGTGCACTTCTCGCAGACCGGCGCCGACCACCTTGCGGGCGCCGTCGATCGTTCCTTGCGCGACGCCATCCGGATCGACCACCGATCGGCGCACCCGCGCGGTTGACTCAGAGGTCAGCCGCCCTCCACCTCACGAATCGCGGCACGGTCGGCGACGCCAGGCGTGCCCAGCTCGATGCCCACGGGCAGCTCCACGTGCAGCTCGTCGGCGCCGTCGACGTAGGCCGTGCCGTCCACGAGGGTCGCGTCGAGCACGTGCCCTCCGACGGTGCGGTCGTCGGAGAGGAAGTGCAGGTGGTACCCGGGCACCTCGAGGCCGGCCGTGCCGTCGGGGAAACGGAAGCCGACGATCACGCCGGTCGAGCGTTGGATCGTCCACTCGGTCTGATGCTTCGTCACATCGGCGAGCGGCGGGTACGGCGGGTGCTGCGCGTGCACGCTGCGCAGGCGCAGGTCGGAGAACTCACCCTCGATGCGCACCGCGAGCACGGACGCGTGCGGCGCCAGGGCCTCGATCTCGGCGCGCACGGTGGCGAGCGACGCCGGGCCGGTGATGCACGCGCTCGCCAACGGCGAGAACCGGCAGACCACCGCGAAGGGTGTCTGCGTCTCCGGTGGCACGGCGCTCACGTTGCCGTCGCCGTCGACCACCACCGCTTCGCCGTCGACGATGATCAGCTCACCACCGAGGTGTTGGATCGTGCCGATGCCGAGGTCGCCGTGACGGAGGACCTCGCCGATCGTGGCGTCGCCGTCGAAGCGGCCACCCATCAGACCGTCGAGAGTGCCCGCCTGGAACGCGGTGTGCTCGGCCGCCGAGTCGTGGGCGAACCCGCGCCGGTTGAGCGCCCGCACGTGGAGGGCCCCGAGGAGCCGGTCGTCGATGATGTCCCTGGCCACGGCCGCAGAGACTACGACCTCACGCGAGCAGATCAGCTGCTTCCGGGTGGGTGTCGAGGTACTCGCGCACGTACCAGCAGGTGGGAACGACCCGCCGGCCCTGCGCCCGCACGTCGGCGAGCGCGCCCTCCACCAGCAGCGCGCCGAGCCCCTGACCACGCCGCAGACGGTCGATCACCGTGTGGGGCATCACCACGGTGTCGCCCTCGACGCGGAAGTCGGCGATGCCGACGCGCTCGCCGTCGACCCACAGCTCGTACCGATGGGCCGCGTCGTCGCGGCGGACCTCGTGGCTCACGACACCCCAGTCAAGCCGCGATTCGCGGCGGGCGGGTCAGCCGGCGGCGAGGGCGGCGACGATCTCGCGGAAGTCGGCCGCACCCGGCGGCACGAACGGATCGGCATCCGGCACGTCGGCGACGACATCGAGCAGTTGGTCGAGGCGGCCGAACGCCGGCGGGAGATGGCTCGACAATACGCACGTGGGCTCCAGCGCCCGCACCTCCTGCAAGTTCGAGTCGAACAGCAGGCGGTCGCTCAGGTGCGACCACGGCGAGTCGAACTTGGTCCAGAGGGTCATGCCGTCGATCAGCACCGCGTCGTCGACCTCGTCGAGCGACTGCTCCACGTCGGGGAGGAGCGCGCCGAACGCGTCGACCGAGAAGTAGGTGCGCGTGTGCTCGTCGAACAGCGCGGTCGACATCGGGTTGTCGTACGTGGGCGGGCGCGACGCGCGCAGCCCGCGGTCACCGACGTCGAGCGTGTCGCCGGGTGCGATCGCGTACACGCGGTCGAGCGGCACCGGCCAGTGCGTGGCCATGCGCAGCGCACTGAACGTGTGGGTCACGAGCTGCGCGCGCGGCGCGGCGTCGAGCACGGCGGGGAGGTTGCCCGAGTGGTCGGTGTCGTCGTGGGTGAGCCACACCCAGCGGATCTCGGAGGGATCGATCGCGTCATGCAACGCGTCGAGGAAGGCGTCGCCGTCGACCGCCATCCCGGTGTCGACGAGGACCGGCTCCTGCGCGTGGAGCACGAAGCTGTTGACCGCCAGCGCGCCGACCCCCGGCACCGTGAGATGGCTCGCGAGGACGGTGACGTCGTCGCCGACGCGGTACGACGGATCCATTGTTGACGCTCCTCGGTTCAGCCGGCCCGCAGTGCCGTGTCGAGCGCGTCGTTGTAGTCGAGCGCGCACCCGTCACGGTGGGCCGCAGCGTAGGCATCCTCACCGAGGGTTGCACGCACCTCCGCCACGAAGGCGTCGCGATGGGTGAGCTGGCTCCCCCAGACGCCCACGCCGATGATGTCGCGCCGATGGTCGGCCGCGCCGAGGAGCGTGGCCGCGAGCAGCGCGTCGCCGCGCCGGAAAGCGAGTCGGGCCGCCGCATCGAGCATGTAGGCGACCGAGTACATCACGCGTAGGGCCCGGTGGCGCGTGCCGCTCGACGCGAGCAGTTCGGCCGCGCGGTCGAGCTCGCCGTGCGCGAGGGCGCACTCCGCCAAGTTGACCTCGGCGAGGGCGGTGAACTGGGCGTCGCCCGCGGCCAGCGACGCCGTGAGCGTGTCCTCGAGGATCGTGCCCTCGTCGAAGCGCTGCTGCGCGACGCTCAACCAGGCGAGTGCGTTGAGCGCCGCGGCCTCACCCCAGACGTCGCCGAGGGCGCGGAACCCCTCGAGCGCCTCGACGGCGGACGCCTCGGCCTCCGCCTCGCCCACCGCCGGTCCGGCGAGCATCGCCGACGCGAGGGCCACGTGCGCCAGCACCTCGGCGTTACCCAACTCCTCGCCGAGCGCGCGGGCCTCCGCGAGCGCAGCGATCGCCTTCGTGTGGTCGCCCTTCCACATGGGGAAGAGGCCGGCGACCATCAGCATGCGCGCCCGCGAGAGCGCCGAGAGCCCGTCGCCGTGCTCGACGAGGATCTGGATGAGCTTCTCGCCCTGTTCGAGGCGACCGTTGATCCAGATCGCGGGCCACAGCGCCCACGCCATGTCGGCGTAGTCGTCACAGCGCCCGGTGACCAGGTACCAGGCGAGGGCGGCCCGCACGTTCCCGGCCTCGCCGCCGTCGGGATACCCCAACACGTCGAGCCACCGGGCCTGCTCCGGCCCCCGCACCCCGGCGCCGATCTCCAGGCTGAGAGCGCGGTACCAGGCGGCATGGCGGGCGCGGATCGCCGTCCCGTCGGGCGAGGCATCGAGCCGCTCCGCGGCCAGCTCCCGCACCATCTCCAGCATGCGGAACCGGGGCTCCCCCGCGCCCGGCTCCGCGCGGAGGAGGCTCTTGTCGACGAGTGAGGCGAGGGCGTCGAGCACCGCGAACTCGTCACGCGTGGATGCATCGTCGCCGAGGCCGTCGTTCCCGAGCACGGCGACCGCCGCGGCCAACGAGAAGCCGCCCGCGAACACGCCGACACACGCGAAGATCCGGCGCTCGTCGTCGGTGAGCAGGTCGTAGCTCCATTCGACCGTCGCCCGCAGCGCCTGTTGCCGCTGGGAAGATCCCGCGCGCCACCCGCGAGGAAGTCGAGCCGGCGGTCGAGCCGTTCGAGCAACGCGTCGAGCGACAGGAGGCGCGTGCGTGCCGCGGCCAGCTCGATCGCGAGCGGCACGTGCTCGACCCGCCGGCAGATGTCGAGGACGACGCGTTCGTCGTCACCGGAGAGGGTGAACCCCCGTCGCACGGCCGACGCCCGCTGCACGAAGAGCTCCACCGCATCGTCGGGCGCCATCGGCGCCACGGCGAACTCGTGCTCGCCCGCGATGCGCAGCGCCTCGCGGCTGGTCACCAGCGCGCGCACCCACGGGGTCACCGCGAGGATGTCGGCGACGACCTGCGCCGCCGCCATCACGTGCTCGAAGTTGTCGACCAGGAGCAGCACTGATCGCTCGGCGAGGTCCTGGCGGAGCGCGTCGACCAGCGACTCCGCACCGACGTCGCGCACGCCGACGGCCTCGGCGATCGCGCCGGGCACCGCGGCCGCCTCGGCCACCGCGGAGAGACCGACGAACACCGCGCCTTCGTCGAACTTGCCCGCCACGTGCGCGGCGGCGCGGATCGCGAGCCGGGTCTTGCCGACGCCACCGGGACCGGTGAGCGTGACGACGCGGTGTGTCGTCGTCGGTGAGCACGGCGCACAGCTCGTCGAGGTCGTCGTCGCGGCCGACGAACGAGGTGGTCTCCACCGGGAGAGCGATCCGAGCGTGCGCGTCGGCGTGCCGCGCGGCGCCGGTCGCTCCCCCGACGATGAACGACTCGCTGAGGAGCTGCGCGAGGTCGTCGGTGACCAGCCGCTCCAGTTCCTCCGCCGTCGCGAACGGCTTGAACGCCACCGGGGCGTCGTGGATGATTCCGTCGAGCATCGTCCGGAGGCGCGGCTCGCGGTCGGGCGAGGGCTCCTTGACGTAGAGCAGCTTCGGGCGGTCCCCCGAGAGCAGCCATTCGTCCTCCAGGCCCGACACGTCCATGTCGGGGGCGACCCACCCGTAGCGCTGCCAGTAGATGCCGAGGAACACGTGGCTCTGCTCGAGGTACGACAGGTAGAGGCTGCGCGGTGGGTGGGCCCGGGCGCCGAGCTCGAAGAGCACGGGCGACAGGTGCAGGCGCTCGATCGCCCGCCGCACCGCGGCCCGCTCTTCGGCGAGCTCGAGCATGGTGGACGACACGAAGACGCGGACGCGTTGGTCGGGCGTCAGGATCAGCGGGGCCGGTTCCACGGCTCACATTGTGGCCTGGGAACTGCACTGCACGCCTGCTGCGGATACGTTGCGCCGGATGAGCAGCACCTACCCGCCCGCGCGCCACGCGATTCGCGACCTCGACCTCTGGACGATCCACCCGTCGGCCGAACGGTCGGTGTGCGTCGGCTCCCTCACCGACGCCGTGCGCAACGCCGCCGGGGCGGCCGCACTCGGCTACCTCACCGCGGTGGCCGACGTGAGTGCCGCAGTGGTGGCGCTCATCGCGGGTGAACCCGAATGGACGGCCACCGCCGACCTCGCGCTGCACGGGGCGACACCGATCACCGAGGGCCCGGTCGTCGTGGAGAGCCGCCTCGTGCGGGCGGGCTCGAACATCGTGGTGGTGGCCGTCGACGTGTTCGACGGCGCCGGCCGTGGCCACGAGGACTTCCTCGATACCGCCCTCGACACCGCCGCGCTCCGCTGCGGCGCGCGCTCGATCATCACCTTCGCCCGCATCCCCCGCCGGGCATCGGCCGCGGCCGGGAAGTTCGACCCGGGCGCCAACCTCGGTCAGTGGCGCCACATGGGCCCCGACGACCCCGATGACGCCGCTGTCCCCCTCCTCGACCGGATCGGCCTGCGGGTCGTGGACCCCGCCACGGGCGTGGTGGAGATCGACCAGACGCCCTACGTGGCCAACAGCTTCGGCACCATCAACGGCGGCGTGCTGGGCATGGTGTTCCAGGGCGCGGCCGAGGCCGCCCATCCCGGGCTCGTCGCCGTCGACGCGCAGATCCACTACCTCGCCCAGAGCAAGGTGGGACCCGCCCGCACGTCGCTCACGCGGATCCGGACGACCGCCGACCACGCCGTCTGCAGCCTCGACCTCGTTGACACCGGCAACGACGACCGCCTCCTCTCCCACGCGGTCGTCACCCTCGTCCGGGCCTGATCGCGGGCCTGATCGCAGGCCTGTTCGCAGGCACCTGCGGTAGGTTCGTCCCGCCGTGGACGAGACCGACGACGCTGCCCCTTCCGGCACCCCCGCCCCCGCCGGCGCCTGGTCGGCCTTCCGGTCCCGCGACTTCTCCCTGTTCTGGAGCGCCGCGCTCATCAGCAACAGCGGCAACTGGATGCAGACGATCACGGTGCCGTTCGTGATCGACCAGATGACGCACTCCACGGTGTGGGTCGGCGTCGCCGCGTTCTGCTCGTTCTTCCCGTCGACCGTGGTGGGCCCACTCGCCGGGTCGCTCGCCGACCGCTACTCACGCCGCTCGGTGTTGATGTGGGCCCAGGCCATCCTCGCGGTATCGGCCTTCGCGTTGTGGGGCACGTACGCGGCGGGTGTGGCGACCACGTGGTCGATCCTCGTGTGCGTGATCATCGGCGCGATCGGCGCGGGCATCACCATCGCGTCGTGGCAGGCGTTCGTGACCCAGCTCGTCCCCAAGGAGTCGATGCTCAGCGCAGTGCGCCTCAACGGCATGCAGTTCACCGGAGCACGAGCGTTCGGTCCCGCGCTCGCCGGCCTCGTGCTCGCCACGCTCGGCCCGTCGATCGCGTTCTTCTTCAACGCCGTCACGTACCTGCTGGTGATCGGCGTGTTGGCCGTGATCGCGGCGCGTCCGGTCGTCGGCGACAAGGACACAGGGACGGTGCGCGAGCACTTCCGGGAGGGCTGGCGCTACATGCGGGCCCGCACCGTGCTCGTCCTCGGGGTACTCGGGGCCGGTGTCTCGGCGCTGCTGGGCATCTCGATCGTGCAGCTCGCGGAACCATTCACCCGCAACGTGCTGCACGAGGGACCCGGGGCCTACGGGCTGCTCGTCGGCGCGTACGGCGTGGGTGCGATCCTCGGTTCGTTCGTGATGGTGGGTACCGGTGACCGCTGGCGTCGTTCGCGGTTCACCGTCGTCGGCTTCTCGCTGTTCGTCGTCGGCGAGGTCGTGCTCGGGCTCGCACCGGTGTACGCGATCGCGCTCGTCGGCCTCGGCGCCATCGGCATGGCCCAGGTCCTCGCGATGGTGTCATGCCAGACCGCCATCCAGGTGAACGTCGAGGAGCAGTTCCGCGGCCGGGTGCTGTCGATCTACGTGATGTGCTTCTTCGCGGGCACGCCGATCGGTGCGCTCCTGGGCGGCATCGCCGCCGACGTCGTCGGGCTGCGCGCGACCGTCGTCGGCGCGGCCGTGCTCATGGCGGGCACCATCGTGTACCTCGTGCTGCGCTACGACGGGCTGCGTCCGCTCGACCAGTCGATCGCCGGCTTCGACCAGGACGCCGTGCGGGTGGAGCGCGCCGGGCTCGCCGGCGCCGACCTCGACACCCCCGACCACCTCGCCGTCGAGGGCATCGACTTCGACTGACTCCCCTCTCCTGTTTTGGCGTCACCACGCGTCGCTATAGCGACCTCAGGTGACGCCAAAACGGGCGGGTCGTGTGGTTCAGAGGGGGTCGCCGGTGCGGGCGAAGCAGTCGGCCATGTTCGTGCCGAGGAAGGCGGTCCGCACCGCGTCGTCGAGGTCGTCGAGGCCGGGTTGGAGGATGCCGAGCGGATCGGCGTTGCCCTCCTGGTGCGGGTAGTCGGAGGAGAACACCGTGAGGTCGGGCATCGCGTCGAGCGTCGCCCACACGTCGTCGCCGAAGCCGAGCAGCGGCGTGACCCGCAACTGGTCACGGAACATGTCGGCCGCGCTGCGCTCGTAGGGCCAGTCCCCCGTCGCGAACGACGACTGCGCCTGGCGCTCCATGATCGCCCGGAACCCGGGGATCCAGTCGGTGCGCACCTCGGCGCACAGCACGGTGAGCTGCGGGTGACGCGGCGAACACGCCGCCGTAGAGCAGACCCGCGAGGATCTGCTGCGCGACGAGATGGCGCTGCGAGTTGGCGAGGCGCACGAGGCCGGCGACGCCCGAGCTGTTCGGCTGGTCCCACCCGATGTCGGCCCACCCGGCGAAGTCGGCGCCGGTGTTGCCCACGTGGATCACCGCGATCATCCCGAGGCGCACCGCGGCCTCGTAGACGACGTCGTACATCGGGTGGCCGGGTGAGCGACCGCCCGGCGGTCTGCCGTGCTCGGCGTAGAGGAAGAACGCGCGGTGAGCCGCGCGCCCGCGCCCGCTCGAGCTCCGCGACCGCGACGGCCGGGTCGGTGAGGTCGACGATGGCGACGAGGTGCAGGCGGTCGGCGTGGTCGGACAGGGCGTCGGCGAGGAAGTCGTTGCACCGGCGCGCACCAACGGGTCGGTCCGCGCCGAGGAACTCCAGGCCCTGCCAGTAGCCGCCGGGATTCACCAGCGAGTGGTCGATCCCGATCGCGTCCATCCACTCGACCCGTTCGGTGGACGTCGACTGGTGGAGCGGGTGGAGGATGACCGGGCCGCCCTTGTCCTCGGCCAGCTTGACCAGGCCGGGGAGCATCTGCGCCGCGGTCGGCTTCGGCTCCGGCAGGTCGGCGAGCAGGTCGCCGGCAATGGCGAAGGCGAGGCGGTCGAGCCCTTTCGGGATGCGGTCGACCCACGGTGCGAGCGGGTCCGTCCCCGAGGCGAAGGTCTGGACCTCCCAGTGCGTGTCGACATCGACGATCACGGCGGCGCTCCTCCCCCAGGACCACCGGCGGTCACCGGCTGGCGGGTTACACCGTAACCACGTTCTGCGATCGGGGGCACGTTCGTCTGCCGATTCGGGAACCCCGGGGGGTACTGCCGTCGTTCACTCTCCGGATCATGCACCCGTGCACCCGGCGCGGGCTCTCCTGGAGGGGACATCCATGTCACTCATGCTCGAAGACCCGCCGCGCGCGCCCGAAGAGGCGGCGACCATGCCAGCAGCACCGGAGGTGACGGTGCGAGTGGTGACGGAGCACGCACCGGCCACCCGGAGGCGCCGCCTCCCCCGTCCCGGCAACGTGCTCTCCACCCTCGTCGCCCTCGCCCTGACCGTCGCGATCCTGCTGGCCGTGGGCGTCGCGACCGGCTTCCTGCACCTCGGCAATCCGTTCGCGACCACCGCGATCGACCGGTCGCCGCCCGCGGTGCTCAAGCAGATGAGCAACCTCGCGACGTACTCCGCGGCCCAGGGTCGTTACCAGCAGACGATCGACGTCGAGGACGACGTGTCGATCCTGCCGTCGTTCCTCGCCGGTGAGCACACCGTGTTCCTCGCGCAGGGTTCGGTGGACGCGCAGGTCGACTTCTCGGGCATGGCGGCGGACGCGGTGCAGGTGCGCGGCGACAACGCCGTCACCGTGAACCTGCCCGAGCCCACACTGGCCGCGCCGGTGATCGACATGAACGCGAGTCGCGTCGCCAGCCACGACCGTGGCCTGCTCAACCGGGTGGGCGCGGTCTTCACCGACAACCCCAACGGCGAGCAGCGCTTCTACGAGCTGGCACAGGCGAAGATCGCCAAGGCGGCGAAGTCGGGCCAGCTCGTCACGCGCGCCGAGGCCAACACTACGAAGATGCTCCAGGGCCTCCTCGGCAAGGTGGGCTTCACCGACGTGCAGGTGAACTTCGTGCCGGCCGCGGCGGCCGGCTCCGCCAAGTAGCCAACGCGTGGGTCAGGCGGTTCGGTCCGGGGTGCTGCGTGCGCCCCGGACCACACCGGCCGGCTGCGCGCCGGTGCACTCGTCGTTCTCCAGCACGGCCACGCCGTTCTTGAACGTGGCGACGTAGCCGTCGGCGCGCTGCAGCAGGCGCGGCGCACCACCGGGCAGGTCGTGCACCAGTTCGGGGCGGCGCACCGCGAGGCGGTCGAAGTCGATCACGTTGATGTCGGCGAGCTTCCCCGGTGCGATGACGCCCCGGTCGTGGAGGCCGTAGAGGGCAGCAGTGTCGGCGCTCTGCAGCTTCACCACCTGCTCCACCGGCAGGCCCTCACCGCGGCTGCGGTCGCGCGCCCAGTGCGTGAGCATCGTGGTGGGCATGCTGGCGTCGCAGATGGTCGCAACGTGGGCGCCGCCGTCGGCGAGGCCGACCACCGTGGCCGGGTGCACGAGCATCTCCCGGTTCGCGTCGGAGTTGCCCGCGGCGTAGTTGGTGACGTACCAACCGAAGAGCAGCGTGGGGTCGGCGATGGTCATGTCGATGATCACGTCGGCCGGGGTGACGCCCTGCACCTGCGCGATGCCCGCGACCGATTCCGCGAAGGTGGGCTCGTAGCTGATCGGCTCCACCATCGGGAACACGCGGTCCCACCGGGCGATGCCGAAGCCGTCTCCGGTGGGCAGCGCCTCGGCCTCCGCGACGATCGCGGCGCGCACCGACGCGTCGCGCAGGCGCGTGACGACCTCGGCGTCGGGGAGGCCGCGCAGCGCGGCGAACGACGGGCACTTGTCGAGCACGTGGTACGTGGAACCGAGCCCGGCGAGCGCACCCGCGGGGCGACCGCTGACCTGCACGACCACCAGCGCGCCGTCGGCCTGCGCCTGACCCGCGAGGGCCACGACGTCGCGCCAGAGGTCGGGCTTCGTGTTGTTCTGGCTGTAGAGCATGCACACGGGGCGGCCGGTGCGCGCCGCGAGGCGCGTCATCCAGTCGACCTCGCCGAGGATCTTCGTGACGTCCTCGCCGACGACACCCGGTGGCACCACCTGGAACACGCCGGCGCCGGCGCGCGTGAGCGCGTCGCCGAGGGCGAAGAGCTCGTCTTCGCTCGCGTAGGTGCCGGGGATCGGGGTGCGCTCGGGGCCCATGTAGTGGAGGACGGTGCGCGACGTGGAGAAGCCGAGCGCCCCGGCCGCGATGCCCTCCTCGATCAGCTTCGCCATCGTCGCGAGGTCGGCATCGGTCGGCGGTTCGTCGCGCGCGCCGCGCTCGCCCATCACGTAGGTGCGCAGCGCAGCGTGCGGCACCTGTGCGCCGACGTCGATGCTGCGCGGCGTGTCGAGCGCGTCGAGGTATTCGGGGAACGTCTCCCACGACCAGTCGAGGCCGGCCTGCAGCGTCGCGAACGGGATGTCCTCGACGCTCTCCATCATCGACATCAACCACTCGCGCCGCTCGGGCGCGCACGGAGCAAAGCCCACCGAGCAGTTGCCGATCACCGCGGTGGTGACGCCGTGCCAGCACGACGGTGTGAGGTCGGGATCCCACACCGCCTGGCCGTCGTAGTGGGTGTGGATGTCGACCACGCCGGGGGTGACGAGGAGCCCGTCGGCGTCGACGACACGCGTGGCGGTCCCCGTGACCTTCCCCACCTCGGTGATGACGCCGTCGGTCACCGCGATGTCGCCCACGAAGGTGGGGGCGCCGGTACCGTCGGCGATGCGGCCATTGCGAATGATCAGATCGGGCATGCCGGGACGGTAGCTCAGCTGCGGCAGAGGCCACCGTCCCATCCCGACAGGTCGGCCACCGCGGCGTAAGTCGAGTCGAGGAACTCCCGGACCGCCTCGGCCGGCGCCGCGGTCGAGCGCACGTCGTCGTAGGGCAGGATGAACTCGCCGAGGTCGTCGTGCCACGCCGCGCCGACGGGCCGGACGGTGGCGTGCTCGATCCCCTCGGGCTTCGGGTAGCCGTAGGCGTAGAAGGCGGGGGCCGGGTAGCGCTCGTCGCCGGCCCAGAACCCGGCGCTGCACTGCTCGTAGTCGTAGGTCTCCCGCAGGAGCAGATCGGCACCGGGAGGCGGCGAGCACGGGTCGCCGGAGAACCGGGTGACCGCGAGGTCCATCGACCCCCAGAAGAACTGGGTGCGCGAGACCTTCCCGTTGAAGGCACCTCGGTACGCGTCGAACACCGGCAGGATCGATCCGAGCACGCGGTGGAAGCGGGTGACCGCCTCGCCGTCGTAACCCCGGGGCCGGGAGTCCTCGGGGAACGGCACCGGATCGGCGACCTCCTGGGGCATGGTCGAGAGTTCGGCGGTGACGCCGACGTCGCGCAGCGCGGCGAGGAACGCCTCGTGGAACGCGGCGACGCTCGCGGCGGTGAGGGGCACCGAACGGGTGAGCCCGGCGGAGGTGCGCACCACGACCTCGTGGGCGATCAGGTCGGCATCGGCCTCCACCAGCCCGGGACCACCCGGCAGCGCGACCGGTACCGGTCCCGTGGTCAGGCCGCGGGCGCCCACGTAGAGCGTGATGTGCGCCCACTCGGGCTCACGGGGTGAGCACGCCACGCGCAGCTTCCCCAGCACCTGGAGCTCCAACTGGAGGAACGACAACGTGTCCTTCCACGGCTCGTAGGGCAGGGCCGGCCAGGGATCGTGCGTCACGTCGGTCACCTCGACAGGCTCGCGCGTGCGCCGGGCCGGCGCCCACCGACGGGGAACTGCCGGGATTGCATACGGTATACGGACCGTTCAGAGGGGGAACCTGCGCATGATCGACTACGACCTCGACTGGATCATCTCCGTCGACGACCACGTCATCGAGCCGCCGCACGTGTGGCAGGAGTACGTGCCCGCGAAGTTCCGCGACCACGCGCCGCGCATGACCGTGGAAGACGGTGTGGAGCTGTGGCACTGGGAGGGAAAGGTGTACCCCACGTCGGGCATGAACGCGGCGGCGGGACGCGACCGGGAGGAGTTCTCACCTCTCCCCCTCACCTACGCCGAGATGCGACCGGGTTGTTACGACCCCAAGGCGCGCGTCGAGGACATGGACCGCGACCACGTGCTCGCGTCGATGCTGTTCCCGACGCTGCCGCGATTCGCCGGCCCGCTCTTCTCCGAGTGCGCCGACAAGGAGCTCGGCCTCGCGTGCATTCAGGCCTACAACAACTGGATGATCGACGAGTGGTGCGGCACCGCGCCCGGTCGCTTCATCCCGATGATCATCGTGCCACTGTGGGACGGGCACCTCGCGGCACGCGAGGTGGAGCGCTGCGCCGCCAAGGGAGCGAAGGCGATCACCTTCCCCGAGAACACCGCGCCGCTCGGCTTCCCCTCGCTGCACGACCCGAACCGGCACTGGGACCCGCTCTTCGCCGCGCTGCAGGAGACGGGCATGCCGGTGTGCACGCACATCGGGTCGTCGAGCTCGCTGCCCACCACCGCCCCCGACGCGCCGCTCATCGTGCCCACCGCGATGGTCGTCATGAACTCGCAGATCGCGTGTGCCGACTGGCTCTACAGCGGCAACTTCCTGCGCTTCCCCGGCCTCAAGCTCTGCCTCTCGGAGGGCGGCATCGGGTGGATCCCCTACGTGCTCGAGCGCCTCGACCACGTCGTCGAGACGCAACGGGCCTGGGTGACCAAGAAGATGGAGCTCGACTTCTCCACCGGTAGCGTCGTGGAGGTGAGCGACGCGATCAACGACGACGGCCTCGACCCGTTCTCCGTCCTCCCGTCGCAGCTCTTCCGTGACCACGTGTACGGCTGCTTCATCCAGGACGAGTACGGCGCCGCCAACATCGACCGCATCGGCGCCGAGAACATCATGATCGAGGTCGACTACCCGCACACCGACTGCACGTGGCCCAACTCGCTCGAGATCGCACACCGGGCGCTGGCCGACTGCACGGCGGAGCAGCAGTGGCTGATCCTGCAGGGCAACGCGCGGCGGGTGTTCGACTTCGAGCCCGCCGCGCCTCCGGCGTAGGGTTCGCCACATGACCGAAACCGGGAAGGGCCCGCTCGCGGGCATCCGCGTCGTCGATCTCACGATGAACCTGTCGGGGCCGTTCGCCACGTTGGTGCTGGCCCAGCAGGGCGCCGACGTCATCAAGATCGAGCGCCCGCCGGACGGCGACATCCTGCGCCGCGTCGGCACGGGCCGCGGCGGCGTGGCCGCTTACTTCGTCAACGCCAACTGGGGGAAGCGGTCGGTCGCACTCGACCTCAACGACCCCGGGCACAAGGAGGTGCTGGCGAAGCTGATCGCCACCGCCGACGTGCTGGTGGAGAACTTCCGGCCCACGGTGATGCCCGGCCTCGGCTTCCCGCCCGAGGAGCTGGTGGCGAAGCACCCGCGCCTGATCTACGCGGCCGTGCGCGGCTTCCCCTCCGACTCGCACCTGGCCGACGCGCCCGCGTACGACCACGTGATCCAGGCGATGACCGGCTTCGGCGCCAACCAGGCCGACCTCAAGACCGGCGTGCCCGTGCTCGTGCAGCAGGCGCTCGTCGACAAGGTCACCGGCCTCACCACCGCGCAGGCCGTCACCGCCGCGCTCTTCGAACGTGAGCGCACCGGCAAGGGCCAGCTGCTCGAGATCTCGATGTTGCACGCGGGCCTCGCCTTCCTGTGGCCCGACGTCACCACCAACGTCACGATGGAGGGCGAGTTCGACAAGCTGCCGCCGCAGTCGCGCACGTTCCGCCTCACACCGACCGCCGACGGCCACATCGCGATGATCACCGTCACCACACCGCAGTGGGAGGGCCTCCTGCGCGCGGTCGGCCGCGACGAGCTGGTCGGCAACCCTGACTTCGCGACCCCGCAGAAGCGCGGCCGCAACGCCGCGGGAGTGATGAAGGAGATCGCCGCCTTCCTCAAGACGCTCCCCACCGCCGAGGTGGTCGAGCGGCTCTCGAGCAACGGCGTGCCGTGCGGTCAGGTGTCGACGCTCGAGGAGATGCCGGGGTTGGTGGAGTCGATCTCCCCGGGCTTCCTCGTGCACGAGGAGCACCCGCAGGTCGGCCCGATGATCCATCCGAAGCCCGCGGTGGAGTTCACCACCAACCCGGAGATCCGCCCGGCGCCGGCCCTCGGCCAGCACACCGACGAGATCCTCGCCGAACTCGACTGATCTTCCGAACCGGCGTCAATCCCTGCCCACTATGGGCTGGAATTGACGCCGGTTCGTTCAGGTCAGAGGGAGTCGAGGAGGGCCCGGAACTGCGTGAGCTGCTCGCGGAGGGCGGGCAGTCCGGCGGTGGGATCGCCCGTCGCATCGGGAGCGCAGTAGCGAGCGACCATGACGCGGCTCGCGCCGGCGTCGACGAAGCGGCGGAGGTACGCGAGGTCCGTCTCCGACGACGGGTCGTGGCTGCCGGGCCACACACTGAGCTCCACCGCCTCGGGGTCACGGCCGTGCCTCGCGGCGATCTCCCGCAAACGCGCCGACTTCTCCGCGAACTCGTCGGGGCCGATGGTGAACGGGAACCAGCCGTCGCCGATGCGCGCGGCGCGGTCGAGTGCGGCGTCGCTGTTGCCCCCCAGCACGATGGGTACCGCACCCCGCGCCGGTTGCGGAGTCGAGTACACGCGTCGGAAGGCGACGTGCTCACCTTCGAACGTGGCGGGCGACTGCGTCCACAGCGCACGCATCGCGCCCATGCACTCCTCGAGGCGCGCCCCGCGCTGGCGGAACGGCGCGCCGACCGCCTCGTACTCCTCGCGCTGCCAACCGATACCGAGACCGAGCAGCATGCGCCCGCTCGAGAGGTTGTCGATGGTGGACACGCGCTTCGCCAGCACGGCGGGGCTGTGCAGCGGTGCGACCACCACGCAGGTGCCGAGCTTGACCGTGCTCGACACCGCGGCGACGTAGGCCAGCGTGTCGAGCGGATCGGTCATCGGCACCGAACCCGACGCAGCGCGCCCCGACGGCATCTCGCCGTTCTCCGAGTACGGGTACTTCGGGTCGTAGTCGGCGGCGACGACGACGTGCTCGACC
Source organism: uncultured Actinomycetes bacterium (assembly GCA_963720785.1). Classification (GTDB taxonomy): domain Bacteria; phylum Actinomycetota; class Acidimicrobiia; order IMCC26256; family DASPTH01; genus CAVRGQ01. The sequence goes on from CAVRGQ010000008.1 coordinate 843,392, forward strand.
CCCCACACCGACTCGGCGCCGCACTCCTCCACCACCGCCACCCACTCGCGCAGGAAGGCGCCGGAGGTGATCTGCCCGGGCGCGATCGGCAGCATCACCCCCAGATCGACCATGTGCGTGCCCGGGTGCGGCGTGATCTAGGCGCCGGGCGCGGGCACCGAGGCCTGCGCGGCGTCGGTGGCCCCGACGGCAGCACCGTCGGCCGCAGGCGGCGGGGGCAGCTGCGACTGCTGCTTGGCCGCGAGCTTCTTGGCCTTCTTGTCGCGCTGCTCCTGGCCGGCCGTCGGGATGATGCCCGAGGGCTGACGGCCGATGCCGATACCGGCAAGGCCGGGACCGAGGCGCTGCCACCAGTCGAGGTAGGTGTTGCCCGGGAACTGAGCGGCAATCCACGAGAACGACGTGAGGAAGATGCCGCCGAGCACGGCGCCCGAGACCACCGCAACGCCACCGACCACGAGGAGCAGCAGCCAGCCGAGGCCCTGGAGCATCTCGAAGTCCTGGACGGTCGCGGTGCCCTGCAGGATGCCGAGCAACGCCCCGGCGAAGCCGGCGACCGCGGCCGAGAGGATGAACACGGCCAGCTTGGTGACGATCTGGTTCACGCCGAGCGTGGCGCACGCGGCCGGGCTGTCACCCAGCGCGGTGAGCCGGCGACCGAAGCGGCTGCGGTGCAGCGCCACGATGAGCACGCCCATCACGCCGAGCAGGAACGTGAACACGAACATCTGCCCGACGTCCTGGCCGAAGTTGATACCGAGGAAGGTGAACGGATCCTGTGTGTTCCAGCCGAAGATCGTGATACCGCCGATCGGACGGCCGTCGAAGCCGAGGATCTCGGGCTGCGGGAAGAAGAGGAATGACGCCATCTGCGCGAACGCCATCGACGCGAGCGCGAGGTAGAGGCCCTGGAGGCGCAGCGCGGGGAGCGCCATCGCGATGCCGAACGGGATGGCGAACGCCGCGGCGACGAACAGCGTGCCCACGCTGCCGAAGGTGTGGGACCACTCGAGGTAGGCGAACGCGCCACACCCGGCGAAGGTGATCTGGGCGAGGGAGATCTGCTTGGACCAGCCGGTGAGCGGCACCATCGAGAGCATCGCCAGCGAGGTGACGAGCGCCAAGGTGAGCGTGCGCACGTCGGTGCGGTCGATCTGCAGGGCCCCGAGCAGGAACACCACCGCGAAGAGGATCGCCATGCCGAGCGACGCCTTCTTCAGCGACGGGATGCGGGGCACCACGCTGCGGATCGCCTTCTTGCCGTGCAGAGCCGCCTGCGGCAGGAACAGCAGGGCGAGGAACAGCATGATCTGCGGGATGGCGGCGGGCGCGGTGACCCAGCGACCGCCCCAGTTGAGGAAGTTCTGCTGGAACTCGAACACGAGGCCGATCAGCAGTCCGCCGGCGAACGTGAGCGGGAGGCTCTTGAGCCGACCGATGATCGCGGCGGCGAACGCGGCGATGATCAGCAGCGTGAGGGTCTGCACGTCGAGGGTGGCGAGCTCCTCGGCGAGAAAGATGCCGGCGACCGCCGCCATCGACGAACCCAGCGCCCACGAGAACATCGACACGCGGCCGGGGCGGATGCCGTTGAGGCTGGCGAGCTCGCGGTTGTCGACGACCGCGCGCATGGCGACGCCGAGGCGCGTCTTGGAGAGCAGGAACTTGAGACCGATGGCGAGCACCAGGCCCGCGACGATCGTGATGAAGCGCGACCACGGCATCAGGGTCTGGCCGATCTGGAAGCCCGAGGTGCCGAAGAAGCGGTCGATGCGACGCGATTCCTGCGGGTCCCACAGCTTCGCGGCGAGACCCATCAGCATCAGCATCAGACCGACGGTGGTGACGATCTGCGCGACGAGCGGTGCGTCGGCCATGCGGCGCATCAGGATCCGTTCGATCGCCGCGCCCATCAGCGGTGCAGCGACGAAGACGGTGAGCAGCAGCGCGACGAGCGTCTGCATGCCCAGGCTCACGCGCAGCTCCCAGAACACGTACGCCATGAACATGCCGATGGCGCCCTGGGCGAAGTTGAAGATGCCGGACGTGGTGTAGGTGACGACGAGGCCGGTGGCGGCGACCGCGTACACCGAACCGAACGTGATGCCGGCGATGATCCAGAAGAGGATCGAGTCGAAGGTGACCGGGTTGCCGGCCCACGACTCCTGGACGATGAAGATCACGAAGGCCGCAACGAAGAGCCCCGCGATCAGCGTGCGTCGGGACTCGGCCGATTTCGGCGTGAGCCGTTCGGTGATGGCCGCCATGTGGTGTTCCCCCCGTGGATCTTGCCGGTGTCACCGGTCGAGCAGGGCCGCATCATGCCGCCCCCACACCTGTCAGGTCAATGCATGGAGCAGGGAAAGTGCGACGCCCGGGCACCCCGCGTCGGCGCAGGGTACCCGGGCATCGTCGAGCATCAGTTGACCGAGGTCAGCCGCCTCAGCTCGTGGATCCGAGCAGGTCGAGCTTGCGGGTGATGCTGCCACCCTTCGGGCAGGCGAAGGTGCCGGGCTTGGTGGGCTCGACCCGGACGAACTGGCCGTTCTTCACCTGGTTGAGCACCGAGCAGTTCGAGATCCCGCGACCGGCGAGGTCGATCGGCGCCATGATGCCGTCGGCGTCGAACTTGTTGATCTTGTTCAGCTGCTCGAAGATCGTCTTGCGGGTGACGCTGTTGACGCCCCCGGCCTTCACCTGCGCGTTGACCGCGTCGCGGAAGGCGACGCCCGCGGCCCAGGCGTAGATGCCGAAGCTGGCGATCTTGTCGGCACCCGTGTACTTCACGTAGTTCGCGAGCATCGGGACGGCCTTCTGGTCCGCCTTGCTGTAGAAGGGCAGGAACAGCGTGTCGGCGTACTGATCCTCGGCGTCGGCACCACCGGCGGAGAGGAACTGCTTGTCGTAGCAGCCGACGCCGCAGTCCCAGACCTTCGCGGTCACACCCTGCAGCGCCGCCTCCTTGCGGAGGTTGATCGTGCAGGTGTACTGACCGGTGCACTGCGCGTAGTTCGAGCCGTTGGTCTTCATCGCCTGCACGAACGGCGTGTAGGCCGACTGCGGGTCCCGGCCGCTCACGTTGAAGTCGGCGTCGGACTTGATGCCCTGGTCGGTGCCGCCGATGTCGCGGAGGCCGCCGAGGCTGGAGAACGACGAGTCACGGGCCGACTTGGAGTCGGCGCCGAAGATGTAGACGCCGTGCAGGTCCTTGCCGAACTTCTTCTCGTAGTAGATGCCACGCGCCACGTTCGAGTGGTACGTCTGCGGGTGGTCGCTCACCGTGGTGCAGTCGATCTGCGGCGGTGCGATCGGGAACGACTGGTCCGAGCACTGCTGCACGATGGCGGTGGACACGAAGGGGATGTCGGGGAGACCCGTCACCGCGCCGCTCTTGTCCTTGCAGTTGCGCATGTCGTCGACCGAGGTGAGGAACACCGAGGACGTGCCGACCATGGCGACGTCGTTCTCACACGCCTTGATCTCGGCGTTGCGGGTCTCGGTGGGGTTCAGCTTCGAGTCGTAGAAGTCGACCACGAGCTTGCGCCCGGCGAGGCCGCCGCCGCCGGCCTTGCTGTTGATGTACTTCGCGAAACCGGCGAGGGCGTCGGGCGACGCCTTGAACAGGTTCGGAGCGATCGCGTTGTCGACGTCGGCGACGACGGCGATGTGGATCTCCTTGTCGGTGATCCCGACATCGGTGGCGGTCGGCTTGTCGTTGCTGCTCGACTGGGCTCCGGCCGTCGCGGCCATCGTGCCCACACCGAGCGCTACGGCAATGCCGAGCGCCAACCAGCGCATGCGCTTCATGTTCCCCCCATGGAAGTTTGTCTCGGCGCCCGGTTTCTCGACGGGCGTTGCAATCTGACGGTTCGTCAGATCGGGCCGCAGCATATGACGGGGCGCGCCCGGTTACAAGGCACCCCCGAAATTGACGCCGTCTAACCGACGGCGCCGCCCAGATACGCCTCCTGGAGGACCTCGGCGACCTCGGCCGGCTCGCCCTCCTTCTGGATGGCACCGTGCAGGATCACCGCGGCGACGTCGGCGACGCCGAGCACCTCGTGCGCGAACTGCTCGACCACGAGGATCGAAACGTCCTCCGCGGCGATGCGCTTCACCACGTCGTAGAGCTCCGAGACCACGAGCGGCGCGAGCCCCATCGAGAGCTCGTCGAGCATCAGCACCTTCGGCTTGGTCGCGATGGCGCGCGCGATGGCGAGCATCTGCTGCTCACCACCGGAGAGCGTGCCGGCCATCTGCTTGCGGCGTTCCTTCAGGCGGGGGAACCGCGTGTAGGCGGCTTCCTCGATGTCGGAGAACGACGTGCCCGTGTAGGTCATCGTGCGCAGGTTCTCGAGCACGGTGAGGTTCGGGAAGATGCCGCGGCCCTCGGGCACGGTGCACAGTCCGGCGCGGGCGAGAGCGTCGGGGGCCTTGCCGTTGATGCGCTGGCCCTGGAAGTACACGTCGCCCACGTTCGGCGACACGATGCCGCCCGCGACCTTCAGCGTGGTGGTCTTGCCCGCGCCGTTGGGGCCGAGCAGCGCGTACACCTGACCGGGCGGGATGCTGATGTTCACGCCGTGCAGCACGTCGATGCTGCCGTAGCCGGCGCGGATGCCCCGCAGCTGGAGCGCGGCGCCGGGGTCGATCTCGCCGGGCGCGCTCTCCGGGGCCGCCAACGGGGAAGGCGGTGCCGACGTGCCGTTGACCGTGACCGACGGCAGCACGATCTCGTCGCCGGCGGTATCGGCGGCGGCGTCGGCCGTGGCGTGCACCTCGGCCTGCAGCACGCTGACCTCTTGGAGCAGCGCGGCCTGCTCCGCGGGCACCTCTTCCTTCTCGTCGCCCTCGCCCAGGTAGGCGGCGCGCACGATCGGGTTGGCCTGCACCTCCTCGGGTGTGCCGTAGGCGATGATCTGGCCGAAGTCGAGCACGTTGATGTGGTGACAGGTGGTCATCACCATCGCCATGTCGTGCTCCACGAGCAGGATGCCGAGGCCGGTGCCGGCGAGCTCGACGAGCAGATCCGAGAGCTCCACGGTCTCGTGCTCGTTGAGACCCGACGACGGCTCGTCGAGCAGGAGCAGCCTCGGCTTGGTGGCCAGCGCGCGGGCGATCTCGATGAGCCGCTGCGTACCGGTGGGCAGCTTCTCCACGCGGGCATCGGCAACGCTCTCGAGACCGATGCGCGCGATCAGCTCGTCGGCGAGATCGCCGGGGCTGAACTTCTCGCACGCGAGTAACCACGCTTCATCTCGGCGGCGACGAGGATGTTCTCGCGCACGCTGAGCGAACCGAAGGTCTCGAGCCGCTGGAACGTGCGGCCGACACCGATCCGGGCCCGCTTGTGCGGCTTCATCGTGGTGATGTCGCGGCCCTCGAGCACCAGGCGGCCCGTCGTGGGCGCCTGGAGGCCGGTGATCACGTTGAACAGCGTGGTCTTGCCCGCGCCGTTCGGGCCGATGAGGCCGGTGACCTCACCGACCGGGACCTCGATGTTGACGTCGGTCAGGGCCTGGAGGCCTCCGAACCGGACGGCAACGTGCTCGACAGTCAGCAGGGTCACGTCGGACCACTCCCCCCTGGGATCGTTCGCTCACGTGGAACCGTGAGGCCGCGGACGATACATGACGGGGCCGCTCCCGTCACGGCCCCGCCCGCGAAGCCGATCGCGGGTCGGGCGTGGAACGACCGCGGGAAAGCCCTGGTCAGCGGCCGGTCAGCCGTTCTTCGGGAGCTCGCGGAAGGCCTTGCCCTTGTCGGCGCTGGGCTCCTTGGGCAGGCCGAGCACCCGCTCACCGATGATGTTGTGCTGGATCTCGTCGGTGCCGCCGTAGATCGGCGGGCCCTGCGCGAAGAGCATCGCCTCGGTGACGCGGGCGTACTCGTCCTTGCCCGTGGCCTCGGCGAGCGCGAGGGCCTCGGCCGAGCCGTAGGCGTGGAGGGTGGCGTAGGGGCCGAGGATGGCGCCGCTCGTGTCGCGGGTGAGGCGCAGGATCCGGCTCATCGACAGCTTCATGATGTTGCCGAGGCCGGGGATGTCCTTGCCCTGGGCCCGCAGCGCCCGCTGGCGCAGGTTCGTGTACCGCGAGATCTCGTTGTACGTGTAGATCTGCGCGAGGTTCTGGCGGATGGTCGGGTCGTCGGCCACGCCGTTCTCGCGGGCGAAGCGGATGAGCCGCTCGTGGCTCTTCCCGCCGCCGCCGCTCGACTCGAGCTTGTCGCCTCCCCCGGCGAGGTCGCCGGCGCGCTTGTCGAGGTCGCCCGACACCGTGCCCGGCAACGCGGAGCCCCCGGCGCCACCGCCGCCCACGCCCAGACCGGTGCGCTCGAACATCAGCGTGGTGTTGGCCACGGCCCACCCGTTGTTGATGCCGCCGATGGCGGCGTCGTCACGCACGCGCACGTCGTTGAGGAACACCTCGTTGAACATGGCGCGGCCGGTGAGCTCACGCAGCGGGCGCACCTCCACACCGGGCTGGTGCATGTCGACCGCGAACCAGGTGATGCCCTGGTGCTTGGGCACGTCGGCGTCGGTGCGGGCGAGCAGCATGCCGAGGTCGGACCAGTGACCGCCTGACGTCCACACCTTCTGCCCGTTGACGACCCACTCGTCGCCGTCCTGCTCGGCCTTGCAGTTGAGTCCCGCGAGGTCGGAACCCGCGCCGGGCTCGGAGAAGAGCTGGCACCACGCCTGTTGGCCGGTGACGATGTCGCGCAGGTACGAACGCTTCTGCTCGTCGTCGCCGTGCGAGTAGATCGTGGGGCCGGCGAGCAGGGTGCCGAGCCCGCCGGGGGCGGCCAGCACGCCGAATTCGACGATGGCATTCGAGACGCGCAACGCCTCGGCGCGCGGCAGGCCCTTGCCGAAGGAGTCCTCGGGCCACGCGGGCACCGCCCACCCTGACGTGCCGAGCCGCTCCCACCACTCCGCGACCGTGAGGTCCGGGTCCCAGTTCGCCTCGAGCCAGGCGTTGACCTCGGCGACGACGTCGCTCGTGCTCATGTGTGCTCCTCGATCCGGAAGGTGTGCAGCAGCCGAGCCGTCGCCGTCACTCGGCGAGCAGGGCGCTGATGACCTTGAGCTCCTGGAACGCGTTGCGGAAGATCTGCGGGTCCTCGACGGAGTCGATCTCGGCGAAGTGGTCGCGCACGTCCTCGACGGTCATGCCGCCCTTCTGGAAGTACCCGGGGCCCACGCCGATGAACACGCGCGCCATGCGGCCCGCGCCGACGGTGAACACCTCGCCCGACACCGGGCAGTCCTCGTGGGCGAGGAAGGCGACGAGCGGCGACACGTACTCCGGTGCGAGCTGCTTCGACAACTCCTCGCCGAAGATCTCCTCGGTCATGCGCGTCCCCGCGCTCGGCGCGATCGCGTTGGCCTTCACGTTGAACTTCGCGCCCTCGATCGCGAGCACGTGCGTGAGGCCGACGAGGCCCATCTTCGCCGCGCCGTAGTTGGCCTGGCCGAAGTTGCCGAACAGGCCCGCGCTCGACGCCGTGGAGATGATCCGGCCGTAGTTCTGCTCGCGCATGAGCGTGTAGGCCGGCTGCGTGACGTGGAACGCGCCGCGCAGGTGCACGTCGATCACCGCGTCGGTGAGGTCGGGCGTGAGGTTGTGGAACGACTTGTCGCGCAGGATGCCCGCGTTGTTCACGACGATGTCGACGCGTCCGTAGGCGTCGAGCGCGGTCTGCACGATCGCCGCGCCGCCCTCGGCAGTGGCGACGGAGTTGGTGTCGGCGACGGCCTCGCCGCCGGCGGCCGTGATCTCGTCGACCACCCGCTGCGCAGGGCCGGCGTCACCCCCGGTGCCGTCGACCGCACCGCCGAGGTCGTTGACCACGACCCGGCAGCCCCGCTCGGCGAGCAGCAGCGCGTGCTCACGGCCGAGGCCGCCGCCCGCGCCCGTGATGATCACAACCTGTCCGTCGAAGCCGACGTCCGTCATCTCGTTCCTCCTGGTTCGAACGCGGCAAAGCTACCGCCGGGTAGGAGGATCGGGCCCAAGCGGCCAGCCCTAGTGCTGCCAGGCAGCAAGAATCGTGTCGACGTCGGTGAGGGTCGCCACCCATGACAACGTGTGCTCGAGCACCTGGGCGGCGTACTCCTGGGGCACGCCGGCGACGCCGTCGACCGGCAGCACGATGCGGTAGCCGAGGTCGGCCGCCACCAGGCACAGGCCGAGCAGGGCCTCGTTGACGCTCACCCCGATGGGCACGATCGTGCGCACGCCGAGGTTGCGCAGCAGCGGGTCGAGCTCGGTGCCGGTGAACGGCGTGAGCCCGTGGATCCGGTGCACCACCAGGTCGTCCGGCTCGGGACCGAGCTCGGGGATCAGCTCCGCCGGCGGTGAGCCGTCGAGCATGCCGAGGGGCTCCCGCGTGGAGAAGGCCATCATCCGGTTGTTCACCGTGATGCCCGCGCGGTCGGCGCGGATCCCGACGGTGGCGTGCAGCACCCGCACGCCCGCCGCCCTCGCGCCGCGGACGAGGCGTGCGCCGTGCTCGACGATGCCCACCTCCGCCGCCGCCTCGGGCAACCCCGGCACGAAGGCGAGGTCGCCGATCGTGCCCCGCTGCATCTCACAGGTCACCACCGCGGTCTCGTACGGGGCGAGGAAGTCGTTCACGTCGATCGGCACGGTCGCGGAGTGTACCGACGCGCCGTCATCACCCGTCTGCGAGACTCGCCGCATGCGTGCAGTGAGGTCGGACGGCAACGGTGGTGTGGCGGTGGTGGCGGTGGAGCCGAGCCCGCCCGCGGGGATCGACGACCCGGTGCGGGTACGGGTGGTCGCCTGCGGCATCTGCGGCTCCGACCACAAGCTGGCGGGTTGGAACCTGCCGTGCACCCTCGGTCACGAGTTCGCCGGCCTGCTCGACGACGGCACCGCGGTCACCGTCCAACCCAACGTGTGGTGCGGCGAGTGCGACCGCTGTCTCGCCGGTGAGACGGAACTGTGCCGCACCGCGGGCGCGCGGCTGCACGGCGTGTCGATCGACGGTGGCCTCGCCGACGAGGTGTGGGTCGACCCGAAGTGCGTGGTGCCACTGCCCGCCGGCGTGTCGGCAGCCGACGGCGCGCTCACCGAGCCCCTGTCGATCGGGATCCACGCGGCGAACCGGGTGCTGCCCGCGGATCCGGGACGGGTCTGCGTCATCGGCGGCGCGGCGATCGGCCTCGCGGCAGCCGCGGCATTCGGTGCGACGGGAACCGCCGTCGACCTCGAGGCCCGTCACACGCGGCAGTGGGAGGCCGCCGAGCTCCTGGGCCTCGGCCGCGGCGCGCAGGGCGAGTACGACGTGGTGGTCGACGCGGCCGGTACGCAGTCCGCGATCGACCGGGCCGTCGAGCTGCTGCGCCCGGGCGGCACGCTGGTGGTCGCGGGCACCTGGTGGTCACCGGTCGCGGTCGGCACCGGGTTGCTCACCAAGGAGATCCGGTTGCTGCCCGCCACGATGAGCGGGCACGCACACGGTGAGCGGGAGTTCGACGCCGCGTCGCGGTTGCTCGCCGCCCGGCCCACGCTGGTCGACGCGCTCGTCACGCACCGCTTCCCGTTGGACGACGCGGTGGAGGCGTTCCGGGTGAGCGCAGACCGCGCCGCGGGCGCGATCAAGGTCGTGCTGGAGCCCTGAGCCTCGCGGTCGGCGTCTCCGTAGACTGCGCCGCGACTGCCACGTCCACACGTGGCGCGGAGGGGGAACCGTGAAGGTCGGCGAGCTCGAGATCCTGCCGGTATTCGACGCGATGGCCACGGTGCCACCGGCGTCGGCCTACTCGTACGGCGACGTCACCGGGAAGGGCACGGCGCCCGACGACTGGGCACCCCACCGCGACCTGCTCGACGCCGACGGCAAGCTCGAGATCCACATGGGTGGCTTCCTCGTGCGCACCGGTGACCGTCGCATCCTCGTGGACGCCGGTCTCGGCCCCGACCCGATGTTCGGCGGCAGCGAGGGCGGCGCGCTGCTGCAGAGCCTCGCCGCGCTCGGCCTGTCGTCCGCTGACATCACCGACGTCGTGCTCACCCACCTGCACTTCGACCACGTCGGGTGGGTGTCACGCGACGACACCCCCGTGTTCCCCAACGCGACGTACCGCTGTCACCAACGCGACTGGGACCATTTCGTGGGCAGCGACGACACCGCCACCACCAAGATGACGCCGGTCCGGGAGCGGTTCGAGCCGATCACCGCCGATGGCACCCTCGCCCCGGGCGTCGACACCCGGCTCTGCGCCGGCCACACGCCCGGCAGCACCATCCTCGTGCTGTCGTCGGGCGCGGCGCGGGCCATGCTCATCGGCGACGTCGTGCACTGCCCCGTCGAGCTCCTCGACGACGAGTGGGGCGGCCTCTCCGACGTCGACCCCGAGATGGCGAAGCGAGCCCGCAACACGCTCGCGGCCGAGCTCGAGGCCACCGACACGCCCGTCGCGGCGGCCCACTTCCCCGGCCTGCAGTTCGGGCGGCTCCTTGCCGGCGAGGGCAAGCGGGGTTGGACGTTCGGGTGAGCACCGGAGCGGGGCACACCTACGACACGATCGTCGTCGGGTCGGGTTCGGCCGGCGCGCCCCTCGCGGTGCGGCTCGCCGAACGCGGCCGCCGGGTGCTGCTCCTCGAGGCGGGTCCGGACGTGCGCGGCCCCGATCTGCCCGACGAGCTGCGCTACCTCTCGCGCGGTCTGTTGCCCGAGCACGACTGGGGCGACACCGTGCGCTCGCACAACGACCGCGAGCACGTGTACCGACGCGGGCACCTCGTCGGCGGCTCGTCGGCCACCAATGGCGGTGTCGCGATGCGCGCCGAACCTGCCGACTTCGAGTCGTGGCCCGCGGAGTGGCGCTACGACGACCTGCTGCCCGCGTTCCGCCGATCGGAGCACGACCTCGACTTCGGCGACGCACCCTGGCACGGCGACGCGGGCCCGATCCCGGTCGTGCGCTGGCCGGAGGCGACGTGGGCGGAGTTGCAGCACGGCTTCGTGCGCGGCTGCCTCGCGCTGGGGCTCGACGCGTGCGCGGACCACAACGCGCCCGGCACCACCGGCGTGGGTCCGGTGCCGATGAACCGCATCGACCGCGAACGGGTGTCGACCGCGCGGGCCTACCTCGAACCCGCGCGCGACCTCGCGGCACTCACGATCCGCGCGGGCGCGCACGTGCGCCGGCTGCTGTTCGACGGCACCCGCGCCCGCGGCGTCGAGCTGGTCGACGGCGAGGAGATCCTCGCGGGTGAGGTGGTGCTGTGCGCCGGCTTCGTGCAGGACCCGCTCCTGCTGTGGCGTTCGGGCATCGGCCCCGCCGACGGCGTTGGTTCGCTGGGCGTGGAGCCGCTCGTCGACCTCCCGGGCGTCGGCGCGCGCCTCACCGACCACTACGTGATGACGTGGGCCACCCCCGTCGACCCCTCCGTGATCACCGACGACGCGCCCAGCCTGCAGACCATCCTGCGCGCCACCGCGCCGGGCAGCGACCGCGAGCACGACCTCCAGCTCACGCCCTGGGTGCGGCGCCACGGCGACGGTCGACGAGAGCTCGGAGTCAGCGTCTCGTTGCAGCTGCCGGTGGGCACCGGCAGGGTCACGCCGGCAAGCGCCGACCCTGCGGCACCGGCGCAGATCCGCTGGTCGTTCACCGGCGAGCCCGAGAACGTGCGCCGCCTCCGTGAGGGCGTGCGGCTGGCCGCCCGGATCGCCGACGCATCGGGGATGGCCACCGACCGCGCCGCGCTCGACGCCGACCTCGCCCGCAGCGACGCCGAGCTCGACGCGCTGGTGCACACCGACCACGGAGCGTTCTGGCACGGCTGCGGCACCTGCGCCATGGGCGACGACGACGATCCACTCGCCGTCGTCGACCCGGAGTGCCGCCTGCGCAGCGTCACGCAGGTGTGGGTGTGCGACACGTCGGTCATCCCGACCGTGCCCCGCTCGAACACCAACCTCGTTGCCATCGCCCTCGGCGAGCGCCTCGCCGATCTCATGGCCCCGCAAGGCTGAGGAGCACCGTGCCCGAACCCCTCGTGCTGACCGACGTGACCGACCGGGTCGCGGTGATCACCCTCAACCGGCCCGAGGCCCGCAACGCGCTGTCGCGTCGAGGTGCTGGCCGCTCTGCCCGAGGCGATCGCCGCGTGCGACGCGGACGACGACGTCGACGTGATCGTGCTCACCGGCGCCGATCCCGCGTTCTGCGCCGGCATCGACCTGAAGTCACTGTCGAGCGGCACCACGGCGCCACCTTCGGCGGGCACACCCCGCGCCGCTCCGACCAGCGCGGGCACCCGCCAGCAGCCGTTCGCGTCGACGCGCAAGCCCCTGATCGCCGCGGTGAACGGCGCCGCGGTCACCGGCGGGCTCGAGGTGGTGCTCGCCTGCGACTTCGTGATCGCCTCGGAACGGGCGCGCTTCGCCGACACGCACGCCCGCGTCGGCATCATGCCGGGCTGGGGCCTCACGGTGCGCCTCGCCGAAGCCGTCGGGCAGCGGCGCGCGCGGGAGATGAGCACCACCGGCAACTTCGTCGATGCGCAGACCGCGTACGACTGGGGACTGGTGAACCACGTCGTCCCACACGAAGCGCTCCTGCCCTCCTGCCGCGCGCTGGCCGCCGACATCGTGTCGAACGACCAGCCCGGTGTCCGCGAGGTCCTCGCGACCTACCCGCGCGGAGCTGGCGATGACCGCCGAGGAGCAACTCGACTACGAGAGCCGACGGTCACGCGAGTGGATGTCGGCCGGCGGCGGCCGTCCGGAGGAGATCGCACGGCGACGCGAGGCAATCGAGGCGCGCGGACGCGCGCAAGCAGAGTCGGCGCGCGATCGCGCGCAGAAGGGAGACCACCAATGAGTCTCGTCAGCACCGAACGCATCGGCCACGTCCTCGTGGCCCGCATCGAGCGCGAGGAGAAGCGCAACGCGATCAACGAGGAGATCACGCTCGGGATCGACGCCGCGCTCAACCTGCTCGACGACGACCCCGACCTCTGGGTGGGCATCCTCGCGGGTACCCCGAACGTGTTCTCCGCCGGCACCGACCTCACCGGCACGATGCCCACGAGCGCGCGAGGCGGCGAGTACGGGATCATCCGGCGCGAGCGCGCCAAGCCGTTGATCGCCGCGGTGGAGGGCTTCGCCGTCGGCGGCGGCTTCGAGATCGTGCTCGCCTGCGACCTCGTGGTCGCGTCGCGCACCGCGAAGTTCGGTCTCCCCGAGGTCAAGCGGGGGCTGATCCCAACCTGCGGCGGCCTCTTCCGGGGACCACGTGCCCTGCCGCTCAACGTGGCCCGCGAGATGATGCTCACCGGCGACTCCATCGACGCCGAACGTGGCTTCGCCGTGGGCCTGGTGAACACCGTCACCGAACCGGGCGGCGCGCTCGACGGCGCCCTCGCGCTGGCCGACCGCATCTGCGCCTGCGGCCCCAACGTGGTGCGCATCAGCATGCAGGCCGTCGACGAGGTGATCGCCGCCGACGACGCCGACGACTGGGACGCCACCGCGCGCGCCACCCACGCGATGGTCGCCGCACCCGACAAGGACGAAGGCATGCGCGCCTTCTTCGAGAAGCGCATGCCCAACTGGGAAGCGGTCCAGGCCTGATGCACGTCGAGGGCTTCCAGGTCTCGACCTTCCAAGTCTCGATCGGCGACGAGGAGATCGACGGGCTGCGCGCCGCGCTGCGCCGCACACGCTGGCCGAGCCAGGTTGCCGACGCCGGGTGGTCAGAGGGCACCGACCTCGCGTACCTGCAGGACCTCGTCGCCTACTGGGCCGACGGGTTCGACTGGCGCGCGGTCGAGGCGCGTCTGAACGACGAGCCGCAGTTCGTCGCGCGTGTCGGCGAGCAGTCGGGCGAGCCGATCGACGTGCACTTCGTGCACCGGCGCGGCGTCGGTCCCGCGCCCTTGCCGATCGTCCTCACGCACGGGTGGCCCAGCACGTACTTCGAGTACCACCGGGTGATCGGGCCGCTCGCCGACCCCGCCGCGTACGGCGGCGATCCCGCCGACGCGTTCGACGTGATCGTGCCGTCGCTCCCCGGCTACGGCTTCTCCTCGATCCCGTCGCGTGCAGGCACCGGCGCGTCGCGCATCGCCGCGCTGTGGACCGAGCTCCTCCACGGGCTCGGGTACGACCGGTACGGCGCAGCCGGCTGCGACTGGGGCGCGCTCGTCACGAGCCTGATGGGCCTCGACCACCCGGACGGTCTCGTGGGCATCCACCAGGGGATGCTCGCCCTGCGCGCCCGCGGCACCGCCCCACCCACCGATCCCGATGCGCTGGCCGAGGACGCCGCGTTCAGCGCGCGCAGCAAGGCGTGGGCCCGGTGGGAGGCCGCGTACACCGACATCCAGGGCACCCGGCCGCAGTCGCTCGCGTACGGACTCAACGACTCTCCTGCGGGCCTCGCCGCCTGGATCGTGGAGAAGTTCCGCGCCTGGGGCGACACGAACGGCGACGTCGAGTCCGTGTTCGCACGCGACGACCTCCTCACCAACCTGTCGATCTACTGGTTCACCCAGACCATCGGCAGCGCCAACCGCCTGTACCACGAGGCCCGCCGCAACTCCCGCCGCCTCGGCGAGGGTGAGCGGGTGACCGTGCCCGCGGGGTTCCTGCTCGAACGCGCACTTCCCGAGGGCCATGTGACCCCGAACATCGGGCCACCGCCCCGCCGACGTGCTGAGATGGTGTTCGACGTGCGGCGTTGGACCATCGCACCGCGGGGCGCCCACTTCCCCGCGTGGGAGACTCCCGACCTCTACGTCGACGACGTGCGGGCGTTCTTCCGCGATCTGCGGGCACACTGACCACTTCAACGGGGGGACCGATGGACACCACGATCGACCTGCTCGACCCGGACCGTTTCCAGCGGCTCGAGCATCACGACATGTTCCGTCGGCTGCGGGCCGAGAACCCCGTCTCGTGGCACGAGATGCCCGGTGAGGACGGCTTCTGGTCGCTGGTGAAGCACAAGGACGTCGTCGAGGTGAACCGCGACGCCGAGCGGTTCTCGTCGGAGAAGGGCGGCACCACGCTCTTCGACAACCGCGGCGAGAACGGCTTCGACATGCGGGGCGTGATGATGCTGGAGACCGATCCGCCCCGGCACACGCGCTACCGCCTGCTCGTCAACAAGGGCTTCACCCCGCGCATGATCGGCGTGCTCGAGCAGTACCTCCGCAACCGCGCCACGCTCATCGTCGACAACGTGATCGAGCGCGGCGAGTGCGACTTCGTCGTCGACCTCGCCTCGGAGCTGCCGCTGCAGGCGATCGCCGAGATCATGGGCGTGCCGCAGGAGGACCGCAAGCTCATCTTCGAGTGGTCGAACGCGATGGTCGGCGCCGACGACCCCGAGTTCGCGGCGTCGCCCGACGAGGCCATGACCGCGTCGGCCTCCCTCTACGCGTACGCGAACGACCTGGCGAAGCAGCGCCGCAGCGACCCGCGCGACGACATCGTCACCAAGCTCATCAACGCCGAGGTCGACGGCGAACAGCTCAGCGAGCTCGAGTTCGACATGTTCATGCTGCTGCTCGCGGTCGCGGGCAACGAGACCACGCGCAACACCACCGCGTGGGGCATGTGGGCGCTCATGCAGCACCCGGAGCAGTACGCGGCGCTGCGCGGCGACATGGACGGCCTGCTCGGCAGCGCGGTCGAGGAGATCCTCCGCTGGGCGTCGCCGGTCATGTACTTCCGGCGCACCGCCACGTGCGACACCGAGGTCGCCGGTCAGGCAATCCGTGAGGGCGACAAGGTCGTCATGTGGCACATCTCCGCCAACCGCGACGAGGACGTGTTCGACGACCCCTTCCGCTTCGACATCACGCGTGATCCCAACGACCACGTCGCGTTCGGTGGCGGCGGACACCACTTCTGTCTCGGCGCCAACCTGGCGCGGGCGGAGTTGCGCTTCATCTTCGAGGAGGTGCTCGAGCGCATCCCCGACATGCGCGCCGCGGCCGACCCGGACATCCTGCGCTCGAACTTCATCGGCGGCATCAAGCACTTGCCCGTGACGTTCACCCCGGGCACGCGCAAGGGCTGAAGCCGAACCGGCGTCAATTCCTGCCCATAGTGGGCTCGGATTGACGCCGGTTGAGCAATCAGGCGACGACGCCGCGGACCTTCAGGTCGATGACGGTGTCCCAGTCCATGCCGAGGTCCTCGACGAGGATCGTGTCGCCGTGCTCGTTGAACGCGGGGCCGCGCTTCGCGGGCGCGGGCTCCTCGTCGAACTGCACCGGCGTGGCCACCACGCGGTACGGCTTGCCGTCGTGAGTCTCGCAGTCCTGCACGTAGCCGTTGGCGATGGTCTGCGGGTCGGACGCGATCTCGAGCGAGTCCTGCGCCACCGCCCACTGCGCCTTCATCCCGGTGAACGCCTCACGCCAGTGCGCAAGCGGCCTCGACGAGATGGTGTCCCACACCAGGCGCGCCGCGATCGGCGCGTTGGCCATGAACGTGTCGGAGTCGGTGCTGAAGCGCGGGTCGGTGGCGTACTCGGCCAGGCCGAGCCGCTCGCAGAACTCGGGCCAGTAGTGAAAGCCCTGCAGCGCTGAGAACACGATGAAGCGGTCGTCGCTCGTGCGGTAGGTGCCGACGATCGGGTTCGTGGGAGTGGCGATCTCGTCGTCGGCGAGCTGCTGGTTCCAGGGCTCGCCGGTCTGTTGCGAGATCGCGACCGCCCCACCCAGGGCCCACATGCCGGTGGCGAGCAGCGACACGTCGACCACGTGGGTGCGGCCCGTGCGCTCGCGGTCGAGCAGCGCGGTGGCGATGCCACCGGCGATGACCATGGCGCCGAGGTTGTCGCCGAACGCCGGCGCGGGCTGGGTGGGCGGCATCGGGTGCTGCTTGGCGCGCAACGTGTCGGCGACGCCGGAACGTGCCCAGAAGCCGAGGAAGTCGTAGCCGCCGGCGTTGACGTCGGGCCCGCGCACGCCGTACCCGCTGCCCCGCACGTAGACGATGTCGGGGTTGTGCTCGCGCACCTCCTCGACCGTGATGTGCAGCTTCTCGCACACGTACGGGAGCTTGTTCACGAGGAACACGTCGGACTGGGCGATCAGCTGGTGCAGGATGGCGAGGCCGTCGGGATCGGACAGGTCGAGGCCGAGGCTGCGCTTCCCCCGGTTGGAGTTCTCCACCAGCACCTGCACGTCGGTGCCGAACCCGAGGATCCCCACCTGCCCGAGGCCCCGCATCGCGTCGCCGCGCTCGGGGTGCTCGATCTTGATCACCTCGGCGCCCCAGTCGGCGAGGATCGCGGAGGCGAGGGGGACGAAGGTGTGCTCCGCCACCTCGAGGATGCGGATGCCCTGCAGCAGATCGTTGCTCATCGGGGTGATCGTATGGGCGTCGCCGGTAACGTGACCGGCCGTGCGCATTGCAGTGCTGGTGAAGCAGATCCCCGCCTTCGAGGAGATGGAGCTCGGGCCCGACGGCCGGCTCGTCCGCGAGGGACTCGACCTCGAGATGAATCCCTATTGCCGCCGGGCCGTCGCCCAGGCGGTGGCTCTCGGGCAGGAGCTCGACGGCGGGCACGAGGTCCTGTTCGTGACCCTCGGGCCCCCGCCCGCCGAGGACGTGCTCCGCGAGGCGCTGGCGTGGGCGATCGAGCGCGGCGTCGACGCACGGGGTCTGCACGTGAGCGATCCCGCATTCGCGGGCAGCGACACCCTCGCCACCGCGCGGGCGCTCGCCGCCGCGCTGCAACACGCGGGACCGTTCGACCTCGTGCTCGCGGGCCGCAACTCCGTCGACGCCGACACCGGTCAGGTGGGCCCCGAGCTCGCCGAGCTGCTCGACCTCCCCTTCCTCACCGGCGTGCGCCACCTGCAGATCGACGCCGGCCCCGATGGTGGCGGCACGGTGAACGCCCGGTGCGAGCACGACGACGGCTGGGTGCAGGCGGAAGTCGCGCTGCCCTCGGTGCTGAGCACCGCCGAACGCCTCATCGACCCCTGCAAGGTCGACCCGCCCGGCCGCGCGGCGGTGCCCGCCGAGCTCATCGACGTCGTGAACGCCGCCACCCTCGGCGCCGGCCCGTGGGGCCAGGCGGGCAGCCCCACCTGGGTGGGCGACGTGAAGGTCCACGAGGTGTCGCGCGAGCAGGTGGTGCTCGGCGGCACCGTCGCGGAGCAGGTGGCCCGAGCTGTCGAACTCCTCGTTGCGCGTGGTGCGCTCGGCGACGACGTGGCGGCCGCGGCCGCGGCCGTGACCGTCCCGCCCTCACGACCGGCGACCGGTCCGATCGTCGCGGTGGTCGCCGAACCCCACCGCCAGCACGACACCCGCGAACTGCTGGGCGCCGCCGCCGCCCTGGCCGCCGAGATCGACGGGTTCGCGGTGGCGGTGGTGTTCGGCGACGACGACGCCGACCCGCTCTCCACCTGGGGCGCCGACGCGGTGGCGCGCATCGAGGGCGCTCACACCGAGGAGGACGCCGCCGCCACGCTCGGCGCCTGGTGCGACGACCTCACCCCGTGGGCCGTCCTCGCGCCGAGCACCGCCTGGGGCCGCGAGGTTGCGTCACGGGTCGCCGCCCATCTGGGCGCGGGTCTCACCGGCGACGCGGTCGACCTGGAGGTGCGCGACGGCCGCCTCGTCGCGTGGAAGCCCGCGTTCGGCGGCCAGCTCGTCGCCGCCATCGAGACGCGTTCGCCGGTGCAGCTCGCGACCGTGCGGGTGGGCGTGCTGCCCGCACCCGCGCCGCGCGCGGCGTCGACCGTGGTGTCGCGTCCCGTCACCGCACGCAATCGCGGCCGGGTGAAGGTGCTCGCCCGCACGCGCGACGACGACCTCGACACCCTCGCCGAGGCCGGCGCGGTCATCGGCGTAGGCCGCGGCATCGACCCGTCGGAGTACGACGACCTCCAGCCGCTCGTCGACGCGCTCGGCGCCGAGCTCGGCGCGACCCGCAAGGTCACCGACGCGGGCTGGCTGCCCCGTGCGCGTCAGATCGGCATCACCGGGCGCACCATCTCGCCGCGGCTCTTCGTGTCGATCGGCGCGAGCGGCAAGTTCAACCACATGGTGGGCGTGCGCGCGTCGGGCACCGTGCTCGCGATCAACCCCGACCCCGACGCGCTCGTGTTCGGCGTGAGCGACATCGGCATCGTGGCCGACTGGCACGAAGCCGTCCCGCTCCTCGCCAAGGCGTTGTCCGGCCGCTCCTGATCAATTCCTCGCACAGGCGCACACCAGTAGAGTTCGCCTTTCTCCACCGGACCCGGCGGGGAACACAGCGGAAAGGTTGTGCACTGTGCAGGTCATCGCGACGCACGAGGTCAAGGACGTCGACCACTGGTTCGCCTCGCCCAAGCGGGCGGAGTTCTTCGAAGCCCGGGGCATGAAGGTGACACCTTTCCGCCAGCCGGGCGGTAGCGAGAAGTCGGTGGCTCTCCTCATCGAGACGCCGGACATGGAGTCCCTCCAGGCCGCGCTCGAAACGGAAGAGGCGCAGGCGGCCGAGAAGTACGACGGCGTCCTGGCCGAGACGATCAAGATCTTCGTCGCCGAATAGACACCTTCGAGTCCGTCGGCCGCGTGCACGGCGCCGGCGTTCGGCCCGGGAGGGCCGAACCCGCCCGGCCTGTAGCCGAGCGGCAGCGAGGCCAGAGTGAAAGTCAAATATCGATCTGGTCTTCTTCGGTGAGGTCCTTGCGTTCGCGCACGGGGAGGCGGCCGAAGCCCGCGGGAGGCTCACGCCACGCGGGCGGCGGGTAGCCCGCCTCGGCGTCGCGGATCGCCCGCCACACCTTCTCGGGGGTGAGCGGCATGTCGAGGTGGCGCACCCCGAGGTGGCTGAGCGCGTCGACCACCGCGTTCTGCACCGCGGGCGTGCTGCCGACCGTGGCGGACTCGCCGATGCCCTTGGCGCCGAGCGGGTTGAGCGGCGACGGGGTCTCCGTGTGCGCAACTTCCCAGTGCCTGAACTCCGCTGCGCTCGGGAGCGCGTACTCCGCGAGGGTCGACGTGATCGGGTTGCCGTCGTCGTCGTAGACGAAGTGCTCGTAGAGCGCCTGCGAGATCCCTGACGCGAGGCCGCCGTGCACCTGGCCGTCGACGAGCATCGGGTTGATGATGCGCCCGCAGTCGTCGACCGCGATGTGGCGCACGAGGTCGACCTCGCCGGTCTCACGGTCGATCTCGACCACGGACACGTGCGCGCCGAACGGGAAGGTGGCGCCGATGGCCTTGAAGTCGTACTCGGCCGAGAGGGGCTCGCCCTGCCCGGCGGCCTCGGTGGCGACCTCGGCCCACGTGAACGACTTCGACGGCGTGCCCGCGACCGCGAGCCCGCCGTCGCCGGTGACGACGATGTCCTCCGGTGCGGCCTCGAGCATCCCGGCTGCGATGTGCCGGGCGCGGTCGAGGACGGTGTGCGCGGCGCCGAGCACGGCGCTGCCCGCGAGCTGCAACGAGCGCGAGCCACCGGTGCCGCTGCCGCGCGGCACCTGCGCGGTGTCGGACTGGATGAAGGTGATCTTGTCGATCTCGATGCCGAGCTCGCCCGCGACGATCTGCGAGTACGCGGTGGCGTGGCCCTGCCCGTGGGCTGACGTACCCGCCTTCACCGTGGCCGTGCCGTCGCCGTGCACCTCGACCTGGCCGTACTCGCCACTGCCCTGCGCGGTGATCTCGACGTAGACGGCCATGCCGATGCCGAGCAGCTTGACGTAGTCGCGCGCGCCGTCCTGTTCACGACGCCGAGCCTGCTCCGCGAGCAACGCGTCGTAGCCCGCGATGCGCAGCGCCTCGGTGAGCGCCTTGTCGTACTCGCCGACGTCGTAGGTGACGCCGCTGAGAGTGGTGAAGGGGAACTCCTCGGGACGGATGAAGTTGCGCCGCCG
Source organism: uncultured Actinomycetes bacterium (assembly GCA_963720785.1). GTDB lineage: Bacteria > Actinomycetota > Acidimicrobiia > IMCC26256 > DASPTH01 > CAVRGQ01. The sequence continues at coordinate 864,271 of CAVRGQ010000008.1, forward strand.
CAGCTCCGCCGGGTCGATGCCCAACTCGTCGGCCGCGAGGTCCATCGCCCGCTCGATGAGCGCGGCCGCCTCCGGACGCCCGGCGCCGCGGTACGCGCCCAGCGGCGCGGTGTTGGTGACCACCGCCGCGCCGTCGAAGCCGATCTTGGGGATGTGGTACACGCCCTGCGCCATCATGCGCGTCGGGCCGTTGGCGAACATGCCGCCGAAACCGCCGTACGCGCCGGAGTCGCCGACCACCTGGCAGCGCAGACCGACGATCGTGCCGTCCTTGTGGAGACCGAGCTCGACGTACTGCACCTGACCGCGCCCGTGCGGCAGCGTGAGCATGTTCTCGGATCGGCCCTCGATGAACTTCACCGGGCGGCCGAGGTCGAGCGCGAGGCGCGTGGCCACGATGCCCTCTGGCGACCAGTGCTTGCCGCCGAACGAACCACCCACGTGCGGCGCGATGAGCCGCACCTGCTCGGGCTCGAGCCCGAACTGCTGGGCGATGCGGCCGCGGATCATGTGCGGCATCTGGCACGCGAGGTACACGGTGAGGCGGAACTCGTCGCCCTCGGCGCCGGGGATCACGGCGAGCGCGGAACCCTCCATCGGGACCACCGCGACGCGCTGGTTCTCGAACCGGCCGCGCACGACCACGTCGGCGCCCGCGAGCGGGTCGTAGCCGTCGGGCTCGCGCTGGCCGAACACGAGGTTCGTGCCGATGTCGTCGTAGAGCACGGGGGCCGACTCGTCCATCGCGAACTCGAAGTCGACGACCGGCGGCAGCGGCTCGTAGTCGACCACCACCAGCTCGGCGGCGTCGATCGCCTGCAACTTCGTCTCCGCGGCGACCACGGCGATCGCGTCGCCCACGTAGCGGACGCGACCCTTGGCGAGTGGGTGGTGCACCACCGCGGGGTTCAGCGCCATGAGGCCGGTGTGCGGTGGGAGGTCGAAGTCGTCGCTCGTCCACACCCCGACGACACCCGGCATCTCGCGCGCCTCGGACACGTCGACGCCGGTGATCTCCGCGTGCGCAACGGTGGAGCGCACGAACGCGAGGTGCACGACGTCGGGGAGGTCGAGATTGTCGATGAAGGTGCCCTCACCACGCAGCAGCGCGGGGTCCTCGACGCGGCGGACGGGCGCGCCGACCAGCGAGCCGGCTCCGAACGGTGTGGTCCCGGCAGTGGCGGTCATCGTTGCGCTCCCGGGCCGTTGGCGACGGTGGTGAGGGCCCGGCGCACGAGCACGCGTGCCAGGTGTTGGCGGTACTCGACCGACGCGTTGAGGTCGGCCGTGGGGTCGGTGCCGTCGGCGGCGTGCGCGGCGGCGTCCTCCGGCGAGGCCCCGGCGCGCAGCGCCTCCTCCACCGTGGCCGCGCGCAGCGGCTTCGACCCCATGTTCACCAGCGCGACACCGGGGTGGTCGCCGCCGACTGCGGCCACGCCGACGATCGCCCAGTCCTGGGCCCGCCGGTTGAATTTCTCGAACGCCCAGCCGGCACCGTTCGTCTTCGGCACCCGCACCTCGGTGATCACCTCGTCGGGCGCGAGCGCAGTCTCGAGGAAGTCGACGAAGAAGTCGTCGGCCGCAATCGCGCGCTCGCCCTGCGGACCCTTGGCGACGATCGTTCCGCCGAGTGCCAACACCACGGCGGGCAGATCGGACGCGGGATCACCGTGGGCGAGCGAGCCGCCGAGCGTGCCCCGGTGGCGCACCTGCGGGTCACCGACCTGGCCGGCGGCGTGCCCGAGGAGGGGCACCGAGTCGCGCACGAGCGGATCGGTCTCGACATCGTGGTGACGGGTGAGCCCACCGATCGCGAGGTGGTCGCCGCCGTCGCGCACGTAGGCGAGGTCGGCGACGCGGGCGACGTCGATCAGCACCGTCGGCGTGGCGAGACGCAGCTTCATCAGCGGCAGCAGCGAGTGGCCACCCGCGATGAGCTTGGCCTCGTCGCCGTGCTCGGCGAGCAGCGCGACGGCGTCGTCGGCCGACTCCGCCCGGACGTACGAGAAGGAGGCGGGGATCACGTGGCGGCTCCCGTGTCGTCGCCCGCTGCGGGGCCGACCACCCCGGACATGGCGGCGGAGCCGGCCATGACCGCGGCGACGATGTTCTGGTAGCCGGTGCAGCGGCAGAGGTTGCCCTCGAGGCCCTCGCGCACCTCGCCCTCCGACAAGGCGCCCTGCTCCATCGCCAGCGACACCGACGCCATCACCATCCCCGGGGTGCAGTAGCCGCACTGGAGGCCGTGGTGCTCCCGGAACGCCTCCTGCATGGGGTGGAGGGTGTCACCATCGGCCAGACCCTCGATGGTGAGGACCTCGTGACCGTCGGCCTGGACCGAGAGCACCGTGCACGACTTCACCGACTCACCGTCGAGCAGCACCGTGCAGGCGCCGCACGAGGTGGTGTCGCACCCGATGTTGGTGCCGGTGAGCCCCACCACCTCCCGCAGGTAGTGGACCAGCAGCGTGCGCGCCTCCACCGAGTTGCGGGTCCGCGTGCCGTTGACCGTGATCTCGACCTCGAGCGAGGACTGTTCTCTGGACATGTGCCGGACCTTACTTTCCCCCGCGCTTTCCCCGCGGTGGCCGTATCCCGTCGCCGGCGCCGGACGTTGACCCGGATGAGCCGGCGTTTCCCGAGCCAGCGTTTCCCGGAGGTCGTCATGCCCCAGCACCGCCGCCGCCCCCGCAGAGTCGCCCGCGCCGCCCGCGTACTGCTCACCACCCTCTCGGTGGTCGGGGTCGCCGCGGCCACGCTGCTGGCGGGGGCCGCCCCCGCCGTGGCCGACCCGCAGGTTCCGTTCGTGCAGGACGTCTACGCCCGCACCCACTTGGCGAAGTCCGGCATCGACGTGACGGTGCCACCCGGCACCTTCACCGGCACCATCGACCTCGCGACCGGCGAGGAGACCGGCACCCTCGATCTCCCGCCGGCCACGATCACCATGAACTTGTTCGGCCTGCTGCCGGTGGCCGACGCGACGTTCGTCATGGCGCCGACGGGACCGGTGCGCGGCCACGTCGACCTCGAGACCTTCACGGTGGACTCGAGCGCGTCGTTCAATGTCCGGCTGGCGCGGCTCACCCCGCACGGCACCGACGTGAACCTCGTCGGCGACACGTGCCGCACCGCCACGCCCATCACCGTCGCGATGCACGGCGTGGTGAACCCCGCAACCGGCGGCACCTTCGCCAGCACGTACACGATCCCGAAGTTCGAGGGCTGCGGCGCGCTGACGTCGGCGATCACTGCGTTCGTGTCGGGACCAGGCAACACCTTCGTCTCGAGCTTCGCGCCGCACGGTTCGCCACCGCCGGCCGCACCCGCGAGCGACCCTCCCGCGCCCGCGGCGAGCGCGCACGTCGACGCCTCCGTGTCGGTCGAGACGCCCGGCGTACCGCCGACCACCGTCGAGATCTCGCGGGAACTGACGCTGCCCGCCGCGCCGCCGATGGTCACCGCCACTCCCGCCTCCTCGTCCCCGAGCCCGCTGCCGCCGCTCCCACTCCCGATGCCCGGCTTGCTGCCCTGACCATCGGCATCCCGGCACGGCGCGTCTACCGTGCCGGGATGCTGATCGACGACCCCGACGTCCTGGCCGACGTGCGCGCCGAGTTCGAGCGTTACGAGCGTGCGCTCGTCGCCAACGACCGCGAGGTACTGGTCGACTTCTTCCTCGACTCCCCCACCACGGTGCGCTACGGCATCGACGACGCGCAGTACGGCCACGAGGAGCTCGCAGCGTTCCGGCGGTCGCAGGCGGTGGCGACTCCGCCACGTGACCTGCAGCGCACGGTGATCACGACGTTCGGGAGCGACCTCGCCGTGACGAACACCGAGTTCGTCCCCCACGGCAGCGACGCGGTGGGTCGCTTTGCGCTTTCGACGACCACGAGGTGCTCGCCATGCCGACGGTTCCGGTCATCGCGCCGCTCGTCACCGGCTTCGCCGAGTACCTGATGGTGCTCGCCCGCAATGCGATCCCGTGGAGCCTCGTGGGCTTCCCGGCGATCAGCGTGCCGGTGGGGCGCGTCGACGGCCTGCCCGTCGGCCTGCAGCTCGTCGCACCCCCGCACTGCGAGGACCGCCTCGTCGAGGTCGGTCGCATGGTCGAGCAGACCCTCCGCTGATCAGGCGACGCGCGTGAGCTCCACCGTCACCCGCAGGGAGCGGCCGGGACCGCCGTGGAACACGCCCTTGAGCGGCGTGACGTCGGTGTAGTCGCGACCGCGGGCCACGAGCACGTGGCGCTCCGCGACCGCGGCGCCGCTCGTGGGGTCCACCGGGTGCCAGTCGCCGACCCAGGCGTCGAGCCAGGCGTGGCTCTCCCCCTCGAACGTGACGCCGATCTCGCCGCCGAGCGCCGGGTACAGGTAGCCCGACGCGTAGCGGGCCGGGATCCCCGCGGCGCGCAACACGGCGATGCCGAGGTGCACGTAGTCCTGGCAGACCCCGCGCCCGTTGCGCAGCACCTCGGCCGCGGTGGTGTACACGTTGGTGCTGCCCGACTCGTAGGTCACGTGGCCGCGCAGCCACTCGCCGAGGTGCACGAGCGCGTCCGCAGGCGTCGCGCACGTCTCGCGCAGGCCGGCGGCGACTTCGAGGATCGCATCGTCGGGCTCGGTCACCGCGGTGGCGCCGAGGTACTCGAAGAAGCGGTCGATCATGCCGGGCGCGTCGATCGCCGCCCAGGTGACCGAGGTGTCGAGGCTGGGGGTGCGTTCCGCGGTCTCGACCAACGAGGTGCCGATGATCTCGAGCTCGGTGTGCTCGTGGTGCAGGTCGAAGGCGTGCACGCGACTGCCCCAGTAGTCGCGGTAGCGGAACAGGTTCGCCGCCGGCGCCACCTCGACGCGGTGCTCCAGCGTGAACTGGCTGGGCGTGTCGAGCGGCGAGATGCGCGCCTCGTTGTACGACGCGTGCACCGGCGCCTCGTAGTGGTAGTGGGTCGTGTGCTTCACCTTCATGCGCCAGGACACGTCACACGCTCCACTCGATGACCCGGGTCTCGCGGAAGTAGCGACGCGAGATCGCGCTGTGCACGTCGGCGCACCCCGCCTGGATGCCGGCGAGGAGGCGGGGCAGGTCGTCCATGGCGTCGTCGAGGCGCAGGAACTCCAGTTCTGCGCACTGACGACCGAGATGGCGACGTGCTTCGTCGTCGACGCCGGCACGCGCCGCGCGTGGATCGAGGTCGCCGAGACACTGCTCGGCCGTGGTGAGCGCGTGGTACACCGAGCGCGGGAACAGCCGGTCGAGCAACAGGAACTCCACCGCACTCGATGCATCGACCGCGTGTTTGTAGGCGCGCAGATAGGCCTCGTAGGCCGAACACGTGCGCAACGTGGTGGTCCACCCGGTGCGGCCGAACGCGTCGCCGTAGCGCGCCGAGAGCAGTCGCGTCGTCATGTCGGCGCGTTCGAGACAGCGGCCGACGGTGAGGAAGCGCCAGCCGTCGTCGCGGCTCATCGTGGCGTCGATGATCCCGTTGCAGGCCGCCGCCCGGTCGCGCACCCACAGGAAGAAATCGTGACGCGCCACGCCGCCACCGGCGCGCGCGCGGCGCGACAGTTCGCGGTGCGTGGTGTTCAGGGTCTCCCACAGCTCCGACGACAAGGCTTCGCGCGCGCCGCGCGCGTTCTCCCAGGCCGCGTCGATCGAGCACGTGATCGATCCCGAGAAGGTGGGGTCGAGCGCCAGGAGCGCGGTGACGGTGCCGGCATCGGGCTCTTCGCCGACCGCCTCGGGCGTCGCGCCCATCGCGTCGAGCAGCGCACGGCACACCGAGGCCTCGTCGGCGCGGCGGTCCTCCAAGAGGAGGTGGTAGTGCACGTCGAGCAGGCGCGCGGTGTCCTCGGCGCGCTCCACGTAGCGACCGATCCAGTAGAGCGACTCGGCAATGCGACTCAGCACGGGACGCCTCCTTCGTTCATGATCGCTCCGCGCCCGCGCTCTCCGCCCTGGTTCTGCTGTTGTTGCTGCTGCTGCGCGTCCTGTTCGGGGAGCGGCCCGATCATCGGCGCCTTCGCCGTGCGACCGGCGGCCGACGAGCCGTTGACGGACGCGGGCACCACCGAGGCGGGCGACACCTCGCGCCCGTGGTCGGCCGCCGCCAGCACCCAGGTGTCCTTCGAACCGCCACCCTGGCTGGAGTTCACGATCAGGCTCTCCGCCGGGAGCGCAACGCGGGTGAGCCCGCCCGGCGCCACCCACACGTTGCGCCCGTCGTTCACCGCGAACGGGCGGAGGTCGAGGTGGCGCGGCCCCATGCCGCCGTCGACGAAGGTGGGCGCGGTGGAGAGCGCGACCGGCTGCTGGGCGATCCACCCGCGCGGGTCGGCCAGGATCTTGCCGCGCAGCTCCGAGAGCTCCTCGTCGCTCGCCACCGGGCCGATGACGATGCCCTTGCCGCCGGAACCGTCGACCGGCTTGAGCACCAGCTCGTCGAGATGCGTGACCACCCATTCGCACACCTCGGCATCCTCGAGGCGGTACGTCTCGACGTTGGCCAGGATCGGCACCTCGCCGAGGTAGTACTCGATCATCGCCGGCACGAAGGGGTACACGGCCTTGTCGTCGGCCACGCCGTTGCCCGGCGCGTTGGCGATGGTGACGTTGCCGGCGCGCGCGGCGTTGAGGATCCCCGCGCAGCCGAGCACCGACTCCGGCTTGAAGTGCAGCGGGTCGAGGAAGTCGTCGTCGACGCGCCGGTACACCACGTCGACGCGCTGCTCGCCCCCGGTGGTGCGCATGTAGACGCGCTGGTCGCGGCACACGAGGTCGCGGCCTTCGACCAATTCCACCCCCATCTGCCGGGCGAGGAACGAATGCTCGAAGTAGGCGGAGTTGTGGATGCCGGGCGTGAGCACGACCACGCACGGGTCGTCGACGCCCGGGGGCGCCGTGGCCCGGAACGCCTCGAGCAGGCGCAGGGGGTAGTCGGCGACGCGCCGGATCCGGTGGCTGGCGAACAGCTCCGGGAACACGTGGGTCATCGCGCGCCGGTTCTCGATCACGTACGAGATACCCGACGGCGTCCGCAGGTTGTCCTCCAGCACGCGGAAGGCACCGGCGGCGTCGCGCACCAGGTCGACCCCGGCCACGTGGATGCGCACCCCGCCCGCAGGTTCGAGCAGCGCGGCGCATCGGTGGAAGTGCGACGAGCTGGCCACCAGGCGCCGCGGCACCACGCCGTCGGCGAGGATCTCGCCCGGCCCGTAGACGTCGGCGAGGAAGCGCTCGAGCGCGAGCACGCGCTGGCGCACCCCCGCCTCGACCACCGCCCACTCCTCGGCATCGATGATCCGGGGAACCAGGTCGAGCGGGAAGGGCCGCTCCTCACCCCCACCCAGGGAGAAGGTGATGCCCTGGTCGCGGAAGGCCCGGTCGCGCGCGGCGCAGCGGGCCTCGAAGTCGTCCCGCGACAGCGTGCCGAGCACACGGTGCAGCGACCGGTAGTGGGAGCGGGGCTCGCCCTCGCTCGCGTACATCTCGTCCCACGCGGCGGCCGGGCGGTACCCCTGGAGGAGGTCGGTCACGGGCACAGTCTCCCGGCCGACCGTTTCCGGCTGGTTACGGCACCTTGACGGCCGGGGTCCACTTCCGCGCGCCTGTGAGAGGGCTGGGAATCGGTCGGAACCCCTCGAGTGGGCTCGGCGTTGGTCGGAGACAAGGACTCACCGTACCGGGGCTCCCCGAATTCGGCCGCTCGTTCCCGGCCGCTCGTTCCGGACCTGTGTTTCGACCGCTTTCTTGACCCGCTCTTACCCGCCTCTCACACCCCGTTGGGGGGCGGTCCATACCTTCGGACCCAGACGTTCGCAGAGGGAGCAACCAATGGCAGCACCCCAGACCCCCCAGCCCGGCCGGCAGCCCGGTGCGGCCGGACCGGCCGGACCGGCCGGACCGCGGCGCCCCCGCGCCTGGCTCGCCCGGCGCACGGCCGCGATCCTCAGCGCGGTCGCGGTGTTCGCCCTCGGCGGCCTCATGTACTGGAACGACCACCAGACCGTCACCGCCCAGGCGGCGACCACGTCGAACACCTCCACCTCGTCGAACTCGTCGAACGGGCGGGTGTACCGCTCCGGTGACGGCGAGGGTGACGGCGGGTCCGAGCACGAGGGCGACGGCGGGTCCGAGCACGAGAGCGACGACGGAGGCGACAGCAGCAGCATCGTCGACGACATCACGAAGCTCATCCCCGGCCTGTCGGACAACTCGTCGTCCTCGTCCTCCTCGTCGAGCTCCGGTTCGTCGAGGTCCGGCACGTCGACCCCCGCTCCGGCCCCCCACTCCACCACCCGAGGGAGCTGACCCATGTCGCAGATCCCGTGGTACGCCGCCCGCGCCAGTGGAGTCGTCGCGTGGGCCCTGATCCTCCTCACCTGCGTGTGGGGCCTCATGCTCGCCACCCGCGTGCTCGGCCGCAAGGCCCCGCCGGCGTGGCTGCTGAGCCTGCACCGCTACCTCGGCGCGCTCGCCCTCGTGTTCGTGGGCGTGCACGTCGGCGCTCTCCTGCTCGACAGCTACACGAGCTTCGGCCCCGTCGACCTCCTCGTGCCGTTCGCGACGTCGTGGCACCCGCTCGCCGTCGCCTGGGGCATCGTCGGCATGTACCTGCTCGTGGCGATCGAGGTCACGTCACTGCTGCGACACAAGCTCTCCAACAAGGTGTGGCACGCCATTCACCTGATGAGCTACTTCCTGCTCGGCATGGTCACGATCCACTTCGTGACGGCGGGCACCGACGCCCGGGCGATCCTCGCCAGCACGGCCGCCGTGCTCGTGGCCACCGCCGCGGCGTTCGGCAGCGCAGCGCTCTACCTGTGGCGCTCCGATCCCGGTGAGCCCATCGAGCGCCCGGCTCGGGCAGCTCGTCCGGCAACTCCGGCAGCTCGCCGTGCCGCTCCGCCGGCTCCCGCAGCTCCGGCAGTCGTGGTCGCCGACGTGCCGCTCACCGCGAAGCTGGTGACCACCCCCGGGCCGGCACCGGTCTCGTCGACGGCGAGGCCGGTCGCGGTCCCCCCCAGGAGTTCGTCAGCCCGCTGACGCCCTGGACCGGCGGCGGGTCACCACGACGTAGACCAGGCGCCACCCGAAGAAGCAGGCACCGAGGAACAGGGTGGCCACGATGGTGAACGCGACCTTGAAGTCGTGACCGTCGACGGCGATCCGCAGCACCATCCCCAGGACGACCGTCGTCAGCCAGAGGATCGCCACCCGGCCCCACGCGAGCGGCGCCCGGTCGAGACGGGCGATCGCCCACCCGACCACCAGCGCGACCGCGAACGGCCAGACCACCCGGAGGAACCCCGTGAACCCGGCGTCCTCGTGGTGCGTGCGCCGCCCGATCAGCACGAACACGACCACGGCGACGAGATCGACGAGGAACGCGATCCAGGCGCTGATGCGGGGCGAGGACTCGTCACTCATGGCCCCAGTGTCGCGGTGCCGGTCCCGGCCACGCGGATCGGCCGCTAGCGTCTCGACCCGTGACTGCACCCGTGACCCCCGAGGACCACCGCCAGGCCGCCGAGATCGCCACTGCGGCCGGCCGGCTGCTGCTCGACCTGCGCGTCGCACTCGACGACCCCACCACCGACCCGCAGGTGCTCAAGGCCGAGGGCGACCGCGCGTTCGCACGAATTCATCGTGGCCGAGCTCGCACGGCGCTACCCGACGGATGCCGTGCTCTCCGAAGAGGGCGTCGACGACACCGCGCGCCTCACGGCCGAGCGGGTGTGGATCGTCGACCCGCTCGACGGCACGCGCGAGTACGGCGAGGCCGGCCGCTCCGACTGGGCGGTGCACGTCGCGCTCGGTGATGGCGGGAGCGGTGGTGGCCGCGGCGGTCGCGCTCCCCGGACGCGATCTCACCCTCTCGAGCGACCCCGCCCCCACCCTCGCGCCCGCGATCGACGGCCCGCCGCGCCTCGTGGTGAGCCGCACGCGTCCGCCGGCCATCGCCGAGGAGCTGCGCGAGCACCTTTCCGGCGAGCTGGTCCCGCTGGGCTCGGCCGGCGCGAAGGCCATGGCCGTGGTGCTCGGCGACGCCGACGTGTACGCGGACAGCGGCGGCCAGTACGAGTGGGACTCCGCCGCGCCGGTCGGGGTGGCCGCCGCCGCGGGGCTGCACGTGTCGCGACTCGACGGCTCGCCGCTCGTCTACAACCGCGGGGAGCCGTACCTGCCCGACCTGCTCATCTGCCGGCCGGAGCTGGTCGACGCGGTGTTGACCGTCACGCGCAACGCGTAGTTCGTCCGCGTGGAACGACGGAGCGTCGTCACAGGACTCGCGTGACGAGGAAGAACACCGAGAAGGCCACCAGCGCGATGCCGAAGAGCGTGCGCGTGACAACGTCGGGAAGCTTCGTGCCGTAGCGGGCACCGACCATCGACGCGGGAACCATTCCGAGCGCGAACGCGCCGGCGACCATCCAGTCGATGTCGCCGAGCGCCCAGTGCGTGATGAGCGTGGGCACCACGAGCGCCACCGCGGCGACGAGCGCGGTCCCCGCCGCCCGGGCCGCGGTGAACCCGAGGCCGAGGACGAAGAGCGGCACGAGCAGGAAGCCGCCACCGTTGGCGAGCATGCCGGCGAAGAAGGCTGCGCCGGTCGCCATGGCGACGACGGTCACGGTGCTGTGGGTGCGCGCCTCGCCCCGCTGAGCATGCTTCGCCGAATTGGGCACCAACATGCGCACGCCGATGCCGAGCAGCACCACACCCGAGATGACGAGCAGGATGTCACCCCCGACCTGGCGGCCGACGAACGCACCGACGATCACCGCGGGGAGGCCGGCGAGGATGGTGAGCTTCGCGACCCGACGGTCGAGCATGCCCACCTTGAGGTATTCGCGTGCCCCCGCGATCGAGGACGGCAGGATGGCCGGCAGCGGTGACGCGACCGCGAGCACCGGCGGCACGCCCATGAGCGCGAGCACGGGCGTGGCGAACGCGGAGCCCCCGGCCCCGAAGAGCCCGAAGACCATGCCGACGCCTGCGCCGGCCAGGACGAACATCCACCACTGCACCTCCCCACACTGACGGAGGCTCGGGCAGAAGTCCAAGACGTGGATTGTCTTGATTGCATAAGCTTTGCCTATGGATCTCCGGCGTCTCGGCCTCTTCCTCGCGGTGGTCGACGAGGGCGGCATGACCCGAGCCGCCGAGGCGCAGCACGTCTCGCAGCCCTCGGTGTCGCAGGCGGTGCGCGAGCTGGAGGCGGAGCTCGGCACCGCGCTGTTCCACCGGGTGGGCCGGGGCCTGGTGCTCACCCCCGCCGGGGAGGCCCTGGTCGCTCCGGCCCGTCAGGCGCTGCGCGACGTCGAGACCGCGTGCGCGCCGCCGTGGAGGCCGTCGCCGGGGTGACCGCCGGGCACCTCGACCTCTGCGCCCTCCCCACACTGGCCGTCGACCCCCTCGCCACGCTGGTCGGCGCCTTCCGGGTCGCGCACCCCGACGTGACCATCCGGCTCGCCGATCCGGTCGACAGCGCCGCCCTCGTCACGATGGTCACCTCGGGCGATGTCGAGATCGCCATCACGGTCGGCACCCCGGCCGACACCGGTCTCGAAGTGCGCCAACTCGGCCACCAGGACCTGCTCGCGGTGCTCCCACCCGGCACGCCGCTCCATGGACGCAGCATCGACGTGCACCAACTCGCCGCGTTCCCGTTGGTCGCCGCGTCTCCGGGCACCGCAACGCGCAACCAACTCGAGGAGGCCTTCGGGAGCGCCGGTGCGGTGCCCCACGTCGCGGTCACCACCGCGCAACGCGAGGCGATCCTCCCGCTCGTGCTCGCCGGAGCCGGCGCCACGCTCTTCCCGGGACCCCTCGCCGAGCAGGCCGCCGCGCTCGGCGCGGTGGTGGTGCCGCTGCGCCCGAGCCTCACCCGCGCGATCGTCGCCCTCCACCGGCCCGGTCCGCTCTCCCCGGCCGCCGCGGCCTTCCTGGACCTCGCCCTCGGCTGAGCACCTCTGGCAAGAAACCCGACTCATTCGCTAGGGTTTCGGCATGTTCAACTTCCCGAACCCGGTGAACGAGGCGTCGGCCCGCCTGGTGGCAGGCGGTGTGGTCCTGATGTGCGTTGCCCTCCTCGCCCTCGACCAGCCGTGGATCGTCGTGCCCCTCGCGTACGGCTTCGTGGCCCGCGTGCTCACCGGCCCGACCCTGAGCCCGCTCGGCCAGATCGTCACCCGCCTCCTCACCCCGGCCCTGCCTTTCGCCGCGAAGAACGTGCCCGGTCCGCCCAAGCGCTTCGCTCAGGGCATCGGTGCCACGCTGTCGGTCGCCGCGCTCATCGCGTGGGCGGGTTTCGGCAGCGCCACGGTCGCCTCCGTGCTCGTCGCCATGATCCTCGTGGCGGCATCGCTCGAGGCGCTCCTCGGCTTCTGCCTCGGATGCAAGATGTTCGCCGTGCTGATGCGAGTCGGCGTCGTCCCCGAATCGGCGTGCGCGGACTGCAACGACATCTGGTCGCGCCTTCCTCAGCCAGCGGAGTCCGCGACCCACTGAGATCGCGACCCGTCGCAGGCACGAGATCTGCGAGCGTGACGCCCAGTTCACTCGCGGGTCGATCGCGGATCTCAACGGGGATCCCCCGAAACAGTCGCGAAGTCGCAAGCGTGGAGCGATGCACTCGCGAGCGCCGCGACGAGCTGGAGCATCGCTCACCGCGGACAGTCCGCTCTCGCCGATGGCGACGATCGCCGCCTCCGCCCTGGCGGTCGCCGGCCCGGCCGCCGCCCAGAACAAGAAGGCCGACCCATGCCGTCGGTGGCGTGGTACCCGCTGGCCCTGCTCCTCTTCGATCTCAGTGAGGGCGCGATCTTCTTCGTGGTCGTCGTCGGTACCGCACCGTCGGTCACCAACGGCCTCATCAACGGCGTCGACAACATCAACCCCGTGATCCTGCCCGCGGCGCTGCCGTCGTTCGCGGGTGGCCTCGAGCAGCGCTGGGCGTTCGCGTGGCGCAGCCTTCTCGCCGGCGTGCAGGCCGTGATGCTCGCGCGCTTCGTGATCGGCGTGCTCGTCGACGCGCTCGTGTTCGGCACTTCGGAGCGCAAGATCCGCAAGCGCTGCGGCCTGATCGACGCCGCCGCCACGTAGCGCCTTCCTGCGGCAGCCGTCCGCCGGCGGGCGGTACGATCCTCGCCGACCGGACCCACGACCGAGGAGCCTCCCGTCGACAAGGACCGCGACCTGCTGTACCGCCACGTCGAGCGCGACCTGGCCGGAGGAGAACGTCCTCTCGCCGCGTTCCCCTTCGCTGCCGTGCCGAAGCTCCCCCGACCGCCCAGGGGCACCCCGAAGGAGAAGGTCACCACCGGGGTCCGCCAGTCGATGAAGCGCTACCGGCCGGTCGTGTGCACCAACCGACGCGTGCTCGTCTACGACACCAAACGGACGCAACATCCCCGCCAACTGCTCGCCGCCTTTCCCGCGGGAGAGGTGCACGCAGTCGACGTGCTGCCCGGCAAATGGGGCGGACAGGTCATCGTGCTGGCCCTGCCCGGCATCGGGGACATCCCGTTCGAGCTCGGGACGAAGGACCTGCCCGACCTCGCCACGATGCTCGCGAATCTCGGCCGAGGGGCGTGAGATCGACAGCTTCCGCCAAGCGCTCCTCACCAAGGTGGCGGGCATCCTCGACGACGGCGAGGATGTCGTCGCCATGTTGCCGTTCGCGTCGATCCGCAAGGTCGGCTACGGACAACTCGTGTTCACGGCCGCGCGCCTCTTCCTGTTCGACAGCACCCGCACCGGCAAGACCGGTGACCTCCTGCGCGTGCTCCCGCTGCCCGACGTGACGTTCGGCGGCGTGCGCACCGGGCGCCTGGGCAAGCAGTCCCTCGTGCTCGGGCTCCCCGACACCGGCGAGATCATCTTCGACGTCGGATCGCGCGAGGGCCGCGACCTCGCCGTGATCTCACGCCTGCTGACGCCCTCTCACTGACGCAGGAGGATCCACCCGATGGACGAGGCACTCGAGCTCACCGTGATCGGCACCGGCAACATCGGCGCCACGCTGGCGCGGCGCTGGACCGCGTGCGGCCACCGGCTCACCTTCGGGGCGCGCGATCCCGAAGCCGGGCACGTGCGGGCGCTCGTGGCGGAGCTCGGCCACCACACGAGGGTGCGCGCCATGGGCGACGCGGTCGCGGGCGCCGCGGCGGTCCTCGTCGCCACCCCGGGTGCGGCGGTTCCGGAGCTCGCGGCGTCGCTCGGCCCGGCACCCGCGGGCACGGTGGTGCTCGACGCCACCAACCACATGGGCAGCGAACGGGCGTCGTGGAGCGCCTGATTGCCGACGTCGGTCTGCGACCCGTGCTGCTCGGCGGCGTCGACCAGGCCGACGCGCTCGACGGCGCGACCCGGCTGTGATTCGCCCTGGTCTTCGGTCAGGGCCGGCCACGGCGTACGGCCTTCCGCCTGCTCGACGACTGAGCTACTTCAGCACGTTCACCGCGCGGGCGATCACGAGGATCGCGATCGACAGCGAGAACGCCGACTGCACGAGCATCGCCACCTTCGCCCAGCGGGTCATGGGCATCGTGTCCGTGGGGCTGAACGCGGTGGCGTTGGTGAACGACACGTACAGGTAGTCGAGGAACTCGGGCCGCCACTCGGGGCGGGCGAGGGTGGGCGACTGCATCTGCGGGAAGAGGAAGTCGGGATACGGGTCCTTGATCGTGCGGGCGGCGGGACCGCCGCTGTCGAACTCCCAGTACCAGAGCGAGAACACGATCACGTTGGTGAGCCAGATCGAACCGCCCACCCAGAGCAACTCCCCGGCGTCGCGGATCCCGACCCCGTTCACCAGGTCGGCGATGAGCCGGATCCCCGACGCGATGTTGCCGATGCTCATCACGAGGATCACGAGCAGCATGAGCGCGCGCAGCAGCTTCGAGTGCTCGAGGCGGCGGGGCGCGATCCCGAGTGTGGCGATCAGCAGTACCAGCGCGAGCGCAGGGATCAGGTAGCGCGGGTGGTTGGCGATGCCGCGGCGGCAAGGTCGCCTCGAGCACGATCGCCACCAGCACCGCGATGGTGGAGGCGATGCGCGACTCCTCTTTCGCGGCGACCCGCAACGTGGGCTCGACCACGCGGGTGTCGACCTCCCGCACGAAGGCCGCGGGATCGAGCAGGCGGTCGAGGAACCGCGGGCGGCGTGCCGGGCGTTCGGCCATGGCGCGCACGGTAGACCCCGCGGAGGTCGGTTCCGTGTACCGTCCGGTACATGGCCACAGGCGCAGACCGAATGATCGAGACCGCCGTCGCCGCCGGCGTCGACGTGTGCTTCACCAACCCCGGCACCACGGAGATGCCGCTGGTCGCGGCCCTCGACCGCACACCGGCGCTCCGCTCGGTGCTCGGGCTGTTCGAGGGCGTCGTCACCGGCGCGGCCGACGGCTACGCACGGATCACCGACACCCCCGCGCTCACGCTGTTGCACCTCGGCGCGGGCTTCGGCAACGGCATCGCCAACCTCCACAACGCACGGCGGGCGCACTCACCGGTCGTCAACGCCATCGGCGACCACGCCACCTGGCTCGTCGACCACGATCCGCCGCTCGCCAGCGACATCGCCGGTCTCGCCGCGCCCGCATCGGCATGGGTGCGCACCGTCGGCACCGCCGCCGACATGGGCCCCGACCTCGCCGCCGCGGTCGCCGTGGCGCGCACCGCGCCCGGGCAGATCGCCACGCTCGTCGTCCCGGTCGACTGCCAGTGGGACGACGCGCCGGCCGTCACCGCCCCCATCGCCGCACCGGTCGCGCCCACCGCGTCGTCCGACACCGTCGTCGCGGCGGCGAAGGCACTCGCGCCGGGCGAGCACCGCGTGCTCCTCGTCGGCGGGCGCGCGCTGCGCGCCCGCGGCCAGGTCGCGGTCGAGCGCATCCGCGCGCACACCAGCTGCCGCGTCTACTGCGAGAACTTCGGCGGGCGCGTGGAGCGGGCCCCCGACCTGCCGTCGGCGCGCAGCATCCCCTACTTCCCGGAGATGGCCGTCGACGCTGCTCGCCGACGTCACCCACCTCGTCACGGCCGGCACCGCCGCGCCCGTCGCGTTCTTCGCGTTCCCGCAACTCGGCGGTCGGCCGGAGCTGACACCCGAGGGTTGCGAGGTGCTGGCCCTCACGGGAGGCGGCGACGACGTCGAGGCCAGTCTCGAGGCCCTCGCCGACGAGCTCGGCGCTCCCGCCCGCGTGGCGGTCGAGGCCCGACCCACCCCGGTCGTGCCCGACGGGGGTGCCCCGACCCCGGCCTCGGTGGCGCAGGCGGTTGCCGCGCTGCTGCCGGAGCAGGCCATCGTGGTCGAGGAGGCCAACACCTCGGGCATCAACTTCGTGATGCAGGCGCCCGCGGCGGCGCCGCACTGGGGGTTGCAGCTCACCGGCGGTGCCATCGGCATGGGCCTGCCCCTCGCGTTCGGTGCCGCGATCGCCGCACCCGACCGTAGGGTGGTGGCCCTGCAGGCCGACGGTTCGGCGATGTACACGCTCCCCGCCCTGTGGTCGATGGCGCGCGAGGGCACCGACGTCACCATCGTCGTGTACTCGAACCGGAAGTACGCGATCCTCCAGTTGGAACTCGCGCGTGCGGGCATCACCCATCCCGGCCCGATCGCGCAGTCGCTCACCGACCTGTCGAACCCCGACCTCGACTTCTGCGCCATCGCGAAGGGCATGGGCGTCGACGCGACCCGCGCCACCACGAACGACGAGCTGGTGGCCGCGTTGCAACGCTCGCTGGCGACTCCCGGCCCGTCGCTGATCGAGGTGTTGCTCTAACCCGAGAACACGCTCGCGACGAAGGCGTCGAACGCGTCGCCGTCGAACTCGATCTCGAGCGAGTCGCCGACCTTGGTGATGTTCAGCGTCGGGCAGAACCAGCTCTCCCCGTCGACGAAGAAGGTGGGCGAGCCCTGCACGCCGCGGTTCTTGCCCACGTCGTAGTCGGCCTGCACCTGTGCGACGTCGGCATCGGTGACCGCGACGCCGAGCGCAGCCGTCGCCGCGGCGACGACCGCGGGATCACCGACGTCGCGACCCTCTTCGAACACGAGGTCGCGCACGATCAACGCGGCGCGTTCACCGGCCTCGGCGCCCAGGCGGTACGCCGCCTCGGTGAGCGCGAGCGCGGGCAGCGTGGTGACCGGAAACCTCGCTTCGTCGAAGCCCGAGAAGAGATCGGGTGCGACGCCGTCGCGCAATGCCGCGACCTTGCCCGCCACCGCATGGGCGTCCATGGGGACACCGTTCACCTGCTCGAGGGGCCACGCCCGCACCCGGAAGTGCAGGTCGTCACGACCGTGGCGGTCCCGCTCGTCGACGAGCCGGTGCAGACCCACGTGCGTGAACGGGCACGTAACGTCGGCCCAGACCTCGAGCACCGCCACAATCGCGTCGACCTTCTCGGAACTACGGGACGGGGCTCAGGCGATGGTCTGGCCCAGGCCCTTCTTCAGCGCACTGTTGGGCTCGGCCGGCATCTCCGCCTGGGTGAGCGGCCGGGCGATCTCCTCGACCGTCGGTCCGTACTTCTCGGCCAGCGGCGCGAGCTTGTCGAGATCGAAGCCGTAGAGCTTCGCCGGGTTCTCGGACAGGATCTTGCGCAGCGTGTCGGGCGCGACGTCGTGGAAGATCTGGCGGAGGTGCAGCGTGGTGTAGGGACCGGTGCCCTCGTCGTGCGGGTAGTCGCTGCCCCACATGAAGCGGTCCTCGTCGAACAGCGTGCGCACCGCGGCGTCGGCCGGGCCGGGCTGGCTCACACCCATGTACACGTTCTGGCGGAAGTACTCGGTGGCCGACTTCTCGATCGCGTCCTCGGCGCGGTACTTCAGCTCGCCGATCTCACCCTTGCGGACGTTCGCGATGACCGCGTCGAGCTGCTCGAGCAGCGGCGGCACCCACGACGACCCGGTCTCGGTGATGACGAACTTGAGCTTCGGGAAGCGCTCGAAGATGCCCGAGAGGATGAACTGCACCAGCGGACGCTGCGAGTAGAAGCCGACCTCGCTGATCATCAGCAGCGGCGAGACGGCGTACTTGCCGTAGTTCGGTGAGCCCGTGCCGCCGTGCGCGTTGAGCGGCATCTCGAGGTCTTCGATGACCTCCCACAGGCGGTCGTACTGCGGGTCGTAGAGCGGCTTGACCCACTTCACGTCGGGCGCGATGTTCGGCAGGAGCACGCCGCCGCGCAGGCCGTTCTCCTTGATCCACTTGACGTCCTCGATCGCGTCGTCGACATCGTTGAGGAAGATCTGGCCGATGCCGGCGCGGCGCTCCGGGTAGCGGTCCTGGAAGTCCTTCATCCAACGGTTGTGCGCGCGGATACCCGCGAGGCGGCGGTCGTAGTCCTCGGCGGTGGCGGGCGGCGCGAACAGCACGAAGCTCGGGAAGAACGGCGGGACCGTGTTCGGGAAGATCACCTCGGCGACGACGCCGTCGGCCTCCTGCTGCTCGTTGCGCAGGTCGTCGTCCCAGTTGCGCGTGCGCAGGCTGGTGTCGCGGAGGTCCTTCCACGGGTTCTTGTACTCACCGCGCCAGGCATCGAACTCGTCGCGCCAGGCCGGGTCGAGGTACTCGCGGTAGGTCTCGTGGTTGGCGCCGGCATGGGTGTCGGCCGAGATGATGGTGTAGTGGTCCGAGGCCGGGTTCGTTGCCATGGGGTGTGCGCTCCTGAGTGGACTGCCGAGGCGTGGGGGTACCCCCCTTTCTACCCGATGACCGGTCGGCTCAGCCCGGGCCCACAGCCCCGGGGGCCGGCTACCCGGAGGTGATCTCGCGACGGCAGAGCTTCCAGCCGTCGGGGGTGCGCACGAAGGTGTCGTCGTACTGCCCGACGCTCGCGAGCTTCGGGGCGAGCAGCGTGTCGGCGTAGTAGGTGAAGTAGGAGCGGGCGGTGGCCCGGTCGACGGACTCGACGGTGACCGCGATCGTCTGCACCATGTGGCGGGAGTACGAGCCGGGGCCCTGGAGGCCGGCGCCGCGGCGCTCCTCCACCCCGGCGCGGATCTCGGCGTGCCCGGTCCGCACCGATCCCGCGACGCCGAGGCTCGGGTTGTCGGGCATCACCCACTCGGCGTCGGGGGTGAAGTTGTCGAGGTACTCCTCGATGGTGCCGGTGTCGGCAGTCTGCCGCGATGCGGGCGAGGACGTTGCGCACTTCGAACTGGGCGTCACTCATGTCAGTGCTCCGGCATCACGAAGTCGGGGTGTTCGCGCGGGTCGTCGATCGCCACCGCGTCGATGTCCGCACCGCCACGCTGCAGGATGTCGAGCGTGATCTGCTCGAGGATCTCGCGGGGCATGATGCACTCGACGCAGTTCGAGTTCTCCACCACGAGCTGCAGGTTGGCGGTACCGCCGTCGACCGACGTGAGCAGCATGTCGCCGCCGTCGGCCGCGACGAGCTCTCGCACCTCGTCGATCGCGGCGAGGAGCACGCCACCGTCTGGGCTGCTGGCGTCGGTCATTCGGGATCCCTTCCCTCGACGGGGAGCACGAGCAGCGTGGTGCGCCGCAGCGCGTCGGCGCCCTGCGCGGCGGTCGCGCCGCCGTTGGACCACTGCAACATGATGCTGTTCATCACGTGGCCGAGCGTCTCGATCACGACTGCGCGGTGCGGCACGACGTCGTCGCCGATCGCGTGGTCGATCACGTCGCCGTAGATCGCGCTCACCGCGATCCGGCTCACCTCCACCGACGGCTCGGGTGAGTAGAGCGAGCGCATCACCGTGCGGGCCAGCTCGTGGTTCCGGTCCATCGACGCGGTGAAGCGGCTGAGCACGTCGATCACCCGATCGGCCGCGGTGGCGCCCCGCGCGGGGCGCCGGTCGAGGTCGGCGCGGAAGCGCTGGATCCACGCCACGTGCGCCTGCGCGATGAGGTCGTCCTTCGACGAGCAGAACTGGTAGATGGTGGCGAGCGACATCCGCGTGGTCGCCGCGAGGTCGCGCATCTGCACGGACTCGTAACCCCGCTGCGACGCCTCGCGCGTGGCCTCGAGGAGGCGCTGGTAGCGCGGGTCGTCGGCGGTGGGACCGACGGGGGCGGAGGTCGTCTGGGCGGCCATCAGGTGCGCGAGGCTAACCGGAACCCGAGCACAGGAGCACACGGATGGACCCCGTCGTCGTCACCCGCCCCCGCCCCGGCATCGCCCTCGTCGAGATGGACGATGCCGAGCGCTACAACGCCCTCAGCACCCCGATGGTCCGAGGACTCCACGCCGCGCTCACGGAGCTGCGGTCCGACCGCGACGTGCGTGCGATCGTGCTCGCCGGACGCGGCCGCGGCTTCTGCGGCGGCGCCAACATGGGCGGCGGCGAGGAGGCGCCTCCGCTGTCGGTCGACCGCGGCCCGGTGGGGTTCATCCACTTCATGCAGGAGCACCTCGCCGAGCTCATGCTGCGCATCCACGAGCAGCCGCAGCCGGTGATCGCCGCGGTGCACGGCGCCGCGGTCGGTGGCGGGCTCGCGCTCGCGCTCGCGTCCGACCTGCGCGTCGCCAGCCCGGACGCCTTCTTCGCGTCGCACTTCATCCGCGTCGGCCTGTCGTCGTGCGACGTGGGCACGAGCTACTTCCTCCCCCGCATCGTCGGCCCCACGATCGCGGGCGAGCTGATGCTCACCGGCCGGCGCTTCTCCGCCGACGAGGCACGCGGCTACGGCATGGTCAACCGGGTCGTCGCCGCCGAGGACGGGCACGACGGTCTCCTCGCCGCGGCCTACGACCTCGCCGACGCGATCATCGAGAACTCCGAGTACGGCGTGTACATGACCAAGATCGGGATGTGGGCGAACGTCGACGCGCCGAGCCTGCGTCACGCCATCGAGCTCGAGAACCGCACGCAGGTGCTCGGTTGCTTCACCGGCAACATGACCGAGGCCGGCGAGGCCTTCCGCGAGAAGCGCGCACCGTCCTGGAAGCCCTTCTGACCCAACCTCCCACCAAGTCGCGGCGAACCGGCGTCAATCGGAGCCCATAGTGGGCAGGAATTGACGCCGGTTCGGTGAAGGTCGGGGCGGAGGTCAGCTGGTGATGCCGAAGCGGTGGAGGCCGTAGGCCGTGATCGCGTTGGTGCGCAGCACCTTGGTGCACTCCTCGGCGTTCATGCCGGCGGCCGCGAAGAGTTCACGAGCGATCTTGCGCGAGTGCGGGAACGTGCCGTCGGAGTGCGGGTAGTCGGTCTCGAACAGGATGCTGTCGACGCCGACGTCCTCACGCCACTTGAGGCCGACGAGGTCGTCGAACACGCAGCCGTACACGCGGCCCTTCACCTGCTCGCTCGGAGCGATTCCGCCCTCGACGCCGGCGCGCCCGTCCTTCCACACCTCGTCCATCCGCTCGAGCTGGAACGGCATCCAGCCGACCTGGCTCTCGGCGTAGGCGATGGTGAGGTCGGGGAACCGCTGCAGCGTGCCCGAGAACACCCAGTCGCACAATGAGCCCTGCGCGTTCTGCGCGTAGAGCGACATCGACGTGGCCAACGGCGCGTCGGCGGACGTGGTCGGCATGCTCGACGACGAGCCGATGTGCATCGACACGCTCGTGTCGGTCTCCACGCACGCCTCGAACAGGACGTCCCACTCGCCGCTGTACATCGTGGAGAAGCCGAGCTTCGCGGGGTTCTCGCTGAACGCGATCGCGTAGCTGCCCTTGGCCGCGCAGCGCCGCACCTCTTCGGCCGCGAGCTGCGGGTCCCACAGCGGGACGAGCGTGAGCGGGATCAGGCGACCCTTGCCCGCGCCCGCACACCACTCGTCGATCATCCAGTCGTTGTAGATGCGCAGGCACTGGAGCGCGAGGTCCTTGTCGTCGCGCTCGGCGAAGCCCTGCCCCGCGAAGCGCGGGAAGATGTTGGGGTAGTTGATCGCCGCGTCGACGTGGTTGACGTCCATGTCGGCGAGGCGCTCGGCCTGGTCGTAGGTGCCGGGACGGAAGTCCTCGTAGACGGCCGCGACGTTGCGCTGCTCGGAGCGCGGGATGCCGGCCGGCGCATGCAACAGGCCGGTGGGCACCACGAGGTCCTCGTAGAGCCAGATGTCGCACCACTGGCCGTCCTCGGCGCCGCGCTCGAAGCCGTAGTGGCCCCCGACGAACGCCAACTTGACCTTCTCGCGCACCACCCGCGGACCCACGTCACGCAGGGAGGCCGGCAGCTCGCGCTGCCACAGGTCCTTGGGCTCCATCACGTGGTCGTCGACGGAGATCATGTTGGGGAGTTCGTGCTCCTGCGGCGTGACGTCGGCCATCTCGGCTCCTCTGGCGTGGGCGTTCGAGCGATAGAAACAGGTTTCTCGGGACCCGCGACAGGGCCGGAGGTCCCACCCGGTGGAATTACGTGATCCGGTAGACGGGGGGCCGCTCCTCGGCCCGGGCGGCCTTGAACTCGGCGAAGTCCTCCGAGGTGTACACCAGCATCTGTGCCATGAGCTCGGCGTGCAACGACGCGGTGACCGTGGGCGTGGCGAGCTCGAGGAGGTTCTGGCGCCAGGCCCGCACCGAGAGGGGCGGCAGCGAGGCGATGGTGGTCGCCATCTGCATGGCGGTGTCGTCGAGGGCATCCCGCTCGACGACCCGGGACACGATCCCGTGGCGCAGCGCCTCCTCCGCGTCGAGCACCCGGCAGGTGAGCACGAGGTCGCTCACCAGACCGTGGCCGCACATCTGGAAGAGGCGGGCCGTCCCCCCGGAATCGGGGATGAGCCCGTGGGCGAGTTCGGGCAGGCGGAACTTGGCGTCGTCGGCGGCGACCCGCAGGTCACACAGGAGGGTGCGTTCCCACATGCCGCCGATGCACCAGCCCTGGATCGCGCACACCACCGGCACCTTCGGCGGCAGCAGGTGCCGCTCGGTCATACCGTGGCCGTGCTCGATGTAGTGGTAGTCGCTCGCACCCGGCGGCCGGTTGCCCAGCTCCGACACGTCGCGGCCCGACGAGAAGGCCCGGCCCTCGGCCCGCCACACCACCGCGTACACGTCGCGCCGCTCGCCGATCTCGGCCCACGCCTCCCAGAGCGCGTCCTCCATGGCATCGTTCATCGCGTTCAGGCGGTCGGGCCGGTCGAGCGTGAGCACGGCGACGTGCCCCTCGTAGTCGACGCGCACCGTTCCTGACTCTGGCCCTGACACCGTGGTCCCCCCTCGATCGGCGCTCGTCACCCGAGCCTTGAAACATGTTACGCACCCTGGGCAAGCGCCACGCCGAAGCGCAGCACCTGGGTTCGGGGCTTGAGCCGGCCGCGGGCGTGCCGATAACGAGGGGCATGTATACAGGGGCACCACCGCGGACTCCGTCCAGGCCCGACGACGCCGTGCTCGACGTCCTCGGCGACGGGCTCGTCATCTGGGATGCGGACGGCATGCTGGTGAGCTGCAACCGTCGTACCGAGGAGATCCTCGGGATCCCGGCCGAAGTGCTCGCGCGGCGGACGTTCCACGACCTGATGGACGCGGCCATCGGCACGCTCGAGCCCGTGACCGAGAACGGCACACCACTCGGCGCCGACGATCTGCCCGCCAGCATCGCCCGCCGTGACGGCGTCCCCGTCACCGGGCAGGTGCTCGGCGTCCGTCGGGCGGACGGCACCCGGCTCTGGCTCGAGGTCGACGTCGCGCCCATGCACACCGCCGAGGGCGTGACCCAGCTCGTGACCGCCTTCCGCGACGTCACGGCTCGGCGCACCGCACGCACACGGGAGCGGTTCCACGAGCGCCTCCTCGGAGCGATCGGCCAACCGGTCACCGTCGTGGACGACGCTCGGAACATCACCTACTGGAACGACGCCGCGGCCCGGTTCTTCGGATGGACCGCGGAGGAGGTGCTGGGCCGCCCGGTGTACGACGTGATCCGGTCCGACGGCGGCGGCGCCACCACACTCGACCGCGATCGCGACCGACTGCTCGCCGACGAGACGGTCGTCCACGAGGTCACGGTACGACACCGTTCCGGGAAGCCACTCCACGTCGTCGTCACTCGCACGCCCGTCTTCGACGACCACGGCAGCCTGCTGGGCGTCATCGCCGTCATCGCGGACATCACCGAGCGCGCCGCCGCCGAGGCCTACCGTCGTTCGCTGTCGGCGATCGTCGAGTCGTCGATCGACACGATCGCGAGCGTGCGACTCGACGGGACGATCTCCTCATGGAACGCCGGCGCAGTGGCGATGTTCGGCTTCACCGCCGAGCAGGTGCTCGGCCGGAGCGTCTTCGAGCAGACAGTGCCCCATGACCGAAAGTCGGAGAGCGACGGCATCATCGACCGCGTACGCAGGGGGATGCCCGTCGAGAACCTGGAGGTCGAGTGCATCCGCAAGGACGGGACGCGCATCCACGTCGCGCTCACCGCGTCCCCGTTGGTGGACGAGCACGGGGACGTCTCGTCGATCTCCGTGATCGCCCGCGATGTGACCGAGCTCGTGGCCGCCCGCCGGGCGGTCCAGGGATCGGAGGCGCGGTTCCGCGCGCTCGTACAGCGATCATCGGACATCGCCTTCATCTCCGACCACGACGGCACTGTCCGCTATGCGAGCCCCGCCGTCGAGCGACTCGGCTACGTGCCGGCCGACCTCGAGGGGACCAACGGGAGCCTCCTCGTGCACCCCGACGACCGCGAGCGTCTGTCCAGCGCGCTCCGTGGTGCCCTCGAACGCGGCGAGACGGGATGGTGCGAGGGCCGCGTCCGGACGAGGGACGGGGATTGGCGCTGGATGGAACACACGACCTTCGACCTCACCGACGAGCCCGCGGTCGGCGGCGTCGTGGCGAACCTGCGCGACATCACCGACCGGCGCCTCGCCGAGGAGCAGCGCAGGGAGGCGGAGCGGCGCTACGTCGACGGCTTCGAGAAGTCGGCCTTCGGCCTCGCCGTGCTCGACCTCGACCTCGGGTGCACCTCGGTGAACCCTGCGCTCGCGGGACTTCTCGGTCACGACCGGGCCGCGCTCGCCGGCAAGAAGATGGACGAATGTCTTCCCGCCGACGAGGCGCCCGGCATCCGTCGGGCGGTGCAGCACCTCCTCGGGCCGGGTGGTCCGCCGTTCTACCGGGGTGAGCACCAGCTGCGCCGGGCCGACGGCACCGACGTCTGGGTGACGCTCGACATGACCCTCGTGCGCGACGCCGCCGAACGGCCCGCCTCGCTGTTCGTGCAGGTCGCCGACATGACCGACCGCAGACGGGCCGAGGAAGCGCTCGCCCACCAGGCGCTCCACGACACCCTCACCGACCTGCCCAACCGACTGCTGCTCGTCGACCGGCTCAGTCAGTCGCTTGCGCGAGCGGAGCGGACCGACAGCGAGGTCGCGGTGCTCTTCCTCGACCTCGACCGGTTCAAGCTGGTGAACGACTCGTTGGGCCACGAGGTCGGCGACCTCCTGCTCGTCGAGGTCGCCGAGCGGCTCGCCCGCACGATGCGCGCCTCCGACACCGTGGCGCGCTTCGGCGGCGACGAGTTCGTGCTGGTGTGCGAGGAGGTGGGCGGCCCCGACGACGCGCGGGAACTCGCCGAACGTGCCATCGCCGCGCTGAGCGACCCGATCTACGTGTCGGGACGCGAGCTGTACGCAACGGCGAGTGTCGGCGTCGCCGTCGGCGACTCCCAGTCGTCGGCCGAGCAGTTGCTGCGCGACGCCGACGCCGCGATGTACCGGGCGAAGGATCTCGGCCGGGCGCGCGTGGAGGTCTTCAGCCAGGCCCTGCGTCAGCGGGTCGCGTCACGCCTCGACCTCGAGACCGCGTTGCGCCAGGCAGTCGACCGCGACGAGCTGCGCATCCTGTTCCAGCCCGTGCTGCGACTCTCCGACGGCGAGATCGTGGGCGCCGAGGCGCTCCTGCGCTGGGAGCGGCCGGGCCACGGCCTCGTCTCGCCCGGCGAGTTCATCCCCGTCGCCGAGGACACCGGCCTCATCGTGCCGATCGGTGAGTGGGCGCTCGCGCACGCACTGGAGGCGCTCGACCAGCTCACCGGCGGCCGGCGGCTCGACCCGAAGCTGCCCCTCCTCGCGGTGAACCTCTCGGCGCTGCAGCTGCGCCTCCCCACGAGCATCGCCATGGTGCGTGACGTGCTCGCCGGTTCCCACGTCGCTCCGGGGATGCTGTCGTTGGAGATCACCGAGAGCGCGCTCATGGACGACATCGAGACCTCGGTGCACGCGCTCGACGCGATGCGCGACCTCGGCGTGCACCTGGCGATCGACGACTTCGGCACCGGCTACTCGTCGCTCACGTACCTCAAGCGCCTGCCCATCGACGCCCTCAAGATCGACCGCACGTTCGTCGACGGGCTGCCCGACGAGCCCCACGACCGCTTCATCACCGAGGCGATCGTCACGTTGGGGCGGTCGTTGCACCTCACCCTCGTCGCCGAGGGTGTGGAGACCGTCGCCCAGTGGGACATCCTCGACGAGCTCGGGTGCGAGTTGGGTCAGGGCTTCCTGTGGAGCGAACCGGTCGCGGCCGAGGACTTCGCCGCGCTGCGCGCCACCGACTTCGCGGCGCGGCGCACCACCCACGACTCCTGATCACCCACGACTCCTGATCACCCACGACTCCTGATCACCCACGACTCCTGATCACGCACGACTCCTGATCAGCGAACGAGGTCGCGCACGCGGAACGCGACGACCGTGGCGACGCCCATCACGACGACCGCGGCGAGCAGCACCAACGAGTCGCCGACCGGGAGGTCGTGCCCTCCATGGTGGTGGACCGGGGCCGATCGTCACCAGTGGCGAAGGACCCTTGCCCCTGTCGGGGCGGGCCCGAGCGACCGATGATGGGCGCGGGAGTCCGCCAGGGGAGCCACGATGGACGTTGATCCGCGACACGCGTCGCACAGTGCCAGGGCACGGCGTGCACTGACCACCGCGTTCGTCGCGGCCGCGGTGCTCGGGCTCGCAGCCGGTGCGGTCGCGTGGGCCGCGGGCGCCGACGCCGCGGCCGACTGGTGCTGGGCGGTCACGACGGTGCTCGGCCTGATCGCGGCGTCCGCCTGGATGGTGGCGAGCCTGCGCGCCCGCCGGCCCGGGGTCGACATCCTCGCGGTCCTCGCGCTCGTGGGCACGCTGCTCACCGGCGAGTACGTCGCAGGAGCGTTGGTCACCGTGATGCTCGCCACCGGCCGCGTGCTCGAGACCCGTGCAGCGGGACGCGCCGAGCGCGAGCTGCGCGCCCTCGTGGCGCGAACACCCCAGGTCGTGCACCGCTACGACGGCGACCAGTTGACCGCGCCCGCGCTCGATGCCGTGCGGCCCGGCGACCTGCTGCTCGTGGGCCCGGGCGAGGTGGTGCCGGTCGACGGGCGGGTCGAGGGTGCAGATGCGGTGCTCGACGAGTCCGCGCTCACCGGCGAGTCGTTACCGGTCACGCACGTCGCCGGCGACGCGGTGCGCAGTGGTGTGGTGAACGCGGGCGGCCCGTTCGACCTGCGGGCGACGACTTCGGCAGCCGAGAGCACCTACGCCGGGGTCGTGCGTCTCGTCGAAGCCGCGCGGGCCGAGCAGGCCCCATTCGTGCGGCTGGCCGACCGCTACGCCCTCTGGTTCGTGCCGCTCGCGGTCGCGATCGCCGCCGTCGCGTGGGCGGCCTCGGGCGACGCCGAGCGCGCGGTCGCGGTGCTCGTCGTCGCGACACCCTGCCCCCTGCTGCTCGCCGCGCCCATCGCGATCGTGTCGGGAATGTCGCGTTGCGCGGCGCGCGGTGTAGTGGTGAAGGACGGTGGCGCCCTCGAACAGCTCGCTCGGGGTGAGGTGCTGCTGTTCGACAAGACGGGCACCATCACCCGCGGTCGGCCCGCGCTCACCGACGTCGTGCTCGCGCCGGGCACGCCCGTGGACGCGACGGCCCTGCTCGCGCTCGCGGCATCGCTCGATCAGGTCTCGCCGCACGTGCTCGCGTCAGCCATCGTGCACGGCGCCCGCGACGCCGGCGCCTCGCTGGTACTGCCGACCCTCGCCGAGGAACAGGCCGGCGCCGGGATCGGGGGCGTCGTCGACGGCCACTCCGTGCGCATCGGCCGGTGGTCGTGGATGGAACCCGACGCCGGCCGGGCCGGCGACCGGACCCACGAGCGGGCTCCTGGTCCTCCGCCCGACTGGGTGCGGGCGGTGCGCCGCCGCGCCGAGCTCGACGGCTCCACCACCGTGTTCGTCGCGGTCGACGGACACCCAGCCGGCGCGTTGCTGCTCGACGACCCGGTGCGCACCGACGCCGCGCGCACGCTGCGCGAGCTGCGCCAGGCCGGGATCCGCCGCGCGGTCCTGGTCACCGGCGACCGGACGGAGATCGCCGAGATGGTCGGGGCGGTCACCGGCGTCGACGACGTGCTCGCCGAGCGCACCCCCGCCGAAAAGGTCGACGCGGTGCTCGTGGAACGGGCGCACGGCCCGACGATCATGGTTGGCGACGGCGTAAACGACGCCCCCGCGCTCGCGGCCGCCGACGTGGGCGTCGCGCTCGGCGCACGCGGCAGCACCGCGACCTCGGAGACCGCCGATGTGGTCCTCAACGTCGACCGTCTCGACCGGCTCGCCGACGCGATCATCATCGCCCGCCGCTCGTTCACGATTGCGCGACAGAGTGCGGTCGTGGGCATGGGGCTGTCCCTGGTCGCGATGGTGGCCGCGGCGTTCGGTCTGCTCCCTCCGGCGTTCGGCGCGCTGTTGCAGGAGGCGATCGACGTCGCGGTGATCCTGAACGCACTGCGCGTCGCCATCGAGCGGCCCGCGCACGTGCGCCTCGCCGGTGACGAAGCCGCGCTCGGGTTGCGCTTCAGCGACGAGCACACCCTGCTGCGGCGCGGCATGGAGACCATCCGGCAGGCGGCCGACGCGCTCGGGCGCGCCGAGCCCGAGGAGTGCATGGCGCGGCTCGCCCGGGCCCGCCGCTTCCTCGACGACGACCTGGTCCCCCACGAGGCCGCCGAGGACACCGAGCTGTACCCCGTCCTCGCGACCGCGCTCGGGGGCGAGGACCCGGTGGGGACGATGAGCCGGGGCCACGCGGAGATCGTGCACCTCGCCCGCCGCTTCGGGCGCCTGGTCGACGACCTCCCGCCCGAGGGCCCCGGGCCCGACGAACGCCAGGAACTGCGGCGCGTGTTGTACGGCCTCGACGCGGTGCTGCGGCTGCACTTCGCCCAGGAGGACGAGGGCTACTTCTCCCTCATCGACGACCCCGAATGAGCGAACCCTCGGGTGCAGCGGGCGGTGTAGGCGCCCACCTCACCCGATGTCGCGACGACGGAAGCCGACGACGCCGAGGATCGTCAGGCCGCAAGCGATGGCCGCGAGCGCCACGAGTGGCACGACCTGCACCTCCGTCGCGGGGTACTGCGGGACGTGTTGGAACGGCGACGCGTCCTGGATCCACGGCGGGAGGTCGAGGAGTTGGCCGAACATCCCGATCACGAAGCAGACGCCGAGGAACGCCCACGGGAACCCGCTCGCGCGGGGCGCCAGACCGATCAGCGCAGCGGACAGCCCGACGAACACCCACACCGCGGGGGCAAACGCGAGTGCGCCGACGATCGACTGCCAGATCGCACCCCTGTCGCCGGTGACCGCGGCATCGGAGATCCCGAAGGTCGCTCCGACGAGGCCCAGGACCACAACGGTGCCGCCGAACACGATCAGCGAGGTGACTCGCTGCGAATCGGTCGCGCGACACCGGAGTCGCCAGGATCTGCTCCGCGTGCGTCGACGTCTCCTCGCTCCGCATGCGGAGCGCGGACTGGATCGCGAATCCGGCAGCGACGAGCGCCAAGATCCGGAACGACATCGCCAGGTACTGGTCGACGATGGTGCCGTGGCCCTGCGCGGCGATGATGTCGGTGAGCGACTTGTTGTCCTGCACGAACTCGTTGATCGAGTCGGTGATGGAGCCGTACGCGATTGCGAGCACGAGCAGCCCCGCACTCCACCCGATCACACTCCCGCGTTGGAGCCGCACCGCGAGCCCGAACGGACTGCCGAGTGAGTGCGCGGCGTGCGCTCGGCCGGCTCGCGGCGCCACGAGGCCGCCGCCGAGGTCGCGCCGCCTCGACAGGATGATCGAGAGCCAGGCCAGCAGCGCGGTGGCGCCGATGACGATCAGGAACGGCCACCACTGATCGCCGGCGAAGGGCCGCGTCTTCTGCGCCCAACCAATCGGGGAGAGCCACGAGAGGGAGCCGTCGCCGATGTCGCCGACCGCGCGCAGCAGGAAGGCTGCGCCGAGCACCAGACCCCCGACGCCGTACACGACACGGGTGTTCTCGGTCACCTGTGCCGTGACCAACGTGAGTGCGGCGAAGAGGAGGCCGAACAACGTGAACGACAGTCCGAACACCACAGAGCCGGTGACCGGCAAACCGAGTGCCACGAGTGACCCCGCGACGAGCACACCGGTGACGACGTTCATGGTGGCGACGACGATCAGCGCCGCGGTCGGCAGCGCGTGCTCTCCGATCGGGAGTGAGCGGAGCATCTCGGAGCGGCCCGCTTCCTCCTCACCTCGTGTCAGGCGCCCGAGCATGAACACGCTCATCAGACCCATGACGATCAGCCCGAAGGTGCCGGTCTGGAACGCGACCTGACCGCCGACGGTGTCGAGGCCCTGCGGGGGTCCGTTGAAGATGATCGCGGCCACGTTGTCTTCGGACGCCTTCGCCGCCTTCTCGAGCTCGGCGTGGTTCGGGTAGAGGCCCTTGACGCTGGCGACGGTCGTCACGACGAGCAGCACAATTGCCGCGACCCACAGCACGATGCGCAGGCGGTCACGCCGAAGACGCGAACCGAGTGAGGGGCGTCACCCCGGTCAGCGAGACCGCGGCGAGGGTCACGGATCGAGGCCGCGCAAGCGTTCCGCCAGCTCCGGCTCGTGGGTCAACTCGTCGCCGTAGTGACGGAGGAACAGCTCCTCGAGCGTCGGCGGGTGACTCACCAGGCTGCGAACACCGAGCTCGGCGAGGCGACGAATCGTCGGATCGAGATGCACGGTGTCGACGTCGAAGTGGACCCGGTCGCCGTCGATCTCCAGTCCGTGGATTCCCGGCAGGTCGGCCAGTCCCGCTGCAGGTCGGGTCACTTCGGCAACGATGGCCGTACGGGTCATCCCGCGCAGGTCCTCGAGGGTGCCACTCTGCTGCGTCCGGCCCGCGCGGATGATGCTCACCCGGTCGCAGAGCGCTTCCGCCTCGGCGAGGATGTGGCTCGACAACAGGACCGTGCGGCCCTCGGCCTTGATCTCCCGGATGCACTCCTGGAACACGGCTTCCATCAGAGGATCGAGACCCGACGTCGGCTCGTCGAGGAGCAGGAGCTCGGCACGGGACGCGAGCGCCGCCACCAGACCCACCTTTTGGCGGTTCCCCTTCGAATAGGTCCGGGCCTTCTTCGTCGGGTCGAGCTCGAAGCGCTCCAACAGCTCATCGCGTCGGCGCGGGTCGAGGTCGCCGCGCAGACGACCGAACAGGTCGATGACCTCACCGCCGCTGAGTTTCGGCCACAGCGTCACGTCGCCGGGAACGTAGGAGAGGCGCCGGTGGAGCGCGACCGCGTCGCGCCACGGGTCACCGCCGAGCAGCCGGATCTCGCCGCTGTCGGCGCGGATCAGGCCGAGCAGGGCACGGATCGTCGTCGTCTTCCCGGAACCGTTCGGACCCAGGAAGCCGTGCACCTCGCCGGTCTCGACGACCAGGTCCAAGCCGTCGAGCGCCCTGGTCGACCCGAACGACTTGACGAGGCGCGAGATGGAGATGGCTTCGGACATCGTGTCGATCCTGACACAACGGCACTCGGACGCGAGATGGCCGCCCCCAACGGGGCGGCCATTCCGGTCGTGCCTGTGCGAGCGATCAGTCCTCGAGCTTCATGTCCTCCATGAAGTTCACGCCCATCGCCGCGGTCTCGTAGACGTTGGTGCGGCCCGACTGGGTCCACCCGGCGTCGACGATCATGACCTCGCCGTTGACGTAGTCGGCGGCTTCGCTGCAGAGGAACACGAGCGGGCCGGCCTGCTGGTCGGGACGCGACGCCTCGATGCCGGCATCGGCGCGGTAGTCGGAGCCGAAGCCGAGCCACAGGTCTTCCTGCGAACGGGCGAGCGGCGTGTCGGTGGGGCCGGGCAGGATCGCGTTGATGCGGATGCCGAGCTTCTGGAACTCGAACGCTTTCATCGCCACGTAGGTGTTGATGGCCATCTTCGAGAACATGTAGTCGGCACGCCCGGGGTGCGCCTCGATCCACGCGACCGCGGAGTCGAAGTCGGGGGTGGCGAGGTACTCCTTCACCAGGTCCATGTTGGTGCGCCACGCGAGACCGGCGGTCGACGAGATCATGCCGATCGCGCTGCCGCGACCGAGGTAGCCCTTGGCGATCGCGGTCTCGATGAGGTGGCGGTGGCCGATGAAGTTGATCTTCTCGATGCCGGGCGTGCCGTCGGCCGCACCCGCGCACGAGAACAGGGCGTCGATCGGACCGCCGCACTCCTCGAGCGCGGCGTCGATGCCGTCCTTGTCGCGCAGGTCGAGGTTGATCGCCTTCGCACCGGCGAGGGTGACGGGCGCGTAGTCCATGA
Source organism: uncultured Actinomycetes bacterium (assembly GCA_963720785.1). Lineage (GTDB taxonomy): Bacteria > Actinomycetota > Acidimicrobiia > IMCC26256 > DASPTH01 > CAVRGQ01. The sequence continues at coordinate 896,839 of CAVRGQ010000008.1, forward strand.
CCACGACCTCGGCACCGAGGTCCTGCACGAGCTCGGCCGCGGCGGCACCCATGCCGGTGGCCCCACCGACGACGAGGGCACGCTTGCCGTCGAAGCGGAATGCGTCTGCCTTCATGTGTTGCTCTCCTGTCATCGAAGTCCCTGCGGGCGCAGGCGATTCCCTGCGAATGTGGGGGACGCTAGTGGTCAGGCCACACCGTTCACCACGTCCACCAGCGGCTCGCCGGCGAGGACGCGGTTGAGGTTGGCCTTGGTCTTCTTGAGGATGCGCACCTGGGCCTCCACCACCGTGCCGGCGGTGTGCGGGCTCAGGATCACGTTGTCGAGCTCGGTGAACGGGTGCCCCGCGGGCAGCGGCTCGGTCTCGAACACGTCGAGGGCGGCGCCCCGCAGCTTGCCCGCCCGCAGCGTCTCGAGCAGGGCGGCTTCGTCGACCACGCCGCCGCGCGCCACGTTCACCAGACAGGCGTCGGGCTTCATCAGGCCGAGCCGACGAGCGTCGATGAGGTGGCGGGTGTCGGGCAGCAGCGGCACGTGCAACGACACGATGTCGGCCCGGGCAAGGAGGTCGTCGAGCGCCGCGTACTGCGCGCCGAGCACGGCCTCGTCGTCGGCCGACGGGCGGAACGCGTCGAAGTAGAGGACCTCCATCTCCCAGCCCTGCAGGCGCTGGGCGACCTGGCGGCCGATGCGGCCGAAGCCGACGACGCCCCACGTGCGCGCCGCGACCTCGCGGTTGGGACGGCCGAACTGCGGCCACTCCCCGGCCCGGATCTGGCGGTCGGTCCACGCGAGCTCACGCATCAACGCGATGCCCGCCATCACCGTGTGCTCGGCGACGGGGATGTCGTTCGCCCCCGCGCAGTTGCACACCGGGATGCCGCGCTCGGCCGCCGCGACGTGGTCGATCTGCTGGAAGCCGGCCGACGGCTGGAGGATGGCGCGACACCGCGTCATCCTCTCGATGACACGGCGCGTGATCGGCACGGTGAACGTGAAGTCGCCGATCACGATGTCGGCATCGACGACGGCCGCGACCGCGGCGTCTTCCGTGCGCGGCTCCACCACGACGATCTCGGCCTCCGTGCCCTCGGGCAGGAACTTGCGGAGCGCGTCGGCCGGGAACGGCGCGGTCGACACGATCGTCCAGCGTTCGGGAGTGGTCATCGCCTACCTCAATCCTGTGCGGGGCGGATCTCCGCACCCACGATCGTCATGCCGATGGAGCAGCGGAACCCGCCGGTGACCGCCACCGGCGCGAGTGCGTCGAGTTCCTCGAACTCGGCCGCGCCGAACTCCAGCGTCGCGCCACCCTCCCACACCTCGCCGATCTCGAAGTCCTGGAGGAGGTTGCGGGCGAGGTCGTGCACGAGCGGCGGGCCACCCGCGAGGTCGGGCACGTGGCGGGTGTGCCAGATCGGCAGGCGCATCCCACGCGGCACGAAGCCGTCGGCAGCACGCGTTTCGAGGGTGACCGAACCGGTGGCGAGACGCCTCCCGAGGCTCGACACGTGGCCCGCGTGGGTCGCTCCGGGCTCCAGCTTGGGGCCACCGCGCCCGACAGTGACCGGCTTGGTCATCGCGATGACGCCCGTCTTCTTCGGGAAGCCCTGGATGTGCCCACGGGCGAACGACAGGTCGTTGTCGACCCAGATGTACGGCACGCGCGCGACCTTCGCGTCGTCGAGCGTGGCGTGCACCTCGACGTAGGCCTCCTTGTACTGACCGCGCGCGGGATCCGCGGCGATGCGCGGATCGTGCTCCGACGCCGACGACCAGTCGATGAACACGAACGTGCATGCGCCGCCACCATCAGGGCCGGTCATCGCGCGCATCGGTGCGGGCAGCACGGCTTGCGCGGCTGCGGGGTCACAACGGAAGTCGATGCCGATGACGTCGCCGGAGAAGTACCACGGCGGTGCCGGCACCAGGGCCGCGTCGCCCTTCGGTGACAGCGGGAGGCTCCACCCCTGCAGTGTCATGCCTTTGGCTCTTTCGGCAGGCCGAGCACGCGCTCGGCGACGGTGTTCTTGACGATCTCCTCGGTGCCCCCGCCGATGCGCATGCCGGGCGTGGAGAGCACGTACTCCGTCCACGCCCACGCGCCCCATTGCCCGGTGTCGGCCTCGAGGCGCGGGCCGAGCACCTCGGTGAGCAACGGCACGAGCACGTCGTTGAACGCCTTGTTGTGCAACTTGCCGACCATCATCTCCGGCCCCGGCGTCTGGCCCGGCCTGATCGACTGGCGCCACCGCTCGTTCTGCAGCGTCTTGATGCGGTCGAGCACGTACACCTGCGCGAGGCGCTGACGCGTGAACGGGTCGGCGGTGTCACCGAACTCGCGCACGACGCCGGCGATGCGTTCGAACGGGCCCACGCCGTGGCCGATGCTCGATCGCCGCGTCGCGATGCTCCGTTCGTTGCCGAGCGTCGTGAGGATCACCCCGAAGCCCGCGTTGACGTCGCCGACGCGGTGGGCGTCGGGCACGCGCACGTCGGTGAGGAACACCTCGTTGAAGTTCGACTCGCCGGTCATCTGGCGCAGCGGCCGGATCTCCACACCGGGCGCGCGCATGTCGACGAGGAAGGTGGTGAGGCCCTTGTGCTTGGGCACCTCGGGATCGGTGCGGGTCACGCAGATGCCGAAGTCGGCGGCATGCGCGCTCGACGTCCACACCTTCTGCCCGTTGATCACCCACTCGTCCCCGTCGCGCACCGCGCGCGTCGACGCCGACGCGAGGTCCGAGCCCGCGTTCGGTTCGCTGAACAGCTGGCACATGATGACGTCGCCGCGGTAGAGCTTCGCCAGGTAGCGCTGCTTGATCTCCTCACTTGCCGTGGCGAGGAGCGCAGGCCCAACGAAGCCGATCGCGATGGTGAGGGGCGCGAGGTTCGGCAGCTCGTAGTGCCCTTCGAGCTCGTTGAACGCGATGGCGTGCTCCACGGTGAGCCCGCGGCCGCCGTAGGCGACCGGCCCGTCGATCCATCCGAGGCCGGCGTCGAAGCGCGCCGCCGCGTAGGCCTGCGCCGCGGCCACCACCTCGTGCAGGTGTTCACGCTCGATCTCCTCGAGCACGTTGATGCGGTCGGAACCCGTCCCCCACACGAAGTCGGCGCCCGACTGCTCGGCGCTCCGCCGCGGCACGGTCGCGTCGAGGAAGGCCTTGCCCTCCGCGAGGAGCTCGTCGATGCCCGTGTCGGTCCCGGTGTCGGTCATGTGCTCCCCCGTTGCCGGCCGGCGATCAGATGCGCGTGTCGGCGCGCGGGTTGCGGGTGCCCGGACCGGCGTACGACTTGCCGTACCCGGGGAGCTCCTGGTAGCCGAGGTCGGGGAACTCGGCGGTGGTGCTGCGCCACCACGCGGCGAGGCGGTCCTCGGCGTCGTAGTCGAACGGATCCTGGAGCGCGGTCTCCTCGTAGCCGTCGCGCGCCGGAGGGTTGGCGACGAGCCACTGCGCGGTACGCCGCACGGCCTCCCGCGCGGGCACGGCGTCGCGGTAGCCGAGCCGGTCGCGCAGCTTCGCGGTGTCGACCACCCGGTGGGTGGTCCGGTAGTTCTGCATCATCGGTCGCGCGGGGATCGCGAACCGCGCCGGCATCGACAGCAGCTCCCAGTCGTGGCCGAGCTCGTCGGTGATCAGCTCGGCGACCTGGCGGATGGTGAGCTTCTCGTCGTCGCCGCAGTTGAAGATCTCGCCCATCGACGCCTCGGGCTGGTCGACCGCGAGCAGAAGCGCGTGCGCGAGGTTGTCGACGTAGCCGTAGGGGATCAGGGTGAGGCCGTCGTCGGGCAGCACCAGGAACGGACGGCCGTCGAGGATCCGCCGCACCACACACCATTCGCGCGGCGCGAGCTGACGCGGGCCGTACACGAACGGATAGCGGAAGTGCGTCGCGGTGGGGTGCTGCTCGAACAACATCTGCTCGGTGCGACCGATGCGGTAGCTCTTGCCGTCGGCGCCCTCGTCGGCGAGCGGTGCGTCCTCACGCGTCGGGATCGGGAGCCCCGGAGGCTCGTGCACCGCTGGCTCGAAGAAGCCTCGGTACACCGGCACGCCGCCGACCGAGATGATGCGCCCGGTGCGGCCCTGCACGACCTCGGCGATCGCGCGCAGCCTGCCGTAGGTGGCGAGGGTGACGTCGAACGTCTCGTCGCCGAGCGCGCCGCGCAGCGAGTCGGTGTCGAACGGGTCGCAGTGGAGGTGGCGCAGGTGCTCGACCTCGGGCACCTCGTGGTTCCCCGAGTGCAGGATCGTGATGTCGTGCTCGCGCTCCTCGAGGCCCCGGGCAATGGCCGGCCCCGTCGGACCCGTCCCCCCGATCAGCAACACCTTCATGCGGCCCACTTGCCAGCGCTCACTTGGGGGCCTCCGAGCTCGCGGTCAACAGCTCGCCGCCGTCGAGCGTGACGATCGACCCGGTCATGTACCCGGCCTTCCCGCTCGCGACGAACGCGATCAGCTCGGCCACTTCGTCGGCGGTGCCGAGGCGGCCCATCGGGTTCACCTTCTGGTCGGTGCGCGCCATCCAGTCGGTGATGGGCACCGCGAGCTCGGTGTCGACCAGGCCCGGTGCAATCCCCACCACGCGGATGCCGTCGCGTGCCCACTCCAGCGCGAGGCCGCGCGTCACCATGTTGAGCGCCGACTTCGACGCGTTGTACGCGGAGAGTCCGACCGACGGGTAGAACGCTGCGCTGCTCGACACGTTCACCACCACCGAGCCGTCGCCCATGAGCGCGTGTCGCGCGCGTTGCGAGGTACCACGGCGAGGTGAGGTTCAACATCAGGGTGGACTGCCACTGGTCGAGCGTCATGCGCTCCGCGCGCGTCGCCTCGGGCAGCACGCCCGCGTTGTTCACCAGCACGCCGAGCCGGCCCTCGGGGCCCGCGAACTCGCGTGTCGCCTCGACCAGCGCATCCACGGCAACCGGATCGGTGAGATCGGTCGGGACCGCGAGCGCGGCACCGCCGCCGTCGGTGATCGCGGTCGCGAGCGCGTCGAGTGGACCGGCACGGCGCGCCGCGAGCACGACGCGGTGACCGTCGGCGACGAGACGATGCGCCGTCGCAGCCCCGATGCCCCGGCTCGCGCCGGTGACGAGTGCAACCGTCATGATCGCGGTACTGCCGACCACGGCAGGTCCTTGTCGGCGCGCGGCTCGCCCGGGAGCCCCAGCACGCGCTCACCGAGGATGTTGCGCAGGATCTCGCTCGTACCGCCCTCGATCGAGTTCGCCCGCGCCCGCAGGAACGCCTTGCCCAGCTCGTCGCCGCTGACCGTGAGCGTGTGATCGGGCTGGATCATCTCGTAGCCCTTCACCAGCAGGCCGCCCGGGCCCTGCACGTTCACACAGAACTCGTACACCGCCTGGTTGAGCTCCGCCATCGACAGCTTCGCCACCGAACCTTCGGGCCCGGGCACGCCGTCGCGGGCGGACACCGCCCGCAGGTTCGTGAGGCGCGTCACCTCGGCGCGCACCCAGAGGTCCATCAGCTGCTGCCGGCGCACGGGGTCCTCCCCCACTGCGGCGATGCGCTCGCGGTACACGCGCACCGCGTGACCGATCGCGCCCTCGCCGCGCGCGCCGACACCCTCGCCGATCGACACCCGCTCGTTCATCAGCGTGGTCATCGCGACGCGCCAGCCGTCGCCCACGCCGTCGAGCCGGCACACGTCGGGGATGCGCACGTCGGTGAGGTACACCTCGTTGAACTCGGCCTCGCCGGTGATCTGCCGCAGCGGGCGCACCTCCACCCCGGGCGAGTGCATGCCGACGCAGAAGTAGGTGAGGCCGCGGTGCTTCGGCGCGTCGGGGTCGGTGCGGGTCACGAGGATGCCCCAACTCGCCTTGTGCCCGAGCGTCGTCCAGACCTTCTGTCCGTTCACCACCCACTCGTCGCCGTCGCGCTTCGCGGAGGTGGCCAGGGCCGCGAGGTCGGAGCCGGCACCCGGCTCCGAGAACAGCTGGCACCAGATCTCCTCGCCGGTGAAGAGGGGGCGCAGCCACCGTCGGCGTTGCTCGTCGGTGCCGTGCTCGTGGATCGTGGGCGCGGCCATGCCGAGACCGAGGATGTTGCGGTCCGACCAGTCGATGGCGCCGGCTGCGAGGAAGCGCGTCTCCACCGGCCCCTGGAGTGCGGGATCGAGGCCCCGGCCACCGTCGCCCTCCCGGAAATGGACCATGGCGAGGCCGGCGTCGAAGCGGGCGCCCCGCAGGTCGAGGTCGCGGGCCTCCCCAGGCGGGAACCGGCGCAGGAGGTCGTCGATGTCGGCCGCGAGGGTGGCGGGGAGTGCAGTGTCGGGGGCCGCCTCGGTCGCGGGCACGGGGGTCGCGCTCATCCCGGAAGTGTCGTCGGCGGCGACGGGGCGCGGCCAATCCACCGCGTTCGGCACTGTTAGCGTCGGCCCGTGCCGCACCCGAAGCGCTCCCGAGGTGCCGGCGCGCGCCGGAAGGCCGTCGTGGTGCTGCTGCTCCTGCTCGGCGCATCCGTGCAGGCCGCCCGGACCGTCGCCCCGGCTCGGGCCGCCGTTCCGGCCACCTACGTGGCCCTCGGCGACTCGTTCGCGGCGGGGCCGGGCATCCCCTATGCCACCGGCGGCAGCTGTGCCCGCTCCACGACGAACTACCCGAGCCTCGTCGCCGCGCGCCTGCACCTGTCGCTGACCGACGTGACGTGCAGCGGCGCCACCACCGCCAACGTGACCGCCGCCGCACAGGACGGGAATCCCCCACAACTGACCGCAGTGGCCCGCGACACCGACTACGTCACCCTCACCATCGGCAACAACGACGTGGCCTACACGCGCTCGCAGATCGTGTGCGGGAGTGCCGGGGCCGAGGGTGCACCCTGCCTCAGCTTCGCCGTCGACCCCGCCGCGATCGACTCCGCCCTCGCGCACGTGGAGGCCGATCTGGTGGCGACGCTGCGTGCTGTGCGCCGGGCGGCACCGAATGCGACGATCCTGCTCGTGGCCTATCCGAGGACGCTGCCCGCACGCGGTACGCCCTGCCCACCTCAGAACCCGATGCTCCGCGACGACTCGCGACGCCTTGCCCACCTCGGTGCCCAACTCCAGCGCCACCTCGTCGCCGCGGCCAGGACGGCCAAGGTCACGCTCGTCGACACCTACCGCCCCACCGGGCACGACGTCTGCAGCCCCGAGCCCCAGCGGTGGATCGAAGGGGCGGTGCCGGACTCTCCGGCGCTGCTGTGGCACCCCAACGAGCGGGGCATGCGGGCCCAGGCGGCCATGGTCGTGCGGGCCATCGAACAGGCCGACCGGCAGGCCGGACGGCAGGAGGATCGGTCGGCGGATCAGTGGCCCCGCCGGCCGATCACCGGGTTTTGCATAAGACCACTGGCAAATGGGTAGAATCCTTGTCCATGCCGCACCTCACCCACCTCCAGCGTCTGGAGGCCGAGAGCATCCAGATCCTCCGCGAGGCCGTCTCCGAGAGCGAACGGCCGGTGATGCTCTACTCCGTGGGCAAGGACAGCAGCGTCATGCTGCACCTCGCCGCCAAGGCCTTCTACCCGTCGAAGCCGCCGTTCCCGCTGCTGCACGTCGACACCACGTGGAAGTTCCAGGCGATGTACGAGATGCGCGACCGCATGGCCGCGCAGGTCGGCATGGATCTGCTCGTGTACCAGAACCCCGACTGCGTCGAGCAGGGCATCAACCCGTTCGACCACGGCTCGGCGGTGCACACCGACATGTGGAAGACCGAGGGCCTGAAGCAGGCGCTCGACCAGTACGGCTTCGACACCGCGTTCGGTGGTGCCCGCCGCGACGAGGAGAAGTCGCGGGCGAAGGAGCGCGTGTTCTCGGTGCGCTCCGCGCAGCACCGCTGGGATCCCAAGCGTCAGCGCCCCGAGCTGTGGAGTCTCTACAACGCCCGCCGCTCCCCCGGTGAGTCGATCCGAGTGTTCCCGTTGTCGAACTGGACCGAGCTCGACATCTGGCAGTACATCAACCTCGAACAGATCGAGATCGTGCCCCTCTACTACGCGGCACCGCGGCCGGTGGTCGAGCGCGACGGCACGCTGATCATGGTCGACGACGACCGCATGCGCCTCGAACCCGGCGAGACGCCCGAGCTGCGCAGCGTGCGCTTCCGCACGCTCGGGTGCTACCCGCTCACCGGTGCGATCGAGAGCGAGGCCGCCGACCTCCACGGGATCATCCAGGAGATGCTGCTCACGACCTCGTCGGAGCGCCAGGGCCGCGTGATCGACCACGACTCGAGCGGCTCGATGGAGAAGAAGAAGCAAGAGGGGTACTTCTAACCATGTCCCATGTTGCGAACGAGTTGCTCGAGACGGACGTCGAGGCGTACCTCAAGGAGCACGAGAACAAGTCGATGCTGCGCTTCATCACGTGCGGCAGCGTCGACGACGGCAAGAGCACGCTGATCGGCCGGCTCCTCTACGACTCGCACCTCGTGTTCGAGGACCATCTCGCCGCGCTCGAGGCCGACTCCAAGAAGGTCGGCACCCAGGGCGGCGAGCTCGACTTCGCCCTGCTCGTCGACGGCCTGGCCGCTGAGCGCGAGCAGGGCATCACGATCGACGTCGCGTACCGCTTCTTCTCCACGGAGCAGCGAAAGTTCATCGTGGCCGACACGCCGGGTCACGAGCAGTACACCCGCAACATGGTCACCGGCGCGTCGACGGCCGACCTCGCGGTGATCCTCATCGACGCCCGCAAGGGTGTGCTCACCCAGACGCGGCGCCACAGCTTCCTGGTGTCGCTGCTCGGCATCAAGCACGTGGTGCTCGCGATCAACAAGCTCGACCTCGTCGACTACTCGCAGGAGGTCTTCGACTCCATCGCGTCCGACTACCGCGAGTTCTCCGCCAACCTCAGCTTCACCGATATCGTGGCCATCCCGTTGTCGGCGCTGCGCGGCGACAACATCACCACGCCGAGCGAGGCCACGCCCTGGTACACCGGGCCCACGCTCGTGGGGCACCTCGAGACCGTCCAGATCGACGACGAGCTCCAGCACCAGCCGTTCCGGCTGCCGGTGCAGTGGGTGAACCGGCCCGACCTCGACTTCCGCGGCTTCTCCGGCCAGATCGTCGGCGGCACCGTGCACCCGGGCGACCGCGTGCGCGTCGTGCCCGCGGGCCGGGAGAGCACCGTCGCCCGCATCGTCACCCACGACTCCGACCTCGACGAAGCCGTGGCCGGGCAGTCGGTCACGCTCACCCTCGCCGACGAGATCGACGTCAGCCGCGGCGACGTGCTCGTCGCTGCCGAGTCGCCGTGCGCGGTGGCCGACCAGTTCGAGGCCCACATCGTGTGGATGGACGAGGCGGAGATGCTGCCCGGCCGTCCGTACCTCATGAAGATCGGCACGCGCACGGTCGGCGCGACCGTCGCGCAGCCCAAGTACAAGGTCAACGTCAACACGCTGGAGCACACCGCGGCGAAGACGCTGGAGCTCAACGAGATCGGCGTGTGCAACATCAACGTCGACCGCCCGGTGCCGTTCGACGCCTACGACGACAACCGGGAGATGGGCGCGTTCATCCTCGTCGACCGTTTCAGCAACGCGACGGTCGCCGCGGGCATGTTGCACTTCGCGCTGCGGCGCGCCGACAACGTGCACTGGCAGGCCATCGAGGTCGACAAGCTCGCGCACGCCGCGCTCAAGGGCCAGAAGCCGTGCGTGGTGTGGTTCACCGGTCTCTCGGGTTCGGGCAAGTCGACCATCGCGAACATCCTCGAGCGCAAGCTCCACCAGCTCGGCCGCCACACCTATCTGCTCGACGGCGACAACGTGCGCCACGGTCTCAACAAGGACCTCGGCTTCACCGACGCCGACCGCGTCGAGAACATCCGGCGAGTCGCGGAGGTCGCGGGGCTGATGGTCGACGCCGGCCTCATCGTGCTGGTGTCGTTCATCTCGCCGTTCAAAGCCGAGCGCCGGCTCGCGCGTGACCGGGTGGAGGGGCACGAGTTCCTCGAGGTGTACGTGGAGACGCCGCTCGAGGTGGCGGAGCAGCGCGACGTGAAGGGTCTCTACGCGAAGGCGCGTCGCGGCGAGCTGGCCAACTTCACCGGCATCGACTCGCCGTACGAGGAGCCGGAGAACCCCGAGATCCGCGTCGACACCACCACCCTCGACGCCGAGGCCGCCGCCGACGCCATCCTCGAGCACCTCCGCAACGAGGGCATCATCGGCCAGTAGCTGCGCCCATTCTCGTTTTGGCGTCACCAGAGGCCGCTATAGCGGCGCGAGGTGACGCCAAAACGGATCAGAGAGACGGTTCGCCGCGGCGTTGCTCGGTGTCGACCCGGTACTCCTCGGCCATCTCGTCGACGAAGCCGGGGAGCTCGCCGGCCGCGAGGTCGGCGATGGTGACGTGTTCGAGCACTCGTCGCAGGCCGCCGCGCACCGCCATCCAGACGGTGGGCAGCTCGCGCGCCGCGCCCTCGTAGGCCATGGCACTCAGGCTCTGGTCGCGCACGGTGGCGAGCGGGCCGTCGACGGCCCGGAAGATGTCGGCGATCGAGATGTCGACGGCGGGGCGGGCGAGCACGAAGCCACCGTCGGGACCGCGCTGGCTGGTGACGAGCCGGGCCCGCCGCAGGTCGGTGAGGATCCCGCGCAGGAACTTCACCGGGATGGCCTGGGCCTCCGCGAGCTCCTCGGCCTTCACCGGGCCGCCCGCGTGACCAGCCAGCTCGGCCATCGCACGGATGGCGTAGTCGACCTTCGCGGGAATGCGCACGAGAGCATTGTCGCACCCGCGCCGCGCAGACCCGGTGTTCAGGCCGGTGTCAGGCCGGGGTTCAGCCGGCGACGGGCGCGAACAGGGGGAAGAACACGTCGTCCTGCTGTTCGAAACGGACCGCGACCGGCAACCCGATCACGATGTCGGCAGGGTCGCAGTCGACGATGTTGGTGGGGATCCGCAGGTCGGCCTGCTCGTCGAGCTGCACGAGCGCGATGACGTAGGGCACCGGCACGTCGGGGTTGAAGGGCTGGTGGTTGACCGTGAACGTGAAGACGGTGCCGCGGCCCGACACCGGTTCCCAGGTGAGCGGCCGGCCGCACTCGGTGCAGGCGTCGGTGGCCGGGTGCACCCACCGGTCGCACGCCTCGCAGCGGGCGACCTCGAGCACGCCGTCGCGGCCCGAGGTCCAGAAGCGTGCGTCGGGACCGTCGAGGGGTGACAGGATGCGGGCCATGACTGCCGACGCTACCGTCCCCGCCGGGCTCACCGAGCGCCGCGCGATCATCTCGGGCACCGGCATCTCACGCATCGGGCGGCGCCTGGGGGTGCCCGGGCTCGAACTCACCCTCGAGGCGGTGCGCGGCGCGCTCGCCGACGCCGGCGTCGACGCCCGTGAACTCACCGGCATCGCGTCGATCGGCGACACGCCCGTCGACGAGGTCGCCGCCGCGCTCGACGTCGATCCCACGTACGAGGGCGCGGGGTTCCGCACCGGTGGGTTGCTCAACCCGGTGATGGACGCGTGCTTGGCCGTGGGAACGGCCCGGGCCCGTCACGTGCTCGTGTACCGCACCGTGCAGATGCTCGGCGGCGACGTCGTGAACCGCGGCAACGGAGGCGGTGGCGGCGACGCCGGCAAGGAAGACCTCGCCCGGGTGATGGGCCCCATGCTGCCGTTGCTCGGCGCGCACGCCTACTCCGCGGCGAACTGGCTGGCCATGAACTGCATGCGCCACATGCACCAGTACGGCACCACCAAGGAACAACTCGGCTGGCTCGCGATCAACACGCGCCGCAACGCGGCCCGCAACCCCCTTGCGGTGATGCGCGAGGCGATCACGATGGACGACTACCTCTCGGCCCGCCCGGTGTCCACTCCCTTCGGGTTGCTCGACTGCGACCTGCCGGTCGACGGCTCCATCGCCGTGGTCGTGTCGACCCACGAGCACGCCGACGCGCTCGACCACCCGGCCGTGCACGTGGAGGCGATCGGTGGGGCGCGCGGCGTCGGCGGCTGGACCAACCGGCCCGACTACCCGGCGATGGCCTCGGTCGATGCCGCGGCCGAGATGTGGGCGCGCACCGACCTGGGCCCGGGCGACGTCGACACCGCGCAGCTCTACGACGGCTTCACCTTCCTCACGTTCGCGTGGCTCGAGGCGCTCGGCCTCGTGGGCGAGGGCGAGGCGGGGCCGTTCGTGGAGGGCGCGACGCGGATCGCCCTCGACGGCGAGCTGCCGCTCAACACCTACGGCGGGCAATTGTCGGCGGGGCGCATGCACGGCTACTGGATCCTGCACGAGGCCTGCGCGCAGCTGCGCGGCGAGGCCGGCGAACGTCAGATCGCGCGCCCGCCCGAGGTCGCGGTGGTGGCGAACGGCGGCGGCCCCATCGCCGGGTGCATGTTGCTCACCCGGTGAGCGGACGCGAACGGAGGTCGATGTGAAGCCCCTGACCCGGAGGGCGCGCCCGCTCGTCGCCTACCCCGACGGGCCCGACGTCGCCGCGTCACCGCCCGCGCATTTCGGCGGCGAGCCGTGCGACGTGTTCCTCGGCTGGATGCCGGAACCACGCGAGTGGCTCGACGGCCCCCTCACCGGCTGGACGCACATGGCCGGCTACGCGCTCCGCGACGTGGTCGCCGACGGCCGGGTGCGCTACGTGCCCACCCGACTCTCGGGCGTGCCCGCGCTGCTCGCCGCGCTGCAGCCCGACGTGGTGGTCGTGCCCGGCGTGCGGCGCGGCCTCGAGCTCGCCTACGCCGGGTCGATCGGTTGGGCCCCCGCCGCGGTGGCCGCGGGCGCGCAGCTCGTCGTCGAGATCGACGAGGACGCCGCCGACATCGGCGCGCCGTTGATCGAGGGCCCGGTGCACCGCACCGTCACCGGAAGCCGCGAGCACCCCGAGCCGGTCGTGATCACGCCGGGCCCCGAGGACGTGCGCATCGCCGAGCTCGTCGTCGACCTCCTCCCCCGCGACGCGACGCTGCAGTTCGGCATCGGCGCGCTCGCCGACGCGATCGTGCGGGCGGTCGATCGGCCGGTGCAGGTCTGGTCGGGCTTCGTGAGCGACGCGGTCGCGGCGCTCGCCGCACGCGGGTTCCTGCAGGGACAGGCCGTCGGCGCCTACCTGCTTCCCGGCGCCGGCGCCGCCGACCTCGTGCGCACCGGCGCCGCGCGGCTGGTGCCCGTGACCGAATCGCACGGTGCCGCCTTCCTCGCCCAGCAACCCCACCTCGTGGCGGTGAACACCGCGCTGCAGATCGGACTCGACGGGTCGGTCAACGTGGAGCGCACGAACGGGAAGCTCGTGGCGGGCATCGGCGGCCACGCCGACTTCAGCGGCGCCGCCGCCCGCGCCACCGACGGACTGTCGATCGTGGCCGTGCGCGCCACCCACCGCGACGCGTCGACGATCGTGCCCACCGTGGAGACGGTGTCGACCCCGCGTTGCGACATCGACGTGGTGGTCACGGAGCACGGTGTGGCCGACCTGCGCGGTGCCGACGACGCCGAGCGCGCCGAGCGCCTGATCCAGATCGCGGCCCCGGAGCACCGGGCGGCGCTCGCGGCCGTCGAGCACGGCACCGCCGCCGCCAACGCGGCTATGGGGAGCGGAGCGTTCCCCCCACCACCGCTCGTCCGATGATCTCCTTCATGATCTCGGTGGTGCCCGCGTAGATCGTGGTGACGCGCGTGTCGAGGTAGGCGCGCGCGATCGGGTACTCCCGCATGTAGCCGTAGCCACCGTGCAGCTGCAGGCAGCGGTCGACGCACCGCTGGTGCATCTCGGTGGTCCACCACTTGGCCATGGCCGCCTTCTCGGCGGTGAGCACACCGGCGTTGAGCTCGCGCACGCACTCGTGCACGAACGCACGACCCACCGAGATCTCGGTCTGCAACTCGGCCAGCACGAAGCGCGTGTTCTGCAGCTTGCTGAGCGGTTCGCCGAACGCCATCCGGTTGTTGCAGTGCTCGACGGTGAGGTCGACCGCGTACTGCGCAGCGGGAATCGCCCACACCGCGACCGACAGCCGCTCCTGCGCGAGGTTGCGCATGAGATAGCCGAAGCCCTCGCCCTCGTTGCCGAGCAGGTTGGCCGCGGGCACGCGCACGTCCTCGAACAAGAGCTCCGCGGTGTCCTGGGAGTCGAGGCCGATCTTGTCGAGCTTGCGGGGGCGGCTGAAGCCCTCCATCCCCCGCTCGATCCCGATCAGGCTGATGCCGCGGTGGCGTTCCTTCGGATCGGTCTTCACCGCGGTGATCACCAGATCCGCGTGGATGCCGTTGGTGATGAACGTCTTGGCACCGTTCACCAGGTAGTCGTCACCGTCCAAGATCGCCGAGGTCTTGATCCCGGCGACGTCGCTGCCGGCGTCGGGCTCGGTCATGCCGATCGCGGTGACGATGTCGCCCGACACGAACCCGGGCAGCCAGCGCGCCTTCTGCTCGTCGTTCGCGTCGTGGAGCAGGTACGGCTGCACGATGTCGTTGTGCAGGGTGAGCGAGAGGCCCGCCCCCGACGCTCCGACCCGGGCGAACTCCTCGCCGATGATCATGTTGAAGCGGAAGTCGTCGACCCCACCACCGCCGTACTCCTCGGGCACCGCCGTGCCCAGCAGCCCCGCGGCCCCGGCCTTGCGGAAGAACTCCCGGTCGACGAGGTGGGCCTCGTCCCAGGCGGCAAGGTTCGGGATCACCTCGCGTTCGATGAACGTGCGCACCGCGCGTCGGAATTCGTCGTGTTCGTCTTCGAAGAAGGGCTCCATGCGAGGAGCGTAGGGCCCTGTGTCACCTGGTGACGTCCCGTGTTGCCGGTCGGCGAGACCGGTCGGTACGGTCAGGGGCGACGGCCCCAGCCGGGGAACCCCGAACCGTCCCAGGAGTTGAGGCCGTGGCCTTCGATCTCGCGCTCGACCAGTCGCAGGAAGCCGTCGCGGACGTCTTCGGCCGCTTCTTCGACCAGGAGTGCCCACCCACCGTCGTACGCGAGGCCGAGCCCCTCGGGTTCTCGGCCGGCCTGTGGGCCAAGTGCTGCGAGCTGGGCGCCCCGGGCATCGGGGTCGCCGAGGCCGACGGTGGCGGCGGCGCGTCGATGGTCGACCTCGGCATCGTGGCCGGGGCCGTAGGCCGGGTGCTCGCCCCCGTCCCGTTCGTCGACCACGTCGTCGCCTCGCGCGTGTGGCCCGACTCCTCGGTTGTCGAAGGCACGGCCCTCGCCGCGCTCGCGCTGCGGCCCGCGGTCGACGGCGTGTGGAAGATGGTGCCGGCGGGTGCGGTGGCCGACGTGGTCGCGGGCCTCGACGGCGACGATCTCGTCGCCGTGCGCAACGCCGCGCCGGGCGCCGGTCCGCGCAACCACGCCGACCTGCCCATCGCCGATCGCCCGACCGCGGGTGAACGGGTCGTCGTGGGTGACCGCAGCACCTTCGATCGCTGCCTGGTGGAGTGGAAGCTGTTGCAGGCCGCGCAGCTCGCCGGCCTCGCGGCCCGCGCGCTCGAGATCGTCACCGAGTACGTGAAGGACCGCTCCCAGTTCGGGCGCCCGGTCGGCGGGTTCCAGGCGGTGCAGCACGGCCTCGCCGACTGCGTCGGGCCGGTCGAGGGCAGTCGCCTCCTCGCGGCGAAGGCGGCCTGGGCGCTGGACGTTGGACTGGACGGCGCGCTCGACGCCGCCCACAACGACGTCGACGACCCCGCCGCCCTCGCCGCCATGGCCTTCGCATTCGCCGCCGAGACGGCTGCGTTCACCACCAAGAAGGCGGTGCAGTACCACGGGTCGTACGGCGTGTCGCTCGAGTACGACATCCAGCTCTACTTCCGCCGCGCCCGCGGGTGGCCGCTCGTGCTCGGCGACCCTGCCCACCAACACCGTGAGCTGGCCGACCTCCTGTGGCCGGCAGGAGCCTGACGTGGACTTCGCCCTCTCTCCCGAATCGACCGCGCTGCGCGACGAAGTGCGCGCGCTGATCGCCGACATCGTGACTCCCGCGATGATCCACGACGCGCACGCCGCGGGCACCGACTCGTGCCCCGCGCTCGCCCGTGAGCTCGGCCGGCGCGGCATCATCGAACGGGCGGTGAACTCGCTCGTCGACGGCGACGCGATCGACTGCTGGGTCCTCATGTACGAGATGCACGCAGCCGGCATCCCGCAGGACTCCATCTCCCAGGGCACCGTCACCGCGGCCGTCGTGCGCCGTGCCGGAACGCCCGAGCAGCAGGCGCTCATGCTCCCGGGCCTGCTCTCCGGCGAGGCGATCGCGTGCTTCGGTCTCACCGAACCCGATGCGGGCAGCGACCTCGCGTCGATCAAGACCCGCGCCGAACTCGACGGCGACACCTGGGTCGTCAACGGCACGAAGATGTGGACCACGATGGCGCACGTCGCCGACTGGGTGTTGCTGCTCACCCGCTCCGACCCGTCGGCCGCGCGCTACGAGGGCTACACGATGTTCCTCTTCCCCACGTCCACGCCCGGGTTCTCCGTCGACCCCATCTGGACGGTCAGCACCGAGCGCTCGAACGCCACCTACTACGACGACGTCCGCATCGGCCGCGAGTACGTGCTGGGTGAGGAGCACCAGGGCTGGCGCACGCTCGGGGTGATGCTGGGTGTCGAACGCGGCGTCGGCAACACCGCGTTCGGGGTGCCGCTCCTGCGCCGCGCGCTCGAGTGGGCGAACGCCACCGGTCGTGTCGACGACCCGGAGGTCCGCACGTTGCTCGGACGCATCGCCGCGGAGAACGAGGTCACGAAGCTCCTCACGCAGCGATCGATCTGGTTGTCGCGAACGGGCGGCCCCGGCGCGGCGACGGCGGGTTCCGAGGCGAAGGTGTTCTCCACCGACCACTACCAGCAGCTCGCGGGCGCGCTCCAGGCGCTCGCCGCACCGGAGTCGCTGCTCGCCCTCGAAGAACCGGGCGCGGCCGCCGGTGGTTGGATCGACTACGACGTGCGCCACTCGGTGCCGCAGACCATTCAGGGCGGCACCAGCGAGATCAACCGCAACAACATCGCCGAGCGCGGGCTCGGCCTGCCTCGCGCCCGATGAGGGGAACCGACCATGGGGACTGCTGACGCCAAGTACATCCGCTACGAGGTGGCCGACCGCGTCGGCACCATCACGCTCGCGCGCGCCGACAAGGCCAACGCGCAGAACGAGCGGGTCCTCGACGAGCTCGAAGCCGCGTTCACCGCCGCGGAGTACGACGACGACGTGCGCGTCATCGTGCTGCGCGCCGAGGGCAGGCACTTCTCCGCCGGCCACGACCTCGCCAACGACGACGGCGACGGCGCGCCCGACCTCAGTGTCGGCGGCACCGGGCCGAACGCCGACCGCATCGAGCTCGGCAAGATGTACCGCTGGGAGGCGCGCAAGTACTTCGGCTACTCGTGGCACTGGCGCAACATCCCCAAGCCCACCATCGCCGCGGTCCAGGGCCGCGCCATCGCGGGCGCGCTCAACCTCGTGTGGCCGATGGACCTCATCGTCGCCGCCGACGACATGCTGCTCGAGGACCCGGTCGTCCTCATGGCGATCGGTGGAGTCGAGTACCACGGGCACACCTGGGAGCTCGGCGCGCGTCGGGCCAAGGACATGCTGTTCACCGGACGCGGTGTCGGCGCGGAGGAGGCGCTGCAGATGGGCCTCGTGCGCGAGGTCGTGCCCCGCGACCAGCTGTGGGAGGCCGCCAACGACCTCGCGCTCCTCATCGCGCAGCGCAACCCGTTTGGCCTCGCGCAGGCCAAGCGCGCGGTCAACCAGACCCTCGACGTGCAGGGCTTCTACGCCGCGCTGCAGTCGGTGTTCGACATCCACCACACCGGGCACGGCAACGCGGCAGAGCGTGTCGGGCTACCCGATCCTCGCCAACCTCGACGGCATGAAGGGCGAGTTGCAGTGACCGACGCCGCCGGCACCCCCGGAGACAACGCGCGGCGGATCCCGGTGTTCGCGGTCACCGACGCGAGCACGCCCGAGCAGGCGGTCAGCGGCACGCAGGGCCACGTCCCGCGCATGCGACCGGATTCGGTGCGGCGGACCACGTCGATCGACATGACGTGGTCCGACTCGGGCAGCCCACTCGCCATGAAGCAGCACCTCCACGGGCGAGCGCGCGACGTGCGGGTGACCTCCGACGGCAGCCAGGTCGTGCTCGGCGAAGCCGAGGTCGACGCCACCGCGAGCTTCGACCGCGTCATCGAGTCGATCGCGGTCACTCCGACGCGCGAGGGCATCGAGCGCCTGGTGGGAGCGAAGGGCGGTTCGCAGCTGCGCGGCGCGATCGACGAGGTGCTGCCCGGCGAGCGCGCGGCCGGTACGCCGTTGCACCTCCTGCTCGACGATCTCGCCGGATGCACGTTGATCGCCGGGTTCGTGTGGACGCGCTTCATGCCCGAGCTCGTGCGCGAACACAGCCCGCAGGGTGAGGAGCACCGCAACCGCATGGAGGGCGTGTGCATCGGCTTCGCGCCGGGGTCGAGCTCGTTGTCGGTCGACCGCAACACGCTGGGCGACTACACGCAGGTCGTCACCTCGCTCGTGCACCCCGAGGAGCCCGAGGGCTGGCACGACTTCCCGGAGTCACCGGAGATGTCGATGCGCCGGGCGCGTCGCATCGACGTGTGGGTGGAGGGCGACACCATCCACGTCGACTCGTCGTTCCAGGATTCGTCGGGCGATCCCGAGTACGGCCGCGTCGCGGTGCACGAGTACGGGCTGATGGCGACGGCGGACCGCACCACGGGTGAGCTCACATCCGTCACCGCGGATCCGCGTGTGCTCCCGTTCCTCGAGTGCCCCGGCGCGATCGACAACATCACCCGCCTCGTCGGACTGCCCATCCAGGGGCTGCGCAGCGCGGTGCCCGAGCTGCTCGGGCGCACCAACGGTTGCACGCACCTCAACGACGCGCTGCGCGCGCTGGCCGAGGTGCCGATCCTCGCCGATCAGCTCGACTGAACCGACACCCCGGCCGCGTCGTCGCTTGCCGGGCTACTTCTTGGCGGTGGCGACCCGGGTCTGGATCGCGTTCCACGCCTCGAGGTCACGCTCGTCTGCGGGTCGACCCACGCGGGTGACCGTGTCGACATCGGGCGACTCGGCGCGCAGGGCCTTCGCCGTGCACTGCTCCTTCGGCCGCGTCGCGAACGGGTCGAAGCTGTAGTGCTTCATCGCGTTCTCGTGCGAGATCTTGTTGGCCTGCTCGTCGCTCAGGCCCGCGAGCGTCTTCACCAGCTCCTCGGGTGCGTTCGGCCACGTGCCGTCGGAGTGCGGGTAGTCGGACTCCCAGCACACGTTGTCGATGTTGAAGTGGTCGATCAGCTCGACGCCGATCGTCTCCTTGATGAAGCACACGAGGATGTGGTCGTTGAAGATCTGCGTCGGACCGCCGGTCTTCGAGAAGTCGTGGTTGATCCAGCCGCCGTGACGCTCGTTGACATGCTCGGCGCGCCAGAGGAAGTAGGGAATCCAGCCGATGTCGCCCTCGGTGAGGGAGAACTTCAGCGTGGGGAACCGCTCCCAGAACGTGGCCCACATGAGGTCGATGAGCGTGTAGATCGTGGCGGCCGACGACGCCGACATGCCGACGCCCGCGGGCGCGTCGCTCGCGGCCATCGTGCTGCGCGACGACGACCCGAGGTGGCACGCGAGCACGGTGTCGTGCTCGACACAGGCGGCGAAGAGCGGGTCCCACTGGCCCGAGTGGATCGACGGCATGCCGAGCGCTTCGGGGTTCTCCGAGTAGGTGACCGCGTGACAGCCCTTCTCGGCGAGCCGCTTCACTTCCTTGGCCGCCTCCTCGATGTCGAAGAGCGGGAGCACACCGCACGGGATGAACCGGTCGGGGTACGCACCGCACCACTCGTCGACGTGCCAGTCGTTGTAGGCCTTGATCATCACGAGGTTGGTGTCGCGGTCGGGCCCCTGGTTGAGCACCTGGCCGGAGAAGCCGGTCCAGTTGGGGAAGTTGAGCCCGGCGAGCTGGCCGCCGGCATTCATGTCGCGCACGCGCTCGTGCACGTCGTAGCAACCCGGGCGCATCTCGTCGTAGCGGGACGCATCGATGTTGTAGAACTCAGGCGCCTTGCCGGCGACGGCGTTGAGTCCGAGGTTGCGCCCCTTGAGGTCGCCGTACCACCACTGCTGGATGCCGCGCTCGTCGGTGCGCACCTCCGGCGCCTGCTCGCGGTACTTCGCGGGCACGTGCGCCTGGAACATGTCGGCGGGCTCGGCGATGTGGTCGTCGACGCTGACGAGGATCATGTCGTCGGGGTGCATGCGGGCCTCCGGTGAGCGGTGAGCGATCCGCGTGTGCGGCCGAGGAGCGTTCCCGCGAACCTAGACCTTCATGCCGCGCCCGCGCCCGGAACCCGACCCGCCGGATCGCTCTGCGATACCGCAGGGATTCGGCGCCGCTCCTACGATCACCGCCCATGACCGACGAGCCGCGCCGACAGGTGGAGCACCGCGCCGAGACCATCGAGACCGCGGCCGCGGTGCGCGAGCTCATCGCCCGGCTACGGGTCGCCGACGCCCCGCTCGAGGCGCTCGCCCGTGCGGCCTCGCTCGCCAGCGAGGCCGCGGCGCTGCTCGAGCCCTACGCGGTTCACGACGACAAGCCCGGGCAGTCGCACCTGCGTACGGTGCCGTTCAGAGGTGGCCTCCCGAAGCTCGTCGACCCGGGTGAGTTCTTCCCCTACAGCTCGGTGGTCGGGCCGCTCAACCCGGTCGCGCCGCCCATCGCGCTGTCGTGGGACGGCACCACGGTCACCGGCACCGTCACCCTCGACGAGGTGTACTCGGGCCCGCCCGGCGCGGTGCATGGCGGGATCGTCGCGCTGATCTTCGACGAGCTCCTCGGCGTGGCCAACGTGAAGTCGGGCGTCGGCGCGTTCACCGGCACGCTCAGCATCCGCTACGAGCGCTTCACCCCGGTGCGCCGGGAGCTCGAGCTCGCCGCCCACGTCGACCGCACCGAGCGGCGCAAGGTGTTCACCGTCGGCACCATCTCCTGCGACGGCGAGGTCACCGCCCACGCCGAGGGCATCTTCATCCAGGTGGGTCTCGACCGCATCAGCTGAACACCCTCGAGTGAACGAGTCGGCGCGCCCGTCTAGGGTTCCGCGCATGCTGAGCCCGCTCGACGAGTACCCGATCCACCAGACGCCGCTGTCGATGGCTGCGGTCGCCACCAGCGACCGCAACTTCTACGACCGCTGCTACTTCAACGGCCACGACCGCACCGGCGACGTGTTCCTCATCACCGGCATGGGGATCTACCCGAACGTCGGCGTGGTCGACGGCTACCTCGCGGTGAAGCAGGGCGAGCGGGTGAGCACGCTGCGCTTCTCCGATGCCCTCGGCGACGAGCGCCTGCGCGTCGGCCCCTACCGCATCGAGGTGATCGACCCGCTGCAGAAGGTGCGGGTGATCTGCGAGCCCAACGAGCACGGCATCGCGGCCGACATCACGTGGGACGGCTCGTTCCCGGCGCTCGAGGAGCAGCCGCACGTGATCCGCAAGGGCCCGAAGGTGATCCTGCAGAGCACGCGCTTCGCGCAGGTGGGCACGTGGACGGGCACCCTGTCGATCGACGGCGTCGACCGCACGCTCACGCCCGACACGTGGCTGGGTTCGCGTGACCGGTCGTGGGGCATCCGGCCGCTCGCGCCGTCCGACCCGGCGAACCGCTTCGACGAGGGCGCCGAGCCGAGCTTCTGGTGGTTGTACGTACCGCTGCGCTTCGACGACTTCTCGATCATCGTGATCATGCAGGAAGGGCCCGACGGCTACCGCACGTTGAACGACGCGACGCGGGTGTGGCCCGACGGTCGGGTCGAGCAGCTCGGCTGGCCGCGCGTCGCCTTCCGCTACCGGTCGGGCACCCGCATCCCGCTCGGCTGCACCATGCACTGCACCACCCAGACCGGCGAGGCTCTCGACGTCGAGGTCGAGTCGCTGGGCTTCGTCCCGCTGCACCTCGGCCCCGGCTACGGCGACGCCGACTGGTCGCACGGTGACTGGCGAGGGCACGACTGGTCGGAGCGCTTCGAGGTGGACCTCACCGACCCGGCCGTCGCCCCGCGTATCCCCTTCGGGAACATCGACCACGTCGCCCGCGCGACTTGCAGAGGACCCAAGGGTGAGGCGGTCGGGTTCGGGCTGTTCGAGCACGCCACGGTGGGCCGCCACGACCCCACCGGCTTCGCCGACATCATGGCCGTCGCGCCGTGAGACGCGTGCAGGAAATGTCCGACTGATCCGTGCCATACTCCGGCCTTCGGGGTGGACATCTCAGGGGGGAACATGAGGCGGCGGGGCCTGCTGGTCGCGGTCGGCGTGATGCTGGCCGCGGGCGCGTTGGCGGCGTGCGGTGGCGGCGGCGGATCGTCCGACCCCACGGTGCTGCGTGCCGGGCAGATCGACATCAAGCTGCCCGAGGGCTACAAGGTGGTCGGGAACAAGGTCGTCGACGGGACCGCCACCACCACGCCGGCGGCGACCGCCGCACCCGGCACCGCCACGCCCGCGACCAAGGCCCCCGACACGAAGTCGACGCCAACGCCGACGAAGGCGGACGGCAGCACCGCCACCACGCGCGCCGGTGCGACCGCGACCACGAAGCCGTCGTCCACCACCATCCCGCTCAGCAGCAGCTCGAACCCGCAGAGCGACATGATGACGTCGTTCGGGAAGTTCCACGCGTGCCTCGACCGTGACGGTGTGACGTTCATCGGTGGTCCCGACCAGTCGAACCCCGACTCCCCCACGAACGATCCCGACTATCTCAAGAGCTTGTCGAAGTGCGCGGCGGAGTCGAACATCGTCGAGGCCCTGAAGTCGGCGCAGAGCGCGCAGGACAGCCTCACCCCTGCGCAGATCAAGACGCAGAACAAGCAGTACCTGAAGTGGCGCAAGTGCATGATCGGGCGCGGCTGGAAGATCCCCGAGCCCAAGCCCGACGCGCAGGGTCGCCTGATCACCTTCGGCACGGGCACCAGTTCCGGCTCCGGCAGCAGTTCCGGCAGCGCCACCGGCGGCATCGTCGGGCCCGACGGCAAGGACCTCCTGACCAGCAAGGACCTGTCGGAGTGCTCGGCCAAGGTCGGGGCCTCGATCTCCAAGTGACCGCGCCGGTTTCCCTGAACATCTGAACGACATCCTCCGGAGCAAGGGGTACGCGTGCGCAAGTGGATCGTGATCGCCGTGGTGGCTGTACTCGCCATCGGCGGGATCGTCATCTGGTCGATGTCGGGCAGCGACGGCTCTGACGCCAATCCCGTGCTCGTCACCGCCACGGCGACGCCGCGCGACCTG
This sequence comes from uncultured Actinomycetes bacterium, assembly GCA_963720785.1. Taxonomy (GTDB): domain Bacteria; phylum Actinomycetota; class Acidimicrobiia; order IMCC26256; family DASPTH01; genus CAVRGQ01. The sequence continues at coordinate 920,134 of CAVRGQ010000008.1, forward strand.
CGCGACGAGGTCACGGTGCAGGGCACGGTGAAACGCGACGAGCAGTTGACCGTCAACAGCGTGAGCACCGCGCCCGCGTCCGGCGCGTCAGCCGGTGCGTCCGCCGCGGGTGGCACGACGGTCAGCCGGGTGTACCTGAACGACGGCGCCGCACTCAGCGACGGCCAGTCGATCCTCGCGGTCGACGGGCGCGACTCCGTCACGGTGAAGGGCGGCTTCCCGTTCTTCCGCCGCCTCGACGTCGGCGCCGAAGGGGAGGATGTGTTCCAGCTCAAGGCGGTGCTCGCGGCGGCGGGCTACTCGCCCGGTGTCGTCGACCGTCGCTACACCGAGCAGACGCGGTTCGCGCTCGCCCAGTGGCAGGCGGCCCACGGATACCCGGGCGCGGCGCCGTCGGTGAACCAGAGCGTGAACGTGCAGCTGCAGCAGGGCTCGGGCTACAAGCTCGGCGACCAGACCTCGGCCGGGCTCACCATCACGCCCCCGCCCGTGCGTGCCGCCGCGGCCCGCATCGGCAAGGTGGCGAGCAGTGCCGGCGACCGCGTCGTGCTCGCCGCCTTCCGGCGCGCCGCGGGCGACGTGCAGGCCCAGGCCTGCGCGACTCCGTCGCTGTCGATCCAGTCGACGTCCACGCAGGTGGCGAAGGGTGGAGTCGCGAGCTTCGCGGTGAGCGCCGACTGCGCGCCCGCGGCGAACACCTCGTTCACGCTGTCGGTGACCGCGGGCAGCGGCGCGGTGATCACGCCGGGCACGTTCACGATGCTCGCGGGGTCGACCACCGCGAGCGCACAGGTGCAGACCATCGGCAACAACTTGGTGCAGCCCGACCAGACGCTCACCGTGCAACTCGACGGCGGGAGCGGATACACGGTCGGTTCGCCCTCGTCGGCGTCCACCACGATCGTGTCGAGCGCCGTGCCGCAGCTCACGGTGTCGGGCAACACGACGGTGCAGGCCGGTCAGTCGGCCACCATCACCGTCACCGCCGACCAGGCGCCGGTGCAGGACACCCAGGTGAGCTTCCAGGTGGGCGGCAGCGCGCAGGCCGGCAGCGATTACGCCGCGTTCACGCCCACGGTCACCCTGCTCGCGGGGCACACCAGTGCGACGCTCACCGTTTCCACGAAGACCAGCAGCACCGTGAAGCCCGCCCGCACGATCGTGCTCTCGCTCCTGCAGTCGGGGGCGTACCGGGTGGGACCGGTCAGCACCGCGACGGTCACGATCGCGGCCACGAGCGGCAACGCCGCGATCCCGGTCGTCACCATCCGAGCGTCGAGCCTGCGGGTGCAGGCCGGCCAGCCCGCGCAGTTCACCATCGGCCTCGACCGTGCGCTCAGCGACCAGCTCCAGGTGTCGGTGGCATACAGCGGCAACGCCGAGCCGGGCCACGACTACAACCCGGCAAGCGGTCTGCTCGTCGTGCAACCGGGCCAGACCGCGCTGCAGGTCACGGTGCCCACGCTCGACAACGGGCAGGTCGCGACGGACCGGGCGCTCTTCCTCGCGCTCCAGCCGAGCGCGGGCTACGTCATCGGCGATCCGTCGATCGCCGGTTCGTTGATCGTGAACTCGACGCTGCCGAAGCTGAGCATCCTCGGCGGGGGCGGCAGCGTGCCCTCGGGCGGCGGCGCCACGTTCACGATCGTGGCCGACCAGCCGCCGATCAACGACATCTCGGTGCAGTACACCGTCACCGGCACTGCGCAGCAGGGCAAGGATCTCCAGCCCGTCACCGGCTCGACGATCCTGCCCGCCGGCGCGACGAGCGTCGAGGTGTCGATCCTGACCCTCAACACCAACGTGTTCTTCGTGCCCACCGACATGATCGCGGTGAGCGGGCCGACGCAACTCGGCCAGGTGTTCGTGAAGGAGGGCGAGATCATCGCCACGGGTACCCCGTTGTTCTCCCTCACCGAGACCAACCTCACCGTGACCATCGACGTGAGCGCCGCCGACCGCACCAAGCTGAAGGTCGGCCAGGCCGTCACCGTGCAGGTGCAGGGCGGCACGCAGTCGGCGCCGGGGATCATCACGCAGCTCGACGACTTCCTCACGACCGACGCGAAGACGCAGAAGCAGACGTACCAGGGGAAGGTCCAGGTGCAGGGCGACCTCGGCGCCGCCGACGGCACCCCGGTCACGGTGAAGGTGGTCACCCAGGAGCGGCTGGGCGCGCTCACCGTACCGATCGCCGCAGTGCTGCAGAACGGTGACGGCCAGGACGTCGTGCGGGTCATCGATCTGTCGAACGGCGAGACGCGTGAGGTGCGGGTCAGTACCGGTCTCACCGAGGGCTCGTACATCGAGGTGAAGTCGGGCCTGCAGGCCAAGGACGTCGTCGTCGTGCAGATCGACAAGAGCAGCAGCAGCGGATGACCGTCACCGAGCCCGACGCGGTCGTCGACCCGGCCGAGCGAGCGCCCCTGCTCGCGTTGCGCGACGTGTCGCGCGTGTACGGCGACCAGGTGAAGGTCTACGCGTTGCGTGAGGTGTCGCTCGAGATCTTCGCCGCCGACCACATGGCGATCATCGGCCCCTCGGGCTCGGGCAAGTCGACGATGCTCGGCTTGTTGGGAGTGCTCGACCGTCCCACCGAGGGCACGGTGGAGGTCGCCGGGATCGACACGAGCACGCTCGACGACGCCGCGCGTTCACGGCTGCGCGGCGACAGCATCGGGTTCGTGTTCCAGCAGTTCCACCTGATCCCCCACCTCGACGCGCTGAACAACGTCGCCACCGCGCTGCTCTTCCGCGGCCTCTCGGCGAAGGAACGACGCGACCGGGCGATGACCGCGCTCGAAGCCGTGGGCCTCGGGCCGCGTGCGGATCACCGTCCGGTGCAGATGTCGGGCGGCGAACAGCAGCGCGTCGCGATCGCGCGGGCGATCGTCACCGAGCCGCTGCTCGTGCTGGCCGACGAGCCCACCGGTGCGCTCGACTCGCGCAACGCCGAGATGGTGATGGAGATCTTCGCGGGGCTCTCCACGCCCGAACGTGCGGTTGTGCTCGTGACCCACGACCACGGCGTCGCCGACACCGCGAACCGAGTAGTGAGCATGCGCGACGGCGGCATCGTGAGCGACCTCGAGCAGGAGCCCTCGCCGTTCCAGGGTGCACGGTGACGGGGGCCCGGTGAGCCGCGTGCGCGAGCTGTTCGCGATCGCGGCCAACGGCGTCGCGTCGCGCAAGGTGCGCACCCTGCTCATCCTGCTCGGCCCGGTCGTCGGCGTCGCCGCGATGGTCGGTGCGGTCGGCCTCACCGAGTCGGCCAAGGGCGACCTCAAGGCGAAGCTCGCCGAGCTCGGCACCACGCTGATCACCGCCGAGGCCGGCGGCACGTTCGGCCAGCAGAACCCCAGCTTCCCCAAGGACGCAGTCGCCCGGGCGACGCGCGTGCCCACCGTCGAGCGCGCCTCGGCAGTCTCCAACCTCAACGGCGTGCTCACGATCCCCACGCAGGGGTCGGAGGACTACTACCGCGCCTTCCCGGTGCCGGTGCTCGCGGCCGACACCGCGCTCCCGGAGGTGCTGCAGGTTCCGATGGAGAACGGGCGCTGGCTGGCGCGTTCCGATCAGCAGAACCACACCCGCTCCGCGGTCATCGGCTCCGCGCTCGCGCACGAGTACGGCTACGTACCCGGTGAGATCCGCACCATCCGCCTGAACGGCATCGACTACGGCGTGGTGGGAGTGCTCTCCCCCGTCGCGCTCGAACCCAGCCTCGACAACGCCGTGTTCATCACCCAGTGGGCCGCGAAGCACGACTTCGCCGCGAGCGGTGCACCCAGCAAGATGTACGTGCGCGCCGAGCCCGGCACCACGCAGGAGACGGCCGACACGCTGCCCACCGCCATCAATCTCGGCGGCACCGACTCGGTGTCCACCAAGATCCCGAGCGACGCACTCGAGGCGAGCTCGCGCGCCGACAAGACGCTGCAACAGACCGCACTGTTCGCGGGCCTCCTCGCCCTCGCGGTCGGCGGCCTCGGTATCGCCAACGTGATGTCGATCTCGGTGATCCAACGTTCGCCCGAGATCGGCATCCGTCGCGCGCTCGGGAGCACCCGCTCGCTCATCGCGCTGCAGTTCCTCCTCGAGGCGCTGTTCATCGGCCTGCTCGGCGGCGTGATCGGCGCGTTCCTCGGCGTGGGAGTGGTCTATCTCGTGTCGAACATGGCCGGGTGGGTCGTAGTGGTGAACTACGGCAAGATGCCGCTGTGGATCGGGTTGGCGGTCGGCGTCGCCGTGGTGGCCGGCTTGTACCCGTCGGTGAAGGCCGCCCGCCTCGAACCGCTCGAGACCCTCCGCCTCGGCTGATTCGTTTTGGCGTCACCAGATGTCGCTATAGCGGCGCGTGACGACGCCAAAAAGATCAGGCGAGGGTGACTGAGAGGCGCTCGATGCGGTGGTCGTCGGGGCCCAGGTAGCGCACGAGGAGGCCGAGCACGCGGTCGACGTCGAGCGCGCCGATCGCCGCCATCTCCTCCAGGTCGGCCCAGTCCTTCGTGCGATCGAAGAACGCCTTGAACACCGCGAGGTCGGAGCACGAGAGGAACGGCAGCTGCTCGCCGCCGAAGTCCTCCCACCGCGCTCGCGCCGCGGCCTGCTCGTGGAACTCGGTGGTGTCGAGGAACAGGTCGACGGGCGTGGTGTCCCAGAAGAGCCGCACCTGGCCGTCGCGTTCGAGCGCGGCGAGTTGCTCGGGCGTGGCGTGCACTCCCCGCGGCAGTGCCGCGACGACGTCGTCGGCGCGGTCGCGGGGACGAACACGTTCACGTCGATGTCGATGGTGCCGCGCGCCGCGTTCGGTGCACCATGCCAGTGCGAGCGCGCCGCCGAATGCGTGGGCGAACCCGGCGGCGCGGAGCGCGCGGTGCACCGCGACGATCTTGCGCGGCAGGCCGGTGAGCCGGGCCATGGGTCAGCCCACCGGTGCGAGCGCACGCCCGAAGACCGGCCCGAAGATCGGGCAGTCGAGCGTGGGCGCGACCCGTGCGGGGAACATCGCCGCGAGTTCGAGCGCCTCGATCAGTTCCCGCCCCCGGGCCGCGGCATCCGCGCCCCCCACTGCCGGCGCGAGCTGCGCGGCGAGCTCGAAGCCCGCGGCCCGCACGATGCGGTCGAGCGTGTCGACCGTCGGGACCTTGCGCCCGGACTCGTAGGCCGCGAGCGCGGAGTGCGACGTGCCGGCCTTCGCGGCGAGATCGCGCAGGGAGAGGCCCTGCGCCAGCCGCACCCGCCGGATCAGCATCGCCGCGTCCATGCCCTCATGGTATCCGATCGGATACCACCTGTACATCCTTGCGTCCGCACCTATCCTGGCAGCATGACGCCTGAGTCGACCGAGCCCGTCCCGTCCGCCGAGCCCGTCGTGATCCAGACCGTGCCGCTCGGGCTGCGCTGGCCCACCGTCGACCCGTTCCTCTTCTGCGCCCACCACGACGACGCCTACCCCGCCGGCAACGAGCAGCTCGGCCCCGACGCACCCCTCGACGGGCGCGACCTCGGCATGGACTTCGAGCCCCGCGACGGCTGGCGCATGTACCACGGCGACGTCGTGCCCGGCTTCCCGCAGCACCCCCACCGCGGCTTCGAGACGGTCACGTACGTGCGCAAAGGGCTGATCGACCACTCCGACTCACTCGGCGCGACCGCCCGCTTCGGACGCGGCGACGTGCAGTGGCTCACCGCCGCCGGCGGCATCGTGCACTCCGAGATGTTCCCACTCGTGGAGCGCGACCAGCCGAACCCGTGCGAGCTGTTCCAGATCTGGCTCAACCTGCCCGCGGCCCACAAGATGGACGACCCGTACTTCACGATGATCTGGGCCGACGACGTGCCCAAGGTCGAGATCGTCGACGACGCAGGCCACCGGATGGTGCTCACGGTCATCGCCGGCGCGGTCGACGGAGTCACCCCACCACAGCCGCCGCCGAGTTCGTGGGCCGCGGTGCCCGGCTCCGACGTGGCGATCTGGCACCTCGCATTCGAGCCGGGCTCGTCGTGGACGCTGCCACCGGCCGCCGGACCCGAGACGATCCGCGTGCTCTACGTGTTCGACGGCACGTCGGTGCGTGTCGCTTCCGCGGATGGCGACGGCGGCGCGATCGAGCTGGGTAAGGACACCGGCGCGGTGTTGCGCTGCGACGTGCCGGTCGCGGTTGCGACGGACGCGGGCGCGGAGTGTCTCATCCTGCAAGGTCGCCCGATCGGCGAGCCGGTCGCGCAGCAGGGCCCGTTCGTGATGAACGACCAGGCCGAACTGCGTCAGGCGTTCGTCGACTACCAGCGCACCGGCTTCGGCGGCTGGCCCTGGCCGGCCGACGGCCCCGTGCACGCCGCCACCGAGGGCCGCTTCGCCGTACACCCCGACGGCCGCCGCGAGGCGGCCGACGCGTAGCGGCGTCTCGGCCGGACCGCCCCTCTCACCGACCCCGCTCGGCGACGAACTCGTCGAGGCACTCGCCGACGTAGTGGCAGTCGTCGTCGCTCATCGAGTGGTTGTTGGGCAGGATGAGGCCCCACTCCATCACCCGGTCCGCGTTGGGCAGGCCGCCCGCAGGCTGACGGTGGGGCTTGTCCCGGAACGCGGGCTGGCGCGCCGCGTTGCCCGTCCACACCATGCGGGTGTCGATGCCGCGCCCCTCCATCCACTGCTGCAGGTCGGAGCGGCGGATGCCCGCGTCGGCGTTGATGATCACGGGGAACATGTGCCACCCCGTCTCGACGCCCTCGGTCAGGCGCGGCATCGTGAACAGCTGTGGGTACTGCGCGAAGTGCGAGCTGGTGAGCGCGAAGTTGCGCTGACGACGCGCGAGGTTGTCGGACAGCTTGTCGAGCTGCACGAGGCCGAACGCGGCGGAGAGCTCCGACGGCTCGAAGTTCCACCCCACTTCGTCGAAGATGAAGAGGTTGTCGTACTCGAGCTCGCCGTCGGGCCCCTCGTCGATGGCGCTGAAGAAGCGTTTGTCGACGCCCTTGGTGGAGCCGAAGATCTGCACCTCGGACCGCCGGCCCCACCGGCGCAGCAGCAGCGCCTGGTCGGCCATGGCGTCGTCGTCGAAGCACACCATGCCACCGGTGCCGGCCGCGGTGATGATGTGCGACAACGCGAAGCTCGTGAGGCTGATGTCGGCGCGCGTGCCGGTGGGCGTGCCGCGCAGCGTGAGCCCGAGCGCGTCGCACGAGTCCTCGACCACGAGCAGACCGTGGCGGTCGGCGATGGTGCGGATCGCGTCCCAGTCGGGTGCGTTGCCGATGAGGTTGGGCGCGAGGATCGCCTTCGTGCGCGGCCCGATCATCTCCTCGATCCCGTCGATGTCGATCTGGAACGTGTCGGGGGTGACGTCGACGAACGCGGGCACGATGCCGGCGCGCACCATCGGCGCGATGTCGGTGGAGAAGGTGACGGCCGCGGTGACGATCTCGTCGCCGGGCTCGAGGCCGAGCACCTCGATGGCGAGGTAGAGGGCCGAGCTGCCAGAGTTGCACATCACGCCGCGGCGCTTCCCGAACAGCGCGGCGACGCGCTGCTCCATCGCCTTCACGTTCTTCCCGATGCGCAGCGCGGTCGGACCGCCGCGCAGGACCTCCACCACTGCTTCGATCTCCCGCTCGTCGTGGACGGAGCCGGCGTAGTCGATGTGTCGTTTCGTCGTCATGCCGCGAGTATGCTCCACAACTAATGGTTGTCGCAAACAAGAGTTCCCTCACCGAGCTGGACCACGACCTGGAGCGGGCGCTCGAGGGGCTGTTCCGGCTGGGGGCCAACCGCCGTTTCGACACGCGCCAGGCTGCCGAGGTGGGCGCCGTCGTCACCCGGGCCGGCTACGCCGTGCTCCGCAGCCTGGCGGACGCCGGCACCGCCTCATTGCGCGAGGTGGCGGAGGCCAGCGCGATGGACTCCCCCACCGCCAGCCGGCAGGTCGTGCAGTTGGAGCAGGAAGGCCTCGTCGAGCGCCGCACCGCGGCGGACGACGCCCGGGCCGTCGAGCTCACCCTCACCCGCCGGGGCCGCACCGTCTACGACAAGATCGTGCGCTACCGCCTGAAGGTGCTCACCGGCGCACTCGCCGACTGGTCCGCCCAGGACCGCGCCGACCTCCAACGCCTCGCCGCCCAACTTGCGGAAGACCTCACCCGCTGAATCGTTTTGGCGTCACCAGATGTCGCTCTGGCGACGCGTGGTGACGCCAAAACGGTAAAGGTCAGAGCCAGGGTGGGGGCGGGACCTCGGTACGCGGGAGGGGCGACGCCACCTCGGGGAAGCGGGGGTCGCGGTCGGACCACTGCCGCCACGCCACGCCGAGCTCCTCCCGTGAGCGGGCGACGAAGTTCCACCACATCTCGACCGTCTCGGGGAACGGCAGCCCGCCGAGGAGCACCACGCGCGCGTCGTCGGCGGCCTGCAGCGCGACGCCGTCGCGACCGGGCGCGAGGTACGCGTGCGTGCCGGGCGCGAGCGCAGTGCGGTCGACCGTGACCGCGCCGTCGATCACCACCACGAGATGTTCGTGGGCACCGGCGAGCGGGAGGTCGACGCGGCCGCGCACCTGCACCTCGGCACCGACGCTCTCCCAGTCGCGCCGGGCCGGTGACTCGACCCCGCCGAAGCCGCCGACGAACACCGTGGCCTCGGCTGCGCCGCGCGGACCCGACAGCGCCACCCGCGGGAGGCCACCGTGGTGCTCGAACGCGGCGTCGCCGTCGCGGGTCGCCGACGGCTGCGCGGCCCACAGCTGGATGCCGTGGACCGGACCACCCGAACGCGACACCGATTCCTCCGAGTGCGCGACACCGTGACCCGCGGTCATGAGGTTGCACTGACCCGGTCGGATCACCTGCTCCGAGCCGATGCTGTCGCGGTGCAGGATCTCGCCGGCGAACAGCCAGGTGACGGTCTGCAGTCCGCAGTGTGGGTGGGGCGCGACGTCGACGCCCTCCCCCGCGGCCAGCTCCACGGGGCCCATCAGGTCGACGAAGCACCACCCGCCGACGGTGCGGTGCGGGCGGGCCGGCAACACGCGCGCCACGGGCAGGGATGCCCACCCGTGACGCGCGTGCCGTCAGCAATTCCAGTTCGGTCATCGCGCGATGTTCGCGCAGCCGTTGAGCAGGTGCGTGGCTACGAGCCAGTCCCGTTCATCAACTCGAGCACGTTGGTGCGCATGACCTGGAGGATCTCGTCGTTCGAGAAGGCGTGGAGCCCCTTCACGAAGTCGGTCGGGTTGGCGAGCGACTCGCCGTGCGGCCAGTCGGAGCCGAAGAGCACGCGCTCCACCCCGATGATGTCGGCCAGCTTGCGCATGTCCTCCTCGTAGTACGGCATCACCCACACGTGGCGCCGCAGCGTCTCGAGCGGCTCCTCCTGGAACGCCGACGGCGTCTGGTTGGCCTGCTTGTTCAGACGCTTCACCAGCCGCGCGGCCCCGTCGGACCCGTTCTCGATGCTCGCCATGCGCAGCTTCGGGTGACGGTGGAACACGCCGTCGATGATCAGGCTCGCCATCGCGACGTGGATCGCTCGGTCCGACACCACGAGGCGGCTGAGCGCGTTGACGACCCTTGGCGCCCTGCTCGATCAGCCGCTCGACCTCGGCGAGCGCGAGCTCGGGGTCGGCGAAGCACACGACCGGGGTGGACCAGATGCGGCCCTGGTTGTCGAAGCCCCAGTCCTCCTCGATCCACTTGTTGTATGCAGTGATCGTCGCCATGAGGGCGGGTACGTCGTAGCGGAGCACCTGCTCCACCCCGACGGCGAGTATCGGGAACATGATCGTGGCCTCGATCTCCTGGGCGTCGAGCTCCGCGATGCGCGGCGCGGCATTCTGGTAGGCCGGGTTCAGCGGCTCCACCTGCGACAGGCGCGCGGGGTCGACACCCTCGGGGATCTGCCCGCGGAAGAGCGGGTCGAGACAACCGGCCACGATGATCGGGTCGAACGTAGGGCCCAAAGTCCCGACTACGCGCTCGAACCGGCGTCAATTCCTGCCCACTATGGGCTGGGATTGACGCCGGTTCGGATCTCAGCCGCCCTGGAAGTCGGGGGTGCGCTTCTCGAAGAACGACATGAAGGCCTCCTTCATGTCGGCGGTGTTCACGTTGACGCCTTGCGCGGTGGCCTCGGCCTCGAGCGCGGCAGCCAGCGGGATGTCGGCGGCGTTGTCGATCTCGCGCTTGCTCATCGAGAGGGCGAGTGGCGGGCCGCCGGCGATGGTGGCCACCACCTCGGCAACCCGCGCGTCGAGCTCGTCGGCGCCGAACACGCCGTTGACGAAGCCCATCTCGAACGCCTCGGGCCCGCTCACCATCTTGGCGGTGAGCGCGAGCTCCTTGGCCTTGTGCACGGGGAGCCGCTGGCGCAGCAACCACGACGTGCCGAAGTCGAGGCTGAGGCCGCGCTTGGCGAAGATCGCCGAGAACCGCGCGCGGTCGGAGCAGTACGTGACGTCGGCGGAGAGCGCGAGGCCGAGCCCCGCGCCCACACAGATGCCGTCGACCTTCGCGACCACCGGCACCGGCGTGTTGTGGATCGCGAGGACCGTCTCACCGAGCACGCGCATGCCGTGCAGGTTCGAGGTGTTGCCCGCCGACGCGGCTCCCCCACCAACCCCGCCCGAGGCGCCGCTCAGGTCGGCGCCCGCGCAGAAGTTGCCGCCCGCGCCGGTGAGCAGGATGCAGCGCGTGCCGTCGTACGAGGCGTCGCGGAAGATCTGCCCGAGCGCGACCCACATGTCGCCGCTGCACGCGTTCTTCACGTCGGGGCTGTCGAGCGTCACCGTGGTGACGTACCCCTCACGCTCCACCCGGATGTTGGAGTACAACTCACGCACCCCCGAACCAGGTGCCGGCGTCGTTGATGAGCACCTGGCCGGTCATCTTCGCCCCGTCGTCGGACGCGAGGAACAGCACGATGCCGGCCATGTCCTCGGGCACCAGCGAGGTCTTGAGAATGGAGTCGTTGACGATCGCCTGGGTCACGAAGTCGGGGACGACCTCCTTGCCCGCCGGCGACATCGTGACGCCCGGGCACACCGCGTTCACCCGGATGCCGCGCACCCCGAGCAGCTGGGCCATCGAGCGGGTCTGCTTGATGAGCATCCACTTGGTCATGCCGTAGCCCTCCACGCCGATCTCCGGCGCGGGCGCGTCGGCGGGGTACGCCATCACCCCGCCGAGCGAGAGCGGGAAGGCGGCGGTCGACGAGATGTTGATGATCGACCCGCTGCTCTGCTCCCACATGTAGGGCACGACCGCGTTCGACGCGCGCACCGCACCGAAGAAGTTGACGGCGAGGAAGTCCTCCCACGTGGCGGTGAGCTGGTCGAACATGAGACCGGCGTTGTTCACCAGCACGTCGACCGTGCCGAACGCGTCGACGGTCTGCTCGGCGACGTCGCGCATCGCCTCCTGGTCGGTGACGTCGGCCTTGATCGCGAGTGACTTGCGGCCGACCTTCTCGATGTCGGCCTGCACGTCGGCGGCCTGGTCGATGCGGGTGAGGTCGACGATCGTGACGTTCGCGCCCTCGGCCGCGCACGCACGGGCGTACGCGGCGCCGATGCCCTGTGCAGCGCCGGTGATGATGACAGCCTTGCCGTCGAGACGACCAGCCATGGTGGTTCCCCCTTGTGATGACGAGTTGGCGGGTGGGTGAGAGCGGGCGAGTCGCTGAGTTCTAGCGCGCGCCGGCGGTGGTCGGCACGAGCTCGAGCATGTTGCCGCCCATGATGCGGGCGACGTCGTCGTCGGAGTGGCCCGCGAGCTCCTCGACGAACGACAACGGGTCGGCGAGACCCTCGGCGTGCGGGAAGTCGGAGCCGAAGCACACGCGGTCCACGCCGACGAGGTCGATCAGGCCGCTGAGGTCATCCTCCCAGAACGGGTTGACCCACACGTTGCGGCGGAACACCTCGATCGGGTCCTCGGCGAACAGGTTCGGCATCTTCTTCTTGGTGACCTGCAACTGCTTGACGAAGTTGCCGACCCAGCTGCCGCCGTTCTCCACACTCATGATGCGCAGGCCCGGGAACCGGGTGAGGGTGCCGTGACCGATCGCCGATGCGAGCGCGTCGTGGATGGTGCGACCGCCGTCGGCGATGTACGGGAACGGCGTGGGGTTGGTGTAGGTGAACTCACCGCCGACGTTGCCCTCCCACGTGTTGAGGTAGCGCTGGTAGCCGCTGTCGGACGCGTGCAGGGTCACGAGCACGCCCGACTCCTCCACCGCCTTCCAGAACGGGTCGAACTCGGGCAGGAACGGCGAGCGCGACGTGCGGTAGCCGGCAACCGGAGCCGGGCGCACGAGGATCGCCTTCGCACCGCGCTCCAGTGAGCGATCGAGCTCGGCGATGCCCTGGTCGACGATGCAGGGGTTGACGATCGGGGTCGCGAAGATCCGGCCCTGGTAGTCGAACGTCCACTGGTCGTGCAGCCAGTCGTTGTACGCGCGGATCCCGACCTGCGTGAGCTCGGGGTCGTCGAGCAGCCGCTCCTCGATGAGCGACGCAAGCGTCGGGAACATCAGCGTGAACCGGATGCCCTGCTCGCCCATCAACGCGAGCCGGGCCTCGGGCTCCTTGAACGCGGCGGGCGTCACGATCGGCTTGCCGGTGAGCTCGCGCAACGTCTTGCCCTCGGGGTTGTCGCCCGAGAAGAACGCCATGTGGGCGCCGGGCGCGGCCACCACCTCGAACGTGGGGTTCGGGATGAAGTCGCTGAGGCGGTCGCGCACCACCACCTTCTTGCGGCCGTTGAGCTCCACGTAGCGGAACAGACCCGAGTACTCCTTCGGGAGGCAGCGGGTGAGCGCGTCCTCCGTCTCGTACAGGTGGTTGTCCGCGTCGAACACGACCGGGGCGGGGCCACAGAACATGGCGGTGTCAGGCACTGGGGGGACCCTTCGGGACGTCGCGGTAGGGGACGTTGGAGAACGGGTTGTACTCACGGGGCATGCCGAGCACGCGCTCGCTGATGTTGTTGCGTGCCATCTCCGTGGTGCCGCCGCCGATCGCGCCCTGCTGGCGCACCAGCCACGACTGCCCGGCCTCGAAACCCACCCCGGGCTCGCTCGCCACCGCCGCCGCGCCCGCGAGTTCGAACGCGATGGTCGACGAGCGCACCGCGTCGACCGCGTGCATGAGCCGGGTGATCGACGCGTAGGTATCGGGCAGCTTGCCCGCGAACATGCCCTCGGACACGCGCGCGGTGAGCGCGTTGGACGCGAGGTGCAGCATGCGCGACTCGCCGATGAGGTCACGGGCGCGCGGGTCGTCGAGCTGTCCGGCTGCACGCGCGATGCGCACGTACTTGTCGCCCTCGTTCTCGATGACAACCTCGCTGTAGCGATTGCCGCTGGTGTACGGGGAACCGCCGCCCATCGCGTTGCGCTCGTGGAACATCCACCGCGTGCCGACCGTCCAGCCGTCGTCGACGTCACCGACGCGGTACGAGTCGGGGATGCGCACGTCGGTGAGGAACTCCTGGCAGAACTCGCGGCTGCCGTCGGTCATCTCGATGCGGTGCAGTTCGACGCCGTCGTAGTGCATGGGCACCACGAACACGGTGAGGCCGCGGTGCTTGGGTACGTCCCAGTTGGTGCGGGCCAGGCACAGGCCGTAGTCGGCCGCCCACGCGCCGCTCGTCCAGATCTTCGAGCCGTTGAGCACCCACTCGTCGCCGTCGCGCACCGCGGTGGTGAGCGCGCCCGCGACGTCGGAACCGCCACTCGGCTCGGAGAGGAACTGCATCCAGATCTCGTCGCCGCGCAGCATCGCGGGGATGTGGCGCTCCAGGATCTGTTCGTTGGCGAAGTCGAGCAGCACCGCGCCGCACGGCACGAAGGTGGGCACCTGCAGCAGCGCCGGCGTCTCATAACCGACGACGACCTCGTTGAACGCGAGCTGGTACTCGTAGGGCAGGCCGAGGCCGCCGTACTCCGCAGGGAAGCAGATGCCGGCGAAGCCGCCGTCCCACAGCGCGCGCTGGAGGTCACGGTGGTGCTGGACCTCGGCGACCTCCTCCTCCTCGTTCATCGCGCGGCGCTTCGCGAGGTGGTCGACGCCGGCCTCCTGCTTCGGCAGGTTGGCGGGGACCCACGCCTCCAGTCGCGCCCGGAACTCCTCGACGGACTCGGCGGGAACGGAAGTCTCCATCACACGCCCTCCCGGATCGCGGCGAGCGCCTGGCGGTGGTCGGCCGGCGTGCCGTAGGTGTTGCGGTCGGCGGCGATGCGCCGCTGGTAGAGGTGCAGGTCGTGCTCCCAAGTGAGGCCGATGCCGCCGTGCATCTGGATGCAGTCCTGCACGAGTTCCGCGAGGAACTCCCCGGTATATGCCTTCGCGCCGCTGGCCCACTCCGGCGCGTCGGCGTCGCCCGCTTGCAGCGCTCGCGAGGCGGAGGTGCCGAGGCCGTGGCTGCATTCCAGCCACAACTTCATGTCGGCGCAGCGATGCTTGAGCTCCTGGTACGAAGCGAGCGGCCGGCCGAACGAGTAGCGGTCGAACATCCACTCCATCGTGAGGTCGAACGCGACCTGCGCGGCGGCGGTGGCCTCCACCGACTGCGCGATCGCGGCGAGGAGTCGCAGCCACTCGATCTCGGCGCCGGCGGCCCCATCGGCGTCGTCACCACCGACGAGTGCGTTCGCGGGCACTCTCGTACCCGCGAACTCCACCGTGGCGAAGCGGCGGGTCATGTCGATGCTCTTCAAGGCGGTGACGGTCACGCCGCTGGCCGACGGATCGACCAGCGCCTGCACGGACGCGCCGTCGAGCGTGGCAGTCACCAACAGCACACCCGCCTGTGCGCCGGCCTCGACCGGTGTCTTGGTGCCGGTGAGCACGAGATCGTCGCCGTCCTCGACGGCGGTCACCGCGCCGGCGTCGGCCCACGCGGCGACGGTGTCGCCGGCGAGGATGCCGGGCAGCACTTCGGCCTGCTGCGCCTCGGTGCCCGCACGCGAGATCGCCGCGGCCACGAGGTTGGTGGCGAGCAGCGGCCCCGGCGCGACGTGCGTGCCGAACAGGTCGACCAGGGTCATGAAGTCGGGCACCGCGTTGCCGCTGACCGTGCCGCCCCCGTGCTGCTCGCTCACAAGCAGCGACGTCCAGCCGAGCTCGCAGCCCTGCTTCCAATACGCGGCGGTGAACCCGGCGGGGTCGCCGTAGAGCGCGCGCACCTGTGGGAGCGGGCACTCCTGTTCGAGGAACTTCCCAGAGGCTTCCCGGAAGAATTCCTGGTCTTCGGTGACGAGGATGTCCACGTGGTGACTCCGTGGGTCGGTTCGGAAGGGGGGCGTTACTGCTTGATCCCGGCCTGGATGTCGGCGAGGGAGGTGGCGCCGGCGGGTGCGGCGTGACGGCCCTGATCGTACGAGCGGATCGAGACGTCGTGCCCAGCGGCGCGCTCGCGCCGCGCGCCCACGGTGCACTGCTCGCGCGGGATCACGGAGAACGGGTCGTACCCGTACCAGCGCATCGCGTTGCCGTGGGTGATCGCGTCGATGTCGGCGTCGCTGCAGCCGGCCTCCACCATCTGCTCCCACACCGACTCGGCGGAGTGCGGCCAGGGCGCTTCGGAGTGCGGGTAGTCGAGCTCCCAGCAGATGTTCTCCACCCCGATGCGATCGCGCATGGCGAGCCCCACGGGATCGGTGACGAAGCAGGTGAGGAAGTGCTTGCGGAAGAGATCGGACGGGCGCACGCCCTCCCCCACGTCCTGGTGGGTCCAGGCGCGGTGGGTGTCGTAGCCACGGTCGATGCGGTCGAGGAAGTACGGGATCCAGCCGATGCCGCCCTCGGAGAGCGCGACCCGCACATCGGGGAACTCCTTGAACACGCGCGACCACAGCAGGTCGGTCGCGGCGAGGCACATGTTCATCGGTTGCAGCGTGATCATCACGTCGACGGGCGCGTCGGGCACTGTGCCGGGCAGCTGGCCCGACGAGCCGAGGTGCACGTTGAGCACGGTGCCCTCGTCGCTGAGCGCGCGCCACAGCGGGTCCCAGTGGTCCTGGTGGAAGCTCGGATACCCGAGCGCGTGCGGGTTCTCGGTGAAGGTCATCGACCGGCAGCCCTTGGCCGCGACCCGACGGACCTCGTCGGCGCACAGGTCCGGGTCCCACAACACGGGCAGCGCCATCGGGATCATGCGTCCCGGGTAGGTGGCGCACCACTCGTCGATGACCCAGTCGTTGTAGGCACGGGTGACGGCGAGGGCGAGGTCCTCGTCGTCGGCCTTGGCGAACAGGCGGCCGGCGAAGCCGGGGAACGACGGGAAGCAGATGCTGCCGAGCACACCGGCGGCGTCCATGTCCTTGATGCGCTCGGCGAGGTCGAAGCAGCCGGGGCGCATCTCCTCGAACGAGGTGGGCTCGATGCCGAACTCCTCGGGTGGCCGGCCGGCCACCGCGTTGAGCCCGATGTTCGGGATCACCTCGCCGTTGAACGTCCACACGTCGTCGCCCTCGGGCGTGCGCACCACTCGGGGCGCGGCGTCGGCGTACTTCGCGGGCATGCGCCCGTCGAACAGGTGCGGCGGCTCGACCACATGGTCGTCGACGCTCACCAGGATCATGTCGTCCATCTTCATGACGGACCTCCCTGCCGGACCGCGGCGGCTCCGCCGCCCGCACCTGCTTCGCGCGCGGCGACCACTTCCTCGTAGTGGAACTCGGGCAGCGCCTGGCGGCACAGCGCGCCGCCGTCGATGGTGAGCTCGATGCCGGTGACGTACTTCGCCTCGTCGGATGCGAGGTACACCACGCCCGCGGCGATGTCGGCGGGTTCACCGAGGCGCGGCACCGCGATCTGGCTCTTCAGCGCCGCGACGTTGCGCTCGTCGGCCAGGATCGCATCCATGATGTCGGTGCCGGTGTAGATGAACCCGACGATGATCGTGTTCACGCGGATGTCGTTCGCGCCGTAGTCGGCGGCGAGTTGGCGGGTGAGCGCGTTGATGGCGCCCTTCGACGCGTGGTACGCGGGACGGTGCGGCAGCGCGCGCTTCGACGAGCTGGCCGAGATGTTCACGATCGAGCCGTTGCCGGCCTTGCGCATCTCGGGCACCGCGTGGCGGCACGCCCAGAACGTGCCCATCACCGCGACGGTCATGATGTTGTGGATGGTCTCGTCGTCGATCTCGTCGACGTGATTGTCGCGGCCGCTGCCGGAGTCGTCGGAGATCGCGTTGTTCACGAGCGTGGTGAGCGAGCCATAGCGGTCGACGGTGGCGCGCACCGCGTTCGCGATGTCGGACTCCACGCTGTTGTCGGCACGCACGAACATCGCCTGACCGCCGGCGTCGGCGACGAGGCGCTCGACCTCACGGCCGTTCTCCTCGGAGCGGCCGGTGAAGGCCACGCCCGCGCCCTGCGCGGCGAGCATCTGCACGATGCCGCGCCCGATTCCCCGTGTGCCGCCCGTGACCAGGGCGACCTTCCCGTCCAGTCTCACCGCGGTTCCCCCCTGGTCCGCCGGGTCCTGAACCCGGTCCCGAGTCGTGCAGTTGCGGTCAACGGCCGGTGAAGTCCGGGTCCGTCTTGTCGACCAGCGCCTTCATCCCGATGCGGAAGTCCTCGCTGCGCGACGAGAGCTCCATCGCGAAGGCCTCGTTGCGCAGGTGCGCGTCCAGCGTGGCCTGCGCCCCCGAGTGCTGCAACCACTTGGTGAGGCCGAGGGCAACGGTCGCGCTGCGCGCCAGCTTGCCGACGATCTCCTCGACCGCGTCGTCGAGCTCGTCGCCCACGACCGACTGGTGGATCATCAGCCATTCGGCCGCCTCGGCGCCCGACACGACCCGCGACAACTCGAGCATCTCGCGGGCGCGCACCTCGCCGATGCGGCGGGGCAGCATCCACGTGGAGCCGCTGTCGGCGGTGAAGCCGCGTTGGGTGAACGGTGCCCAGAACTTCGCGTCGTGGGTGGCGACGGTGAAGTCGGCGGCGAGCGCGAGGTTGAGGCCGATGCCCGCGGCCCAGCCGCGCACCGCGCACACCACCGGGGTCTGCACGCTCATCACGAGGGGCACGAGCCGGTTCGCGTGGGACGGGAGCCGCCGTTGCAGGCTCCCGACGCGGGGCTTCGGGCCGCCCTCCGCGTTGCGGGCGATGATGTCGAAGCCCGAGCAGAAGTCGTCGCCGTCGCCCGACAACACGATGGCGCGCACCGCTTCGTCACGGCCCGCGGCATCCACCGCGTCGATGAGGGCGTACATCATGGAGTCGTCGAGGGCGTTGCGCTTCGCCGGACGCGACAACTGCAGCCGCAGGACGCCGTCGGCGAGTGCCATCTCGACCCCGGGCACGGAGTCGTAGCTCACCCGCCCAAAGTGTCAGACATTTGCGCCGTCCGCAAATCGTCCGGCCCGGCCCCGTGACGGATCAGTAGTGGTCGAAGAGGTCGATGATGCGCTTGGCGCCGCGGCCGATGGTGAGTTGGCCGACGTTCTCCATGTGGGTGCGCCAGTGCACCTCGGCCTCGGTGCCCGCCCCGAGCGCGATCAGCTCCACCAGGCGCTCCTGGGAGCGGATGCCCCTGCGCCGGATCTGCAGCGAGTCGTTGGGCGGGCCCCCCGAGCGGCTGATCTCGGCGACCGATCGCTCGACGATCTCGTTGAGCATCTCGGCCATGACCTGCAGCGTCTGGTTGCCGGCGAGCGACACGAGGAGGGCGTGGAACTCGGCGTTCGCCTTGGCGAACTCGAGCGGGTCCTCGATCGCTCCCTCCTGCTTGGCGATGCACGCCCGGAGCGCCTCGACCGCGTCGGCGCGCCCCTCGCGATTGGTCGCGACCCGGCGCGCCGCCGCGGGCTCGATGATCGTGCGCGCCTCGTGCACGTCGCCGAGCGTGGCATTGCGGAACTGCAGGACCAGCGCGGCGTTCGCGCGGTGATGCGCTCGTCGGGCTGGTGGGCCACGACGCCTCCGCGCACCCCTCGCACCACCGAGACGAGACCCTCGGCCTCCAGGATGCGCAGCGCCTCGCGGAGCGACGGACGCGACACGCCGAAGCGCTCGACGAGATCGGATTCGCGCCCGAGCGACGCGCCTTCGGCCAGCGAGCCGCTCACGATCAGCGCGCGCAGCTCGTCGGCGATGAGCTCGGGCTTCTCCCGGCCACGCGACCGCGACGCCGCCTTCTTCGGCGCCGTGGTCGGCGCCTTCTCGGCCTTGTCCACCGGCACGGTGGTCACCTCATTCCTCGGGAAGCCGCAACGATAACCCAGTACCGATCTCCCCCCGTGATGGGTGTCAACTCTCGCCGAGCAGCTCCCGCAGGCCGGGCAGGCTCACCTTGCCGGTGGGGAGCATGGGCACGTCGTCGTCGCCGACCGCCCGCCAGCGGGTGGGCACCTTGAACGAACTGAGCCGGGCCTTGGCCGCGGCGGTGAGCTCGGCGTCGGTGCACTCGACGCCAGGAGCCAGCACCACGACGGCACCCACTGCCGAGACTCCGGCATCCTCGACGTCGACGACGAAGACCCGCTGGATCTCCGGCAGGCCGCGCAGCGCGGCCTCGACCTCGCTCGGGTAGACGCTCGCGCCCTTCACCTTGAACATGTCGTCGCGCCGGCCCCGGAAGAACACGTAGCCGTCGGCGTCGATCACCGCGAGGTCACCCGTGGGGAACCAACCGTCGACGGTGAAGATGTCGCTGCGCTCCTTGCCGCAGATCCCGCGCAGCAGGTTGGGGCCGCGCAGCTGCAGCTCCCCCACCTCGCCGGCCGGGACCACCGCGCCGGTGTCGGGGTCGACGGCACGGACGTCGACGTCGCGGAAGGGGCGGCCGCAGCTGCCCTCCTTGCCGGCGGGCATGTCGCGGTCGAGCCGGTCACCGCAGTAGGGGCCGAACGACTCGGTCATGCCGAGCAGCGCGGGCCGGCGTGATGCCGGCACGCCGTCGGGCAGCATCGCCTGGAGGCTGCCGGGCCGCAGCGCGGAGAGATCCGTGGTGGCGAACGACGGGTCCGCGGCGATGGTCGCAGCCTGGTCGGGCCACCCGCGGAACAACGTGACCCGTTCGCGCGCGAGGAGGGCGAGCGTGTGCTCGGGATCGGTCTGCGCCTCGATCACGAGCGTGGCCCCGGCGAGCAGCACCGACAGCAGCCCGGTGCCGAACCCGCCGACCCAGAAGAAGGGCATGGGCACGTAGAGCACCTCGTCGTGGCCGACACAACGCGGCTCGAGGCCGGTCTCGGTGTTGCCGAGCGCGCCGCCGTGCGTGTGGATCACACCCTTGGGCGCGCCGCGGCTCCCCGAGGTGAAGATGATGGCGAGGTCGTCGGCGGGAGTGACCGCGGCGGCCAGCGCGTCGACGAGCGACTCCGGTGCGACGGGAACGTCGGGCGCGACCGACCACTCCGGCCACACCAGCACGGAGCGGAGGCGCGGGAGCGTGGCGTCGAGGATCGGCGCCGACGCGGCAGCGGTGTTCGGCACGAGCGCGGGCGAGATCTCCTGCAGGTCGGCGAGGTAGTCACGACCGCGGAAGCCGGGGATCACCACGAGGTGCTCCACTGCGGCGGTGCGCAACTGCGCCTCGAGCTCCGGCGGGCGCAGCAACGTGCTGAGGGTGACGATCACGCCGCCCAGGCGCGCCACCGCGAGCCCGGCCACCACCCACGCGGCGCGGTCGGCATCATCACCCCGACGCGGGTGCCCTTGCCCACGCCGACCGCCGCGAGCCGGGCGCCGACGTCACGAGTGAGGTGGTCGAGGTCGCCGAAGGTGAGCGTGGCGTCGTCGGCCACGAGGAACCGCGCACCAGGTTGCTCCGCGGCCCAGCGGTCGATCAGTTCCGGGACGGTGTGTCGTTGCGCGGTCACCGCGCACCTCCATCTTCAGGCCCATCCTCGGGCCCAGCTTCAGGCCTGGCCAGTTGCTCGATCAGACGCGGGAGATCGGTCTTCCCGCTCGACAGGGTCGGCACCTCCGAAGGCGTCATGCGCACCAGCACGCGTGGCACCTTGAACGCGGAGAGCTGTGCGCGAATCTGCTCGCGCACTGCGTCGAGGTCGAGCGCGACGTCGTCGCCGGCCACGAGCACCGCGCCGACGACCGCGCCGCGCTCGGCATCGGGGATCCCGACGACGATGGACAGACAGCCGGTGACCTGCGCGAGCACCACCTCCACCTCGCGTGGCGACACGTTGGCCCCGCCGGTCTTGATCATGTCGTCGGCGCGCCCACCGAAGTAGAGGTAGCCCTCGGCGTCACGCCGGAAGCGGTCCCCGGTGCGGTACCAGCCGTCGGGGGTGAAGCTCTCCCACCGCTCGCGGCCGTAGTACCCCTCCATGAGGTTGGGACCCCGGAGCCACAGCTCACCCTCCACCCCGACCGGGCACTCGGCGAGCGTCTCGCGGTCGACGACCTTCGCCTCGAGGTCGGGCACCGGGCGGCCGAAGGAGCCCCGCCGGTACTCGGGTTGGTCGGTGTCGTCGGGATCGGCGAGCACCACGCTCCCGCCCTCGGTGATGCCGAGCATGTTGTGGCGCAACTCCGGGTCACCCGGGCGCAGTGCCTCGGGCAGCAGCGGGGAGAGGTTCCCGGCGCGCACCGACGAGAAGTCGCGCGTCGCGAAACTGGGATCGGCGAGCAGGTGGGCGATCGACTGTGCGTAGCCGTTGACCATCTCGGGTCGCTCGCGCTCGAGGAAGTCGAGCGCGGCGGTGGGGTCGGTGGCGTCGGGCGCAAGGAGCGTCGCGCCGGCGACGAGCACACCGAGGAGGTTGTAGGCGAGACCGCCGATCCAGAACATCGGCGACATCGAGAAGTACCGCATGCCCGCGGTGAGGCCACGGATCGCGTTGAGGTGCTCGAGGTGCGCCACGAGCGTGCCGTGGTGGTGGATCACGCCCTTCGGCGCGCTCGTGGACCCCGACGTGTGCACGATCACCATGCGGTCGGCCGGCGACACGTCGGCTTCGATCGCGTCGAGCAGCGCGTCGTCGACGGCCGCGCCGTGCGGCCACAGGCGGTCGAGGTCGAGGAACGCCCGGCGGAGGTTGGGCACCGTGGGGTTGACGATCGGTCCGTCGGCGGCGGTGTCGATCCCACATCCCTCGCGCAGGGCGGCGACGTAGTCGTTGCCGCGGTACGAGGGGGTGCCGATCAGGGTGCCGACGTCGGCGCGCGCGAGCACATCGCGCAGCTCGGCCGCCTTCGAGAAGGTGCTGATCGGCACCGCCACCGCACCGATGCGCACCACGGCCAACCACGCCACCGCGAACGGGATCCCGGTCGGGAAGAGGATTGCCACGCGCTCGCCGCGCGCCACCCCCGCGCCGACCAGCGCGCGGGCGAACTCGCGCGAGCGGTGCTCGGCCGCGGCGTAGGTGAGTCGTTCCGATTCGGTGACGACGAAGTCGGCGTCGCCCCGCTCGCGCGCCCGGGCCCGGAGGACCGCGCCGACCGTCGTGCTCACTGCCGACAACTCACGGGCGTCGCGGTGACACCGCGGGCAGGTTCTCCCGCTTGCCCAGGACCGCGCTCATCTCGGCGAGGCACACAACGGTGTCGCCGTCGCGCAACTCGGCGGTGAACTCGATCGCCTCGTCGGTGACGACCCGCAGCGCCGAGAACTGCAATGTGGTGCGGATCGGCGTGGGCCGGCGGTAGCGCAGGCTCAGGGTCTTCGTCCTCCCCGCGCGGCCCATGTCGCAGCTGAGGTGCTGCAGGATGCAGTCGAAGAACACCGCGAGGAAGCCGCCGTGCACCACACCGGGAGGGCCCTCGTAGATCACGGGGAACTCCACCGTGCCCGCGGCGCGGTCGTCGGCCACCGCAATCTCGTAGCGCGGGAAGGCCGCGTTGTACTCGCCGATGTCGCGCGAGTGGTCGAGGTAGACGCGCTGCCCGTCGCTCGGCGAGTCGCCGACGCGCGGTCGCGGGTCGGCCGGGCCGGCCGCCGCGAGGCGCTCGTTCAGCGCGCGCAACTCCGCGATCGCGGCCGCGAGCTCCGGCGACTCGACTTCGAGGCCCACTGCGGTCCCCATGAGGTCGCGCAGCACGATCGCCAGTTCACGCGTCTGGTCGAGCGGCTGCTCGCCGAAGTACCAGCGTTCGACGGCGGGCTCGCTCACGCCGGTGTGTCCCCGAACATCTCGCGGGCGGCGGCGAGGTCGACCTTGCCCGACAGCGTGCGCGGCAACTCGTCGACGATCACGATGCTGGTGGGCAGCTCGTAGCGGGCGAGCTGGGGCTCGAGGTGGGCGCGGAGGTCGTCGGCGGTCACGGTGCCGGTCTCGCGCAGCTCCACCATCGCCACCGGCACCTGCCCGAGGCGGTCGTCGTCGACACCGAACACCGACGCGCCGCGCACACCCGGGTGCAGTTCCAGCGCACTACGAATCGTCTCGGGCTGCACCTTGAAGCCACCGCGAAGGATGGTCTGGTCGGCGCGCCCGAGGATCCAGAGGAAACCGTCGTCGTCGACCTTGGCGAGGTCGGTGGTGCGGATCCAGCCCTGCTCCGCGAGCTGCGCGGCCTTCACCTCGAGCAGACCGACCGATCCGTTCGGCAACGGGGCAAGCGTCTCCTGGTCGACGACGCGAAGCTCGCAACCCGGGTGCACGCGTCCGACGCTGCCGGGCTTCTCGGCGCGGTACTTCTCGTGGTCCTTGAGGTTCCAGCCCGCGACGCCGCCGCCGAACTCGGTGGCGCCGTAGGAGGTGAGCACGGGCACACCGAAGCGTGCGGTGAACGCCTCCGCGACCTCGGGGTCGAGCGGCGCGGTTCCGGAGATCACCGACTTCACGCCGGCAAGGAGGTCGTCCTCGACGCTGGACTCCAGCACCATGCGCATCGCGGTGGGCACGAGGCTGACCGTCTTCGGGTGGTGGCGGCGCACCGCGTCGGCCCAGCCGTCGACGGTGAAGCGCGGCAGCAGGCAGATGCGGCGACCGTCGAGCACGGCCTGCACCACCCGGAACACGCCGCTCACGTGCACCAGCGGTGCATTGACGATCACGACACCCGAGCGCAGGGTGAGCTCCTGGCTGGCGTTGGCCTCGTAGTGCTTGGCGCCCACCATCACACGTTCGAGCATCGTGTACCCGAGGTCGACGCGCTTGGGCGGACCGGTGGTGCCGCTGGTGAGCATGCGAACGGCAACGCCCTCGAGCAGAGCCGCCGCGGTCGCGCCCTCGGGCACGACGAGCTCCGAGTCCGCACCGAGGTCGGTGAGCGTGAGCACCGCCAGATTGGCGGGCGCACCGCCGACGTGTGCGACATCCTGCGCGTCGCCGGCGAGGAAGGCGAGGTCGAGCGATTCGAGGTCGGCGCGCACCCGCTCCGACCCGAGGTGCGGATTGAGCGTGACCGCGCAGGCGTCGGCGCACAGCGCGCCGAGCAGCAGCCCGAGCGACGTGGGCCGGTTGGTGAGCAGGAGGCCCACGGGAGCTCCGGGGCCACCGCCCACCTTCGCCAGCGACTGCTCGACCGCGTCGACCCCGCCCGCCAGATCACCCCACGTGTACCAGTGACTCTCGAACTCGACCGCCGGCGCCGCGGGGTCGATCGCAAGGGTGGCCCGGATGCGCTCCGCGAGTGCGCTCAACGGATCTCGGGCTTCTGCTTCGACATCGACTCCCGGTTGATCTCGGCCATGCCGATCGGGTTGCCGAGGCGGGTGTACATGAGGCCCTGCTCCACCGCCGCGCGGTACGGCTTGTCGAGCGACTCCCAGATCGCGCGCACGGTCCCCTGCGTGGCCGCGGCCGGGTAGGTGGCGATCGTGCGGGCGAGCTGGTCGGCGCGCGCCCAGAGGTCGTCGCGGGCGATGACCTCGGTGACGAGGCCAATGCGCAACGCGGTGTCGGCGCCCACCCGCTCGGCGTTGCCGAGCAACGCCATGCGCAAGGTGTCGCCGAGTCCGACGCGGCGCATGAGCCCGATCGGCTCGATGGCCGACACCATGCCGAAGGTGACGTGCGAGTCGAAGAAGGTGGCGTCGTCGGAGCAGATGACGATGTCGGCCTCGTTCACGAAGTACAGCGCGCCCGCGGTGCAGATGCCGTGCACCGCGCACACCACCGGCTTCCACAGCTCGTTGCCCTTCGCCGAGAGCATCGCCCCGGGATCGGTGTGGTTCCACACCAGCGCGGGCTGGCCGAACGGCTCGGTGACGTCGAGCCCCGCCGAGAACGCACGGTCGCCGGCGGCGCGGACGACGATGGCGCGGACGTCGTCGTCGGCCTTGATCACCCGCCAGAGCTCCTCGACCTCCTCGCACATCCGCCGGTTGAAGGCGTTCATGCGGTCGGGCCGGTTCAGCGTGATCGTGGCGACCCCGCTGGCGTGGTCGGCCTCGTAGAGGACGGTCTCGTAGACGACGGTCTCGTCTTCCGGCGGCTCAGTGCTCATTGACACAGATAACCACCGTCGACCGCGATCTCCTGACCGGTGACGTACACGGAGTCGTCGCTCGCGAGGTAGAGCATGGCGTTGGCGATGTCGACCGCCCGGCCGGTCTCCCGGATCGGGATGTTGGCGGCGAAGCCCTGGAGGCGCGCCTCCTGGGCCTCGGAGTCGAAGCCCTCGCGCTCACCGGTGGACATCGGCGTCTTCATGAAGCCGGGCGACACGCAGTTGACCCGCACCTTGCGCGCCGCGAGCTCGAACGCGCACTGGTGCGTGTAGCCGAGGATGCCGCCCTTCGACGCGGCGTAGGCCGCGCCGCCACACGCCACGGTGGCCGCGATCGACGCGACGTTCACGACCGAACCGCCGCCGCCCTCGATCATCGTGGGCACCGCGGCGCGCGTGTTCACGTACACCGACGACAGGTTCACGCGGAGGATCTGGTCCCACCGCTCGTAGGAGATGTCCCACGTGTTCTTGGGCGTGCCCTGCGCGATGCCCGCGTTGTTCACCAAGGTGGTGAGGCTGCCGAACTCGCCGACGGCGGTGGCGACCAGCTGTTGTGCGACCGCTTCGTCGGCGACGTCGCCGATGACGATGCGGATGTTGTCGGGACCGCCGGGCGCCTGTTCGGCCGTCTCCTTTGCCGCCGTCTCGTTGAGGTCGGCGAGGACGACCTGGGCGCCCTCCTCCGCGAAGCGCCACACCGCCGACTGGCCGAAGCCCGAGGCCCCGCCGGTGATGATCGCGACCTTGCCGTCGAGTCGTCCGCTCATGTCGTCCCCCTGGTGTCCGTCGTCCGGTGTCAG
This sequence comes from uncultured Actinomycetes bacterium, assembly GCA_963720785.1. Lineage (GTDB taxonomy): Bacteria > Actinomycetota > Acidimicrobiia > IMCC26256 > DASPTH01 > CAVRGQ01. The sequence continues at coordinate 946,303 of CAVRGQ010000008.1, forward strand.
TCGTCGAGGTCGAGACCGAAGTGCTCGTCGCGGCGCTTGAACGCGCCGGAGGTCCCGAGCTTCGCCGCGCTCCTTGACGAAGTTGAATTCGTCGTCCTCGAAGCGCAGGTTCGTGGCGAACGCGTGGACCAGGAAGCCGGTGGCCTCCTCGCCGCTGTACGCCATCGTCTGCTCCACCAGGCCGAAGCCGGTCTTCGCGATGGCGATGCCGTCGGCGGGCATGCGCGCGCACTTCTCCGCCCACTTCTCCGTGCGCTTCGCCACCTTGTCGTCGGCGCACACGTCGGTGAACGTGCCGTCGGGAAGGTCACCGGCGCGCACCTGGTCGCCGGTGAGCAGCATGCGCCGGGCGAGCACCGGCCCGAGGCGGTGGAAGAAGAGGTGCAGGTTGCCGAGCGCGGGGCCGAGGAGTTGGGCGCCGGGCATGCCCACGCGTGCCCCCTTGCCCACCACCGAGATGTCGGCCATGAGCGCCAGCTCGAACGCGCCACCGAGCGCGTACGTCTCGACCTGCGCGATCGTGACCTTCGGGAAGTACATGAACTCGTGGTAGAAGGCGAAGCTCTCGCGGTCGACGCCGAGCCGGCGACGCTGGCTGGGCCGGCGGGGCTTCTCCGGCACCCCGTCCTTGGCCGTGCCCTTGCTGTCGTACCACCCGTACACGTTCGCCATGTCGGCGCCGGTACTGAACACGCCTTCGGTGCCGCGCAGGATCACGACCTTGATGTCGTCGTCCTTGGCCAGCTCGTCGAGATCCGCGCGCATCTGGCGCCGCATCGGCGGGTCGTACGCGTTCTTGCGCGTCGGGTTGTCGATCGTGATGCGGGCGACGTGCAACTCGGGATCGCGGTCGAGGAGGACCCTCGCATCGCGTTCGCCCGTGCGTTCGGACGTGCTCATGCTGCACCACCGAAGAAGTACTCGTTGGCGTTGTTGAACAGGTAGTTCTCGAGCACGTCCTCGGGCAGGTCGAGCTCCGAGGCCTCCTTGACCGTCCGGGTGATGGTGAGCACCGGCGAGTCGGAGGCGAACATGATGCGGTTCTTGCCGCGCGTGCGCATGAAGTGCAGCAGCGACTCCGGCAGGTGCCGCGGCGCCCACGCCGACGTCATGAGCCGCAGGTTCCCGTACTTGATCATGAGGCGGATCGCCATGTCCCACCAGGGGTCGGCGCCGTGCATCATCGTGAGCTTCAGCTCGGGGAAGCGGTAGCAGACCCGATCGAGGTGCGCGGGGTTCTGCGGGTCACCGGGGAGCGGCGGGCCGGGCAGACCCGCGTTCATCACCAGCGGGAGCTCGAGCTCGCAGCACTTCGTGTACAGCGGGAAGTACACCGGGTCGGTGGGCGGGTACTGCCCGTCACCCCAGAACGACGGGCCGACGCACGTGAAGGTGACCGGCCAGTCGGCGAGGAACGTCTCCAACCGCCGGAGGTTCGGCATGGGGCGCAGGAGATCGTGGCCGCCGAGGCCGACGCTGAAGCGGTCGGGACGGGCGTCCACGAACGAGCGCACCCGCTCGCTCGGATTGTTCATGTTCATCATGAGCACCGCGCGCTTGGTGCCGGTCGAGTCCATCTCGTCGAGCATCTCGTTGAGATCACGACTCGGGAAGCGGCCGGCGCCCTTCTTGAAGTAGTCCTCCTTGACGCGCACCATCCAGTCGGGCGGCTCGAAGTCGCCCATGTCGGTGTTGCACAGGAGATCGATGGCGCGCGGCACCGTACTCATGGGTTCTGGTGTCCCCCTCTGACCGCGGCGCGCAGGCGCCAACCGGTCGACTGTCGGATGGTGATCGGAGATTCAGGCGGTCGCGGACTCGCCCAGGTACTCGAGCGCGTTCGTGCGCATGACCTGCACGATCTCCGCGTCGGAGAAGGCGTGCAGCTCCTTCACGAAATCGGTCGGCTCGGAGAGTCCCTCACCGTGGGGCCAGTCGGACCCGAAGAGCACGCGCTCCACGCCGATCGTGTCGGCGAGCTTGCGCATGTCCTCCTCGTAGTAGGGCGTGACCCACAGGTTGCGGCGCAGCGTCTCGAGCGGCTCGTCCTCGAACGCCCAGGGCGTCTGGTTGGCCTGCTTGCGCAGGCGCTTCACCAGGAGGTGGATCCAGTCGGAGCCGTTCTCGACGCTGGCGACTCGCAGCTCGGGGAAGCGGGAGAAGACGCCGCCGACGAGCATGCTGCACACGGTGTCGTGGATGGCTCGGTCGCTCACGAGCAGACGGCCGAGGACGTCGATCGGGCCGTAGGCCTCGAAGCGCGGGTTCGAGCCCCACGCCGCGGCGATGTGCGCGTTGTAGCCGCTGTCGGCGAGGTGGAACGAGGCGCCGATGTTGGCGTCGACGAGCGCCTGCCACACGACGTCGTGGCGCGGGTCGCCCAGCGAGTAGCCGTTGCCGTGGCCGTCGGGCACCGGGGCCGGACGGATGCTCACGATGCGCGCGCCCTTCGACGCCAGGTACTCGACCTCGGCGACCGCGCCGTCGGGATCGGCGAGCGAGAGCATCGGCGTGGTGATGATGCGGTTCTCGTGCGCGAAGCCCCAGTCGTCCTCGAGCCAGCGGTTGAACGCAGTCACCGTGGCCATCGTGGCGGGGACGTCGAAGCGCAGCGCCTGCTCGACACCGCACCCGATGGTGGGGAACATGAACACCTTGTCGAGCTGCTGCTCGTCGAGCACCGGCACGCGGTCGACCGAGTTGCGGTAGTGCGTCGGGAGCGGCTCGACCTTGGGGAGCGAGCGGGGGTCGACGCCCTCGGGGATCTGGCCGCGGAACAGCGGGTCGAGGCAGCCGGGCACGATGATCGGGTCGAAGGTGGGGTTGGGCACGAAGCGGAAGTACTCCCGCCCGGCCATGAGGATCGTGTGCGTCCCCTTGGTGAGCACCTGGATGCCCCGGTTCTTGAAGGCGGGGTCGAGGTGGCGGGTCATCGCGTCCAGCGGCTCGTAGTAGTGCTGGTCGGCGTCGATCGCCCGGAAGGGAAGCTCGGCCATGGGATCGCTCTCCTCGTGGTGGGGGCTGCTCCCGGGCCGTTGCTGGCGCCGGTTCCGGGGGCCGTCGAATCATTATGACATTTCGAGGGTCGCCCTGCCATGGTGCGGTTGACGAAAGATCATACATATGACAATTTGGCGCCCCACGGAGCCCGGGACCTGACCCGAGGCCCGATCACGAGGGGGGATCCACGTGTCCAGAGTGTCCAGGCGCGCCGTCGGCGCGCTCGCAGCACTGGTGGCCATGGCCACCACGCTCGCGGTGCTGCCCGCCACCGGCGGGGCCGCGAACGAGAAGCCGGCCGCGCCCGAGGTCGGCGTCACCGCCACCGAGATCCACCTCGCGGTCGTCGCCGACGTCGACAACGCCATCGCTCCCGGCATCCTCAAGGGCCAGGTCGACGGCGTGAAGGCCGCGGCGCAGTACGTGAACCAGCAGGGCGGCGTCGCCGGCCGGAAGCTGGTGATCGACTTCTACGACTCCAAGCTCAACCCGACCGAGGCCCGCAACGCCTTCATCAACGCGTGCGACAACGACCTCGCGATGGTGGGCACCGGCACCTTCCTGATCTCGAGCGTCGACGACATCGTCAACTGCAAGGACCAGGCGGGACAGGCCATCGGCATCCCCGACATCCCGGGCGTCACCACCGGGACGCTCGAGGCGTGCTCGCCGGTGTCGTTCCCGCTGAACGGCTCGCAGATCGACTGCTCCACCGCGACGTCGTCGACGCCGACCTACCGCATGCAGGCCGGCGACACGCAGTACCTGGAGAAGAAGTTCGGGCCGCTCAAGGGCCCGATGATCGTGAGCTCCGACTCGGCGGCCACGCAGAAGTCGTCGACACTGCTCGGTGTCGCGGCGGAACAGAATGGCATCGACATCACCAACACGGTCGCGATGAGCAGCCGGGACCCGCAGACCGCGTACACGCCCGTCATCCAACAGATGAAGAACGACGGCGCCAACTTCTCCTACTCGGGCACGCCGGCCGAGGGGGTCATCGGGATGCGCAGCGAGGCGCAGCTGCAGGGTCTCACCGACCCGAAGTTCACCTGGGCCTGCCTGCTCAACTGCTACGACAAGAAGATGATCGCGGCCGGCAGTGCGGTCGACGACACGCACGCGTCGATCGCCTTCCTCCCGTTCGAGGAGGCCAAGTCCAACAAGACCCTGGCGGCCTTCGTCAAGCTCGTGCCGAAGGACAGCCAGGAGGGCTTCGCGGTGTGGGGCTGGACCGCCACGCTCGCGATGGCCGAGGTGCTGAAGAACGTCGCGGCCGACAAGGGCGTGAACGGCATCACCCGCGCCAACGTGCTCGACGGCATCAAGAACTTCCACAGCTTCAACGCCGGTGGCATGTACGCCACCGTCGACATCGGCTCGAAGGTGCCGTCGCCCTGCTTCGACATGGTGCTGCTCAAGAGCGGCAAGTACACCCGTGAGTACCCGGCGAAGAAGGCCACGTTCGACTGCAAGAAGTCGAACCTCAAGACGCTCCAGGGCAGCTGAGCCCCGGCGTCACCTCGACACCACTGCACGCGAACGGCCGGCCCGCGAGGGCCGGCCGTTTCGCGTAGGTTGCCAGCGCCCCGAGACCCGAGAGGTGGACGATGAGCGGACCCGAGCTGGGCGACACCCCCTGGCGGCGCAGCCCCGAGGAGTTGCAGGCCGGCCTGACCCGGTGGGCCGAGGCGCTCCGCGGCGCGCACGCGACCATCAGCGACTTCCGCGTACCGCAGAGCGGGATGGCCAACGACACCATCCTCTTCCACCTCGACGGCGAGCCGCTGGTCGCCCGCCTCTCCCCCTCGCTCGCCGCGCCGTACCCGACGTTCCCGCAGTACGACCTGCACCTGCAGCGCGACGTGATGGAACTGGTGTGGACGAAGACCGACGTGCCGGTACCCGAGGTCGTGCACCTCGAGGAGGTCGACCGCTGGCTCGGCGTGCCGTTCCTCGTCGTGCGCCAGATCGAGGGAGAGGTGCCGTCCGACAACCCGAACTACCTCACCGACCAGGAGGGCTGGTTCCTCCGCGGCTCGGTCGCCGACCATCGAAGGTTCGAGGAATCGACCATCGAGGTGCTCACGCACCTGCACACGATCCCCGACGACGACGCTGCCGCCTTCCTCCGGCCGGGCACGGCGGGCGGGACCGCGCTCGAACGGCAGCTCTCCTACCAGCGCTCGTACTACGACTGGGCGCGTGAGGGGCGCGACCTGCCGCTGATGGAGCGGGCGCACGCCGAGTTGAGCGAGAAGCTACCGGCCAACGACAGCAGCGTCCTGAACTGGGGCGACAGCCGTCCCGGCAACATCATCTACCGCGACTTCGTGCCGGCCGGGATCCTCGACTGGGAAATGGCGACGGTCGGGCCGCGCGAAGTCGACGTCGCGTGGACCACGTTCTTCCAGAAGATGTTCGGGTGGATGTCGGCGATGGGCGGCAAGGAAGTCCCCGCCATGTTCGACACCGTCGAGACCGCGGCGACCTACGAACGACTGTCGGGCGTCCCCCTCGACGACCTGCGCTGGTACGAGGCGTTCTGCGGATACCGAATGGCGATCATCCTGCTACGCATGAGCCTGCGCGCCGTCGCGCACGGCATCGGCCAGGAGCCAGACGACCCCAACTGGCTCATCATGTTCGTGCCCCTGATGGAGCAGCTGCTCGCGGAAGTCCCCTAGCCGACCTTGCCGGACCAGTTGCGGGAGTCGCGCACGACCTCGGAGAAGGGCTTGGTCTGGTCGAAGCTGGGCTCCCGCGGGAGGCCGAGCACGCGCTCGCCGATGCCGTTGCGCTGCATCTCGTTGGTGCCTGCGGCAATGGAGACCATGCGTCCGTTGAGGTAGTTGATCGCGGCCTGGCGGCCCTTCTCGTCGCCGGGCGTCCACGACAGCGCCCGTGACCCGCCGATGAGCACACCCTGCTGGCCACGGATGGGCTGGAAGGTGCCCATCGCGAGCTTGCCGTACGCGGCGATTGCCGGCGCGGGTCGGTCGGGGCTGCGCAGGCGGGCGCCGATGCGTCGACCGAGGTGGTACTGCGCCCAGTCGAGGACGTGCGCCTTCGCGATCGCCTGACGAGCGAGGGGATCGTCGAGGCGGTGCACCTTCGCGGCGAGCGCCACCATGTCGGGCGCCACGCGCCGCGGCTCACCGGCCGAACCCGACATGCCCGCGCCGCGCTCGTAGATCAGCATCGTCTGCGTGACCGACCAACCCTGGCCGACCTCACCGAGCACGTAGCTCGCGGGGATCGACACGTCGTCGAGGAACTCTTCGCAGAAGCCTGCGGCGCCGTCGATCTGCTCGATGCGGTTGATGGTGACGCCCGGTGCGTCAGTTGGTACGACGAACCACGTGAGGCCGCGGTGCTTGGGCACGTCCCAGTCGGTGCGGGCGAGGCACATCGCCCAGTCGGCGTAGTACGCGCCGGTGCTCCAGATCTTCGACCCGTTGAGTACGTAGTGGTCGCCGTCCTTGACCGCGCTGGTGCGGATGCCCGCGAGATCGGAGCCCGCTTCCGGCTCCGAATAGAACTGGCACCAGATCTCCTCACCCGAGAGGATCTTCGGCAGGTGCTCGGCCTTGAGCTCCTCGGTGCCGTGCTCGAGGATCGAGCGCCCGATCGGTCCGAAGGTCACGGCGCCGGCGCCGCCGAAATCGGGCGTGACGTAGCCGGAGGCCTCCTGCGCGAACACCTGCTCGTGCGCGGGCGACAGGCCGCGACCGCCGTACTCCTTCGGGTACGAGATGCCGGCGAAGCCCGCGTCGAACAGCTTCCGCTGCAACACGCGCGCCGCGGCGATCTCCTCGGGGCTCACGTTCTCGGTGCGCGCACCCCGGCCCTCGACGGGCGGCGCGGGTACGAGGTTCGCCTCGATCCAGGCGCGCGCGTCGGCGCGGAAGTCGTCGATGGAGATGTCGGTCACTGTGCGCTCCCGATGCCGGCGAGCACGCAGATGTGCTCGCGGTGCCATGCCGCGTCGCCGAACTGTTCGGCGCCGGTGGTGATGCGGCGGTAGAAGAGGTGCTGGTCGTGCTCCCACGTGAAGCTGATGCCGCCGAACACCTGGAAGCATGCCTGCGCGTGGTCCATGGCCGCATCGGCCACGAACGCCTTGGCCTGACTCGCGGCCTGGGCGGCGTGCGGGTCGCCCTCGCCCGCCTGCCGGGCCGCCGCCAGCGCGACGGCCTTGCTCACCTCGAGCATCGTCGACGTGTCGGCCAGCAGGTGCTTGATCGCCTGGAACGAACCGATCGGCCGACCGAACGCGATGCGCTGCTTCGCGTAGTCGACCGTCATCTCGAACTCCTGGTGCATCGCGCCGACGCACTCCGCGACGGTGAGCACGGTTGCGAGCGCGAGCAACTGCTCGGCGAGCGCGCGGTCGCCGACCGTGCCGACGAGCGCGGATGCGGGCACCGCCGCGTCCGTGAACGTGACGTCGGCGTAGCGACGCGACACGTCGAGGCCGTCGACCGGGGCGAACGACACTGCGGCTGCGCCGGGCGCGACGAGCAGCTGCGCGGGACCGTCGGGGGTGGCTGCGCTCACGAGCAACCATGCGCTCGCGTCGGCGTCCTCCACCATCACCGCGGTGCCGGAGAGCGTCCAACCGTCGCCGGCGGCGCGGGCCTCGACGACGCCGTCGAGCGCGGGGGCGCCGCTGAGGTCGCCGACGATCCATGCGCCGGGCGCCTCGCCGTTCACGAGGGCAGGCAGCGCCTCGGCGCGCTGGGTGTCGGTGCCGGCCGTGGCGATCGCGCAGGCCACCACGTTGGCGCCGACGAAACCGACGGGCTGCAGCAACCGGCCGCGGGTGTAGGCCACCAGCGCGGCGTCGAGCACGCCGTTGCCGGAGACGCTGCCGCCGCCGTGCTCCTCGGGAACCACCAGGGAGAACCAGCCGAGCTCGGCGGCCTGGCGCCGGTACGCCGCGGCGAACGCGGCGTCGTCGAACGCGCGCTCGACGCAGCTTCGCGATGGGGAAGGTGTCGTCGGCGAAGCGGGCCGCCGCGTCGACCAGCACCTGCTGGTCGGTGCTCAGATCCTCGTCCATTGGTCCCTCTCTGCTTGTCGACTACTGGTGCTCGAAACGGGCGTCGCGTTCGCGCGCCGCCGCGGCGACGCCCTTCTCGCGCAGCGCCTTCGAGTACTCCTGCACCTCGGGCGCAAGATGCGCCAGGGTGTCGTTCATCGCCGCGACCATCTGCATCTGGTTGCGGCCCATCATGTCGACGCCGAGGTTCACGATCCGCTTGTTGTAGACGAGCAGGTCGTGCGGGATCTCGGCGATGTGCTCGGCGAGCGCCATCACGCGCGCCTCGAGCAGGTCGGCGGGCACCGACTCGAGCGCGAGGCCGATGCGCGCGGCCTCCTCGCCGGAGATGGTGTCGCCGGTGAGGAGCAGGCGCTTCGACTGCTGCACGCCCGCGTGGTACAGCCACATGTGGGTGGGCGGCGAGCCCATCGAGCGCACCGGCGGGAACCCGATCTGCGCGTCGTCGGCCATCACCACGAGGTCGCAGTGCAGGGCGAGGTCGCTGCCGCCCGCGATGCAGTACCCGTGCACCTGGGCGATCACCGGGATGCGGCAATTCCAGATCTGACCCCAGAGGTTCCCGTAGGACGCGGTGAGGGTGACGTGCTCCTCCACCGTGCGCGGCGCCAGGTACTCGCGCGCTTCCTTGTTGGGGTTGATGTCGTAGCCGGCGCAGAACGACGGGCCCGCGCCGCGCAGCACGATCACCCGCGCCTCGCCGTCGCGCTCGGCGTCGTGCACCGCCTCGACGATCTCGCGCTGCAGCGTGGTGTTCAGCGCGTTGCGCTTCTCGGGGCGGTTGAGCGTGATGCGCTCGACGTACCCGATGCGTTCGACGGCGACGGTCTCGTACTCGCGGCCGGCCATGTGTGCTCCCCCTGCGCCGTCACGTGAAGCGGCGCGCGGCGGATGGTATACCTCTAGATGTTTGGAGCCGCAAGACGCGCCCTGAGAGGATCCCTGCATGACGTACGAGACGATCATCTACGAGGTCGAGGGCCGCAGCGCCGTCATCACCTTCAACCGCCCCGAGCGGCTGAACGCGATCAACGAGCAGATGATCCACGAGCTGAACGCCGCGTACGCGCAGGCCGAGGGCGACGACGAGATCTGGACCATCATCGTCGCAGCCAACGGGCGGGCGTTCTGCTCCGGCGCCGACGTCGAGAAGGTGCCGGAGGACGGCAAGGCGCCGCACGAGGGCAAGTACCTCTCGCAGTACAAGGAGTGGGAGGCACCCCAGGAGGCGACCCACCCCTTCCGCACGATGGCCAAGCCGATGATCGTCGCGGTGAACGGCATCTGCTGCGGCGCGGGCATGGACCTCGTCACCTGCGGCGACATCGCCATCGCGTCCGACGACGTGCAGTTCTTCGACCCGCACGTGAGCATCGGCCTCGTGTCGGGCCGCGAGATCGTGCGCGTCGCGCGGCGGCTCCCCTACGGCGTGGCGATGCGGATGGGGATGGTCGGCAAGCACGAGCGCATGGGCGCCGAGCGCGCCTACCAGCTCGGCTTCGTCACCGAGGTGGTGCCGCGCGACCAGTTGCTCGCCCGGGCCAAGGAGGTCGCGGAGCTGATCAACCGCAACGCTCCCATCGCAGTGCGGGGCACACGCCTCGCGGTGATGAAGGGCCTCGACCTGCCGCTCCACGAGGCGGAGATCCTCGCCGAGACGTTCCGCGAGCGGAACCTCCACACCCAGGACTCGCTCGAGGGCCCGAAGGCCTTCATGGAGAAGCGCGACCCCGTCTGGAAGGGCGAGTAACCCCTCACCCGATCGTTTTGGCGTCACCTCGCGCCGCTATAGCGACGGCGGGTGACGCCAAAACGGAAGCGGTGGAGCCGTCAGGCGCTGGCGTAGCGGGAGGCTTCGAACCAGCCTCGTGCTCGGCCGTCGTTGGAGTCGGTCCAGGTGGACACGCGGGCCTCGACGAGGTGGCGCCAGTAGAGCCAGTGCTCGGGCACCTCGCAGGTGTGGGCCATGTCGAACTGCACGCTCGGGCCGACCGGCGTCATGTCGACCTCGATGCGCTCACCGTCGGGCGTCTCGAACACCAGGTGCACGGGTGCGACGCTCGCGTGGGCGTCGTCGAGACTGATGTCGCCCTCGACGCACGCGAGGCGCACGAGTTCGTCGCCGTGCTCGCGCACGTAGCCACCGACACGCGGCACCGGGCTGGCCGGCGCGCCGACGAAGTAGAGCTCGCGGCCCTCGCCCTGCAGGTCGCCGATGAGGAAGCCGATGCGCCAGTCGCGCGGTCCCCACGACTTGTCGCGGTGCGCACCGGCACGCACGGGGAACGAGCGGTCCCCCACCGTCACCGTGCCGGTCGCGGTCAACGGCTGCTCGAAGCGGCCGATCGGGTGCGTGGTCTTCGCGGTGTCGTGCTCGGAGTGGCCCGAGCCGTGGACGTCGCCGGCGGCGCGGTACTCGAGATCGATGCTGAACGGCACCCGCCGCCCCGAGTCGGGGCCGGAGCGCACCAGCCCCGCGGCCTCGAACGTGAACCGACCCCTGGCGAACGGCTCGTCGTCAGCACGGACGCGAACGAGATCGCCCACTGGTCGTAGGCCACCCCGCGCGAGAAGTCGAACCCGTCCCACGCGAGGCGCGACTCCTCCACCGTGACCCAAGCCCCTCCATCGGGGCCGTCGACATGGAGGAAGCACCACAGCATCGCCCGGCGCTGGTTGGGCAGCACGCCGACGCGGAAGGTGCACGCGGGCCCGCCGTCGAGGTCGACGAACGAGAAGAACCACGACTCGTTCCACGACCAGTCGGCCGGGTCGTGCGCGTGCAGTTGCTCGTCAACCGGTGAGAAGCCCGCGAAGTCGACCATCAATCCCCCACTCGCCGTACGAACCCCATGCCGAAGCCGAAGGACGCGCTCGCGCCCACGAGCAGCACCTCGTCGGCGGCGTATTCACCTGCATCGTCGCGTACGAAGGTGTCGATGCCGACGATCATGTCGGTGCCGCCGAGGTGGCCGGTGTCGTGGCCGGTGACGATGGTGCGTCCCTCCATCCCCACCGACGTACTGGTCATGCCGATGATCGCAGGTGACGTCTGGTTGCTCACCATGCGGGTCGGTGCGAGCGGGAACCGCTCGCACAACGCATCGAACGCACGCCGGTAATTGGCGCGATACGTGGAGGTGATGACGTCCTTGGGGCGGTCGCTCACGCGCCGGGCGAACGGGTTCGCGCCCTCGGGCGCGAGCGCCTCGCGCGTGCCGCCGTACGGGACGAGCACGTGCCCGTTGAGCTCCGCGGCCGACGCGAACTCTGCGCCCAGGAATTCCAACTCCGATGCGTACCCGCCTGCGCCCACGACGAGCGCGCCGGCACTGTCGCCGTAGGCCCAGAGGTTGACCGTGCCGGGGTCGGTGTAGTCGATCGTCTGCGACCAGCGTTCGGCTGCGACCACCGCCGCGCACCCGCCGCCGTGCGCGGCGAGCCAGCCCTGCGCGAGGTCGAGCGCGGCGAGCGTGGCCACGCACCCGGCGGTGAGGTCGATCCCGAGGCAACGGTTCGACGCGCCGTTCGCGTGCATGATCTCGTTGGACACCGACCACGATGGCACGTAGTCGCGAGAGGAGCCGGTGTACAGCACGAGGCGCAGCGCGTCGGCCGGCACGTTCCCGTCCGCGAGCGCCGTGGCCAACGCGCGCGCGCCGAGCGTGCTCGGGTGCTCGTCGGGCGCGGCGTGGCAGGCGCGGTCCCAACCCTTGTAGCCGTCGACGTCCTCGGGCCGCGCACCATCGGCACGCGCGATCTCGCGCACGTCGACCGTTGGCGGCAGCTCCGCGCCGATCCCGAGGACGGCGAGCGGCACGGGCGCGTCAGCCATCGCTCACCGTCATTGCGGCTCCTCGCCCGCGAGCAGACGCTGCGCAGCCGCGGCGAGCTGCTGCGCGCGCGCCTCGACACCATCGGCGTCGAGGTTCTGCATCGGGTGGTCGAGCACGATGTACGGCAACGGTCGGTCGGTCTCCTGGAACTCGAGCATCTTCCCCACCACCGACCGGAACGGCTCGGTGAGCACCACGATCGCGGCCACACCGAGCCGCTGCAACAACACGGAGTCGAGCGCACCGCCCGACGAGCAGCTACCTCAGTCGTGGACGCCGAGGAGCAGCAGACCGCGCTCCTGGGCGAGCATGCCGAGCGTCTGGTCGTCGACGGGGCTGCCCGCGAACTCCTTGCCGCGGATGTCCTCCTTCACGTCGATCCCCCGCTCACGCAGCAGTTGCCGTGTGCGCCGCAGGATCGCCATGGAGTTGGGCTTGCCGTTGTCGAACAACACAACCTGCGCGACCTCGGGCACCGTGCGCACCGTGAACGGACCGGTGCGCGGCCGCGGGATCGGGTTGACGAGCTCGTCGATCGTGTCCATGCGCCCCATCCTCAGTCGATGACCTTCGGCATCACGAAGTAGTTGCCCACCCATCCCGGCACGATCGCACTGAATCTCCCACCGGGCGCGCCGCTCTCGAGGAAGTGGATCTGCTCCTCGTGGTCGAACGGCGACCGCAGCGTTCCCGGCACGACCTTGCTCTTCTCGCGCGGCCCCGGCGGCATGCGCCCGAGCGCGGCGAGGTGATCGGTGGGCCGAAGGGTGTGTTCGAACAGGTAGCCCCGGGCCTCGTCACGCGTGAACGTGGCCGCGATGGTCTCGGCGTGCGCGGGGCCGACCACCACGATGCTCGACCCGAAGTGCCAGTAGTAGTTGGTGCACCCGTTGTGACCGAGGCAGTCGGCGATGGTGTCGAGGATCTGCTCGGCCGTGTTGCCGTAGTGGTTGTTCACGCTGTTCGGGCCCTCGGCCGCCATGATCGACACGACCGATGCCTCCGCCGGCAGCCCGAGCTGCGTGTGGAACGGGCCCCACTCGGTGTCGGGGTGCTCGGCCACGAGGAACGAGAGCCGACCGGGGTGGCCCATGGTGCCGTGGGTGGCCAGCACTCCCCCGCCGCGACCGCAGAAGTGCCGCACCATCTGGGCGTACCGGCCGATCGTGGCGTTGATCCTGCAATTGGCGCCGCCGACCGCGTTGGCCTGGTGCTCGAACCCGAGCTCGGCGACGACCGGTCCGCTCACGATGACCATGACCGCGACCCCGCCGGTGGTGACCTCGACGCCGCTCAGGTTGAAGTCGGGGTCGACGAGCAACTCCGACAGCGGGCGCAGCACCCTGGCGTACTCGGGCTTGCAGCCCGCCATCACCGCCGCGGCGGCGAGGTGGTCGGCGGCGATCTCCAGCTGCTGCGCCTCGATCGTGCCGACGACCTCGGTGCCGTCGGCCCAGCCCATGGCGTCGCGCATCGGGTCGACGAGGGCGCGGTAGGGCGGCACGACGGGCAATCCGTCGGACCATCCGCTCTCGAAGCACTGCTCGATGTCGGCGAGCACGTCGCGATCCCCCGGCCGGTCCACGGGGCCGAGAATAGTCAGACATTTGCGGATTAACATCCACCGCCATGTCCACGATGGAGGATCTCAGCGGTCGCGTCGCAGTCGTCACGGGCGGCGGTTCCGGTCTCGGCGCGGCCATGTGCCGCGAGTTTGCGTCGGCCGGCATGGCCGTCGCCGCCCTCGACATCGACGAGGCGAACGCGCAGGCCACCGCCGAGTCGCTCGCCCACGAGTTCGGTGTGCCGACCGTCGCCGCGCGCGTCGACGTGGGCGACACCGCGTCGGTGCACGCCGCTGCTGCATCGGTGCGCGCCGCGCTCGACGGGTGCGATGTGCTGTGCGCGAACGTCGGCGTGCAGCAGTTCGGCGCGATCGACCGCCTCACCGAGGACGACTGGCGCTGGGTGCTCGAGGTGAACGTGCTCGGCACCGTGCGCACCGTCGCCGCGTTCCTCCCGATGATCCGCGAGCGCGGCGACTCGAAGGACGCGGGCCTGCGCCGGGTGGTGCTCACCGCGTCGTCGGGCGCGCTGGTGCCCGGCGTGCGCCTCGCCGCGTACACCGCGAGCAAGGACGCGGTCATCGGCTACGGCGACACGCTGCGCCAGGAGCTGGCCGACGAGGGCATCGGCGTGATGGTCGTGTTCCCCGCCGGCATGAGCACGCGCCACCTCGAGAGCAGCAAGCTCGCCCGCCCCGACGAGATCGGCGAGTGGGTGATCGCGCCCGACGACATCGACGCGATGATGTCGAGCCGCAAGATGGGCGAGGAGCACGTGGCCACCGCGGAGCACGCGGTACGCAACCTGCTCACCGATCTGGTCGCGAACGAGCCGTACCTGATCACGCACGGTGCGTACCGCGCGGAGTACCACGCCCGTCTCGCCGCGCTGGAAGCGGCGTTCGACCGAATGGAGCAGAGCCCGTGAGCAACACGCAGGCGGCCGACATCGAGGCCATCAAGAACCTCAAAGCCCGCTACTACCGGTCCATGGACACCAAGCAGTGGGACGGCTGGCGCGAGGTGTTCGCCGAGGACGGCTCCATCGACTGCACCGAGGAGGCCCCGCAGAACGGGATCATCGTCGGGCGCGACGAGTGCATCGCGTTCGTGTCGGGCCAGCTCGAGGGCGTGACCACCTGCCACCACGGTCACATGCCGGAGATCGAGCTCACGTCCGACACGACCGCCACGGGCATCTGGGCGATGGAGGACCACCTCTGGGTGCCGGAGGGCCACCCGCTCGGGTTCAAGCACATGCACGGCTACGGCCACTACCACGAGACCTACGTCAAGGTCGCCACCGAGAATTTCAGGGGGCGCCTGGTACATCAAGACGCTGAAGCTGACGCGCCTGCGCATCGACGCCGAGATGTGGTGAGAGGGAACGACATGGACTTCACCGTCGAGACTGCCGGCCGCGTGTTCACCGACGCCGCCGCCTACGCGAACGAGCCGTACTGGCACGCGGCCACCGAGTACCTGCGCCGCGAGCACCCGGTGCCCTACGTCCAGGTCGAGGGCTTCCCCGCGTTCTGGGCGGCCACCCGCTACGACGACGTGATGGACATCGAGCGCAACGTGCACGGTTGGCTCGCCACCATGCGCCCCGCACTCGGCCCCGACTACGGCGGCGGTGAGCCCGAGGACACGCCCATCCGCACCCTCGTGCAGATGGACCCGCCCGACCACACGAAGTACCGCAAGATCAGTGCCGACTGGTTCAAGCCCGCGCGCATCGCCGAGTTGGGCGACCGCGCCGCACAGCTCGCGAAGCGTTCGGTCGACCACATGGCCGAGCTCGGCAACGAATGCGACTTCTTCCGCGACGTCGCGATGGACTTCCCGCTCTACATGATCCTGTCGCTGCTCGGGCTGCCCGAAGAGGACTTCCCGCGCATGCTCGAGCTCACGCAGGAGATGTTCGGCAGCAGCGACCCCGAGCTCCAGCGCCAGGGCGACGACGCGCACGACCCGATGGCCACGATGCTGGAGTTCTTCACGTACTTCCAGGGTCTCGTCGACGACCGGCGCGCCAACCCGCGCGACGACCTCGCGTCGGTGATCGCCAACGCGGAGATCGACGGCGAGCTCATCGGCCTGATGGAGGTGATCGGCTACTACGTGATCATCGCCACCGCGGGGCACGACACCACGAGCTCCGCGATCGGCGGCGCGATGGCCGCACTGCTCGCCAACCCCGACCAGATGGACCTGCTGCGCAAGGACCCCGAGCTGATCGGCAGCGCCACCGAGGAGTTCTTCCGCTACGTGTCGCCGGTGAAGCAGTTCGTGCGCACCGCGAAGGAGGACCAGGTCGTCGGCGGGGTGACCATCCCCGAGGGCGGGCGGGTGCTGCTGTCGTACCCGTCGGCGAACCGCGACGAGTCGGTGTTCCCCGACCCGCAGCGCTTCGACCTCACCCGCAACCCGAACAAGCAGATCGCGTTCGGGTTCGGCGCGCACTACTGCCTGGGCACCCACCTCGCCCGGCTCGAGACCCGTGCGTTCTACAACGAGTTGATGCCGCGCATCGTCGACATCGAGCCCGCGGGCGAGGCCGAGTTCATGCACGCGCTGTTCGTGGGCGGCCCCAAGCACGTGCCGGTGAGGTACACGCTCCGCTGAGCCCGCGCAGCGGACATCTGGGCTGCGGTAGCTTCCCGCCCATGGTGTTCACGGGGGGACCGGCGCCCGCACTGCCGCCGACGTACTGGGCCCAGATCGAGGAGACGGCGGCGCGCATCCCCGACTTCGTGCTCATGGAGGACGAGCACGGGCGCTCGCTCACCACCACGGAGTACCGCGACGAGTGCGCCCGGGTGGCGGCCGGGCTCCTGGCGGCTGGCGTCGAACCCGGCATGGTCGTGAGCTGGATGCTGCCGACGTCGATCGACACGCTCGTCGTGATGGGCGCGCTGTCGCGCCTCGGCGTGGTGCAGAACCCGGTCATCACGATGCTGCGCGACCGTGAGGTGCGCTACATCACCAACGAGGCCCGCACCGAGGTCTTCCTGCACCGCAGCGCATTCCGGGGCACCGACTTCACCGCGTTGGTCGCGCCGATCGCCGAAGAGCTCGGGTTCCGCACGCTGGTGCTCGACACGCTGCCCACCGGCGACCCGGCCACGTTGCCGCCGGCGCCGGTCGACGAACAACTCGGCGCGCAGCGCCGGATGCTCTATTACACCTCCGGTTCCACCGCCGACCCGAAGGGCGTGTGGCACTCCGAACGCAGCGCGATGGCCGGCGGCAACGCGTTCGTGGGCGCGATGCGGCCCGACGGCAACGACGTGTACCCGATCGTGTTCCCCGTCGCGCACATCGGCGGCATCGGCATGACCACCGCCGCGTTGCGTGGCCCGTACCGCCAGATCATCGTGGAGGCCTGGGATCCGCAGCGCACGCCGCTCCTCGCCGCGGAGCGCGGCGCCACGTTGCTCGGCACCGCACTCCCCTTCTTCCGCGCGTTCATGGACGCCCAGCTCGCCCACGGCGACGAGCCGCTCTACCCGAAGCTGCGCGCCTGCGTGTCGGGTGGCGCGCCGAAGCCCGACGGCCTCCACGAAGAGGTGAAGGCCGTGCTCGGCGGCGTCGGCGTGCTCGGTGGGTGGGGCCTCACCGAGTTCCCGGGCGCGACCTCGGCCGGCCCCTTCGACCCCGAGGAGATGATGGCCGTCACCGAGGGTCCGCTCGGCCCCGGGGTCGAGATGAAGGTCGTCGCGAGCGACGGTCACGAGTGCAGCGAACTCGAGGAGGGCGAACTGCGCCTGCGCGGCCCGCAGCAGTTCCTCGGCTATGCGAACGCCGCGCTCGACGCCGACGCGTTCGACGCCGATGGCTGGGTGCGCAGCGGCGACCTCGGTGTGGTGCAGCCCGGCGGGTACGTGCAGATCACCGGCCGGTTGAAGGACATCATCATCCGCAACGCGGAGAACATCTCGGCAACCGAGATCGAGGACTGTCTCTTCCTGCACCCCGCGATCGCCGACGTCGCCGTGATCGGCATCCCCGACCCGCGCACCGTCGAGCGCGCGGTGGCCGTGGTGCAGCTCGCACCGGGCCACGACTCGCTCACCCTCGACGACCTCGCGCAGCACTGCCTCGGCGCGGGCCTGGCGAAGTGGAAGATCCCCGAGCAGCTCGAGCTGGTCGACGCGATCCCCCGCAACGGCATGGGCAAGATCGAGAAGCCCGCGCTGCGCAAGCGGTACACGCCGGGCCGACCGGCCTGACCGGCGACCCGGCCCACCTGACCCGCCGCGGCACCTGCTGTAGGTTGCGGCCGTGGCAGCCCCCGGACCGCTCTCCTGGCTGAAGGTCGTCGACCTCACCGATCTCCGCGGCGCGCTGTGCGCCCGGATCCTCGCCGACCTCGGCGCCGACGTGGTGCGGGTGGAGCGCGCCGGGACGGGCACGGATTCGCTCGCCCACCGGTACCGCAACGCGAACAAGCGAGGCGTCGAGCTCGACGTCACCGACCCCGCCGGCCGCGCCCGCCTCGACGAGCTGCTCGCCGGCGCCGACGTGCTGGTGGAGAACCTCGATGACCCGTCGTGCGACGCCGCGAACCTGCACAACGACGTGCTCGCCGCCGCGCACCCGCACCTCGTGCAGGTCGTGCTCGCCGACCTCGGGATGAGCGGACCACGCGCGTCGTGGCACCTCGAAGCCCTGCCCGCGCTCGCGGCGTCGGGCGCGCTGTGGGCGTCGGGATTCCCGCAGCTGCCGCCGTGCAACGCGCCCGGCCATCTCGCCCACGACTGCGCGGCGGTGTACGGCGCGATCGGCGCGGTCGCCGGCGTGCTCGACCGCGAGCGGCACGGCGACGGCCGCGGTCAGGTCGTCGAGGTGAGCGTGCAGGAGGCCACGCTCGCGGCCACCATCCCGTGGTCGATCGCGATGCAGGACTACGCCGCGCCCGGCTCGTACCTCCCGGTCGACGGCCGGCGCAACGCCGAGGGCGCGTACTGGGTGCTGCCCGCGTCCGACGGCTGGGTGCGGGTGGTCGTCGGCTCGCCGAAGCAGTGGGCGGGGTTCAAGAAGCTGATGCGCGACCCCGAGGTGTTCGAGGCGGAGGAGTGGACCAATCCACGTTTCCGGCTGGAGAACGCCGACGTGATCCGCATGGTCTCCGAGGACCGGCTCACCGACCGCACCCGGGCCGAGCTCTTCGCAGAGGCGCTCGGGTACGGCGCGACGGTGGGCGTGCTGCACCAGCCGAGTGAGTTCGTCGCCCACGCGCAGGTGCGCACGCGTGAGGCATTCGTCGACACCGGCTTCCCGGGAGTGGAGGGCCTGCCGTTCGCGGCGTCACCGATCCGCCTGGCCCGCACCCCCACGTCGATCCGCGTGCCCGCGCACGTGCGGGACGACGCGGCCTTCGCGCCCGTCGCTTCGCCCGCAGGCTCACCGCTCGGCGCCGGGAAGGAGCTCCTGCTCGACGGCGTGCGCGTCGTCGAGTTCGGCGTCGCCGCGGTGGTGCCCGAGCTGTGCGCGGTGCTCTCCGAGCTCGGTGCCGACGTGATCAAGATCGAGTCGATGGCCAACCCCGACGTGTTGCGCATGGGCACGGGACGCGTCGAGCTGGTGAACCAGAGCTTCACCTTCAACGACGAGTGCCGCGGTCGGCGCAGCGTGCTGCTCGACCTCACCACCGAGCGCGGGCGCGAACTCGCGCTCGCGCTGTGCGCGTCGGCCGACGTCGTCGCCGAGAACCAGCGCGGCGGCGCGCTCGACCGGCGCGGCCTCGGCTACGACGACGTGCGCGCGCGCAACCCGCGGGTGATCTACGCGTCGTCGCAGGGCTACGGGAGGGGTGGCCCGTTCGGCGAGATGCCCGCGTACGGACCACTGAACGCCGGGTTCAGCGGTGTGCACATGCTGTGGAACCACCCCGACGCGCCCTATCCGTGCGGCACGTCGATGAACCACCCCGATCACATCGCGGGTCGGCTCCTGGCCGTCGGCGTACTCGCCGCGCTGCGCGAGCGCGAGGCGAGCGGCGAGGGCCAGCTCCTCGAACTGGCGCAGACCGAGGCCGCCGCCTACCTGATCGGCGAGAAGTACCTGGAAGCCGCGCGCGACGGCGCCGACCCGGCGCCCCTCGGCAACGCCCACCCGTCGGCCGCGCCGCACGGCGTGTATCCGTCGGCGGGTGACGACCAGTGGGTCGCGATCGCGGTGATGGATGACGCCGCATGGGCTCGCCTGTGCGCGGTCGTCGGCTGGAACGCCGATCCTTCACTCGCGCACGCGCCCGTGCGCGTCGCTGCCCGCGCCACGTTGGACGCGCGGCTCGCCGAGTGGACGGGCACCCGCACCAAGGAGGCCGGGGCCGAGGAGTTGCAGGCCCACGGCGTGTCCGCGATGCCGGTCATGGGCCCGCTCGACCACCATGCCGACGAGCACCTGCGCGGCACGCGGCGCGATCGTCACCCTGCACCACGCGCTCGGTGGCGACGAGCGCCACATCGGCAACCCGATCCGGATGTCACGCCTGGCGCAACGCCGAGCCGAGGCTGCGCCGCTGATGGGCGAGCACACCGAGGAAGTCCTCGGCGAGGTGCTCGGCCTCACGGCCGACGAGGTCGCGCACCTCCGCGAGTCCGGCGTCTGCCGCTGAGCCCCAACTTGCGTCCAGATCCGACCTCCAGGGGCCTCGAACGACGCAAGTTCGGTCAGTAGCGCTTGGTGAGGGGGGTGTTGTCGGCGGTGAGCTGGGCACGGAGCTCGCGCTTGGCCACCTTCGACGTCGCGGTCTTGGGCAGCTCATCGGTGAGGTAGAGGGCTTCGGGGCACTTGAACCCGGCGAGGTGCTCCCCCACGAACGCGCGCAGGGCGTCGAGGTCGAGCGACTCGCCGTCCCGCACCACCACCGCCGCGCAGAGCCGCTCCCCCATCACCTGCTCGGGCAGGCCGAACACCACCACCTCGGCGACGGCCGGGTGCTGGAAGATCACCGCCTCGACCTCCGGGCAGTAGATGTTCTCGCCACCGCGGATCACGACGTCCTTCAGGCGGTCGGACACGTGGAGGAAGCCGTCGTCGTCGACGTACCCGACGTCGCCGGAGTGGAACCAGCCGTCGCGGAACACCTCGGCGGTGGCCTCGGGGTTGTTCCAGTAGCCCTTCGTGTTCTGCGGTGAGCGGAAGCAGATCTCCCCCCGCTCGCCGACCCCCAACTCCGTGCCGTCGAAGTCGACGATCCTGATGTCGGCGGTGAGGTTGGCCCGCCCGACGCTGTCGGGGTGCTCCTGGAACTCCACGCCGATGTTGGTGGCGCACGCGGAGGTGGTCTCGGTGAGGCCGTAGCCGTTGAGCAGCTGGATGCCGGGCCCGAACGTCTCGACCGCGCGGATCGGCAGGTCAGGCGGCACCGCGGCGCCACCCATGGGGAAGCCGCGCACGTCGAGGCCGAGCTCACCGATGCCCGGGTAGTCGAGGAACTGCCGCGCGATCGTGGGTACGCCGCCGAGGTTGGTGACGCCCTCCTCCTTGGCCAGGCGGACGGCCTGCTCGAGATCCCACTTGTGCATCA
Source organism: uncultured Actinomycetes bacterium (assembly GCA_963720785.1). Taxonomy (GTDB): domain Bacteria; phylum Actinomycetota; class Acidimicrobiia; order IMCC26256; family DASPTH01; genus CAVRGQ01. The sequence continues at coordinate 967,309 of CAVRGQ010000008.1, forward strand.
TCACGAGCTTGGTGCCGCCCATCGGACCGCTGATGATCGACGCGACGCCGCCGATGTGGAACAGCGGCTGCGCGGACAGCGTGGCCGGCTGGCGCGCCGGCTTCGGCACCCGCCGCGAGATGATCGCCTCACGCGCGTTGGCGAACGCCATGTTGAAGATGCTGGTGATGTGCGCACGGTTGGTGGCCGGTGCACCCTTGGGCCGGCCGGTCGTTCCCGACGTGTAGAGGATGGTGATGAGGTCGTCGCGCGTGAGCCGCGCGAACTCGTCCTCGGGCATCGGGTCCCCGTGCACGAGGTCGTCGAACGCGAGGTCGTACTCGTCGGAACGCACCGTCACCACGGTGGTGCCCGCCGGGATGCCGTGTTCCTTCGCCTTCTCCGTACGGTCGGGGTCGAGGAAGGCGACCTTGGCCCCGCAGTCCTCCAGGCCGTAGCTCAGCTCCTCGCCCGTCCACAGCGAGTTGAGCGGCGCGACGATGGCGCCGTTGAGCGCGCCGCCCCAGAACGCGATCACGAACTCCGGGAGGTTGCGCATCGCGATCGCGACGCGGTCACCCGCACCGACGCCGAAGTCGTCACGCAGCACCTTCGCCAGCGCGGTGGCCTGCGCCCGCATCTCGCGGAACGTCATGCGCTCCTCGCCGTACACGGTGTGCACGAGGTCCTCGTGGGCGACGCCCATGCGGAAGAGCTCGACGATGGTTGCCGGCGTGCGCACGAAGTCGCGCACCTCGATGCCGTCGATCACGACCGGCGCGACCTCGAACGGTGCGCCGGGACCGATGAGCGATTCCAGGCGCGGGTCGTCCGCGTAGATCGGGGCGACGGGCACGGGATCCTCCTGGCAGTTACCGGTCGCGGGTGCCCGCGAGGTCGGCGATCAGGTCGAGCGCGTCGGGCTGGTCGCCGTTGACGACGAACCCGGTGACGCCGGGCGGCACGATGCCACCCTGCTGCCACAGCTCGCGAATGCGTTGCGGCGAACCAACCAGCGCGTGCTCGAGCACGTACTCGTCGGGCATGGCCGCGACCGCCTCGTCGCGGCGGCCGGCGAGGAACAGCTCCTGGATGCCGCGCCGCTTCGGCGCCGAAGCCGCGCCGGGCCATCGCCTCGACGTGGTAGTTGTGCGACGACGAGCCCATGCCGCCGACGTAGCGCGCCCGCCACGGCTTCTCGCGGTCGACCCATGCCTGCACGTCGTCGGTGATGCAGATGGTGACGCTGCCGAAGATCTCGAAGCCGTCACGGCTGCGGCCGTCGGTGCGGCGCGCGAACCCGCGGTCGAGCACGTCGTCGTAGGGCGCCACGCCGTCGCGGCCGAGCCCCATCGGGAACCAGCCGTCGCACAGCTCCGCGCACAGCTCGGTGTTCTTCGGGCCGACCGTGCCGAGCCAGATCGGGATGCGGGCGGGCGGGTGCAGGATCGAGCGCAGCGGCTTGCCCTGCCCAAGCGCGCCCGGCCCGCGGTAGGGCAGCTGGATCTCCGGGCCGTCGTGGGTGACCGGACCCTCGCGGTCGAGCATCTTGCGGGTGATCTCGAGGTAGTCGCGCAGTCGCGCGTTCGGCTTGCCCCACGGCTGGCCGTACCAGCCCTCGACGATCTGCGGGCCGGAGAGCCCGACCCCGATCACGACGCGGCCGCCGCCGGCGATGGCGTCGACCGTCATGGCCTGCATCGCGAGGGTGGCCGGCGGGCGGGCCGCCAGCTGCACGACGGAGGTGCCGAGGCGGATGCGCGGGATCGCGGCGCCGATCGCGGCGAGCGGGGTGAGTGCGTCGGCGCCGTAGGCCTCCGCGGTCCAGACCGAGTCGAACCCGAGCGCCTCGGCTCGGCGGATCGTGTCGTACGGGATCTCGAATCCGGCCGACTTGTAGAGGTCGAGCCGCAGCCCGACTCGGTAGCCCGGCGCCGCGCTCACGGCATGATGGCCGTTCGGCTCACGGGCGCCGCGCCCTGCGCGCGCCGCTGCAGCGAACGCTCGAGCGAGTTGAGCAGCACGTTGCGGGTCTCGCGCGGGTCGATGAGCTCGTCGCCTCCGAAGGTGCTCGCCGACCGGTAGGAGGCCTCGAGCTCGGCTTCCCGCAGCAGCGTGGCCTCGTCGACGTCGGACTTGCGCGAGCGGCTCATCGCCGCGGCGCCCATCGCGCCGCTCGTGACGCCCGGGAAGTTGAACACACCCGACTGGTGGTCGAACGGGATCATGCTCATCACCATCGAACCGAAGCCGTAGGCCTTGCGCAGCACCACCGTGAACTTCGGCGTGGTCGCCTGCGTCTGCGCCGCGAACATGCGCGCGCCGCGCGCGCAGGATGCCGCGCCGCTCGGACGCGACCCCGGGCATCACGCCCGGATTGTCGGTGAGGAACACGATCGGCAGGTGGAAGGAGTCGGCCACCTGGATGAAGCGGGCAGCTTTGTCGGCGCCGTCGACGTCGACCGAACCTGCGTTCACCTTCGGCTGGTTGCCGACCACCGCGACCGGGTGACCGCCGAGGCGGGCGAGCATGGTGACCACGGTGCGGCCGAAGTCGGGCTGGATCTCGAAGTTCGAACCCTCGTCGAGCACGACGTCCATGACGTCGCGGATGTCGTACACGCGCCGGCCGTTGCTGGGCACGATCTCCAGGATCTCGTCGACGATGCGCGGGCCGTCGTCGCGGCCCCCGACCCGCGTGGGGTACGACCACGCGGACGACGGCATGTAGTCGAGATAGAGGCGCACGAGATCGAGCGCGTGCTCGTCGTCCTCGGCGACGTTGTGGATCAGGCCGCTGGCCAGGGCCACGGACGGGCCGCCGAGGTCCTCCTTGGTGATCTGCTCACCCAGCGACTCGAACACCACGGGAGGGCCCGCGGTGAAGATCGAGGCCTGGCGGCTCATCACGCTGAAGTCGGACATCGGCGCGACCAACGCGCCGTGACCCGCCGACGCGCCGAGCACCGCGGTGATCATCGGCACCTTGCCCGAACAGGCGGCCTGCGCGAGCAGGTCGGTCGGCGTGCGGGTGCCGTGTGATCCCTCGGCCCGGAAGCCCGCGCCCTCGAGCATCATCACCAGCGGCACGCGGTCGAGCAGCGCGAGGTCGGCGACCCGGTATCGCTTGGCGTTCGCGGCGGAACTGATGGTGCCCGCCTTCACCGTGAAGTCCTCCGCCGCGACCATCACCGGGCGACCGTCGATGCGCCCCGAGCCCATCACGATCGCGTCGGCCGGCGCCTCCGCTCCGCCCACCAGCGTGCCCAGCTCCAGGAAGCTGCCCGGGTCGAGGAGATAGGCGATGCGCGCGCGGGCGTCGAGCTTGCCCAGGCCCCGGTGCTTCGCCAGCCGCTCGTCGCCGCCCATGGCGCGCGAGACGCGGCGGCGCTCGGCGAGTTCGCTGAGCGCCGCTTCCCAGAGGTGCGCCTCGGCGTCGGTCATCGTCGTTCCCTTCGTGCGGTGGATCCGTGCTGCGTCACTGGTCGAAGTCGAGGCCGAGCATCTCGATCGCGTTGCCGCGCGTGATGCGGTACACGACCTCGTCGTCGAGGTCGGCGAACATCTCCTCCGCGACCTTCTTGGTGTCGGGCCAGGTGGAGTCGGTGTGGGGGTAGTCGGTCTCGAACGTGATGCGGTCGACGCCGATCGCGTCGATGGTGGCCATGCCCGCGGGGTCGCGGAAGAAGCAACCGTAGATGTTGCGGTAGTAGTAGGTGCTCGGCCGCTCGGGCACGATGTCGGCGACGCCGGCCCACGCCTGCGCGGTGTACCAGACGTCGTCGGCGCGGCTGATCACGTAGGGGATCCACCCGATCTGGCCCTCGCTGTACGCGAGCTTGACCTCGGGGAACTGCACGAGCTTGCCGCTGAACAGCCAGTCGGTCATCGACGCCATCGCGTTGCCGAACGTGAGGGTGAGCGTGACCGCGGGGGGCGCGTCGGGCCCGGTGGCCGGCATCTTCGACGACGAGCCCACGTGCATGTTGATCACCGTGCCCGTCTCCTCGCAGGCGCGGATGAACGGGTCCCAGTGGCCGGAGTGGATCGACGGCAGGTCGAGGTTGGGTGGGATCTCGCAGAACGTGACCGCGCGCACGCCACGCGCGGCGTTGCGGTGGATCTCCGCCGCCGCCAGCTCGGCGTCCCACAACGGGATGATGACCAACGGCAGGAGCCGGCCGCCGGAGTCGCCACACCACTCCTCGACCATGAAATCGTTGTACGCCTGCACGCACGCGAGCGCGAGCTCCTTGTCCTGCGCCTCCTTGAACGTCTGCCCGCAGAAGCGCGGCATCGTCGGGAAGCAGAGCGACGCCTCGACCCAGTTGGCGTCCATGTCGTCGAGGCGCGCCTTCGGGTCGTAGCAGCCCGGCCGCATCTCGTCGTAGGTCAGGAGCTGCGCACCCCGCTCCTCGAGCGGGAACCCGACGGCCGCGATGTTGCGCCGCAGCGCGGTGATGGTGCGGCCCTCGTACTCCCACGTGTCGACCGGCGTGCCCTCGGTCGCCCCGTCGTCGCCGTAGACCGGGACGTAGTGGCCGCCGCCGAAGTACTGCTCGCCGACCGCGTACCGCCGCACCACGCGGGGTGCCCGGTCGCGGAACTTGGCGGGCAGCCACCGCTCGAACAGGTGCGGCGGCTCGATGACGTGGTCGTCGACGCTGATGATCTTCGGGAGCTCACGTTCCATGGTTCCCCACCGACTCGTCACGGGCAGGCGCCGGGCGCCGAAACATCCAGATCTTTAGCACAGCCGCCCCAGGTCATCGGCGAGGCCCGATCCGCGGGCCGACCGCCCGCTCAGAAGCGGATCGGAACGTTCGAGTAGCCCCGCACCGTGTTCGTGCGCACCATCTCCAGTCCGTCGTCGACGACGTCCCACCGGGGGAAGCGGGCGAAGGTCTCCTCCAGCGCCACCCGGGCCTCGAGCCGGGCGAGGGACGCGCCCAGGCAGAAGTGGGTGCCGTAGCCGAGCGAGATGTGGCGGCCGATCTTCCGCTCCACCTCGAACTCGTCGGGTCGGTCGAACTCGCGAGGGTCGCGGTTGGCGCTGCCGTTGAGCATGAGCACCTTCGAGCCCGCGGGGATGGTCACCCCCTGGAACTCGGAGTCGGCGAGGGTGAACCGCCCGTTCACCGGCGACGGCGCCTCGTAGCGCAACAGCTCCTCCACCGCTCCGGGCACGAGCGCCGGGTTCGCGGCGACCTTCGCCTGCTGCTCGGGGTTGCGGGCGAACACGACCCCGGCCCAGCTGAGGAGCCGGGCCACCGTCTCGACCCCCGCCCCGGCGAGCAGCACGAGGAAGTTCTGGATCTCGACGTCGGTGAGCACGCGACGCTCGCCGACGAGGTCGACTTCCGCGGTGAGCAGGGCGCTGATGAGATCGTCGCCCGGCGCGCGCCGGCGGGCCTGCACCAGCTCGCCGGCGAACGCGTGAACGGCGATCATCGCCTCGACCGCAGAGGGCGGCGGCGCGAGCACGCCGTCCTCCCGGTGGAGCATCGCGTCGAACCAGTGGCGCAGCACGTCGCGCTCGTCGACCGGCACCCCGAGGAGCTCGCCGATCACCATGGGCGGCACGATCGCGCCGAAGTCGGCGACGTAGTCGAAGCCGTCGGCGTCGCGGTACGGGTCGAGCAGCTCGCCGCAGAGGCGGCGGATGGAGGCCTCGAGGTCGGAGATCCGGCGCGGCGTGAACGCCCGCGACACGAGCTTGCGCATCGCGTCGTGCTCGGGCGGGTCGGTGAAGATCATCAGCCGGGGCTCGGGCAAGGGGTGGTCGAGGTTCTCGAGCTCCACACCGTGCGTCGAGCTGAACGTCTTCGCGTCGAGGTAGGCGTGCCACACGTCGTCGAAGCGGCTGAGCGCGTAGAAGCCGTACTGCTCGTTCCAGTAGACCGGCGCCTCCTCCCGCATCCGCCGCCACACCGGGTGCGGGTCGGCGTCGATCTCGTGGTCGTACGGGTCGTAGGAGATGTCGCTCGGCTGCGTCGTGACGGTCACGCGGTCCCCCTGGCCGTGGATGTCGTGCCTCGCGCGTCCATTGTCGTGCAGCCGACCCTCCGGGCACCACTGCGTCCCCGGTGGGTACGCTCCCGGCCATGACCACCCCGCCGAACACCACGGGACCTCTCACCGGCGTGCGCGTGCTCGACCTCTCGCAGGTCGTGTCGGGACCCATCTGCGGGCGCATGCTCGCCGACCTCGGCGCCGACGTGGTGAAGGTCGAGCCGATGGAGGGCGACATCATCCGTCGCCTGCACCCGCAGTTCGGCGACGACAGCATGAGCGTGTACTTCTCGTGGGTGAACGCGGGGAAGCGCTCCATTGCCGTCGACCTGCGCGACGAGCGCGTGGCGGGGATGGTGCGGCGACTCGCGGTCACCAGCGACGTGGTGTTGGAGAACTTCCGTCCTGGCGTGATGGAGAAGTTCGGGATGGGTAGTGAGGCGCTCCGCGCCGAGAACCCACGGCTGATCGTCTGCTCGATCAGCGGGTGGGGCGCCGGCAACTCGTGGTCGCAGCGCCGCGCCTATGCCGCGATGGTGCAGGCCGAGGCCGGGCGGGTGGAGCTCGACGCCCGGCTGCGTGGCGCGCCGCCGGAGCAGAGCACCCACGTCGACGGCGACATCCAGCCCGGGCTGCTCGCGGTGAGCGCGGTCTGCGCCGCGCTCTACCAGCGCGAGCGCGACGGCATGGGGCAGCACCTCGACGTCGCGATGGCGGAGGCACTGCTCTACACCGACGAGTGGGCATCCACCGAGCTCACGCGGTACGACGGACCGCGCGTGCCCGACACGTGGCGCTACCCGGTCTTCACCGTGGCCGACGGCACGATGGTCGCGTTCATGGGTGATCCGCACCACCGACTCCCGGAGATCGCCGCCGCCCTCAGCGACGAGACGATCGGGTACACGGAGTCGCGCGACGAGGCCGTCGCCACGCTGGCCCGGCTGTTCGCGGCGATGCCCGACTTCCCCACCGTCGAGGCCCGCATGGACACCTTCGGCTTCCTGGTGGCGGAGGTGCGCAGCATCCCCGACGTCGCCGAGACGCCGTGGGCCGTCGAGCGCGAGGTGTTCGCCGAGGTCGAGCCCGGGGTGCGGGTGACCGCGGCGCCGTTCCGGTCGTCCACCGGCGGCGTGCGGGTGCAGGGCCCCGCCCCGCGTCTCGGCCAGGACACGCTGGCCGTGTTGCGCGAGAGCGGTGCGAGCGACGAGGAGCTCGCCGCGCTCACGGAGGCCGGGCTGCTCGGCACCGCCGAGGGCCACGTCGCCGCCGTGCAACGGCGGATCTGACCCGGTCGCCGGCCGCTTGTGGCGGCCGACGAAACGTATATAGCTTTCTTCCTTCATGGAACTGTGGGAGATCGAGGCACACGTCCAGATCCGCAACCTCGTCGCGGCCTACAACGCGAACGGCGACACTGGGCGCTTCGACGAGATGATGCGGGTGTTCGCGCCCGACGGCGTGCTCGAGGCCGGCGGCGTGCGCCACGAGGGCCACGTCGGGATCCGCGCGTTCGTGTCCGGGGTCGCCGACGGCAAGCCCCGTGCCCTGGCGGCGCAGGGCGACGCGCCGGAGGGCGGCGCGGGCGGGTCGACGACCAGCCGGCGGCGGTTCATCCGGCACTTCACCGCCACCCACGAGATCACCGTGCTCTCGCCGGAGCGCGCCACGGGCTACTCGTACTACCAGGTGCTCACGCAGGACGGCCTCGACCACTGGGGCCGCTACTTCGACGAGTACGTGAACGTCGACGGCACGTGGCTGATCGCCCATCGCCGCGCGACGACCGACGCCGCGATCAAGGGCGGCTGGGGCGCCGCCCGCACCGACCAGTGACCTCAGGAGCGACATCGCGATGACCGCCCTCTACTGGGACCCGTACGACACCGAGATCGACACCGCGCCCTACGAAGTGTGGCAGCGACTGCGCGACGAGGCGCCCTGCTACCGCAATGACCAGTACGACTTCTGGGCACTGTCGCGCTACGCCGACGTCGAGCAGTGCAGCCGCGAGCCGCTCACCTACAGCTCCGCGCACGGCACGGTGCTCGAGGGCATGTCGCCCGAGCCGTACCCCACGTCGATGATCATCTTCATGGACCCGCCCGCGCACACCAAGATGCGCGCGCTCGTGTCGCGCGCGTTCACGCCTCGTCGGGTGCTCGACATCGAGCCGACGATCCGCCAGATCTGCCGCGAGCTGCTCGACGGCGTGGCCGGCCGATCCGAGTTCGACTACCTCGGCGACTTCGCGCTGCAACTGCCGTCGCGCGTGATCTCGTCGCTGTTCGGCGTGCCCGAGTCCGACCGCGAGCGGGTCCGCCACCTGTTCGACGAGATGTTCCACATCGAGCCCGGCGTGGGCACCCGCAACGAGACCGCGATGAACGCGACCATCGCGGTGCACTCGTACTTCAACGACATCATCGCCGAGCGCAAGGCCGAACCCCGCGACGACATGCTCACCGCGCTCGCGCAGGCCGAGCTCACCGAGGAGGGCGAGACGCGTGTGCTCGAAGTGAGCGAGGGCGCCGACTTCGCCATGCTCGTGGTGGCTGCCGGCTCCGAGACCGTCGCCCGCCTGCTCGGTTGGGCCGCGGTACTGCTCGACCGCCACCCCGACCAGCGCGCCGCCGTCGCCGCCGACCCGTCGCTGGTGCCGAACACGGTGGAGGAGCTGCTGCGCTTCGAGGCGCCGTCGCCGGTGCAGGCGCGCTGGACCACCAAGGAGACGCAGCACCACGGCGTCACCATCCCCGAGAACTCCAAGGTGCTGTTGCTCACCGGCTCGGCCGGGCGCGACGAGCGCCAGTACCCGGGGGCGGAGAATTTCGACGTGCGCCGCAACTTCGACCAGCACCTGTCGTTCGGCTTCGGCGTGCACTTCTGCCTCGGCGCATCGCTCGCCCGGCTCGAAGGCCGCATCGCGATCGAGGAGACCCTCGCCCGCTTCCCCGAGTGGTCGGTGCAGCACGACCGCGCCGAGCGCCTCCATACCAGCACCGTCCGCGGCTACACCAGCGTCCCCGTCACCGTCTGACCCAGCCCAACCCAACTGGCGTCAATTCCTGCCCACTATGGGCTTGGATTGACGCCGGTTCGGGAACACGGTCAGGTGAGTTCGAGGACGACCTTGCCGAGGGCCTTGCCGTCGGCGACGTGGCGCAGGGCGCCGGCGGCGTCGTCGAGGGGAAGCGCGCCCCGATGAAGGGGTCGACCCGGCCCTCGGCGAGCAACGCGAGGACCTCGGCGTCGTCGCGCAGGAGGTCGTCGAGGCGTTGGGTCATGAAGTCGATGATCTGGAAGCCGACGACCTGCACGCCCTTGAGCAGCACGAGGTTGAGCGGGATGCGCGGGATGGTGCCCGACGCGTAGCCCAGGGTGACGAACCGGCCACCCCAGCGCAGGGACCGCAGCGCGGGCTCCGACAGGTCGCCGCCCACCGGGTCGATCACCGCGTGCGCGCCTTCGGGGACCGCCTCACGCAGTGCCGCTCGCAGACCGGCCGCGTCGCCGGCGTCACGGTGACCCACGAGGCGCTGTGCGCCGCACGCGGCCGCGACCTCGAGCTTCTCGCGCGTCGACGCGACGGCAGTGACGGTGGCGCCGAGTGCGACCGCGAGCTGGACTGCGGCGCTGCCCACTCCCCCACCGGCGCCGAGCACGATCACCTCGTGGCCGGCCTCGACGTACGCGAACGATCGCAGCGCGTAATACGCGGTGCGCGACGCGACGCCGAATGCGGCGGCCTTAGCCGCGCTGATCCCGGCCGGCGTGCGGGTGAGCGCACCCGGCACGGTGACGATCTCCTCGGCGAACGCGCCGACCATGCCGGTGCCGAACACCGCGTCGCCGACGGCGAGGTCGGTCACGCCCTCACCGACCTCGGTGACCACGCCGGCGAACTCGCTGCCGGGCACGAAGGGCGGCGGCACCGACACCTGGTACTCGTTCGCCACCAGCAGCACGTCGGGGAAGTTCACCGCGGCAGCCTGCACCCCGACGCGCACCTGGCCGGGCCCGGGCGACCCGGCGTCCCATTCCTCGACGCGCACGACGTCGGGCGCGCCGTACTCCCGGCACACCGCAGCGCGCGCCATCAGCGGCCCTGCCAGTCGGGATCGCGCTTCTCCGCGAAGGCGCGCATGCCCTCGGCCGCGTCCTCGCTCCCGAACACCGCGTCGCGTAGAGCGGGAAAGGCGTCGAGCGCGGCGACGCCGTCCATGGCCGACGTGCGCACGATCTCGCGCATCGCCGCGACGGCCATCGGCGCGTTCGCCGCGATCCGCTGCGCGAGCGCGAGCGCCGTCGGCAGCACGTCGGCCGCGGGCACGACCGCGTTGACGAGCCCGAGCTCGTAGGCGCGAGCGGCGCTGATCGGGTCGCCGGTGAGGCCGAGCTCGAGCGCAACCGCGAGCGGGAGGCGCGCGGCGAGCCACGGCGCGTTGCCGCCGGCGATCAGGCCCCGCTTGACCTCGGGCAGCCCGAGCCGGGCCCCCTCGGCCACCACCGCGAGGTCGGCGCCGAGCAGGAGCTCGAACCCGCCGCCGAGCGCGCTGCCGTTGACCGCGGCGATCACCGGGATGGTGACCGTGCCCTGCAGCAGCCGCACCCATCCGCCGGTGATCGCGGCCGCGGCCGCCGGGTCGCTCGGGGGCGTGGCCATGGCCACGAGGTCCATCCCCGCGGTGAACACCCGCTCGCCGGTGCCGGTGAGCACCACGGCGCGTGTGGCCGGGTCGGACTCGGCGGCGGCGACCGCGTCGCCCACGCCGCGGATCATGTCCCAGGTGAGCGCGTTGGCCTTGTCGGGCCGGTCGAGCCGCAGGACGAGCACGTGGCCGTGCCGCTCCTCGACCAGACCCTCGACTGCGGGCACCGGCCGCCTATCCCTTGTACGTCGTGGTCGCGGCGAGCTCCGCGGCCCCGGCCATGAGGTCGGTGACGACCGGGCCGAAGGCGAGCAGCTTCTCGTCGTCGCCCGCGCGCTGGAAGCCCTGCTCCAGCACGATGGCGAGCTTCCACTTCGCGAGGATCACGTAGTAGTCGATGTCGTCGACCTGACGCCCCGACACCTCGGAGTAGTGCGCGAGCAACTGGTCACGCGAGGGCATGCCGGTGAGGTCGACGTAGCTGGCCATCGTGGCCTCGGGGTCGTCCATGTTCTCGGGCCACGCCTGCACGATCCACGCGAGGTCGAGCTTCGGGTCCCCGACCGTGCCCATCTCCCAGTCGACGATGGCCGCGAGGCGCGCCGGCGCGCCGTGGCCGAACATCACGTTGGCGAATTGGTAGTCGCCGTGCATGATCCCCGGCACGTAGTCGAGCGGCTTGTGGGTCGCGAGCCACGCCGTGGCCTCGTCGAAGCCGGGGATGTCGCGCGCCTTGATGCGCTCGAGGAACCGGGTCCACCGCTCCACCTGGCGCTCGTGGAAGCCGTCGGGCCGCCCGAGGTCGGCGAGGCCCTTCGCCTGCCAGTCGACTTTCGACAGCAGCGCCGCCCCCTCGACCAGCGCGTACGACAATCCGCAGCGCGCGTCGAGGTCGGTGTCGAACGGCGCCGGCCAGCCGTCGGTGTTCATCGGCGACCAGCCGTCGACGAAGCCCATCAGGTAGAAGGTGCGCCCGAGCACACTCTGGTCGTCGCACAACGCGATGGCCGGGGTGTGCGGCACGTCGGTGCCGCCCAGCGCCTCGATGATTCGCCACTCGCGCACGATGCCCTCGTCGCGCGTCTCCGGTGCGCCCGGCGGCGGGATGCGCAGCGCGGCGTGGACGTCGCCACGGCGGATCTCGAAGATCTCGTTCTGCGTGCCGCCGGCCACGAAGTCGGTCTCGATCGGCGCACCGGGGGCGAGCCCCTGCGCGTCCATCCACTTCGAGAGCTTCTCGACGTTCATCATGCTGCTGCCGCTGGTGACGTCGCTCACAGGTTCCCCACTTCCAGCTCCAGCAGGTCGGAGTACTTCTTCTGCGCGGCCTCGAGCTTGCCGGGGATCCACTCCGTCGGCCACATGCCGTCGGTGGCCTTGTAGTTGCGCAGCACCTGGCGCGCCACCGTGACCTTGTGCACCTCGGTGGGACCGTCGGCCAGGCCCATGACCGCGCCGCCGTGGATCATGTTGAAGAACGGCATCTCGTTGGTGGTGCCGAGCGCGCCGTGCACCTGCATCGCCCGCCACGCGATGTCGCGCAGCACGTCGGGCATCACGATCTTCGCGGTGGCGATGTCCTTGCGGACGCGGCGGTAGTCGTTGTACTTGTCGATCTCCCAGGCGGTGTACAGCACGAACAGTCGGAACTGCACGAGCTGCGCGTAGGAGTCGGCGATGAAGCCCTGCACGAACTGCTTCTCCGCGAGCAGGCTGCCCGATACCTGACGGCTGAGCGCGCGCTCGCACATCATGTCGAGCGCCTTCTGCGCCAGCCCGATGGTGCGCATCGCGTGGTGGATACGACCGCCGCCGAGGCGCGTCTGCGCGATTGCGAAGGCCTGGCCCTCGCCGCCGAGCACCGCGTCGGCCGGGACCCGCACGTCGTCGTAGTGGATCAGCGCGTGCGAGCCGTCGTTCATGGCCTCGCCGTACAGCGCGACGTTGCGTTCGATCTTGACACCCGGCGTGTCGGACGGCACCAGGAACATCGACATGCCCTGGTAGGCGCTGACGTCGGGGTCGGTCACCGCCATCACGATGAGGAACGACGCGGTGCGCGCGTTCGACGAGAAGTACTTCCACCCGTTGATGACCCACTCGTCGCCGTCCTTGACGGCACGCGTGGTGAACAGCGTGGGGTCGGCGCCGGCGTGCGGCTCGGTCATCGAGTAGCACGAGAAGCACTCGCCCTCGAGCAACGGCTGCAGGTAGCGCGCCTTCTGCTCATCGGTGCCGTAGTGGGCGATGATCTCCGCGTTGCCGGTGTCGGGCGCCTGGCACCCGAACACGATCGAGGCCCAGCCCGACCGGCCGAGGATCTCGTTGAGCAGCGCAAGCTTGAGCTGCCCGAAGCCCTGGCCACCGAGCTCGGGGCCGAGGTGGGTGGCCCACAGGCCGCGCTCGCGCACCTGCGCCTTGAGCGGATCGATGACCTTGCGCCGGTTCTCGTCGAGCGGCGTGAACTGGAGGTGCGGCCACACGAGGTCGAGCGGCTCACACTCCTCGGTCACGAACTGGTCGACCCAGTCCAGCTGTGCCTGGTACTCGGGATCCGTCTCGAAGTCCCATCCCATTGGGGTTCCCCTCTCGGCTACTTCTCGTCGCGGCCTTCTCTTTCCGGCCTCGCCAGAATATGATTCTGGGTATGCCGAACGCAAGTAGCGCTCTGACGGGCGAGGACCTCGCCACCCGCATCGCCGGGCGCACGCTCGCGGCCCGCAACGCCCAGTACGCGGAAGAGGTGCGTCGCCTGCTCGATGCCGGGCTGGTGGTGATGCGCCGCTGCGGCACCACGTCGAGCCCTCGCGTGGCCGACATCGTCACCGAGGCCGGGCTCTCCAACGACGCCTTCTACCGGCACTTCGCCTCGAAGCAGGCGTTGGTGGCCGCAATCATCGAAGACGGCACCGCGCGGCTCGCGAGCTACGTCGAACACCAGATGGCGAAGGCCACCACGCCGGAGGACCAGGTACGCCGATGGGTCGAGGCGGTGCTCGGGCAGGCGGCCGACCGCGACGGCGCCGAGACCACCCTCGCAGTGATGTGGAACGGCGGCGCGGTGAGTGACGACCTCGACGGCGAACGACCCACCACCGTCGCGATGCTCGCGCCCCTGCTCGACGAACCGCTCGCCGCGTTGGGCAGCACCGATCCGCTGCTCGATGCCGCGCTGGTCGCCCACATGACGATCGGCCGGATGTCCGACCACCTCTGGCAGCGCACCGCACCGAAGCGCGCCGAGGTGGCGCACGTGGTGGACCTGGTGGTGCGCGCCGTCAGTCGCTATTCTCCCGTCTTGCGCTCTTCGAGGCCCCATAGCGGCGGAAGAGCGCCAAACGGACGGTCAGTCGCTGAAGGGTGCGACCGGGGCGGTGACGGGCAGGTCGAGCGAGCTCACCAGGCCCGGCGCGGCGGCGATCACCGCGGGCACCGCGTTGACGATACGCATCGCGGTCGCGACCATCGCGCCGTCGGTGGCGGTGCCATGGGTCCCCACCGTCATCTCCATGTCGATGGCGGGGTCGCCGTCGATGTGGATCGTGTAGATCCCGTCGACGCCACGCGTGCCGACCGGCCAGTCGGGCGCGAGATCGACAGCCATGCGGTTGACGTGCTCGATCACGATGCGCTCCTGACCGTCGACCACGCCGACGGTCTGCGTGCGCACCGCGCCTCCTGTGCCCGCGGGGACGAGCCCCGACGCGACGTCGAGGTCGCGATCGGTGGGCACGCGGTCGAAGTGCTCGCGGATCTCCTCGACCTCCACGCCGAGACCGGCGGCGACGAGCCGGATCGACGGACCCCACGTGGCGGCCTGCGCACCCGGGTACGCGAGGAGCGGCATCTCGTCCATCGGCACCGCGAAACCCATCGAGCGGATCACGTGGGCGACCGGGTAGGTGTCGTACATCATGATCTCGGTGGCGCGCACCGTGCGGATGGTGTTCGACATGGTGGACAGGACCAGCGGCAGCTCGTCGGCGGCGAACCCGGGCTCGATGCCCGACGCGTACAGCGATGCGCCCCCACGCGCCGCGGCGGCGGCGAGCTCGTCGCGCCACGCCGGCGCGAACGCCTCCGGGTACACCAGGCCCCACGATGTGACGGTGACCACGTTGATCCCGGCCTCGAGCAGGCGCACGTAGTCGGGCACGGCGGCGGCGTCGAGCTGTGGCCCGCTTGCGGCGTAGATCACGCACTCCGGGCCCGCGGCGAGGATCGCGTCGACGTCGTTGGTCGCGGCGAGGCCGATCGACCCGATGCCCGCGAGCTCTCCGGCGTCGCGTCCCTCCTTCTCGGGCGAGTGCACCCACACCCCCACCAGCTCCATGTCGGCGCGCCGGTGGGCGGCACCGATCGCGATGCTGCCGACCCAGCCCGTGGACCAGACCGCGACCTTGTGCACCTTCGCTGCCGAGTTGCCTGCCGCGCTCATGAACCCTCCAGGTACGTCGCGCCGAACGTCTCCACCCAGTCGGTGTGCGCGGCGCTCGACTTGTCGCGTCCGCCGACCACGAGCCAGTCGAAACCGGCGTCCTTGTAGCGGGCGAAGGCCTCGCGGTGCTTCTCGGCGTCGGCCTCGACGTCGGAGTGAATCGACTCGTCGTGGTACATCACGCAGAAGTCGAGCTCGGACGCACGCTCGCCCGCCGCTTCCTTCACCTCGCGCACCATGGTCGCGAGCTGGTCGAACGACTCGATGTGCTGCGTGCGCGCGGTCTGCGCGAGCTCGGGCGACCCGCCCATCGGCATCCAACCCTGCGCACGTTGCGCGACGCGCCGGCGGCTGAGCTTGGAGTTCCCACCGATCCAGATCGGGATGGGGCGCTGCGCGGGCAGCGGCTTGTGCACCACGTTGCGGGCGTCGAAGTGCTTGCCCGTGTAGGAGAACGGCTCGCCCGCCCAGCAGAGCTGCATCACGTCGATGCACTCGTCGAACAGCTCGTTGCGCTCGTCGAAGTCGACGCCGAGAGCGAAGAACTCGGTCTTCAGGTAGCCGGCGCCGACGCCCAGGATGAAGCGGCCACCCGAGAGGCGGTCGAGGGTGGCTGCGGCCTTGGCGGTCACGAACGGGTTCCGGTACGGCAGGACCGCGAGGTAGGTGAGCAGCCGGATGCGCTCGGTCGCGGCGGCGGCGAACGCGAGGCCGACGAACGGGTCGACGCTCTGGTGCCCGCCGCTCGCCAGCCACTTCGCGCCCGGTGCCGGGTGGTCGGTGAGCGACAGCGCGTCGAACCCGGCCCGCTCGGCGATCGCCGCCACCTCGCCCACGTGGTGCTCGCCGAGCATGTCGCCCTCGAGCCCGTGGGTGTCCGGGAATTGCAGGATGAACTTCACGAACGATTCCCCCTACTTGCGTGGTGAGCGCGGCCGAGGCTAATACCTCTAGACGTTTCGTGCCCCCGACCGCCCGTCGAGCGAGGACTGCTCCGCACCACCATGCAGAACCCCGAGCCCATGCAGCACCCGAAGGAAATCGCCCGCCTCCACCCCGACCGCCCCGCGGTGATCATGGGCGGCAGCGGTGCCGTCACCACCTACCGGGAGCTCGACGAGCGGTCGAACCAGCTCGCGCACGCGCTCCGGGCCGCGGGGCTCCGCACCGGCGACCACCTCGCGCTGGTCATGGACAACCGTCCCGAGATCTACGAGGTGATGTGGGCGGGCTTCCGCTCGGGCCTGCACGTGACGCCGATCAACTGGCACCTCGCGTCCGACGAGGTGCAGTACGTCGTCGACGACTGCGGCGCCACCGCGCTCGTGGTCTCGGCCGCGTGCACCGCGGCGGTCGAGGGGCTGGGCTCGACCACTCGCGCGACGTTGCGCCTCGCCGTTGGCGGCGCGATCGAGGGCTTCTCGGACTACGAGGCGGCGCTCGCCGCGCAACCCACCACGCCCGTCGACGACGAGTGCGAGGGCCAGTGGATGCTCTACTCGTCGGGCACGACCGGCAAGCCCAAGGGCATCAAGCCCGCGGCGATCGGTGGCCCGCTCGGTGCGCCCAACTCGTTCTCGATGCTCGTGCAGGCCCTCTACGGCGCCGGCGAGGACACCGTGTACCTCAGCCCCGCGCCGCTGTACCACGCCGCGCCCGCGGGCTGGTCCACCACGATGCACCGTCTCGGCGCCACCGTCGTGGTGATGGAGCGCTTCGACGCCGAGGAGTGCCTCGCGCTGATCGAGCGCCACCGCGTGACCCACGCGCAGTTCGTGCCCACCCACCTCATCCGCATGCTGCAGCTGCCCGACGACGTACGCACGAAGTACGACGTGTCGAGCCTGCGCTACGCGGTGCACGCCGCCGCGCCGTGCCCGGTCGACGTGAAGCGCGCGGTGATCGAGTGGTGGGGACCCGTCGTGTACGAGTACTACTCGGGCAGCGAGGGCGCCGGCTTCTGCGCGATCGACTCGGAGCAGTGGCTCGCGCACCCCGGCTCGGTCGGCATGCCGATGACCGGCGCCGCCCACATCCTCGACGAGGACGGCAACGAGCTCCCCGTCGGCGAGTCGGGCCAGGTGTGGTTCGAGACGATGCACCGCTTCGAGTACCACGGCGACGAGGAGAAGACGAAGGGCGCGTACAACGACCGCGGCTGGGCGTCGCTCGGCGACGTCGGTTACCTCGACGACGACGGCTACCTGTACCTCAACGACCGCGTGTCGAACATGATCATCTCGGGCGGGGTGAACATCTACCCCGCGGAGGTCGAAGCGGTGCTGTTCCAGCACCCTGGCGTGCGCGACTGCATCGTGATCGGCGTCCCCGACGCCGAGATGGGCGAGGCGGTACGCGCGGTCGTGGAGCCGGCGGCGCCGGTGGACGACGTCGACGCGTTCGCCGAGGAGCTGCGCCAGTTCTGCCGGGCGCGCATCGCCCGGTTCAAGTGCCCGACGTCGGTGGAGCTGATGGATCAGCTCCCCCGCCTGCCCACCGGCAAGCTCTCGAAGCGCATGCTGCCTGATTCCGTGCGCGGGCTGGCCGATTCCGTGCGCGGGCTCGCCGATTCCGCCGCGCGACAGACTGAACCTCGGACGACGACAGGAGACAGCGAAGATGGGTGTGTTCGACGGCAAGGTCGCGATCGTCACGGGCATCGGCTCGGGCATGGGGCGCAGCATCGCCCTGAAGTTCGCGAGTGAGGGCGCCAGCGTCGTGCTCGGCGCCCGCCGTGAGACAGTGCTGCAGGAGATCGCCGCCGAGGTGCGCGAGGTCGGCCCCGAGCCGCTCGTGTGTCCCGTCGACCTCGGCGACGAGGAGAGCTGCAACAACCTGGTGGCGCGCACGCTCGAGCGCTTCGGCGGCGTCGACGTGTTCGTGCAGAACGGCCACGCCCAGGGCGACTGGGTGCCGGCGATGGAGTCGACGCCGCAGGTGTGGCGTGAGGTCGTCGAGGTGAACCTCATCGGCGCACTGGTCATCACCCAGGGCATCGTGGAGTCGATGCGGGCGCGGGGCGGCGGCGCCATCGTGTTCGTGAACTCCGGGGCGATGTTCTCCAACCCGCCGCGGCTCGGCTCCTACTCCGCGTCGAAGGCCGCGCTCGCGAGTCTCGGGCGCACCCTTGCGGTGGAGCTGGGCCCCGACGGCATCCGGGTGAACAACCTCACCCTCGGCGCGACCCAGGGCGAGAACACCAACTGGTTCATGGGCAAGAACCAGGGCCTGAGCGACGAAGCGGTCGCCAAGCTGGTGGAGGAGAAGGGCGCGACCATCCCGATCGGTCACATGCCAACGCCCGAGGAGTGCGCGGGCGCGGTGTTCTTCCTGTGCTCGCCGCTCGCCGCCGCGGTCACCGGCCAGAACATCAACGCCAACGGTGGCCAGTGGGTGGCGACCGGCGCGTAACAGCACGTAGACATTCGCCAGCGAGGCTCGATCGCGAGCAGCATTCCGAGGGGGACGCATGAGTCAGGACACGTACAAGGTCATCCAGTGGGCCACCGGATCGATCGGCCAGATCTCGATCCGCCACTTCGTCGAGAACCCGATCTACGAGCTCGTCGGTGCGTACGTCACCTCCGACGCCAAGCACGGCATGGACGCCGGTGAGGTCGCGGGCATCGGACCGATCGGCGTGGCGTGCTCGATGGACAAGGAGGAGATCCTCGCCCTCGACGCCGATGCGGTGAACTACGCCCCCCTCTACATCGACATCGACGACATCTGCGCGATCCTCCGCTCGGGCAAGAACATCGTGACGCCGGTGGGCTTCGCCTACCCGAAGGCGCGCGACCCCGAGCAGACCGCGCGCATCGAGGCCGCGTGCCAGGAGGGCGGCACCTCGCTGCACGGCTCCGGCATCCACCCCGGATACATCGGCGACGTGTTCGCGCTCACCGGCGCGCGTCTGATGAGCCACATCGACAAGCTCGTCGTCACCGAGATCTACCTCCTCGCCAAGCACCCCTCGTACGAGATGAACTTCCCCGGCCTCGGCTTCGGGCGCGACCCGGTCGAGTGCGTCGAGGACCCCTCCCCCATCATCAAGAACATGGAGGAGATCTTCCAGGAGTCACTCGTGCTGCTCGCCGACGGACTCGGCCTCGTGCCCGATCGCTACGACTACCGGCTCGAGGTCGCGGTCGCGAACCAGGACCTCACGGTGAAGTCGGGCTTCATCCCCAAGGGCACCGTCGCCGGCATGAAGCACGTGTGGTCGGCGATCGTCGACGGCGAGGAGAAGCTCGTCTTCCAGTCGTACGCCCGCATGGACGACGACATCACGCCGCAGTTCGAGCACAGCGGCCGGAACAAGTACATCGTCGAGCTCATCGGCGACCAGTCCACCCGCTTCACCCTCGAGCCGTTCGACACCGACATGAGCGGTGACATCGGGTACACGGGCCGCGTGTGGACCGCGCTCAGCGCGGTCAACATGATCCCGCAGGTCGTGGCCGCGCCCGCCGGCATCCGCACCCACCTCGACCTGCCGCTCGGCCAGCCACGCGGCTTGTTCGGTTAGCTCGCGCCACCGGAACGAGAGAGGCAAGCATCATGGGCAAGCGGAGCGCGACGGAGCTGTTCGGGCCGAAGGGCACGCCGAAGGTCGTGGTCGTCGGCGCGGGCATGGGTGGCATCTCGGCCGGCGTCATGCTGCGCAAGGCGGGGATCGAGACCTTCACGATCTACGAGAAGTCCGAGCGCGCCGGTGGCACCTGGTGGGACAACCAGTACCCCGGCGCCGAGGTCGACGTCGTGTCCTACGTGTACTCGTTCCCGTTCAAGCGCTTCGACTGGTCGCGTACGCACGCGCGCCAGCCGGAGATCCATGCGTACCTCGAGGAGACCTGCCGCGACTTCGAGCTGTACCCGCACCTCCAGTTCGGGGTCGGCGTCGAGCGCGCGGTGTGGGACGACGAGCGCCACGTGTACGTGCTCACCCTCACCACCGGCGAGCAGACCGAGTGCCATGTGCTGATCTCCGGCGTGGGCTTTCTCAACGTGCCGCAGTATCCCGACCTCCCGGGGCTCGGCAGTTTCGAGGGCCCCTGCTTCCACACCGCACGGTGGGAGCACGAGCACGACCTGCACGGCAAGCGCGTCGCGATCGTGGGCACCGGCTCCACCGCGTCGCAGATCATCCCGACCATCCAGCCGATCGTCGACCAGCTGCTCGTGTTCCAACGCGAACCCGGCTGGGTGCTCCCCAAGGGCGACTACGACTACTCGCGCGAGGAACGCCTCAAGCTCAACAACCCGGTCGCGTACCAGGTGCGGCGCGTGCAGTGGTACTGGCAGGCCGAGAAGCGGCTGTTCGACGGGGGGAGCTACCGCCCCGGGCACCCGACCCACGAGGCATCCGAGCAGGCCGCTCGCCAGTACATCGCGAAGACCTTCGAGGACCGCCCCGAGATGGTCGAGGCGCTCACGCCGAAGTACCCGTTCTGGGGCAAGCGCACGATCTTCAGCAACGACTTCTACCCCGCGCTGCGCGAGCCCAACGTCAGGTTGGTGCCGCGCGCGGTGGCGGCGATCACGCCGAAGGGGATTGTCGACGCCGACGGCGTGGAGCACGAGGTCGACGTGATCGTGTTGTCGACCGGCTTCCAGCCCACCCACTACCTCGCCAAGCTCGAAGTGGTGGGGCGCACGGATCGCACCATCCACGAGTACTGGGACGGCGAGCCGCGCGCCTTCCTCGGCGTGACCGTGCCCGAGTTCCCGAACTTCTACATGCTCTACGGACCGGGGACGAACGGCGGCGAGATCGCGCTCAACCTCCGCAACCAGGCTGCGTACGCGTGCCGGACGATCAAGAAGATGATGCGCAAGGGCATCAGCGCGGTCGAGGTGAAGCCGTCGTGGGCCGACCCGTACCACGCGTGGCTCATGTCGAAGATGGAGGGCACCGCGTGGGCGGTGTCGAACAACTACTTCACCACCGACAAGGGCAAGATCGTCACGCAGTGGCCGTTCAGCGCGGTCGACTACGGCGCGCTGTTGAAGACGCTCGGCCCCCTCAGCGAGAGCACCCGCACCCGCCGGTGACGGGCTCCTCCCCCTATGCGGGGAGGGGGATGTCGTAGAGCTTGGCGGCGTTGCCGCCGAGGATGCCGCGGCGCGTCGCAGCGTCGAGGTCGGCGAGGGGCTCCACCGCGCGCTCGAGGCTGTTCGGGTACAGGCAGGTGGGGTGCGGGAAATCCGTCTCGAACAGCACGCGATCGGCACCGATCTGGTCGAGCACGCCGCGCATCGAGGCCTGCTCGAACCAGTAGCAGACGTACACCTGGCGCTTGAAGTACTCCGACGGCTTCATCGACAGGATGTCGCCGATGTGCGGCGCGGTCTCCGAGACCTCGTAGTCGAGTCCCTCGAGCAGGAACGGGATCCAGCCGAGGCCGCTCTCGACCGACACCACGTTGAGCTTCGGGTGCCGCTCGAACACGCCCGACAGCAGCAGGTTGCCGAGCGTGCGGAAGTTCGAGATCATCACCATCAGCGAACCCAGGGCGAGCTTGCGCTCCGGGTCGAACGACGGCCACGGCATCGAGCCGAACCAACTCGACGACGTCTGGCTCGCGCCGATGTGGAAGTTGACCGGCAGTCCGAGGTCGGCGCACGCCTCCCACACCGGGTCCCAGTGGTGCTCGCCGAGGTCGGGCAGGCCGTCGTTGTGCGGATCGGCGTTGGTGTTGATGCCGCGCAGGCCCATGCCCTTGACCCGCTCGATCTCCTTCACCGCCTTGTCGATGTCCCACCACGGCAGCAGGGCCATCGGGTACATGCGCCCGCCCGACTCGTCCTGGATCTCCGCCATCGCGTCGTTGAAGATCGTGGCGCACATGAGCTGCAACTCGGGGTCGACCACGTTGGCGAAGCGCTGGCCGCCGAAGCCGACCGCGTTCGGGTAGACGATCTGCGCGTAGATCCCCTGCTCGTCCATGACCGCGAGGCGGGGCTTCACCTGCGACGCGCCGGCGTGCACCTCGTCGATGCCCATGCCCATGAATTCGGTGCCGTACATCTTGTCGCCGCCCCGCATCACGACCGACGCGCCGGACGCGCCGCCGATCGGATCACCCTCGATCGTCCACATCGGGGTGCCGTTCACGGACTTCACCTGCGGGACCCGCTCCTCCCACCCCTTCGGCGCTCGCGACGTCCAGAGGTCGTGCGGCTCGGTGAGGTGGGTGTCGGCGTCGACGATGGTCATGCCGTCGAGGAGCGCGGCGGTGTCGGTCACGGGGGTCCCCTTGCGCTGGTGGCGGTCCCCCGAAGATGTCAGACGTTTCGCCCGGGTGTCAATCCGGCGTCCGCCGAAACGTCAATCCAGGAACCGATCGGCGCCGAGGTCGAGGATCTGGCGGGCGTGGCGGCCGCCCATGATCTCGAACATGCGGTCGCCGCGGTCGGTGCGGGCGCCGTACATCGCGCCGAAGATCGTGGTGCTCAGCGCCTGGATGAGCGAGCACGCGTAGTCGTCCTCGCACTGCGCGAAGGAGTAGCTGGTCACGCCCGCGGCGACCAGACCGTCGTGGTAGCTGCGCAGGATGCGGTCCTCGTGCGCGCGCCGGTCGTCGACGGTGAGCGAGTTGCCCACGAGGAAGGCGACGTCGCCCGGTGCGTTGCCGGGCATGAACCCCTGCCAGTCGACCGCGGCCACGGCGGGCGGCGCCCCCGCCGGCGCGAACAACAGGTTGTCGGGGCGATAGTCGGCGTGAATGACGGTGCGTGGCACCGGACGCGCCGCGTACCACGCGGCCGACTGCGCGGCGAGGCGTTCGAAGAAGTCGATCTCGTCGGGCGCGAACGCGTGCGCGTAGCGCTCGAGGAACCCGGGGACCACCCCGGCGATGCCGAGCGCGACGAGCTCCGGGTCGATGCTCGGGCCGCCACCGAAGCACTCGTGGTCGGTGACCTCGGGCGAGTCCCAGAACGGGGCGTGCAGCCCGACCAGCTCCGCGACCGCGACCTCGACCTGCTCGACCGTGCAGCCGACGAGCTGGTCGCCGGGCTCGAGCGGCGCGCAGTCGGCGAGCAGGAGCGTGAACCAGCCGTCGTCGTCGATGGCCACGTGGGCGCACCGCGGGGCGATCGTCAGCCGGTCGGCGAAGTGCTCGTAGAAGCACACCTCGTTTCGATAGCCGGTGGACGACATGAACGCCCGCGCGGTCTCGTCGATCGCGGCGAACTTCCCGATGATGCTCGCGGGCGCGCCGTCCTCCTCGCGGTCGTACTCGAGCGAGTACCGCGCGCAGACCCCCATGAGGCCGGCGCCGATCGTCTCGGCCGGAGCGGCCACCACGGTGGCCTGCTCGATCCAGCCGCGCGAGCGCAGCGCCTCGGTGAGGAAGGCGGGCGTCACTTCGGTGTGCGTGCGCAGGACGGTGCCCGTTGCACCGGGAGGCGTCATCGGAGATAGGTGTTACCACCGTCGAGCATGAGTGTGGTACCCGTGACGTAGCGGCTCTGGTCGCTGCACAGGAACACCACCCCCTCGCCGACGTCCTCCACGGGGTCACCCACGCGGCCCAGCGGCGTGCGCTCGAGCGTCGCTCGGAACGTGTCGGGGTCGTCGGCGGCCCACTCCTCGAACGACGGCGCCCAGGCCCACGGGCAGATCACGTTGACCCGGATCCCCAGCGGGCCGAGTTCCACCGCAGCCGTGCGGGTGAGCGACCGGACCGCCTCCTTCACCGCGGAGTACGGACCCATGCCCGGCATCGCGAGCAGGCCCGCGCCCGACGCGACGTTGACGATCGCGCCCCGACCGCGCGCCTGCAGGTGCGGCACGACGGCCTGTGTGAACCTCACCGTGCCGATTGCGCCGGTGCGGAAGTTGGCGAGCAGGTCGTCGTCGGTGATCTCCATGAACCGCACGAGGCGTTGGTCGTCGGCGGCGTTCACGAGCACGTCGATCCCGCCGTACTCGGCGAGCGCGCGCTCCACACACCGGTCGATGTGCCCGTCGACGGTGACGTCGCACTCCACCGCGATCGCGGTGCCGCCTGCAGCGGCGATCTCCCCCACGACCGACTCGCACTTCGCCACCGTGCGACCCGACGCCACGACCTGCGCGCCGGCGCGTGCGAGCGCGATGGCGACGCCCCGTCCCACGCCCTGCCCCGCCGCGCTCACGATCGCGACCTTGCCGTCGAGCGACCCTTGACTCATGCGGGCATGTTCCTTCCGCCGTCGATCACCAGTACCTGGCCCGACACGAAGCGGGCCTCCTCGGAGGCGAAGAACACCGCGGCCGCGGTGAGGTCGTCCGCTTCCAACACCCCGGGCACCGCCTGCATCGCCGCGATCTGCTCGACCATCTCGCGTGGGATGGTCTGCAGCGTGGCCTCGGTGGCCACGACGCCCGGCGCGATGCAATTCACCGTGATGCCGTGATGGCCGAGCTGCCCGGCGCTGAACTTGGTGAGCCCGACCACACCGTGCTTGGACTGCTGGTAGCTGTACGACCCGAGCGCGTCGAACTCGTCGGTCGGGAAGTTGTACCGGTACAGGTAGGCGGCCGCCGAGGCCTGGTTCACGATGCGCCCGTAGCCGTTGGCCGCCATGCGCGGCGCCGCCGCCCGCGTCATGAGCCACACTCCGTGCAGGTTCACGTCGAACACCCGCTTGAGGTACTCGTAGCTCTGGTCGCCCATGTCCCAGTCGCCGTAGAGGGCGGCGTTGTTCACGAGGATGTCAAGGCGACCGAACCGCTCGACCGTGCGGCGGGCGCACTCCTCCGTGGACTCGGGCTCGGCCACGTCGAGGTGCAGGGCCTCCACCGGTCCGAGCCCGCGCAACTCGTCGGTCGCGGCCGATGCCGTAGCGTCGTCGATGTCGGCGATCACGACCGACGCCCCCTCGCGCAGGAACCGCTCGGCGTACGCGCGGCCGATCCCCCGCCCGGCGCCGGTCACGATACGCGACGCGCCCTTCAAGTCTCCCGTCCGTCATGGCGCGATGCCTAGTGGCAGTTCCGTTCGGCGGTCAAGCACACTGTCGCCACGATGAGCACCCCGTCGCCGTACGCCGCCCTGCGAGACCCCGCGTTCCGGCGGATCTTCGCGGCATCGTTCGTGTCGCAGACCGGCGACTGGTTCCAGATCACCGGCCGGGCCCTGCTCGTGTACGAGATCACCGGCTCGGCGGCCGCGCTCGGCGTGATCTACGTGGCGTCGTTCGTGCCGATGCTCCTGTTCACCAACGTGGGTGGGCTCATCGCCGACCGGTACGACCGTCGGCGCGTCATGATCGCTTGCCAGGTGCTCGCGATGCTGGGTGCCCTCGCCATGGCCGCGCTCGCGGCCACCGACGCCGCGAGCCTCCTCAACGTGTCGGTGATCTCGGTGTTCCTCGGCATCGTGATGGCGGTGAACGCGCCCGCGAACTCGGCGTTGCTGCCGATGATCGTCGAGCCCGAGCACCTCACCAGCGCGATCTCGCTGAACTCGTCGGTGAACTCGGGCGCGCGCGTCCTCGGGCCCCTGCTCGCGGGGCTGCTGCTGCCGCTCGTCGGTCTCACCTGGCTGTTCCTGCTCAACGCACTGTCGTTCCTGTTCGTGATCACGGCATGGTTGATCACCCGGCTCGCCCGGCAGGAGCGGATGTCGGAGCACGGCGCATTCGCCGCGCTGCGCTCCTCGCTGCGGATCGCCCGCGACGTGCGCCCCATCCGCATCGCGCTCATCACCGCCGCGGTGATCGGTGGGGTCGGCCAGATCTACCAGCCGCTCGCGGCAGCCTGGGCCACCGACACGCTTGCCGACGGCGCCCATGCCGCGGGCTCACGCGCCTACGGATTGACCCAAGCGGCGATCGGCGTCGGCGCGGTGGTGGGTGCCCTGCTCGTGGCCCGTCACCATCAGCGCCGCGGTCGCACCCTCTGGTGGACCGCCGCCGGCACCGGGGTGAGCCTCACCGCGCTCGGGCTCGTGGGGTCGCTGGTGCCCGCGGTGGTGGTCTGCGCAGTGATGGGGCTCTTCCAGTACGGGGCGATGGCCCTGTGCGCGACCACCATCCAGCACCACGTCGCCGACGAGATGCGCGGCCGCGTCATGTCGCTCTACGTGATCACATTCGTCGGCTTCTACCCGATCCTCGGGGTGCTCGGCGGCCTGGTGGCGAACAACACGGGGGTGCCGCCACTGTTCGTCGTCGCCGGAGTGGTGTGCCTGCTCTACCTGATCCCGCTCGCGCGCTGGGCGCCGGAGATCGACCTGCCCGCCGTCCCCGCGCCGCACGCCTACACCATCGACGCGACCGGCGCCGAGACCGCGTTCGTGGTCGAGGAGCTCAGCGCGGCGAGTGAGTCGCCAGTCGCGGGGTGGGCGCTCGAGCCCGACGACTAGATCAGACGGTCGCGGGGTCCACGGCCGCGTCGATGCCCGCGTCGACGCCCGCGTCCACCGCCTCAGCCGAGTAGCTGAGGATCGGGTCGGTCGGCTCGAGCACGCCGAGCGCGTGCATCATCCGGTGACCGCCGAGGTTCTGCGAGCAGGCGAAGAGGATCTCGACGATCTCGGCCGCGGTGAACACCTCGGCGAGCCAGCGGAAGGTGTCGTCGTCGATCGAGTGGTGGTCGTTGGCGAACATCTCGAAGAACCGCAGCGCGCGGTACTCACGCGTGGTGAAGTTCGCGGGGTCGAGCTCGATCAGGCAGGCGACGTCGTCCTCGGTGATCGTGTCGTCCTTGCGCGACTGCCCGCACGGCACACACGCGTTGATCTCGGCACTGTGCAGGCGCATCAGCTCCACCAGCCGCGGGTCGAGCACGCCCCGCCGGAACGTCGCCTCGTACTGCGCGTGCATCGCCTGCAACGCGACGGAGCTGTAGGCCACGATCTGGAGGGGCAGCGACGTGGTGTACATCCCGTTGCCGAGGCCCTCGTCGATGATCGCCTTCGAGTGCGCGGGCAGCTCGTCGTACGGGATCGGCTCGATCCGGGCCATGTCGTCCCCCAGTTGCGGTCAGGTGTCAGGCGTTCCTCGCGGTCATTCCACCATCCACGGGGATGATCGCGCCATTGACGAACGAGGCCTCGAGCTCGGTGAGAGCCACGATCATGTAGGCGACCTCATCGGGGGTGGCGTAGCGCCCGACCGGGATGTTGCGCCGGGCGAAGGTGTCCTTGTGCGCCTCGGGGATGATCGACGTCATCCCCGTGCTCGTGGCGCCCGGGCAGATGCAGTTCGCGGTGACCCCGGCGCGGCCGTAGTCGACCGCGAGCGACCGGGTGAAGCCGACGAGGCCGTGTTTCGCAGCGGTGTAGGGCCCGGTGTTCCGCTGCGCGCCGAGGCCCTCGGTGGACGCGACGTTCACGATGCGCCCGGCCCCGCTCGCGACGAGGTCGCCGATGCAGGCGCGCACCATCAGCATGGGGCCGGTGAGGTTGACGGCGAGCGATCGCTGCCACGAGTCGAGATAGCCGTCGCTGTCGGGCAGACCACCCGCGCCGAGCCCCGCGCAGTTCACGAGGATGTCGATCGGTCCCAACTCGGCCCGCACCGCGCGACGGCACGCTGCACCTGCGCCTCGTCGGAGACGTCGACCGGGTCGTCGGCGTCGAGGTCGAAGGACGCGACGGCGAGCCGCCGCGCCCGCAACTGCTCCACGGTGGCGCGGCCCATGCCGCTGGCCCCGCCGGTGACGATCGCGACCCTGCTCATGCCTGGACTATCGCACGGCCACGGCGTACGCGTCCTCGTCGGGACGTGAGGTCGCCTCGCGATACTCCGTCATGGTGTGCGGCCACTGCGTGACGATGCGCCCCGACGGCGCGCGGTAGTAGGTGCTGCACCCACCCTGCCACGGGCCGACCGTCTCCATGGCGTGCTGGAGCTGCTCGTTGTAGGCGGCCTGCACCTCGCGGCGCACCTCCATCGACGCGAGGTGCTCGCGGTCGAGGCGCTCGATCTGGCGCATCACGTAGTCGACCTGCGATTCGATCATGTAGATGATCGAGCCGTTGTTGGTGTTCGGCCCGTAGAGCACGAACAGGTTGGGAAAGCCGGCGACGGCGATCCCGAGATAGGCCTCCGCGCCGTCGGCCCACTCGTCGGCGAGGCGCACACCGTCGCGGCCGGTGACGTCGATGGCCGAGAGGTACTTCAGCGTCTGGAACCCGGTCGCGCACACGATCGTGTCGACCTGGCGCTCCGTGCCGTCAGCGGTGACCACGCCCGTCGGCGTGATGCGCGTGATCGCGTCGGTGACCAGCTCGACGTTCGACTGGTTGAACGTCGGGTAGTAGTAGTTCGACATGAGCGGCCGGTGGCACGCGTACGGCGTGTCCGGCAGCAGCTTGGCGCGTACCTCCGGGTCCTCCACCACCTCCATCGCGCGCAGGCACGCCTGACGCGCCATCTCCAACCGCGCCTCGTCCTGGAACGTGATGAACGGGTCGGTGCTGCGGAAGATCTCGTCGCGGAACGCCCGCACCGCGGCCGGGTCGGCACGGAACGCCGCGAGCTGCTCCTCGGTGTAGGGCCGGTCCTCCTTCGGCGCGACCCAGTTGGCCGAGCGTTGGAACAGGTACAGCTGACCGGCGGTCTTCGCGACCTCGGGCACGAGTTGGATGGCCGAGGCCGCGGCGCCGATCACGGCGACCCGCTCACCGGCGATGTCATGGTCCCAGTCCCAACGCGCGGTGTGGAACATCGTGCCGGCGAACTCGTCGAGGCCCTCGACATCGGGGTACCGGAGATCGTTGAACATGCCGAGGCCGCTCACCACGATGTCGGCGGTGAGCGTGCCGCCGTCGGCGAACGTCAGCGTCCAGCGCGACGCGTCGTCGTCCCAGCACGCGGCGCGCACCTCGGTGTCGTAGCGCGCGTACTTGTCGATGCCGTACTTGTCGACGCAGTGCTCGAGGTACTCGCGGATCTCCGCGTCACCCGCGTAGGCGCGCGACCAGTCGGCCTTGAGTTCCCACGCGAAGGAGTAGAGGTGCGACTTGATGTCGCACTCCGCACCCGGGTAGCGGTTGTGGTACCAGGTGCCGCCGGGCCCGGAGGCCTTCTCGAGCACCACGAAGTCGGTGATGCCGCGTTGCAGCAGCTGGTAGGCGGTGCAGATCCCCCCGGGACCGGCGCCCATGACCGCGAGGTGGACGTGCTCCGGCGAGTCGACGTTGGCAGACATGCCGGCGACGGTATCGGTGCGCCCCGGACCCGGCAACCGACCAAGGTCCCGAACCGGGTCAGCGGAACCTGCTCACCGGAACTTGGGGGCGCGCTTCTCCATGAAGGCCTGGATCGCCTCGGCGTGCTCGGGCGACGCGAAGCAGCGCTGCACCGTCGCGAGCTCGCGTTCCTGGACCAGCTGGAGGTCGGTCTCGAACGCATTGTCGGCGAGGAGCTGCTTGGTCCAGAGCAGCTGCGGCGGCGGGTTGGCGGCGATGCGCCCGGCGAACCCGAGCGCCTCGTCGAGCAGCGCGTCGGCCGGCACCACCTGGTCGGCCAGACCCGCGGCGAGCGCCTCCTCGGCCGACCACACGTCGCCCGAGAGGGTGAACCGGCGCGCCTGGCCCGGGCCCATGCGCTGGGTGAGCAGGCGCGTCGCCGCGAGCTCGGGCACGAGGCCCATCTTGATGAAGCCGATCCCGAAGCGCGCCGCGTCGGACGCGACGATCACGTCGAAATTCAGGATCTGGGTGACGCCCACACCGATCGCAATGCCGTTCACCGCGGCGATCAGTGGCTTCGACCGCGCGGACAGGCCGACCCAGTCGAAGGCCCGCACGCCCGCGCCGGGGTCGTCGCCCTCGGCTTCGTCGCGGGGCTGGTCGAACACCGCGCTCACGTCAGCGCCCGCGCAGAACGCGCGTCCCGCGCCCGTCATCACGATGGCCCCGATCGCGGGATCCGCGTTCGCGTCCTCGATCGCCGCCATCAGCGTGCGCCCCATCCCGGGGTGCCACGCGTTGAGCTTGTCGGGGCGGTTGAGGGTGAGCAGCAGCACGGCGCCGCGCTGCTCGATCAGCACCTCGCCGACGTAGGCCTCGGTGGTCATTCCCCGACCGTCCTCGGCAGGTCGGACGCGCGGATCACGTCGGCAAAGGGGTAGTGCAACGGCTGGATGAGGTCCCACGCCGCTTCGACCACCACGGTGGTGTCGGGGTGGAGCGGCGCGCCGGCCCGCAGCTCGGCGAGGCGCGTCGAGGCGTCGCCCTCCACGAACACCATGTCGAGCACCAGGCCGTCGCGCGTGACCGACGAGTAGCTCACGACGCCGTGCACACCATCGAGCGCGACGACTCGCGGCGCCCAGTCGGTGGCGTACCACCCGTCGAGCGACTCGTGGCTCTCGCGCTGCACCACGATGATCGCAGTGTGGCCGACGAACGGCACGTCCTCCGCTTCGAGCGTGCCGGCGGGGTCGCCGAGCGCGTATTGCAGCTTCAGCACGTCGCCTTCGCGCACCACCTTCTTGTCGGCGGGGAAGCGCATGCGGTCGCCGTCGTAGAGCTTGTCGCGCAGCACGGTCATGTCATCGAACGCACTCGACGGCTCCACGCACAACGTGTAGATCGTGAGGAACACGGAGTGGCCCCCGGCGAACGGCGAGCCCGCGTCGGTGCGTCGAGTGCCGTGCAGCGCGGGCGGCGCGACGTAACGGTGCCCCAGCATCACGCCCGGCATCGACAGGTTCGGCGGCACGTGCTCGAGGTCGTACCAGCGGTTCCACTCCTCGATGCTGTCGACGTCGCAGTCGAGCGCCGCGAAGATGATGCCGGTCGGTTGCATAGGGTCCTCCGTAATGGTGGGTCAGGGCGAAGCTAACCGCCCGTCCGGAGGCCCCGCACGTGGGGGGCGCGTGGGAGGCTGCGCCGGATGAACGAACCGATGGTGCTCGACCTGCGCGACCCCGGGTTCTGGCAGGACCCCTACCCGCGGTACGCCGCGGCGCGGGCCCAGCACCGCGTGGCCCGCAGCACGGCCGGCGAGGTGATGCTGCTGCGCGCCGACGACCTCGACCTGGTGCACACGCACCCGGCGTTCGCCCAGCCCGGGCTGCTCGCGCTCGAACGCCTCGGCATGCACGACGGCCCGTTCTACGAGTGGCGCCGCCTCACCATGCCCGCACACGACGGGCCGGTCCACGAGCGCCTGCGCGGCACGGTGGTGCGTGCGTTCACGCCGCGTCGCGTCGAGCCGTTGCGGGCCGAGCTCCGGGCCCACGCGCGCGCAGTGCTGCAAGTCCTGCGCGACCGCGACTCGTTCGACGTCGTCGCCGACTACGCCGACGACCTGCCGTTGTGGTTGATCTGCCGCTTCCTCGGCCTACCCGTCGACGCGTGCACGGAGATCGCGACGTTCCTCGCGGGTACGGAAGCGGGGTTCGTCGATCCGCTCACCCCAGAGCGACGGCAGGTTGCGGAGGCCGGCATTGTCGCCCTGTACGAGTACGTCGGCCGGTTGGTCCACGCGCGTGTCGCCGATCCGCAGGACGACATCGTGTCGGATCTGCTGGAGGCGGAGGCCGGCGGACGCATGTCACGCGCCGAGCTCCTCGCGCTGGTGGTCAACGTGCTCGGCGGTGCGATCGGTTCGAGCCGCGCCACGATCGCCAACTCGATCCTGCTGCTGCTCGCACATCCCGAGCAGACGACGTGGGTGCGCGCCGCGTACGACGAGCGTCTCTCCCCCGCGATCGAGGAGTGCCTCCGCTACCACCCGCCATTTCGCACCGGCCGCAAGCTCGTCGTGCACGACAACGAGGTGTTCGGCGTACCGCTGACAACCGGCGACACCGTCTTCCTCGCCCGCCAGGCTGCCAACCGCGACCCACAGCGCTGGGACGACCCCGATCACTTCGACGTGACTCGCGTGCCCGAGCGCCATTTCTCGTTCGGGTACGGCCCGCACTTCTGCCTCGGGCAGGCGCTCGCCCGCCTCGACGTGCAAGAGGGCGTGCGGGCCTTCCTGGACGAACTCCCCGATGCGAGCCTCCTCACGGGCGATCCGCGCCGGGTTCCCTTCACGCCCGACGAACAGTTGGAGGAACTCCGCGTGCAGCCGTGAGTCGGGGTGGTCGAAAACTCCGTAGCGCACTCGCAACCGTGAACCGGGCGCGGTGCGGAACTCGGGACGCGCGGCTCAGGCCCGGAGGTCGTGCGACTCGAACAGTCGGTCCGCCACGAGCGCGAGGACGATCCCGACGCCGACGAGCACGGCGAGACTCGCGGCGGAGAGCCCGTCCTGGAGCTGGTTGTCACCGACCGACCAGTAGAAGAGCGACAGGTACTTGGCCGGGTCGAGCCACGAGACGACCGGGGCCATCGAGCTGACGAGATACGACGCGGCGGCAACCGTCGACGCGACCCCGAGGGCAGCGCCGCGGTTGCCCGTACCGGCCCCGATGGCGAGCGCGAGGAGCCCGAAGTCGATCCCCAGCAGCAGCACGCCGACGGTCGCGGTGGTCAGCTCCCAGGTGCCGAGGTCGAGCTCGAACCAGCGGCCGGCGAGCACGGCGAGGAAGGTGAAGAAGCAGAGGATCAGCGCCTGGAGCGCGAGCGCACCGATCTTCTGCGCCACGACGCGGCGTCGAGCGAACGGCAACGACAGCACCAGCTCGAGGTGGCCGTCCTTCTCCTGCCCGGCGATCGCACTCGCGCCGTACCCAATGGTCAGCAGCAGGATGACCAGCGGGAAGAAGTTCGCCCAGACGTTCGCGTTCATCCACCCTACGGGTGA
Organism: uncultured Actinomycetes bacterium; assembly: GCA_963720785.1. Lineage (GTDB taxonomy): Bacteria > Actinomycetota > Acidimicrobiia > IMCC26256 > DASPTH01 > CAVRGQ01. The sequence continues at coordinate 1,000,093 of CAVRGQ010000008.1, forward strand.
CGTCAACGAGCCCGAGATGCCGAAGAGCGCCGCGACGCCGGGGCTGCTGTTGGTCAGGTTGTCGAGCTCGGACGAGTTCTTGAACGACGGATACAGGGCGACGACCACGACGACGTAGAGCACCAGGCCGACGGTGAGTCCGATGAGCGCCTTGCGCCGGAAGGAGAGGTCCAGCGTGGTGATCTCGAGGTTCGCACTCACGACGACGGCTCCGTGTCGCGGTAGTAGGCGAGGAAGAGCTCGTCGAGATCCGCGTGGTGCGCGGTCACGTCGAGCACGCCCTGCGCCAACGCGGCCTCCAGCACCGGGGCCACGCTGCCCGTGACCCGGAGATCGAGGTCGTGGTCGACGACCTCGACGCTCGTCACGCCGTCGAGTCGCCGGAAGGGCTCGGGATCGGGCCGGCCGGCGAACCGGAAGCCCATCACCCGGGGAGCACGCGCCCGGAGGTGCTCCACGGTGTCGGTCACCACCAGTCGGCCGTCCCGGATGATGGCGACCCGGTCGGCGACGCGCTGGACCTCGGCGAGCGAGTGCGACGAGAGCAGCACCGTGCGGCCCCCCGCCGCAACCTCGCGCACGAGACGCTCGAACTCCGCCTGCATCAGCGGGTCGAGTCCGGAGGTCGGCTCGTCGAGGATCAGCAACTCGGGCGTGTGCGCGAAGGCGAGCAACAAGCCGACCTTCTGCCGGTTGCCCTTCGACAACTCCCCGACCGGACGATCCATCTCGACGCCGAACCGGGCGACCAGATCGTCGGTCACCGATGGGTCGTTCGCACCCCGCGCGTGGCCGAACCAGGCGAGGTGCTGCGCCCCCGTCATCCGGTCGAAGAGCTTCAGGTCTCCCGGGAGGTAGCCGGCCCGCGCCCGGATCGCCACGCTGTCGCGGCGTGAGTCGAGGCCGAAGAGCGCGGCCGATCCCGACGTCGGGCGCTGGAAGTCGAGCAGCGTCCGGATCGTCGTCGACTTTCCCGCGCCGTTCGGACCCAGGAAGCCGAACACCTCGCCCGGTTCGACGTGGAGGTCGACGTCCTCGATGCCCCGGGCGCTGCCGTAGCGCTTTGTCAGCTGACGCGTCTCGATCACCGCAGCGCTCACGACGGTGCGCGCCTCTCGCGGCCGGAGTCGTGGAGCATTGCTGCGATCGGCTCCGCGGCGCGGGTGACCGCCAACTTCGGATCGACAAGATGGTGGAACAGCAAGCCGTCGAGCAACGCGGCGAGCACCAGCGCCGTCGCCTCGAGGTCGAGATCGGCGGCGATCTCGCCGGCATCACGCCCGCGCTCCAATCGCTGGAGGATGAGCACTCGGAACCGGCGCGCCGCGTTGCGGCTCCACGACCGGAACTGCGGGTCGCGGGTCGCCTTCACCATCGCCTCGGCGAGGATCGTCGCACCCGGCGTCCGCCCGTGGCCCACGATCCAGTCGAGGATCGCCACGACTCCGTCCTGGACGGTCGCACCGGAGACGAACAGGTCGATCGACGGCCCGAGCTCCTCGAGCAAGGCATGTTGCGCGGCCTCGACAACCAGCGCGGCCATGCTCCCGAAGTAGTAGTGCACGAGCGCGGGATTCACTCCGGCCCGATCGGCGACCGCCCTTCCTCGGACCCGATCGATACCGACCTCCGCCATCACCTCGACAGTGGCGTCCAAGATCCGAGCGCGCGTCGAACTCTCGCCGCCGCCGCATGCACCAGGAGCAGGGGCTTTGGTCATATGCTTAAAGCATATCCCCAATACCACGACGGCAAGGAGCCACGCCGGATGAGCAGGTTGGAGATGCTGCAAGCGATCAGGAGGCGCAGCACCTCTGCGCCGCTCACCCACCCGGCTATTCTCACCAGCCGCCTTCCCCCAGTTGGCCGGGTGAGGGCCTCGTCACCGATTCGCGGCCCTGGAGGGCGGGAGTGCGAGCACGTCATCTCTTCGTACTGGCAGCGGTCGTCGCCGGGCTCGGCACGGGCGGCGCGGCCCGGGTGACAGCCTCCCCCAACCTGGTCACCAACGGCGACTTCGAGACCGCGACCTACGACCCCAACGAGGTCCCCGGCCCGAACGGGTACTCGGCGGTGACGGTCCCCGGGTGGATCGTCACCGGTACGCCCACCGTCATCGCCTACGGGTCGCTGCGGCCGGTCCCGTCGCCGTGCCCGGTCGGCACGACGTGTCCGGCGTTCGGTGCCCAGTCACTGGGGCTCAACTCGGGCGCGCCGGCGACGATCAGCCAGGACCTCGCCACGACCGCGGGCACCACCTACCACGTCTCCTTCGCGCTGTCGGGCGACGCGCCGCCGTCGCAGGCGGGGTGTCCCGACGACCGGTTGCAGAAGACGCTCACCGTCGGTGCGGGCGCCTCGTCGTACGACTTCACCTTCGATCCCGACCCGAACGCCGATCCCCAGCAGGGCCTGACGTTCGCGATGGAGGAGTTCGACTTCGTCGCCACGACATCCACGACGACGTTGTCGTTGCGGAGCACGACGCCGGGCTGCGCCGGTCCGATCGTCGACGCGGTGTCGGTGACCGATGTCGCGCCCCTCACCCCGGCCGCACCGGTCGCCGCCGCGCCCGCGTTCACCGGCTGACGCGCCGCTCCGAGCCTCCCCGCGGATCCTCCGATCACGCCGGTTCCACGAGGCCCCGGTCCCACGAGGCTCCGGTTCCACGAGATTCCGGTCGCGTCGGTGTGTGTGTCGACGTCACCGTGCCGGCGCGCGCCCCGCCTCCCAATCCCACGATGCCGGCCGGGCGCCGTCCATGGCCGGGTGCTGTGCGATCCGTCGGATGGTCCGTTCCATGAGTGGGAAGACGTCTTCGATCGCGAGTTGGCCGCGCACGACGTAGGTCATCGCCGAGTGCGTCGCGTGCTCGAGGATCATGAGGACGTCGCGCTGGAACGACTCGTCGATGCCCGCGAGCGCCGACAGCATGATGGGAGGGAGCTCGTCCATCGCCCGCGCCGCGAGGCCGTCGGGGCGGCCGCCGTCGGCGAGGGCGGCGCGCACATAGGTCTCCAGCATCGCGGCGTTGCGCTCCCAGACGACCCACACGTTGCGGGTGAACTCGAGAAGTTGTTCGGCAGGGGTGCCCACGCCGAGCCAGGTGGGCGCGGGCAAGGTGAACTCGGCCACGCGCCATTGCTCGACGGCCGCGGCCACCAGGTTCTGGCGTGAGCCGTAGTACCGGTAGATGGTGTCGGTCGAGATCCCGGTGCGCTCGGAGACGGCGCGGCAGCTGGATGGCGTCGTAGCCACCTTCGCGGGCCAGCTCCAGAACCGCGTCGAGGATCTGCGTCCGTCGGGCTCGCTGCGAGCGCGCGAGCCGTCCACCCGGTGGGCGCACCGTGGTCGTCTGGTCGTGGCCGTCGGCCGTCCCCGTCGGCATGGCCGCGAATCTAGTGCCCCGCGGGAACCTGGTTCTTTTCCAAAACCTTGTTACGATCTTCGGAATCGTGCCGGGCCTGGTTTCCGTGGCGCCGGCCAGAAGGAGGTGGACCCAGGTGGATCCCGAGCTCGAGGTGATCGCGAGCCAGTTCGCGGGGATGCCCACGTCGACCAGCCCGCAGGAGTCCCGGGAGATCGCCCGTCGGGTGGGTGCTGCGCAGGGAGGGTCGGCGCACCGCGACGCGTTGATCGTCACCGATCACGAGATCGCCGGCCCGCGGGGCGCGCCCGGCATCGCACTGCGCGTCTACGAGCCGAGGGGGCGCACCCGACCGACGCCCGCGGTGGTGGGCTTCCACGGTGGGGGTTTCATCGCCGGCGACCTCGACTCCGAGGACGCGCGCTTCGCGGGCTGGGCCCACGGCGCGGGCTGCGTGGTGGTGTCGGTGGACTACCGCCTCGCGCCCGAGCACCCGTTCCCGGCCGCGGTCGACGACGGCTACGCCGCGCTCGAGTGGGTGGTGGCCTCGGCGGACGAGCTCGGCGTCGACCGCGCCCGCGTCGGCCTGGGCGGCGGAAGCGCCGGAGGCTGCCTCGCGGCCGCCCTCGCGCTCCTCGCCCGCGACCGCCAGGGACCCGCCCTCGCGTTCCAGGTGCTCGTGTACCCGTGTCTCGACGATCGCATGACGACCGCTTCGGTCCAGTTCGTCGGCACACCGCTCGTCGACGGCTCGGCCAGCCGCAAGGCGTGGGGTTCCTACCTCGGCGAGGACCCATCCGACGTGCCGGCGTACGCAGCACCGGCCCGGGCGGTGGACCTGCACGGACTGCCACCGGCATACGTCATGACCGCCGAGCTCGACCCGCTGCGCGACGAGGGCATCGAGTACGCGACCCGCCTGCTCGACGCGGGCGTGCCGGTCGAGCTGCACCAGTTCGCCGGCGCGTTCCACGGCTTCGACCTGTTCCCCACCGCGCTGTCGCGCCGGGCGGCGGAGGAGCAGGTGGCGTGGCTGCGGTGGATCACCGCGCACCACGCCACCTGACCTCGAGGGGTTCAGCTGCCGAGCAGGTTCGCCTGCATCGTGATCGCATTCGCCGGCTTGCAGTCGAAGGTCCCGGGCTTCGTCGGGAAGACGCGCACCCACTTGCCGTTGCGGAACTGGGTCAGCACGTAGCACGCCGTCAACGCCTGCGTCTTGAAGCTGTGCGACCCGAGCATGCCGCCTGCGTCGAAGTCGGTCAGCGTCTTGATGCCGTCGATCGTCGACTGCCGGGTGATGCCGTTGACGCCGTCCTTCGCCACGACCGCCTTCATCGCGTCCGCGAACGCGAGCGTCGCGGCCCAGCCGTACACGGAGAAGCCGTCCGCCTTGTCGGCGCCGACGTTCTTGACGAACGCGCGGAGCGTCGCGTTCGACTTCACCTCGTCGAACGGCAGGTACTGCAACGGCGCCCAGGTGCCGTCCATGACCGAGGCGCTCGACTGCACCGTCGGGTTCCCGTAACACGAGACGCACTCCCACGTGACCGAGCTGCTGTCGAGCCCCTGGAGCTGCGCCTCGCTGCGGAGCTCCACGGCGCTGTTGGCCGCGGCGGTCACGAGCGAGTAGTTCGAGCTGTCCGACTTCATCCGCTGGACGATCGGCGTGAACACGCTCTGGGGGTCACGGCCCGACACTGTGACCGTCGTGCCCTGATCCGCCTTGATCCCCGCGTGCTGCGCCGCGAGCGCGAGCACCGTGCCACCGCGGTTCGCGTCCTTCGTGTCGTTCGACACCACCATCGGCCCGTGCAACCCGCCCTTCGACTTCGACAGGAGGTACTTCTCGGCTCCCTGGTTGCCGTTGTAGGTCTGCGGGTTCGCGTCCTTGGTGGAGCACACGATCTGTGTCCCCAGCACCGGGAACGACGTCGGCGCGCACGACTGCGGGATGCTCGTGGCGATCGCGCTGATGTCGGGGAGCCCCACCGCCTTGCCGGCTTGATCCGCGCAGTTCACCTCGTCGTCGACCGTCGGCAGGAACAGCGCCGACGTCCCCACGAGCGCGAGGTCGCTCTGGCACGCGGTGATGATCGCGTTGCGCGACGCCGTGGCGTTGAGCTTGGAGTCGATGAAGTCGACCACGAGCTTCCGGCCCGCGATCCCGCCGCCACCCGCCTTGCTGTTCAGGTACTTGGCCGCGCCCTGGACGCCGGTCACGACGCCTTGGAAGAGGCCCGGCGCGAGCGGCGTGTCGACGTCGGCCACGACCGCGATGTGGACCTCGTCCGCCGTGACGCCGATCTCCGTCGCCTTCGGCTTCGCCGACGATTGCGCCGTCGCCGGGGCGACCTCGATGACCAGTGCGGCCACGGTCAGGACCGCGACTGCCAGCACTCCCCTCGTTCGACCCATCGTTCCCCCTTGATCCGGCGTCTCCGACGCCCCGGACCAGGAACGGTACCCAGAGTCCGACAAAATCGCAACTTGGTTTCGGATCAGTGCCGCGTTCCGGAAATGCGCCTGTCGGACCTGGACGATCGGGTTCTTCAGCGGCCCGACGAGCTCGAGCGTGCCGCCGGGCGCGCCGGAGAGCGACCGGGTGCGCGCACACCCGCAGGGTCGTCGCACGTCCGAGTGCGGGGGATGGAGTCGTCGGGAGCCCCGCCCGACTCGAAGATCAGATCAGCGAATGTGCACGCCAGGGATGGCGCGGGCGATCACGAGGCGCTGCACCTCGGAGGTGCCCACGCACCCAGAAGACGGCCAAGGACACGATGGAGCGCGCTCCGGAGGCGCGCGCTCTGCGCTGATCGACGGGCTCATTCGAACGGTTGTCGGGGGTCCGATCAGCCGATACCTTTTCGTCGGCCAACTGCTTCCACGATCCTCGCCGTCGCGCCTGCAGAGCGGCAGGTGGTTCGCGGCGACCACGACAGGAGTCTGGATGAAGAAGGCACCGGTTGTCCTGCTCGTGTCCGGCGTGGCGTGGATCCTCTTCTACTCCGCGAGCTTCACTGCGTTGGGAAGCTCGGTCCCGACGATCGAGTCGAGCGGTCAAGAAGTCGTCGGCTGGTTCACGGCCAACGCGACGAATGCCCAGGTGTATGCCTGGACGGCGACGTTTGCGGCCCTCGCGCTCACCGTCTTCGGTGGCATGGTGGCGGGCCTGCTGCCCAAGCCGAACCGTTACATCTTCTTCGGCGGCATCCTCGGCTGGGTCATCACCGGACAGGTTCAAGCCTGGTTCTGGGCGGGGTTGGCGTTTCACCCCGCAGGTCTCGACCCGGCAACTGCTCGCACCATCTTCGACATCCCGCAGTACTGGGGACCGATCGTCAACGGGTCGACGATGACGATGGCGGCGGCGTTCGTCCCGCTCGCGTTTGGCAAATCAGGGATCATCCCCCGCTGGCTTGGGTGGCTCAGCGTGCTCTTCTTCGTCGAACAGGGCATCGAGACCATCACGGTGTTCGGTACGAGCGGCTTCATCGCACCCGGCGGCGCCATGAACCTCTATCTGGGTGGCGCGATCGGCATGGCCTGGGTCATCGGGGTGCTGTACTGGGGCTTCAAGCGGGCGGTTTCAACGGCAGGGCCCGACAACGCCGAGATCATCACCTCCATACCAGTCCCGTAGGGACGCGAACTCGGACATGTTTGCTCACGCGGCCTCTTCTCGTCGGCTCGACACTCGATACGTCGAGCGGACCAGCGACATCAGCCGTCCTCGAGCCGCAACTCGAAGACGGAATCCTCTCGGTCCCACGTCGACCCCAGCCGGCGCGTGAACCAGAACATGAACCGAAAGCCGCGGCGTCGCCACCCGTACTTCTCGTTCAGGACCACCGTCGCGCGGTCGCGCTCGTCGCCCGAGAGACGCCTCGCTGCTGCAGGCATCCGTGCCGGCGGGGTGTCGCCACGGGAATCGGAGAATCCCACCAACACGTTGGGCTCCGCCGTGACCACCTCAGCGATCCGTCCATCGGTGATCAGCGTGACGACGCGATTTCCGTCGACTGCGAACCAGAGCGCCACGGTCAGCTCCTGGCCGGTGTCATCGCGCACCGTGAGATTCAGGAATTCGAGCGATCCAACCGACCGGAGGTCCATCCGCGGCGAACGGTAGCCGTGGATCGTTCGACAGCTCTGCAATTCGACCTGCCCGGCCAAAGAAGCGGCGCGTGGTGTTGCCCCCGTCTGTCGGCGAGTGGGCACGCGGATGCGATCCCGGTTCGGTCGGAATGCCCATGTCGGGCCCCGGCAACCGCAGGGCGGCAGCCCCAACCGGCGTGTGATGCGTCACCGACGCCGTTAATGTCCGCGGATGTCGACTCCGGGTTCGCCCGAGTACCCCGAGGGGTGGGACCCTGCCGATCCGGGCGGATTGCCCGCGGGATCGGAGCCCGAGCCGACCGGAAGATCGGGTTCGGGCGGTGCCGGCGGGTGGGGTGAAGCCCCGCGGACAGAGCCGTTCGCGATGGCCGCGCTCCTTGTCGCGATCGCCAGCATCCTGCTCCCGGTCGTGGGAACGCTCGTTGCGTTCATCCTCGCCGCCCACTCGGCAGAGCTGATCCGCAAATCGCGCGGCACGAAGGGCGGCGAGCAGTACGTCAGCGCCGCGCGAATCGTCGCCGGCGCCGTGCTCGGCTTGTGGGTACTCGGACTTGTCGTCTTCTTCGCGTTCCGGGGCGGCGAGAGCACGTCGTCGAAGAACCAGGTTGCCGTACCGACACAGCCGCCGATCAGCACCACGCTGTCGCCCGTGACTTCGACGACGCCGCGTACGACCACGACGACGACCCGTCCGAGGACCACGACGACGACTCCGCCCAAACCCACGATCTCGGTGGTCCCCCCTCCTCCCAGCACCGCGCCGCCCACCGCACCACCTACGTCGCCGCCCACCGTGGCCCCAACCGCGCCTCCGACCGCACCCCCGACCACTCGACCTGCGCCGACGACGGCTGCTCCGACCCTGCCCCCGCCCACCCAACCTGCACCGACGACTGTCGCCCCCACCGCACCTCCGACATCGCCACCGACTACTGCCCCGCCCACGACTGCGCCTGCAACGACGCGTCCGACGACCACGACGCGTTCCCCGGTCGTCAAGGCCGCGGCACTCCAGGCCAAACTCTTGGAACACCCGCAGCTCGGCCCGAGCAACCGCAACATCCCCGACGGCGAACGGTTCGTCGTCACCTACATGCCTGGCAAGGACCTGCTCGTCACGTGGGCAATCAACAACGGCGCCGGCGCACCACCGACCGGCACCCCGTCGTGTAGTGGGCCTCCCACCACACCACCGACCACGTCACCAACGACCACGGCCGGGCCCACCACGACCGTCCCGACGACCGCGACCGTCGCGACGACTACGACGGTCGCGACGACTACGACCGTGCCGACCTCGACGACGCTGCCGACACGAAGCACCTCCGAAGAAGCCCGCTACGAAGCCCGCCAGATTCTGCTGACCGTACGCAACCAGCTGGGCGCCTTGAAGCTCGACACCACCGGACTCCAACTGGTCGGCACCTACCCGATCACCGGCACCGGAGAAACCGACGTCGTCCAGGTCCTCTACTCCCGCGCCACGGTCCGATCAGGCTTCGCGGACTACACCGAGGCGTTCGACGTGCCACCCGCCAAGCTCGTGCAATGCCTCAACCCTGTGTTCAAGTAGTCCAGCTGCTGCGTTGAGCGAGGCCCGGGGGGCGTGGCCGGCGTCGATGATGCGTGCTGCGGCGGCGCGGACATCAGCGAACGACGCGGATGCCTGCGTCAGCGCGGCCTGCGATCCCTGCGACGCGAGGAGTCTCGACTCGGACTCGAACGTCAGCTGGCAGGATCTCCCGATTCTTCGAGCGTCACCGTGGTGGTCACGATGTCTTCAGCGAAGCCGTCGTGGTCGAAGTCGCCTTCGATCGTCTCCACGATCTCGACGCGTTGCGGCACACCGTCGACACCGATCTCGGACGCGATCTCCGCAGTCACCCGGACGACGTCAGGGATGCCGTCGCCCGTGACGTCGAACGCGACGGTCCGGGTGGTCTCGATCGCATCCGGAATTCCGTCGCCGGCGAGATCGAGGTAGGACGTCTCGGTGGACGAGACGACAACGGGATCGCTGGCGCTGCCCTCGTTGTCGGGCTCGGAGTCGGTGGGTTGATCCCCCATGAGTGACCGTCCTTCCGGCCCGGGAGCCGAGTTGCGTCAGTGCAGTACCTGGCGTCGCACGAAGCGTACCTGCACGTCGACGGATGCCCTCGTTGCGTCGTGGACGGCGCGCACGATTGGGCGAGTGCTGCTCGGTGCGGTCGCGCCGGCCAGATCGATTGTCACCATTCCGCCAGAGTAAGTCACGTCCACCACGTCGATGTTGTTCCCGTTGCGCGCCCAAGCCTCCGCCGCGGCCTTCGCGCCGGCAAGGAGTTCCGCATCGCCGGGCTTCGCGCCCGACTGGGTGACGACCTGCTGGGTCCAGGAGATCTTCACTCTCCGCTTGACCCCAAGCTGTTCGTCGAGCGTCTTCGCGAGCGAGTTCGCGGGTGGCGGTGTCTGCGGGCCGGTCAGTTCCACCGTGAGATCGGTCTTCGTCGGAGTCACCGAGACCACCGCGTCGGTGACCGCTCCTTGAGATGCCGCCTCGAGCCAACTCTTGACGATTGCCTTGAGTCGGGTTTGCGTGACGCCGAGGTCACCGGTTGCCGCGACCGAGAGATCGCTCCGTTGTTGCCAGCGAACATCGACTTTGACTGCCCGGCCGAGTGCCGCGGAGATTCCTGCGATCAGCGGCGTGGTGTCAGGAGGCACCGTCGAGCCCGCCAGGTCGACCGTCACCACGTGATCGTCGACCTTGACCGACTGCACATCCAACGCCAGGTTCGGACCGAGCCAGCTGTCGACCTGTTGTGTCACCGTCTCCGACTCCTGGAAACGGTCAGCGACCGCAACCGACCGAGCCGCCAACGGCACCCCGATCACAATCGCGGCCGCCACGACGCCTAGGAATCCAGCCGCCACGCGCGGTGAAATGTCGACGAGGCGCCGCTTCGGGACCATCCCACTCGCGAGGAACACGACCGCACCAGTCAACGCGATCGCCACCAGGTTCGCCACGTACAAGAGAGCTGCACCTTCAGCAAGGTCACGTCGGCCGGCTTCCAACGCCATGCCCACGGCGGCGAGAGGCGGTACGAGCGCCACCGCCACCGCGACGCCCGGCAGCGCCGCAGAGACATCTTCGCGTGCCAGCGCGTACGCCCCCGCAGCACCCGCCGCCAGCGCGACGCACAGATCACGGAAATCGGGGCTCGTTCGGCTCAAGACTTCTTGAGTGAGTGGCTGATGAGGGAGCAACGCAGTCAGGATCCACGCATACGCGACGGAACCTGCTGACGCGAGAAGCACGATGCTCGCAGCGCGCAACATTCGGCGGGGTAGACCCAGAATCAGCGCTGCGGAGAACTGCATCACCGGAGTCATCAAGGGAGCGATCAACATCGCGCCGATCACGACCGCCGCCGAGTCGAGCGACAGGCCCATCACCGCAATGGTGACCGACAAGAAGAGCATCAAACCGAAGCGGCCATGATGCGCACCGTCACCAAAGACGGTCCTGCGCATGGCCTGCCGTTGCTCCAAGGTCGAGTCCGTCAACCATCGGGACCAACGTGCCGGACGAGGCGATCGCCGATCAATCGACGACGCCCCGGTGGCCACTTGATCCGCCATCTTCCCCCTGACTCTCGACTCTTGATGGAACGCCTCAACATGCCATTCCGCGCGGCGAAGCGTAGAAGCTGCTTACCGATCTTCGACGGCACCGCCGCGACCCGCGGATTGCCGGTCAGGCAGTCGATCGGCGAGGAACGCCCCGCGGCGTGGGTCGAACGACGCACCGAGGCGTCTGGACTCCGGCGCGTTCTCGTGCGAGCGAGCCCGGAATCCACAGTCAGCGACTCGTAGGCGCGCTGCTCGTCGCTGTGGCCCGAGGGGATTGGTAGGGATGAAGCCGCAGGAACGCGAGTGAATGGCGCCGTCTTCGGATTCGACTACTGCGAACTCGGCGAGTCGCCGGTTGGCGGGTGCTCGTTGCGGTCTTGGTGCTCTCGGAGTCGGCGGAGTTCGGGTGCAGCCATGTGTCGGGCGATCAGCCCGCCCGCCACTGCACCGAGCAGAGCCGCCACCATCAGACCGATCCACAGTGGTGCGGTCACCTGGGGGATGAAGAATCGGATCTTCGTTTCCCTCCAGTTCTCCACGACGAAAATGAAGACCAGCACCCCGAGCACGACGCCGAGGACCAGACGTGGGTTCGTGCGCGTTTTCGGGTCGGGCTGCATCATGCAGCGAGTGTGTCACTTTCTGCCCGTGTACGGGGAGCGGACCATCCCGATCCTGGCGGGGTCTGGAACGAGGCAGAGCACGGTTGCCTCGTCGGGCACTGGCGGCCCAGGGAGACGACCCGCGCGAACTCTCCCGGAGGACCATTCGGCCATGGCGTGTCGATGTACTCGCCGCACATGATGACGGCAGAGACCGTCAATCGGTCAGCTTCGGGCCATTGGGCCACCGGGGGAGTACGAAGTGCCAGCCCGTCTCGGGAGGGAGAGCAGTCGGGAAGCGTCATCGGACAAGTTCTCGAGCCGGCGAAGAACGTGGTTGGTGACCCTTGCCGGCGCACGACTCGACCATCGTCACCGGGTGCGGTCGTAGCGGCCGGGCGGACCGTCTTGCTGATCTGGGTGGGCCGGCCGGACCTCAGAGGTCGGGGCGACTCGAAGACCGGATCAGCGAATGTGCACGCCGGAGATGGCGCGGGCGATCACCAGGCGCTGCACCTCGGAGGTGCCTTCGAAGATCGTGTAGCTCCTCTGGCCCCGTCCGGGCAGTACCTGGGAGTAAGCGGCAGAACGGGTTTCCGTCCGACGCGTGCCGATGAATCCGGGCAGATTCGACGCGTTGTAGGGATAAGTAGGGATGCCCGAACTCGAAGATCAGTTCGAAGATCCTCGGACTCCGGGCTCGCACGGAAGGGTTCCAGTCACAGCGACACCCACCCACGTTTGGCCGTGGCGTCGACGAACTCGCGGTGTAACCCCACGCTCCCAGCAAGCGCCCAACGACACGATGGAGCGCGCTCCCGCACGGGCGCGTTCTGGGATGCATCGCCCGCTCCCGACGTGCCGTTCTGCGCTCTCGATCTCGCCTTGCCATGAACGTTCGGTGCGCGCGTTCGGTGCTCAGCACGGGAGCGTCGAAAGGAAGTTCTGGCGTGTTGCGACGAAACGAGCATCGCGTCGGGAGATGACACGTATACGCGAGTGCCGAGCTGTCGATCGCCATCGCCGACACTGTCGAAGCGATGCATGCGCACCGCCCTGTACCAACCAGGTCTCGGCATCGACGCCGCGCTTCACGCCATCAACGACGGACGCGACCTTCGAGGAATGCGAAGTCGTTCGTCGCGCCGACGACGCTTCGGTTCGCGATCTGCGCGTAGCGGTACTCGGCCATTGCCGCGACTTCTGTGCCCGCGCACCCTCGCCGGTACTGCCACACGAAACAATTCGAGATAGAAGGGTCTGATACGATGCGCTCTGTGACGACCACGTCGTTTCAGCCGTGAGAAGAGTCCAGCGATGACCAACTCGTCGCGTGCGGTCGAGCAGTCAGGGTCGGGTGTTTGATGGGCGAGTTCGACCTGTCCGAATTGGGTGATCGGCTCGCCATCCGCCGTCTGGTCGACGACTACGCCAGAGCGGCGGACCGCGTCGATGGGGCGGCAGCGGGTGACTGCTTCGCCCCGGATGGGGTGCTGCGGACCTTCTACCGGGGTCAGGTCGAACCGGTTCGGATGCGCACCGGGCCCGACGACATCGCGGCCGCGTTCGCCGGACTCTCTCGTTACGAGGTCACGCTGCACGTGGTTGCCAACCACTACATCGAGCTCGACGGCAACACGGCGACGGGCGAGACCTACTGCTTGGCTCATCACATCCATGACGCCGACGACGGCAGCGGGAAACTCGACTACGTGATGGCCATCCGCTACCTCGATCGCTACCGACGCATCGCAGATGGTTGGCGGATCACCCAACGAGACATGCACCTCCAGTTCACCGAGGACCGCCCTGTCGTCGGGCCGTGAAACCGTACGACGCGAAGTTCCTCGCCATCAGACCGTCTGCGTCTA
>CAVRGQ010000009.1:0-871268 GCA_963720785.1 uncultured Actinomycetes bacterium
ACTGTGCGCCAAGGCACAATTTCCGGTCTGGGACAATCGGCTTTGGTGACATGACCATGCATATGACCCGGAGCGACGACATCGGCGACGGCCCCCGAGGCGGTCATAGACCTCGACGCCGTGGCACACAACGTGGGCCTGCTGCGCGAGCACGCGGGTTCGGCGCAGGTGATGGTTGTCGTCAAGGCCGACGGGTACGGCCACGGTGCGACGCAGACCGGACGTGCCGCCCTGGCCGCGGGTGCGGCCGAGCTGGGCGTCGCCACCATCATCGAGGCGGTTGCGCTGCGCGGCGACGGCATCACGGCTCCGGTGCTGGCGTGGCTGCATCCGCCGGGAACCGACTTCGCACCCGCGCTCGAAGCCGACGTGCAGATCGCCGTCTCGTCGCTGCGCCAGATCGGCGACCTCCGCGACGCGGTCGAGCGAACGGGCCGTGTCGCCACAGTCACCGTCAAAGTCGATACGGGCCTGAATCGCAACGGCGCCAGCCCGGCGGAGTCTATCCGGCGATGCTCACCGCGCTGAAGCGCGCCCTCGCCGAGGACGCGTTCACGGTGCGTGGCCTCATGTCGCATCTGGCGCATGGCGACGACCCCGATAATCCGCTCAACGACGTTCAGGCGCAACGACTCAAGGAGATGGTCGGCCAGGCTCGCGACCAGGGGTTGCAATACGAGGTGGTGCACCTCGGCAACTCGCCGTCGGTGCTGACGCGCCCGGACCTTGCCTTCGACATGGTTCGACCCGGCATCGCGGTATACGGACAGACGCCGATTCCCGAGCGTGGCGACATGGGGCTGAGGCCCGCGATGACGTTGAAATGCCCTGTGGCCCTGTTGCGTCCGGTACGGGCGGGTGACGGTGTGTCCTATGGCCACACATGGATCGCCGAACGTGACACCACGCTGGCGCTGCTCCCCATCGGTTATGCCGACGGTGTTTTCCGAAATCTCAGTGGCCGCATCGACGTGCTCATCAACGGGCCGGTACGTAACGTCGCCGGGCGCGTCTGCATGGACCAACTGGTGGTCGATGTGGGTTCCGACGGCGACGTCTCCGAGGGTGACGATGCGATCCTGTTCGGGCCGGGCACCGGTGGCGAACTCACCGCTCAGGACTGGGCTGAGCTGCTCAGGCACCATCAACTACGAGGTCGTCACGAGCCCGCGCGGCCGCGTAACGAGCTGAAGGCCCTGTTCGTAGAGGCGTTGCGCGTCGCGCAGCCGCCCCTGCGCAACCCTGATGTCGGCCATCGAGATCGAACAGCCGAGAACGTCGGCAACGTGCCCGATGCGGCGCATGCCCGCGATCGAATCGGTGTACTCGGCGAAGGCACGGTCGAGGTCGCCCTCCGACCAGGCGGCGAGCCCGAGCAGCGCGTGCGCCGCGGCAGGCCCGAGCTCGTCCTCGGGCGGCGCGACGGCGAGCAGGCGCTCGGCGTGGTCGACCGTCGCGGCGATGTCGCCACGGGTCAGCGCGAGCGCGGCGCGGAACATCTCGACCACGCCCGGCAGCGAGCGGAGCTGCACCTCGTCGACGACGATCATGCCCGCCGAATCGCGCGACTCCGGTGCCCGCGCCAACCATCCCTCGATCGCCGCGAGCTGCGCCTCCACACGGTCGAAGTCGCCCGACGACATGTGCGCGCCGACCAGGCCCGAGGCGAGCACGGGACGGGACGTCACGACCTCCTCGGGGATGACGCGCGCCCATTCGCGGATCGTCGTGTCGTGGCGGTTGCGCCGCAGCTCCGGGATCGCGAGCTCGGCCAGCTCCGCGGCGCGGTCGAAGTCGGCCGCCGCCACCGAGTGGCGGATCGCCTCGGCGGCCTCTCCGCGTTCGGCGAACCAGTTGCTCGCCCGTCGGTGCAGCTCGGCGGGGGCGTCGGGTTCCTCGTCGAGGAGTCGGGCCCGCAGCATGTCGGCGAACAGGTGGTGGTAGCGGTACCAGTCGCGCTTGTCGTCGAGCGGGATGACGAAGAGGTTCATGCGCTCGAGCGACTCGAGCATCGCCTTGCCTCCCGCCGCCCCCGTGACCGCGTCGCACAACGAACCCTGCAGCCGGTCGAGCACCGAGGTCTGCAGCAGGAATCGGCGCACGGTGTCGGGCTGGCGATGGAGCACCTCGCCCACGAGGTAGTCGACGACGAAGCGGTCGTCACCCGCGAAGCCGGCGATGAAGCTCGACGCGTCGTCCCGGCCCTGCATGGACAGCGCGGCGAGCTGCAATGCCGCTATCCAACCCTCGGTCCGCACCCCGAGCGTTGCGATGTCGGTAGCAGAGAGCTCGAGTGCCATCGCGCCATTGAGGTACTCGGCCGCCTCGTCGGCGGTGAACCGCAGGTCGGACGCCCGGATCTCCCCGAGCTCGCCCCGCGCGCGCAGACGGGCCAGGGGCAGCGGAGGATCGGCGCGGCTCACGACCACGAGCTGCGCACTCGCCGGCAGGTGGTCGAGGAGGTAGGTGAGTCCCTCGTAGATCTCGGGTCGGGTGATGACGTGGAGGTCGTCGAGCACGAGCACGACCTCGCCGTCGTACTCGTGCAGCTCGTTCACCAGCGTGGCGAGCATGGCTTCGGCGTCGTCGCCCTCGAGGAGGGCACCGCTCTTGCCCAACTCGGGCACCGCGGCTCCGAGCGCGGCGAAGACGTACGTCCAGAACAGCGCAAGGTCGTTGTCGCGCTCGTCGAGCGCCAGCCAGGCCACTGCCGCGCCCCGGTCGGCCGCGCGCCCCAGCCACTCGACCGCGAGGGTCGTCTTGCCGAACCCTGCCGGCGCCGACACCAGCACCAATCGCGCCTGCGTTGCGTCCGCGAGCCGGGCCCGGAGGCGCGGCCGCTCGATCGCGTTGCCACGCAACGACGGGAGGTGGAACTTCGTCTCGACCAGCGGGCTCGCCATGTGTTCTCAGGTCCCTCGCCACCGGACACGACGCCGACCGACCGTTCGCGCGAGGTCACGTGAACCCCGCCTGCGAGCTTCATGTGTGTAGCACAGCACCCATTCATGCCTGCCCGACCGATGTGAATGCTCGGTGACGGACCCCGAAGTCGAGGTTTCGCGGGGTGAGCGCGGCGCGACACTGCAGCGGTGCCGCAGATGTCCCCTCCCCAGCACCAGGTCGGCTGCCGGCTCACCTTCGTGGTGACCGAGCCGGCCCGGTTCGCACTGCAGGTCGCCCCGGCCGCCACCGCGGGCGCCGTGCACGACGAACGACTGGCGATCACGCTCGACGGCACTCCCGTGACCGACGTGCGCGCGCACCAGGGCGCCCATGGGGCCCGCATCCAGTTGTTCGCCACGGACCCTGGTCCGCTCACCATCGACTTCGCGACGGTGATCACCGCCGCCGAGGCCCCGCCGGCCGAGGCCATGCGCAACGAGGACGGCGACCCGGTCGCGGCGCTCGTCGCCCTCCGCCAGAGCCGCTACTGCGAGTCGGACCGGTTGGTCGGGTTCGCTGCCACCGAATTCCCGGGCGCGCTCGACGCCGATCCCTACGAGACCGCGGTGCGGGTGGCGTCGTGGGTGTTCGAGCGGTTGGCCTACGCGTCGGGGGCGAGCGACCACCTCGACTCCGCCGTCGACACGCTCCTCGTCGGCGCCGGGGTGTGCCGCGACTACGCGCACCTCACCATCGCGTTCTGCCGAGCGTTGGGGATCCCCGCGCGGCTCGCCTCCGTGTATGCGCCCGGCCTGTTCCCCATGGACTTCCATGCGGTCGCCGAGGTGCTGGTGGCCGGGACCTGGCTCGCGCTCGACAGCACCCGCCTCGCACCCCGGCCCGAGCTCGTGCGCATCGCCACCGGGCGCGACGCGGCCGACACTGCGTTCGCCACCGTGCTGACCGGCCGGGCCGAGCTGACCGAGGTCGAGGTGTTCGCGTCGAGCGACGGCGACCTCGCGGCGGACGACCACGTGGCACCAGTGACGCTCGCCTAATCGCCCCGCTCGCGGAGCGCCTGGTTGAGGCGCGCGGCCTGGCGCGTCTGGTGGTCACGCTCGGCGAGGTTCGGTGCGTTGCGCGCCGCGTCCGCGTAGAGACGTGCCGCGAGCTCGAGGTCACCGTTCTTCTCGTGGAAGTACGCGGCGACCGCCTCGCGACGCGGGACGTCGGCGTCGATCGCCGCCAGCGCCGCGAGGCCCGCCCGCGCGCCGTCGGCCTCGCCCACCGCGACTGCGCGGTTGAGGCGCACGATCGGTGTGTCGGTGAAGCGCAGCAGTTCGTCGTACCACTCCACGATCTGCACCCAGTCCGTCTCCTCGACGCGTGGCGCGTCGGCGTGCAGCGCGGCGATCGCGGCCTGCGCCTGGTACTCACCGAGCCGGTCACGGGCGAGCGCGGCCTGCAACACCGCGACCCCTTCGGCGACGAGCGCAGTGTCCCACTGACCGCGGTCCTGCTCGGCGAGGGGCACGAGCTGCCCGTCGGGTGCGGTGCGACTGCGGCGGCGCGCCTGGTGCAACAGCATCAACGCGAGCAGGCCGGCGATCTCGGGTCCGACCTCGGCCTCGACCTTGGGGTCGTCGATCGCCGCCGCGAGCTGGCGGGTGAGCCGGATCGCCTCGGCGGCGAGATCGACGTCGCCCGAGTACCCCTCGTTGAACACGAGGTACAGCACCTTCATCACCGTGCGCACGTCGCCGATGCGATCCACCCCGGCCTGCGCGACCGTGCGCTTCGCCCGGCTGATGCGCTGCGCCATCGTGCTCTCGGGCACGAGGTAGGCGTCGGCGATCTGGCGGGTCGTGAGCCCGCCGACGGCCCGCAGCGTGAGCGCGACGGCCGACGACGGGGTGAGATCGGGATGCGCGCACAGGAAGTAGAGGTGCAGCGTGTCGTCGGTGGCGGGCACGCTGCCCGCGGGCGGCTCGGTGTCGAAGCGCACCTCGCGGTTGCGCCGCGCCGTCTCCGAGCGGGTCAGGTCGAGGAACACGCGCCACGCGACCGCGATCAACCAGCCCTTGCGGTCGATCGGCGGATCGCGCTCCCACGCGGCAAGCGCGCGCACCAGCGCCTCCTGCACCGCGTCCTCGCCCGTCGCGAAGTCGGCACCGCGACGGACGAGGACGCTCAGGACCTGCGGGACGAGCTCGCGCAGCTCGACCTCGTCCACGGTCACTCGGTGACGGTGGGCGACTCGGACATGAAGGGCCGCAGCTCGAGCCACTCGTGGATCGGCCGACCGCCGGCGCCCGGCGCCGCGGACAGCTCCCCGGCGAGCTCGATCGCCCGCGCCTCGCTGTCGACGTCGATCACCATCCACCCGGCGACGAGGTCCTTCGTCTCGGCGAACGGTCCGTCGGTCACCGCGGGCCGGCCCTCGCCGTCGTGGCGCACCCACATGCCTCCGGGCGACAGCGCCTGGGCGTCGACGAACTCGCCGCTCTCCTGGAGCTTGGCGGCGAAGTCGTTCATGAACTGCACGTGGACGTCGAACTCCTCGGGCGTCCACTGGTCCATCGGGATGTTGTTGACCGGCGCAGGCGCGCCCCGGTAGTGCTTGAGCAACAGGTACTTGGCCATGGTGTCCTCCTGTGGACGGGCGGCGGGTGCGCCGCGTGCACGCCAGGGACGGAACCGCTCGCGGGTTCTCGACATCCTCGCGGAGATTTCCCGGCGGGCGAATTGGCCCAGGACGCGACTCGGCCCGGGTCGTGGACCCGGGCCGAACTCGTTCACCTGGGTGGGCGATAGCAGATTTGAACTGCTGACCCCTTCCGTGTCAGGGAAGTGCTCTCCCCCTGAGCTAATCGCCCGGTGAGCGGATCAGGATAGCAACCGGGTCGGGTCGCTCCCCCACCAACGGCGACTCTTCGCCGGCTCATTCGGTCGCGATGGCTTCGAGCACGTTCAGTCGCGACGCCCGCCACGCGGGGCCCACCGCCGCGAGCACCCCGGCGATCATCGCGCCGAGCACGAAGATGACCAGCTCCCACACCGGCAGCGAGAACACGCTGATGCCCTGGCCGCGCAGCGACCGGGAGAACGCCCAGCCCCACAGCACGCCGAGCGCGAGTCCGATCACGCCACCCAGCACCGCGATGAGCACCGACTCCCAGCGCACCATGCGGCGCATCTGCCGGCGCGACATGCCGACCACCCGCAGCAGGCCGAGCTCGCGCGTGCGCTCGAACACGGAGAGCGCCAGCGTGTTGATGATGCCGAGGATCGCGATGATCTCCGACAGCACCAGGATGGCGACGATCACCGCCAGGAACTGGTTCACCTGTTCCTGCTGCTGGGCGCGGAACTCGTCGAGCGTGAGCACCTGCAGGTTCGGGAACTCGGTGTCGAGCGCGCGCCCGAGCGACGCGCCCACCTCGTCGGCGCGGCCGTCGGCGGCCTTCACCAGCACGAGGGAGTCCTGCTGGTCGCCGCCCGCGCCGATGTTCATCGCGGTGTTCGTCACCAGGAACGGCACCGACTGCCCGAACAGGCCGATGAAGTTCTTGTTGTCGTAGATGCCCTGCACGACGAGCGGCGTGTACGAGTGGGTGAACGCCAACGAGATCGGATCGCCCAGCTTCAGGCCGAGGCGCCGTGCGGTGTCGGCCGCGACGAGCACACCGCCGTCGTCGAGTCCGTCGACCGTGCCCTCGCGCATGCCGAGGTCGACGACCTGGGCGAACTTCGCCGGGTCGACGTTGCCGGTCGTGTAGATGTCACCGTTCACGTTCACGTCGGAGAAGCGCATCGGCAGCGCGGCGGTGACGCCGTCGATCGCGGCGACGCGCTGCGCGGCCTCGTCGGAGAAGCCGGCGAAGCCGTCGGCCTTCACCACGTAGTCGGCGCGCAGCCCCGACGCGGTGTCGGCGGCGACCGACGCGCGCGCCGACGCACCGAACGTGGCCGTGAGCCCGACCAGCGCGAGGCCGATCACCAGCGCGGACGCGGTGACCGCAGTGCGCCGGGGGTTGCGGATCGCGTTGGCGCACGCGCCAGCGTGCCCGCCGGGCCGAAGCGCCGCAGGGGCGCGCCGATCACCTGCACGACCGGTCGGACCATCACGGGCAGCAGCAGCACCACGCCGACCAGCACCGCGAACGCGGCGAGCGCGACCACCTCCACCTGCTTGTCGATCCCGTTGACGCGATCGGCGCGGTCGAGGCCCCACACGAGGGCGACGGCGCCGCCGACGAGCACCACCAGCCCACCAACGATGCGCCGGCCGTAGCCGCCGCGGCTTGCCGCTCGCCGGTAGGTCGTTGATCGCCGAGATCGGCGGGACACGTCCGGCGCGGATCGCGGGCAGCACCGACGCGAGGACCGTCACCACGACGCCCACCGCGAGCGACACCACGATCGTGCGCGCCTCCAACACGGTGGTGGTCTCGGGGAGGCCGAGGCCGAGCGCGCGCAGCAACTCGAGCAGGCCGACGCCCAGGAGCACGCCGAGCGCGAGGCCGATCGCCGATGCGACCACGCCCACCACGAACGCCTCGAGCACCACCGAGCGGATCACCTGCCCGCCGGTGGCACCCATCGCGCGCAGCAGGCCGAGCTCGCGGGTGCGCTGGGTCACGAGGATGGTGAAGGTGTTGAAGATGATGAACGCGCCGACCACCACGCCGATGGCCGCGAACCCGAGCAGTGCGTAGGTGAAGAACCCGAGGAACTGGCGCACGGTCCGGCCGGTCTGGATGGCGGCCTCGTCGGCGGTGAGCACCTCGTAGCCGCCGCCCAGCGATCCCTCGATACGCGTCCGCAGCGCGGCAAGGTCCTCGCCGGGCGCGGCCTGCACGTACACGGCGTTGAGCGCGCCCCGGGCGTCGAACGCCACCTGCGCGGTGGCGAGGTCGAACGCCGCGCCACTCACGGGACCGAGGTCGCAGCGCTCTCCGAAACAGAAGAACCCGACAATTCGGAACCTCTCCGCGGGCCCCTGGAGCAGGATGCGGACCGTGTCGCCGATGTGCAGGCCTTCCTGCTTGGCGGTGCCGGCGTCGACGATCACCTGGTTCGGCCCCTTCGGGGTCTGACTGCCCTTGCCGGACAGCCGCAACGGGCCCCCGCGGATCCAGGAGAAGCCGAGCGTCGGAGGACCCCCGCCCTTGATCTGCTCGCCGTCAGCCCCCACCAGGACTGCGGAGCCCCGCACGAACGGGATGGCCCGGGCCACGCCGGGCACCTGCGCCACCTGGTCGGCCACGGACTCGGGGATGCGGCCCGGATCGGAGCTGCCCCCGACCGTGTTCGCGGCCTGCACCTGCAGATCGACCCCGGAGACGGTCTGGCGGAAGACGTCGTCGAAGGACTGCTTCACCGTGTCGGTGAGCACGTAGGTGGCGCTGACGAAGCTGACGCCGAGGAGGACGGCGAGCGCGGTGAGGGCCAGGCGCAGCCGACGGGCCAGCAGGCCCCTGATCGTCGCCTTCCACATCCCGGCTCGCACGCTCCTTCCCACTCCGTCTCGGGCCCGCCCATCTTGGCCGAGGGCCAACCCGGAACCGGGGCACCCACGGGAGTGCGCCCGAACCGGACCTTTTCCACAGGATGGCGGTCTTCGCCCCACCCACGGCAAGAAATCGGTTCGGCTCCGGTCAGGAAACCCTCAAGGCACGACCCCGATCGTGCCGACAACTCTCTTGACCACTCACAGTGACAAGCAAAGAAGCCTTGGGGAGTCCGAAGATGAAGCTGCAGCACATGCTCAAGCGGCGAGTCGCACTGGTGGCCGTGGCCGCGGCCATCGCGCTGGGTGCCAGCGCCTGTGGATTCGCCAACATCTCGGCCACACCGCCGTCGGATGCCGTCCAGAACGGCGTGCTCCAGGCGATGAACTCCGACCGCCAGGCCAACGGCGTCCCGGCGCTCCAGTGGAGCCCGAAGCTCGCCAACACGGCCGGCTCCTGGGCCGCCAACGAGGCCCGGAACAACAACATGTACCACCAGGACCTGAGCGCGCTGCTCTACTCGGCGGACTACAGCGGCTGGTACACGCTCGGCGAGAACCTGCTCGTGGGCCCCGGCAACATGTCGGTGGCGCAGATGGAGAGCGCGTGGATGAACTCCCCCGCGCACCGCGCCAACGTCCTCAACCGCTCGTTCAACGCAGCGGGCGTCGGGTACGTCCGTGGCGGCGACGGGCGCCTCTGGGTGGTCGTCGACTTCGGCGGCGTCTGAGCCCGGATACGAACCGAGCACGAGTCAGGACCCGCGGCCCAGGCTGCGGGTCCTGTCGCGTCCGGACCCGGTGCGTGTCGCTACACTCACGAGGAGTGGCAGATCGGGTGCCAACCGGCAGATCGTGGCCGGGCACGGCGCCGTGGCAGGGGCAGAGATGATCGGACCGCAGTTCGCGGAGACGCTCGACGGGGCCCGCGCCGGCAACGACGCGGCGTTCGCCGCGTTGTGGCGCGATCTGAACCCGCCACTCGTGCGGTACCTGCGCGTGGTCGCGCCTCGCGAGGCCGACGACCTCGCCTCGGAGACGTGGACGTCGGTCACGATGGGCCTCGACCGCTTCACCGGCGACGAGGGCGCGTTCCGCGCCTGGGTGTTCGTCACCGCGCGCCGGCGCGCCGTCGACCACTTCCGACGCGAACGCCGCCGACCCGCCACCCCGGTCGATCCCGAGATCCTGCGCGACGCGCTCGTCGCCGCGCGCACACCGTCCGACGACGTGCTCGACGCGCTCGGCACCGAGGAGGCGCTCGCCATCGTCGCGACGCTCCCGCCCGACCAGGCCGAGGTCGTCGCGCTGCGCACGATCGGCGGCCTCGACGTGCAGCAGGTCGCCGAGGTGATCGGCAAACGACCCGGCACCGTGCGCGTCCTCGCGCACCGCGGCCTCAAGAACCTCGCCCGCACCATCGGTCCCGCGACGAAGCCGGAACCCGCCGACGGAAACTCGGAGGAGGTGACGTCGTGAGCCCGCACCGCAACGACGCCCTCGACCGCACGCTCGACGACGCGCTCGCCGGCCGCATGCTCGCCGGACTCGCGCCCGACGACACGCCCGACGTGTGCCGCCCGGTCGCCGTCGTCATCGGCGAACTGCGCGCCCCCGCCACTCCCGCCGAGCTCGCCGACGAGGAAGCTGCGCTCGCGGCGTTCCGCGCCAACCACGCGGCCCGCACCGCGGCCGCCGGCAATCACGAGGACGACGACCGGGGGAAGGTGACGCCGATCCTCGCCGCCCGCCCGCCGCGTCGCAGCCGTCGCAGCCGTCGCACGCTCGTCGCGGCGCTCGCGGCCGCGGCCGTGTTCGCGATCGGCGGGACCACGGTCGCGGCGTCGAACGGATCACTGCCCGGACCGGTGCAGGACTTCGCGCACGACGCACTGAACGTGGTCGGCGTCGACGTGCCCTCGGGCAACGGGCACGGCAACACCGACGGCACCCCGGCGGGCAACCCGGGCCGCACCGGCGCCAACAGTTCCGACACCGACGGATCGGGCACCGGATCAGGCAAGGGATCGGGCACCGACAAGGCGCCCACCACCAGCAGCCCCGCCGCGGGCACCACCGACACCACCGCACCCGCAGCCGGCGGGGGCTCGGCGAACGGCAACGGCGCCGACGGCACGAACAACGGTTCCGACAACGCGAGCGCGGGCGCCGGGAACGCGGGCGGCAACCCGAACGCCGGAGCGGGCAACTCCAACGCCGGCGGCAACGGCAACCCGAACGCCGGCTCCGGGAACTCCAACGCCGGCGGGAACGGCAACGGCAACGGCAACGGCAACGGGAACGGCACACGGCAACGGGAACGGCAACGGCGTCGGGAACGGCGTCGGCAACGGAGGGACGCCGCCGGGCCAGGGCGGCACGCCTCCCGGTCAAAACAAGTAGCCGGTCAGAACAAGTAGCCGGTCAGGCGCGCGAGGGGGCCCAGGCGCAGGCCTCGGCCACGTCGAGCACGGCCATCACGCGGCCGCTCGCCATCCAGCCAGCGGTGAGCACGGTGAGCTCGAAGATCTCCGGGTCGGTGAACTGCTCGCGGAGCCGGTCGAAGTAGGCGTCGTCGATCGTGCGGTGGTCGGTGGCGAAGCGGCGGGCGAAGTCCATCGCCAGCCGTTCCTGCGCCGAGTACGCGCCGTTCTCGGGGTCCTCCACGTGCACGTAGAGCTCCTCGTCGACTCCCTGGGCGGCGAGCTCGGGGATCCGCCACCCCATGCACACGTTGCACCCGTTGACGTGGGCGATGGTCATGCGCACCAGCTCCCGCACGCGGGCCGGGAGGATGCGGGTGTCGTGGTCGTAGAGTGCGCCCGAGAGCCCGCCGATGGCGGCGCCGAGGTCGGGGACGACCCCCCAGATGGTCTCGATGTCGGGGCGGCCGTCGGGTGTGGCGATGCGGGCCATGGTGAGGTTCCCCCTGCGTGGATCGACCGGTTTCGAGCGGTCCCACGAGGGTAGCCAGGATCTGCCGTCGTTGCTGTCGTACCCATCCGCGATGATGGCGGGGTGACCCTGGTGCGCCTCCCGCTCGAGCTCCCGGCCGACGAGTCGGCCGGGCGCGCCTCGGAGCGCGGTCCGGGGAGCGGGCCGGGGAGCGTCCCGGGCCCGCCCCAGATGCCGGCCAGGGGCGGTGGCTCGGTCGAGGAGTTCCACCCGGCGGTGGCCGAGTGGTTCCGCCGCCGTTTCCCCGAAGGGCCCACCGCACCGCAGCGCGAGGGCTGGCCGCCAATCGCCGCCGAGCGCGACACGCTCATCGCCGCGCCCACCGGTTCCGGCAAGACCCTGGCCGGCTTCCTCGTCTGCATCGACCGTCTCTACCGCGCCCACGAGCAGGGCCAGCAGGTCGAGGGCATCACCCGCGTCGTCTACGTGTCGCCGCTGAAAGCGCTCGCGGTCGACATCGCGGAGAACCTCGAGCGACCGCTACGCGAGATCGCGGAGATCGCGGTCGAGCTCGGCCTGTCGGCCCCCAACGTGCGCGTCGCCGTGCGCACCGGCGACACCCCCAACTCCGCACGCGCGGCGATGCTGCGCACGCCACCGAGCTTTGTGGTCACCACCCCCGAGTCGCTCTACCTCCTCGTCACCGGCGGGCGCAGCCGCGAGATGCTGCGCACGGTGCAGACGGTCATCGTCGACGAGATCCACGCCGTCGCGCGCGACAAGCGGGGCGCGCACCTCGCGCTCACGCTCGAGCGGCTCGAGGCGCTCGCCGACGCGCGACCTGCGCGTGTCGGGCTCTCGGCCACGCAACGTCCGATCGAGACGGTCGGCAAGCTGCTGGTGGGCGACCGTGAGCTCCCGGCCATCGTCGATGCCGGCCACCAACGCGCCCTCGACCTCGCGCTCGAGCTCCCCGACAGCGAACTCGAGGCGGTGGCGTCGGGCGAGCAGATGGCGGAGATCCTCGACCGCATCGCGCAGCTCGTCACCGAGCACCGCACCACCATCGTGTTCGTCAACACGCGTCGCCTGGCCGAACGGCTCGCCCACAACCTCGGCGAGCGCCTCGGCGACGACGTCGTGGCCGCGCACCACGGCAGCCTCTCCAAGGAGCGGCGCCACCGGGTCGAGACGCGTCTGCGCGCCGGCGACCTGCGCGCGCTCGTGGCCACCGCGTCGCTCGAGCTCGGCATCGACATCGGCCCGGTGGAACTCGTGTGCCAGATCGGGTCGCCGCGCAGCATCGCCACCTTCCTGCAGCGCGTCGGCCGGTCCAACCACTCGCGTGCAGGCACGCCGAAGGGTCGCCTCTACCCGCTCACCCGCGACGAGCTCGTGGAGTGCAGCGCGCTCCTCGCTGCGGTGCACGCCGGTCACCTCGACACGCTCGAGCTGCCCCGTCTCCCGCTCGACATCCTGGCGCAGCAGATCATCGCGGAGACGGGTGCGCAGGAGTGGAACACCGACGACCTCTACGCCACGTTGCGGCGCGCCGCGCCGTACCACGAGCTCACCCGCGAGCAGTTCGACGCGGTCCTGCGCCTCGTGAGCGAGGGCATCGAGACCGGGCGCGGCACGCGCGGCGCCTACGTCCACCACGACGGCGTGAACCACGAGGTGCGGGGACGCAAGGGCGCGAGGCTCGCCGCGGTCACGTCGGGGGGCGCCATCCCCGAAACCGGCGACTACCGCGTCGTCGCCGAACCCGACGACACCTTCATCGGCACCCTCAACGAGGACTTCGCGGTCGAGTCGATGGCCGGCGACATCTTCCTACTCGGCACGCACTCGTGGCAGATCCGCAAGGTCGAGACGGGCGTGGTCCGCGTGCGCGACGCCGGCGACACGCCGCCCACCATCCCCTTCTGGACGGGTGAGGCTCCCGCCCGCACCGCCGAGCTGTCGGCGGAGGTGTCCGCGCTGCGCGGCGCGGTCGACGCCTACCTCGCCGCCGGCGACGGCGACGGCGCACGTCGCCACGTGGAGTCGGCGTGCGGCATCTCGCCCGAGGCCGCGGGGCTCGTGGTCGACTACCTCGCGGTGGGGCGTGCGGGGCTGGGGGCGATGCCCACGCAGGAACGCATCGTCGTCGAGCGCTTCTTCGACGACACCGGCGGCATGCAGCTCGTGGTGCACTCCCCCTTCGGTGGGCGCATCAACCGCGCGTTCGGCCTCGCGCTGCGCAAGAAGTTCTGCCGCACCTTCAACTTCGAGTTGCAGGCGGCCGCGTCCGACGACGCGATCGTGCTGTCGCTCGGGCCGCACCACAGCTTCCCGCTCGAGGAAGTGGTGCGCTACGTGAACAGCCGCACCGTGCACGACACGTTGGAGCAGGCGATCCTGCCGTCGCCGATGTTCCAGTCGCGGTGGCGCTGGAACCTCAACCGCTCGTTGATGGTGCTGCGGTTCCGCAACGGCAAGCGCAATCCCCCGCCGATCCAGCGCATGGAGTCCGACGACCTGATGGCCGCGGTGTTCCCGGGTGCGGCCGCGTGCCAGGAGAACATCTCCGGCCCGATCGAGATCCCCGACCACCTCCTCGTGCGCCAGACCATCGACGACACGCTCCACGAGGCGCTCGACGCCGACGGGTTCCAGGCGCTGCTGCAACGCATCGAGGGCGGCGAGGTGGCGGTGCACTGCGCCGACACCACCGAACCGTCGGTGCTCGCGCACGAGATCCTCACCGCCCGGCCCTACGCCTTCCTCGACGACGAGGAATTCCAGAACCGGCGCACGAACGCAGTGGTGATCCGCCGCGGGCTGCAGGTCGACCTCGCGACGATCGGCACGCTCGATCCCGAGGCCATCGCGCAGGTCCACTCCGAGACCACCCCGGAACCCACGTCACCCGACGACCTCCACGACCTGCTCGCGTCACTGGTGGCCACCCGCCCGCGCGACGCGTGGGCCGAACTGTTCGCCGAGCTCGAGGCCCGCCGGCGCGTGGTAGTCGTGCGCAACCCCGAGGGCGACCCGCTGTGGTGCACCGCGGAACGCGCCGAGGATGCCGAGCGCGCGTTCACCGGCGACGAAGAGGCGGTGGCGGCGATGGTGCGCGGCCACCTGGAGATCAGCGGCATCACCACGGTCGCCGCGCTCGCCGCGACCACCGGCCTGGTTCCCACTCGCGTCGAGGTCGGCCTCGCCTACCTCGAGGCGCGCGGCTCGGCGATGCAGGGTCGCTACACGCCCGAGGCGCGCGCCGATGCGGCGGGCGCGGGCGCCGGAGACTCGGCCGGCGAGCAACCGGTCGAATGGGTGGCACGGCGGCTCCTCGCCCGGATGCACGCGGGGTCACGGCGGTCGCGCCGCAACTCGGTCGATCCGGTCACCGCCCAGGACTTCATGCGCTTCCTCCTGCGTTGGCAGCACCTCGCGCCGGGCACCCAGCTCGTCGGCGAAGCCGGCCTGGCCACGGTGGTCGAGCAGCTGCAGGGGTGGGAGGCAGCCGCGGTCGCGTGGGAGTCCGACCTCCTGGCGGGCCGGATGCGCCGCTACGAACCCGGCTGGCTCGACCGGTTGAGCGTCGCGGGCGACGTCGCCTGGCTGCGGGTCACGCCGAGCACCCGCGACGTCGACGCCCCGGCGGTGGCGCCGTCGAAGGCCACCCCCATCTCGCTCGTCTGCCGCGAAGACCTGCCGTGGCTGCTGGCCGCAGCCCGTGCCGGGGGGCCCACCCCCGAGCCCGCCGTGGGCGCCACCGCCGAGGTGCTCGAGGTGCTGCGCGAGCGCGGCGCCTGCTTCGCCGCCGAGCTCGCCGCCGCCACCAACCGCATGCCCGAAGACATCGAACGCGCCCTCTGGGACGGCGTGGCGCGAGGGCTGGTGATGTCCGACGGCTTCGGCGCCATCCGCGCCCGGGTGGCGCGCAGCAGTTCGTCCACCGACGCCCGCCGGTTCTCCCGGCTGTCACGCGGCGCGCGGTCCACCGCCACCGCGGCGGCCGGCCGCTGGTCGCTGGTGCCCTCAGGCGCCGCACTCGACGGCGGAGCAGGCGGGGCGGGCACGGCAGGCGCCGCCGACGACGCGCCCGACCGCGAGGATCTCGCCGAGGCGGTGGCCGAGGTGCTGCTGCGCCGCTACGGGGTGGTGTTCCGCGGCCTCGCCCTCCACGACTCGTTGCGCTTCCCCTGGCGCGACCTGCAGTGGGCGTTGCGGCGCCTGGAAGACCGAGGGCTCGTGCGCGGTGGTCGCTTCGTGGCCGGGTTCCCGGGCGAGCAGTACGCCCTCCCCCATGCCGTCGAGCAGCTCGCGCAGGTGCGGCGGGCGCCGCGCACGGGCGAGCGGGTGGTGGTCAACGCGGTCGATCCCCTCAACCTCGTGGGCCTGGTGGTGCCCGGCGCGAACGTCACGTCGGTGCGCACCCGCCAGGTCGTCTACGTCGACGGCGTGGTCGAGGGAACGGTCGAAGAAGCGATCGTCGCGACGCTGACCTAGTCGGCCTCGGGCGGGCGTACCACGAGCACGGGGCAGGGCGCCGCGTGCACCACGCTCGCGGCCACGCTGCCGAGCGTCATCCGGGAGAGGCCACCGCGGCCGAGGGTGCTCATCGCGATCGCGGGGGCGTGGCGGTCGCGGGCGACGTCGAGGATCACGCCCACCGGGTAGGAGTCGCGGACGGTCTCCAGCGTCACGTCGCCGCAACGGGCGAGTTGTGCGGCGGCGACGTCGATCACGGTGGTGGGTTCGTGCGCGGACTCGGCGTCGAGGGGGTGGAACACGTGGAGCAGCAGCGCGCCGGTGCCGAAGGCGCGCATCCAGGCGCACGCGGCTTCCACCACCGCGCTCGACGCGGGCGCGCCGTCGTGGCACACGAGCAGCGGCCCGTCGCCCGGGTGGCGCTCCACGTCGGTGTGCGGGCCCACGAGCACCACGGGCGCGTCGACGGTGCGCACCACATCCTGGGCGACGCTGCCGAGAATGGCGGCACCCACGCGGCCGCGGCCGTGGGTGGCCATGCACACGATGGGGTCCTCGGCGTCGTCCACCACCGAGCGGATGCCCTCCACCGCCCACTTGGTGTCGACGATGTCGGTGTGCACATCAGGGGCCTGCAGTTTGCGCGCCGCGTCGACGAGCCACGACGGCGGGACGAGCCGGTCCTCCTCCAACGTTGCCGGGGTGGTGACGAGCACGACGGTGGCGCCATGCGCGGCAGCGAGGGCGTCGGCCACCGGCAGCGCGCGTTGCGCGACGTCGGAGCCGTCGAGGGGGACGATCACGGTCTGGGGCACGCCCCATCGTCGCGCAGGTGGCGTCCCGCGCAAGGGAAGGAGGTCCTGCGCTCCCTCGCCCGTGCTCGCCCCTGCGCTCCCTCTCCCGTGCGGGGATCTCCGGGGCGGCGATTCCGGATTAGTGTGCGCGGAGAAGGAGGGGGGATGACCACACTCCACGCGCCCGGTCACGAGTACGCCGACGAGTCCGCGCTGCTCGACGACTACCACGCCAGGGGCTGGACCGACGGCCTGCCCGTGGTCGCCCCCACCCCCGAGCGGGTGGCGGCCTTCCTCGCCGCCGCGCAGCTCGCCCCCGACGTCGTGCTCGGCGAGGTGCCGACCCGCCAGGTGGTGGTGACGGCCGAGCACGCCGCGATCAACGCGGTGATGGCCGGCTGCCGGCCCGAGTACATGCCCGTGGTCGTCGCCGCGGTGCGCGCCCATCTCCACGAGAAGGGCAACTGCCACTCCACCACCGGCACCCTCTCGGGCGCCGCGCAGGTCGTGATCGTGAACGGCCCGGCGCGCGCCGCCCTCGACGTCAATTGCACCGCGGGTTGCTTCGGCCCCGGCTGGCAGGCCAACGCCACCATCGGCCGCGCGCTGCGCCTGGTGATCCGCAACGTGTGCCGGGCGGTACCGAACTTCCTCGACCGGGCCAGCTTCTCCACGCCGGCCCGCTACACGTTCTGTTTCGGCGAGGACGAGGAGGGCAGCGACTGGGTGCCGCTCGCGCAGGAGCGCGGCGTGCCCGCCGGCACCAGTGCGGTGACGGTCGCGTCGATGATGAACCTCGAGTCGGCCACCGACTTCACCAGCCGCGACCCCGAGGGGGTCACCGCGTCGATCGCGCGGGGCATCCGCAAGCGCGGCACGTCGGGCGACGTGTGGCTCGGCGACGACACCAACGTGGTGGTGGTGATCGGGCCCGAACACCGCCGGTTCTTCACCGAGGCCGGCTGGTCGAAAGCCGACGTGCGCACGGCGTTGTGGCCGCTGCTCACCGCGCCGCAGCAGCCGGGCGAGGGAACGGTGAAGGTCGCCAAGCCCGAGAACGTGCTGCTCGTCGCCGCGGGCGGACCGGGCATGGCGGAGAGTTGGATCATCTTCCCGCACCTGGCGTGGGCGATCACCGAGCCGGTGGTCCCCGACGTCACCGCGGTGGCCAGGACCTCGGGAGGCCTGCTGTGAGCCTGATCGGACTCGACCCCACCAGTGGTCCGCTGACCGAGACGGAGGGCCGGCCGGCGGTCCGCGGTGACGCGCTCGACGGGCTGGTCCTCGGCCTCGTCTCGAACGGCCTCGGGCGCAGCGACGACATCCTCGCCGCGGTCGCGCGCGAGATCGAGCGGCAGGCGCCGGTCGTGCGCGTGGTGCCGGTGCGCAAGCCGAGCGTGTCGGTGCCGCCCGACCCGATCGACTGGGAGCGACTCATCAACGAGGTCACCGTGGCGGTGGCCGGCTTCGGTGGTTGAGGCTCCTGCAGTGCGCGCAGTCTGCGCGACGCCGTGGAACTCGAGTGGGCCGGCATCCCCAGCGTGGCCGTGGTGCACCAGGCCATGTACGGGAGCGCGAAGGCGGTGGCCCGCATCAGCGGCATGCCCGACTACCCCTATCTGACCGTCGACTACCCGCACGTCCCGTTGGCCATCTGGACCGACGAGGAGATCGCCGAGGTCGCGAGCGACCTCGCCCCCAAGATCCTGGAGCTCCTCACCCGTGAGGGCTTCGAAGCTGCCCGAGGAGCCGAGTGAGCAGCCAAGCGACGGACATCGCCAGCAGGCCTGTGATCATCGAGTGCGCGATCAACGGGGAGACGAAGCCGGAACGCAACCCGCACGTGCCCCGCACGCCGGAGCAGATCCGGGCCGACGCACTCGCGGCGAACGACGTCGGCGCGACCATCATCCACTCGCACACCACCGACATCTCGCTCACGGGTGACGACGCCGCGCGCGCCTACCTCGACGCCTGGGCGCCGATCCTCGCCGAGCGGCCCGCGATGTTGTGGTACCCCACGCTCACGTCGGGCGCGGGCTGGGACCTGAAGAACGCGCACCTCGCACTGATCGACGCGGCCGTGCCGTTGCGCATGGCGGTGGTCGACCCCGGCTCCACGAACATCGGTGTCCCCGGGCCCGATGGTCTCCCCGTGGGCGGCGCCTACGTGAACGGCTACGACGACAACCGTCGCTCGTTCGAGTTGTGTCGCGACCTCGGCCTCGGTCCCGCGCTCGCGATCTACGAGCCCGGATTCCTGCAGTGCGTGCTCAGCTACCACCGCAACGGCGCGCTGCCGGCCGGCTCCATGGTGAAGCTGTACTTCGGCGGCGAATGGGGCATGACCGCCCCGCGAAGGGCGTCACGTTCGGCCTTCCGCCCACCCGCAACGCGCTGCTCGCCTATCTCGACATGCTCGAGGGCACCGACCTGCCGTGGTCGGTGTCGGTGTGGGGCGGCGACCTCATGGCCACGCCCATCGCCCGGCTCGCCCTCGAGTTGGGCGGGCACCTGCACGTCGGCCTCGAGGAGCACTTCGACCCCGACCGCAAGCCCACCAACCAGGAGCTGGTCGAGGAAGCCGCCGCCCTCTGCGCGTCGGTCGGCCGACCGGTGGCGACCACCGCCGAGGCCGAGCAGATGCTCGGATTGCCGCCGGCCAACACACCCGCCGTGGCAGCCTGAGCGCCGCACTTCCTCTCAGTTCCCGGGCGGGTGGCCCGGCGGCTTCCAGCAGTACGTGAACGTGCACGCGTTCGGCGTCACCGACCACGACTGGCCGCTCGACGACGCCGCGGTGTTCTGGATCAACGTGCCGCTCACGTGGGTGCTGTTCCCGCTCGGCGCCGCCCTGGCGACCGACGCGCCCTGGCTCGCCGCGGGTTGCTTCACCGTGCCGATCATCAACGGCGTGCTGCACGGCGTGTTCTCCGTGCGATTCCGCGAATGGAACCCCGGCGTCGTCACCGGGCTGCTGCTGCTCGTGCCGGTCGGGATCGCCGGCTACGCCGGGATGACCCATCTGTCCACCGCCGACGCGGTCGGCGCGTGGGCCATCGGCATCGCGGTCCACCTCGGGCTGGTGGCGTTCGGGGTGGTACGCCTGCGCCGCTCGCGCGTCAGCCCGCAGTCATCACCCGCGTGAACCACGCGGCCGCGAGCGCCGCGGCCTGCTCCAGGGTGCCCGGCTCCTCGAAGAGATGGGTCGCGCCAGGGATCACCTCGGTGCGGTGCTCGCACGGGAGCAACGACGCGGCGCGCTCGTTGAGCTCGCGCACCAGCGTGTCGTCGCCCCCGACGATCAACAGCGTCGGTGCGCGCACGTGGGTGAGCGCGTCCCCCGCCAGATCGGGACGTCCACCTCGCGACACCACGGCGGCGATCATCGGGTCCACTGCCGCGGTCGCCAACGCCGCCGCGGCGCCGGTGCTCGCGCCGAAGAGACCGAGCGGCAGCGTTCCCGCATCGCCATCGGCGCGCACCCACGCGCACGCGGCGCGCAGCCGGGTCACGAGCAGGTCGACGTCGAACACCTGCGCGTGCTCGAGCTCCTCGTCGGGGGTGAGCAGGTCGAGTAGGAGCGTGCCGAGCCCGGCCTGCACGAGTCGCTCGGCGACGTAGCGGTTCCTCGGGCTGTGGCGGCTGCTGCCGCTGCCGTGCGCGAACACCACCACCCCCACCGCAACGGGAGGGAGGGTGAACGTGCCCGCGAGGGTCAGCGGACCCACGTGCACGACGTCGACCTCCTCACGACGCGTGCCGCGGTCGAAGGCGGCGTCGAGCAGCTCGACCACCTCGTCGTCGGAGACCTGAGAGAAGTCGTCGTACCACTGGCCGATCGCGCTCGAAGCCCGCAGGCGTGGCCAGCGCGATCACCTCGTCGGCCTCGCGCGCGAGCAGCGCCACCGTGTCGGGCGGCGCCACCGGGGTCGCGACGATCACGCGGGCGGCGCCGTGCGCACGGGCCACCGCGATGGCCGCGCGCGCGGTGCCGCCCGTGGCGATGCCGTCGTCGACGATCACGACGGTGCGGCCGTCGATCGGGAGCATCGGACGCGCGCCGCGATAGACGCGCGCCCGCCGGTGCAGCTCCTCGCGCTCACGCGCCTCCACCGCCAGCAACTGCTCGTTGGTGGTGTGCGTGGCCGAGACGATGTCGGAGGAGACCACCCGCACCCCGCCCTCGCCGATCGCACCGATTCCGAGCTCGGGCTGCACCGGCGCGCCGAGCTTGCGCACCACCAACACGTCGAGCGGCGCGCCCAGCGCGCGCGCCACTTCGTGCGCGACCGGCACCCCGCCGCGCGGCAACGCCAGCAGCACCGGGCGCTCGTCGCGCAGCGACGCGAGCCGCTCGGCGAGCCGGCGTCCCGCGTCGCGACGGTCGCGCAGGCGCGTGGTGTCAGCCGTCACCGGGCACGATCATCCCGTAGTGCCCGTCGTAGCGGCGGTAACAGATCCGGCCCCGGCCGTCGTCGGGGTCGACGAAGAACACGAACGGCAGGTCACCGAGATCGAGGATCTCCATGGCCTCCTCGATCCGCACCGTCGGTGGTGACACCGGGCTGCGGTGCACCGGCTCGACCACGTCGCCCAGGGGACAGCGGATGCGGGGTTCGAACAGCTCGTAGCCGTCGTCGCCGCGGGCCACCACGTTGTCCTCGCCGGTCGCGGCGTTGCGGAACAGGAAGAAGTCGTGGTCGAGCAACTCGAGGTCGCCGATCGCCTCGTCGACCGTCTGCTCGCCCACCGCGAACGACTTGTGCGCGACGACCTCGCGGTCTTCGGCGGCCAACGCCCCGAAGGTGGGGCGCAAGGCCGTGGCCGGTGCGTGCCGCGCGCCGGTGTGCACCCGCGCCTCGTGGCGACCCTGCAAGCGGGTCAACCGCTCGCGCAGCCGGGCGTCGAGGAGGTCGACGGCCTCGGTGATGGTCGCGGCGGCCACGTGCGCGCGCACCAGGCTCCCGTTCACGTCGAGGGAGGCCTTCGCATCGGCCGGGCGCTCGCGCGCCGGGTCGGAGAAGATGCGCAGGTCCACTCGCGCGAAGAGGACCGGCGCGCCCACCATGCTGCGCAGCCGGTCGATCTTGTCCCGGGCGTACTCCCGCTCCCAGCGGTTGACGTCACCGTGGGTCTGGACGACCACTTCCGTGGTCTGCTCGCTCGTTGGCACCATGCAAGCTCCTCTCGTTGTCCCAGTTCCCGCCCCCATCGTCGGACCCCACCGGGTACCCACGTAGGGCCGAACGTCACTCTCCTCCGCACCATCTTCCCCGCCCGAGGCATGCCAGGATCACCCGGTGGACACCACCCGACCGGACCAGCCGCGGCGCATCTTGATCATGGGCGCGGCCGGCCGCGACTTCCACGACTTCAACGTGCGCTTCCGCGGCGACCCGGAAACCGTGGTGGTGGCCTTCACTGCCGCACAGATACCCGGGATCGACGATCGGCGATACCCGGCCGCGTTGGCCGGGCCGGGCTATCCCGACGGCATCCCGATCCGGCCCGAGACGGAGCTGGCCGCCGTCGTGCGGGACTTGCGGGTGGACGAGGTGGTGTTCGCATACTCCGACCTCCCCCACGACGAGGTCATGCACCGGGCGTCGATCGTGCTCGCCGCCGGCGCCGACTTCACGCTCCTGGGCCCGAGGTCGACGAGCCTCGAGTCGCCGGTCCCCGTCGTCGCAGTGTGCGCCTCGCGCACCGGCGCGGGCAAGAGCCAGACCAGCCGCCGGGTCGGGCGCCTCCTCCTCGACGCGGGTCTACGGGTCGCGCTGGTCCGTCATCCGATGCCCTACGGCGACCTCGTGGCCATGCGGGTGCAGCGATTCGCGACCCTCGCCGACATCGACGCGGCGCGCCCGACCGTCGAGGAACGCGAGGAGTACGAGCTGCCCGTGCGCGTCGGGATGGTGATGTACGCCGGCGTCGACTACGGGGACATCCTCGATGCGGCTGGCGCAGAAGCCGACGTGATCGTGTGGGACGGCGGCAACAACGACTTCCCGTTCTTCGTCCCCGACCTGATGATCACGGTGGTCGACGCGCTGCGCCCCGGCCACGAGCTCACCTTCCACCCGGGCGAGACGAACCTGCGCATGGCCGACGTGGTGGTCGTCAACAAGATCGACAGCGCGACGCCCGACGCGGTTGCCACCGTCGTCGAGAACGTGGGCGGCGCGAACCCACGCGCCGTGGTGATCCTCGCCGAGTCGCCGGTGACGCTCGGTCCCGGCCCCGACCTCGAGGGCCGCCGCGTGCTCGTGGTGGAGGACGGCCCGACCGTGACGCACGGCGGCATGCCGTTCGGTGCCGGCACCGTCGCCGCGCGCGCCGCGGGTGCGGCCACGATCGTCGACCCGCGTCCGTGGGCGGTCGGCACCATCGCCGAGACGTTCGCGCGATACCCCGCCATCGGCGCGGTGCTGCCGGCGATGGGCTACTCCGACGCCCAGCTCGCCGACCTCGCGGCCACCATCCGCGCGGTCGACTGCGAGGTCGTGGTGACCGGTACCCCGATCGACCTCACGCACCTGTTCGATGCCGGCCACCCGGTACGCCACGCCTCGTACGAGCTGCGCGAGCGCGGCACGCCCACGCTCACCGACGTGCTCGCCCCGCTCCTCGACCGACTACTCAGCGACCCGCGCTGACGACGCGAGTACCCGCGTCACCGCTCAGCACGGCCGCGGCGTCGGCGAGCGCGCCGATCGCGGCCAACCCGCCGGCGGCCGCGAAGTCGAGTGCGGCCTCGACCTTCGGACCCATCGACCCCTCGTCGAGCGCGAGCGCCGCCGCGCGAGTCGCGTCGATGGACGGCAGCCGGCACGCGGTCGCGGTGCGCCATCCCTCGTAGACGCCGTCGACGTCGGTGAGCAGCAGCAGCGCGTCGGCCCCGAGCGCGCGTGCGAGCAACGCCGACGCCCGGTCCTTGTCGACGACCGCCTCGACGCCCACCGAGGTGCCGTCGGCTCGTCGCACCACCGGGATACCGCCGCCGCCCGCCGCGACCACGACGACACCCGCCGCGACGAGTCGCTCGATCGAAGGCGCCTCGACGATGCGCCGAGGGAGCGGCGACGCGACCAGTCGCCGGCTCGGCCCGCGCCCGATCGGCTTGGTCGCCCGGGCGAAGGCGGGATCGTCGGCGTCGACCTCCACGCGGGTGAGGACGCCCACGATCTCCCGCCCCGGGAGCGCGTCGCCGAGCGCGCGCACCAGCAGGTAGCCGACCAACCCCTCGGTCTCGGCGTCGAGCACGTCGAGACTGGCCGCGGGGTCGGTCCCGGCGAGGAACCCCACCTGGGGTCCGTTGCCATGGGTGACCACGACCTCGTGCTCGGTCACGATCGGGGCCAGGACCCGGGCGGCGACCTCGACGATCGTCGGTTCGACCGGCGTGGCGGCGCCACGGACCAGTACGTTGCCCCCCAGCGCCACCACAACCCTCACCGCCCCAGTCTCGCCCGCCCGGGCGAGCCCCGGGTGATCGGGCCCGGACCCGGACGGGTTCCTGACGGGTTCCGGATGATGGGGACTTCCGGCCCTTTGAGCGGAACGCCCCAATGCCCCAATATTGGGTACGCCTCCGGGGCGACTCGTCCGCCGAGTCGCGGAGGTCGGGGCACGACGGCACGAGGAGGGGGACCCATGCGCACGCACGAGCGTCCGGCGACCGGGACCACCTGTGAGGCGTGCGGGTTCCGCTACTCGCCCGTCACCACCACCGAGGCCGTCAGCCTCCTGTTCGACCTCCCCACCGAGTACCGCGCCGCGCTCAACGTCGCCGACGAAGACCTGCGCCAGCGTGACGAAGACGGTTGGAGCGCGATCGAGTATGCCGCCCACGCCGGCGAGGTGCTCCACTCCGCGCGCAAGCGACTGGTGCTCGTGTTCGAGCAGGACGACCGCGTGGTCACACCGCCGCACCTCGAAGCCGTGCGGGCGTCGGCCAGCGCCGCGCCGCCCGAGCTCGTGCTGGCGTCGGTATCGGCCGCGTGCCGCGACCTTGCCCGGCTCGTCGGCGCCGTCCCCGACCAGGCGTGGGAGCACACCGCACGTCGCGACGGCGAGGTGGTCACGGCGCGCGACCTCCTCACCGACGCGTTGCACGAGGCCCATCACCACACGCTCGACGCGCGCGCGGCGTGCCGCGCCGCGCCCTCGGCGGCGGGGCTGCTCTCCCCCGCGTGACCTCGATCGAGGACGGCCTGACTAGCGGTAGGTGACGGGGATCGACTCCACCCCGTGCACCAGCGTGTTGGTGCCGGTGTACACGGGTGCCGCACCCGCGGCCATGCGGATGTCGGGCAGCTTGCGGGCCAGTTCCTCGAACACCACACGGATCTCGAGCCGGGCCAGGTTGGCGCCGAGGCAGAAGTGCGGCCCGATGCCGAACGCGAGGTGGGCATTCTCCCCGCGGTCGACGCGGAACTCGTCGGGCGCGTCGAACACGGGTCGCGTCGCGGTTGGCCGACTGGTACATCAGCAACACCTTCTCGCCCTGGGCGACGGGTTGGCCGAGCAACACGGTGTCGCGCGTCGCGGTACGCACGAAGTTGAGCACCGGGCTCACGTAGCGGGCGATCTCGTCGGCCACGCGATGGGTGAACTCGGGGTCGTCGACGTTCGCCTTGAACAGCTCCCACTGCTCGGGGTTGCGGGAGAAGGCGATCATCCCGCCGCTCATCGCGTTGCGCGTCGTCTCGTTGCCGGCCACCACGAGCAGCACGAGGAACATGAGCAGCTCGGCGTCGTCGAGCGACGCGAGATCCTGACCCACGTGGTCGCCGAGCGAGCCGTCGTCGTGCGCCGCCACCAGCACGCTGATGAGATCGTCGGCGCGGGGTGCCGGCGCGGGCTCCCCCTTGGCGTCGGCCGCGGCCTTGGCCTCCGCGTACTCCACGCGGCGCTGCGCGACCAGCTCGGACGCGAGCGTCGTGTACTCGGTGAACGCGACCGCAGCCTTCTCCATGCGGGCGGCGTCGGCGACGGGGTCCACCGCGCCCTCGCCGCCCATCATGTCGTCGGACCAACGCCAGAACGTCTCCCGGTCGTCCATCGGCAGGCCCATGAGCTCGGCGATCACGATCAGCGGCACGTGAATCGCGATGTCGGGGACGAAGTCGCCGCGCTCCTTGCCGGTGACGCCCTCGATCACCTCGTCGGCGATGTCGCGGATGTGCTGCTCGAGCTCACCCACCGCCCGCGGCGTGAAGCCCTTGTTGATGAGCCGGCGCTGGCGGGTGTGCGCCTCGCCGTCGAGACCGATGAGCGAGAGGTCGACCGAGCTCACCGGGCGGATGCCCTCGCCCGAGATCCACGTGTCGGTGTCGCGCGACACCTCGAACACGCCCTCGAAGGTGGAGACCACCCAGATCTGGTTCTTCTCGTCCCACACGACCGGGGCGTTCTCGCGGAGCCAGCGGTAGCTCTCCCACGGGTCGAGGTAGAACGCGGGGTCGCACACGTCGAACGGCGTGGTCGGCTTGGCGGACTCGGCGGACGAGACGGACTCGGCGGACGAGTCGGAGGTCGTGAGGGTCATTTCCTGCTCCTGGATGACGGTGGGTTCGCGGGCGGGCCGAAGCCCGTGACGAGGTGGTCGGCGAGGAAGGCGCGCAGGTCGTCGGGCGCGGTGCGGTCGAAGGTGACCGACGGTGTGGTCTGCAGCGAGAGGATGATGCGCATCGCCCATTCGCTCGCCCGGCGCACGTCGAGGTCGGCACGCACCTCGCCGCGCGCGACGGCGGCCTCGAGGTAGGGCACGAGCACCTCGACCCAGCGGCCGAGCATCGGCCCGGCGCCGCTCGTGAGCATCACCGCGACGACCTCGGGCTCGGTGTCGCGCAGTTCGAGGAGGGCTTCCTCCTCGTAGGCGCGGGTGCGCAGCGCGAGGGCCACGATCTGTTCGAGCAACGTGGGCTGCGCGTCCATCGCCGCGGTGATGTCGCGGATGACCTCGGAGTCGGCGCGGGACAGCACTTCCCGCAGCAGCGTGTCCTTGTCGCGGAAGTAGCGGTGGACGGTGCCCCGGCTCACGCCGGCCAGGCGGGCGACCTCTTCCATCGTGGTGCGGCGCAGGCCGTAGCGGCGGACGCAGCGCGCGGCGGCGTCGAGGATGACCTGCTCGGTGTCCACCGCCGTTGTCGCCACGGGCACACGATAGAACAGATTACGATATCTGTCATATCGCCTTGTCGGGCCGACGGGTCACCCCGCCTTCGACCACCCCTCGGGGAGGCGCCGGGTGCCGGCTGTCGTGGTGGCGTAGACCTGCCACACGTGGTAGCCGTCGTACGCGCGGGGGTCGGCGATCATCACCTGGGCGTAGTCGTCGACCGCGGCCACGTAGTCGTCGCTCGGGTTGTAGGCGAAGAGTGCCCTCGCGATGTCGGTCGCTCCTTCTCCGTCGGGCGCTCCGCGCCTCGTCGCTTCTGCTCCGTCGGGCGCGCCGCGCTTCGTCGCCCCGTGGGCCGCGAGGAACCGACCGGCGGCGAGGATCGCGTCGTGATCGCTCGACACGTCGCCACCCGCGCCGTACTCCTCCCACGTGGCCGGCATGAACTGCATCGGCCCCTGCGCACCGACCGCGCTGTTGCCGTGGATGCGGCCCATGCCGCGTCTCGACCAGGTGGATGGCGGCGAGGTAGGGCCACGGGATGCCGCTCGCCGCCTCGGCCTCGCGGTACCAGGCCAGCAGCGTGGCTGCGGGCGCGGGAGTACGGATCGTCCAGTCGGGCAGTTCGCTCGGTGGTGGACCGAGTGACGGGCTGGTGAGGTGCTCGGCCGCGTCGTGGTTGCGGGCCACCGGCGCGGCGACGTCGGCGGGCAACGCGGCCGCCACTGTGGCATACCACTCGGGGTGTTCGGCCAGCGCGCCGTACGCGTGCTGCTGCGCCCAGCCGAGCGCTTCGCGACCAGCGGCGTCGCCGGTGTCGGAACGGAGCGCCCGCTCGACGCGCACCAGCTCGGCTGTCACCGCCGCGGGCGTCGTGGGCCGGGCGAGCCGGTCGGGGCTGGTGGGCATCGTCGTCGTCGGGCTCGTGGTGCTTGCGGAGGTCGGCGACCGACGATCGATCCCACCAGCGACCTTGGTGTCGTCGCCGCCGCAACCGGCAAGCCCGGCGGGCCCGGCGAGCGTGAGCAGGCCGAGCGCCACCAGTGCCGTCGCCCACCCCCGTCGCATCACGCACGTCAGCCTGGCACACGACCCCCGGGATTTGGCGTACGGTCTCCCGCCGTGACGCCTCCCGAAACATCCTCGGACCTGACCGGCGTGCGCATCGGCTGGTTCGCGGGCGCCGATGCGGTGACGCTCGACGATGCGGTGGGCCGCACCGCCCGCGCCGTCGACGAGGGCTTCGGCGCGGTGTGGTTCCCCCAGACCGCGAGCCTCGACACGCTGACCGCACTCGCGGTGGTGGCCCGCGAGGTGCCCGAGCCGCATCTCGGCACTGCGGTGGTACCGGTGCAGGGCCGCCACCCGATCCCGCTCGCGCTCTCCGCACTGACCGTGGCCGACGCCGCGGGGCCCGGCCGCTTCACCTTCGGCATCGGCGCAACGCACGCGCCGGTCTCCGAGGGCTGGTTCGGCATCCCCTACCGCGGCATCGTCGAAGTGTCCGCGGAGACCATCGACGCGGTCAACGGGATGTTCTCCGAGTCGCGCACCGCGAACGTGGAGGGTGCGCACCTCACCGCGCGCATCACCACGTCGATGCAGGTACCCGCGCCGAGCCTCATGCTCGCCGCGCTCGGCCCACGCATGGTCGCCCTCGCCGGCGCGCACACCGACGGCTCGATCACCTGGATGACCGGGCCCCACGAGCTCGCCCGCCTCGTCGCTGGGCTGCGGCAGGCCGCGGCCGACGCGGGCCGCCCGGCACCGCACGTCGTGGTGGGCATCCCGGTGTGTCTCACCGACGACGTCGCCGGCACCCGTGCTGCGCTGACCCCGCAGATGGAAGGCGTGGCGCGTATGCCGTCGTACCGACGGCAGGTGGCGAACGAGGGCGTCGAGCATCCCGTCGACGTGGTGGTGCTGGGCGACGAAGCCGCGCTGCGCACCCGCCTCGCCGCGCTCGCCGCGGTCGGCATGACCGAGCTGTGCGCGCACGTGGTCGGTTCACCCGGGCAGCAGGCGGACACGCGCCGGTTCCTCGGTGCGCTCTCGCGAGAGGTCACCGGGCGATGAGCCTGTACGACGAGCTCCAGGCCCTGATCGGACAGCCGATGGGCAACCGTGGCGCGGCGCCCGGACCCGATCCCGTCAACCTGCCGATGATCCGCCACTGGTGCGCGGCATTCGACGACCACAACCCCGTGTACACCGACGACGACTTCGCGCGCGGCACGCGCTTCGGTGGGATGGTGGCGCCGCCGCTGATGCTGCAGACGTGGACGTTCCCCACGCCGATGCTCGTGGGCATCGCCGAGCGCGGCGGGCACCCGGTGCCGTCGACCGGGCGTAGCCCGTTGTCGGTCCTCGACGACGCGGGCTACCGCGGCACGCTCGCGGCGAACTCCGAGTTCGAGATCGTGCGCTACCTGCGCGTCGGCGACACCGTCACCGCCGCGACCACGCTCGACGAGGTGAGTGAGGAGAAGCAGACCCGCCTCGGCTCCGGGTACTTCGTCACCTGGCTCACCACCTACACCGACCAGGACGGCGAGGTCGTGGGGCTGCAGCGGTTCCGCGTGTTCAAGTTCAAGCCGCCCGCCCCCGAGCGCGGGCCGGACGACTCTCCCGAGACTGGAGACGACGCATGAGCACCCGGCTCGCCCCGAGCGTGTCGCTCGACACCGCGTTCTTCTGGGACGGCGTGCGCGCACACCAATTGCTGATCCAGCGCTGCGCGTCGTGTGGGGCGTTGCGTCACCCACCGGGCCCGATGTGCCCGCAGTGCCGCTCCGTGGAGTGGGACACCGTCGCGGCCTCCGGGCGCGGCGAGGTGTTCAGCTTCGTCA
The DNA here is from genome assembly GCA_963720785.1 of uncultured Actinomycetes bacterium. Taxonomy (GTDB): domain Bacteria; phylum Actinomycetota; class Acidimicrobiia; order IMCC26256; family DASPTH01; genus CAVRGQ01. Next base: position 29,545 of record CAVRGQ010000009.1, read on the forward strand.
TGCCGCACCACCCGGCATTCCCCTGGTTCGAGTACCCGTACATCGTGGCGTTGGTCGAGCTCGAGGAGGGCGTGCGCATGGTCGCCAACCTGGTGGGCGTCGCGCCCGACGACGCCGCGATCGGGATGGCCGTGCAGGTCGAGTTCGAGCACCACGACAACGACGTCGTGCTGCCTGCCTTCCGGCCCGCGTCATGAGCGTCACCACCACCCTCGACTTCAGCACCCTGCGCGTCGGCGACGCGCTGACGCCGCTCGTGATCGAGATGACCGCGACGCTCGTCGTCGCCGGCGCGATCGCGACGCGCGACTTCATGCCCGTGCACCACGACCGCGGCTACGCCAACCAGCAGGGTGCGCCCGACATCTTCATGAACATCCTCAGCGACACCGCGTACGCCAGTCGCTTCCTCACTGACTGGGCCGGGCCGGAGGCGATGATCCGCAAGATCTCGGTGCGCCTCGGGGTGCCGGTGTTCCCCGGCCACACCCTCACCTACACAGGCGAGATCATCGGGCTGCGCGAGGAGGGCGAGGGCCGTGCACGAGCCGGCGTGGTCGACATCGCGCTGCGGGCCCAGAACGAGCTCGGTGACCACGTGAGCGGCACCGCGACGCTCACCCTCCCGCTCACGACGCCGGAGGTGCGCGCATGACGAGGTGGCAACCGGACGGCACCGCCATCGCGGGGATCGGCCAGACCGAGTTCTCGAAGGAGTCGGGGCGCAGCGAGCTGCAGTTGGCGTGCGAGGCGGTGGCCGCCGCGATCGACGACGCCGGCCTCTCCCCCACCGACGTCGACGGCCTGGTCACCTTCACGATGGACCAGAACGCGCAGACCGATGTCGCCCGCAACGTCGGCATCGGCGACGTGCGCTTCTTCACCAACGTGCCGTTCGGCGGCGGTGCGGCCGCGGGCACCGTCGCCCAGGCGGCGTGGGCCGTGGCCGCGGGCGCCGCCGACGTGGTGGTCTGCTACCGCGCGTTCAACGAGCGCTCGGGCGCGCGCTTCGGCGACGCGGGCCGCACCATCGCGGCGATGCCCCCGTGGATGTCGTGGTACGGACCGTTCGGGCTGCTCACCCCGGCGTCGTGGGTCGCACTGCACGCCCGTCGCTACATGGACCGCTACGGCGTGACCAACGCCGACTTCGCACCGATCGCGATCGTCGACCGCATGCACGCGGCGAACAATCCGGCCGCGTGGTTCCACGATCGCCCGATCACCTTCGACGACCACCAGTCGTCGCGCTGGATCGTCGAGCCGGTGTTGCGCCTCCTCGACTGCTGCCAGGAGAGCGACGGTGGCGTGGCGCTGGTGGTGACGAGCGCCGAGCGCGCCCGCGACCTGCCCCAGACCCCGGCGCTCATCAGTGCCGCCGCGCAGGGCTTTGCGTCCGAGGCCGACATGATGACCGCGTACTACCGCGACGACCTGCTCGGTCTCCCCGACATCGGGTTGGTGGCGCGTCGGCTCTGGAACGACTCCGGCCTGCGCCCCACCGACATGGGCACCGCCTTCCTCTACGACCACTTCACGCCGTTCGTGCTCATGCAGCTCGAGGAGCTCGGCTTCTGCGGGCCCGGTGAGGCGAAGGACTTCTGCACCGTCGAGAACCTCACCGTCGGCGGTGCGTTGCCGCTGAACACGAGCGGCGGTCTGCTCGGCGAGGCCTACATCCACGGCATGAACGGCATCACCGAAGTGGTCCGGCAATTGCGCGGCACGTCGGTGAACCAGGTGCCGGGGGTGGAGCACGGCTTGGTCACGTCGGGCACCGGCGTACCCACGAGTGGGTTGGTCCTCACCCGCGGCTGATCCATCTGGGATCATTGCTCCCCATGTGGAACGACGACCCGGACGCGACGGCGGCGAACAACGTGCCCGACGATCTGCCCGACGGCCTTCCCGACGGCGGTGAGCCCACCCAGGCGCTCCCACCCCAGGACACCCCGGCCGTTCCTCCGCCCACGCCGCCGGTCGCACCCGGCGGCACCGGTCCGGCGGGCGGCGACGACGACCACGGCCGGCGCAACGTGCTGCTCTGGGTGCTCGGCGGTCTGCTCGTGGTCGCGGTGATCGTGATCGCCATCCTGTTGCTCACGAACAACGACGACTCGTCCGACAAGAACGCGAGCAACGACGCGACCACCACCACCGTCGCGGCGTCGACCACCACGTCGAGCACCACGTCCACCACGGCGGCCACCACCACCACGCAGCCGTCCACCACCACCACCGCGCCGGGCACGGCCCCCGTCATCACGTCGTTCACGTCGAGCACCACGTCGATCACGTGTCCCGCGGCCGTGAGCACCACCACCACGACCCCCTCGGTGACGCTCTCGTGGACCACGCAGAATGCGACCGCAGTCGACCTCGCGGTCGACGGCCCCGGGATCTACAGCTCCTACGGCCCGAACGGCCAGACCCAGGTGAACGTGCCGTGCGACGGCAACACCCACACCTACACGCTCACCGCCAAGTCCGACACCGGCACCAGCGCGCCGAAGACCATCTCCGTCGCCACCCACACCTGACGCCACCCCAGTTCGTTTTGGCGTCACCACGCGTCGCTATGGCGACCTCTGGTGACGCCAAAACGGGAAGATCGGAGACGGTCAAGGTTCGACGATGGGGAAGAACATCTCGAACGGGGTGAGGCGGTCGAAGATCGCGCACAGGGAGTCGGCGTCGCCGTCGACGGTGAAGGTGCCCTCCGCGATCGCGGCGCGCAGGTCGCCGCTGGTGCTCACCAGACGGTGGAGGTCGGCGAGGGTGCAGTGCACGGTGGCGTCGGGCGCGGGCGCGGTCGCCGCGAGCGCGCCCACCCGCGAGTGCAGCGTGCCGTTCGACAGCTCGGTCGCCGCGGGCTCCGCGCCCGAGATCTCCCAGCGCACGTGCACGGTGCCGAGCTCCACTGCCGCGGGCCCGTCGAGACGCACCGCGAGGTAGTCGAACACCTGATCGAGCGTCATGCCCGCGATCACCTCGCGCGCCGGGCGTACCGGCAACGAGAACGGCGGCGTGCCGTGGCGGAGATCCTGCGCGCCCGTGAGGTAGACGTCGCGCCAGGGGCCCGCCTCGGCGACGTAGCCGAGCTGCTCGAACGCGTCGGCCTGCAGCAGACGCGCCTCGCGGTTGGTGGGATCGGCGAACACCGCGTGGCGCAGCACCTCCGCCACCCAGCGGTAGTCGCCCTCGTCGTAGCTGCGGCGCGCGTTGGCGAGCAGCGCGTCCACGCCCCCCATGAACTCCACGTACCGCAGCGCGGCGTCGACCGGCGGGTACGGCTCGAGGCTCGACGGGTGCCCGTCGTAGAAGCCGAAGTAGCGCTGGTACACCGCGCGCACGTTGTGGCTGACGGTGCCGTAGTACCCGTGGCAGGTCCAGTCGGCCCAGAGGCCGGGCGGCAGCTCGACCGTCGCCGCGATCTCGTTCGGCGTGTACCCGAGGTTGGCGAGGCGCATGGCCTCGTCGTGGATCCAGCGGTACAGGTCGCGATGGTTGCGCAGGTGCGCGACGACGTCGGCGGCGCCCCAGAACGGCCACGAGTGCGACGCGATGCACACCGCGGCGCGTCCGCCCCAGCGCGCCAGGGCCTCGTCGAGGTAGTGGCTCCACGCCAGCGAGTCGCGGATCAGCGCGCCCCGCAGCGTGAGCACGTTGTGCTGCGTGCCGGTGCAGTTCTCCGCGAGGCACAGCACCTCGAAGTCGGGGAACCACATGTGCATCTCGGCCGGCGCCTCGGAGTCGGGCGTGAGCTGGAACTCGATGCGCACGCCGTCGAGCACGAGCTCGGTGACGGTCGCGTCGATGTCGATGGTGGGCGCGACGAGTGAGCCGGTGCCGGTGGGGATGCCCTTGCCGAGGCCCTGGTCGACGTGACCCTGTGCGTCCCACGGCAGCGTCATGCCGAACTGGTACGTGGCGCGTCGACCCATCGCGCACTGCGCGACGACGTTCTCGGCGACTGCCGCGTGCATGAAGCCCTCGGGCGCGACCACCTCGCACGAGCCCGACAGCACCTCCTCGCGGCTCACGATGCCGAGGATGCCGCCGTAGTGGTCGACGTGGGAGTGCGTGTAGAGGACCGCCTTCACCGGGCGCACGCCCAGGTGCTCGTCGACGAGCGCCTTGGCGACGGCGGCGGTCTCGGTGACGGTGAGCGGGTCGATGACCACCCACCCTTCGTCACCGCGGATGAAGGTGACGACCGACGTGTCGTAGCCGCGCACCTGCCAGATGCCGTCGACCACCTCGTAGAGGCCGTGCTCGCCGTTGAGCTGCGCCTGGCGCCACAGCGCCGGGTTGACCGTCGCGGGCGCATCACCCTCGACGAAGTCCCAGCGGCCCGGGTCCCAGGAGGTGCCGCCGAGCGCGTTCTCGGCGCGGTTCGCGATCGGGCCGTCGTGCCGGGCGACGAAGCCGCGCTGCACCCGGGCGAAGTCGGCGCGGTCGTCGGCGGGCAGGCGCGCCGCGAACGCCGCCTGCCGCGCGACGGTGTGCCCGGTGGCGTCCTTGCGTTCCTCGGGGGTGGTCATGCCGGCCGCGCCCGTTCGAGCCAGGTGAGGAGTGCCGTGACGCCCTCGGTCTGGCTGGTCCCCGACATGGCCGCGCCCAGCCCCGTGTCGCGCATCATGAGGAACTTGTGCTTCTCGCCGTCGGCGAACTCCAGCGACAACTTGATCGACGTCATGTCGGCGATGATCATCGACGCGGCGATCCAGCCGCCGCCACCACCGTCGACCGATGCCGCCACGATGTCGCCCGGCTCCGCCCGGCGCGCCTCACCGTCGGGCTGCAACTTGCGACTGAGCGGCACCAGCCACAGCGCCGCGTCGGTGGTGACCACGCCCCACATGCGGCCGCTGAAGGTCTTCTGCTCGTTGACCACGCACAGCGGCTCGCTCGGCCCGCCGGTCACGGTGGACAAAGCCTCGAGCAGCGCGTCGTACGCTTCCTGCCTGCGTCCCATGCGGGCATCCTCGCGCGATTCGCGACGGGTGACCGACGATCGTCAGCGAGTGCCCGGGGTCAGTCCAGGTCGGCGACGGGCACGGGCCGCCCGAATCGGTACCCCTGACCCATGGTCACCCCGAGCCCTTCGACCGTGTCCGCCTCGGCTTCGGTCTCGACCCCCTCCGCCACCGTCACCGCGCCGGTCTCCGCGGCGAAGCGCACCAGACCGGAAACCAGCGTCTGGCGCGGCGGGTCGGCGTCGATGCCGCGGATCCACCGGAGGTCGAGCTTGATCACCGCAGGGGCGAGATCGAGGATGTGGCGCAGGCTGGCGAACCCGGCCCCCGCATCGTCCACCGCGAGCCGGACCGGAACGTGGAGTGCAGCCTCGAGGGCCTCGAACGCCCGCCGGAGCGCGTCGTAGTCGTCCACGGCCTCGTGCTCGGTGAGCTCGAGCACGAGAGGACGGTCGAGACCGGCGAACAGGTCCACGAGCGAGTGCCGGCTCAGCACCGCACCCGACACGTTGAGGCTCAGGTACCGGGCGGGCGGCAGCGGTTGCGCGCTCGCCGTCGCCGTGGCCAGCGTGGCCAGCTCGAGGTCCGACTGCACCCCGGCGTGCTGCGCCTCCGCGAACCACACGTCGGGCCCGCGACCGTCGCCGAAGCGCGTCAGCGCCTCGTAGCCCTGCACGCGACGATCGGCGAGGCGCACGATCGGCTGGAACACCGAGTGGTACGCCCCGTTCCCGATCGTCGCACGCACCCGTTCGGTCACGCGGGCCGCATCTTGATCGGGACCGGTCACGGCCGCGCTCCGGGCGTCGCGACTCCGGAGTTGCGCCCGCACCCGCGCGACGAGCTCGTCGGGGTGCAGTGGCTTGGCGAGGTAGTCGTCGGCGCCGGCGTCGAGCCCCGCGACCCGCGCGTCGAGATCACCCTGTCCGGTCACCATCACCACGGCGAGGGTCCGGGTCGCGGGGTCCGCGCGCAGGCGGGTGAGCACCTCGATGCCGTCGAGACCGGGCATCCGCGAGTCGAGCAGCACCACGTCGGGTCGCTGTTCGCCCACCGCCGCGAGGGCGGTGACGCCGTTCAGCGCCTCCCGGGTGTCGAAGCCGGCGGCGCGGAGCGCGCGCACGAAGACGTTCCGCACCATCTCGTCGTCGTCGACCACGAGGATCGAAGGCCGCACCGATTGCGGATCGTCGGTCACCGGTGTCAGCCGAGCGCCTCGTGTACGGCCGCCGCGAGATCCTGCGGCCGGAACGGCTTGGGCAGGAACGCGTCGCCGTCGAGCTCGGGGCCGACCAGTCCTTCCGCGTAGCCGGACATGAACAGCACCTGGATGCCCGGGCGGCGATCACGCATCGCGGCCGCCAACGCGGGGCCCCGCATCGACGGCAGCACCACGTCGGTGAGGAGGAGGTCGATCGGCGCCGCCGTCTGCTCCTCGACGACCAACGCCGCGAGCGAGTCGTCGGCCTCGAACACCTGGTACCCGCGCCGGCGCAGGGTGTCGACCGCGAGCCGGCGCACCGCGTCGTCGTCCTCCACCACCAGCACGGTCCCCTCGCCCTGCTGCGCGACCGGCACGGCCCGCACGACCGGCGCCGACGGCTCCGACCCCGCGTCGGGGAGGTACACCCGGAACGTGGTCCCGCCGCCCGGCTCCGAGTACACGGTGATGCGCCCGCCCGCCTGGGTGACCGCCCCGTACGCCGTGGAGAGCCCGAGCCCGGTGCCCTGACCGACGTCCTTCGTCGTGAAGAACGGTTCGAAGATCCGCGCCTGCACGTCGGGGGTCATGCCGATCCCGGTGTCGGACACCGTGAGCACCACGAACGGCCCCTCGAACTCGTCACCCCGGTGCGCGGTCTCGAGCAGCAACGTGCCGCCGTCGGGCATGGCGTCGCCGGCGTTCACGACGAGGTTGAGCACCACCTGCTCGAGCTGGTCGCGCGAACAGCGCGCCACGGCCGGTTGCTCGCCGTAGCCGGTCTCGACGCGGATGTTCGCCGGGATGACGCGTTGCAGCATCGGCCACATGGCCTCGACGACCGCATGGATGTCGACGGCCTCGTGGACCAGCATCTTGCGCCGGCTGAACGAGAGGAGCTGGTCGACCAGCGCGACCGCGCGCTCCGCCGCCTTCTCGACCTGCAGGAGATCGTCCCGGTGGGCGTCGTCGTCGGCGATCTCACCGAGGACGAGCGCGACGTAGCCGGTGATCGCGGTGAGGATGTTGTTGAAGTCGTGGGCGATGCCACCCGCGAGCCGGCCGAGCGCCTCCATCTTCGTGGCCTGCACGAGTTGCTCCTCGAGGCGGCGCACCTCGGTGACGTCGGCGAAGGACGTCACGGCGGCGTAGGGGGCGTCGCCCTCGGCGCGGACGAGCGGTCGCGTGTTCACCGACACCCAGCGCCGCTCGCCCGATTCGGTGGTGATGCCCTCGAGCACGTTCAGGCGTGGTTCGCCGTCGGCGAGCGTCAAGTACGTGGGGAGTTCGTCGGTGGTGAAGGCCGTCCCGTCGGGTCGCACCGGGTAGTCCGTCATCGACCGGCGGTGCTCCACGAGCCGGTCGATGTCCATCCCGAACACCTCGGCCGCGGCCCGGTTCGCGGCGACCACCGTGCCGTCGGCGTACGTGAGCAGGATCGCCTCCGCGAGCGCGTCGACGATGGCGTTGTGCAGGGCCTCCGTCTCGGCGAGCGCCACCTCCGCGCGCGACCGCTCGTCGGCCATCACGAGCACGTCGGCAATCGCCGCGATCTCCGCGACGGGCACGTCTTCGGGTGCGGGCTTCCCCGAGCGCCACGACAGGCTCAGGTACCCGCCGACGTTCGGCGCCTCCCCCACCGGGACCACGAGCACGGAACGTGCCCCGACCCGCTGCAGCGCGGCCTGCTCCGCGCCGGCGTCGAGCCGGACGCGGTCGGCGTCGCGGATGAACTGGATCCGGCCCGCGACGACGAGGTCGAACAGGACCGGGAGCTTGGTGCGGGAGACCGAGGTGCGCGGGGCGATCGAGTCGTCCCGCACGGCCTCGCTGCGCCACGTGTGCGTGCGCTCGAAGGTCTCGACGTCGACCCGCCGGGCCAGCACCGCGACATCGGCGGCGTAGGTGGTCGCCACCTGTTGCAGGCCGGCCTCGATCGCCGGTCCGGCCTGACCGACGGGGGCGCGCAGCAGCGCGCGCAGGATTGCGGCGAGCAGGTCGAGATCCGCAGTTCTCCCGTGAGCCCTGGCTGCCACACCGCCTCCCACTGAGAAGGCCCCGCTGACGGGCAGGTCGACCTTACCGACCCCAGCCCCGGAATACCACTGAACGCGGTTCCGATTCCACGCATTGCGGCAATGGTCACGGCGGAGGGCCCCGCCAGGACCGGTTCCGGTGGTGACGCGGGCTCCGCGTCTGGTTGGCTGGGGCCGTGAACCCCACTCTCGACACCATCCCGGTCTCCGGCGCGCTCGGCGCCGAGATCCGCGGGGTCGACCCTCGCACCGCCGACGATGCGACGCTCGCCGAGATCGTCGACACCCTCCACGAGTACGAGGTGGTGTTCTTCCCGGGGGTCGATCTCTCCGAGGACGAGCACCTCGCGTTCGCGCGCCGCCTGGGGACCTGCAGCCCGTTCCCGCTGTCGAAGCTGCGCGGCGCGACCGAACCCTCGTTCCAGGTGATCACCGACGGCCCCGACAGCAGGCCCGAGGCCGACGACTGGCACACCGATGTCACGTGGACGGCGCAGCCGCCCAAGTATGCGCTGCTGCACGCCGATGTGGTGCCCGCGCGGGGCGGCGACACGCTGTGGGCGTCGACGACCACCGCGTACGACGCGCTCTCTCCCGCGATGCAGGAGTTCGTGTCGGGCCTGCACGTGGTCCACGACGGCGAGAGCTTCATCGCGGGCATGTACCGCAAGAACGGCCGCAACGAGGCCACCGACACCTTCGCCGCGCTCCTGCGCGAGCAGTACCCGCCGGTCGTGCACCCGCTCGTTCGCACCCACCCCGACACCGGGCGGCGCGCGCTGTTCCTCGGTGGCCGCTTCATGCGCGGGGTCGAGGAGCTCACCCCCACCGAGAGCCACGCGCTGCTCGACTTCCTCGTGCAACACGTCGCCGACGTGCGCTTCCACTGCCGGTGGCGCTGGACCCACGGCGATCTCGCGATCTGGGACGAGCGCTCCACCAACCACCGCAACGCAGCTGACCACTGGCCCCAGGCGCGCTCCATCCGTCGCATCGAGGTCGACGGCGACCGCCCGTACTTCGACCCCGCCGCGGTGGCACGCCCGCGCCGCGACGAGAACCGCCCGGTGCCCGCGAACGACTTCCGGTGACGCGCCGCCGGCGCGAGGCTACGGGACCAGGTACTCGCGCGTCATGCACTCCATGCCCGCGTCGAGGCTGAGGAAGCGCGGGATGTCCTCGTAGATGAGGCGCTGGCCCTCGTCGGAGTCGAACATGCCGGTGAGGATGTCGGGGGCGGCACGGAAGTGCAGTTCGCCGATGCCGTCCCAGTACGGCGTGTTCTCGGTCAACGGCTGGGCCACCTGGTTCTGCACGTAGTGCCAGAAGCCGGGCTGGCGGGCCACCGCGAGCGGGCCGTGGTTGAACTGCCAGTGGTGGCAGAAGTCGTCGTGGGAGATGTCGGCACGGCGTTGCACGAAGCACAGGAGCTTCGCGCCGGGTGACGGCTCGCCCGCGCCCCACGTGCGCTCGTAGGGCTTCTGCTCCACCTCGTCGACGCGGTACACACCGACGGGCCGCACCGCGTCGGGCAGCGTGAACCCGAGGGCGGTGCCCAGTCCGTCACCGTCGTCGACACCCCACAACGTGACCATCCCCGCCACGCCCTGCGCGGTGTCCATGGTGCGGACCTCGTCGTAGTCGCCGCCGGAGTAGCGGACGTTCACCGCGGCGCGCTCGGCACGCCCCTCGTCGACGAGTCGCTGCGCCTCGGCGAGCAGCGCACCCACGTACGGCGGCTCGACCCCCGTGTCCCCGTTCGCGTCGAACGTGACCAACACCTTCATCGCGATTCCCCCGTCGTCGTGCGTGTGTGAGGGACCGACGGTAACGTCCGCGCCATGGTCGACACCAGCGCCCCCGACACCCGCGCCTCCGCTACCGGGCTCGACACCAGGCTCGTGCCCACGTTCTGCCGGATCTGCGAGCCGCTGTGCGGGCTGGTGGCGGAAGTCGACGCCGACGGCACCGTCCGCGACCTGCGGCCCGACCGCGACCACCCGGTGTCGGCCGGCTTCGCGTGTCACAAGGGCACCTCGTTCCACCACGTGCACCACTCCCCCGACCGGGTCGACCACCCGCTGCGGCGCACGAACGAGAAGACCGCCCCACACGGGGCGTTCGAGCCGGTGTCGTGGGACGAGGCCTTCGCCGACATCGGCGAGCGGCTGCGGGCGATCCGCGAGGAGCACGGCCCCGAGGCGGTCGGCTGCTACTGGGGCAACCCCCTCGCGTACACCGCGGCGGGCATCCCGACCGTGTACTCGTTCTGGGGGAAGATGGAGTCGACGCGCTTGTTCGGCGGTCTCACCCAGGACCTGTCCAACAAGTTCGCGGCGATGGACGCGATGTTCGGCGTGGAGGCGCGCTTCCCCGCACCCGACCTCTTCCACACCGACTACCTGCTGCTCCTCGGCAGCGACCCGACTGGTGGCCACATGACCGCGGTGTCGGTGCCCAATGCAATCGACGCGATCCGCGGCATCCGCGAGCGCGGCGGCGACGTCACCTTCGTGAACCCGCGCCGCGTCCAGGCCGTCGATCTCGGGCTCGGCTCGTTACTGCAGATCCGCCCCGACACCGACGCCTACTTCCTCGCCGCACTGCTCACCGAGATCGACCGGCTCGGCCCCGGGGGCACCGGCGGCTGGCGCGACGACCTGCTCGCGGAGCACGGCCGCAACGTCGACGGCCTGCGCGCGTTCGTGGCCGCGTACGACGCCGACGCCGTCGCCGCGGTCACCGGCCTCGCCGCCGACGACATCCGCCGCGTCGCGCGCGACTTCGCCACCGCGTCGGGTGCGATCGCGCACATGGGCACCGGCGGCAACATGGGCCGTCAGGGCACGATCGTCTACTGGCTGCTCACCATGCTCAACCTCGCGACCGGCAACCTCGGCCGTGCGGGCGGAGGCCTGCTCCAGGGCCAGGCACCCACCGAGCACTTCGACGAACTGCCGGAGCGCTTCTTCGACTCACCCGTCGGCCCGGTGCGCCACACGTGGGGCCACGTGCCGGCGAACCTGATGCCCGAGTACATCGAGGCCGAGCGCGACCCGGTGCGCGCGATGGTGGTGATCGGCGGCAACCCGATCATGGCGGTGCCCGGCGAGGAACGACTGCGCGAGACGTTCCCGCAGCTCGAGCTGCTCGTGACCATCGACCTGTTCCGCAGCGCGACCGCGGACCTGTCCGACTACGTGCTCCCGGCCACCGACTGGCTGGAGCGGTCCGACCTCCGCCGCGGCGGCATGGCCCTCGTGCCCTCCGCGCAGTACGTGGAGCCGGTGGTCGGCGCCGTCGCCGAGCGCCGCGACGAGTGGTGGATCCTCGCCCGCATCGAGCAGGAGCTCGGCCTCCCCAACGCGATCGACCAGGGCATCGACTTCGCGCAGCTCGTGCTCGAGGGCACCGCGCAGAGCATGGGCACGTCGCTCGACGAGCTGCGCGCCCAGCCCAAGGGGTTGAAGCTGCTCGGCCCGCCCCAGAACATGACGATCGCGGAGTCGGTGGCCTACACCGACGGGCGCATCGACTGCTGCCCCCCGAGCTTCGCCCCCCTGCTCGAGCGTGCCCACGCGTTGTTCGCCGACCTGCAGGCGCGCCCGGCCGATCAGCTCCAGCTCATCCAGTGGCGCAACCGCCGCCAGCACAACAGCTGGGGTCGGCGCATCATCCCCACGCTGCGGCGCGGCGAGCACGCCCGCAACCCGCTCCTCTTCCACCCCGACGACCTCGCCGCCCGCGGCTTCGCCGTCGGTGACCCGGTCGCGGTGCGCAGTGCCTCCGGCGAGGTGTGCACGATCGCCGGCATCGACGACGCGCTGCGCCCGGGCGTGGTCGCGCTGAGCCACGGCTACGGCGAACGCTCGGTCGACGATGCCGACGACCTCGAGGTGGGCGTGAACGTGAACCGCCTGCTGCCCACCGGCCCGGGCAGCTACGAGCACTACTCGGGCATGGCCTTCATGCAGGGGATCCCCGTGACCGTGGAGCGCGTCTAGCGCTCAGGCGTCCTCGCCCTGGCCCTCGCCCTGGCCGAGGACCCAGCGGTCGAGGTTGCGGTGCAGGTTGATCACGCGGCACTCCTCGGCCGACAACGTGAGGTGCTGCAGGCCGGGCTGGTGCAGGCCGCGTTGTGCGGTGAGCATGATGCCGATGTCCTGGCTCATCACCACGCCGAGGTCGGTACCCGGTGGCACCTCCATCGTCATCGGCTCGGAGCGCGGTGCCGGCCCTCCACCTTCGGGCGCGGGCGCGGGCTCGAACGTCATCATCACGAACTGGGCGTCGTCGGGGGTGAGCCCCGGACGCGACGTGAGCACGCTCACGAGGTCGGGCGCACACAGCACGGTGGTGTTGGGGAACAGGTTGTACTGCGACAGCGCGGTGAGGCGATTGGTGTCGTAGCCCGAGATGTCGGCGCCCCGGCTCGCCTGCTTCGCCACGATGCACCCGGCGATGACGTCCTGCACCGTCTTGCCCTCGGGGATCTCGGGCATCGGCGCGTCCTCCGCCATCCCGGCGCGGTCACCCTGGCAGTGCATGTAGGAGCTCCACACCAACTCGGGCGGCACCTCCTCGCCGAGCCGGCCGAGCCGCGGCGACGGCACCGCGTACTGCTGGTACGACACGCCGTGGCGCGACCACAGCTTCTGCGGCGCGTCGATGTCGTCGAGGTGGGCGAGCATCTCGCGGTGGATTCCCTGGATGTGGTAGGTCTCCGAGAAGCCTTCGGCGACCACCTTCCAGTTGGCGGGCACGGCCATCGTGATCTGCGTCTTGCACCGGTAGTCGTCGAGCGGCAGCCACGAGAGGTCGTCGGGCACGCCTTCGAGCCACTCGGCGAGCGGCGTCGCGTCGAGGTCGAGGTTCACGAACACGAGCGGGCCCCACGTGTCGACCTGTGCGCGCAGCAACCCGTACTCGTCGTTGTCGAGCTTGCCGAACCCGCGCCGTGACGGCACCTCGCGCAGGCGGCCCTCGGTGGTCCACGCCCACCGGTGGTACGGGCAGCGCAGCTCCTGCAGCCCCTTGCCCGTGCCCTCGCAGATCGCGTTGCCACGGTGGCGGCACGCGTTCTGGAACGCACGCAACTCGCCGTCGTCGCCGCGCACGATGAGGATCGACAACCACGCAGCGCGGTACTCGTAGAAGTCGCCGGGCTCGGCGACGTGGTCGACGCTGCACGCGACCTGCCACACCTTCGGCCACAGCCGCTCCTGCTCGCGGGCCATCCACTCCGGCGAGATGTAGCGGTCGACGGGCACGATCGTGGGTTCGGAGCGGTCGAGTCCCGACGCGGTGATCGCCAGGCCCTCCCACTCGCGTGCGTCCGGTTCCTCGAGCACAGCCATGACGGCATCCTCGCGCACTTCGCCGCCGGTGACATGGCCCGGGCCAGGTCCAGCCGGGCCCGGGCCGAGCCCGTGGCGGGTGCCGGTGAACGGCAGGTGAACTGTGGTCGGGGGCCGGGCATGTCATTGTGAAGTTCGGCCACGGAGCGACGAGAATGGGCCCATCGAATCACTCACCGATGCTGTTGCGGGTGCGGGCCCGGCCGACTCGACCGCGCCTCCCGTGACGGCTGACGTGGTGACCCGGGCGCGCCGTCACCTCGATGCCATCGCGCTCGACCTGCGGTGGGCCTGGCACCCCGACGCCCGCTCCCTGTTCCGGGAGCTCGACCCCGACGCCTGGGGCGCCTCCGGCCACAACCCGGTGTGGCTCCTCGCCCGCCTCCCCGACTCCCGCCTCGCCGCCTGCCTGGCCGACCCCGCCTACGCGGCTCGCCTGGAGCGGGTGTCGCGGGAGTTCAAGCTCGTCCCCGACCTCGGCTCCTGGTGCGCCCGTCACCATCCGGTGCTCGCCACCGGCGCCGCGCCCGGCGTGGCCCTGTTCTCCGCCGAGTTCGCCCTGGCCGACTGCCTCCCCATCAGCGCCGGTGGCCTCGGCGCGGTGGCCGGCGAGCACCTGAAGACCTCGAGCGAGCTCGGACTCCCCGCGGTGGGTGTGGGCCTGCTCTACGCCGAGGCGTCGCACCAGTGGCTCGACGGCCGCGGCGCGCAGCACGAGACCTGGGAACCCCTCACCACCCGCGACCGCCCGGTGACCGCGGCGCGCGACCGCATGCGGTTCGCGCTCGAGGTGCACACCGCGCTCCCTGACGGCCCGGTGCGCGCCCGGGTGTGGGAGGCGCGCGTGGGCCGCTCCCGGTTGCTCCTGCTCGACACCGTGCTGGCCGGCAGCCCGCCCGAGCACCGCGAGATCACCCGCCGCATCTACCCCTCCGACCCCGAGTTGCGGCTGCGCCAGTACATCGTGCTCGGCCTCGCCGGCTACCGCGCCCTCGTGGACCTCAACCTCGAACCCCGCGTGGTGCACTGCAACGAGGGCCACACCGCGCTCGGCTGCGCTGGCGCGGGTGGCCGCGGTGATGGACCGCCACGGGCTCTCCTTCGAGGAGGCGCGCCTCGCCGCCGCGCCGGGCATCGTGTTCACCACGCACACTCCCGTGCCGGCGGGCCACGACTACTTCCCGCCCGCGCTCGCGGCCGCGCACCTCCGCCCGATCGCGCTGCGCCTCGGCATCGATCCCGAGATGCTGCTCGCTCTCGGCCGCTACCGCCCCGACGACCCCGACGACGCGTTCTGCCCCACCGTGCTCGCGATGCGCCTGGCCGGCCACCGCAACGGCGTGAGCGCGCTGCACGGCGTGGTGACGCGTCGCATGTGGGCGGGGCTGTGGCCGCGCGTCCCGCTCGACGAAGTGCCGATCGACCACGTGACCAACGGCGTGCACCTGCCGTCGTGGACCGCACCCGAGACCCGCGCCCTGCTCGACCGCGCGCTCGGCGAAGCACTCGAGGGCACCGGTGACCACGCCCTGCCGTGGGCCCGGGTGCGTGACGTGCCCGCGCGCGACCTGTGGTCGGCCCGCACCGCGCAACGCCACCGGTTGGTGGAGCGCGCCCGGGCCTGGCTCTCCCTGCAGCAGTTGCGCCGGGGCAACGTGGTGGCGCCGGGCGCGGAGGCCATGGCCCGCCTCGACCCCGAGGCGCTCACCCTCGGCTTCGTCGGCCGCTTCGTGGCCTACAAGCGGCCCACCCTGTTCCTCGAGGACCGCGAGCGTCTGCGCCGCATCCTCGGCGACGAGGACCGCCCGGTGCAGATCGTGTTCGCGGGCCGCGCCCACCCCAACGACTTCAACGGCAAGGCGCTGCTGCGCGAGGTGGTGTCGTTCGCGCGCCGTGCGGGCCTCGCACACCGCCTCGTGTTCCTCGAGGACTTCGACATCGCGATGGACCACTGGCTGTCGCAGGGCGTCGACGTGTGGCTCAACACCCCGCGCCGCCCCGACGAGGCCTGCGGCATTGCCGGCATGAAGGCGGGTATCAGCGGCGCGCTCAACTTCAGCACCGTCGACGGATGGTGGGACGAGGTGTGGACGGACCCGGCACCCGGCCAATCGTCGGGGCGCACCCCGCTCGGGTGGGCCATCGGGTCGCGCGCCGCGTTCGACTCCGTGGAGGACCAGGACGCCGCCGACGCGGCGTCGCTCTACGACGTGCTCGAACACGAGATCGTGCCCGCGTTCTACGAGCGCGACGCCGACGGCATCCCGCAGCACTGGGTGGCCATGATGCGTGAGTCGGTGGCGAACCTCGGCGACCTGTGGACGTCGTCGCGCATGGTGCGCGACTACACCGACCAGTTCTACGGCCCCGGCGCCGAGCGCGCCGCGCAACTCGGCGACCGGCGCGCGCTGCGGGCACGACGAGCGGCGCGTCATCTCGCCCGCCTGCGCGAGCACTGGCCCGAGGTACAGGTGCACTCCGTGCGCACCGGTTCCGCCGCCGTACACCAGGTGAGCGTGCGCGCCGAGGTTTCGCTCGGTGACCTCGGCCCGCGCGACGTGGCAGTGGAAGTGTGGCTCGACCCGCCCGACGGCCCCGCCGGCCCCGGCCCGGAACCCATGACCCCGGTGCCGCGAGGCGCGGTGACCACGAAGCCCGGCCGCCGCGTGTTCGAAGCCCGCCTCGACCCCGCGCTCGTGCCGCCCGGCACCGTGGTGGCCGCACGCGTGGTACCCCGCCGCGGTTCGCTCGACGACTGGGCGTCGTCCGGCTGCATCGCCTGGTCGGAGTGACCGTGGACGAGTTCGAGGCACTGCGGCGGCTCGCCGCCCGGCACGACATCGAACCGGGCTACGTGGACTTCACCGGCGCGACGCGCGACACCGCGCCCGACACGCTCGTGGCGGTGCTGCGCGCCCTCGGCGTGGGGATCGACGGCCCCGCCGACGCACCCCGCCTGCTCGACGACGCGGCGCGCCGCCGCGCCCCTCGTGCCCTCGGTGGTGGTGGCCTGGGACCGCGACCCGGTGCGCGCGCGGCTGCGGGTCCCCTCCCGCGCGCCGAACCGCGTGGTGGAGTGCGGCGTGCGACTCGAACGCGGCGGCACCGTGGAGTGGCGCACTCGCGTGTCGGAGCTCGAGGTTGCGCACGCGGATGGCAACGCCACCGTGCGCCTGCTGGAGGTGCCCGAGCCGTTGCCGTGGGGCGTGCACCACCTTCGGGTGGTGGTGGGCGACCAGGCCGACGAGTGCATCGTGGTGACCGCGCCCCGCCGGGGTGCCCGTTCGGGCGCGCTCGCCGACGGCGCCGCGTGGGGTGCGTTCGTGCCGCTGCACTCGCTGCGCACCGGCCGCAGCGGCGCCACCGGCGACCTCGGCGACCTGCGTGAGCTCGCCGACGTGCTCGCCGAGGACGGCGCCCGCGTGATCGCCACGCTGCCGTTGCTCGCGAGCTTCCTCGACCCACCCGCCGAGGCGAGCCCCTACAGCCCGGTGAGCCGCCGCTTCTGGAACGAGCTCTACCTCGATCTCGAGCAGATCCCCGACCTGCGCTTCGACCCCGACGCGGCTGCCCTGCTCGCGAGCCCTGCGTTCGCGAACGAGTACCGCGCCCTGCGCGAGCTGCCGACCGTGGACTACGAACGCAGCGCCGCGCTCCGCCGCCAGGTGCTCGAACAACTCGCCGCCGGCATCGCCAACGGCCCCGCGGGGCGCCTC
Organism: uncultured Actinomycetes bacterium; assembly: GCA_963720785.1. GTDB lineage: Bacteria > Actinomycetota > Acidimicrobiia > IMCC26256 > DASPTH01 > CAVRGQ01. Next base: position 46,834 of record CAVRGQ010000009.1, read on the forward strand.
GCCGCGTTCCGCGACTTCCTCGCCGATCACCCCGAGGTGACCACCTACGCGCGCTTCCGCGCCACCGCGGAGCGGCACGGGCGCCAGTGGCGCCAGTGGCCGGTGCGCATGCGCGACGGCATCATCGGCTTCACCGACGTGGACCCGCTCGCCGACCTCTACCACCGTTACGTGCAGTGGATCGCCCACGAGCAACTCGGTGACCTCTCGGCGCGCCTGCGCCGACGCGGGCAATCGCTCGCGCTCGACCTGCCCCTCGGCTGCCACACCGACGGCTACGACGTGTGGGTCGCGCCGCAGCGCTTCGTGGCGGGTGTGAGCGTGGGCGCGCCGCCCGACCAACTCGCACCCGACGGCCAGGTGTGGGGCTTCCCGCCCGCACACCCGGTGGCGGCGCGCGCCGACGGCCACGCCGACTTCCGCCTCGCGCTCATGCATCACATGCAGCACGCCGGCGTGCTGCGCCTCGATCACGTGATGGGCCTGCACCGCCTCTGGTGGGTGCCCGACGGCCGGCCCGCCTCCGAAGGCACCTACGTGCGCTACCCCGCCGAGGAGTTGTGGGCCCTCGTGTGCCTCGAGGCCTACCGCAACGAGGTGGACATCGTGGGCGAGGACCTCGGCACCGTGCCCCCCGAGGTGACCGACACGATGCGCGACCACGGCGCCTTCGGCATGTACGTGGGGCAGTTCTCGGGCGACACCGACCGTCGCCCGCCGATCCGCCCACCGCACCCGGACCAGGTGGCGATGTGGGGCACCCACGACATGCCCACGCTCGCGGGCTGGTGGCACACCGCCTCCGAGGCGGAGCGCCTCGCCTGGCGCGAGGCCGCCGGCGACGAGACCCCCACCCCCGGCGACGCGGCCACCGACCCTGGCCCGTCGCCCGCAGTGGTGGACGCGGTACACGGCGCGCTGGCCGCCACCGACACACCGCTCGTGACGGTGAACCTCGAGGACCTGTGGGCCGAACGCACCCCGGTGAACGTGCCGGGAACCATCGAGGGCAACTGGTCGCGCAAGGCCGCCCGCACGGTGGAGGACCTGCGCGACGACGACCGTCTGCAACGCTCGCTGCGCGTGCTCGAGGAACGCCGCCCGCTCGTGGTGCGCGGGCCGTCGCGCTCGGTGGAATCGGCGACCGCGCCCACCAGTGACGGGCGCGACCGCTTCACCGACCTCGACCTGCACCTCTTCGCCGAGGGCAGCCACCACCGGCTCTACAACCTGCTCGGCAGCCATCCCGTGCGCGACGCCGGCGGCGCCCGCCATGCGACCGCGTTCGGCGTGTGGGCGCCCGAGGCCGCCGAGGTGTCGGTGATCGGCGATTTCAACGACTGGCGCGCCGGCGCGCACCCGCTCGTGCCCGTGCGCAGCTCCGGTCTCTGGTCGGGTGTGATCGAGGGTGTGACCAAGGGCGACCGCTACAAGTACGCGATCCGTCACCGCAAACAGGGTGGGCCCGGAGGCAAGCTGCTCGAGAAGGCCGACCCGTTCGCGTTCCGCGCCGAGGAGCCGCCGCGCACCGCGTCGATCGTGTGGGACCTCGACTACCAGTGGCGTGACGGAGCGTGGATGGGCCGCCGCCCCACGCTGCAGGGGGTGGACCGACCGCTCTCCATCTACGAGCTGCACCTCGGTTCGTGGCGCCGCATCCCCGAGGAGGGCAACCGCCGTCTCACCTACCGCGAGCTCGCGCCACTGCTCTCGGAGTACGTGCAGCGCATGGGGTACACGCACGTGGAGATGCTGCCGGTGATGGAGCACCCGTTCTACGGGTCGTGGGGGTACCAGACCACCGGCTACTTCGCACCGTCGTCGCGCTACGGCACGCCGCAGGACTTCATGTACCTGGTGGACCACCTGCACCGGCGCGGCATCGGCGTGATCCTCGACTGGGTGCCGTCGCACTTCCCCAACGACGCGTTCGGCCTCGCGTCGTTCGACGGCTCGCACCTCTACGAGCACGCGGACCAGCGCCAGCGCGTGCACCCCGACTGGCACACCTACATCTTCAACTACGGCCGCAACGAGGTGCGCGCCTTCCTCACGAGCTGTGCGCTGTTCTGGGCCGACGTGTTCCACGCCGACGGCATCCGCACCGACGCCGTCGCGTCGATGCTGTACCGCGACTACTCGCGCAAGCAGGGCGAGTGGGTGCCGAACCAGTACGGCGGCCGCGAGAACCTCGAGGCGATCGACTTCCTCCGCGAGTGCAACGCCGCGATCGGCCTGCACCACCCCGACGTGCTCACCTTCGCCGAGGAGTCGACCGCGTTCCCCGGCGTCACGCGCCCCGCCGACTCCGGCGGCCTCGGCTTCTGGTTCAAGTGGGACATGGGCTGGATGCACGACACGCTCGAGTACTTCCAGCGCGAGCCGGTCCACCGCACCTACCACCACGACGAACTCACCTTCCGCGCGGTGTACGCGGAGTCGGAGCAGTTCACGCTGCCGCTCTCCCACGACGAGGTGGTGCACGGCAAGGGCTCGTTGCTCGGCCGCATGCCCGGCGACGCCTGGCAGCGCTTCGCCAACCTGCGCCTGCTCCTCGGCTACCAGTACACGTTGCCCGGCAAGAAGCTGCTCTTCATGGGCGGCGACTTCGGCGACCCCGAGGAGTGGAGCCACGAGCGCTCGTTGCCCTGGCACCTGCTCGACGAGGCGCCCCACGCCGGCGTGTCGGCCTGGGTCCAGACCCTCAACCGCCTCCACCGCGAGATCCCCGCGCTCTACGAACGCGACCGCGCCGGCGGCTTCGAGTGGATCGACGCCTCCGATCGTGGCGCATGCGTGCTCACCTGGGTCCGCAAGGGCGAGCCCGACCGCCCGCCGGTGATCGTGGCCGCCAACTTCACGCCCGTGCCCCGCCCCGGCTACCGGGTGGGCGCACCCCTGGGCGACACCTGGCAGGTGCTCGCCAACAGCGACGACCTCGCCTACGGAGGATCGGGCTACCCCGTCGCCGAGACGGTCGACGCGAGTGATGCCGGTGCCCACGGTCGGCCGCATTCGCTCGACCTCGACCTCCCGCCGCTCGGCATCGTGATCCTCACGCCGCGCGAGGACTGAGCTTCCGCATTCGCTCACGTTCCTCCTTCGTGATGATGCGCAGGGTGAGGCCGTCGGGCAAGTTGGGGTTGCCCTCGAGCACGTAGTCGCCGTGCGGGACCAACAACCCGTGGTGGTACGCGCAGACCGACGCAAGATTCGACGTGTCGTCGGTTCCGCCCCATGAGCTGGGGTGCAGGTGATGGACCTGGAGTCTGAGCCGCCGGTTGCAACCCGGCCATCGACATCGCCCGTCTCTGCGCACGACCGCTCGTCGGCGTTTCTGCGACACGAACGTGCGCGCCCGATCCTCCGCGATGACATCGCCGTGCTCGTCGACCACTCGCAGGTGCACCCGGGCGTTGGCGCGTGACGCGTCGACCCACTCGTCGGGCAACGGCACGCCACACAGCGTCGCTTCACCGTCGAGCGAGATGTCGACGTGGATGTCGACCCGGGCACCGACCGTCGCCTCGGGCGCACCGTCGTCGGCGCTCGCTTCCATCTGACACAACCCGATCAGCACATCCGCCTGGCGACGGTCGAGTGGTTCCCACGCTTCACCCGTCTTGGGGCGCATCCGGTTGGTGACCAGATCGAAGAACGCCTCCACGATCGCACCACCATGCTCCAACGGGAGCTCGAAGCGGCCACAGAGGAACCCGTCGTCGTCGCGCCACTTCCGCAACGACCGCCGGTTGCGGCGCTTCACCGAGCTCTCCCGCGCGGCACGCCGCCGATCGCGCGCCAGCTTCTGCAACTCGGCCGGCGTCGTGCGCTTCGCCCGTTCGGTGATCTCCTCGTCGGAGTCCTCGTCCGCCAGATCCGCCGCGGGTTCCAACTGCTCGTCGCTCAACTCGCCGTTCATCGCCGCGTTCCCCAAGTTGGGCAGCCGTTCCAACTTCTTCGCGGTTTCGCGCTTGCGTTGCGACTGCGCCTCGGTCTCCCCGTCACGCGCCGCCTGGTCCTTCGCCAACGCATCACGCTCGTCGAGCACCCGCGTCAACGCCAACTCCTGCGTCCGCAACTTCCGCCGCTCCACGATCACCCGCTCGCGCTCGGCCCGCAGACGGTCCGTCTCCCAACACCTCAGTTCGAACAAGAGATCGTTGAACGTGCTCACGAACCCATCCAAACAGAGGGGTACGACAGTTATCGCCCGAACCGGACGAGAACGCCGAAGAATTTCTCAGTCGTCGTCGTTGCGGATCTCGATGCCGAGCTCACCGAGCAGGCCGAGCGCGAGCGGCAGCACCTGCGCGCCCTCGATCACCGCGCCGCCCATCGACAGCGCACCGCGCACGCCGTCGAGCGTGGAGCCTCCGAGCCGCAGCCCGCGCACGTTGGCCTTGGCGAAGTCGGCACCGGTGAGGTCGCAGCGCTCCAGGAAGCCCGACGCGACGGTCGCCTCGTAGAGGTCGGCCTCGACGAGCGAGCACCCGCTCACGTGCACGTGATCCAGTTCCGCGAGCCGGAAGCTCGCCTCGTCCAGCTTGCAGTCGACGAAGCGCACGTGACTCAGATGAGACTGCGCGAACACCACGCCCGCCATCCGGCAGTTGCGGAACTCGACCCGTTGCAGCCACGCCTCCTGCACGAGCGCACCCGACAGTTCGCAGTCCTCGAAGAGCACGTCGACCAGCGCCAGACCTCTCAGCCGCGCCCCCGTCAGCGCGACACCGGCCAACTCGCAGCGGGTGAACCGAGCGCTCGGAGCGTCGGCCCCGCTCAGATCGCCGCCGACGACCCGCTCGTCCTCCCAGTCGTCGTGGGCGTCGAGGCTCGCGTGCTCGGCGATCCGGTCGTCCTCCGGCGGCTCGGGTGTCAGCGGCGGGGTGAAGTCGGACGAGGCTCGGCGCGCGGACATGGCCGAGTCTTGCACCCTTCGCTCAGATTCCGAGCAGCCTCGCCAACTCCTGGGCATCCGCCGCCACCGACTCCGCACCCGCGCCGAGCAGCATCACGTCAGCGGAGCCGCCGCCGTGGGTGGCCCCGGTGAACCCGATCACCCGCATACCGGCGGCGACACCGGCGGCAACGCCGAACACGCTGTCCTCGACCACCATGCACTCCCCTGGCGCGAAGCCCATCGCCGCCGCGGCGTGCAGGAACAGGTCGGGGGCGGGCTTCGGCCTCGCCACCTCCGCCGCCGAGAACACGTGGTCGCCGAAGTACCCGGCCAGCTCGGTGACCTCGAGACTGCGGCGGATCCGCTCCGGCACGCTCGACGACGCGACACACAGGGGAACCTCGCCGAGCCTGGCGAGCAACGCTGCGATCCCCGGCACGGGCCGCAGGTCACGCTCGAGCGCTTCCAGCTCGGCCGACTCCAACTCGGCGAGGAAGCCCTCGGGCAACGTCACGCCGAACTCGCGCTCGACCTGCCGGATCATCTCCGGGTTGGCGAGACCGGTGTAGCGGTCGAGCACCCCGTCGCCACTCAGCGCCGCGCCGTGTGCAGTGAACAGCCCGGCCACGACCGGCGCGACCACCACTTCACTGTCGACGAGCACACCGTCGCAGTCGAAGATCAGCAGCACGGGACGGGGCGAAGGTACGCGACCGACGGCGACAAGGCGGTCAGTCCAGACAGGAGATCTGCGGCGCGTTGTGGGTGACGAACGGCGCGAGCACGTCGTCGCGCAGGTGCGGGTGCGACGGCACCACGCGCACGGTGAAGCCGAAGCTACCCTGCTCCGCCGACGACAGCGAGGTGACGAAGCGGGCGCCGCCCGCCGATCCCGCCGACGACTCCAGCTGCATCACCGTGAGCTCCGGGTCGCGCAACTGGTCGCCCGCGTCCACCCGACCGTGCCACAGTTGCACCTGCACCTCGTCGGCGCCGAGATCGCCGAGCGCGACGTCGGCCCACACGCGCTGCGGTGCACCCACGTGCGCCTGCTCCTCGTGCGTGATGCCGATCACGTGCACTTCGCGCCACGAAGCCGCCACCCGGGTGCGCCACTGCACCAGCTCGCGCGCCACGGCGTAATCGTCCTGCGCGAGTCGGCGCGAGCGTTGCGCGGCCGGGAGATACCAGTCGGTCACGTAGTCGCGCACCATGCGTGACGCGCTCACCGAAGGGCCGAGCGCCGACAGGCACGCGCGCATCCGGCGCGTCCACTCACTGGGGATGCCGTCGGTGTCGCGGTCGTAGAAGGCGGGGACGATCTGATGCTCGAGCAGCGTGAGCAGCCCGTGTGACTCGATGGCGGTGCGCTCCTCCGCGTTCTCCACCCACTCGGCCGACGGGATCGCCCAGCCGACGTCGCCGTCGAAGAGCTCGTCCCACCAGCCGTCGAGGATCGAGCAGTTGAGCACCCCGTTGAGTGCAGCCTTCATGCCACTCGTGCCGCATGCCTCGAGGCGTCGCACCGGCGTGTTGAGCCAGAGATCGGCGCCGCGCACGAGCATCCGCGCCACGCCGATGTCGTAATCGTCGAGGAACACGAGCCGGTCGCGCCACTCGACGTCGGTGGAGAGCTCCACGACCTGGCGCAGCAGGTGCTTGCCCGGCTCGTCCGCCGGGTGCGCCTTGCCCGCGAACACGACCTGCACTGGGCGCTTCTTCGACGACATCAGCGCGCGCAGGCGATCCAGATCGTGCAGCAACATGGTGGCGCGCTTGTACGGCGCGAAGCGGCGCGCGAACACGATGGTGAAGCACGACGGGTCGAGCACGTCGTCGGCCCACGCGGCCTGGGCCTCGCTCAGACCGCCGCGAGCAGCGACTCTTTGGCATGACGCCGCGCGTAGGTGACGAGACGCTCGCGGTTGACGCGCCGGATCGCCCACAGCTCCTCGTCGCCGACCTCATCCATCCGCGCCCACGCGTCCGGGCCGGCTTCGGGCCAGTCGGTGCCGACGACGCGGTCGAGCAGGTCGGCCATCTCGCGCGACACCCACGTGCGCCCGTGCACACCGTTGGTGACGGCACCGATGGGCACCTCTTCCGGGGGGAGGTCGGGCCACAGTGGGGCGAACATGTCGCGGCTGACGTCTCCGTGCAGCGCCGACACACCGTTCGCTCCGCCCGCGAGCCGGAGGCCCATCGCCGCGAGGTTGAGCATCGAGCCCGGCTCGGCGGGCGCCTCGGTGCCGGGTTCGTGCCCCAGCTCCATGAGGCGGTCGACGGCGACCTTGCACTCGTCCGCCCACGAGGTGAAGTACTTCTCGATCAGCTCGCGAGGGAATCTATCGATGCCGGCGGGCACCGGAGTGTGCGTGGTGAACAACTGCGACGGGCGGGTGGCCTCGATCGCCTCGTCGAAGCTCATCCCCGTGGTGACGACGAGTTTGCGGATGCGTTCGAGCGCGGAGAACGCGGCGTGCCCCTCGTTCATGTGGAACACCGACGCCTCGAGGCCGAGGTGGTCGAGCAGGCGCACGCCGCCGATACCGAGCACGAGCTCCTGGCGGATGCGGTGCTCGGCATCGCCGCCGTAGAGGCGGTCGCACACCGAGCGCTCGGGGGCGCGTTGCCCTCGACGTCGGAGTCGAGCAGATAGAGCGTGACGCAACCGATCTGCGCGCGCCACACCCGCAGGTGTGCGGCGACTCCGGCGAGGTCGACGACCACGTCGACGCCGGGCACCGCGGTGAGCGCCATCGCGTGCGGGTTCAGTTGACGGGTGAGCTCGCGCTGCCAGCCGCTCCGGTCGAGCGACTGCTGCAGGTAGCCGTAGTGGTAGAAGAGCCCGATCCCGACGATCGGCACGCCGAGATCGGCGGCCGCCTTGAGGTGGTCGCCCGCGAGGATGCCCAGCCCGCCCGAGTAGACCGGCAGGCCCTCGGCCACACCGAACTCGAGACTGAAGTACGCCACCAACCCGAGGCCGTTGTCGTCGGGATCGCTGTGCGCCAACTGGTACCAGCGGGGTGCGTCACGCAGCCGGGCGAGGTCGTCGCGCAGCGCCGTGGCTGCGGCCACGAACGTGGCGTCGCCCGCGAGCTCGTCCAGCCGGTCCTGGGGTACGAGCGACAGGAGGCGCAGGAAGTCGTCGGCGCAGCGGCTGTCGGGGTCGACGCGCCGGAAGAGGTCGCGGGCGCGCTCGTCACCCCCGTTGCCGAGGTCCATGGCGATGTCGCGCAGCGGCGCGAGAGCATCCGGCAGACGGGTGGAGACGCTGTAGATGTGGTCGGCGCGCACCGGGGCACGGTACCCGACCCCCTCGACCGGTAACTTCTCGGCATCGTGACGCCGGCCGATCGGCAAGATGAACGTCATCTGGCGGTCCCTGGCCGCCCCGCTCCGCTGGGCGCCACGGTGCGCGACGGCGGGGTGAACTTCGCCCTCGCCTCGGACGTGGCCGAATCGGTCACGTTGTGCCTGTTCGACGAGCACGGGGCCGAGTCCCGCGTCCCGCTCACGACCGTCGACGACGGGGTGTGGCACGGCTTCGTGCCCGGGGTGGGTGCCGGGCAGGCCTACGGCTACCGCGTCGACGGTCCGTTCGACCCCGGCCGCAGCCTGCGGACCAACCCGAACAAGCTCCTCCTCGACCCCTACGCCCGGGTCGTCACCGGCCGGCTCGTCGTGCACGACGATCTCGTCGACCCCGCGCAGGACTCCGCGCCGTACGTCCCTCGCTCGAGAGTCCCTCCGAGTCAGCGCAGACGGGCAGCCGAGCGGAGCGAGGCCAGAGACTGGTCCGACTCCGTGATCTACGAGGCGCACGTGAAGGGCATGACCGCGAACCACCCCGCGGTGCCGCCGGAGGCGCGCGGCACGTTCGAGGGGTTCGCCCACGACGCGGTACTCGAGCACCTCACCGGCCTCGGCGTCACCGCGGTGGAGCTCCTCCCGGTGCAGCACTTCGAGACCGAGCTCGGCCTGCTCCGCCGCGGGCGCACCAACTACTGGGGCTACAACCCGATCGCCTACTTCGCTCCGCATGCCGGGTACTCCGCCGCCGCGCGCGCCGGGAACCCTGGAGGCGTGCTCGACGAGTTCGCCACGATGGTCGACCGCCTCCACGGCGCCGGGCTCGAGGTGATCCTCGACGTCGTCTACAACCACACCGCGGAGGGCGACGAGACCGGCCCCACGCTGTGCTTCCGCGGCCTCGACAACGCGGCCTACTACCACCTCGATCCCGACGACCCGGCGCGCTACGTCGACACCACCGGCTGCGGCAACTCGTTCCGGGCCAACAGCCCACGCGGGTTGCGCCTGGTGATGGACTCGCTGCGGTACTGGGTCACTGCGATGGGAGTCGACGGCTTCCGCTTCGACCTCGCGGCCACCCTCGGGCGGGCGGGGCACGAGAGCGAGTTCGACCCGCAGGCGCCACTGTTCGAGGCGATCGCCCAGGACCCGGTGCTCTCCGAGGTGAAGCTGATCGCGGAGCCGTGGGACGTCGGCCGCGCCGACAGCTACGAGCTCGGGCGCTTCCCGGCGCCATGGGTGGAGTGGAACGGCGCGTACCGCGACACCGTGCGCGACTTCTGGCGCAGCCATGAGGGCCGCCTCGCGGAGTTCGCCACGCGCCTCACCGGCTCGTCGGATCTCTACGGCGCGCACCACCGCCGTCCGCTCGCGTCGGTCAACTTCGTCACCGCGCACGACGGCTTCACGTTGCGCGACCTCGTGTCGTACGACCGCAAGCACAACGAGGCGAACGGCGAGCACAACCGCGACGGCACCGACGACAACCGCTCGTGGAACTGCGGCGTCGAGGGCGACACCGACGACGCCGAGATCCTCGCCCTGCGCAGCCGCCAACCGCGCGCGCTCCTCGCCACTCTCCTCCTGTCCTTCGGCGTGCCGATGCTGCTGGGCGGCGACGAGCTCGGTCGCACACAACACGGCAACAACAACCCGTACAGCCACGACGACGAGATCTCCTGGGTCGACTGGCGCGCGATCGACGGCGACCTCCTCGCGTTCACGCGTGACCTCCTCACCTTCCGCGCCGCGCACCCGGTGTTCCGACGCCGACGCTTCCTCGGCGGCGCGGCCGCACAGGAGCTCGCGTGGTTCGGCGTCGACGGCCGGCCGATGGCCGCCGAGTCGTGGGCCGACCCCGGTTCGCGCAGCGTGGTGCTGCACCTCGACGGGTCCCACGACCCCGACCTCGCCGACGACGGCACGGCGCTGGTCGACGACGACTTCCTCCTCGTGGTGAACGCCTGGTGGGAGCCGCTCGACGTGGTGATCCCCGAAGTCGGCACCGCACCGGGAAGCGCCTGGCAGACTGCGCTCGACACCTTCACGGGGGAGTTCGACAATGATCTCGAGCGTCCCCTGCCGTCGGGTCAGGTGCGCACTGTGGGACCGAGGACCCTGGTGGTCCTGCGCCGCCTGACCAAGATGTGACGAACTTCCACGGACCCGAACGGAGCCGTCCATGACCATCCCGCCCGACGCCGGCCGCATCTTCACCCAGGCCTCCACCTGGGCCGACCCCGACTCGTGGCACGAGGTCGCCGCGCGACTGCGCGCCGAACAGCCCATCCTGCGGGTCGAGCAGGAGGGCGGCGAGGGATTCTGGGCCCTGACGCGCTACGACGACGTGATGACGGTCGAACGCAACCCGGCGCTGTTCACCAACGAAGAGGGCTCGACCCTCACGTTGCATCGCCCGCCGCGCGACGAACCGCCCGCAGTCAAGACGCTCATCAACATGGACGGCGACGAGCACCGCGCCCACCGACTGCTCGTGAACGACTGGTTCAAGCCGCAGAGCATCCGCAACCTCGAAGGTGCGGTGCAGTCGCGCGCGAAGCAGGCCGTCGACGACATGGCGGCGATGGGCGGCGAGTGCGACTTCGCCCGCGACATCGCCATGAACTACCCACTGCGGGTGATCCTCACGATCCTGGGGCTGCCCGAATCCGATTTCGAGCGCATGCTCACGCTCACCCAGGAGCTGTTCGGCTCGGACGACCCGGAGTTCGCGAGGCCCGAGGAGGAGCAGCAGGCCCGCATGCTCGCGGTGGTGATGGACTTCATCCAGTACTTCAAGGAGGTGGCCGACGACCGCCGGGCCCACCCCACCGACGACCTCGCCAGCGTCGTCGCCAACGGCACCCTCGACGGCGAGCCGCTCTCCGACATGAGCGTGTTCGGCTACTACCTCATCACCGCGACCGCGGGCCACGACACCACCAGCAACGCGGTGGCGGGCGGCATGGCCGCGCTGCTCGAGCACCCCGACCAACTTGCGCGGTTGCAGGCCGACCCGTCGCTCATCGGCACTGCGACCGAGGAGATCGTGCGGTGGGTCACACCGGTGAAGCACTTCATGCGCACCGCACAGGACGACACCGTCATCGGCGGCCAGCCCATCGCCAAGGACGACTGGGTGTTCATGTCGTTCGCGTCGGCCAACCGCGACGCGGCCGTGTTCAGCAACCCGTTCACCTTCGACATCGGTCGCAGTGAGGCGCAGGGCCTCGGCTTCGGGTTCGGCCGCCACTACTGCCTCGGCGTGCACCTCGCGAAGCTCGAGATCCGGGCGTTCTTCACCGAGCTGCTGAGCCGACTCGAGACGGCCGAGCTCACCGGACCGGTCGAGTACATGCACGCGACCCTGGTATCGGGTCCCAAGCACATGCCGCTGAAGTACACCCTGCGCTAGGCGGTCGGCGGGTTCTTGAACCAGAGGTTCTCCTCCACGAGCTTGCGACTGCGCCAGCCGTCGGCGGTGCGCACGAACTCGTGGTGGTAGTAGCCACCACACTCGCTGACCTCGGTGGAACCCGGCAGGATCATCGGGTTGTAGAACATCGCCCGCACACGCGCGAGGTCGGGCCCGTCGAACTCGATGTCGACGTTCGTGATGAAGTGCTGCTTCATCGGCAGCGCGGGCATCGCCTCGGCGAGCGCAGCGCACACTTCCTCGCGGTTGCCCACGGCGAAGCCGGCGGACGAGTAGTCGAGGTGCGCGTCCTCGGTGTAGAGCGCGGTCCACGCGTCCCAGTGATGGCCGTCGACGTTCTTCGAGTACTGCGTGAACCAGTCTTGGATCTCCAGGCGGTCGGCCAGTTGCTGCAGATCGGGCGTACCCATGTGTCCCCCTCGGTCCGGATGGGCGCAGGCTAGCGAGCGGCCTGGGGTAGAACACTCGTCTCACCCATTCCCCAGCGCCCGGAGCTCGGAGGCACGCATGTCGTACGTGGAAGGCAAGGTCGCCGTGGTCACCGGCGGGGCGAGCGGGTTCGGCCTGCTCGTCACCCAGATGCTGCGCGCACGCGGTGCCACCGTCGTCGGCTTCGACATGTCGGACGCCAACGGTTGCGTCGTCGTCGACGTCACCGACGGGGCGGCGATGGTCGCCGGGGTGAGCGACGTGGTGGCCGCGCACGGCCGCGTGGACATCATGGTGAACAACGCAGGCATCATGCCGCTGGCCTTCTTCGCCGACCACGCGCAGGCGGCCGACGCGTGGGACCGGTGCATCGACGTGAACCTGAAGGGAGTGGTGCACGGCATCTCCGCGGTGTACGACCACATGATCCGTCAGGGGTCGGGTCACGTCGTCAACATCTCGTCGATCTACGGCAACTCCGGCGTCGCCGGCGCGGGCGTGTACAGCGCCACCAAGATGGCGGTGCGGGCGATCTCCGACGCGTTGCGGGTGGAGACGCAGGGGCAGATCAAGGTGACCGTCGTCCGCCCCACCGGTGTGCCCGGTACCGGCCTCATGAACAGCATCGTGAACTTCGAGGCCGCGCTCCCGCTCGCCGCCCACAACGTGGAGCGCATGAAGGGTCGCTTCGGCAACCGCGACCCCGAGCAGGACGACCCCGAGAGCGTGCGCTACTGGGCGATCACACCCGAGGAACTCGCCGCGCAGGTCGTGTACTGCATCGACCAGCCCGCCGGTGTGAGCATCTCCGACATCACCGTGCGCGCCACCGGCGAGGACTACGCGTATTGAGCCCCCTCAGTCAGCCAGGCGCACCGTCGCGACCGCGCCGAGCTTGCCCGCGCCCGCGTCCTCCAGCTCCACCACCACGACGGCACCCTGGCGAGTCGCGGTGGCGCGGGCCGGCCCGACGGTGAACGGACGGAAGTACCGGAGGTTGAACATCTCGACGCGGGCGTCGGGCCCGGCCGTCGAGCGCGCGGCCTCCTCCACCGCCACCGCAACCAAGCCGCCCTGGATCGCGCCCGAGGCGTTGAGCCCGTCGGGCAGGTGGGGCAGCTCCACGACGCCGGGCCCCACCTGACGCAACTGCATGCGCTCGGCGAGCGGCACGGTGGCGCGTCCGTCGAGCTGCATGCGGGCGAAGCCGTCCTCCCACACGTGCTCGGGGTCGGGCGAGGCCATGAACGAGGCGTACGCGACGGCGACGGGATTCCCGGTCGCGGCATCGTCGAAGCGCGCCCGGCACACGGTGACCGAGCGCCCGACCTTCACCGGCGCGGCCTCGACCCGGACCCGGGTGCCTGCGTGCGCGGCGCCGAGCGCCTGCACCTCGAGGTCGAGGGTGAGGGCGATGCGCGGGTCCATCGTCTCCGCCGCGACCGTGCCGGTGACGAGGTCGGCCCACGCGCCGATCACCCCGAGGCGCAACTCGCCCGCACCCGGATCAGCGGTACCGGGCAGGCAGATCTCCGGAAACACGTCGCCGTGCCCGATCAGCGGCAGGCCCTCCTGCTCCATGAACAGACCGAGCTCGCCGAGGATGCTCTGCGGGTGCATCCCGATGTCTTGATTGGTCATCGGCGGGACGCTACGTGATCGCGGGCGGACCATTACCGTCCGGCTCGCGCACGGTCGCACCGCTGCGCCCTGCCGCCCGGATCGCATCGACGAACGCCACCACACGCTCGGCCGCCGTCTCCGCGGGAGTGCCGCGGTCGTGGATGTTCGACACGAGGTTGCGATCGGCATCCGTGCAACCGGCGTGCGGCGCGTACGCGAGATAGGCGGACAGGCTCTCCGCCGTTCCGAGCCCCGGCCGCTCCCCGATGAGCAGGACGACGACGCTCGGGTGGAGGAGATCACCGACGTCGTTCATCACCCCGACCCGGCAGTGCCGCACGGCGAAGGGGCGGCCCCACGTCCAGCCGCGCGCCTCCACCAACCCGCGGAGCCGGGGCAGGAGGCGCGGCACCTGGGCGTGCACCGCGGTGGCCGAGAGGCCGTCGCCGACGACGACCTGCACGGCGGCCGCGGGCGGGCACTCGCGGAGGATCGTGGCGCGAGCGACGGCCGAGAGCATCCGACCGAGGTCGGGACGCAAGAGGTACGTCGGGTGGTCCGCGGCCTCGGTGGCAACCTCGAACAGCCCGAGCGCGGCCAGGTCGGGCCGGGTGAGGTCGAGCGGTGCGTCGACCGCGTCGCGAGCGAAGGCGTGGTCGGCCCGCAGCGCGAGCCGCGTCCGGGGTGCGATGGGCGAGGCCCGCACTGCCGAGGAACACCCGCGCGGGCGTCACCGTCGCGGCGCGGCGGCGCGCCTCGAGCCACGGATTGGTCGAGTCCGGCGACACCGGGCCGTCGGGCGCGGCCACGGAATCGCTCATGCCTCGAGCACCTTGCGGCTCGCGGTCTCGAGCGCGGCGGCGTCGTGCACCGACGGCGGCACGAGTCGCCCGGCCCGCCAACGACCGCGCTCGGCCAACCACGCCTCGAACTCGGGCGCCGGGCGCAGTCCGAGCAGGTCGCGCACCGATGCGGCGTCGTGGTAGCTCGTGGACTGGTAGCCCAGCATCACGTCGTCGGCGCCCGGCACGCCCATCACGTAGTTGCACCCGGCGACCGCGAGGAGCACGAGGAGGTTGTCGTTGTCGTCCTGGCCCGCGTCGTCGACGTGGTTCGTGTAACAGACGTCGACGCCCATCGGGAGGCCGAGCAGCTTGCCCACGAAGTGGTCCTCGAGCCCCGCGCGCACGATCTGGCGCCCGCCCGCCAGGTACTCCGGACCGATGAACCCCACCACGGAGTTCACGAGGAACGGGTCGAACAGGCGGGCGACGCCCTGCGCCCGTGCCTCGAGCGTCAACTGGTCGACGCCGTGGTGCGCACCGGCCGACAGCGCACTCCCCTGTCCCGTCTCGAAGTACGTGACCTGGTCGCCGACGAACCCTCCACGATCGCGGTGCGAGGCGAGCACGCGCTCGCGGCCTTCGGCGAGCCGCGCCGGCGTCACCCCGAAGCTGTCGTTCGCGGCAGTGGTGCCCGCCACCGACGCGAAGAGCAGGTCGACGGGTGCACCGGCGTCGAGCGCGGCCAGCTGCGTCTCCGCGTGCGCCAACACGCACGACTGCGTGGGCAGCGCCAGCGCGTCGATCAGGTCGGCGACCGTGTGCAACAACCGGGCCACCGAGGCCACCGAGTCGGTGACCGGGTTGATGCCGATCACCGCGTCACCGCAGCCGTAAAGGAGGCCGTCGAGCACCGAGGCGACGATGCCGCGCGGGTCGTCGGCCGGGTGGTTGGGCTGGATGCGCACCCCGAACACGCCGGGCCCGCCCATCGTGTTGCGGCAGCGCGTCACCGTGCGCAATTTCGCGGCCGCGACGATCAGGTCCTGGTTGCCCATCACCTTCGCGACCGCGGCCGCGATCTCGGGCGTGATGCCGCGCCCCAGGGCCGCGCACGCGGCCGCGGCATCGGCGTCGAGGAGGAGCTCGCGCAACTCACCGACGGTGAGGGACGCAATCGCGGCGAAGGCCTCGCGGTCGTGGTCGGCGGCGAGGCGCGCGCTCACGTCGTCGTCGAGGGCGAGCTCCGCGCTCGGCGATCTCGCGCAGCGGCACGTCCGCGAGCGCGAACTTCGCCGCCATCCGCTCGCGCTGCGAGCCGGCGGCAACACCCGCGAGCGCGTCACCCGACTTCGGTTCGTTCGCCTTCGCGAGCAGCTCGCGCAGATCGGCGAAGCCGAACCGCTCGCCGCGCAGCGTCGTGGTGAACCCCATGCCCCCGCATCATCCCATGCGGGGCCGATGTCACCCTCAGCGCAGCTCGTCGACGTAACGGTCGGTGCCCACCTGCGTGGGCACGAAGGCCCCCGAGAAGCGCAGCTCGCCGAGCCCACTCGCCGAGAGATCGGCGTGGTGCGCCTGCAGGCGCTCGTCGGTGACGGCGCCAGGGTCGAGGTCGAGGAACCAGAGCAGGCACAGCTGACGGCCGACGCCATCGGGCGGCGCGACCGCGGGTGTGCCCTCCTGTTCGATCCGCCCCTGGGAGAACGGCACCGGCGTGAACGCGAGCACCATGCCCGCCGCCGACTTCGCCAGGTGTCCGGGCAGGTGATCCTGGAGCCACTGCTCGAGTGCGGGCAGGCTCGCCTCGTCGGGCGCGTCGACCACCTCGACGAGCAGGCCGAGGAACGACGCGTCGAGCGCGAGGTGCGGCTGCATCGGCCCGGCGTCGCGCACGAGGCCGAAGCGGTAGTGCTGGAAGGCCGTGTAGATGTGCTCACGGTGCGGGAAGCCGCGGCCGAACGGCATGAGCGCCTTGTCCATCGCCTCGAACGACCAACGGGCGTTGTCGTCCTCGTGGCCGGCGGTGACCCAGTAGGTGGAGATGTAGCACCCCGCCTCGGGCGGGTCGGCGAGCGGCGAGCCCACCGCGGCGCGGCGGGCGCGCAAGGCCTTCGGCGCAACCCACCGGCGGCCGGCGAACGTCCACGGGCCGTGCAGCGCACCCGAGTAGAAGTGGTCGTCCTCGTACCACCGGTTGTAGGCGTGCTCGTGGCCCGGGTCGGGCTCGACCATCGTGATGAGCGCGCCACCGATGCGCACCTCGTTGGGCTGGTGCAGCGCGATCTCTGCGTACGGGTCGGTCATCGTCGGTCCTCCGGTGTCTCAGCGGAACGAAGCGACGCGCGCTTCGGTGTCGTCGATTGCGAACGCGGTCGCGGCTTCGTAGGCCAGCCCCTCGGCGAGCCCGGTGTCGAGCGCGGCGCGGTAGAGGTCCTTCGCCGCGGCGAGCGCACCGGGGCTGTTGGCGACGATCGTCGCGGCCAACTCCGCCACCGTGTCGTCGAGCCCGGCGAGCGGCACGGCCCGCACGGCGAGCCCCCAGGCCGCGGCTTCCGTGCCGGTGAAGGTGCGCGCCGTATACGACAGCTCACGCGCACGGGCTGCGCCCACGAGCCGGATCAGTCGTTGGCTCATCCCCCACGACGCGCGCAGCCCGAACTTGGTGTGGGTGTCGGCGAGCTTCGCCTCCTCGGCCACGATCACGAGATCACACGCCAGCGCGAGCTCCAGCGCGCCGGTGAAGCAGAACCCGTTCACCTTGGCGATCGCGATCTGCGGCATCGTGGTGAGCAGGGTGGTCACGTGGCCGCGCGGGCACGTCGAGCAGGTCGCCCACGGCGCCACCCTCGAGCGACACCTGGCCCAGTGCCTTGAGGTCGACACCAGCGCTGAACGCCCGCCCGGCGCCGGTGAGCACGACCACCCGCGCCGACGGATCGGCGGCTACTCCCTCGAGCGCGTCGCCGAGGGCCTCGAGCATCGACGGAGTGAGTGCGTTCAGCGCGTCCGGCCGGTCGAGGGTGATGGTGACGACCGCGCGGCCGGCACCATCACCCGCCCGGTCGACGAGGATTCCCGAAGCGTCGTGACTCATCGCCGCAGCATTGCACGCCGCGGAGGCGGGTCAACGCTTCGACTTCCCCTTCGGCTTCGTCTTCTTGCCCTTCGTCGACCTCCCGTTGGCACCCAGCTTGCGCCAGGAGTCCTCGGAGACCTCCACGTCGAAGCGCTTCGCCGCCTTCAGGATGCGCTTCCACGCCCGGTCACGATCGGCGTTCGAGACGTCCTGCACCTGGTCGAAGCGGGAGATGGCGTTGCGCACGTGCTTCGCGTCGACGAGCGGCTCCTTGCGCTGCTCGCGGAACGCGAAGTCCTTGTCGGGGAGCCGGTTCTTCTGGGCCGTGCTCAGCCCGGACCCGCTCACCGGTCGCTGGGCGAACCGACGTGCGGCCGGTAGTAGTCACCGACCTCGTCGTGGTAGCCGCGCTCGTCGGTGGCGTGGCGTTCCTCGTCGTGGTCGGGCGCCGACTTCACCTGTTCCTTGGTGAGCGACAGGTACACCTTCTGTTCGTCGCCGTCGATGCGCTGCACGGCGGCGGCGGGGATCATGCGCTTCTTGCCGAAGATCCAGAAGCCCGTGTCGACCACGAGGCAGCTCGACGACGGCTCGTAGGTCGCCTCGTCCACCTTGCCGATGTGGCCGTCGGCGGCCTCGACCCCGAAGCCGGTGATGTCGGGCAGCTGCGCAGCTTCGGCCGGACCGTACAGATCGACGCGATACGAGTAGATCTCCATGACCGCTCCTCTCGACGGACGCCCCTCGGACACCGTCGGGATACCCGCGATCGAGATCCCGGAACCGCGCTCAGGCCTTGCGGCCGCGCTGCATCAGCGTGACGTTGAAGCCGAACCACTGCTCGGGGTCGAGCACCAACTGGTACACGGCCGACGCGGCCTCGGACGCGTTCCCCTTCGTCGAGTCGTACTCGAAGCGAATGCGGTAGCCCTTGCTCGTGACGTACTCACGCGCCTCGTCGATGTCGGCGACCTCGAACACGAGGGGCCCGATCTGGCCGGGTCCGTGCTCCGCGAGCTTCTGGCCGAACGGGCCTTCGCCGTTCACCGGCGCGACGAACTCCACGCCACCGTCGAAGTCGGTCGCCGACAACACCGGTACGCCCTCGATCGCGTGCGGCTCCGGCAGGTTGCGCCCGAGCATCTCGTTGAACTGCCGCACCGCATCGTGGATCTGGTCCTCGG
The DNA here is from genome assembly GCA_963720785.1 of uncultured Actinomycetes bacterium. GTDB lineage: Bacteria > Actinomycetota > Acidimicrobiia > IMCC26256 > DASPTH01 > CAVRGQ01. The sequence continues at coordinate 65,588 of CAVRGQ010000009.1, forward strand.
CGACGACGAGCTCGACCCGGTTGAACCCGATGATCTCCATGCCTGCTCCGTTCCTGTTCACCAGGTGAGGGCGCGGGCGCCGCCACCGTTCACCACGACCGTCTGCCCGTTCACGTAGCGCGCCGCGTCGGACGCGAGGAACACCACGACGTCGGCGATGTCCTCGGGGGTGCACACCCTCCCGGCGGCAGCCGACGCGGCGAACTGAGCGAGCCGGTCGTCGTCGAACAGCTCCTTCGTGCCCTCGGTGAGCACGAATCCGGGCGCGACCGCGTTGCTGCGGATGCCCTCGGCGCCGTGGATCGTCGCGGTGTACATCGTGAAGGTCTCGAGCGCGGCCTTGCACGACCCGTACGCGATCCGACTGCCGGTCGCGGAGCGCGCCGCACCCGACGACGTGTTCACGATCGCACCCCCACCCCGCTCGCGCATCGCGGGGATCGCGTGCCGGCACCCGTAGGCCGCGGCCATCACGATCACCCGGTACGTGTCGAGCCACACGTCGTCGGGCGTACCCACTGCGTCGGTGTCGGCCGCCGAGCTGGTGACCGCGTTGTTGTGCAGCACGTCGAGCCCACCGAAGCGCGCCACCGCCGTCGCCACCAGCGCGGCGACGTCGTCCTCGACGGTCACGTCGGCACGCTGCGCCACCGCGCGATCACCCAGGGTCGCGGCCACCTCCGCGGCACCATCGCCGTCGAGATCGCCGAGTACCACTGCGGCGCCTTCGGCCACCATCAGCCGCGCGGTCGCCGCGCCGATCCCCTGCGCGGCACCGGTGACGACCGCGACCGTGCCCTCGAGCCGTCCGGTCCCGAGTCCGCCGCTCATGCGGAGGCGGCCGTTCCGATCGATGGGCCGAGCGTGGCCGGGTTGATCGGCGTATCCATCTCGTGCACCGCGGGCAGTACCTTCTCGGCGAAGAGTCGCAGGCTGCGTTCCGCCTTCTCCGGTGGCATCCCGCCGTAGAAGAAGTGGAGCACCAACTTGCCGAGACTCGCGGTCCACTGCACCCGCTGGATGCACTCGATGATCTGCTCGGGGGTGCCGATCGGCTGCGTGGTGCGGTGCCGGTCGACGATGCCGTCGCCCACCTCGATGTCGGCCGACTGCATCGTGAGGTAGTGCTCCATGCCCTTGACGCCCTCGAAGCCCGGGTTGTTCCACTCGAAGTAGTGGTGCTGGACCGCGCGCATCTGGTTGCCGTAGTACTGCCAGCCCTCCTCGGCCTCCTCCTCGGTCTCCGCGCAGTACATCCACAGCAGCGTGGTGGGCTGGTCGGGCGGGAGGCCCTGCTCGGCGCGGATGCCGTTGAAGCGCGCGACCTTCGCCGACATGCGCTCGGCGTCGTCGTCGGCCACGAACATCTGTCCGAACCCGTGCTCGGCCGCAAGGCGTGACGACACGTCGCTCGATCCACGCGACGCGGATCTCGCGCGTGAGCTCGCCCTTGTGGCGCGCCTGGGGCCGGATCGTGGTGGGCGGCACCTGGAACACGTCACCGGTGTACTCGAAGCGCTCGGCGCCGTCGGCGGCCTGCAGGATGTCGACGATCTCGTAGAAATACTGGTGCGACTGCTCCTGCGGCACGCCGAGCGACGCGTACTCATGGGGCGCGATGCCGCGCCCGAGGCCGAGGTGCAGCCGGCGCCCCTGGAGCAGCACGTCGAGCATCGACAGCTCCGAGGCGAGGCGCACCGGGTTCCACCACGGCACCACCACCACGGCGGTGCCCACGTCGACCCGCTGTGTGCGCCCAGCCCAGTAGGCGAGGTACTGCAACGGGTTCGGTTGCATGGAGTAGGCGGACCCGTAGTGCTCGGTGGCCCAGATCGAGTCGAAGCCGAGCGGCTCCACCAACTCTCCGAGGCGCAGCGTGTGGTCGAACTGCACCGGATCGGGGATGTCGGGGCCGCGGGAGTAGTCACCGGCCAGGAGGCGCGGCCAGTCGGCCTGGTTGTAGCCGGTCACCATCACACCGCAGTGCATCGCTTCCCCATTCGTCCGTGCGTCATGGTCGCGGTCCGCAGCATTGCACCCGCTATGCGTCGCCGCCAGAAGACCTGGGTCCGAGTGCCCTGTCCGGAGAGTGGGCAGATGGGCACAATAGGTGTGCCACACGAACGGGGGCAGCTTTCGCATCGTGGTGCACATCGACGACGACGGAGCGTGAAGTGGAATCGCAGCCCTTGGGTCTGGGTGCGGAACAGTGGGCGGCGTTCGCGCAGGCGCTCGACGTGCCGATGCTCGTGTTCGAGCCGCGCCGCGACGCCGCCGGCGCACTCCTCGACCTCGTGGTCGTCGACGCCAATCCTGCCGCGCTCACGCAGACCGGGGCCACGCGCGACGAGCTCCTCGGCAAGCACCTCCGCGAGGCGTTCTTCATCCCCGACGACGAGCGCCTCACCCGCTTCTTCGCTGCGGTCGAAGCCGGCCAGGTCGCAGTGCGCTACCCGTACCGGGTGGAGGACCTCGAGGGGAAGGTCCGCTCGTTCGACACCGTGCTGACCGCGTTCGACGGATTCGTCGGTCTCGCGTGGCTCGACCTCACCGAGATGGAGCGCGCCCGCGAGGCGCTCGCCTCGGACGAGTCCCACTTCCGCATCCTCGCCGAGCATGCGTCCGACGTCGTCTACGAGATCGACGGCGCCGGCTTGGTCCGCTGGATCTCACCGTCGGTCGCTCGCGAGCTGGGGTGGACGCCCGAGGAACTGCTCGGCCGGCCGTCGCTCGACCTCATCCACGCCGACGACCGCGGCGCGGCGCGGCGCGCCCGGGCCGAACGCGAGGCCGGGCGGGCGCCGGATCTCCTCGAGGTGCGGTACCTGACCCGCCACGGCGACTCACGTTGGATGTCGGTCCGGGCCGACGTGGTCGAGGCCGACGGCAACGGGCACATCGTGGTGGCGCTCCGCAACATCGATGCCGAACGGCACGGGCGCGATGCTCTCGCGACCAGCGAAGCACGGTTCCGGATGCTCGCGGAGAACGCCTCCGACGTGATCGTGGAGTTCGACGGTGACCAGATCTGCCGGTGGATCTCGCCGTCGGTCGAGTGGATCCTCGGTTGGCGTCCCGACGAGCTCGTCGGCGACACCCTCGTCGCCCTCGCCCATCCCTCGGAGCAGGTCGCGTTGCTCGAATCGTGGGTGCGGCTCTTCGAATCCCGCCAACCGCAGGAGGTGCAGTTCCGGGTACGGGCCAGTGACGGCACCTACCGCTGGGTCCTCGGCCGTACGCGCCCCCGCCTCGACGACGACGACAACGTGATCGGCGCGTTCTCCAGCTTCACCGACATCGACGACGCGGTGCGGGCCAGCCAGGAGTACGCGCATGCGGCCCGGCACGACTCACTCACCGGCCTCGCCAACCGCGCCGGCCTGCTCGACGAGATCGACCGCGCCCTTGCCAGCGACCGGCGCGCCGGTGCCGCCACCGCCGTGCTCGTGATCGACCTCGACCACTTCAAGGACGTCAACGACAGCCTCGGTCACCCCGTCGGCGACCGGCTCCTGACGGCCGCCGCACAGCGACTCCGCGACTGCGTGCGCGCCGGTGAGTTCCTGGCTCGCCCGGGTGGCGACGAGTTCACCGTGGTGATCCGCAACATCGACGACGTGTCGTCGGCCACGCAGGTCGCGCAACGCATCATCGACGCGTTCCGGCCGCCATTCGTGTTCTCCGACACGGAGATGTTCACGACTGCGAGCGTGGGGGTCGTGATCGCCGAAGCCGGCGACGGCTCCGTCACCCCCGACACGCTGCTGCGCGACGGGGACAGCGCGCTGTACCACGCGAAGGAGCACGGACGCGACCGCTGGTCGATGTTCAACACCGAGCTGCGCGACTCGCTCGAGGAACGCCTCCACCTCGAGCGGGAGCTGCGCGGCGCGCTCGAGACCGACCAGTTCGCGCTCTACTACCAGCCGGAGTTCGACCTCACCACCGGCGCGCTCAGCGGTGTCGAGGCCCTCCTCCGGTGGCACCACCCGTCGGGTGAGCTCTACCCCGCGGCGCGGTTCATCGAGGTCGCCGAGGCCACCGGCCTGATCCTCCAGCTCGGCGCGTGGGCACTGCGCACCGCGTGCCGCCAGGCGGCCGAGTGGGCCATCCGCTACCCCGATCGCCCGATCGTGACCCGCTTCAACATCTCCGCACTCCAACTGTCGGAGAACCGACTGCTCGACGAGCTCGACGCCGTGCTGCGCGAGACCGAGATGCCCGCGGGTCGCCTGTGTGTGGAGATCACCGAGACCGCGCTGCTGCGTTCCACCCACCTGGTCTCGGAGAACCTCGAGGGTCTGCGCCGCCGCGGACTGTGCCTCGCGTTCGACGACTTCGGGGCCGGGGCGTCGTCGCTGGCCTCGTTGCGCGACTTCCCCGTCGACCGCCTCACCCTCGACCGCGAGTTCGTGGCCGACATCACCACCGACGAGCTCGACCGCAACATCGTCGCCGGCGTGCTCGCCCTCGCCCAACGGCTCTCGTTGCCCGTCACCGCGGGCGGTGTGGAACGCATCGAGCAGGCGGAGCTGCTTGCCGCGCTCGGCTGTCAGCGGGCGCAGGGCTTCCTCTACGCGCCGGCGCTCCCCGCCGCGCAGATCGACGAGTTGCTCGGCGCCCCGTGATCACCTGCCGGTGAACGTGGGCGCCTCGCCGGTCATCATCGCCCGGATCGCCGCGTTGCTGTCGGCCGAGCCGAGCGCCGCGACCACCAGCTCGTTCTCGAGATCGAGATGCGCGGCAAGGTCGAACGGCTGGTCGGTGAGCGCCATGAGTCGCTTGGTCTGCCGCGCCGCGATCGGCGCGGCGCTCGCGAGCAGCCCGCCGTACTCGAGCAGACGGGCATCGAGGTCGTCGTCGCTGGCGACCACCTCGCTCACGATGCCGAGCGCGAGCGCCTCGGACGCATGCACCGTGCGCCCTTCCAACATGAAGCGCATGGCCTTCTCGTAGCCGATCGCCCGCGGCAACGTGAGGGTCAGGCCGAGGTCGGGCGACACCGCGATCGCGCGTGTACCCCGGATGGAACCGTGCCGACGGCGCCGCGATGCGGATGTCGGCGTTGAGCGCGATCGACATCCCGCCTCCCACTGCCACGCCGTTCACGCCCACGACGATGGGTTTCTCGCACTCGACCCGCATCAGCACGGTGAGATGACCTCGGGGCGCATCGCCTTCTTCGGGCGGGGCGCTCTTCGGCGGATCGGCGAAGTCGAGCCCCGCGCAGAACCCATCGCCGTTGCCGGTGAGGGCGACGGCCCACACGTCGTCGTCGGTGGCCGCGACCCGCAACTCACGGTGCAGCGCATCCATCAGCGCGCCGTTGAGCGCGTTCTTCTTGTCGGGCCGGTTCATGCGCAGCACGCGCAAGCGGCCCTCGTCCTGCACTTCCAGTGCGTCGGTCATGGTCCGCGGTCTCCCGGGTTCAGATCTGGCCGATCAGATGGGGCGGGGGCTGGCGGAGCGGATGTTGGAGCGCACGCAGATGCCGGTGACGTTCGACGCCTCGTCGGACGCGAGCCACAGCACGGTGTTGGCCACCTCTTCCGGCTCGCTGAGACGACGGAGGTCGAGATCGCGCACGTGCCCTTCGACTCCGCCCGGCTGCTGCGCCAGGTACTCGACGCAGCGGCGCGGTGGCGGTGGGGCCCGGCGTGACTGCGTTGGCGCGGATGCCGTACGGCCCGTACTCCAACGCGACGGTCTCCATGAGGTTGATCACCCCGGCCTTGGCCGCGGCGTAGCCACCGAGCGCGTATTGCCCGCCGATGCCCGCACCCGACGACATGCTCACGATCGCGCCACGGCCCGCGTCCACCATCGGCGCGAGCACCGCGCGGGTCGCGTAGAACACGGTGTCGAGGGTGAGCCGCTGCTGGAAGTGCCAGTCCTCGTCGGTGAGGTCGCCGATGCGGCCGGTGCGCGACACGCCCACGTTGTTCGACAGCACGTCGACACGCCCGTGTTGCGCGACGGCACGCGCGATCCAGTCGTCCACCACGGCGCGATCGGTGGCGTCGCCGACCGTCACCTCGACGGTCGCACCCGTGGCCCGCAGCTCGTCACCCACCGCACCGAGCGCGTCGTCGGCGACGTCGAACAGCGAGAGCACCGCGCCCTCCGCAGCGAAGCGCCGCGCGACCGCGCGCCCGATGCCGTTGGCCGCCGCGCTCACCAGCGCGACCTTCCCCTCGAGCCGTCCCGTCACTGTTCCCCCGCTTGGTCGATCTCGTCCGCGACCTTCGCGGGTGCCCAGGGTACGGCGATGAGTGCACCCGTCGTCGGGCACTTCACGAATCCCTCGCGCTGCGCTCACGCGATCCGCACCGCGAGCGACGAAGGTGTCACCATGGAATCGTCAAGCTCCCGACGTCGTCCGTCGTGGTCGGTACCGCTCGTCGCAGGCGCGGTCCTCGCTGCCGTGACGCTCGGCTCGGTCGGTTCGGCAGGTGCCGCGAACCGAGGGGCACCACGTGGCCCGACCAACTCCTCATTCACCACTGCCGACGGGCGCACCCGGACGTTCCGTGTGTACGTCCCGCGATCGCTACCGAAGAACCAGCGCGTTCCACTCCTCGTCGCCCTGCACGGCGGCCTGGGCTCCGGCGCGCAGTTCGAGTCGAACAGCGGCTTCGACCAGCTCGCCGACGAACACCACTTCATCGTGGTGTATCCGGACGGGATCCCGATCGGATCGAGCGGCGCCCTGGCCGACGCACGGGTGTGGAACGGCGGGCACTGCTGCGGGTCCGCCGCCCGCCTGCAGGTCGACGATGTCGGCTTCATCTCCCGGCTCGTCGACTGGGTCTCGCAGCGCCATTCGATCAATCCAGCGCGCGTGTACGCGGCCGGACACTCGAACGGGGCGATCATGGCGTATCGCCTCGCGTGCGAGCTGTCCGACAAGATCGTCGCCATCGGGGTGCAGGCGGGGTCGCTGGAGACCGACGGGTGCGAACCGCTGCACCCCGTCTCGGTGCTCCACATTCACGGCACCGCCGACCGCAACATCCCCATCGAGGGCGGCCGGGGTGCCGGCGTCGCCGGGATCGCATTCCAGCCACCGCACGTCGCGGTGACCACCTTCGCCCGTCTCGACGGATGCCCGACCGAGAGCTCGACGGTGACGTCGCCCACCAATTTCGACGTCACGATCGAGACCTGGCAACCGTGTCGTGAGGGGGCCACGGTGGAGTTCGTCCGGGTCGCCGGAGCGTCTCACGCCTGGATGGGCCATGCCCGCCCCCGAGCTGCCCGAGCCCTCACCGGCGCCCCATATATGAAGTACGACTCGTCGGCGGCCATCTGGGCCTTCCTCGCCGCCCACCCACGCCAATGAGCAGGGTCGCCTCGGAGGTCAGGCAAGGTCCGGCAGGCGGTACCCGACCAACTCGACGCCCAAGCCGAAGCGGCCCTCGTCGATCCAGGTGCGGTGACGGATGGCACCGAGCAGCTCGATCGACTCGACGGGGTCGTCGTCGAGCCCGCAACGCATGACGAGCTCGCCGCACACCCGGTGCAGGCCCCCACGGCCGTCGACCGGCTCCAGCGTGACGCAGCGGCGGCTGGTGGCCACGACCGCGAACATCCGCCACTCACCGTCCGCGCCGAAGCGACAGCGGACCTGTCGCCCCGTGGTCGGTGTGTCGATCACTGCCATTGCGGTGCCCCTCGCCATTCGCACGTCGCCATTCGCACGTCGCCATTCGCACACGTCCGCGCGCACGATGCCCCAAGTTCGGCCACCGTAGGCACGACCGTGAGCCGCGATCCCCCACGTGTGGCACACGTCACACGTTGCTGGCCGACTGACTGCGCCCGAGGGGTGCCGAGCAGGAAGCAACCGGTGAGCGCGGTCGCGGAAATGGGTAGCCTCCAGAGATGCCCGGCGAAGGACGATTCATCGGCGTCGACGCGGCCCGCAGCTCGTACGACACGGTCGACGGTGAGACGGTCATCCTCGACTCCAGCACCGGCGTGCTGACCCTCCTCGTGGGGATCGGGCCCGGCATCTGGGAACGACTCGTCGGCGGCGCCGACCGGGAGGCGCTCCTCGCCGAGATCGCCGGCACCTACGACGACGTCGCGGCGGCCGCGGCAGGCTCCTTCCTCGACGAACTGCTCGCCGCCGAACTCGTCGTGCCCTGCGGCGAGGCCACACCCGGCGATGCCGCGCCGGCGCCGTGGCCCGCCGAGTACCGCGCGCCGCAGATCGAGGTCTACGACGACATCGCCGACATCATGATGATGGATCCGATCCACGAGGTCGACCAGACCCGGGGATGGCCCCGCCCGGTCGACGGCAATGGCCACGGAGCGGGCAACGGAGCCCACCCGGCCGAGTGAGCGTCTCCGCCGCAGCTGAACCGACGACCTTGCTCCACCTCGACGTCGCCGGCCGCCCGCTCCGCGTCGAGGCTCACGGCAGTGCCGCCCGAGCCGCGGTCGTTCCTGCCCTCGGGCACCTCGCGACCAGGCGACCCACTACCGGGGCGCTGCCGTTCCGGGTGTGGAGCGCCGACGACGTCCACCCCTTGTGGGAGCCCGCTGCGCGGGGGCCCACGCGCCTCGGTGACGTCGGGCTGGCCGTGTCCCGCCCCGAGCCACCCGCGCTCGAGGTGTTCATCCCGGCGAGGTGATCGAGCTCTGGGGCACTCCCGCCGGGCTCGCGGCGGGCGACACGATCGCCCATCCTGCGGGCACCGCCATGGCCGCATGGCTCGCGACCTCCGGCGCCCAGGTGCTGCACGTGGGCGCGGTCGCCTTCGACGACCACGCCGCGCTGATCGTGGGCGCCGGCGGCGCGGGCAAATCGACCACCGTCGTGGCGAGCGGACTCGGCGGCGCGCAGATCCTCGGCGACGACATGTGCCTCGTCGATCGCGACGCCACCACCGGCGAGGCGCGCGTCCACGCGCTGTACGCCACGGTGAAGCTGAACGGCGACAACGCGGTGCGTCTCGGACTGGACGACTGGCCGGTGCTCGGCGTGACGCCGAAGGCCAAGCGGGTGCTGGCGATCGCGGCGCCGCTGCGGCTGCGGGCCACCGCTCCGGTGCGCGCGCTCGTCGCGTTGGAGCCGAGCGACGCCGTGGCAATCACCGCGCCGCGGCGCCTGAGCCCACGCGAGGCATTCCGCGTCCTCGTCCCCACCGGTGTTCGAGGTGGTGCGCGCCGTGCAACCCGCGACGTTGCTGCTCGTCGCCGACGGCCCGCGCGTCGACCGTCCCGACGACGCGGCGCGCTGCGAGGCCGTGCGCGCGATCGTCGCCGACGTCGACTGGTCCTGCACCGTCGTGCGCGACTTCAGCGACGACAACCTCGGCTGTGACCGTCGGATCGTCACCGGCCTCGACCACGCGTTCTCCGTCGTCGATCGTGCGATCGTGCTCGAGGACGACATCGTCGCCCACCCCAGCTTCTTCCCCTGGTGCGCGGCAATGCTCGACCGTTACGCGGACGCACCGGACGTGCTGCACGTGTCGGGCCGCAACGACCTCGGTCGGTACGGCCCGCCCGGCGCCGAACACCTCCTCGTCCGACGCGGCTCCGGCAACGGCTGGGCCACCTGGGCGGAGGCCTGGCAGGCCGTCGACCCCGCGTTGGGGACCGCACCCCACGACCTCCATGCCACCACCGATCGTGTCGACGAACTGGCCCTCGACCCGCTCGTGCGCGCCCACCTGCGGTGCCTGGTCGATGCGGCCGCGTCCGGTGCGTTGGGCGCCTGGGACTGCACCTGGTGGGCGTCGTGCGTCCTGGCCGACGGTTGGGCGGTCGTGCCGCCCGTGAACCTGGTGCACAACTGCGGCTACGGCCCCGATGCGAACCGCACCACCAATGCCGACGACTTCCGCGCCTTCCTCCCGGTGGGCGTGGTGCCCGCCCCCGTCGACACCGAGCCGTCCGCGCGCCCAGCCCCCGATCCCGGCTACGACCGCTGGTCGCTGCTCGTCGACCTCATGGCCACGTACACGCGGCCGGAGACCGTGGCGCGTCTGGCGCGGTCGCGGCACGTCCTCGCGCGTGCTGACGGCCCGATCGACGCCGACCTCCTGCACCATCTCGCGCCCTTCGACCACGTCGACGAGTCGCTCGCCGCGCTCGCGCACCTCCGCGCCGCCGGCCTCGACCACGCGCAGCTCGCCGCGCTCGAAGCCGCGCTCCGCACCTCGGTTGCACAGGGAGCCGGCACATGGCCGGGGACGCCGGCGAGATCGGCGTCGTCGTCGCCGTGCGCAACGGCGTCGACACGCTCGGTGCGGCGCTCGACACCATCCTGGCGCAGTCCCCCGCCCCGAGCGACGTACTCGTGATCGACGGCGCGTCGACCGACGGCAGCGCCGAGCTTGCCGCGAGCTACGCCCACGCCGGCGTCCGCGTCGTCGCCCAGGCGGGCCGCGGGCTCGGAGGCGCGCGGAACGAGGCCCTGGCGAAGATGCGAGGGGAGCTGATTGCCTTCTGCGACAGCGACGACCGCTGGCCGCCGGGCTCCCTCGCGGCGCGCGTCGCCCATCTGGCGAGCACCGCCGCCTGCGATGCGGTGATCGGTACCGTGGTCGCCGAAGCCCTCGATGCCGACGACGTACCCGCCGGTCAACGCGAGCGGCTCGGCGTACCCATGCCCGGCTTCACGCCGGGTGCGCTCCTCGCCCGGCGCTCGGTGTTCGACGCGATCGGGCCGTTCGCCGAGGAGATGCGCATCGGCGCCGACACCGACTGGTTCGTACGCCTGGCGTTGTCGGGGCTGCGGCTCGACCGCATCGACGACGTCGTGCTCCTCAAGGGCGTGCGTCGCGGCGAGTCTCTCGGTTGACGTCGAGACGTACCGCCGGGAGCTGCTCACCGTCGCGCGCGCGTACATCACGCGTCGCCGGGCGACGTAGCCGGGACGAGACCCGTGCCCGATCCGACGCATGTCCTGCACGTCATCCCGCGCTGCATCGGCGGTGGGCCCGAACGCTCGATCCTCGCGCTCGCACGCGAGACCGCCGCGCTCGGCGTCGACCACCGTCACACCGTCGCAGTGCTCGATCCGCCCGACACTCCGGCCATGTTCCTCCAGGCCCGCCGGCTCGGGATCACGCTCGCGATCGCACCCGCGCCCGACGAGCTCGTCGGCCTCGCGGCGGATGCCGACGTGGTGCAGGTGCACTACTGGAACCATCCGGCATTGAGCACCACCTTGCGGAGCGTGACCGTGCCGGACGCGCGGGTGTTGCTGTGGTGCCACGTGCTCGGTGTACACGCGCCGCAGGTGCTCACGGGCGACGTCGCCCGCTACGCGGATCGCCTCGTGCTCATCAGCGACGCGTCGTCGGCCGCCGAGGGCACCCACGCCGCGGTCGCCGCCGGCATCCCCGTCGACGTGGTGCCCGCACTGACCGACCAGAGTCGGCTCGACGGCTTCACGCCGCGGGCCCACGACGGCTGTGTGGTCGGATACCTCGGTGTCGTCAACGCCGCGAAGATGCACCCGCACTTCGCCGAGATGTGCGCCGCGGTCACGCACCCCGACGCGCGATTCGAGGTGTACGGCGGTGGCGGCGGTGAGGAGGAGCTCACCCGGCGCGCGACCGAGCTCGGCATCGCGGAGCGCCTCGTGGCGCACGGCCCGACCGAGGACGTGCGCCACGCACTGGAGGGCATGGACGTGTTCGGCTATCCCCTCGCGGTCGATTCGTACGCGACGAGCGAGAAGGTGCTGCAGGAGGCGATGTGGGTGGGCCTCCCGCCGGTGATCCTCGCCCACGGCGGCGCGGCCGGGATGGTCACCGACGGGGAGACCGGTCTCGTCGCCGACGACGAGACCGCGTACGTGCGTGCCGTCGATCGCCTGGTCGCCGACCCCGCGCTCCGGGCGCGACTCGGGGCCGCGGCGCGCGCCCACGCGCGCACGACCTACGACCCGGTGCGCCAGACCCGCGCGGTGCTCACCATCGTCGACAACCTGCTGCGACAGCCGCGGCGCGCCGCGACTGCCGCTCCCGGGAGGCGACGACGCGCCCGGCGCCGGCTTCGTTCGCTCCCTCGGCTACCAGGCCGGCGCGTTCGCAGTGAGCCTGGCGGGTCCGACTGCGGGCCCGGATGCCGATGCCGCGGTCGCGGCGGCTGATCGCGAGATCGCGGCCTCCGGTGACCTCGTCGCGCGCGCCGAGGGCGGCGTGATCCACCACCGGAACGCCTTCCCCGACGACCCGCACCTGCTGCTGTGGTCGGGACTCGTCGCCACCGGATCCGGTGATCACGACATCGCACGCGCCGAGTTCGCCGCCGCGCAGGCGCGCGGCCTGGGCGACGACCGCCCGGCGCGCTACGCCACGGACCTCGACCGCTCCTGACCGGGCACGGGCGGCGCCGCAGTGAGCGGTGTCTCGATTGCTGTCATCCCGCCGCCCCTTGTCGACCCCTGGGTGATCGACACCCGGTCGTTCCCGATCGGCAACCGCCGACAGGACTCCGAGGCGGAGTCCCGCTGGGGTGTCACACGTCGCGTTGGCCCGCGGCCGCGTCGTGACGATCGCTCGGGTCCGGTTGCCGGCGGCGACTCTCGCGGTTCGTCGTTGCGTCGGTTGCGATGCCTGGCGACACCGGCGAGACTGCGGGCCCGACTGGAGGCGCCCATGTTCGCCACACCGACCACAAGTGCATCCGCGGCTCCGAGCGCGCCGCGTTCCGCCGGCAGGCGTGGTGTGCAGGGCGGCCGCATCGCCGTCGTCTGCGCGTCCATCGCGATCATGATCGTCGTGAGCGGCTGCTCCTCGGGCAGCGACAGCAACGCGAAGAAGACCACGACTACCGTCGCAGCCGCGGCCACGACGACCGTTGCGGCCGGCAACAACAACTCGGGCAACAACAACTCCGGCGGCAGCGGTCAGAGCTCCTCGGGCACCACGCCTTCAGGTCCCGCACCCGCGATCGCCACCTTCGTGACCCCGGACAACATCGACTGTCACAACGGCAACCAGCAGAACTTCAGTGCGAGTTGGACCACCACCAACGCAGTGAAGACGACCATCTCGATCGACGGCCCCGGCGTCTACAAGACCTACGGCGCCAACGGGTCCGACAGCCTCCCGTTCAACTGCTCCTCGTCGCACAGCTTCCTGCTGACGGCCTACGGAGCGGACGGCCGGACCGCGACGCGGACCATCACGTTGCAGCCCCGCAACGTGCAGACCCCGACCACCGACACGACCCCGGGCTCCACCACGACGACCTGACGAACATGGTCGCCGGCGAGCCGGTCATGGTTGATAGTTCCGGTCGACGAAGATGTCGGCGGCGGCCGTGGCCTCCCCGCCCGGACCGAACAGCGTGAAGTGAACGTACGCACGCGGATCGCTGCCCACGCCGTGGTTCGCGTCGCACGGCACTGACATGAACACGTCAGTGTCATCGGCCGGGTAATTGGTGCTGTGGTCCCCGTTCAGCTGGACATAGTCCGTGTTGTACGTGGTCCAGCTCACGATGACGGTGGTGAAGTGGTTGGGACCTCGACATACGCCGTACTGGGTCCCGTTCACCGTGATGGGGCTCGCCGACGAGATACGGCCGAGGTTGTAGTCGAAGACTGGCGGGGGCGGCCTGCCCGGGAGTGGCTTGATCGTGTTGAGCATTGTTGTGGTCGTGGCCGCCGACGACGTCGTCGCACCGTGCGGACTGGTGGTGGCCGCCTGCGGTTTTGTCGTCGCGGGACGGTGCCCGGCGGTCGTGCCGCCGGTCGCCCCACCGCTGCTGCCGCCCTGCTGGCCGGTGGTCGCGAGGGTGGACGCCGTGGCGTTCGCCTTCGCCGCCGAGTCGTTCCCGCCGCCACAGGCCGACAGGGCGAGCGCCGCCGTCACGATCAGGACACCGCCCACCGCGCCGAGTCGTCGCACCGAACGTCCTCATCCCTGCGCGCACCGGGAACCGACCTCGATCGTGGGCCGACGCTGCGGCGCCTGCGCTCCGGTGAAACGCTAACGCACCGGCGCGATCGGCACCGCCGACCGCCGACCGGCCGGGCCCGAACGCGGATCAGCGGCCCCGAGAGGCCGCTGACCTTCAGTTCTTCTTGGAGCGGACGACGGGATTCGAACCCGCGACCCTCACCTTGGCAAGGTGATGCTCTACCAGCTGAGCCACGTCCGCGTGGGACACAGACAATAGCAAGTGCCGCGCCGCGGCCGGGAACCCTCCGGGGCCGCCCAGCTCAAGTGCCGGCGAGACGGGCCACGACCGGGGCGAAGGCGTCGAGTTGGTCGTCACCGAGCACCACGTACGACACGCCAGTGGTCTCCCGTCGTTCGACCAGGGTGTCGCAGATCTGGTCGACCGTGCCCGCGAGCACGGCCGACGACAGCAGGCCCTCCTCGGCGGTCACCCCGAACATCGGCGCGAGCGCCTCGGCGTACCCGAGGGCGTCGTCGGTGACCGCAGCCATGAAGTAGCGGATCTGCAACTCGATCTGGGCGAACCGCTCCCCCGCGCCTTCGCGCACGTAGCCGATCTTGCGGTCGACCGATCCGCTCAGCGTGTCACGCGCGGCATCGGTGCCGATCTCACCCGCGCGCAGGATCGGGTTGATCCCGACGATGTCGGCGACCTGCCCCGCGAGGCGCAGCACCCTTGGGCCACCGCCGCCTACGAGGATCGTCGGACCCGGCTGCTGCACCGGCTTGGGCAATCCGTCGTAGGCGGTGATCGTGTAGTGCTCGCCCGCGAAGTCGAACGGGCCCTCGCTCCACGCCCGCTGCACGATCTCGAGCGCTTCGGCGAGGCGGGCGATGCGCGTGCCGTGCGAGTCGTAGGGCAGGCCGAGCGCCGCATAGTCGGCGGTCATCCAGCCCGCGCCGAGGCCGAACTCGAGGCGGCCGCCGGACAGCACGTCGAGGGTGGCCGCCTCCTTGGCGGTGACGGCCGGGTGCTTGTAGTCGTTGCCGAGCACGAGCATCCCGACCCGCAACGTGGTGGTGGCCGCCGCCGGCGAACGAGAGGCCGACCATCGGCGCGAAGTCGGTGTCGACGAAGTGGTCGGGCATGAACAGCGTGGAGTACCCGAGCCCTTCGGCCCGCCGGGCGTACTCCACCCACTCGTGCGCCGGGCGGGCGCCCGCCGCCTGCACGCCGAAGCGGAACGGGCGCGGCGAGGTCGCGCTCATCGTCGCCCGGTGGAACCGAAGCCGAAGGCGTCACGCGAGGTGGAGTCGAGCTCGCTGACCGCTTCCCACTCCACGTACTCCACCTTCTGGATCACGAGCTGGGCGATGCGATCGCCGCGGTGCACCGCGAAGGCCTCGGCGGGGTCGGTGTTCACGAGCAGCACCTTCAGCTCGCCCCGGTACAGCGAGTCGATGAGGCCGGGCGCGTTGAGGCAGGTGACGCCGTGCTTCAGCGCCAGCCCCGAGCGGGGCAGCACGAACCCCGCGAACCCCGACGGGATCGCGATCGCGAGGCCGGTGGGCACCAACGCCCGGCCGCCGTTGGGCGCGATGACGAGGTCTTCGCGCGCGTGGAGGTCGTAGCCGGCGTCGTCGGGGTGCTGCTGGCGCGGGAGCGGCAGCTCCGGGTCGAGTCGCTGCACCCTGACGTGCACGGTGTCCTCCTGGTCGGATTCGGCGGGTCGGGCCTACTCGGCGAAGTCGCGGGCGAGCTCGCGGCGCTGGTCGTCGCTGAGCTCGACGGCAGCACGGTACTCCGGGTGGTCCACCACGATCCTCACGATTCCCTCGTGCGCCGCGAACGCCGCCTGCTGCTCCGGCGTGAACCGGAACTTCAGGTAGTGGACGGTGGAGGTGATGTCCTCCCGGGTCGAGCCGCTCCTCGTCCTCCGGGATCGCCGGTGACGTCGCGCCGCCCACCTCGAACGAGATGGCGCGCTGGATGCCGACGAGCTTCGGCAGCCATTCGCGCAGCAACTCGTCGCTGGTGAGCTCCACGAACAGCGTCCCCGACAGCTCACCCGTGTCGGGGATGAGCTCGTTGTAGGTGGCGAGCTCGTGCTCGATCGCCGCGTCCGTCAGCATCTTCTCGGCGCGCGCCATCTCCTGGATCTGGAAGCGCATCGTGTCGACGTTCTCGAACGTGATCGTGAGCAGGTCGCCGAGCTGGATGCGACGACGGCGCTTGAGCCCGATGATGTGGCTGCGGAACTCCTCGCGCTCACGCTCGTAGGCGCGCAGATCCGCGATGTCGTCGACGGTGAGCTTCCTCATGGTCACTCCTCCTCTATTCCTCGGGCTCGGGGATGCCGTAGGCCTTCGCGATCACCTGGAGCGGGTGCGACGGCTGCTTGCCCGCCTGCTCGGCGATCGCGTTGTTCGACAGGTGGCAGTCGCCGCACACGAGCTGCGCGTCGGACTCCCGCACCTTGTCCATGAGCGGCTTGCTGATCTTCTTCGCCATCTCCACGTTCTCGGCGCGCAGGCCCCAGGTGCCGTCGATCGCGGAGCAGCGCTCGATCATCGTGACCTTGGCGCCGGTGAGCTCGAGCAGCTGCTTGCTCTTCGGCCCCATCTGCTGCGCCCGGGCGTGACACGCGTGCTGCCACAGGATCGTCTCGTAGGTCTGCCCGTCGAACTCCGTGTCGAGCGGCGCCTCGCGGTGGCGCGCCAGCAGGTACTCCGACGTGTCGAAGGTGTGCTCCCCCACGAGCCTGGCGTCGTCGGTGCCGAGGAAGTCGGGGTACTCGTTCTTCAGCACATAGGCGCACGTGGGCTGGGGCACCACGATGTCGAGCCCGTCCTTCACGTGCGGCGCGAGCGCGGCGACGTTGCGCTCCGCATGCTCACGGAACTTGTCGACGTCGCCGGCGTCGAGCCAGGGCATGCCGCAGCACACCTCGCCCTCGGGGAGCTCGCAGCGGATGCGGTTGCGCTCGTACACGCCGACGAGCGCCTGGCCGATCGACGGGTCCTGGTACTCGACCATGCACGACGGGAACAGCGCCACCGCGGCGCGCTCGCCGTCTGTCGCCGCGGGCGTGAGTGCAGGGTTGCGGCCGCGGAACCACTTCGAGAAGCGCACTTTGGCGAAGTTCGGCAGCACCCGCTCCCTGGAGATGCCGGTGACCTTCTCCATGACGCCGCGCGCGATGCCGAGCCTGTTCACCCGGTTCACGACCGGCGCGAACGTGGTGGCGACCTTCCCCTGGAGGTCGGTCTGCGCGAGGAGCTTGGCGCTGTGGGAGACCTTGCCGTCCTTGCCCTGGATCGCGAGCGAGCGCAGCATCAGTCGGGGGAAGTCGAGCACCCACTCCTGCTGGTTCTCCTCGGTGTAGGGGCACACGACATAGCAGAGCTTGCACTGGTAGCACTCGCCGATGACGCGGTCGTGCTCGGCGTCGGTGAGCACGCTCACGTCGTGCGCGCCGAGGTCGGCGAGGTTGTCGACGTCGGCGGAGTCGCGGGCGTCGATCATCTCGAAGAGCGACTTGAAACTCGGGCACAGCCGCACGCACAGGCGGCAGTCGCTGCACACCTGGAAGGTGCGGTCGCGCTCGGCGCGCGCCGCGACCGGGTCGAGGTAGTCGGGAGCGAGCGGGTCGTAGATCGACATGCAGTTGCCTCACGAGCGATCGGGCACTGGTGGAGGAACGGCAGCGGCCCCGGGGTCTCCCCCGGGGCCGCGTGCGGTGCGACCCGACCACTTGGGCGAGGGCCGCAATGGCGGGGGGAGACCTAGAGGGTCTCGAGCGCCTGGGTGAAGCGGCCGGCGTGGCTCTTCTCGGCGCGGGCGAGCGTCTCGAGCCACTCCGCGATCTCGTCGAAGCCCTCGTCACGCGCGGTGCGGGCGAAGCCGGGGTACATCTCGGTGTACTCGTAGGTCTCGCCGGCGACGGCCGACTTCAGGTTGTCGGTGGTGGCGCCGACGGGCTCGCCGGTGGCCGGGTCGCCGACCTCGGAGAGGAAGTCGAAGTGGCCGAACGCGTGGCCCGTCTCACCCTCGGCGACCGAGCGGAAGAGGCTCGCGACGTCGGGGTAGCCCTCGACGTCGGCCTTCTGCGCGAAGTAGAGGTAGCGGCGGTTGGCCTGGCTCTCGCCGGCGAACGCTTCCTTGAGGTTGTCGTGGGTCTTGGATCCGTTGAGGTCGGGCATCGGTGCTCCTGTTGGTGTGGGACTGATCGGATGGGGACGGGCCTTGGGGCGAGCTAGGGGTTGCGAGACGTCGTGCAGTCGCCGCACACGCCACGGAACACGACCTCCACCGATTCCACGGTGAAGTCGCCGCGTTGACGGGCGGAGACGCGGGTGTCGGCAACGTCGACGAGCACGTCGCGCACCGTGCCGCAGCGCGAGCACACGAGGTGCTGGTGCGCGTGGTCGACGTTGGGGTCGACGCGGAGGCTGCCGGTGCCGAGGTCGAGCAGCTCCACCTCGCCGAGCGACTCGAGGTCGTGCACCGTCTGGTACACGGTGCGCAGCGAGATGGTCGGCATCTCCACGCGTGCCGACTCGTAGAGCGTGTCGACGGTGGGGTGCGTGGTCACGCCGTGCAGCAGCCGGAAGATGGCCTGGCGCTGCGGGGTGACCCGCAGGCCCTCGGCCCGGAAGCGCTCGGTGACCTCGTCGACAGCGTGCATTGCCATCAGCTTATCGACAATCGTTGTCGATAAGCAAGCCGTGGCTCAGTCCAGCGGCTTGGTGAGCTCCGCCAGGAAGATGTCGGTGAAGTTCCCCATCTGCATGATGGTGGTCGCCTCGAGCTCGTAGTGCGCGCCGGTGGACTCCACATCGAAGATCACCTTGGTGGACAGCTTGCCGGGCGTGGTCGCGACCTTCACGTCGCGGCGATCCCAGTCCCCACCTCGTCGACCACCTTGAAGCCCCTCCCCTTGGGCTTCACGTTGAACGCGTAGAGCCGGTCGGCGGTGAGCGCGATCATCGCCGCCTTGGTGCTGAACGCGCCGTTCTTGCCCATGCCGCCGGACCGGTCGTTCGCCGCCTTGCGCCCGATCATCCCGGCGAGTCCGCTCATCTGGCCCAGGCCCATCGCACCCCACGTGCCCGCGGGCTGCAGGATCCCGACGGACACCACCGGCTCGGACACGTGCTCCTGCGCCTGGTCCTTCATCTGCTGCACCCAGTCGGCCATGGTTCCTCCCGCCGGTTGTCTTCCGCTACCGCTTGCGAATCAGGGTGAGACCGTCGCCGAGCGTGAGCAGTGCCACCTCGACGCGGTCGTCGGCCGCCACCATGTCGTTGAACGCGCGCAGCGCGACCGTGTTGTCGTCGTCCGCGGTGTCGTCGACCACCGCGCCACTCCACAACGTGTTGTCGACGAGGATCACGCCGTTGGGCCGCAGCCGCGGGAGCAGCTCCCCGTAGTACGCCGCGTACGCCGGCTTGTCGGCATCGACGAACGCGAGGTCGAGGTATTCCTCGGCGGGCAGCGCGCGCAACGTGTCGAGCGCGGGTGCGAGCTGCAGCTCGATCTTGTCGGCCACGCCCGCGGCGTCCCACGCGCGGCGCGCGATCGCGGTCCACTCCGCGCTCACGTCGCAGCAGAGGAGGTGCCCGTCGTCGGGCAGGCCGCGCGCGATGGCGATGGCGGAGTACCCGGTGAACGTGCCCACCTCCACCGCATTGCGCACGCCGAGCGCGCGCGACGAGCAGCGTCATGAACGCACCCTGCTCCGGCGAGATCTGCATGCCCGCGTTCGGGAGCTGCGCGGTCTCCTCGATGAGCGCCTGCTGCGCCGCGTCGGGCGGGCTGCCGTGCGCGACGACGTAAGCGTGCACCTCGGGCGTGAGGAAGAACGACTTGGGACCGTCTGCCATGGCGGCGAGCCTACGCCGGTCGCCGAAGCTGTCGCGCCGAACCGGGGCGACAGTGTGACCGGTGGCTACTTGCCGTTGGGGTGCGCGACCTCGGACGGCGTGGCGAAGCGGTCGGACAGCCGCTCGAAGAGCGACCCTCCCCCGCCGCGCAGCGAGTCGAGGTACTCGAGCCACTCGTCGCGCCGGCGCCAGGTGACGCCCGCCAGGCGGGTGCCGATCGACGTGTGCAGCGGCGTGTAGCCCAGCTCCCACGGCACGAGCAGACCCCAGAACGTGAGGTCGTCGCCCGCGCCGCCCGCCTTCACGTGCACGCTGATGCGCATGGAACCGTGCACCAGGTGCATGAGGCGCTTCTCGATCGCGTCGGCGAGGATCGCCTCGTCGACGCTGATGATGCTCGCGGTGTCGGGCGGCGGCTCCGAGAGGCGGTACACCGCGCGCCGCTTGAAGTCGAGCACCCAGTAGGGCAGCGGCGACGACCGCACGGTGAACACCACGGGCCGCTTGAGCGCGAAGCGCCCCAGCAGGCCGGGCGGGAACGCGTGCATGAACTTGCCGAAGTAGGCCGCGAACGTGGCGTAGTCGAGGGTGACGCCTGCCTCGGCCTCGGCCTGCGCGTCGAGCTTCGGCTGCATGCGCGTGGCGAGCTCGTCGAGGTGCTTCTGCTTGTCGGTGTACCAGTCGATGCCGGCGAGGTCGAAGCCCGACTCGGAGCTCCAACTGTCGCCCGGGTCCATCACCAGCGCCTCGGTGGGCGCGTCGGGGCGGTGGCGCTTGTAGGCGTCGACCACCTCCGACGGGATCACGAGGTCGGAGTTGAGGTGACGGCTCTGCGGATGCAGGAACGACACCATCGAACCGAACGGAACCGCGTAACGCGGCTCCAGCACGTCCATGGTGAGCATCCAGTCGTCGATGTAGGTGTCGCGCGTGATGAGCTCGAGGTCGGCCGGGTCGTCGGCCGTGTAACACACCGGGTACGCCTGCGCGAACGAGTAGCTCTTGAGCACGAAGGTGGCCTGGCCGAACTCTTCGCGGATCTTGCGCAGCGTGCGGCCGCGGATCTTGCCGTCGTTGATGTCGACGAGCACCTTGTCGCCATCCGCGATCACGAACGCGGAGTCGTCGGGGCCGTTCTGGTACGAGGCGACGCGCACGCCGGGGGCGAGCTGCACCACCTGGCCGTGCGGCAGCTCCATCACCTCGTGGAACCCAAGGCTGCGCACTTCGTCGGCGAGCGTCGGCACGCCGAACTTGGGCACGAGGATGTGCGCGTCGCGATGGATCTTGCGCATCGACGGGAAGTGGAAGTGATCGAAGTGGTGGTGCGTGAGGTACACGTAGTCGGCGCTGAGGAGTTCCGCCGCCGGCGGGTCGGGCACCGGTGGGTAGTGCCACCACGAGCGCCAGTAGCACGAGCCGATCAGCCACGGATCGACGAGGATCGACGGACCACTCGTCTCGGTGTACAGGCAGCTGTGGCCGACGACCTTGAACTTCATCACTCGCCCTTGTTCGTGACGGCAGTGCCGAGGTCGGCCGGGCCGCGCATCGCGATCGCCGCGTCGGCGAGCACCTGCAGGGTGCGCCGGGCCGTGGACTCCCAGGTGAAGCGGGCCGCGTGCTCGCGGGCCGCGCGGCTCATCCGCTCGCGGTGGTCGGGGTCGCCGAGGAGGCGGCCGATGCCGTCGCGCAGCTCGTCGGTGCCCGAGGCGAGCAGGCCGGTGACGCCGTCGACGACCGCATCCTCGTGGCCCGACACCCGCGACACCACCGATGGCGTGCCGCACGCGGCGGCCTCGGTGACGGTCATCCCCCAGCCCTCCCGGGCGGAGGCGCTGGCGAGCACCCAGGCCCGGCGGTAGAGGTCGACCTTGACGTCTTCCTCGACCCGGCCGGGCAGCGAGATCCAGCGCTCGGCGCCGGCCTCGTGGATCTGCGCCTCGAGTTCCTCGCGCTTGTAGCCCTCGCCCACGATCACGGCTTCGAGGTCGGGGTACTGCGGCTTGAGCTGCACCAGCGCGTCGACCAGCACGTCGAACTGCTTCACCGGCACCAGACGGCCGACCGCCACGACGAGCGGGGTGGGCGACTTGCCGGCATAGCCCTCGGTCCCGGGCGTGTAGTGCGGGTCGATGCCCGGGGGCACCACGGTGATGCGCTTGGCCTTGAACTTGAGGTCGTGGATCAGCTCGTGCTTCGACGACTCCGACAGCGTGACGATCCTGGTGCGGCGGTACACCGGCGGCGCCAGACGGGACTCCACGAAGTTGCCGAACTTCGCGAGGTTGGGCGGCAGCGTCATCTGCCACATCTCCGCGTGCACATGGTGCAGCCAGGTGACGTGCGGGGTGCGCGACCACATCGGCGAGAAGAACGGCATGCCGTTCCAGATCTCGACGAGGCCGTCGCGCCCGCCGTGCCAGCCCATCATCTCGGAGAAGGCGGCACGCGGGAACACGAGGTAGCGCCCCGCCTTGCGGATCACGCGGTAGCCGTCGCGCCACGACACCTGCGGGTGCCCGGCCGCGTACGACGTGCGCATCGTGACCTCGATGCCTGCCTCGGCCCACAGCTTGGCGATGTTGGAGGCGTGGAGCTCGGAGCCGCCGGCCTCGGGGTCGTCGAGGTCGCGCCAGGCGAGCATCGACACCCGGTGCAGCCCGGCCGCGGCCGCGATGTCACCCAGCTTGGCGACTTCGACGGCGTGGTCCGGACTCTGGTCGGGCGTCTGCATGACCTGCGCATGCTACGCGGGCGACCCCGCCCGGCCCGGCTTCTCCGTAGGGCCGAACGGCCCGAATCCAGACGCACCGAACTCGAACGGCGGGCACCTAGCATCTGCCCATGGCCCGCCTCACCGGTGAGCGTCCCATGGTGGGCGCCACCCCCGATTCCCTGCTCGCCTTCCACGACGCCGGTTACCGCGAGATGCGCGACCGCATCTCCCCCGGCGCCGCCAACGGTTCGGCGGGCGTCACCATCCTCGACGTCGGCTGCGGCGTGGGCGAGCAGACCGCCAAGCTGGGCGGCATCGGCCGCCTCGTCATCGGTGTCGACTACAGCGCCCCCACCGCGGTCGACGCCCTGAAGGAGTACGGCCCGAAGGGCCTGCGCTTCGCGGCGATGGACGGCGCCCGCATCGGGGTGAAGGACCATTCGGTCGACTACGTGTGCTCCTCGCACATCATCGAGCACTTCGTCGCTCCCGAGCAGCACGTCGCCGAACTGGCGCGGGTCACCGCCCCCGGCGGTGCCGCGTTCGTGATCACCCCGAACCGCCCGGCCGACTTCGAGAACCCCTTCCACGTGTCGTTGTTCGAGGCGCCCGAGCTGGAGTCGCTCCTGCGCCTCTTCTTCGCCGACGTCGAGGTGCTCGGCCTCGAGGGCGACGACGCCCTCCACGCCGACTTCGCCAAGCGCCGGGCCAGCGGCGAGAAGCTGCTGAAGCTCGACCCGCTGTCGATCCGCACGAAGGTGCCGCGGAGTTGGTACGTGTGGAGCTACGAGCACGTGCTCCCCGTCGTCTACAAGGCGCTCGGCTCCGACAACACCGGCATCGGTTCGGGCCTCGACGAGTCGCACTTCTTCGCGACCAGCGACATCACGCCGAAGACCCCCGGCCTCTTCGCCATCGCCCGCAACCCCCGCTGACCCCGCCCGTTTTCCCGAACCGGCGTCAATTCCTGCCCATAGTGGGCTCGGATTGACGCCGGTTCGGTTCTCGGCGCTATTCGGGGTGGGTCTTGCGGGTGCCGTAGGCGGGCTCGGTCGTGGCGTCGGCGGGGGCGACTCCCTGGGCGGCCTTCACCAGTTCGGGCGCGAGCCACTGGTCGACCCAGGTGGCACCGGCCTGGGTGAAGTGCACGCCGTCGCCCCGCACCTGGATGCCGTCGATCTCGTCGGCGAAGCGCCCGTGTGGTGAGACCTTCTCGTTGAGGTCGAGCAGCGTGTAGCGGCCGGGGTTGCGGGCGAGGAAGTCGCGGTAGAGCGCGTTCACGCGGTCGACGCGCCACGGCTCGTACTCCGGCCACTCGCGCCCGCTGCCCACCAGCTCCGGACGGTTGAAGAACGGCGTGGTCAGCACCACGAGCTTGGCCCCGCGGGACGTGAGCAGCTGGCTCGCCCGGTCGAGCTCCGACAAGAGCAGGTTGTCGTACTCGACGGTGCCGACGCGCACCCACTGGCCGTTCACCTTGCGGTCGAGGAGGTCCCACGCGCCCACGAGCAGCACCACGAGCTGCGGTTGGAACTTGTCGAGGTCGGGAGTCCAGCGCGACGCCCAGTCGTTGCACTCCGCGGAGACCGTCGTCTCCACCCCGCCTTCGAGGGTGACCTCGGCGGGCAGCAGGCCGCATCCGAGCGTGCCCCGGTCCCACACGAGCAGGTTGGAGTCGGGGATCTGGTCGAAGCCGAGGCCGAGCGACGCGGCGACGGAATCACCGAGGATCAGCGTCTTGAACGGGCCGGCGGGGACTGCAGGCGCGCTGGTGGCCGTCGCGCCTGCGGCCGCGGTGGTGACGGGGGCGGTGGGCGGCGGCGCCTTGGCCGCCCGGTCGAGCGCCCGCTGCGTGGTGGAGGCGATCGACTCCGCGCCGCCCGTGGTGCTCACGAACAGCGCGACCACGAGTACGACCGCGGCGGCAGGCAGCACGATCGCCGGCCGGGGCACCCGCAGTCGCTTGTGCCGGATCGGCTCCTCGATCAGGAAGAACGACGCCAGCGCGAACGCGGCCGTCACGCCGAGGCGGAGCGACAGCAGGGCGTAGCCGCCGATGCCGGTGCGGGTCTCGGTGAGTGTGAGGTAGACCGGCCAGTGCCACAGGTAGAGGCCGTAGGAGATGCGCCCGATGAAGCGCAACGGCGCCAAGGACAGGAAGGCGCCCAGCCATCCCCGCTCCGGCTGCGTCACCGACGCGATGATCGCGATCACCGCGAGCGCCGCGGTGAGGAAGCCGCCCCGGTAGAGCATGTCGGTGCGCTCCGACATCCGCCACCACAGCCACACGGTGTAGACGGCGCCCACCCACGCGGCGGTGCGGACCGCGAGCAGCGCCGCACGGGAACGGATCGGTCCGTGCACCAGGAGCAGCACGCCGACGAGCGCGCCCATCACCAGCGACTGCGCCCGGGTGTCGGTGCCGTAGTAGACGCGCGACGGGTCCTGCCCGGGGTGGTACAGGATCGCCATCAGCAGCGCGGACCCGAGGATCATCACGACGCAGGTGACGACCAGCGCGCGGATCGACCGCCAGACCGCCAGCACCCCGAACACGATCAGGGGCCACAACAGGTAGAACTGCTCCTCGATCGCCAGCGACCACATGTGCTTGAGCGGCGAGGGCTGCGTGAACTGTGCGAAGTACGACTGGCCGGAGAAGATGAACCGCCAGTTGGCCACGTAGCCCAGCGCCGCGAGACCGTCGTTGCGGATCGTGTCGACCTCACCGGGTGCCGCGAACACTGCGGCGTACGTGACGATGCCGAGCATCACCACACCAAGTGCGGGCAGCAGGCGACGGGCCCGGCGGATCCAGAAGGCCTTGAGGTCGATGCGGCCGTTGCCGGCCCACTCCTGCACGAGCAGCGACGTGATGAGGAAGCCGCTCAGCACGAAGAAGAGGTCGACACCCATGTAGCCGCCCACCGCCCAGTGCAGGCCGGCGTGGTACAGCATCACCGACGCCACCGCGAAGGCCCGCAGCCCGTCGAGCGCGGGCTGGTACCCGAGCCGGCCCCGCAGGGTGACGGTGCGCCGCCGGTCGCGCCGCGTCGGCTCGCCCGGGGTGGGCGCGGGCCGATCGGACGCGGGGCGGTCGGAGAGGGTGCTCGCCAGCGGAGGCTCCGGGATTCGCGGGACTGCAGCGGGTCGACAGCGGGAGACCCCAGGGTACGGGACACCCGGCCTCCGGAGCGGGCGGTCCGGGTGGCTCCGGGCCGACACTCCGCCCGATCGGGGCGGCTGGGGGTACCGGGCGGAAAGGGAGGCCGCTGGTAGGTTCGCGCGCCGATGGA
Organism: uncultured Actinomycetes bacterium; assembly: GCA_963720785.1. Taxonomy (GTDB): domain Bacteria; phylum Actinomycetota; class Acidimicrobiia; order IMCC26256; family DASPTH01; genus CAVRGQ01. The sequence goes on from CAVRGQ010000009.1 coordinate 91,366, forward strand.
AGCCACTCGACGCCGCTTCCTCACGCGGCTGGCCCTGATCACCGCGGGGGCCGCCGCATTCAGGATCTGGTACATCCTCGGGCCGGTCACCGACCGCATCCCGAAGCTCGGCCTGGGCGACGAGTACTTCTACTCGATGCAGGCCCGACTGGTCGCGGACGGGCGGGGCTTCCTGAACCCGTTCGGCTACTACGCGCCAGTCGGCACACCCCAGCACCGGGTGTTCCCCACCGCGATCCACCCGCCCCTCTACACGGTCTTCCTGAGCATCCCGGCAAAGCTCGGCATCGACACCCCCACCCAGCAACGCATCGTCACCGCCCTCCTCGGTTGCGTCACCGTGTTCCTCATCGGGATCCTGGCCCAGCGCCTCACCGGGCGCGACGGGGTGGGCCTGCTCGCCGCGCTGATCGCCGCCGCCTATCCCCCGCTCTGGTCGAACGACTCCGTGCTCGGCCTCGAGACGCTCTACGCCTTCCTCGTGATCGCCGCGCTGCTCGCGGTCTACCGCCTCTGGAACAAGCCCACCCTCGGCGCCGCCGCCCTGCTCTCGCTGTGGCTGTCGTTCGCCACGCTCACCCGTTCCGAGGGGGTGCTGCTCTTCCTGATGATGGCGTTGCCCACGATCGTGCTGGTGAAGGGCGTCACCCGCGTCTTCCGCTGGAAGATGCTCGGCGTGATGGCGCTCGTCGGCCTCGTGGTGGTCGGGCCGTGGGTGGTGCGCAACCTCACCACGTTCGAGAAGCCCACCACGCTCGGCACCGGGTTCGGCTGGGTGCTGCTCGACGGCAGCTGCGACGCGGTGTTCTACGGCGACAAGCTCGGCTACTGGGACGACTCCTGCCAGCTCAAGGACTACCCGCCGCGCATGGAGGAGACCCTCGTCGACGCCAAGGCGCGCAAGGAGGCGATCGAGTACCTGAAGGACCACAAGTCGCGCATCCCCGTGGTGATGGCGGCGCGGGTGGGCCGGGTGTTCGACGTCTACCGCCCCTTCCAGAACGTCGAGTTCAACCAGTTCTTCGAGCGACGCGGCGACGTCACGTCGTGGCTGATCCTGTTCGCCTACTGGGCGATGGCGCCGTTCGCGATCGGCGGCCTCTTCGTGCTGCGCAAGCGGCGCGTGCCCATCTTCCCATTCCTCGCGATCCTCGTGGCCACCACCATCACCATCGCGATGAGCTTCGGGATCACCCGCTACCGCGCCCCCGTCGAGGCGATCATCCCGGTGCTCGCCGCCGTCGCGATCGGCGCGCTGTGGCGGCGGTTGCGCCACTCGGAGCCGTCGAACACTCCGGAACCCGTCACTCCGGAACCCGTCCCGGTGGAGGCCACCGCATGACCACCGTCGACGCTTCCGTCGAGGAGCCGGTGAGCGCACCCCCGGCCGACGCCGCGCCGCCGGCCGACCCCTACCCCGAGCCGCGCGACGGCCGCCGCTTCGCCATCGCGATGGTGATCGTCGGGATCGTCGCCGCCGCGGTGCGATGGATGAACGTGTTCTGGTGGCGACCCACCACCAACAACCCCGGCTACCACGGCTACCGCATCGGCGGCGACGCCTTCTACTACCACTACCAGGCCAACGCGTTGGCGAAGGGCGCGTGGTTCGTCGACCCGCTGCTGTGGCACAACACCGGGCAGCAGCGCCCGAGCGCCACCCACCCGCCGTTCTACGTGATCTACCTCTCGCTGTGGTCGCGCCTGGGCCTCGACACCGTCACGTGGCACCGCTTCGCCTCCACCTTCCTCGGCATCGCCGCAGTGGTGATGATCGGTTTGCTCGGTCGCCGCATCGGCGGCAACGCGGTGGGCATCGTCGCCGCGTCGATCGCCGCGGTGTACCCGGAGCTGTGGATCAACGACGGCATGATGCTGTCGGAGCCGAGCGCGATCCTCATGACGGCCATCGCGCTCTACACGATGTACGGCTTCGCCCGGAAGCCCACCGTGCGCAACGCGGTGTACATGGGCCTCGCCGTCGGCATCACTGCGCTGAGCCGCACCGAGCTCACCATGCTCTTCATCGTGGCGGTGATCCCGCTCGCGTTGCTGGCGCGCCGCCTCTCGTGGAAGGACCGCATCCTCCGCATCGTCGCCGCGGGCCTCATGGGCGCCGTGGTGCTCCTGCCGTGGATGATCTTCAACTACACGCGCTTCGAGGAACCCACCACGATGACGAGCGCGACGGGTGCCGCGCTCTCCGCGTCCGCCTGCGACCAGACCTTCTCCGGGTACTGGCTGGGCTACTACTACAACTGTTTCCAGGGTCCGTGGCCCTCGCAGAAGCTCGACGAGTCGCAGCGCGATCTCGTCCCGCGCGAGCAGGCGATGGACTACCTGAAGAGCCACAAGCGCGAACTCCCGAAGGTGTTGTTCGCGGCGCGTCGGCCGCCTGTGGGGCTTCTTCCGCCCGGGCCAGACCACCTTCCTCGACTGGTGGCTCGAGGGCCGCGGGCGGGCGCCGTCGTGGATCGGCTTCTGGATGTACGTCGCGCTCGATGCCGTTCGCGGTCGGTGGGCTCGTCGTGCTGTACCGCCGACGGATCACCATCATCCCGTTGCTCGCGGTCGCGGCCATCGCCACCTTCGCCGCCGCGATCACCTTCGGCGTCACGCGCTACCGCGCGCCCGCGGAGGTGGCGATCGTCGCTGCGGCCGCGGTCGGCCTCGTCGCCCTGTGGCAGTGGATCGCGGGCAAACGCCACCGGGCGCCGGCGCCTGACGGGCCCGAGCAGGCTGGGGCGATCGGCTCGACGGACGTGGTGGCGACATGACCGCCACCGTCGTCGACACCGACGCGACCACGCCCGATCCCAAGCGCGCGAGCCGCGCGCAGTGGTGGTGGCTGTTCGCCGTCGGTGGGTTCGCGCTCGTGCTGCGCGTCGTGTGGGTGCTCGTCGCCCGGCGCAACTTCGCGCTGCACGGCGACGACTTCTTCTACCACTGGCAGGCCAACGCCCTCGCCGACGGCATGGGCTTCATCAACCCGCTCACGTGGAAGGCGCTGCACCGCATCGACCCGAGCGGCGCGCACCCGCCGCTGTACTCCCTGTACCTCGCGGTGATCTCGAAGTTCGGCGGCACCACTCCCCTCGCCCACCGCCTCGCGTCCACCGTGCTCGGCGCCGGTGGAGTGGTGCTCGTGGGCATGGTGGCGCGCCGCATCGCCGGACCCCGCGCGATGTTGCTCGCCGCCTTCCTCGCCGCGGTCTACCCGATGCTCTGGATCAACGACGGCATGCTCGTGAGCGAGTCGATGTACATACCACTCGTCGCCGCGATCCTGCTCTTCGCCTACCGCCTGTGGGACTCGCGCTCGTGGCTCGACGCCGCGTTGCTCGGCGCCATGATCGGCCTGGCCGCGCTCACCCGCCCCGAAGCGGTGATGCTCACCGTGCTCGTGGGTGCGCCATTCCTGTTCGTGAAGAGCACCGGCGACCTCAAGCGCCGCATCCTGGTGTTCCTGCTCATCGGCGGCACGTGCCTCGTGGTGATCCTCCCGTGGTGGGTGCGCAACCTCACCACGTTCGAGAACCCGGTGTTCCTCGCCACCGGCCACGGCAGCGTGCTGCAGAGCGCCAACTGCGACCAGACCTACTCCGGCGACTACCTCGGCTACTGGAACATCGAGTGCATCACCGCGGGCCGCCCGCCCGCGAACGCACAGCAGGAGAAGCTCCTCAACAGCAAGGAGTTCCCCGGCGTCGCCTACCTGCTCGCCCAGGACCCGCGCGACGAGTCGGTCGCCGATGTCAAGGCCCGCAGCAAGGCCATCAACTACATCGAGGACCACCTGTCGCGAGCACCGCTGGTGGCCGCGGCGCGTGTCGGGCGCGTGTGGGGCTTCTTCCGGGTGCGGCAGGAAGTGCAGTTCGACGACTTCTTCGAGCGCCGCGGACACTGGCCGTCGTGGGCGGGCACGTGGATGTACTACGCGCTCGTCGCGCTGTCGCTGTACGCGCTGGTGTGGATGCGCAAGCGTCGCATTGCCATCTCGCCGATGATCGCGATCATCGTGATGGTCACGTTCACCGCGGCGATCTCGATCGGCATCACCCGCTACCGCGTGGGCGCCGACGTGATGCTCACCATCCTCGGCGGTGTCGGCCTCGAGGCGTTGTGGCGGCTCATCCGCCCGACGACGATCCCGTCGGGCGACTCCGGCGACTCCGGCCACTCGGATGACGCGACGCCGGGCGACGCGACGCCGGGCGACGAGCGCACACCGGAGCCCGTGGGGTCGTGACCACCACCGAGGTGGAGGGCCCGGGCGCCGGCGACACAACGGTCGACGAGAGCGACGAGTGGGGGGCACCGGTCTCGGTACGCCGCATCGGGCTCGAGACGCTCCTGGCGTTCGGGTTCGGCCTCGTCGCCGCGATCGCGGTGACGTGGCCGCTCGTCACCAAGCTCGGGCACACCGGCCACGACGCGTTCGACCCGCGCTTCCAGGCGTGGACCATCGACTGGGTGCAGCACAAGCTCGGGTCACCCGGCTCCTTGTTCGACGCCAACATCTTCGCCCCGCAGCGCAACACGCTCGCCTACTCCGACTCGCTGCTCGGCATCGCCATCCCGATGCTGCCGTTCCGCTGGCTCGGCGTGTCGCCCATCGGGCAGCTCAACATCGCACTCTTGCTGTCGTTCGCGACGACGTTCGCGTCGGGCTACCTCTTCGGGCGCGTCGCCACCCGCTCGATCGTCGTGGGTGCGCTCACGGGCGTGGCGTTCGCGTTCGGCCCGTTCGGGTCGGTGTCGAGCGGCGTCATCCATGCCACCGCGCACGCAGGTGTCGGTGTCGCCGCCGCCGCGGCGTGGTGGCTCGCGGATCGCGCCCGCGCGCAGCGCCCGTTGCTCGCGCCGAGCGCGCTGCTCGCCGCTGCGCTGGTGTGGCAGGCGTCGGTGTCGTTCTACCCGGGTGCGTATGCGTTCGGTGCGGCGATCGTCATCCTCGCGGTGCGCGGGCGCTCGCTCGGCCGGCGCGGCTGGCTGTGGGCGGTCGGCGCGCTGGTGGTCGCCGGTGCGTGCACCGCCGCGATGGCCATCCCCTACCTCGAGGTGCGCAACGACCAGCCCGGGTTCAAGCGCACCCTCGCCGACCTGCCGCCCCTCGCCGCCGACTTCGGCGCCACCGACCCGCGCCTCTCCATCTGGGGTTCGCTGCTCGGCAAGGGGAGCGGGTGGCCCATCTACGGCGAACCCGCCTTCCCCGGCCTCTTCCTGCTCGTGCTCGCGCCCATCGGGGCGATCGCCGGCTGGCGTGACGTCCGTCGGCGCCTGGCCACCATCGCCGGCGTCGCGCTGGTGCTCGTGGGCCTCGCGCTCGGCCTCGGCGCCGGTCCCACGGGGTGGCGCCAGTACACGCCCTACCGCCTCCTCTTCGAGTTCGTGCCCGGTTGGGAGGCGCTGCGCGCCACCGGGCGCGCGTGGGTCGTCGGCCTCCTCGGCGTGGGCCTGCTGGCCGGGCTCGGCGCCCTCGCCATCGGCCGTTGGTTCGCCAGGCGCTTCCACTGGCGGGCCCGCACGGTCGTCGGCGTGGTCGCCGCGGTCGCGCTGCTCGGCGTGCTGGTGGAGGGCTACGCGCCGTGGACCTCCGCCGACCAGGGGACCGTCGACATCGCGGTGTCCCCCGTCGACGAGCGCCTCGCCGAGCTGCCCCCTGGTGGCGTGCTCTACCTTCCCGCGCTCGACCAGAGCAGCCCGTTGCAGGAGGCGTTCACCGGTTTCCGCCAGGCCGAGAACGTGTACGGCACCACCGCCCACCACCGCAGCACTCCCAACGGGTACTCCGGCTACTTCCCGCCGTCGTGGAAGCGGATCTCCCGCGTGATGGGCGACCTGCCCGACCCGTTGGCACTCGCCGAACTGCAGCGCCTCGGCGTCCGCTACGTGGTGGTGAGGAGCTGGGCGGAGGGTGGTCCGTGGGGCCACATGCTGAACCCGGAGTTCGCCGCACCCCCGCTGCAGCTGCTCGGCACCTACGACGGCGACGTGCTCTACGAGGTCCCGAGCGAGAAGATCAGCCCCGATGCCAGTTGACGCTCCCGCGTGGTCACGCGCACCCGCGATCACGGCCGGGCTGCTCGTCGGCGCGTTCGCGCTGCTCGCGCTGGTGTTCGTGTTCCGCGGGCGGCTCAACGGCGACGAGGGCTGGTACCTCTACGGCGGGCGCCTCGCGTGGCGTGGCCAGCTGCCCTACAAGGACTACGCGTTCACGCAGATGCCGCTCACCGCGTACGCCTACGGCCTGCTGCAGACGATCAAGGCCAGCGTGTTCCTCGGGCGGCTCACCTCGGTGGTGTTCGCGGTGGGCGCGGTGGCGCTGTGCACGCGGGTTGCGTGGCGCGAGGCCGGGCGCGCCCGTGGGCATCGCGGTGGCGCTGCTGTGCGTGGCGTTCCCCGTCGGCGTCTACAACCTCACGCTGGTCAAGACCTACGCATTGGGCGCGTTCTTCCTCGCCGCGGTGCTCGCGTGCCTCACGACGCCCGGTCGCCCGGCTCGGTGGTGGACGCTCGCCACCGCGGCGTCGTTCGGGCTGTTGCTCACCCGCACCACCGGTCTCCCCGTCACCCTGCTCGTGGTGCTGTTCTGCATCTTCCGGGCGCCCGACCGCGCCACGCGCCGCAACGTGGCGTGGTGCACCGTCGCCGGTGTGGTCGCCACGCTCGCGCTGCCGCTCGCCGACCCGAGCTCCGCGCAGTACAACTTGTTCACCTTCCACAACCTGCTGTGGCACGGCGCGGACGTGCGCACGAAGATCGACGTGATCGTCCACGACCGCATCGAGGACTGGCTGCGCGACTACCCCGCGTACATCACCCTCGGCGTCGCCGCGTTCATCGCGGTGTACGCGTCGAAGGGGCTGCGCGCGTATCTGGTGCGCCAGCCGGGGGTCGCGATCGTCGGGCTCGGCATCGTCGGCATGCTCGTCGCGCAGCTCGTGGGGGGCGAGTGGGCGTCGGTCGAGTACTTCACCCCCGTGATCCCCCCGTTGCTCGCGGTGACCGTGGTGATGCTCGTGCACGCGGTGCGACCCGAGGCCGGGTGGTCCTCGTCCCGTGCCCTCGCCGGCGTCGCGGTCGTCGCGGTGGCCGCCGTTGCCGTCACCACCCTCGTGCACCCGGGCGTGAGCGAGTACTTCACGAGCCCGGGCGACGCGGGCAGCGTGCAGCAGGCCGGGCGCATCGCCGACGTGCTGCGCGACCACACCCGCGACGGCGACCTCGTGCTCACCATGTGGGCGCAGCCCTCCGGCCTCGAGTCGGGCCGCGACCAGGTCGACGGCGTCACCATGGGGGTGTTCTCCTACGAGGACCTCACCCTGCAGGAGGCGCACGACTACCACTTCGTGAACCGGAAGATGCTGCGCTCCATGCTGCGGCGCAAGGAGCCCGCGGCGGTGGTGTTCACCGGGGTCGACCAGCTCGTCTTCAGCTTCCAGGGGAGCTTCTCGACCGTCCCCGCCGACCCCGACGGCATCCTCGGCGAGCTCGACGGCCGCTACCACCTGGTCGAGACCACCCGCACCTGGGGTGTCGACGAGCCAACGTGGGTGAAGGTCTACGTGAGGGACGACCGGTAGCCTCGGGGGCCATGACCGCGCCCGACCCGACCGATCCCGCGCCGCTCGCGGACGCCCGTCGGCGTGAGCAGGGCCGCGACAACGAGCGCAACACCGAGCTCCTCGCCGCCGAGCTCCCCGCGGCCCGCTACATCGACGCCCGCTACCTGCAGTGGCTCTACGACGACAACCCCTACGGCCCCGCGATCCAGCGGTCGGTCGACGACGACGACGGTGTGCGCATCGGCCACTATGCGCTGATCCCGCAACGCTTCCGCGGCCGCGACGGCATCGTGCCCGCGGCGTTCTCGCTGCACGCGGTGGTGCGCTCCGGCGGCCAGCGCAAGGGCCTCTTCACCGACATGGGCCTCGAGATCTACGAGGAGGCGGGCGCCGCGGGCTGGCAGCTCACCACCGGCGTGTGCAACGAGAAGTCGATCGGCGCAGTCGTGAAGTACATGGGCTGGAAGTGGCCCGGCCCGCTGCCGGTGCGCCTCGTCGCCCCCTACGCGATGGCGGGCAAGGACGCCCGCCAAGTGCAGAGCCGCACCGTCGACGCCGCCTACCTCGCGAGCACCGAGTTCGAGCAGCTCGTCGCCGGCCTCGACGCCTTCCCGGTGGAGCAGTGGACCAACAGCTACACCGCGGAGTACCTGCGCTGGCGCCTCGCCTGCCCGGCCACCACCTACGCCATCCACGTGACCGACGAACTGGTCGCGATCACCACCACCGACGTGCGCTTCGGCGTGCGCGCGGTCGCGGTGCTCAAGCTGCTGCCGCGCGACGGACGCAGCGGCTTCACCACCAAGCTGCGCGCCGAGTCGATCGTGAGCGCGGCGTGCCGCTTCCACCGCGCGCCCTACGCGGTGTACGCCGGATTCAACCCGCACGTCGCGCTGCGCGGCGTGCAGCCGCCCCGCAAGCTGCAGCCGTCGCCGCTCAACCTCATCATCCGCAGCCTCTCCCCCGCGATCGACCAGGGCCCGCTGATGATCGACACCTTCGAGTTCCTCGACATGGACGCGTACTGATGGGCGCTTGCTGATGCGCGCGCCGGTCACCTTCACCCTCGATCTCGAGGACCACCGCGAGTCCGACGCGCAGGAAGTCCGCTTTCCGCAGCTCACCCGCCAGGTGCTCGACTTCCTCGACGACCGTGGGGTGCGCGGCACCTTCTTCGTGGTCGGTGAGGTCGCCGAGGGAGCACCCGCCCTCGTGCGTGAGGTCGCGGCACGCGGCCACGAGATCGCCCTGCACGGCTGGCGCCACGTGCCCCTCACCGACCTCGCCCCGTCCACCTTCCGCGCCGACGTCGCCCGCGGCAAGGCCCTGCTCGAGGACCTCACCGGCACTCCGGTCGACGGCTTCCGCGCCCCGACCTTCTCGCTGGTACCGGACTCGCGCTGGGCGGTCGACGTGCTCGCCGAGGAAGGCTTCACCTACTCCTCCAGCGTGCTGCCGGCCAAGAGCCCGCTCTACGGCGACCCCACGCTGCCCACCGGTGCGTTCCGCTGGCCCAACGGCCTGGCCGAGCTGCCGTGCCCGGTGGTGCGGGGCGGCCCCATCGGCATCCCCTACCTCGGCGGCGTGTACATGCGGGCCCTGCCCGGGCCGGTCACCGCCGGCGCCCGCGCCGCGGTCGGCAAGGGTCAGCTGCTCTGGATCTACTGCCACCCCTACGACTTCGATCCCGACGAGCCGTTCTGGGTCGTGCCCGACGCCGGGCCGATGGGCAGCCGCCTGCTCTGGTACAACCGGCGGCGCACCTTCGCCAAGGTCGAGCGCATCCTCGCCGGGCGCGCCGGCCGCCCCCTGGGCGAGCGCCTCGACGAGGTCCCCGCCACCCCGATCTCGCTCCCGACCAGCTGACTCGACGAGGCCCAGTGACCGAGTACTCCCAGCACGAGATGATCCACAAGCTCCCGCACGCGGAGATGGTCGACCGCTTCGCCTACCTGCGCGACCTCTGCGCGGGCCGGCGCGTGATCCACGTCGGCTTCGTCGACATGGGGTGCGCGCAACTCAACACCACCTCCGGTGTGTGGCTGCACGAACACCTCGACCGCACCGCGAGCGAGCTCGTGGGCATCGACCTCGACGCCGCGGGCGTCGACGACGCCAAGGCGCGCGGCTACGAGGCCTACGCGATCGACGCGTGCGACGCCGACGCGGTGGCCGCCGCGGGCATCGCGCCCGCCGAAGTGGTCGTCGCCGGCGAGGTCATCGAGCACCTCGACGACCCCGGCTCATTCCTCCAGGGCGTGCACAACCTCGTGGCGCCCGGCGGCATCCTCGTGGTCACCACGCCGAACGCCGCGGGACTGTTCAACTCCATCGCGGTGCTCGGCAACCTGGAGGTGAACCACCCCGACCACGTGGTGCTGTTCACGTGCCGCACGCTCGACGCGATGCTCGATGCGCCACGGCTGGGAGCCCTTCGAGCACCGCGTGTACGTGCAGGAGGTCAAGAGCCCCGGCACCACCACGCGCGACAAGGTGATGGCCGGCGGCGCCAAGGCCATCCTCGGCATGGAGAAGCTGCTCGCCCGCCTCGGCCGCCCCTTCGCCGCCGACGGCATGATCGCCGTCGCGAAGCGACCCGCGGCCTCAGACTGACGGAGGCTCGTCCCTCGGGTGACTCACCCAGAGGCCGCGGAAGAGTTGGCCGAACGACTTGTCCTTCAGCGCGAGGAACGGCTTCTCCACGAGCCAGTAGCTCACGAACGCCATCGCGACCGAGCACACGAACGTGATCGCGAACACCTCGGGCAGCGTGCCGCCGAAGCTGCCCACGCCGAGCCACTCCTGCGACTTCGCCAGGAAGGCGAGGTGGAACAGGTAGAAGCCGAGCGACACCGTGCCGAGCAGCACCAGTGGCTTCGACGCCAGCACGCGTCGAGCGCGCGCGTGGCCGTCTGGTCGCCGAACATCGCGGGCGCGAGCACGAAGAACGAGAACACGCCGAACAGCCACCAGCGGAACCAGTACTCGGCGCCGAACACCCCGGGAGTGTGCGGCGGTGAGAACGTCGCGAAGATCACCACCACCACGCCCGCGCCCGCCCACGAGTGCCACGGGTGGTCACCGAGGTGGCGCAGGAAGCGCGGCGGTGCGATACCGAGGTCCTCCCGGACGCTGAACACGGCCATCGCCATCCCTATGGCGAAGAAGTCGACCCAGTTGGGCGCCCAGATCACCGCGACCCGCGCCCACGACGGCTCGGCGACGAGGAAGTAGAGGCGGAACAGCTGCCCGAAGAGGTAGAGCCCGCCGCAGACCCACAGGGCGATGCGCACCTGCGACAGCTGCGAGCGCTTCGCCGTGTACCGGTAGAGCAGGACCCCGATCAAGGGGAGCATGAAGTAGAAGACGAACTCGGCGGTGAGGCTCCACGCCTGCGGGATCGCGTAGTGCCCCTCCTGCCCGGGCCCGCCGCCGAGCGCGAGGTCTTGCGTCGCGAAGGGAAACAGCAACGTGTAGAAGAGCACCGCGTTCTTCAGCGTGCCGAGCAGTTGGCCGAGCACCACGACCACGAACGTGAGCGCGAACCAGTAGCCGGGGAACACGCGCAGCGAACGGCGCCGCAGGAACGTGGACGTCTTGCCCGGTGCGCGGCCCGACAGCTGGCGGCCGATGAACGGTCGGAACAGCAGGAAGCCCGACAGCGTGAAGAACATGGCCACGCCGACGTCCATGCGTTGCAGCAGCGACTGCACCCACTCGGGCAGGTTCGCCTCCACCCACGGACGTGTGGCGAACGCGGCGTGCACGAGCAGCACCATCGTCATGCCGATGAAGCGGAACGCGTCGAAGCACGGGAAGTAGCGCCGCGGCGGCGCGGCCGTGCCCGGCGCGGCGTCGGCGGTGACCGGGGTGGAGGTCGCCCGGGGGTCAGCGCTCGCGGTCACGCGCGGTCGCCGTCCTCCGCCGCCGCTGCATCGGTCGTCGCCGGCTTGCCGGTCGACCGCTCGTGCGCGGCTTCCTGGGTGCGGAGGCGCTCGTCGAGCTCGAGCCGCAGCAGCGCGTACTCCTCGGCCAGCGCGCGGGTGCGGTCTTCGAGGCGCGACAGCTCCCACGAGAAGTGCAGCACCAGCACGAGCAGGAAGCTCAGCGCGAGCAGCATGAACGTGGCCGGCGGGTACGCGATGCCGAAGCGGTCCGACACCCAGCTCAACAGGCCGGGGAAGATCGCGAGGATCGCGAGCCCGATGCCGATCGAGAACCACAGCACCGAGTACTTCGCGCGCAGACGCCGGCTGCGCACCAGCGCCACGATGAAGGCGATCACCGCGGCGGCGAGCACGATCACCAGCACGTGCGCGGCGGCGCTCATCCCGCCGACGACCACCCCCGCCAAGCCGTTCACGAGTCACCGCCGATGTCGTCGGCCGTGTGGCGCAGGTCGTGGCGGCGCGCCCGCTCCTTGCGCGTGGTGGTGGACACCACGAGCACCACGAGCAGGCGCACGTAGTAGTAGACGAGGCGCAGACGCCGGTTCGACGGCGCGCCGCCGGTGCGGCCGCGCATGTTGACCGGCACCTCGCACACCTTGAAGCCGGCGTTGCACGCCAGCACGAGGGCCTCGACCGAGTCCATGTACTCGACCGGGTACGTGACCGCGAAGAACTCGAGCATGCCGCGCGAGAACGCGCGGAATCCCGAGCTGGTGTCGGTGAACTCCTGCCCCACCAGGCGGTGCACGAGGCGCTGCAGCAGCTTCATCGTGCGCCGGCGGATGCCGCTCACCTCGTAGGTGACCGCGCCGCCCTCGGCGAAGCGGCTGCCGATCACCATGTCGGCGCCGTCGGCGAGCGGGCCGAGGATGGCCGCCACCGCGAGCGGGTCGTGCTGCCCGTCGGCGTCGAACTGCACGGCCTGGTCGTACCCGTTGCGCACCGCGAACGCGAAGCCGGTGCGCAACGCACCGCCGATGCCGAGGTTGAACGGCAGCTCGGCGACGTGCGCGCCGTTGGCGCGGGCGATGTCGGCGGTGCGGTCGACCGAGCCGTCGGACACGACGAGGACGTCGTACTCCGGCGTCTGCTCGGCCAGCTCCTTCAACACCGCGGGGAGCGACTGCTCCTCGTTGTAGGCCGGGATGACGACCAGCGTCCGCGGCATCAGCCCTGCGGCGTGGGTGCCGCGACCTCTTCGTGGTACTCCTCCTCGACGTTCACCGACCACACGTCGTGGGAGGCCCCGAAGAGGTTCTCCACCGTGAGCATCGCGGTGTACATCGAGTGGTCCTGGTTGTTGTAGCGGTGCATGCCGTTGCGCCCGACCGGGTGCACGTTGGGCGTGTTGGCCTCGAGCCAGTCGCGCAGGACCTGCACGTTCTGCTTGTACACCCAGTCGTAGAACGGGTACGCCTTGGGCATCCGCACCACGTAGCCGTCCTCCACCTTGGTGGGGTCGACGAGGTTCAGGTGCGCGAGCTCACGCTTGCCCTGCTCCACGAGGTCCTCGTCGGACTTCGTCCACATCTCGTCGCCCTCTTGCACGAAGAACTCGAGGCCGAGGCAGGTGCGCCCGTCCTTCACGAGGTAGGGCGACCACGAGCTGAAGTTCTGGATGCGGCCGACCTCGACGTCGGGGTCGTGGATGTAGATCCACGTGTCGGGGAAGCCGAACTTCTCCGGCACCACGAGCGCGACGGTCATGAAGTCGCGGTAGCGCAACGAGTGCGCCGCCTTCATCACCTCGTCGGGCACCGGCGGGTCCATCGCCTCGAGCAGCTGGCTGATCGGCATCGACGAGATCACGTCGGTGCACACGTGGCGCGTCTCCACACCGTTGGTGGTGGTGGTGACCGACGTGGCCCGGCCGCCGCGATGCTCGATCTTGGTGACCCGGGCGTCGAACTCGACGGTGCTGCCCTGCTCGGTGACGAGCTCGGTGCAGCGCTCCCACATCTGGCCGGGGCCGTACTTGGGGTAGTTGAACACCTCGATGAGGCTGGTGACCTGCTTGCCCTTGTCGCGGCCCCCGAAGACCTTGGCCCGGATCGGCTCCCACACCGCGGCCCACAGCGACATGCCCTTGATGCGCTGTGCGCCCCAGTCGGCCGCGATCTCCGACGCGGACACGCCCCAGACCTTCTCGTTGTAGGTCTTGAAGAAGTGGTTGTAGAGCCGACGGCCGTAGTTGGCGACGATGTAGCCCTCGAGCGTCGACTGGTCCTTCGGCGGACGCACCCGCGGCGTACAGGTAGGAGAAGCCGCAGAGCACCGCCTCGACCGGGCCCAGGTTCTTGAGCGCGTTGCCCGGCTTGATCGGGTAGTCGTAGAGCTTGCCGCGGTAGTAGATGCGGCTCATGCGCGGGCGGTGCAGGAACTCGTCGGGGCCGAGGATCTCGAACCAGAAGTCCTCGACCGGCTTCACCTTGGTGAAGAACCGGTGGCCGCCGATGTCGAAGCGCCAGCCGTCGCGGATCACCGTGCGGCTGATGCCGCCGACGATGTCGTCGGCCTCGAGGATCGTGGACGACACGCCGTGCTTGTGGAGCATGTAGGCCGCGGTGAGCCCGGCGGGCCCGGCGCCGATGATGACGATGTCGCGGTCGGCCGCGGCCTCCGTCGATCCGTCGGTGGCGTCGTTGGCTGCTTCGGTCAAGGTGAGGTTCTCCCCCTGAGGCGGACCCCGAGTCTACGGGCCGGGGCCCCCGAAACCGGGCTTTGCGGGCCGGTGAGGCCGCAATCGAAGCGGCGGTGCGGGCCCGGTGAGGCCCGCAATCGAAGCGGCGGTGCAGGGGCCTCAGGGAGCGCCGAGGCCCAGGAAGAACACCACCGCGTAGCCGGCCATCCCCAGGGCGGCGAGCACCAGAACGGTGCGCTCCGCTTCCTCCCGTTTCGCCAGGATCGCGAGGCCGATGACGAACGGGAACGAGCTCATCACATAGCGCTCGAGCGAGTCAAGGTTCTTGGCCGACAGGGCCACCAGGAGGGTCGCGGCGCAGTACCACGTGTAGGAGGCCGGGAGCTTCCGGGCCACGACCACGAGCAGCACCACGAACCCGGCGGCCCAGGCCAGGTGCACCACCGAGGAGAAGTGGTGGTGAAAGGCGTCAGAGACCCCGTCGATCGCTGTGGGTGAGCGGGTCCTGGAACCCGCCCCGCAGGGTGGCCTTGTTCTGCTCGGAGATGGGCAGCCCGGCGTCGCCGAACTCCACCCCCACCCAGGCGAGGAACGCCACCACCCCCGCGACCGGCGACACCACCGCGGCGGCGCGGGCGATGCGGTCGCGTGCCGCGGGCGTGGTCGAAGCCGCGCGAGCCCTCGATGATCGCGGGGACGACGAGCAGCACGCCGACCGGGCGGCACAGGCCCGCACCGAGGCCGGCGAGCGCGGCCCACCAGAAGTTGCCGCGCCGCAGCGCCATGAACATCCACACCGCGAGGAGCATCGCGATCGACTCGGCGTAGCCGAGCACCAGCACCGACGCGACTGGGAACAACGCCGCGAACCACACGGCGCGCGACGCGGTGGTGGCGTCCCCGTCTCGCGGAGCACGAGGCGGTGCAGCGACGCGAGGAACAGGAAGGCCGCGACGTTCACCAGTACGAGCAGGGCGGCCGCGGTGTGGCCGAACATCACTACGCCCAGGCCCTTACCCAGCATGGGCACGGGGGAAGAACCGCAGCGACGCCCGGCCGACCTCGCGGTAGCCGCTCTCGGCGATCTGCCGGTAGAACGCGCCGTCCCAGGCGAAGAGCCCCTGGCCGAGTTGGACGGGGCGGGGCAGGCGGCCGAGATCGTCGTAGAGGTGGCGGGCGCCGTAGAGCGCCGCGAGCACGATCACCCGTGACAACAGCCACGGCAGCGCCGCGACCCGCGCGGTCGGTGCGCCACCCGTCAAGCGGCTCCGCTCGCGCCGCCGTGACGGGCGCCGACGCGATGTCCGACTCGACCCCCGCGGCGCCGTCCTCGCTCACGGTTGCCTCGCGAACGTCGACGGTGAGCTCGGCCATGTCACCCACCTCGATCCAGCCCCGGTGGTCGTTCACGATGCCGGCGCGGGCGTACCGCACCGGGAGCAGCATGCTCAGGCTGTCGCCGTCTCGCACGGTGGGCACCACCCCGCGCGTGGAAGCGCGTGGCCTCCTTCTCCGTGTCGCCGAAGCCCGCCACCACGCTCAGGTTGGTGGCGCGGCGGTCGACGGCGATCGCGCCGGCGGCCCGGCGCCCGGGGGCGCCACGACCCAGTCGACGTCGAACGTCTGCCCGGCGCGGCCGTCGGTGGTGAGCAGCTGCTGCTCGATGTGGTCTTCCGTCTGGAGACGCACGACCACCACTTTCGCACCGGAGATGTTGGTGACGCGTGCATGCACGACGGCCGCCCCGGTCTCCAGAATCCGCAAGGGCACCAGCGAGATCTCCGGCGTGGGCGTGTCATCAGTGGGATCGGCCAGCGACGGTGGGACAGTTGTCTTCTGAAGGTAAGGCGCACGGCCGGGGCGCGAGCGGATCAGGTCGATGTCGGTAGGGCCCTGATCGGTGGAGTACAACACCCGGCCGTCGAGGTTCGCCGCGTTCGACGAGTACGGGTTGAGCAACAGCAGGTAGAGACCCGACTGCTGGACGAACACAAGCGAGTTGGCGGGCGCGGCCTGGTCGCTCTTCTTCCACGGCACCTGGGCCGCACTGATCGTGTGGTTCACGTCGAGGCGGCTGACCGCGAACGGCACGGTGACGAGCACGAGCACCGCGGCGAGCAGCGCGCCGAACGCGCGCCGGCGCTGCCAGAGCTCCCGGATCGCCGCGGCCATCAGCACCAGCAGCGGCGGGAACAGCGGGATGAAGTAGATCGGGCCGCTCAGGTGCGCGGTCACCGCCGACACGTGCATGCCCCAGAACGCGAAGTATCCGAGCGGGAACGCGAAGAACAGCGCGAGCAGGACGACCATCGAGCGGTCACGGCGCCGCAACCACAGCGCCCAGCCCGCCGCGAGGACACCGAGGTAGCTGCCCGCGATGAACGATGGGATGGCGATCGCGTTCTTGGCCTCGCTCTTCACCGCGACCCACGGCGTGTAGTCGTCCTTGCCGAACGTGGGCATCAGGCGCTTGAGCCCGAAACCGAACGTGTCGAGCGGATCGGCCGCGGTGATCGGGAACTGCGTGAACGAACCAGTGACGTGACGGTTGTACGCGAGCGTCGCCACAACAGCGGCACGAATCCCAACGCAACCCATGCGGCGGCGCGGAGCACCCTGCCCCACTGCTTCCAGTGCAGGCCGAACACTCCCACCAGCGCGGCGAGCCCCCACAGCACTGCGTCGAACGGGCGGGTCATGAAGATCCACCCCACGAGCACGCCACCGACTACGAGCACGCCACCCCTCGTGCCGTGCTGGACGCCGCTGAGCAGCGCGGAGAAGTGCGAGCAATCCGAGCCCCAGCGTGAAGAGGTATCCGAGGTACAGACCGCTCTGCACGAGGAAGATCGGCGAGACCACCATCAACGCGGCGGCGATCAACGCGAGCTTGTGGTCGTGTGTGGTGGTGCGTGCGAACGTGTACATGCCGAGCACCGAAAGCAGCGCGCCGAACGGGATGGCCACTGCGGTGGTGCCCGTCACGAGGAGGCCGGCCGCGAGGATCGACGGCCACCCGAGGGTGTACTGCGAGAAGAAGAACCCCTGGCCGTGGCCACTCAACCATGGCCAGAAGAACGTGGGCGTGCCGCCGTCGGTAGGGAGCAGCACGCCGTGGCGCAGCGCGGCGGGCCTGCCATACGTAGACCGTCTCGTCACGGTTCCACGAATAGGCGGGGAACACCCAGTGGTACACCGCAGCACTGACCAGCACCGCGAGCAGTCCGAGCAGCGCGAGCTGGCCAATAGCGCCGCACGAGCACGCGGGCGCCGCCCGTGGAGGCCTCGGTGGGCGCCTCGGTCTTGGTGCTCTCCCCAGCCACGCGCCCAGTTCCTTCCCCGGTCCCGGCGCCCGAAACTAGTCGCCTCCCCCGGGACCGCCGGGTTCCTCCCCGATCGCCCTTCTAGGATCATCGCCCGCATGACCCAGACGACGACGACGGCGCCGCCGACGCCCCCCCGGCGCCCGTCCCGCCGACGCGACGCGGTCGAGACGGTCCTGCTCGCAGTCCTCGCGTACGTGCCGTTCCTGCTGTCGTCGCCGGGTCGGGGTCGTCGCCGACACCAAGCAGTATCTCTACCTCGACCCCGGCCGCTTCCTTTCGCAGGCGGTGTGGTTGTGGGATCCGCACGTGGCCGCGGGAACTGTCCCCCACCAGCAGATCGGCTACCTGTTCCCGATGGGGCCGTACTTCTGGCTCATGGACACGGTGGGTGTGCCCGACTGGGTGGCCCAGCGGCTGTGGCTCGGCACCATCTCTCGCTCGCCGCACTGGGGCGCGGCTGGCTGTTCCGCATGCTCGGGGTGCGCCGCACGGGTGCGCTCGCGGGCGCCCTCGTCTACATGCTCACCCCGTACCAGCTCGCGTTCACCGCGCGGATCTCCGTGCTGCTGCTCGCCGTGGGCGGGGCTTCCCTGGCTGGTCGGCCTCACGATCCGCGCGGTGCGCAACGGCGGTTGGCGCGACCCGGCCATCATCGCCCTGGTCGTCCTGAGCGTCGGCAGCGTGAACGCGGCCACGCTCCTGCTCGTCGTTGATCGCACCCGCGCTGTGGCTGTTGCTGCAGTGCTTCGATCGTCACGTCGGCATCGGCCGCGCCTGGGCCGCGGCGTGGCGCATCGGGCTCCTGTCGACCGGGGTCTCGATCTGGTGGGCAGTCGGACTACGACTGCAGGGCGCCTACGGCCTCCCCGTGCTGCAGCTCACCGAGAACCTGCACGTCGTCGCACTGAAGTCCACGCCGCTCGACCTGCTGCGCGGTCTCGGCAACTGGTTCTTCTACGGCGGTGATCGCCTCGGGCCGTCGGTCGGGCAGTCCACCGACTACCTGCACGGCAGCTCGTCGTGCTGTGCAGCTTCGCGATCCCCTTCGTCGCGATCTGCTCGGTCGCCTTCCTGCGCTGGCGCCACCGTGCCTATTTCCTGCTGCTCGTGGTCGTCGGCGTGATCGTGGGCGTGGGGGCGTGGCCCTACGACGACCCCAGCGTGTACGGCCGGCCTGGAAGTCGTTCGCCAACGGTTCGTCGATCGGCCTCGCGCTGCGCAACACGCCGCGCATCGGTCCGATCATCGTGCTCGGCCTCGCCGCGCTGATCGCCGCGGGCGTGGCGCGATCCCCGAGCGGGCGCGTCCGGCACCTCACGCCGTTGGCCGTCGGTGGTCGCGGTCGGTGTCGTCGCCGTGCTTGCCGCGGGGGCCCGTGTGGCGCGATGGCTATCTCTTCGACCGGCTCGAACGCCCCGAGCACGTTCCCGGTTACTGGCAGCAGGCCGCGGCCGCGCTCGATGCCGCAGGCGACGCCACCCGCGTCTTCGAGATCCCCGGGCGCCAACTTCTCCGCGTACCGCTGGGGCAACACCGTCGAGCCGATCACGCCCGGACTCGTCAACCGCCCCTACCTCGCACGGAGGTGCTCCCCTATGGCTCGCCGCAGACGGTGAACCTGCTCGACGCCATCGACCGTCGCATGCAGGAGGGCACCTTCGAGCCGGCGTCGCCGCGCCGGTGTCGCGCCTCTTCGGCGTCGGCACGGTGGCGGTGCGCAGCGATCTGCAGTACGAGCGCTTTGGTCTCGTGCAGCCGCAGGTGCTCTGGAACGACCTCACCAACCCGCTCGCCCCCGGATTCGACGCACCGAAGGACCTTCGGCCCGGTCGCGGAGAGCGCGCGGCGAGCCCGAGCTCGACGCACCGAGTCGCGACGGCCACCGAGGCGCCGCCCGCCGTCGGTGGCGCTGTTCGACGTCCAGGACGCGGTGCCGATCGTGCACACCGCGCCGACCGAGGAGCCCGTGGTCCTCGCCGGCGACGGCGACGGCATCGTCGACGCGGCGGCCGCCGGCCTGATCGACGGCAACCAGCTCGTGCTCGAACGCAGCTCGCTCACCGCGAGCAGCCCGCGCCAGTCTCTCGCCGCACAGGCGGCGCTGATCCTCACCGACAGCAACCGGCGCCGACCCGCGAGCTGGTTCGCGTCGCTGTCGCACAACAAGGGCGCCACGGAGCGCGCCGGCCAGACCCTCCCGACCCGTACCTCGAGTCGTTCCCGCTCGACGTGTTCCCCGACGCGACCGACGCCGACCGCACCGTCGTCGAGCAGGAGGGCGGCGAAGTGCACGCGACCGCCGACGGCGGCACCTCGCGCCCCGAGGACCGCGCCGCCCGAGCGTTCGACGGTGATCCCCGCACGGCGTGGCGGGTCGGCGGCGCCGACCCGGCTGGCGCGTCGATCACCGTGCGCCCCGATCGGCCCGTGCGCACCGACCACGTCACCCTGCTCCAGGCGCCGTCGACCGACCGAACCATCCTCGCGGCATCGGTCAGCGTCAACGGCGGCCCGCCTCAGCTCGTTTCGCTCGGGGCCGACTCCGCCACCGGCGTGGGCGAGACGGTGACCTTCCCCGAGACCGACGTCCGCGAACTCACGGTGACGATCACCGCGACGAGCGAGCCCACCGTCGACCCCGAGGTTGCGTCGACCGTCGGCTTCGCCGAGATCGGCCTCGACGGTTTGCTCGGTCAAAAAGACCATCCGCCTGCCCGTCGTGCTCACCGGGACCGAGGGCCACGCCTTCGACGTCTGCGCTCGACGCCTGCGCACCGACCCTGCCGACCGCACTCACCAGGACGAGGAGCTCGCGCTCGACCGTCGTTTCGTGGTCGGCGACGCGCGTTTGTACGGTGTCGCCGGCACGGTGCGGGTGAACCCGAATGCCGCCGACCCGGTGATCGACTCCGTGCTCGGCACCACTGCGCCGGGCGTCACCTTCACGTCGTCGAGCCATCTCCAAGGCGACGCCGAGCGCGCGCCTCACGCGCGTTCGCCGCCGACGCCGCGGCCGCGTGGACGTCGGCCACCGGGAACCCGGTCGGCCAGTCGTGCGCGTCGACGGTGTCACTACCACCGTCGACCACATCGGCCTCGACGTGGTCGCCGATGGCCTGCACTCGGTGCCGACGCAGCTCACGCTCGCCAACGAGAACGGCGACAGCCGCACGCTCGATCTGCCCACGATCGCCGACGGCGCGGTCGGGGCCGACCGCGCACGTGGACCTGAACTTCCCGTCATTCACCGTCGCCCGGCAGCTCACCCTCACCGTGAGCGGCCGGGCCGTCGCGCCCGGAGGCGACGACCTCGACCCCGCCCACACGCTGCCGGTCGCCCTCTCACAGGTGACCCTGGCGGGCGTGCCGGTATCCGCGTCGCCCGTGACCGTGCCCGCCGACTGCCGCATCGACCTGTTCCGCGTCGACGGCGACCCGGTCCCGGTCCGCGTCGTCGGCGACCGAGCCGACGCTCGCCGGGTGCTCACCCTCGAGTCGTGTGCCGGCGCCCTCGACCTCGGTGCCGGCAGCCACACCGTCACCACTGCCACCGGCCTCGACGTGGGCCTCGACCTCGACCGCGTGGTGCTCTCCTCCGACGCAACCGGCGCCGCCACGGGCGTTGGCGCGGCGCGGCGCTGGACACCTCGGGAGCGGACGTGCGCAGGGTTTCGCTCGCGTCGACGAGCGGCGACGTGAAGCTTCACACCGACGGCGCCCCCTTCTGGTTGGTGCTCGGCCGAGCCACAGCGACGGCTGGAAGGCGTCCGTGTCTCAGGGCTCCGTCGGCGCGTCCCAGGTGGTGAACGGCTACGCCAATGGGTTCCTCGTGCGTCCCGACCACACGGGCACCCTGACCGTGCACCTCGACTGGACGCCCCAGAAGCTGGTGCTGATCGGTCTAGCCATCTCGCACTGTTCGTGATCGCGTGTGTCGTGCGTTGTTCCGGGCGCGACGCCGCTGCGCCGCTGAGGCGGACCCGCCGCTCCACGACACCCCTCGCTTCCTGCGGCTCCGCGCGCTGCTGCCGGAACGGGTGCATGCACCGGCAGCAGGATGGCTACTCACGATCGTCGGCAGGCGTTGCGGGGCGCGGTTGTCGCGTTGGTGGCCCGGCCCTGGATGGGCGTGGTGTGCGGTCTCGCAGTGGTCGTCGCGATGGTGTGGACGCCGGGCGTGGTCGCGTACGACGTCGCCGCCGCGCGTTCCTGCTCGTGAGCCGGGCCCGTTCCGCCCCCGAGCTCGCGCGTGGCTCACGATCGGGCTGTTGATCAGTGATCTGGTGGGGCGGCTGCTGACCCGTCGAGTGCCGGATCCGGCGCCGGACGGCTAGCCCGCCGACGGGCCCACTGCACCAGCACGTCGGTGAAGAGCAGTAGCACCGTGAGCCACGCGACGTCGTTGATGCGCTGGAAGCGGTTCGGCCAGTGGAGGTCGCTCACGTAGCCGTAGCGGTGCTGCTGCACGACGATATAGACCGCGCACAACACCAGCGCTGCCGGCGCGGCCAGGGTGAGCAGCGGGCAGGCCGCGGCCACCATAGGACCAGCCGGCGACGACCGCGCACACCAAACCCACCCACGGGCGGGCGAGCAGCGCCGCCACGATGCCCGCGCAGAACGCCGCAACAGCAATTCGCCGGTCAACGGGCGCAGGCCTTCGGCACGCAGCGGGTTGGCGAACGCGAGCGTGGGGTCGACGGCGTCGGTGTGGTCGTGACCGTCGGCGCGCCGCGCCGTCCGTCGGCGGCGCCAGCCGAGCAGCCCGAGCACGAAGCACCCGAGCAAGCCGATCGCCGAAAGCCGGCGCGATCCACACCGTGCGTTGCGGCGCCCAGTTCATCGTCGCGGTGAACGACGACCTCGTGGGCATGACCTTCCACGCGTTGGCGTAGCCGTTGACCAGCGTGGAGCCGCCGAGGTCCTTGCCGTCGGCGTTGGCCTCCCACCCTGCGTTGTCGCTCTCGCCGAGCACCAGCCAGAACGGACGGCCCGGCGTCGCGCCGGTCACCTGCAGCTCGACCTTGGTGTCGCCCTGGTGCGTGACCTTCACCTTCGGCGCGTCCTCCGCGAAGGTCTCATCCGTCGGCACGGTGCCGTTCGCGCCGAGCGCCATGGCCGCGCCGTCACCGTCGGAGCCCAGCACCAACGTGTCGATGTCGAAGCCCGATGTCGGCCCGGTCTCGGTGCGCACGGTGTGGTCGCCCGCCGCGAGTTCCCAGGTGGTGTCCGCGCCGCAGGGCTCGACCGACGACCGCGTTGCCCGCCACCGCGTCGGCGTCGACCCGGTGATCTTCACTGCGCGCGCCTCGTTGTCGACGCTCACCAGCGCGTCGGCCAGGTCCCGACAGCTCTGCGGCATCGGCGCCCGTTGCACCCCGGGGATGCCCAGTCGGCGAGCGCCACGGGCAGCACCTGCGGCTGCAGCGTCGTGTAGTTCGTGGTGGTACTCGGCGCGACGCCGGTGATGGTCACCTTCACGTCGCTGCCGGTCACCGCGGGGAACGACACCGGCACGGTGACGACGGTGCCCGTCGCGCCGGGCGTGATCGCGGCACCGCGAACGTACGCGACTCGCCGCCCGCGGCGACTGTCAACTGGGTGGGCACCGAGTGTTCGCCATCGGCCACGACCTGCAGGTCGAGGTGGTCGACGGTCACCGGCGCCGCGGTCACGACGTCCACCCATTGACCGGTCGCGTCGCCGAAGGGCGTCGTCCACACGGTGGCGGGGTCGCCGTCGGTGGCCGACGAACCGCGTGACGCGACGCTGCCCGCCATGTGCCCCGACGTCGTGACGGTGATCCCGCCGGCAGCCCGCCGGGGATGCCGAGGATGCCGTCGAGCAGCACGTCGGGGGCGTCGGGCGCGAGCCGGGCGGTGCCGCCGACGCCGAAGGCGCGCCGGTTCGGCACGCGGAACTCGCGCACCATCGCGTCCTCGATGCCGCGTCGTGTAGGGCGGCACGAGGTTGGAGCGCAGCCGCGCCATCGAGAACACGAGCGGACGGGTCGCCGCCTGCTTCGCCGCGGTGGTCACCAGATCGGTCGGCATACGGGTGATCTCGCGCGCCACGACCGGCGTACTGCCCGCGTCACCGCTCTGCAGGCGCACCTCGGCGAGGCCCACACCGTTCTGGTAGGGCGGTGTGGCGTCGTCCCCCACGTTGGTGTCGACGATCTTCACCCCGAGTGTGTGGAACGAGCGCGGCGGGAACGGGATGGTCTGCCCCGCCTCGGTGCGCGACTCCGGTCCGAGGTCGACGGTGGTCGCGTCCTTGCCGTCGAAGGTGAGCTCCACCTTGGTGAGGTAGCGGTCGTTGCCGGCGCCGAGCGGCTGCACGATGTTGACGTGGTCGGTGGTCACGCCGTCGTCGACGCGCACCTGCCACCGCTGGCCGATCACCTTGCCGAACTCGCCGACGGTCCACGCGGTGTGCACGTCGCCGTCGATGCCGCGCACCGGGCGGTACTGTGGCTCGTAGAGGTTGTCCTGGCCGTACTTCGTCGCCGCGACCTCGACGCCGGGCGTCTCCACCGTGGTCTGCGCGTTCACCGTTTGGTCGGGGAAGAGCTCGAGCGGTGCGTCGTTCTCGTCCTTCACCAGCGGTTGTTCGCCGGCCCGCTCCGTGTAGCCGAGGTTCCAGCTCAGGCTCCCCCACCGCCGGGCGCGCCTGCGGTTGGTGTCGGTCACCACCAACACCGATCCGTCCTCGCCCGCCTTGGCCCGCAACGCGGCCGCGTTCGCGGCGTCGCTCGCCGAGTAGAAGATCGGGCTGCGGTTCTCGACGAGGCCGATCGCCGCGAGGTCGACCACTCCCTCACCGTCGCCCGACACCACGACCGGTGTGGCGCTGGTCTGCGCCCGCACGATGTCGGGCGTGTCCTCCACGGTGAAGAGGCTGACCGGCGGCGGCGACTGCGGGTTGGCGCCTTCGGCGAGCTGCGTCTCGTCGACCTGCGACAGCTGCAACGGCGGCCCGAGGCTCGTGCCGAAGCCCTGCGGCTGGCTCAACCCGGGTGCCAGCGGGTTGGTGAGGACGTCCCACACCTCCGTCGCCCGCACCAGGTTGAAACGATCGGATTGGAGATCGGCGCGGAACAGGATCGTGCCCGCACTCACGAGGCGGGCGACGGGCGCCACCGCGTCGGGGCTGAGCACACCCTCCTGCATCCGGCGGTCGTACACGTTCATGAGGTCGGCCGATGCCGGTGAGCCCCACGGCACCAGCTCGCGCGCCACGTAGGGCCGATCGGTGAGGCCGGGCGTGATCGGGTCGATGGTCTGGCCCCACCGGTACGCGGCGAAGTCGGCGCCGGGCACCTCGAGGATGCGGGTCTGGTGCGACCCCTTGTCGGCCGCCGCGATCGCCTGCTCCCAGTACTTCGGCAGGTTCTCGTTGCGTTCGAGCGCCTTGGTGGAGTAGCTGCCGTTCCACAACCGGGCGCGTTCACGATCGCCAGCACCACCAGCGCGGCGGCGAGCAACGGCCCGGTGACCGCGAACCCGCGCAACGGCCAGCGCACGGCGACCTTGCCCGGCCACCGCTGCGCGACCGCATTCACCCCCACACCGAGCAGCACGGAGAGCCCGAGCACGACGAGCGGCACCGCGCGCGACGTGCTGCGCAGCGCGAGCCCGAAGCTCGACGACTCGGCAAACGACTTGAACATCCCACCGAGCGGCGACGGGTCGTCGAACGGGTAGGCACCTACTGCGACCGCGACGCCGAGCACCACGATCGTGACGAAGAACGCGCGGTGCTTCCAGCGCACGCACGCGGCCGCGAGCAGCGCGAGCGTGGGCACCGCGAAACTGATCAGGATCGCGAGCGGATTGCGGGTGTAGGTGACCGACGCGTCGGTCCAGTGACCGAGTTTGTCGATGCCGTAGAAGAACCAGTATCCGAGGCCGCGCAGCACCTCGCTTGCGAGCGACGTCTTGGTGACGACCTGCAGCGTCTCCGTGTACTTCAGGACGTTGAGGCCGTAGGTGCCCTGCACCGAGAGGCCTGCGAGCCACCACAGCGACGTGAGCAGCGTGAGCGCGCCGATCTTCGCGGTGACCACGGCGCGCGCTTCCGCGCGACGTCTCGGACGAGCGCGGCGTAGATGATCCACGCCACGGGAGCGATGCCCGCGAACACGAGCGCGGTCGCGTTCACCCCGCCGATCAACTGCACCGTGATCGCGAACCACGCCGGGTACATCCAGCCGCGGTCCTCGCGCAACAGCGGGATCACGAGCGCGAGCATCCACGGGAGCCCGGCCCACGGCAGCAGGATCACCGACAGGCGCGCCGAGAAGTCCAGCGCGTACGGCGACAGCAGGAAGACCACCGCCGCCACGGCGACGCCGGGCCCGCGCACCTTGAGTGTGCGCATCAGGTAGAGCATTCCGAGGCCGGCGAACAGGAGGATGGTGCCGAGCCACAGGCGTTGCGCCACCCAGGCGGGGACACCCAGCAGGTGGGTCAGCCAGTACAGCGGCCCCATCGGGAACAGGTAGCCGATGTTCTGATGCGTGACCGTCCCGAGGCCGATGTGCGGGTCCCACATCGAGACCGCCCGGACGAGCAGTCGCCCCGGGTCGAGGTAGAGGTAGGTCTTGGTGTCAGCCACCACCCGACCCGGATGGGTGAGCAGGAGCGGCACGTAGGCGAGCAGCGCGAGGAGCACGTACCCGGCGCGCCGCATGCCGCGCGGTGCCTGCATGGTCATGCCGGCACGGTCACGGGCAGCGCCGCGGCGGGACCACAGGTGGTCGAACGCCACCGCGGCCAGCACGACCAGGCTCACCTCGGCCGGCACGCGGAAGCGCACCAGGCCGTAGATCGCCGCCGCGGTGATGGTGACGATCACGAACTGCGCGACGAGCGGCGTGATCGGCACCTTCCGCCGGCGCAGCAGCACGCCGCCCCACGCCGCAAACGGCACGAGCACCCAGAACGATGCGAACGCGAGCCATGACGCCCAGACCGGGCGGCCCTCGTTCTGGTTGTAGCTGGCCATCTGACCGGGCGCGTAGATGCTCCACACCCGCCCGATGCGCGCGGCCACCACCACGGCAGGCGGCCGAGGTGGTCGCGGATGTAGCGGAGGCCATCCTTGCGCAGGGCGTTCGACGTGACCGAGCGGTCGCCCTTCGGGACGGGGTAGGTGATGCAGTCGAGCGCCCACAGGCCGGTGCCGCTGCCGTAGTAGGTGCGCTCCATGTTGGCGCCGCAGAGGGTGAGACCGTCATTGGTGGAGAACAGCACCGGCTCGTCGAAGCGGGTGAGGTTGGCGACGAGCCACGGACTGGTCACCAGGAAGGCGGCGAAGCCGGCCAGAAGCACGAGCAGCAGGCGCTTCCCCACCGTGAAGTCGCGCACGAACAGCGCCACCGGGAGCACCATGCCGGCAGCAGCAGGCCGAGCTCCGCGCGCGCCAGCATCGCCAGGCCGCACGCCGCGCCCAACCACGCCGCGTTGCCCCACGTGGGTGTTCGCCCGAAGCGGTACGCGAGGAGGATCGCCAGCGCGACCGCGAGAGTGGCGAGCGTCTCCGACATCACCAGGCCGTCGTTCACGAACAGGTTGGCGTAGAGCGCGGCGACCCCGGCGGCGATCCACCCCACGCGGTTGCCGCCGACGCTGCGCCCGACCATGCCGATGAGCAGCACGACGGCGGCGCCGAACACCGCCATGGTGAGCCGTTGTGCGAGCAGGTGCGTGCCGCCCTGGTCGATCTGCTCCGCGACCCACGACGTGGGCACGAGCACCAGCGCGGTGAGCGGCGGGTGCTCGGCGGTCTGCGTGCCGTCGCGGAAGTCGGTGAAGCCGTGCCCCTGCGCGATCCAGTTGGCCTGCGCGTTGTAGTACAGCTGGTCGCCGCCGGTGAGCTTGCCGTCCTTCACCAGGTCGTCGTTCACCACGAGCACGTAGCCCACGCGGAACGCGAGCGCGATCCCCACGATCACCAACAGCACGCGCCAGAAGCGGCGCCGGTGCTCGAAGTTCGCGTTCGGGTTCGTGGTGGTGGTCGGTTCGGTCATGTCAGTGCATCCTCAGTGCGAGGCTGGCACAGAACAGCACGAGCACGGGCACCAGGAGCAGCGAGAGGGGCAGCGTCGCCCGGTCGGAGTCGGCCCACCGGGCCCGGATCGGCCCCACCGCGAGCGGCAGCAGCACGAGACCAGGTAGGAAGAAGCGCGCCTGCATGCCGCCCACGCGGTCGGCACCCGGCGCGCTCCAGTACACGTACTGAGCGCCGAGGGTCAGCACCACCACGAGCACGAGCAGCACGAGCAGCAGCACACGCTGCGACACCACGAACCGCGTCGGCTCGCGGCGCGATTGCAGGGCGACCAGCAGCAGCACCAGCGACGCGACCACGCCGACGATCGACGGCCAGTGCGTGACGCTCGGTCCGACCGACGTGTACGTGCGCACCCACTCCCACGCCGAGTCGAACGTGGTGGCGATCGCCGCCCACGCGAACTTCCAGGGTTGGGTGAGCAGGAGGTGCTGCTGGCGCGCCGGGTTCACCTTCACCCCGAAGTACGCGGCGTCGGTCTTCCAGAGTCCGCCGACGATCGCGTTCCACACGACCGTCACGCCGATCGCGACCACGGGGGCGAGCGCCAGCGGCCACAACTCCCGGCGCCGCTCGCGCGCACCCCACGCCAGCAACGGCAGCACGTAGGCGAACGCAACCACTACGTACCCCGGCTTGCACAGCGCCAGCAGCCCGCTCAGCAGGAAGGCCTCGATCACGAGCGCGCGCGCCGAGGTGCCCTCGGGAGGATCGAGCGCCCGCAGCGCGGACGACACCACCACCAACGACACCGCGAGCGTCACTGCATCGTGCGACAGCGACGCGGCGGCCTGGAACAGTGCGACCGGCACCATGCCCACCGCGGCGAACGCCCACTTGCCCCGTGGCGTGCGCCGCACGGCGACGGCGACCAATGCGAGGAAGGTGGCGAGCAGCGCGAGGCGCGCGGCAACCAGCATGCCGTCGACACCGGCCCCCGCCTTCCGGGCCACGAGGATCGCGGTGGCCTGCGGGAGGTACGGCACCGGTGACCCGAAGGTCGAGAAGGTCACGAAGCCCTGCGCCTTGTCCTCGGGGCAACGCGCCACGTCGGCCGCGGTGGGCGGTGTCGCGCGGCCGGGATTCTTCCCCTGCAGGGTGACCACGTGACGGAAGTAGTCGAGGGCGTCGCGGTCGACCGCGAGCACGACGTCGACCGGCACGCACGCGCCGCTGAAGCTCGAGCCGGCCGGCTTCTCAGGCAGGAGCGTGCCGGTGGACAATTGGTAGGAGCGGTAGAAGTGCGCGGTCTCGTCGATCCCGCCGAAGTGCGGGACCACCAACGCGATGAACAGGCCGGTGAGCCCACCGAGCAGGAGCAGGGTGCGCAGCGGATCGCGGAAGAACCCGAGCGCCCGCCCCATGGTGGTCACCGGCGACGTGGCCCGTCGTTCAGTGCTGCTCGACGCCGTCGTGCGTGTCGAAGATGAGCACGCTGCACGGCGCGTGGTGCGACACGGTGTTGGGCACGCTGCCGAGGAAGCGCCGGCCGCCCTGCATGCCGCGGTTGCCCACGACGATCAGGTCGGCGTTGAGGTGGGACGCCATGTCGCAGAGCACCTCGGCCGGGTTGCCGAAGCGGGCGTGCGTCTCGATGGTGAGCTGCTTGCTGTCGTGCCCGGCCTCGATCGCGGTGTCGGACGCCTGGTGCAGGAGCTTGTCGAGCTCGCCCTTGATCTCGTCCTCCCAGTTGGCCTGCGCGGCGACGGGCGCGGCGGCAGACATCTCGGAGGCGGCGAGCGCCGTGGGTGACAGCGGCTTCTGCACGGTGACGATGTGCAGCGTGCACGCACCCTGTGAGCCGGCCAGCTCCGCCGCGGCCAGGACCGCCTTGTTCGCTCCCGCGCTGCCGTCGGTGCCGACCACGATCGTCTGGAACATCAGTGCCTCCGCTGCGGGACCTACGGGATGGGCCGGACCGCCCCTCGCGCCCTCGCGCCTCGCGACCCGTCGGGAGACGCTACCTGCCCGACTCGAGCAGGGCCCGCACCTCCGCAACGTGGTGGACGGTGCGTTCGGGGAGCACGACGGTACCGAGCCACTGCTCCCCGAAGTCGAGCCCGAGCCCGGGCGCGTACGTGTGCGCACTCCCCACCCACACCACGTACAGGGTGACGGTGTGATCGCCCCGGCGCGGGTAGTCGGCGGGTACCCCGTCGTCGATGCTGCCGGGCCCGGGCATCACCGGGGACGTGCCGTCGCCCGGCACCCACGCCCACGCGATCGGGCGGGCCCGCACGTCGATTGCGAAGCCGGGAAGGGCCACCGCAGCCTGGGCCTCGCCGATCGGATCGGCCCAGAAGCGCGACTGGAGGTGCACCACGCCGGGCCAGCTGCGGGTGCCCGGCGGATTCGCGTGGATCCGGGCGCGCGGCAACGGGGTCTGCTGCCAGATGTCGGCCGCGGTCGGCGGCGTCGGGGGCAGCGGGTCGCCCGGGAGCACACACCGCGGGATCACGATCCAGACCATGGCGGGGTCGACCGGCGTGGCGAGGTCGGTGACGAGGTCGCCCTGGTAGGCGAGGCCGTCGGGCAGCGGATCGGGCCCGTCGTACCGCAGCCCTCCGACCGGCGCACCCATGAGCCCGGTGACCTGCATCGGGATGTCGGGGAAGAAGAACAGTCCCGGCAGCGGCGAGAGCCGAGAGAAGGCAGCCGCCGCGGCGGCGCGCGTCGGTCACCACGACGCACCGCGCCCCGGTTGCCGAGCGTTCCCACCGGTACACGGGCACCGTCGTCGGCGTCGCGTTCGGTACGGGAGTTGCGCCCCGATAGGTGCCCGTGCCCAGGTCGCCGGCCTCGGCGCGCACGTAGTCGGGTCCCAACTGCCCGCCTCCGGTCTGGGTGCGGACCGCCTGCACCCGGCGCACGCGGCCGCGGGGCACCATCTGCCGCGGGCGCCACCGCGAGCGCGAGCCCGAACACCACGACCGCCACCAACACCCGCATCTCCCGCTCCTTTGCCATTCGGAACACCGTCATTCGGAACGCCGGGGCACGGCGGTCGCACGGACCTGCACCCGCATCGGCGGTTGCGCCAGGAGGCGCAACAGCGAGAGGTCGACCTCACCGTCGACGACCACGACGACGTGCTCGCGGTCCGCGACCACGCGGAACCCGCGCAGCGAGCGGGTGTCGAACTGTCGGGCAAGATCGGCGCGCGCCCAGGCCTCGGCGAGCGCGGGCACGAGCACCAGGCGCCCCGACGAGCGGTACTCCCCTTCGTCGATGGCGCCCGCACCCGAGAGCGCCGCCGCGTCGGCGGCCGCGTGCAGTGCGCGTCGCTCCGAGAACCCGCGCCCGAGGTCGACGCCCAACCCGCCGAGCACGAGCAGCATCGTGCACAGGCCCAACAGCCACAGCGTGATCGTCCCGCGCTCGCCTCGCTGCGGGTCGCGCCCCGCCCGGCGCCTCACGGCACACCTGCGTAGCGGTCGACCGGCTCGGCGTGGCGCGCCGTGAACGACCACTCGCCCACGCGCCCGATGGCCGGCACCCGCAGACCTGGCTCACGCACCGTGGCCGCGACCACGACCGACCCACCAGCGGGCAGCACCGCGCCCGGCACGCACCCGAACGTCACCGACACGTCGCGCGCCGCGAGCCCGTGGTTGACCGCGATCACCGCCGCGAGCCGTCGCGCGTCGCCGGCATTGCACAAGCCGTCGCGCGCCACTGTTCGCCCGACCTCGCGGGCGACGACGCGCGCCACGCTCTGGCGTTCCGCCCAGCTCGGCAATGCGAGCACGAGCAGCGCGACGGGCAACACCAGGAACGCGACGCCTGCCGCGAGCTCGACGACGACGAACCCGCGCTCCCGCGGCTCACGCGGCCCGGCTCGACACGCGCGGGTCACGGCGCCCGCTCCTTGGGTGCGGACCCGGTGACCGACACGTCCCAGTCGGGGACGAGCGGCAGCCACGAGGTGAGGCGGGCCTGCACCGTCGCGCGCATGCTGCCGCCCACCTGCCGGCACCGCAGGACGACCGTACGCGCGTGCTGCCGGCCGAGGAGCGCGTCGACCACCTCCCGGGCGCGCTGCTCGCACTCCGCGGGACCGGCGTCGATGTCGGCACCGGCCCGCGCCCCCTCGTCGACCGCGGCCACGATCGCGCCGCGCTCGTAGCGGTCGACGAGGAGGTTGGCGAGCATCACGAACACCACGAGGCTCATGCCCACGGCGACGACGTACTGGGTCGTGGTGAACCCGCGCTCCGGGTTCAAACGCGCAGTTGCCCGCGGATCCATGTCATCACGTCGAGACCGAGCACCTGGAGCACTCCCCAGATCGCCACGAGGGCGGCGATGCCCAGCGCCGCGTTGCCCAGCAGTTCCGCGGTGGTCATCCCCGCTTCGGAGCGCAGGCGCGCGCCATCGAGCCAACGGTGCCAGCGCGGCGACGGTGGCGGTGACGAAGGACGCGATCGTTCGGACGAGGTGCATGGTGGTGCTCCTGGGATGCGGGCCCGATCGGGCCGGTGGTACCGAGAGGCGACTGCCCGTCGGTGAGCTGGCGCGTCATCGCTGCCCGAACACGATCGAGGGCAGCGGCGCGGCGATGAACAGCAACATCACGGGCGCGAGCACGGCGATGGTCGGTACGAGCATCGCGGCGCGCCGGCGCACGGCGGTCTTGCGGATCTCCTCACGTCGGGCATCGCGCAGGTCGTCGCTGAGGGCCCGCAGACCGTCGGCGAGATCGACGCCGCGTTCGACGCCGGTGGCGAAGAGCCGGTAGGTGCGCGCCGCCGCCGGCTCGGGCGTGAGCTCCGCGGCCCGACGGAATGCGGCGGGCTCCGACACTCCTTGCCGTAGGGCGTCGAGCACGTCGGCAAGCTCCTCGATCACCGCGCCCTCACCGCGCTCGACGATGTGGCGCACGGCTTGCACCGGACCGGCGCCGGTGCGCAGGTGCATCGCGAGGAGCTGGTCGACGGTGACGAGCTCGAGCCGGATCTGCTCGCGCCGTTCCGCCTCGAGCCGGTCGATCCGGCCCCGGACGCGAGCCACCCCGACCACCGCGCCGGCTGCCGCGAGCCCGAGCGCGGCCGGTGCCGAGTGCAGGGCGAGGACCCCGAGGCCCAGCCCGGCCGTTGCCCCCACGAGCGTTCCCGCAGCCACGCGGGCCCGATGGTCGTCGGGCGTGGTGGCGCGCAGCCCGGCCCGCCGCAGGGCGAGGCGCAGGTCGTCGTCGCTGCGGCGCTCGAGCCGACGCCCGGCCGCCGCGACCAGGGCGCGCCACGGAGCTGCGAACACCGCGTCGAACGCCGACTGCGGCGCGACGACCCCACCGGTGCTGGTGCGACCGGAGGTGATGCCGGCCGGCGCGGTGTACTGGCGCAGCCGGGCACCGAGCCGCGGCGCGGGCGGGAAGACGAGGGCCACCACCCCGGCACCGACGAGCCCAACGCCCACGCACAGGAGCACGAGGGGGGCGTTCACCGGGCGCCGCCTCGCGACAGGTCTCGCGCCAGGCCTCGCGACAGCACGCGCGCTTCGTCGTGACCCCGGCCGAGATGGCGGATCCAGAGATAGCCCGCGCCGCTCATCAGCGCGCCGACCACCACCACGAGGAACCCGGCGGGCGATGTGTAGAAGGCGCGGAACGCGCCGCCGCGCACACACAGCAGGACGAGCACCGACCATGGCAGCACGACCACCGCGGCCGCGTTGATGCGCATCTCGAGCCCCTCGCTCTCGATCTCGTCGAGCACCTTGAGGTCGCGCGTGGTGCCGACGACGAGGTCGTCGAGGATCTCGGCGACGATGCGGCCGCCGCGTTCGTGGGCGAGCACGAGCACCTCGACGACGCGGTCGGTGGTCGCGTCGGCGAGGTCGTCGGCCACCACGCGCAGCGCGGCCGTCGCCCCGAAGGTGCGCGCCGCGCTCCCGAACCCGGCGAAGGCATCGCGGAGCGGCGCCGGACCCGACGCACCGAGCGCCTCGAGCGCCTGGGTGACCGACCGGCCCGAAGCCACCGAGGCGGCGACGTCGCGCAGACCGTCGGGCCACGCCTCGCGCACCGCGCGACGCGCAGCCGGCGCCGCCGCGAGTACCAGGCACCGGGCGCTCCCGTGAGGACGATCGCCGGCACCACCGCCACCAGCGGCGCCCCGGTGACGACCGCACCGATCAGGAAGGCGACCACGCCGGCCGCGCCCGAGACGAGGACGAATCGGCCGGGTGGCACCGGCGCCACCGCGACGGCGAGCCGGGTCCACCACCCCGGGCGGGACGACGGCTCTGCGGACCGACCCCGGCCGATCACCACCCCGAGCAGGCGGCCGGCCACGAGGAAGGCGAACGCGCCGATGACCACTGCCGCGAGCGCGCTCATGACGCCACCCCACCGGTCCACGACGCCCCCAGGCGCGTGGCCAGCCGTCCGGGCACCACGCCCGTCCATCGCAGCGGCGCGCCGAGGTGCTCACGCACGAAGATGGGTTCGACGCTGAAGTCGTCGCGCATCGCCGGGACCACCGCGGCGATCTCCATGACCTGTCGGCGGATCATCCCGCCATCGGCACTCGTGCCGTCGTCGCGGTCGAGATGCACGACGACGTCGAGTGCCTCGGAGAACACCTTGCGCACCACACGCTCGGTAACGTTCTCGCCCGCCATCAGCGCGGCATTCACGAGCGCGTCGAGCGCCTCGGAGGCACTGTTCGCGTGCACGGTGCAGAGGAACCCGCAGCCTGCGTTGACCGCGCGAGACAGCTCGAACGCTTCGGCGCCTCGCACCTCGCCCACCACGATGCGGTCGGGACGCATCGCCAGCACGAACTTCACCAGATCGCGCAGGCTGATCTCGCCGGTGCCGTCGAGACCCGGCGGGCGCACCTCGTAGTACGAGCCGTGCGCAAGCGGCACGGCGAGCTCCCGGATCTCCTCGCACGCGCGGATGCAGTGGCCGGGTGGCACGGCCGCGAGCAACGCACCGGCCATCGTCGTCTTGCCTGCGCCCGGCTCACCCGACACCGTGATGCGGCTCCGCACGCGCATGAGCGCGTCGAGGAAGGCGGCGGCGTCCTCGGTGAGCGAGTCACGCGCCACGAGGTCGGGCAGCCGGACGTCGCGCACGACGTACCGACGCAGCGTGGCGGACAACCGATCCCCGACGGGCGGGAGCGCCGCGGTGAGGCGCGCGGTCCCGCCGAGGACCCGGGCCTGCACGAGCGGGTGCTTCGCGTTCAACTGGCGGTCCGTCGCGGCGAGCAGTCGCTCGACGACGCGGCGGTTCTCGGCCTCACTGGTGGGCACCGCCAACCCGCGGAGCCGGCCGCCACCGTCGAGATAGGACACGCGTGCGCCCTCGAGGAAGATCTCCTCGACGTCGCGCCGGGCGAGGAGCTCGGTGAGCGGACCGAAGTCGGTGACCGCTCGGAGCAGTTGCTCGACGACGGTGTCGGGATCGGCGAGTGGCCGGGCCTCGCCCAGGTGGGCACGCTGTTGGTAGGCGGTGACCGCCTCGCGCACCTCGGCCCTGACCTGCTCCGCGTCGGTGTCGGGGCGCAGCCGTCGGCGTTCGAGCCGGTCGAGCACGTCGGCGCGGATCGCGTCGTACGCGCCCCCGGCACCAGCAACTTCTCCCGTGACCGTCACGACCGGCCTCCGCGTCGGCGGCGCGCCCGGCGCCGAGTCGGGTCGCCCGCGAGCAGTGCGGCGAGTACCCCGACCGACCGTGAGAAGGGACCATCACCGACGACGACGCCATCCCAGGCGGCGTCGCCGACCCGCGGGTCGTCGGGGACCACGTGGACCGACGAGACGCGGTCGAGCGCGCCCACCTCGGCCCGCAATTCGGCGACCCGGAACCGCCCCTGCGGTGCCCGGTTCACCACGACGTGTGTCGCGTCTCGCGGGGCGCCCGCCAGTTCGCCCAGCGTGCCCGCCACGCGGGCAACGCCGAGCGGGGTGGGCGCAGTCACGAGGACGAGGGCCGCGTCCTCGGCCAGTCGGTCGCGCACCTCGCCGTCGGCCAACACGACCATGCGGCTGACGCCCGGACGGAGCGCGGCCACGACGTCGAGCACCTCACGGGCCGAGACCTGTCCGGCCGAGGCCGCGTTGGGAAATCCGGTGAGGACGTGCAATCCACTGCGAGCAAGGGTCAGGACGCACTCGGCCGGGTCCTCGCCGCACAGCAACTCGTCGACCGCGCTGCGGAGGTTGGGGGTGAGCGGGAGTCCCAGCCGCACCGAGGTGCCCGCACCGCCCAGCCGGGCGTCGAGCAGCAACGTGGAACCGCGGGCCGCGAGGTCGACACCCAGTGCGAGCGCCACCTCGGTGGCGCCACTGCCGGGCGAGCCGGTCACGACGATCGGTGCGTGCGTGATGGGGGCGACGCCGTCCGCGGCGTCGACACCGAAGCCGGGACTCTCCGGGCGCGCGCGGGTGCCCGCGGACCGCTGTGCGAACTGCTCCGTGACGACCGAGGCGATCTCGGCCGGCGACGCGTCGGCGGCGATGACCGCGTCGGCGCCCACCGCCAGCAGGTGGTCCTTGCCCGCGGGTTCCTCCGGGTCGAACACGCCGACGACGAGCACCCGGCGGGCGTGCACGCGACCGACCAGCGCCGGGGTGAGCGAGGGCCAGCGGTCGCCGGAGACCAGCACGTCGAACTCCTCGTCGTCGAGCACCGAGGGATCGACCACCAGCTGCCGCACCCGCGCGCCGCCGTGGTCGGCGAGGAAACGGTGTAGCTGCTCCACCCAGGGGTCCGGCGAGAACACCAGCGCGATCGAAGGTTCCACCGAAGGTTCGGAGCCGTGCATGTCAACGACTCCCGCTCGCGACACGGGACACCGGGTCGTCGGCCGTGGCGGGGTTGGTCGCGGGGGTCGCGCCCGTGGTGCGGGCGAGTGAGAGCCCACCGGAGACGACGGCGGCCGCGACGAGGCGCGACTGCGCCTCGTCGACCGCGACCGTCACGGTGAACGGACTGGCGGAATCACCGATGCCGCCGCGACCCCGAGCGTCGACGGCGAGCACCTCCGCATCGGGGACGATGATGGCGACGCCGTCGTCGTCGGCGACGAGCACGTCGACGCGGTCACCCGCGGCCAGTCGGCCGCCAACCGCCCGGGCCGGATCGACCGGGATGCTGATCGCCCGCAGCCCGTCGCGCGCCGCCCGGGGGCGCAACACCCGACGGGGCACCAGCTCGCCCGGTTCGATCGTGGCCCCGGCGATGCGGCCGTCGACGGCAGGCAGGTCGACCGCGCCGACGAGGCGACTGAGGCCGGCCTCGCCGAGCGAGACCGAGGCGATCCGGAAGTCACGTCGGTGCACGCGCTCACCGGCGCGGATCTGGTGCTTCGCCACCGCCACCCGTTCGTCGCCCGGGCGGGTGCGCAACGCCCCGAAGGCGAGCACCGCCGCCGCCAGCCCGACCACCGTCATGAGCACGTGCCCGCGCGCCACACGGGGGCTGCGGACGAGCCGGCGGTTCGGCTCGGTGGCTGGGCTGCTCGTCATGGTCGCTCGCTCCGTTCGAGGATCCGGATCGTGTCCGCTTTGTCCGAAGTGTCGAGAGAGTATGCGCGATCGGCAAGAAAAGGTCAAGAGCCGCGTATCGGGCTACACTCGCGGACGTGGCCGACCAGGCGTTCCCTCCGGTGCTGACGGCGGCGATGGCCGCCGAGCTGCTGCAGGTGCACGTGGAGTACCTGCGCAAGCTGGTGCGCGAGGGCGTGGTCCCTGCCCACCGCTTCCCCGGTGGCCGGGAGCTGCGGTTCCTCCGCGACGAGCTCCTGGCGTGGCTCGCCGCTCTCCCCGGACCCGCCGCCGATCCCCGGCAGGGCGATCCCCGGCAGGGCGCTCAGCCGCCCGACGGGCGGAGCCACGCCAACGCGCCCATCGGCACGTAGACCGCGTTCGCATCGGCCCCGACCACCACGTGGTCGCCGCCCACCGACACGGCACCGGCGACCAGTTCGCCCGTCGTGAGCCCGGCGGCGCACGGGGCCTGCGCCACCTCGAGCTCGAGCAACCGGGCCCGCCACGTGGCGGGCGCGTCGGGATCGCCGCCACGCCCACCGCGGGGTGAGCGCTCGACGACCCGCACCACGGGTGCCGCCGTCGTCACCGGCAGCTCGACCACCCCACCGGGGCCTTCGAGGCGACACCAGTCCTCCCCCACGTGCGCGACCACCCCTCGCACCGCCGGCAGCCCGCGGCACGCTCCGGCGCCGTCACCGAGCAGCACCTCGTCGCCGCGGTGCATCACCGCGTGGAGGACGTCGACGAGCGTGCGCCCGTGACGGAAGTGCTCCAGTGCGGCGAGCGACCACTCCTCCTCGTCGGCGCGCCACTCGCGGCGCAGCTCCGCGGCGCGGGCTCGCAGGTCGTCGTCGAGGGGCAGTTCGTCGCGCATCTCCGCACACACGTCCGACGTGCGTCGGCGTCACGCGCCGCAGCGGCTCGCGCCGCCACTGACGTAGCCTCCGCGCACGCACGAACGTGCACGGCAACGAGGGGGAACACGATGGCGGTGGAGGACTTCCGGAGCGTCGGCCAACGGCTGAGCAACTGGGGCCGGTGGGGCGACGACGACGAGCGCGGCACCACCAACCTCGTCACGCCCGAGCGCATGGTGCGCGCCGCGTCGATGGTGCGCAGCGGCAAGGTGTTCAGCCTCGGCATCCCGTT
Organism: uncultured Actinomycetes bacterium; assembly: GCA_963720785.1. GTDB lineage: Bacteria > Actinomycetota > Acidimicrobiia > IMCC26256 > DASPTH01 > CAVRGQ01. Next base: position 129,575 of record CAVRGQ010000009.1, read on the forward strand.
CGACGAGTCGGGCCCGCAGCAGGGCGGCGGCATCCGCTCCAACCCGCTGCACCTGATGACCGCGACCGGGCAGGCGCAGGACCACCTGCCCGGCGGCTTCCGCTACGCCGACGACTACGTGGTGATGCCCCTGCAGTGCGCCACGCAGTGGGACGGCCTCGCCCACGTGTTCTACGACGAGCAGCTCTACAACGGCTTCCCCGCGAGCGACGTCACGCCGCGCGGCGCGCTCCACAACGGCATCGAGGGGCAGGGCGAGGGCATCGCCGGGCGTGGTGTGCTGCTCGACATTGCCGCGCTCGAGGGCGTCGACTGGTTGCCCGGCGGCTTCGTGATCACGCCCGAGCACCTCGAGGCCGCGATCGCCCGGCAGGGCGGCGTCGACGTGGGCGCCGGCGACATCCTCCTGTTCCGCACCGGCTGGCGGCGCATGCTCGTCGAGACCGGCGACAAGGAGGCGTTCATGAAGTCGGAGCCGGGCATCGGCGTGGAGTGCTGCGAGTGGTTGCGCGAGCGCGACGTCGCGGCGATCGCGAGCGACAACTTCGCGATCGAGCCGATCCCGCCGCAGGAGGGCGCGGGCTTCATGTGGGTGCACATGGTGCTCATCCGCGACCTCGGCATGACCCTCGGCGAGATCTTCGACCTCGACGCGCTCGCCGCCGACTGCGAGGCCGACGGTCAATGGGATTTCTTCTTCACCGCGCCCGTGCTCAAGGTCACCCGGGCGGTCGGCTCCCCCATCAACCCGCTCGCGATCAAGTAGGAGACGCACCGTGAGCCCACTTCCCTCGGCCCTCCCTTCCGGCGACGACGAACGCGAGATCCGCCGGCTCATCGAGACGTACGCGCGCGGCGCGGACCGTCGCCAGCCTGCACTCACTGCATCGGTGTTCACCGACGACGGCGTGCTCCAGATCTACGACGGTGACCCGAACGAGGGCGGCACGCTCAACCGCGAGCGCCAGGGCCGCGCCGAGATCGAGACCGCGATGGGCGGCCTCGCGCGCTACCGCGTCACCTCACACGGGCTGGCGCAGAGCACGATCGACGTGCGCGGCAGTGAGGCGGAGAGCGAGACCTACTGCGTCGCCCACCACCTCACCGACCACGAGGACGGAACGGTCAGCGACCGCGTGATGTTCATCCGCTACCTCGACGACTGGATCCGCACCTCCGACGGTTGGCGCCTCGCCCGCCGTCGCCTCGCCGTCGACTGGATCGACACGAGGAGCGTCGACCACCCCTCCGAGTAGCCGGGTCCGGTCAGAGGCCGGAGCCCCGGCCGTGGACTTCGTTGCCGGGGAGGTCCATGACGATCGGCGGATCACCGATGCGGTGCGACACCACTTCGCCGTGCCGGTCGGAGGTGAGCAGCGCTTCGACGGTCTCGCCGAGCTGATCGGCGGTGAGCATCGGCGCCATGCCCTCGGCGCCGAGATCCACGTTGTCGGGGTCGTCGAACATGAGGCCGGTGACCACCCCACCGGGGCAGATCGCGTTGATGCGGACGCCGCGGGCACCGAGGTCGTCGGCGGTGCTGCGCACCAGGCCCACGATCGCGTGCTTGGTCATCGCGTAGATCGGGTTCATGGCGAGCGGGCCGATGCCCGACGACGACGAGGTGCACACCACCGAGCCACCTGAGGCCTCGAGCAGCGGGAGCGCGGCGACCAGCCCGAAGTACACGCCGTCGACGTTGACCGCGAAGTACTGGCGGTAGCGCGCCGCGCTCACCGAGTCGACCGTCACCGCGTCGCGGTCGAAGATCCCCGCGTTGAGGTGCAGGAAGTCGAGGCGGTCGAAGGTGGCGATCAGCGCCTTCCACGCCGCGGGATCGCTCACGTCGAGGTGCACGTAGGTGCCCCCGATCGCCGCGGCCTCCGCCGCACCCTTGTCGTCCTGGACGTCGGCGACGGTCACCGCCGCGCCGCGCGCCGCCAGGCGCCGCGCCACCGACCGACCAATGCCGGATGCCGCCCCGGTGACCAGCGCGACCTTGCCGTCGAGATCTCCACTCATGGCGTCTCCCTTCGTGGTGGTGCACCCTACGGCGGGGGTACCGTCGCCGCATGTTCCACTACGAGGTGCGCGAAGGCGTCGCGGTCATGACCATCGACCGGCCCGAGGCGCGCAACGCCATCGACACGGAGACCTCCGAGGGGCTCGTCGCGGCGAAGGAACGGATCGATGCCGATCCCACGATCGTCGTCGGCGTGGTGACCGGCACCGTCGACGGCCCCGCCGGCAGCCGGCCGATGTTCAGCGCGGGTGCAGATCTCAAGGAGCTCCGTGATCGCCGCTTCGGAAGCGGCGTGGGTGGAGAAGGCACCGACTCGCGGACCCACCACCTCGCCGCACTCCTCGAGAGCGAGCGCACCACGCCGTGGATCGCCGCAGTCGACGGGCCCGCGCTCGCAGGCGGCTGTGAGCTGGTGTTGTGGTGCGACCTCGTCGTCGCGTCGACCCGCGCGTCGTTCGGCATCCCCGAGGTGAAGCGCTGCCTCGTCGCCGGCGCAGGCGGCGTGTTCCGCCTGGCCCGCAAGATCCCCGTGAACGTGGCGATGGAGTGCGCGCTCACCGGCGACCCGATGACCGCCGAGCGGGCCCACGAGGTCGGCCTGGTCAACGAGCTGGTCGAGCCCGGTCAGGCCCTCCCCGCGCGCTCGAGCTCGCGGCGCGCATCGCGGTGAACGCACCGCTCGCCGTCGCCACGTCGCGGAAGGTGCTGCTCGAGACGTTCGCGATGCCCGACACCGACGCGTTCGAGCACTCGATGAACTCGGTGCGCTTCCTCATGGGCAGCGAGGACTACAAGGAGGGCCTCGACGCCTTCGTCGAGAAGCGCCCTCCCGTCTGGAAGGGCAGGTAGGTGGGCGCTTCGACGCCCGCCGACGACCGGCTCGCAGTCGCCGAGGCCCTGTACCGCTACGCGCTCGGTGTCGACACCCGCGACTGGCCGCTGTACCGCGGCGCAGTTCGCCGATCGCGTGCGGGTCGACTTCTCCGACCTCACCGGGATGCCGGCCAGCGAGGTTGCGGCCGACGACTACGTCGCGGCGGTCCGCCCGCTCTTCGACCGCCTGCACGCCACCCACCACCTGATGACGAACCCGCTCGTCGACCTCGCCGCCGACGGCGTGACCGCCCGCATCCGCATGTACGTGCAGGCGACCCACGTGGGCGACCCGCACGACCCGACATCGGTGTTCACCGTGGGCGGCTGCTACCAGAACGACCTCGTGCGCGCGGCCGACCGCTGGCTGCTCACCGGCGTGAAGCTCTCCGTGTCGTGGACGAGCGGCGACCCGTCGGTCCTCACCCCTACCTGATGGTCGACGCCGCTCCGCCCTCCCGCTCATCCGAGCAGGGCTCCGCTACGACTCCCCTGATGGTCGACGCCGCTCCGCCCTCCCGCTCATCCGAGCAGGGCTCCGCTACGACTCCTGGATCCAGGCCACCTGCGCGTCCATGAACGCCTCGGGGTCGGTGGCCTTGCGCACGAGGATGTCGTGCACCGCCTCGCCGTGCGGGATCAGCAGGAAGCGGTCGTCGCGCACCGCCTGCACCACGAGGTCGCCGAGCTCGGCGGCGTCCATGATCGGCAGGTCGGGCGACTTCACCGGCCCCATCTCGCCGTGGAAGGCGATCTGCTCGATCACGTTGGTGGCCGTCGGCCCCGGGCACAGCAGCGTGACCCCCACGCCCTGGGGCCGCAGGTACAGCGCCATCGACTCCGTGAGCGCCACCACCGCGCCCTTGCTCGCGCCGTAGGGCATGCGGTCGTAGTTGTACGGGTAGAGGCCGGCGGTCGAGGCAGTGTTCACCACGTGGCCCGAGCCCTGCTCGATCAGGAGGGGGAGGAACACGAGGTTCGAGCGCACGTACGACAGCAGGTTGGTGTCGAGGATGCGCACCCATTCCTCGATCGGGATGTTCAGCGGCAGACCGGCCGCGAGCACCCCCACGTTGTTCATCACCACGTCGACCCGCCCGAACGCATCGAGCGTGGCGTCGCGCAGGCGGGCGAAGTCGTCGTCGGACCGCACGTCGGTGGGCACGCCGATCCCACCGACTCCGACCTCCCGGGCCTCGCGCGCCACCGCCTCGCAGCGGGCGGCGTCGAGGTCGGCCACCACCACGTTCGCCCCCGCCCGGGCGAACGCCAGCACGCTGGCCCGCCCGATGCCGCTGCCCCCGCCCGTCACCACTGCCGTTCGTCCCTGAAGCTCCTGCATCGGACCTGTTTACAATGCCCACGCCCCCACCCGCCTCCCGGGAGCCGGCAGGAAGGAACCCATGGATCTCGGCCGTACCGGCATCTGGAGCGGCGAGCTGCGCTTCGGTGAGCGCGGTGCCGTGCGCGACGCCGCGGCCGAGCTCGAGCGCCTCGGCTACGGCGCCCTGTGGATCCCCGGCGGCATCGGCGGCGCGGTGTTCGCCGAGAGCCGCGACCTGCTCGACGCCACCGAGCACACCGTGGTGGCCACCGGCATCCTCAACCTCTGGATGCACACGGCCCACGAGGCGGCCACCGAGCACGCGGCACTCACCGCCGACCATCCCGGTCGCTTCCTCCTCGGCATCGGCGTGAGCCACGCGCCCCTCGTCGACACCGAGGACTCGCCGCGCTACTCGAACTCCAAGCCGATCGCGATGACCAACGCCTTCCTCGACGGCATCGACGCCGCCGAGCCGCCCGTGCCCGTCGACGAGCGCGTGCTCGCCGCCCTCGGCCCGCGGATGCTGGAGCTCGCCGCGGCGCGCACCGGCGGCGTGCACCCGTACCTGGTGCCGCCCGAGCACAGCGCGATCGCCCGGGCAACCGTGGGCCCCGACAAGCTCGTCGCGCCCTGCCAGCACGCGGTGCTCGACACCGACCCGACCACCGCCCGCGCCACCGCACGGGAGATGCTGTCGATCTACCTCACGCTGCCGAACTACGTGAACAACTGGCTGCGCCTCGGCTTCACCGACGACGACGTCGCCGGCGCGGGGAGCGACCGCCTCGTCGACACCGTCGTGGTGTGGGGCGACGAGGCCACCATCGCCGAGCGGGTGCGGGCCCACCTCGACGCCGGCGCCGACCACGTGTGCGTGCAGGTCGCCAAGACCCCCGCCGACGACGCCATGCCCCTCGAGGCGTGGCGCCGCCTCGCCCCCGCCCTCAACTCCTGACCGAGACGAAAGAGACCGCAATGGACATCGAAGAGTTCTACGACGCCGACCCCCGCCGGCGGGAGTCCGAGGAGATCGAGTACGGCCGCGACTGGTCCGACGCCGCAGGCACCCGCGTCCAGGTCAGCTACGTGGTCGACACCGGCGAGCTGTACTCCATGCAGGAGCCCAACGCCCCGATCTACATGGACCCGGTCGGCGACGTCATCGAGCCCGACCTCCCCGTGGAGGCCCTCGGGGTCGTCGTGCTCGCGGTGATCCCCACCAAGGAGGCGGCCGACGGCCTCCTCGACGGCTGGCAGCAGGCCATGTCGGGGGCGAACAGCATCGAATGGGTGCGGGGTCGGGTCGGGTCCAACTAGGTTTCCGTCCGCCCCGTTGCCGGAGGGGCGCGCGCCTCGGTGCGTGCACACACGAGAGGGAACGCCAGATGAGTGACACTGCTGTCAGCGCCGGACGCTTCGTCGGTCAGGCCGTCGCCCGCAAGGAGGACCCCCGCCTGTTGACGGGCCGGGGCCACTACACGGACGACGTCATCCTCCCCAACATGCTGCACGCGCACTTCCTGCGCAGCGACCTCGCCCGGGCGAAGATCACGCACCTCGACGTGTCGGCCGCCCGCGAGGCCGAGGGCGTCGTGGCGGTGTTCACCGCCGACGACCTCAACGACAAGGTCGCGGTGTCGATGCTGCCCTCGATGTTCCAGGGCGCCGACGACTTCATGGCCCCGATCTTCCCGCTGGCCAAGGACGACGTGCGCTTCGTCGGCGACCCGATCGTGCTGATCATCGCCCGCAACCGCTACCTCGCCGAGGACGCCGCCGAACTGATCGAGATCGACTTCGACCCGCTGCCTCCCGTCGTCGACTGGTTCACCGCCGGCGCCGACATGGAGAACAAGGTCCACGAGAACCGCATGGCCAACGTCTGCATGATGATGGGCGTCCCCATGCCCGACGAGGCGAAGGCCGAGTGCGAGGCCGCGCCGCACACGATCGAGGCGGCGTTCGTCCAGCACCGCTACAGCGCCGTGCCGATGGAGTGCCGCGCCATCGTCGCCGACTACAACCCCTTCGACAAGTTCCTCGACGTCCACGTCGCCAGCCAGAACCCGCACGAGGTGCGCTGCGTCCTCGCCCGCGTCACCGGCCTGCCGGAGAACAACATCCGGGTCCGCATCGGCGACGTCGGCGGCGGCTTCGGTCTCAAGTCGTTCCTCGGCCGCGAGGAGCAGACCATCGCCCTCGCCGCCTTCCTCACCAACTCCACCATCAAGTGGTCGGAGGACCGCCGCGAGAACCTCATCGCCTCGGCCCACGCCCGCCAGGAATGGGTGAAGGCGAAGCTCTACGTCGACGCCGACCACAAGATCCTCGGCATCGACATCGACCACCTCGACGACTCCGGCGCCTACCCGATCGGCGGCGGCAGCGCCGGCCCGCTCGTCGGCCCGCTGATGACCGGCCCGTACAAGATCGACCGCCTCGGGTGGAACTCCACGCAGGTGTGGACCAACACCTGCGGATCCGCGGCCTACCGCGGCCCGTGGATGATGGAGACCACCGCCCGCGAACAGCTGATGGACCACGCCGCCGCGGCAGCTGGGCATCGACCCGCTCGAGTTCCGTCGCATCAACGTGCTCCAGGACACCGACCTCCCCTACGACAACCCCGGCGGCCAGCACATCGAGAACGTGTCGCCGTCGCTCTCGCAGGAGCAGGCCGCCGAGGCCATCGGCTACGACGAGTTCCGCAAGGAGCAGGCCAAGGCGCGCGAGGAGGGTCGCTACCTCGGCATCGGCATGGCCGGCTACGTCGAGCCGCAGCCCAACGTGATGGTCTACGGCAACGAGCCCTGCCACGTGCGTATGCACCCCGACGGTCGCGTCGACGTGTTCATCGGTTCCGGCGCGCACGGCCAGGGCCTCGAGACCACCACCGCGCAGCTCGCCGCCGAGCACCTCGGCGTGCACATCGACGACGTCACCGTGCACCAGGGCGACACCGAGTCGGCGCCGTTCGGCCCCGGCACCGGTGGCTCCCGCTCCGGCCCGATGATCGGCGCCGCGGTCACCGAGGCGTCGATCATGCTCAAGGAGAAGGTGCTGGCCATCGCCGCGCACCTGCTCGAGGCCGCGCCCGAAGACCTCGAGGCCGCCGAAGGCGTCGTGTCGGTGAAGGGCACCCCGGCGAAGTCGATCACCATCAAGCAGGTGGCCGACACCGTCTACGGCGGCCGGGCGCCGCTGCCGCACGAGCTCGACCGCACGCTCGAGGTGATGCACCGCTACGACGCACCGCCCACGATGTGGTCCAACGCGTGCCACGCCACCACCGTCGAGGTCGACGTCAACACCGGCCTGGTCACCTTCCTCCGCTACGTGGTGGCCGAGGACTGCGGGCGCATGATCAACCCGAACATCGTCGACGGCCAGGTGCACGGCGGTGTCGCCCAGGGCATCGGTGGCGTGCTCTACGAGGAGAACGTCTACGACGCCGACGGCAACCCGCTCGCGTCGACCTTCCTCGACTACCTGCTGCCCACCGCGCACGAGATCCCCGACATCGAGACCATCCACATCGAGACGCCCGCCTCCACCGTCGGTGGCTACAAGGGTGTCGGTGAGGGTGGCGCGATCGCGGCTCCCGCCGCGGTGTTCAACGCCGTCGCCGACGCGCTCGCGCCGCTCGGCGTGCAGCTGTTCGACCAGCCGCTCAGCCCCGACAAGATCGTCCGGGCGATCACCGCGGCGAAGGGCTGATCCCGCTCAGGCAGAACTGCCAGATCTCCTCGGGCATGCGCGCGGGGAGAGAGTCGGACTGCGTCACCGCGGTGTGGATCGCGGCGATGCCGGTGGACATCAGGATGCGCGTCAGCCGTTCCGGCGCGATGTCGCCGCGGATGCGGCCGGCGTCGGCCGCGGCCTGCACCGACTCGAGCAGCAGCACGCGCGCGGGTTCGAGCGCGTGGTCGAGCTCGTTGGGACGCGCGATCGCGAGCGTGAGGTGGTACTGCACCAGCACGCACGTCACACGCGGGTCCCGCACCGATCCCCAGTAACTCCCCAGGTATGCGTGGATGCGCTCGACCGGGTCGTCGATGCGCCGCAGCATCTCGCGCTGCATCTCCGCGCCCGACGCCATGTACTCCTCGAACAACGCCAGGAGGAGGTCGTCCTTGCTCGCGAACGCCTGGTAGAAGCCGCGCAGCGACAGCTTGGAGCGCTCGACGACCTCCTGGACGGTGAAGTCCATCGAGCCGGTCTCGTCGAGCAGCGAGCGCGCGGCCTGGACGAAGCGCGTGCTCTTGGTGAGGAGCCGCTTCTTCGCGTCGATCAGGTTGCGCTCGATCGTGCGCTCCTGCCAGGGGCTCAGCTTCTCGGCCGTCATGAGAGGCGCACAATAGGCACGGTCCAGGGCGACTTGTCCAGACGCCCGGACCTGCGCGACCCTCCCCGCGGGACCTTGTGCCCTACCGGCGGAAATGCCGTTTCCGGCAGGCTCGCCGGGTTGGCGTTCGAGCCCGATGCCAGGAAGGCCCACAGGAGGACCGGGATGACCGCGACCGAGCTGTACTACGACCCGTACGACTACTCGATCGACGACGACCCCTACCCGGTCTGGGCCCGCCTGCGCGACGAGGCGCCGCTGTACCACAACGAGGAGCTGGGCTTCTACGCCCTCAGCCGCTACGACGACGTGCTCGACGGCCTCCTCGACTCCGCGACCTTCGTGTCGAGCCACGGCATCACCATGGAGATGATCAGCTCGGAGCCGCTCGGCGTCCCGATGATGATCATGATGGACCCGCCGCAGCACACCCGGCTGCGCAAGCTCGTGAGCCGTGCCTTCACGCCGATGCGCGTCGCGCAGCTCGAGCCGCGCATCCGCCAGGTCTGCGGCGAGCTGCTCGACCCGCTCGCCGACCGCAAGGAGTGGGACCTCATCCAAGACTTCGCCGGCCTGCTGCCGCCCACGGTCATCCTCGCCCTACTCGGCTTCCCCACCGACATCGCCAAGGAGTGGCGCAAGGAGGTCGACGCCGCGATCCACCTCGAGGAGGGCTCCACCGGGGAGGGGGCGGCGATGCGCTACGGCACCGACATCGTGAGCCGCACCGGCGAGCTCGGCTCCGTGGTGTTCGACATGCTGCCCGGCCTCATCGAGGAGCGGCGCAAGAACCCGCAGGACGACATGCTCTCGGGCCTCGTGCACGCGGAGGTCGACGACGAGGAGGGTGAGCACCGCACGCTCACCGACGCCGAGATCTACTCGTTCATCCAGCTCCTCTCCATCGCCGGCAGCGAGACGGTCGTGCGCCTGCTCGGCTTCGCCACCGTCACCCTGAACAAGTTCCCCGACCAGCGCGAGATCCTCGTGAACGAGCCCGACTGGATCCCGAACGCGGTCGAGGAGACGCTGCGCTTCGAGGCGCCGTCGCCCATCCAGGGCCGCTGGGTCGCCAAGGACGTCGAGCTGCACGGCACCGTCGTGCCGCGCGGCTCCAAGATGGCGATGCTCAACGGTTCGGCCGACCGCGACTCGCGGCACTTCCCCGACGGCGACCGCTACGACGTGAAGCGCGAGATCGACCGTCACCTCGCGTTCGGCTACGGCACGCACTTCTGCATCGGGGCCACGCTTGCCCGCCTCGAGGGCCGCATCGCCCTCGACGAGCTCCTCGAGCGCCACCCCACCTGGGACGTCGACGAGGCCCACGTGCAGAAGATCCACACGAGTACGGTGCGGGGCTACACCAGCGTCCCGGTGATCACGGGCTAGCCAGCCTGGCGGGTCACCGGCAACACCCAGGAGCAATGTTGGGGGCTCTGTCACACATCCGGATCTGCGACCTCAGCGGCCAGCTCGCCGGCGCAGGTGCCACCCGGTTCCTCGCCGCGTTCGGCGCCCAGGTCATCCGCGTCGAGGACCCCGTCCGCAAGGGCGGCTGGGACATCGTCCGCGGTTCGGGCCCCTACAAGGGCGAGCCGGGCATCGAGACGAGCGGCGGGTTCAACAACCACAACGTCGAGAAGCTCGGCATCACCATCAACCTCCGCGAGGAGCGCGGCAAGGAGTTGCTGCGCGAGCTCGTCGCCGTGTCCGACGCGGTCACCGAGAACTTCGCCGCGGGTGTGCTCGCGCGCATGGGCTTCCCCTACGAGGAGCTCGCCCGCATCCGGCCCGACATCGTCTACGTGTCGAACTCCGGGTTCGGCAACCACGGCCCGTACTCCACGTTCAAGACGTGGGGCCCGATCGTGCAGGCCGTGTGCGGTCTCACCTTCGAGTCGGGCCTCCCCGACCTGCCGCCCGCGGGCTGGGGCTACTCCTACATGGACCACATGGGCGCCTACTCCATGGCCGTCGCCCTGCTCGCCGGCCTCGTGCACCGGTCGCGCACCGGCGAGGGCCAGTGGATCGACATGGCGTGCGTCGAGGCCGGCACCACCTTCACCGGGCCCGACCTCCTCGACTACACGGTCAACGACCGGCCGCTGCGGCGCCCGGGCATGCCCGACTCCAACCACAGCCACTCGCCGCTCATGGCCCCGCACGCGATCTACGCGGCATCCGGCGACGACAACTGGATCGCGATCGCGTGTCGCGACGACGCCGATTGGGAACGCCTCGTCGACGTGATCGGCGAACCCTGGGCCGAGGATCGCCGCGGTGACTCGCTCGCGCAGCGCGTCGCCGCGCAAGCCGACCTCGACGAGCACATCGGCGCATGGACGAGCGGCCACGACCGCTTCGACCTCGCCGCGCGCCTGCGCGGCGTGGGCGTGCCGGCCAGCGCGGTGCAACAGCCCGGTGAACGCATCGAACGCGACCCCGCCACCACCGAGTTCGGCCTGTGGCCCGTCGCCACGCATCAGGTGATCGGCGAGATGCCGGTCGACGGCGTGCCCGCACACCTGTCGGAGACCGACTGGGAGATCCGCAACGGTGCGCCCTGCCTCGGGCAGCACACGCGCCAGGTGCTCACCGAGGTGCTCGGCAAGGACGACGCCGAGATCGACGCGCTCTACGCGGAAGGGGTCCTCTGATGGGAGCCGAATCGAACCGGCCCGGACCTCTGGACGGCCTCAAGGTCATCGAGCTGGCGAGCGCGCGCTCGCAGTTCGCCGGCAAGCAGTTCGCCGACATGGGCGCCGACGTCATCGTGGTGGAGCCGCCCGGCGGCCACCACACCCGCACCTACGGCCCGTTCGCCGACGACGTCGAGTCACCCGAGCACAGCCTCTGGTGGTGGCTCTACAACACGTCGAAGCGCGGCGTGGTGCTCGACCTCGACACCCCCGGGGGCGCGGCCAAGTTCGCCGAGCTCGCGCGCGATGCCGACATCGTGCTCGAGGGCGAGGATCCCGGCCGCCTCGACGCGCTCGGCATCGACCACGTGCAGCTGCGCGACGCGCACCCGGAGCTCATCTGGGTGTCGGTCACCCCATACGGGCGCACCACGTCACGTGCCAGCGAGCCCGCCACCGACCTCACCATCCTCGCGGGCGGTGGGCCGGCGTGGAGCTGCGGCTACGACGACCACACCATCCCGCCCGTGCGCGGCGGCGGCAACCAGGCCGCGCACATGGCCGGCATGTTCGCGGTGATGACGACCCTCACCGCGCTGCTCGCCAAGGACGTGACCGGTCGCGGTCAGCACATCGACGTCAACATGACCGCGTGCGCCAACGTGTCGACCGAGGCCGGCAGCTACATGTGGCACACCGACAAGATCACCGTGCAGCGACAGACCGGCCGCCACGCCACCCCGGTGCTCACGATGCCGAGCCAGGTGCGGTGCAAGGACGGCCGCTACGTCAACACCGGCTTCCCGCCGCGCAGCGTCAAGGAATTCGAGGCCCTCATCGGCTGGCTCGACACGCTCGGGCTCACCGACGACTGCCCCGACGCCCCGCTGCTGCAGCTCGGCGTGGAGCGCGGCGGCGTGTCGATGACCGAGCTGTCGACCGACGAACTCGCCAGCGCGATCTTCGGCGCGGGGCGCGAGGCGATGGTGTTCATCGCGCAGCACATCGACGCGATGGAGTACTTCGAGACGGGCCAGCGGGCGGGCATCCCGTGTGGGATCGTCGCCTCGCCGGAGGAAGCGTTCGAGATGCCGCACTTCGTCGAGCGCGGCTTCCAGGTGGAGGTCGAGCACGACGTCATCGGCCGGTCGGTGCGCTACCCGGGGGCGCCGGCGATCATGCCGGCCTCACCGTGGCGCATCTCCCGCCGCGCCCCCAAGATCGGCGAACACGACCAGGAAGTTCTGGGCTGAGCCCTCAGGTCACTCGGCGGTAGCGGGCGACCGCGATGGGCATGCACACCGCGGTGATGCCGACGATCCAGGCGACCGCCTTCCACACCTCGTTCGACGCGTTGCCAGTGAGGGTGAGCTCACGCACCGCGTTGATCACCACCGACACGGGCTGGTTCCTCGCCCAGCCCTGCAGCCACGACGGCATCGTCGCAACGGGCACGAATGCCGACGACGCGAACACCATCACCGCGAGGAACGGGAACGAGATGGCCTGCGCGGTCTCGCTGTTGCGCGCGGTGAGCCCGACGATCGCGAAGGCCCACGACAACGCGTACGCAAAGCCGAGGAGCAACAGCAACGATCCGAAGAGCGCGCCGGTGCCGGTCTCGACCGTCCAGCCGACCGCGAACCCCACGAGCATCATCAGCACGACCACGAAGAAGTTGCGCAAGAGATCGGCGGTGGTGCGGCCGGTGAGCACCGCGGCGCGCGAGATCGGCAGCGAGCGGAACCGGTCGATGAGGCCGAGGTGGAGGTCGTCGGCGAGGCCTACCCCGGTGGTGAGCGCACCGAACACGATCGTCTGCACGAACACGCCGGGCATCAGGTAGTTCACGTAGGTCTGGCCGGGCGGCAGCGATCCCTGGATCGCACCGCCGAACACGTAGCGGAACATCAGCACGAAGATGACCGGCTGGATCGTCGCGAACACGAGCAGCTCGGGGTTGCGCCGGATGTTGAGGATGTTGCGCCACGCCATCGCGCGGGTGTCGGCGACCAGCGTCATCGCGCACCTCCTTCGGACTTCGCCTTCCGGCCGCGACCCTTCGTGACCACGGCGTCCTCGTCGTCGGTGTCAGCCACCTCTTCGGCGGCGTGCCCGGTGAGGGAGAGGAACACGTCGTCGAGCGTGGGTTCGCGCAACACCATGGTGGCGGGCTCGAGCCCGGCGGCATCGAGCGCGCGCACCGCTTCGAGCATCGCCTGCGCGCTCGGCGTCACCCGCGACACCGATACGCACCACCTCGCCCTTCGTGCGCAGATCGCCCACCGGCGCCAGCGCGCCGGCCGCCTGCTCGGCCAATGCGGCGTCGCGGAAGCCGACCTCGATCACCGTGGTGGCGAAGCGGCTCTTGAGCTCACCCGATGTCCCCTCCGCGATCACGGTGCCGTGGTCGATGACGAGAATGCGGTCGGCGAGCGCGTCGGCCTCCTCCAGGTACTGGGTGGTGAGCAGCACCGTGGTGCCGCCCCCGACCAGGCTGCGGATCACGCCCCACAGCTCGTTGCGCCCCTTGGGGTCGAGGCCGGTGGTCGGCTCGTCGAGGAACAGGACCGGCGGTTCGTGCACCAGCGCAGCCGCGAGGTCGAGCCGCCGCCGCATGCCACCCGAGAAGGTGCGCACGAGCCGGTCGGCGGCCTTCGCGAGGTTGAACTGCTCGAGCAGCACGTCGGCCCGCGCCGCGGTGCGCTGCGGCGACAGGTGCGTGAGCTTGCCGACGAGGCGCAGGTTCTCGCGGCCCGTGAGGTTCTCGTCGACCGCGGCGTACTGGCCCGCGAGGCCGATCGAGGCGCGCACCTTGGTGGCCTCGCGCTGCACATCGAGGCCGAGCACCCGCCCGGTACCCGCGGTGGGCTTGGCCAGCGTGGTGAGCATGCGCACGGTGGTGGTCTTGCCCGCGCCGTTGGGGCCCAGCACGCCCAGCACGGTGCCCTCCGGCACCGTGAAGCTGACGTCGCGCACCGCTTCGACTTCGCCGAAGCACTTCACCAGCCCGATTGCTTCGATGGCTGCATCGCTCGCCGCGACGTCGGCGGCTCCGTTCGAATCCATTCAGGGCAGCCTAAGCAGGCGCCGTGGAACGGGACTGGCAATTTCGGCGGCGATGGTGGCAGGCTCCCCCGACTTCGACCGGGAGCAGACATGGCCAGGAGCGAGCTGTACCACGTGGGGATCGTCGTCCCCGACCTCGAGTCCGCGCGCGACCACTTCGGTCTGCTGCTCGGCCTCGAATGGGGACCGATCGTCGAGGGTCCGGTGGAGTTGCGCGACGCCGACGGCAACGACATCGTCGTGCCCAACCGCATCTGCTACTCGACCGAGGCACCCCACATCGAGCTGATCGAGGAGACGCCGGGCACGGTGTGGGTGTGCAACGAGTACTCCAACCTGCATCACATCGGCTTCTGGTCCGACAACCTCGTGGGCGACTCCGTGGATCTCGGGGCGACGCGCTGCCCGCTCGACGTGATGGGCCGCGACGGCACCCACGCGCCGGTGAACTTCACGTACCACCGCGATCCGCTCGGGGTGCGCATCGAGCACGTCGACGCGAACATCCGCCCCCTGATGGAGCAGTTCATCTTCCAGAAGCCGGAGTAACTCGCTCAATCGCCGAAGAGCATGTCGTGGCCCTGGGTGATGAGCTCCACGGCCTGACGGCGGGGCAGGCCCGCGAGGAGCGACGGACCGGCGCCGTCGGGAACGCCCATCTGCCACGTGGGACCGTCACCCAGGCGCTCGAGCCCCGCACGCGCGACATCGGCCGACTCGGCCAGCCCTCCGTGCTGCGCGAGATCCTCCACGGCCACGCCGAACTTGTCGAGGCTGGCGCGCAACGAGGGGGTGTCGGTGGCGCCGACCACGAGCGACAGCACGTCGACGTCGTCGCGCTTGAGCTCCGCCCACAGTCCCTCGGCAAAGATCAGGTCGAAGGCCTTGGTGCCGCCGTAGGTGGTGAGGCGACCGCCGCCGGCCCACGCGGCGCCCGACGTGACGAGGACGATCCCACCCCGTTTGCGCGCCACCATCGGCTGTGCGTAGTGGTGCGACGCGAGCAACGGCACCGAGCAGTTGCGCCGCACCATCGCGTGCCACTCCTCGGCCTCGTGGTTCAGGAAGTAGTCGTTGATGGTGTCGGCACCCGCGTTGTACACGAACAGGCCGACCTCGACCCCTTCGGTCGCCGCGAACAGTTCGGCCTCCGCGCCGGGCGCCGCGAGATCGACCCCCGCGACGCGCGTCTCCACGCCGTGCGCGTCGCGCAGTTCCGCGGCGAGGGCGTCGAGCTTGTCGACACTGCGGGACACGAGGACGACGTTCACGCCCTCCGCCGCGATCTGCCGGCAGAACTCCGCGCCGATCCCCACCGAGGCGCCCGCCACCACTGCCCACGGCCCGTACTTGTCCGAGAAGGTGCTCATCTGCGCAAAGTAGTGCCGTAACGATTGTCCCCACCAGAGAGTCGAAGAGCCCCATGCAGCTCCTCCAAGGTCTTCGCGTCGTCGAGGGATCGGCCTTCGTCGCCGCACCGCTCGGCGGCCTCACCCTCGCCCAACTCGGCGCCGACGTCATCCGCTTCGACACCATCGGCGGCGGTCTCGACTACCAGCGCTGGCCCGTCACCGAGGAGGGCGTCAGCCTCTACTGGGCCGGCCTCAACAAGGGCAAGCGCTCGATCGCCATCGACCTCTCGCGCCCCGAGGGCCGCGAGCTCGCCACCGACCTCATCACCGCGCCCGGCGAGGACGCGGGCATCTTCCTGTCGAACTTCCCCGGTCACGGCTGGCTGAGCGACGAGCGACTGCGTGAGCGCCGCCCCGACCTCGTGTACCTCAACATCATCGGCAACCCCGACGAGAGCACCGCGGTCGACTACACGGTCAACGCCGCGTCGGGCATCGCGCTCGCCACCGGCCCCGTCGGTTCGTTGCTCCCCGTGAACCACGCGCTCCCCGCGTGGGACATCGCGACCGGCCTCAACGCGGTGATCGGCATCCTCGCGGCGGAGCGCCACCGGCGCATCACCGGCGAGGGCCAGTTCGTGCGCCTCTCGCTGGCCGACGTCGCGTTCACCCTCGTCGCCAACCTCGGCTTCCTCGCGCAGGCGCAGGTGAGCCGCGAGAACCGGCCGCCCCTCGGCAACGACATGTACGGCGCGTTCGGTCGCGACTTCGCAACGAAGGACGGTCGCCGCGTGATGGTCGTCGCCATCTCGCTGAACCAGTGGCAGACGCTCGTGCGCGCGACCGGCATCGAGGAACACCTCCCGCAGATGGAGCGCGCGTTCAACGCCGACTTCACCCGGGAGCAGGACCGCTACCGCGCCCGCGACGCGATCGCCGCGTTGCTCTCGCCGTGGTTCGAGGCCCGCACCCTGCCCGAGGTGCGCACCGCGCTCGACGAGCACGGCGTGTGCTGGGGCCCGTACCAGACCTTCACGCAACTCATCGACGAGGACTGGCGCGTCTCCACGCAGAACCACGTGTTCGGCAACGTCGACCACCCCGGCATCGGGCGGCTGCTCACCCCGGCCACCCCCCTGCGCTTCCCCGAGGAGCCCGCGGTGCCGCCCGCGACCGCGCCCTTGCTCGGCATGCACACCGACGAGGTGCTCGTCGACGTGCTCGGACTCAACGACACGGAGATCGGCAAGCTCCACGACTCGGGTCTGGTCGCCACCATGGTGCCGATCGGTGGCTGACCCGTCCACTCTGAAGGGCGCCGCCGAGCCCGCTCCCGAACTGGTCGACGCGGGGTTCGCCCCCACGTCGGCCACGCTCGTCACCTACGACGCCGCGCACCGTCTCGCGTCGTGCATCGGCGCCGACCCGGCCGTGCTCGAGCTCGGCGAGCTGCCCACGCTCTGGCACTGGGCCGCCTTCCTCCCCGAGGTGGCCGCCGCCGACCTCGGCCCCGACGGCCACCCCCGTCGTCGCCCGGAGATGGCTGGCTTCCCGAACCGCATGTGGGTCGGCGGCCGCGTGCAGGTGCACCGAGCCCTCCGGCTCGAGGCCCACGCGGCCCGCGAGAGCCGGATCCTGTCGGCCGCGCCCAAGGAAGGTGGTTCCGGCCGGTTCTGGTTGCTGACCGTCGGCCACACCATCACGCAGGACGGCGACGTGTGCATCGAGGAGGAGCAGGACCTCGTGCTGCGGGAGGCCTCCGGCCCCGTGCCGCCGGTCGTGCCCGCCGCGGGTGAGCCCGAGGCGCCGTGGGTCGAGGCCCGGGTCGCCGAACCGCCGCTGCTGTTCCGTTTCTCCGCGGCCACCGCCAACGCCCACCGCATCCACTACGACCACCCCTACGCCACCGGCGTCGAGGGGTACCCCGACCTCGTGGTGCACGGCCCCCTCACCGCGATCCTTCTCGCCGAGCTGGCGCGGTCGCGCAGCGGCGAGATGGCCACCGGCGTCTCGTTCCGGGCCCGGGCCCCCCACTTCGCCAACCAGACGTTCTGGCTCACCGGCGGACTGGTCGACGGCGACTCGGGTCGCGGCGCCGACACCGCGGCAATTCGGGCGGATCACTCGGTGTCCATGACCCTCGAGGCGCGCTGGTAGGGGGAGCTACCTCCACCGCTGGATCAGCGGGCGCCTCGCACGAGACGGCCCGGGCGGGCACCGGTGTCGGCGTCGTCCTTGCGGGTGACGACCCCGCCCACGATGGTGTAGCGGTAGCCCTCGGCCCCCTGGAGGAGACGCGCACCACCCGCGGGGAGGTCGTGCTCCACACGCGGCTGCAGCAGCTTCAGCGCGTCGAGATCGATCACGTTGAGGTCGGCGCGCTTGCCCGCCTCGAGCGTGCCGCGGTCGCCGAGGCCGTAGAGCTCGGCGGTGTCGTGCGTCTGCATCTTCACTGCCGCCTCGAGACTCAGGCGCGGGCCTCGCGTGCGGCCCTTGACCCAGTGCGACAACTGGTACGTGGGCATCGACGCGTCGCAGATGGTCGCGAGGTGCGCGCCGCCATCGCCGAGACCGGGCACCGACGCGGGGTGCGTGAGCATCTCGTACACGGCGTCGTGGTCGCCCTTGGCGTAGTTGAAGAACGGCAGCACGAACATGCGCTTGCCGTCGGCATCGAGCATCGTGTCGTACACGTACTCCTCGGGGCTCACCCCGGCGGCCTCCGCGCGCGCCGCCACCGACTTGTCGGCGGTGGGCTCGTAGTCGAGGTCGTCCTCGAGCGGGAAGCACATGAAGGCGAGCGTCACGGGGAGCTGGCCCATCGTGTCGTACGCGCCGCCGGTGGCGACGGTGTCCTCCTCGGACAGGATGGCCGCCTTCACCTCGGGCTTCGCCAACTCGGCGACCAGTGCGTCGAGGGAACCGGCCCGCTCCTTCGCCGCGACGTAGGACGCGCGCGCGGTGAACGGGTGGCGGTTGGTGAGGCCGAGCAGCATGCCGAACGGCCGGTTGGCGACCTGGGCGACGATGACCGCGCCGTCGGCGCGCGCCTCCCAGGCGGCGTCGAGCAGCTCCTTCCACAGGTCGGGCGCCTGCATGCTCTGCAGCTGGAGGAATGACACCGGCAGACCGAACTGCGCCGAGAGGCGGCGCATCCAGTCGAGCTCCTTGATCGCCGCCTCGGCGTCCTGACCGTCGGCGCCCGACTGCGCGAGCTGGAACACCGAGTACGGCGCGTCCGACATCGCCGCGGCGATGCCGAACAGCTCGTCCTCGCCGGCGAAGGTGCCGGGCACCTGCGAACCGTCGGACGTGGTGTGCGCGAGGACGCGCGAGGTCGAGAAGCCGAGCGCGCCGGCGTCGATCCCTTCACGCACGATGCGGCCCATCTCGTCGATGTCGGCGTTGGTGGCCTCTTCGTTCTTGACGCCGCGCTCGCCCATCACGTAGGTGCGGACCGCGATGTGGCCGATCTGCGTGGCGACGTCCATCGAGTAGCTGCGCGACTCGAGGAAGTCGAGGTACTCGGGGAAGGTCTCCCACTTCCAGGGCAGCCCGGCGCGCAGCACGTCGCCGGGGATGTCCTCCACGCACTCCATCGTCTCGACGAGGCGGTCGTGGTCCTCGGGGCGGGCCGGCGCGAAACCGAGGCCACACGAGCCGAGCACCACGGTGGTGACACCGTGGCTCGCCGACGGGTCGAGCACGTCGTCGAAGGTGGCCTGGCCGTCGAAGTGGGTGTGCACGTCGACGAAGCCGGGCGTGATCACGAGGCCCTCGGCGTCGATCACCTCGCGGGCGTCGCCGCGCACGGTGCCACCCACCTGCGCGAGCACGCCGTCGGTGATCGCGATGTCGCCGACGTGCTGCGCGGCGCCGGTGCCGTCGACGATCGTGCCGTTGCGGATGATCAGGTCGTACATGGGCGTGCTCTCCCCCGATGCCGCTCGCACTGCTGCAAGCTGGTGCTCTCCTGAGGTGTCGATTGTCGCATGTTGCATGACGCATCGCAACGCGTTGCACATTGCAACGCCATGTTGCACAATGCAACGCATGCCCCGCCCGTCTCCGCAGACCGACCGGGTCGTCGCCGTCTTGAACCTGCTCGGCCACGACGACGCGGGCTTGACCGCCAGCGACATCGCCCGCCGGGTGGGTGCGAACCGGGCGTCGTGCGTGCACATGCTCGCCGCGCTCGAGGCCGCCGGCTTCGTGGCCCGGGGTGCGGTCGACCGCCGCTACCGGCTCGGGCCCGCGCTGGTGGGGCTGGGCGCTGCCGCGGCGAGGGCGTTTCCCGGGCTCGAGACCGCCCGGCGCGAGCTCGACGAGCTCACCCGCACCACGGGCTACCCGAGCTTCGCCTTCACCCGTGAGGGCGAGCACGCCCGTCTGCTCGCGTTCACGTGGGACCTGCGCCGAGCCGCCCCCGCGATGCGTACCGGCGACACGATCCTGCTCGCGCCACCCCTCGGCAGCGTGTTCTTCGCCTGGGGCGCCGCGGCCGACGTCGACGAGTGGATCGGGCGCGGCGCGGGCGACGCCGACGCGAACGGCGACGCACTGCGCGACGTGCTCGACGCGGTGCGACGACTCGGCTTCGTGGTGGAGCTGCTGCCCGAGCAACTGGTCGAGGCGACGACGGGCGGCGCACAGCTCGACGTCCACGGGTTCGTGGCGCAGGAGCTGCGCGACGCCGAGCGCTACCAGGTGAGCTCGGTCAGCGTGCCGGTGTTCGCGGCCGACGGCGGTGTCGCGCTCGCCCTCAACCTCGCCGGCTTCACCGGAACGCTCACCGCGCGCGAGGTGCGCGACCTCGCTGCCGCGTTGCAGGTGGCCGCCGCTCGTTGCGGTTGACGTGCTGCGGCGCGCTCTGGTCAGCGTGCTGGTCAGCGCTCGGGCAGGCTCTCGTCGCGCAGTGCGGCGCGGACCTCTTCTGCGCAGGGTCCGGCCAGCAGGCGGGCCACCACCCGGCGGTAGGCCGCGAGCTCGGTGACGATCTCGTACTCGGCGTCGCTCATGCGCGCACTGTACGAGCGCTCACGCGATGCCGGGAAGCCCGTCGACCGATGTCACGTTCTTGACGGTCCAGTACTCGGCGACGCCGTCGCGACCCTTGCGGTCGGCCCACTCGACCAGCTGGTCGCGATCGGCGACGAGCTCCATGCGCGGCACCGCGTAGCCACACGAGTCGCCGACGCGGTCCACCTCCACCACGACGATCGAGCGCAGCCCGACGTGCAGGTGCGCGCTGTCGGGGAAGCGCGCGAGCAGCGCGTCGAATTCCGGGTCGTCGGGCATCACCGCGCGTCCCTTCCCCTGGACGCGCACGATGCGCGGCGGTCCGTCGAACGCACACCACATCAACGTGATGCGACCGTTCTCCCGGAGGTGGGCGATCGTCTCCACGCCGCTGCCGGTGAGGTCGAGGTACGCGACCTGGAGCGGGCCGAGCACCGCGAAGGTGCCGGCGAGGCCCTTCGGCGACACGTTGACGTGCCCGTCGCCGGTGAGCGGCGCGGTGCCCACGAAGAACATCGGCTGCGCCGAGATCCACTCCGCGATCGTGTCGTCGATCTGTGCGTGCGTGCGACCCATGAGCGCGAGGCTACGACGGCAGGTCACGCGGACGGGGCCGGATTTGCTCATCAATTTGTCGTGCGAAGGGCTTGCAGTCGGTGTCCGTTTTGTTCTATGATCGAACACGTGTTCGTATCCGATCTCCTCGACCAGGTAACGGCCGGTGTGTCCGGTCTGCTGAGCGAGGACTGGGACGCGTACAGCGAAGGGGCCCTGGCCGATCACCTCGCGGTGATGGCCGAGCAGCTCGAGCGGATGCACGCCGCGGTGCTCGGCTGCGCCGCCGCGTGGGACGGCCACAAGGCGTGGGCGTTCGACGCGGCGCCCAGCGCGCCGACCTGGCTGGTCGCGAACTGCGCGATGACCCGCCCGACTGCGACGCGCCTGGTGCGTACCGGCGCGGCACCTGCGCGGCAACGAACGCACCGCGAAGGCGTTGGCGGCGGGTGACGTGAAGGTCGAACACGTCGAGACCATCGCGAAGGTCGCCCACGGCCGTGAGGACCTCGCGCGGAAGCACGAAGACGCACTCCTCGGTGCCGCGACACGCGTCGGTCCCGACGACTTCGTGAAGGTCGCGCGGCGTTGGGCCGAGCTCGCCGACGACGTCCTCGCCAAGGCCAAGGGCAAGCACAACTGGGAACGTCGCCACCTCCACGTCTCCCCCGTCATGGGCGGGGGACGCATCGACGGCTTCGTCGACCCCGAAGCCACCGCGATCATCACCGCCGCCCTCGACGCGCTCGTCCCTCCCGACCCGAAGGACGGACCCGAACCGCCCCGCACCCTGTCGCAACGACGCGCCGACGCCTTCGTCGAGATGTGCCAACGCTCCCTCGGCACCAGCGCGCCGAGCTCGCGAGCGAAGAGCAACGTCGACATCGTCATCGACGCCGACACCGCCACCGGCAAGGCACCCACCGACCTCCTCCACACCCGCTGCGACGTCGGCGGAGGCGGAGGCGGCGGCATCCTCTCGAAGGCCGCAGTCGAACGCATCCTGTGCGACTCCGCCGCCGGCTACGCCGTCATCCGGCGGCCCTTCGCACGCGATCTCGCCCGCCAGGCCTCCGAAGTCCTCGACCTCGGACGCCGCACCCGCGAACCCAGCCCCGCGCAACGACGCGCCGTCATGCTGCGCGACGAACACTGCCAATACCCCCGATGCCGCGCCCCCATCAGCTGGTGCGACCTCCACCACCTCGAACCGTGGGAACACGGCGGGCCCACCGACCTCGACAACCTCACCGCACTCTGCCGACGCCACCACGTCACCGTCCACGAAGGCGGCCACCGCCTCATCCGCGGCCCCGACGGCGGGATCATCCAGCGGGCGTGACGCCACGCATGGTTACACGCGAGACCGCGACACGGACAGCGCGGGAGTCTTCGCGAGCGTCTGGAACACCACGCAGGAGTGCTCGGTGAGGTCGAGCAGGGTGTCGCGGCAGTGTGTCCGATGCCCCTTCGCTTGACATCCTATCGACGATAGGTAAACTCCCTATCGATGATAGGAACCAAGGTCCAACAGCGCCGCGACGACCGCATCGCCGAGATCGTGTCGGCCGCGTGGGACCTCGCCCGGGAGGAGGGCGTGGCCGGCATCTCGCTGCACGGCCTCGCCCGCAAGGTGGGGATGCGCCAGCCCTCGCTCTACTCCTACTTCGACTCGAAGCACGCGCTGTACGACGCGATGTTCGCCGACGGCAACCGCCGCCTGCTGGCAGTGCTCGACGCCCTCGACCTTCCCGACGACGCACGCGAGGCGGGCAAGGTGCACACCCGCGCGTTCGTGCAGTTCTCCCTCGACCACCCCGAGGTGCACGCCTTGTTGTTCACCCGCCCCATCCCCGGCTTCGAGCCGTCGGAGGAGTCCTACGGGGTGGCGCAACAGGTGCTCGACGGCGCGGTGGCGCTGATGCACGCCGCCGGGGTCACCGACCAGGGTGACGTCGACTGCATGGTCGCGATGATCGCGGGTCTCCTCTCCGCGCAACTCACCAACGACCCCGGTGGCGACCGCTGGGTGCGCCACCTCGACCGGCTCGTCGACCTCTACGTCGACGACGCACTGGCAAGGAGCGATCGATGACCGTCACCCCCACGACCGGGTCCGGCGTGCGCATCGGGCGTGCCGAGGCGAAGGTGCTCGCGCTCGAGGAGTTCCGTCGCTACGGCGCGCTGTGCGCGTCGCTCGCGCCCGAGGAATGGGCCGCGCCGACCGACTGCACGTTGTGGGACGTGCGCAAGATGTCGCTGCACGTGCTCGGCGCCGCCGACGCGCAGGCATCGGTGAAGGAGTTCGTCCACCAGTTCACGAAGGGCACCCGCCTCGCCAAGGAGATCGAGGACTCGCACCACTTCGTCGACGGCGTGAACGAGCTGCAGATCCGTGAACGCGCGCACCTGTCGAACGCAGAGCTGGTCGCGCAGCTGCAAGCGGTTGGGCCGAAGGCGGTCAAGGGCCGATGGGGCACTCCCCCGCCGATGCGCTACCTGCCGATCCCCATCGGTCCACCGGTCGGGTGGAAGCCGCTGAAGTACCTGCTCGACGTCGGCTTCACCCGCGACGTCTTCGCCCACCGCATCGACATCTGCGCGGCGCTCGGTCGCGACATGGAGCTCACCCCCGAGCACGACGGCCGCCTGATCGCCGACATGGTCGGCGAGTGGGGCGACCTGCACGACCTGTCGTACGAGCTGGTGCTCACCGGGCCGGCCGGCGGCACCTTCACCCGCGGCTCCGACGCGGCGGGCGGCGCGTGACCGAGCTCGACGCGGTCGAGTTCGTGCGGGTGATCTCCGGCCGCAGTCCCGATCACGGGATCGTGCGCTCCAACTCACTCCCGCTCTGATCCAACCGGAACCACTCGGAATCACTCGCAACCACTCAGGACAAGGAGTCACCATGGACACTCGCGTCGACGAGATCAGCGACGGCATCTTCCGCCTCTCCACCCTCGTGCCCGACATCGGGCCGACGGGCTTCACGTTCAACCAGTTCGTCGTGCGCGGCGCGCAGGAGTCGCTGCTGTTCCACACCGGGCCGCGTGCGATGTTCCCGCTCGTGAGTGAGGCGGTGGGGAGCGTGACGCCGCTCGACGAGCTGCGGTGGATCACGTTCGGTCACTACGAGGCCGACGAGTGCGGCGCGATGAACGACTTCCTCGACGTCGCCGCCAACGCGCAGGTCGCGCACACGGGTCTCGGCGTGATGGTCAGCATCAACGACCAGGCCGCACGCGAGCCGTTCTCGATGGCCCCCGACACCGTGTTCGACCTCGGCGGCAAGCGCGTGCGCGGCATCGACACGCCGCACGTGCCCCACGGTTGGGACGCGCACGTGCTGTTCGAGGAGACGACCGGTACGTTGCTGTGCGGCGACCTGTTCACCCACCTCGGCGACGGTCCCGCGCTCACGAGCAACGACGTGCTCGACGCGGCGGCGATGGCGGAGGACGTGTTCGGCGCCACCGCGCTCACCCCCAACACCGCGCCCACCATCCGCGCGCTCGCCGACCTGCAGCCCACGACGCTCGCGATCATGCACGGCTCCTCCTACACCGGTGATGCGTCCGGCGCACTCCTGGCACTGGCCGACCTCTACGAACAGCGTCTCCTCACCCCCGCCACCTGATCACCTCCTCCTCGCTCGCTGTACCCTCTCCCCGAGATGCAGGGGGTACAGCGGTGACCGAGACCGATCCGGAGTCGGGCAAGGACGAGTCGGGTGCCCCGACCGAGTTCGACTACCGCTCGCCGCGAAGGTTCACCGTGCGCAACGCCCCGTGGTTCGCCGGCGCGCTGACCTTGGTGCTGGCGGGCGTGCTGGTCGCCACCGACTTCCCGATCGCCTACTTCACCGTGCTCACCGTCGGGATCGTCGTGTCGGTCGCGCTGTTGTGGACCCGCCAGATGACCGGCACCGACCTGCAGGTCGCCGACGGCCAGATCACGTGGACCTCGGCCGGAGGCTCCCGCACCGTCGCGCTCGCCGACGACCCGGTCGTCGCCATCGGCGCGTCGGCCTGGCGCGGTCGCCAGCTCCGGTTCCGATCCGGCACCTCACTGCCCATGGCAACCGGTGGCGACGACTGGTCCACCTTCGTGTCGGCCCTCGAACGCGCCCAGGGCTCGCGGATCGACCAGTCGGGCGCTACGCCTCGGCGGTCGCCTTGAGGTTGGCGAGGGTCTCGGCCATGCCGGCGTGGGTCTTGTCCACCACGCCGTCGAGGTAGGCCTCGACGTCCATGTCGGGGGCGACGGAGTGCATGAACTCGCCGTAGCCGGGGAGGACCTGCCACTGCTCGGTGACGACAGTGCCGTCGCCCTCGCCCGCGAAGGCGTACGACCACTGCACGAGCTCGCTGTTGCCGTCCATGCCGCAGTTGGTGAAGGTGAACTCCTTGCCCGGCTCGGCCACGTCGACCCGGCAGTGCGTGGTCCACGACATCTCGGGCGTGACGTTGTCGCCGGTGAAGGTGCTGCCCTCCTCGGTCCATGTCGCGCTCTTGGTGACGGGGCTGAACTCACCGATGCGGGTGACATCGGCGACGAGCGCGTAGACAGCCTCGGGCGCGGCGTTCACGGTGACGGAGTCGGTGTGGTGGTACTTCGAGAGATCCATGGACGCGGACCCTAGATCACGCGGAGCGTCGACGAGAAGCCCGACGTGGTTCGTCAACGAGAAGGCCCGACGCGGAGCGTCAACGAGAAGGAGGCGTGCCGCCGATCGTGACGCGGTGGAGGGTGCGGGCCTCGCCGGGCGCGGCGTCGCCGACGGCGGCGTGCTGGGTGGCGATGTTGTCCCAGATCAGGAGGTCGCCGACGGTCCAGTTGTGCCGCCAGGTGATCTCGGGGCGTGACGCCTGCGCGTAGAGGTAGCGCAGCAGCGGCTCGCTCTCCTCCTCGCTCCACCCGACGAAGCGGGTCGTGTAGTTGGCGTTGACGAACAGCGCCTTGCGGCCGGTGCGGTGGTGCTTCACCACCACCGGGTGCGTCGTCGTGACCGCCTCGCGGGTGAGGCCCTGCTCGCCGGCCATCGTGGTGCCCTCGTGGATCGCGTCGAGGCCGTCGAGCGTGGCCTTGAGCCCCTCCGAGAGCCGCTCGTAGGCGGCGTACTCGTTGGCCCACATCGTGTCGCCCCCGCGGCTCGGGATCTCCCGCGCGAGCAGGATCGACGCCAGCGGCGGGCGGGCCATGTGCGTGGTGTCCTCGTGCCACACGGTCGTGAGCTCGTTGGGGTCGTAGATGCGCATGATCCCCGGGTAGCCCTCGATCGAGGGCACGTAGGGGTGCACCGCGATCTCGCCCCAGAGGCCGGCGAACTCGAGCTGCTGCGCGGAGGTGACGTCGTGTTGGCCGGGCAGGGAGATCACGAGGTGCTCGTCGAGCGCCGCCTTCAGGCGGTCGACGAGGGGCTGGTCGAAGCCGTCGGCCAGGCGCACGCCGTCGATGCGGGCACCCAACGTGCCGCCCAGAGGAGTGATGGCGAGGGGTGTGACGGTGAACTCCGTGGTCGTCGTCGTCATGGGCAGCAGCGTGCCGGGGCGCGGCCCGTGACGACCAGGGACCTAGGTCACTTCGTCGACAAGATCAGATCAGTCCTGCGGGAGTGGGAGCTTGTCGGCGCCGCCGGCGATCATCGCCGCGAACTCGGTGAAGTCGGGGCCGGCGCGGAGGCTGTGACCGCCGTCGACGTTGATGATCTGGCCGGTGATCCAGCGCGACTCGGCGCCGAGGAGGAAGCGCACCAGGTCGGCGACGTCCTCGGGCTCCCCCACCCCGTGCATCGGGGTGTTGAGGATGTAGCTGTTGTAGACGGAGCCGTCGCGGGGGACGTTCTCCATGATCTCGGTGGTGATGAAGCCGGGGCGCACCGCGTTGAAACGCACGCCGACCGCGCCGTACTCGTCGGCCGCGTTGCGGATGATCTGCTCGAGCGCGCCCTTGCCGGCGGTGTAGGCGCCGAACCAGCGGTGGGTCTGGTGGCCGGCGATCGACGACATGCCGACGAACGAGCCCTTCGACGCCTGCAGGCCGGGGAGCGCGTGCTTCACACACAGGAACGTGCCGACCGCGTTGAGCTCGAGCACGCGGCGGAACTCGTCGGTGTCGGACGTCGCGTAGGGCGACATGCCGCCGCCGCCACCCGCATTGGCGACCACGCCGTCGAGCGTGCCGGTGGGCTCGGTGGCCGCGGCCACGACGCGCGCGACGTCGTCCTCGACGGTCACGTCGCCCACCACGAAACGGATGCTGCCGCCGTTCGCGGCGAGCTTCCCGATCCGCTCGGCCGACGCGGCGAGCGTGGCCTCGGTGCGGCCGCAGATGGTGACCGCCGCGCCGTCGGCCGCAGCCTGGGCCGCGCAGGCGGCGCCGATGCCGGTGCCGCCACCGGTGACGAGCACGCCGGTTCCCTCGAGTCCGCCGGACGGCTTCCTGGTCGCAGGCATCTGTGCGTCTCCTCGTTCGGTGCTGGGTTTCGTGAGCGGGCGCAGTCTGTCAGACGGTGCGGACGACGTTGCCTACGTCGCCGCGCCGTCGATCTTGAGCTGGAGGATCTCCTCCTCCGTGTAGCCGAACTCGGCGAGCACCTCGTCGGTGTGCTCGGCGAACTGCGGGCCGCGGGTCGTGACGGTCGGTCGCTCGTCGAACTGGATCGGGTTCGTGAGGAGCTCACGCGGCTGCCCGTCGGCGTCGACAACCGGCGCGAAGTAGCCCATCTCCCGGAGTTGCTCGTCGTGGCCGACCTGCCGCGCTGTCCTGCACGACGGACCACTGCCCCTCGAGATCACGGAAGCACTCGATCCACTCGTCGAGCGGGCGCGTGAGCAACTCGGCCTGCACGATGAAGGCCGCCTCCTGCGCGTTGGCGATGAGCTTCTCGTCGGTGTCGAAGCGCGGGTCGTCGATGAGGTCCTCGCGCTCGATGTGCCGGCAGAAGTCGGCCCAGTAGCGGCCGGGCTGGAGCATCGCGAGGTAGATCCACTTCGCGTCGGACGTCTCGAAGTACCCGACGACCGGGTTGACCGGCGCGCCCGGGAGATCGTTGGGCGGCCACACCCACGGCTCGGCGGTCAGCAACGAGATGTCGACCGACAGCGCGCACGCGTACGCGCCCACGCTGAGCAGTGAGACGTCGACGACCGACGGCTCGCCGGTGGTCGCCCGCTTGAACAGCGCCGCCGCGACGCCGCCCGCGATGGTGAGACCGCCGAGCGTGTCGCCGTGCGCCGGCGCGGGCATGTTGAGCGGCTTCGCGCTGAGGTCGGGCGGGGTCACGCCCATGGAGCCGCCGCCGCGCGCCCAGTACGACGCCGAGTCGAATCCGCCCTTGAGCGACTCCGGGCCGCGGTGGCCCAGCGCACTGCCGCGTGCGTAGATCACCTGGGGGTTGACGGCCCGGATGTCGTCGACGTCGATGCGCAGGCGGGCCCGCGCTTCGGGCAGGAAGTTGGTGAGGAACACGTCGCAGTCCTCGACCAGGCGGTAGAGGACCCGGAGTCCGTCGGGGTGGCCGATGTCGAGGCCGACACTGCGCTTGCCGCGGTTCGGGTGCTCCATGATGGGAGAGAACGTGCCCTCCGCGACGGCGGCGGGGCCGTACCCGATCATGCCGCGCTGGGCGTCGCCGGTGAACGCGTGCTCGATCTTGAGCACCGTCGCACCCCAGTCGGCCAGGGTTGCCCCGGCCGAGGGCACGTAGGTGAACTGGGCGACCTCGACGACCTTGACGCCTTCCATCGGCCCTGACGACACGCGCTGCTCCCCCTCGCCCGGCTCTGGTCGGCCGGAAGAGCGGGACGGTAGCGTGCCCGCGCCAGCCACACCATCTTCATGCGCCGGCGGCCGAGCCGTCCGGACATCTTCATGCGCCGGCCGGCCGAGCCGCCCGGACGACCAGGAGCGCCACGTGTCCGGAGAGATCACCCGCCAGCTGCCCCAACTCGACGACCAGAACACCTTCTTCTGGACCTCGGGCCAGGACGGCACGCTCCGCATCCAACGCTGCTCCGCCTGCGGCGAGCTGCGCCACACCCCCGCCCCGGTGTGCCCCTACTGCAAGTCGTTCGAGTGGGCGCCCGCTGAGATGTCGGGCACGGGCACGATCGTCGGCCTCACCGTGAACCACCACCAGTGGATGCCGGGCTTCCCGCCGCCGTTCATCCTCGCCCTGGTCGCGCTCGACGAGGACGACCGGGTGCGGCTCACCACCAACATCGTGAACGTGCCGCTCGACGAGGCGTTCGTCGGCCAGCGCGTCAAGGTGCTGTTCGAGCAGCAGGAAGACGTCTGGTTCCCGGTGTTCGAGCCCACGGGTGAGACGGACTCGGCGGGCAACCCGGTCGAGGGCCCGATCCCCCACGAGGACCCGCTGGTCCGCCAGGTGCGCGCCATGCCGAAGGCGGGCGACAAGTTCGAGGACAAGGTCGCGATCACCGGCGTCGGCATCTCGCAGGTGGGCCGTCGCCTGATGCGCGAGCCGATCACGCTCACGGTCGAAGCCGCACTGGCCGCGATCGAGGACGCCGGCCTCACCCTCGACGACATCGACGGGCTCGCGTCCTACCCGGGTGGGCTCGCGGGTGGCGGCGGCATGAGCGAAGGTGGTGTGCAGGCGCTGGAGGAGGCGCTGCGCATCCGGCCCACGTGGCACCACAGCGGCATGGAGACCCCGGGCCAGACCGGCTCCGTGGTGGCCGGGATGCTCGCGGTGGCCGGTGGCCTGTGCAACCACGTGCTGTGCTTCCGCACCGTCACCGAGGCGACCGCGCTGGCCAAGGCCCGGCAGGCGGCGCCGGGCACCGGGAGCGCCGGCCGCGGCGATGTTCAGCGGCAAGCGGGTCGAGGGTGACATGGCGTGGCGCCTCGTCTACGGCGCGGGTTCGGCCGCCAACTGGATCGGCATGATGGCCAACACGCACTTCAAGCTCTACGGCACCACGCGCGAGACGCTCGGCTGGATCGCGCTCACCGCCCGCAAGCACGCGGCAGCCAACCCGCTCGCCATCTACACCGACCCACTCACGATGGACGACTACCTGAGCGCCCGCATGATCAGCACGCCGTTCGGTCTCTACGACTGCGACGTTCCCATGGACGGCGCGGTCGCGGTGATCGTGTCGCGCAAGGACATCGCCGGCGACCTGCGCCAGCCGCCCGTGCACGTGGAGGCGGTGGGCACGCAGGTGACCGAGCGCATCTCGTGGGACCAGGGCGTGGTCGACCACGAGCCGCTCGTGATCGGCGCGGCGCGTCACCTGTGGACCCGCACCGATCTCAAGCCCGACGACATGCAGTTCGCCCAGCTCTACGACGGCTTCTCGTTCAACTGCCTCACGTGGTTGGAGTCGCTCGGGTTCTGCGGCACCGGGGAGGCGAAGGACTTCGTCGATGGCGGCGTGAACATCTCGCTCGGCGGGAAACTGCCGCTGAACACGCACGGCGGGCAGCTGTCGGCCGGGCGACTGCACGGCTACGGCTTCCTCCACGAGGCGGTGCTGCAGCTGCGCGGTCAGGCCGAGGGCCGCCAGGTGGAAAACGCGCAGGTCGGCGTGGTGAGCAACGGCGGCGGCACGCCGGGCGGCGCGATGATCCTCAAGGCCGCGCGGTAGATTCCGCCTTCGTCCCACTCCTCGACGTGGAGGGAGGTCGCGACATGCACCATCGCTGAGCGTCCTCCCCTGTCGCCCGGTCGGGTGACGCCACCTTCACCTCGAGGAGAACCCCATGGCAGACGCCATCGCAATTCTCGACGCGCTCCCACGCGTCATCGAATCCGTCGTCGCGCCGGCAGCCACCGCCGTCGACCGCACCGGCACCTTTCCCGAAGCTTCCGTAGCGGCGCTCGCCGACGCCGGCGTGCTCGGACTCGTCAGCGCCACCGAGGTCGGTGGTGCCGGCGGCGGGCTCGCGGAGGCCGCCGCCGTCATCGAGGCACTGGCCGGCGCGTGCGGCTCCACCGCGATGGTCGTGCTCATGCACTACGCGGCCACGTCGCCGATCGAGACCTACGGCCCCGAATCGTTGCGGCGCGAGATCGCCGGCGGCAACCACCTCACCACGCTCGCGTTCTCCGAGGCGGGCTCGCGCTCGCACTTCTGGGCGCCCCAGAGCACCGCAACCCGCGACGCCGTGACCGACGAGGTCGTGCTCGACGCCCACAAGAGCTGGGTCACGTCGGCGAACCACGCCCGGACCTACGTGTGGTCGAGCACGCCGCTCACGGCCGAAGGCCCGATGACGCTGTGGGCGGTACCGAGCGACACGC
Organism: uncultured Actinomycetes bacterium; assembly: GCA_963720785.1. Lineage (GTDB taxonomy): Bacteria > Actinomycetota > Acidimicrobiia > IMCC26256 > DASPTH01 > CAVRGQ01. The sequence goes on from CAVRGQ010000009.1 coordinate 161,056, forward strand.
GCGGGCTCACGCCGGTCACCGGCGGATTCGACGGCTTCGGACTGCGCGGCAACGAGTCGACGCCGGTCGTCGCCGACGGCGCCCGGGTGCCGCACGCCACCCTGCTCGGCGAGGACGGCGCGGGGCTCGACCAGGCGCTCCAGGTCGTGCTGCCGTGGTTCCTCGTGTTGAGCGCGGCGTTCTCGGTGGGCCTCAGCGAGGCGGTGGTCGACGAGACCCGTCGCCATCTGCTCGCGACGCGACTCGAGCACCTCGACCACTCGCTCGCCCAGGAGCCGATCCCGCGCCTCGAGTTCGCGAAGCTGCGCATCGACGTCGACCGGACCCGCGCGTTCCTCGCCGACACCCTCGCCGCACTCGGCAGCGGTCGGGCCGACGCGATGCTGCGCGTGCTCGAGGTGAAGGCGGTCGCGGCGGAGTCGGCCGCGTGCGTCACCGATGCGGCGATGAAGCTGTGCGGCGGTGCGGCGTTCCGCAAGGAGGTCGGCATCGAACGGCGCTTCCGTGACGCGCGGGCCGCCCGCGTGATGGCGCCGACCACCGATGCGCTGCTCGACATCGTGGGCCGCGCCATCTTCGAGTTCCCCCTGCTCGGGCCCGTGGTCGAAGGGGAGGTCTGACGGTGGAGACGTTCCTCATGGGTGCCGTCGCCTACGACCCGAAGGTCGTGACGATCTGGGACGGCTTCCGGGCCTGGTTCCGCGAACAGGACTTCGACTTCGACTACCTCCTCTACTCCAACTACGAGCGCCAGGTCGAGGACCTCCTGGCGGGGCAGATCCACGCGGCGTGGAACTCGCCGCTCGCGTGGGTGCGGGCACGTCGCCTGGGCGCGGCCTCCGACGTCGAGGTCACTGCGGTCGCGATGCGCGACACCGACCGCGACCTCACGTCGCTCGTGGTCGCCCGGACCGGTGCCGGCATCGCGTCGGTCGACGACCTGCGCGGCAAGGTGGTGGCGGTCGGCGCGGTCGACTCACCGCAGGCCACGCTGCTGCCACTCGCCCACCTCGCGGCGGCCGGGCTCGAGCCCGGCGCCGACTTCGAGGTGCGCCGGTTCGACATCGGCGTCGGACTGCACGGCGACCACGTCGGCGGCGAGCGCGACGCGGCGCGGGCGCTCGTGGCCGAGGAGGTCGACGCCGCGTGCATGATCGACGGCAACCACCTCGCGTTCACCAACGAGGGCACGCTCCCGTCGGGTGGCACGGTCGTGGTCGCGCAGACCGGTGCCTACGACCACTGCAACATGACGGTCGTGCCCGCGGCCGCCGAGGACGGCGTGGTCGAACGGTTCGCAAAGCTGCTGCTCGCCATGTCGTACGACGATCCGCAGGTGCGGCCGCTGCTCGACCTCGAAGGCCTGCACCAGTGGCACGACGGGCGCTACGAGGGCTACGAGCTGCTCGAGGCGGCCGTCGACCGTCTCGGCTTCTACGACGGTGCCGGTCGGGTGACCGCCGATGCGTATCGACCTTGACCAACTCGGCATCGACCGCGGCGGGCACCTGCTCGTCGCGCACGCGGTGCGCGAGTTGACGCCCGGCGCCACGCTCGAGGTGACGGGGCGCGACCCACTGCTCGCCCTGCACCTGGGGACGTGGTGCCGGGCGCAGGGTCATGGCTGCACGATCGGAGCCGACGGCACGGTTCTCGTGACCCGGGGCACCGCTGACACCGCGCGGCTGCGGGGCGCATCACGAGCGGGAGACGCCACGTCGGCTCACCTCGAAGGGCACCCACCGGCCGAGTGGGGACTCGCGGCACGTGGAGCGCTCGTGGAGGCGGGCGGTCCGGCGCCGCACTTCGCCCTCGCCGAACGCGACCACGTCTGGGCGGACCTCGTGCCCCGCTTGTACGCGCAGGCGGTCGCCGCGCAGTGGGACCCCGCCACCGCGGTGCCGTGGGACGCGCCGATCGACCATCCCGACGAGGTCGAGGACGCGGTCGTGCAGGTGATGACCTACCTGATCGAGAACGAGCAGGTCGCGCTCGTCGTGCCGGCACGCTTCCTCGGCACCGTGCACCCGTACTTCCGAGAGGTCGTGCAGCTCCTCGCGGTGCAGGTTGCCGACGAGGCGAGGCATGTGGAGGTGTTCACCCGTCGGGCACGGCTGACCGGGCGCGAGCTCGGATTGTCGAGCGTCGGCGGCCGAGCGTCGCTCGCCACCCTCCTCGACGAACCCGACTTCTCCGTGAGCGCGCTGCTGTTGTCGGTGCTCGGCGAGGGCACCTTTCTCGACCTGCTCGCCTTCCTCATGACGTACGGGCCCGATCCCGTGACGCGTGCGGTGGCGCGGCTCGCCCTCGCCGACGAGGCCCGCCACGTCGCGTTCGGCCAGGCCCACCTCGAGCACCGCCTTGCGGTGGAGCCCGACCTGCGTACAAGGCTGCAAGCCGCAGTGGAACGTCGCCACGACGCGCTGCGCGACACCGCCGGGCTCAACGACCTGGTCTTCGACGCCCTCGTCGTGCTCGCCGCCGGCGCGTGGACACCGGCGGCGCTCGCTACCGGACACGAGCGGGTGCAGACGCTGCAACGTGAGATGGCCGAGGGACGCACCCGCCGCCTCGGCCGCCTCGGGTTCAGCGCCGAGGAGGCCGCCGCCCTCGCGGCGTTGCACACCAGGAACTTCATGTAGGCAGGACGCGGATCTCGAGCCGGCCGGATCGGTGGAGCAGACACACGGCGCTGAGGAGACCCGGCTCGGTCATGCGCTCCGTGACCGTCGACCGGGCACCACCAGCGTGAAGTCGGCCGACTCCGTGTTGGGCGCGAGCTCGGCCACCGTTGCCCGGTCGTTGCCCAGCGCACGGACGACCTCGACACCGACACCCACGACCATGACTGTGCACGCCGCGGTAGCGATCAGGGCGCGGCCGCGAGTCACTTGCCCTGCTTCGACAGCACCGCGCGTTCGTAGCGCACGACCGCGCGTAGTTCGGCTGCCGACATGGTCTTGCCCCACGCGGGCATCGCACCCTTGCCGTTGGTCACGAACGTCACCTGCTCCTCGACCGTCGGGAAGTCGGTGAGCAGCCGGCCGTCGGTGAACTTCGGGCCGACCCCGCCGCCGCCCGACGCGCCGTGGCAGCTCGAGCAGTACGTGGAGTAGAGCCGTCGGCCGGTGAGGATCTCCCGGTCCTTCGCGAGCGCGCCCGTGGGCATGGGCGCATCGGACGCCCCACTCGACCCGTCCGAGCCGCCGGACCCGCCGCACGCCGAGAGCACGCCGCCCGCGGTGCCGAGCACCACAACGACGAGCAGCGCGCGGCAGAGGACGACCGGCCGACGGGGGGAGCTCACGATGGGTAGACACTCGCCGGCGGCGGAGAGTTCCCTCAGCGGGTGGAGAAGGCGATGCCCCCGGCGAAGAACTTCGACGAGAACTCCAGCGTGCGGGTCGCGCGCCCGAGGCGCGCGTCGTAGCCGAGCAGGCGACCGGACTGGTCACCGGTCGTCACGCCGACCGGTATGAGCGCGTACACGTGACGCCCACCCGCGGCGAGCGACGCGTTGCGCACCGGCGGCCAGTTGCCGGTCCCTCGCAGTTGCGACACGACCTGCGTGGTGCCGTCGGGCCCCACCCGCACCAACTGGTCCGCGCCGCGCAACAGGTAGACGTCCCCGAAGGCGACGACCGCGCCACCTACCGCGCCGTCGCCCGGCGCCAGTGCCACGTCGGTGGCCACCCGGAGCGAAGCAGTGGTGAGGCGGGTGACGTGCGCGTCGCCGAGCACCCAGATCGAGTCGCGATCCGCGGCGAGACCATGCAAGGCGCCGACAGCCGGGAGCGTGACGCTCCGCTCGACGGTCCCGGTCGCGGAATTGACGACGTGCACGACGACGCCCGCCGGGGTCTGCGCCGCACCCACGACCCGGTCGCCGGCGGCGACCACCGCACTGACGGTCGCGTCGGAGTCGGTGGTCACCCGGCGGGTCACGCGTTGCTTCGACAGGTCGTAGCTCGCGAGCTCACCCGGCGAGGGAGCGAGCCACAGCTTGCCGCGCTCGGGCGCGACGAGCGGCAGTGCCGTGCTCGCCCGGGTCCGCCCGCGCGGCGCGCGCGGAAGGCGCTCGATCGTGCTCGTCGCAGACACGTAGCTGCCGAGTTCGCCGGTGGCCGGCTCGTACATCCACACCCGCCCCGGTGCGCCCACGACCGAGCCGAACGCGGTGCCGGGCACGGGGCGGGTGCCCCGTAGAGACGGAGGTGCGGCAACCGACTTCGACCCGAACACCCAGACTTCGGGGCGGGCGGTCGCGTCCGATCCTCCCGAACCGGTGAGGTTCACCACCGCGACGACCAACGCGCCCACGAGCGCGGCGCCGAGCAACGCCAGGACGGTCTGGCGACGGTCGAGGCCCCACCAGCGGCTCATCGCCCGCTTGCCACCTGCGTGTCGGGATGCACAAGACTGGTCTAGTGGGCAGGCAACTGATCCGGGGTATCGCCCTTCTCGTCGTCGCCATGGTCGCCACCGGCGCGCTCGGCTCCACCGCGGTCGCGGCCGAGACGGGGACCGACCACGACCGCCACCCCAAGCAGACCGCCGAAGAGGTGTGCGAGCCGATGGTGCGCGATGCCGTGATCGCGGCCGCCGGGCGCAAGCTGGTGAAGCCCCGCACCGAGGTCTGGGACGGCAACACCTTCGCCTGCACCTACGACTTCGGGGCGCAGGGCAGGATCACGGTGACCGTCGAGGTGATGGCCGACCACGCCGCCGCCCGCAAGGAGTTCGCGGCGCGGCGCGCATCCGCGCCGAAGCGGGTGACGCTCTTCGGCATGGGCCAGGGGGCATTCCGCTCCGGCCAGACGCAGATCGTGGCCCGCAAGGACCGGTTCCTCCTCACCGTCGACGGCGGTGATCTCACTCGGGCGGTCAACCCCTCGGCCACCACCTGGTCCGCGACGCGCGCCGTGTTCGACTGCTGGTAGACCGGCGGACATGAGCAGTCGATTCACCGACAAGGTCGTCGTCGTGACCGGCGCGGGCAACGGCCTCGGCCTGGTTTACGCTCAGGGGTTCGCCGCGGAGGGCGCGCACGTGGTGCTCGCCGACATCGACGGCACCACCGCCGAAGCAGCTGCCGCGACCATCGTCGCGGGCGGCGGTCAGGCGATCGGCACGCGCACCGACGTCGCCGACGAGGAGTCGGTGCGGGCGATGGTCACCGCGGCCGTCGACGCGTTCGGCGGGGTCGACGTGCTGGTCAACAACGCGGGGTTGCACCTCGGGAAGTACAACTCGACCCTCGACCTGTCGATCGACGACTGGCGGCGCATCTTCGACGTCAACGTGCTCGGCGCAGTGATCTGCGCGCGCGAGTGCCGCCCGTCGATGGCCGCACGGGGTGGCGGGGTGATCATGAACCAGGCGTCGGTCGCCGCGTGGGTGCACGCGGCCGGGTCGTACGGCGCAACCAAGCTCGCGCTCACGAGCGTCACCATGTCGTTGGCCACCGAACTCGCCGCCGACGGCATCCGCGTGTTCGCGGTGGCGCCGGGTGCGTTCATGTCGGAGGCGGTGCAGGCCGGGCTCGAACCCCACAACAAGGAGCTCGTGCTCGCCGGGCAGCTCACCAAGGAGCTGGGCACCCCCGACGACCTCGTGCCGTTCGTGCTGTTCCTCTGCTCCGACGAGGGTCGGTACGCGAACGCAGCCACCTACCCGTTCGACGCGGGCTTCTCCAAGCGCATCTGAGCAGACCGCCCCGGGTCGTTGGTCAGGCGGTGACCGGCATTCGTTGACATGGGCGGACCTCCCGTCGGACGGACGTGCTGACCTTCGGCACTGTCCGGGCGCCGGCGGATCACCGGACACTGGAGTCGTGGTGCGTTGGCCGGAACGAGATGTCGGCCCGCTTGCCGGCGGTGCCCGAGCACTCCGTCACCGACGGGTCTGGACCCTGGTGACCGCCGTCGAGGTGGTGCTCGCCACCGCCGCCGTGGTCTCCGATCTGATCGTCCCCACGCTCGTCCTGGCGGCGATGGCCGGGGGCTCCCTCGCCGTGCGGCACGTCGGCCCGGCGTCCCTGGGGTTCCGCCGGCCGCGCGATCGTCATCTCGTCGTGAAGATGCTGGCCTTCGCTTCGCTGTGGTCGGTCGTGCAGCTCGCGATCACCATGCCGATCGCGAACCACGTGTCGGGACACGAGCAGGACCTGCACCAGTTCGCGGACCTGGAGGGCAACGTCGGACTGCTGGTCGGGCTGCTCGCGCTCAGCTGGACCCTCGCCGCAGTCGGCGAGGAGTTCGCCTATCGGGGCTACCTCCTGACGCGCATGCGTCAGCTGTTCGGCCCCGGACGAGTCGCCGCCTTCACCGCGGTGGTGCTGTCATCGCTCCTGTTCGGCATCGCGCACACGGAACAGGGCGTGGTAGGCGTGGCGATCGTCACGCTCGACGCCATCGCCTTCTGCTTCGTGCGCTACCACTACCGGACGGTCTGGGCCGCGGTGCTCGCCCACGGCTTCAACAACACGATCGGCTTCGTCACCTTCTTCCTGATCGGCCCCGTGTACGGGCTCTGGTGAGGTCGACCGGCCACGCGGCCGGCCGCGCAACCGATCTAGGGTGCCCGGCGTGAAGGAGCCACAGCACACGTACCAGCCCGAGGACATGGCGGTCGTCCTCATGGAGGACGGACACGCCGAGGCCCACTGGACCCCGTCCGCGAAGTGGGGCAACCCGGTGGGCAACGTCCACGGCGGGTACGTCGGCGTGCTCGTCGACGACGTCGCCGGGATGGCGATCTTCTCGCTCGCCGGCGGCTCCGCCCCCACCGTGACATTGCAGGTCGACTACCTGCACCAGATGCCCGTGGGCCTCACCTACCGAGCGGTCGGTGAGATCGTGCGTGTCGGGAAGGCCACCGCCATCGTCGACGTGCACGTGTACGACCCCGACGAGCAACTCGTCGCGCGGGCAAGTGCTACTTCCAGATGCCCAGCGCCTGGCGCGACCAGAAAGAACGCGAGAAGAACGAAAAGAAGGAGCGCACGCAATGACCGACCCGAACCAGGAGCTGCTCGACCACGTCGGGGTGACCCGGCTGCAGCAGGCCTACGCCGATCTCGCCACTCGCCGTGCGTGGGGCGAGCTCGACCAACTGTTCCTCCCCGACGCGCGCATCGTGATCGCGGTGGGCGGTGGCGACACGATCGAGTGCGACGGTCCGGAGCCGTTTGCCGCATTCGTGGGCCCGTCGGTCGACCAGTTCGACTTCTTCGAGTTCGTGATCCTCAACACGCGGATCGAGACGGCCTTCGCCGGCGACCCGGACGCCGCGGCCGCCCGCATGTGGATGGCCGAGCTGCGCCAGTGGGCCGACTCGGGCCGCTGGAGCGTCGCGTACGGGCTCTACCAGGACGTCTACCGCCGCGTGGACGGCCGGTGGTGGTTCGCGCAGCGCGACTACCAGTCGCTGGCCCGCACCTCGCTCGACGGGCCCCGCGCGCTCGAGCACTTTCCCTTCCCCCAGCAGTACAAGTTCTGAGGAGCATCGTCGTGCAGGATTTCACCGGGAAGGTCGCGGTCGTCACCGGCACCGCCAACCCCCGCGGCATCGGCCTCGCCGTGTGCCGTCGCCTCGCCCAGGAGGGCGCGAGCGTGGTGCTCACCGACCTCGACGGCGACGGCGCCGAGGTGCGCGCCGCGGAGCTGCGCGCCGAGGGGTACGACGCTGCCGCGTTCCAGGCCGACTTCGGTGACTACGCGTCGGTCACCGCGCTCGCCGACGCGGTGTACGCGCGCTACGGCAAGGTGCACGTCATCCACGTGAACCACATGGCGCCAACCGGCCTGCCCGGGCACGGGCTGCTCAACCCCGACCCCGACGCGTGGGACGTCACCGTGCGGGTCAACCTCCTCGGCGCGGTGTACGGCATCAAGGCGTTCGTGCCCCGCATGATCGCGGGCGGCGAGCACGGCCACGTGCTGGTCACGTCGTCGGGTGCGGGCAACACCGGCACCATGTACGGCAACGCCCCCTACTCCGTCACCAAGTGCGCCCAGGTGAGCCTGATGGAGTGCCTGCACGGCCAGTTGCGCGACGCCAACGCCGACATCGTCGCCACGGTGGTGTTCCCGGGTGTCACCGCCACCATGGCCACCGACGAACTGGCCCAGGGCACCGAGGCGCTGATCCGCGCCACCGCGTTCCCGGGGGTGGTGCTGATGACACCCCAGAACGTGGCGCAGTACACCTACGAGGCGATCTGCAACGACACGTTCTGGGCCCATCCCACGATCGAGGACGACGAACGCCTCACCGGCGGCACGCAGGCGGCCACCATCGACTGGGAGCACGACCTCTGGCGCACCCGTCTCGAAGTCATGATCGCGCGCTCCGACCCCGAGCCGTACCTGTGGGGCCCGCCGAGCGCCGTCCTCGGGCCGTCCTAGGCTCGTCGATATGACTCAGGCTGGCGATCTCCTCATCCAGGGCGGCACCGTGGTCGACGGCACGGGCGCGCCCGCGGTCGTCGCCGACGTACGGGTGCGCGGCGGCAAGATCGTGGAGGTGGGGCCCGGCCTCGCCCCCGACGGCGAGGAAGTGCTCGACGCGTCCGGCGCGCTGGTCACGCCGGGCTTCATCGACCAGCACACCCACCTCGACCCGTACGCCTTCTTCGACCCCGCGTGCGACCCGCAGCCGCAACACGGCGTGACCACCGCGATGGTGGGCAACTGCTCGCTGTCGCTGTTCCCCGTGAACGACGAACGACGCGACGACATCGCCGACATGTTCGCCTTCGTCGAGGACGTGCCCACCGACATCCTCACCAACTCGGTGCCGTGGACCTGGACCGACTACGCGGGCTACCGCGACGCGCTGGTCGACACCGGCCTCGGCCTCAACTTTGCCGCGTTGATGGGCCACTCGCCGCTCCGCGTCGTGGTGATGGGCGACGCCGCGTGGGAGCGCCCGGCCAACGCCGAGGAGCGCGGGCGATGGCTGCGATCCTCGCCGAGGCGTTGCAGCAGGGTGCGTTCGGTTTGTCGACGTCGTTCTTCGACGAGGACCGTCAGGGCCGCCCGGTGCCGTCGCGCAACGCGGATCGGGCCGAGTTCGCCGCACTGCTCGACGTGATCGCCGAGCACGGCCGCGGCTTCGTGGAGTTCGTGCCCAACCTCACCGGCGAGGCACCCGAGGTGGAGATGCGCATGCTCGCCGAGCTCTGTGGCGAGCGGAACATCCCGCTCACCTGGACCGGTTTCGCGGTGACCGACGGGCCCCGCCCCCACCGCCACCGACCGTTGGCTGGAACTCGCCCGCACCCTCCGCAGCGAGGGCGCGCCGATGATCCCGCAGCTGTCACCGCGCACCGTCGACTTCCGCATCAACTGGGACAGCTCGATGATGTTCATGCCGTTCGTGCAGGGCTGGGCCAAGCTCATCCAGGCCCAGGGCGCGGATGCGAAGCTTGCGCTGGTGAACGACGCCGAGTGGCGCACCGCGGCGCGCGAGGAGTGGGACCGCATCGACAAGGCGATGTTCCCCAACACACGCATCGACGTGGTGAAGATCGTCGAGGTGCACAACGCCGCCGACGAGGAGTGGCTGGGCAAGAGCCTCGCCGACGTCGTCGCCGCGCGTGGCGGGCACCCGTCCGATGTGCTCGCCGATCTCGTCGCGCGACAACGGCGGGTATCCCGGCGTGGTCGTGCAGGGCATCGCCAACAGCGACGCCGACAAGGTGGCTGCGGTGCTCGGGGATCCCGACGTCGTGATCAGCTCGTCCGACGCGGGCGCGCACGTGCAGATGCTCTGCGCGTCCGGCGACAGCACGCTGCTGCTCACCCGCCACGTGCGCGAGCGCGGCGACTTCACCCTGGAGCGCGCGATCCACGAGCTCACCGGCCGCCAGGCGGAGCTGTTCGGGTTCCGCGACCGCGGCACGATCACTCCCGGGCTCGCCGGCGACTTCGCGGTGTTCGCGCTCGACGATCTCCACTGGGACGTCGAGGAGTTCGTCGCCGACCTGCCCGGCGGCGCGCTGCGCTTCCGTCGCCCCGAGGGCGGCTACCGGGCGACCATCGTCGAACGGCCAGGTCGTGCAGCGCGACGGCAAGCTCACCGGGGTGCTGCCCGGCCAGGTGCTCGACGTCAACGCCGGCTGACCCTCGCGCTCAGCCCTTCGCGTACTCCGCCACGATCGGCGCGAGCTCGGTGGGGTTGGCGCCGTGCATGATCACGCCGTCGCAGCCGAGGGCGAACTGGTTGCGGATCGCGGCGACGCACTGCGCGGGTGAGCCGGCGGCCATCGGCGCCAGCCACTCGTCGGGGATGAGCGTCTGGAAGTGCTCGAGCTGCTCGGTGGTGGCGACCCCGTCGATGGCGCCCTGGAAGTTGGCGAACATCTCGTCGGCCTTCAGGCGGTCCATCGCCGCCTGGTCCCACCCGTTCACGTCGACGAGCAACTGGCCGTACCCCTGCATGTAGGTGACGAGGCGGCCGACCGTCTTCTTGATGCGGAGGTCGTAGGGGATGTGGTCGCCGACCGTGGCGAAGCACGACCACACCTTCACCGAGTCGGGGTCGCGCCCGGCCTGCTCGGCCGACTCCTTGACGATGCGCACGGCCTTGGCGGTGTACTCGTCGCTGAAGAACGTGTGCAGCACGACCTGGTCGAACACGCGGCCGCCGAGGGCGAGCGACTTCGGACCGATGGCCACGAAGCCGAGGTCGATCTGTGCGGGCTCGATGTCGCGATGGCGAGGTAGGGCCACTTCCCCGCGGGGCCGTCGTGGCCGAGGATCATCTCGCCCGCGAACATCCGGCGCATGATGCCGGCAAAGTCCTCGAGTTGCGCGTTGGTGATGTGCGGGAGGCCCATGGCGTCGAACATCCGGTCGAAGCCGCGCCCGAGCCCGAGGGTGAAGCGACCACCCGTGAGGCTGTGCATCGTGTTCGCGTAGGCCGCGGTGATCTGCGGGTGGCGGGTGTTGTGGTTGGTGGCCGCGGTCGCGATGCGGATGCGCTCGGTCACCGCGCCCGCCGCGCCGGACACGGTGGCCGCCTCCTTGTAGGCGAGACGCTCGGAGATGAACCCGAAGCCGAGGCCCATCTCGTCGGCGGTGCGCATCTCGTCGACCACCGCACGGGTGGAGGGCGGCGCGCCGGCCAAGGTGTAGAAGCCCAACTCTGGGAAGGCGGGCTCGGGGAAGGCGGGTTCGCTCACGGTGTGCTCCTGGTCGTGAAGGTCGCCCGAGGCTACGTCGTCGCCGCACGCGGTACGGTCCTCCGGTCGAAGGGGGAACGTGATGAGTGACCTGACTGCGGAAGCCGTGGACGAGGCGGCCCGGTACGAGCAGCAAGCAGCCGGGGTGCGGGCCTGGATCGAGGCCGAGCTGGGCGCCGTGATCACCATGGAGCGCCAGGCCCGGTGGCGCCCGGCGTGGTTCGCCACCGTGCAACGCCCCGACGGCACCGAGCTCCCGCTGTACGTGCGCGGCGCCCGCGAGGGGGTGGCCAACCTCTCCGCCCTGCTCGAGGAGGCCGGCATGTTGCAGGTGCTCGAGGCACACGGAATCCCCGTCCCCCACGTGTACGGCATGGTCGACGAGCCCGAGGCGATCGTGATGGACGCGCTCCCGGGGCGGGCGAACCTCGGCACCGCCGAGACCGAGGCCGAGCAACGTGCGGTGCTCGACCACTACATCGAGATCCTCACGCGGGTGCACGCGATCGACCCGGCGGCATTCGTGGCCGCCGGTCTCCGGCTCCCCGAGGGCCCGGCCGACGTCGCCCTCAACATGTTCGACCGCTTCGAGAAGGTCTACCGCAACGAGAAGCAGGCGCCGGCGCCCCTCCTCGAGTTCGGCATCCAGTGGGTGCGACGCAACGTGCTCACCCACCGCAGCCAGGCGCGGTTCGTCACGTGCGACTCCGCGCAGTTCATGTTCGACGACGGCCGCGTCACCGGGCTGATCGACCTCGAGAACGGCTACCTCGGCGACCCGCTCCAGGATCTCGCGTCGTTCCGCATGCGCGACATGACCGAGCCGCTCGGCGACGTGATCGCAGGGATGCTCCGCTACGAGGAGCTCACCGGGGAAGCGCTCGACGTCGGGGCGATCGACTATCACCTCGCGCAGTGGTCGCTGTGCACGCCGATGACGCTCAACGCCATGGTGCAGGGTGCGCCGCCCCTCCCCGAGCTCATGCAGTACTTCGAGTGGTTCCACCAGTACACGTTCACCGCACTGGAGGCGATCGCCAACATCACCGGCACCGAAGTCCCCACGGTGACGTTGTCGGAACCCGCGCCGTCACGCGATGCAGTGGTGCACGCGGCGTTGGCCGGCACGATCCGCTCCCTCACCGCCGACGACGCGGTCGAGCAGTTCCGCCGCGACTCCACCGCGGCGATGGCCGACTACCTGGAGCGCGTCGACCACTACGGCGCGGCCGTCGCCGCCGCCGACCTCGACGACGTCGAAGCGCTCCTCGGCACCCGTCCGGCCGACTGGGCGGCGAGCGATGCGGCGCTGGAGGAGTTCGTGCTCGGCGCCGGCCCGGAGCACGACGCGGCGCTGCTGCAGCTCTTCCTGCGGTCGACGTTGCGCCGCCTGCTGTTGATGGAGCCGGTGCTCACGCGGGGCGCGGTGTCGCGTCTCGAGCCATTGGCCCAGTTGTTGGGGAGGGCCTAGCCGATCAGGCCACGAGCGCGATCGGCAGGCTCGACAGGCCGCGCACGTTGCTCGAGTACGCCCGTTGCATCGGCTGCATCAGTTCATACTCCGGGTAGCGCGCCAGCAACTCCTCGAACGCGATGCGCGTCTCGAGCCGGGCCAGCGCCGCGCCCACACACAGGTGGATGCCGAATCCGAACCCCACATGGCGCTCGATCTCGCGATGGACGTCGAAGAGCTCGGGCTCGGCGAACTCGCGCTCGTCGTGGTTCGCGGCGCCGGTGATCAGGACCACGCGTGACTCCGCGGGGATGGTGACCCCGTGCAGGGTCACGTCACGTTCGACCCAGCGGCCCTGGTAGTGCGACGGCGGGTCCCACCGGAGCATCTCCTCCACGGCGTTCGGGATGAGTGAAGGGTCGGCCACCAGCTCACGCCGCTGGTCGGGGTACCAGGCCAGCGCGACGACGCCGTTGGCCACCAGCTTGGCGGTGGTCTCGTGCCCCGCGATCACGAGCTCGAGCACGCGGCTGACCACCTGCTGCTGGCTGAGGCGCAGCTCGCGGCCCTGGTCGTCGATGATGCTCGAGTGCAGCAGCAGCGAAGCGATGTCATCGCCGGGGTTGCGCACCTTGTCGTCGATCACCCCCGCGAGGACGCCCACGATCGCACCCATGGCCTGAGCGGTCTCGTCGCTCACGTTGCCGCGCTCGTCGCCGTCGCTGCGGTCGAGCATGCGATCGGAGAGCCGGCGGAGCTCGGCCCGCACCTCTCTCGGCACGCCCAGCATCTCCGCGATCACCATCATCGGCAGGTGTGCGGAGAACTCGCCCACCACGTCGAGCTTGCCGCGCTCACGGGCGTCGTCGAGGACGCCCGCCGCGATCGCGCGGACGTTGGCCTCGAGATCGGCGATGGCCCGGGGCGTGAACAGCCGCGACACCATCTTGCGCTGCCACTGATGATCGGGATCGTCGGTGGCGATGAGCACATCGGTGCCTTCCGGCATCTTCTCGATCGTCGGGCCGTGCTTCGAGATGAAGGTGGCGGCGTCCGTGTGCGCGGCGAGCACATCGTCCCACCGTGACAGCGCGTAGAAGCCGAGATCGGCGTTGTGGTAGACGGGCGCCTCGTCGCGCATCCACCGGTACGTCGGGTACGGGTTGGTCTGGACATCTCGGGCGAACGGGTTGTACTCCACGGTGCTTCCCCTCAGGCGTATTCACCGCCCCAGGCGGGACCGCCCGGGACGTACTCGCACATTTCGATGCCCTGACCGTCGGGGTCGATGGCGAAGAACATCTTCACGCCGTGCACCTCGACCGGCGCGCCCGAGACCGGCACGCCACGCGCGACCAGCGCGGCGTGGGCGGCGGCCGCGTCGTCGACCTCCATCGAGAGCACGCGCAGGCCGAGCCCGGTGCCGGGCGGGCCCTGCGGCAAGAAGTTGAAGTCCATCAGCTCGACACGCAGGCTGCCGATGCGACCGCCACAAGCCTGCCCGGCCGCGCCGGGCACGCCGGTGAGCTGCTCGAAGTTCTCCCCGCCCATCTGCTCGTCGAACACCTGGGTCCAGCCGAACACGTCGCGGTAGAACTCGATCGAGCGTTCCATGTCGCTCACCGCGATCGAAACGTGCGACACGTCCTTCAGCGCGATCCCCGCCGGTGTGGTCGTCCCGTGCGCACCCATCGCAACCTCCTCTACGATCCCGCCCATGACCGACTCGCAGCCTTCCACACTTCCGTATGCCTCCTCCCCTGCGGTCGCCGCCTCCGGCGGCTACGCATTCGACCCCGAGCTCGCCGAGATGGCGACGCTGGTGGCCGGGCGGGGTGCCCCCACCGACGCGGTCGCGGCGCGGGAGGAGTCGGCCGCAATGTTCGCGGGGCTCCCCCAGCCCGACGTGACCGGCCTCGACATCGACAACCGCGCGATCCCCGGGCCGGCGGGTGATCCGCCCGTCACCGTGCGGGTGTACGTGCCGCACGAGCGCGCCGCCACCCCCACCCCCGCCATCCTCTACATCCACGGAGGCGGGTTCTTCGTGGGGTCGATCGACATGGAGCACAGCAGCTCGGCCACCCTCGCCCGCGAGCTCGGCGTGGTGGTCGTGTCCGTGGAGTACCGCCTTGCGCCGGAGCACCCCTACCCCGCGCCGCTGGAGGACTGCTACGCCGCACTGCAGTGGCTGCGCGGTGCGGCCGACGAGCTCGGCATCGACCCCGCTCGCATCGCGATCAACGGCGGCAGCGCGGGCGGCGGGCTCTCCGCCGGGCTCGCACTGCTCGCCCGCGACCGCGGCGGGCCGGCGATCTGCTTCCAGTACCTCGGCATCCCCGAGCTCGACGACCGCCTCGACACGCCGTCGATGCGCGCGTTCGTCGACACGCCGATGTGGTCGCGTCCCACGGCCGAGAAGAGCTGGGAGTGGTACCTCGGTGAGCTCTGGGGTTCCGACGACGTGCCCGCGTACGCATCGCCCGCGCGTGCCGAGGATCTCAGCGGTCTGCCGCCCGCGTACGTGTCGGTCATGGAGTTCGACCCGTTGCGCGACGAGGGCCTCGACTACGCGGTGCGCATGATCCGCGCCGGCGTTCCGGTCGAACTGCACCACTTTCCCGGCACGTTCCACGGTTCGGCGATGGTCGTGACGGCGGCGGTCAACCAGCGGGCCAACCTGGAGACGATGGCGGTGTGGCGCAAGGCCCTCGGGGTCTGACGCCGCCGGCGCGTCGCTCACTCCGGCAGGGTGAGCGGCTTCCCCTCGGCGTCGCGACCGACCACGTAGGAGTCCGACCATCGATCACCGAGTCGTTGGTGACCGTTGGTCGATGTCGAGGTGATGAGGCCGCAGATGAACGCGGTCAGGGGGCCGTCGACGAGGAGGAGCGCCCAGCGAATCGTCGTGCGCCCGAGTCCGATCCGTCGCCCTTCGATGCTCACGACGCGCAGCCCGGTGAGCCACTTGCCCAGCGTGGCGCCGAGGAGTCGCTCCGCCACTGCCCAGTACACGAAGGTGAACACGACGAACGGGAAGCCCGGGTCGCCAGCACTGAGGTCGTACCAGGTGTCGCCGATCCGGAACGTCGTGGGCCGCTCGCACGCCGACGGGTCGACGAACGTCTGGGGCTCGTCGCAGGAGGTCCGCTCGTTCAGTTCGCGGAGTGTGTAGCTCGGCGCGAGCGTCACGAGCAGGAGCAGCGCCACCGCGGTGCACACGGCCGCATCGATCAGGAACGCGACGACTCGGCGCGGGTACACGTCGGTCGGATCGGGGTCGGGATCGCGTGGCCACCGCCCGAACTGGGTGGACTGAAAGGCCGCGATCGGTCCGTCCGGCACGGGTTCGCGCACGCGCGCCGGCGCCTCCGGTTCAGATGAACCGACCACGTCGGTCACCGGTGGGATCAGCCCGAGTGGGTCGACCGTCGTGGGCCCGCCGTCGGCGACGTGGTCGGTCCACTGCGTGCCGTCCCAGTAGCGGTGGAGATGGCGTCCCGTCGGGTCGGGCCACCACCCGGCGTCCGGGGGCACGGGCATTCCCCCAGTGCGTCAGCGACCGGGTGGCAGCGCCACGGGTTGGCCGGCATCCGCCTTGCCGACGACGTAGCTGTCGGCCGCCATGTCGCCAAGGCGACGATGGCCGCGCGACACCGACGACGTGATGATGCCGCACAGGAACAGCGTGATCGGCCCGTCCACCCACCACAACAGCCAGCGCAGCAGCGACCGGCCGATGCCGATGTGTCCGCCGTCGGGCCGCACGACGCGTATGCCCGTCATCAGCTTGCCGAGCGAGGCGCCCGCGAGTGCTTCGGGGAGGGCGAAGTAGAGCAGCGTGAAGAGCAGGAACAGCCCGAACGTGGGGCCGATCTCCGCCTCGTACACGGTGTCGTTCACCCGGAACACGGCACGGTTGTCGCACTCGATCTGACGGTTCGAGTCGAAGGAGGAGCTGTTCACCGCGTAATGGCAACCGGGGAGCGCGAGGGTCTCCGCCACGGTGCGCTGCGTCGCGAACGCCATGAACAGGATGATGAACGCCACGAGGCAGATGACCAGGTCGATGAAGAACGCGCCGTAGCGACGGCCCAGCACCGCGGTGGAGTCGCGGTTGGCGTACCAGTTCGTGGGCGCGTTCGTACCGGGGGGCGCAGACGCGACGGGGGCACCGGGAGGCATCGGCTGTGGCGCGCCCGGCGCAATCCCCGGCGCCGGGGGCGGCGAGCTGCCCGGCGGCGCCCAGGCCGCCGGGGCGACGCCGGGAAGGGGCATGGTCGCCGGTGCGGGCGGGACATCGGGCGTCGGCGTCGGCGTCGGCGTGGGCGTGGGCGGCACGTCGGCGACCGGTTGCGTGGGCGCGGCCGGCACCGGCGGGACGTCGGCGACGGGCGGGTCGGTGGCGACGACGCCGTTGTCGGAGACCTGGTCGGTCCAGTCGTTGCCGTCCCAGTATCGGTACTGGTGGCGGCCCGTCGGGTCGGCGGCCCAGCGCGGCGGGTTCTGCGGATCCATGAAGCACGCTCCCTGCGGAATTGCGAGAAGCGTGACAGGTCAGGGGGTGCGGTTGGTGGATCTCCGCGTCAGTGGCGCACGAGGCGCCGGACCAGACCGCCAGGACGGGCGCCGGTGTCGACACCTTCCCGCAGTGTGACCTCGCCGCTCACGATCGTGGCGATGTAGCCGTCGGCCTTCTGGACCACGCGTGGCGCGCCGGTCGGAAGGTCGTGCACCACCTCGGGGAGATGGAGCCGGAGGCGGGCGGCGTCGACCACGTTGAGATCGGCCTTCTTGCCCACCGCGATCACCCCGCGGTCGTGAAAGCCGTACAGCGCGGCCGGGCGGCCGGTCATCTTCGCCACCGCGGCCTCGAGCGGGACGCGCGGGCCACGGGTGCGCTCGTGCACGAACCAACCGAGCAGCGACGTGTAGACGGACACGTCGCAGATCGAGCGCGACGTGCGCACCGCCGTCGGCGAGACCGATCACCGTGTCGGGGTGCACCACCATGTCGTGCACGTGGTCGAGGTTGCGGTTCGCGTACCCGCCGAGGGTGAACAGCACCAGCTGCTTGCCGTCGCGTACGAGGAGCTGGTCGTAGAAGACCTCCTCGACCGTCGTGCCGGAGGCGGCGGCGATCGCGGCGACGCTGCTCGCCGGGTCGGGCTCGTAGTCCGGGGTGTCACCCATCGGGAAGGCCTTGTCGGGCATCCGGCACGCGAGGCGGCCGAGGCCGGTGACGGTCGGGTCGTCGAGGATGCGGCGGCGTCGCTCCGGGTCGGCGAGCGCGGCGACCTGCTCCGCGAGCGGGAGGCCGTCGATCTCGTCGTAGGCGGCGCGGCCCTGGAACACGTGCTTGGTGGTGAGGCCGAGCAGGATGCCGAGCGGCCGGCCGGCGACCTGCGCAGACACGTCGGCACCCTGCGCGCGGTGTTCCTCGATCCAGCCGAGGACGTCGCGCCACAGGTCGGGTGCAGTGTCGACCTGGCTCAGGCACAGCGACACGGGCAGGCCGTGCGCGAGGGAGAAGCGGGCCGCGAGGTCCACGTCGGCGTGATAGCCGCCGGGAACCATGCCCATGCCCTCCGACGAGACGATCTCCAGCACACCGCCGCCGGCGCGGGCCATCGCCGCGCCGAGCGCGTCGAGCTCGGCGTCGTTGGCGAAGGTGCCCGGGACGGGGCGACCGTCCTTCGCGGTGTGCGACGCCAACCGGTTGGTGGAGAGACCGACCGCGCCGGCGCGCACCGACTCCTCCACGAGCTCGGCCATGCGAGCGAGCTCGTCGTCGGTGGGCTGCACGTCCTCCGCGCCGCGCTCGTCCATCACGTAGGTGCGCAGCGCGCCGTGGGGCACCTGCGCGGCGATGTCGAGGGAGCGAGGCATGCGGTCGAGGGCGTCGAGGTACTCGGGGAAGGTCTCCCACTCCCAGGTGATGCCCTCGTGGAGGGCGGTGCCGGGGATGTCCTCCACGCCCTCCATCAGCTGCACGAGGTACTCGTGGCGGTCGCCGCGCACGGGCGCGAAGCCGACGCCACAGTTGCCGAGCACCGCGGTGGTGACGCCGTGCCACGACGACGGCGTGAGCGTCTCGTCCCAGCTCGCCTGGCCGTCGTAGTGGGTGTGCACGTCGACGAAGCCGGGCGTGACGAGCGCGCCGTCGCGCGTCGATCTCCTCCCGGCCGGTGTCGCCGACCGTGCCGACCGCGACGATCACGCCGCCGTCGATCGCGACGTCGGCCGTGAACGCCGGCGCGCCGGTGCCGTCGACCACTGTGCCGCCCCGGATCACCAGATCGTGCGTCATCGCTCCCCCAGCGCTCGTTGACTAGCTGTCGGTGCGCAGGAGCGCGCCCTGGCTGTTGAAGAAGAAGCCGCCGGGCGTGACCAACGCGGTGCGGGCGCCGTCGACCTGGCGCTCTCCCGCCTCGCCCCGCAACTGCACGACCGCTTCGCGGATGTGCCCGGTGCCGCGAGTCGCGCCCTCGCTGAGACCACCACCGTTCGGGTTGATCGGCACCTTGCCGTCGATCATCACCCGGTTCTCGCTCTCCACCCAGTGCTCGCGCAGGAAATCGCCCGCGGTGCCCGGCGCGCAGTACCCGGTGTTCTCGATCCACCCGGTGGTGATGATGGTGAAACCGTCGTACGGGAAGAACACGTCGACCTCGTCGATCCAGAAGTCGCCCTTCGCCTTGAGTTGCTCCACCACGATGTGCTGGCCGTGGTGCTGCAGCGAGACGAGCTGGTCCTCGGTGTTCTCCCCCACCATCCCGGTCGCGGTCGCGTGCACGAGCACGGGGGTGTGCGGGAGCGACTTCGCCCGCTCCGCGGTGGTGAGCACGAACGCGTCGGCGCCGTCGGCCGGCAGGTCCATGTCGAGCATGCACAGCGGGTCGCGGATCATGCGCGCCTCGTAGTAGTCGTCGAAGGTGAGGGGTGTGTCGATCGCGGCGAGCGGGTTGCGCAACGCGTTGGTGCGGCCATTCACCGCGATACGAGCCCACGCCTCGCGGCGTCACGCCGTACTCGTACAGGTAGCGGCTCGCCCACGCGGTGTACCCGGTGGCCATGGCCACGCTCTCGGGGATGCCGGGCACGCCCGACGGGATGCGCCGGCGAAATGGGTCGTTCGCCGCGCTCCGCGAGTTCCACGGCAGGCGGATCATCGACGAGATCACGAGGATGGTGTCGGCGGAGCCCGCGTAGATCGCGTTCACCGCGTCGACCAGCGAGAACATCACCACGGGAGCGGGTCGCGTCCAGTGGGTGACGGCGTCGACGCCCAGCGCGGAGGCGAACTGCTGCGGGCCGGGCGCACCCGGCTCACCGAGCGCGACCACACCGTCGATGTCCTTCGCGGTGAGGCCGGCGTCGAGGATCGCCTTGGTGGCGGCTTCGAGCCCGAGCGCGAGCGGCGTGCGGGTGTCGTGACGCGAGAAGCCGGTGCAGCCGATGCCGACGATCGCCACCTGGTCCTTCACGGGGTTGCGGGCCATGTCAGCGCGCCTCCCCGCTCGCGGCGGCGGGTGCGGCGCTCGCCGGACGGAACACCGGGAACGGCACGCCGGAGCGCTCGATCCACGTGAGCTCCACCGGCATCCCGATGTGGATGTCGTCGAGCGCGCAGTCGACCACCGTCGAGGTGAAGCGCAAGGCCGGCTGCTCCTCGAGCTCGACGGTCACGACCGGGTGCGGCCCCGACGTGTAGTCGACACCGTCGGCCGGCGGCCCCTGGTGCAGTGCGATGAAGAGGTGCACCGTGCCCCGACCGCTCACCGGGCTGGGCACGATGTTCCACGACCAGCATGACGGGCACATCGGGCGCATCGGCTGGTGCCAGCGGCCGCAGTCGGCGCAGCGGTTGAGCACCAGCTCCCGCCGGAGGTAGCCGCGGTAGTGCTCCGCGTTGTCGCGGTCGACCGGCAGGTGCGCGAGGCGCTCCACCAGGTCGGCATCGGAAATGGTCTCCGTCACTGCTTCTCCTTGCGAGGGGGCAACCACGAGTCGCCCACGATCTCGGACTCCCACAGCGTGGCGATCTCGGCATCACCGAGGCCGAGCACGTCGCGCAGCACTTCGTCGTTGTGCTGACCGAGGGTGGGCGCGGGCGACTGCACCCATTCCCACCCGGGTCGGGTCAGCGGTTTGACCGGCATGCCCCACTGATTGACGGCGCCCGCGACCGGGTGCTCCACCACTTCGAAGAAGCCCCGCGCGATCGGCTGGGGCAACGTGTCGTTGCGGCGCCCGGCGAACACCGGCGCGGCCGCCACTCCCGCGTCCCACAACGACGCGACCGCGTCGTCGACGTGCTTCGACGCGGCCCAGGTCGCGAGCTCCGCGTCGATCGCATCGTGCGCGGCGCGGCGCCCGGCCGCGGTGGCGAGCGCGGGCGCGGCGGCCCACGCGGGAGCGCCGAGCACGGTGCGGAGCGCGCCCCACTGGTCGTCGGTCGCCACCGCGATGCACAACCACCGTTCGCCGCGATCGGGCGCGTCGAGGCCGTGGGCGTCGTCGAGACAGCGGTAGACACCCTGCGGCGCCGACACCGGCCCGCGGTTGCCGTCGCGCTCCAACGCCACGCCGTAGGCCTGCTGTTCGATCACGACCTCGGCGGCGATGTTGAGCGCCGCCTTCACCATGGCCACCTCGACGAGTTGCCCCTCGCCGGTGCGGCGACGGTGCTCGAGCGCGGTCATCAGCCCGATCATGGCGTGCATGCCGGCGAGCGGGTCGCACGGGCCACGCGGGATGATCGGTGCGTCGGTGTAGCCGGTCATCCAGGCC
Source organism: uncultured Actinomycetes bacterium (assembly GCA_963720785.1). GTDB lineage: Bacteria > Actinomycetota > Acidimicrobiia > IMCC26256 > DASPTH01 > CAVRGQ01. The sequence continues at coordinate 182,490 of CAVRGQ010000009.1, forward strand.
ATGCCCGACACCTGCTCCATCGTCTGCGCGAAGCCCACGCGGTCGCGCCACGGTCCGGAGAGTCCGAACGCGGGCATGCGCACCATCACCAGTGAAGGGTTGACCTGCGCCAGCTCGTCCCACCCGAGGCCGAACTGCTCCATCACGCGGGGCGAGAAGTTCTCGATCACCACGTCGCACTCGGCCACGAGCCGCTTCGCCAGCGCCCGCCCCTCGTCGCGCGTGAGGTCGAGCGTGATGCCGCGCTTGTTCGAGTTCGCGCCGTGGAAGACGGAGCCCCACTCGTACCACTGGTCGCTGCCCGGCGGCCTGGCCGACGCGGTGCGCATGCCGTCGGGCCGCTGCGCGGACTCCACGTGGATCACGTCGGCGCCCATGAGCGCGCACCAGTGCGCAGCGAACGGTCCCGCCCACCACGCGGTGAAGTCGGCGATGCGCAGGCCGGCGAGCGGCTTCGCGGCGTCGGCCTGCCCACCGGTCCACGCGGCGGTGCCGGGCGCGACGACCGGGGCGGCGGTTTCGACCGTGCCCGTGTGCTCACCGAGCGTCGGCGCGGGACCGAAGGGACGCGTGGTTGCGGCGTGCAGCCGGTACGGCACCGTCGGCTGGAGGAAGCCGCCGCGCGGGTTGGGCACGTAGGTCTGGGTCTCGACGAAGTGGTCGAGGAACGGGATGGTGTCACCCCGGCCGATCGGCGCCACCGGGATGCGCAGTTCGGCGCCGAGGGTGAGGATCTCCTCCACGGTGCGCGACGAGGTCCACTCCGCCACCGCGGCGCGGAACGCGGCCCGCCGCTCCTGGCGACCGATCTGGCTGGTCCAGTCGGTGCTCTCCATCCACTCGAACTGCTCGACCAGCACGCAGAAGTCGAGGAACTGCTGGCCGGCGACGGTGCAGAATCCGACCCAACCGTCCTTGGCGGGCTCGATCGACGGGAGCTCGATCGTGCGCATGCCGGGCACGCCGCGCCGGCCGTCGAGCCAGCCGCCCAGCGCGGAGTATGTGGTGTGGGTGACCATCACCGCTTCGAGCGCGGCGACGTCGAGGTGGTCGCCGCGGCCGGCCACCACCGACTGCTGCAGGAAGGTGAGCGCCGAGAGCGCCGCGGTTGCGCCCGTGATCCACTCGCCGGTGCGACCACCGGCCTGCAGTGGCGGTCGCTCCATCGTGCCGCGCGCCGACATCGAACCCGACCAGCCCTGCACCGTGAACTCGGTCGCGGTGCGCCCGGTCCAGGGACCGCCGCGGCCGAAGTCGGACAGCGACACCAGCGTGACGCCGGGCGACACGACGCGCAGCGCGTCGACGCCGAAGCCGTTGGCCTCCGCGACTCCCGGGGCCCAGTTCTCGACCACCACCGCAGCGCCGCGCACGAGGTCGAGCACGGTGGCCCGACCCTCGTCGGTGAACGGCTCGGCGACGACCGACCGCTTCGAGGTGTGGAGGAACCGGAACAGCGCGCCGTCGGGGTCGCCGTCGGCTCCCACCGAACCCGAGGCCGACCACGTGCGCAGCGGGTCGCCCGTGGGCGGCTCGACCTTCACGACGTCGCAGCCCGCGTCGGCGAGGAGCTTCGTGCAGTACCCGCCGGCGATGCCCGTCGACAGGTCGACGACGCGTGTCCCCGAATAGGGAGGTCCGGCGTTCGGGGGCCCAGTCGTCGTGCGGTCGGCGATCATCGGTTCGGAGGCTGGCACGCTCACTGGTAGCTCGGCCAATTGGGCACGTGCAGGTAGGAGTGGTCGAGATCGTGGACGGACGGGCAGCCGAGGAGCGCGAGGGTGCCGTCGATCCCGCGGCGCAGGGACTGCAGCACGTCGTACACGCCGTCCTCGCCACCGGCGGCGAGACCCCACACGTACGCGCGCCCCACGAGCACGGCGCGGGCGCCCAGCGCCATTGCCTTGACGACGTCGCCACCGCGACGGATCCCGCTGTCGAACAGCACCTCGGTGCGATCCCCCACCGCGTCGACCACCGACGGCAGCACCCGCAGTGCCGCAGGGGTCCCGTCGAGCGCGTTGCCGCCGTGGTTCGACACCACGATCGCGTCGGCGCCGTGGTCGATCGCGCGGCGCGCGTCCTCCACCGACAGGATGCCCTTGACGATCAGGGGGCCGCCGAAGCGATCCTTGATCCATCCGAGGTCGTCCCAGGAGGGCGTCTCCCGGCGCATCGTGGCCGACGACTCGGCGGCCGACAGCGGCGGACCGCCCGGCTCCGCCTGCACGTTCGGCGTCGCGAGCTCGAGACCGCCGCGCAGGAAGTCGAGGACCCACGCGGGCTTGGTGGCCATCTCGGGCGCGTACCGCAGCGCGGTGCGCAGATCGACCTGGCGAGGGATGGCGCCACCGCGCAGGCGTTCTTCGCGTCCCGCGGCTGCGGCGGTGTCGACGGTGACGATCACCGCTCGGCAACCGGCGTCGCGCGCGCGGTCGATGGCGAGACGCGCGCCGGTGCGACCCCCCGCGAAGTACACCTGGTAGAAGACCGGGCTGCTGGTGGCGGCGGTGATGTCCTCGATCGGGTAGCTCGAGAGCGTGGAGATGCCGATCGCGGTGCCGGCCCGGCCCGCGGCACGCGCTGCGCCCACCTCGCCGTCGCGGTGCACGATGCGCACCATGCCCGTGGGCGCGACGATGACCGGCATCGACAACTCGCAGCCGACGACCGTGGTCGCGAGCACCCGGTCACGCGTCTCGACCGCGGCATGGGGGCGGAACTCGACCTCCTGGAACGCCGCGAGGTTGTCGCGCACCGTCAGCTCGCCCTCGGTGCCGCCCCGCACGAAGTCGTACACGCTGCGCGGCAGCCGTCGCTTCGCGAGCTGCTCCGCCAGGGCCACGTTCCGCACCCGCCGATGCCTCACAGGTAGTTGCACGGCGGCGAGCCTAGGGTGCGCGCCATGAGCGGTGAATTGCGAGCCGGAGTGGTCGGGTTGGGGCGCATGGGACTCCCCATGACGCGGTGCCTGGTCCAGGCCGGGTTCGGCCCGACCGTCCACGACGTGCACCCCGATGCCACCGCGGCCGCCGTCGCGCTCGGGGCCCGGGCCGTCGCCTCGGCCGCGGAGGTCGCGCGCGCCGCCGACGTCGTGTGCATCGTCGTGCTCGACCTCCCCCAGGTGGAGGCGGTGCTCTTCGGCGACGGCGGTGTCGTCGCCGGGGCCCACGAAGGTCTCGTCGTGTGCGTGTGCAGCACCATCCCCGACGACGCGGTGGCCGGTCTCGTCGAGCGGGCCGCGGATCATGGCGTGCTGCTGATCGACACCGGCGTGGCGGGCGGCCCCCCGGGCGCCGAGACCGCGAGCCTCGTCACCATGGTCGGCGGACCCGCCGAGGTGCTCGAGCGGGCGCGGCCGGTGCTCGATGCGTTCTCGGCCGAGGTCGTGCACGCGGGCCCGCTTGGCGCCGGCATGCAGCTCAAGCTGGTGAAGAACCTGGGCAGCTACCTCGTGCTCTGCGCCGCGAACGAGACGATGCGCTTCGCCGACGCGCTCGGAATCCCCGCCGACGCGGTCAACCACGTCAACGAGTCGAGCCACATGCTCGACCAGTTCTGGACCATGACCGTGGAGCGGCCCACCAACCGCCCGCTGGCTGCCGACGCATCGACCACCGAGGTCACGCAGGCACGCGAGCTCGCCGCCCTGTGCCGCAAGGACCTCGCCGCGATCATCGCCCTGGGCGACCGGGTGGGTGAGGACCTCCCCGCGGCGCGCCGAGCGCACGAGCTCGCGCCACGCTTCTTCCTCGCGCCCGAGGAGTAGGGCCGCCCCGTCAGGGCCGCCCCGCGTGCGGCACGTCCACCCGCACGCTCGTCATGACGCCCCCGCCGCGTCCCGCCGTCTCCTCGGGGACGCCGCCGGGCGCAGTGGCGACGAAGAGCGTGCAACCGTCGTCGCCGCCCAGGGTGCACGCGTAGGCGGTCATCGGCATCGCGATGCGTTGCAGGATCGTGCCGCCCTCGCGCACGCGCACGACCTCGCCGGCCCCGCCACCGTGACCGACGGACGGGTTCGCCGTCCAGATCGCGCCGTCGGCGTCGAGCGTGCAGCCATCGGGCGACACCCCCTCGAGCGCGGCCCATTCGCGCCGGTCGTACAGCGCGCCGCCTTCGCCGATCGTGAACGCGGTGTAGCGACGCGCCAACGTCTCGCCGACGATCAACGTCGCGCCGTCGGGCGTGATCACGCTGCCGTTCGGGAAGAGCAGTCCGTCGGCGCCAACCCGGACCTCGCCGTCGGGCGTGACCCACGCGAGCGAAGCGGTGGTCCACTCCTCGCCGGCGTACAGGTCGAATCCGAAGTTGCCCACATATGCGGTGCCGTCGTTCGCGACGACCATGTCGTTGCACGGCCCGGCCGCGATACCGCGTAGATCGGCGTGTTCCACGAGCGTGCCGTCGGGTTCCCGGCGCAGCACGCAGCGGTCGTGCATCGACACCACCAGCAGGCGGCCGTCGGGCAACCAGCCGAGCCCGCTCGGCGAGTCGTCGAGGGTGAGGATGCGTTCCTCCGCACCGTCGGCCGAGCAGGCGAACACGCCGTGCCGGTGGAAGTCGGAGTACCAGAGGCGGCCGTCGTGCCACCGCAGTCCCTCGGCGAAGTCGATGCCGGTGACCAGGATGCCCACGCTCGCGGTCTCGTCCTGCATGGACCAGACCGTACTGGCGTAGAGTGCGCGCCATGCGTGCTGCAGTGCTCACCGACACCCACGGCTTCGAGGTCGCGGAGGTGCCCGACCCGTCACCCGGCCCCGGCGAACTGGTGCTGCGCGTCGACGCGTGCGGCATCTGCGGCTCCGACATCAAGATGCGTCACCACATGCCGAGCGGCCTGGTGATGGGACACGAGTTCGCGGGCGAGATCGTCGCGTGCGGGAGCGACAGCGGCCCGTGGCGCGAGGGCCAGCGGGTCGCTTCGCTGCCGATCATCGGCTGCGGGGTGTGCCCGCCGTGCCGCGCGGGCGAGCCTGCACACTGCGTGCAGGCCGACCTCGTCGGCGTCGGCGGCAGCAGTGGCGCCTACGCGGAGTTCGTCCGGGTGAGCGCGCGGGAGACGTTCGCACTCCCCGAGGGCTTCGACCCCGAGATGGGGGCGCTCACCGAACCGTTGGCCGTCGGACTGCACGCGGTGGCGCGGGCGCAGTTGACGCCGGGCACGCGTGTCCTCGTCGTCGGCGGTGGTCCCGTCGGCCTCGCGGTCACCGTGTGGGCGCGCCAGTTCGGCGCCGGCGAATTGGTCGTGTCCGACCCCTCGCCCGAGCGGCGCGAAGCCGCCGGCCGGTTCGGCGCCACGAGCGTGGTCGATCCCACCAGTGGCGACATCGGCACCGGCTTCGACGTCGTGTTCGAGTGCGTCGGCATCCCGGGCATGGTCGACGTCGCCGTCGGCGCGGCCGGCCTGCACGGGCGGGTCGTCATCGCCGGCGTGTGCACGTACCCGGATCCGTTCACACCGATCTCCGCAGTGCTCAAGGAGATCACCATGGATTTCGTCGTCTACTACACGCGCCCGGAGTTCGCGTACGTGATCGACGCGTTCGGGCACGGCGTGATCGACCCGGCGCCGTTCGTCACCGACCGCATCGGCCTCGACGGCGTCGACGCGGCGTTCCGGGAGCTCGACGGCTCGCGCTCGCAGTGCAAGATCCTGGTGCTGCCCGGCACCTGACCTACCCGATCGCGATGGTCGCCTTCCCCGGCGCGAGCACGGTGGCGGGCGTGTCGCGGTCGACCACCGCGACGTCGAGGTCGACGAACGTCTGCCCCGCTTCCTCGCGCACCGCGGTGACCGTGCCCCGTGCGGCCACGGTCTGGCCGCGGAGGTTGGGCGAGCGGAACGACAGGTCCATCGACACGATGCGACCGTCGCCCGCGAACGACGCCTCGATCCAGTCGCGCAGCATGTTGTGCAGGTAGGCCCACAGCAGGTTGCCCATGCCGAACGCACTCGGGAAGCCAGCCGCGCGCCCGGCTTCGTCGTCCATGTGGATGGGCACGAACTCGTCGTTGACCGCCGCGTAGCGGTTCCAGTTGGCGAGGTCGGTGGTGCGCACGTACTCGGGCACTTCCGTGCCGACAGTGACGGTGGCGGTCATCGTGCGCTCCTCGAGTAGCGGATGCCTAGTAGCGGAGGCCTAATAGCGGCTGCCTAGTAGCGGATGAAGGTGAGGACCTCGGTCTTCACCGTGTCGCCGCGTTGGTTGGTCCACGTGTCGGTGGTGGTCGTGAAGAGCATGAGGCCGAGCCGGCCCTCCCGCTCGAAGTAGTCGGTGAGACGGTTCGTGGACGTGATGACATCGCCGGGACGCATCGGCTCGCCGTAGGTGGCGACCCGTCCGCCGTTGATGATCGAGGTGGTGGCCGCCCGGGGCAGGCCGAGCGTCTCCTCGGGGCTGCGGTACCCGCCCCGCCCGAGGTCGGGCTCCTCGCCGGCCGGCGGCACGGTCATCCAGGCGAACGGGTTGAAGTCGTCGGGCGCGCAGAGCTCCGCGTCCGGACGGTCCCAGAAACGGCGCGGCGGCGGGGCCGGGTACCAGGTCGCGAGCGCCCACTTCCGGATGTCGGACGCGCTCACCGGGAACGAGACCTTCCGGCCCAGTTCGCGCCCGAGTGAGTCGCGCATGTCGTCGGTGATCCAACTTGCGGCCATGGCTGCGAACAATAGGCTCCCCCGCCATGGACCAGTCTCTCATCGATCTCTTCAGCCTCGACGGCCGCGTCGCGATCGTCACCGGATCCACCAAGGGCCTCGGCTACGACATGGCGCTCGGACTCGCGCAGGCCGGGGCCAACGTGGTGGTGTCGAGCCGCAACCAGGAGGCCTGCGAGGCCATCGCCGCGGAGATCACCGAGCGCACCGGCAACGAGGCGTTCGCCGCCGCGCTCCACATGGGCGACTGGGATGCCGCCGAACCCTTCGTCGAGCAGGTGATGGAGAAGTTCGGCCGCATCGACGTGCTCGTCAACAATGCGGGCATCCACCCCGGGCCCATGCCGGTGATCGGCATCCAGCAGGCCTACTTCGACAAGCTCTACGAGGTGAACCTGCGCGGGCCCGTGCGCCTCGCCGGCCTCGTCGCGCCGCACATGGCCGAGGTGGGCAAGGGCTCGATCGTCAACATCGCGACCGTCGGCGCGTTCCAGAGCGGTTCGGGCGTGGGTGTGTACACCTCGCTCAAGGCCGCGCTCATCACGTTCACGCGCTCGATGGCGCGCGAATTCGCGGAGCTCGGCATCCGGGTGAACGCGATCTGCCCCGGCCCGTTCGACTCCGAGATGATGCGGGGCGCCGATCGCATGGACGACGGCTTCGCGTCACGCTCGGCGCAGGCCACCATCCTCAAGCGGGTGGCCGACTGTCGCGAGATCGTGGGCGCCACGCTCTACCTCGCGTCCGATGCGTCTTCCTACACCACCGGCGAGGACCACATCGTCAGCGGCGGGATGCTGCGCTGAACGATCCGTTCCCGTCCGGGTTCTTCGATCGGGCCGATCCGTCGTCCGACGCGGAGTTCTACTCGTGGCCCCGCATGGTCACGCACATCGACGCGGCGGCCATCGCCGCGGTCGGCGACCTCTACGAGGAGCTGGCAATCGAGGGCGCGGTCCTCGACCTCATGGGCTCGTGGGTCTCGCACTTCCGGCGCAGCCCCGCCGAGCTCACCGTGCTGGGCATGAACGCCGAGGAGCTCGCGGCGAACCCGCAGGCCCACGCCACGGTGGTCCACGACCTGAACACCGAACCGCACCTGCCGTTCGCCGCCGACGCCTTCGACGCCGCGGTCTGTTGCGTGTCGGTCGACTACCTCACGCAACCGCTCGCGGTGTTCACCGACGTCGCGCGGGTGCTGCGTCCCGGCGCGCCGTTCGTGTGCACGTTCTCGAACCGGTGCTTCCCGACGCGAGCGATCCGGGGCTGGTTGTCGGCGACCGACGAGCAGCACTGCGACATCGTCGCCACCTACTTCCGCCTCGCCGAGGGATGGGACGAACCGGTGATCTCGCGTCGCACCGAACCGGGGCGCCTCGGCGACCCACTCTTCGCGGTGTGGGCGCGGCGCTCGTCGCGCACCGGTCAGATGCGGTAACCGCCGTCGACGTGGATCACCTGGCCGGTGATGCCGCGGCCATCGTCGGCGCACAGCAGCGTGGCCATGCCGCTGAGCTCCTCGGCCTCGAGGATGCGGTGCTGCGCCGAGTCGGCGAAGGCCGACTCCTGGGCCTCCGCAACCGAGACGCCGCGCCGTGCCGCGATCGAGTCCCAGTCGACGAGTGACGTGTTCGTCCAACCGGGGCAGAGGAGGTTCACGTTGATGCCATGGGGCGCGGCCGCGGCGGCAAGCTGCTTGGTGAGGCCGACCAGCCCGTGCTTGGCCGCGGTGTAGGCGACGGCGCCACTTGCGTGCTTCGACGCACCCGAGCCGATGCTGATCACGCGCCCGCCGCCGGCATCGCGCATCGCCGGGAACGCGGCCTGCGTCGTCCAGTAGATCGACGTGAGACAGAACGCGAGGGTGCGCTCGAACGACCCGTCGGGATCATCGGCGAACGGATCGTGGTGACGGCCGATCGTGCCGCCGACGTTGTTCACCAACGCGTCGACCCGCCCGAAGCGCTCGAGCGCGGCGAGCACCGGCGCCTGCGCGCCTTCCTTGGTGGTGGAGTCGGCGACCACCGCCACACCCGTGCGACCGAGCGACTCGGCGTACTCCACGACCGCGTCGAGATCCGACTGGGTGCGCGACGAGATCACGATGTCGGCGCCCTCCTCGGCGAACCGCTGGGCGATGGCCCGGCCGATGCCGCGACCCCCGCCGGTGACGACCGCGATCTTCCCGTCGAGCTGACCCATTGCCGTTCCTCCGTGCCGTGCTCAGGATGCCGACTGCGGGGCGGACCCTATAGCGTTCGCCACCATGGCTGAACAGACGAACCCGGTCGACGTCGAAACGGCGGTGCCCTCGGGCCCGCTCGGGGCCTGGATCGCCGCCAACGTGGAGGGCGCGGCAGGGCGCGGTACGGGTCGACCAGCTCGCCGGCGGCTCGTCGAACCTCACGTTCCGCGTGCGCGACGGCGCCAACGACTGGGTGCTGCGCCGCCCGCCGTTGCGCCACGTGCTCGCCACCGCGCACGACATGACGCGCGAGCACACGGTGCAGGCTGCGTTGCAGGGCACCGACGTTCCCGTCGCCCCACAGGTCGCGCAGTGCAGCGACGAGTCGGTGATCGGCGCGCCGTTCTACCTGATGCAGCGACTCGACGGTGTCGTCTACGACGACGTCGACGCGGTCGCGGACATCACGGAGGAACAGGCGCTCGGCGCCACCTACGAACTGGCTGACGTGCTCGCCCACCTGCACACCACCGACTACGAGGCCGTGGGTCTCGGCGCGTTCGGTCGTCCGGCCGGGTTCATGGCCCGCCAGCTCGCCCGGTGGCAGAAGCAGTGGGCGGCCTCGGAGCTGGAGCCGGTCGCCGAGATCGACGCGGTCGTGCAGCGTCTGGAGGCGATGCTCCCGCCCGACTCGCGCCACGGCATCGTGCACGGCGACTACAGCTTCAACAACACCATGTTCCGCGCCGACGACCCCACGAAGATGCTGGCCCTGCTCGACTGGGAGATGTCGACGCTCGGCGACCCGCTCTCGGATGTCGGCACCCTGCTCGTCTACTGGGGCGAGGTCGGTGAGCGGATGTGGCGCAACCGGGCACCGCAGGCCCACCGCGCCAATGCCGGCTTCCCCGACGCCGACACGCTGCTCACCCGCTACCAGGACACGAGCGGCATCGACGTCGGCCACATCGACTTCTACACGGCGTTCGCGACCTACAAGCTCGCGGTGATCTCGCAGGGCGCGGCCAAGCGCATCTCCCTCACCGACCCCGGGCGCGCGGCCGGCACCGTCGAGTCGGTGCGGTGGCTCGCGGAGACCGCGCTGCGCTACGCCGGCGGCTGAGCCCGCAACTCCAACTGCTCGGCGCGCACCGCGTCGATGCGTTCGCCGAGGTGCGGCTGGTGGGCGTCGAGCCCGCCGTTGCAGCCGATGTACTGGCCGGTCACGTACGCCGACTCGTCGGACGCGAAGTAGAGCACCAGGTGCGCGATGTCGTCGGGCTCACCGAGTCGCGGCGTGAGCACGTTGCGCTGGATCACGTTGGCGACGTCGGGCGGGATGTTGTTGCGCAGCGCGGGCGTGAGGATCGGCCCCGGCGAGATGGTGTTGCAGCGGATGCCGTCGAGCCCGTACTGCGTGGCCACGTAGTTGGTGAGCGTGTTGACCGCCGCCTTCGACACGCCGTAGGCGGTGCGGGTGTGGTCGCCGAGACGCGACGACGTCGACGACATGTTCACGATCGAACCGCCACCGCGCTCGATCATGCGCGGGATCGCGTGTTTGCACCCGAGCATCGGCCCGCGGACGTTGACGGCCATGGTGAGGTCCCACGTGTCGACGGGCATCTCGGTGATGCGCTGGTCGGGGGCGAACAGGTCGGGATCGGTGAGCGCGGCGTTGTTGTGCAACACGTCGACCCCGCCGAACGCGTCGACCGCCGCGGCAACCATCGCGATCACGTCGACCTCGACGCTCACGTCGGCGGCCACACCGATCGCGTGGCCACCCGCGGCGACGATCTCGTCGGCCACCTGCTGGGCGCGCTCGCCGATCAGGTCGGCGACGCACACCGCGGCGCCCTCGGACGCGAGCAGCTTGCTCGTGGCCGCGCCGATGCCGGAGCCACCGCCCGTGACGATGGCCACCTTGCCCTCGACCCGCCCCCGTCCTGAAGCCGGCATCAGAGCCCGAAGCCCATGGAGTGAATGGCACCGGTGACCCCGCCGTCGACCCGCAGGTCGCAGCCGGTCACGAACGACGCCTCCGGGCCGCACAGCCACTGCACCGCGGCACCGATGTCCTCCGCGGTGCCGATGCGGGGCACCGGCGACATGTCGAGCATCCCCTGCATCTGCTCGCCCGCGCCCTCGGTGATCTCCTTCTGCCCCATCGGCGTCGAGATGATCCCCGGGCTGACGCTGACGACCCGACCGCCCTTCGGCCCCCAGATGCCGGCGTAACGCTCGACCCGCAGGTGGTTGACCCGCTTGGCGATGCCGTAGGTGTCGCCGAAGTTCAGGCCGTCGGTCGGACCGACGAGATCGAGCAGGTCGTCGGCGTCCGCAGTGATCAGCGCGGCGCACTGTTCCGACGTGAGCGACGACATGTACCCGGCCATCGACGCGATGCACACCGCGACCGTGCCGTCGATGACGAGCGGGGTGAACGCCTCGAGCACGTACTCGGTACCGAGCAGGTCGACCTGCAGCACCCGCTCGGCGGTCGCCATGGTGGGCGAGAGGCCGGCGGTGTGCACGAGCGCACGCAGCGAGCCGAGCGATCCCGCGGTCGCGGCCAGGTTGGCGACCGACGCGCGGTCCGACACGTCGACCTCGACGGGCGTCACGGCGAAGCCGTCACCCCGGAGCGCCTCCGCCTCGGCGGCGAGCTTCTTCCCGTCGAAGTCGGCGATCACCAGCTGGCGACCGTTGCCGAGGCGCCGTGCCGCGACCACTCCCATGCCACCGATCCCGGTGACGACGACGACTTCGGCCATGACGGCCTCCCCCACTCGCGGCGCCGCGGACCGTCCGGGCGCGGGCGCAACCTATCCCGATGCGTGGGGGACGCGGTAGCCGCCGGTCAATCGAAGGCGGGGCTGCGCGGGATGCGGCGGGCGGCGAGGTCCTCGGCGCGCTCGGTGAGCTGACGGGCGTAGCTGTCGCGCGTGGGCACGAGGAACTCGCCGCTGCGGATCGCGTCGACGACGAGACCGGCCACTTCGTCGGGGTGGCGTCCCTGCGCCGCGGCGGAGTCGCGCAGCGCCTGCTCCACGAAGTCGGCCGCCGCGGTCTGCTCGCTCGCCAGCGACTCCGGGCGGTTGCGGCGAGAGTGGGCGATGCCCGTGGCCACGAGTCCCGGGCACAGTGCCGACACGCCGATCCGCGCGCCGGTGGCGGCGAGATCGTGCGCGAGGCACTCGGTGGCCGCCATGGCCGCGAACTTCGAGACGTTGTAGGCGCCGCTGTACGGCGTGCTCGCGATCCCGGCCATCGACACGGTGTTCACGACGTGGCCATCGGTGCCCTGCGCCACCATGCGCGGCACGAACGCGGCGATGCCGTGCAGGATGCCCCACAGGTTCACACCGAGCGTCCACTCGAAGTCGGCGGGGCTGGTCTCCCAGATGAGGCCGCCCTGGAACACGCCGGCGTTGTTGCACAGCACGTCAACCGCGCCACACTCGACGAAAGCGGTGTCGGCCAGTGCGAGCACGTCGTCGCGGTTCGCCACGTCGGCCACGCACGCGATCGCGTCGCCCGGCAGGAGCGCCATCGTCTCGGTGAGCGCGCCGGCCTCCACGTCGGCGGCCACGACCCGCATCCCTTCGGCAGCGAAGCGCACGGCGAGGCTGCGGCCGATGCCGCTGCCCGCGCCGGTGACGACGGCGACGTGGCCGGTGAGGTCGGCGAGCGCCATGCTCAGCTCCCCTGCTCGAGCAGCACCGCGGTGGCGTCGACGAACGTGCTGTCGTCGACCACGAGGTGCTGGGTGGCGGCGTGGATGTCGCGGAAGCAGCGCTGCAGCGCGCCCGGGCGCAGCGCGTCGGTACCGGCGGTGGTGTACGCGAAGCGCACCGCCTCCTCGGCGACGTGGGTGACGTACGTGGTCGACTGGCGCAGCCGCGCCCGCTGCACGGGCGTGGGGTCGTCGCCGGCGAAGAGGGTGTCCTGCACCGACGCGAACGAGTCGTACACGAAGGCGCGTGCGGAGAGCAGCGCGGCGTCGTGGTGGGCGTACTCGAAGCGGAACTTCTGCTGGTCGCGCAACGGCTGCGCCGCGCCAAGACGGTGCTTCGTCTCCAGGACCTGCAGCATCTCCTCGAGCGCGCGCCGGCCCACACCGAGTGCGAACGCGGCGTGGCCCACCGAGGTGAGCCCCATCACGCCGAGGCGGTACACCGGGCCACCGCGTCGCGGCACCGCGTTGATCAGGTCGAAGGTGAAGTCCGCCTCCACCACCTGCTCGGGCACCTCGTAGTCGTAGCTCCCGGTGCCGGTGAGCCCCATGACGTCCCAGTTGCCGAGGAACTCCACGTTCTCGCGCGGCACGAAATAGGCGCGGATGACGGGCAGGCCCGAGGGCGCCATCACCATCTCGCCGGCCCCGTCATGGTCGCGCATCTCGATGGCGCCGGCGCCCATCCAGTTGGAGTGCCCGCTGCCGCTGCCGAACGAGTAGCGCCCGGACACGACGTAGCTGCCGTCGTCCTGGCGCTGCGCGGTGCCACGCGGCGAGAACTGGCCGGCATGGGTCGGGAAGCGGTCGCCACCGAACATGACGGCGACCGCGTCGTCGCCGCAGTACGCCGCGGCGAACGCCGAGGTGGTCGCGTTGGCGAGCAGGCTCCACCCGGTCGAGCCGTCGGCGCGGCTCGCCTCCTCGTACACCGCGAGGGTGGTGAGGAGGTCGGCCTCGGTGCCACCCAGTTCCTTCGGGATCATGAGCCCGAACAGGCCGTGGTCGTGGAACGCCTGCACGACCGCGGGGCTCAACGTGGCCCCGGATTCGGTGGTGGGCGCCTCCCCGTCGATCAGGTCGAACAGGTCGCGCGTCGCGGTGAGGACATCCGAAGTGGTCACGGCGCGGAGCCTACGCGGGGGGCAGCACGGAGATGCGATGCATCACCCGGCGCTCCCCGAAGTCGTAGGCCGCCTGGTGCATCACCGAGCGGTTGTCCCAGATCAACAGGTCGCCGGGCTCCCAGCGGTGGCGGTAGCCGAACTCGGGCTTGAGCACGTGCGCGCAGAGGAAGCCGAGCGTCGTCTCCGCCTCGAGCCGCGGCACGCCCTGGACGAAGCGGGTGTAGGTGGGCGACACGTAGATGGACCGGCGGCCGTTCACCGGGTGCGTGATCACGACCGGGTGGGTGGCCTGCTTCCCCTTGGCGATGTCGTCGGCGACGCGCCGCGCGTCGCAGCCGCCGCCCTGCCACACCATCTCGGCGACCCTCGCGAGGTCGTGCACCGCGACCAGTCCGTCGAGGTACTGCTGCATGCCGGGTGACAGCGCGTCGTAGGCGGCGTGGAGGCTGATGAACGACGTGTCACCGCCCCACGACGGCAGCTGGATCGCGTGGGTGAGCGTGACCATCGGCGGGCGCTCCAGGAACTGCTCGTCGACGTGCCACATGTTGGCGCGGTCGCCGAGGTCGGAGTCGAGCACGGTGAGGTGCTCGAGCCCCTCGCCCTGGTTGCGGAAGAACTCGTGGTGCTCGAACTCCCCGAAGTGACCCGCGAGCTGCACGTGCTGCTCCGGGCGCATCCCGAGCGCCGCGACCGCGAGCACGCCGTGCTCGTACAGGGCGGCTTCGATGCCGGCGAGGTCGTCGGGGGTGAGCCCCGCGTCCCAGTCGATGCCGGTGACACGCGCCCCGAGGGCGCCGTTCAGTCGTGAGGTCTCCATCGCGTCATCGTGCCAGACTCCGCACCATGACGGGACTTACGTTGACGGGACTCGAGGGCAAGGTGGCAGTGGTGACGGGCGCCGGGCGCATGCGCTCGATCGGCCGGCCGATCGCGGTGGAGCTCGCCCGGGCCGGGTGCGACATCGTGCTCACCGGCACCGGCCGGGCTCCCGACCGCTACCCCGACGACGAGCAGGAAGCCGGCTGGCGCGAACATCGACTCCGTGGCCGACGAGGTGCGCGCGCTCGGCCGCCGCGCGCTGCCGGTCGTGAGCAACGTCGCCGACCCCGACGCGGTGGACGCACTGGTCGCGAGCACGCTCGACGAGTTCGGGCACGTCGACATCGTGGTGAACAACGCGGGCGCGGCACGCGGTGAGGACCGCGTGCCGGTGATCGACCTCGCCATCGACGCGTGGCGCACCGTGATCGACGTGAACCTCAACGGCACCTTCTACATGAGCCGAGCGTTCGGCCAGGCGTTCGTCGACCGGGGCCAGGGCGGTTCGATCGTCAACATCTCGTCGATCGGCGGGAAGATGATGGCGGCGAACACGGCGGCGTACGCCGCGTCGAAGGCCGGGATCCACGCGCTGACCTCCGCGATGTCGGGCGAGATGGGGCGCCACCAGGTGCGGGTGAACGCGGTGTGCCCGGGGATCATCGACACGTACCGCATGGACGACGTGCCGCGCGGCGAGGTGTGGGACGCGCTGATCGCCAAGCAGGTCCCGCTCGGGCGCCACGGCACCGGCGAGGACATCGCGTACATGGTCGTGTACCTGTGCTCCGACCAGGGGTCGTGGATCACCGGCCAGCTCTACACCGTCGACGGCGGCACCGTCCCCGGCCGCTAGCCGAGCGCGTTGGCGCGGACGATGCGCGCGTAGTGGTCGAACGACGGCTTGGGTGTGCGGGCGAACGTGACCCGGTCGACCTCGACCAGACCGAACTTCGGGCGGTACCCGAACGCCCACTCGAAGTTGTCGAGCAGGCTCCAGTACGTGTAGCCGCGCACGTCGATGCCCTCGGCGAGGCAGTCGAGCACGCCGTCGAGCGCGGCATCCACGTAGGCGATGCGCTGCCGATCGTCGTCGGTGCCGATGCCGTTCTCGGTCACGTACAGCGGCACCTTCCCGCCGGTGGCCTCCCAGGCACGGCGGATCGTGTTGCCGAGCGACGCCGGGTAGTACTCGTAGCCCATGGCCAGCACGGGCACGCCGTCCTCCGGGCCCATGATCCCGTTCGCGTCGACCCGGAAGCGGGAGTAGGTCTGCACGCCGAAGAAGTCGTCGTCGGGCGCGACCGCGGCGAAGAAGGAGTCCTCGGCCATCGCGCGGATCTCGTCGCGCGCGGCTTCGCCACCCGGCAGTGCCTGGTAGTCGGTCATCGACAGCGTGAGCCCCACGGGAACGCCAGGCGCGTTGGCGCGGATCGCGTCGACGGCCTTGCGGTGCGCGTCGTTGAACACCGCGGTGACGCGTGTGAACTCGTCGAGGTCGGCATGGCCCGGTGGGAACACGCCGAGCAGGTATCCCATGAGCGCAACGATGTTGGGCTCGTTGATCGTGCAGGCGCGCCGGATAACCGGCCCGAGCTCCGCGGCGGCACGAGCGCAGAACGCGGCGAACCGGTCCGCGGTCGCGGGATCGGTCCAACCGCCCCGCGCCGCGACCCACCGCGGCGTCGAGAAGTGGTGGAAGGTGACGACGGGATCGATGCCGCGTGCGAGCAGCGCTTCGCACTGCGCGCGGTAGTGGTCGATCGCCGCGTGCGACCACTGGCCGGGCTCGGGTTCGATGCGGCTCCACTCGATCGAGAAGCGATAGCTGGTGAGTCCGGCACGGGCGACGAGGTCGACGTCGTCGGCCCAGCGGTTCCACGAATCGCACGCGTCGCCGCTCGGCTCCTCGACTC
The DNA here is from genome assembly GCA_963720785.1 of uncultured Actinomycetes bacterium. Lineage (GTDB taxonomy): Bacteria > Actinomycetota > Acidimicrobiia > IMCC26256 > DASPTH01 > CAVRGQ01. The sequence goes on from CAVRGQ010000009.1 coordinate 198,934, forward strand.
GGCTCGTGCCGTCGGGTGCGGGCGTGTGCTCGAACGCCCACCAGTCGTTGTTCCAGTTCCCGCCCTCGATCTGGTGCGCGGCAGTGGCCGTACCCCAGTCGAAGGCGGCGGGAAATGCGCGGCTCATACCGGGCCTCTCCAGTCCATGAGCTCGGGCGTGAGCGACGCGACGTCGGGTGCGCCGAGCAGCGCCATCACGCGGCGCAGGTCGGCGAGGAAGAGGTCGAGCACGAAGTCGACGCCGCGCTCCCCGCCGCGCCGAGGCCGTAGAGGTAGGCCCGCCCGGCCATGCAGGCGTTCGCGCCGAGCGCGACCGCCTTCACGATGTCGCTGCCGCGGCGCACGCCACCGTCGCAGATGATCTCGACGCGCCCACCGACCGCGTCGACGACCGGGGGCACGAGGTCGAGGATCGCCGGTGCGCCGTCGAGCTGGCGGCCACCGTGGTTCGACAGTACGACGGCCTCGACCCCGGCGTCGGCCGCGAGCACCGCGTCGGCGACCGTCTGCACACCCTTCAGCACGATGGGCCCGTCCCACACGCTGCGCAGCCACTCGACGTCGGCCCACGAGATCCCGCCGTCCATCGAGTGGTGCATGTAGTCGGCGAGGTCGATCGGCGTGCTGCCGTCGCCCACGTGGCTGCCCGCGACGTTGGCGAAGCGGATCGGCTCCGAGCGAGCGAACGACCAGGTCCATGCGGGGTGGAGCGCACCGTCGAGCAACGTGCCGGGACCGAGCTCGGGCGGCAGGGTGAAGCCGTTGCGTACATCGCGCTCGCGCCGCCCGTGCACCACGAGGTCGACGGTGAACACCAGCGCCTCGAAGCCCGCGGCCTGCGCGCGGTCGAGCATGTCGGTGACGAGCCCGCGGTCCTTGAACATGTAGAGCTGGAACCACTTGCGCCCGTCACTGACCGCGGCGACCTCCTCCATCGACCGGGTGCCGAGCGTGGAGAGGGCGTAGGGCAGGCCGGCGCGGGCCGCGGCCCGCGCCACCGCGAGCTCACCCTGCGGATCGGCGATGCGGGTGAAGCCGGTGGGGGCCAGCACGAGCGGATACGAGAGGGGACGACCGAGCAGCGTGGTCGTGGGGTCGATCGCCTCGATGCCGCGCAAGACCCTCGGGCGGTAGGCCACCCGGGCGAAGGCGTCGCAGTTGGCGGCGAGGGTGCGCTCGTCCTCGGCGGCGCCGTCGATGTAGTCGAACACGCCCCGGGGGAGACGGCGGCGGGCGATGCGGCGGAGGTCGGCGACACTGGCGACCCGCTCCAACCGGCGCGCCACCGGGTCGGTCTCGAAGCGGCGGAACCGCATGACGGAGCGGAGCGTGTCGAGCACGGGCGGAACGCTAGCCCTGGCGGTCTAGGCTCCCCGCCCCATGGAACCCTTCACGCCCCTTTCCCGCTTCTCGGCTCGTCGCATCATCGTCACCGGGGCCGCGTCGGGCATCGGTCGCGCCACCGTGCTCCGCCTGCTCGAGGAAGGCGGCACCGTGCACGGTGTCGACGTCGTCGAGGAGGGGCTCGCCGAGACGGCGTCGCTCGCCGCCGCCGCGGATGGCGCCGGCACCTTCACCAGCGGCATCGTCGACGTCTCCGACGAGCAGTCGGTGCGCGACGGCATCGGCGGCGCGGTACGCGACCTCGGCGGTCTCGACGTGCTGGTGAACGCCGCGGGCATCCTGCGCGCCGCGCACACTCACGAGTGCACGCTCGACCTGTGGAAGCAGGTCATCGACATCAACCTCACCGGCACGTTCCTCGTGATCCGGGAGGCGATTCCGGCGCTGCTCGAGAGCGACCACGCGGTGATCGTCAACTTCTCGTCCACGTCGGCCGCGTTCGGCCACCCCTACATGGGCGCCTACGCGGCGAGCAAGGGCGGCATCGACGCGTTCACCCACACGCTCGCGCTGGAGTACGGCAAGCGCGGCATCCGCGCGGTGGCCGTCGCGCCCGGCGGCATCGAGAGCGGCATCACGTTCGCCACGCCCGGCATGCTCCCCGCCGACGCCGACTGGGGCCTCTTCGCGGGCCTGATGCCGCAGCTCGCACCGAACGAGTCGGGCTTCGCCGGCCCCGAGGTGATCGCGTCCGCCATCGCGATGTTCGCCTCCGACGACGGCAAGTGGGTCACCGGCACCACGCTCCGCATCGACGGCGGCGCCCACTGCTGACCCCATCTCGAGGCTCTCATCGAACTTGCGTCGTTCGCAGAGGCCATACGCTGGTATCGACGCGACGCAATCGTTGGGTCAAGGGAGAGGGTTGGCCGGTTCGACGTCGAACTGGTTGAACAGCTCGCGGTAGGCGTGCCAGGTGTTCCAGTGCTCCGTGAGGTAGGCGATCTCGCCGGCCTCGTTGAAGCGGAACACGAAGCAGTAGGTGTTCCGGTAGTCGCGACCGTTGACGGTGCGGGCGGCGAAGTTCTGCTGGCGCACCACGTAGTCGCCGTCGGCGAGGGTGATCACGTCGGTCGTCTTCGCGGTCGACATGTCGTACTTGTCGCGACCGGGTGGCAGTCGCACGGTCGTGGTCTGCGACGGCAGCAGCTTGCGGATCTCGTCGCGGCCCCGGTGCTCGGTGCGCCCCGCGGAGTGCGCGAGCGGCAGGCCGTTCCACCACACGCCGTCCTCGGCGAACAACGTCGACTTGTCGTCGGGTGGCGGCTCCTCGTTGAGGAACTGGCGCACGACGTGCAGGTTGCGGAGCTCGGTCTCGGTGTAGTCGGGCATGCGCGTACCGTAACGGGATGTCCGACCGCGTGTACGGCGACGTGCGGGAAGCGCTCCCGCCCGGCTACTCCATCGGCGCGCTGCGCGCCGACGAGCTCCCCACGCTCTGGAGCTGGGTCGACGCCGAAGGGTGGAACCCCGGCCGGCACGATCTCGGCGCCGCGTTCGCGGTCGACCCCGACGCGTTCGTCGCGCTCCGCCACGACGACGCACTCGTGGGCACCGGCAGCGTGTACTCCTACGACGGTGCGTTCGGGTTCATGGGGCTGTTCGTGCTGCTGCCCGACCATCGGGGCCAGGGGGTCGGCGGCATCCTGTGGCGCCATCGCCACCGCCTCGTGCACGAGCGGCTGTCCCCCGGTGCGACGTGCGGCATGGACGGCGTGCTGCCGCTGGTGCCGTTCTACGAGAAGGGTGGCTTCGTCACGGCCTACGAGGATGTGCGCTGGTCGGGCCTCGCCCAGGGAGACGGCGGCGGTGAGGCCGATCCCGCGGCGGTCGACCTCGCCACCGTCCCGTTCGAGCAGGTGGACGCCTACGACCGCATCCGCGCCGCCGCGCCCCGCACCGCCTTCCTCCGCCGCTGGCTGGCCATCGACGGCGCCCTCGGCGCCGCCGTGGTGGACGACGCCGCTTCGGGGAGTGGAGGCCTGCAGGGCTACGGCCTGCTCCGCCCTGCCTCCGACGGCTGGCGACTCGGGCCCTTCCACGCCGACGACCCCGCCACGGCCGAGCGGATCGCCGCCACCCTGCTGGCCCGCGTCGCGGGGCAGCCCGTCCACCTCGACGTCCCCTCCCCGAACACCGAGGCGATCGCCCTCGCCGAGCGCCACGGCCTCACCCCGGGCTTCGTGTGCGCCCGGATGTACGACGGGCCGCCTCCCGCCGCCCCGGTCGACCGCTGCTACGGCGTCACCTCCCTGGAGTTCGGCTGACGGCGAGTTCCCTTCTCGGGCCGTGATCTGCCACGATGACGGGTCCGATCAGAGGTCCGAGGAGATCCGTCACATGAGCAACCCGTTCAGCTACGAAGGCAAGAAGGTCGTCGTCACCGGTGCCGCCACCGGCGTGGGGGCCGGTCTCCTCGACGTGCTCGCCGAGCTCGGCGCGACCGACGTGACCGTGCTCGACATCAAGGCCCCCACCGGCCCGCACTCCACCTACCTCGAGACCAACCTCGGCGAGGAGGCCGCGGTCGACGCGGCGATCGCCGCCATCGACGGACCGATCCACGCACTGTTCAACAACGCCGGTGTGGCCGACACGCTGCCGCCCCGCACGGTGATCGCGGTCAACTGGCTCGCGCTGCGCAAACTCTCCGAGGGACTGCTGCCGAAGATCGCCGTGGGTGGCGCCATCGTGAACACCGCATCGACCGCCGGTGGCATGTGGAGCTCGCACGTCCCGCAGATCACCGCCGTGCAGGCGATCGCCGGTTGGGACGAGGCGCTCGACGCGTACGAGGCCGCCGACCTCGAGGGCGTGGCGCCGTACTTCTTCTCCAAGGAGCTCGTGCAGTACTACACGATGCAGTCGGCCAAGACGACGATGGCGTCGGGTGTGCGCACCAACTCGGTGTGCCCCTCGCCGATCGACACGCCGCTGCTCAAGGACTTCCGCGAGACGATGACCGACAAGCTCATCGACTGGAACATCGAGCAGGGCATGGGCCGCCCCGTCACCGGCCGCGAGGTCGGCATGGTGCTGGCGTTCCTCGGCAGCGACGCCGCGGCCTACGTGAACGGCGTCAACATGCTCGTCGACGGTGGCTTTACCGCGGCGATGACGACTGGCCAGGTCGACTTCGCGGCCATCAGCTGATGGCGGGAACCGTGCAGCTGGAGGACGTGGGCGGCAACGTCCGCGTCCTCCGGCTCAACCGGCCCGAGCGGCTGAACGCGATCAACTTCGAGTTGGTCGCCGACCTGCACGACGCGCTCGACGAGCTCGGCTCCGATCCCGAAGCGAAGGTCGCGCTCCTCACCGGCAGCGGCCGGGGCTTCTGCGCCGGCCTCGACCTCAACGACTTCGGGATGCCGCCCGCGCCCGGCGGCCACCAGCACCTCAACGTCAACCAGACCGGCCAGTCGTTCCTCGCCGATCTCACCCAGCACATCCGGCGCACGCCGCAGATCGTGGTGGCCGCGGTGAACGGGCCGGCATTCGGCGGCGGCCTCTCGTTGTCACTCGCGTGCGACCTCCGCGTCGCGGCGCGCAGTGCGAGCTTCTGCTCCGCCTTCATCCGCACCGGACTCACGGGCACCGATGCGGGCGTGAGCTACCTGCTCCCCCGCCTCATCGGCGTGTCGCGCGGCTTCGACATGATCGTCACCGGTCGCAAGCTCGACGCCGAGCAGGCCGAGCGCTGGGGCCTCGTCACGCAGCTCCTCGACGACGACGGCTTCTTCGACGCCGCCCTCGAGGTCGCGCGCGGCATCGCCGGCTACACGAGCGTGGGCCTGCGGTGGACGAAGGAAGCCATGTGGCACAACATCGACACCAACGACATGGCCGCATGCATCGCGCTGGAGAACCGCAACCAGATGATGGCGGGCGCCACCGACGAGGTACGCGAGTACATGGCGTCGTACGCCAGCCGCATCACCAAGTCGTAGGCCGCGTCACCAGGTCCTGAGCCGCGGCGGACCTCAGTTCGTCTGGATCATCTCCACCAGGTTCCCGTCGGCGTCGCGCACCATCCCGATGGTGTAGCTGGTGCCGGGATACGCCGCGGGCTCACGCTCCGAGGTGGCACCGCCGGCGATCGCGGCGGCGTACAGCGCGGCGACGTCGTCGGCGATCAACACCACCTTGCCGGTCTTCGGCTCGGGCCCCGGCACCGGCGTGCCCTTCGTGCGCATCAGCAGGATGGCCGGGCCGCCCGCGCCGTCGCTCACCGCGATCTCTTCGATCGCGTCGTTGTCGATGGTGAACGCCACGGAGAGGCCGAGCGCGTCGACGTAGAAGGCGCGTGCCTGTTCGATGTCGCCCACCTCGATACCGAAGCTGCTGACGCGGGGAGTGGACATGGTGGACCTCCTGGGAACGGTCAGACGACCTTGACGGAGCGGGCGACCTCGAACAACCAGATCCCGTAGAAGACCACGAGCCCCACCACCGGCGGGACTGCGAGGTGGCCGAAGCGCGTGGCGCCCTTGCCGTCGGGCGCGATCGCCACGAACAGCACAGGGATGAACGGTGCGAACAGCCGGGCACTCGGGTGCACCACCACGTCGAGCACCGGCGCGTTGCAGTACACCAGCCAGCCGCCCATCACCGCGAAGATGCCGACGACGAACACCGCGAAGATCGCCGCCCGCTCGCTGATCCGCAACGGCCGGGGTGGCAGGCGGTCCTGCTGGCAGGCAAGCACCACGAACCCGACGGCCACCAGGACCGACACGACGAGCGGCCAGATCATGATGCGGTCCATGATGGGCACGACGTCGCGCACCCAACGCCCCGACTGGTGGAAGCCCGCCTTGCCCACCGCCTCCAGGAACCGCCACGGCGCGGTGAGGATGGCGTGCACCTGGTCGCGCGGGTTCGGCTCGATCTGGAAGAACCGTACGTCGCACACGAAGCGCGACGAGTTGGCGCGCTGCCACACGGTGGAAGCCAGGCCCCCGAGCGCGACGGGCACGAGCAGCTTCCACGAACCGCGCCGGCGGTCACGGTCGAGCAGCGGAAGCAGGTACAGCAGCGAGATCACGACGTAGGTGGGCTTCACCAGGCCGAGCGCCAGTGACAGGCCGATGGCCTCCCACCACATCGATCGGGGCAGCGGGCCCTCGTGGTCGAGCACGCGCAGTGCCGACGACACCACGAGGATCGCCACCGCGGTGGTGAGCGTGTCGGGCGACAGGGAGTTGGCCTGGAACATGACGATCGGCAGCAACGCCGAGACGCACAGGGCCCAACGCGCCCGCGGCGCCCGACGGATCGCGACGAACACCAGGCCGAGGAAGACCACGAGGTTGGCGAGGCGGCCGGCGATCGCGAGCGTGTCGGTGGAGGCGCCCAACGGCCGCAGCACGGCGAACACGGCGACCTGCGGCAGGTACGGCACGGGCGAGTACCAGGCGAACGTGGAGATGTCGAGGTACTTCGTCCCCGGTGGACACTGCCGGTCGGGGCCCGCGGCCACGAGCACGGGATCGCCCTGCGCCGGTTCGCCCGCGCCGTAGTTCACGTACGGCGCGTTCTCGAAGTACAGCTCCACCGACTTGCGGTTCAGGTCCCGGAACACGTCGGACGGGAGGCACACTCCCGATCCCTTGCGCGCCGCGTCGTCGAAGACCGACGGTGTGGTCTGCAGGTTCCCCTCCGACAGCTGGTAGATGCGGGCGAAGTGGCTGGTCTCGTCGATGGCGTGCATCGGCGGCATCACCAGCAGGAGCACGAAGCCGACGAAGCCACCGATCAGCAGGAACGACCACGCCGGGTCGCGCAGGACGCGCCGCACGGGCAGAAGCTAGTGGTCGCCCGGCTCGTGGGCGAGCAGGCGTGATGCCGCGTCGATGAGCGACAGATGGGTGAACGCCTGCGGGAAGTTCCCCAGGTGGTACCCGGTGTGGACGTCGATCTCTTCGGCGTAGAGCAGCAGCGGTCCGGCGAACGACAGCAACTTCTCGAACAGTGCGCGGGCCCGGCCCACCTCACCGATGAGCGCGAGCGCGGAGACCAGCCAGAACGAGCAGATGGTGAACGTGCCCTCCTCGCCCGAGAGGCCGTCGTCGGTGCTGTCGACGCGGTAGCGCAGCACCAACCCGTCCTGCGTGAGCTCGTCGGCGATCGCGAGCACCGTGGTGCGCACCCGTTCGTCGTCGGGCGGGAGGAACCCCATGATCGGGATGAGCAGCAGCGAGGCGTCGAGCGCGTCGGTGCCGTAGTACTGGGTGAACGATCCGCGAGCGTCGAGGCCCTTGGCGATGATCTCGTCGCGCAGCGAGTCGGCGGCGGTCTGCCACCGTTCGACGCACTCGTCGTCGTCACGCACGCGTGCCAGCCGGATGCCGCGGTCGATCGCGACCCAGCACATCACCTTCGACGCGACGAAGTGCTGCGGCGCGCCGCGCATCTCCCAGATGCCCTGATCGGGTTCGGGCGCGCGGGCGATCGCGGTGTCGACCATCCCGGCGATCGCCGTCCACAGTTCGTGGGGCACCTCACCGCCGCGGCGGGCGTGGGTGCAGAGCGAATCGAGGAGCATGCCCCAGACGTCGTGCTGGTGCTGGTCGAACGCGCCGTTGCCGATGCGCACCGGACGCGAGTGCAGGTACCCCGACAGGTGGTCGAGCGTGTGCTCCGTGAGATCGGTCTCGCCGCCGATGCCGTACATGATCTGCAGGCTCAGGTCGCCGCTCTGCACCGCATGACGGCCGACCGCGTCGAGCAGGAACGCGAAGTACTCGAACGCCTCCCACTCGAAGCCGAGGTCGTGCAGGGCACGCAACATGAACGCGCTGTCGCGGATCCACGTGTAGCGGTAGTCCCAGTTGCGTTCACCGCCGGGCGTCTCCGGCAACGACGTGGTGCCCGCGGCCATGATCGCCCCGGTGGGCGCGTAGCTCAGGCCCTTGAGCGCGAGCGCGCTCCGCTCGATGTAAGGCCGCCAGCGGTGATCCGCGACCTCGGCGAGGCTCAGCCAGTCGCGCCAGTACTTCTCGGTGGTGTGGAGCTGCTCGAACGCTTCGCCGAGGTCGGCAGGGAGCGCGCCGCGCCAGGAGAGCGCCACGAAGGCCCGCTCGCCGTGCTCGAGGGTGGTGCGGCCGTACGCACGCGACCCGACGAAGCCGAGGCGCATGCTGCTCGCCATCGTGAGGTCGATGCCGTCGTGGCTCACCTGCACGTGGCCGTAGCCGCCGTCGCTGTAGTCCCACTCGGCCGAGTCGCGCCCGTAGTCGAACTGCGGCAGGCATTCCGTGAGCAGCTCGACGCGTCCGCTGAAGCACTCGGCGATGCGCAACAGGGTGCCCTGGGCGACGTCGTCGCCGGGCGCCCGCCGGTACTCGGGACGGCGCTCGTCGGTGGGCGCGGGCCCGATCACGAGCACGTCGTACACGGTCATCCAGCCGGTGGGCGTGTGCCAGGTGGTCTCGAGCACGTTGGTGCCGGGCACGTAGCGCCGCTGGTCGGGGACGTCCGCGTTCGAGGGCCCGAAGCGGAAGTGTCCCGCGCTGCGGTCGAGCAACGAGCCGAACACGCTCGGCGAGTCGGGACGCGGCAGGCACAGCCACTCGACCGATCCGTCGGGCGCCACCAGCGTGCTCACCTCGCAGTCGGAGAGAAATGCGAAGTCGGCGATCGGCGGGAAACTGCTCATCGGCGAACAGTCTGACACTTCTCGCGAGGCCCGATAGTCTGCGCGCCGTTCACGGACTCCAGGAAGGCAGCACGGCGATGGCGAACCTGTTCAGCTACGAGGGCAAGCGAGTGGTGGTCAGTGGTGGCGGCGGCGCCGGCATGGGCGCGGCGGCCGTCGAGGGCCTCGCCGAGCTCGGCGCGGAGATCCACGTGATCGACCTCAAGGAGCCGCCGGTGCCGGTCGCGAGTCACCAGGTCGTCGACCTGCGCGACCCCGAGGCCACCAGCGCCGCGATCGACACCATCGGCGGCACGATCAACGCACTGTTCAACTGCGCGGGCCTGCCCGGGCCGCCCAAGTTCACCGACGTCGACACCTTCCTCGTGAACTTCGCCGCGCCGCGTCACCTCGCCGAGGCCTGCGCGAAGTACATGCCGGCCGGCAGCGCGATCGCCAGCATCTCGTCCACCGCCGGCAGCGCGTACCTGATGAACATCGCCAAGTGGCTGCCCCTCGCGCAGACCCCCGACTTCGCATCGGCGAAGGCGTGGGTGGAAGCGCACCCCGAGGAGATCGCCGGGGGCTACGCGCCGTCGAAGGAGGCGCTCATCATCTGGACCATGTGGGCGGCCAAGAGCTACGCCGAGCGCGGCATCCGCCTCAACTGCATCAGCCCCGGACCCACCGACACGCCGATGATGCCCGACTTCGAGGACGGCGTGAAGCAGATGGGCGCGGGCATGGAGGGGATCATCGACAAGATGGCCCAGGGCCTCGGGCGGCGTTCGAGCCCGGCCGAGCAGGGCTGGCCGATGATCTTCCTCAACAGCGACGCCGCCTCCTACATCTCGGGCGAGAACGTCAACACCGACGGCGGCACCGTCTCGGGCCTCACGACAGGCACCATCACCATCGAGCTGTAACCACTTCACCGGAACGCGCACTGGGGGAATCACCATGGCAAATCTGTTCAGCTACGAAGGCAAGCGGGTCGTGGTCAGCGGAGGCGGCGGCGCCGGCATGGGCGCGGCCGCCGTGCGCGGCCTCGCCGAGCTCGGCGCGGAGATCCACGTGATCGACCTCAAGGAGCCGCCGGTGCCGGTCGCGAGTCACCAGGTCGTCGACCTGCGCGACCCCGAGGCCACCACCGCCGCGATCGACACCATCGGCGGCACCATCAACGCGCTGTTCAACTGCGCCGGTCTGCCCGGGCCGCCGTTCAGCGACGTCGACACGTTCATGGTGAACTTCGCCGCGCCGCGTCACCTCGCCGAGGCCTGCGCGAAGTACATGCCGGCCGGCAGCGCGATCGCCAGCATCTCGTCGACGGCGGGCAGCGGGTACCTGATGAACATCGCCAAGTGGCTGCCCCTCGCGCAGACCCCCGACTTCGCGTCGGCGAAGGCGTGGGTCGAGGCGCACCCCGAGGAGATCGCCAGCGGGTACTCGCCGTCGAAGGAGGCGCTCATCATCTGGACCATGTGGGCGGCCAAGAGCTACGCCGAACGCGGCATCCGCCTCAACTGCATCAGCCCCGGACCCACCGACACGCCGATGATGCCGCAGTTCGTCGACGGCACGAAGGCGCTCGGGCTCCCCGAGGACACCATCGACCTCTTCGCGCAGGGCCTGGGCCGGCGCTCGACCCCCGACGAGCAGGGCTGGCCGATGATCTTCCTCAACAGCGACGCCGCCTCCTACATCTCGGGCGAGAACGTCAACACCGACGGCGGCACCATCTCGGGTCTCACGACGGGCACCATCACGCTGCCCTACGACCCCGAGGCGTTGCTCAACCAGGCGCTCGATCAGGGCTGAGGCGCCTGCCGTTCAGCGAACCACGATGGTGAACCGGGCCCGGTGCGAGTCACCGGGCCCGACCATGTCCACGGTCCCGCGGCGCAGCGCGTCGGTGGGTGCGGTCATCGGTTCGAGCGCGGCGAACGGCTTGCCCGGCGGCACCCAGACCTGCGCCCACGGGTAGTGCGCGTCGGCGCGCACCTCGAGCGCGGTCCCGTCGGGTGCGTCGAGCCCGAGCACCCGGCGCGACCCGAGCGCGTAGAGGTCGTCGAAGGCGCGACGCGCGATCGGCGTGACCTGCGCGGGCTCCGGGACCCGCTCCCCCGTGGGGATCCCGTGCGCGTCGAGCAACAGGTGCTCGCGGCGCGGCAGCCGCAGGTTCCAGGTGTGCCGGGCCGATCCGGGCAGTCGCAGGTAGGGATGCCATCCGAAGGCGATCGGCACCGCCCGTTTGCCCGTGGGCACGACGGTGGTGGACACCACGAGCCGGTCCTCGAGGACGCGCGCCTCCACCTCGAGCCGGTGCGGGAACGGGAACGCCGGCTCGTCGACGTCGAGGGTCGCGAGCACGGATGCCGCGCCGCGCTTGTGGCGCAGCTCCCTCACCTCCCAGCCCGGGCGACCGACCAGCAGTCCGTGGATCGGCAGGCCGTTGGCGTCGGTGTGCACGCCCCGGCCGGTGAGGTCGACGCTGCGCGAGCCGACCTTGTAGCGCATCGACGCGAGCCGGTTGGCCCAGGGCGCGAGCAGGGGCAGCCCGCCGGTGTGGCCGGTGCGCAGCGCGTCGAGCCCGCCGGGCAGCGCGAGGTACTCCTTGTTGCGCAGGCGCAGCGACAGGCCGGTCATACCGATGCCGGGGGCGAACACCGCGCGCAGGTCGCCGTTCTGCAGCACCACCGCGGGCTCGCCGCGGAAACGGCCTTCGTCGCTGCGGATCATCGAGAGCGGCATCAGGCGCCCACCGCGACCCGGGCCATGTCACGCGATTCCGGCAGGTAGTCGGCGACCGCGAAGTGCTGGGTGGCGAGCTCGTCCCAGATGGCGATCTCGCCGACCGTCCACGAGTGCCGCAACTGGAGGTTGGGGTGCTCGGCCGCGGTGCAGAGCAGGTCGAGCATCATCCGGCTCTCTTCGGGGTGCAGGCCGACGATGCGGTCGGTGAACTCGCGGTTGACGTTGAGGTAACGCCGCCCGGTGCGCGGGTGCACGCCCACCACCGGGTGCTCGGTCCCCGGGTACGCCTCGCGGGTCCGGGCCACGATCTCCGCGCCGGCCTTGTCGACGAACGCCTGCATCGAGCCCATGTCGTGGACGGCGACGAGCCCCTCGATGCGCTCACGCAGCAGCGGGGAGAGCGACTCGTACGCCGCGTACATGCTCGACCAGATCGTGTCGCCCCCGCGCGACGGGAGCACGCAGGCCCGCAGCGTGCCGTAGGTGGGGCGCTCCGGGTCCCAGCTCACGTCGGTGTGCCACTTGTCCTGGTAGGGCGGGTGCTCCACCGAGTCGACGATGTGCTCGACCTTCACGTCGGCGGCGGTGCGTCCGAACATGCGCCCGATCGGGTGGGCGTACGGGCTGCCGAACCGGCTCGCGAAGGCGTGCTGCCGGTCGTCGTCGACCCCCATTGGGGGGAAGAAGAGCACCAGGTGCTGATCGAGCAGGGCCTGGAGTTCGGCCACCGTGGGGTCGGCCAGGTCGCGGGTGAGGTCGACGCCCTCCACCGCGGCGCCGAGCGCGCCGGCGAGCGGGCGGACGGCGAGTTCGGAACCGGTGTGCGTGGTCATGGCGCGGGATCGTATCGCCGTCGTAGCCTGCGCGGATGCGTTGCTGGGAGGAACAGGTCGTGCCCCGCATGACCGACAAGCTGCTCGGGAACTCCGACGTCCGCGCCCACCGCGCGCAGGTCGTGGGCGGGCTGCAGGGAACGGTCGTGGAGATCGGCTTCGGCTCGGGCCTCAACGTGCCCGTGTACCCGCCGGAGATCCGCACCGTCTACGCGATCGAACCGTCGGAGGTGGCCCGTCGGCTCGCCCGCCCCCGGGTTGCAGCATCGCACGTGCACGTGGAGTTCCGCGGGCTCGACGGCCAGCGGCTGCCGCTCGACGACGCATCGGTCGACGGCGCGCTCAGCACCTTCACGCTGTGCACCATCCCCGACGCGTCGCTCGCGCTGCGCGAGCTGCACCGGGTGCTCAAGCCCGGCGGCACGTTCCACTTCCTCGAGCACGGCCTCTCCCCCGATCCGAAGGTCGCGACCTGGCAGCACCGGCTCAACGGGGTGCAGCGCGCGTGCGCGGGTGGATGCAACCTCGACCGCGCCATCGACCAGCTCATCGTCGACGCGGGTTTCGAGCTCCCCGAGGTGCACCACGACTCGATGAAGGGGCCCAAGTGCATGGCCCCGTGGAGCTACCTCTACACCGGCCTCGCGATCAAGCCCGGCCCGTGAGCGTCACCGGCCCGGGCGCGGCGGCCGGGCCGCGCAGCCTGGTGCCCTACTGCCTGGTGTCGGGTGTGATGTCGCTGGGCTACGGCTCGGTGTACACGCTGCTCGCCGACCTGCGCGACGAGTACGGCTTCACCGGCACGCAACTCGGGCTGATCGTCGCCGCCGGGTTCTTCGCCGGCTTCGGGGCGCAACTCGGCCTCGCCCGCCTCGCCGACCGCGGGCACGTCGCGCTCCTCGTGCGCGGCGGCGCGATCGCGGCCACCGGGGCGATGATCGGCGCGGCGATCGGCGGCACGTTCTGGGTGTTCCTCGTGGCCCGGATGCTCCTCGGCCTCGGCAGCGGCGCGGCCAGCCCGGCAATCCGGCGCATCGTCATCGTCCGCGACCCCGACCAGGTCGGGCAGAACCTCGGGCGCCTCTCGTCGTTCGAACTCGCGGGCTTCGTGCTCGGCCCGCTCATCGCCGCGGCAGCGGCCGAGGCGCTGGGGATCCGCGCGCCGTTCGTGGTGCTCGCGGCGCTGTTCGCCGGCACGGTCGTGGTCACCATGCGCCTCGACCTGAGCGCCGGGCGCAGCGAGACGCACCATCGCGTGCTGCGCGACCTCCTGGCGCGGCGCACCATCGTGTCGACACTGGTGATCTGCATCGGTTTCTACGTGACCATCGGGATGTTCGAGGCGGTGTGGGCGCTGCTCCTGCGCGACCGCGGCGCGGAGACGTGGCTCATCGGCCTCACGCTGTCGTTGTTCACCGTGCCGATGATCTTCCTCGCTCCCATCGGTGGCCGCACCGCACAGCAGCGCGGGCCCCTCCGCGTCGTCACCGTGAGCCTGGCCGTCGCGGCGGTGTGCACCTTCTCCTACGGAGTGCTGCCCAGTCTCTGGATGCTGCTCGCGGTCTCGGTCGTACACGCGTGCGCCGACTCGTTCACGATGCCGGGCAACCAGGTGTCGGTGGCGATGTCGAGCCCACCCGAGCACCTGTCGTCGGCACAGGGCCTGCTCGGCGCGACCGGGCTCGCCACCGCGGGTATCACCGGGCTCCTGGCCGGGGCGGCGTACGAGTCGAGCGGGCGCTTCCTCGTGTGCACCACCACCGCGATCGTGATGATCTGCGCCATCGTGGCCGCCCGCACCCTTGCCGGCGCCGATACCCGGCCCACCGCGGGCTCGACCGGCTCGACCGGCCGACCGGCGTTCCCGTCGAGCCCACGCTCGAGGCTGCCCCCGAGACCACTTGACCCGGTCAAGCTCCTGAGGACCCAACATGAGAGGCCGCCGAGCGCGCGGCCCGGCACTGTGGTATCACCTCCGGACCCACAACGTTCAGGATTTCGGGGGGAAACCTGTGAAGCGTCTCGGTACCTTGACGGCAATCGTCCTCGTCACGATCGGCCTCGTGGTCGCCGGCGGCATCGCCGGCGCCAGCACGAGAGCGGCGACGAGCGACAAACCGACGGACAGTGAGATCGGCGTCAGCTCGACGGAGATCCGCATCGCGGTGATCGCCGACGTCGACAACCCGTTCGCACCCGGCCTGTTCCAGGGTTCGGTCGACGCGGTGAACGGCGCCGCGAAGACCATCAACCAGCAGGGTGGGATCGGCGGCCGCAAGGTCGTGGTCGACTTCATCGACTCGCACCTCAACCCGAACGAGTCGCGCAACACGGTCATCACCGCGTGCCAGAACGACTTCGCGATGGTGGGTGGCGCGTCGTTGTTCCTCACCAGCGTCGACGACGAGATCAACTGCAAGGACAAGGCCGGCAACACGACCGGCCTGCCCGACATCGGCGGCATCGTCACCGGCGTGCCGCAGCAGTGCTCGCCCGTCTCCTACCCGGCGAATCCGCCGCAAATCCTCTGCGACACGAAGGACAAGTCACCGCAGACGTACCAGGGTCAGCAGGGCGCGGCGAAGTGGTTCCTGAAGAACATCGACAAGAACCTGAAGGGGCCGTCCATCCAGCCGAACGACACGAAGGACGCGTACCGCGGCGACAAGGTGCAGGCCCTGATCAACCAGCAGGCCGGCATCAAGGAGACCCAGGAGGTCACGCACTCGGGTCGTGACCCGCAGAGCGCGTACACCGCCGTCGTGCAACAGATCAAGAACGACGGCGCCAACTACGTGTTCGACGGCCTCGCCTACGCCAACATGATCCTGGTGCAGAAGGAGGCCGAGCTCCAGAGCGTCGACATGAAGTCGATCACCTGGCAGTGCACCACGGCCTGCTACGACAAGAAGTACATCGCCGAGGGCGGCACCGCCGCCGAAGGCACGTACATGTGGGCGGCGTTCCTGCCGTTCGCGGAAGCCAACACCAACCCGGCGATGAAGACGATGGTCAAGAACGTGGGGGCCGACAAGGTCACCGGTCTCGGCGTCTACTCCTACGTCGCGGGCATGGCGTTCCAGGCGGCGATGAAGGAAGTGGTCGACAAGAACGGTGTGAACGGCGTGACCCGGGCGAACCTGCTCAGCGGGATCAAGACGCTCACCAGCTTCGACGCCGGCGGCATCATCGGGGCGGTCGACATCGCCAACAAGAAGACGTCGGCGTGCTTCGTGCTCATCCAGGTGAAGAAGGGCAAGTTCGTGCGGGTCTCACCCAGCAAGAAGGGCACGTTCGACTGCACGAAGTCGAACTACGCCACCGTCGACGCCGACCTGATCGGCGGCTGAGGCAAGGGCGAGCAGAGCAACGGGGCCGGGTTCCCCCCGGACGCCGCACGCGGCGCCCGTCAGGCTGCGGCCGATTCCACTTCGGGATCGGGCGTGGTCGACGGGCGCCGCCGCGGCCGCCGGTCGACGACCAGGAAGACCACCCCGACCAGCGCGAGGAACGACACCACCAGTCCGGCGCGCAGCCCGGGCGTGCGGTAGGTGAACTCGACCGTGTGCCGTCCCGCCGGGACCGGCACCGCGAGGCTGAAGCCGTCGACCCGCTGGATCGGCACGCTCTTGCCGTCGACCGTCGCGCTCCAGCCGTCGTCGGCCTGCTCCGGCACCACGAGGAGACCACTCTGGCCGTGCGTGCGCACGGTGATCTCCTCCGGCGTGGGCCGCGACACGATCGCCCGGGTGCGGTCGCACTCGGCGGCCGCGCCCGTGCACGACAGCTTCAGGCCGTCGGCCTCCACCAGCGCGACGCGCTGCAGGGCCGCGTCGCTCATCGTCTTGAGCGTGGAACCCGCGTTCTTCCCCTTCGGTTCGGTCGCGTGGTACACGAACGCGGCGCCGTCGTAGAGCGGGTTCTCGTAGAGCGCGATGTCGCCCTGGGTGGCGACGGGACCGTCCCATCCCGGCACCTGCTCGTCGGCGCCGACGGACGACGTGTCGATGAGCACCCAGCGCACCGCTTGCCGGGCGAAGAGCGCAGGGTCGTAGGGCATCGCCGCCTCGGCGCGCAACGTGAGCTCGGGATTGGGGGCGCCTTCGGTGAACGCGCCGATCATCTCCACCCAGGTCTTGCGCACCTGCGGGCCACCGTCGTAGCCGTCGAGTGAGGGCAGGTCGAAGAGCACGTTGACGTTGGGCCGCATGCAGTAGCGCAGGTAGAGCGGATCAGCGAAGCGATCCTGGGTCAGCGAGATCATGCGCTCCGGGCGCTGCTGGAGGTAGCGCACGACGGCACCCTTCGTCGCAGTGAACGAGCGCGTCGGTCTGGCTCCGGCGAAGCGGGCTGTGAGAGCACCATGAGGCCGAGCTCGACCGCGATCACGCGCCACAACCACGAGCGCGCCGATCGACCGGCCACTTGCGGGCCGGTCCGAGGAGCAGCACTCCCACGAGCAGCACCGCGCCGGCGGCGAGCGCCCACGTGAGCACCGCTCGGGACGACGGGCAGCACAAAGGGACCGAGGGCGACGGAGCGTCGCGACGACGACCGCGATCGCGCCACTGGCGGCGAGCACCTGCTTGTCGGCGTGGCGCGCGACGAGCGTGTCGACCCCCTGCATCACCAGGATCGACACGATGATCGTGACCACGATCGCCCAGCCGCGCCGGAACCCGGGCCTGGTTGAACAGCGGCACGACCTCGCGCGCGAGGCGATAGACCGGTGACACCCCGCCGGGCGCGAGCAGCAACGCGACCACGCCGGCGGCGAGCAGCACGACGGTGCCCTCGCGTTCACGGCGGCGACGCAGCGAGTCGATCACCCCGAGCAGTGCGAGCGCCAGCGGCCGCGGCGCCCACGTAGGCCATGGCCTCGAACGTGCCGGCTGAGTAGTCGAGCGGGTCGTGGAGGTGTCACCCAGGAAGCGGTCGGGATCAGGGTGCGCTGCAGCACGTAGAGCGGATTGTCGATCGTCGCCCCCGCGCGCTGCACCGCGCCCGACAGCGCCAACATGCTCGGGATCAGCTGCGCGGCCGCAAGCGTGGCACCGAGCGCCAGGCCACCCGCGAGCGGGAGGAGGCGCCGCCAGGCGCCGCGGGCGAACAGGCGGCTCAACGTCCAGGTCGCGAACAGCGCGAGGCCGATGAACGTCATCTGCGGGTGGCCGGCGACGAGGAACAGCGCCGTCGGGATCGCCAAGAGACCGATCGCGCGACCGCGACGCGGATAGTCGTCGTCGAGCACGAGGTCGATGCCCGCGAACACCCACGGCAGGAACGACAGCACGAGGATCTGCGGGTACTGGATGCCCTTCCCCGCGACCATCCCCGAACCCATGATCACGACCGCGCCGACGAGGCCGGCGGGTGGGCGCAGCCGCAGGCGCTGGGCCAGCGCGACCATCCCGAGCTGAGCACCAGCAGGTGCAGCGCGGTGATCAACACGACGGCGCGCTCGGCGTCCATCCAGGCGAACGGCCACTTCAACGGGTCGAAGACGCCGGCCTGCGGGTTCGCGAGGTGCAGCGCACCACCGAAGATGTCGGGGTTCCACTGCGGGAGCCGGAACGAACGGAACGCCCGGAACGTGACGACGTCGTTGGGCGCCGAGTAGGCGTAGCTGTCGAAGCTGCTGACGATCGATCCGGCGCGCAGGAGCGGCCAGGCCACGAACGCCCACCAGATGGTGGCGCCCAGGAGCTCGAGCCGCCGGGCCCGCCACGCCTCACGCACGAAGGGGAAGACTATTGGCAGGCGTCGAGACCGTCGGACCGCGGGAGCACGTGGTACTCCTCGCGGATCTCGGCGAGGGGCCGGTGCGCGATGGCGAGATGGTCGATCTGGCTGAAGTCGCCCCGCACGGCCCCACCCCGCACCAGCGCCTCGGCGAGTTCGTCGGCCGCGCCCGGGAGATGGAGGGCGCCCTGGCCGTCGGCGTCGGGGTAGATCTCGCCGCCGTAGGGCACGAACTGCGCCTTCTCCGTGGTGCCGTGCTTGATGAGCCCGGCCTCGTGGATCATCAGATTGGCCACGAAGGCCATCCAGTTCGCGTCGGTGTCGCCCATCGCGAGCTTGAACGCACCCAGCGCGATCTCCCCCGGACCGGTGGGCTCGTAGCCCGCGATCACGTGGTTCATGTCGTGACTCACGTAGTACGCGGGCTCGGGCGTGTGCCGGCCCGGGAGCGCGAAGCCATGACGCGCGTAGAACTGCAGGTACGCCCGGCCGAGCGTGCCCTCGGGGAGATCGGCGAGTGCAGCCACCTGCGGCAACACCTCACCCCAGGACGGGTCGTCGCGCGACGGCACGGTGACGTCGGGGTCCGACAGCCCGGGAACGAAGGCCCGGTAGTTGCGCACGAAGTCGGCCGCGGCGTGCTCGGCGTCGTGGGCGATCCAGGAGCGGATCGCGTCGAGCTGCGGCCCGTCGATGCCGAGCGCGCCCGCGTACTCGTCGAGGCGCCGCACCTGCTCGGGCGCCTCTGGGTGCCGGCACAGCTCGAGGATCAATCCCACCTGCACGAAACGCCGGCGCGCCTCGGGATCGGGAAGTCCCGTGGCGACGTCGGCGGCGCGGCACGGCGCGCACGCGTCATAGGCACCGTCGTCGAACCCCCAGAGGTGGGCGGCGATCGCCCGCAGCACGCGCGCCTGCTCGACGGTCGTGCCCTCGTCGATGTCGGTGACGCCGCGCAGGCCCGACACGAACACGGGCACGAACTCGGTCGGGAGATGGAGGCTCATGGGCTCGTTCTTCGGCAGTCGGCGAACGGGGGTTGACGCCGCTCAGTTGTCCCAGTCGCCGCGGACCTCACGCAACACGTCGTGACGGCCGCGGGCGTCGGTGGCGAGATAGTGCTCGAGTCGGTCGACGAGGCGCCGCACCATCTCGAACGACGTCGGCACCCAGTACCTCGGCGAGTTCGCGTTCGAACACCTCTCGGTGATCCCGTACGCGTACTGGCTGCACACCCAGGGCCGGCTGCAGTTCACCGAGGCGAGCGCCGACACGCGCTGCTTCTACTTCTTCTCCCCCGACCACACCGAGCACCCGGGGGCTCGCCGATACGTCGGCATCACCGAGTACCCGTCGGCGCTGCGGGATCCGCGCCGGTTCGACCCGGGCGCCTTCCCGCGGACGCTCGACGTGTCGGAGTGGACGCCGCCTCCGTACCGCGAGGTGTACGGGGGCGACCCACGGTTCGCGTGGCCGAAGCCGGCCGTCGTGGTGTGCAACAAGACGAGCATCGAGCCGTATCTCGACGAGAGCACGCCGGTGAACTCGATCGCGCTCCCGACACTCGTGGAGCTGTTCGACCGGCTCCGCGAGCGGTACACGGTGATCTACGTACGACCGACCGACGCCGACATCGTGCCCGACCACGGCCGCGCGCTCGAGCCCGGCGACATCGACGCGCTGCGTGCACGGTTCCCCGACGTGCACCTGATCCAGGACCTCCACGCCGCGCACCCGGAGCTGACGTTCAACGAGTTGCAGTTGCGCGTGTTCGCCTCGGCCGAGCGGTTCGTGTCGGTGCTCGGCGGCGCGTCGTACCTCGCCAGCTACTTCGGCGGCACCAACATCGTGCTCGCCAAAGCAGGCTGGGAGGTCGATTGCGGAGCGTACGACGGCTGGTTCCGCCTGTTCTCCGGTGCCCGCGTGCTGCGCGTCGCCGACGACGCGTCGCTGCTCGACCTCGTCGCCCGTGAATGGCTGGCCTGACCGAGGGTGATCACATCGACGGCGGGTGGCGGGGTAGCTTCGGCGACTTCGACGGCTTCGGCGGCGGGAGGTCCGATATGCCCGATGTGAAGGTGACGAGAGGCGCGCGGCGACTGCTCCTGATCGGCATCGCGTCGCTCACGCTGACCGCGATGCCGGTCCCCGCGATCGCGCAGCAACTCGGGCCCAACGAGCTCGGTGTCGAAGAGCACCAGAAGGGCGCCGAAGCCGGGTTCATGCTGATCTCCCCGCAGGAGCAGCAGTACACGTACCTGGTGAACCTCGACGGGCGGTCGGTGCACGAGTGGCGCACCAGCACCCGCGCCGGGCTCTCGCAGGAACTGCTCCCGAACGGCGACCTCTTGCGCGCCGGCAACCTGGAGGCGCGCGGCACGTTCGCCCGGGGCCAGGGCGCCGGCGGGCGCATCGAGCAGCTCTCTTGGACCGGCCAGACCCTCTGGCAGCACGACTTCGCCGACGACACGCAGATGCAGCACCACGAGATCGAGGCCATGCCGAACGGCCACGTGCTCGCGATCGTGTGGGAGCACAAGACGGCCGAGGAGGCGATCGCCGCGGGTCGCGACCCGTTGCTGCTCCCCGACGACCAGCTCTGGCCCGACACGATCGTGGAGTACGACCCCGCCACTGACAGTGTCGTGTGGCAGTGGAAGGTGTGGGACCACCTCGTGCAGGAGCGCGACCCGTCGCTCCCGAACTACGTATCCGACGTGAAGAGCCGCCCCGATCGCATCGACCTCAACTACGTGCTCAACGACGAGAACGGTGAGGCGGACTGGAACCACGTCAACGCCGTGAACTACAACCCCGCGCTCGACCAGATCGCGATCAGCTCACGATCGTTCAGCGAGTTCTGGATCATCGACCACTCCACCACCACGGAGGAGGCCGCCGGCGCGGCAGGCGACCTCCTCTTCCGCTACGGCAACCCCAAGGCGTACGACGGGTCCGGCAAGCGCGAGCTGTTCTTCCAGCACGACGTCGGCTGGATCGCCGACGACCTGCCGGGCGGCGGACACTTGATGGCCTTCAACAACGGCGCACCCAAGATTCGCGAGTACTCGAGTGCGGACGAGATCGTTCCGGCCCGCGCGGCCGATGGCACCTACGTGCGCGACGAGCAGCACGGCGGATTCGTCGCGAAGATCGAGCGGGTGTACCCCAAGGGCGACAAGGGCCGCTTCGCCGCCATCGTCTCGAGCGCGCAGCGCATGCCGAACGGCAACACGGTGCTGAGCTACGGGAACATCGGACACGTCACCGAGGTCACGCCGAAGGGCAAGGTCGTCTGGGAGTACGAGAACCCGTTCACTGCCGTGCGCCCCACCTCACCGGGCCGCACGGGCGCGGGCTTCCGCATCTACCCCAACTGGTTCTTCCAGACATTGCGCTATCCCACCGACTACCCGGCCTTCGCCGGCAAGGACGAACAGCTGTACCCACAGGACCGCTGAAGCGCCGCGGCTGCAGCCCTCGCGCTCTCGGCCGCCGATCAGATCGGTGCGGCCACCGCTGGCGCGGGGTTCGTGACCGTGTAGTCGATCTTCACCGGCACCGAACGACCACCGGCCTTCGTCGTGTACTTCAGCTCGGTGATGTGGCCCTGGTCGATGGTGACCCGACCCTTGGTCGCGACGTTCGCCTGGGCGCCGATGAGGGTCTTGGCGGCCTTGGGTTTCAGCGTGAACGTGACTGCCTTGCCCGACTGCTTCACGTCGGCCGCCGACTTCAGCGCGGCGAACGTGGTGCGCAGGTCGGAGGTGGTCGCCGTGGCGTTGCGGGTGCGCTGCCAGGCTCCCCCGGTGTCCTTGGCGTACACCTCGGAGCCGATCATCACCAGCTCCGACGCGGGCTTGGTGCCGATCTGCACGACCTCGTGGATGCGGTCGGGTGCCTGGTACTCACCGGCGATCTTCACTTTGCCGGGGCCGGTGCCGACCGACGCGCTGAACGTGTAGCCCGGCACCTCCTGCATCGCCGCGGCCGCGGACTGCAGCGTCGCCTTGGGCGACGAGCTCGCCGCGCCCGCGGGCACGCCGGCGGAAACGACGGCGCCGATCGCCAAGACCGCGGCCAGCGCCGCGAACGCGGCGCCGACGCGAAGCGTGACGCGAGAGCGCCGGTGGCCAGTGGCCACCGGCGAGCTCCCCTGCGTCGTTGCCGACTCAGTGCTCACTGCCACTCCCGCTCCCAGAACCCGAGTTGCCGGAGCCCGAGTTGCCCGAACCCGAGCCACCCGATCCGCGGTTCTCGGAGCCGCCGCCGCTGCCGCCTGAGCCGTTGTTCTCCCCCGACTCGGGGTTCTCCACCTCGGGGCCGTGCTCGACCTCGTTCTCGTTCTCGTGCTCGATCTCGGTCCCGTGCTCCACCTCGGCCTCGACCTCGACACCGCCGTCCTCGGGGTGTGCGGAGATCTGCACCTGCTGCTGCGTTCCGTCGGCGAGGGTCACGGTGAGGCGGGCGCCGTCGGGGGCGATGACGAGCGAGTCCTGCACCACACCGTCGAGCGGCACGAGCGCAACGTCGGTGACGGCGCCGGTGGTGGGGTCGACGGTGACGGTCACGTCGCCGATACCGGCGAGGGTGAGCGTCACGTCGCTCGAGCCCGCAGGAACGGTCGACCCGGTCTCCGTCTCGGCCGAACTGCTGGAGTTGCTCGACTGGGCGGCGGCGGGGCCGGCGAAGCCGGCCACAGCTCCGAAGCCGAGGGCGGCACCGAAGGCCAGCGCTGCGATCCTGTTCCGCTTCATCTCTGCGTTCCTCCTCGGCGTGACTATGGTCCGAATCGGATTCGGAGCCCGGATGTCACACCTGATCTGTGGTCCCGTGTGGGCGTGTCGGAGGAGGCACGCCCGGCCCGGCCCCACGGTTTGGCGATCGAGAGAGGTTTCTTCGTCGTGAGTGAGGAGATGAAGGAGCGGCGGCAGTCCGCCTACTTCGTGGAGGGACGCCACACCGGGCGGATCGACGACCTCGCCGACCTCGCCGCCAACGTGCGGCTCGACCGCGACGAGGTCACGAATCCTTGATGCCGAGCTCGCGCAGCAGCGTCCGACACTGCGGCGAGATGTCGGGGTTCGTCGGGTCGAACTGATGGGCCATCTGGGTGGCCATACAGGTGTCGATCTCGCGCATCCGCGGGATCAATCGGTTCGGCACGTATGGCAGGTACTTGATGTCGGGTGATGCGGGGATCACGCCGATTGCCTTCTGGCTCGTTGCGTTCTTGTAGACGGGGATGCCCCCGTACCGATCGACCAGATCCATGAGCTTCGGGTCTTGTGGGCCGTCACCGACGTTCACCCCGATGTAGTCGTCCCGGTGCACGCATCCGGGGGATGTGCCCGTGGCACTCCCGACGGGAATGCACTCCGGCTGACCGAAGGGCACCGTCGAGAATGGCGTCGACGGGTCGACGCGCTTCACCTGCACCACCTTCCACTCGCCCCGGCGATCCGTGTCGGACCATTCGTAGTGCAGTTGGACCTCATAGGCCCGCTGGTCGTCGAGGGTGACGCGCACGTAGCCGTCGCCGGGCGACCAGCCCTCGCCGCCCTCGGTCTTCGCCGACCCGACCTCACCTGCTGCGGTGGCGTCGGGTGACGGACACCGGGCGTGGTACGAGCCGACGACGAGGGCACGGATCTCGGAGCACGCACCGCACGCATAGGCATCGACGAACGAGCGCGCCGCGTCCGCAGGGGAAGGCTGCTGGGGAGTCACGCCGTTGGAGTCCGTCGAGCGGAGGGTGGACATCACCGGTTCGGCAGCGGTTCGCGCGCCGCTGCCCGCAAGGATCGCGAGATCGCGGTTCTCGATCAGGTCCCGCTCGACGTCGCCCTGGGCGTCGGTCGGCAGCACGAGACAGAGGGCGAGCTCACCGACACGATTGAAGAGGCACCGCTCGCGCTCGGCTCGCGTCACAACCGAAGCCGGCGCGATCCACACCCACCGGCCCTTCGTCGGGCGTGGGCAGTTGCGCCCGGCCGGTCCCACGAGCAACGTCGCGTCGGCCCCCGGGCAGGCGCCCGATTCGAGGACCGTCCAGGTCGGAGGGAACGAGATTCGAAGGCCCTCGTACTCGAGGGTCTTCCAGTCTGCGGGTACGCCATCGGGCAGCGGGACGTCGACGATCACGCCGTTGGTCCCGCCGTCCGCCACGATCGAACGCGAGTGACTGCCGTCCGTGAAGTTCGTAGCGACGAGAACGCCGACTGCAAGCCCGGCGACGAGGAGCACGATGCACGCCGCCATTACCCATGCCGAGACACGGCGACGCGGCTGCGGAGACGCGTCGATCCCGCTGACCGTCGCCGCCAGCGGCGGACGGTCGGAGTACTCGGTTCGCGCCGTGAGGGCGCCATACGTCTCGCGCAGGCGATCTTCGATCACGGTCATGAGAGCTCCTTGCGCAGTGTCGCGAGCGCGCGGTGGTGCGCGGACTTCACGGTGCCGATCCGGCACCCGAGTAGTTCGGCGATCTCTGTCTCGGGCAGGTCGGCGTAGTAGCGGAGGGCCAGCACGGCGCGTTGACGGAACGGGAGGCGGTTCACGGCCTGCCACGTCTCGTCGAACTCGGGCTCCGGCTGGGAGTCGGGTGTGGGCGGGGGAAGGCGGGTGACCTCGATCTTCGACCGTCGCAGCCGAGACCGAGCGAGGTTCAGCAAGACGGTGCGGAGGAAGGCGTCCGGGTTGTCGAGCGCAGCCCATCTCCCGTGCACCCGCAGGAAGGCCTCCTGCGCAAGCTCCTCGGCCACTGCCCGTGAGCCGACGATTGCATGGGTGAGGCGGACGGTCGGCGGCCACCGCGTGGCGTAGAACGCGTCGAACGTCGACGCAGGAGCACCGCTCGCCGGTCGCTCCGCTCCGAGTTCACGCACGCCGGTCCCCCACTGCCCTCACGTCGAAGTGACGCACAGGTCAGGCGAAAGGTTCCCTCATCCGGTGACGTCGATGGCGGTATCGGTCATGCCCAGGTCGTGGAGGAGGTTTCGGCAGTCGTCCGAGATCGCCGGCTGCGTGGGGTCGAACCGGTGCACCTTCGCCGCGGTGGTGCACGCCTGCAGGTCCGCGATGCGCGGCACGAGCCGGTTCGGGACGTAGTTGAGGTTGTTCACGACGACTCCCACGACCGTCTTGCTCTTTGCGTTCGCAGAGACGGGCAGTCCGCCGTAGCGCGCGTCGAGCGCGGCGCGCTCCGGGTACGGCATCTGGACGTCCTCGGCGTGGATGCAGCCGACCACGTGACCAGACCGGTCCTCCACGAGTGCGCACCCGGTCGGCCCTGGCGCCGAGGCCTGCGGGAGCGGGGTCGCCGGATCGGTCGCGTCGATGCCGAGCACGAGCCACACTCCGTGCCGAACGCTGAGCGACCAGTCGTGCCGGAGCCGCAACTTGTACGCGTCGGTGCTCGCGTAGGTGACCTTCGCAAGTCGCGTGCCCGCGGAGCCGCCACCCAGCTCGGCCTCCTGACCCAAGGGCAAGTCGCCGTCTGCCGCCACGAAGGGCGCACGTTGTGGGCACTTCAGGCGATCGGGGCTCGCGGCGAGCGATCGCAGTTGCGCGCAGTCCCCTCGTACGTAGGCGTCGGCCGCGGTGCCGGCAACCACGAGTGCCTGTTGGTCCTGTCCCAGCGACCGGTCGGCGTTCGGGTCCGCGAGGGCAATCGAGTCGTAGATGACGCGGGCCTGCGTCGGGGAGCCGAGATCGGAGACGGGCGGACTCGTCACCACCGCCACGTCGGTGCCACCGACGAAGGTGACGGTGGGCTTCCCGTCACCCCCCGAGTTGCACGTCGGCAGGTCGTTGAGCAACTGGCCCTCGCAACCATGACGATCTGTCGCAGGACGACTCGCAGACGGCGCGAGCCAGGCCCAGGAGCGCTTCGTAGACGGCGCATCACAACCGCGCTTTCCCGGCCCGACCAGAAAGGTCCGGTCTGCGCCCGGGCAGTGGGCGCCGCGGAGCACCTTCCAGCCGGTCGGTACCGACGCCTGCACTCCGCCGTACTCCACGGTCACCGGCTGCGAGTTCGCCGCTGTCGTGTCACCACCGCCGTTGGCGACGATCGAGCGCGGCGCGGCGGCGTCCCCACCACGGAGTGCGAACACCCCGACGACCGCAAGGACTGCGAGCACGGCCAGCGATGCGATCGCGCGACGCCGCGTGCGCCGACTCCCCACGCGTTCGATCGCAGGCGGATCCTGCACCCCCGCAGCCAGTGCGCGGAAGGCATCGTCGAGTCGTTCGTCGAGCTTCATGCCTCGTCCTCCGTCGGGGAAGCGCCCAACTCATCGGCGAGCCTCTGCTTGGCGCGTCGCACGTGCGTGCGCACCGAGTCCTCCGAGATGCCCAGGAGCGTCGCGGTCTCGGGTGCGGTGCGCTGGTCGAGCACCACGAGCGCGAGGCACTGTCGCTGCCGAGCGGGGAGCCGTGCGATCGCCTGCCACACGGCGTCGTCCGCGTCATCGAGCGCGACGTGATGCGCTCGCTCCCGCCGGAGTCGAGCCACCAACCGAGCCTCGGTCGTACGGCGACGGAAGGCACTGACGCACCGGTTCGTGACGATGCGGCGCACATAGCCAACCGGATCGTCGTAGGCAGAGACGCGATCCCATCGCTTGTACGCGGCGAGGAACGACTCCTGCACGATCTCCTCGGCCGTGACCAACCGGCTGGTCATGGCGAAGGCCAGCGCGACCAGCATCCGGTAGTTCGCCGAGTAGAAGGCGTCGAAGTCGAGAGACGCCGCGGGCGCATCGACCCCTGCGCTCGCAGCGAACACGCCCTCCGTCGCCTTCATCACGCCATCTGACACGCCCGGCGACCTCGAATCCGTGACACTGCAACGACCTTCTACGGGTTCGCTGGTGCTGTCGTCGACGGAGCCGTGCCCGCCGGGCGAAGCTCCGAGAACCACTGCAAGCCGATCGCGAGCAGGCCGCGGTCGGTCCAGAAGAGGTACTTCGCATCCGATCGGATCCCCGGCAACGAGGCCCACTCGCCGGTGGCGGCGTCGAAGCCCTGGACCGAGTCTGTTTCGCTGCCCGGCGGCGCAAGCGTGACCTGCGATCCCGGTTGCCCCGCAGTGGAGATCTGGTTGTCGACGCGGGAGCGGACGTTCTCGCCGCAGTCGAACACCATTGCGCCGGGTACCGAAGTCTGCACCTGCACCCAACAAGCGGAGGGGGTCGTGAACGGCGTCGCCGCCACGGCGAACGGGAAGGTCGACGACACACGCCGCACGGCGTCGAAAGTCGTGCCGGCGTCGCCGGGAACGGGAGTGGCTGCGCTCACCCCGAGCAGCTCCGGCCCTTGCATTGCGAGCGACACCGCCTGATGGGGGAACTCCTCCGTCGACCAGGTGTCGGTCGCCGGGTCGTAGCTCTGTGCCAGGTCGTTCTGGCTGAGCGTCCCGATTGCCGGACCCACGAACACCGCGTGCTCGCCGTCCCACACCGTGCGCGCGTTGCTGCCCTCCGCCGAGGGCACGGGATTCGGCGCGGCCGAAATCGTGCGCCACGTCGCGGACGAAGGGTCGAAGGCCGCTCCGTCCGCAGTCGACTCCGGTGAGATCCCCAACGCGCAGGGAACACCGGGGCTGCAACCGTGCTCGCCGCCCGCGACGACGACCTCGTGCCCCGTCCACACCGATGAGGCATCGGTTCGTCCCCCGATCGGCGCATCGGGGATCGGGCTCCAGGTGTCGGTCGCCGGGTCGTACATCGCACCGTCGGCCGGCAACTCCACGGTCTGCGCGCCCTTGGGCGGCAGGTAGGAACCACCCCAGATGATCCAGCGCGAGCCCGTCCACACCGACACCGCGCTCTGTCGCTTCGTGATCGGGGCCGGGGCGATCTCCCGCCACCGTCCCGTGTCGGGAGAAAAGGCGAAGTCGTCGGCATGAGTCGCGTTCTGCGCCTGGGTCGAGACGAGCACCTCGTTGCCGGTCCACACCGCGGCGAGCACGTCCCGACGCTCACCGATCGGTCCGAGCGGCAGGTCGTTCCAGGTGCCCTGCGCCAGTTCCCCGAGGGTGACCGGTCGCCCGGGGACATCCGGTACTCCGGCCGGCGCGGAGCGCTTGTCGCTCGACGACGAGCGGACGATCGCGAACGAGGCGACAGCCAATGCGACCACCACTGCGGCTGCGACCAGCGCCACGACACGCGAGCGGTGGGGCGCGACGTCGACGACCGGCACCTCGGCGGAAGGCGCGACCCTCGCGCGACCCAGTTCGTCGAGCACTTCGCCATAGCGCGCGAGCTGCGTCTCGAGATCAAGCATCGTCATCGACTCCGAGCTGCTGCCGCAGACGGTCCATGCCGCGGCGGAGATGGTTGCGAAGCGTGGAGACGTCCATGCCGAGCACGTCCGCAGCTTCCTGCTGTGTCCACCCGTGTGCGTGCACGAGCAGCACGACGGTGCGCTGCCGCCTACTGAGTGACGCAATCGCAGCGGGGAGGCCGGGCTCGACGTCGGGCATGCGGGCAGGATCGATCGGCGGAAGTGCGACGCGTCGCGCCCAGCGCCGTTGCTTGCGCACCGAGGTCTGCGCGACGCGGTACAGATAGCCGACCGGATTCGTCATCTCGGCCAAACGGTCGCGGTGCTGCCACGCCCACGCGATCGCGTCGTGCCAGGCCTCGACGCCGAGCTCCCCGCCGTACCGGGCCACGAGCACCTGGTACAGCCGTTGCGAGTCCGCCTCGGACACGACATCCCGGGGTGCTCCCTTCACTGCCTCCACATCAGGTGAGAGCCCGGGATCGTCCAGATCCGTCACAGGAAGGCCACCGAAGACCACACGCCCAGATCTTCGTCGCTCGGGGGCTGTCGCGCTCGTTGTACGGTCTCGCCCCATGAGCAGACTGATCGACGAGGCCCACATCGAGCCGACCGTGCGCGCGCTGCTCGGCGCGATCGACACGGGCGACGGTGGTACGGCGGAGCAACGCACCGTGCTGCGCGCCGTCGTCGACGGCTACTGGCAGCGGCCCGACCTCGACCTCGAAGCGCTCGCACCCCTCGATGCCGCGGCGACGGCGGCCGCGATCCCCGACGACACGATGCGCGGCCGCGTCGCGCGAGCTGATGGTGGCGCTCGAGCTCTGCCGGCATCCGCTCGCCACCGAGCAGGTCGGCGCGCGTCGACGAGTACGCGGCGGCGATGGGCGTCGACGGCGACGGCCTCCGCCTCGCGCGCAACATCGTGGGCGAGAGCATGGCGCAGGTGTCGGTCGACTTCGCCCGCAACCGCAACGAGGTACGACCGGAGTGGTCGGAGCCGTCGCTGGTGGCGCAGTACGCAACGTCGTTGCCCGAACCCGATCCCGCCTTGCGCGATCGGCTGCTCGCGTTCTGGGATCTGCCCGAGGGCACCCTCGGCCGCGAGTACGTCGAGTTCTACCGAGCGCAACGGGTTCGAGCTCCCGGGACAGAGCACCGCGACGCCGGCGTTCTTCGTCGCCCACGACATGACGCACATCATCGCAGGCTACGGCACGACCGGCCCCGAGGAGGTGGCCCTCTCGGCGCTCATCCTCACGATGCACGACACTCCGGCGCACTGGGTGCTGATGCTCGCGAGCCTCGGTTCGTACGAGGCGGCCGTCCCCACGGGATCCACGTTCGTCGAGAAGGAAGGTGTCCTCGCCCGGGAGGGCGCGGCCGACCTCTTCGCCGAGGCGCTCAGCCGCGGCTCGGCGTGCACCGGGGACTTCGCGTCGATGGACCACCTCGCCGTCGCCGACCGACCCGTCGCCGAGATCCGCGAGCAGTGCGGGGTCCCACCGCGCCAGGTGTGACGAGGAAATCGCGCAGGGTGCATCCGGGGGATGCGCTCCCGGCGAAGTGTGGCGTAACGGGCAGGACCACACCGCACTTCGACCAGGAGGCCCCACCCATGAAGTTCCGCAAGCAGCTCGCAGTCCTGGGCGCCGGCGCAGTCGCCGCCATCGCCCTCGCCGCCGGTCCGGCCGCCGCAGCCGGCAACGGCGTGACCGCGAAGGAGTGCTTCGGCGCCCCCTACGGCAAGACCGGCCTGCAGTACGGCCAGTTCAAGAGCAGTGGACACGTCGACAGCGGCTACGGCGTCCCCGGTGTGCTTGCCGCACACGGCCCCGACGGGCTTGCCCCGCTCTGCGGGAGCTGATCGGCAACACACCGTTGCGCAGTGGCCCCGGCTCCGGCCGGGGCCACTGTCGCGCTGACTTCGCCGGGTTCAGCGGCGACGGACGGGGTTCGTGCCGCGAACAGGCCTCGGAGGAATCTCCGGAGCGGACGGGGATCGCCACTACGGTGAAGCTTCGCCCGTCGACTCCCGGCTCCTCCCGGTGAGCGCCGGCCACCGAAAGGCAATGCCATGAGCATTTCGCCGATCGCACCTCCGCTCGACCTGGCCTCCTTCCTGATCGAACGCCGGACCATCGTGCTCGGCGCCGCGAACGAGGAGATCTCCCGCGCGCACCTGGCGCACTACGACCAGGCCGGGGCCTCGGTCACCGCCGACCGACTGAGCGCACTCTTCGACCTCCTCGTCACGTGTTGCCGCGAGCACCGACTCGACGCCGCGCGGGACTACGCGGACTCGCTCGCGGCAGAGCGCACGGGTCACGGCTACCCTCTCAATGAGGTGCAGACCGCGGCGAACGTGGTGGAGGAGGCCGTGTGGGCCACCATCACGAGCGATCTCTCGGCCGACCTGCACGGCTACGCGCTCGGGATGGTGTCGACGATCCTCGGCGCGGTGAAGGACCGACTCGCGTGCGCCTACGTGGCGACGGTGACGTCGGAACCGGTGCGCACGTTGAACCTCGAGTACCTGTTCTCGGGCAGCGACACCGCGGCCGGCTCGGCGTGAGATGACCGACGCGGCGGCGCTGCTGACCTCGGGGACCACGTTGATCCTCGACGACGCGATCGCCGCGCTCGATCGGGGCCGCACACCGCACTACGACGTCATCGACGCGGCGGAAGCGCGCCACCAGCTCGGCGAGCTGCTCGCGATCGTCGAGCGCAGCGTCGAGGGGCACGATCCGTCGCCGCTGGTCGCGTACGCGGCACGGATCGCGCAGGAGCAGTTCGAGTCGGGATGCGACATCTCCGAGGTCCACGGCGCGTTCAACGCACTGGAGGAGGCGCTCTGGCGCCGCCTCACGACATCGGTGACCGGCGAGGACCTGATCGAGGCGATCGGCACGGTCACGACGGTCCTGGCCGCCGGCCGTGACGCGCTGGCCCGGACCTACGTCACGCTGGTGAGCGCGACCACGACCGATGACGGCGCGACGACGCGCGTCTCGGCAGGTGAGGCGGGTGACGCGATCGTGCGCGTCGACGTGACCGAACGGGTCGGCACGCTCACGCTGTCGGACCGACACGGGCTCAACGTGCTCGGTGCCCGGATGACCGCCGCGATCATCGACGGTCTCGAACAGCTCCGTACCGCAGGTGTCCGCGTGGTGATCCTGCGCGCCGCCCCGGGCATGCGCGTGTGGTCCGCCGGGCACGACGTGCACGAGTTGCCACGCGGCCGTCGCGACCCGCTCGCCTACAACGATCCGCTCGAACGGGCGCTGCGGGCGATCCGAGCCTTCCCGTGCCCGGTCATCGCGATGGTGCACGGCTCGGTCTGGGGTGGCGCGTTCGACCTCGTCCTCAGCTGTGATCTCGTCGTGGCCGACGAGTCCGCGTCGTTCGCGATCACCCCCGTCAACATCGGGCTGCCCTACAACACGACCGGCCTCCTCCACTTCCTCGGCCGCCTCCCCTTGAACCTGGTCAAGGAGATGTTCTTCACCGCCGCACCGCTCGACGCCGCGCGCGCCAAGGAGTGGCTCGTAGTGAACCATCTGGTCCCCGAGTCCGATCTCGACGCGTTCTGCACGACGTTGGCCGAGCAGATGGCGTCCAAGGCACCCCTCGCGGTCGCGGTGATCAAGGAACAGCTGCGCGTGCTCACCGACTTCCAACCCGTGGCCGCGCAGGTGTACGAACGGATCCAGGGGCTGCGCCGCGACGTCTACGACAGCCGGGACTACCTCGAGGGGCTGGCCGCCTTCACCGAGAAGCGGCCGCCCGCGTTCGAGGGCAGCTGAGCGAGCCGCCCCGGAGGTGCCGCGCTCAGGCGAGGCGCCATCCCGTGTGGTTGCGGACGAGCGCGGTCCCTTCCCGCGCCGGTTGGAACTCACCACCGTCCATGCTCACGCGCACGGGACCGTCGGCGGACACCGTCACCGCACCGCGCTCCTTGCGCAGGTGCACGCGGCTGCCCCGGAACCGGACGGTCACGTCGAGCGCGGTCCACGTCGTCGGGAGGCGCGGATCGATCCGCAGCACCCCGTCGGCGCCGGGACGTATTCCCGCGAACCCGAACACCAGGGCCTGCCAGACGCTGCCCATCGTCGCGAGGTGCACACCGTCCGCGGTGGTCATGGTGACGTCGTCGAGATCGATGCGCGACGCGAGGTGCAGCGCGTCGAGCGCGCTCCGTTCGTCGCGGACGCGAGCGAACAGGGAGGCATGGATCCCCGGCGAGAGCGAGCTGCCGTGGGCGGTGCGCGGCTCGTAGAAGTGGAGGTTCGCGTCGAGCGCCTCGGCGACCATCTCGTCGGGCACGAGGTGATAGGCCATCAACACGTCGGCCTGCTTGACGACCTGCGCGCCATTTACCAGATCGCGGCCGAGCACCTGGTCCGCGTTCACGGGCCGAGCGGGGACGACGTCCTCGATGATGACCGGCTCGAGGCGGTGGAAGCCGGCGAACTGCTCGTAGATCCCCGAGTCGGGTTCGTAGCCGTCGACGACCGCGTCGGCCAGCGTCAACCACCCCGCGCGCCTCCTCGAGCTCGTCGTCGTCGGGCGGGCCGGCGGACGGGCTCTCGAGGAGCGCCCGGGCACCGCGCCGGAGATTCCACCGGGCCATGATGTTGGTGAAGGAATTGTCGTCGACCGGCTCGTG
The DNA here is from genome assembly GCA_963720785.1 of uncultured Actinomycetes bacterium. GTDB lineage: Bacteria > Actinomycetota > Acidimicrobiia > IMCC26256 > DASPTH01 > CAVRGQ01. Next base: position 232,274 of record CAVRGQ010000009.1, read on the forward strand.
GTACTCGTCGGGTCCGATCACGCCGTACACGTGCGCGGTGCCGTCGTCCAGGACTCGGATGCGCGTGGCCCAGTAGCGCGCGGTCTCGACGAACAACGCGCGTCCGGGGCCGCGGGCGAACTCGTCGTCTCCGGTCCAGTCGACGTAGCACGACGCGGCCCACGCGACGTCGGCACAGATGTGGTCCTCGAGCTGTCCGGTGCGGATCGGGACGAGCACGTCGTCACGATCGCGCACGGAGGTCGGGGTGACGTCGTGGCCGCTGCGCGCCGACTCCCATGGGAAGCGGGTGCCGTCGTATCCCGCCGCGCGCGCCGCGGCGCGCGCTTCGGGGAGCCGGCGAATCCGGTACTCGAGCATCGCCCGCGCCACGGTCGGGCGGGTGGCGGCGAGAAACGGGAGCACGAACACGTCGGCGTCCCAGAACACGTGACCGCGGTAGCCGGTACCGGTGAGGTTGCGGGCGCCGACGACCGCCTCGTCGGCGTCGCTTGCGGCACCGTTGAGGTGGAACAACGCGAAGCGCACCGCCTGCTGGAGCTCGTCGTCGCCTTCGATGGCGATGTCGCAGTCGGCCCAACGCCGGGCCGAGGCGGCGCGCTGGTCGACGAGCAATGCCTCGAACCCGCGGTCGAGCACGTCGTCGAGGTGGGCGAGCGCCGATCCCGACGGCGGCGCACGGTCCGGATCACCGACGTACGCCGCCATCCGTTCGAGATGCATGGTGCCGTCATCCGCGTCCACGCACCGTTCGCTCGCGGCCGCGACGATGCCGCCCGCGGTGCCGGTGACGCTCATCCAGCTCCGGTCGTGATCCCCGCCCACGACGACGGTTCCCGGGCCCATCGGTGACGCGAGCGCACCCGGCGACGAGAAGTCACCTCGGTACGCGGCGCGCAGCACTGCCGTTCCCGGCGCCGTCGCCGGCGCGAAGCGCAGGCTGTGCACCGCGGCGTCGTCGAGGACGTTCTCGCGCAGGACGCCGGTACGTAGGTCGAGCGTGCGGCGCACCGGGGTGCTCGTCGCCGTCGCGCCCGTGAGGACGTGCCAGTTCGGGCCCGCGAGCAGGGTCGTCTCGGACCCGTCACCGCTGTAGACGCCGCCCATCAGCGTGCGCGGCTCGGCGCCCGCCCCGGCCGCGAGCGTCGCGCCACTCGTCGCCAGGCACCCGTCGGAAATGGTCAGCAGCGCGTCCTCGGCGCGAGGGTGCTCGACCCCGCCCCCGTCGACGACGACCGACCAGGTCGACTGCACGTCGATCCCCGGCGGCTCGAGCGCGTCGCGCCGGTTGCACTGGTCGCGGAGCAGCGCCACGAATGCGGGCGGACCGCCGGCGAGCCGCTGCACCCCGGCCGGGAGACCCTCCGGCTCGACCCCCACCGTCACGACCGTGGATCCGCGCGACCCGTCGACCAGGAGGAACGAGTCGCTCCCGGCGAGCCCGCCCAAGCTCCCGAACTCGTCGCCCGCCACGAGCACGAGCTGCGGGCCGACACCTCGGGCCCACAGGTCGTCGAACACCCATTGCCCCGAGTGCGACTTGTCGGTGAGCCCGATCTCCACGTGCTTCACGTCGGTGGTGACCCGCGCGTCCTCGAGACCGACCTCGCGTGCTGCATCGAGCGCGAGCTGCACCACGTGGCTGAGCCCGTGCAGACCGACGCCGAACAGTCGCTCCCCCACCGCGTCGAGCAGCTCGTCGATGCGAGCCTTGGGCGCATCGATCCACTCCGGTGTCGGGATGATGTCGATCTTCCGGCGGTTGAGCCGCTCGGAAACGATCGCGGTCTCGAGCCCGAACTCCGCGAGCCGGCGAACGGTGAGCGCCGCGGCGCGGTCGAGCTTCGCGTCCTCGTCGGGTGTCGCGTCGCGCCGCCACACGAGTCGCGGTCCCGCTTCGTCGACCTCGAAGACCTCTGACCCGCGGTTGAGCGCGAACAGCAACCGCCCCGGACCGGACGGACGCGCGCACAACTGCCCGTCGATGTTGCCGACGTGCGTCCCGCTCACGATCGCGACCATCGCACCCGCCGCGCAGAGCCGCTCCACGAGCTCGCGCACTTCGGAGGCGTCGGCGTCGCGGTCGGGCACCGCGGTGCCGTCCCAGTCGAAGACGAACGCGTCGAAGCGGCGTTCGAGCGGATTGCCGGGGGGTACGGGGGCTCCGGTCATGGCGTACGACGCTCCAAGCCCCCTCGGGTGGGCGAAGCCGCCCACACCACCATCGTCCCACAGTTGCGGCCGCATGCCACACGCCGGGCCGTCTCGCGCCGGCGGCGCCCGGGTCAGCCTTGGTGGGGCTCGATCGGGGTGACCGGCGAGAGCGGTTGCCCCGCACGGCGATCGAGCGTCCGGTCGTAGGTGACGCTCACGCCCCGGCCCGTCTGCTTCGCCCGGTACAGCGCCTGATCGGCGCGCTGCAGCAGGCGCTCGGGATCGTCGCCCGGTTCGGCCACCGCGACGCCGATGCTCACCGACACGTGGACCGGTTGGCCGTCGATCGTGATGGGTGCGATCGCTCCGTGGATGATCTTCTCGGCGACCACCTGTGCGTTCTCGAGGGAACCGATGGTGGGGAGCACGACGATGAACTCGTCGCCACCGAAGCGGGTCACGTCGTCGGTGACACGGACCTGTTCGGTGATCCGCTGCGCGATGGCGACGATCGCGTCGTCACCGGCAGTATGGCCATAGGTGTCGTTGACCAGCTTGAGGTGATCGATGTCGACGAACAGCACGGCGACGAGGTCGTCCCCCCGTTGTTGGTGGGACAGCATGACCGCGATGCGATCGAGGAGATCCCGGCGGTTCGCGACGCGGGTGAGCGCGTCGTGGGTGGCCTGGTAGCGCAGTTGATCGGTGGACGCCTTCGCCTCCGAGATGTCGACGAACTGCGAGATGTAGAAGGTGACCCCGGGATCGGCGTCTGCGAGCAGCGCCACGGAGTGTTCCACCCAGACCGGCGTGTCGTCCGGGCGTTGGATGCGTTGCTCCCAGGTGACGTGCTCGGCGCGACCCGACAGCACTTCGGCGCGCATGCGGAGATCAGCCTCGTTGTCGATCGGGTCGAGCACGTCGGCGATGCGCCGGGTCAGGAACCAGTCGGCGTCCCGGCCGAAGATGCGGCACAGTGCCGCGTTGACCTCGACGAACCGGCGATCGAGGTCGAGGACCGCCATCCCGACGGGCGCGGCGGCCATGGCGTTGCGATGACGCCGCTCGCTGCGGGCGAGCGCCTGACCCGCCTCGACCTCACGCTGGATGTCGCGCGCGCCGCCGACGCTGCCGGTGATGGCGCCGACGTCGTCGACGACGGGATGGAGGCTGATGTCGAGCCACCGGTACGTCCCGTCGCTCCGCCGGATGCGACACGCGAGCTTGGTCGGGATCCCGCTGCGGAGAACGTCGCGGGCGTCGTCGAGCGCGTCGTGGTCGTCGGCGTGGACGAAGTCGCGGATCCGATGGCCGAGCACCTGCTCGGGTTCCCAGCCCGTGAGCCGCGCGATCGACGGCGACACCCAGTCGAGCATGCCGTCGGTAGCGGTCTGGAACACGAGGTCGGATGCGTGCTCGGCGAGGAGGCGGTACCGCGCTTCGGACTCGACGAGGGCCTGTTCGACGAGGACCTGGTCGGTGACGTCTCGATGAGCCGCGATGATCGCGTCGACGGTGCCCCCGTCGTTCCATACCAGGCGGTACGCGACATCGGACCAGCGCGCCGAGCCGTCGGCACACTGGACCTGCACGCGCGCCCGCGCGCCGTCGTGGTGCGCAGCGGCGGAGCTGGTGAGCGCGTTGACCGCGGCCGTCCGGTCCGACGTCTGGATCAGGAGGAAGTCGGTGCCGATGACGTCGGCGGGGTCCCAGCCGAAGACCCGCTGCAGGGACGGCGACGCCCAGACGCAGATGCCCTGGTTGTCGTAGTGCAGGACGACATCGGCAGAGTTGTCGAGCACCAGCTGGCGTTCCGCGTCGAGGAGCCGCGCTGCGACTGCGCTCTCCGTATCTGCTGTCCCTTGGGGGACACGCTCGTCCGGTGACATCGGAGCCTCGTGTGCGCTGGTGCCCGCGCTCGTACCACGGTAGCTGCGAGGTTGACGGGCCCGCCACGGCGCCGCGACAGGAGGATGGAGGCGGTGACGGGAATCGAACCCGTGTCCAGGGTTTTGCAGACCCTTGCCTGAACCACTCGGCTACACCGCCGCGCCGTGATGCGTGAACGTCACGGGCGAGGGGCCGAGGTTACCCCTTCACCCGGCCGTTCCACGCGCCGAAAGCACCTGTATGACCCGTGGAGGAACAGGCGAGGCCGTCGCGCTCACCGGCGTGTGGCGTTCGTTCGGCGACGTCGTGGCGGTGTGCGACCTCGCCTTCGTCGTTCCTGCGGGCACCGTGACCGTGCTCCTCGGCCCCAACGGGGCGGGCAAGACCACCGTCGTACGTCTCGTGACGGGCGCCCTCCACCCCCAGGCGGGGGTGGTGCGCACACTCGGCATCGACCCGGGCACCGAGGCGTCAGGGAGCGAGGTGCGCCGGCGCTGCGGGGTGGTGCCGGCGCGCCCCGCGTTGTACGACCGGCTCTCCGGCCACGACAACCTCCAGTACGCCGCCGACCTCTTCGGCGTCGACCCTGCGGTCAGCGCTTCCCGGATCAAGGAGTCGGCGGACCGCTTCGGCATCCTCGAGGCGCTCGAGCAGAAGGTCGGCGGCTACTCCACCGGTATGCGGGCCCGTCTCGCGCTGGCCCGGGCCGTCCTCCACGAGCCCGACCTGCTCCTGCTCGACGAGCCCACCGCCGGCCTCGACCCCGAGTCGGCCAAGGCGGTGCTCGGCCTCATCGACGAGATGGCCGAGGACGGCAAGACCGTCCTCATGTGCACCCACCTGCTGCTCGAGGCCGAGGGCCTCGCCGACCAGGTGATCGTGATGGACAAGGGCCACGCGATGGTGTCGGGCTCCCCCAAGGAGCTCACCCGCCGCTACTGGCCCGCGACGCGCGTGCTGCTCGACGCCGACGACCCGAGCGTCCTCGACACCGCGAGCACGCTGCCGTACGTGCAGGCGTACGAACGCAACGGCGTGGCCATGGTCGACCTCGAGAACGACAGCCAGGTCCCCGACCTCGTCGACGACCTCATCGCCGCCGGCGCCCGCCTCACGCGGGTCGAGCCGCGCACGCCGAGTCTCGAGGAGCTCTACTTCACGATCAGGAAGCAGCACCGTGGCCAGTGATCGCAACGCCTACCGCGTGTCCCGCCGGCGTGCGCAGCACCCGTCGTGGGTGATCGCGCGCACCGACCTCAAGCAACTCGTCCAGGCGCGCGACTTCTGGATGCCGCTGTCGGTCGTCGCCCTCCTGTTCTTCGTGGTGATCCCGGCCTTCCTGCTGTTCGTGGTGGGCTCGGTGAAGAACAACCAGCTCGCCGACAAGCTGAGTGACGTCGTCGGCAGTCTCCCCAAGGACCTGCAGGCGAACGTGCACGGCTCGAAGGGCACGGCCGGCGCGTCGTACGCGCTCGCGGTGTACCTGTTCGCCCCGCTCGCGATCATCGTGCCGTTGACGGTGTCGAGCGCGGTCGGCGCGCACACGATCATCGGCGAGCGTGAGCGCGGCAGCGGCGAGTTCCTCGCCCACTCCCCCGCGACCGAGCGCCAGATCTACCTCGGCAAACTGATGGCCAGCCTCATCCCCGGCTACTTCACCGCGGCGATGGGCTTCCTCTGCTACTCGCTCGTCGTGAACCTGATCGTCGGCCCACGCGTCGGCGGCTGGTTCTTCCCCACCACCAACTGGTGGGTGCTGGTGTGCTGGGTGCTGCCGCCGTTCATCGCCCTCGCCCTCGCGGTGATCCTCGCGATCTCCGCCCGGGTGTCGAGCGCGGCCGCAGCACAACAGGCCTCCGCGCTGGCGACGCTGCCGCTCATCATCATCGCCTACGGGGTGTCGTCGAACACGCTGTTCCGGGGCCTCGGGCTCGCCTTCCTCATCGGCGGGTTGGCCTGGCTCGGCGCGTTGTTTGCGCTGTGGCGCGCGTCGAAGGCAGTCTCCCGCGAACGCCTGCTCGGCATGGGCGCCAGCTAGCCCCGAACTTGCGTCGTTCACGGGCGCTATAGGCCGGATCTGAACGCAAGTTCGGAAGATCTAGGCTCCCGCCGCATGTCGATCTACGACTCGTTCGCGACCGTGTGGGAGCGCATGGCCGACGCCACCCCCGATGCGCCCGCCGTGGTGCAGGGCGAGCGTCGCCTCCGTTGGGCCGACGCCGACGACCGCGCCGCCCGGCTCGCCGCCGCGCTGGAGGCGCTCGGCGCGGGGGCCGGTTCACACGTCGCGCTCTACCAGTACAACGCGCCGGAGTACATGGAGTGCCTGTTCGCGTGCTCGAAGCTGCGCGCGGTGCCGGTGAACGTGAACTTCCGCTACCTGGAGGACGAGCTCGCCTACCTCATCGACAACGCCGATGCCGAGGTGCTCGTGTACCACCGGCAGCTCGCGCCGCACGTCGCCGCGACCCGTGACCGGATGGGCCGCGTCCACACGTTCATCGAGATCGACGACGACAGCGGCGAGCCGCGCATGACCGAATCCGTCGCGGACGGCGCGCTCGACTACGAGGAGTTGCTCGCCGCGCACGCGCCCGCGCCGCGGATCGAACGCTCGGGCGACGACCGTCTGCTCTGGTACACCGGCGGCACCACCGGCATGCCCAAGGGCGTGATCTGGAAGCAGGGCACGCTGATGAGCCACGGGCTCGTCGCCGCGTACGCGCTCCAACCCGACCAGCCGCCGGTCGCCACCACCATCGACGCCATGGCCGCCGACGTGCAGCAGTGGCGCGAGCGGGGCACGTCGATCAGCCCGCTCGTGACCACTCCCCTCGTGCACGCAACCGCGGTGCACCAGGCCAACACCGCGTTCTGCGTCGGGCGGCACCATCGTGCTGCTCGAACGCGGCCGCATCGACGGCGACGTGGTGTGCGCCACCATCGAGCGCGAACGGCCGAACGTACTGCAGGTCGTCGGCGACACGATCGTGCGCCGCATCGTGCGCGCGCTCGAAGCGGCCGAGGCGCGCGGCGAGCCCTACGACATCTCCTCCATCCAGCGCATCCACAACTCCGGCGCGATGGTGAGCGCGGAGATGAAGGACGCCATGCTCACGCGCGGGCAGATGCACATCTACGACTCGCTCGGCTCCAGCGAGGCGGTGGGCTTCGGCATCGCGGTGACCCGGGAGACCGGGGAAGCGGAGACCGCGCGGTTCCGTCTCGGCCCCAACGCGCGCCTCATCGACGCCGACGACCACGACATCCCCGCGGGCTCCGGCATCGCCGGCGTGCTCGCGGTGCGCAACTCCACGTCGGAGGGGTACTACAACGACCCCGCCCGCAACGCGGTCACGTTCCGCGAGCTCGACGGCGAGCGCTACGTGATCCCCGGCGACTGGGCGATCCTCGAGGCCGACGGCACCCTCACGCTGCTCGGGCGCGGCTCGAACTGCATCAACACCGGCGGCGAGAAGGTGTGGCCCGAGGAGGTCGAGGAGTCGCTGAAGGAGCACCCGGCCGTCGCCGACGCCGCGGTGCTCGGCATCCCGAACGAGGAGTGGGGCGAGATCGTCGGCGCGGTCGTGTCACTCGCCGCGGGCGCCAGCACCGCCTCGGCCGACGTCACCCCCGACGATCTCGCCCATTGGGTCGAGGGCCGCCTGGCGCACTACAAGCGCCCCCGCCACCTGGTCGTCGTCGACGAGGTGCGCCGCACCACCGTCGGCAAGGTCGACTACGAGTGGGCCCGCACCACCCTCTCTTGACCGAACCGGCGTCAATCCAAGCCCATAGTGGGCAGGGATTGACGCCAGTTCGTGGAGAAGCGGGCTACCAGGCGAGGTGTTCGTGGACGAGGGAGGCGGCGAGGTCGGTGGACTCCTGCACGAAGAAGTGGCCGCCGGGGACCTGGAGCAGCGGCGTGCCGAGCACCTCGGACTGGGCCTCGAACATGAACAGCGGCAGGTCGCTCGACTCCCCCCGCACCAGCGTGCCGGCGCGTGCAGGTAGTGCAGGTGGGCGAAGGCGGTGTGGGAGCCGTCACCGCCGGCGCCACCCTCGAAGTAGGCGGCCTCCACCTCCGGCGGGCACGCCAGCTCGACCTGACCGTCGGGGCGGTCGTGGAAGCCCCAGCGCACGTACCCCGCGAGAGCGCCGGGCTCCATCACCGACAACGGGAGCCGTGAGCCGTACGACTCGAGCACGGCCTCGCGACTCGGCCACACCGGCCGCCGCCGCCGCGCCCCGACCGCCAACACGTTGCCGCCCGGCGTCGTGCCGGCGGCCCCCGGGATGGCGATCGGCTCGCAGAGCAGCATCCGGCGGACGACGCCGGGGCGCAGCGAGTCGAGCAGGATCGTGGCCGCCCCGCCCAGCGATTCGCCCAACGCCACCACCTCGGTGATCCCGAGGTGGTCGAGGACGGCCAGGGCATCGCCCGCACAGTCGACGTAGCCGAGGCGGTCGACGGTGCCGGGGTCCTCGCTGGACCCGTGGCCCCGCAGGTCGACCCCCACCACCCGGTACTCCGCGCGGAGCCGCCGGGCCAGCGGGTCGAACACCCCGGCGCAGAACCCGTTGGGGTGCAGGACCAGCAGCGGCGGGCCGTTCCCGCCCCAGTCGAGCGCCGCGATGCGCAGCCCGTCGTGTTCGACGGTGAGCAGTTGGGGGTCGGGACCGGCGCTCATCCCGGCCGACGCTATACGCCTCCATTCCCGACGGCCTGTCCTCCGACAGCCACGAGTGGCCTGGAGGGAGGGGCCCTTGGGTAGTCTCGGCGCCATGCCGACTGCAGCAGGAACCCGCTTGCGCTGTGAGAAGTGCGAGACCGAGATCATCGTCGTGAAGGGCACCGACGGCGAGGTGTCGTGTTGCGAGCAGCCCATGGCTGCTCGCGAGGGGTGACGAAGATGCCGAACCAGATGGGCAAGCGCTACACGTGCGCCGAGTGCGAGGCCACCGTCCTGGTGACCAAGGCCGGCGAGGGCACGCTGAGCTGCCATGGCCAGCCGATGGAGATCGCGCAGGCCAAGCCCCTGCCGTCCTCCGACTGATCACCCGATCAGCCGCGCCCCTATCCAGTCACAACTGATCCAGGCGCCGCGCCACCGCGTGCGCATTTCCTCCGGGGGGACCCAGTGAATATCGCGATGGTCCTCGAGATGGCCGCGGACGCCCTCGGGGACCGCCTCGCCATCGGCACGCGGGCCGACGGCCTCACCTTCGCGAGGTGCGCGCCGCGGCGCGGGCCGTGAGCGTGCGCATCGGCGAAGAGCACCAACACGTCGACACGCTGGCGATGATCGACCCGCTGTCGCCGCTCGTGCCCGCCGCGCTCTTCGGCGCCGCGTGGGCCGGCGTGTGGTACGCGCCGATCAACTACCGCCTCCCCGACGACCACATGCAGGAACTGCTGCGCCGACTCGACCCCGTGGTCGTGGCTGGTTCGCACTGGGTCGACATCGACCACGACAGCGACACCGAGTTCCACCCGCTGCCCGAGCGCCCCGCGGTGCTGCTCTTCACCAGCGGCACCTCTGCGGCGCCCAAGGCCGCGATCCTGAAGCACGACCAGCTGCTCTCCTACGTGTTCAACACGCTCGAGTTCGGCTCGGCGGGCGAGGACGAGGCCGCCATCGTGTCGGTGCCGCCCTTCCACATTGCCGGCGTGGCCGCACTGCTGAGCTCCACCTACATCGGCCGCCGCATCGTGCCCCTCCCCCGCTTCACCGCCGAGGACTGGATCCGCATCGTGCGCGACGAGGGCGTCACCCACGCCACCGTGGTGCCCACCATGCTCGCCCGCATCGTGCAGGTGATGGAATCCGACCCCAGCCTGCGCGTCCCGTCGCTGCGCAACCTCGCGTACGGCGGCGCCCGCATGCACAAGTCGGTGCTCGAGCGTGCGCTGCACCTCATGCCCGAGACCGACTTCGTGAACGCGTACGGCCTCACCGAGACCAGCAGCACCGTCGCCCTCCTCGGCCCCGACGACCACCGCCTCGGTCTCTACAGCGACGAGCCGCTGTTCAAGAACCGCCTCGAGTCGGTCGGCCAGCCGGTACCGGGCATCGAGATTCGCATCGCCGACGAGAACGGCAACCCGCTCGGCCCCGACACGCCCGGTGAGATCCTCATCCGTGGCGACCAGGTGAGCGGCAGCTACGTGGGCACCGACTCCAAGGTCGACGCCGACGGTTGGCTCCACACCGGCGACCGTGGCTGGACCGACATCGAGGGCTACCTCTTCTGCGAGGGCCGCGCCGACGACACCATCATCCGCGGCGGCGAGAACATCGGCCCCGCCGAGATCGAGGACGCGCTGCTCCAGCACGACGCGATCTCCACCGCGGCGGTCGTCGGCCTGCCCGACGAGGAGTGGGGCGAGAAGGTCGCGGCCACGATCACCCTGCGCCCCGGCGTCGAGGAGATCGACGTCGACCACGTGCAGGAGTGGGTGAAGGCCCGCCTCGGATCGCTGAAGACGCCGGAGATCATCGAGCTCACCGACGAGCTGCCGCAGACCGCCACCGGCAAGGTGCTGCGCCGCCAGGTGCGCGACGACCTCCTCGCCAAGTACGGCAGCTAGCGCTCGAGGGCGCCGGTGCCGTTGCTGTCGTTGACGGCAGTGGCGATCGCGTCGAGTTGCTCGGGGTGCCCCTTGAGGGTGCCGTCGAAGAAGTCGATCGTGGCCGCGCTCACCAGCTCGAAGGCGGCGTTGCCCGGCTGCGTGTAGGGCGGCACGTGGCTGGCACCGAGCAGCGACAGCAGCCAACGGGGCGCGTCGAGGTTCGCCCGGTCCCAGTCGATGGAGTGCTGATAGGGGTCGTACTCGTCCTCCGTCTCCATGATGTGGAGGATCGGCACCCCGGCGTTGCGCACGTGCGGGTTGTTGGCATTCGACAGGTCGCCGGCCATGGCCAGCACCGCCTTCACCCGGTCGTCGCGGCAGCACTCCAACAGACCCTGCGCGAACGCGACGACCTCGCCGTCGGAGTGACCGGCCGCCGCGATGCGCAACGGGTCGACCATCCCCGACAGCGGGTCCGACGCCGGCGTCGCGAGCACCTGCGAGATCACGAAGCGAGCGTCGTCGAAGGTCTTCTCGTAGTCGGTGTGGCTCGCCCCACCCGGCGTACCACTGAGGATCGGGTACACCGGCGCGGCGACCACGTAGCCGGCGGCGGCCCAGCGCTCGAGCAGCGGACGGTAGAACTCGGGCGTCACCGCGTAGCCGTGCGAGAACAGGATCAGCGGGTAGGGCCCGTGCGCCGTGTCGGGGGCGGCGCCCGGGACGGAGTCGCCGTCCCCACTTCCAGCGGCCTGCCCGTCGGCCGGATAGAAGAACTCGACGGGGATGGTGCGGGTGGCCGCGCCGGCGAAGTCGCCGTTGGCCGACGTGGAGCGCGACGAGTCGACGAACGTCGACTGGCTCGTGCCCACCGCGTACCGACGGGTGGTGTCGATCGCGGTGAGGGTGCCCGGCGCCAGTGTGGTGGCCGGCGTGGTGATGGCGGGCGACGTGGTCGAGGGCGCCGCGGTCGTGGTGGAGGCGCCCGGCTGGCCCGACGCGCGCACCGATGCGGACGAGTGGTTCGCATCGTCACCGCTGCGCAGCGCGACGAAGGCACCGCCCGCGACCGCGACCAACACCACGACGACGCACCCGACGATCACGGTGCGGCGACGCCGCCGCTCGCGCTCGCGGCGCGCCAGCGCGCGATCAGGGGTCGGGTCGGTCATCGCCCAGCACGGTAGTCAGGGGTCCGGACGCGACACGCGCACCCGTGCGCCAATGCTGGGGCAACGGGTGCGGCGCGCGTGGTGGTCGCAGTCAGAGGAGACGTCTCCCGCAACTGGGCGACCGCATTCGGTTGTGCGGGGAGCGGGCTCCCCGGCGATCAGCTCTCGGCGATGCTGATGGCCTGCTTCGGGCACTGACGCACAGCCTGCTCGCACTTGTCCTTCAGCGCGTCGGGCGGCGTCTCGTCGAGCAGGTAGAGGAAGTTGTCGTCACGGAGCTCGAAGACTTCCGGGACGATTCCCATGCAGATGGCGTTGCTCTCGCAGAGGTCGAAATCGACGACGACTTTCCAGGCCACTGTGGCTCCCCTCTCGGTGGTGGCGTGATGCTAACGCCAAGGTGACGGCGCGGGCACACTCGCCGGACGCGGATCGGCGGCGCCGAGGCGCCGCCGATCACGAGACTTGCAGATGATGGTGCGTCGGCTCAGCCGTGCACCCGGCTCCGGCGACGGGCGGCCACCACGAGCACCAGACCGACCACGAGCGCACCGACACCGATGAGCACGTAGGTGGGCGTGTTGTTCGAACCGGTGAAGGCCAGCGGGCGGGCCACGATCTCACCGGCGGTCTGCACGGTGATGCGGGTGACCACGGTGCCGGCAACGTCGGTGCAGCCCTGCACGTAGGCGTTCTGGTTGCCGTATGTGTAGTTGATGTCGACCTGCGTGTTGTTCGCCGTGACCGACAGCGGGAACGAGAACGAACCCGGGTTGGGAGCGGCGGGCAGGACCTGCGAAGCGGACGCCGTGGTGCCGCCGTTCACGAACATCTCGACGGTGACGCCCGCAGGCGCCGTACCGGCGACGGTTACGTTCGCCGGCAGCGCGGCCACCGGGTTCGGCGTGACCGAGAAGGTGCAGTCGCCGGGAACCGGCGGTGCACCCTCACCCGGGACGGTCTGCGCGCCTGCGATCGCGGGCGCCGCAACGAACACGCCCAGCAACCCGATCAGGGCCGTCCCCAAGAACTTGCGCACGGGGTTCCGCACGTTGGTGCCTCCTCGTCGGTCGCTGACTCGCACCGACTCGTCCTCCGCCACTCTCCGCGGTGCCATCATGCCAGATCACACCACGTTCCTGCCACTCTCCGCAGCAACATCATCCTCGCACACGCGCGCTGCGTCGTACAGGTCGAATGGCGAATTCGAGGGTGCACTTCGGTTGCAAGGGCCTCAGCGGGCGGCTCGCGGGGATCTCGGAGGCGTGACCTAGGACACTCTGAGTGGCCGGAAGAAGGTGCGGACGTCCTCCACCAACAGTTCCGGCTCCTCGAAAGCCGCGAAATGCCCGCCCCTCGGCATGTCCGTCCAGTGCACGATGTTGGCCCGGGCCTCGGCCCACTCGCGGGGGCTGCGGATGATCTCCCGGGGGAAGGCGGCCATCCCCACCGGCACCTCGATGCGCTCCTGTGGCGAGAAGGTGCCCCCGGCGGTCGCCTCGTAGTAGATGCGGCCCGCCGAGTGCGCGGTGGCGGTGAGCCAGTAGAGCATCACGTTGTCGAGCATCTGATCCTTGGTGAGGCTCCGCTCGACGTCGCCGTCACAGTCCGTCCAGGTACGGAACTTCTCGACGATCCACGCCAGCAGCCCCGCGGGCGAGTCGTCGAGCGCGTACCCGATGGTCTGCGGCTTGGTGCCCTGGATCTTGGCGTACCCGGAGTCGACCTTGTCGTAGCTCTCGAAGGACGCGAGCGCGTCCTGCTCTGCGGGGGTGAGGTTGGCGAAGTCGGTGTCGGGCGGCGGTCCGGCCACGAGCATGTTCAGGTGGATGCCGGCCACGTGCTCGGGATCGGCGACACCGATCTGGGTGGAGATCATCGAGCCCCAGTCGCCGCCCTGCGCGCCGTAGCGGTCGTAGCCGAGGCCGGCCATCAGCTGCGCCCACGCCCGGGCGACGCGCAGCGGGTCCCAGCCGCGGTCGACCGTCGGCCCGGAGAACGCGTAGCCGGGGATCGACGGTGCGACGACGTGGAACGCGTCGGCCGGGTCGCCACCGTGCGCCGCGGGGTCGCTCAGCGGGCCGAGCACGTCGAGGAACTCCACCACCGAGCCGGGCCACCCGTGCGTGATCACGAGCGGCAGCGCGTCGGGCTCGGGCGAGCGCACGTGCAGGAAGTGCACCCGCGCCCCGTCGATCTCGGTGAGGTACTGGTCATAGGCGTTCAGGCGCGCCTCGACCCGGCGCCAGTCGTACTCGTCGCGCCAGTACCCGATGAGCTCGGTGAGGTAGCCGAGCTCGGTGCCGTAGTCCCATCCCGCGTCGGCGATCTGCCGGGGCAGGCGGGTGCGGGCGAGGCGGTCACGGAGGTCCTCGAGCTGGGCCTCGGGAATCGCGATGGTGAACGGTTGCAGGTCGAGAGGCATCGGGTGACGCTATCCCCCTAGTCTCCGCGAGTCACCCGCACGCGGGACCGCAACCGAGGAGCAGCGCCGTGGACCACACCTACAAGATCACCGAGATCGTCGGTTCGTCTCCCGACAGCATCGACGACGCGATCAAGAACGGCATCGGCCGCGCGACGAAGACGCTGCGCAACCTCGACTGGTTCGAGGTCACCGACATCCGCGGCGCCATGAACGACGGCCAGATCGGATGGTTCCAGGTGACGATGAAGGTCGGCTTCCGGCTCGAGGACGGCGAGTAGCTACTTCGTGGTCGTGGTGGTGGTCGTGGTGCCGGCGGTGCCGGCGCCCGACGGCGTCACCTTCACCGGCTTCCCGCAGCGATAGGTGACCGCGGGGAAGTAGGCAGTGCCGTCGCTCTGCACCAGCGCGCCGCAGGGCGACGGCTGCGAGTGCGCGACCGGGAAGGTGGTGGGCCCGACCGTGCCCTTCACCTCATACGTGAACGAGCGCAGGGTCTTCGCGAGCTTCGCCGCGCTCGCTCTCTTCCCCGCCTTCGTGAGCGCGGCGACGAACTCGTCGGCGCCCCAGTAACCAGCGATCACCGCCGCCGTCACCTTCGTGCCCGGCGCGAACTTCTCGACGTCGGCCAGCAGCGACTTGTTGGCGGCGGTCGCCTGCTCGGGCGGCGCGTAGGGCAGCAGCACGGTGAGGCCACTTGCGATCGCGGGGTTCTCGGGCCGGTAGAAGTCCTGTGTGGTCGCGACGGTGCCGGTGTACGACTGTGCAGCCAGCGCGGCAGCGAGCGCGCCCGTGGTCGCGGTGCCCGTGAGCAGCACCACACCGTCGGGCCCCTGCTGGGCGAGTGCCGGAGCGATCGTCGACAGCTCGGGCGAGGACGACACGGTGATCACGGCAGGCACGGTGAATCCGGCGGCACGCAGGGAGGCGCGCGCGTGAGCACCTTCGACGACTCCGATCCCGTCGATCCCGTCGACGCCGACCGCGACCGTCTTGCCCTTTGCCCCGCCGAGGAGCGACTTCAGGGTGATTCCCCAGCCCGGGCTCGCGGTGCGCGCCCTGAGGCTCGGCGCCTGGGCGCCGGCGAAGCCGAAACCCGAGGCGTTGCCCGTCCACGACGCACGGTCGGCCGCGCCGAAGAACGGCACCTTCGCGGTGGCAAGCACTCCAGTGTCGAGAGTCGAACTCGCCGCCGGCACGACCGCGCTGATCGGCACGATGCCGGAGATCGCGGTGTTCGCGTCGGGTGACGTGCCGACGTACACGACGCGGCGGCCGGCCACTCCCCCGCGAGCGTTGGCGCGGGCGATACGCGCCTGCGCGCCGACCTCGGCGCCCGCGTACGCGGGGTCGACGACGCCACCAACCGAGATCGTGCTGCGCGTGAGCGCGGCGGTGGGCAGCGTCGTCGTGGCGGGTGTGGTGGTGACTGGTGTGGTGGTGGTCGTCGTCTGCGCGGCCGCGACGGTTGCAGTCGTGAGCGTCGCCGCGAGCACTGCCGCGGCGACCAGCGCGGGACGCCTCACCCGGAGACCTTGACGACCTTGCCGCAGCTGTACGCGGTCACGATCTGGAAGGCGACGCCGTCGCTGCGCACGAGCGAACCGCAGGGCGTGGGCTTGGTGTGCGCGCCCGGGAACTTGGTGGGCCCGGCGACACCCTGGAGCTGGTACGTGAAGTTCTTGTTGGCGGCGCTGATGAGCTTGCCGATGGTGAGGTCCTTGCCCGCCTTCTGCACCGCGGCGAGGAACAGGTCGGCGGAGAGGTAGCCCGCGATCACCGACTGGTTGACCGCCTGGTCGGGGGCGGCCTTCGCCACGTCGTCGACGAGCTGCTGCATCGCCGGGGTGTTCGCCGCGGCCTCGGTGGGCGCGGTCTGCAGGAACACCGATGCGCCGGAGGCCTGCGCGACGAGGTTGGGGTCGTACTGCACGAGGTTGGTGAAGGTGCCGAGGTAGCCACCGTCGCGCAGCGCCTGCTGCACGCCCGTGACGTTCGAGTAGGAGCCGACCACGAAGATCGCGGCGCGGCGCCTTGCCCCCGTTGCTCACCAACGTGTCCTTGAGCGCGGCTGCGTAGTCGCCACCTGGCGGCACCGGGAGGTTGGACTGCGCGGAGGTGACCTTCAGGCCCGCGGCCTTCAGCCCCGAGCTGACTTCCTGCAGCGCGTACTGCCCGGCGGCGGAGTTGTCGGTGAGAACCGCGGCGGTGTTGCCCAGCGGGTTGGGCGACGCGAAGCCCTGCTTCACCGCCTTGCCCCACATGTTCGTGGTGAGCCCACTCGCCGCGATGCAGCCCGAGTACCCGAAGCCGAACCCGTTGCCGCAGAAGCTCGACGACAACGCCCAGCCGAAGTACGGCATCTGCGAGTTCACCAACTCGCTGGCGCCGGCCATGTCGGACGCGACCGCGGGCACGACGGCGAAGATGTCGGTGGCGGCGATCTTCTCGACCGCGGCCTTGTTGCTGTCGGGAGTGCCGCCGTCGTCGGTGACGCCCTGGAAGGTGATCGTGCGTCCGTTCACGCCACCAGCCGCGTTGGCGCGGTCGAACCGGGCCTTGGCGCCGACCGCGGCGTCGCCGTAGAGCGCGCTGGTACCGAGGCCGCCGACCGTGATCGTGGTGTCGCGTCACGCCTCGCACCGCCGGCCGGCCGCCTTGGCGGTGGTGGCAGGCGCGGGACTCGTGGTGGTCGTCTGCGCGCCCGCGCCGAGTGCGAGCAGCGCGACCGCGACCAGCGTGACCAGGGCGACGACGGGGACACGGAGGCTCGAACGGACGGTCGGTCGCGAGCTCATACGGGGGCTCCGTGCAGGTAGGGGCGCAACAGCGCCAGCAGCTCGTCGATCTCGCGCGCGCACTCGTGGTACACGTCGACGTCGCCGCCGGCCGGGTCCTCGACGTCTTCCCAGTCCTCGAGCTCGACGTCGGCGAGGCCGAGCGCGGCGACCCGCTCGTGCAGCGGGCCCTCGGTGGCGGGCAGGTCGCGCACGAGCCGCTTGAGGGTGCCGGTGCGGGCGGCGATCTCCGGGTGGCGCCGCCGAACGAAGCGCACGTGCTCGCGCGCCATGGCGACCACAAGGTCGGCGTCGCGCAGGTCGGCGTCGGCGAGCTGCGAGCTGCGGTGGCCCGGGGCGTCGAGCCCGAGGCCGGCGAGGGCGTCGCGGGTGCGCCAGCTCATCGGCATCCCCTCGACCACGTGGGTGCCGCGGGTGCTCACGAGCAACCCGGGCACGTGCTCGGCCAGGATCGCGCCGGCCATCACCGAGCGCGCCGCGTTGCCGGTGCAGAGGGTGACCACGTGAGGCATCGGCGGGATTCTAGGGACCGGGCCCACCCCTGGCGGTTGCACCCGTCCGTAGGCTTGGGCGCATGACCATCGACCTGCGCCCCGCCTCCACGCGCTTCCACACCGAGCTCGACTGGCTCGACTCGTGGCACAGCTTCAGCTTCGGGTCCTTCCACGACCCGCAGAACACCCATCACGGGCTGCTGCTCGTGAACAACGACGACGTGATCGCCGGCGGCGGTGGGTTCGGCACCCATGCCCACTCCGACATGGAGATCGTCACCTGGGTGCTGCGCGGCGAGCTCGAGCACCGAGACAGCGAGGGCAACGAGGGGACCATCTACCCGGGGCTCGCCCAACGGATGAGCGCCGGGCGCGGCATCCGCCACTCGGAACAGAACGCCAGCGCCACCGCCGACGTCCACCTCGTCCAGATGTGGGTGCTCCCCGACACGCGCGGCATCGCCCCCGGCTACGAGCAGCGCGACCTCGGAGCCGCGATCGACGCCGGCGGTCTCGTGGTGGTCGCGTCGGGCCGGGGCCACGAGGGCGCGGTCACCATCCACCAGCGCGACGCGACGTTGCTCGTCGGTCGCCTCCGCGAGGGCGAGGCGGTCACCGTGCCCGCGGCTCCGCACGCGCACGTCTTCGTGCCCGTGGGCGGCGCGACATTGGCCGGGCAGGCGCTCGCCACCGGCGACGCGGCCCGGTGCACCGACGCGGGCGAGCTGGAGATCATCGCCGGGGCGGCGGGCGGAGAGGTGCTCGTGTGGCTGACGACCTGAGGGTCGTCGCCGTCGACTGGTCGGGACGCGCCACCGGCGCGGGTAAACACCTGTGGTTGGCCGAAGCGCGCGTCGGCACCGGCTGCCCCGGAGACGACGGCCCCGAATTGGTGCGGCTCGAGTGCGGGCGCACGCGCGACCAGCTCGTCGACCACCTCGTCGCCCTGCTCGACGACGGACCGCTCGTCGTCGGCCTCGACTTCTCGTTCGCGCTGCCCACCTGGTGGCTCGAGCAGGAGGGCTACCGGGACGGACCGGGCCTCTGGGTTGCGGCCGTCGACCGCGGCGAGCACTGGCTGCAGGAGTGCGCGCCGCCCTTCTGGGGGAAACCCGGGTGCGCGAAGCCACCGGGCGAGCCGGGTGCCGGCCTGCGCGTCACCGAGCGGGCGCTGAGCGTCGGCGGGATCGCACCGAAGTCCACGTTCCAGATCGGCGGCGCGGGCGCGGTGGGCACCGGATCGGTGCGGGGGTGGCCGCACTTGCTGCGACTGCGGGAGGCGGGATACGCGGTGTGGCCGTTCGACGCACCCGCGGCGCCCCCGCTGGTGGTGGAGGTGTGGCCCCGGCTCTGCACCGGGCCCGTGGTGAAGTCGGATCCAATGGCGCGGGTCCGCTACCTGCAGGGACAGCTCACCCACGTGCAGGGCGACGTGCGCGACCTGATGGGCGCGAGCGAAGACGCCTTCGACGCCGGGTGCACCGCCCTGGTCATGGCCGCACACGCGTCGGAGTTCGCCGGCCTCGCCGCACCCGACGACCCCCTCGCGGGCTGCGAGGGCTGGGTGTGGGCCCCGCCCGGGAGTTCGGCTACTGCTCGTCCTGGAGGCGGGTGAGCGACGAGGCCGTTGCTGCCTCGAGGATGTCGTTCGGCGGGTTGTCGTCACTGTTCTGGAACGAGTACACGTCGACGAAGCGCCCCACCTTCACGGCGATGTTGATGAACTTGGCCTTGCTGCCGTCGGGTGCCGACACCTCGGCGGTGTAGGCGATCGCCGCGTCCCCGAGGTTGGACACGTCGCTCTGCGCGACCGAAACCTCGATGCCGCCACCCGCGCCCTTCACGGTGAACTTCTCCAGGCACGACGCGATCGTCGAACCACTGAAGAGCTTCAGCGCGGCCGCCGCCTTGGCATGACTCGAGAACGCGGTCACCACGTTGGACGCGGTGGTGGCGACGCCGTCGCTGTACTCGAGTGAGCGCGCCTCGGGCAGCACGGCCGTGATCTTGCGCAGCTTCACGTACTGCGAGCAGCCGGGGATCTTGCTCGCGACCTTGATGGCCTGCTCGTCGGAGATCGCCTGACTGCGCGTGCCCGTCCAGTCGGACGGGAAGTCGACCGCCACGAGCGTGCCCGCGCGCGCGGCCTTGACGTCGTCGGCCTTGGAGGCGCCGGCGACCGGCGCGGTGGCGAAGAGCAGCACCGCCACGACCGAAGCGACGGCGGCGAACCCGGCCGTGATGGTGGTGGTGGAGGTGCGAAGTCGATGTCCCATCCGGGGAATCTACGGTGCGCGCGACCCATACTTGGCATCTTGCGATCGACCGGGAGTTCGACGGGGCGGGTGCTCGCGGCAGTCGGCGGCGCGGCGCTCTTCCTGCTGCTCGTGCAACTGCTGTGGTCACCGCCGGCCGGCATCGTCGTGCAGGGCGCGCTGCTCGGCGGCCTGAGCGCGCTCCTCGCGCTCGGCCTGGCCCTCGTGTACCGGGCCCACCGCATCCTCAACTTCGCCCAGGGCGACCTCGGTGCCGCGCCGGCCTCGCTGGCGGTGCTGCTGGTGGTGAGCAGCGGCGCGAGTTGGCTGGTGGCCTTCGTTGCGGGCCTGGCGACGGCGGTGGTGCTCGGCGCGGTGGTCGAGATCCTCGTCATCCGCCGGTTCACCCGCTCCCCGCGCCTCGTGCTCACCGTCGCCACGATCGGGCTCGCGCAGGTGCTCGCCGGTCTGGGCCTGCTCCTCCCCCGCTGGTTCGACGTCGCCATCCCCCCGCAGAGCTATCCGGCCCCCGTCGACTGGCACTTCACCGTCGACCCGATCCGCTTCGGCGGCAACGACGTGCTCGCGGTGGTGGTCGTGCCCCTCGCGTTCGTGGGCCTCGCGCTGTTCCTGCGCACGCGGCTCGGCACCGCGATGCGCGCCTGCGCCGACGACCCGGAGCGCGCCGCGCTCGTCGGCATCCCGGTGCGTCACGTGCACACCGCGGTGTGGGTGATCACGTCGGTGCTCGCCTTCCTCGCGGTGTTCCTGCGCGCGGGAATCGTCGGCCTGTCGATCGGCACCGTGCTCGGGCCGTCGCTGCTCCTCCCCGCGCTCGCAGCCGCGGTGATCGGGCGCATGGAGCACCTGCCGACGATCGCCTTCGCCGCGATCGGGCTCGGCATCGTGGAGCAGGCCGTGGTGTGGGACTGGAACCAGCCGCAGTACGTGCAACCGGTGTTGTTCGTCGTGGTGCTGCTCGCGCTGTTCTGCACGCCCAGCGGGCCGGGGCCTGCGCACGCGCACCGAACCGTCGACGTGGCGCGCGATCCGCGAGCCGCGCCCGGTGCCACCGGCCCTCGCCCGCCTCCCCGAGGTGCGCGTCGTCGCGCGCGGGCGCGGTGGCGCTGGTCGCAGTGCTGCTGCTCCTGGTGCCCGCAGTGTTCTCCGAGAGTCGCACCAACCTCGCCGCGGTCGCCCTCGTGTACGCGGTCATCGCACTCTCGCTCGTCGTGCTCACCGGCTGGGCCGGCGAGGTGAGCCTCGGGCAGATGGCGTTCGTGGCGATCGGCGCGGCGGTGGGCGGCTCGATCACGGCGCGGTGGGGCACCGACCTCGCATTCGGGTTGTTCGGCGCCGGCCTCGTGGGCGCGGCCGTGGCGGTGGTCATCGGCCTCCCGGTCCTGCGCCGACGCGGGCTCACCATCGCGGTGGTGACGCTCGCGTTCTCGCTCGCCACCACGGCCTGGCTCCTCAGCCCCGCGGTGTTCGGCCCCGGTCACTGGTGGGACTGGTTGCCGCCGTCACGCATCGAGCGCCCGGACCTGTTCGGGTTCGTCGACGTGCGCAGCGAGACCGCGTTCTACCTGCTCTGCCTCGCGGTGCTCGGGGTCGCCGTGCTCGCCGTGCACGTGCTGCGGCGAGTGCATGCCGGCCGCGCGTTCGTCGCAGTCCGCGAGAACGACCGCGCCGCGGCGGCGATGGGGATCCGCGTGCGCGCCACCACTCTCGGGGCCTTCGCGGTGTCGGGCTTCCTCGCCGCGTTCGCGGGCGCACTGTTCGTGCACCAGCAGAACGGCCTGCAACTCGACTCCTACGGCGCGGGCGAGAGCCTCGTGGTGTTCGCGATGGTGGTGATCGGCGGCCTCGGGTCCATCCCGGGGGCGATCCTCGGCGCGTTCGCGGTGCGCGGCGTCACCTGGTGGCTCCCCGCCGACTGGCAGTTCCTCGTGACCGGCGCCGGGCTGCTCGGGGTGCTGCTGGTGTTCCGCGGCGGGCTCGGCGCCGCGCTCGCCGACCTGCGCGACGGGTGGCTGCGCCGGGTCGCCCGGCGGCGGGGAATCCGCGCCCCGCGCTCCTCGGCATCGAGGCGCAGGAACCCGCGCCGCAGGCCGAGGTCGACGCCGCACCCATCCGCACCCGCGAGGACGTGCTGCTGTCGGTGCGCGGCCTCGACGTCGAGATCGACGGCGCGTCGGTGCTCGCGGGTATCGACCTCGACGTCGCCGCGGGCGAGATCGTCGCGCTGGTGGGCACCAACGGCTCGGGGAAGTCCACGTTGCTGCGCGTCGTGTCGGGCGTGCTGCGCCCCGAGCACGGTCAGGTGTGCTTCGCCGGCGACGACATCACGCGCACTCGCCCCGAGCGGCTCGTGGCCCGCGGGATGGTGCAGGCGCCGGGCGGTCACGGCGTGTTCCCGTCGCTGACCGTCGCCGAGAACCTGCGGCTCGCGGCGTGGACCGTCACCACCGCACGTTCCGACGCGATCGAGCGTGCCCTCGAACGGTTCCCCGAACTCGCGAGCTGTCGCACGCGCCGCGCGGGCGACCTGTCGGGCGGCGAGCAGCAACTCCTGACCCTCGCGATGGCACTGGTGACGCGGCCGCGCCTGTTGCTCGTCGACGAGCTGGGCCTCGGCCTCGCGCCGGCGGCGCTGACGCGTGTGCGGACGCTGCTGGAGGACCTCCGCGCCGAGGGCACGACGATCGTGGTCGT
Organism: uncultured Actinomycetes bacterium; assembly: GCA_963720785.1. Taxonomy (GTDB): domain Bacteria; phylum Actinomycetota; class Acidimicrobiia; order IMCC26256; family DASPTH01; genus CAVRGQ01. The sequence continues at coordinate 254,751 of CAVRGQ010000009.1, forward strand.
CGACCAGTCGCTCGACACCGCCCTCGGCCTCGCCGACCGGGCCTGGTACCTCGAGCGCGGCGTCGTGCGCTACGAGGGCTCGGCCGCGGGCCTGCGCGACCGACCGGACCTCGCGCACGCCGTGTTCCTGGGCCGCACGGCTCCCGCCCGCGCCGCGAAGCGTCGATGCCGTCGATGCCGGGCGGGGTACCGGGTTGCGGGTCGACGGGGTGTCGGTGCACTACGGCGGCGTCGTCGCGCTCGCCGACGTGAGCCTCGAGGTGCACCCGGCTGAGATCGTCGCCCTCGTCGGCCCCAACGGCGCGGGGAAGACCACGCTGTTCGACGCGGTGTCGGGGTTCCTCGCCGTCGACCGCGGCCGCATCGAGCTCACCGGTGCGGGCGCGCGCGACCTCACCAGCCTGCCGCGCCCCGGCACGGGCACGCGCGGGACTCGGTCGGTCGTTCCAGGACGGTCGTCTCTTCCCCGCGCTCACGGTCCGCGAGACCGTGACGGTGGCGTGCGCGCGGACCCGCCGTGCCGCACGACGGGGGCGCGTCGACGAGCTCCTCGACCAACTCGGGCTCGTCGACCACGCCGACCGGTTCGTGCACGAACTCTCGACCGGGATGCGCCGCATCGTGGAGCTCGCCTGTGTGCTCGCGCACGAGCCACGGGTGCTGCTCCTCGACGAGCCGTCGAGTGGGCTGGCCCAACGTGAAACCGAGGCGCTGGCGCCGCTGCTGCTCGACGTGCGGGAACGGCTGGGCGCAACCATGCTGCTCGTCGAGCACGATCTCGCCCTGGTGGATGCCATCGCGGATCGCACCGTGACCCTCGAGCTCGGGCGGGTGGTCGGCGACTGAGGCCTTCGGCTCCGGTCAGGCCTCCATCCCGCCGGGCACGCCGTTGCGCCAGTCGCCCCACGCGTCGAGACCTTCGGGCACGCACGCCACCGCGACGATGATCGCGGCGAGCGGGTCGGCCCACCACCACCCGAACACGATCGTCGCCGCCAGCGCGAGCAACACCCCGGTGGCGAGGCAGCCGTCGAGGAACGTGATGCGGGCCTCGTGCTCCAGCGGGTGGTTGTCGAGCTGCTCGCCGAGGCGCCACTTGCGGTACGCGAGGGTGAACATCACGACGGCGGTGACCCCGAGGTAGGCGACGCCCCACACCGAGTCGTCGGCCCGGTGCCCGCTCGCCAGGGTGAAGACCGCGCCTGCGGACAGCACGACGGCGAGGGTGAAGAAGGCGAGGGCCACCATGAGCATGGCGTGGTGCGTGCGGGCCGCCCCGTCACCCCGCAGCTGCCACAACACCACCGCGGACGCGAAGATCTCCACGAGGGAGTCGAGGCCGAAGGCGATCAGGGCCAGCGAACCCGCGGCGATGCCGAGCCCGACCGTGACGAAGACCTCCATCACGTTCCATGCGATCGTGAGCAGTTCGAGTCGTTCGGCCCGTGCGACCGCTCGGCGAGCCATCTGCCCCACCCTACGGGGTGACCCTCGTGGGTGCGGTTCGTGCGCGACGATCTGCGGGCCATGCATCGCCGCCCCTTCCCCCTGTGGCTCGCCGTGCTCGCCGCGAGCCTCGTGATCGCCGGCCTCGTCCCCGGCGTCACCCCGGCCACCGGCGCGGGCGCGGCCGGCGATCCGCCGAAGGGGGGCTCGGCGCCGCCGCTGACCTTCGACGAGGCCAAGGCCCAGGGGAAGACGGTCGACTGGGGGCCGAACTGCGACACCACCACGGGGAAGGTGGCGGTGCCCACCGGGTACGCGCCGCCGTGCGTGGAGCCCTGGACCGGCACGGGCAAGGCGGCCGACAACGGGGGGAAGACCGCACCCGGGGTCACCGCCGACACCATCACCGATCGCGCTCTACCAGGCCCAGCCCGACCTGCTGCAGCAGTCGTTCTTCGAGGCGAGCGGCAGCGACGAGAGCCTCGCCGCCGAGAAGGCGACCACCCAGCAGTACATCGACTTCTTCTCCGCGCACTACGAGATGTACGGCCGCAAGGTCCAGCTGGTCACGCTGAAGGCGAGCGGGCCACCGGACGACGACGTCGCGGCGAAGGCCGACGCCATCAAGGTGGCGACTGAGCTGCACGCGTTCGCGTCGTTCGGCGGGCCGGGCGAGACCCCGGCCTACGCCGAGGAGCTCGCGGCCCGCGGCGTGCTCTGCGTGGGCGACTGCGTGATCGCGCAGCCGCAGTCGTTCCTCGACGCGAACTTCCCGTACGTGTGGCCGACGACGGCGTCGCCCGAACAGGCGAGCCTCCACTGGGCCGCGTTCGTCGGCGGGCAGCTCGGCACCAAGCCCGCGCGCTACGCGGGCAGCAAGGACCTGGCGAAGCAGAAGCGCGTCTACGGCGTCGTGCACTACGACGACGCCGCCGGCAACTTCTCGAAGAGCGTGGCGTCGTTCGAGCGCCAACTCGCCAAGTACAAGGTGAAGGCCGCCGTCACCATCCCGTACTCACTCGACCTCGCGACCGCGCAGCAGGACGCGCGCAACATCATCGCCAAGTTGCAGTCGAGCGGCGTCACCAGCGTGGTGCTCGCGGGCGACCCGGTGTTCCCGTCGATCCTCACCAAGGAGGCGACCGCGCAGGGGTACTTCCCCGAGTGGGTGGTGCTCGGCTACGCGTTCACCGACACCACCGTGTTCGGCCGCACCTACGACCAGCAGCAGTGGGCCCACGCGTTCGGCGTGTCGCTGCTGCCGGCGCGCACCGCCGACGACGTCGACGAGCTCGCGAACGTCATCACCTGGCAGACCGGGCACCCGCCCGCCGCGAAGACGTTCCGCGAGTTGGTGCAGGCGCCGCTCGTGTTCTTCACCGGCGTGCACCTCGCCGGGCCGAACCTCACCGCCAAGACGTTCGCCGCAGGCCTCGCCCGCTATCCGGCCGACGCGCCGACGGTGCCCACCCGCTTGCACTTCTCGTGGGGCCGGCACGGCATCTGGCCCGGCCGCGACCTCACGGGCGGCGACGACGCCACCGTGATCTGGTGGGACGCGAAGTCGTCGGGCACCGACGAGGTGGGCCGCAACGGCGAGGGGATCTGGCGCTACGCCGACGACGGCGCGCGCTACCTGCCGAACGGCTGGCCGAAGCGGGCAATCAAGTTGTTCGATCCCTCGACGTCGACCGGTGTGATCACGCAGCTCACCCCGGCGGAGATGCCGCCGAGCTATCCGTCGCCCGCGGGCTGACTCACCCGATCACTCGGGGCTACGGGCGGACGGGCCGGCCCGCGGCCTCGTCGACCTTCACCCAGCCCTCGCCGGGCACGAGCCGGCGGATGATGCGCGCGGGGTTCCCCACCGCGACGCAGAAGTCGGGCAGCACCCCGGTGACCACCGACCCCGCACCGACCGCCACGTTGCGCCCGATCTGCGCGCCGGGCAGCACGACCGTGCCGTGCCCGAGCCACGACCCGGCACCGACGCTGACCGGGCGCGACGGCGCGAACTGCCGGCCGAGCGGCGTGTCGGGGTCTTCGTAGCCGTGGTTGGCGTCGGTGATGTACACGTGGTGCCCGGTGAACACGTCGTCGCCGATGACCACGCGGTCGTGGGCGACGATCCCACTCCCCTTGCCGATCAGGACGCGGTCGCCGATGCTCACGACCGGCGTGTGGTCGAGCACGTGACCCGGCATCACGCCGGCGGAGAGGCTCGCGTAGGGGCCGATGATCACGTGCTCGCCGACGTCGATGTACTCCTCGCCGAACAGCGCGGTCACCGGGAAGCAGATCGCGGCGCCGTCGCCGAAGCGGTGGAAGCGCCGGGCGCGGCGCGACCGGGGGCCGATCGTGGCGATGCGGCCGACCTGGCGCCACAGCGCGTCGATCGCGTCACCCGCGGCGGCGCGGGCATCGTCGAGACCCATACGGGCCGGAACCGGCAGGTCGGCCGGAACATCGGAAGGCACGCCCGAGCGTAACGCTCAGTCGTTGCGCCGTTCGGCCCGGAGCGTGGCGCGGACGTTGCGCAGGAACACGAACGAGAGGAAGAGCCCGCCGAACACGACCACCAGCACGGCGGCGATCAGCACCGGCGGCCAACTCGTGTCGTGGCCGCGGATGCGGATCGGGACCTGCTCGTAGTACGGGGAGCCGGGCGTGGTCGTGGGCGTGGTGGTCGTAGCGACGACCAGCGCGAGGAGCACGACGACCACTGTACGATCCGCGCGGTCCTCCACAGGCCCGGCGGATGCCCGGGCACCGGTTCGAGGACGGGAGCGAGGCAGCAATGCTCGGGACCATCGTCGCCATCGCCGTGATCGCGGTCATCGCGTTCGTGGTGTGGAGGTCGTTCCACTCCATCGGCTCGGCCGAGGTCGGCCTCGTCGCCAAGCGCTTCGCCTTCCGCAAGCTCAGCGACGACAACCCCATCGCCTTCCGCGGCGAGGCGGGCTACCAGGCCACGCTGCTCATGCCCGGGCTGCGCTTCAAGGTCTGGCCGATGTTCCGCGTCACCAAGTACCCCTGGGTGCAGGTGCCGGCGGGCGAGATCGGCGTGGTGATCGCGCAGGTCGGCGATCCGCTGCCCATCGGCGCGAAGAGCGCGGTGTACAAGCCGGAGCTCGAGAACTTCTCCGACATCGCGAGCTTCGTGGAGCACGGCGGGCAGAAGGGCGTGCAGCGCCCGGTGCTGCCGCCCGGCACCCTCGTGCCGATCCACCCGGTCGCGTTCATGGTGCTCACCGCGAACTCCGTGTACGGCCTCCCGATCTCGCCCGACCTCGCCGACCAGGGGCGCGGCGGCAAGCTCACTCCCGCGTCGTTCGGTCTCTCTCCCGATCAGTTGCGCGTCGTCGTGATCGCCCCCGACTCCGGCGTCGACATGGTCGGCGTGGTGACCACGCTCGAGGGCGAGCCGCTCCCGTCGGGCGACATCGCCAGCCGGCTCGGTGGCTTCGCCGACGTGTCGGTGATCGAGGCGTCGAACCAGGGTGGCGACACCAATACGACCGACGCCGAGCTCATCGACCTGCTGCTCGGCAGCAAGAACACGCTGCACAACAACTACCAGGACTTCCAGGCGTTCCTGGACGCCGGCGGGAAGATCGGTCTGCAGCACGACACCCTCCTGTACGGCGCCTACCTGCTGAACCCGTTCCTCGTGCGCGTCGACCTCGTGCCGATGCTCGTGGTGAACCAGGGCGAGGTCGCGGTGATCAAGGGCTTCGTGGGCCTGCCCACCGCCGACACGTCGGGCGAGGAGTTCAAGTTCGGCTCGATCGTCCGGCCCGGCCACCGCGGCATCTGGCAGGAGCCGTTGCGCACCGGCAAGTACGCGATCAACCCGCGCGTGTACGCGGCGGAGATCGTGCCCACGTTCATCCTCACGCTGAACTGGGCGGAGGCGAGCTCCGAGGCGCACGACCTCGACGCCCATCTCTCGTCGATCATCGGCAAGAGCCGCGAGGGCTTCGTGTTCCAGATCGACCTGCAGGTGCAGATCCACGTGCCCGACACGCGCGGCACCAAAGGTGATCTCGATGGTCGGCACGATGCGCAACCTCGTGAGCGAGGTGCTGCAGAGCGCGGTGGGCAACCACTTCCGCAACACCCTCCAGGCCCTCGAGGCGGTGCGCTTCATCGAGACCCGCCAGGAGGTGCAGGCCGCCGCGTTCGAGGCCATCACCGGCTACCTGCAGCAGTACCAGGTCGAGACGAAGGGCGTCTACATCCAGGACGTCGTGTTCCCCGTCGAGCTGGTCCGCGTGCTCACCGAGCGCGAGATCGCCAACCAGGAGAAGGCCACGTTCGAGGAGCAGCAGCGCGCGGAGACGTCGCGCATCGAGATGGAGAAGGCGAAGGGCACCGCGAACATGCAGGCCCAGCTCGCGAGCGCGCAGGTGGGCGTGCAGATCAAGACCAACGAGGCGCAGGCGCGCGAGGCCGAGGCCAAGGGTGAGGCGGCCTACGTGCAGCTCACCGGTGAGGCGGAGGCCGCGCGCACGCAGGCCATCGGTCTCGCCGAGGCCAAGGCCACCGAGGCGCTCGGCCTGGCGCGCGCCACCGGCTTCGAGGCGCAGAAGGAGGCGCTCGGCGGGCCCGCCACCGCGGTGGTGGCGGTGGCCAACGCCGTCGCCGACGGCCACATCACCATCGTGCCCGAGGTGCTCGTCACCGGCGGGGGTGGCGCGTTCGAGGGCCTCGCGGCCACCTTCATGCGCTCGCTCACGAGCGGCAACGGCAACGGGAAGGGCAACGGGAAGGGCGACGGCAAGGACGACGGCAAGGACGACGGTCCTGGTGCTGTGGTCGACCCGGCCGAGCCGACCCCGGCCTCGCAGCTCGTCGGCGCCGAGGTCGGCGAAGCCGACGCGACCGGCCTCCCCGTGGTGCCATCCGAGATGCCGCCCGAGCGGTAGTCAGTCGCGGTCGACGCCGAGCACGTAGGCGAGGAGATCCCTCCCGTGCTCGGAGGCGAGGGCGATGTCGTGCACGTCGCGCTCGACGCCCGCGAGGTACTGGTAGCGCACGACGTCGCAGTCGTGGTGACGGTTGGGGAAGATGCCCCCGAACCGGAACCCGAGATCGACCACACCGTCACCGACGAGCGCGGTGCCGGGATCGGCGAGCGGGAGGTCGACGTACACACAGTCGATGCCCTCGTCGTGCGCGAAGTCGCGTGCTGCGTGCACCGCCGCGAGCAGGTCGTCGCCCACCGTGAGCGCGGTCACGATCAGGTGGTTGTGGTCCTCCCGGCGCTCGTGGTGCACCTCGCCGGCAGGCGGGAGCGTGGCGCCGGCCGGCGGATCGACCAGCGAGCCGCTCAGGCCGGCGTTGGTGAGGATGGTGCGGATCATCTCGCGGTCGCGCGGTGGCGCATACACGGGACGGTCGTGGCCGTCGTTGGTCTTCAGGTAGTAGAGAACCACCGACTGGCGGTGCGCCTTGGCGTCGATCGCCGCGTACTCCACCGACGCGGGGATGTAGCCCACCAGCACGCCCGTCTCCACCGCACCGAGCGCGACGTTGGCCTTCTGGCTGTAGGGGTGCGCGGCGGTCGCCTCGCTGTAGAGCCCGAAGATGCCGGTGCGGCCCGCCCAGTCGGCCGCCGAGCGTTTGAGGTCGGTGAACACGTGGTGCCCGCGGTACTCGGGGTCGACGACGGCCTGGCCCGACTCGGCCACGTCGTCGTCGGCCTCGTTGCGCAGCAACGCCAGGTGGGCCACGACATCGTCGCCCGTCGACGCCACGGTGGAGTGCATCGTGCCCGCGCGCAGCCGTCGAGCGATCTCGTCGGGGTCGTACACCCAGGCCTGGTCGTAGGAGTCGCCGTAGCAGCGCCGGACCAGCGCGGTGAACGCCGCCGCCTCCTCGGGGGCGAGGTCGCGCACGAAGAGTTCCCGGTCGCCCAGTTCCGATTCGTCGGTCATGGGCGCCAGGGTGGCACGCGCCCGACGGCCTCCCGCAATCCCGGCCTCGATCACGGCTCCACCCCGACGCCCGCGAATACCTCCAAGTGGGCACTCAACCTCGGGCTTCCGACGCCCGAAGTAATCGGCATGGAACTACGACACCTGACGGAAGACAGAGTGCGCATCGAGAAGCGCCGCCGGGCCGTGATCGTCACCGGCGTCACGATCTTTGCGATCGTCGCCCGCCTGTTCATGTTCTGAGCCCTCGCGATCGAGGCCGCGAGGACTGCGTCGTACGGGCCCGCGCTCACGACGCCCGGTAGCGGTACCCGAACCCGCGCACGGACTCGATCCGCGAGTGGTGGGCATCGAAGCCCAGCTTGCGGCGCAGGCGCAGCACCGCGAACTTCACCCGGTCACGCCCCACGCCGGTGGGGTCCTCCCAGGCCTGTTCCAGCAACTGGTCCGGCGAGAGCACCTGGCCCGCGTGGCGCACCAACGCGGCGAGGAGCCGCCACTCGGTGGGCGTGAGCGAGACCGGCTCACCCCGCACCGCGACTTCGCCGCGTCGCGAACTCCACGCTCACCACACCGTCGTCGAAGCGCTCCGCGCGCTCGTCGTCGTCCATCCGTCCAGTTTGGGCCATCCCGGTGCCGGCCGGGGTTCCTTCCCGGGTGCGGTCCGGTTGCAAAGATCCACCACTCGGAGTGTGAGGGTCGCTACTCTCAGTGCGGAAATCACACGGGTGTCATTCCCGGGACTGCTGGGAGGCAGGAGATCATGAGCCCACGACGACTGCGCTTCGAGGCCCGGGTGTTCCGGGGCGAGTCGGTGGCCTTCGAGGCCTGTGCCGGCTTCCGCGGCCTCCCGACGGCCGGCGCCGAGGCCGGCACCGAACCCGGCGTGTGCCACTGCGGTTGGTTCGAGGACGACCACCACTACCGGGCGCGCGTGCCCGCCCGGTCCCCGTCGGTGCTGCGGCGCCGTGTCCCCGTGGGCCTGCCGATCGCCGCGTTCGGCCGCCGGGCGTCCTAGACGCAGGCCCGGTCCGAGACCGGGATCGAAGCCGCGCGCGGCAGGTCAGGCGCTCTTGCGCACGCGCTTGGCCGGAGCCGCCTTCGTGACCGTCTTCTTGGCCGCGGCCTTTTTGGGCGCGGCCTTCTTCACGACCTTCTTCTTGGGCGCGGCCTTCGCCGCTGGCCGCTTCGCGGGTTCGTCGGCGGCGGGCGGCAGCGCCTCGTCGTCGGCTTGGTCGTCGTCGGAGGCGGCGGCATCGGTGCGAGCCGAGCCGCGGCCCTTCGCGGCCTGACGGGCGCCGGAGCGGGCGAGGCTCGCCTCGAGCGCGGCCATGAGGTCGAGCACCTTGCCCGGCTCCTCGGGCACGTCGTGCTGCACGATCTCCTCGCCCGCGGCCTTCCTGTCGATGAGCGCGAGCAGGTCCTCGCGGTACTCGTCGCGGTACTTCTCGGGATCGAACGTGCCGGTGAGTGCGGCCACGAGCTGACGCGCCATCTCGAGCTCGCGCTCGGAGGGATCGTTCTCCGTTTCCGGCAACGCTCCGTCGCGGTCGGCGGCGAGCACTTCGTCGTGGTACCGCATGGTCTCCAGGCACAGCACACCGTCGAGCGGGCGGATCGCGACGAGCGATTCCTTCGACCGCATCACGATGCGGCCGATCGCGACCTTCTGCTCCTCCTCCATCACGTCGACGAGGAGGCGGTAGGGCTTGGCCGCGTCCTTGTCGGGGATGAGGTAGTAGGGCTGCTCGAAGTACACGGGGTCGATGTCGGCGAGGTCGACGAAGTCCTCGATCTCGATCGACCGGCTCGACTTGGGCTTCAGCGTGTCGAGCTCATCGGGCTCGATCACCACGTAGCGCCCGGCCTCGAGCTCGTAGCCCTTGACGATCTGGTCGTAGGCGACCTCGTCGCCGGTGGCCTCCGACACCCGGCGCATCCGCACGCGTGCGTTGGTGCCCGCCTCCAACTGGTGGAAGCGCACGTCCTTCGACTTGGTGGCCGACACGAGTCGGACGGGCACCGTCACCAGCCCGAAGCTGATCGATCCGGTCCAAATGGCTTGCGGCACTTGCCTTCTCCCTGAGCTGCAACCCCCGGCGGGGCTCCCGGGGGCCTACTACCTTCGCAGGTCGTGGCCCCTCGGTCCAAGAACCCCGCCGGCAAGTCTGCTCCCACCGAGGTCGTGGTCGATGGCCGACGCCTGCGCCTCACCAATCTCGACAAGGTGTTGTACCCCGTCACGGGCTTCACCAAAGGCGACGTGATCCACTACTACAGCGTGATCGCGCCGGTGATGCTCCCCCACCTGCACGACCGACCCGTCACCATGCTGCGCCTCCCCGACGGGGTGACCGGTGAGCGGTTCTTCGAGAAGCGCTGCCCCAAGCACCGGCCCGACTGGCTGCCCACGGTGCCGCTCGACGCCGACTCCGACATCGGCGCCTGCTCGATCGACGAACCCGCCGCGCTGGTGTGGACCGCCAACCTCGCCGCGCTGGAGCTGCACACGCCCCAGGCGCGCGCGGCGGATCCCTGGAAGCCGACCGCCATCGTGTTCGACCTCGATCCCGGACCGGGCACCGATCTCGTCGACTGCGCGCGGGTCGGGTTGGAGCTGCGCGAGCTGCTGGTGCAGCTGGAGCTCGATGCGGTGGTGAAGACCTCGGGGTCGAAGGGCCTGCACCTGTCGGTGGGCATCCGGCCGTCGGTCGACGACGAGCACACCAAGGGGTTCGCGAACGCGCTCGGCCGGGTGCTCGAGTCGCGCGACGCGAAGCGGGTGACGACGAACATGGCGAAGGCGGAACGCGGCGGCAAGGTGTTCGTCGACTGGAGCCAGAACGACCGCCACAAGACCACAGTGTGCGCGTACTCGTTGCGCGCCACCGACGCGCCCGGCGTGTCCACCCCCGTGTCGTGGGACGAGGTGGAGGTGTGCGCCGACGGCGACACCGACGCGCTCGTGTTCACCCCCGACGACGTGCTCGCACGCGTCGACGACCTCGGCGACCTCTTCGAGGCGAGCCTCACCGCCGAGCAGTACCTCCCCGACCTCGCCTGACCCCGAACTTGCGTCACCCAACCCCCTATAGGGGCCTCGAACGACGCAAGTTCGAGGGAGGGCTAGCTGAGGATGTCCTTGCGGCGGAAGTGCCAGGCGGCGATCGCCGACGAAGACGGCGATGTAGCAGAGCGGGAGCAGTGCGCCCTTGCCCATGTCGCTGCTGACGGAGTTCTTCGTGAACATGTCGATCCACGCGCCGTCGTAGTGGGTGGGCATCACGTTGCGGATGGCGCTCGGGATCGAGTCGATCGAGTCGAGGATCGTGCGACGTGATGTAGAGGCCCACGCCGGCGAACACGGCGCCAGTGGGCGCGTCGGTGATCGTCGACACGAGGAACGAGAACGCCGACCACGGTGCTGAGCGTCCACGACACGTACACCGTCGCGATCGCGAGGTGCCCGAGCAGGTCCAGGTTGGACTGCGAGTACTGCGTGAGGATCGGCACGTTCAGCGGGTGCAGCCCGAACGCGATCGCCCCGGCGATCAACCCGGTGAGCACCACCAGCGACACCGCGATCCACGCGCACAGCATGGCGACGAAGAACTTCGCGCCGAGCAGTCGCATGCGCGAGATCGGCCGCATCAGCAGGTAGCGCAGGTTGCCCCACGACGCCTCGCCGGCGATGGCATCGCCGCCGAACACCGCGACCACGATCACGAGCAGGAACACGCTCATCAGGCGCAGCGCGGACGCGGGCATCACCCAGCCGCTCTGCGTGGACAGGAAGCGCAGTGCCGATCCGCCGGGGCCGCCGCCGTCGCTCCCGCGCGGAGTCGGGCGGGTTGGTCTTGATCGCGATCGTCATGATGACCGGGATCGCGATCACGATTCCGTACGTGATGTAGGTGCGGAGGCGCCGCAGCGCCTTGACCGACTCGACCCGCAGGAGGGCGATCATGCGCGCCACTCCTCGACGAGACCGAGGAACGCGTCCTCGAGGCGACGACGCAACATCACCGTGTCGACGCCGATGCCCGCCTCCACGAGACGCTTCACCAACTCCGACCGTGAGCCGTGGTCCTGCAACTCGATCACCAGCCCCGGTGGTTCGGGCATCATCGAGGTGATCGACGGGAAGTCGGCGAGGACGCGCTGCGCGGCTTCCACGTCGCTCACCTCGAGGTACACCGAGCCCGACGTGCCGATCAGGTCGGCGACCGAGCCGCTCGCCACGAGGCGGCCGCGGTCCATCACGACCGCGTGGGTGCACGTCTGCTCCACCTCGGCGAGCACGTGACTGGAGAACAACACGGTGGCGCCCTCGTCGGCGACGCGGCGCACGAGCTGGCGCACCTCGCGCATCTCCTGCGGGTCGAGGCCGTTGGTGGGCTCGTCGAGCACGAGGATCTCGGGGCGGCCGAGCAGCACCCGGGCGAGGCCGAGGCGCTGGCGCATGCCCTGCGAGTAGGTCTTCACCTTGCGGTCGATGGCGTCGCCGAGATCGGCGATGGCGAGCGCCTGCTCGAGATCGGCGTCGCGCCACTTGGCACCGCCCTCCTCCCACCACATGCGCAGGTTGCGCATGCCCGAGAGGTGCGGCACGAACGCGGCCGACTCGATGAGCGCACCGACGCGGCGCAGCTCGTGCGCGCCCGGCTTCACCGAGGTGCCGAACAACTTCGCCTCACCGGCGGTCGGGCGGATGAGCCCGAGGAGCATGCGCAGGCACGTCGTCTTCCCCGCGCCGTTCGGACCGAGGAGGCCGACGACCTGGCCGCGCTCCACGGTGAAGCTCAGGTCGTCGACCGCGAGCACTTCCGAGCTGAACCGTTTCGACAACCCGGCGATCTCGACCACCACCTCACCGCGCGTCGAGGTGTCGAGCGGGGAAGGTTGTGTGGTGGTCACGGCTTCGGAGCGTAGCTTGGGGCGAGATGGAGCCGGCCGCGACCCCCCACCCGCCCGCGCGCCGACCACGGGACGCGCAACGTCGGCGCGTGTACCTCGCGGAGACCCCGCTGCCGTCGAGCCCGTTGCCCGGAATCGACGCGTGCGCCGGCTTCGTCGACAAGGTCGTGGGCAGCCTCTGGTGGCACGAGCGCTTCCCCGACCGCGACCTGGGCGGCGCGCCGCGACTGCGTCCCGGCAACGGCGCGCGCCAGGCCTTCTACCGCGAGGAGCCCACCGGGCCGACCATCACGTTGCCGCGCCGCTACCGCACGAAAGCGGTGGTGCTGCACGAGTTGTCCCACTGGGCGCTGGGCATCGACTCCGGTCTCCCCCATCACGGGCGCACGTTCGCGCGCGTGCTGCTCGACGGCGTGCACGAGTTCCTCGGGCCCGAGCGCGGCGACGCGCTCGCCACGTCGTACCGCGAACACGGCGTGCACGTGGGCAAGCCGCCGCGCCGTGGCCCTGACGGGCGCCTCCACTACGGCTGGGACGAGCGCCTGCGTCTCGGCAAGGGTCGCGCGCTCGAGGTGCGCTACCGCGACGCGGCGACGACGCGCCTGTCGAGCACACCGCGGTGTTCGAGGGGTACGAGCGCGGCTCGTCGGTGCTGCGGTTCGCCGATGGCGCGCGGCATCGTCACTGCGAGCGTGTGGGCAGTGGCCGACGTCGACGAGGCATGATTCCCCTCTCATGAGCACCGACGGATCCCGCAAGGCGATCTTCGCCGCCTTCCTCGCCAACCTGACGATCGCGATCGCGAAGTTCGCCGCGTTCGCGGTGACGGGCTCCGCGTCGATGCTCGCGGAAGGCATCCACTCCGTCGCCGACACCGGCAACCAGGGGCTCCTGTTCCTCGGCGGCAAGCGCGCGACCAAGGCCCCCACCGAGGAGCACCAGTTCGGCTTCGGGCGCGAGCGCTACTTCTGGGCGTTCGTCGTGTCGCTCGTGCTCTTCACCCTCGGCGGCATGTTCGCCATCGTCGAGGGCATCGACAAGCTCTTCCACCCCGAGCACCTCGACTCGCCGATCGTCGCGTTCGCCGTGCTCGGCATCGCGGTCGTCGCCGAGGGCCTGTCGCTGCGCACCGCGCGTAACGAGGCCAACCCCATCCGCCGTGGGCGCAGTTGGTGGCGCTTCGTGCGCACCACGAAGAACCCCGAGCTTCCGGTGGTGCTGCTCGAGGACACCGGCGCGCTCGATCGGCCTCGTGTTCGCGCTGATCGGCATCACCCTCGCCGAGGTCACCGGCAACGCGTGCTGGGACGCGGTCGGCAGCATCGGCATCGGCGTGCTGCTCGTGATCATCGCGGCGGTGCTCGCGATCGAGATGAAGAGCCTGCTCATCGGCGAGTCGGCGTCGCCCGTGGCGGAGCAGCGCATCCGCGACGCGATCCTCGACGGCCCCGAGGTGAGGCGCATCATCCACCTGCGCACGCAGCACCTGGGGCCGGAAGACCTGCTGCTCGCAACGAAGCTCGAGTTCGCCGCGACCACCATGCCGGAGCTCTCCGACGCGATCGACACCGTCGAGGCGCGGCGTGCGTGCCGGCAGCCCTGAGGCGCGGCTCATCTTCATGGAGCCCGACCGCTACCGACCCGAGCTCGATCTGCAGGCCTGAGCGGCCGATCGAGCAGCCCGGGTACTGGCTCAGTCGAGCCGGCGGAGCTCCGTGCGGTAGCGCTCGCCGTTGGCGAGGTAGATGCCGACGAGGCGGTCGATCTCGTCGGGGTCGACGACGTCGAGGCGCAGCTTCGCCGGCACACCGAGGGCCATGGCCCGCGACGGCACCACCATGTCGTTGGGCACCACCGCGCCCGCGCCCACCAGGGCGTCGCGCTCGACCACGGCCCGGTGCATGACGATCGAGCCCGTCCCCACCAGGGCATGGCCCAGCACGTGGCAGCACTCCAGGTGCGCCAGGTGGCCCACCACCACGTCGTCGCCCACGGTGGTGGGCATGATCGCGGTGGTGTGGATCACGGATCCGTCCTGGATGTTCGACCGGGCGCCGATGGTGATGGAGCCGTAGTCGCCCCGGAGCACGGCGTGGGGCCAGATCGACGCCTGCGGGCCGATCTTCACGTCGCCGATGACCGTCGCGTCAGGATGGACGTAGGCGGTCGGGTCGATGTCGGGAACCTGGTCCCCCAGTGCGTAGATGGCCATGAGCTGACCCTACAGGCGAAGCCACAGGCCGCCGATACGTGAAACATGGCTGAGGAGACGACCACCGTGACGCCCAAGCAGATGGGCAACCATCTGCGGGCAGTCCGGCGGCGGAAGGGCCTCTCTCTGTCCGAGGTCGCCCGCGGCGCCGGCTTGAACCGCCGAGAGCTCGTGAACTACGAGCGCGGCAAGGCGACGATCCCCGAGAGCGACCTCTGGGTCCTCGCGGGCTCGATCGGCGTCGACGTGACCGAGCTCGTGCCGCCCGCGCCCAGCACCGACGTGCCCGCGCCGAGCGACAACGTGCCCGCGCTGCGGACCGACGACTCAACCGGCAGCATCGGCGACGCCGTCGCCTCGCTCCGCCGCTCGACCGAGGTCCACGAGGCCTCGCCGCACCTCGGGACGTTGCGCGTGCTCCAGCAGCTCCCCGAAGGCAAGCGCGTCCCGGTGAAGGACCGCGACCTCGCGGTGATCGCGGCCGACCTCGGCGCGACCCCTGCGGAGATCGAGGTCAGCATCGCCACCATCCTCGGCTGCGACAGCCAGGAGGCCGCCCGGGTGCGCGCCATCCTGATGGCCGCGCCGCAGCACGGTCGCCGCGGCCGCAAGGCGAAGGCGATCGCCGCCGGCGAGGTCGAGCCCGCCCTGCGCTACCAGGCGCCCGTCGTGCCTCCGCCCCCGCCGAGCGACCCGGTCCCCACCGAGCACGCGGCCGTCGACGTGTTCGAGGAGCTGGCGCGTCTCCCTGAGCCGCTGCCGCTCCCCGAAGAGACGAACCTCCCCGACATCATCTCCACGCCGCCCGCGCCCGATGGTGCGGTCGAGCTGGTCGACCACGACACGTTCCCGTCGCTCGGCGAGCGCTTCGGGTTCAAGCAGCCCGCCATGGCCGACACCACCGCGACCGCCGCTTCGGCGACTGCGGCCGCCGCGGCTTCGTCGGCGCTGCACAGCGGCGCGGACGCGCCGCCCATCGACATCGCCGTTCGCACCGACGACTGGGCGATCTCCGGCCCCTCCGCCGGCGAGCCCCTGTCCCAGCCCCTGGCCCGCCGCGTGCCGGCCGACGTGCCCACCGACCCGTGGGCCGCCGAGCCCGCCCCCGCCAACGGCGCGAACGGCAACGGCTGGGCGCCCCCGGTCCCCACCGACGGCCCCGTGCCGAGCGCGTTCTGGGAGGGCACCGACGACTGGTCGCCCGCCGAGCCGCCGCACACCAACGGCAACGGCAGCGGCAACGGTGTGATCGACGGTGCAGCGCTCGCCGAGGCGATCGACACCACCGAGGCCGGCGTGATCGACGTTCCCGACGCGGCCGGCGCGGCTGCGCCCACTGACCCGGCCGATCCGAACTCGCTGTGGAGCTTCGAGCCCGCGGCGGTCGATCCCTGGATCGCCGGCGGCTGGCCCGAGAGCGGCACCACGGACGCGCCCGAGACCACGGAGCTGGTCGACAGTGAATGGCCGCCCGCGGCGTTCACCCCCGTCGAGGACACGACCGCACACCCCGCCGACATCTGGGGCGTGGCCGATGCCCGTGCCGACGGCCCCGCGCCGTTCGGCTTCGCCGCGGCCGAGACCGACACCGACGTCGAGCCGCCCGCCACCCCCACCTGGGCCACCACGGACGACAGCACCGGCCACTGGGACCACGCCCTCGACCCCGCCGCCGTCGACAGCGGCTTCGTGGTCGACTGGGGCGAGGCCGAAGACGACGAGTCCGACGAGCCGGCGGCCGGCCAGTGGGCTTCCACCGGCACGTGGGACGAGCCCCTCACCCCGGTGTGGGAGGTCCACACCGCCGCTCCCGTCGAGACCGACGAGGTGACCGAGGCCGAGGCGCACGAGGCAGCCCAGTCGTTCGACGTGTTCGACGCCTTCGCCGCCGACCCGTTCGCCGCCGCCACCGAAGACGCGGTCGAGGACGTCACCGCGGACCCGGTCGGGAGCGCCGACGAGCACAACTTCACCTTCGGCAGCGACCTGGCTGCGGCGCTGGCCGCGACCTACCTGCCCGACGGCACCGAGGTGCCCGAGGAGCCCGAGGCCGAGGCCGTCGAGACTGCCGAGGCGGTCGAAGCCGTCGAAGCCGTCGAGACTGCCGAGGCGGTGGAGGCTGTCGAGGCCGTCGAAGCTCTCCCGACCTGGGAGCCCGAGACCGTCGAGACGCTCGAGGCCGCCGAGTCCTGGACGCCCGATGACACCGACACCTGGACCCCCGAGGCCATCCCGACGTGGGAGCCCGAGGCCGTCGAAGCCGTCGAAGTCGTCGAAGTCGTCGAAGCCGTCGAAGTCGTCGAAGCCGTCGAGGCCGAGACCTGGGCGACCGAATCCGAGCCCGAATCCGAGCCCGAGCCCGAGATCGAGACGGAGCTGGCCGTGGCCGCTCCGATCGACGAACTGCCGCGCATCGTGTGGCGCGCGGACGCCTCCGGCAACGTGGACGCCGTCGACACCTTCACCAACGAGCCCGACACCGAGCCGGAGCCCGAACCCGAGCCGGAGCCGGAGGTGTTCGCCGAGATGTTCGTGCACGCCGGCAGCGACTGGCAGCTCGGCAACGCCGTGCCGCTCGTCGAAGTGGGCAACGCGGGCGGCCTGGTGATGCGCCGGGCCGACGAGCGTTGGGCCCTGGCCGACGTCACCACCGCCCCCGACTTCGCCCTCGAGATCGACGTGGACTTCCGCTCCGGCCCCGGCCTCGGCGTGCTGTTCCGGGCGAGCGTGGACGACGAGGGCCGCATGTCGGGCTACAGCTTCGACATCGACCCGATCTACGACGGCGGCGGCTTCCTGGTGCGCCAGTGGCTCGAGGACCGTGAGTTGTGGAACCCGATCGCCCGCGTGGCGGCCGAGGACCCGAACACGATGTACGGCCGGCTCACGGTGCGCCTCGAGGTGCACGGCGAGACGCTGACCGCCACCGTGAACGGCACCGAGGTCATGACGGTCGACGACCTGGCGCAGGCCTCCGTCGAGCGTGACCGCGAACCGGCCCGGGGTGACCGGGTCGGCGTCCAGGCGTGGTCGTCCTCCGACCTCGTCATCGACACGCTGCGCGTCGCCGCGCTCTGACGCACCGCCCGCCCACACCCCGCGGTTAGCGTCACCGCCGTGGAGGTCGAGGAGTACGCGCGGATCGCCGCGGTCGAGGACGCGCACTGGTGGTACCGCAACACCCGTGCGCTCGTCGCCGACCTCCTCGCCGACCGTCTCCGCGGCACCGGCCCGCTGCGCATCCTCGACGCGGGGTGTGGCCCCGGCGGCAACGGTGCGTGGCTCGCCGAGCACGGTGCCGTCGTCGGCGTCGACCTCTCCCCCGACGCGCTCGCTTTCGTCCGCGCGCGCCGGCCGGGCACGCGCCCGGTGCGCGGCAGCGTCACCGAACTCCCCCTCGCGACCGCCTCCGTCGACGTGGCCATCGCGGTGACGGTCCTCTACGCGGTCGACGACGACGTCGCCGCGGTCCACGAGCTCGCCCGCGTGCTGCGACCCGGGGGCGCGGTCGTGTTGGTCGAGCCGGCGTTCGACTCGCTGCGCCGGGGCCATGACGACGTCGTACACGGCAAGCGCCGGTACCGCCGGGGCCGCCTCCGTGCCCTGGTGGAAGCCGCCGGCCTGCGCACGGAGCGCGCCACCTACGCGTACTCCTTCCTCGCACCGCCCGCCGCCGCGCTGGGCACCCTCGACCGCCTGCGCCGCCCCTCGCACGGTGCCGCGGGTTCGCCCGACGCGCCCGACGCGCCCGACGCGCCCGACGAGTCCGACGTCGACCGGCGCGCCCTCGACCGCGTGTTCGCGCCCCTCGCCGCGCAGGAGCGCCGCTGGCTCGCCCACCACGATGTCGCGGTCGGCACCTCCCTCTTCCTCCTCGCCACCAAACCCCTCCCCTGACCCGCCCCGACCCGCAGGTTGCGTCAGGAGACCAGGCATGAGCTGGGCGGGTTCAAGGAGTGATCGCAACGGCTTGGTGACGCAGCCTCGGGAGAGAGAGCGCTAGCGGCGGCCGCGGCGGAGGAGGACGAGCTGCAGCCAGAGGCCCGCGAGGGCGGTGAGGGTGCGGGCGATGGCGCCGATGCGGAAGAACTCCGACTTGCCGAACACCCGCCGGTAGTGGTGCACGCCGACCTCGGTGAAGCGGGCGCCGGCATCCTGCAACTTGCGGACGAGTTCCACGGTGATCGCGCCGGTGGTGTGCACCAGCTCGATCTCGTCGAGCTTCGAGCGCCGGATGAGGCGGAAGTCGCAGTCGGTGTCGCGGATGGCGAGGCCGAAGGCCACCTTCACGAACCAGTGGTAGGTGCGGCCGACGATCGTGCGGATCATGCCGTCGGCGCGTCGCAGCTTGAAGCCCTGCACCACGTCGACGACGTCGGACGCGCGGGCGATGAGCTGCTCGATCTCGGCCGGGTCGTACTGGCCGTCGCCGTCGGTGTAGAAGACCCACTGGTTCGTCGCCGCTTCGAACCCCGAGAGCAACGCGCCGCCGTAGCCGCGGTTCTGGTCGTGGGTGACGACGCGCAGGCGGGGCTCCTTGCGGGCCAGCTCGGCGAGCACCACGGCGGAGCCGTCGGTGGAGCCGTCGTTGACGACGATGACCTCGCAGTCGGCGATCCCCGCGCGCTCCAACGCCCCGAGGACGACGTTCACCATCGATGCGATGGTGGGTTCGTCGTTGTAACAGGGGAAGAACGCAGAGACGGCGACGACGGCCGGGTTCACGGGATCGCTCGACACACCGCCTCGACTTCGTCGTCCGTCATCTCCGGGAAGCAGGGGAAGGATACGCACTCGGCGGCCCACGCCTCCGCTTCCGGGCACGCACCGCGCACGAACTCCCCGTAGGCAGGCTGCTGGGTGAGGGCCAGCGGGTAGTGCACGCCGGTCCCGAACGGCGCCGCCGCCCGGAACGCATCGCGGTCGGGCACGCGGGCCACGCACAGGTGGTACACGTGCCGCGGGTGGTCGGGGTGCCACGTGAGGCCGGGCGCGGCCTGGCGGTAGCGGGCGGCGATCGCGCGGCGGCGATCGTTGTCGGCGGTGAGGCGGGGCAGCCCCACCCGCAGCGCCGCGGCCGCGAGGTCGGAGAGGCGGGCGTTGGTGGACACGCGCGTGTGCACGTAGCCGTCGGTGACGCCGTGGGCGCGCAGCAGCCGCAGCTCCGCCGCGAGGGCGGGATCGTCGGTGACGACCGCGCCGCCGTCGCAGATCCCGCCGAGGTTCTTGGTGGGATAGAAGCTGTACGCGGCCGCGGCCGACCCGGACTGCCCAGGGATGGGGGCGGTGAGGGCGCCGGCGGCTTGCGCGGCGTCCTCGAGCACGGGCAGGCCGAGATCAGGGCCGAGCGCGGGGATGGTGGCCGGCCGCCCGTAGAGGTGCACGGGAATCACGGCGCGAGTGCGATCGGTGACGGCGGCGGCGGCCGCCGCGGGGTCGAGGGTGGCCGTCGTGCGCTCGACGTCGACGAACACGGGCGTGGCTCCGGCCGCGCACACGGCGGCGGCGGTGGGCACCGCGGTGAACGCGGGCAAGAGCACCTCGTCGCCGGGGCCGATGCCCATGGCCACGAGCGCCAGGCGCAGCGCGTCGGTGCCCGACGCGACGCCGACGCAGTGGCGCCGCCCGGTGAACTCCGCGAACTCCTCCTCGAAGGCGATGAGCTCGGGCCCGAAGAGGTACTGCCCCGACCGGGCGACCCGCGCCACCGCGTCCGACAGCGCCGGCTCGAGCGACGCGGCGTGACGGGCGAGGTCGACGACCGGGATGCCGGCCGGGTCGAGCGTCACGAGTACCAGGCCATCCGGTCGCGGTAGAAGGCCACCGTGCGGGCCATGCCTTCCGCGAACGGCGTGCGCGGCTCCCAGCCGAGCAGGCGCTTCGCCTTCGACGAGTCGCCGAAGTAGGAACCGATGTCGATCGCGTCGCGGTCGGGCGGCCACGGCACGTGCTCCACGCGCCCACGCCCGACGACGTCGACCACCGATAGCGCGATCTCCGCGAGCGACAGGCGTTCGTCGTTGCCGACGTTGAAGATCTGGCCCGCGGCGTCGGCGGTGAGCGCGGCGAGCTCGAGGCACTCGACGACGTCGTCGACGAAGAGGCAGTCGCGCTGCTGGTCGCCCTCGCCGAACACCGAGATCGTGTCGCCGGCCAACGCGCGGCGCAGAAAGATCGGCAGGAAGCCCTGCAGGTCGTCGGCGAGGCGCTGACGGGGGCCGTACACATTGGTGAGGCGCACGGTGGACGCCCGCAGGCCGTACACGTCGTGGTACAGCATGTGCAGCTGCTCCGCCGCGTACTTCGTGATGCCGTTCACGTCGACCGGGTTCACGGGGTGCTCCTCGTCGACGGGCAGGTACTTCGGCTTGCCGAAGATCTGGCGCGTCGACGTG
Source organism: uncultured Actinomycetes bacterium (assembly GCA_963720785.1). Lineage (GTDB taxonomy): Bacteria > Actinomycetota > Acidimicrobiia > IMCC26256 > DASPTH01 > CAVRGQ01. The sequence continues at coordinate 275,660 of CAVRGQ010000009.1, forward strand.
TACACCACCGTCGTGTGCGGGTTCACCGCGCGCAGCAGCTCGAGGAAGGCGAACTGGCTCGTGGTGTTGACCGCCAGGTCGAAGAGCGGGTCGTTCATGGAGTCGACGTGGCTGACCTGACCCGCGAGGTTGAACACGACGTCGGCGGACGCCGCGGCCTCTCGGATCGCGGGCCGGTCGTCGGCGAGGTCGGCCTCGATCACGTGGACGCGCGGATCGGCCTCCTGCGCGCCGTCGTCGACGAGGTTGAACGGGTTGGCGCCGTGACGGGGTACGCGGCGCGTCGAGGACCGTCACCTGGGCACCCCGACGCGCGAGGTCGAGGGCGAGGTTCGATCCGATGAAGCCGAGCCCGCCGGTGACCAGGCACCGGCGTCCGGTCAGCGCGTCGTGCGGGATGGCGTCCAGAGCGCCGTCAGTGTACGTGGCTGACCTGCACCCGGGCCGACACACGGACGTCGCCGTCGACGAGCAGCCAGGCCCCGAACACACCGGTCCGGCCGACCGCCCCCGGAACGTCGGGGGCGGGGGCGCTCCGCTCCTCCCAGCTGCTGCGCAGTTCGATGTCGTCGCCGCGTTCGAGCATGCCCTTGTACTCCACGCTGAACGCAACGGGTCTCGCACCCGGCACGCGCTGCACCAACTCGTCGGCGACCGCCTCCAGGGACCGGGCGTTGTTCACGTGGTCGAGGATGTCGAAATCGGCGTGGCGTACCGGCCAGCGGCGCGACGCGGCATCGGCCGGCGGCGCGGGTAGCCGCAGCTTGCCGCTGACCCGGCGGCCCATCGCCGCCTCGCCGTACCACTCGGCGAACTGGGGGTCGAGTGGCACTGGCCGCCCCCGCTCCCGGTCGATGTACACCCAAATCGCCGCCGACTCCACCAGCACGTCGCCCGCGTCGTCGGTGACGCGGGTGCGCCGCTCCGCCCAGGCCGGACCCGAGCCGCTGCAGAACGTCACGAGATGGATCCGGTCGTAGAGCACTGGACGCCGGAGCAGCGCCACCTCGGCGCGGCGCAGCACCCACACCCCGCGCGCGTTCTCGTAGATGCCGGCGTCGTGCGAGTCGTCGGTGGCGACGTCCTGGAGGAAGCGGGCGACGGCGTCGATGCCCACGGCGCCGGAGGCGTCGGTGTCGTCGAGGTGCACGTTGCGGGTCACCTCGAACCGGCGGCCCACGGCCGCCGGCTCCACGAACTCCACCTTCTCGAACCCGAGATCCACGGGCGCATGGTGGCACGGCCTTACCCTCACCCCGGGAACCCGACCAGCCCAGGGCACGAAGGTCCCCGTCAAGGTGCGGCCCCGAGCGGCCGATTCACCTTCAGGCCCGCGTGCGGTCGGGCCGGTGACCCCGTGGAGGCAGGGTGTCAGGAATGTTGGAGCGCCTGGGACGGGCCGCGGCCCGCCACAAGTGGTGGTTCGTCGTCGCGTGGCTCGTCGCGGCCGTCTCGGTGGGGATGCTCGCCAAGGGCCTCGACGGCCAGGAGACCGACAACTTCAAGATCCCAGGGGCCCAGTCACAGGAGGCGCTCGACCTCCTGATCCAGGACTTCCCCGCCGCGTCGGGCCAGAGCGCGTCGGTGGTGTTCCAGTCCGACGCCGGGATCACGTCGCCGAAGGTGCAGCCCGCGATCGCGGAGAGTGTCGCCAACCTCGAGAAGCTCCCGCACGTCGTGAGCGTGACCGATCCCTACGGTCCGCTCGGCCCCGCGGTCATCTCGAAGAACGGGCGCATCACCCTCGTGACGGTGCAGTTCGACGTGGCCGCGCAGCAGCTGCCGAAGGACATCTACGACCAGATCACCACGGCGACCGCGCCGGCGGCCGACGCAGGCGTGCGGCTCGCGTACGGCGGCGCGGTGATCGACTACTCGCACCAACCGCCGTCGGGGAACGCAGACCTGATCGGCCTGCTCGCCGCGGTGGTGGTGCTCCTGTTCGCGTTCGGTTCCGTGGTCGCGATGGGCCTGCCGATCACGACCGCGCTGTTCGGGCTCGTGGTCGGCTTCTCGCTCATCAAGATCGTCGCCGCGTTCACCGACATCGGCACCCTCGCACCCACGCTCGCCCAGATGATCGGGCTCGGTGTCGGCATCGACTACTCGCTCTTCATCGTGTCGCGCTACCGCGAGAACCGCGCGCTCGGCATGGACATCGAATCCGCGATCAGTCGATCCGTCGCGACCGCCGGCTCCGCAGTGTTGTTCGCGGGCACCACCGTGGTGATCGCGATCTGCGGGCTCGCGGTGTCGGGCATCCCCTACGTCGCGCGGCTCGGGTACATGGCGGGCCTCATGGTCATGGTGATGATGATCGCCGCGCTCACGTTGCTCCCTGCGGTGCTCGCGATCATCGGCGACCGGATCGACAAGTGGAAGGTGCCGAGCCTGATGCACCACGCGGATCGGGCGAAGGCCGCGGGCCACCCGGATCCGGTGTCGCCGCGCAGCACGGTGTGGGAGCGCTGGGCCCACCTGGTCGCGAGCCACGCGTGGCCCTTCGCGATCTTCGCGGTGGCGGTCCTCGTCGCGCTGGCATGGCCGGTCATGTCGATGCGCCTCGGCGAGTCCGACGACGGCAACCTCCCGTCGAACGCCACACAGCGTCAGGCGTTCGACCTCATCGCGCTCGGCTTCGGCGAGGGCGCCAACGGGCCGCTGCTGGTCGTGGTGTCGCTGCCCCAACCGAACGACAGCGCGCCGGCCGACACGGTCGCCGCCGCGATCGAGAAGACACCGGGCGTCGCCGAGGTCGTCCCGCCGCAGGTCAGCCCCAACGGCAAGGTCGCGCAGATCGCCGTGATCCCGACGTCGGCGCCCGACAGCGTGCAGACGGCAGATCTGGTGAGCACCCTGCGCACCGACGTCCTGCCTGCCGCGATCGGAGACTCCGGCGCGCAGGCCTACGTCGGCGGGCTCACCGCCACGTTCATCGACATCGGCGACCGCATCAGCTCACGGCTGATCTTCTTCATCCTCGCGGTGGTGCTGCTGTCGTTCCTGCTGCTGATGCTGGTGTTCCACTCGATCCTGGTGCCGCTCACCGCGGCGGTCATGAACCTGCTGTCGGTGGCGGCGGCCTACGGCGTCACCGTCGCGGTGTTCCAGTGGGGCTGGGCGAAGGGACTCGTCGGTCTCGAGAGCACCGTCCCCATCACCGCGTTCGTGCCGATGATGATGTTCGCCGTGCTCTTCGGTCTGTCGATGGACTACCAGGTCTTCCTCCTCACGCGCGTGCGTGAGGAGTACGACAAGACCGGCGACACCCGCCTCGGCGTGGTGCGCGGACTGGCCCGCACGGCGCGGGTCATCACGTCGGCTGCGTTGATCATGATCTTCGTGTTCGGCGCATTCGTGTTGAACCCGACGCCCGAGGTGAAGATGTTCGGCCTCGGCCTCGCGGTCGCGGTGCTCGTCGACGCGACGATCGTGCGCATGATGCTCGTGCCGGCGACGATGGAGATCCTGGGCGACGCCAACTGGTGGTTCCCGAAGTGGCTGTCGTTCCTGCCCAGGCTCGACCTCGAGGGCACGAGCACGAGCACCGAGGACGGCGGCGACGGCAGCGGCGACGAGCAGCCGCGCACCCCGGTCCCCGCCGGCGTCTAGGACGGAGCGAGCGGACGCGAGCGAGGGTGGGGAGTCAGTCGAGCAGCTCCAGCACGCGCTCGCTGGGGCGGGCGATGACCGCCTTGTTGCCCACGAACACCACCGGTCGCTCCATGAGCTCCGGGTGCTCGAGCAACAGCGCGACGACCTGCTCCTTGGTGACGTAGTCGCCGGCGGCGAGGCCGAGCTCGCCGAAGCGCTTGTCCTTGCGCACCAGCGCGGCGGGCTCGTCGCTGATCGCGTCGACGATGCGCTCGAGGTCGGCCCGGCTCGGGTTCGCCTTCAGGTACTCGACGATCTCGGCGGCGTCGCCGCGCTCCTCGAGGATCGCGACGGCACCGCGGGACTTGCTGCACGCGGGGTTGTGGTACACGACGATGTCAGCCATGGGCGCGCAATCTACTCACCCGAACCACGCCATGGTCGGGGCCGTGATCGCGTCGGCCACGAGCGCGAGGTACTCCTCGCGCGGCACGTCGATCGCACCGAGCGTGCGGAGGTGGTCGGTGGTCCACTGCACGTCGAGGAGCTGACCGCCACCGCTGCGCATCAGGTCGACGAGCGCGACCACCGCGACCTTCGACGCGTCGCGCACCCGGTGGAACTTCGACTCGGCGGCGAAGAGCCCGCCGATCGCCACGCCGTAGAGGCCGCCCACCAGCGCGTCGCGCCCCGCGTCGTCGACCTGCCAGGTCTCCACGCTGTGCGCCCAGCCGAGCTCGTGCAGTTGCGTGTAGGCCTTCACGAACGAGCGGTCGATCCAGCCGTGCGGGCGCTTCGGATCGGCGCAGCCCTTCATCACCTGCTCGAACGCGGTGTCGACCCGCACCTCGAAGTCGCGGCACGACCGCCGCAGCGACCGGCTCACGTGCAGGCCGTCGAGCGGGATGATCCCCCGCGGGTCGGGCGACCACCAGCCGATCCGGCGCCCGAAGCCGCCGAGCCCGCCGAGGCGCATCGGGAACAATCCGGCCCGGTAGGCGGCCAGCAGGGTGCCCGGTTCGAGGTCGGCGCCGACCCCGGCAACCTCGTGGTCACCGGCCGCGGCGGGGTCCGGCAGGGCCCAGCGGCTGGGCGGCGGCTCGATCGGCATCGGGGCGACGCTACCGAAAGCGCCCCTGACCTGCGGTGACGCGGCTCCGACCTGTCCCGGATCCGACCCCGGACCCGCCCAAGTCCCGCGCGGCCCTGCCGACCCAACTAGCGTGGCGGGATCCCCCCACGCGTCAGGTTGGTTCGCGCGCGGGATGAGCCCCGTCCCCCCACAGGAGCACCAGCGAACTTGCCCCCGCATACCGGCGAGACGACACGGCACCAGACCCGGCACCGCGGCCTCCGGCCGTCCCGGGTGGTCGCTGCCGCGCTCGTCACGATGGGACTCCTGCTCGGCCTCACCGTCCCCTTCGCGGGCCCGGGTGCGGCGCAGACCTCCGGTGCGAGCGCCTCGGTGCCCAGCACAGCCGACCTGCGCGCCGAGGCCGATCGCCTCAGCGCCGAGTACTTCTCCACCCTCGCCTCGTTCGCCCAGGCCGACGCCGCCGTGCGCGACAACGAGGCCGCCGTCGCCGACCTCAAGGCCAAGGCCGCCAAGGCGAAGGCCACGGCACGCGAGCGGGCCCTCTTCGCCTACAAGTCGTCGGGGAGCGGCCTGTCGGCCGTCATCAGCGGCGACACCACGGCGTCGGCCGCCCGCCGGGTCCAGCTGATCGACCGGGTGAACGCCCGCGACAACTCGGCCTTCAAGTCGTTCCGGGCCACGGCCAAGCAGCTCCGGGCCAAGCAGCAGGCGCTGCGCGACGCCCGCCAGGCCCAGGAGCAGTCCCTCGCCGACCTCAAGACCCAGGGCGCGGCGCTCGACGCCAAACTCGCCGAGGCCCAGCAGCGCGAGCAGGCGGCAGCCGCTGCCGCGGCGCAGGCCCAGGCGCAGCAGGCCCAGGCGGCCGCGGTCGCCGCCGCGACCACCACCACGGTGGCGCCCCCCACGACCACCACGCCGAGTGCGCCCACCCCGCCGCCGAACTACAGCGGCACGCCGGGCACCAGCCCGCACCACGACGACCCGTTCCTCTCGTGCGTGCGCGCCCGGGAGAGCGGCGGCAACTACAGCGTCGTCAACCCGGCCGGCCCGTACCTCGGTGCGTACCAGTTCCTCCAGGCCACCTGGAACGGCGCGGCCTCACACGCGGGTCGGCCCGAGCTCGTGGGCGTGCCCGCCAACGCGGCGAGCCCCTACGACCAGGACGAGGTCGCGTGGGCGCTGTACCAGTGGCAGGGTTCCGCACCCTGGGGCGGGCACTGCCCCTGATCGGTTTTGGCGTCGCCAGGTGTCGCTATAGCAGCGCGTGGCGACGCCAAAACCCGAGGATCAGTGCCCGCGGTCCTTCTTGAACCGCTTGATCGCGCGGCTCTGCGTGCGCGCCGCCGCCTTCGCCTCGCGGGCCGCCGCGTGATCGTCGCGCCGCGTCTCCACCTCGAGGTCGGACTGCAGCGCGAGGTAGTTCGCGAAGCGTGCGGGATCGAGGTTGCCCGCGTCCACCGCTTCACGCACCGCGCAGCCCGGCTCGTTGCTGTGTCCGCAGTCGCCGAACTTGCAGTCGGCCGCGAGATCCTCGATGTCGGGGAAGGCCGCGGCCACTCCCCCGTGGTCGGGCGCGAGCGAGAGGCTGCGCAACCCCGGCGTGTCCACCAGCACACCACCGGTGGGCACGAGGTGGATCTCGCGCGACGTGGTCACGTGGCGACCGCGGTGGTCGCCCTCGCGCACGGTGCCGGTCACGGCGGCGTCGTAGCCGAGCAGCGCGTTCACGAGCGTCGACTTCCCCGCACCCGACGGGCCGAGCAGCACCGCAGTGCGTGACGGCTGCAGCCGCGCGCGCACGAGATCGACGCCGTCGCCGACGAGCGAACTGACGCGCACCACGTCGACACCGACGAGGCGTTCGCGCAGTTGGCTCACGAAGTCGGAGTCGTCGAGGTCGGCCTTGGTCAACAGCACGACCGGGGTGGCACCACCGTCCCACGCGATGGCGACCTCACGCTCCACGCGCGACAGGCTCATGCGATCGGCCGGCGCAGCGATGAACACGAGGTCGACGTTCGCGGCGAGCACCTGGGTGAGGCCGCGCGGGTCGCGGCGCGCGATCCACGTCCAGCGCGGCGCGAGATCCTCGATCGACAGCTCATCCGCGCCGTCGAGGCGTACCCAGTCCCCCGCGACCACACCTCCGCTCTTGCGGATCTTGCCGCGGACGCGCGCCCGCACCGGGCCGTTCGCGGTACCGACCACGCACGCCTCGACGTCGAGGCGCACGACCCGCCCCAGCGGACGATCGGTGGCGTTCACCGGCCAGCCCGCGACCCACGCCTCGACGCGCGCGTCGGCGCCGAGTGCGACGAGAGCCGGATCGAGCCCGGGACCTGGGGTCGGAGAGCCGGTGCCCATGATCAGAGCTCGATGTCCTCGCCCGTGGGCGTGATCGCGCGTGTCAGGTGCACCGCTTCGAGCAGGCGACGGTCGTGGGTGACCAGCAGCAGCGTGCCGTCGTACCCGTCGAGCGCCTGCTCGAGCTGGTCGATCGCGGGGAGGTCGAGGTGGTTGGTCGGCTCGTCGAGCACGAGACAGTTCACCCCCTGGGCCTGGAATTGGGCAAGCACCGCGCGGGTCCGCTCGCCGGGCGACAGCGAGGACGCGGCCCGGATCACGTGCTCCGCGCCCAACCCGAACTTGGCGAGCAGCGAGCGCGCCTCCGACATGACGAGGCCGGTGGCGGCCATGAAGGCGTCGAGCAGCGTCGCGTCGCCCGCGAAGGTGGCGCGGCCCTGGTCCATCTCGCCGATCACGACGCCGGGCCCGAGGTACCGGTCCCCCTGCTCCAGCGGGAGCCGACCCAACAACGCGAGGAGCAACGTCGTCTTGCCGGTGCCGTTCGGGCCGACGACGGCGAGACGCTCGCCCCACCCGACCTCCAGCGAGAGCGGACCGAGCCGGAAGTCGCCGCGGGCCACGACCGCATCCTGCAGGCGCATCACGACGTCGCCGCTGCGGGGTGCGCCGGCGAGCTGGTAACGCAGGTCCCAGCCCTCCCACGGCTTCTCGACCGCGTCGAGGCGTTCCAACGCGCGGTCGGTGATCTTCGACTTCGCCGCGACCTTCTCGGAGGTGGCGCGGCGGAACTGCCGAATGTTCTTGTCCTTCTCGCTGGTGTCCTTCTTCGCCTTCGCCTTGCCCTGCACCGACCACTCGCGCTGCATGCGGGCCCGGCTCTCCAGCCGGGACTTCTCCGCCTGGAACGTCGCGTAGTCCTCCTCGGCGTGACGACGCGCGGTGGAGCGCGCCTCGAGGTAGCCGAGCCAGCCGCCGCCGAACTCGGTGCCGCGACGCGTGTGCTCGTCGAGCTCGAGCACACGCGAGATGGTGCGTTCGAGGAAGGCACGGTCGTGACTCACCACCACCACGCCACCGGGCAGCTCGTCGAGGAACTGCTCGAGCCGTTCGAGGCCGGCGAAGTCGAGGTCGTTGGTGGGCTCGTCGAGTAGGAACACGTCGAAGCGCGACAGCAGGATCGCGGCGAGCGACGCGCGTGCGGCCTGCCCGCCCGACAACGCCGAGGTGGGCAGCGCGAGCAGCCGCTCGGGCAGGCCGACGTCGGCGCACACCGTGCCGACGCGCGCGGCGAAGTCGTCGGCACCGGACTCGAGGTAGGCGTCGAGCGCCGCGCTGTACTCGTCGTCGCTGCCCGGCGCGCCCTCACCGAGCGCGTGCGCGGCGCGTTCGAGCTCCGCTTCCGCCGCCGCCACGCCGGTGCGCCGCGCGAGGAAGTCGGCGAGCGTCTCGTCGCCGCGCTCGGGCTCCTGCGGGAGGTAGCCCACGCGCGCGGTCGGCGGCGTGCGCGTGACGCTCCCCCGATCGGGCTGCTCGACGCCGGCGAGCAGCTTCAGCAGCGTCGACTTGCCCACGCCGTTCGGGCCCACGACGCCGAGGCGCGTGCGCGGCCCCACCGTGAGGTCGACGCCGTCGAGCACGGTGAAGCTGCCCCAGGCGCGGGCGAGGTCACGGGCGACGAGCGAGAACGACGAAGACATACCGAGTTCCGTTTTGGCGCTCTTGGAGGCCCCCATGGCGGCGCGGAAGAGCGCCAAAACGAGGAAGGAGCGGCGAGGGAGGGTCAGCCTAACCTTCGGGGGTGTGGGGTCCCGACGGGTTTCCCGGCGCTACGACGTCGACCTGCACGACGAGCTCCTCGCCCTCGCCGAGCAGCCCGACTGCCTCCACGCGCGCGAACGGCTCTGGGACATCCTCGACGACCACGAGTGCTGGCCGGGCCGCAGCCTGGTGGGCGACGACGGCGAGGAGGCCGCCTGGCTCGTCGCCCAGCGCGCCATCGACGACGTCGGACTCCAACGCCGCTGCGCTCGAGTACCTCGAGTGGGCCGTCGACCTCGACGAGGCCGATCCCGTACACCTCGCGTACCTCCACGACCGGGTGCGCATGAACGACGGGCGCGAGCAACTCTACGGTTCGCAATTCGTGCTCGACGACGATGGCGAGCTCGTGCCCTGGCACCTCGACGACCCGGTCGCGGTGGAGGAACGTCGCCGCCGGCTCGGCCTCCCACCGTTGGCCGAGCACGCGGCCGACATGACGCGGCGCTGGAGCGAACACCGGCCCGGCGAACACCGGCCCGACGCCCGACACCGACACGCCCGACACCGGCGCGGGCGCCTAGCTCGACGGGTCGACGATGTCGGCGACGCGCCAGCAGTACCAGGCCGCCACCGACCGGTACGGCCGCATCGGCTCACCGAGCGGCTGCAGCTCCTTCGGCGTTGGCATCGTGGGCAGGCGGAACAGCCGCCCGTACCCCTTGCGCACCCCGAGGTCGTCGACCGGCCACACGTCGAGGCGCCCGAGCTGGAACATCAGGAACATCTCCGCGGTCCAGCGACCGATGCCCCGCACCGTGACCAGCTCGGCCACCAACTCGTCGTCGCCGAGCTTCGCGACGCGGTCGAGCTCCACCTCGCCGCTCAGCACCTTGTCGGCGAGGTCGCGGATCGACGCGGTCTTGTTGCCGGAGAGCCCCGCGGCACGCAGCGACTCGACCGGCGCGGCCAGCACCGCCTCGGGCGTGGGTTCACCGTCGAACAACGCGACGAAGCGCCCGTGGATGGTGGACGCCGCCTTCCCTGCGAGCTGCTGGAAGCAGATCATGCGGGCCAGCTCGGCAAAATGGGTGTTGGCCGGCACCCCGCGCCGGCGCGGCCCGAGCTGCGGCGGCCCGACCTCGGCGACGATCGGCGCGAACTCCGGCACCTGGCGCACCAGTTGCGCGCTCGCCTCCACCAGCTGCTCGACGGACCATGGGGGCGAACCGTAGCGGCCGGGGGCGACCACTACGCTTCCTCCCATGATGCGCAAGACCTCCTCGCTGCCGCGACGCGCCCTGCTGCGCCGCATCTCCGTCGTCGCCATCGCGCTCGCGCTGCCCATCTCGGCCGCCGCGTGCGGTGGGGGCGGCAGCGGCCAGGCCAAGGTCACCGACAAGACCGGCGCCACCATTTCGCGCCCCGCTGCGGTCACCACCACGGTCCCGGCGAACACCGCCTACACGGCCACGGTGAAGACGACCGTGCCGAAGATCTCGGTGTACGACACCCCCACGAGCACCACCCCGTCGCCGCGTGCTCGACAACCCGTGGCAGGTCGACCCCGACTACCCCGAGGCCCTCGTCCCGCAGGTGTTCCTCGTGAAGCAGCAGCGCAAGGACGGCTGGGTGCAGGTGCTCCTGCCCGTGCGTCCCAACGGCAGCAAAGGCTGGGTGAAGGCCACCGACGTGACGGTGTCGCCGAACCCGTACCACATCGAGGTGTCGCTCGGTCAGCACACCATCACGGTGAGCCGCGGCACGCAGCAGATCTACCAGGGCCAGGTCGCGGTGGGCGCGCCCGAGACGCCGACCCCCACCGGCGAGTACTACCTGCGGGTGCTGGTGAAGGCGATCGACCCCAACACGGTGTACGGCCCCTACGCCTACGGTCTGTCGAGCCACTCCGACGCGCTGGAGACGTTCAGCGGCGGCGACGCCGAGATCGGCATCCACGGCAACAACGACGCGTCGGTGCTCGGCTCCGACGTCACGCACGGCTGCATCCGCATCGACAACGACGCGATCACGATGTTGTCGAAGCAGCTGCCGCTCGGCACGCCGGTCGAGGTCACCGCGTGAGCAGCGGGCCGGAGAGCCGCTTCTACTTCCGCCAACTGCTCGCGGGGCGCGACTTCGCGCAGCAGAACATGCTCGCCCGCCAGATGGTGAACTTCGTGTACCTCATCGGCGACCGCGAGACGGGCGAGGCGGTGGCCGTCGATCCCGCGTACGGCGTGCAGGAGATCCTCGAGATCCTCGACGCCGACGGGATGCGCCTCACCGGTGCGCTCGCCACCCACTACCACGCCGATCACTGCGGCGGCGACATCATGGGCCACTCGATCGAGGGGCTCGCCGACCTGCTCGCGCTCGACGGTGTGCAGGCGCCGGTGCACGTGCAGTCGGCCGAGGCCGAGTGGGTGAAGCGCAGCACCGGGCTCTCCGACAGCGACCTCGTCCTCCACGAGAGCGGCGACGTCGTGCAGGTCGGCGACATCCCGATCACGCTGATGCACACACCGGGCCACACACCGGGCAGCCAGTGCTTCCACGTCGACGGCTGTCTCGTCGCCGGCGACACGCTGTTCCTCGAGGGGTGCGGCCGCACCGACCTCCCCGGCTCCAACCCCGACGAGATGTACTTCAGCCTCACGCAGCGCCTCGCGACGGTGTCCGACGACACCATCCTCTTCCCCGGTCACCTCTACTCGGCCGACCCGTCCGCCACCATGGGCGAGACCCGCTCGCGCAACTTCGTGTTCCGCATCGGTGGGATCGAGCAGTGGCGCACGTTCATGGGGTGAAGCTCGGTTCCTGACGCGTCGGGGCCCCGTGGATGTCCACGGGGCCCGTTCGCGGGGGGGATCGGTTGGCGTGACGCTGATGCTCAGCTGCCGCCGCTGCGGGTCATCGGGCCGTTCGGGCCGCCCTGCTGGGTCGAGCCGCTACTCGTTCCGCCGGACTGTGAACCGCCGGACTGACCGCCCGCCTGGCCGCCCTGCTGGCCGAAGCCGCCGGACTGCTGGCCCTGGGAGCTCCCGCCCCGCTGGCCGAATCCGCCGGACTGCTGGCCCGACTGGCCATCGGAGTTCCCACCCTGCTGGCCGAACCCACCGGACTGGCCGCCTTGTCCGCCGAACCCACCGGACTGGCCGCCTTGTCCGCCGAGCCCGCCCTGCTGACCACCTTGTCCGCCCGGCTGGGAGAAGCCGGCGGGCTGGGCGTTCGAGCTGTCGTCCGACGTCGCCTTGCCCACGGCGAAGCCACCGAGGCCGACGATGACGACCGCCGCCACCGCGGCCACCCACTTGGGCACGTGCACACCCGGCCTCGCCTGCTCGGCGACGGGCGGCGCCGGGTACGCGACTGCTGCTTCGGGGATCGCCTGCGCCGCAGTCGGCGCCGCGGGCGGCGCGTACGCGGGCTGCTGGAGGGTGGGGGCCTGGTCGGCGGGGACCGACGGATCCGGCGGGCCGGGGACCTGCTCGCTCACGGGTGACTCCTGGGTCGAACGATGGGGGGAGGACACCATCGTGACCGGATGCACCTGAGAGGAGGCTTTGTGGCCTGCCCGTTCCCCGCGCGCTCGCGCCGCTACCGGGTTCCTATCCGGGCCGCGCGGTGGATCACGCGGCCTGCGGGACCTCGCTCGACCGCGACGCGCCGGTCGACGCCGACAGCGGCAACCAGTGACCGCGCTCGAAGTCGTAGAGCTTGCAGTTGCGCGTCGTACGCAGGTACTGGCGGATCGTGAAGCGCTGTTCCCGGACGGTGTCGGGGAACGCGTCGCGGATCGCCTTGGCGGCACGCGGCAACTCGTAGAACGGGATGCGCATGTCGACGTGGTGCGGCACGTGCACGAAGATGTTGTGGAAGAACACGCTCATGATCCGCGGCGTGCGCAGGATCGTGGTGCCCTCCATCTGACCCTTGAACTTGCTCCACACCCGGCGCGGGTACCACGGGATGTCCTCGCCGATGTGGTGCACGTACACGGTGAAGCCGATGAGCCAGGTGAAGATGGCCCACGGGATCAGCGCGACCTTCACGAACGTCCACGCCGCGCCGAGCGCGCCGCCGTGCTGGAACCAGCCGAGCGCGGCGATCCCCACACCGATGACGACGAGCGCCACGATCACCTGCGCCTTGTCGCGGCGGATGCGCGCGGCCCACTTCTGCGGCGGCGTGAAGCGCATCATCTTGTTCCACCACACCTGGCGGCCGTAGTAGAAGCCGGCGCCGATGGCGGACCACTCGATGCGGTGACGGAGGCGCTGCAGGCGGCTCATCGCCTGGAACTCCTCGACGGTGACGGGGTGCCACACGAAGTCCATGCCCTGTTGGACGGTGTGACCGTGGTGGATGCGGTTGTGCCCGAGCGCCCAGGCCTCGCGCACGTGCGCGGCGGGCAGCATCGCGGCGCGGGCCACCCACGTGTTGAGGCGCTTCGATGTGAACAGGGAGCCGTGGGCGGCATCGTGACCGAGCACGAAGAGCCCGGCGACCGCGAGGCCGGCGAGCAGCCACAGCGGCACGAGCAGCCACCACGTGTCGGTGGCGAACAACCCGGCGATGATCAACGCGTACACCGCAAAGTCGCGTGCGGTGTAGGCGAGGCCCTTCGCCGTGGGGTTGTGGTAGCAGCGCTCGGGGATCTTGCGGATCACGTCGGCGAGCGTGGGTTCGGGCCCGCTGAGATCGACGGGGCCTGAAGCGCCGACGGGTCCTGAAGCGGAGGAGTCGGCGGAGGGCGATGCAATCGACGTCACCCCGGCAGCCTATCGACCGTTAGGCACCGTTCCCGGTACCGGCGTAGGTCAAGGGACGAGCTCGTAGCGCCCGCTCACGTAGGCGAAGGCCACGAGACCGAGCGCCGACACCGTGTACGCGAGCACCAGCCAGCGCGCGCGGAACCGCTCGAGCACCTGCCCCGCGGCAACGAACGGCGGGAAGCACTCGTTGGCGTAGCGGCCCACGCCCACCATGCCGAGCTGCAACGACGGCACGAGGTAGAGCCCCACGAAGACCAGCCACGACACCGGCAACCTGCGCCACCGCACGACCACCACCGCGATCGCCGCGCCCGCGAGCAGCAGGTGCGGCACGATCGACCACTTCACGTTTCCCTCGAAGAGGCCGACGAACGTGATCTCCTGCCAGCGCGACTTGGTGGTGAGGAACACGAGCGCGTCGCCGGTGCGGTCGTGCACGTACCAGCACCACGCCGCGACCATCAACACGGCGGGACCGGCGACCAGCAGCACCCGCCGCCACGACCACCACACCGCGACCACCAGCGCCAGCGCGACGACCACACCGTTCGGCCGCACCGACGCCGCCGCCGCCGCGAGGAGCCCGGCACCGAGGTCGCCGGCGACGGTGCGCTGCTCCACCAGCAGGAAGCCCCACACCGACGCGGCGAGGAAGATCGCCGACGGGTAGGTCATCGAGAACACGAACGACGCCGGGAACAGCGCGAGCGCCCACACCGAGAGCATCGCCACACGCGGGCCGCCGTGGCGCACCGCGAGGCGGTGCAGGCCGAACAGCGCCACCAGGAACGCGGCCTGGTTGAACAGGAAGATCATGGTGCGGTCGTCGGCGAGGTCGCCGAGCACGCGGATCAGGCCGGGGAGCCCGGGGAAGAACGGCCAGCGCGGGAACGGGATGTCGACGGGCCCGTAGCCCTCCCGCGCGATCTGCAGGTAGAAGGCGCCGTCCCAGCGGGTGACGAGCTGATCGAAGCGCGAGCCCCGCGCCGGGTCGTGCATCGCGATCAGCAGCACACCGATCGACAGCACCCGGCTGACGAGCCACGCGCCGACCACGCCGGCCCACACGGGCACGCGCGCCACCGACACGGCGCGCTCCTGCCCCTCCACCTGATCGCCCGTCTGGACCCCCGCCGGCACGGCGCCACGGTACGACACCCGGGTGTGAATTCCGTGTTGCCGGCCCGGAAGCGCCCCAGGGCCCCGGGTGTAGCTTGGGCCCGGACCAGGAGGAAGCACCCATGAGCGAAGCGCCTGCCGTATTGCGACACGGGGACAGCGAGTACGAGCTCCCCGTCGTCGTCGGCACCGAGGGCGAGCGAGGCCTCGACATCTCGAAGCTGCGGGGCCAGAGCGGCCTCGTCACCCTCGACAACGGTTTCGTGAACACCGCCTCGTGTGAGTCGTCGATCACCTTCATCGACGGCGACGCCGGCATCCTGCGCTACCGGGGCATCCCCATCGAAGAGCTCGTGTCGGTGCCGGTGCCGTCGTTCCTCGAGACCTCGTGGCTCCTGATCTACGGCGAGCTCCCCACCCGGGACCAGCTCGACGAGTTCCGCTTCGCCATCCGCAAGCACACGCTCCTCCACGAGGACGCGAAGCGCTTCTTCGACGCCTTCCCGAAGGACGCCCACCCGATGGGCACGCTGTCGTCGGTGGTCTCGGCGCTGTCGACCTTCTACCAGGACAGCAACGACCCCCACGACCCCGACCAGGTCAAGCTGTCGATCCTGCGCCTCATGGCGAAGCTGCCCACGATCGCCGCCTACTCCTACAAGAAGTCGATCGGTCAGCCCTTCCTGTACCCCGACAACAGCCTCGACCTCGTGGAGAACTTCCTCACGATGATGTTCGCGGTGCCGTCGGAGAAGTACGAGGTGAGCCACAACATGGTGGTGACCCTCAAGCAGCTGCTGATCCTCCACGCCGACCACGAGCAGAACTGCTCCACCTCCACGGTGCGCCTGGTCGGATCGAGCGAGGCCAACCTCTTCGCCTCCATCGCGGCGGGCATCAACGCCCTCTGGGGCCCGCTGCACGGCGGCGCCAACCAGGCCGTGGTCGAGATGCTCGACCGCATCAAGGCCGACGGCGGCGACGTCGACAAGTACGTGCGCAAGGCCAAGGATCCCGACGACTCGTTCCGCCTGTCGGGCTTCGGCCACCGGGTCTACAAGAACTACGACCCGCGGGCCCGCATCCTCAAGGACGCCTGCCACCGCATCATCGAGGAGCTGGGCATCCACGACACGCAGCTCGAGCTGGCGATGCGCCTCGAAGAGGTCGCGCTGGAAGACGAGTACTTCGTCAGCCGCAAGCTCTACCCGAACGTCGACTTCTACTCGGGCCTCATCTACCGGGCCATGGGCTTCCCCACCCAGATGTTCCCCGTCCTGTTCGCGATGGGCCGGCTTCCCGGCTGGATCGCGCACTGGAAGGAGATGATGGAGAGCCCGGCCACCAAGATCGGCCGGCCGCGCCAGATCTACCAGGGTCCGGTCAAGCGCCCCTACGTCCCGATCGACCAGCGCGGTTGACTGCCTTCCCCGTTCTTGCGCTCTTTCGCGCCGCTATAGGGGCCTCGAAGAGCGCCAAAACGGATGAAGGTCAGGGGCGGCCCTTGGCCTTGGCCGCGCGCAGCGGGGCGAGCAGGGCGGCGAGTTCGCTGGGGCGTTGCACACCGGGCACCGTGCCCTCGAACCACGTGGGCTGCGGCGGGCCGTCGTAGCGGGCCCACTCCGGGCTCTCGGGCCAGTACTTCCGCGTCATCTTGTCGGCGGGGTCGGTGACGCCCATCTTCTTGCACGCCTCGGCGTAGGCCACCGCGGTGCGCCGGGCGCCGGAGAGGTCCCAGAAGTCCTCCTCCCCCGCCCACTTGCCGTCGCCCGCGTAGGTCGCGACCGACAGGCCGGCGAAGTCGAAGTAGGGCGGGCCGTCGGGATCGGGGTTGTCGCGCCGGTTCTGCATGTGGAACACGACCTTCTCGTTCTCGATCGTGTACCAGTCGAGCACCGTGTAGATCTCGGGCACGCCCCCCATGGAGGCGGCGATCCACACCTTCACCTCGTCCTTGCCGTACAAGGGGCCCCACCAGTGGTCGAGGTAGAAGACGTCGTCGACCATGAGTTCCACCCACGCCTCCCAGTCCTCGCGGACGGGGCCCAGCTCGAAGTAGTGGGCGAACGCCGCGTCCACCTCGTCGCGCGGAAACTGCTGCTGTGCGGTCATGAGATCCCCCCGGATTTCCCTGTGACGCGCGCCCGTGGGCGGCGATGTACTGCGGGAGCAGGGGTGGCGAGCTCTCCCTCGCCACCCCTGCTCCTGCTTCGTCCGCTGTGCTGCGTGTGGCTACCCGCCGATGCGGGAGTTGTAGTCCTGGATCGCTGCGGTCGCGTTCTTCGACGCATCCTTCAGTGCGGTCTTCGGTGCGGTGCCGTTGAGGAACATCGAGTTCTCCGCGTCACGCATCGCATCCCGGGCGCCGGTGTAGTTGCCGATC
Organism: uncultured Actinomycetes bacterium; assembly: GCA_963720785.1. Lineage (GTDB taxonomy): Bacteria > Actinomycetota > Acidimicrobiia > IMCC26256 > DASPTH01 > CAVRGQ01. Next base: position 292,695 of record CAVRGQ010000009.1, read on the forward strand.
ACCGATCCTGCCGTCGCCGCCGTGTTGGGCCCGCTGAGCAGCTGGTCGTAGGCGACCTTGTACGACGGGTTCGCCGCCCAGTAGGCCTTCATGTCCGCGCTGTCGGCCGACGACTTGCGGATCGGCAGGTAGCCGGTGCCGATGGCCCACTTCGTCATGTTGGCGGTGTCGTCGAGGAACTTCAGGTACTCCCACGCCGCCGCCTGCTTCTCGGGCGACGACTTGTTCACCATGTAGTTCGCACCGCCACTCACCAGCACGCCGCCCTTCTTGGCCGTCTTCGGGCCGGGCAGCGGCGCGACGCCAAGGTCGATGTTGGGGTCGTTGCCCGCGGCGAGCACCGACGTGATGGTGCCGAGCGCGGCGCTGGTGTCGAACGCCATCGCGTGGGTGCCGCTGCGGATGCCGAGCAGGTTGTCGAACGAAGCGTTCCCGAGGTCGGCGTTGGTGGTGGCGAGGCCGTCCTTGACCATGCCCGACAGGAACTCGTAGATCTGCAGGCCGACCTTGTCGTCGTAGACGGTCTTGGTGGTGCGGGCCTTGCGGCCGTTGCTGTTGTTCACGTAGAGCGAGTTGGCCAGGCCACGCCAGTGCTCGAAGAAGCCGGGCTCCGTCTTCAGACCGAGCGGGGCCTCGACGCCGTTGGCCTTGAGCTTCTCGGCCGCGGCGCGCACCTCGTCGAAGTTCGTCGGCGGCTTGGTGGGGTCGAGCCCGGCCGCGCTGAACGCCTTCTTGTTGTAGTAGAGGACCGGGCCACTCGTCTGGAACGGCATCGCGTACTGCTTGCCCTGCACGGTGAAGTAGCTGATCACCCGCGGGAGGAAGTCGGAGAAGCTGTACTTGTCGGCCTTGGCGCACACCGACGCCGGCAGCACCGTGCCGGTGTCGATCATCTGCTGCTGCTCCGTCTCCTGGAGCTGCACGATGTCGGGGAGGTCACCACTGGCGAGGCCGGCCTTGTACTTGGTGAAGGTCTGCACGTAGTCGATCTGGTTGACCAGGTTGACCTTCACCTTGCTCTGCGACGAGTTGAACTCGTCGGTGAGCGCCTGCAGTGTGTCGCCGTTGGCCCGGTTCATCGAGTGCCAGTAGGTGATCTCGACGGTGCCGCTGGCCTTCTTCAGCGCGGCCAGCGGGCACGACGTGCTCGTGGCGGCGCCGGCTGCGGTTGGTGACAGCACCACCGCCGACATCCCCGCCGTGGCGACCGCCGCCGCGATCCCCGCCCCCGCCCAACGCTTCCACACTCGAAGCTTCATCCCTCGCAACTCCCCGCTCCCAGGGCCCAGCGGCCCACGTGGCCACAGCATTGCCGATGGGAGACCCCTCCGAGGTGTCAGACGGCACCCGTTCGCCGGATGTTCAGCCCTTGACCGCTCCGGCGGTGAGGCCCCGCACCAGGTGGCGCTGGAAGAAGAGGAGCAGGATCACCAGCGGGATCACCGCGATGATCGCCCCCGCGAAGGTGATGTTGTACTGGTCGATGCTCGTCTGCTGGAGCTGCTTCAGCCCGATCTGGACGGTGCGGTACTGGTCGTCCTTGGTGATGAGGATCGGCCACAGGTACTGGTTCCAAGCCGCGAGGAAGGCGAACACGCTGAGCGCGGCGACGGCCGGGCGCGCGAGGGGCACCGCGACCCGCCACAGGAAGCGCCAGTGCCCGTAGCCGTCGAGGGCGGCGGCGTCGCGCAGGTCGTGGGGCAGGGTCAGGAAGGCCTGGCGCATCAGGAACGCGCCGAATCCCGTGGCGAGGAACGGCACCGCGAGCCCCGCATAGGAGTTGTAGAGGCCGAGGTCGCTGATCGTGGCGACGTTGGTGACGATCGTGACCTCGAACGGCACCATCAGCGTGGCGAGGAACACCACGAACAGGGTGCGCTTGAACGGGAACTCGAGGAAGGCGAACGCGTAGCCCGCGAGGATCGCGGTGAGCACCTGGCCGAGCGTGATGATGACGGTCACGATCGCGCTGTTCACCATGTATGTGCTCATGTGCCCGTTGTTCCACGCGTCGGCGTAGCTCCCCCACTGCGGGTCGGTGGGGAACAGCTTCGGCGGGCGCCGCGTGATGTCGGACGGCAGCAGCAACGAGTTGACGACCGTCATGTAGATCGGGAACAGGATCACGATCGCGAGGAAGGTGAGCAGCGCGTAGCGCGCGATCTTGCCGAGCACCCGCCGCCGGTGCTGGCGGCGGACCTCCTGTTCGGGGGTGCGTTGCAGCTTCGCCCCGTCGAGGCCGGGAACGAGGACGGCTTCAACGCTCATACGAGACCCGCCGTTCGAGGAAGCGCAGTTGCCCGAGCGCCAGGATCAGCGTGATGAAGAACAGGGCAACGGCGAGTACCGCGGCCTTGCCCGGGTCGGACTGCCGCTGCAGCGTGTCGTAGATGTAATAGGTGAGCACGTTCGTCTTCTTGAGCGGCCCGCCCTGCGTGAGGATGTCGATCTGGCCGAACGACTGGAACGCGAAGATCGTGCCGACGACCACCGTGAAGAAGATGGTGGGCGACATCATCGGCAGGGTCACGTGCCAGAACCTCGACCACGCGCCGGCGCCGTCGACCTCGGCCGCCTCGAACAGCTCGTCGGGCACACTCTGCAGGCCGGAGGCCATCAGGATGAACGTGAGGCCGAGCGTCTGCCACACGGTCACCAGCGCAACCGCCACCAGCGCCCAGTCGGGGTTCTGCAGGACGGCCGGGTTCGTGGTGAGGCCCAGCCACGGCAGGAGTCCGACCGACGGGTTCATGAGCGTGCCGAAGATGACCGCCGCCACCGCGACCGACGTGGCGACCGTCGACGAGAAGATCGTGCGGTACACCCCGATGCCGCGCAGCTGCTGGTGGGCGAGCACCGCGAGGCCGAGGCCGAGCACGATGCCGATCGGCACCGTGAGGATCGCGAACAGGAACGTGGTCTTGACGCTGTCGAGGAAGTCCTGCGACGTGAGGACGTCCTTGTACTGGTCGAAGCCGACGTACTTGCTCGGCAGCCCCGGGAACGGCGGGTTGCGGAACATCCCGAGGTACACGTTGTGCACCAGCGGCCAGAACACGAACACGCCGAAGATCACCAGTGCCGGGATCAACAGGAGGTAGGCGAGGCCGCGCTCCCGGCGACGGCGCGCCCGGCGCGCGGGCGTGACCGTGGGACTGGGCGCGGGCGTTGCGGTCACGCGTCGTCGGTCCCCAGGCGCCGACCCGACTCGGGGTCGAACAGGTGGATCGCCGCGGCGTCGGCCACGAGGCGGGTGGCGCTCTCCTCGCGGGGTGCGGCCTCGTGCGCGTCCTGGCGCACGATCACGATCTGCTGGTCGACGAGCCGGCAGATCACGTGCCGTTCGTGACCGAGCGACTCCACCACGGTGACGTTGGCGTCGATGCCGCGCTCGTCGCCCGGCGCGGCGAAGGTGAGGTCTTCGGGGCGCACGCCGATGACAACCTCAGTGAGGCCGGCGGCGCGCACGGCGGCGCCCACCTCGGGCGCGAGGGGCACCTGCCCACCCGGGAGCTCGGCGAACATGTCGGCGCCGTCGGCCACCACGCGCCCGGTGACGGTGTTCATCGGCGGGCTGCCGATGAAGCGGGCCACGAACAGGTTGGCCGGCTTCGCGTACACGTCTTGCGGGCGGCCGATCTGCTGCAGCACGCCGTTGCTCATCACCGCGATGCGGTGCCCCATCGTCATCGCCTCGACCTGGTCGTGGGTGACGTAGACGATCGTGGCCTTCAGCCGGCGCTGCAGCTCCACCAGCTCGGCGCGCGTCTGCACGCGCAGCTTCGCGTCGAGGTTGGAGAGCGGCTCGTCCATCAGGAACACCTGCGGACGGCGCACGATCGCCCGGGCCAGGGCGACGCGCTGACGCTGACCACCGGAGAGCTGCGCGGGCTTGCGGTCGAGGAGCCCGCCGAGGTCGAGGCTCTCGGCGGCCTCGGCCACGAGCCGGGCGCGCTCGTCGGCGGGCACCTTGCGCGACCGCAGCGGGAACTCGATGTTCTTCCGCACCGTCATGTGCGGGTAGAGCGCGTAGCTCTGGAACACCATGGCGACGTCGCGGTCCTTGGCCTCGACGTCGGTGACGACGCGGTCGCCGATGACGATGGTGCCCGCGGTGGGGTCCTCGAGCCCGGCGATCATCCGCAGCGCGGTGGACTTGCCGCAGCCCGACGGGCCGAGCAGCACGAGGAACTCCTCGTCGGCGACCTCGATGTTCAGGTCGTCGACCGCGGCGACGTCGTCGAACTTCTTCGACACGTGGTCGAGCACCACCCGGCCCACGATGCCTCCCCCTCAGTCCTTCAGGTCCCACGCGTGCGGTTCCGGAACCCGCTCAGCTCGCCGCGTCGCGCTTCGGCGGGCGCCAGAACACGGCGAGGAAGGCGAGTGCGCCACCCACGCCGAGGATCGCCGTGATCGCCAACGACTGGCCCCAGTCGAAGGGGAAGCTGAAGTCGACGGCGTGGTCGAGGGACCATTCACCCGGGCCGAGGGTGCCGAGGGTGATGCACACCACCGCGACGGTGGCAACGTACTCGTAGCCCTCCTTCGCGCTGGTGAGGAAGAACCCGTTGCGCAGGTGGTTGGTGAGCCACGCCACCACCATCAGCGCGCACACCCCGCCGTAGGCGGCCGGGGTGAGGAATCCGAACAGGAGCGCGAACGGGATGGTCACCTCGGTGAGGGTGACCATGTAGGCGTGGAGCTTGCCGGGCTTGAGCCCGAGGCTCTCGAACCAGTTGGCCATACCCGGCCCCGACTGGATCGACTTCACGTGCCGCCACCCGTGGGCGAAGATCATGATCGCGATCCACACCCTCGAGAGCAGCAGCGCGAAGTTCAGCGCGTCCACGTTCCCCATCTGTCCCCTCGCCTCCTCGGCAACTTGCAGCGGGACGCTAGTCGGCAGGGGGCGCACCCGGCGAGGACCTGTGTTCGGCTCCCGTCAGCTGACGGCGTGGCGGAGCTCGGGCACGAGGCCCGCCCGGGCGAGCATGCGCACGGCCCGCTCCTCGGCGACGTCGATCACCAACGCGGATCCGGGCTCACGCTCCATCACGAACGTGACCACGCAGTCGTCGCACGCACTCGTGGCCCGCATCACACACTCGCCGCAGTCGATCGTCATCATCCCGTCGCTCCTCGTGTCGTCCCGCTGAGGAACACGATCGCAGGGGGGTGTGACACCTACCTCCGCAGGACCGCCAGGAGGGTGTGGGAACCGACGGCCACCGCGCCCTCGATCTCGGAGCGGCGCTTCACGGCCCCGTCGCTCGACGCCACCACCACCGGCACGGTGCGGGGCGGCGCGGCGGCCTCGCGCACCACGACGTCGTCGGCCTCCTCGCCGGCCGCCGAGAACACGACCCGCACGCCGGGGCGGCGCGGCAGGGGGACGCCCCGCACGTCGTCGCCGTCGAAGGCCACCACGATGTCGCACCGGAGCCGCAGGTGCAGCTCGGCGAGCGCCGCGAGCAGGCGGGTGCGCTGCTCCTCGGGCGAGGCGGCGGTCCAGGCGGTCTTGGTGACGTTGTAGCCGTCGACGACGAGGAGCACTCCCCCGCTCCGCAGGACGGCGTCGAGCCCCGCGGGCGTGTCGACCGCGAGGCCGGCCGGGCACGCCGGACGGTTGCGGCGCGGTCGCGACGCGGCCCGGTCGGCGGCCCGGTCGGCGGCCCGGGACTCGCGTGACGGTGTGCCCGCCGGGCGGGCGGCCGCGAGGGAAGGCGGCGTGGCCGCGGCTCGGTCGTCGGCGAGCGCGTCGAGCCGCTCCGCGAGGAGCCGCGCCTCGCTGGCCGCGGCCCGCAGCGGCGTGGGATCGGACGGCGGCAGCGACTGGGCCAACGCCGCGAGCTCACGCTCGAAGCCGCCTGCCCGCTCCGCCTCGCGCTCGGCACGGTCGGCCGCGCGCTCCTCTGCGGCCGTGGCGCGCGCGAGCGCGTCCTCGAGTTCGGCCTGCTCGTGCAATGCGGCCTCGCGCGCCGCGATCAGCTCGTCGTCGCGCGCGCGGCGGGTGCGCCGTTCGTCGCGTCGTTCCTGCTCCAGGTGGTGCAGCGCGCGCTCCGATTCGGCGAGCGCGGCCTCGGCGCGGCGACGCGCCTCGATCGCCGCGGCGCGCTCGTCGGCGCGCGCACTCGACTCCTGCCCGAGCCGGCGCAGTCGCGACTCGTTCACTCCCGCTTCGCACGCGGCACCCACGCCGAACGCCCACGCCGGTGGCCGCGCCGCGTACAACGTGGACACGAGGAGCGGGAGTGCCGTGGCGTCCATCGACTCGCGCACGATGCCCAGCGCGTCGCTCGGCACCCACGCGGCGAGCACCTCCTGCGCGTCACGTCGGTCGAGGAACCGCTCCACCGCGCGGGCGCGGAACTCGTCGTGTTCGGCGAGGGTGCGCGCGAGCTGCCGTCGGGCCGGACCGCGCGCCAGACCGCGGGCGTCGAAGCCGGAGACCGCGCGCAACGACGCCGGAACTTCGTGGGGCGCCAACCCCCGCAGGACGGTCGCGGCGTCGTCGAGCAGCGGCGCGAGCAGCGCCTCGGGGATCGGCGGGACGTCTGCGGTCACGCGTCGGACGAACCCGCCACGGGCACGTCGTCGAGGTCACCGACTTCGAGTTCCTCGATCTGCGGACCGGAGGCGCCGCACCAGCGGCACGACACCTGCTCGACCGTCTCGTCGAGGAGCTCTTCGTCCTCCACGGTCAGCTCACCGCCGACGCTGTAGTGGAAGAAGGAACGGGTACGGCGGGCTGCGACGACGTCGAAGCGGGTGAGGTTGCCGCACGCCGAGCAGCGGTAGCGCGTCGCCATGGTCCGAGACTACCGACGGGCCGCGACGGTGGGCCGCCTCGTGGCCTGCGACGGCGGCGACTGCGGCTGCGGCGGCTCGGGACGGCGCGGCTGACCGCCACCCCCACCGTCGGCGGCCTTGCGCGCCCGGCGACGGCGGGCGAACCAGCGGCCGCCCTCCACGAACAACTGCACGAGCAGCGCGGTGACGAGCGCCCACGCGAGCGTGAGCACGACGAGGCGCGTGTAGCGCCCGTTGCCCGTGCCGACGAACACGTCGAGCAGGTCGTCCTTCTTGATCCACTTGAAGTGGTAGGCGGGCCACGCGGTGATCATCAGGCCCACGGGGACCGCGACCACCCAGGCAAGCACCCGCCAGTACCAGTGCACCTTGCGGCGCGGCTCCGAGCTCTTCGCGGCCTTCGCAGCGGGCGCGGCCGCGGTGCCGTTGTCGACGGGTGCGGCGTCGCCGTTGCGGCGCTCGCGGCGGCTGCGCGACGGCGCCTCGGCGGGCGACGGGTCGGAGGGGTTCACCGTGGCACTCACCGCAGCGGCGGCTGCGGCACTGCTGACCGCGGCGCCGGTGGCGGCGTTGCCACCGCGACGCGGCGGGGGCGGCGGTGCACCGGCACCACCGCGTGCGGGCGCCTGCGAGTTTGGACGCGGCGGTGCCTGCTGAGGTGTCGGCGCCTGGCGGCGCGCCTCCTTCGGCGGTGCTGCGGACGCGGGCTTCGGCGGTGCCGCGGGCGCGGGCTTCGGTGCGGGTTTCGGTGTGCTGCGCGCGCCCGGCGGCACCTTCAGCACCTGACCGCAGCGCTCACAGCGGAACGTGGGCGCGTCGGGGAGCGCGTTGAGCGGGGTACGCGCGCCGCAGGCCGGGCACTCGAGTGCGCGAGCCATCAGCCTTCTCCCGAATCGCGGGCGGCGACCGACACACGCACGAACGCCTCGAGCGTGGCGGCGGCGCGACCGTCGTCGATCACGGCGCGGGCGAGGTCGACCCCGGAGCCGAGGTCGTCGACCGCACCGCCCACGAGCAGCGCGGCACCGGCGTTGAGCGTGACGATGTCGCGCACGGGGCCCTGCGCGCCGGCGAACACCTGGTGGGTGACCGCGGCGTTGCCCCCGGCGTCGCCACCGGCGAGCGCACCGGGCTCGGCGTGGGCGATGCCGTAGTCGGTGGGGTCGACGTCGTAGACGCGCACCTCGCCGTCGAGCAGCTCGTGCACGGTGGACGTGGTGGTGACCGTGAGCTCGTCGAGACCGTCGTGGCCGTGGAACACCAGCGCCCGCTCCACCCCGAGCTCGCCGAGGGTGCGCACCACGCGGTCGGCCATCACCGGATCCGACACACCGACGGTGCGTCGGTCGGCGCCGGCCGGGTTGGCGAGCGGGCCGAGGAAGTTGAAGGTGGTGGGCACGCCGAGCTGGGCGCGCACCGGCGCGGCGAAGCGCATCGCCGGGTGGAACCGCTGCGCGAAGCAGAACCCGATGCCCACTTCCTTGACGCAGCGCTCGACGCCGGCGGGGCCGAGGTCGATCACCACGCCGAGGGTCTCGAGCACGTCGACCGAGCCGCACTTCGACGACGCGGCGCGCCCGCCGTGCTTCGCGACGCGCACACCGGCCGCCGCCGTGACGATCGCCGCCATGGTGGACACGTTGACGGTGCCGGCGCGGTCGCCACCGGTGCCGCAGGTGTCGACCACCGGGCCACCGGCGGGATCGAGGGTGACGCGGTCACCGACCTCGAGCATCGCCCGCACGAGGGCCGCGAGCTCGGCCGGGGTCTCGCCCTTGGCGCGCATCGCGATGGCGAACGCGGCGATCTGGGCGTCGGTGGCGTCGCCCTTCAGGATCTGGGCCATGGCCTCGCCGGCGAGATCCGCGGGCAGGTCTTCGCGCCGCAGCAGACGTGAGAGAACGTCGGGCCACAGCGCGGTCATCCGCCGGATGCTACCGGGACGGGTGCCGTTTCGGGCCGCATCGGGGCCCGGAAGGGCACCGGAAACGGGTTCGCTCAGGCCGTCTTGCGGCGCTGGCGGATCAGGCGACGGCGCTCGCGCTCGTCGAGACCGCCCCACACGCCCTGCTTCTCCCGGAACGTGATGGCGTGCTCGAGGCAGGCCTCCCGCACGGGACAGATGGAGCAGATGGCCTTGGCCTCCAGCGCGCCGTCGTCCGATTCGGACGGCGGGTAGAAGACGTCGGGGTCGGCCCCCAGACAACGGGCGTACTGCCGCCAGGTGGGTGTGGTCGTACCGATCGTGTGCATGGTCATCGTGGTGCCTTCTCTGACTCGTGCCCCGGGCCCGCACGCCCGGCCTCCCTGCCTACCGGGTGATGTTCGACCGATTCGACCCCCGGCCTGAGGGGTTCATGGCGAATTCCCCCAGAATCCACTCGGGATTGTCCGGGGCGCCGCTGCGCCCCCCGAGCGCCTTCCGGGGCGCCCGCACCCTCACCCGTAGACTCGGCTGGGTGACCGACTCGGGGCCCCTCACCGCTTCTGCGGGTCCCGTTGCGCCCCCGGGGGGCCTGCGCGGCGCCCGCGGCCAGATGCTCGCCATCTCCCTGGCGGTGCTCGGCACCCTCCCGGCCGTCCTCACCCGGATCGCCGGCGGGAGCCCCCAGGAGTACGTCGCCCCGGTCCTGTTCGGATTCGCGATCCTCTCCGCCGCGTTCCTGCTGGCCTGGGCCGCCGAGGCCCTCCAGCTCGACATCTCCCAGGGCCTCGCCCTCACCGTGCTGGCCCTGATCGCCGTGCTCCCCGAGTACGCGGTCGACTTCACCTTCGCCTGGAAGGCGGGCAAGAACCCCGAGGAGTACGCGCCGCTCGCCCTCGCCAACATGACCGGCTCCAACCGGCTCCTCATCGGCATCGGCTGGTCGATGGTGGTGCTGGTCGCGGCGTGGCGGATGAAGTCGATCGCCAAGAAGCGCAACTACCAGGGCGAGCTCGACACCGACACCGTGCTCGACCGGCCCCACGCGATCGAGATCGCCTTCCTCGCGATCGCCACCCTCTACTCGCTGACGCTCCCCCTCAAGCGCACGCTGACCATCTTCGACGGCGTGATCCTCATCAGCATCTTCGTGGTGTTCTTCTGGCGGATCGGGAAGTCGCCGAGCGAGGAGCCCCATCTCGTGGGCCCGGCGCGCCTCATCGGCGCGCTCCCCACCCAGCGCCGGCGCGTCGTCGTCGGCGCGATGCTCGGCTACGCGGCGCTGGTGATCTTCCTCTGCGCGGAGCCGTTCGCCGAGTCGCTCGTGCACGTGGGCGAGAAGGCGGGCATCAGCACCTTCCTCCTCGTGCAGTGGGTGGCGCCGCTGGCGTCCGAGGCGCCCGAGCTGCTCGTGGCCGGGTTGTTCGCGTGGCGGCTCAACACCAACGCGGGCCTCGGCACGCTGCTGTCGTCGAAGGTCAACCAGTGGACGCTGCTCGTCGGTTCGCTGCCGATCGTGTTCGCGATCTCCTCGGGCACGATGCACGGCCTCCCCCTCGACTCGCTGCAGCGTGAGGAGTTGTTCCTCACCGCCGCGCAGTCGGTGTTCGCCTGCGCCGTGCTGGTGAACCGCCGCCTCTCGGTGAAAGAGGCGTGGGCGCTGTTCGGCCTGTTCATCTCGCAGTTCATCCTCGGCGGCGTGCTGCCCGACAGCGTCCGCGAGCTCGAGCGCCTCATCGTGGGTTGCACCTACCTCGCCCTCGCGGCCGGGGTGCTGGTGGTGAACCGCCGGTACGTGCGGCCGCTGTTCCACGACGGCCTGCGCGAACCGGTGGGTGAGCTGTTCCGCGAGGAAGCGCCCGAAGGGGCATCATCTCTCTGATGACTCCGACGGAACCTTCCTCGTCACCCGTGAAGCCCGGCGCCGCCGGGGTGGAGTGGGGCCCCGTACTGCGCGGGGCGATGCTCGGTCTGTGCGTGCTCGTCGCCGCCAGCGTGGTGGAGGCGATCCTCGACCGCAACATGGACGGCTTCAAGGACAGCGGCTGGATCTACCCGCTGTTCGTGGTGATCCTCGTGGGCTACGCGCTCGGCGGATACGTCGCAGGGCGGGCGGTGCCCACCTCCCCGCTGACCAACGGCACCCTCGCCGGCGTGTTCGCGTTCGTGGGTTGGATCCCCGTGCGCGTCCTCATCTGGGTCGCACGCGACGAGAACAAGGGGCTCTTCACCGGGCACAGCCCGGCGATTCGGCCGGGGCAGCTGCTCGGCCACGTGGTGATCGCCGCTGGCCTCGGCATGCTCGGCGGCTGGCTCGGCGGCCGCGCCGCCCTGCGCGCCCGCGGCTGAGGGAGGAGCGCCCACGGCTAGAGGTGGCGCGCCCGCGGCTGAGGCGGCTCGTTCACGTGCGTCGCCACGTGTGTCGACGTTCGCTCGTCGCCACCGTGACGTCGTACTCGTCGTAGAACTCGTCACGCCCGCGTTGCTGCGCGGCGCGGTGCACCGGGTCGGTGCGCCACTCCTGCTGCGCGGCCTCGGAGTCGAAGATCACGAGGGTGAGGCGCTCGCCGTCGTCGGCCACGAACACCTTCTGCTCGACGAACCCGTCGATCTGTGCGGCGCGCTCGTGGAGCTGAGCGGCGAGGGTGAAGTACTCGTCGGGGACGCCTTGACACAGGCGGGAACGGAACACGGTCACGAACTGGGCCATGCCGTCATGGTCGCGCGCAGGCCATTCATGCCCCGTTCATTTTCCGCCATGGACGATGCCCTCGACTGCTTCTACAGTTCCGGGCGGGCAGCTGACCATCAAGGTGTGATCGATGCACACGATTGTTCTGCGCGGCGACTGGGAGAAGTTGTGTCGTCGCGCCGATCGCGTGTGGGTGCGGGTCCGCCCGCAGGAACTGGTGTGGAAGACCTCCGACGACTTCACCGTCGACGACATCCGCACGATCTCGATCGAGCCCGTGCAGCTCGAGCTCAAGCGGAAGTCGCGCCTGCCGGCGCGCGGTGACACCCGCCTGGTGCGTCACGCGATCACGCGGGTCGTGATCGCGTACGGCACCGACGGCGAGGTGAAGATGGATGTGCACGAGACCGAGGTGGTCGTCGTCGACGCGTTCGCCGATCTGCGCGACCGGTTCGTGACCGACGTGACCGCCGACGAGGCTGTCGACATCGATCTCGTCGCGGAGGAACAGGTCGACGCTTCGGCTGCGGCTGCCGCCGAGGACGGGGACGACGAGCTGCCGTTCATCTCGTGGAAGCCCGCGTCCGAAGTGGTCGTCGCGCGCGACCCCGACGCACTCGTCGCCGTCGCGGCAACGCACGATCCCGAACTCGCGCGCGAGGTGTCGTTCAAGCTCGAGTTGGGCGCGCACCCCGAAGCCGTCGGGCGCTGGCTCGACGGGCGCGTCAGCCCAGAGGACGACGCGGACTCGCTCTCGTCGAGCGATGCCGACCTCTTCGGCGACGACGATCCGCCCGAGGGCGGCGGCTTCGTGCTCGAGCGTCGGAAGCGGCGGCTGCGTCACAAGCTCCGCGGCAGCGGATCCCGCTCCTCGAACTGACCGGGTCGACCCCCAAGTAGGCTCGCGGGTGGCAGCGAGTTGGCCGGGTGACCGCGTATCGGACCGTGGCACGACATGTTCGTGCAACGGTCACGATCCGAGGAACGTCCGGACTCCACAGGGCACGGTGCTGGGTAACACCCAGTCGGGGCGACCCGCAGGACAGTGCAACAGAGAGCAGACCGCCGATGGCCCGGTTCGCCGGGCACAGGTAAGGGTGAAACGGTGCGGTAAGAGCGCACCAGCACCCGGGGTGACCCGGGTGGCTCTGCAAACCCCACCGGGAGCAAGGTCGAGCAGGGTGAGGGCGGCCCGTCCGCTGAACCCGGGTAGACCGCAAGAGCCGTCGAGCAATCGCCGGCCGAGAGGGATGGTCACCCAGGGCGGTTCATCCGCCTGGACAGAATCCGGCGTACAGGCCGACTCGCTGCCTTCAAGGCGTGTCGGACGCCAGCCGATGAAGCGGACATCGGAGCGGGTAGTTTCGAGGCACGGTCAGTTCCTTTCAGACTGACCGTGTACGCCCCGAGGTCGTTCCCGCGGCCTCGGGGCCTCTGCTTTCTCAACCGTGCGTGCGCCGGGCATACGAACGAGTGCCGCGTCGTTGCCAACTCCACGGCCCGCCCGCGGACGTCGACGGCGTTTGACCCGCCCTCCAACGCCTCCGTCCGTGGAGCGGGCCGATTCACCTGACCGTTCGCCTCTTCACAACCGCCGCTCGCGCTCGTAGTCTCGAAGGAGCAAACGGGAGTCCGGGCTGAACCTCCGAGGAGGTGGACGGCGTGGACTGGCAGAGTGAGTTGGGGGCCTGCCCCGACTGCGGGGTGGTCGACTGGCGGGTCGTGCAGAGCCACGATTCGGCGATCAACTTCCTGTGCATGGCGTGTGGCGCATGCTGGTTCCACAGCATGGGGTGGCTCACCCGAGTAGATCCGCACGCGTGCCCGGGATGCGCGGCAGCGGTGAGTTCGGTCGCGGCGTCGAGCCGCGCTCACCAGTGGTGGTGACCGTCGTTCAGATCCGCCAACAAACGGCGGCACGAGGCGGGGCAAGGGCGCCGAGGCTACCGAGGCCCCGATCCGGGAATTCTCCCTTCAGCCCGGCATCCGAACGTGCCGATGCAATCCGGGGAAGCTGACCCGCCCTCGCGTGGGCCAACCATGGGAGCGCCGAACAATGCAGCAGCGTCGGGAAGATCGCCACGCAATCGACTGGGCCGCCGAGTACCGCATGACCGCGGCGTCGGACTGGCTGCCGTGCCGGGCCGTCAACATGGGCCGCGGCGGCGTCGCCATCGAGCCGCTGCAGGCCGTCGCCCGCGACGAGTTCACCGGCGACATCCAGATCCGCTTCCAGCTCTCGGGCACCGACACCTTCGACCTGTGGGGCATGATCCGCCACCGCACGCGCACCCACCGCGGTGGCGTGCTCCTCGGCATCGAGTTCGCCGGCCTCAGCAACGACGAGTTCGAGACCCTCGACGCCCTGCGCCGGACGTCCACCGTCCTCGTCTGACCCATCTCCTGCCGGTCGTCGTTACGATCCGGCGGATGAGCACTCCGCCCGTGTGGGCCGTCGACCAGGGCACCGTGCGCGGCGGCGACGTCGAGACCGATGCCCGCCTCGCGGCCACCGCCGCCTTCGCCGCGTTGGGCCTCAACCTCGAGCAACTCCTGCACTGCGGCATCGACCGCGCCGCGACGATCCTCACCGACGCGGGACTCGCCACGTCCGGCATCCAGGGTCTCCCCGATCTCTTCGTCGACCCCGACGAGACGCGCGACGGTTACGTGGCTGCGTTCGACGCGGCCGCGGCGCTCGGCGCAAGCGGGTGCCTCGTGGGCACCGGACCGCTGCGCGATCGCGACGTCGACGACGCCGATGCCGTCGTGCGCAGTCGCCTCGCGTCCCTCGGCGAGCTCGCCGCCGCCCGGGGCACGCGCATCCTGCTCGAGCCGATGCACCCGATGCTGCGCGCGTGGAACTACGTGCACACCCTCGCCCACGCCGAGCGCATCACCGACGGCCTCGTGGGGGTCGGTCTCGCCGTCGACGTGGGGCACCTCTGGTGGGACCCCTCGTTCACCGACGACTTCGCGCGGCTCGTCGACCGCATCGGCATCGTGCAGCTCACCGATGTGCCGTGGAGCGCGCTCGACGGGCTGCGGTACGAACGCGACCGACCCGGCACCGGCGACATCCCGCTCCCCCGCCTGCTGCGCGCCTTCCGAGACGCCGGCTACCGCGGCCCCTACGAGTGCGAGATCCTCCTGCGCATGCCGCGCGAGGAGCGCCCCCGGTTCCTCGACGAGACCCACACGTGGCTCGTCGACACCTGGCGCGCGCTGCCCGACTGATCAGGCTGATCGATCAGGGGATCTGCAGCAGCTTCGACGCGGTGACGGGGGTGAGCCCGCGTTGGTGGATGCCGTCGAGGATCGCCGGCAGCGCGGCGATGGTGCCCGGGTGGTTGAAGTGCAGGCTCACGATCGAACCCGCCTTCACGGTGTCGAGCACCCGTGACGCGACCGCGTCGGTGCCGGGGTTCTGGTAGTCGAGCGGGTCGACGTCGTACCCGAGCACGTAGCGGTACTCCTCCTGCCCGGCCGCCGCGAGTGTGTCGGCCGACGGTGACGTGACCCCGTCGTCGGTGCCCGACGGCCGGAAGAACGTGCCACCGGTGCCGGTCAACTGCACGAGCAGGTCACGGCAGCGCTGGATCTCGTCGACCTTCTGCTGCGACGACAGTGTCTCGAACGACAAGTGGTTGTAGGTGTGGTTGGCCAGCTCGTGACCGCCGTCGAGGATGCGCTGCGCCCACGACTGGTTGCTCGCCAACCACATCCCCACCACGAAGCACGTGGCCTTCGCGTTGCCCGCAGCCAGCGCGTCGAGCAACTGCGTGGCGAGGGCGGGATCGCCGTCGGTGTGGAACGTGAGCGCGACCTGCTTCGTGTTCGTGGGCCCGGTCGACACGAACTTCGCCGGCCCGCTGGTCGCCTGCGTCGGTGGCGTGGTCGCCGTCGTGGTGTTCGCGGTCGTGGGCGGCACGGTCGTGGTCCCGCCGCCGCTCGTGCCCGTGGCCGAGGAGTCGCCACCACCGCCGCAGGCTGAGACCACCACGGCGGCCGCCGCGACCCCCGCCGCGGCGAGGAAGCTGCGCCGGCCGAAGCGCGCGGGGCCGGGCTGCGGGCCGGGCTGCGGGAAGGCCTGGTGGTCGCGATCCATCGGGGCCCGAGCCTAGGGAGCCGCGGGCGCCGAACCTGGTCACGGGACCGGGCAACCGCAAATGTTCAGAGACCGAGCTTCGGGCTCGTCTGGTGGCCCTTGCGGTGGCGGGTGCCATGGGTCTGCGCGGCGGTCTTCGACGTGGTCCACTGACCGTGCCGGCGGCAGGTGCACACCCACATCCACTCGGTCTTCGCGATGGCGTTCTCACCGCGAGGCTCGGTGGTGCGCTTGCGCAGGTTGACGGTGTACGCCCGGTTCCTCACGCGGGCGAATGTACCGCCCTCGCGTCGTCGCCGCTCAGTGGTGGTCGCTGCCTGCGTTCACCGGATCCGGCAACTGCGACAGGTCGGTGAGACCGTCGACGGTTTCGAAGATCTCGATCGGTCCCGACGGCGCGACAACGGGCTCCTTGCGACGTTTCAGGTCGTCGAGCACGCGCTGCACCAGTGCGCGCTCGAGCGTCCCGATGTCGAGGAACTCCACACCGGCGCGCATGCAGCCGTGGTCGGTGGGCGTGAGGTGGCGCACCGTCGCCGTGAGCTGGATGCTCGCCTTGCGCTCACCGCCGAGTTGCAGGTGCAGCAACAGGGTGTCGCCGATGTTCACGTCGGCGCGGGCGAGCTCGAGCCCGGCGCCGGTGACGCTGAGGTCGTGCACCACGCACGGCACGTTGTCGGCCAGCGCGGCGCCCCACGGGTCGACGTCGTTCGCCACCACGTAGGAGCTCATCCAACCGGCGTCACGCCGAGCGGCCCGCCGCCGGTCGCGCCACGTCGGCTTCGCCCCTTCACGCTTCTTGAAACTCAGCCCCATCGCCTGCTGGCCCCTTCACGTCCCGCCCCCGCACATCCGCTTTCGTATGTGTGCAGTGATCGGCAGGAGCCCGACGAGGCTTGACGCCAACCGCCCGATTCGGACGTGTGTCACAACGGGGCTGGGAACGAGCAGCGGTCGCGCGGGTGTCAGCTGCCGGTGGTGAAGGGGTGCGCGCCGGAGAAGTGGATCTCCCCGGACGCGTCGTAGCCGAGCTCGGCCTCGGCCGACTTCCCGGCGTGCTCGCCGTCGCAGAGGGTGACCCGCAGGACGCCGGCCGTGAGCGGCTTGTGCCCTTCACCCTTCTGGATGTTGCCCGTCCAGGCGTAGCCGTCGATGTCGTCGATCGAGACCGTGGCGGTCATCTCGTCGCCGATCTCTACTGTGCCGTGATACGCGGTCGTCATGGGCGCGGATCCTACCGTCACGCTGCGCGAGTGGTCGTGCCCCCGTCGACGCTGATGACCTGGCCGTTCACCCAGCTCGCGTCCTCCGACAGCAGGAACGCCACCGCCGCGGCGATGTCCTCGGGCTCACCGAGGCGGTGCGATCTCGCCAGGCCGAGGGCGAACTCCTGGAACGCGGGGTCGGAGTTCTCACGCAGCGTCTGGGTGAGCACCATCCCCGGCGCCACGCAGTTCGCCCGGATCCCCTCGCGACCCCAGCCGCTGGCGACGTGGCGCATCAGCGCGTTGATGCCGCTCTTCGACATGCCGTACGACGGCCGTTCCGGCTCCCCCACGTGGCTCGCCGCCGAGCTCGTGTACACGATCGCTCCACCGCCGCGCTCGAGCATCAGCGGGATCGAGTGGCGGGTGCACAGCAGGTGGCCGCGCAGGTTCACGGCGATGGTGCGGTCGAACACACCGAGGTCGACGTCGATGACGTTGGAGTCCTGCAGGATCACCGCCATGTCGGCCGCGTTCGCGTGCATGCAGTCGAGGCCGCCGAACTCGCTGACGGCGCGGGCGCACAGCGCGCGCACGCTCTCCTCGTCGGCGATGTCGAACTCCATCGCCACCGCGCTGCCGCCACTGCCCCGGATCTCCTCGGCGATCGCCGCCGCGTTGTCGGCCACGAGGTCGCCCACCACCACATGGGCGCCCTCCTCCCCGAGCCGCACGGCCGACGCCGCGCCGATGCCCGAGCCGCCGCCCGCCACCACTGCCACTTTTCCGGTCAAGCCTCTCACCGTGTCTCCTTCGCCAGTTGCCGGTTCGGATCCTGCCCGGTCGCGCCCGTGGGCGCCACCAGGTCGATGGTCGGGTCGTCGCCCGCGGGTGCGCCGGCGCCGCCCACTGCGGGGGCGCGGCGCCACCGCAGGTTCGAGAACCGCGCGCTCACGTCGCCGACGATGCCCTCGGGGCTGCGGCTCGCGCCGAACGCCGCGAGCCCGGGCCCGATCCGGGTGAGCGCCACGAACACCGACACCCCGAACACCACGGCCGACACCTCGTCCTGCACGATGATCAACATCACCGAGCTGAGGCCACCGATCAACGCGCCGCTCACCGTGCCCACGCCACCGACCACGAGCAGCAGCAGGAACGGGATGCCCACGAGCATCTGGAAGTCGAGGGTGCCGACAGTGCCGCGGTACATGCCGAGCAGGCCGCCGGCGAAGCCGGCCATCGCCGCGGCGAGCGCGAACACGAGCAGCTTGGTGCGCACCAGATCGATACCGACGGTGGCACAGGCCGCGGGACTGTCGCGCAGGGCGAGCAGGCGGCGCCCGTAGCGACCGCGCCGCATCCACACCACCAGGAGGCCCACGAGCGCGAAGGCGACCGCGGCGAGCACGAGGAAGTTGTGCGCGGCGCCGAAGTCGATGCCGAGGAAGCGCGGCGTCGCGAGCTTGCGACCCTCGGCGCCGAAGATCTCCGGTTGCGCGAAGAACAACGGGATCGCCATCACCGCGAACGCCATCGACGCCAACGCCAGGTACAGCCCCTGCAGGCGCAGCGCGGGCAGCGCCATCAGCACGCCGAACGGCACCGCGGCCGCCGCGGCCACGAGCAGCCCGAGTGGGTTGCCCGCACCCAGCAGGGATCCCGCGTCGCCCGCGAACTCGGCCATCACCAGTGCGCCCACGCCCACGAAGGTGATCTGCGCGAGCGACACCTGCCCCGCCCATCCCGTGAGCGGCACCAGCGACAGCATGATCAGCGCGGTGATCAGCGCGAGCGTGAGACGGCGCACGTTGGTGGTGTCGAGCCCGCCGACCTGCGCAACGAGCAGGGTCACGCCGACCAGCACCGACATGCCCAGCACGGAACGCCGCATCGACGGCACCTTCGGCTGGCGCACCGTCGACACCCGCTGGCCCAGCTCGATGCGCGCCGCGGGCACCACCAGCAGGGCGACGAACAGGATGATCGCCGGGATCGCGACCGACAGCGTGCCCCAGCGTGTGCCGAGCTGCAGGAAGTTGAGGGCGAAGCTCTGCACCACGCCGATGATCAGGCCGCCGACGAAGGTCCACGGCAGGCTGTGCAACCGGCCGATGATCGCGGCGGCGAAGGCGTCGACGATGAACAGCGTGAGCACGTCGACGCGCATGCCGACGTTCGGCGCGAGCAGGATCCCGGCGATCGCGGCCATCGAGCACCCCAGCGCCCACGCCAGCCCCGACACCCGGCCCGGCCGTACCCCGTTGAGCGCGGCGAGGTCGCGGTTGTCGACCACCGCGCGCATCGCCACGCCGGTGCGGCTGCGGTACAGGAGGAGGCGCAGGAACACCGCGATCAGGATCGCCACCGCGATCGTGATGAACCGGTGCCAGGTGAGCACCACGTTGCCGATGTCGATCCCGTGCTTGTCGGCGAAGAACTCCGGCAACGGAGTCATCGTGTTCTCGTCCCACACCGTGGCGGCCACGCCCATCAGCAGGAACATGAGCCCGATGGTCACGACGAGCTGCACCACGAGCTGCGCGTGCGCGATACGGCGCATCAACGTGCGTTCCACCAGCGCGCCGAACACCGGGGCGATCACCAGCACCACGGCCACGATCGCGAGCCAGGCGGGCCAATGCTGGTCGACGCGCAGCTCCCAGTAGAGGAACGCCATCACCATGCCAATGGCGCCCTGCGCGAAGTTGAAGATGCCCGAGGTCGCGTAGGTGACCACGAGGCCGGAGGCGGCGATCGCGTACACCGCGCCCGCAGTGAGCGCATAGATCGCCGCACCGGTGAGGGTCTGCGTGGTGAACGCCGCCTGGTTCAACGACAGGGCGATCACCGTGCCGACGAGGACCGCGACGACGAAGAGCAGCGCCCAGCGAGCCCGTCCGGTTCCCGTCATCACACCCCCCAGCGTTTCGACGAACGTTGTCGTTGTTGCGGTGCTACTGCTCGCGCTTCTTCTCTCGCGTCGCGCTCGCTGCCCTCGTCGCCGGCTTCGTCGCCCGTTTCGGGGCTGGCGGCAGCGGTGTGACCTCGGCCTCCACCACGCGGATGATCCGGTCGGCGAAGCGCTCGTGCATGTGCTCGAACGCGTGGTCGATGCGCGGCATCAGCGTGAGCAGCCGCGCCGCGTCCTCGGGCGCGAGCACCGCGAGCGCGGCGTAGGTCTCGGCCGGGTTCGGCTCCTTGCGGCGCGCCGCCTCCGCCATCACGTACCCACCGACCGACAGGGCGATCCACGTCTGCAGGTCGGCGATCTGGTCGTCGTCGCAGCCGGCGGCCTCGAGGACGCGTGCCAGCGTGGCGGCGTCGTGCAGCCACCCGCGCGTGCGCCCGGTGAGCACGATGGGGATCACCTGCGAGCACGGCACGAGGTGATCGACGCCGCTCAGCACCCACGCGCGCAGCTGCTCCTGCCAAGGAGCGTCGAGGGGGATCGACTCGTTGCGCTCGCGGAACAACCGGTCGACCACTTCGTCGACGAGCTCGTCGCGATCCTTGAAGTAGCGGTAGAGCGCCATCGGGCTCACGCCCGCCTGCTCGGCGACGCGGGCCACGGTGAGGGCCTCGTCGGGCTGCGCGCGCGATCACCGTGATGGCCGCGTCGACCAACTGGTCGCGCGAGACGCGCGGCGGCCGGCCGCGCCGTCGCGGCGTGCGCGGTGTGGTCGGTCCGGCGGTCGGGTTGGCGGTCACGCGCTTGTCACCCCAGGTATTCCGTGATAGCGATACGCATAACACTACACATATCGAGGCACCTCCGACCGGGAGGTGCGCTCGACGGTCGCACCGGGGGGAGCAACCAGTGAGTCGTCGTCTCGTACGTGCCCTGTCCTTCGCCATCCTGCTCGTCGCGCTCACGGCGACGTGGGCCACGGCGGTCGCCCCTGCGGGAGCCGCCGACGAGAAGCCCACCGCCACCGACGTGGGGATCACCGACACGGAGATCCGCATCGCGGTGATCGCCGACGTCGACACGCCGCTCGCGCCCGGCGCCTACAAGGGCGCGAAGGACGCGGTCGAGGCGTGGGGCAAGTACCAGAACTCGCAGGGTGGTCTCGCCGGGCGCAAGGTCGTCGTCGACTTCTACGACTCGAAGCTCGCCGGCGACGAGACCCGCAACGCGATCATCGCCGCGTGCCAAAAGGACTTCGCGGTGGTGGGCACCGGCGTGTTGTTCCTCAACAACGTCGACGACATGGTGAGCTGCGCCGACGCCAAGGGCCAGAAGACCGGCCTCCCCGACTTCCCGGTGGTCACGCTGTGGGAGGCGCAGCAGTCGTCGCCGGTGTCGTTCCCCGTCACCGCGCCGGCCAAGGACTTCAACGACCCGACCGGTGAGACGTACAAGTCGAACGCCGGCCGCTACCGCTGGTACCTGAAGAACGTCGACAAGAACCTGCACGGCGTGTTCCTCGTGGGTGCCGACCTCGCCGCGCTCGAAGACGGCCACCATGCCGATCTGGCTCGGCGCGCAGAAGGTGGGCGTGAAGAGTGACGGCGTGTTCGACGCGGACGGCACCGACAGCCAGGACAAGTTCCTGCCCGTCACCAGCGCCATCCAGTCGAACCAGTCGAACATCGTCTCGACCGGCATCAACGACACGCTCCAGGCCTACCTCCTCAAGGAGGCCCAGGTGCAGGGCGTGAGCACGGTGAAGGTGTGGGACTGCACCAACGCCTGTTACTCGAAGCGCTTCCTCGACACCGCCGGCGCGGCTGCGAACGGCGAGTACCTCAACCTGCCGTTCGTCCCCGTGGAGGAGGCGAAGTACTCCCCCGCGGTGAAGGCCTACGTGAACGCGGTCGGCAAGGAGAACGTCGACGGCAACGGCGAGCAGGCCTGGGCCGCCGCCTTGTTCTTCCGTGACGCGGTGAACGCCGCGGTCAAGCAGGGCGGCGTGAACTCACTGACCCGGGCCAATCTCCTCACCGCGGCCAAGGGCATCACCAAGTTCGACGCCGACGGGATGATCGGCACCAGCGACATCCCCGGCAAGACACCGTCGCCGTGCTTCAGCCTCTTCCAGGTGAAGAACGGGGCGTTCGTGCGGGTGTTCCCGAAGAAACCCGCCACCTTCGACTGCACCGCCAGCAACGTCGTCACGGTCAAGCAGAGCAGCTGAACCACATCCGAATTCGCGAGCATCCGAGCACAGGAGCACACATGTACGACCTCACCGGCAAGGTCGCGCTGGTCACCGGCGCGAGCAAGGGCATCGGCAAGGGCATCGCACTGGAGCTGGGCGCCAGCGGCGCGACGGTGTACGTGACCGCACGCACCGTGGAGCAGACCGACACCACGCCCGGGCTGCTGCAGACCGCACGCGAGATCGACGAGCTCGGCGGCCACGGCATCCCCGTGCAGTGCGACCACGGCGACGACGCGCAGGTCGCCGCGCTCTTCGAGCGCATCGGCGCGGAGCACGGCGCGCTCGACATCCTCGTGAACAACGCGTCGCCCGACTTCTCGCCCATGGTGGGCGTGCCGTTCTGGGAGATCGACTTCGCCAACCTCGACCAGTGTCTCGACATCGGTCCACGCTCGGGCTACGTCGCCACGGCCCTCGCGGTGCGCCAGATGCTGCCGCGCGACTCCGGCCTCATCGTGAACATCTCGTCGCACGGCGCGGTCGACTACATCCTCTCGGTGCCGTACTGCATCGGCAAGGCGGGCATCGACAAGCTCACGCAGGACGCGGCGCGCGAGCTCGCGGGCCGCAACATCGCGATCGTGTCGCTGTGGCCCGGACTCGTGCTGACCGAGCGCATCATGAGCCAGGCGACCCCCACCGACGACGGCAGGCTCGAGATGTTCGGCCTCGACCTGTCGCTGGGTGAGACGCCGCGCTTCCCCGGACGCGCGGTCGCCGCGCTCGCCACCGACCCCGAGGTGCTCTCGCGCGCCGGCGGTTCGTTCACCGCGAGCGGGTTGGCCCGTGAGTACGGCTTCACCGACGAGAACGGCAACCTGCCGCCCGAGGTGCGCAACCTCACGACCTTCCTCGGCGACGAGGACGCGGTGCCCGACTTCTGGAAGAACGTCGACCGCTTCCCCACCGTCAACGGCTGAGGCGCACGCGATGACCGACACCGAACGCACGATCCACCGGTTCCCGTCCACCGAGGAGCAGTCGCTCGACCCCGACCCGGTGCTGCTCGACCTGTTGGCCCACGAACCCGTGGCGAAGGTGCAACTCCCGCACGGCGAGCCGTGCTGGATGGTGACCCGCTACGACGACGTGCGCCACGTGCTCGGCGGCTCCGGCTTCAGCCGTCACGCCACCCTGGGGGCCGACGTGGCCCGCACCACCGAGATGCTCCCGCTCGAGGACTCCATCCTCGCCATGGACCCGCCGAATCACACCCGCATCCGGCGTCTGGTGAGCATGACGTTCACCGCGCGGCGGGTGGCAGAGCTGCGGCCGCGCATCCAGGAGGTGGTCGACGGACTCCTCGACGCCATGGAGGCCAAGGGGCCGCCGGCCGACATCGTGGAGGACCTCGCGCTCCCGTTGCCAATCACGATCATCACCGATCTGCTCGGCATCCCCTACGAGGACCGCGAGCGCTTCCGCGCCTGGGCCGACACGTTCATGACCACGCGTGGCTTCTCGGTGGAGGAGCTGATCAACGCGCACATCGCCATCACCGGCTACCTCGGCGAGCTGATCGCGCAGCGACGCGCCGAACCCACCGACGACCTGTTGGGCGGGCTGGTCGCCGCGCGCGACGAGGACGGCGACCGGATGACCGAGGGTGAGCTGGTGTCGCTCGCGCTCGCGCTGCTCGTGGCCGGGTACGAGACGACTGCGAGCCAGCTCTCCAAGTTCGTGCTCGCCCTGTTCGGGAACCCCGACCAGCTCACCTTGCTGCGCGCGCAGCCCGACCTCGTGCCCAACGCCATCGAGGAGATGATGCGCCTCATCACGTTGAGCTCGGGTACCGGCCTCGCGCAGATCGCCACGGAGGACGTGGAGTTGAGCGGTGTGACCATCCGCGCCGGCGACGCGATCCTCGCCTCGCCGGGCGCAGCCAACCGCGACCCCGACGTGTTCGCCGACCCGAACCGCCTCGACGTGACGCGCGAGGGCATCGTGCACTTCGGCTTCGGCCACGGTGCGCACTTCTGCATCGGCGCGCACCTCGCCCGCCTCGAGATGCAGGTGGCGCTGGGCTCGCTGCTCGAACGCTTCCCCGACCTGCGGCTGGCGGCGCCCGTCGACGAGGTCGAGTGGAAGGACGGCTCCGCGGTGTGGGGGCTCGAGCACCTCCCGGTCTCGTTCGGCCCCGTCGCCTCCTGACCGGCTGTGGTCCGACCGCTGCGTTCTGCAAGGCTGACGCCATGACCCGCGTTCCGCAGACCATCGACGAGATCGACTTCTGGGAGCTCGACATGTTCGAGTTCGGCGATCCCCACGCCGCGTACGCCATCCTGCGCGCCGAGGCGCCGGTGTGGTGGCACGACCGGCCCGGCGGCGAGCCGTTCTGGGCCGTCACGACCCAGGACCACGCCCGGCGGATCTTCGCCGACGCCCACGGATTCAGCTCGCAGGCCGCGGGCATCCGCGTGCGCGACGCGATGCTGCTCTCGCAGCCGAACCCGGCGGAGGCGCTCGGGATCCACCCGATGATCCACACCGACCCGCCGCGTCACACGCCGCTGCGCAAGATCGTCGCCCGGCGCTTCACGCCCCGAACCATCGCCGAGCTCGAGGACATGGTGCGCGGCTTCGCCCGCACGGTGATCGCCGAGGCGGCGGAGAAGGGCGACGTCGACTTCGTCAACGACATCGCGCACCGCATCCCCGCGCAGGTCACGTTCGCGCTGCTCGACGTGCCGGAGTCGGAGTGGGACCGCCTCGCCGAGCTCGAGCACAAGACCATCACGAACAACGATCCCGAACTCGCGGGCGACGACGCCGGCGCGGCCGCCGCGGCCGGCCAGGAGGTGTTCGGCTACTTCGCCGGCCTCGTGCTCGAACGGCTCGAGGCGCCCGGCGACGACATGATCAGCGCGTTCATCAAAGGACGCATCGACGACGAGCCGCTGCGCTGGGAGCAGGTCGTCGCCGAAGCCGGCCTGCTGCTCGCAGGCGGCCTCGACACCACGCGGGCCGCAGCCTCCGCCGGCGCGATGCTGCCGTTGCTCCAGGACCGCGACCAGATGCGCGCGCTGTGGGACGACCCCTCGTTGCTCGCCACCGCAGCCGACGAGTTCGTGCGGTGGGCGAGCCCGGTGATGTCGGAGATGCGCACGGTCGTCACCGACGCCGAGGTCGGCGGGCAGCACATGCGCTCCGGTGAGCGCATCGTGATCTGGGGAGGGTCGTGCAACCGCGACGAGGCAGTGTTCGAGGATCCCGACGTGTTCGACATCCGCCGCTCGCCCAACCCGCACGTGGGCTTCAGCTTCGGCGAGCACTTCTGCCTCGGCGCGCACCTGGCCCGGCTCATCCTGCGGGTGGAGTTCGAGGAGATGATCGCCGCGTTCGCCGACATCGAGCAGACCGGCGATGCGTCACGGGTTCGCTCCAACTTCGTCGGCGGCCTCAAGCACCTGCCGGTGCACGTCACCCTTCGCTGACCCCGAACTTGCGTCGCTCGACACCCCTCGAGGGGCCTTGTGCGACGCAAGTTCGAGAGCGGGTGGGTCAGGCGCAGCTGCAGGGGACGCGTGCCGCAGCGGGGGCAGCCGTCGGTGTAGCGGGCGACGGCTTCGTCCATCGAGAGGCCGAGCTGGTTGGCGAGCGACGCGAGCCAGGCGAGGCAGTCGCCGAGCTCGTGGAGCTGCTCTTCACGGGTGCCCTTGCGGGCGGCCTTGGCCAGCTCCCCGATCTCCTCGGCCAGCCACGCCACCGTCGCGGGCACGCCTCGGGCCCGGTCGCGGGTGCCGTAGGTGTCCTCCATGAGCTGCTGCAGGCCGGCCAGGTCGGTCATCGTGGTCCTTACTGATCTCTTGGGGCTCCGATTGCTGTCGGGCCCGAGTTCTTACGGAACTCTCATCCAGGAGCGCGATATTGGTCCGTCCGCACTCCCCTGGCCACGCACCGGAGGCCGTCATGACCGCAGTTCCCGCTCCCTCGCCCGCACCCGTCGCGCCCGAACCGCAGGAGCGCCACGGTTGGCACATCCCCACGTGGGCCGCGGTCACCGGTGGCGTGGTGCTCCTCGTGATCGCCGGGCTCGGTGTGCTGCCGCGCGCGGTGCGGCTGCACCGGGACGCGCAGCCGGTTCGATGGCGGGTTCGGGCGCATGGGTGACCACATGCGCGACGGTGGGCACGTCCACTGGGCGCTCTGGATCGTCGTGATCGTCGCCGCCGTCGCCGGCATCGCATTGCTCGTGGCCGCGTCGCGCAGCCGCCGGCTGCCACCGCGGTCGCGGCGGCCCCGTCGGCGGCCGCGGGCGGTGGCCCGAGCAGATCCTCGCCGAGCGTTTCGCCCGCGGCGAGATCGACGAGGCCGAGTTCCGCACCCGCCGCGACGCCCTGCGCAGCTGACTGCGGGATTCGGATAGACGGGATTCCGTTCGACGGGATTCCGCAACCGCGGGAGCGTCGGATCGTCGACGGCGGACGGGCCGACTTCGTCGGATCGCCGCGTTAAGGTCACGCCCGGTGGACACCGTCGGAGGGGACGCCGCAACCAACACGGCACGAGCTCGAACGCGCCACGGACCGCGGACGCACCGCGCCTTCGGGCGCGCCGACGAGCGTCCCTACCGCCGCCGCCCGACCGACGTCGTCCGGCTCGTCGTCGCCGTCGTGTTGCTCGTCGCCAGCGCGCGGCACGTCGGCGCCGCGCACCCGGTCGAGCGTGATCTCGCCCGCTTCTTCGGCGACCTGCCCTCCGGCCTCGAGGGCGTCTTCCGGTCGCTCCTCGCCCTCGGCACCCTGTGGGGCGTCATCCTCGTCACGGTGGCCGCGCTGCTGCTCCGCCGTCTGCGCCTCGCCCTCGCGCTCGCCGGCGCCGGCGTCCTCGCCTGGGGCGCCGCCCGATTGGTCGCGTTCCTCGTGGCCGGCGACTCCGTGGGCGACGCGGTGCGCGCGACCGTCGACAACTCCCACGCCGCCCGCTACCCCACGGTGCACCTCGCCGTGCTCGGCGCGGTGCTGCTCGCGGCGTCGCCGTTCCTGAGCCGACCGCTCCGGCGGATGGGCACCCTGCTGCTCACGTTGCTCGTGCTCGGTGCGCTGTACCGCGAGATCGGCACCCCGAACGCGGTGTTCGCGGGCCTGCTGATCGCGTGGGGCAGCGCCGCGGTGATGCACCTGATCGTCGGGTCGCCGGCCGGCCGGCCGACCACCCGCCAGGTCGCGGCCGCGCTCGAGCAACTGGGCGTCCCCAATGTCGGCGCCGAGCTCGCCCCCGACCAGGCCGTGGGCTTCACCCGCATGGTGGCGAACACCGCGGACGGGGAACGCCTCCCCGTGCGGGTCTACGGCCGCGACGCCGCGGAGTCGCGCCTCGCCGCCAAGCTGTGGCGCACCATCGCCTACAAGGACTCCGGCCCCACCCTCACCTTCACCCGGCTCCAGCAGGTCGAGCACGAGGCGCTCTGCATGCTCCGGGCGCGCGACGCGGGGGTCCGCGTGCCCGATCTCGTCGCGGTGGGGGTGGCCGGCCCCTCCGCCGCGGTGCTGGTGACGCGCGCACCGGAGTTCACGCCGCTGCTCGACGAGTCCGTCGGCCGCGAGCAGCTGCGCGACGCGTGGGCGGCGCTCGTCACCTTGCGCGGGGCACGCGTCGCCCATGGCGCGCTCGACGGCGCGCACCTCGGCGTGACCGCCGACGAGAACAACGGCCGGGACGTGCTCGTGCACGACTTCTCGGTGGCGTCGGTCTCTGCGAGCCAGATGCGCCTCGACACCGACACCGCGCAGCTGCTCGTCACCACCGCGCTCGCCACCGACGCCACGAGCGCGGTCGGCATCGCGCTCGATGTCGCCGGGGCCGAGGTCGTCGACGCGTCGCTCCCGCTGCTGGCGAAGCCCGCGCTCACCCCGCCGCAACGGCGCGCGCTGCGGGACCACAAGGAACTGCTCGACGACCTCAAGCACGAGATCGCGGAGCGCACCGGCCACGCGGCGGCGAAGCCGATCGAGCTGCGCCGGGTGAAGCCGCTCAACATCGTGATGTTCGTGGCCTTCGCCTTCGCGCTCTGGGTGATCCTGGCCCAGGTCGGCAGCCTCTCCGAGCTCTGGGCCACGCTGAAGACCGCGCAACTCCCGTGGGCCACGCTCGGGTTCGTCGCGTCGACGTCGACCGCGGTCGCGTTCGCGTCGGTGACGCTCGGGTCGGTGCCCGACGCGATCCCGCTCGTCCCCGCGACCATGCTGCAGATGGCGATCTCGTTCGCCAACATGGTGGCCGCCACCAGCGTGTCGTCGACGGTGATGAACATCCGCTTCCTGCAGAAGCAGGGCGTGGAGGTCGGCGTGGCCACGAGCTCCGGTGTGCTCGCGGGCATCTCCGGCACCGTCGCGCAGTTCACGCTGTTCATCGGCTCCGCGCTCGTGGTCGGCGAGGACATCCGTCTCGATGCCATCGGCGGCCCCGACAAGGAACAGGGGCGCCTGATCCTGATCGTCGTCGCGGTGGGCGCGGTGCTGCTGGGCATCACCTTGTCGTTCTCGAAGCTGCGACGCGCGCTGCGCGAGAAGGTGTGGCCGCAGATCACCGCAGCACTGAAGAACTTCTGGGGCATCGTCACGACGCCGCGCCAGCTCGTGCTCGTGCTCGGCGGCAGCTTCGCCGCCCAGCTCCTCTACTGCATCTGTCTCGCGTGCTGCGTGCTCGCCTACGGGAGCAGCCTGCCGTTCATCGAGATCGTCTTCGTGAACGCGTCGGCCGCGTTCCTCGCCAACCTCACGCCGGTGCCCGGCGGTATGGGCATCCAGGAGGCCGCACTGATCGCCGGCCTCAGCGCGTTCGGCGTGCCGCCGGAGATCGCGACCGCAGCGGTGATCACGCACCGCCTGTTCACCACGTACCTGCCGCCGATCTGGGGCAGCTGGGCCACCAAGAAGCTCATCGCCGACGGTTACCTGTAGAACCGCAGTCATGGCCGCGCGGGGTCGGTACCCTTCCGCCATGGATCCGACCCCCATCGCCGACCGACGAGCCGCGGGCCGCGCCTGCCGCGACCACGCGCCCCTCGCCGGCCACGCCGACCCCGGCTGCGCCCCCGAGACCCGCGACCCGATCGCCTTCCTCGAGGAGCAGGCCGCGTCGCGCCAGGACGACCTGCTCCCGATCCGCCACGGACGCATGGCCGCCAACCCGTTCGGCTTCCTGCGCGGCGCCGCCCTGGTCCAGGCCCACGACCTCGTGCCCACGCCCACCAGCGGCCTGACCGTGCAGCTGTGCGGCGACGCCCACATCCGCAACTTCGGCAAGTTCGCGACGCCCGAGCGCAACGTCGTGTTCTCGATCAACGACTTCGACGAGACGCTGCCCGGGCCGTTCGAGTGGGACGTGAAGCGGCTCGCGGCCAGCCTGCATCTCGTCGCGCAGCAGAACGGCCTGTCACCCAAGAAGTGCGACGAGGCCGTGCTCACCACGCTGCGCTCGTACCGCGAGCGGATGGCGGCGTACGCCGCAATGTCGACGCTCGACCTCTGGTACGACCACACCGCGCTCGACGACGTGATCCGCCACTTCGAGCCGCGCGATCGCGAGCGCGTCAAGCGCGACGCGGCAAAGGCTTCGCGCAAGGACCAGCGCAAGGCGGTGGCGCGCTACACCCACGACGAACACCCGCAGTTCGTCGACGACCCGCCGCTCGTGGTGCACCTCGAGGACATGGGTCACTCGCTCGACGAGGTGGTCCACATGCTCGACGACTATCACGACTCCCTGCGCGACGACCGCCGCGTGCTCGTCGACCGCTACGAGCTCATGGACGTCGCGCACCGCGTCGGCGGGGTGGGCAGCGTCGGCACGCGCTGTTGGATCGCGCTCATGGCCGCCTCCGACCGCGACGAGGACCGCCTCATCCTCCAGGTGAAGGAGGCCCAACCGTCGGTGCTCGAGCGCTACGTCGGCGAGTCGGCGTTCGACCACCCCGGTCGGCGCGTGGTCGCGGGCCAGCGGCTCTGCCAGGGCGCAACCGACATCTTCCTCGGCTGGTGCGAGAACTCGTGGAGCGGCCGCACCTTCTACGTGCGCCAGCTGTGGGATCTGAAGGGGCGCTCCGACCTCACCCTGATGAACGCCCGCAACCTCACGTACCACGGCGCGCTGTGCGGGTGGGCGCTCGCCCGGGCGCACGCCCGTACCGGCGACCCGGTGGCGATCAGTGCGTACGTCGGGCGCAAGGACACCTTCGACCGCGCAGTGCTCGACTACGCGAAGGCGTACGTGCGCACCACGGAGCACGACCACCAGAGCCTCGTCGAGGCGGTGCGCGACGGCCGCGTGCAGGCGGTCGCCGGCATCTGACGGGTGGTCGAGCTCCCGGGACTACTTCGCCTGGAAGCTCACCGCGAAGCCACCGTCTTCGCGGAACAGGTCGAGGCGGTCGCCGGTGACGGTGAACGTCTTCGCGAGCGCGAGCGCCTGGAGGTACTTGGCCTCCTGCTCGTCGACCGCGGGATCCGCGCACGCGCGGAGCGTGGACGCGAGCGGCCCGATCGCGATCGCGTCGCCGTCGACGGTGTACTCGCCACTGAAGCTGTTGCAGCCCGACTCGCCGCTGACCTGCTTGCCCTCGAACTTCGCGGTGAGCGTGCTGCCGACCACGGGCGACTGCAGCGCGTCGCCGGTGTAGAAGCTGGTGACGACCCAGTCGCCCTTGATCGCGGCCTGCGCGTCGGTGGCGTCGTAACGCAACAGCACCTTGCCGCCGGCGTCGAGGAGACGGAGCGTGCTGCTCGTGGCGCGGTACTGCTGCACGTTGTCGAGCGC
Organism: uncultured Actinomycetes bacterium; assembly: GCA_963720785.1. Classification (GTDB taxonomy): domain Bacteria; phylum Actinomycetota; class Acidimicrobiia; order IMCC26256; family DASPTH01; genus CAVRGQ01. The sequence continues at coordinate 323,362 of CAVRGQ010000009.1, forward strand.
GGCGAGGTAGGCCTGCTCGACGTCACTCGCCTCGCCCGTGCAACCGATCAGCGTCTCGCGACGTGTCCTGATCGTCATGCTTCCGGTCGCCGCGTTTCGCGGAGTACGAGGCCGAATACCGGTTGCAGCCGCTCTCCCCCGAGACCTGTGAGTCGGTGAACTGGGCCGTGACGGTGACGTCGCCCGCGCCACGCACGAGCGCAGCGGTGTCGAGCACCCATTGCACGCCGGTGATCGGGGCCTGCCCCGAACTGGTGGACGAACCCTTGCCGCCGCCGTCGTCGGAGCACGCGACGAGCGCGATGCTCAGCACGAGGACGGCGAGGAGGGTGAACAACCGGATGCGGACTGCCCGACGCGGTGCCATGAGTCGGGGAGCGTACTGTGCCCGGATGTCCCGAACGCGTCGCATCTCCGTGGCGACTCCGGTGCTGGTCGTGCTCGCCGCGCTGCTGGGCTCCCTGGTGCCCGCCACCGTGGCCGACCCCGCGCCGGCACAGTCACCGCGCCGCTGCAACGGCATGATCGAACTGTGCGACCGCAGGGTCGGCGAGGTGGCCTTCGCCACTGCCCACAACGCGATGTCGTCACCCGCCGACAAGTTTCGCGGCCCCAACCAGGGGAAGCCGATGTCGTGGCAGCTCGACCACGGCATCCGCGGCTTCCAGATCGACGCCTACCTCGGCGTGCCGGTCGGTACGCGCGTGCACACGTCGCTCACCGGACCGCTCACGGCCGCGCAGCAGGACATGTCGCCCACGCTGCTCGCCGTAGGCAGAAAGCTCAACGCCCAGCTCGGCCGGGAGCTCGACGCGAAGGACCTGCAGCAGGTCACGCCCGGGGTCTACCTGTGCCACACCTTCTGCGAGCTCGGCTACGTGACGATGGCAGACGAGCTGCGGGTCGTGCGCCAGTTCCTCGACGCGAACCCGAACGAGGTCCTGCAGTTCGTCATCCAGGACTACGTGCCACCCGAGCAGCTACTCGCGGAGTTCACCGCCGCCGGTCTCGACGACGAGCTCGCCGCGTCCGTGCAGGGTCAGCCGCTGCCGACGCTGGGCCAGATGATCGACGCCGGCACCCACCTGCTCGTGTCGCTCGAGAACGGCGACGGCGGCCCGCAACTGCCGAACGCGTTCAACGGGCTCGTGGAGGAGACGCCGTTCACCTTCCTGAAGGTCACGCAACTGCGCGGCGCGGCCTCGTGCGTCGACAACCGCGGCGTGCCCGGCTCGCCCATCTTCCAGCTCAACCACTGGGTCACACCACCGGTGCCCAGCCACGCCAATGCGGCGAACCGCTTGCTGTCGTCGCGCGCAGCCACGTGCCAGCGCACCCGGAACCGGATCCCCACGCTCGTCGCCGTCGACTTTGCCGAGCGGAGCGACGTCGTGCGGGTCGCCCAGCGAATCAACGCCGCCGGTTGACGCCTGCTCGACGGCCCTCGACGCCCGCATCCGAAGGAGCTGGCCCGGGTCGGACCGTCGGGCGCGCGGGAGGGCGACGCTGCCGACCCGACCCGGGCCGATCACCGATGCTCGCTCTTCCTGGATGAGACGACCGTGAGAGCCCACGCAGCCCTCGTTCCTGAACCGAACGCGGGGAGGACACAATTTGGGTAGGCTCGTGCCCGGCGGCCAGACGTACGCACCGTACGAACCGATGGCACGGGCCGGACAGCCCGAGGAATCTTTGACGGAGCAGCCGGAAGTGGACGGGCAGGTCGACGCAGCGATGCGTGGGCGCACCGGCGAGGAGGGGGACGGCGACGACGCGCTCGCCGCCCTCGCCGATCCGGTCGTGGGCGCCGCGGTGCACCGCGAGGGGATCATCCTCTCGGCGAACCCCGCGTTCGCCGAGATGTTCGCCGTGCGCAACGCCGCCGACGCGGTCGGCATGCGGGTCCTCGACTTCGTGGCCCCGGAGGCCCGCGCCCGCGTCGCCGCCTACCTCGCCGACCCGCCCCGGGACCCGGTCGAGCACGACTGCCTGCGCCTCGACGGCATCCCGCTCATGGTGCGGTCGCAGGGCAGCACCGTCGACTTCGAGGGTGCCCCGGCCCGCCTCACCCTGCTCACCCCGATCCTCGACAGTCGCCGCACCGTCGACCGGCTCCACGAATCGTCGGAGTTCTTCCGTCTCGCGTTCGAGCACGCGCCGATCGGCAAGGCGCTGGTGTCGCCCGAAGGGCGCATCCTCTACGTGAACCCGGCGCTCTGTCGGCTGCTCGGGTACCGCGCGACCGACCTGCTCGGCCAGGACTTCAACAAGTTGACGCATCACGACGACGTCGACATCGGCACCCCGCACGCACTCGCGCTGCTGCGCGGCGACGACGACACCTACGAGATCGAGAAGCGGTACGCCCACGCCGACGGCCGCGTCATCTGGGTGGCGATCTCCGTCTCGCTCGTGCGCATGCTCGACGGTTCGCCGCGCTACTTCATCGGCCAGGTCGTCGACATCACCGCCCGGCGCGCGGCCGAGGACGCGCTGCGGTTGGAGACCGACCGCCTCCGTCTCCTCCAGACCGTCGCCGAGGCGGCGAACCGCACCGAGGAGCCCGACGAGGCCTACGCCACGGCGCTGGCCGCCGTGTGCGAACACGGCGGCTGGCCACTCGCCCACCTCTACCGCCGGGCGCCCGACGACGCGCTCGTGCCGTCGGGCATCTGGCACCGCACCGACCTCGACGGCGCGGGCGACGGCCGGGGCCGCTTCCAGCCGTTCGTCGACGTCACCGCCCACACCACGATGACCGCGGGCGTGGGCATGGTCGGCGCGACCGTGCAGGATCGGCGCCCGACCTGGTGGCTCGCGTCGTCGCTCCTGCCCGCCCGGGCCGAGGCCGCGGCGCGCAGCGGCCTGCGCGGTGCGCTCGCATTGCCGGTGTTCGCCGACGGCGAGGTCGTCGCCGTGCTCGAGTTCTACTCCGAGACCGGCGAGCGCCCCGACGACGCGTTGCTCCAGCTGCTCGGGCACGTCGGACTCCAGGTCGGTCGGGTGGCGGAGCGTGCACGCGCACGCGAGCAGGCGGCCGCCCTCGACGACGCCCGCACGCGCTTCGTCGCCAATGCGGCACACGAGCTGCGCACGCCGCTCGCCACTCTTCGCACCGTGGCCGGCCTGCTCGGCTCGCGACGCGCGGAGATGACCGAGGCCGACGTCGAGGAGTGCTGCGAGCTGCTCGAGCGCCAGGGCGCGAACCTCGACGCGCTCGTCGACGACCTGCTCGACCTGTCGCGGCTGCAGGCGGCGCGTCCCGATGCGCTCCGCGCCGTGGCCGTCGACGACTGGGTCGACCGCGCCCTCGAGGTCGCGCTGCCGCCCGACGGTGTCACCGTCCACCGCTCGCTCGACGCCGGCCTGTGCGTGCTGGGAGACCCCGACCGGCTGAACCGGGCGCTCGTGAACCTGCTCGCCAACGCCTACCACCACGGTGGGCCGACGGTCACCGTGCGGGCCGAACGCGACGGCGGGTCGGCAGTGGTGGTCGTGGTCGAGGACGACGGCGACGGCGTGCCCGGCGCGCTGCTCCCCGACCTCTTCGAGCCCTTCACCCGCAGCGACCGCTCGCTGGGCTCGGGCCTCGGGCTCGCCATCACCCGAGCATTGGTGGAGCAGGCCGGCGGCACCGTGGACTACCGGGGCACCACCGATCAGGGCGCCCGCTTCGTGCTGCGCTTCGAGGTCTGCGGATGAGCACGCCCACGCGGATCCGGGAAGCGAAGTCCACGCGATGTCTCCCCGTTGTCTTAGTCTCTGCACACGCAACGATCCCGAACTCGGTTCAAGGCGACGAGCACGCCAGCTTCGTCCCCAAGCCGTTCCACCCGGACGGGTTGCTCGACCGGCTCTCGGAACTCCTGCCTCACACCCCTGAGGAAAGCCCCCGATGCACGCGATGACCACTGACCTCACCACCGACGACCTCACCCCGTCGCCCCGGGCGCGGGTCCTCATCGTCGAGGACCACGACGTGCTCACGCACTGTCTGTCGCTGACGCTGCGGATGGAGGGCATCGAGCCCGTCGTCCCGCCGTCGCTCGACGACGACGTGGTGCTCGACCTCACGCGCCAGGTGTCCCCCGACGTCGTGCTGCTCGACCTCAACCTCGGCAACGGGCGCACGTCGATCTCGCTCGTGGCGCCGCTCGTCGCACTCGGCGCGCGCGTGATGGTGCTTACTGGCAGTCCCGACGAAGGTCTGCAGGGTGCCGCGCTCGCCGAGGGCGCGCACGGCGTGTTCCACAAGCACGGGTCGCTCGAGGAGCTGTGCCACACCATCGCCGACCTCACCGACGGACAGGCCGTGCTGCGGCCCGCCGACCGCGACCAACTCATCGCCCAGGCCGAGTTGCGCGCCGACGCGGTCGAGAAGGTCGGTCGCCTCTCCAACCGTGAGCGCGAGGTGCTCTCGGCGCTGGTGGAGGGCCAGTCGGCCGAGGCGATCGCCCAGCAGCAGTTCGTCGCGCTGGGCACGATCCGCAGCCACATCCGGGCGATCCTGCGCAAGCTCGAGGTGAGCTCGCAGCTCGCCGCGGTGGCCGTGGCGCGCCGGGCGGGTTACCCCCCGCTGTAACCGCTGCCGCTCGCGGTCAGCGCGGCGCGGTACCGGCTCAGCGCGACTCCCGACCAGATCAGCTCGACCACGCCGAACGGCCACGCGCCCGACGCGAAGCCGTACACACTCGACAGCGCGCAGCCCACGGCGAAGAGCAGGATGAACACGGGCCCCCGCCGCTCCATCGCGTACATCGCCATCATGAAGGTGAGCACGCACACGCCGTAGATCGTGATGGCCATCGGGGTCCTCAGAGCTGGGGGCGGTTGCGGGCGAGTTGCGCGCCGTTGTCGCCGAACACGAGGGTGCCGGTGACCGCGCGGCCGAGGTCGGACACCAATGCGACCACGAGGCGACCGAGGTCCTCGGGTTCGCCGAGCCGCCCGAGCGGGTGCGCGGCGAGGAGCAGGTCGACCTGCTCGTCGGTGAGCGCCTCGCGCACCACCGGGCTCAGCGTGGTGCCCGGCGCGACCGCGACGACGCGGATGCCGTGCGGCGCGAGCTCCACCGCAAGGGTGGCGGTGAGGTGGTTGATCGCCGCCTTGGCCGCGCCGTACGACGCCATGCGCAACGACGGACGGGTCGTCTCGCCCGAGCTCACGTTCACGATCACCCCCGCCGTGCCCGCGCGCATCATCTCGGTGGCCTGTGCGTGGCAGCCCAGCATCGTGACCATGAGGTTCTGCTCGACGACGTCGCGCAGGTAGGCCTCGTCGCAGTCGACGAAATCGGCGGGCATGCGACCCGCCATCGAGCCCACGTTGTTCACCGCGATGTCGAGGCCGCCGAGCGCGTCGACGGTCGCGGCGACCGCCGCCGCCGGGCCGCCCTCGGCCCGCAGGTCGAGCGCAGCCGAGGCGACGCGCCCGCCCGATTCGGCGCCCGATCCGGCGCCCGATCCGGCGGCAGCCGTCGCCGCGGCGACACCCTCGGCGAGCCAGGCGTCGTCGCGGTCGACGAGCATCACGTCGCAACCGGCCGCCGCCAGCCAACTGGCGATGCCCTGGCCGATGCCCACTCCGGCGCCGGTCACCAGCGCACGCTTGCCCTCGAGTCCCAGGTCGATCATGGCGCCATCATGGCCGAGCGGCCCGCGACGGCCCCGGATGCGCGGCCACTAGTGCCCGGGGCCACCGAGTGGTCGTCAGGGCGCCGTCAGCCCTATCAGTGGCCTCTCAGCCACTCTCGGCCACCATGGAGACCGTCGGGAGAACATCGAGTACCGGAGGATCCCCGTGAGCGAAGACGCACCCCAGGCCGCGCCCGGCAGTCAAGGCGGCAACGAAGCCGGCGACGAGGCCGCGACCACCCCCGTCGTGCCGGAGACCCCGGCACCCGTGGCCGAGACCCCCGCGCCCCCGGTCGCGCCGGCCGCGCCGGCCGCGCCGGCCGCTGCGGACGCTGCGGAAGCACCCACCGTCGCCGGGTACGCGGCCCCTGCTGCGGCGCCGGTCGACCCCACCGTCGCGGCTCCCTTCGCGGCACCGGTTGCGGCACCGGTCGCGGCGCAACCGGCAGCCCACCAGAACGGCTTCTTCATCCCCCGCTGGGTCGGCTACGTGGCGGCGGCCATCGTCGGCATCCTGATCGTCGGTGGCATCGGCTACGCCATCGGCCACGAGAGTTCGTCGTCGAACAGTGGCAACGCCAGCGCCAACTTCCCGGGCAACGGCAACTTCCCCGGCATCGGCAACCGGAACGGCAACGGCAACGGCAACGGCACCCAGAACGGCAACGGCGTGCCCGCATTCCCGGGGAACGGCAACTCGAACGGCTCGAACGGCAACGGGAACTCGAACGGGAGTGGCAACGGCGGCACCACCACGTCGGGTGGTTTCCTCGGTGTCGCCATCCAGGACCCCGCCAGCGGCTCGGGCGCCGAGATCACCAGCGTGCAGAGCGGCAGCCCCGCCGCCGACGCCGGATTGAAGGCCGGTGACGTCGTCACCAAGGTCGACAGCACCGACATCGCCACCGCCGCGGCCCTCGGTCAGGCCATCCGCTCGCACTCGTCGGGCGACACCGTGACCGTGACCTACGTGCGGGACGGGACCACCACCACCGCCAAGGTCACTCTCGGGAGCGCGAGCACCAGCCAGAGCAACTGACCAGAAGATCCCCCCGCACCGTGCGAACCGGCGTCAGTTCCTGCCCATCATGGGCAGCGATTGACGCCGGTTCGTCGCGTGGGACTCAGGTGTCGAGGACCTGCGTGACCAGCGCGGCGATCGCGGAGCGCTCGGAGCGGGTGAGGGTCACGTGCGCGAACAGCGGGTGACCCTTCAGCGTCTCGATGACGCTCACCACGCCGTCGTGGCGACCGACGTGCAGGTTGTCGCGCTGGGCGACGTCGTGGGTGAGCACCACGCGGCTGCCGCGCCCGAGCCGGCTGAGCGCGGTGAGCAGCACGGAACGCTCGAGGTTCTGCGCCTCGTCGATCACCACGAACGAGTCGGTGAGGCTCCGGCCGCGGATGTGGGTGAGCGGCAGGATCTCGAGCAGCCCGCGCTCGAGCACCTCCTCGATCACCTCGGGGCCCACCATCGACTCCAGCGCGTCGGTGACGGCCGCACCCCACGGCGCCATCTTCTCCGTCTCCGAGCCGGGCAGGTAGCCGAGGTCCTGGCCACCGACCGCGTAGATCGGGCGGAACACCACCACGCGCTGGTGCGTGCGCCGCTCCAGCACCGACTCGAGGCCCGCCGCGAGGGCGAGCACGCTCTTGCCGGTGCCCGCGCTGCCACCGAGGCTCACGATGCCGATGCTGTCGTCGAGCAACAGGTCGACGGCGAGGTGCTGCTCGGCCGAGCGGCCGCGGAGGTCGAAGATCGCCTGGTCGGAGCGTACGAGGTGCACCCGCTTGTCGGGGTGCACGCGCGCGAGCGCGCTCTGCGAGCCGGCGTGCAGCGCGAGTCCGGTGTGGCACGGGAGGTCGCGGGCTTCCTCGAGGTCGGCGACCTTGTGCTCGAAGAGCTCGTCGATCACCGAGCCCCACACATCCAGCTCCGCGAAGCCGGTCCAGCCGGAGTCGGTGGCGAGTTCGTTGCGGTACTCGTCGGCTTCGAGCCCCACCACGGAGGCCTTGAGCCGCAGCGGGAGGTCCTTGGTGACGACCACCACACGGCGGCCCTGCTGCTGGATCGACACGGCCACCGCGAGGATGCGGTGGTCGTTGGCGTCGCCGGAGATGGCGGCCGGGAGGAGGTCGAGGCGCTGGTGGTTGATCTCGACGCGCAGCGTGCCGCCCTCGTCGTTCACCGGCATCGGCTCGGTGAGCGAGCCGTGCTGCGTGCGCAGGCTCTCGAGGAAGCGCAGGCTGCGGCGGGCGGCCCAGCCCAGCTCGGGGTGGTGGCGCTTGCCCTCGAGCTCGGTGAGCACCACGAGCGGGAGCACCACCTCGTGCTCCGCGAATCGGGTCGGCGACTGCGGATCGGCCAGCAGCACCGACGTGTCCACCACGTACACGATCTGGGCGTGGGGGTCGGTGTCCGTGGGTTCGAGGGTCGGCGTCCGGTCCAAGGTGAGGCGAACGCTAGCGCCCGTCGCGACGCGAGTTGCGGACCGACGGGTGAGTGTTCATCTCCACGTCACCTGGCCTCGCGCCGGCTCCCCGAGCGGGGCCGCGTAGGGTGGGGTTCCGGATCAACGCCTCGGGAGGGCACGGCACACCGGTGACCCACGAACGCCGCGATGCGGTCATTGCAGGAGTGAACAAGGCCGGCACCACGTCGTTGTTCGTCGCGCTCTCCGAGCACCCCGACCTCGCCCCCTCCGCCGTCAAGGAGACCCGCTTCTTCCTCCCCGCGCGCTACGGGCAACCGCTCGAACCCACGTCGGTGTGGGAGGAGTACTTCGCCGGTGCGCCCGCCGACGCGGCGGTGCGACTCGAGGCCACGCCGTCGCACGTCTACGGCGGCGCGAACGTCGCCCGGGCGATGCAGGGTGTGCTCCGGGATCCGCACGCGATCTTCGTGTTGCGCGAGCCGGTGAGCCGCGCGATCTCGTTCTTCACCTACCAGAAGGTCCGCCTGCGCGTCCCGGCCGAGCAACCGATCGCCGAGTACCTCGCGCACGCCGACTCGCTCGGACCCGACGCCTTCTCCGATCCGACCAACGAGCCGTGGTTCGCGGTGGGCGGCGGTTGCTACGCCGACTACCTGCGTGGGTGGATCGACACGTTCGGCGCCGACCGCGTGCTCGTCGTCGACTTCGACCGCTGGGTGAACGACCAGGTCGCGGTGCGCGACGAAGTGGCCACGTGGCTCGGCCTCGACCCCGCCGCCTTCCCCGCCCACGACGACGCGTCGGAGAACCGCACCACCGGCTACAAGTCCGCCGGGCTGCAGAAGGTGGCGCTCGCCGGCAACGACCGGCTCGAGCGCGTGTTCCGCCGGCACCCGGCGGTCAAGCGCAGGCTCCGCTCCCTCTACTACCGGGTGAACGGCCGCAGCGCGAGCGAGGAGATCCCCGAGTCGGTGCGCGACGACCTCGCCCGCCGCTTCGAGGAGCCCAACGCCCGACTGGCCGCGCTGCTGCGGGCGAACGGTCTCAGCGTGCCCGGTTGGCTCGCCGATCAGGTGCCGGCCGGCACCGATTCCGGCTCGGGCGCGGGCTCCGCTTCCCCCGGCTGACCCGGGCCGGCGGCCACCGCGGGCGGCGCGGCCGTGGGCGCGTCGGTCGACGCCCCCACGTTCACCACGAAGACCACCGCGCACTCGAGCACCACGGCCATGAGTGCGGGGATGGACACGCCCGAGTCGTTGAGCGCGTACCCGAGGAAGGCGAGCACGGCGAAGGCCAGGAGCGTCTGGCGGATCACCGGCACCCGCTGGAACAGCACCCGGGCCCGGCTCTGCGGCGCGCGCCACAGCACCCAGAGCAACACGGCGACGACCAGCAGGATCCAGAGCAACTTCGTGTTGGTGAACGAGTCGAGGTTCGCCACGAGCTTGCGGCGGATCGTGAGCACGAAGTCGCCCGCCTGGCCGTTGACGACCTTGTCGAACAGACGGCCCACGTGGGTCTGCTTGTCGGCGGGTCGCAGCATGTCGACGAACCCCACCGCGAGGCCCGCGGCAACGAGGAGGCCCCCGAGGATGGCGACGGTGCGGACCCGCACGCGCCTGCCGAGGAGCAACCAGGCGAAGAGCCCGAACGCGGGCGCCCCCGCCAACGCCGCACCGAAGTCGCCGCCGAACGGCGGCGCCGCCATCACGAGCAGCGTGCACGCGAGCATGGCGATCACCGCCCAGACGGTGCGTCGGCCGGGACGTCGCCACACCAGGAGGCCGCCGAGCAGCACCACCGCGGCCGTGAGTTGCGCGAACGTCGGGTTGCCCTGGCCCGACACGCGGATGCCCACCGTGGCGGTGTAGCCGAACACGGTGTCGAGCTCGAGGCGCGCGCCCGCGAGCAGGTCGGCCACGTGCAACACCACGGTGAACCCGAGCGCGATCGCGAGCGGCGCGTGGGGACGCCGACGGCCGAAGCCGGCGCACACCACCGCGAACAGCACGGCGAACAGCACCAGGAAGACGAGGTATGCGGGCTGCCGTCCGGCGCGCCCGAAGTGCAATGGCCCCGCGACATAGGTGGCGGCGAGGAACCCGAGCACGGCGAGCGCGAAGCCGCGCAACAGGCCCGGTCGCACCCAGCGGAGTCGGCCATAGCGGCGTTGCGTGGCGAGACCGGCGAGCAGCGCGAGCACGATCGAGAGCACGAGCACGATCGTGGTGGCGAGCGCCACCTTCGAATCGCGGAACACCGCGTCGGTGTTGGCGCGCACGAGCCGGGTGATGCGGTCGCGGCCGCCGCCGCCGCGCGATTCCATCACCTCGCCTTCCATCTTCCTGGGCGCCTCGATCCCGAGGAGGGCCAGCGCGGTGGGTGCGGTGTCGTACGTGTACACGAAGCCGGTGCGGCGGCTCGACGACGACCGCAGCAGGCCGGGAGTGACGCCAGGCGCGGCGCAGCGACGCGACAGTGAGGCCCGATCCCCGGCGCGACGCCGCCGGGCTGATGACCATCACCGCGTCGTGCTCGACGTCGACGTCGGCGAGCATGCGCCCCACCAGCCCATCGAACCGCTCCAGCGCCGTGATCCGCTGCGCCCGGAGCTGTGCGGTGGTGGTGAAATCGCCGTAGAGGTCGGCGCGCAGCACGTCGGAACCCTCCACCAGCACGACGCCCCCGGCCGACCACGCGTCGGCGAACGCGTCGTACGCGGTGTCGAGGTTCATGCGTACGCCGAACGGCCAGCCCGGCGCGTCCTCGAGCAGCTCGCGCCCGACCATCCCGCGCGGCACCTTGCCGTCGCCGGTCATGAGCGCGTTGACCGCGGCGCGCTGGTACTGGGGCAACGGGTCGTCGACGACGGGTTGCGCGCCGTCGGCGTTGGCGATCACCGCACGCGACTCCCCCGCACCCGCGAGGGCGTCGCCGAACGCTCCGAGGCGCGGATTGAACAGGCCGTCGGCGTTCTCCTGCTTCAGCGCGGCGATGCCGAGGTGCACGATCTCGCCGTCGGCGTCGCGCCCCGTGCGCTGGTGGTACACCTCGGCCGCGGTGGTCTTGCCGTAGGCCTCGGTGGGCTCGAACGCCTGCGGGGCGAGTGGCGTCCCCGCCGATGCGCGCCCGCCCGCGCCGATGGCGGTGTAGCCCGCCGCCGCCGACGAGCGCTTGCCCGCCGTGCGGGTGATCATGTCGCCGAGCGCCGACTGGGCGAACAGCGCCTGCAGGTGCGGGACGTCGGCGGCCTGGACGTCGCCCCACGACACCGCGGGCAACGAGATGATGAGCACGCGCCGCACGGTGGCGTCCTTCGGAGCCGCGGCCGACGCGGCCGACGCAGCCGGCGCGGTGCCGACGAGGAGCACCACCGCGCCCAGCGTCGCGACGAGCGCGACCACGCGCCTCGTCGTCCGGCGCATCATTCCTCGGCCGCCAGGTCGGGATCGGCGGGTTCGAACGCGGCTTCGAACCGGCGCCCGCGCTTGGGCAGCAGCTTCAGCATCGCGAAGTAGGCCGCGGCGGCGACGACCCCGATCACCGCGAGCACCGCGAGCGTGGTGAGCCGATCGGTGGGGTGCACGAGGTCCTCGATCCACCACGCGAGGAGGGCGAGCAGCGCGACGAACGGCAGCACCTTCCACAACGACGTGGGGAAGAACGGATAACCGACGCGCCGGCGGAGAATGCCGCCGAGCACGAGCGTGCCGATGAAGTAGGCCGCCGCGTGCCCGAGGCCCAGGAACGCCACCTTCGCCGCGTCGCTCTCGGCGTTGAGGCCGCCCACCACCATCACCGCGGCGCCGAGCAACGCGCAGCCACCGGCCACGAGCGCGGGCGTGCGGCTGTCGTCGAGCGCGTAACAGGCCCGGGCGAGCAGCAGGAACGTGCCGTAGGTGAACAGGCCGATGCCGAGCGACGCGAGCACCGCCGCGAACAGCTCCACATCCGCGTTCGACGGCGCGATGACGTCCATCGCGGGCCGGGCGAGCGCCACGAACGCGGCGGCGACGGGCACGAGGGTGACCACCATGCCGTCGAGGCCCCACCGCAGGCGCTCCGCGAACGCGCCCATGTCGTCGTCGGCGACGTCGTGCGAGAGCTCGGGGAGGATCGTGGTGTGGATGGGCTGGGCGAGGATCGCGTAGGGCGCGAGGAAGGCGACCATGCAGAACTGGTAGGCGATCACGCCACCCGCCACCTGGTTGCCCATGACCATCGCGGCGAGGAGCAACACGGCGACGTCGGGTTGCAGCGCGACCCACGCGGAGAGCACGAGCAGGTGGCGCAGCTTGCGGTCCATCGCGCCGACCTTCGGCCGCAGCCGGAACCCCGAGCGCAGCACCGCGACGAACGGCACGCCGGTGAAGCCGATCACGCCGAGCGTGGCGCCGATGCCGAGCACGAGCTTCTCGGCGAGGGTGAGATCGAGGCTGGGGCTGTCGCCGTGCATCGCCCGGAACACCAGCATCACGATCACGATGACGAGGGTGTTGGCGATGGGTGCGATCGCGGTGATCACGAACCGTCGTTGGGCGTAGAGCACCGCGGTGGCGACGGTGCCCACCGCGTAGAGCAGCACCTGCGGGATCATGAACCGCAGCAGGAACGTGGACAGCGCAACCTGCTGCTGCTCGATCGCGTGGTTCGAGTTCCCGGCGGAGAGCAGGCGCGCGATCGCGGGGGCGAAGATCAGCCCGACCACGGTGACGACGCCCATCACCACGAGCGCGAAGCCCAGGACGCCCGACGCGAGGCGCTCCGCTTCGCCCTGGTCGTCCTGGCGGAAGTGCTCGGCGAACGTGGGCACGAGGACCGCGGAGAGCGCGCCGGCCGCGACCAGCTCGAAGAGGATGTTGGAGACGGAGTTGGACGACTGGTACGTGTTGCCCAGGTACGTGGTGCCGAGGACCGCCGCGACCACCCAGACGCGCCCGAAGCCGATGCCGCGGGACGCCGCCGTGGCCACGCTCATGCGCGTGGCGGCCCGGCGATGGCCGGGGGGTTGACCGCCCTGTGCCTCCGTGTGCTCCACCACCGCGAGAGCCTACGGGCCCCCGCCCACCAATCCGGGCCGCCCGGCACGCCCACGCGACACTGGTCGGATGCGACCGACGACCGACCCCCGCGAGTCACGGGCCCTCACCACGAAGCTCGTCCACAAAGGGGTGGAGCGCTCGTTCCGCGTGTGCGCGCCGCCCCGACGGTCCGGAGAGGGCAAGCGCCGCCGGCCCCTGATCGTCCTGTTGCACGGCGGCGGGGGCACCGGGGTGGGGATCGCCCGCCAGGGCGACTGGGACCGGATGGCGGTGCAGGAGGGGTTCGTCACCCTCGCGCCCGACGGAACCTCCCGGGCCTGGAACGCGGGCACGTGCTGCGGACCGCCCGAGCAGGACGGCGTCGACGACGAAGGGTTCGTGCTCGCCGCCGTGGCGAGTGTCATGGCCGAGCACGCCATCGACCCGACCCGCGTGTTCGCGACCGGCCTCTCGAACGGCGGGATGATGGCCTACCGGTTGGCGTGCGTCGCGCCCCACGTGTTCTCGGCAATCGCGCCGGTCGGGTGCTCGTCGGTGTGGGCGCCCGGGCCCACGGCGCCGGTGTCGCTGCTCCACATCCACGGGCTGCGCGACGAGTTCGTGCCCTTCGAAGGTGGGCACCCGCAGCGCACGCTCCAGCAGCACCCACCGAGCTACCGATCCGTCGTCGACGTGGTCGCCGACTTCGTGCGGGTCGACGGCTGCCCGCCCGATCCCACCGTGCGCACCGAGGGCGCCGGCCTCGACGAGCGCACGACCACCAGCTGGGCTCCCGGCCCCACGGGTGCCCGGGTCGAGCTCGTGACCATTCCGCGTGGCATGCACTCCTGGCCGGGCGGCCGCCGGATGCTGCGCACCCTCGACCCACCCAGCCCCGCGATCGACGCGACCGATGCGATCTGGCGGTTCTTCGCATCACTGCCCGCCCGTCAGTCGCAGCCTTCTCCGCCGCCATCCCCGGCGCCTTCTCCGCCGCCCACCCGGCGCCGGTAGCCTGACCGGCCATGACCCGCGTTGCCGACCACCCCCTCCAGGTTGCCGAGACCGCCCTCCTCGACGATCGCCGCGCGCTCACCAAGAGCGAGGTGATGGCCGTCGCGGCCCTCCCCCTCGACGAGCTCCCCGACCTCGTGGCCCTCGCGCACAAGGTGCGCCTCGCGTACTGCGGGCCCACCGTCGAGCTCGAGAGCCTCATCAACGCGAAGTCGGGGGCCTGCCCCGAGGACTGCGCGTTCTGTTCGCAATCGGCACGTCACCACACCGACGTCGACGTGTACGCCTTCCTCGACCTCGACGAGGTGCTCGACGCCGCCCGCGCCACCCGCGCCGCGGGCGCCACGCAGTTCTGCATCGTCGTCGCGGTGCGCGGCCCGAGCGAGCGTCTGCTCGACCGCGTGATCGAGGCCGTCGACCTCGTGCACCGCGAGACCGGGCTCGAGGTCGCCTGCTCGCTCGGCCTGCTCGAGCCCGCGCAGGCGCAGCGCCTCGCCGCGGCCGGGGTGCGCCGCTACAACCACAACCTCGAGGCGCCGCGCGCGGTGTTCCCCGAGATCTGCACCACGCACTCGTGGGAAGACCGCGTCGCCACCGCGCAGCTCGCCATCGACTCCGGCATGGAGCTGTGCTGCGGCGGCATCGTCGGCATGGGTGAAACCCTCGAGCAGCGCGTCGACTTCGCGTTCGAGCTCGCGGCGCTCGACCCGTGCGAGGTGCCGATCAACCTGCTCGACCCTCGGCCCGACACGCCGATGGCCGACCGCGAGCTCATCTCGCCGCGCGAAGCGCTGCAGGCCATCGCGCTGTTCCGCCTCGTGCTGCCGGGCGCGTGGCTGCGCCTCGCCGGCGGCCGCGAGAAGGTGCTGGGCGAACTGCAGGCGATGGGCCTGCTCGCCGGCGCCAACGCGCTGATCGTGGGCAACTACCTCACCACCGAGGGTCGCCCGGCCGAGGCCGACCACGCGCTGCTCGACGCGCTGGGCATGCCGGTGGCCGAGGGTCCCGGCGAGGGTCGCTTCATCGTCGACGCCGACGGTGCGCACAGCCGCCCCGCGCAGGCACCGAACAAGCGGATCCCGGTCAGGGCCGAGTAGTCACTCCTCGACGCTGCTCGCGGTGAGCCGGCCGGTACGGAGGAACTCCTCGCGCGGTCCGGGCAGCCACAGGTCGTACTGCCCCACCAGCACCCAGCAGACGAACAGGCCCACCAGCTCCTCGATCAGCACCACCCACCACACGGGGAGCAGCCCGTCGTGCGGGAACGACGTGCCGAGGAAGGGCCACCAGAACAGGTCCTGGTTGGTGAACGCGCCCGACAGGATGATCCCGGCGAACACGCCGATGGGCAGGCACAGCCAGCGGCGGCGCAACAGGCGCGGCTTGCCGATGGTGCCGAGCATCACGACGGTGAGCATCGCCACCGCGAACAACAGCGTGTAGCCGTAGGCGCGGTAGCCGAACGGCAGGTCGAGCAACAGCGGCAGCAGCGATCCGATGGCGATCAGGCGGTAGTCGATGCCGACGCTGCGGAAGATCGTCGCAACGCCGAAGACCGAAAGCCCGATGTACCAGAAGAACACGCGAGCAGGCTACGACGCGTCGGGAACCGAGCCTCGACCGGGCCTACGACTCGACCGGATCAGCGCCGACCGGATCAGCGCCGAGCGGTTCGGTGGCCACGAGGATGGCGCCGCAGTTGTCGCAGTGCTCGATCGTGCCCTCGGGCGCGTGGCGGATGCGCTCCGCCTCGGTGGACGGGATCGAGAGGTGGCATGCCTGGCACTTGCTGCCCAGCAGCCGGGCCACGCCGGTGCCGTGCGTGAGCGACCGGCAGCGTTCGTACTCGGCGAGCAACGCGGCGTCGGTGCGCGTCGCGATCTCCTGGCGGGCGGCGAGCTCGACCCGCGCCTCGGCCTTCACCGCCGCCTCGGCGGTGGCGAGCTGTTCGCGAGCAGACTCGAGCCGGGCCCGGTGTTCAGCCACCCTGGCGGTGAGCTCGGCGAACTTCCGGTCGACGGGCTCACGCTGCTCCATGAGCTCGAGCTCGGTCGTCTCGAGGTCGCTCTGGTGACTGCGCAGCTGCTCCACCTCGGCCTGCATGGCCTGGAGCTCCTTGGGTGACGAGATCTCGCCCGAGTACATCTTGCGCTCGACCTCGTCGGCCTTGGTCTTCAGCGAGGTCGCTTCGTCGTCGAGGGCCTTCTCCCGACGGTCGATCCCGTCGCGGTCGGTGCGCACGAGCGCGAGCGCCGCCTCGATGGTCGTCAACATCGCTTCGCTGTCGGCCACCGCGGCGCGCTCGGGGAGCGTGTCGTGTTGGTGGCGGAGCCGGTCGAGGGCGGAGTCGTGCTCCTGGAGAACGAAGAGGTCGTCGAAGCGGTTGGTCATCCGCCCGGCACGGTAGTCGCCGGCGGTGTGGTGGTGGCCGGTGGGCGCGTGGCCGGCGGGCGGGTGGTGCTCGGCGGTCGGGTGATCGGCGTGGTGGTGGGCGTCCGCGGTGTCACGGTCGGGGTCTGCGCCACGGTGGGCAGCTGGTTGAAGTCGACCGGCGTCTGGGCGCCGCGGCCGCCGTCGGGGTTCACGAACGCGCCCGATCGTGAGCACACCGGCCCGGGACCCGGCAGCGCGACGTCGGGCTGCCCCGCCAGGGCCTGCTGCATGAACACCCGGAAGATCGGCGCGGCGGAATCGCCACCGAAGCCGGCGTCACCGATGTTCCCCGTGCGGTTGCCGAACCACACCGCAGTGGCGAGTTGCATGCCGCCGCCGGACGGGTTGGCGCCGATGAACCACGCGTCGTGGCGATCGTCGGTGGTGCCCGTCTTGCCGAAGATCTCCTGGCCGGCCACGTTGGCGTTGCCGCCCGTGCCGTTCGTGACGACGCCGCGCAGCACGTTGGCCTCGCAGTCGGCGACGTCGCTCGTGAGGACCTGGTCCCCCGGGTCGTTGGTGTTGTCGAGCAACACCTTGCCGTCGGGGCCCACCACCTTCGTCACGACGTACGGCTTGTGGTGCAGGCCGCCATTGGCCACCGTTGCCATCACGGTGGCCATCTCGAGCGGGGTCGCCTCGACGACACCGATCGGGAGCGTCAGGAACTGGTCGTTCTGCGTCGGGCGCGTCTGCTGGATGCCCATCTTGTGGGCGAGGTCGATGAGCTTGTCCTGGCCGACGCTGGCGGCGAGGCGCACGAACGCGCAGTTCACCGATCCGGCGGTCGCGCTGGACAGGCTCATCATCCCGCCCTCGCTCGGCTCCGCGTTCACCGTCGTGACGTTGCCGAAGCGCTTCACCCCGCACGGCCCGCTGCCGTCGACCTGGTCGTTGGGCGAGTACCCGTTCTGCAGCGCACCCGCAAGGTCGATGACCTTCCAGGTGGATCCCGGCTGGCGCCCGATCGGATGGGTGGCGATGTTGTACTGGCTGTCGGCGAAGTCGGGACCACCCACCATGGCCTTCACCGCCCCCGTCGTGGGATCGATGGACACCAGCGACGCGATCCAGTCGGCGCCCTTCTGCGGCTTCGCGTCGTTGGTCGCCTGCTCGGCCTCGTTCTGGAGGCGCTGGTCGAAGGTCGTGTACACCTTCAGCCCACCCTTGAGGAGCTTGTCGGTGCGCTCCTTCACCGTGGCGCCGAGGCGCGGGTCGGCGAGCAGCTGGTCCTGCACCTCCGCGGTGAGGTAGTTCGTCGGCCGCTGCTCCGCGATCGGCGGGATCGTCGGCAGCGGCTCGTTGTTGGCGGCGTCGGCCTCGGCCTGGGTGATGTAGCCCGCTTCCACCTCGCCGCGCAGCACGTCGGCGCGGCGGCGGGTGGCGCGGTCGGGGTACGTGAAGGGGTTGTTGCCCTCGGGGTTGGAGATCAGCCCGGCGAGAAGGGCGGCCTCGCCGATGGTGAGCTCGTCGAGGTTCTTGCCCCGCAGGAACGCCGTGCCCGGGATCGGCGTGAGGAAGTAGCGCGCCGCCGCGGCCTTGATGCCGTAGGAGCCCGACCCGAGGTAGATGGTGTTGAGGTACTCCTCGAGGATCTTCTTCTTGGAGAACTTCTCGTTGAGGCGCAGCGCGTCCTCGATCTCCTTCACCTTGCGGTTGACCGTCCGCTTGTTGGTGAGGATGCGGTTCTTCACGAGCTGCTGGGTGATGGTGGAACCACCCTGCTCGATCTGGCCCGACGTGACGTTCTTGAGGAACGCCCGGAACACCGCGCCGAGGTCGATGCCGTCGTTGGTCCAGAAGGTGCGGTCCTCGGTGGCGATCACCGCGTTGACCACGCGCTCGGGGACCTCGTTGATGCGCACCGGGTCGCGGAACTGCGCGCCCAGGGTGTCGAGCTTGCTCGTGCCGTCGTTCCAGTAGACGGTGGACGGCTCGGCGAGGGCGCTCAGGTCGGCGACGGCCTCGGTGGTGTAGTGGTGGGCCGTGGCGACCTCGACCGTGCCCGGGATGAGGGCCGCGAAGCACGCGCCGACGGCGATGCCGCCGACGAGGATCGTCAGGAGGAACGTGAGGAGCATCCGGGAGAAGCGCATGGCGGCTTCCCAGGATGGCACACGGACCAGCCGCCGGAGGGGTCAGGCCCGGCCCTTTCGTGAGTAGGGCCGGCGGGATTCTCAGGGCGATCTCAGCGGGCGCCCGGCAACGCCCTCAGGGGGCCTGGGAGAGCTGGTTCAGGGTTGGTTCAGGGCTGACCCTTGGTGAGGGCATCGGTGATCAATTCGGCGTAGGCCAGACGCCCCTCCGGGTTGAGGTGGATGCCGTCGTTGTAGAACCAGCCCGGGTTCTCGTTGCCGGACTTGTTCCAGTCGACGAGCACCGCGTTCTTGTACTTCTTGACCCCGGCGGCGAGGGTGTCGTTGTCGGGCCCCTCCCACCCGCGGGGCGCCTTCACGTTGACGATCACCACCCGCTGCGCGCCGCTCAGGATGCCCATCAGGCGATCGAACTGGGCGGGATCGATCTCGCCGTTGGTGCCGAGGTGGATCACCACGCGGTCGCCGAGCAGGCCCTGGTCCTTGAGCGACTGCACCTCGTCGACCCCGGCCGCGTATTGCCGGCTCTCGGCCGCGTCGACGACCGTGACCTCGCTGCCCGCGCCGATGACCGTGTTGAGGATCTTGACCAGCGCGTCCTTCGACCCGAGCATCACAGAGTCGCCCACGGCCGTGACGTAGCCCGCCCGGTAGCCGCTCGCCGGCAGCGTGGTGGTGGTCGCGCCGGGCACGGTGGTGGGGGTGGTGGTGCTCGGCGTGATGAGCACCGAGCTCTCCTTCGGGAAGCCACCGGGTGGGCCACTCGCCTCGGCACCGACCATCTGCACCGTCACGAAGAGGAGCGCGACCACGGTGACCGCCCCGCCCACGCCGAGCCACTTGTTCGCGACCGACCGGCGGGTGCCGGTGCTGGCCTTGTAGCTCGCCCACCAGCGTTCGAGCGCGCCGTGGCGGATCGGCTCCTCGAGGTAGTGGTACGAGAGCGCGGCGATACCGAAGGTGAGCCCGAGGCGCAGGATCAGCAGCGGGAGCCCGGTGAGGCCGACGTCGGAGTGCGGCCGGGTGATCATGAAGATCGGCCAGTGCCACAGGTAGATGCCGTAGGCGCGCACGCCGATCCAACGGAACACCGCGAAGCCGAGCACCGCGGCCGAGACCTTCGCCTTGGGGTGCACCGTCGCGGCGATGAGCACCGCGGACACGATCGCGGCGACGAGGAACCCGCCGCGCCAGAGGCCCTGGTCGAGGAAGCTGACCGTGTGGAACATCCACAGCAGGACGACAGCGCTGATCCCGGCGGCGACGTCGAGCACCATCCCCGCGTTGCGGCCGGTGCGCCCCTGCAGCTTCCACGGCGCCCACACGAACGCGAGCGCGGCGCCGAGGAGCAGCGCCGCCGCTCGGGTGTCGGTGCCGTAGTACACCCGCGACCGGGATGAGTCGGAGTACGGGTGGTACAGGATCGCCATGAGCACCGTCGACACGACGACACCCGTGAGAAGCGCGAGCAGGATGCGCTTCTTCTGGCCACCCCACACCTTCAGCGCGGCGAGCAGGATGATCGGCCACAGGAGGTAGAACTGCTCCTCCACCGCCAGCGACCACACGTGCTGGAGCAGCGGTTGGCGGCCCGTGGTCTGGAAGTACGACAGGTCGCGGAAGATCAGGAACCAGTTCTCGACGTAGGCGAGTGCGGCCAGCACCTCGCCGCGCAACTGGGCGAGCACGTCGGGGAGGAACAGTGCGGCGTAGAGGCTGACCACCGCGAGCATCACGAAGAGCGCCGGGAGCAGGCGGCGCGCGCGGCGGTACCAGAACCGGCCGAGGCCGAGGTTGGAGTGGTTGGCCCAGTCGGCGAGCAGCAGGCAGGTGATCAGGTACCCGCTGATGACGAAGAACACGTCGACGCCGAGGAAGCCGCCCTTCCACCACGGGACGTCCGCGTGGTACAGCAGCACTGCGATGACAGCGACGGCGCGGAGGCCGTCGAGGGCCGGGATGTACCCGAGCCGGGGCGCGTGAGATCGCGACGAAGCCGCGGTGCCTGCCTCACCCTCCGTCGCCGTGGCCATCCGCACATGGTCGCGCACAGAGTGGTCGTCGAGGTATTCAATCGGCGAGGTTCGTGCCCGACGTCAACAGGAGCTCAACGGGGCGCACCGGTCGTCCGTCGCGGGGCGCGCGAGACTGCCCGGCCATGAGCACCGACACCACCGCCGCCTTCTCTGGCCGCCTGGCCGGCCGCACCGCCCTCGTCACCGGCGCGTCGAAGGGCATCGGGCGCGCCATCGCCGCCGCGTACGCCCGCGAGGGCGCCGCGGTGATGCTGTCGTCGCGCAAGCAGGCCCAGCTCGACGAGGCCGCCACATCGATTCTCGAGGCCACCCCGGGCGCCCAGGTGGCCACCTTCGCCGCCAACGCGGGGGATCCCGAGGCCGCCGAGGCCTGTGTGGGCGCCACCGTCGAGCGCTTCGGCGCCCTCGACATCCTGGTGAACAACGCGGCCACCAACCCGTCGATGGGGCCCACGATCGAGGCCGACCTCGGCGCCTGGGACAAGACCTTCCAGGTGAACCTGCGCGGCCTGTTCGTGTGGACGCAGCTCGCGTGGCACGCCCGCATGCAGGAACACGGAGGGGCGGTGATCAACCTGTCGTCGATCGGCGGGCTGCGCGGCGACGCGTCGATCGGCGTCTACAACACCACGAAGGCCGCGATCATCCACCTCACGAAGATCCTCGCGGTCGACATGGGCCCCAAGGTGCGGGTGAACGCGATCGCGCCCGGGTTGGTGAAGACCGACTTCGCGCGCGCCCTGTGGGAGGAGCACGAGGACCTCGCGGCGCGCACGCTGCCGCTCAAGCGCCTCGGCGAGCCCGACGACATCGCACCCGCCGCGGTGTTCCTCGCCAGCGACGAGGCGCGCTGGATCACCGGCCACACCCTCGTGGTCGACGGCGGCGCGCTCGCCGGCCCCAGCGTCGTCGGCGGCTAGCCCCTCGAACTTGCGTCGTTCGAGGCCCCTCGAGGTCGGATCTGGACGCAAGTTCGGGTCTAGAAGGGGTGGTTGAGCGCGAAGGGGACGTCGGCGAAGTGGGCGGCCTGGTCGCGCAACTCGTCGATGGTCCAGCGGTGGTCGGTGTCGATGCGGTCGACGATCGCGAACGGCTGGAACAGCGCGACGGTGCCGCCGACGACGAAGAACACGCGGCCCTTGATCGGGCAGTCGTCGGTGGCGAGGTAGGCCAC
The DNA here is from genome assembly GCA_963720785.1 of uncultured Actinomycetes bacterium. GTDB lineage: Bacteria > Actinomycetota > Acidimicrobiia > IMCC26256 > DASPTH01 > CAVRGQ01. The sequence goes on from CAVRGQ010000009.1 coordinate 345,204, forward strand.
GAACGGTGACACGTTGCCGGGCTCGTACGGGTTGAACTCGAGCTGCTCGCGCTCGGCGTTGCGCTCCCCCGAACCCGGGATGGTGGCAGTGAGCCGGGTGGCGGCCGCGGGCGCAATGGCGTTCACCCGCACGCCGTAACGCTCGAGCTCCATCTGACTGATGATCGTGAGGGTGGCGATACCGGTCTTCGCGGCGCCGTAGTTGGTCTGGCCCGCGGTGCCGAACAGTCCCGACGTGGACGACGTGTTGATCACCGACGCGTTGACCGGCTCCCCCGCCTTCGACCGTTCGCGCCAGTAGACGGCAGCGTGGTGGAGCGGCACGAAGTGCCCCTTGAGGTGCACGTTGATGACGGAGTCCCACTCCTCCTCGCTCATCGAGAAGATCATCCGGTCGCGCAGGATGCCGGCATTGTTCACCAGCACGTCGAGGCCGCCGAAGTTGTCGATGGCGGTCTGGATCAGGCGCTGTCCGCCCTCCCAGTCGGCGCAGTTGTCAGTGTTGGCCACCGCCTCGCCGCCCAGGGCACGGATCTCGTCGACCACCTGCTGGGCGGGACCGGCGTCGGCGCCGACGCCGTCGGCCGAGCCGCCGAGGTCGTTGACCACCACCTTGGCCCCCTCCCGGGCGAAGAGCAGCGCGTGCTCGCGGCCGATGCCGCGCCCCGCGCCGGTGATGACCGCGATCCGTCCGTCGAGTGCTCCCATACCGCCTCCGTCATTCGCCTACCGGCGAGGGAGACGGTACCGCGGTCGCGGATCGCGTTACCTTCCTGCCATGCCGAACTTCCCGAGCTTCGACGGCGTCACCATCTCCTACACGGACGACGGCGACGGCCCCGTCCTCGTGCTGCTGCACGGCTTCGCCGCCGACACCAACGTGAACTACGTGCGCCCGGGCCTCTTCGACCTCTTCCTCGACGAGGGCTTCCGCGTGATCACGTTCGATGCCCGCGGCCACGGGCTGTCCGAGAAGCCGCGTGAGCCCGAGGGCTACGCGAACGACGCGATGCGCCACGACGTGAGCGCGCTGCTCGACCACCTGAAGGTCGACTCGTGCGTGCTCGTGGGGTACTCGATGGGCGCGCACACGTCGCTGCGCGTCGCACCGCGCGAGCCGCGGGTGAAGGCGCTGGTGCTGCTCGGCATCGGCGAGAACGCCGAGCGCAACGCCGACGGGTCTGGAGATGGCAACTCGGGAGAGGACCGGCGCGACGCGATGATCGCCGCGCTCACCACCGAGGACCCGGAGGAGATCGAAGCGTCGGGGCTGCGCCGCTTCCGGGTGATGGCGGGCAACGACCGCACGCCGCTGATCGCGTACATGAGCACACCGGCCGGCGGCGAGCGCACCAACCTCGACGACATCGACGTGCCCGTGCTGCTCGTGGTGGGCGAGAGCGACGTGGAGGCGGGCGACCCGACCGGGCTCGCGCAGCGGCTCGACGCGCAACTCGTGCGGGTGCCGGGCGACCACTTCCAGGCGAACGCGCACCCGCAGCTCCACCGCGCGGTGCTCGACTTCCTGGCGACTCGCTAGGGAGTCACGTCCTCCACCATCGTGAGCGACTTCTCGGCCACGAACGACGCGGGGTCCACCGGGAGCGCGGCACGCTCGGGCGAGTCGTAGTAGGCGCGGTCGGCAGCCTCGAAGTCGCCCTCGGTGGACACGACCCACACGAAGCCCTCGTTGACGCGGTCGACGACCGCGCGATCGACGGTGAAGCCGAACTGCGCGCGCACCACGCACGCGGCACGCCACGCGTCGAGGAACGCGTCGACGGATCCGGGCTTCAACTGGTACCGGCGCAGCTGCACTCCACTCATGCGCACTCCTTCATCGAGCCGCACGCTAGAGGAGGCCGAGGTCGCGGGCCCATGCGAGGTTGCGGCGAGCGGAGCCCACGTGCGCGATGTGCACGACGTGGCCCTCGCCCTGCCCGGGCTCACCGTGCAGGATCTTGTCGCCGCCCGATTCGGCCTGCTCGACCTCGGCCGCGGTGGCGAGTGCGTCGAGCTCCTGCCAGTAGCCGAGCTCCTCGGCGGTGGGCGAGAACACTTCGTGCACCAGCGGCACGTGCCCCGCGTGGCCGAGCATCATCCCGTAGTACCCCAGGTTGCGCAGCCCGGTCGCGAAGTCGCGCAGGCCGTCGACGTCGTCGATGCGGCCGCCCCACATCCCGCTGATCGGGTAGCGGATGTCGGCGGCACGGGCGTCGACCAGCACCTTCGAACGGAGGAAGAGGGTCTCCTCCCCCGCCGCGGTCCAGCGGAACCCGATCGCCTGGTGGATGTCGCCGAAGCGGGAGATCGCCCCGCCCATGTAGCCCACCCGCGGCGACGCCATGGCGATCTCGTACGCGAGACGGATCGCGTTCGCGGTCTCGAGGATCGGGTAGATCAGCAGCGAGCCGCGCGGCAGACCGTGCTCGACCTCGGCGCAGGTGAGCAGCGCGTCGGCGGCGTGCACGTCGGCGGGGCTCTCGATCTTCGGCAGCAGGATCCCCTTGAGCGCCGGGCTCATCACCGCGGCGAGGTCGCGCAGCGTCATGCCCGTCGACGGTGGCTGCACGCGCGCGAACAGCCACGGCAGCGCGTCGGGATCACGCGAGTCGAAGAACTCCCGCGCCACCTCGCGGCCGCGCTCTCGGTCGGGCTCCGAGTACGGCGTACGCGGCTCTTCCAGGTCGACGACCATTGCGTCGGCGCCCGAGGCGGCGGTGGTGGCGAGCGCCTCGGCGTCGTCACCCGGGGCGAACACCAACGACCGCAGCGGACGGGTGAACGGACGTTCCATGGTCATGCCTGCTCCTGCTGCGCCAACTCGGTTCGTACGGCGCCCTCCACGGTGGTCCCGGCGAAGAAGTCGGGGTTGGCCTCCGCGTGCAGGCGCGCCGGGTTCACGAACGTGAACTCGCGGAACTCCTCGGGGGTGAGCACGCCGTGCTCCACCAGCTCGAACGCCTCGGCAACGGGCTCGTTCATGTCGCGCACGTCCCAGTGGGAGATGTCGCTGCCGAAGATCGGCCGTAGCCGCGCCCCGAACGGGTTCACGTCCTCCCGGAACGCCCAGGCGACGAGCGGGTCGTCGGCCTCGCACCCGAAGTAGAAGTTGGGCACGAAGCGGTCCTTCAGGTCCTCCGCCTTCGTCATCGCCACGGCCGAGAACTCGTCGACGTTCGCGGGGCGTGCCGCCGGGCGGCCGAAGTAGTCGCGCAGCTCACCCAGACGGCCCTGCACCTCGGCGTCGCCGTAGCGGGCGAGCCACCCGGCGAGCTCCTCCACGTCGAGCGCGTCGGGGTCGAGCTCGTGGATCGCGTTGCGGTTGCGCTTGTCGTAGTGACCGGCGAGCGAGGCGTAGAGCATGCAGGCCCACGCGACGCCACCCTCGAGGAAGCCGACCCGCAACTGGGGGAACCGGTGGGTGACGCCGGCAAGGAAGAGCGACTTGCAGAGCGATTCGTGCGCGGCCGCGAGCCCGTTCACGTGGTTGTAGACGTAGTTCGACACCGAGCGGGTGACCCGGTGCTGCTGCAGCGCGCTGTGTACCACCGGCGCGACGCCCAGCTCCACGCACGCGGCCCAGAGCGGGTCGTAGTCGTGCTCGCTGTCGACACCGAACATGTCGAGGCGGTACCCGCCGTCGGCGACGGGCCGGCGCGCGTACCCGGCGATGACCGCGGTGCGGAACCCGTGGTGCTCGACCGCGTCGCGCAACACTGCGATCGCCTGCTCCGGCGTGTTCATCGGCACCAGCGCACCGACGCTGCAGCGGTCGCGGTACGGCGCGAACTGCCGCGCGTGCATCCGGTTCACTCCCATGCACGCGGCCGCCGCCACCTCCACGTCGGTGATCTCGAAGTAGCCGAGTGCCATCGACGGGTAGAGGATCGTGTGGTCGATGCCCATCTCGTCGAGGCGTTCGTACAGGAGCGCGGGCAGGTGCGCGGTCGCGCGGTCGCGCACGTTGGCCGTCTGCCACCCCCACCACGACGGCATGGCCTTCCACGCCGCGCGCACTGCGGGATCGTCGCGGTCGGCGAGGCTCGACGACGTGTCGAACGCGCTGCGTGGTGGCGAGGAACCGCTCGCGCAGCGCGGCACCCCCGACCTCCTCGACGGTGGCGACCACCTCGTCCTGCAGGATCGGCCCGAGCTCGACGAAGTGCCCGTCGGCGTCGATGATCGGGTGGTCGAGCGACTCACGCACGCGGGCTGCGTCACTGACGACGGTCATGACCATCACCTCCGGCCGCGCACACTACGACCCGGCACGGTCGCGCGCACCGGCGCACGGGCGCACGCAACCGGGTCCCATGCACTAGAACCGCACCCATGCAGCGGGACGCGGCCGATGTCGCCGCCTACAAGCGCAGCGGCGACTGGGGCGAGACCACGGTGGGCGACGCGGTCGCGGGCTGGGCCCGCACGCAGCCCGACGCCGACGCCTTCGTCACGGTCGGGGCCGACGGGAGCCCGGACCGGATCGTCACCCGCACGTCGTGGGCGCAGTACGACGAGCGGGCGACCCGCCTCGCGCGGGTGCTGGCCGGTGGGCGACTTGCCCGCGGTGACCGGATCGCGGTGGTGCTCCCCGACGGCGCGGCCGCACACATCGCGTTCGTGGCCGCCGAACGGGCCGGCCTCACGGTCGTGGGCATCGGCCACCGCGCCGGCGACGCCGAGCTGCGCCATCTCCTCGGGCTCACCCAGGCCCGGGCGCTCCTGACCGTCGCCGAGCACCGGGGTCGCCCGGCGGCCGAGCTGTTCGCCGAACTGCAGGCCGAGGGCCTTCCCCTCGTCCACCACGTGGTCATCGACGCGGAGGCGGCCGACGACCCCACCGTGGACGGCGAGGTGGTGACACCTCGGGAGATCGATCTCGGACGTCGCGCCCTCGGCCCCGACGACGTGTTCCTGCTCAACTCCACGTCGGGCACCACCGGGCTGCCGAAGTGCGTCGTGCACACGCAGAACCGCTGGATGTACTTCCACAAGCTCGCGGTCGACGCCGGCGAGATGCACTCCGGCGACGTGTTCCTCAGCGCGCTGCCCGCACCCTACGGCTTCGGCATCTGGACCCAGCACGTCACCCCCGCGGTGCTCGGCGCCCCCACCGTCGTGCACCAGCGCTTCGGCGCCGACGCGGTGTTGGAATCGATGGAGCGCGAGCGGGTGTCGGTCCTCGCGTGCGTGAGCACCCAGTTCCTGATGATGTTGAAGTCGCCGACGATCGAGACACGCGACCTCTCGGCGCTGCGCTGCATGTTCACCGGCGGCGAGGCGGTGCCCCACGAGCGCGCCGCGCGCTTCGAGGACGTCACCGGCGCCCGCGTGCTGCAGTTCTACGGCTCCAACGAGACCGGCGCGCTCAGTTACACCACGATGCGCGACGACCGCGACCACCGTCTCGAGACCGCGGGCCACGTGATCCCGGGCATGCACGTGCGCCTGCTCGACGACGCGGGTGTGGAGATCACCGAGCCCGGTGTGCCCGGCAACCCGGTGTGCCGCGGCCCCGCCACCTGCGAGGGCTACCTGAACGACGAGGGCGCCAACGCCGAGCTGTTCACCGACGACGGCGCGATGCGCATCGGCGACGTCTGCACCGTCGACGCCGACGGTTACCTGCGCGTGGTCGGGCGCACGTCCGACATCATCATCCGCGGCGGCAAGAACATCAGCGCACCCGCGGTCGAGGCCGCCGTCGCGAGCCACCCGGCGATCGCGCTGGCCGCCGCCGTCGCCATGCCCGACGAGGTCTTCGGTGAACGGGTGTGCCTCTACGCCGAGCTGCAGCCCGGCGCGTCGCTCACCCTCGACGACGTCGTCGCCCACCTGCGGGCCGACGGCGTGTCCCCCGAGTGGTTCCCCGAGCAGCTCGTGGTGCTCGACGAACTCCCCCGCGCGTCGGGCGGCAAGGTCGCCAAGGGCGAGCTCCGTGCCGACATCCGCCGCCGCCTCACCCCCGATTGACCCGTTTTGGCGTCATGTCGCGTCGCCAGGGCGACGTCTGGTGACGCCAAAACGAAATGTGCGCGAGGATCGGGGGCATGACGACCGGGGGGACGATCGAGGGGACGTCCGACACCATGGGCGACCAGAACCAGACCGACGCCAAGCGCAGTGGCGGGTCGGGCGGGTTGGCCGCGTGGGCGCCGCACACGGTGCCGGGGCCGGGGGTGGAGCTCACCCCCGCGCAGGAGTTGGCCCTCGCCCTGCGCCACCTCGACGACCTCGGCTGGTGCGAGAACCTCACCGGGCACATCACCCTGCAGACGGACGACACCGGTGACCGGTTCCTCGTGAACCCGTGGGGGCTCTGGTGGGCCGAGGTGACCGCCGCCGACATGCTCACCATCGACGGCGACGGCCGCGTCGTGGAGGGCGCACTCGACGTGACCCCCGCGGTGCACATCCACACCGAGCTGCACCGCACCCGTCCCGACGCCACCGTGGTGGTGCACAACCACCCGCCGTACGCGTCGGCCCTCGCCGCCGTCGGCGAGCTCCCGGATCTCGTGCACCAGAACTCGTCGATCCTCAGCGGCGAGATGGTGCTGGTCACCGACTATGACGGCGAGGTCGACGAACCCGCCCTCGGCGCCGACCTCTCCCGCGCCATCGGCGGCGCGTCGGTCGCGCTCCTCGTGAGCCACGGCGTGATCGTCACCGCACCCACGATGGCGGAGGCGGTGTACAAGTCGGTGCTGTTCGAGCGCACCTGCATGTTGCACTGGCTGGTGCGGGCCATGGACCGCTCCCCGATCCCCATCGCGGCCACCCACCAACGTCAGCTCAAGGCGTCGCTCGTGGAGCGCGCCGCGCCCGTCTACTGGAACGGTGTCGTGCGCGCGCTGGTCGCGTCCGAGCCGGAGGTGTTGCGCTAACCATGTCGATCTCGATCGAGGACCTGTCGGGCAAGTCGGGGTTCACCACTGCGGCGAAGGGCCAGGTGAGCTTCCTCCCCGAACCCGAACCCGCGCCCGCGAGTTCACCCTGATCTCCGTCGACGACCACGTGGTGGAACCGCCGCACGCGTTCGAGGGCCGGTTGCCGCGCAAGCTGCAGGACCGCGCGCCACGCGTCGTCGAGCGCGAGGACGGCAGCGAGGCCTGGGTGTTCGAGGGCCAGGAGCTGCCGAACGTCGGGTTCAACGCAGTGGTCGGACGACCGGTGTCGGAGTACAGCTTCGAGCCCACGCGCTTCGACCAGATGCGTCGCGGTGCGTGGGACATCCGCGCCCGCATCCACGACATGGATCTCAACGGCGTCTACGCGTCGCTCTGCTTCCCGTCGTTCCTGCCCGGCTTCGCGGGCCAACGCCTGCAGCAGCTCACCGACGACCCCGAGCTCGCGCTCGCGTGCATCCGGGCGTGGAACGACTGGGTGATCGAGGAGTGGGCCGCCCACGATCCCGACCGCATCGTCCCGCTGCAGCTCCCCTACTTCCTCGATCCCGAAGTGGGCGCGGCCGAGGTGCGCCGCAACGCGGAGCGCGGCTTCAAGGCGATGACCTTCTCGGAGGCGCCGCACCTGCTCGGCATGCCGTCGCTGCACAGCGGCCATTGGGACCCGATCATGGAGGCGTGCGAGGAGACCGACACCGTCGTGTGCCTGCACGTCGGTTCGTCGGGCACGTCACCCGCCACGGCGCCCGACGCGCCGTCCGACACCATCGGCGTGCTGTTCTTCGGGTACGCGATGTTCGCGGCGGTCGACTGGCTCTACTCCCGCATCCCGGTGCGCTTCCCCGACCTCAAGATCTGCCTCTCCGAGGGCGGGATCGGCTGGGTGGCCGGACTGCTCGACCGGCTCGAGCACGTGCGCAAGTACGACGCGATGTACGGCACGTGGAACGACCTGAGCCTCAGCCCCGCCGACACCTTCCGGCGCAACTTCTGGGTGTGCGCGATCGACGACCCCTCCGCGTTCCTGCAGCGCGACGTGATCGGCGTGGAGAACATCCTGTTGGAATCCGACTACCCACACGCCGACTCCACCTGGCCGCACACGCAGGAGCGGGTGCGCGCGCAGCTCGCCGGACTGTCGCCCGCGGAGATCGAGCGGGTGACGTGGCGCAACGCGTCGGAGCTGTTCCGTCATCCGGTGCCGGCGGCGTACGCGCAGGACCCGAACGCGTGGTAGCCGTCGCGACGACGCCGCTCGGCTCCGTGCGCGGGACCGAACGGCAGCACAACGGCGCCCGCGTGCTCCACTTCGGTGGCGTTCCCTACGCGCGAGCCGAGCGCTTCGGCCTGCCCGAGCCGTGTTCGTGGACGGACGAGCTCGACGCGACCCGACCGGGCGCGGCGCCGCCGCAGACCATCGGCGGCCTCGACCTCGTGCCCGGCATGGCTCCCGACCGCCAGTCCGAGGACTGCCTCACCGCGGAGGTGTTCACCCCCGCGCTCGACGGCGCCGCGCCGGTGCTGGTGTGGGTGCCGGGCGGCAGCTACCGCATCGGCGGCGCGGGCCTCGACACCTACGACGGCGCCGCGCTCGACCCGCGAGGGTGTCGTCGTCATCGGGCTGAACTACCGGCTCGGCGCGCTCGGCTGGCTCGGCCTCGACGGCGTGCCCACCAACCTCGGCCTGCGCGACCTGCGCGCCGCGGTCGACTGGGTGCGCGCGGTCGCGCCCTCGTTCGGCGGGGATCCCGAGCGCATCGTGGTGATGGGCGAGTCGGCCGGCTCGGGCATGCTCGCCCACGCACTGGCGACCGGCGCGCTCCCCGTGGCCGGGGCGATCCTGCAGAGCGGCGCACCCGCGGGCACCCTCGACACCGACGCCGTTGCCTGGGTGGCCGAGCAGTTCCTCGACGCCGCGGGCGCGGCCGACGTGGACGTGCTGCGGAAGCTTCCCGTGGACGCGCTGCTCGTCGCGCAGGAGGCGACCGTGGCCGCCGCGCTGCCCAAGGTGGGCATGATGCCGTTCCATCCCTGGATCGACGGCGACCTGCTCACCGGACCGGCGCACACCAGCGTGTTCCCGGCGATCCCACTCGTCGTCGGCACGACCGCGCACGAGATGGAGCTGTTCCGCGACCAGGTGCCGCAGCTCCCCGAGGAGCACGCGGTCGGCTTCCTCGGCATGAAGGCGCTCACCCTCGGCATCACCGACCCCGATGCCGTGCGCGCCGCCTTCCTGGCCGGCGGCGGCGACCTCGTCGAGAGCGTCGCCGACCTCGAGCTGCACGTGCCCAACGAGCTGCTCGCCCGCGCGCACGAAGCGCGCGGCAACACCGTGCACCGGTACCGCTTCACCTGGGAGGCGCCGGTGAAGCGGGCGTGCCACGCACTCGACCTGCCGTTCACGTTCGGCACCCTCGACGTGAGCACGTGGCGCGAGTTCGCCGGCGCGCAGGATGCGAACGCCGCGGCCGCCGACGCGCTGTCCGACCGCATGCGCGCCGCGTGGGCCGCGTTCGCGGCAGCCGGCGGCGCGCCGTGGGGCCCGACCGAGTTGATGCAGCTCGGTCGCGACGATCGGACCGGACCCGACGCGGTGAGCGAGCGGGTCGACCTCTGGATCGGAGCGCGATGAGCGCGTTGGGCGGGAAGCCACTCGCCGGAAGGGTGGCGCTGGTCACCGGCGCGAGCCGCGGCATCGGCAAGGGCTGCGCGCTCGAGCTCGGCGCCGCGGGCGCGACGGTGTACGTGACCGGCCGCACCGTGTCGGAAGGTGAGCATCCGCTCCCCGGCACCGTCGGCGCGACCGCGCAGGAGATCGACGTGCTGGGCGGGCACGGCGTCGCCGTCGCTCTCGACCACCGCGACGACGCTGCGGTGGCCGCGCTCTTCGACCGCATCGACGCGGAGCACGGGCACATCGACGTGTTGGTGAACAACGCGTTCATCGTGACCGACTCGCTCACGTCGGGGAAGAAGTTCTGGGAGCTGCCGATCTCCGACTGGGACGACATGCTCGACGTCGGCACCCGCTCGGCCTTCGTGGCGAGCTGGTACGCGGCGCAGCGGATGGTGCCCGCGGGCGAAGGCCTCATCGTGAACATCTCGTCGTCGGGCGCGGAGGAGTACGCGTGGAACGTCGCGTACGGCGTGGGCAAGTGCGCGCTCGACCGCGTCACTGCCGACACCGCGGTCGAGCTGCGCGACCACGGCGTGCACGTGGTCTCGCTCTGGCCGGGGTTCGTGCGCACCGAGCGCATCGACCTCGGCGCGGCCGCCGGGCTCCTGCCGCCCACGCTCGACCTCAGCACATCGGAGTCGCCGCGCTTCTGTGGCCGCGCCGTGGTGGCGCTCGCCACCGATCCCGCCGTCGCCCGCTTCACCGGGCGGGCGGTCGCGGCACGCGATCTCGCCGACGAGTACGGCTTCACCGACGTCGACGGCGGCCTCCCGGCCGGGCCCCTCCGTCACCGCAACGGCTAGAGCGGGCAGACCGCCGCCATGGGCAGTCCTGCGGAATCCCTCATCACCCTCCCTGACGGCCGAACGCTCGCGTACCGCGAGTACGGCGACCCGGCCGGCACGCCCGTGGTGAACTGCCACGGCGGCCTGTTGAGCGGGCTCGACGTCGCGCCGTTCGCCGACACCGCACGCGACCTCGGCCTGCGCCTCGTGTCGCCCGACCGCCCGGGCATCGGCGCGTCGACGGGATTGCCCGCCCGCACGACCGCCGACTGGGCCGACGACGTGCGGGCCCTGCTCGACGCGCTCGCCATCGAGCGGGCCGCGGTGTTCGGGTGGTCGATGGGCGGGCAGTACGCGCTCGCGTGCGGCGCCCGCCTCGGCGGGCCGGGAGGGCGCGTGAGCCGCGTCGTGGTGGTGGCGGGGTGCCTCCCCCTCGACGACGACGCGACGTTCGAGCATCTCAACGCGATGGACCGCCGCCTCACCCGCCTCGCGCAGCACCACCCCCACGTTGCCCGCGACGTGTTCCGCTCGCTCGGCGAGGTCGCCCGCCACCGCCCCGAGGCGTGGGCACACCTGACCACCCGGGGCGCGGTCCCGGAGGAGGGCAAGGCGCTCGACGCCCTCCCCGACCCGGGCATCGCGGCGGCGGCCGCCCACGCGCTCGAGCACGGTGACGGCATGGTCGAGGAGTACGTGGCGTGGGCCCGCCCGTGGGGCTTCAGCCCGGAGGACGTCGCGGCGCCCACGACCTTCCACCAGGGCACGCACGACGACCTCGTGCCCCACGCCTGGGCCGACATGCTCGCCGCCCGCATCTCCGGCGCGCGCCTGGTGAGCCACGAGGGTGCCGGGCACTTCCTCACCTACGTGGACCCCGCGGCCGTGTTGCAGGGGCTGCGCGCCGGTGGGTGACCGCTACCGCCGTCGGGTCGCGCTCGGCGGCACGCGGGAACGTGGCGTGCGGCGCGCTGGAGGACGACGTCCACCACGTGCGCGTGACCGTGCGCCACGACGGCACCCGGATCACCGAGGTCGTCGGCAAGGCGGTGCGCCTCCCCTGGTCCACGTGCCCGGGCTCCGAGGCGGGCATCGCGTCACTCGTGGGCACCGAGCTCGCGGGCGCGACCCGCGGCCTGAAGTCGTCGTACCGCGCCGACCTCCACTGCACCCACATGTTCGACCTCGCGCAGCTGGTCGTCGCGCGGGCAGCCCGGGGCGACGGCACGGTCGAGTACCTCGCCACCATCGACGTGCCCGACGAGGGCGACCTGCACGCCGAGATCACGCGCGACGGCGAGACCGTGCTCACGTGGGACGTCGCCCGTTACGCACAGCCCGAGATGCCGACCGACGACGCGATCGCGGAGGCGGCGTTCGTGCTGCGCCGCGCCGTGTGGCTCGCGCCGATCAGCAGCATGCGCTTCGACGAGTACGACACCGTGGGCCCCACGGGCCTGCCGGTGGGATCGTGCTGGACCGCGCAGCCCGAGCGCATCGAGGTGGCGTTCCGCCACCGCGGCAGCCAGCGGCACTACGGCGTCGATCCCGACGGGGCCGACGGGGCCGACACGATGCTCGACGGGTTCGCGGAGTACTGCGCCGCCGCGCTCGGTGAGAGTGCGCAGGGTTAGAGCCAGCTCGCGCGCGCGACGCTGTCGCCGAGGTCGGCACCCGGTGCGGTGGCGAGCTCGCCGGCGTGCACCCGGTCGAGCAGGCGCTGCACCGTGGCCGTGATCTCCGGCACTGCGGCCCGCAGCTGCTCGGCGTCGTCGGGGCCCACGTCGGACTCGCTCAGCCCGGCGCCCGCGAGCAGCGTGGGCAGATCCGCGAGCTGTTGCCCGACGAAGGCCACCGGGTCCGCGCTCATTGCGGGCTCGAACACGCGCTGGGCACGGCTCCCAGCCCCGGAAGCTCGGGTGGTGGTGGGTCCGGTCGAAGCTGCCCATGGGACCGGCGACCGACTCCAACAGGTCGGCCCGCCACACCGGGCGGTCGGCCACGATCGTCTGCGACGCGTAGATCGACCCGCTCAGCGGCGGTCGCTCCATGAGGCGCACCTCGAGCCGCACACCCCGTTCGGCGCCCTCCTGCCCGGCTTCGGGCCGGGGATCCACGAAGAACAGGTCACTCACGGCGACCCCGACGCGCTCGAACGCGAACATGTAGAGCATCCCGTCAGGGTACCCAGCCCACCGGTCGCCGTCGCTCCAGCCCCCGCCCGCCGATCGGCAGGTACTGGTCAGTCGGCAAGACCTGCGGCGACGTTGGCCAGGTGGACTCGCGTCCTGGACGTTTCCAGGTCGAGGGACGCTCGACGAGATCACCCGGGCCCCATTGGCGATCTCGGCTCGTTCACGAAATCGCCGCCGTAGACGTGGATCGCTCCGGTCACGATCTGCGTCGGGTTCGACACGGCATGGATCGTGGATTCCCCGAGCACGACCACGTCGCCGACTTCCAGGCGCCGGCCGTTGCTCTCCACCAACGCCCCGTCGGGACCTCGGCGGTAGAACTCGTTGTCCTCCGCGCCCTGGTAGATCGCGATCACCGCCCACATCTGGTGGTCGTGCGGCATGAGGCGCATGCCGGGCGCCCACGTTGCGTGCAGCACCGTGAGATCCGGGCGGTGAAGGAGCAGCGTGATCCCACCCGCCGTGGGCGCCAATGTCTCGGAGACGTCGCGAGGCTGCGCGAGGTAACGCTCCAGGACATCCTTCACCGCGAGCGGTGGCGACGGTTCGGTCAGCGTCGACCCGAGGCCGACGAGCAACTCGTCGAGATCGAACATGAGGTCACCATCAGACCCCGTCGACGGATCTCGCGAGCAAGCGCGAGGGCCACCTTGCGCCGATGCCTCGCCCAGCCGCGATACTGGGTCCATGACCGAACACAACGTGCTCGGCGGAGAGCTCGAGGAGTGCGGCACCGACCCGCTCACCGGCTTCTACCGCGACGGCTGCTGCTCCACCGGCCCGGAGGACCGCGGCAGCCACACGATCTGCGCGGTCGTGACCACCGAGTTCCTCCGCCACCAGCAGTCCATCGGCAACGACCTCGTCACGCCGATGCCCGCCTACCACTTCCCGGGACTGCGCCCCGGCGACCGCTGGTGCGTCACCGCGGCGAATTGGCTGCGTGCCTTCCACGACGGCGTCGCCGCCCCCGTGGTGCTCGCGGCCACGCACGAGCGCGTGCTCGACATCGTGCCGCTCGACGCCCTCCAGGCGTGCGCGGTCGACGTGCCCGCCGATCCGAGCGGCATCGCGGACTGATCGTCCTCGCGATGGGGCTGCAGCACGCGCTCGGCTACACGGTCACGCCCGCGAACGCGGCGCAACGCGCGTTCCAGCACGTGTCGTCGTCGCGACCGGGCGCGTGGATGTTCGCCCAAACCGCGCACCACCTCGACAAGTTGGTGCTGCGCGCGACGAAGGGTCGCACCACGCTCGCGGGCCTGAGCGCCGGCATCCCGGTGCTCACGATCACGACCACGGGCCGCCGCAGTGGGCTGCCGCGCACGATGCCGCTGCTGGGCGTGCCGGTGGGCGACGACCTCGCACTGGTCGGCACCAACTTCGGCCGCGAGCACGAACCCGCATGGGTGGGCAACCTGCACGCCGACCCGCGCGCCACCGTGGAGTACCGAGGCACGCGGCTCGACGTCGTGGCGCGCGACGCGACGCCGGAGGAGCGAGCGGCCGTGCTGCGCGAAGCCGGGCGCATCTACCCCGGCTACGACGCGTACCGGGAGCGCATCTCCACGCGTGAGATCCCGGTGCTCGTGCTCACCGTCGGCTGACGCCCGTCAGCGGCGGAAGCACCCGTCGAGGAAGCTCACCAGCGGCGGCGTCATCACCGAGTCGCCGGGCGCGCCGATGCGGGAGTTGACCTCGCCGTGACTCAGCCCGCGGGCCTCGATCGTGGTGGTGGGCACCTCGAGCTCGGCGAGGCGGGCGAGGAAGGCGGTCTCGATCGCGCGGCGCCCGGGCGCGCCGCGGACCACGCCGATCGCCGGAGGGATCCCCGCGTCGGCAGTGGCGATCAGGGTTCCCGAGGTGTCGTGCAGGTACGACGGCGAGTTGCCGAGCGCCCGCTGCCACTGTCCCTGCTCCGCCTGCCCCGCCGCGGTCTTGTCGAACCCCTCGGTGTCGAGGGGGCCGAAGCACGCGAGGTCCGACGGCTGCAGGCCGACCCGCGCGAGGTACTCGGGGTTGGTCACCACGTTGGCGACGATGTCGGCGCCGGCCGAGTGCCCGAGCAGCGCGATGCGGTCCGGATCACCGCCGTACTTCGCGACGTTCGCGTGCACCCAGTGCAGCGCGTGCGCGACGTCGTCGTAGTGGTCGGGGTACTGCGCCGACCACGACTTCCCCGGTTGCGTGAGCCGGTAGTTGACGCTGACCAGCACCCAACCCTGCTCGCGGGCGAGGCGGACCTTGTCGGTCATCTGGTTGGCCTTGTCGCCGACGGCGTAGCCGCCACCGTGCACCCACACCACGACCGGCGCGTCGCACGCGCCCGCGAAGGTGTGCACGTCGAGGCTCGTGAGCCGCGTCGGCACTCCCGGGAGCGTGCGGTACGCAACCGTCCCGGATGACTTCGTCGCCGGGGACGGGCACGCGGGCCGCTTCGCTGCGCCGGCGGGGGTGGCCGCGACCACGAAGGACGCGGCCACCCCGGCCACGACCAAGGCGACGGCGAGTGCGACGGTGAGAGGGCTGGCGATCCGGCGGAACATGCTGCGAGCATCGCACCGTCGTGTGATCGCCGCGTGAAGGCGTGGTCAGCCCTCTTCGAGGCCTCAGCCTTCTTGCAGGATGGCGTCGATCTGGCCGGCCGCCTCGCGAATGCCTTCCTCCATGCCCATCTCGAGGACCTTGGCCATCGCCTCGGACGATGCGAACGTGCTGGTGACCGTCATGCGGGTGCCACCACCCGAGCGGTCGGCGAGGCGCACCCGCATCGTGGTGAGCGGCATGCCGTTGTCGTTGCCCGGCTCGTCGCCGAAACCGTCGTCGACCTCGAACCCGTGCGGCGGCTCGACCGACTTGACCTTCCACCAGCCGTGCGGCGTGTCACCCTCGGGCCCGGTCATGTAGTAGGTGCAGAACTTCCCCGGCGTGAGGTCGTGCTCCACGAAGGTGGCCGGGTACGTCGGCGGGCCCCACCAGCGCTCGAGCTGGCGCGGGTCGGACCACAGCTTCCAGCAGCGCTCGACCGGTGCGTCGTACTCGGCCAGCACGGTCATGGTGCAGGCGTCGAGGTCCTTGGTGATGTCGGTGACGGGCATGGGGGCTCCTTGTCGGGGTTCGGGTCAGTGATCGAGCGGGTCGATGGGGTCGAGTGGGTCGTCGAGCAGCACTTCGAGGGCCGCGTCGAGGGCGGTCTCGAAGCGGCCGAGGCGCTCGCGCCACAGCTGTTCGAGGTCGTCGAGGAGCCGGCCGGCGGCCTGCACCGCCTCGATGTCGGTTCGGACGCGCTGCTCGCGGCCGTGACGCTCCTTGTGCACCAGGCCGGCCCGCTCGAGCACGGCCACGTGCTTCTGCACCGCGGTGACGCTCATGGCATACCCACGGGCGAGCGCCGACACCGACAGCTCCCCGCTGAAGGACCGGCGCACGATGTCGCGTCTCGTCGCGTCGGCGAGGGCGTTGAACACCAGGTCGGCCCGGGTGTCGTCGGCGAGCAGATCTACAACCATCTGGTTGTAGATTACCCGGTGGCGAGCTCCACCGCAACCTCGGGCCCCAGGCGGGCGCCGCCGGCCAGCTCCAGGGAGTCGCCGCTCCAGAAGCGCCCCGGGTCGAACCAGTTGGCCGGCGCACCGGTGTCGAGCAGGCCCATCCGCTGGTAGGTGATGGCGAGGAGCTCCGCGCAGTAGATGGCCTGCTCCGAGGCCTCCCGCTTCAAGCGACCGGCCAGCCACTTCCCCACCAGGTGCCGTGTGCGCGGGAACGGGCGGCCCTCGTACTCGTTGACCACGCGGAGCAACCGGTCCTCCATCGCGCGCGTGATCTCACCGTCGAAGTGCCGCACGAACACGCGCTGGCGGTACTTCCCGGTCCAGATGGTGAGCGCCTCGTCGAGCCGGTTGAGCTGCGCGCCGCGGTGGCGGTCGCCGCTCCACACGCTCTCGAGGCTCTGGCCCAGCTCGGTGTGCCAGAGCAACGGCGGCAGGTCGTCGAGCGCGACCACCAGTGCCACGTGGTTCACCGGTGAGTTGGTGAACAGGCGGATCGCCTTGTCGGCACCCGACGGGCCGCGGAACAGCCACACGTCGCCGGTGTTCGCGGTCGCGAGCACGTCGGGCATCGTCACCGGGGCCGCGGAGATCTTGGTCATCGACGGTTAGCGTAGGGATCCGTGAAGGCGCGGACGTGGAAGTGGCTCGGACTGGGTGCCCTCGCCGCCATCGCGGTGGGCACCGCGGTCGTCGTCGAGCGCCGTCGTCGGCACTGGCGCCACTACGACACCGATGAGATCCGCGCCAAGTTGCACGAGAGGTTCGACCAGCTCGAAAGATGAGCGCACCGTGAGGGAGCCGGTGCAGCCCCTGCACATGGGCCACCAGGCACAGAATCGGCGACCCATGTTGCATCGGCAACCTTTCCGTCCCATACTCCGCGGCTGCGGCAGGAACTTGCGGTTTCGACGAAGGGGCGAACGAGATGAGCGACGCGACAGCACTGAAGTGGGAGCCGATCGGGCCGGGGCCGTGGGGCAACGACCCCGTGCACTTCCCCCGACCGGTCACGACGTACTGGACCGAGACCCACCCCCCGGCGTTCAACGCAGGGACGAGCTACATGATGGCGTACTACGGCCTCCTGCTCGACGGGTTGTTCACGTCGTACGTCAACCATTTCTGTTACAACCAGCCGCGCCCCGTCGCCGACGAGCAGGTGCCCGAGCGCTTCGCCCGCGCCGAGGAGGCCCTGGAGAAGAAGCTGTGGCGCGAGCAGCTGCGCGAGTGGGACGAAGAGAAGAAGCCCGCCGCGATCCGCGAAGCACCGTGAGATCCAGGCCGTCGACCCCGCGTCGCTGAGCGACGACGAGCTGGTCGCGTACCTGCGGCGTTGCCGTGACCACCACGCGGCGATGATCACCCAGCACATGAGCTTCACCGCAGGCGCGGTGCTCCCCACCGGCGACTTCGTCGCGCACGTCGGCGAGTGGACGGGCATCTCCCCCGCCGAGCTGCTCGGGCTGATGCGCGGCGCGGCCGACGTGTCGGCCGGCGGTTCCGCCGAGCTCGAGGCGCTCAAGCGCATCGCCGAGGACTCCGCGGCAATGGCGATCCTCGAGTCCGACGGCGACCCCGCCGCGATCCTGGAGCAGCTGCGCGCGCTTCCCGGCGCGTCGGGCGCTGCGGTCGGCGGCTATCTCGATCTGGTCGGCAACCGCCCGCTCGACGGCTTCGACATCTCCGAGCCGCGTGCGATCGAACTGCCCGAGGCACTCCTGAAGGCCATGCGCATCACCATCGGCGGGCGCGACACCGGTGGCGAGAGCCACGAGGATCTCGCGGCCGGCGTGCGCGACCGCGTGCCCGACGAGCACCGCGAGTTCTTCGACGAGCTGCTCGGCGAGGCCCGCCTCATGTACCGCCTGCGCGACGAGCGCGGCGTGTACAGCGACATCTGGGCGTCGGGCCTCATGCGCCGCGCCGCGTTGGAGGCCGGTCGCCGCGCCGCCGAGCGCGGGCTGATTGCCGATCCCGTGCTCATCGTCGACGCGAGCGTCGATGAAATGTGCGCGCTCGTCACCGGCGGGGCCGACGCCCCTAGGACCGACGAGCTCGCGGCCCGGGCCGAGTTCCGCCGCACGCACACCGCGAAGGACGCCCCGCCCTTCATCGGCGACGCCCCGCAGCCGCCGCCCGATCCCTCGGGCTTGCCGCCGGCACCGCGTCGGCTGATGACCGCCATGGGCATCGCGCTCGGCATGCTCTTCGGGAGCTCCGAGGCCGAGCACGACGCGGACACGCTGCGCGGCCTCGCTGCGAGCCCCGGCGTGTACGAGGGCCCGGTGCGCCTCATCGCGGGACCCGCCGAGTTCGGACGCATCCAGCAGGGCGACGTGCTGCTCACCCCGTCGACCACCGAGGCGTTCAACATCCTGCTGCCGCTGCTCGGTGCGATCGTCACCGACAACGGTGGCCTGCTGTCGCACTCGGCCATCGTCGCCCGGGAGTACGGCATCCCCGGCGTCGTCGGTACCCGCGAGGGCACGGAGCGCATCGCCGATGGGACGATGGTGCGGGTCGACGGCACCGCGGGTGAGGTCACGGTGCTCGGGTGAGCGAGCTGCTGCCGCTCGCCGAGGCGAGCGACACGTCACTCTTCGGATCGAAGGCGGTCGGCCTCGGCGAGGCGATCCGGGCCGGGCTGCCGGTGCCGCCCGGGTACGCGCTGTCGGGCGCGGTCGTGGAGGCGGTCGCTTCGGAGGACGCCGACACGATCGCCCGTGTGGACGAGTCCGTGGCCACGCTGCCCACTCCCCTCGCGGTGCGGTCGTCGGCCGTCGACGAGGACGGCAAGGACGCGAGCTTCGCGGGCCAGCACCTCACCTTGCTGAACGTGGCAACCGTCGACGACGTCGCCGCCGCGCTGCGCGAGATCTGGTGGTCGGCCAACTCCGACTCCGCGATCACCTACCGCCAGCGCGTCGGCCTGTTCACCCGCCCGAGTGTCGGCGTGGTGGTGCAGTCGCTGCTCGACCCCGTCGCCGCGGGCGTGATGTTCACCGAGAACCCGGTGACCGGCGCCGACGAGCGCGTGATCGAGGCGAGCTGGGGCCTCGGCGAAGCGGTGGTCGCGGGCCTCGTGATCCCCGACACGTTCCGTGTCGCGGGCGACGGCACCGTGCTCGAACGCACCCCCGGGCTCAAGCGCACCGCCATTCGCACCCTCCCCGACGGCGGCACGTTCGAGGAACCGGTGCCGAAGGAGCGCACCGAGGCGCTGTGCCTCACCGACGCGCACCTCGCGCAGCTCCACGCACTCGCGGCGCGGTGCGAGGAGGTGTACGGCAAGGCACGCGACATCGAGTGGGCGCTCGCCGACGACACCATCTACCTGTTGCAGTGCCGCGCGGTCACCACGTCGACGCAGGAGAAGGCGGCGATCGACCCGATGCTGACCGTCGCGCAGAACGACCCCGCCGAGCTGGTCCCCGACGTGCCGCTGTTCGCCGGCCTGAGCGACACCGAGGTCGCGGAGATTGCCGCGCTGTTCAAGGCGCGGAAGTTCGCAGCGGGCGACGTCGTGATCCGTGAGGGTTCGGGCGGTGCCGCGTTCTACCTCATCGACTCGGGCCAGGCCACTGTCACCATCCGCGGGGAGCAGGTCGCGACCCTCGGGCGCGGCGACCACTTCGGCGAGATCGCGTTGATCGACGAGGGCGTGCGCGCCGCGACCGTGACCGCGACGAGCGATCTGGTGTGCCACGGCCTCACGTTCTGGGAGTTCCGCCCGTTGGTGGAGCAGAACGGTGCGATCGGCTGGAAGCTGCTGCAGTCGATGGCGCAGATGCTGCGCGACTCCCAGGCGCACGCGTCGACGCCACCCGGATGACCTCGCCCGGCACCGACGGTGGGTGGCAACCCACCGCGCTCCAAGGGCTGCTGCTCGACGCCGCGTTCGCGGAGCGGGACCACGCCGAGACGGTCGCGCGCTGGGTGCGGGCGACGGACTTCGACGTGATCGACCACGAGAGCTTCAAGGTGCTCCCGCTCGTGGCCCACCGCCTCGAGGAGCTCGGCCTCGAGAACCCCGAGTCTCCGCGCCTGCGCGGCATCGTGCGCCGGAGCTGGCTGGAACACCAGCTCGTGGTGCGCGACGCGCTCCCGACCCTCGACCGCCTCCGGGCACGAGGATTCGACGTGATCGTGTTGGGCGGCACGTCAGTGGGCGTGCTCGCCTACGAGAGCCCGGCGTTGCGGCCGATCCTGCACCTCGAGGTGCTCGTGCCCGAGGCCGCCGGCGACGACGGCCCGCCGACCGGCAGCACCGACACCCCGGTGCACGTGCGCACCCACGCCACCGACGACTGGCGCTGGCCCGGCGCCGACGACGGGCTGCGGGCCTCGGCGCGACCGTTCGCGCTCCTCGACCGGCCGCTGCGCGCCCTCGCCCCGGAGGACGAGCTCCTCGTCAGCGTGTGCGCGGGGTGCGCTCGGCCCCGGTGCCGCAGGTGCAGTGGATCGCCGACGCGCGCATGCTGCTCGAGCGAGCACCGTGTTCCTGGACGGCGTTGACGGCACCGCGGTGGAGCTCCGGGTGGCCGACCGTCTCGCGCTGGCCCTCGAGCTGCTCGCCGACCGGTTCGAAGTGGCCGTGCCCGACGGTGTCGTCGCCGACCTCCGCGGCACACCAGTCGACCGCTATGAAGCGGCGTGGTTCGCCGCGCAGCTCCGCCCCCGCACCCGGCACCCGTTCCCGGTGCTCTACGGCGCCTACTCCCGCCGGTTTCCCGCCGATGCGGGCCTCGTGCCGAAGGTGACCGCGTTGCCCGGGCGCGCTGCGCACGCCGACTACGCGAGCCCGCCGTCGGGAGCAGTGACGCGATCAGCGGAGGATTCGCGGCCCGGTCGGGCGACAGCACCAGCCGGTGACACGGCACCGCTCCCACCAGCCGCCGCATCACCCCGAGCTCGTGAGCGGAGTCGAGGCTCAGCTGCCACAGGGTGCTCGGCGCCAGCGTCCGCAGCGCCTCCCCGGCGGTGACCGGTTCGAGGCGCGGCCCGTCGCCGCGGTGGCGATCGAGCACGACCACCCCCACGACCGGTGCCGACGTCACGATGCGCTCGGGGTGCTACGCGTGCACGTGGTACAGCGCCTTGCCGTCGGCGAGCGACTCTTCGTCGACCGGCACCGCGTCGACGTCGGGCTGCGCCACGTCGGCGAAGTGCGCCGTGTCGTGATCGGCGACGCGGCCCGTCGAGTAGAGCTGGTGCGCGACCCGCGGTGAACCGGTCACGAGGCAGTAGTCGTCGCTCAGGAAGCCGAGCCCCGCACCGAGACAGGCGAGTGCGGTGGACGACTTCCCGTGCCGCCCGGACCGACGATGAGCACGACTGCCTGCTCGCTGCCCACCGCGGCGGCGTGCACAACACCGCTCGGCGACCGAGCGCCCACTGCAGCTGACGGCGCAGTGGTGCACCGCCTTCACGCGGGGAGAGTGCCGACGCCCGCCGGACCCCGAGGAGGTACGGCCCCGGTCGCGGTCGGCGGACCGGAACACGAGCGGCGACGACCACTCGGCCTCGGCCCACGGCACCCCGGCGCGGACGGATCATCGCCGAGCGGTACCGCAGTCGTGAGCGGCGGCGGCGTGGGCGGGGCGATGCCGGCGACCGACGCGTCCCACGCTCCCACCACGGCCGTCACGTCGCCCCCGGGCGCGGGTAGTGACCGTGAAGCCGGGCAACACCATCTCGGCCAGCTCGTCGCCGACCACCGTGAGCGCCACGCCGACGCCCGCGACGTCGACCTCGATCGTGTGCGCTTCGGGGTGCTCGCGACGTGGTACCACGCCCGCCGAATCGTCGAGCGCCGCACGCACGATCGCCACCGACGGGTCGGGCGCGTCCGGGGCGGCGACGTCACCGGCCGACGACGGCGCGCCATGTGCCGCGCGCACCGCGGAGCATCGCGTCGAACGCACCTTCCTCACCGATCGAGTAGCTGAGGTTGTCGCCGAAGTAGCGCCGGACGACGAGCACCTCGTCGAGGTGCCGATGCGCACCCCGCGCCCGCGAGGCGCACCACGAGGTCGATGTCCTCGCCGATGAGAGCTCGCTCGTCGAACCCGCCGACTGTCGCGCACGCTGCGCGGTCTCCACCAGGATCGACGTGTGGTAGTAGCCGTCCCACCAGTCGGGATGCGCCTCCAGCCAGTGGGGCCGGCCGACATCGCCTCGAGCACCTGCTCCTGCCGGCACATCACCGCGTCGGTACGCGGATCCTCGCAAGTGCGCGAGCTGCCGTGCGATCGCGGTGTTCGACCATGAGGTCGTCGCTGTCGAGGAAGGTCAGAAAGGGCCCGCCGCCTCGGCTCACCCCGCGGTTGCGCGCCGCGGACACCCCGCCGTGCTCGCGCCCGAACACCCGGACCCGTGCTCGTCGGCGAACGGCCTCGAGCACCGCGATGGACGGTGGCATCGGTGGAGCCGTCGTCGACGACGAGGCACTCGACGAGCGGTGCGGTCTGGGCGAGGACGCTGCGCACCGCCTCGACGACGCAGTGCTCGCGGATCTGCACCGGCACGACCACGCTGACCAGTCGGCTCGTCGGTCACGACCCGTCACCCGCGGCCCCGGCGTCGGCAACAGCGGCCGCGGCCGCCGGCGCCGGCGCGGCGCTGCCGGAGGTGCGCGCGCGCCACCCGAGGAGCGACTCACCCTGGATCGGCGTGACGAAGCCGAGTTGTTGCGCTCGTGGATCCGCGGCGGAACAGCACCTCGGGCACGAAGTGCTCGCTCCACGCCGATGGCCCGCGCGTTCGCCCACCAGCCATCCAGTCGCCGACGGCACCTTCGCTCGAACGGCCCGAGCCGGTCGACCATCGCGCGCGCAGCAGCAGCCAGTCGAGAACGACGCCGACTGCCGGTGCCCGGCGCCCGGGTGCCGGGCGCGGCGGTGCGCGGGGTCGACGAACTCGTCAACCAGGTGAACACTGCTTCGAGGTGCGGGTTGGTCGACGAACGCCTCGAGCTGCCGCTCGAGCTTGCGTCGGCAGCCACACGTCGTCGGCGTCGAGCAGGCGACGTAGACGCCGTCGGCGACGTCGATGCCGGCGTTGCGGCTCGGCCCGGCGCCGGCGTGCCGCGGCGCAGCACGGTGACGCGGGGATCGACGGCCTCGGCGATGGTCGGCGGTGGCGTCGGTCGAACCGTCGTCGACGACCACGACGGCTCCGGCGGCACGGGTCTGGTCGAGCGCCGACCGCAGCGCTTCCTCGATGAAGGCCTCGGCGTCGCATGCGCGGCCACCACCACCGATGACCGACGCGGGCCGTCGCCATCGGGGCTCACTCGGCGTTGTCGCAGGTGCTCGCGCACCGAGCCGGAACATGTCGTCGAACGCCGGACCAACTCGCGGTCGCTCATGCTGTCGCCGTGGATCCGCCGGACCCGGAGCGATCGCGTCGATCACCGCTGATCCCGAAGCCGCGGCGCGGGCCTGCACCAGCAGGTTGAAGTCGGTGCCGGGTCGGCATGTCGGTGCGGTACTGCAGCTCGATCGAACACCGCGTCGTCGGAAGAGCCCCGAGGTGGCGGAGACACCGTCGAGGTCGCCGTAGCGCTGGTCGGGGATCAACCAGTCGGGGGTCGACACGCCCGGCTCGATAGTGCGTGTCCTGCCGGCAGAGCACGATGTCGACCTCGGGATGCGCGGCGAGATCGGCGACCTGGACCGACGCCTTGTTCGGCTTCCACCAGTCGTCGGCGTCGCAGAACCCGATCAGTTCGCCCGGTGGCGACGGCGACGCCGGCGTTGCGGGTCGGCCCCAGGCCTTCGTGGGGGCGTCGCAGCACGCGTACACCGGCGTAGCCCTCGGCCAGCGTGGCGCGGCGAGCCGTCGGTCGACCCGTCGTCGACCACGATGATCTCGACCGCCGGATGATCCTGGGCCGCGAGGCTGTCGAGGCATTCGGCGAGGTACCGCTCGCCGTCGTACACCGGCACGACGACGGAGACGAGCGTGCCGCCCATCGGCTACTGCTCGGCCGCGTTCCGCGGCCAGCCCGCTTCGGTCACGTCGTGCACCGGGTCGAGGAGGATGAGGTCGGCGAGGTCGTTGAACCGCTCGATCGTCAGCGCGCTCGTACTCCGCCTGGGGAACGAGGGCGTCGATGGCGGCACGGGTCGGCGGCGCGCGACGGCGGCATCGGCGGCCTCCACCAGCATCTCCTCGGCGACGAGGTTGGTGACGAAGACGTCGAGGTCGACGGCCGCCGTCGGCGTCGCTGACGCCGTAGCGCTCCACCAGCATCGTCGGTGACCTCGGGCGCAGGAACCCCGCCGGCGAGGGCGATCCACGCGAACGCACTCGATCCGATGCAGCTGTAGTAGCTGCCCTTCACCATGTCCATGACGAGGGCTTCGCCGTCGATGGTCTCGTCGACGAATCGGGGCTCGTTTGCTCGGTAGCGCGATCCCATGGCGTGGGCGAACCTCCGCGTCGTGGTCCAGGAGTGGGCGGTGACCGAGCGCCCAACGTAGGCGGAACCCGCACCCGCCAGGATTCCTCGGCGGGATCTCTTTACCTCCTTCACCGGCCGAGCCAGGCGATCCGGCCGCGGTCAGCTCGTGACGAGATCCAACTTCCTGGAGATCACGTTCTTCGGCGAACACGAGTACGTGCCCGGCTTCGTCGGATTGACCCGCACGAATGCGCCGTTCTTCACCTGCAGCGTCACGTCACATGCCGTGACCTTGCGACCGGCGAGATCGATCGTGCCGAGCAGGCCCTCGGCGTCGAACGCGTGCATCTTGGCGAGCTCGGCGAGGATCGACGTGCGGGTGATGCCGTTGACCCCGTCGCGCTTGACCACGGCGTTCACGGCGTCGCGGAAGGCGATGCCGGCTGCCCAGGTGTACGCGCCGAAGCTCGCGGCGTTCTTGGCCCCCGTGTACTTCACGAAGGCCGCCGCCATCTTGTTGGCCTTCTGGTCGGCCTTGCTGAGGAACGGCAGGAACGTGGTGTCGACGTACTGGCCCTCGACGTCCTGCCCACCCGACGCCAGGAATTGCTGGTCGTAGCACGCACTTCCGCAGTCCCAGACCTTGACCCCGGTCAGGCCCTGGAGGGCGGCTTCCTTTCGCAGCAGCACGGTGCACGGGAACGACGACGTGCATTGGCCGTAGTTCGAGCCGGCGGCCTTCATCGCCTGCACGATCTCCGTGTACTCGGTCTGGGTCGCGCGTGCCGAGCGGTCGAAGTCGCCGTCCGACTTGATCCCGATGTCACGCAGCGCCGCGACCGAGGCGAAGGTGGCGTCGCGCGCGGCCTGTGAGTCGTTGCCGAACACGTAGATCCCGTGGAGGTCGTTGCCGTACTTCTTCTGGTAGTACCGGCCGCGACCGACATTGGCCTGGTACGTCTGCGGGTGCTCGTCCTTCGTGGAGCAGATCAGCGCCGAGGGCGCGATCGGGAAGGACTCGCTCGAGCACTGGTGGTCGAGTGACCCGGTGTAGAAGGGGATGTCGGGAAGTCCCGTCACTGCGCCGGTGGCGTCCTTGCAGTCGCGCATCTCGGCGACCGTGTTCAGCAGCGCTGCGGACGTCCCGACCATCGCGACATCGTTCTGGCAGGCTTTGATCTCCGCGTCGCGGGTCTGGTTCGGGTTCACGTGCGAGTCGTAGAAGTCCACGACCAGCTTCCGCCCGGCGATTCCGCCCGTCGCGTTGATGTACTTGGCGACGCCGTTCACACCGTCGACCGAGGCCTTGAACAGGCCCGGCGCGAACGAGTTGTCGACGTCGGCGATGACCGCGATGTGGATCTCCGTCGCCGTGATCCCGACCTCGGTTGCCTTGGGCTTCTCCTTGTCGGTCGATTGCGCGACCGCAACCGCCGACGTGGCCGTCAGCGCCACGACAACCGCGGCGCAGAGCGCCACCATACGAACCTTGCTCATTGCGGATCCCCCTCCGAAATGTTCACCCGGCCGGCTTGGCGGGCGTCGAGGTCGAGGTCATTGGGCTTCGCCATCAGGCCTCCTCAGAGGGAAAGCCGGCGAGGATCCCGTCGAAGCGGGCTTCGACCGTGGAGAGCAAGTCGTCGTGCGTGATGATCCAGAACTCGCGGTTGCGGATCGCGGCGAGCACGCGCGTGGCCACCTCCGCGGGGGTCAGGCCCGTGGGCCCGGTGAACCCGTCGCGGATCATGAGCCGCACCGACTCCGCCATCTCGGTGCGGTGCTCGACCCCCAACTCGGCGGGGCGCCCACGTTCCGACTCCATCACCTTGGTGTCGACCGAGCTCGGGCAGAGCACGCTCACACCGATCGCAGACTCCTCGATCGCCAGCTCCTGGGCGAGCGTCTCGGAGATCGACACCACCGCGACCTTCGTGGCGGAGTACGGGCCGATGAAGGCGACGCCACTCACCAGCCCGGCGATCGACGCGGTGTTGACGATGTGGGCGGGCGTTCCCTGATCGCGCATGATCGGCAGGAACGACCGGATGCCGTGCACGACACCCCAGAAGTTGACGCCGACCACCCACTTCCAGTCCTCGAGCGTCTGGTCACGGAGCAGGTTGAACGTCGAGACGCCGGCGTTGTTGCACAGCACGTCGACGCGGCCGAACTGCTCGAGCGTCGTCGCCGCCAACGCGTCGACCGCAGCGGCGTCGGCGACGTCGACCGCCACGGCAAGGGCTTCGGCGCCCGAGGTGCGGAGACCCGCCGCGACCACTTCCGCCTCGGCGGCGTCGAGGTCGGCGACCACAACCGCCGAGCCCGATGCGGCGAACTCCTCGGCCAGGGCGCGGCCGATCCCGCTGGCGGCACCGGTCACCACTGCGACTCGCCCGGCGCCGATCACTCCCTCGTTCCCTGCGTCCGTCATGCCGGTCTCCTCCCCTTGCGATCCGCGACCGTCGAGTCGAATGCGCGCGCCCTCACGGCACCATCACCAGCTTGCCGACGACGCTCCGATCGGCCATGCGTTGGAGGGCGGCGGGCAACTCGTCGAACGGGACTTCGTCCGTCACGGCGTTGCGCAGGCGGCCGTCGGCCACGAGACCGGCAAGGCTGGCGTGGATGGCGTCGAGCCCCTCACGCGAGTACCCACCGGCGAACACGCCGACGAGCGAAGTGTTCGTGACGACGAGGTCGTGGGTCACCAGGTTCGGCCATCGGCCGGAGGCGAATCCGACGGCAAGCAGTCGGCCGAACCGGGCCATGGCGCCAGCGGCGTCCTCGGCCAGCGAACCGCCCACCGGGTCATAGACCAGGTCGACGCCACGCCCACTGGTGATCTCCCGCAGCAGGGGCGCGATCGGTCCGTCGCGGTGGTTGATCGTCTCGTCGGCGCCGAGGCCCCGACAGAACGCGGCGCGCTCGTCATCGCTCACGACTGCGATGACCCGCGCGCCGAGCGCATGTCCGAGCTGGACGGCCGCAATGCCACTCCCGCCGGCGGCACCGAGGACGGCAAGCCAATCGCCTGGCGCGACGTCCCCACGATCCACGAGGCCGATCCAGCCCGTGAGGTGCGGGATCCAGAATCCCGCCGCCTCGGCATCGGTCAACCCGTCGGGGACGGCGAACGCGCCATCGGCCGCGACCAGGCACTCCTCGGCGAACGAGCCGTGTCCCTCCATGAACGAGGTCACGCTCATGATCCGCGCCCCGACCGCGAGGTCGACCCCTTCGCCGACCGCGGTGATCGTCCCGCTCGCTTCCTGGCCGGAGGTGAACGGCAGCGGCGGTGTGAGCGGATACGTGCCGCGGCACATGAAGACGTCGGGCAGGCCGATCCCTGCCGCGGCCACCCGGATGCGGACCTGGCCGGGCCCGGGCGCCGGCACCTCGAGCTCGACCTGGTGCAGCACGTCGATCGGCTCCCCGGCCCTCTGCACCTGCCATGCGCGCATCAGGAGCCCCCTCTGAGCAATCTCGTCCCTCGCATCCCGCGCCCGCGGCTCCACAGCCGGCGAGAAAAAATCACAGTGTGATCATAGATCGATCACACTGGGCTCTGCAGGGCGGCCATGCTGTGTCGCCAGTCGGTCCTGCCGCTGCGGCACATCGCGACATGCCGCGGCAGGATCGCGGCACGGCGGACGCGAGGCCGGGTGCGACGGCACCCGTGCGGGGTGGCGCTCCCCTGCCATGCCTGGCGCTCCGACTCACGGATGCGTGCACGACCGACCCGGGAGGGAGTGGGCGTTGAGGGACTCGAACCCCCGACCTACGCCTTGTAAGGGCGGCGCTCTGACCAACTGAGCTAAACGCCCGGGGTCCGCCAAGGTAGCGGACCGGCGGCCAGGCGACCGCGGACGACGCGTCGACCCGACGCGAAACGGATCGGCGCAAAGCTTGACCGCAGGCGGACCGGGGCTCGCTGGGGACCCGGGGGGAGTGTGTCCCCGGCACGTCACCCCGGCCCACCTCTGTGCGGTGTCCTGACCCGGCCTACGCGCTCACCCGTTCGGGTGCCACGTAGACCGGGACGAGCTCTTCGATGGTCGGTTCGGGCCGCGCCACCTTCGGCGGCCGGCCGCGCCGACGCTTCTGCGCGAGCACCTTGCCGTTGGCGAGGAGCTCGCCGCCCCACACGCCCCACGGCTCGCGCCGTTCGAGCGCGCCCGCGAGGCACTCCTCGCGCACGGGGCACTCCTGGCAGAAGGCCTTGGCCCGCAGGATGTCGTCGATCTGCTCGGAGAAGAACAGGTCGACCAGTGCGCTGGAGGTGTCGGCGCAGCGCGCCTCGTCCCTCCACGTCTCTTGCTGGATCAGTTCGGTCGCTTCGAGTGCGAACATCGCCGTTTCCCCTGGCTCGGTGCTTCGTTCGTGTCGGTCGTCGGTCGTCGGTCGGTGGGTTGGTCGGTCGGTCGGTGGGCGGAACTGTCCGGAAATACAAGAAAGCCGCCGGGATGCCCCGGCGGCCTGGGTGGTACTCCCTCGTGGTGCGTGCGTTACGAGGTGGTCACCAGGAGCCGGGGCTCGGGCTTGTGGGCGGTCGCCATGAACGACGGAATCGACCACGAGCCGATGAGGACATTGCGCTTGTCGGCGTGGGCGCAGGTGGCGCCGTAACCGACGTGGCGGGCTGCGCTGGCTTCCCGGACGCGCGCGACGCCGGCGGCTGCGGTGAACCCGGAGCGCTGGGTGGTCGTGGCGTACATCGGTGGTCCTTCGTCCTCGGCTGGTGCGGGCGGTGCGGGTGGTTCAGGTGGAACGGGTACAGGGAAGCAGATGAGTCCCCGACCGGTCAAACGATTTTATCGTCTTCACCCAGCCGGAAGCCGGCAATCATCGCGACGGCGGCCGATCCGACCATGATCCAGAGGCCCGTGCCGATCTCCGCGACCACGGTGGACGACAGATTCATCTGCTGCATGGTGTCGTAGGTCTGGAGCAGATCCCACACCACGCAGCCGGTCAGGACCATGGCCACGCCCATGGCCACCCACCGCATCTTGCGCATCTGCACCGAGAGCAACGCGGCGATGGCCAGGGCCACGGCGCCGATCCAGTACCCCCAGCCCCGGCCCATGTCGAAACCGGTGCGGTGGAAGGTGATGCCGTCGACGGTCCATTGCAGCCAGGGCAGGTAGGCGCCCGTGGCCAGGCCACCGGCGGCCAGGGCGACGATGCCGGCCCGGCCGTAGTTGGCAGGCGAGTGCATCTCGAGCGCGTGGCGGCGGCGGGGCTCGAGGTCGGGGCCGGCGAGGGGCGACTTGTACGACTCGTCCTCGTCGACGAAGGACCGGAAGAAGCCCCGGATCCGGGCCAGGAAGCCGACTTTGACCTTGGCGGGTTTGGCCGGCTTGGCGGGGGCGGTGCGCAGTGCGGCGGGGTCCTCCACGCCGAAGGGCGCGATCGGTGCCGAGGTGCCGGGCGCGCCGGGCGCGCCGGGGCCGACCGCCGCGGCCACGGCGAGGGCGGACGCGGGCGGTGCCGGCGCAGTGTCGACCGGCGCGGGCCGGCTCGCGGGGGCGGGCGCGGTTGCGACCGGAGCGGGTGCAGGGCCCGGTCCGCCGCCGGGCGTCGAATTGGCGACGCGGTTCGTCCACTGGCCGTCCCAGTAGCGGTACTCGTACCGACCGGAGGGATCGGGCCGCCAACCAGGCTCGAGGGATGTCGTGCTGTTGGTCATGTGGGGCTCCGTCTGGGCACCTTCGCCGCCCTGCGCCTCTAGGCTTCGGCACCGTGCCGGGCGAACTTGACCGCGACCTCGACGGCCCAGTCGAAGGCGACCTGAACCTCGACCTCACAGCCGTCGCGGAAGTGGTGGAGCGCCAGCGGGCCGACGGCCTGCACGACTGCGCCCAGCTCTACGTGTCGCTCCGCGGCGAGCCCGTGGTCGACGTCGCGATCGGCGAGAGCAGGCCGGGCCGGAGCCTTGCGCACCGACGACGTGATGCTCTGGTACTCGTCGGGCAAACCGCTCACCGCGGTGGCCGTGCTCCAACTCTGGGAGCGGGGGCTCCTGGCCCTCGACGACCCGGTCGGGCGCTTCCTGCCCGGCTGGGGCAACGGCAAGGAGCGGGCCACCCTGCGCCACGTGCTGACCCACACCGGCGGCTTCCCGATGTACGGCGACCCCGGGTTCGACCGCGACATCTCGGCCGCCGAGGCGCTCGAGCGCGTCGTCGCCGCGCCGGCAGCGTGGGATCCCGGCACCAAGGCCGGGTACCACCCGCTCAGCGGCTGGAAGGCCCTCGGCGCGGTGGTGGAGGTGGTCGACGGGCGGCCGATCGCGCAGTACCTGCACGACGAGCTGCTCACGCCGCTGGGCTGCGCCGAGTCGTCGCTCGGCGTGCCGCTCGAGCGACAGGCCGAGTTGGGCGAGCGCCTGGTGCCCGTCGTCTGGAAGGGCCACATGTTCCCGCAGGTCGACGACGACGGCGGCTTGCGCATGGTCCCGTACCGGATCGACGAGATCCACAACCAGCCGTGGCACGTGGCCAAGGTCGAGCCCGGCGCCTCGATGCGCGGCCCCGCGCACGAGCTGGGCCGGTTCTACGAGTCGCTGCTCGGCTACCACCCCGCCGGGCCCGCGTTGCTCGAGCCCCGCACCGTCGAGCTCATGGGCGCGGTGCACCGCATCGGCCTGAAGGACGCGCTGTTCGGGTACGAGGCGCCATGGGGCCTCGGCGTCGCGGTCGCGATGACGGGCGGCGCGGGCCGCCGGGCGTTCGGCCACGGCGGGATGGCGTCGTCACGCGGGCTGTGCGACCCCGACCTCGGTCTCGTGATGGTGCTGGTGTGCAACGGGCTGCCCAACCCACTCGCCGCGGAGGCCCGCCTCGCCGAGGTCACCGACACCCTCTACACGGCCCTCTCCACCGAGTCCGCGCTCGGTGACGACGCGGCGCGCGTGCGCCTCCCCTACTCCCCCGGCCGCGCCACGCTGCTCGCGACCTGACCCCCGCCGTCGCGGGAATCGCTCAACCGGCGATGACGTCGAGGATCGTTGCGTGCACCGCCGGGTGGGCGGCGACGATGTCGCCGGAGGTCAGCCACTTGCGGTCGTCGCCCTGCCAGTCGGTGACCACGCCGCCCGCCTCGCGCACGATGCACGCGCCCGCGGCGACGTCCCACGTGCCGAGGTTCTGCTCGAAGTAGCCGTCGAACACGCCTGCCGCGGTGAACGCGAGATCCATGCTCGCGGCGCCCGCGCGCCGCAGGTCCTCGAAGGTGAGCAGCGCGCGTTCGAACACCGGGAAGTACTCGGGCAGTCGCTCGCGCTTGGCGCGGAACGGGAAGCCCGTCGCGCAGATCGAGCTCTCGGGCACGCGGTCCGACACGTGGATCGGCGCGCCGTCGAGCGTCGCGCCGCCGCCCTTGCGGGCCGCGTAGACCTGGCCGAGCATCGGAGCCCGGATCACGCCCACGACCGGCTCGCCCACGGCCACCAGCGCGATCGACACGCCGACGATCGGGAAGCCGTGCACGAAGTTCGCGGTGCCGTCGAGTGGGTCGACGAACCAGCCCACCTCGGCGTCGCGGTCGCCGCCGGTCTCCTCGCCGAAAAAGGCGAGGTCGGGAGCAGCCGCGGCGAGCACCTCGCGCACCGCGTGCTCGCTCGCGGTGTCGGCGTCGCTCACCCAGTCGCCGGGTCCCTTCTCGCGCACGTTGCGCGCACCACCGAACGCGTCGAGCACGATCCGCGCACCCGCAACCGACGCGTCGAGTGCAGCGCGCAGGAGCGCGTCGAGGTCGAGATCGGCAGTGGTCACGCGACGGCCTCCCGGAGGGCAGCGACGAGCTCGGGTGTACCGGCGGCGAGGAGTTGCCGGCGCACGGTGGGATCGGCCAGGTCGAGGTCGCGACCCTCGGCGTCGACCACGGTCGCGCCGGCTTCGCGACACACGAGCAGCGCGCCGAGGTAGTCCCACGGCGCGTGTTGGTTGGCGTGACCGTCGAGGTAGCCGTCGACGTGGCCGGCGGCGACGTCGCACAGCGCGAGCGCGGCGGAGCCGAGCGCGCGGAACTGCCGCCAGCCGACGATCGCGCGGCGGGAGGCCCGAGATCGCGACGACGGAACGCGCGAGGTCGGTGGTGGGTGCCACTGTGATCGGCGTGTCGTCGAGCCATGCGGCCTCGCCGCGGATCGCGGTGTAGCGCGCGCCGGTGACACCGTGCTGCACGAGGGAGCACAGCGGACCGTCGGCGTCGAGCGCGCAGATCGAGATGCACCAGTACGGGATCTGACGCGCGCAGTTGGTGGAGCCGTCGACGGGATCGAGCACCACCGTGATCGCCGCGTCGTCGGGGCCGGTCCAGCCCGACTCCTCACTCAACACGCGCACGCCCGCGGCGTGCAGCACGGGCAGCACCGCGGCGTCGGCGACGAGGTCGAGCGCGTACTGCCCGGGCTTGTCGGTGCGGGCGCGCCGGTCGGGCGCGGCGATGGTGGCCAGCGCGCCGCGTTGCGCGGCGCCGCACACGTCGAAGAGTTCGAGCAGCTCGTGGGGACCCACGGGCGGTCAGGCTAGGCGGCCACCCTCAGGCGGCCAGTCTCCGGGTAGCCGGTCCTCACGCCGGGTGCACGCTCACCACCGCGTTGTAGTCGGGCACCTTCGAGGCGGCGTCGTGCACACCCGCGCCCAGCAGCACGTTGCCCTCGGGGAAGAGCACCTGGAGGTTCCCGGGCCGGATCCGGCTGAGCATGACCCGCCCCGGCAATTCGCCGTGGTCCGAGCGCAGCACGACACGGCTCCCGTCCCGCAGGCCGAGGCGCTCGGCGTCGGCCGGTGCCATGAACACGGCGTCGCGTCCGGCTCCCGTGAGGGGATCCCGGTCGGCGTGGACCATGGTGTTGAACTGCTTGCCGCGCCGGGTACTCACCCGGAACATCCCCTCCGGCAGCGAACGGTCGGGCGGAGTCACGGCACGGAAGCGGGCGCGGCCGTCGGACGTCGGGAACACCCCGCCCTCGCACAGCCTGGTCCCGCCCCACTGCACCGAGTCACCCGTGGTCCGCAGCGTGTCGATCCCGGCGTACGCCGGCACGACCCGTGCAATCTCCCGGCGGAGGTCGTCCCCCGAGTCGAAATGCATGAGATGCGCCGCGCTCCGGATCGAAGTGTCGTGCCAGGTCGACGAAGATCTCCCACTCACTGCGCGACTCGCCGGGACGGGGCCCGGTGATCTCGGGGCTGAAGGCGATTCGCCGCTCGGTCGTCGTCTCGGTGCCTCCATCCCGTTGTTCGTAGCGGGTCGCCGCCGGCAGCAGCACCACGGTGTCCGCAGGTTCGACGAGCATCTGACTGGTCACCACGATGTCCTGGTGCACGCGCAGCGGCACCGCCGCGAGGCAGCGCTCCACGTACGGCGGATCGGGGAGCACCTCGAGGAAGTTGCCTCCCGACGAGTAGAGGACGTCGAGATCGCCCGCCAGCGCGCGCTCGAGCATCTCCTCCGCGCTGAGCCCGGGCCGGTCGCCGACGGCGAACCCATACTCCCGAGCGAGGCGCGCTGCGTTCTCCGCGTTCACCTCGATCCCGCCCGGGAGCGCGGTGGCGTACGCGCCCATCTCCGCGCCGCCCTGCACTCCCGAGTGCCCGCGAATCGGCATGAGCCCCGCGCCCGGACGGCCGACGTTACCGCGCACGAGACCGAGGTCGACGATGGCGGCGACGCTGTCGGTACCGTGCTCGTGCTGCGTGATGCCCATCGACCAGATCAGCACCGCCGACTTCGCACCCGCATACATGCGGGCGAAGCGCTCCATGTCGGCGCGCGTCGTGCCGGACAACCGCTCGAGGTCCTCGAACGACTGTGCGTCGAGTGCGGCGACCATGTCGTCGAAGCCGGTGGTGTGCTCGGCGACGAAGCGCTCGTCGATCTTGCCCTCGGCGACCAGCACCTTGAGCACACCGTTCACGAACGCGAGATCGCCGCCCGTGTCGACCTCGAAGAACTCATCGGTCATCTGCGTGCCGAACATCGCGCTCTCCACGTTGCTCGGCACCCAGTACCTGTCGAGGCCTGGCTCGCGGTACGGGTTGACCACCGCCACCTTCGCCCCGCGCTTGCGGGCGAGGAAGAGGTACTTCATGAACACCGGCTGCGCGTTCGCCACGTTCGAGCCGAACAGCACGATGAGGTCACTGTTGATCACGTCGGAATAGGAGCACGTGGTCGCGGCGACACCGATCGACTGCTTCAGCGCGACGGTCGAGGGCGCGTGGCAGCACGCGAGCGGCGTTGTCGATGTTGTTGGTGCCGACGAACCGGGTAAATTTCTGCGCCGCGTAGTACGTCTCGTTCGTGATGCCACGCGCGGTCATGTACACGCCGAGGCGATCAGGATCGGTCGCGCGCAGTCGCTCGGCCACGAGATCGAGCGCGTCGTCCCACGACACGCGGGTGAAGCCGGGTTCGCCCTTGCGGCGCACCATGGGGTGGCCGAGGCGACCGAGGTCGCGCAGCTCCTTGCTCGACTGGCGGCGCAGCGACGCGACGTCGCCAAGGATGGCAG
The DNA here is from genome assembly GCA_963720785.1 of uncultured Actinomycetes bacterium. GTDB lineage: Bacteria > Actinomycetota > Acidimicrobiia > IMCC26256 > DASPTH01 > CAVRGQ01. The sequence goes on from CAVRGQ010000009.1 coordinate 380,255, forward strand.
GGTCGAGCGCGCCCATCGTGTTGGTGCGCAGGAGGTTGAGCCGAGTGCTGCAGAGGTGCACTCCGGTGATGGTCCAGTCGTGGACCCCGGCGACACCGAGCGCGCAGCCGTCGCACACGCCCTGGTGGAGGATGCGGTACGCGTACGGGAGGTTGTCGCGGTTCTCCCAGACGGTCTTCGCCATCTCCTTGTAGGCATTCGGCTTCGTCTCGCCGGCGCCGTAGGGCTTCCACCCGACCCACAGGCCGCGCTTCAGTCCCTTCGGCGCCTTGATCTTCGCCGAGTTCTTCCAGGCCACGTTGCGCTCCGCTCCGCAGTGATCAGTCCGGTACCCAACGGTAGACGGAGGCCTCCGTCGGGATCGTGACGCCAGCCGGGACCCGGTCCCCCGGATTCGGGGCGAGGTACCCTACGACGGCGTCGACCGCCCAGACGGGATGGGTGCCGGAGGTCTCGGTCGGTGGATCTGCGAGCACCCGCCAAGTGTTCGTCGCCGGGCGGTACGCCACTGCGCTCCCGGCTCCGCGGTCGTAGGGCATCAGCAGGAGTTCCCGCCCCGTCGACACCGAATCGGTGAGTTGCTGCGCGACGCCCGCCGGCGCGGGCGGCGATGCGGCCCACTGCTGCGTCGTCGCGTCATAGACCACGAGGTCGGTACCGAGCTGGCCGCGCACCACCGACCGGTGGTCCATGCACTCCAGTTTGGGCGGCCCGGTGAACGACGCATCGCCGGCGGGTGAGGCCAACCATCGCACTGCAGGACCCACCTTCGCCGACCACACCACCGGCCGGGTCGAGCGCATGCCGGTGACCGATGGGTCGGTGGTGATGTCGTCGGCGACCACGAAGCGGACGGCGTCGTCAGCCATGCACGCCGAATACACGAGCGACGGCATCGGGGCGAGCGACTCCCATCGGTCCCCACCAATGTCGTACCAACGGATGGCACTCGTGCCCGCGCCGAAGGCCAGGTAGACGACCCGACCCGTCGTCGTGACCCCGAGCACCCGGGCACGCCCGAGGTCGGCGGGAACCGCAATGGCCTTCCACGACCGGTCATCGAGGTCGTAGACCGCGCCGGCCGGTTGGCCCGGGTCACAGGCGAGGTCCGCTCCGTCCTCGTCGGTCGCGACCGCGCAGGCGATTCCCGTGACGACGACTTTGCGCCCGGCGACCGCCGCCTGGGCCCCGTCGAGCGGCCAGGGAAGATCCATGTCGGGGAGGCGCACCGCGTCTCCGGTGGCGGGATCGACGAGGGCCGCGTCTCGTCGCACGGTGAACTTCGAGAAATGGTCCGAACTCGTCGTCCCGCCGTATAGGAACAGCTGGTCACCGGTCCAGGCACTTGCCGGTTGGAACCGGGCCGGAAAGACCTCGTCGAGGGTTCCGCTGGCCGACGCGACGTCGCTGGACGCGTCATCCTCGGCGCGGCTCTGCCACACGAAGAACCCGAACCACCCGAGACGACAGGACCACCGCGACCGCCAGCGCTCGTCGGCCGGGCACCGCAGTCCTACCGGCCGGCGTCGATGCGCTCGGGCCGGGTGTACACGTTCGCAGAGTCGTCGCGCAGGAACCCCACCAGGGTCTGCCCGAAGCGCTCGGCCGCCTCCACCGCGAGGCTCGACGGCGCCGACACCGCACCGATCACCGGGAACCCGGCGACGGCCGCCTTCTGCACCATCTCGAAGCTCACCCGCCCCGACAGGATCAGCACCTCACCTGCCAGGGGCAGCTGTCGCTCGAGCAGCGCGTGGCCGATGACCTTGTCGAGGGCGTTGTGGCGGCCGACGTCCTCGCGCAGCGCGAGCAGCTCGCCGTCGGGCGTGCAACGGGCCGCGGCGTGCAGCCCGCCGGTGGCCTCGAACAGAGGCTGCGCCTCCCGCACGACCGCGGGCAGCCCCACGAGCACCGACCGGGCGACGACGGGTCCGTCGCCAACCGGCGCACAGTGCTGCTCCACCTGTTCGAGGGTGGCCTTGCCGCAGAGGCCGCACGACGCGGTGGCCGCGAACGCGCGCTCGTGCCCGGTGAGGTCGACCGGGCGACGCAACTTCACGGTGACGACGTTGTACTCCTGCTCCCCCTCGCCGGCGAGGCAGTAGGCCACCGAGGCGAGGTCGTCGGGGCTGCGCAGGATGCCCTCGGTGACGCAGAACCCGACCGCGAGCTCGAAGTCGTTGCCGGGCGTGCGCATGGTGACCGCGAGGGCCTGCGGCTCCTGGCCCGGGCCGTGCACCCGGATCTCCATGGGCTCCTCGGTGACGAGCTTGTCGGGCCGTTCGAGCACCCGGTCGCCCTGCAGCGCGCGCACCCGCACCGAGGTGACGGACCGGCGGGGCGCGTTGCTGTGCACGCTGCCACGCTAACGGCCGCCGGCCCTCTCGGGGAGGTCGTCAGGGCAGGTCGTCAGGGCAGGTCGTCGAGCCGGCGGGGCCGGCCGCGCGGTGGTTCGGGCAGGGCGATGCCGTGGCGGGCGGCGTCCTCCGGGGTGTCGACGTCGGCGAACGGATCCCCCGTCGCCACCGGGCCCCACACGGCCTCGTCGACGACGTCGTGCTCCACGACGTCGAGCAGGTGCCGGAAGGGGCGCAGGCCGGCGACCACCAGCGACCCGGCCGCGAGCATGGCGTCGGCGCCGTAGCGGGCGCACACGGGTTGCAGCCGCCCGCCGGCGAGGGGGACGACCGTGGGCTCCCCCGGCCACTCAGCGAGGAAGCGGAGCAGCGCCTCGTCGACGTCGGGCATGTCGACGGCGAGGAGCAGCGCCGGGCCGTGGTGGCCCCGGGCCCGCAGCTCCACTCCGGCCGCGGCCAGGGCGGCGAGGGGGCCGGCACCGGGCGGCCGCTCACGCACCGAGGGCAGACCGCTGACGCCGTCGCCCACCTCGAGCAGGGGCCCGTTGCAGACGGCACGGAGCCGGAGGGCGCTCCGGGCCGCCAGCGTCTCCCCCGTCGCCGGGTCGGCCACCAGACGGGCCTTGTCGGTGCCGAGGCGCCGGCTGCGCCCTCCGGTGAGCAGGATCCCGGCGATCCAATCCGTCGTCACCCCCCGACCGTATTGTCACTGCCGGCGGCCCGGTTGGATGCGCCGGCTTGGATACGGCCGGGAATCGGCGCGGATCCGACCAAACCTCGAAGCAGGCAGCGGCGTGTTCTCTCTGCACATGAAGAATGACGACGGCGGCCCTCACGGGTCGGCCGACTTCGACGAGACGTTCAGAGAGCACTACTGGCCGATGGTCCGTTCACTCGCAGTCGCCTGTGGCGATCGAGAGGCAGCTGCCGATGCGGTGCAGGACGCGTTCACGCGCGCCTATGTCCGCTGGCGGCGAATCTCCCGGTACGACCACCCCGCGGGCTGGATCCGTCACGTGGCGCTCAACCGTCTCCGCGACCACTTCCGGCACGAGGCGCGCGGCGAGACGGTGCGCGAACGGCTCCAGGGCGACGCCACCATGGTGGAGCCGGCGCCCGAGCTCGCCGACGAGGGCCTGGCCATCGCGGTGGCCGCACTGCCCCAGCAGCAGCGGATCGCGGTGTCGCTCTACTACGTCGAGCAGTTGTCGGTGCGCGAGATCGCGACGTCGATGAAGCTCTCCGAGGGAGCGGTCAAGTACCACCTGCACGCCGGGCGGGCGTCACTGCGCGAGCTGGTGGACAACGAGACACGGGCGGCAGGGGCTGAGTGACATGAACGACGAATTCTCCGATCCGCTCGACGACGAGCTGCGCCGCCGCTTCGATGCCGCGACGCCGCGCACCCCGTCGGACCCCGACGCCGTCCTCGACACGCTGCGGCCGCAGTTGCGCCGCGCCCGCACGCGCCACCGCGCCGTGATCGGTGGCGCGGCCGCCGGCTTCGTCGCCCTGATCGCCGTGGCCGGCTTCGCGCTCACCGGTGGCACCTCGAACCCGAACGTGAACACGCCGCCCGCGAACCGCTCGACACCGCGACCGAGCGTGACCGTCCCGACCGAGATCACGCTCGCGCCGTCACCCGCTCCGGATCCGAACGAGATCAGGCAAGAGGGCACGAACGGCGGTGGCGCCCGCAACGACACCGGCACCGCGGATGACGGCAGTTCGTCGAACGGCGGCAGCTCGGGTTCGTCGGGCAGCGGCGGCGAGACCGCAACCACGGTGCCCGCGCCGCAGTCCCAGACGTTCTCGTCGTCGGGCGGTTCGATCACCGTGTCGCTGGCGAACGGCGCGCTGTCACTGACGGGCACGTCACCGGCCGCGGGCGCGACTGCGCAGGTCAACAAGAACGAGGCGTCTCGCGTGGAGGTCGAGTTCTTCGACGCCGACCACCAGCGGATCTCGCGCATCCGGGTCGACCTGGTCGACAGCGCGATGGTCCCGACGATCGACTGAGCGATTTCTCTCGGGATTCGCCAAACCATCGGTGCGGCCCAGCCGTGCCTCCTCCGTACCCGGCCCGCACCCACGGCCCGCCCCACGGCGATTCCCACGGAGGACGCACCCATGACCACCGAGCACCCGATGACCGATCCCCTCGAGCCCGCCACTCCCGCCGAGCCCGCCACTCCCGCCGAGCCCGCCGCGGTCGAGACCACCATTTCCGCCGAGCCCGTCGCCGTCGCACCGGCGGCCAGGGCCTCCCGCGGCCGCGGCAAGCGCGTGCTCGCCGTCGTCGCCGGTGTGGCGATGGTGCCCGCCCTCTATGCCGCGGCCAGCGCGGTGACCGGTGGCGGTGAGCGCCCGACCGTGTCGGCGGCGGCCGGTGCCGACGACACGGCCACGTCGACGCCTCGGCACCGAGGTCGAGGTCGAGCACGGCGTCACCACGGTGAAGCCCGACGACGACGCCACCACGCCGACGACGCCCACCACCCCCGAGGCCACGACGCCGACCACGCCCGAGGACAGCACGCCGCCGGCGCCGACCACCCCCACCGTGCCCGACGACTCCACGCCGCCGCCCGCGGCGCCCACCCCGCAGACCTTCAGCTCCGCGGGCGGGTCGATCAGCGTCACCTTCGCCGACGGCGCCCTCACGCTGAACCGCGTGTCGCCCGCCGACGGCTTCACCTCGCAGGTCCACGACGACGACGCCGACCGGGTCGAGGTGCGCTTCTTCGACGCCCAGGGCAAGGAGTGGCGCATCCGCGTCGAGGTCGAGGGCGGCGCCCTGACCCAGGAGATCACCTTCCACGGCTAGCGGTGACGTTCCACGGTTGACCGGCCGCCCCTGGCGACCGTGGAAAGGCGACGGTGGGAGACGCACCGTCGCCGGTGAAGGAGAGGCCGGCATCCGCACCGCGGGTGCCGGCCTCTTCAATTCCTGGAACGTCGATCCGGGTGCGGGGAGTCAGCTCCCGGCCGGGGGCCCGCCGGCGTCGGTGGTCGGCGCCAGGCGGTAGCCCACGACCTCCCAGCGACCGCTGCGCCGCCGCGAGGTCGACGCGGTTGAGCACCACGCCGCCGTCGTGGAGCTCCACCCGGGTGGCAACGATCGCCGCGTCGCCCGCAGTCGCGCTGTCGTCGACCCCGACGCGCTCCGCGAGCCCGGTCATCGCGTGCTGCTGCGCGTACGCCGCCTTCTTCGCGGCGACGAACTGCGGACGGTCGAGCCCGTCTCGCAACTCACGGCCGGCGAGCGTGTACAGCGACTCGAAGTCGAGCTTGTCCCACGCGACCTGGTACGCGACCGCGACGTCCTCCGGTTGCGGACCGGGGTCCTTGGCGATGGCGACGATCACCGAGAAGAGCACGACCAGCACGAGGATGCCGACGATCGCGGTGACCATGACCGTGCGTTCCTCAGCCGACCGTGAAGGTGTCGTCGATCTGCGCGGCGAGCGCGAAGTCCTTGGCGCTGAGCCCGCCGTCGTCGTGGGTCGTGAGCGCGATGCGCACCGTCCGCCACCGGATGTCGATGTCGGGGTGGTGGTTCGCGGCCTCGGCGAGCTCGGCGAGCCGACGCACGAACGCGATTCCCTCGAGGAAGCTCGGCGCCTGGTAGCTGCGGACGATCTCGTCGCCCTGACGCTCCCACTCGGGGAGCTCGGCGAGGCGGGCGGTGACCTGGTCTTCGGAGAGGCGGGCCATCACCCCATTCAAGACCCGCAGCCGCGTCGGCTGCTAGTCGGCGGGCCTCGTCGGGTCCAGGGCCACGCGCCCGGACCGGGACGCGACGAGGCCCGCCGTACGGCGGGCCTCCGTGCTCCGGGGGTGGGGCTCGAACCCACGACATCCTGATTAACAGTCAAGCGCTCTGCCAGCTGAGCTACCCCGGAATGGCCCCACAACTTAGCAGCGCCCGCACGAGCCCCATGATCCGGCGGTGGGTCGCCGAGCAGCTGTAGAGCACGTAGACACACCCGTGGACGTGTCGGTTCGATCGGATGGTCGGATCTGCCGCAGCACGGTAGGGAGCTCGGAATTCCGCGACCGGGATGCCCGTGACTTCAGACCAGAACGCGTGGGCGGCGTCGAGATCGAGGCCCTGGTGCAGGTACACCCGGACCCGCAGTCGACCTTCGTCGATCACGAAGAACCGTCGCAACCAGGCGCAGAAGAACCGCACCATCCCGGGGTCGGTGTTGGCGAACTTGACCTCACGATCTCGTTTCGCGCCTTCACCTGCGTAGAGGGCGACCCCGGCCGCGAGGAAGGCTTCGTCGCCGAGGACCCCGATGCGGGCGATGCCGTCGGCGTTCAGCTCGTCGATCTGACGGAGCTTGGCCTCGTCCGCGGGGTGGGGACGACGGTGCGCGCCGGTGCGGCGTGGCGACGGGGTGAACTCGACGTCGCGCACCCACACCGACACCGAGGACTTGCTCACCCCGAGCGCGGTCGCGATGTCGAACAGCGTGAGCCCCTCCGCGCGAAGTTCACGCGCCTTCGCCTGCTCCTCGACCTTGCCGCCGTATCCCACACGACGAACCTACGAGAGGGGTGTGACGGTCACGGGGTGGGTCACGTCGCGCTGCAGGCAGACGACGCGGCTGCGACCGAAGCGCCAGTCCGGCGCGCAGCGCACGTAGCCGCGGGCGACGCGGAGCCGGCTGCTCCAGTCGAGCACCCACACGCGACCGGTCGGAGCGGTGTCGCCCACCAGCACGCCTCCGACCCTCGCCAACCCCGGCACCGCGACCACGCGCCAGTCGCGGGCGCTGCGCACCCCGAGCGTCCACTCGATCTCGGGCAGCTTGCCGACCGAGCGCACCGCGGCCACGTCACCCGGGCGCGCCACGGCGGCGAGATGGTCGAGTCCGGTCGTGGCCCCCGCGTGATCGGTGAGCACCCCGATCGTCGGGGGCACGATCAGCGTCGCGAGCACGAGGACCGCCACGACACCGAAGACGCGCGACCGCGACCACACGACGTCGACCAGGACGCCCAGCACGAGCGCGGGTCCCCACACCACGAGGGTGAGCGTGCGGTCGAGCAGCACCGGCAGCGCGAGACCCGTGACCGCCGCGAGCGCGACCGTCACCCCGAAGAGCGACCACCAGATCCGTGCGTCGCGCGAGTCGCGCCGCACGAGCAGCACACCACCCGCCACGATCCCTGCCACCAGTGGCAACGCCAACCACGTCGTGTTCGTGGTGAGGCTCGCAACCGTGTCGACGACGCCGGAGAACGTCGTGCGCGGGATCCAGTCGGAGTGGCCGCCGCGGCTCTGCACGAGGAACGAGCTGCCCCACAGTGCCGCCCACCCCGCGCCGCCCGCGACGATCGCGAGCCGCCAGCGCCACGCGTCGCGGTCGCGTCGCGTCCCGGCGAGCACGATCAGGCCGGCCCCGAGCAGGAACATCGACACGTGCGTGAGCAACCCCGCCAGCACCAGCGCGCCGAGTGCCCACGCGTGCCAGCGACGCGGCCGGCGCATCCACGTGTCGGCGAGCACGACGACCGCGACGCCGAGCAACTCCAGCTCTGCGTACCCGCGCGCGGTCCGACCGTGGAACACCGCGAACGCGCTCAGCGCGAGCACGGCGGTGGCGATCACCCCTGCGCGTCCCCGCGTGCGCATCCACCACACGAACAGCGCGAGGGCGCCAATGGAGCACACCACCGACGGGAGTCGGTACACGAGATCGTTCGCACCGAGCCGCGCGAGCGGCAGGTGGAACAGGTAGTCGAGCGGCGGGTGGGAGTCGTTCGTGCGCAGGTAGGCGAACATCGATCCGAGCGGCATGCGCCCCGCCATCGCGGTGAACGCTTCGTCATAGCCGAGTCGAGTGCCGCCGAGGTCCCACAGGCGCGCGATTGCACCGAGCACGACGAGCGCGATCAGCCAGACGTCGCGCCGATTGGCGGCGGGACGCGTCCGGTCGGGTGCACGCGTCGGGCGACGGTCGAGGAGGAGCACACCACAGGATGCGCCACGCGGCGTGAGACGCTGGTGAGCGTTGCGTGAGAACGGCGCTCATCGAGCCGTCCTCGAGGTCAGTGGGTGCGCGTGTAGTGCTGCGCGACCGGGCCGCCGACGGTGATCTGCAGCGCGTTGCCGCGACAGGTGAACGCGAGCGTGACCGCATTGGTGATGGTCCCGGGCGCCGGGCTCTGCAGGTTGGGTTCGCCCGCGATGCCCCTCACCGACACGGTCATCTTCATCGACGTGGTGTTGACGATGTCGGCGAGGTCGAGCTGTGCGCTCCCCGTGGTGCGATAGGTGCCGGCCACGGAACCGCCGTACTCCTGCGTGACCTTCACCGTGCCGGTCGGGCCGGTGGTCTCGCCGGTGAGCGTGTCGAAGTAGGCCTGGGAGAACTCGCCGCGCCGGAACTTGAGCTCGACCCGGCCGCTCGGCGTGAGCTTCCGCGTCACCGACGCTTCGTCCACCAGCCGATCGAGATCGAGTTTCCAGCTGCCCACGAGGCACGACCCGCCCGTACGCCGTCGGGCAGGAACGCCCGCCTTCGCCACGCCAGTGAAAGCCACGGGCGCGATCATGGCGACGACTGCGAACAGCCAGGTGGCGGTGCGGATCCTGCCCATCGAGACCACTCCTGTCGGATCGTGTCGAATCGTGTCGGCCGGGGTGTCGGCTACCCCGTGCGCGTGTACCCCTGGGTCAGGCCGCCCGTGCTCTGCAGGCGCAGCGTGTCGCCCGAACAACGGTAGACCACGGTCTGGCGCTTCGCCTTGAGGGTCTCGGGCGCCGGCTGCTCGGTGGACGGCTCGCTCACCCGGTCGTCGATCGCGACCCTCGACACCGAGGTGGTGTCGTTGCGCACCTTGGTGAGCGTGAGCTTGCGGGCCGTGGCCGTCCAGCGGGCGGTGACGGTGCCCGTCGTGTCCTGCTGCGTCTGGAGGTAGGTGCCGTTCGGCCCCGGCTGTCCGGTCGAGATCGTCGACGCGTAGGTCTGCAGCCACTGGCGGCCGGGTCCCAACTGCAGCGTCACCGACCCGGTGCTCGTGGTGCTGTTGCCCTGCAGGCCGGCCGGCGAGTTCGGCAGGTTCAGGCTCCACGTGCCGGGCAGGCACGCGGCGCCCTTGGCGATCGGCACGACCGGACCCGTCGCGGCACCAGCGGGCGCGGCCGCGAGCAGCAGCGCGGCGGCCACCACCACCGCGCCGGCGATTCGCTTGGGGATCCGGATGCCTCGCACGTCGACCTCCCGTGTCGGGAGGCCGCACGGTACTGCGTGACGCGCCGGCGCAGACGTCGCGGTCACACGCTGCGGGCCGGTGACGCGCCCGCATGGCGCCCGGCCCGGTACCCGAACACGGTGCCGTTGCCGATCGTGCCGCCACCACTCGGGTAGGCCCAGCCGAACGCGTTCGCCGCGGTGTTGCCCGCCGCGTACAACCCGCCGACGACCCCGCCCCCGCGCCGGCGCACCTGGCCGTCGACGGTGATCCGGGGACCGCCGTTGGTGCCGAGGGTGCCGGGGTGGATCGGCACCGCGTAGAACGGCCCCTGTTCGATCGGCTTCACCGCACCCGGGCTCATCAGCCCGAACCGGTGACGGTCGAAGTCGGGGTCGACACCCTCGGCCGCGTGCTCGTTCCAGCGCGCCACGGTGGCGGCCAACGCGTCGGCGTCGATGCCGACCGCGGCCGCGAGCTCCTCGATCGTGTCGGCGCGGGCCACCCACTCGGGCGTCGGGCCGTCGGGCATCATCGACAGGATGCGCTGGCTGCGGCGCACCGTCTCGTCGAACACGAGGAAGCCGGGCCCCGCGTTGGGGAACTCCACCGCGTCGGGGTCGTACACCCCGAACGCCTTCGGGAAGTCGTTGTACGGCAGTGCCTCGTTGGCGAAGCGTCTGCCCGCGCGGTTGACCACGATCGACGCGGGCGCGCCGCGCCCCCACTCGAACTGCGGCACCAGCGCGCCGTCGCGCTCGATGCCGGGGTCGAACATCACCGGCGTGCCCCAGTACGAGTTGAGGTTGCCCAGCGCGGCGCCGACCTCCGTGGCCATGACGAGCCCGTCGCCCGTGTTGTCGCCGGGGCTGAGCGGGAACACGTCGTAGCCGATGTGCGTGCGCACGAGTTCGGGGTTCCACTCGAACCCTCCACACGCGAGCACGACACCCTTGCGGGTACCGATCGCCTCGGTGGCACCGTCGTGCTCCACGACCACGCCGATCACGTCGCCGGCGTCGTCGGTGACGAGCCGCCGCGCCGGCGTGGACAGGCACACGTCGACACCGCGCTCGAGCAGACCCTTGAACAACATCGCGATCAACGCCGCGCCCTTGGGGCGGACGTCCTCGCGCTCGCGGCGAGCGAGCTCCTCCTGCAGGTCGGGTGACTGCGGCAGCAGGTCCTCGGTGAGGGTGGTGGCCGCACCCAACGACATGAGCGTGCCGCGGCTGACGATGCGGTCCTTCCACTCCGGCAGTTCGCTCCCCACCGGGTAGGGGTTGGCCTCCACTGCCCGCGCGGGCACGGTCTTGGCCCCTTCGAATCCCCACGGCCAGTAGTAGTCGGGCAGCGGAGTGATGTGCGTGCGCACCGGGGTGTGGTCTTCGAGGTAGCGCAGCATCTCGGGCGCGGTGTCGAGGAACGCCTCGATCAGCTCGGGGTCGAGCTCCTTGCCCTTCGTGACCCGGCGGATGTACGCGAGCGCGGCTTCGCGCGAATCGTCGATGCCGGCCTCGGCCATCTTGTGGTTGCCGGGCAACCACATCGCGCCGCCCGACACCGCGGTCGTGCCGCCGATCATCGCGGCCTTCTCGACCACGAGCGTCTCGGCGCCCTGGTCGTGGGCGAGCGTCGCGGCCACCAGTGCGGCGCCGCCGGAACCCACCACGACCACGTCGACGACGCGGTCCCACTGCTGCGTAGCCATCCCGGATCCCCCTGTGCGTGGCGACGGGTGCGTCACCCGCCGCGACGCTACCGCCCGAGCCCGCCCGAGCCCGCCCGGGACGCGACGTCGCCGGCGGCTCGGAGCCGCCGGCGACGCTCGTACAACGCACGACCCTGTCGGGCCGGCAACTCGCTCAGTCTTCCTCGTGCTCCCCGCTGTGCTCGCCGGGGGTAGGGGTCGCGGGGCCTGACGGCACCGTCACGTGCTCACCGTCGTCGTCGCTCTCGTTCTCGTGCCCGCCGTCACCCTCGTCCTCGCCCTCGGGGTGCTCGATCTCGGTCTCCACCGTGGGCACTCCGTCCTCGACCTCGCCCGACACCTGCACCGTCTGCTGGGTGCCGTCGGCGAGCGTTACCGGGATCTGCACGTCGCCGTTCGGCAGGGTGACCGGCGTGTCGGCCGTGACCCCGTCGGCGGTGACGACGTTGACGTCGCTGATCGCGCCAGTGGTGGCGTCGATGGTGACGGTGATGTCCCCGATGCCGGGGAGCGTGATGGTGGTGGCGCCTCCACCCGGAACGGCCTGCTCCACCTCGGTGGAGCTCGAGTCGGCCGAGGCGGGCACGGCCGCCGCGGCGAACGCACCCATCCCGAGCGCGGCGCCGAACGCCACGGCTGCAACCTTCGTGCGGATCATGTGTGACTTCCCTCCGTGTGTGCCAGGCCCCTGGTTCCGGCATGAGCTTGCGCTCAGGAGGTACATCGGCGCGGACCGGCCCGTGTCACGAGCGATCGCGACCAATCTGCCGTGAATCCCCGATCTGGGCGAGGTTGCGACTCCCCGCGCCGCGGCCACGATGCTCGGACGCATCGCCACCTGCCCGGAGGAGCACCATGGACGCCGCCCGACTGACCGCTGTCGAGGACCGCCTCGCGCTGCTCGAGCTCGAAGCGACGTACGCCCGGACGTTCGACAGCCGCGACGGCGACGCCTGGTCCGCTCTCTTCACGGAGGACGGCATCTACCAGGCCCGCGGCCGCACACCCGGCGAGCCGGGCGCGCCGCAGGGGCACGCGCAGCTCGCCGACTACTGCACGAATGCGCCGTACGACGGGCTGCACCTCATGCACCTGCCGCAGCTCACGATCGACGGCGACGACGCCCGGGCGCGTGTGCACCTCCAGTTCCTCGGCACGTGGCACGGCGAGGACGGTGCGACCGTCGACATGTCGGGTTACTACGACGTGCGCTACCGGCGCGTCGACGGGCGCTGGCTGATCGCGCACCGCATCACCACCACGCTGCGCAAGGACGGCAGCGCGGTGCTGCCGTACCCGCCGGGCACCGCGTTCGACGAGTGAGGAGATCGAGGATGCGTGTGGGGCCGGCAGGGATCGAACCTGCGACCGAAGGATTATGAGTCCCCTGCTCTGACCACTGAGCTACGGCCCCGCGGCCGCGGATCTTACGGCCCGATGCGGCCGCGACGTGTGGCTCAGCCGGTGAAGCGGGGCTGCACCACGAGCGGCGACACCGTCAGCTGGCAGGTGTTGACCACGGCGACAGTGGTGGTCTCGTCGAGAACGATGTCCACCGGCACGGACGGCGTGATGCCGACCAACGAGCAGCCGGGCGGCACCACTGGCTCGGTGACCGTGCACGTCGCGCCGTCGGTGATGGCGAGGGTCTGGGTGCCGCCGGTCTCGCCGAAGGTCAACGTCGTCTCGAACGGCGCCTCGTTGCCGATCGGCAAGGCGGCCGGAGCGGGATCCGGTTCCATCGGCAGCGGTGCGGCGCACACGACGTTCACGGGGAACGTGGTTCCGGGATCCGCGGCGCCCTCGACCACCTTGGTGACCGCGAGCGTGCCGCACAGCGCACCAGCAGAGGCCTGCACGGTTGCCGCGGACGTGCCGGCCACCTGGTCCGGGACGTCGCAGTTCGCGGTGGGCACTGACTCACAGTCGCCCGTCACGTCGACATCGACCTGTTCCGGGAGCCCGTTGCCCGCGAGGCTGGTGAGCGTGAAGCGGATCGGGTTGGCCTGGGGTGCAGTCGCGTAGTTCGTGGTGGCGATCATCCCGGCGGCGTATGTGCCCAGGGTGTTCTGGAACGTGATCGTGTACAGGAGATTGCCCAAGCCATCGGTGACGTCGATGCGCAGCTGCTCCTGGCCGGCACCCGTGTTGTCCCGGTCGAGCACGTGGGACCCGGTACCGGCCGCCGTGAACGTGGTGCAGGTGAACTCGACCGTACCGTTGTAGACGGAGGCCGACGCCGCGGGTGCCAGGACGACGGCGCCGGTGGCGCCGACCGTCAGTGCCGCGAAAAGGATGATCAGGAAACGACGCAACGGTCTGCCCTCCGGTTGCCGATCCGGGCACCATAGCCCGGTTCGGAGGGGATCCATCGACTCCGGGGCCGCTCAGCCCTGGTCGAGGTAGTCGCGCAGGCGCTGCGAACGGGTGGGGTGGCGCAGCTTCGCCAGGGTCTTCGACTCGATCTGACGGATGCGCTCCCGCGTCGACGCCGAACTGCTTGCCGACCTCTTCGAGCGTGCGCACCTGGCCGTCGTCGAGTCCGAAGCGCAGCCGGACGACCTCGCGCTCGCGCTCGTTGAGCTCGGTGAGCGCCTCTTCGATGTCGGCGACGAGCCGGGCGCGCTCGGCGGCGGTGGCCGGCGCGATCGCGCTCGGGTCCTCGACGAAGTCGCCGAGCGAGCTGTCGTCCTCCTCGCCCACCGGGGTCTCGAGCGACACCGGTTCGAGGGAGATGCGCTCGATGTCGCGCACACGGTCGGGCGTGAGCTCGACCTTCGCGGCGACCTCCTCGACGGTGGGTTCGCGACCGAGCTCCTGGAGCATCTGGCGCTTCACCCGCAGCACCTTGTTCATCGTCTCGACCATGTGCACCGGGATGCGGATGGTGCGGGCCTGGTCGGCGATGGCGCGGGTGATGGCCTGGCGGATCCACCACGTCGCGTAGGTGGAGAACTTGAAGCCCTTCGTGTAGTCGAACTTCTCGACCGCACGGATCAGGCCGAGATTGCCCTCCTGCACGAGATCGAGCAGCGCCATACCCCGCCCGACGTAGCGCTTGGCGATCGACACGACGAGGCGGAGGTTGGCTTCGGTGAGCTGACGCTTCGCGAGCTCGCCGTCGGCGACGACCGCGAGCTCGCCCTCCCGCTGTTCGTCGGAGAGACCGGTGTCGGCCTCGAGGCGCTCGGCTGCGAGCACGCCGGCCTCGATGCGCTTGGCGAGCGTGACCTCCTGCGGCCCGGTGAGCAGCGGGACCTTGCCGATCTCCTTGAGGTACATGCGCACCGGGTCGAAGCTGCCGCCCTCGCTGCGCTCCGGCCGCGGGCACGCGTGTGGCGCACGGGTTCGGTGGCCGAGCCGGGGCGGGCTGCGCTCGTGGACGCCGTGCTGCGCTGCGGGGCGCGGTGCGGGAGCCGGTTCGTCGCGGTCGCCCCGGTGGAGGTTGGCGTCCTCCGCGCGCAGCTCCTCCTCGATCTCGTCGATGACCTGCACGCCGCGCGCGTTGAAGCCGGCGTAGATGTCCGCGAGTTCCTGCGTCTCGGGCTCGAGCTTCGGCAGCGCGGCGAAGATCTCGCCGGTGGTGACGTACCCGCGGTCCTTCACGCGCTCGTAGAGCTCGTCGACCACCTCGGCGGAGTCGGGCACGATCACCGCGCCAGACGCGTCGACGACGACTTCGACCAGTTGATCGTCGTCTGCCGCCGCGGCGTCCGAGTTGGTCACGGTCCCTCTCTCCGTGCAGTTGTCACTGACGAGCACCCTCGGCAATCCAGGGTAGCAACTGCGCAGCATTGGTTTCGACGGCCGGCCAGTCGCCCGACTCGCGCACGTGCGCGAGCGCGTCGAGCAGCACCTTCACCGACGTCGCAGCGCGCGTCGCCGGCACGGAGCATCTTCGCGAGCACACGTTGCGCCGCGGGACCGATCATGTTCGCCATGAGGTGCGCGCGCACCGTTTCGGGTTCCGTCGCCACCCACCGGTTCCTCGACCGCCAGGCGCTGCAGCAGCTCACGCGCCGGGCCGTCGGCCTGCTCGAGCGCCTCGTGGATGTCGCTCGCGTCGGCGATCAACTCGAACGCGGCCCGTGCCACCGGGTCACCGAAGAGGTTGCCGTCGAGCCAGTCGGCCACGAGCTCGGGATCGTGGACCGCGTACAGCAACACGTCGAGCTCGCGGCGATCCACCCGAACGGGTGGGCGCGTGTCACCACGATGCGAAGGCCCGTCGCCACCCGGCGGTTCGTCGCGCGGTTGCGGACGCCGGCTCACCTTGGGTGGTCCGCCGGCGCGCTCACCGCGCCGGGCACGTTCCACCGCGTCGCGCATGCGATCGGCGTCGATGTCGAGGGTGCCCGCGAGCTTCATGACGTACTGGTCGCGCACGAAGTCGCTCGGGTGCTCGGCCACGAGCAGCACGCCTTCGTCACCCGCGGGCCCGGCCCTCCAACGACGTGAGGTCGGCGGCGGAGAGGAGACGGTCGAGCCGGAACTGCAGGAAGGGTGCGGCTTCCTTCACCGCGGAGACGAGCGCTTCGGGATCGTCGCGCCACACGTCGGCGGGGTCGCGCCCCGCGGGCAGCGCCGCGACCGCGAGCTGGATCTCGAAGCGCTGCTCCCACGTGTACCACTTCTCCGCCGCGCCCTGGCCCGCAGCGTCGGAGTCGTAGGCGAGCACCACCTTGCGCGTGAGGTTCTTCAGGATCTGGAAGTGCTCGTCGGCGAGGGCGGTCCCGCACGTGGCCACCGTGTTCGGGGCACCCGCGAGCGCGAACGCCATCACGTCGGTGTAGCCCTCGCAGATGATCACCTCGTTGCGCGCGACGATCTCGGCCTTCGCCCAGTTGAGCCCGTAGAGCAGGCGGCTCTTCTGATAGATCGGCGTCTCGGGCGAGTTCTTGTACTTCGGCTTCTCGTCGCCGAGGGCGCGCGCACCGAAGCCGGCCGCGTCCCGCGACTGTCGTAGATCGGGAACATCACCCGGCCGCGGAAGAAGTCCTGCAGCTTGTTCGCCTTGTTCACGAACGCGAGCCCGGCTTCCTTGATGTCTTCGCGCTTGAAGCCCGCCTGTTGGAGGTGGTGGCTCGCCTTGTCCCAGTCGTCGGGCGAGAAGCCGAGTTTGAAGCGCCGCACCGCGTCGCCGTCGAAGCCGCGCGACCGCAGATACCCACGAGCGTTCTTCGCCTCGGAGCCGGTCAGCAGGAGCTGGTGGTAGTACTCGATCGCCGCGTCGACGACCTCGCTGAGCCGGGCCTTCTTCGAACGGTCCTTGGCGACCGCGTTGTTGTCGTAGCGGAGCGTGATGCCCGCGCGCGCGGCGAGCCGCTCGACCGCGTCGGCGAAGTCGAGGTGTTCGACCTCGCGCACGAACGTGATCGCGTCACCGCTCTTGCCGCAACCGAAACAAAAGAACATGCCCATGTCGGGGTTGATCGAGAACGACGGCGACTTCTCGGAGTGGAAGGGGCAGAGGCCCATCATGCGGTTGCCCACGCGCTTCAGCGCGAGGTGCTCACCGGCGAGCGCGACGAGATCGGTGGCGTCCCGAACTCTCGCGATGTCCTCGTCGACGATGCCCACGGTGGGAGCCTAGGGCGACGACCGGCGCGCCGCGCCCGCGCTCGGGCCCGCACTCGGAGCGGCGTTCACATCCCCAACCGCGAGCGGATCACCGGCGAGTCGATCCCCTCGGGCAGCTCGTCGACGGGCCACCCGAGCAGGTGGACCGCGGTGTCGAACGCGAACCGGTCGGTCATCCCGGCGACGTAGGCGACCGCGGCGTGCACGGGGTCGCCAGTGTCGGAAGTGCCGGTCCCTTCCCCCGGCAGGAGTCGCGGGTGGGCCGCGTAGTGCTCGACCAGTGCCGTGAGCAGGCGCACCACCGCCTCGCCCTGCACGATCGACGCCGGCCGGTTGTAGATGCGCTCGTAGTTGAACGCCCGCAGCGCGGCCAGGGCCTGCGCGTACTCGGTGGCCATGCCCACGGTGCCGGTGTCGCGGATGCACGAGATCAACGCGCGGATCAGGACCGCGAGCTGCTCGCGGCGCGTGGTGCCGAGCACCGCCCGGACCTGCTCGGGCAGGTCGGCGGGCGCGACCACGCCGGCGCCGATGGCGTCTTCGAGATCGTGGGCGCTGTAGGCACAGCGGTCGGCCCAGCTCACCACCGCGCCCTCCGGCGTGATCGGCGTGGGCAGCGACCACGAGTGGTGCCGGATGCCGTCGAGGGTCTCGGCGCAGAGGTTGAGCGGGGTGAGCACGACATCGGCGCCCCAGATCGCGTGGTGGTACCCGCCGGACACGAAGGCGTCGAAGGCGTCCTCACTGGCGTGGCCCCCGGGGCCGTGGCCGCAGTCGTGACCGAGCGCGATGGCCTCGGTGAGCGCGACGTTGAGCCCCACGGCACGACTCACCGCGGTGGCGACCTGCGCGACCTCGAGTGCGTGGGTGAGGCGGGTGCGCTGGTGGTCGTCGGGGAAGACGAACACCTGGGTCTTGCCCGCGAGCCGACGGAACGCGGTGCAGTGCAGGATGCGGTCGCGGTCGCGCTCGAAGCAGGTGCGGAAGTCGTCGGGCTCCTCCGCCACCAGCCGGCTCCCTGCGCCGTGGGCGCGGGTGGCGCCGGGGGCGAGCTCGCGGTCGTCGGCCTCCTCCCGCGCCTCGCGGGCGAGGAAGTGCGCGGTGACCTGCGGCGGCGGGCCGCTCTTGTGGGCCAGCACGATGCCGCCGGGGTCGGGTGCCCCGCCCATCGTTGCCACCCATTCACGTCGCCGCTGTGTGTCCATCTGCTCCCGACGATACGACAGGGGTGCGACAGCGACCGTCGCGATGACCGCGAGTACCGCGGGAGGCTCAGCCGAGACGGCCCAGGAACACCGAGTTGGCGAACACCACGGCCGTCCACCACAGCGCGACCGCGCCCAGCACCACCGCAGCCGTGGCGCGCACGAACCGGCGCGTGGCCCACAGCGCCAGGAAGGTGAGCCCGGCGACGATCAGCGCCCGCAACAGGCCGCCGAGCGCGAGCGTGGGGGCCACGCCGATCTCGCGCATCACCGACGCGATCACCGGATTCTGCTCCCACGCCACCGAGCCGCGCAGTACCGCCCACGTGACCACCACGTCGAAGAACACCGCCGCGCACACGACTGCGGCCGTGAGCTCCACCACACGCCGGACCGGCGCGGCGGCGTCGAGCGGCCGCGCCGCGATCTCCGTGCGCCAGCCGTCCTTCGCTTCGTCGACGATCCGGGCCATCCGCACCTCCCGGGAGATGTGGCCGGACGATGTGGCCGGACGCTGTGGTTACGCCGTGGTGCCGGGACCCGAGGCGCCGAGCTGGGCGTGCGCGGCCGCGAGGCGGGCGATCGGCACCCGGTACGGCGAGCACGACACGTAGTCGAGGCCGATCGCGTCGCAGAACTCCACCGACGCGGGATCGCCACCGTGCTCACCGCAGATGCCGAGCTTGATGTTCGGCCGGGTTACCCGGCCCTGCTCGACACCCATGCGCACGAGCTGGCCAACGCCCTCCTGGTCGAGGGTCTCGAACGGGTTCGCCTTCAGCAGCTTGAGCTCGAGGTACTCCGACATGAAGCGGCCCTCGACGTCGTCGCGGGAGAACCCGAACGTCATCTGCGTGAGGTCGTTCGTGCCGAAGGAGAAGAACTCGGCCACGTCGGCGATGTCGGCCGCCAGCGAGCGCGGCACGCGGCGTCTCGATCATGGTGCCGACGAGGTAGTCGATCTCGACGCCCGCCTTCGCCATCGTGGTGGCCACGATCTCGCGCACCCAACCCTCGAGCAGCGCGAGCTCGGGCGCGGTGACGATCAGCGGGATCATGATCTCGACGCGGGGGTCGCCGCCGGCCTGCTTGCGGGCGATCGCCGCCTCGATGATCGCACGGGCCTGCATCTTGTAGAGCCCCGGCTTGATGATGCCGAGGCGACAACCACGCGTGCCGAGCATCGGGTTCGCCTCACGCCACAGCTGCGCGGCGTTCATGAGGCGACGGTCCTCGGGCGTGAGGTCGCCACGCGCCTCGTGCACCAGCAGCTCCTCGATGTCGGGGAGGAACTCGTGCAGCGGCGGGTCGAGGAGGCGGATGGTGACGGGCAGGCCGTCCATCGCCTCGAAGATGCCCTCGAAGTCGGAGCGCTGGAGCTTCTCGAGCTCGGTGAGCGCCTCCTCCTCCTCCACCGGCGTGTCGGCGAGGATGAAGCGCTGTACGAGCGGGAGCCGGTCGCCGAGGAACATGTGCTCGGTGCGGCAGAGGCCGATGCCCTCGGCGCCGAAGCGGCGGGCCACCTCGGCGTCGTGCGGGAGGTCGGCGTTGGTGCGCACCTTCAGGCGGCGGAACTCGTCGGCCCAGGCGAGGATGATGTCGAACGGACCCGACGGGTCGGGGGTGATCACCGGAACCTCGCCGATGACGACCTCACCCGTGGTGCCGTTGATCGAGATGACCTCGCCCTGCAGCACCGTGGCGCCGCCGACGTGGAACTTGCCACCCACGACGTCGATGTCGAGCTCGCTCGCGCCACACACCGCCGGCGTGCCCATACCGCGGGCGACAACCGCCGCGTGCGACACGAGGCCGCCGCGCGACGTGAGGATGCCCTCCGCCGCGATCATGCCGTGGAGGTCGTCGGGGGACGTCTCGGGACGCACCAGGATCACGCGCTCGCCGAGGTTCTTGTGGTGCTCCGCGACGTCGGCGGTGAAGTACACCTGGCCGACCGCGGCGCCCGGCGACGCGTTCAGGCCCTTGGTGACCGCGGTGTAGGTGGCCTTCGGGTCGAACTGCGGGTGCAGGAGCTGGTCGAGCTGCGCCGGCTGCACGCGCAGCACGGCCTCGCGCTTGTCGATCAGGCCGTCCTGCTCCATCTCGACGGCCATGCGCAGCGCGGCCGCGGCGGTGCGCTTGCCCACGCGCGTCTGCAGCAGGAAGAGGCGACCCTGCTCGATGGTGAACTCGATGTCGCACATGTCGCGGTAATGCGTCTGGAGCCGCTGCATGAGGTCGAGCAGCTCGACGTGACTCTCGGGGAACTGGTTGCCCATCGCGTCGAGCGGCTCGGTGGTGCGGATGCCGGCGACGACGTCCTCGCCCTGCGCGTTCTGCAGGAAGTCGCCGTACGGGGTGTTCTCGCCGGTGGCGGGGTCGCGCGTGAACGCCACGCCGGTGCCGGAGTCGTCGCCCTTGTTGCCGAACACCATGGTCTGCACGTTGACCGCGGTGCCGAGGTCGTCGGCGATCTTCTCCATCTTGCGGTAGATCTTCGCCCGCTCACCGTTCCACGAACGGAAGACGGCCTCGACCGCGTAGGCAAGCTGCTCCTTGGGGTCCTGCGGGAAGTCCTTGCCCGTCTCCGCGAACACGATCGCCTTGAAGCGGTCGACGAGACCCTGGAGGTCGTCGGCGGTGAGCTCGGGGTCGGTGGCGACGCCGCACTCGGTGCGCAGGTTCTCGAGCGCGTGGTCGAAGCGCTCGCCGTCGATGTCCATCACGATCTTGCCGAACATCTGGACGAAGCGGCGGTAGGAGTCCCACGCGAAGCGCGGGTTCCCCGTCTGCGCGGCGAGGCCGCCGACCGACACGTCGTTCATGCCCAGGTTGAGGACGGTGTCCATCATGCCCGGCATGGAGAACGCGGCGCCGGAGCGCACCGACACCAGCAGTGGGTCGTCGGGGTCACCGAGCCGCTTGCCCATCTTGGCCTCGAGCGCGGCGAGCGCCTCCGCGACCTCGTCGAACAGGCCGTCGGGGATCTGGTCGCCGGCGGCCATGTAGGCCTTGCACGCATCAGTGGTGATGGTGAAGCCGGGGGGTACCGGCAGCCCGAGCTTGGTCATCTCGGCGAGGTTGGCGCCCTTGCCGCCCAGCAGGTACTTCTGTTCCTTCGAACCCTGCTCGAACGCGAAGACATAACCCATTGCGTGCAACTCCTCGAAATGAAAGGGGGAAACAACCCTACGCGGTGACGACCAGCGTGCGGGCGAGCTTGTCGTGGACTCCCTGGCCGTTCCTGTCGCGGTAGCCCCACAGCACGAGGCCGAGGCCCACCACGGGGCCCACCGGGATGCTCAGGGCAACGGCGATCAGGACCGGGACCGCGAATCGCGTGAACGCGGCATACCAGCCGCAGCGGGAGCCGTCGACCCGGACCACCCGGAGCCGCCGGTTCCGCATGCCCATCGTCCAGCCCTTCAGGGCCGTCGTGGGCACGAGGTACAGCAACACGAGCACGACCACGGTGCCAGTGGCCACCAGCGTTGCCGTCTTCACCGAGTCGGACAGCTTCGTGGCTTCCTTGTCGAGCGCATCGACCCGTTGCTTGCCGCTCAGGTTCGTGGCCAGCTGCTGGTCGGTGGCGTCCGCGTCGCGGGCGTCCTTCTCCGCCGACTTCAGGTCCTTCTGCGCCGAGGTGAGATCGCTCTGCGCGCTCTTCGTGTCGGCGGCCGACTTCGCCTGGTTCAGCGACTTCTGCGCGTCGATGACGTCCTGCTGCGCGGTCTTGACGTCGGCGATCTTCTGCGACTGGTTGACGATGTCGGTGTACCCGCTCTTGACCAGCCCGGGCACCAGGAACATGACGGCCGTGTAGACGATCATGCAGATGGCGAGGTCGAACAGCAGCGCCATGCCGCGTGAACGGGTCTCGGCGATCGCCATGCCGTCCGGCAGCTCCACGGTGGGCGCGGGCCGGTTCGGGTTGGCGGGCGGCTGGGGCTTGCGGTTCGCCGCGCCCTTCGCTCGCCCTTGGCGCCGGCGGCCCCGGAGGCCGCGGCGGCTCCCGCAGCCGCGGGCTTGGCCGGCGGCGGGCCGAGCAGCTTGCGCCAGCCGGTGGGCTGGGGCGCGGCCGAGGCGTCGTCGTCGTCGACCACCTCGACGTCGGACGACACGCCGTCGCCGGCGCGCTCGTCCATGAGCTGCTGGTCGTAGCGCTGGCGCTGCATCGGGTCGGACAGCACGTTCCACGCGCCGCGCACGCGAGCGGCCTCTTCGCGGTTGGCCTGCAGCTGCGCCTCGGTCACGCCCTTGCGTTCACGCGCGGCCTCGAGCTCCGCCAACCGGGCGCGGTGCGCGTCGCGGATGTCGTCCTTCGACGCGGTGGCCTCGACCCCGAGTTCTTCGTAGTGGTCACTCATGCAACTAGGAGAGCCTTCCCTGCAGCTCGGCGAGGAGGCCGTCGATCGGCACGCGCTCCTGCGCCATGGTGTCGCGGTCGCGGATGGTGACCGCGCGGTCGTCGAGCGTGTCGAAGTCGATGGTGACGCACAGCGGCGTGCCCACTTCGTCCTGTCGGCGGTAGCGCTTGCCGATGGAGCCCGCGACGTCGACGTCGATCATGAGCTCGGCGCGCAGGGCCGACGCGACCTCGTCGGCCACGGGCACGAGCTGTTCGTTCTTCGACAGCGGCAGCACCGCGACCTTGATCGGCGCGAGGCGCGGGTGGAGGCGCAGCAACGTGCGCTTCTCGGTGCCGCCCTTGCCGTTGTCGACCTCTTCCTCCTCGTACGCGGCGAGGAGGAACGCGAGGGTGGCGCGGTCGGCGCCCGCGGCGGGCTCGATCACGTGGGGCAGGTAGCGCCGGTCGTGCTCCTGGTCGAAGTAGCTGAGGTCCTGACCGGAGAACTTGCTGTGCTGCGAGAGGTCGAAGTCGCCGCGGTTCGCGATGCCCTCGAGCTCACCCCAACCCCAGGGGTAGAGGAACTCCACGTCGGAGGTGCCCGTGGAGTAGTGCGACAACTCGCTCTCCTCGTGGGGACGCAGCCGCAGCTTCTCCTCGGTGATGCCGAGGTCCTGGTACCAGCGGTAGCGCTCCTGGCACCAGTACTCGTACCACTGCGCGCTCTCCTCGGGCGGGACGAAGAACTCCATCTCCATCTGCTCGAACTCGCGGCGTACGGAAGACGAAGTTGCCCGGCGTGATCTCGTTGCGGAACGACTTGCCGACCTGCGCGATGCCGAACGGCGGCTTCTTGCGCGTGGTCGTCTGCACGTTCGCGAAGTTCACGAAGATGCCCTGCGCAGTCTCCGGGCGGAGGTAGGCGACGGACGCGTCGTCCTCCACCGGGCCCACGTAGGTCTTGAACATCAGGTTGAAGTTGCGCGCCTCGGTGAAGGAGTCCTTCATGCCGCAGTTCGGGCACGCGCCCGACTCGGGCAACTGGTCGGCGCGGAAGCGCTCCTTGCAGTTGCGGCAGTCGACGAGCGGGTCGGTGAACGTCGCGAGGTGACCGCTCGCCTCCCACACCTTGGGGGCCATGAGGATCGCGGAGTCGAGACCGACGACGTCGTCGCGCAGCTGCACCATCGAACGCCACCAGGCGTCCTTGACGTTGCGCTTGAGGAGGACGCCGAGCGGTCCGTAGTCCCACGTGGACCGGAAGCCGCCGTAGACCTCACTGGAGGGGAAGACGAGCCCGCGACGCTTGCAGAGGTTGACGACGCGGTCCATCAGGTCGTTCTTGGCCATAAGAAGGACCGATCCTACTGGGGACCCCTTGACTTCTCCGTTTTGGCGTCACCACGCGCCGCTATAGCGACCTCTGGTGACGCCAAAACGGTGGGGTCAGAGCAAGGCTGCTGATCTCAGCTTGCGCTCGAGGTGGTGCTCGAGGCTGGAGAGGGCGAGGCGCTCGGTCTCGACGGTGACCGGCCCGGGGGGCTCGGCCAGGGCGGCCCGCAGCTCCCCACCGAGGATGCGGCGCAGCTGCACCAGGGCCTCGGGGCTGATGCGCTTACCGGCGAAGCGGCCGCAGTCGACGCAGAGGAGACCGCCCTCGTCGAGGTCGAAGGCCACGTACTCGGCACCGTCTTCCTCGGTGACACCGCAGCGGACGCACTCGTCGAGCATGGGGTGGTAGCCCTCGAGCGAGAGCAGCTTCCAGAAGAAGGCCCCGCTCACGAGCGGGCTGGGGTTGGCCGCCAGCGTGCGCAACGCCCGCACCAGCATGCGGTAGAGCGCGGGGTTGGGCTGGCGGTCCTGCGCGACCTGGTCGGCGGCCTCGAGCATCGAGATCGCGTGGGTGAGGCAGCCGTAGTGCTCACGCAGCGCCCGGTTGGCGTCGATGGTCTCGACCTGGTTGACGATGTCGAGCTCGCTGCGCCCCCGGTAGCACTGGAAGGCCAGGTGCGTCATGGGCTCGAGCCGGGCGCCGAAGCGGCTGCCGGGCTTGCGCACCCCCTTGGCAACGGCGCGGATCTTGCCGTGCCCCTGCGAGAGGATCGTGACGATGCGATCGGTCTCCCCGAGCTTGATCGTGCGCAGCACGACGCCCTGATCGCGGTACAAGGTCACCCGGTCAGCCTAATGCCACCCGTGTGATTCGAGCGCCCCTACTCCTCGTCGCCGCTACTCCTCGTCAATGGCGCCGAAGCGGCGGTTGCGCCGCTGGAACTCGCCGATGGCGTCGAAGAGGTCGCTCCGGCGGAAGTCGGGCCACAGCACCGGCGTGAACACGAACTCCGAGTACGCCGACTCCCACAACAGGTAGTTGGAGATCCGGAACTCCCCCGAGGTGCGCACGAGGAGGTCGGGGTCGGGCATGTCGGGTGCGTAGAGGTGCTTGGCGATCGTCTTCTCGTCGATCTTGTCGGGGTTGAGCCGACCGGCCTTCACCTCCGCGCCGATTGCCCGCACCGCGTCGGTGAGCTCGGCCCGCCCGCCGTAGTTGAACGCGAACGTGAGGGTGAGCGTGCGGTTCTTCGCGGTGAGCGCCTCGGTCTCCTCGATGCGGTTGACGAGCCGCTTGGGCACTCGGCCGCCGCGTCGCCCGATGAAACGGACCCGCACGCCCATGCGGTCGAGCTCCTCGCGGCGGCGCAGCAGGATGCTCTCGTTGAAGTGCATCAGGAAGCGCACCTCGTCGAGCGGCCGCCGCCAGTTCTCGGTGGAGAAGGCGTAGACGGTCATCCAGCGCAGACCCACGTCGAGGGCGCCCTCGATGGTGTCGAAGAGCGCTTCCTCCCCCGCGGCGTGACCGTCGGTGCGCTTGAGGCCGCGGCGTTGGGCCCAACGCCCGTTGCCGTCCATCACCAGCGCGACGTGGCGCGGGATGCGGCCCAGGTCGAGATCTCCCACATCAGGGACCGGAGGCGAGGTCACCCGCGCAACCTATCCGAATCGCGCCGCTACGCTCCGGCTCGATGAGCGACCTTCCCGGTGGGCTTCCCGACCCCTTCCCGCCTGCCTGGACGGCGCTGTGCAACCCCGCCGCCGGCCGGGGCCGGGCCCGCACCCGCCTCCCGCGGGTCGTCGAGGCGCTGGGCGCGGTGCGCGACGGACGGGGCCTCGACGTGGAGGTGGTGGTCACCGCCTCCGCCGACGATCTCGAGGCCCGGGCCCGCGACGCGTTCGCCCGCGGCCGCGGCGTCGTGGCGTGCGGGGGTGACGGCACGGTGTGCGCGCTGGCCGGGATCGCGGCGGAGGCCGACGGCGTGCTCGCGCTGGTGCCGGTCGGGTCGGGCAACGACTTCGCCCGGCACCTCGGGATCCCCCGCGACGACGTCGACGCCGCGGTCGCACTCCTGACCGGCGCGGGCGAGGTGACCCGGGTCGACCTCGGACGCGCCACCACCGCCGACCGCGTGACCCGGTGGTTCACCACCGTGGCCAACACCGGCTTCGACGCCGAGGCCAATCGCTGGGCCAACGCGATCGACACGATCAGCGGCACCCCCCTCTACGTCGCGGCCACGCTGCGCACCCTCGCGGTGTACCGGCCGCAGCGGTTCCGCATCACCGTCGACGACCGCGCCGAGGCGGTGGAGGCGTGGCTGGTCGCGGTGGGCAACACCCGCACCTACGCGAGCGGCATGGCCATCACGCCCGACGCGAGCCTGCGCGACGGCGCGCTCGACGTGTGCGTGGTGGGTCCCGTGTCGCGCATCGAGTTCCTCACGACGTTCCCGAAGGTGTTCTCGGGCGAGCACGTCGACCACCCGCAGGTGCGCACGTGGCGCGGCGAGCGGGTGGTGATCGAACGCGGCGACGAGGAGGCGGACGCGCTGGGGCTGGAGCTCTGGGCCAGCGGCGAGCACCTCGGCCCGCTGCCCGCGACCCTCACCCCCGCGCCCGGCGCACTGCGCGTGGTCGTCCCACGCGGCGCGACCATCGCGTGACCGTCACTTGACGGTGATGGTGCCTCCCACCTCACTTGACGGTGATGGTGCCTTCCATCCCCTGGGCGCGGTGCCCGGTGATGTTGCAGTAGAAGGTGTACTTGCCCGGCTGCAGGTCGACCTTGCCGGTGCTGGTGTCGCCCCCGCCGGTGACCTCGAGCTGGAAGCCGTCGAACGCACCGTCGAACACCAGCGTGTGGATGCCGCCGTCGTCGGTGAGCTTGATGGTGGTGACGCCGGCCTTGGCGTCGAGCTTGTCGGGCTTGAAGTAGAAGTTTCCCGCACTGATGTCGAGGGTCTGCACCGACGGGCCGGACGGCTGCTTGTAGCCACTGCCCTCGCTGCTGCCGCTGCCGCCACCGCACGCCGCGAACAACAGCGCGCCGCACAGGACGATGCCGATGATCAGCCCAGCTCTGGTCGCGAAGCGGGCCGCGATCCTCCGCCGCATCAGCCTGCGACCGTGATGGTGGCCTTCATGCCGGCGGCTTCGTGTCCGGGCACGGTGCAGTAGATCGTGTACTTGCCGGCGGTCAGTTCGACCTTGCCGGTCTTCTTCGCCCCGGCGTCGGTGCCGAGTTCGAAGCCGTTGAACTTCGGGTCCTGGATGGCCAGCGTGTGGCCGGAGGCGCCGCCGTAGTTGATCTGGACGATGCCGGGCGTGGCGTCGTAGTTGCCGGTGAAGGCGACGCCGTTGAAGGTGAGACCGGGGCCGGCGGTGACGTCGACGGTGGCCTGCGGCTGGCCGGTGGGCGGCACGTACCCGGCGGCTGCGCCGCCGGAGCCGTCGTCGAGCGACGGGCCGAGCGCGATGAGGCCGGCCATGGCGATCACGAAGATGCCGAGGCCGCACGTGACGACCAGCGACGAGGTCTTGGCACGCGGCATCGCCGCCATCGCGGTGGCGCCGATGAGGATCGTGAGCAGCAGCACGATGCCGATGACCAGCGCGGAGTCCTCGCTACCGGCGAGCAGGATGCGCGACACGTTGATCGCCAGCAGCGCGACCGCGGCCATGGAGAGCAGCGGCAGCAGGAACGGCAGCAGCAGCCGGTCCTTGAGCGGTTCGTTGGCCGGTTGGACGCCGTCGGCACCCAGTGACGCAGACTCGTGCAACTCGGGGAGCTGCCCGTCCTGCGGCTTGTCGTCGACGGTGGTGGTGTCGGTCATCTCCTGAGTCCCATCTCGGTCAACTCACGGTCCAGCGCTTCGAGGCCGTGGCTCGGAACGTTGACCCGTTCCTCGTCGGCAGCCCACTTGAAGAAGATTACGGCGATCACGAGCCAGAGTAGGAGCCCGGCCGGAAGCTGCATGAGCACCCCACCGATCCGCTGGTCGTCGACCGTCGACAACCCGAACAGGTGCGGCCGGCCCACGTAGAACGAGTACACCGGTGTCGTGCTGAAGATGAGCACGGTCGCGATCACGAGCGGCACCAGCGACCAGGAGAACACGTAGACCATCCGGATGATGGGCACCAGCCGCGGGATCTCGGGAAGCGGGCTGAGCACCGGCATCCAGACCACCACCGACGACACCAGCATGATGGTGTGGGCCATGAGGTGAATCGGCTCGTGGCGCAGACTCGCGTTCATGATCACGGGCCAGTGCACGAAGGCGAGCGCCACCGAGTAGAAGGCGAGCGCCGGCCAGAAACGGCCCAGCACCCGCGCGCTCCGGAACAGCATTCGCGGCTGCAGCATCCACCGGGCGAGCCATGCCGGCGTGCCGAGGAGCAGGAACGGCGCCACCAGCAACAGGAACACGATGTGCTGCACCATGTGCACGCTGAAGTTGAGCCGCTCCCCGATCACGTCGATCGGCCAGTCGGACGCCACCCACAGGGTGAAGACGCCGAGCGACCAGCAGGTCACCTGGAAGCGCGTGACCACGGGCAGGCCGGGCGTCGCGTGCGTCGGGCCCAGCCGAACGATGGCGATGTAGTACAGCGCGGCGAAGAGACCGACGACGATCCAGACGTCGGGCTGCGGCGTCCAATTCGGGATCGCTACCGCGACGGACACCGCCGACCTTCCGTCGTCTAGCTGACGATGCCGTGCAGCGTTGCGAGGACGATCGCGTACAAGCCGACCGCCGCGCACGCTCCGAGGATGAAGAAGCGCCGGAACACCGGCTTGTCGGTGCGCAGGTGCATGAACCACGAGGCGACCAGCACGAACTTCACGAGGCCCATCACGAGCAGCAGCGTGACGATCAGGCCGTCGGGGATGTCGCCCTCGAGGTAGGAGGTGGCGATCTCGATCGCGGTGATGACCGACAGCACCACGGCCACGATCACGTACTGGATCGGGTCGGGGTGGGCGATCACCTCGCCGGGCAGCAGGTTCGGTGCCGCGTGGTGCAGGCGGTACTCGATGTCGCCCTGCGGGAGGTCGACGACGCCCGCCTCGCCGGCGGGAGCCTGCGTGAGGACGCCGGCACCCTGCTCGGTGCCAGTCGCCGTGGCGGTCTCCGTGGTGGTCTCGGTCGGCTCGCTCATCACTGCCTCAGGGTTGTGGGAGGAGGTAGATGACCGTGAAGATCACGATCCACACGATGTCGACGAAGTGCCAGTAGAGACCGGCGACCTCGACGCGCTCGGCGTCGCCCTGGGTGAGACGACCCTGCATGGACATGCCCCAGAGGGACATGAGCCACACGATGCCGACCGTCACGTGCGCACCGTGGAGACCGGTGAGCACGAAGAAGCTCGAGCCGAACAGGTTGGTGTCGACGTTCAGGCCCTGGCGGGTGAACTCGGTGAACTCGAAGATCTGCCCACCGATGAACACGGCGCCGAACAGTGCGGTCGCCAGCAGCCAGATGCGGAACCGGCGGTAGTCACCCCGCTGGATGGCGGCGAGGGCGAGCACCATGGCCAGCGAGCTCATCAGGAGGATGAACGACGTGACCGAGGTGAACGGGATGCTGAAGACGTCCTTCGGCGTGGGCCCCGTCTGCCCGCCGCGGTCGCGGTAGAGCAGGTAGGTGGCGATGAAGGCGCCGAAGAAGAGGCAGTCGGAGGAGAGGAAGAGCCACATCGCCAGCTTCGCGTTGGCGACGCCGGTGTGGCCGTCGTGGCCGCCGTGCGCCAACTCGCCGTGGTCGACGGGGACGACGTCGCCCGGCGTGAGGCGCGCGACGTCGGTGCCCTCGCCCTCGCCGGCGCTGTCGCTGCCGGGAGTGCCGCTGGTGGTGTCGACGGTCGACATCAGTGCTCCTCGGTGCCCGGCTCGAGGCCCCAGGCGTAGATGCCGAAGAGCAGGAGGACGAGGCCGGGGATCAGGTAGTAGATGTCCTGGTACACCGCGGCGTAGCCCAGGAACGGCAGACCGGCGGCCACCACGAGGGGGTAGTACGACGGCGAGGGCAGGTGGATGCCGTGGCCGTCGGCCTCGGTCTCGTGCGCGTTGGCCCGGGCGATCGTCGCGGACGGCGAGTCGTCGTCGGAGCCACCGGTGGGCAGGGCGACGAGGCGACCCTCGGCGTCCTCCGTGTACTTGTGGTGCCACCAGTCGTCGCGGGCCTCGACGATCGGGGTCTGCGCGAAGTTGTACGACGGCGGCGGCGAGGGGATCGACCACTCGAGCGAACGGCCGTCCCACGGGTCACCACCGGCAGGCGTGCGCTTCACTGCCGAGTAGATGATGTTCACCACGAAGATCAACGTGGCGAGGGCGACGACGAAGGCACCGACCGACACGATCTGGTTCAGCCCCTCCCAGCCGTAGCCCGACGGGTACCGGTAGGTGCGGCGGGGCATGCCGGTGAGCCCGAGGATGTGCATCGGGAAGAACGTGAGGTTGAACCCGACGAGCATCACCCAGAAGTTGAGCTTGCCGAGGCGCTCGTCGAGCATGTGCCCGAAGATCTTGGGCCACCAGAAGTAGAAGCCCGAGAAGATCGCGAACACGAGACCGCCGAAGAGCACGTAGTGGAAGTGGGCGACGACGAAGTAGGTGTCGGTCTGCTGGGTGTCGGCGGGAACGACCGAGTGCATGACACCCGAGAGGCCGCCGAGGGTGAACATCGCCACGAACCCCAGTGAGAAGAGCATCGCGGAGGTGAGTTTCACCGCGCCGCCGTAGACGGTCCCCAGCCAGTTGAAGATCTTCACACCAGTGGGGATGGCGATGAGCATGGTCGCGAGACCGAACGCGGTGATGGTGACCGGGCCGAGACCGGTGGCGAACATGTGGTGCGCCCACACGCCCCAGCCGAGGAAGCCGATCGCGATGCCCGAGAAGATCACGACCGAGTAGCCGAAGAGCGGCTTGCGGGAGAAGACCGGCAGCACCTCGGACACGATGCCCATGCCCGGGAGGATCAGGATGTACACCTCGGGGTGGCCGAAGATCCAGAACAGGTGTTGATACAGGAGTGGATCGCCGCCCTTGGCCGCCACGAAGAACAAGGTGTCGAAGTTGCGGTCGAAGAACACCATGATCAGCGCCGCGGTGAGCGGCGGGATCGCGAACACGGTGAGGAAGGCGACCACCAGCATCATCCACGTGAACACCGGCATGCGCATGAGCGTCATGCCGGGTGCGCGCATGTTCAGGATGGTGACGATGAAGTTGATCGCGGAGGTGGTGGACCCGATGCCGAGCAGCACGAGACCCACCGCCCAGAAGTCGGGCCCGTGGCCGGGCAGGGCTCCTCCGGCGATGGGCGTGCTGGTGAGCGGGGTGTAGCCGAACCACCCACCGTTGGGCGCACCACCGAGCAGGAAGCTCGAGTACATGAAGATGCCGCCGGCGGCGACCACCCAGAACCCGAAGGCGTTGATGCGGGGGAACGCGACGTCGCGCGCGCCGATCTGGAGCGGCACGAAGTAGTTGCCGAACACGACCGCCATCGGCATGCCCACGAAGAACACCATCGTGGTGCCGTGCATCGTGAACATGGTGTTGTACTGCGAGGCGGTGAGCACCGTGCCGTTGGGCCCCGCGAGCTGGATGCGGATGAGCAGTGCCTCGATGCCGGCCACCACGAAGAACATCAGCGCGATTGCGCCGTACATGATGCCGATCTTCTTGTGGTCCACCGTGGTGAACCAGCTCCAGAAGCCGGTGGTGGCCTTCGGCCGCCGCAGGGGGATCGCGGGCGTCGAGGTCTTCGGAAGCGTGCGGGTGACGGTGGTCATCGGCTCGCTCCTGACGGCACGAGAGTGATCACTACTTCAGCTCCAGGAGGTAATCGGCGATCTGCTCCGCCTGGGTGCGGGTCATGGTCGGGAGGCCCTTCGGCGTGTTCTCGGTGAACGAGGGCATGCCGACACAGGGCTCCTGACCGGGAGGAAGACGGCAGCCCTGCGATTCCATCGGGATCATCGAGGGGGCGTTCATCACCCACTTGATCAGGTTCTCCCGGGTCAGCTCGTAGGTACCGCTGGCGAAGGTGCTGCGTGAGGCGAGGTGCGTGAGGTTGGGGCCGTAGGCCGCCTTCGACGAGTCGTCGAGCACGTGGCAGTTCGTGCAGGCGAAGGTGTTCGCCACGAGGTTCTGCGCATCACCCGCAGGCGTGGTGCCGTCGGCCTCGAAGAGCGGAACGGCCGGGCCCTGCTGCTGCTCGCTCACCCACTGGGCGAAGTCGTCCTTGGACTTCGCGATCACGCGGAAGCGCATGTTGGCGTGGGAGAGCCCGCAGTACTCGGCGCACTGACCGAGGTAGGTACCCGGTTCGTCGGCCTCGATCGTGGTCCAGTTGTCGTGGCCGGGGACGACGTCCTTCTTGCCGTTGAGCTCCGGCACCCAGAACGAGTGGATGACGTTGCAGGTCTTGGCCGTACCCGTGCCGTCGCAGGCGGTGAGGTTCACCTTGACCGGCCGACCGGCGGGGATGACCAGCTCGTCGGCGGTGACGACCTTCTGGTCGGGGTAGCTGAACTGCCACCACCACTGCTTGCCCTCGACCGTGACGTGCAGGGCGGAGGGACCGGGGTCCTTGGCGAGGTCGAAGATCGTGCTCACGGTCGGCACCGCGATGACCGCCAGGATCAGCGCAGGCACGATCGTCCAGCCGATCTCGAGCTTCGTGTTGCCGTGGATCTGCTTCGGGTTCTCGTTCTTCCCGGGGCGATACCGGTATCGGATCGCGAGGTACACGGTCGCGATCGAGGATCGCGATGCCGACGAAGACGGCGATCGCGGTGACCGGGAGGAAGAGGTTATTGATCTTCTGCGCCGCGGGACCCTTCGGGTCCAGCGTGTTCTGACCGTTGTGATTCCCCGAGGCCTTGGCGCAACCGCCGAGAGCGACGGTCAGGAAGGCAGCGGCGACGAGAAGGAGCCGTCGTCCCCGAGAGCGGCGTGGCGTCATGTCCCCTTCCAATGAGCCGGTGTGCGGCTTGCTCGCACTGCCCGGCCCCTCGACGTCCGAATCCCCAACGGGCGTGACTCTACCGTGGTGTCGTTCGCGAACAGCAACTTCTGCTGACCGAAATTCCGTCGATGTGGTTCCGACCGCTCCGCCCGCGGTTCCGGGGCCCCCGGGGCCGTTGGTCCCGGACCGGACGAATCGCTCGTCGGCGTTCAGAAGCCGAGCCGATCGAGGGAGTGCGACCGCCGTTGCCAGTCCTTCTCGACCTTCACTTGGGTGGCCAGGTGGACCTTGGCACCGAACAGCGCCTCGAGCTCCTGCCGGGCCTCCGTTCCGGCCGCCTTGAGCACCGATCCGCCCTTCCCGATGACGATCCCCTTCTGGGAGTCGCGCTCCACGAGGATGCGCACGTTGAAGCGGAGGATGTCGTCGGGCCGGTCACGGCTGGTTTCGATCTCGTTGCCGTCGTCGTCCTCGGCGACCTCCTCCTCGGCGATCACCGTGATGGAGTGCGGCAGCTCGTCGCGCGCGATCCGCAAGAGCTTCTCCCGCACCATCTCGGCCACGAGGAACGTCTCGGGCTGGTCGGTGACCACGCCGCCCGGGTAGTACTCCGGCCCCTCGGGGAGCCGCCGCTCGAGCTCGCCCACGAGGGCGTCGACGCCCTCCCCGGTGAGGCCCGAGAGCGGCACGTACGCGTCGAACGCGCCGAGCTCCTCCGCGGCCGAGGCGAGGCGCTCGCCCACTGCGCGGCCCTCGGAGATGTCGGTCTTGCTCACCACGAGGATCTTGGGCGTCTCGACCTCGGCCAGGAGACCGGCGATGAAGCGGTCGCCGGGACCGATCCGGGCGGTGGCCTCCACGAGCATGCAGACGACGTCGACCTCGTCGAGCGTGGAGCGGGCCCGGGCGTTCGTGCGCTCGCCCAACAGGGTCCGCGGCCGGTGGATCCCGGGCGTGTCGAGCAGGACGATCTGCGACGTCGTGGTGGTGCGCACGCCACGGATCTGCGTGCGGGTGGTCTGCGGCCGGTCGGAGACGATCGCGACCTTGGTGCCCACGAGCTGGTTCACCAGCGTGGACTTGCCGACGTTCGGGCGGCCCACGAGGGACACGAAGCCGGAACGGAAGACGGGCGTGGTCAAGGGGTGCCGATCATGGGGAAGAGGCATCGGCGACTGTGGTGTCGTCGGTGGTGTCGGCCGGGCCGGCCGAGTCGGCGCTGGCGAGCCGCCGGATGAGGACGCTGCCGATGCGACGTTCCTGCACCCGCTCGGCGGTGAGCTCGAACTCGAGGAAGCGGACGGTCTCGCCGTCGTCGGGCACGTGGCCGAGGAGGTTGAGCACGAGGCCGCCGACGGTGTCCCACTCGGTGTCGGGCAGCTCGGTGCCGAGCTCCTCGCTCACCTCGTCGATCGGCGTGCGGCCCGCGACGCGCAGGGAACCGTCGGGCAGGTGCTCGACGGTGGGCTCCTCGACGTCGTACTCGTCGGCGATCTCGCCGACGATCTCCTCGAGCAGGTCCTCGAGGGTGACGAGGCCCGCGGTGTCGCCGTACTCGTCGATCACGATCGCCATGTGGAACTGCTGCGTCTGCATCTCGCGCAGCAACTCGGCGACGCGCTTCTGCTCGGGCACGAACGTGGCCGGGCGCACCGCGGTGCGCACGGGTTGGTCTCCCTCGCCGTCGCGCGCGCGGCGCACGAGGTCCTTCAGGTACACGAGGCCGAGGATGTGGTCGCTCGTGCCCTCGCACGCGGGGATGCGCGAGAAGCCGCCGTCGATCGCGGCGGCGATGGCGCTCTCGATCGTGTCGCCGGCGTCGACGGTGCGCATGTCGGGTCGTGGCTGCATCACCTCGCGCACGACGGTGTCGCCGAACTCGAAGATCGAGTGGATGAGCGCGCGTTCCTCGCGCTCGATCGAGTCCTCGCTGGCCGCGACGTCGGCCATCGTGCGGATCTCCTCCTCCGTGACGAAGGGGCCTTCCTTGAGGCCCTTGCCCGGGAGGATCACGTTGGCGAAGCCGATGAGGCCGCGCGAGAGCATGCGGATCGGCCAGAACGTGGTGAGGAACCAGAGCAACGGCGTGACGCGCAACGCGGCGCGGTCGGTGTGCTGGATCGCGTAGGTCTTCGGCGCGACCTCCGCGACCACGAAGAAGAGCACGACTTCCACGACGGTGCCGACGAGCACGGCCAGCGGGCCCAGCTGCTCGACGAGCACACCGACGAGCGTGGCCGCGGTGAACTGACTCACCAGCACGACGAGCAGCACCACGTTCAGCGTGCCGGCGGGCTCCTCGAGCATGCGCGCGAGCTTGCCGGCGCCGCGTTGCCCTTCCTCCTGCAGCTGGATGGCGCGGATGCGGCTCATCTTGGTGAAGGCGGTCTCGGACAGCGCGAGCACCGCCGACACCGCGAACAGCACGAACACCGCCACGAGCAGGCCCCAGTCGGCGCCGCTCACCGCAGTCAGCCCTCCAGCTCGCGGAACTTCGCGAGGAGCTCCCGCTCCCGGGCCTGCATCACGGCCGTCTCCTGCTCCTCGGCGTGGTCGTAATTCGAGCAGGTGCAGCACGCCGTGCACCACGAGCAGCGCGAGCTCGCCGTCGAGCGTCCCCGCGTGCTCGGGCGCCTGGCGCTGCGCGACCAGGGGGCACAGCACCACGTCGCCGAGCACGACCGGCGGGTCGGTGGGATCGGTCGGCGCGCCGGGGCCGCGGCCGCCGGAGTCGGGTTGGCGGCCCGACGGGATGTGATCGTCGTCGATCGGGAAGGCGAGCACGTCGGTGGGGCCGGTGCCGCCGAGGAACTTGATGTTGAGATCGGC
The DNA here is from genome assembly GCA_963720785.1 of uncultured Actinomycetes bacterium. Taxonomy (GTDB): domain Bacteria; phylum Actinomycetota; class Acidimicrobiia; order IMCC26256; family DASPTH01; genus CAVRGQ01. The sequence goes on from CAVRGQ010000009.1 coordinate 415,816, forward strand.
GATGGCCGTCTCGTCGACGAAGATCAACGACACCTCGGCGTCTTCGGGCGCGCGCTCGTCGGCGAGCACCAGCCGGGCGAGGCGCAGCCAGCGCTCGAGGTCGACCTCGACGTCGCTCTGCTCATCCGAGGCAAAAACACTCACTTCTGCGCCTCGTTGCGTTCGTAGGCGTTCACGATGTCCTGCACGATCTTGTGACGGACGACGTCGTGGCTGTCGAGTTGCACGAACGCGAGGTCGGGGATGCCGTCGAGGATGTCGCGCACCGCGAGCAGCCCGCTGCGGCCGCGGCCGTCGGGGAGGTCGATCTGCGTCACGTCGCCGGTGACCACGATCTTCGAGCCGAAGCCGAGTCGCGTGAGGAACATCTTCATCTGCTCGGCCGTGGTGTTCTGCGCCTCGTCGAGGATGATGAACGAGTCGTTGAGCGTGCGCCCGCGCATGAACGCGAGCGGCGCGACCTCGATGGTGCCGCGCTCCATCAGCCGAGCGACGACCTCGGGCTCGAGCATGTCGTACAGCGCGTCGTACAGCGGGCGCAGGTACGGGTCGACCTTGGCGAGGATGTCGCCGGGGAGGAAGCCGAGCCGCTCCCCCGCCTCCACCGCGGGTCGGGTGAGAATGATGCGGTGCACCTGCTTGGCCTGCAGCGCCTGCACCGCGAGCGCCACCGCGAGGTAGCTCTTGCCGGTGCCGGCAGGGCCGATCCCGAAGGTGACCGTGTGGCTGCGCACGGCGTCGACGTAGCGCTTCTGGCCCGCGGTCTTTGGGCGCACGGGCTTGCGACCGCGCAGCACCTCGGTGGTGAGGATCTCGGTGGGTCGCTGATCGGACTTCAACATCTGGATGCTCCGGCCGACGCCCTCGGGGTCGAGCACGTGACCCGCCTCGAGCAGCGTGACCATCTCCTCGAAGAGGCGGCCGACGCGCTCGGCCTCGGCCTCCTGGCCGGTGACGGTGATCTCGTTCCCGCGCACGTGGATGGTGACGGGAAACGCGTCCTGCACGATGCGTAGCAATTCGTCGCGCTGACCCAACAGGCCCACCATGAGGTGGTTGCCCGGTACGAGGATCTTGACCTGGGTCGATGACGGTGTCGGCACGACATCCAGATCGTAGTGGTCCGAACCCCGCGGGAACGCGGGATAGGCGAGCGGACGCGAGCCCAGAAGGGCGGTCAGATCGCGACGCGGAGGCCGAGCTCCTCGAGCCGGCCGCCGAGCTCGTCGATGCTGCGGCCCATCACCGCGGCGAGGACGCGCAGGTCGTCGTTGCGGATCGTCAGCATCTGGCCGTTGAAGTCCTGGCGCTGGAGCTGGATGGTGGCCGCGTAGCGCGCCACCACGGTGGCGTCCTCGTCGTCGGTCTCGTGCAGGCGCACGAGGTCGATCGTGAAACCGTCGCCCTTGGAGAGCGACGACGACTCGGTGAGGTCGATCTCCACGTCGGAGCCGTTCAGGTTGCGAGGCAGCAACTGGTCGGGCGGAACCCGGTACAGCTCGGCGAGGCGCAGCAGGCGCGGGACCGAGATGGCCCGCTCGCCGCGCTCGTAGGCGCCGAGCACGGATGCCTTGAACTCCTGGCCGGACCGGGCCTCGACGTCGTGGAGGGAGAGCCCCTTCTGTCGCCGGATGGCGCGCAGTCGCTCTCCGACCTGACGGCCGTCGCCCTGCTCGTCGATTTCCATGCCCAGCTCCCCAGCCCCGGCTCGGATCAAATGGTTGCTGCCCCTCTGGGTAAGGTATCAGAAAGTGACGAGCGCGACCACTCTTCGCGGTCGACATCATGACATGTGTGACCGGTACCGACGGGCTTCGTCCGCTTAGGCCGGGTCGCGGTGCCCGGCGAGCGCGGCGGCCACCGCGATCGCCGCGGTCTCGGCGCGGAGCACGAAGCCGCCCACGGCCAGGCGGGGCGCGTCGCCGAACCTCTCGAGCTCGGCGGCGTCGAACCCGCCTTCGGGTCCCACCGCCACCATCCACTCCCCACCTCGTGGGAAGCGCAACTCGGGCGCGGGCACGCCGTCGGACCCGGCGACCACGAGACCGGGATGACCGGCGAGCTCCGCCGGGGCAACCGGGCCGTCGACCTCGGGCACGCGGGCGCGGCGGCACTGCTGCCCGGCCTCCCGGGCCACCCGGCGCAGGCGCTCCAGGTTGGCGGCGGCCTTGGTGTCGTCCCAGCGCACCACCGAGCGGGCGGCCGCGACCAGCACGATCCGGTCGACCCCGAGTTCGGTGAGCTTCTGCACGACGAGCTCGGGCTTCTCACCCTTCGTGAGCGACACCGCGACGGTGAGCGCGGGCACGAGGTGCGGCTCGTGCCCCACCTCGGTGCGCGCGTCGAGCACCAGCTCCCCCGCTCCCGTGCTCGTGACCTCGTAGACGCGCCAGCGCCCCCAGCCGTCGGCCCCGGTGACCACCTCGCCCTCGCGGATGCGCCGCACCCTTTGGAGGTGGTGACCCTCCTCGCCCGTGAGCACGACGTGGTCGTCGAGGCGGTCGAGGTAGGTGTGCGCAGTCGCCGCGATCTGCGCGGGTGACGGAGCGGGCGGAGCCGGGAGCCGGGGCATCGGCGCGCTGGCGTTCGCGGGCCGGGCTACTGGAACGCCGACTTGACGCGCGAGAACACGCCCTTGTGCTGGGGCGCCGCGACCTCGTCGCCCCGCATGGTGGCCCACTGGCGCAGCAGCTCCTCCTCCTCCTGGGGGAGGCGGCCGGGCACCTCGACGTCGACGCGCACGATGAGGTCGCCGCGCCCACGGCCACGGAGCGCGGGCACGCCGCGCCCCTTCAGGCGGAACAGGTGACCGGGCTGCGTGCCGGGCGGCACGATGAGCTCCTCGTCGCCGTCGAGCGTCTCGACGTCGAGGTGGCAGCCCAGCGCGGCCTGCGTGAACGCAATGGGCCGGATGTGGAGGAGGTCGTCGCCGTGGCGTTCGAAGCGCGGGTCGGCGGCGACGCGCACGGTCACGTAGAGGTCGCCGGGCACGCCACCACGTGGCGCCGCGGGGCCGCGGCCGGCGAGCCGGAGCCGCTGGCCGTCGTCGACTCCCGCCGGCACCTCGACGTCGATCGACTTCGAGGAACGGACACGGCCGTCGCCGCGGCAGTCCTTGCACGGCGACGGAATGCGGCTGCCGGTGGCGCTGCACGCGACGCACGGCGCCGCGGTGACGATCTGGCCGAGGATCGAGCGGCGCACCTCGCGCACCTCGCCCGCACCGCCACAGACGTCGCAGCGAGCGGGGTGGGTACCGGGTTCGCAGCCGTTGCCGCCGCAGCGCTCGCACGCGACGGGGAGGCGCACCTCGACGGTGGCGGTGGACCCGAACGCGGCCTGCGCGAGGTCGAGGTGCACCACGGCCTCGGCGTCGGGCGCGCGCGGCGGGCCGGCCTGTCCGCGCGCGTTGCCGAACGGGCTGCCGCCGAAGAAGGCGTCGAACAGGTCACCGAACCCGAAGGCGTCGCCGGGGCCGCCCGGGCCGCCGGGACCGCCGCCGCGGACGCCCTCCTCGCCGAACATGTCGTAGCGGCGGCGCTTCTCGGGGTCGCGCAGCGTCTCGTAGGCGAGGCCGACCTCCTTGAAGGTCTCCTCGGCGGACGGGTCGCCGGGGTTGGAGTCGGGGTGGTACTGGCGCGCCATCGCGCGGTACGCCCGCTTGATCTCGTCCTCGGTGGCGTTGCGTTGGACGCCGAGGAGCTCGTAGTAGTCGGTCACGAGAGCACGTCCCCGAGTTGCCGGCTGATGGCCTCCACCGCGGCGAGCGCCTGGCGGTAGTCCATCCGGGTGGGCCCGAGCACGCCGACGGTGCCGGCGATCTCGCCGTCGACGGTGTAGGGGGCGACGACGATCGAGCAGTCCTTCAGCTCGTGGATCGGGTTCTCGGAGCCGATGCGGACGGTGGGCCCGGGCTCGAGGAGGTCGCGGACGAGGGACACGACCTCGACCTGGTGCTCGAGCAGCTCGAGCAGCTGGGCCGCGCTGGAGTTGGCGCCGAAGGCCTCCTGCTCGGCGGCGAGGCGGCTCACCCCGCCCACGTAGAGGGGCTCGCCGGTCTGGTGGGAGGCCCGGTTGCGCACGGCGTGCCAGGCGTCGGCGGCGAGGTTGTCGGCCGCGACCACGCCGGTGGAGTCCAGCTCGGGCAGCTGCGGGCTCCAGCGCTGCCCGCGCAGCTTGGTGTCGAGCACCGCGGCCGCAGTGGCGATGGTGGCGTCGTCGAGTTCCGCGGCGAGGTGGAGCATGCACTTCTCGACGCTGCCGTTCGACAGCACGACGAGCGCCAGCACCATGGTGGGCTGGAGGCCGACGAGCTGGACGCTGCGCACCAGCACCGTCTCCGACACGCCGGGCCCGACCACGACCGCGGTGTGGGTGCTCACCCGGGCGAGCAGCTGACTGGTCTCGTGCAGCATGTCCTCGAGGACCCGGTGCGCCGAGGCGAACACGTTGAAGAAGTCGTTGACGACCTTGCGCTGGGCGGGCGGCAGGGCCGGCGAGCGCTCGACGTGGTCGACGAAGTAGCGGTAGCCGCGATCGGTGGGGACGCGGCCGGCGGAGGTGTGGGGCTGCACGATGTAGCCCTCGCGCTCGAGGATCGTCATCTCGTTGCGCACCGTGGCGCTGGAGACGCCGAGCTCGCGCGAGCAGCGCGATCGTCTGCGACCCCACCGGCTGGGCGGTGGCGACGTGCTCCTCCACGATTGCCTGGAGGATCGCGGCCTTGCGCTCGTCGAGCTCCATTGGCACTCGATCCTACCGAGTGCCACCGCGGGACGACGGTTGCTCGAGCGCGCCGAGGTAGCGGGCAGTGACCTCGTTGGCGAGCAGGCGACCGGCGCGCGTGAGAACGAGCCGATCCTCCTCACGGACCAGGAGTCCGATGTCGACCAATTCTCCGGTGCACGCGACCACCCGGGGATCGTCGGCAACCACCCCCGCGACCTTGATCCCGGACCGGGTGCGCAACGCCAGGGTGAGCGCCTCGGCGACCTGCTCGGTGGGATCGAGCAACTCCTCCCCCGCTTCCGGCGAGACGCCGGTGCGGACGGCCTCGACGTAGCGCTCCGGGGTCCGCAGGTTCCAGAAGCGCCGGGACTGCTCGGGGCCCCGGGTGTGGCCGTGGGCCGCGCAGCCGATGGCGGCGTAGTCGCCCTGGCGCCAGTAGACGAGGTTGTGGCGACACTCCTCGCCGGGGAGCGCCCAGTTCGAGATCTCGTACCAGGGCCGGCCCGACGCGGTGAGCACGTCGTCGGCGAGGTCGTACTTGGTGGCCTGGTCGTCGTCGTCGGGCGCGGGCCGCGCACCGGCGGCGACCGCCTTGCCGAGCGGCGTGCCCGGCTCCACCGTGAGCGCGTAGGCGCTGACGTGCTCCGGGGCGAGCGCCAGCGCCTCGGCGAGGGTGGCCTCCCAGTCGGCGACCGACTCGCCGGGCGTGCCGTAGATCAGGTCGAGGTTCACCCGGTCGATGCCCACGGCCCGGGCGGCGTCGACCGCGCGGGCGACGTTGTCGCGGTCGTGGGTGCGACCGAGGGCGAGGAGCACGTGCGCGTTCATCGACTGCACGCCGAACGACACGCGGTTCACCCCCGCCGCCGCGTAGGTGCGCAGCTTCTCCTCGTCGACGGAGTCGGGGTTGCACTCGACCGTGACCTCGGCGCCCTCGGCCCGCGGGATCGCGTCGAGCAGCCGGGCGAGCGTGGGCCCGGGTAGCAGTGACGGGGTGCCGCCGCCGAAGAACACGCTCGTCGCGTCGGGGAGGGCGAGTGCGTGCGCGTGCTCGATGCAGGCGTCGACGTACTCGTCGATCAGGTGCGCACGGTCGGTCCACGTCGCGAAGTCGCAGTAGTCGCACCGCACGCTGCAGAACGGCACGTGGACGTAGCAACCGAAGGCTTCCGTCACCGCGCCACCAGTCCCGCTTCGAGGGCGGCGCACCAGCGGTAGGTGGCGTCGTCGCCGTACACCGCAGCCTCTTCGCGTGCGGTGTAGGCGAGCTTCACGACGTGCTCGTCGTCGCTGACGAGCGCGGTCGCGACGATCTCGTCCCACGCCGGCGCGCCCGCGAGGTCGACCGGCGTGATGGGCGGCGTGGCGATCGTGAGGTAGGCCGCCGCGATCGCCTGGAACAGGAACCGCAGCGCGAGCTGTTGCGTGCTCGTCGTCGAGGAATGGCGCCACGATGCGCGTGGCGTGGGTGCCGGTGACCGCGTGCAGCGCAGTGAAGTCGCCGGTGCACGCGTGCATCGCGCACGCCGCCGCCGCGATCCGTGCGAGCGAGTCAGCCTGAGAACGATCGCGCAGGGAGAGCCCCGCGGTCGCGGCGAACTCGGGCGTGGCCGCCACGCGCGCCATCGCACCGCTGATGCTGCCGCCGCCGAAGTGCCGGCCCGCGAGCGCGGGATGCTCGCGCAGCGCGACGAGCAGCGCGAGCGGGTCGTCGCCGGTCTCGGGGGGCGGCTCGGCGGTGAGCGGCTCGTCGAACTCCTCGAAGTTCGCGAGGGCGGCGGCCACCTGCCCGGGGTGCTGCGCCTCGACCGCGTAGGCGAGGCGGATCACACCGTGGAACGCCGCACTCCCGATGCCGGAGACGAACCGCGGGAGGTGGGCGCGCACCGCGCCGTCGAGACCGAGTGAAGCGACGTCGGCCGCGTAGCGCTCACGCGCGGCCCGCACGGAGTCACGCTCGGGCAGGAGGCTGCGGGTGTAGTGCTCGGCGAACTCCGCGAGTCGTGCGTCGGCGGCGCCGAGGCGGTCGAGGGCGACCAGCGCCATCGGCAGGTGGTCGCTGAACCCCTGGACCGTGACGGTGTCGTACGCGAGCTCGTCGTCGAGGAGCCCTTCGAGCGGCGTCGCCCGCGCACCCATGGCGCGACTCAGTCGTCGAGCTTGAGTGCGGCGACGAAGGCTTCCTGGGGGACCTCGACGCGTCCGATGTTCTTCATGCGCTTCTTGCCCTCCTTCTGCTTCTCCAGCAGCTTGCGCTTGCGGGTGATGTCACCGCCGTAGCACTTCGCGATGACGTCCTTGCGCTTCGCCTTCACCGTCTCGCGGGCGATGATGCGCCCGCTCACCGCGGCCTGGATCGGCACGTCGAAGAGCTGCCGCGGGATGAGCTCGCGCAACTTCTCCGTCATGCGCTTGCCGTAGTCGTAGGCCCTGTCGCGGTGCACGATCGTGGAGAACGCGTCGACCGCGACGTTGTTGAGCAGCACGTCAACCTTCGACAGCTGCGACGGTCGGTACCCGATGGGCTCGTAGTCGAGGCTGGCGTAGCCCTTCGTGCGCGACTTCAACTGGTCGAAGAAGTCCATCACGATCTCGGCGAGCGGCATCGAATACACGAGCTCGACCCGCTCCTCGGAGAGGTACTCCATGCGCGTCATCTCGCCGCGCCGCTGCTGGCACAGCTCCATGATCGGGCCGATGTACTCGGTGGGCGTGAGCACGGTGACTTTGACGAACGGTTCCTCGATGCTCGCGATCTCATTGGGCGTGGGCATCGCCGAGGGGTTGTCGACGATGGCGATCTCGCCGGTGACCAACTCGATCTGGTACTCGACGTTCGGCGCGGTGGCGACGAGCGAGAGGTTGTACTCCCGCTCGAGGCGCTCGCGCACGATCTCCATGTGCAGCAGCCCGAGGAAGCCGCACCGGAAGCCGAAGCCCAGCGCACCGGAGGTCTCGGGCTCGTAGGTGAACGAGGAGTCGTTGAGGCGCAGCTTCTCGAGCGCCTCGCGCAGGCTCGCGTACTCGTCGCCGTCGACCGGGTAGAGACCGCAGAACACCATCGGCTTCGGGTCGAGGTAGCCCTCGAGCGGCTCGGCCGGGTGCGCGAGCGTGGTGACGGTTTCACCGACGCGGGCCTGGCCCACATCCTTGATGCCGGAGATGACGTACCCCACCTCGCCGGGGCCGAGGGCACCGACCGGGGTCGGCACGGGGAGGCGCACGCCGATCTCCTCGGCGTCGTGGGTGGCCTTCGCGTTCAGGTACCGCAACCGCGCGCCGGCGCCCAGTGTGCCGTTGAACACGCGGATCGCGCTGACGACGCCGCGGTAGGCGTCGTAGTACGAGTCGAAGATGAGGGCCTGCAGCGGCGCGTCGGCGTCGCCGGTGGGCGGCGGGATGTCGCGCACCAACTTGTCGAGCAGCGCGGACACGCCCTCGCCGGTCTTCGCCGAGATCTTCAGGATCTCGTCGGCGGGGATCCCGAGCACCTTCTCGATCTCGCCGGCCACGCGGTCGGGCTCGGCGGCGGGCAGGTCGATCTTGTTGAGCGCGGCCACGATCGTGAGGTCGTGCTCCATGGCGAGGTAGCAGTTGGCGAGGGTCTGGGCCTCGATCCCCTGCGACGCATCCACCAGCAGGAGGGCGCCTTCGCACGCCGCCAGGCTCCGCGACACCTCGTAGCCGAAGTCGACGTGGCCGGGGGTGTCGATCAGGTGGAGGATGTGGCCGTCCCAGTTGAGGCGCACGTTCTGCGCCTTGATGGTGATGCCCCGCTCCCGCTCCAGGTCCATGGAGTCGAGGTACTGGGCCCGCATGTCGCGGGCGTCGACCGCCCCGGTGAGCTCGAGGATCCGGTCGGCCAACGTGGACTTGCCGTGGTCGACGTGGGCCACGATGCTGAAGTTCCGGATCCGGTCGAGGGCCACCACGCCCCCATTCTCCCCGCCAGGCGGGCGCGGAGACGAACCCCCCACCCGGCTCACGGCTTCGCCAGCCGGGCTGCTAGCCTGGCACGGCCCATTGAAGTACCCAGCGTCGGAGAACCCCAGAGCGTCATGGCGAACATCAAGAGCCAGATCAAGCGGAACCGTTCGAACGAGCGTCGGCGGCTACGCAACCAGGCCGTGCGCTCCGAGCTGAAGACCCGCACCAAGGTGGCCCACACGGCCGTCGCGGAAGGCGCGGACGACGCCGGCGACAAGGTCCGCTTCGCTCAGAAGCGCATCAACAAGGCCGCGTCGAAGGGCCGCATCCACAAGAACGCGGCCGCTCGTCGCACCTCGCGCCTCATGAAGCGGGCGAACGCGGCCGCAGCCGCCGAGTAGCAGCCGCCGAGGCGGCGCGCAGCGCCGCTCAGCGCCGGGAACCGCTCCGAGCGGCCGGGCGCGCCGATCCACCGCCGCCACTCCCCCGTCCGCCGCGCGCGCCCGCGAGGCGGGAGAGACGCACGACGAGCACCTCCATCACGGCGTCCTCGGGGATCCCGCGGGCACCCTTGAGGTCGAGGTCGGCCTGGGCGAGCGCGTCGAACGCCTGGCGGATGCCGTCGGTGCCCAGGGCGTGGGCCTGGTTGAGGGCCTTCTTCGCCGGGAACGGCTTCACCTTGCCGCCGAGGGCGGCGACCGCGTCGTTCTCGCTGCGGATGTTCGGGTCGTCGAGGCGAAGCACCCGCCGGTAGTGCCCGGTGAGCACGCCCATCACCTGCAGCGGGTGCATCGGCTTCGGTTGCTTCGAGCTGGTGACGGTGAGCAGGCGGTGCAGCAGCTCCAGGGCGCGCGGGGTGTCGCCCTCCTCGATCGCGTTGGTGAGGAGATAGGGCGCGACGGTCCCCTCCTCGCCGAGGTAGGGGCGCACGTCGGCAGCGGAGAGGCGCTCGTCGGGCGCGAACGCCGCGCTCAGCACCTCCACCAGCGCGACGACGCGCCCGGCATCGTCGCCGAGGTGCTTGGTGATGAGGTCGGCCGCGTCCTTCGAGAGCAGCACGCCCTGCTCGTGGGCCTGGCCGATGAGGACCTTGTCGGTGGCCTCGCTCTCGGGCGCGCGCTCGGGGGCCTTCAGCTCCTTGAGCTTCTTCGTGATCCCCGGCGCCATGGTGCCGCCGCCCGCGACGAACACGAGCACGGTCGTGTCGAGCGGGTCGTCGAGGTAGCGCACGAGCGGTTCGGCGTCGGCGGCGGTGAGGGCGCCGACGTCGCGCACCACCACGATGCGGCGATTGGTCATGAACGGCGGGCTGCCCGCCGCGTTGAGCACCGCGGCCACCGCGTGCTCGCGACCTTCGGCACCAGCCGGCGCGTCGGGATCGTCGCTGGTGCGCCCGGGGACGGTGATCTCCTCCAGCGCGAAGCTGCGGTCGTCGTCGCCGAGCAGCTCGGCCACGAGCTCGTCGACCACACGGTCGCGCAGGAGCTCGTCGGAGCCCTTCACCAACCAGGCCGGCGGACCGCTCATGCAGGCACGACCTCGTGCGGCGGCGCGGCTTCGTAGGCCTCGAGGATCGCCTCGACGGTGCGGCACACCTGCACGGTGCCGGCGACGTCGTGGACGCGCACGATGCGACAGCCGTGCATCACGCCGTAGGCCACCGACGCCAGCGACGCGGCGCGGCGTTCCTCGAGCTCGAGGCCGAGCACCACGCCGAAGAACCGCTTGTTCGACGCGGAGAGCAGGAGCGTGTAGCCGTGTGCGGCGAGGGCGTCGCTCTCGCGCAACAGCACCGCGCTCTGCGGTTCCGACTTGCCGAGGTCGAGCCCCGCGTCGATCGAGATCTGGTTGCGCGCGAGGCCCGCGGCCTCGGCCTGGTGCGCACGGTCGAGCAGGAACTCGGTGACGTCGCGGAGCAGGTCGTCGTAGTGCGGGTCGGGGTCGGGCACCCGGGGTTGCAGCCGGATGTGCGTGGCCACCACCGACGCGTCGTGCTTCGCCGCGACCCGCAGGTAGTCGGGGTCGCCGAAGCCGGAGATGTCGTTGCCGATCACCGCGCCCACGGCGCACGCGGCGTCGAGCACCGATGCGCGCCAGGTGTCGCACGAGATGGCGACGTCGAAGCGCTGCGCCAACGCCTCGATGGGGCCGACCACGCGCTCGAGCTCCTCGACCTCCCCCACCTCGGGGCCGGGGCCGGCCTTCACGCCGCCCACGTCGAGGATGTCGGCGCCCTGCTCCACGAGCTGCTCGGCCTTGTGCAGGAGGTTGTCGAGCTCGTAGGTGGCGCCGCGGTCGAAGAAGGAGTCGGGGGTGCGGTTGAGGATGCCCATGACCAGCGTGCGCCGGGTGACGTCGACGACGCGGTCGCCGAGGCGGTAGTGGAACTCGGGCAGCGGGGGCATCGCCCGACACTAGATGGCGCGCGCCCGGCGCCCCCGCGCGATCGCGCCGATCGCGGCGCCCAGCGCCACGATCCCCCACGCGGTGCGGCCGTCGACCGCGAACGGCGCGGAAGCGGCGACCGTGGCGACGGTGACCAGGCCGTGCAGCAGCGCAGCGGTGGGGACGGCGAGGAGGCGCGGCACGACGGGCGCCCAGCCCGCGGTGACGCCGCCGACCACCCCGGCGAAGAGGCCCCACACGGTGAGGGGCGCGGCGAGCGGCACGGCCACGAGGTTGGCCGGCAGCGCGACGAGCGGCATCGACCCGAACACCGGGATGATCACCGGTGCGACCGCGAGTTGCGCGGCGATCGTGACCCCGAGCACCTCCCGCAACCAGGCGGGGCCGCGGAGCCGCGCCGCGATCGGGCGGGCGAGCAGCGTGATGCCCAGGCTTGCCGCGCACGACAACACGAAGCCCACCGAGTGCACGAGGAACGGGTCGGCGGCGAGCAGCACGAAGGCCGCCAGCACCAGCACCCGCACGCCCTGTTGCGGTCGACCGAGATGCCCGGCGACCAGCGCGATCGCCGCCATCACCACCGCCCGCAGCACCGACGGCTCCCACCGCGTCATCGTGCCGAACAACACCAGCACGCCCAGCGCACCGACGAGCCGGCCGCGCAACGAGCACCGGCGGAGCACCGGCGCAACGAGCGCGAGCACGAACGCGACGTTCTCCCCACTGACCGCGGTGAGGTGCGACAGTCCGGCAGCCCGGAAGTCGTCGGTGAGCTCAGCCGGCACGCCACGCGTGTCGCCGAGCAGGAATCCGGCGAGCAGCGCGCGGTCGACGGGCGCGAGGCCGCGTGTGCCGCCGAGCACGAAGTCGCGCACCGAGTTCGCCGTCCGCACGAGCGGCGCGCGGGCGTGGGCGACCCGGAGCAACGCGGTCGCGTGGAAGGCCCCCACGGCATGACGCCAGCGGAAGCGCGCGTCGAACCCGTCGAGCAGGCCGAACCACCCGCGCAGGGTCGCGCCGTCGCCGGCCGCGAGGATGCGCACGCGCGCGGCGACGTCGCCCGACGCGCGCAGGAGCACACGCCGCCCTCCGGCGTCGTGGCCGTCGCGCACGTCGACGCGCACCAGGACCCTCATGGCGAAGCGAGAGGCGTCGGGATCGTCGAGCAGCGTGACCGCGACGGTGGCGTCGGCCTCGTGCGCGACCACGGCGGTGAGCGGTGACACCGAGACCCCGTGAAGGGCGCGCTGCATGAGCGCAGTACCCATGAGCCCGACGGCAACGAGCAACAGCACGGCCCACGCCGACCGCGAGCGGACCACGAGCGCGCCGGCACCGACCACCGCAGCGAGTGCGAGCACACCGACGGCGGCGTCACCGCCACGGGACTCGCCCGCGAAGATCCCCGCCACGAGCGCGACGAGTGCGGCCCCCGCACCCCAGGGTGCGAGGGGCAGGCCCGACACGGGGTGGGGCACCGGGTCGGTCACACGGTGACGAGTGGTGAGAGGTCGGCGAAGCGCTTGTCGCCGATGCCGCGCACGCTGCGCAGGTCGTTCACCGAGGTGAAGCCGCCGCGGCGTTGCCGCTCGGCGAGGATCGCCTGCGCGAACGCCGGCCCCACGCCGGGAAGCTCCTCGAGCTGGGCCTGGGTGGCGGTGTTGAGGTTGATCTTGGCCCCCGGCACGGCCGCGCCGGAGCCGGCGTCGCCCGCGGCGCCCGAGGCCGCGCCAGGATCGGCGACTCCGGGCTTGCCCACGTAGACCCGTTCGCCGTCGGCGAGCTTCGCGGCGAGGTTCAGGCGGTCGAGGTCGCCGTCGGGCAGCGCGCCGCCCACGGCCTCGATCGCGTCGATCACCCGCGCCCCGGCCGCGAGCTCCACCACCCCGGGGTGGGTGACCGCGCCGGCGACGTGCACCACGATCCGGCCCGACGCCGCCTTGGTGGCCGCGGGTGTGCCGACGGACCCTGCGGTTGCCGGCGGGTCCGACTGCGCGGCGGTGACCGTGGTGGTCGACGCCGACGCGGCCGGTGCATCACCGTGGGCTTCGCCCCCGGTACCCAGGCGGTACCACACGAACCCGGCAACCACGGCGACGACGACGAGCGCCACCACCCCGGCGCGGGTGTCGCCCAGGAGGTCGCGGCCCCGCTCCCGCAGCTGATCCCGCCAGTCCCGATCCCGCCGCCCGCTGCCGCGCCGACGACGACGCGGCCGCGGGCCGGGGCGGGTCGTCGAAGCGGCGCTCCCAGAACGCGGGGTCGTGATCCTCGGACGCCGCGGGTACGGCCCTGGGTTCGGCCGCCGATTCGACGGCGGGCGCGACGGCCGATGCGGCCGCCGGTTCCGGTGACGGGAACTCGGGGCGGGCGCCGTACCGGCGCGGGGACGGGGCGAGGGGCTCGGGCACAGGACGACCTCCGGGCGCGACAGGGCGACGGAGGAAGTGCCGGGAAGCGTTGGTGATGGTACCGGCAGGCGCCCGCCGGGGGAAGGGCCGTCGGGCGAAAGGGTCAGCCGACGACGAAGTTGACCATGCGGCCGGGGACGACCACGACCTTGCGCACCGTCGCGCCCTCGAGCAGCTCGGCCACCTTGGCATCGGCGCGGGCCACGGCCTCGATGGCTTCCTGCGACGCGTCGGCCGCCACGGAGATGCGCGAGCGCACCTTGCCGTTCACCTGCACCGGGATCTCCACCGTGTCCTCGACGAGCAACGACGCGTCGGCCGTCGGGAAGTCGGCGAACGCCAGCAGGCCCGCACTTCCATTGGCGCCGCCGAGCTTCTCGTTCAGCTCCTCGGCCACGTGCGGGGTGAGCGGCGAGAGCATGAGCACCATCGCCTCCACCACCTCACGTGGCGCGCTCCCCTGCTCCTGCACCGTCTTGGTGAGCGCGTTGTTGAGCTCCATGAGCGCGGCGATCGCGGTGTTGTACTCGAGCGTCGCCATGTCGCTGCCGACCTTGGCGATCGTCTTGTGCAGCAGCCGCCGGAGCCCATCCGGAGTGGCAGTGTCGGCCGGCGCGTCGGACACGCGCAGCGTGCCGGAGTCCTCGTCGACGACGTTGCGCCAGAAGCGCTGCAGGAACTTGTGCACGCCGACGATGTCGTTGGTGCTCCACGGGCGGCTCGCGTCGAGCGGGCCCATGAACATCTCGTAGAGGCGCAGCGTGTCGGCGCCGTAGTCGCGGTAGATGTCGTCGGGCGCGACCGCGTTCTTCAGGCTCTTCCCCATCTTGCCGTCGTGGCGCACGACTTCGTCGCCGTTGGCGTCGAACCAGGAACCGTCGCGCTCCGACACCGTGGCGGCCTCGACGTAGGCGCCCCGCGCGTCGGTGTACGCCGCCGCGGTGATCGTGCCCTGGTTGAACAGCCGGTGGAAGGGCTCGGGCGTCGACACGTGACCGAGGTCGAACAGCACCTTGTGCCAGAACCGGGCGTAGAGGAGGTGCAGCACCGCGTGCTCCGCGCCACCGACGTACAGGTCGATGCCGCCGTCGTCTGCGGTGCCGTTGCCGACCATCCAGTAGCGCTCGTTCTCGGGGTCGACCAGCGCGTCGGCGTTCGTGGGGTCGAGGTAGCGCAGGTAGTACCAGCACGAGCCTGCCCACTGCGGCATGGTGTTCGTCTCGCGGCGGTAGGTGCGCGGGCCGTCGCCGAGGTCGAGCTCGACCGTCACCCACTCCTCCACGCGTGCGAGCGGCGGCTCGGGCAGTGCAGTGTCGTCATCGGCGAGGATGCGCGGCTCGAAGTCGTCGATCTCGGGCAGCTCCACCGGCAGCATCGACTCGGGCAGCGCGACGGCGTTGCCGGCTTCGTCGTAGACGATCGGGAACGGCTCGCCCCAGTAGCGCTGACGCGAGAACAGCCAGTCGCGCAGCTTGTAGGTGATGGCCGACGCGCCGAGCTGGCGGGAGTCGAGCCACTCGACGATGCGCGCCTTGGCCTCGGCGACGGCGAGACCGTCGAGCGACACCTCCTCGTTGGCGGAGTTCACGGCGACACCGTCACCGGTGTACGCCTCGGGCCATTCCGACGCGGGCGCGTCGGACGCGAGCCCGCGCTCGCTCAGCCAGGCGTCGGACGGCTGCACCACCGCGGTGACCGGCAGCGTGAACTCGTCGGCGAACTCGAAGTCGCGCTGGTCGTGTGCGGGCACCGCCATGATGGCGCCGGTGCCGTAGCCCATGAGCACGTAGTCGGCGATGAACACCGGGATGTTCCAGCCGTTGGTGGGGTTCTTGGCGAACGCGCCGGTGAACACCCCCGTCTTCTGGCGGCCTTCGGCCTGGCGCTCGAGCTCCGACTTCTGCGCCGCGAACGCCCGGTACGAGGACACCGCCTCGGCCGGCGACTTGTCGAGGCCGAAGGTGCCGCGCCACGGCGTGGGCGAGTCCTGCGGCCACTGGTCGGGGGTGATCACGTCGACGAGCGGGTGCTCGGGCGCGAGCACCATGTAGGTGGCGCCGAAGAGCGTGTCGGGGCGGGTGGTGAACACGTCGATCTCGACGTCGTCGTGCTCCTCCACCGGGAACGCGACCTCGGCGCCGACGCTGCGGCCGATCCAGTTGCGTTGCATCAGCTTGATCGACTCGGGCCAGTCGAGCAGACCGAGGTCGTCGAGGAGGCGGTCGGCGTACGCGGTGATGCGCAGCATCCACTGCTTGAGCGGGCGGCGGAACACGGGGTGGTTGCCGCGCTCACTGCGGCCGTCGGCGGTGACCTCTTCGTTGGCGAGCACAGTGCCCAGCGCGGGGCACCAGTTCACCGGCGCCTCGTCGAGGTAGGCGAGGCGGTACGAGTCGACGATCGCGCGCTGCTCGTCGGCGGTGAGCTCGGTCCACGCCTTCGCGTCGCCGTCGTCGCCCGCCTCGGGCACCCGCGCGCCCGACTCGAACTCGGCGACGAGCTCGGCGATCGGCCGCGCCCTGCCCGCGGCGTCGTCGTACCAGGAGCCGAGGATCTGCAGGAAGATCCACTGCGTCCAGCGGTAGTAGTCGACGTCGGTGGTGGCCACCCCGCGGCGCGGGTCGTGGCCGAGGCCGAGCGCCCGGAGCTGGCGGCGCATGTTCGCGATGTTCGCCTCGGTGGTGACGCGGGGGTGCTGGCCCGTCTGCACCGCGTACTGCTCGGCGGGGAGGCCGAAGGCGTCGTAGCCCATGGCGTGGAGCACGTTGTGGCCGGTCATGCGCTTGTAGCGGGCGTACACGTCGGTGCCGATGTAGCCGAGCGGGTGCCCCACGTGGAGGCCCGCGCCGCTCGGGTACGGGAACATGTCGAGCACGTAGAGCTTGGTGCGGTCGGCCACCGCGGCGAAGCCGTCGGCCAGCTCGCCGGTGGGGTTCGGGGCCCAGAACGTGCGCTCCTGCTCCCAGCGGTCCTGCCACTTGGCCTCGATCTCGTTGGCGAGGCGGGCGTTGTAGCGGAACGCAGGCGCGTCGGGGGCGGGGCGGGTGTCACTCATGGCGGCGAGGCTACCGGCCGCACCCCGGGCGAACCCTCGCGAAACGACCGGTCCCGAACCGGGATCGGTCGACCGGCGCTGGTATGTTGTTTCGTCCCGAGGGGCTGTAGCTCAGTTGGTAGAGCACTTCCATGGCATGGAAGGGGTCAGGGGTTCGATTCCCCTCAGCTCCACTCCTCACGGGTGCTCTCAAGGCGCCTTCCGCCGGTGGTCATCTCACCACCACTCGTGTCGTCACGAGTTCGCAAGGCATCGGCAACCGCCTCCGCGCACAGCCGGGGAATCCCCTGGGCAACGCACGTGTGGCAGCCGTCGGATCCCGAACGGCCGCCCTGGACCGGAGGTGAGTCATGGACCTGTGGCTGTGGATCGTCGTCGGCGTGGTGGCGGTGCTGCTGCTGAGCGCGGCCGTCGCGTTCGTCTACCGGGGCGCGCGCCGAACGGGGCGCCGCCGTCGCCACGAGGAGGAGCTGCGAGAGCGCTTCGGGCCGGAGTACGAGCGCGTGGTGCACGACGTCGGTCGCAAGGAGGCCGCCACTGCACTCGAGGAGCGCCTGTCGCGCTATGACGGGCGCGACCATCCCGCGCTCGCGCCGGCCGACCGCGAGGCCCACACGACGGCCTGGCGACAGGCGCAGTTCCAGTTCGTCGACTCTCCGGAACGCGCCGTTCGCGAGGCCGAGCACCTGGTCGTGACGGTGATGGAGGAGCGCCACTACATGGCCGACGACGCGTCGGGCCACGCCGACGCGCTCTCGGTGGACGACGCCCAGCTCGCCGATGCCTACCGGTGCGCCCATCGGGCGTTCCTGATGGCCGACGAAGGCACTGCGTCGGTCGAGCAGCTCCTCGGTGCCTTCCTGACCTACCGCGAGTTGTTCGAGTTCCTGCTCGCGCGTCCCCGACGCGAGGACACGGTGTACGACGTGGCCCCACCGCCCGCCCGCGACGGTGAGCGACCCGGTCAGCAGGAAGACGAGGAGCAACCCGTCGGCTGAGCTGGTTGCCGCTGTCGGAACCGTCGACCCGGCGCAACGCGAGAGGCGGACTCGAGGTTGGGGTCGTCCCGCCGCCGGGTAGAACGCCGGGATCGTATCCATCGCGCCCACGCCCACCGCATGAGAATCGGAGCCGCGGCCTTCGCCGAACGGGTCCGCGCGAGCCTGTTCGTCGTCCCGATGCTCTGCGTGATCGGCGCGATCGCGCTGGCCGAGACCACCATCCTGGTCGACGACGCCATCGGCACGCAGGCGGCCGACCTACCCCTGGGCCTGACCTCGACGGTGGAGAGCGCGCGGGCGGTGCTCAGCACCATCGCCGGAGCGACGATCACCGTCGCCGCCATCGCCTTCTCCGTGTCGCTGCTCACGATCCAGCTGGCGTCGAGTCAGTACTCGCCGCGGGTCCTGACGGGGATCTTCCGCGACCCGTTCAACAAGGGCGTCATCGGTGTGGTCGTCGGGACGTTCACCTACTGCTTGATCGTGCTGCGTTCCGTGCGATCGGCGGTCGAGCAGCAGGGTGACGCCTTCATCCCCAACGTCTCCGTCGCGATCGGCGTGATCCTCGGCATCGCGTCGATCCTCGCGGTGATCGCGTTCATCGACCACAGCGCGCACACGATGGACATCAGCGAGATCCTCCACGATGTCACCGGCGACGCGGTCGAGGCCGTCGGGAGGGACTGGTCCGAAGCCGGATTCGAACCGCGTGAGGAACAGGAGCCCGACACGCTGCCGCAGTCGGACGGTTTCGTCGTGCGCTCCGATCGGGACGGATGGGTGCAGTTGATCGATCTCGCGGCGCTGATGGGCGTCGTACCGGACCAGGGAACCATGCGTGTCGAGATCGCCGTGGGCCGGTACGTCGTGTGCGGCGCTCCCGTGTGCACGATCTGGCCGGCTCCCGTACAGGGGGACGACGCCGAGCGCGCGGTGCGGCGGGCGGTCCGCGTGGGCGAGACGCGCACCCTGCAACAGGACGCGTCGTACGGGCTTCGTCAGCTCGCCGACGTGGCGCTCCGCGCGCTGTCTCCGGGCGTCAACGACCCGACCACCGCACAGGACGCCATCTTCCACATCGCTTCCGTGCTCCGGGCCTTTCTCGACCTCGACGAACCCGTCCGCGACCTTGGCCGGGACGGTCGCCGCCTGGTGCTGGCGCAGGCCGGCGGACACGCGGAACTCGTCGGCCTGGCCTACGACGAGATCCGCCGAGCCGCGGCGTCACAACCTGCGGTCTCGATCTATCTCCTCGAGAGCATCGCGCTGCTCCAGGAGTCGCTGCCGCCCGGAAGCCACGAAGCCCGGCGACTGCTCGACGCGCACGCGCGGCTCGTGCTCGAGGCGACCCGCCGTGCAGACCCCGGGGAGCACGACCGCGCCCAGGTCGAGCGGGTGTACTCGCACCACTTCCCGGCCCGGGTGCGGGTGTGAACCTGATCCAGCCGTCGACGTGGCCCACCTGGCGCGACGTCGACGGCTGGTCGCCGGTCACGCCGAGCCTGGTTCTCCCTTGCGGCCTTGTTCGGCTTCCCACTCCTCGATCCGACGGTCGAGTTCGGCACTGCGCGCATCGGTCATCGCACCCGTGTCGGCCGCGGGAGCGGCAGGCGGGAGGTCGTCGGCCCGAGCGGGGCGGCGCGCCCCTTCCCGGTCGAGCGAACGCGGCCGGCGCTCGGCACTCCGGCGGGCCTTCGGCGTGCGACCCAGGAACGCCCACGCCGCCGCACCGATCACCCACAGCAGGATGATGACCAGCACCCACACCAGCTTGGGCAGGTTCCGCACCTCGTCGCGCGGCGAGACGATGCAGTCGAGCAGGGCCCACAGCCAAAAGCCCAGCAGTGCGAGCCCCAACAGGCCTTGCAACTCGATCACATGGAGCCTCTCGTCGGCAGCGAACCCTGCGAGGATAGGTCGGTGCTGCCGGCGAACGACCACGACACCGAGACTTTCCGCCGCGACGGCGTCGTGTGCCTGCGCGGAGTGGTGCCGCCGGAGGGGCTCGCCCGCATGGCCGCGCCCCTGGAGGCGGCGCTCGCCAGCGACGCCACCGCCAACCTGTCGCAGATGGCCGACCACCTCGCCGCGGGTGCCGGCGCCCGGCGCCTGGTCGACGATCGCGTCGCCGCGGCGGGCGCACCGCGGGGCCACTTCCTCGCGGGCACCGATCACTGGCGCGAGCAACCGGAGTTCCTCGCCTTCGCGCTGCACTCACCGTTGCCCGCCATCGTCGCGGCGCTGCTCGGCAGCGAGCACGTGTGGCTCTACGAGGACAGCGTGCTGGTGAAGGAGCCGGGCAGCGAGGAGAAGACGGCCTGGCACCAGGACATGGCGTACTTCGCGCTCGCGGGCGACAACGTCGCCACCACGTGGGTACCGCTCGACGCCGTCACCGCCGAGACCGGCGCGGTGCGCTACGTCGTCGGATCGCATCTCGACCGTACGAAGTTCCGGCCCAACACCTTCGTCACCGATGTGTCGTTCGGCGACGACGACGCCGTCGACGTGCCCGACTACGACGACGCCCGGATCGCGGGGGCCGCGCGCATCGTCACCTTCGACACGCAGCCCGGCGACGTGGTGGTGCACCACGCGTGCACGATCCACGGCGCGGGCGGCAACGCGAGCGCCACCACTCGCAGGCGGGCGATCTCGGTGCGGTACGCGGGCGACGGCACCACGTACCGGCCGACGCCCGGGCCCGCGAAGCCCCACCACGAGGGCATGGTCGCCGGTCAGGCGCTCGATCCCACCGCGTGTCCCCTCGCCTGGCCGACCGACGAAGCAGGCCGGGCGCCCGCGTCGTAGTCTCCGCGGATGCTCTCACCGCTCGACGACTTCCCCGTCCACCAGGTTCCCAAGCCGATCACCACGCCGGCATCGACCGACCGTCACACGTACGGCCGCTACTGGTTCGGCGCGCTCGACCGCCAGGGTCGCCACCACGTGGAGATGGCGTTCGGTCGCTACCCGAACCTCGGGGTCACCGACGCGCACCTGTCGATCTCCGTGGGCGACGAGCAGCACTCGTTCCACGCGTCGCGCGAGGCGCCGATCGACCCGACCGACCTCACCGTCGGGCCGTTCCGCCTCGACATCGTGCGTCCGATGCTGGAGTTGCGCGTCACCGTCGACGACAACGACACCGGCATCACCGCAGATCTCACGTGGCGCGCCCGCACCGGCGCGCTCGAAGAGGACCACACGGTGATGACCGATGGGCCGCGCGTCATCGTCGACATGCTGCGCTTCATCCAGTTCGGCTCGTGGGAGGGCACCGTCACCGCGGGCGGCGTCACCACCACGCTGCTGCGCGACGAGACCATCGGTGTGCGCGACCGTTCCTGGGGCATCCGGCCGGTCGGCGAGCCCGCGCCCGGCCGGCCCGCGAGCATGGGTGGCGGCAACGCGTGGTTCTGGGCGCCGTGCCACTTCGACGACGACTGCCGCGTCATCGGCTACTTCCAGAAGCCCGGCGGCCAGATCTGGCGCCCCGACGGCCACACCGTCCCCGTGCTCGACCCGGTGCCGCCCACCATCGACGCGTCACACCCCGCCGTGGTCCGCCTCGATCCGCTCGGCCAGCGCTTCGACTTCGCGCCGGGCAGCCGCTTCATCCGTCACGCGGAGTTCGACGTGCGCGCCGCCGACGGCTCGGAGTACGTGCTCGAGCTCGATTCGCTGCGCCGCTTCGACATGGTGGGCATCGGCTACACGAGCCCCGAGTGGGGCCACGGCCGCTGGCACGGCGAGCTCGCGACGGGCAGCGACCATTGGAACTTCGCCGATCTCGACCCGCTCGACCCGTTCCACCAGCACGTGCACCACATCGTGCGGGCCCGCATCCACGACGACGCGGGCACCCGCGAAGGTGTAGGCCTGTTCGAGCAGATCCTCTACGGCCCCCACTCGCAGTTCGGCTTCTCCGAGTTGCTCGACGGCGCGCCGGCCTGAGCGGCGACCCCGTCGTCGGAGGCTACGGCGCGACGAAGCGGTGCAGGTACGGGTGCAAGCCCTCGGCGAGGGTCACGTAGCCCTTGCCGTCTCGGGTGAAGCCGAGCGCCTCGCCCTGGAGCTCCTGGTTCGGCCCGGTGCCGAGGCCCGGCGCGGCACCGAGGCACACCTGCTGCGAGAAGGCGGCCTCGAGCGGTTGACCGTTGGGGCGCTGGTACATCAACACGTTCGTGTAGGTGCGCAGCGCGACGACGTCGCCCGCCGGTGACACGTCGGCCGCGGTCACGAGCCCGGGCAGATACCCGAAGCTCACCGTCGCCACCTGCGTGAGGGCGGTGCTGCTGCCGGGCGCGAGGTCGGCCGGCGCCCGGAACACCTGCGCGCCGTCGAGTGCCTTGGTCACGATGGAGAGCTGACCCGTGGTCGGGTCGACCATGAACGCCTCGGCGTCATGCGGCCCGTCGGGGTAGGTGAACGTGAGCTTGTCGGCACCGTCGAGCGGAATCACCTGACCGGCCGCGCCCGCGGGGTCAACCGTCGGCTCCAGGACGCGGTACACATCGACGGTCGTTCGCGACTTGGCATTGTCCCCGATGTCGGCGACGTAGAGGTACGACCGGTCGGCGGTCGGACCGGGCCCGACCGCGATGTCCTCCCAGTCCTGGTTGGTCGCGCCGGTCACCGTGTACTCGCCGAGGTCGCGGCCGTCGGCACCCATCGCAAACAACGACGCGGTGTTCCCCGAGTCGTCGTGCACCCAGTAGACGTCGTCGACGAGATGGCTCGCGGCGACACCCGAGGCTTCGTCGATGTTGCCGTTCGCGACCGGACCGTTCGTCGACGCGGCGAGCGTGCCGTTGCACGCAGCCTGCAGCACCGGCGGCTTGCACCCGGCGAGGCCGAACGCGGCAATCGCGGGCAATGCGACAAGCGTCGCGAGGAGGCGGACGCGGCGGGACGGGGTTCGGCGCATCGCGAAACCCTACGGGATCCTGGCCATCCCTTTCCCCCGGGCTGGCCGAACTCTGACTGAAGGCGGCAGCTTCGCGTGTCGATGGTCCGGTCATGGCTCGCAGCGACGAGCCGAGCGGACAATCGTCGACGGGCAGGCGACGTTCGTGGTCGCCGGCGCGCATCATCGAACTCGGCAGCACCGTGGCTTCACCACAGATCGCGTTCGTCGACACCCACGCCGCGCCCGAGGAGACCTTCGTCATCGCGGGGAGCGGGCGCAGCGGCACCACCTGGATCGCCGAGCTGTGCAACCCCGGTGACCGGCGCGTGATCTGGGAGCCGTTCAACACGCTCTACTCCCCGCTGCCGGCTCGGGCGGGCTTCCACTGGGGCGAGCGCGTGGACCCCGACGAATCGGCACCGACGTTGGCGCGCGCGTTCGCACGTGTGCTCGACGGGCGGGTGCGGAGCCGCTGGACCGATCACCGCAACACCCTGCGCTTCGCGACGCGGCGAATGGTGAAGACCGTCGCGACCACCAACCTGCTCCCGTGGCTCCACGTGCGTTTCCCTGCGGTGCGGGTCATCTACGTGGTGCGCCACCCGTTCGCATTCGCAGCATCGCACCGGGCCCTCGACTGGCCCCTCATGGACCAGGTCCACCTCCAGCTCGTCGGCGGTGCCGACGCCGTGATCGCCGCGCTCCCGCGCCCGGTACGGGGGCGTGCCCGGGCCGTCGATCTCGCGCCGGCCGACCCGTTCGAGCGCTACGTCGTCCGGTGGTGCCTGGAGAACGCGACGCAGCTGCACACCCCGGTGCCGGGGGTGTTGCCGGTTCGCTACGAGCGACTGGTGCTCGACACCCGCCCGGAGCTCGACCGCATCGGTGAGCACCTCGGCATCGGCTTCGGCGACGACGTCGTGCGCCGGGCCCAGGTGCCGTCGGCGACGGACTTCCGCAACTCGGCCGGGACCGCCGCCGCGACCGGATCGAAGGACGCCCTGGTTGCGGGATGGAGCACGAGCGTCGACCGGGCGCACCGCGACGCCGGGCGGCGGATCCTCGACGCGTTCGGGCTCGCCGACCGCTTCGAAGCGGCGTAGGCGCCGGACCCGACCGTCAGGGACGGAAGCGGTCGTCGAACGCGGCTCGCAACGCCTGGCGCCGTGCGTCGCGTTCCGACGGCGACACGCGGGGCAGGTTCGTGCGCGCCACGACCTCGTCGACCTGCACCACCGTGCACTCGGGGATCGGCAAGGTGTCGGTGAGTTGCCAGCGGATGGCGATGTGACCCTCGCGGTGGTGCGCAGCTTCCAGCCAGTTCGCGACACCCGGGTCGCGGTCGGCGACGACGAGGGTGATCGATCCGTCGCTGTCGTACGCGGCCTGCGCGCAGGTGAGCCCGGAGAAGAACCAGCGGTAGTCGAACGACTCGTACCAACCGTTGCCGACCTGCACGTCCCAGTACGGGCAGGGATCGGGTGGGGCCACCTGCACGAGCAGCGCCTCGTCGGGCTCGAGGCGCCACCGGGCAGTGACCGCGTTGCCGCCGGGCACTCCCCCGCTCGTCGAGGTCGGATCGCCGATGTCGGTCGCGAAGGCGTTGATGCGATCGCCGCCCTTGGCGAGCATCTCACCCTGGAACATCGGCACCATCGCACCAAAGCTCCCGGCCGCGGCGCGGAGTGACGCGGCCGCGCCGTCGACGGTGAGTGCGGGGCGCGGGTGGAGCGGCTGGGTCACGTTGTCGATGCGCAGGTCCATCGGCGTGACCGTCTCGTAGGTTCCGAAGAACTGGCGGACCAGCAGGCGGTTGCTGTGCTCGTCGGTCGGCACCCAGTTGACCGGCGCGTCACCGGTGGCCGCGTCACGCGCGGGAGGTTCGGGTGACGCCCACAGCTCGAAGGTGCCGTCGTCGGCGACCGCGAGATCGGTGGCGAACACCGCCTCGCCGAACGGCGGGAGCCCCGCGGCCCGCGCCGTCGGCCCGCGACCGACGATCACCGACACCCAGATCGCGCGGCCACGCGTGCCGTGCAGGCGAAACGTGTCGGTGCCGTTGATCGGGCACGACAGGTAGAGGCCCTGGGGGTTGTCGCCGCCCATCTTGAGGTCGGGCCCGAGCGCGCGCCAGAGATACGGATCACCGCCGTCGGTGTTCTCGAAGGCGCTGACCGTCGTGAGCCGGGCCATGCGCGCGAGGTGGCGCAGGCCTTCGGCGAGGTCGACCTCGTCGTGGGTCATCGTGTTGCGCAACGCCTCGGCACCGACGTCGGCAAGCGCGGCACACCAGTCCCGCCAGGCCTGCGTCGCCGAATCGAGCTGCTGGTGCCACTGGTCGTCGTGGTCGTCGCTCACTGCGTCCTCCGTCGTCGCCCGAGTCATCCCACCACGTACGGCCAGAGCGCGACCATCCCGACCGCCGCCGCGGCGATCGACATGACGAGCACACCTCCGGCAGCAATGTCCTTCACGTCGCGGATGGCGGGATCCCGCTCCGGCTGGACCGCGTCGGCGAGGCGCTCGATCGCACTGTTCGCGACCTCCGATCCGAGCACCAGGGCGATGCAGAGCAGGAGCACCGTCCAGGTGCCGCGGTCCACGCAGTACGCCGCCCCGACTGCCACGACCACCACGGAAGCTGCGAGCATGACCCGGAAGTTGCGGCCACCGGCCGCGAGCACCACGCCGCGCGCCGCGTTGCGGAAACTCCGCAGGAAGCCATCGATGCCGCTCATCACCGCACCCTACGACGAACGGGATCCGCGCCGATGGTGACCGGCTCGCGTCTCGTGCAGCGCCTCGGCCAGGGACGGGCCGGGCGCGCGCTCCAGGGCGTGGCGGACCGCTCGGGCCTGCCCGCTGCAGTGGTCCTCGTCGTCGGCGCGCTCGCGGTGGGCATCGCATTCCTGGGCGTCGTGTTCACCTGGATTTTCGACAGCGTGCGCGAAGGCGACGCGCTCGCATCCCTCGATCCCGACATCCATCGCTGGTTCGTCGACCATCGCACGCCCGCATGGAACGACGCGTTCCGCGCCGCGACGTGGCTCGGCAGCATGACCGTGCTGCTGCCGGTGATCCTCGCGGTCGTCGCTGCGTTGTTGTGGCGCCGCCATCCCGTGCTGGCCCTTGGAGTCGTCGTCGGCACCGCCGGCACTGCGCTGACCGTGGCCCTGACCAAGGCGATCGTCGGCCGGGAGCGACCGCCCGTGGCCGACCGTCTGTCCGGCGCGTACGGCGCGGCGTTCCCCTCGGGTCACAGCGCGAACGTCGTCGCGGCGTGCGGGATCCTCGCGTGGGTGGCCACGCGCTTCGTCCACCGAACGTGGCTCCGCGTCGCGATCTGGGCGACGGCCGCGCTGGTCGCACTCGCGGTCGGCGTCTCGCGCGTGTACCTCGGCGTGCACTGGCCGTCCGACGTGCTGTCGGGCTGGCTCGTGGGCGCGGCGTGGGTCGCGGCGGCGATCGGCGTGTGCACGTTGATCCCCGCGCTCGCGCTCGACGACCGGCGCCGCACACGCCGGGATCAGGGCCGGGATCAAGGCCAGGATCAAGGCCGGGATCAGGCGGTGATGTAGCGCTCGACGAACTGGTAGATGAGCTCGATCTTGCGGTCCAGCTCCGTGCCCCGCTGACTGCCGGCCACACCGGAATCGTCGTCGCGTTCGTCGGTGAACCACGGCACACACAGGAGCCCGGTCACGCCCATCTCCGCCGCGCGCTCCACCACGTCGGGCGTGGGCAGCGCGTAGAGGCCGATGATGATCTCGAACGGCTCGTCGGCCCGCCCGGCGTGCCGCAGCGCCTCGCGCATCTCCGCGACGCGCACCTCGGCCTCGTCGATCGGGTACGCGTTGCCGATCCAGCCGTCACCGAAGGTCGCGGCGCGCCGGATCGCCGCTTTGGAGTGACCGCCGACCCAGATCGGCACCGGCTGGCTCGGCGCGGGCTCGATCATCAGGGGGCCGAAGTCGTAGTACTCGCCGTGGTGCTCGGTCCACCCGCCCTTCCACAGCGCGCGCAGCGCCGGGATCATCTCGTCGAGCCGCTTGCCGCGGTTCGTGTAGTCCTGGCCGGTCTGCTCGAACTCCTCGCGCATCCAGCCCGCCCCCACGCCGAGATGCACGCGGTTCTCCGACAGCACCGCCGCGGTGCCGACGGCCTTGGCCACCGTGAACAGGTCGCGCGCGGGCGCGATGTACACCGCGTTGCCGAACTCGAGCCGCTCGGTGACCGCGGCCATCGCGCCGATGGCCACCCAGTTGTCGGGCCACGCGGTGTCCGGCGGCCAGATCGGGCTGCCGTCACCCGAGTACGGGTACGGCGTCACGAGGTCACGTGGATAGAAGATGTGGTCGGAGCAGAGGAGGCCGTGCAACCCCGCTTCGTCGGCCGCCTTGGCCAGCGGCACGTAGTGCTCCGGCGGCGAGAACGACGTCGATGCCCAGAACTTCATCTGCGATTCCCCCTGCGGTCCGACCGCCCCGTTTGAGACGAGCGCCAGATCCTGCCAGGCTGCGCCCGAGCCGTCGAACAGAGCCGTCGACCAGAACCGTCGAACCCGAGGAGCATCAGTGGCGCAGATCGAAGTCGAACGCGAAGGCGGGGTGTTGATCGTCACGATGAACCGCCCCCAGCGGTACAACGCGATGACGCTCACGATGTTCGCCCAGATGGCCGACGCCTGGAAGCAGCTCGAGAACGACGACAGCCTCACCTGCGCCATCCTCACCGGCGCGGGCGGCAACTTCTCCGCCGGCATGGACCTGCGGGCGATGGCCGGCGACGAGGACAACGAGGGCGCCATCGATGTGGGCGCACGGCTGAAGGACGACCCCGGGTTCGTCTACCGCGGCCTGCTCAAGAACGACCGGCCCTACAAGCCGGTGATCGCCGCGGTCGAGGGCTACGCGTTCGCCGGCGGCACCGAGGTGCTCCAGGGCACCGACATCCGCGTCGCGTCCACCAGCGCGAAGTTCGCCGTGTCCGAGGCGAAGCGCTCCCTCTACCCCATGGGCGGCTCCGCGGTGCGCCTGCGCCGCCAGATCCCCTACGCATGGGCGGTCGACATCCTCGTGAGCGGTCGCGACATCACCGCCGAGGAGGCGCTCCAGATCGGGCTGGTGAGCTACGTGGTCCCCGAGGGCGACGCGCTCACCAAGGCGAAGGAGGTCGCGGCGAACGTGGCGGCGTGCGGGCCGCTCGCGGTCGAGGCGATCATGCAGGTGCTCCGCGAGACCGAGCACATGAGCGAGCGGGAGGCGTTCGACTACGAGCAACCGCTCGGCAACGCGGTGTTCGCGTCGGACGATGCCAAGGAAGGACCGCTCGCCTTCAAGGAGAAGCGCACCCCCGTCTACAAGAAGAAGTAGACGATGGCCGTGGATCCCCGCACCCCGGTCCTGGTCGGCGTGGGCGTCGCCCACCAGCGCTTCGACGACCCCGCCGATGCGAGCGAGGCCATCGAACTGATGGCGCTCGCGGCCGAACGCGCGGCCGACGATGCCGGCGCACCCGCGCTGCTCGCCGCGGCCGACGAGCTCATCGTGCCGAGCGGCTCGTGGCAGTACCGCGACCCGGGCCGCCTACTCGCGCAGCGCTTCGGCGCCACCGACGCGCGCACCGTCGTCGCGCAGTTCGGCGTCCTGCAGCTCACGCCGTTCTCGCGCGCGTGCGACGCGATCGCCGCGAGCGCGCAGGATGTGGTGGTCGTCGCCGGCGGGGAGGCCCGCTTCCACGCGCTGCGCGGGATGATCACCGGGAAGGGAGCACCCGACACGGTGCAGGACGATTCCGTGCAGCCGAACGAGACGCTCGTGCCCGCACACGAGATCATCACCCGGCAGGAGATCGAGGCGAAGCTCACCAACGCGTCGCTGCAGTACTCGATCATCGAGTCGGCGTGGCGCACCGCGCACGGACAGTCGGTCGACGAGAACGTGCGCGACACCGCGGAGCTGTGGGCACGCTTCGCCGCGATCGCCGCGGCCAACCCCGACGCCTGGCGACGCGACGGCTTCGACGCCGACTTCCTCGCCACCGCGTCGGAGAAGAACCCGATGCTGGCGGCGCCGTACCGCAAGTGGAACGTGTCGCAGTGGAACGTCGATCAGACGTCCGCCTTCATCATGTGCGCGAGCGAGGTCGCCGACCGCATGGGCGTGCCCGACGACCGCCGCGTGTACCCGCACACGATCGTCGAGGGCAACCACATGGTGCCGGTGTCGAAGCGGGCGCAGCTGCACCGTTCACCGCAGGTACGGCTCAACGGCGAGCTGATCCGTGAGCTCACCGGCATCGCACCCGGCGACGCCGACCTCGTCGACATCTACTCCTGCTTCCCGATTGCGGTGAAGGTGCAGGCGGCGGAGCTCGGCATCGACCGTGGCCGCGACCTCACCGTCACCGGCGGCATGACCTTCGGCGGCGGGCCCGTGAACAACTACACGTTCCAGGCCATCGCCAAGTTGGTCGAACAGCTGCGCGAGCAACCGGGTGCGGTCGGGGTCAACACCGCGGTCAGCGGCATGATCACCAAGCAGGCGGTCGCGCTGTGGTCGACCCGGCCGCCCGAGCACGGCTTCCGTCACGGCGACGTCAGCGAGGCCGCCGCCGCGCAGACGGAGACCGTCGAGCCGCTCGAAGCGCACTCGGGCCCGGCGACCGTCGAGGGCTACACGGTGTCGTTCGAGCAGGGCGAGCCCGTCTACGCCTCGGCGCTGGCCCGCACCGACGCGGGCGAGCGCTGTGTCGTGCGCTGCGACGATCCCGAGCTCGCCGGCGCCATGGCCACCGAGGAGTGGAACGGCCGCACCATCACCTGCACCGGCAGCCAGTTCGGCGCCTGATCAGTCGGCGCGCTCCGGGAAGCGCTCGCGGAGCTCGCGCTTGAGGATCTTGCCGCTGGGGTTCCGGGGGATCTCCGCGACGAACTCGACCCGCTTGACCGTCTTGAACGGAGCCAGCTTGCCGCGGGTGTGCGCCATGACGTCCTCGCCGGTCAGCGTGTCGTCGGTGACCACCACGACCGCGAGCGGGGATTCACCCCACTTCGCGGACGGCACCCCGATGACGGCCGCGTCGACGATCGCCGGATGGCCGAGGAGGACGTTCTCGATCTCGGCCGGGTAGACGTTCTCGCCACCCGAGATCAGCATGTCCTTCATCCGGTCGACGATCGTGACGAAGCCGTCGGCGTCCATCGTCGCCACGTCGCCGGTGTACAGCCAGCCGTCGACGATCGCGTTGGCAGTGGCGTCCGGGCGGTTCCAGTAGCCCAGCATGATGTGCGGCCCGCGGACGAGCACCTCGCCGGGTTCGTCGGGAAGGCAATCCGACCCGTCGTCGCTCAGGACGCGCACGTCGGTGTGGAAGAAGGCACGCCCGGTGGACCCGGCCCGGGCGAGCGCATCCGCACCGGTGATGAGGCACGCGGGCCCGCACGTCTCGGTGAGCCCGTACACCTGGTGGATCTCGATGCCCATCGACGCGTAGGTCTTGATCAACTCGAGCGGCACCGGCGCGGCGCCGCTCATCACCCAGCGGAGCGTGGAGCTGTCGTGTCGTTCCGCGTCGTACGCGCCGAGCATGAACTGCAGCATCGCCGGTACCAACAGCGTGGTGGTGATCCGCTCGGTCTCGATCTGCTTCCACGCCTCGTTCGGCTCGAAGGCACGCATCACCACGAGCGTCAGGCCCCGGTACACCACGCACAGGCACGGCGTGAGTGCGGCGACGTGGAACATCGGCAACGAGATCAGGAACCGGTCGCTCACCTGGAAGTCGGCGGTGGCACCGACCGTGTGGATCGCCCACATCACCGTCTCGTGGGTGTGCATGACACCCTTCGGTAGCCCGGTCGTCCCACTCGTGTACATGATGAACAGCAGGTCGTCACCCGAGCCGGCCAACTCGGGCTCGGCGTCCGAGTGCGCGGCGAGCCACTCGTCGTAGTCGACCGCGCCGTCCGCGGTGTCGCCGCCGACCTGGATCCAGTGCCGGATCGCGGTCGCGTCGCCGCGTGACCGCAGCTCGGCGGCGATCGGGGCGAACTCGACCGAGTGCACGAGCACCGTCGCGCCCGCATCGGCGAGGATGAACTCCAGCTCGTCGGCGACGAGGCGCCAGTTCAGCGGCACGTTGACCGCACCGATCTTCGCAACCGCGTAGAACGACTCGACGAATTCGGTGCCGTTCATCAGCAGCAGGGCGACCCGGTCGCCTCGCTCGACACCAGTCGCCCGCAGGCCGTTGGCGACGCGGTTGGCGCGGCCGTTGAGTTCCCGGTAGGTCAGCCGCCGACCCGACGCCGGCTCGACCAGCGCCTCGTGGTTCGGATCGTGATGGGCCCGCCGCCGCAGCAGGTCACCGATGTTGACCGTCATGGCGACTCCCCCCAGTCGACAACGCCCGTCAGAACGGCCATTGTGACCCAACCCGGCGGATCTGTCACTGCGGCGACCGCGGACGATCAGTGATGCGCCGACTCCCGTGTCCAGACCCGGAGCGGTCCGATCGCACGGAAGCCCGCCGCGAGCGCGGCGTCCAAGCCGGCGCCGCGCTCATAGCTCACGACCCAGGCCTCGGGGTGGCGGCGGGAGACCTCATCGGCGACGTCAGCCCACGCGCCGAACACGTTCCACAGACCAGCGACGGCAGTGCCGCCGATCTCCGTTCGGTGCACGATCCCACCATCGACGAATCCGCCATCGCCCTCCCTGCCGAGGACGGTGACCCCGGACGCGCGGCGCAATCCCGCCGGGAGCGCGTCCGCCGGGTCGCCCCACGCCCGACACCAGGCTGCGAACACGAACTTCTCGCGTACGACGGCGAAGGTCGACGCCGTCCCCTCGTCCCCACCCGACCCCGGCGGACGCGCGATCCATATCGCGTCGAAGCGCACCCTCCAGCCCTGGTCCGTGAGGTCGAGCGTCGCAAAGGAATCGCTGACGGACGCGCCGAACGAGTCGTTGATGCGGCTGAGCACGTCGAACTCCGAGGCGTCGGGGACCAAGGTGACCGCGTCGGGACAGAGATCGGGGGTACGCCGGGCCGACCACCACACGCGCGCATCCCCCTCCGGTGCGAAGCGGTGGAGCCGGCACACCAGGTCACACCACGCCGCGTGCTCGCGCACCGCAAACGTCAACGGATCGGAAGCGGCCATCGGCTCAGCCTGACCAGACGGGCGAAGTCCGGTCAAGCCGGCGAGACGGCGTCACCCGCGCTACGCGGGGGCGTCGAGGAAGCCGGCGAGGCCGGTGGGCTCGTGCGGGCCGAAGGTGGCCTGCTCGAGCACGCCCACGCCCACGCGGTCGCCCCAGGTGGCGCGCACCACGTTCTGGATGTGCATCGACGACGGCACGAACGGGTCGAACTCGTCGAGCGCGATCGATTCGCGCCCGATCTCCAGCTCGCCGTGGCTCGAACCGTGGCCCCACTTCGGGTGCCCGGAGTAGCCGATGCCGCGCATGCGGAACGTGTAGAGCGTGTCGAGCACGATCACCTGCTCCTGACCCGAGTGCTCGACCATCGTCAGCGTGGTGCGCTGCGACTCGCGGCGGCCGGGCTTCCACTCGATGTCGTAGTGGAGCTCCGCGAACTCGGTGGTGGGATCGACGCCGTAGGTCGGCGCGTCGGGACCGTCGAGCAGCGGCACGATCAGCGCGCTCTGGAGCCAGCGGTTGCCGTCGGGGTGCTCGTGCAACGCGAGGTGCGTGCACACGTCGTCGAAGTGCAACGGCGCCCACAGCCAGAACGCGCTCGGCATCGTCTGCGGGCGGTTGGTCTCGAACGCGGTGCCCACCGGGCGCATGCCCCACGAGCGGTCGCGCGTGCCGGTGACGCGCGCGGGATCCACGACGATCTCGCGGTCGTCGACCGTGATCGTGCCCTCCCAGGTGCCCCACTGGGTGAGGCGGGTGTGGTCCATCACCTGGATGCCGTCGCGCACGATCTTCTGGCGCGGCTCCTCGAGCGCGACGGTGCGGGCGCGGAACGTGAGGTCGGCACTGATGCCGTGCTCGTTCGGCTCGACGACGAAACGGATGGTGCGCATCGGCTCGACCACTTCGAGGTGGAGCGGACCAATCTCGGTCTTGCGGTCGAACGGCATCATGCCCGACGCGAACACCGAGTGCTCCACCCCGTCGATCACGATGCTGAACGCCGCGTCGATCACGCCGCGCACCGGGTAGTGGCCCATCGCGCCGCCGATGTAGAAGGCGCCGTCGCGCTCGTGACCGTTGAAGAAGTACCGGTCGTAGTGGTTCGGGTCGCCGGTCGCCGGGTGGGCGATCGGGTCCGCGGAGGAGTGGATCGGGTAGTCGTCGAACGGCGTCAGCATGGGCGACGGTCTAGTCGCGTCCGACGGCCGGGCTCAATTGCAGCAGGGCACCCTCAGCCCAAGTTCAACGGGCGCCGAGCTTCTCGGTGAGGAACCCGACCGCGTCCTGCCACGACCGCGCCGACGCCTCCTCGTTGTAGAACGTGGCGCCCTCGGCGCAGAAGGCGTGCTGGGCGTCGGGATAGGTGAAGATCGTGCCGTCGACGCCCCACTGGTCGAGGCGGCCCCGCACCTCGGGGATGCGCTCCGGCGGGATCACCACGTCGAGGTCGCCGAGCATGAACGCGATCGAACCGTTGACGTTCCACAGCAGGTCCATCGCGTGGACCGGGTGGCGGGCGTCGATCGTCTCGAACCAGGGCTGGCTCGGGAAGAAACACACCGCGGCGGCGATGTCGTGGCGCAGGCACGGGAGGAACAGCGCCATCGTCGCGCCCGTGCAGTAGCCCCAGCTCGCGAGCCGCGTCGCGTCCACGTCGTCGCGTGCGACGAGGTAGTCGAGCGCGGCGAGCTCGTCCTGGATCGCCTGGCGGAAGTCGAGCGCGTCGATGTGCGCCACCATGTCGTCGATGTCGCTGTAGTCCTCGGGATCGGCCGGGCCGGTGCCGCGGTAGTAGTCGGCGACGATCGCCACGAAGCCCAGGTGCGCGAGCGTGGCCGCGACCTTGCGGATGAACGAGTTGGGGCCCGTGCCCTCGGCCCCGATCACGACGCCGGGGTGCGGGCCGGGCGTTGTGGGACGAGCGAGGAACGTGGGCGTGGTGCCGCCGCGCACGGGGAGATCGAAGCCCTCGGTGACGACGTCGTCGTAGGTCTCGGCGCCGGGGGCGGGGAAACGGTCGGACGCTGGCTGTTCGGTCATACCGCGGAACCTATCCCGATGGCAGACTCCGGCGCATGACCGCTTCTCCGGGCCCCACCGGCCCGACCGGCCCGACTGCCGCGCAGCGACAGCAGCTCGACGACCACGCCGCCGCCGAGCTCACCTTCGACCTCGACGCGGTGATGGCCACCGTCGACGCCGACTGCGAGTACGAGTGGCAGCCGCAGGGCCTCGGGCTGCGCGGGCTCGACGAGTGCCGCCGCATGTACGCGGCGTTCCTGCCCCGTTGGCAGGAACTCGAGCGCACCCGCGACCTCCGCTTCGAGGTGCGCACCGAGTTCTGGAACGACGAGGCGCGCATCCGCGAGCAGGTGGCGTTCGTGCGCGGCGACGGGCCGGATGCCGGCCGCATCGAGCGCCACGACTTCGTGGTGGTGGTGCTGTGGGGTGAGCACGGCGTGCAGGGCGAGCGCACCTACGCGTCGGAGGCGTTCCACCGGCTCGTGCTCGGCGACGAATACTTCGACTCGCTGGCGCCCATCGAACGCTGACCCGCGACTCCGGCTACTCCGGACGGCGCACCCCGGCGTCGCGCAGCACGTCCTCGGTGTCGGCGCCGAGCGCGGGCGCGGGCCGGCCGAGCCCGGGCTTCTCGCCGTCGAAGGTGACGGGCGTCGCGAACTGCAGGAGGGTGCCCTCGGTGGGGTGCTCCATCTCCTCCCAGAACCCGACGGCCGCGAGGTGCGGGTCGTCGAAGAGATCGTCGATGCGGTTGTACGGCACCGCGGGGATGCCGGCCGCCTGGAGCCGGGCGAACCACGCCTGCGTCGTGTCGGTGCGCAGCGCCTCCGCGACGATCCCGTAGAGCTCCTCGAGGTGCGCGGTGCGGTGCTCGAGCGTTGCGTACCGCTCGTCGGCCGCGAGATCGGGGCGGTCGATCATGGCAAAGAAGTCCGCCCAGTTGCGGTCGCTGTACACGACGACGGCGAGATGGCCGTCGGCGGTGGCGAACGGCCGCCGTGACGGGCTGGCGATGCGCACGTAGCGCGCCTCCCCGAGCGGTGGCACGAAGGTGCGACCCCACAGGTGCTCCACCAGGCCGAACGACGTGAGCATCTCCGTCATCGGCACCTCGATCGCGGCGCCCTCGCCGTCGATCGTGCGCCGGTGGAGCGCGGCGGAGATCGCGAACGCCGCGGTGAGGCCCGCGATCTTGTCGGCCATCGCGTTGGCGACGTAGGACGGCTCCCCCACCATCCACTCCTGCGCGCCCGCGATGCCGGCGGCCGCCTGCACGATGTCGTCGTACGCGGCGAGGTCGGAGTAGGGCCCGTCGCCGCCGAAGCCGCGGATCGCGCAGTGGATGAGCTCCGGGTGCCCGGCGCGCAGCGCCTCCGCGTCGGCGCCGCAGCGGGCCGCCGCGTCGGTGCGCATGTTGTGCACGAAGACGTCGGCGCCGTCGCACAACTCCTTCAGCGCGCGGCGACCGTCGTCGGTCGTGAGGTCGAGCACCACGCTGCGCTTCCCGCGGTTGCAGGTGAGGAACACCGCGGCCATGCCCGGGTGGGCGCGCGGCCCGAGGTCGCGGGCAGAGTCACCCTTGGGCGACTCGATCTTCACCACGTCGGCGCCGAGATCGGCGAGGAGGAGCGTGCCGTAGGGGCCCGACACCACGGTGGTGGCGTCGACCACCCGGACACCTTCGAACGGCGGGCGCTGCACCGCAGGAGCATAGGGAACGCTGCCCCTCTAGTCTCACGCGATGGCAAAGCAGCAGGCCCCCGCCGTCCCCGATCTCCACGGCAAGACGATCCTGATCACCGGCGGCAACGCCGGGATCGGCAAGGAGACGGCCGTGGCGCTGGCCCGCGCCGGCGCGAGCGTCACCATCACCGCCCGCGACGCTTCCCGGGGCCAAGCCGCGCTCGACGAGATCCTCACCCGCAGCGGCAGCACCGACGTCGCAGTGATGGACCTCGACCTCGCCTCGTTCGCATCCGTGCGCGGGTTCGCGTCGCGCTACGCGGATGCCCACGCGTCGATCGACGTGCTGGTGAACAACGCCGGTCTCATCCTCACGTCGTACCGCCAGACCGTCGACGGCAACGAGACGACCTTCCAGGTGAACCACCTGGGGCCGTTCCTGCTCACCAACCTGCTGCGCGACCCGCTCGTCGCCGCGGGCGACTCCCGTGTGGTGAACGTTTCCTCCGATGCGCACAAGCAGGGCGGCAAGTCCCTCGACTTCGACGCGCTGCAGTCGCCCGGTGGCGTGAACGCCCGCAACTCGATGAACGTGTACGGGCGCACCAAGCTCGAGAACATCCTCTTCACGCGTGAGCTCGCCCGTCGGTGGGCCGCCGACGGCGTCACCACCAACGCGGTGCACCCGGGCTTCGTGCGCAGCGGCTTCGGGCGCGACGGCGACGGCGGGAAGATCTTCGACGTCCTCATGCCCGTCATCCAGCTGGTCGCGCTCAGCGCGGAGCAGGGCGCCTACACCTCGGTGTACGTCGCGTCGTCACCCGAGGTCGCCGACGTCACCGGCAAGTTCTTCGTGAAGTGCAAGCCCGTCGCCCCGAGCGCCGCGGCCCAGGACGACACCGCCGCCGCCCGCCTCTGGGACGTCTCCGCGGAGCTCACCGGCCTCTCCACCCCCGCCTGACGCCATTCTCAACCCAACCGGCGTCAATCGCGGCCCATAGTGGGCAGGGATTGACGCCGGTTCGGAAAAGGGCGGGTCAGGATTCGGGGCGTTCGGGGCGGAGGGTCGGGAAGAGGATCACTTCCCGGATGCTGGTGACGCCCGCGAGGAGCATGGTGAGACGGTCGATGCCGATGCCGAGCCCGCCGGTGGGCGGCAGGCCGAACTCGAGCGCGCGGAGGTAGTCCTCGTCGATGGTGCCGGCCTCGGCGTCGCCCGCGGCACGCGCCGCGGCCTCGAGCCCGAAGCGCTCGCGCTGGTCGATCGGGTCGTTGAGCTCCGAGTACGCGTTGGCGAGCTCGTGGCCGTTGGCCACCACCTCGAAGCGCTCCACCAAGGTGGGGTCTTCGCGGTGCACCCGCGCCAACGGCGACGTCTCACGCGGGTGGTCGAGCACGAACGTCGGGCGCACGAGGTGGTGCTCCACCAGCTCGTCGTACACCTCGTGAGTGCAGCGCCCTGCACCCCAGGAGTCCTGGTAGGTGAGGGCGAGGCCGTCGAGCACCTTGCGCGCGTCGGCGACGCCCATCGCGGGATTGATCTCCACGCCCACGTGCTCGCGGATGAGGTCGACCATCGTGTGGCGGGGCCACGGCTCCGCGAGGTCGAACGTCTCGCCGCGGATTTCCAGCTCGGTGGTGCCGTTCGCCGCGCGTGCAGCTTCGACCACGAGCGCCTCGGTGAGCTCCATCATGTCGTGGTAGTCGGCGAGGGCCTGGTAGGCCTCGAGCATCGTGAACTCGGGGTTGTGACTGGTGTCGATGCCCTCGTTGCGGAACACGCGGCCGATCTCGAACACCCGCTCGAAGCCACCGACCACCAGCCGCTTCAAGTGCAGCTCCAGCGCGATGCGCAGGAAGAGGTCGACGTCGAGCGCGTTGTGGTGCGTGTGGAACGGGCGGGCGGTCGCGCCGCCGAGCTCGTGCTCGAGGACGGGTGTCTCCACCTCCACGAACCCGTTCGCCGCGAGGTGGCGACGGATGGCGGCCACCGCGGCGAAGCGCACCGCGAACACCCGCCGCGCGTCGTCGTTGACGATGAGGTCGACGTAGCGCTGGCGGAACCGGGTGTCGACGTCGGAGAGGCCGTGCCACTTGTCGGGCAGCGGCCGCAGCGCCTTGGCCAGCAGCTGGAAGCCGCTCACCTTCACCGAGAGCTCGCCCTTGCGGGTGGCCATCACCGTGCCCTCGACGCCGACCCAGTCGCCGAGGTCGAGGTCGTCGAAGGCGACGTGCTGGTCCTCGCCGATCACCGCACGCGACACGAACAGCTGGACGGTGTCGTCCTGGTCCTTGATGGTGGCGAAGGTGAGCTTGCCCTGGCGGCGCAGCAACATGATGCGCCCGGCCACCCGCACCTCGACGTCGGTCTCCGCGCCGGGCTCCAGCCCGCCGTGGGCCGCGCGCAGCTCGCTCAGCGTGGAGGTGCGATCGAAGCGCACCGGGTAGGGCTCGGCGCCCGCCGCGCGGGCCGCCTCG
This sequence comes from uncultured Actinomycetes bacterium, assembly GCA_963720785.1. GTDB lineage: Bacteria > Actinomycetota > Acidimicrobiia > IMCC26256 > DASPTH01 > CAVRGQ01. Next base: position 453,606 of record CAVRGQ010000009.1, read on the forward strand.
ACCTTCGCGAGACGACGGGCGCGCTCGCCGGACAGGCCCTCGATGTCGGGGCTCTCGGTCTCGGGGCTCTCGTCGTCGGGCATCCGGGTGATCGTAGGAGAGGCGGTGGTCACTCCCCCGCACCGTTTGGAGGTACTTGTCGGTAGGATGCCGCCGCGCACACCAGGGACCCGGAGGTCCCCCGCCCGGCCAGGAGGCCCCCATGGAAGCCGTCATCGTCGCGACCGCCCGCACCCCCATCGGTCGGGCCAACAAGGGCTCCCTCGTCGACTGCCGGCCCGACGACCTCAGCGCCATCGTCATCAAGGCCCTGCTCGAGAAGGTGCCCGGGCTCGACCCCGCGCTCGTCGAGGACGTCATCTGGGGCAACGCCCAGCCCGCCGGCGCCGCCGGCTACAACCTCGCCCGCGTCGTCGCCATCCTCTCCGGCCTCGAGGGTGCGCCCGGCGTCACCGTCAACCGCTACTGCTCGTCGTCGCTGCAGACGATCCGCATGGCCGCCCACGCCATCCGCGCCGGTGAGGGCGACGTCTTCGTCGCCGGTGGCGCCGAGACCGTGAGCCAGTTCAAGCTCGGCATGTCCGACGGTGGCCCCGGCACGCACAACCCGCTGTTCGAGCACGCCGAGGCCCGTTCCTCGGAGCGCGCCGCCGGTGGCCCCACGTGGAGCCCGATCGACGGCCTCCCCGACGTCTACATCTCGATGGGCCAGACCGCCGAGAACGTGGCGCAGTACGCCAACGTGTCGCGTGAGGCGCAGGACGAGTTCGCCGCCCTCTCGCAGCAGCGTGCGGTGGAGTCGCAGCACAACGGCTTCTTCGAGCGGGAGATCATCCCGGTCACCCTCGCCGACGGCACCGTCGTCACCAAGGACGACGGTCCCCGCGAGGGCACCACGGTCGAGAAGCTCTCGCAGCTCAACCCGGTGTTCCGTCCCGACGGCACCGTCACCGCCGGCAACGCCTGCCCCCTCAACGACGGCGCCGCCGGCGTCGTGGTGATGAGCGAGGCCAAGGCCGACGAGCTCGGCATCCAGCCCCTCGCCCGCATCGTGGCGAGCGGCGTGTCGGCCCTCGACCCCGAGATCATGGGTCTCGGCCCGATCGAGGCGATCAAGCAGGCCCTCGGCCGCGCCAAGCTCACTGTCGACGACATCGACCTCTTCGAGATCAACGAGGCGTTCGCCGCCCAGGTGGTGCCCTCCGCCCGTGAGCTCGGCATCCCCTACGAGAAGCTGAACGCGCACGGCGGCGGCATCGCCCTCGGCCACCCGTTCGGCATGACCGGCGCCCGCATCATGACCACCCTGCTCAACGGGCTCGAGGACGGCGACGGCCGCTACGGCGTCGAGAGCATGTGCGTGGGCGGCGGCCAGGGCATGGCGATGGTCGTCGAACGACTGTCGTGAGGCCCTCGTCACCCTGCGTCGGGTGACGTAGCGTCCCTGCCTTCCCCACACCTGGAGGCAGGGATGAACAAGTTCGCCAAGGACTTCCGCGACTTCGTCATGCGCGGCAACGTCCTCGACCTGGCCGTTGCCGTCGTGATCGGCGCCGCGTTCAACGCGGTCGTCACGTCGATGGTCAACGACATCATCATGCCGATCATCGCCGGCATCATCGGGAAGCCGAGCTTCGACGATCTCACGTTCACCCTCGGTGACGCGACGGTCTTCTACGGCAAGTTCCTCACCGCGCTCGGTGAACTTCCTGATCATCGCGGCGACGATCTTCGTGATCATCCGCGCCTTCGAGAGCCTGCAGAACCGCCGGCGCAAGGGCGAGATCGAGGAGCCCGAGGTCGTGAAGACCGACGAGGTCGTGCTGCTCGAGCAGATCCGCGACCTGCTCGCAGAGAAGCAGTCCTGATCAGGGTCCTGATCAGGGAGTCGCGAACGCCGGGTTGAGGCACTGCACCACGGTCGCGGGCGGGACGTCGAACGCCTTCTTGTAGTTGGTGAAGACGTTCTGCACCGCGCTGTGGGGGTAGAGCACCTCGGCCACCGCGTCCTCACCCGCACCGGTGATCGGGTACGTGCCGATCACCTGCACCTCGGTGAAGTCGAGCTTCAGGGTGTTGAGCTGGCCCTTGATCACCAGCAACATCTGCCGCGCCTCGTAGCGCGCCTGGTCGGAGGTGGTGCGCTGCCCGGCCGGGAGCGTCACGGTGGTCGTGGGCTCGGCCGGCAACGTGGTGGTGGTCGTGGTGGTCGTGGTCTCCCCCGGCGCCAGCGTGGTGGTCGTGGTGGTGCTGGGCGGCGGCACGGTGCACGTGGCCTCGCCCGTGGGCAGCGGCGGCGCGCCGTTGTCGATCGCCCAGGTGACGGTGAGCACCTTGCCCGCCTGGTAGTCGACCTGGAACCGCTCGTCGTCGGGCACACCGCGGTTGCTCGGACCGAGCTCCTTCCGGGCCAGCATCTTGGTCGCGAGGAGCTCCGACTTCTGCGAGTCGGGGATCGTGGTGGGCGGCGGCTGGGTGGTGGGCGGCTCGGTGGGCGGCGCCGTGGTGGGCGCGGCGGTGGTGGCGGGGGCGCCGGTGGTGGGCGGCGCAGTGGGGGGCGCGGTGGTGGGCGGCGGCGGCACCACGGTGACGGTGGGCGGCGGCGCAGTCGTGGTGGTGACGGGCGGCTTCGTGGTGGTGGTCGTGAGTGGCACCGTGGTGACGGTGGTGACCGGCGCCAGCGTGGTGCTCACCGGCGGCTTGGTGGGCACGGCGACGTCGTTGTTGTTGGTGGAGTCGCCGCCCTGCAGGGCGAAGAACGACACCAGGCCGATGGCCCAGAGGGCCAGCACCGCGCCGGCGGTGATGCGCGCCGCGGTGACGAGCTGCTCCCCGCTGCGGGTGCCGCGCGACCGACGAATGGAGTCGGAGGCGCGCTGCGCGAGCACGAAGGCGACGATCGTGCCGACGAGGGGGATGACGATGCTGACGACCGCCCACACCATCGCCGCGATCGCGAACGGTTCGGTGCGGGGCTCCTCGCCCCACCCACCCGAGCCGCCCTCGCCCCCGGCGTACGTGGGCTCCGGCTCCGGCCCGAGCGGGACGTTGCCGGTGTCTCCCCCTTGCCAGTCGCCGGGGTACGGGTCTTCGGGCGGCACGTTGGACATGGGCGGGAACCCTACCGAGTCGGACGCGTGTTTTGGTGTAGCCCCCGCCAGCGCGTCGGTAGGCTCGGTCCATGGCCACCCGTACCACCAAGACCAGCGTCGCGAAGCTGCCGATCACCGGCGACGCCGACGCCGACCAGCTCCTCGTCACCGATCCCCTCGCGCTCCTCATCGGGATGCTGCTCGACCAGCAGGTACCGATGGAGTGGGCGTTCCGCGGGCCCTCCACGCTCCGCTCCCGGCTCGGCCACCTCGACGTCGCCCGGATCGCGGCCATGGCACCCGACGACCTCGAGGCGGTGTTCAAGGAGAAGCCCGCGCTGCACCGCTACCCCGGGTCGATGGCGAAGCGCACGCACGCGCTGTGCGTGCACGTCGTCGAGGAGTACGGCGGTGACGCCGCGAAGATCTGGAAGGGCTCCAAGGACCCCGCGGTGGTGTACGCCAACATCCGCGCGCTGCCCGGCTACGGCGAGGAGAAGGCCAAGATCTTCCTCGCGATCCTCGGCAAGCGCCTGAAGGCCGCGCCGAAGGGTTGGGAGGAGTACGCGGTGCCGTTCTCCGACGAGCAGCCACGCTCGGTCGCCGACATCGACTCGCGTGAGGCCTTCACCGCGGTGCGGGCCTGGAAGCAGGCGAAGAAGGCCGCCGGCAAGTCCAAGCAGGACTAGGGCACGTTTGGCGTCACTCAGGCGTCCATATCCGCGTTCAGTGACGCCAAACGTGTGGTGCGTCAGCCCTTGAGGCGGCCGAGCACCGCGGCGGCGGTGCGCTTGCCCGAGAACAACGCGCCCTGGATCGCGGGGGTGTCGCGGTGGTCGCCGCAGACGAACACACCGTCACCGAGGTCGACGCGCTGCTTGGCCGAGAAGCCCGGCCGCTGGTCGGGGTGGGCGTGCGCGATCCGGTAGGTGTGCAGGTGCTCCCACCCGTCGACCTCGCCGCCGAACCAGCCGCGCAACTGCGTGCGTACCGCCGTCTCCACGCCTTCGCGGTCGACCGGGCCGAGCACCTCGGCCACCACGAGCGCGCGCCCGGGCGGCGCGTAGGCGGGCGCCACGTTGCTCATCACCGCCACCGTGCCGGCAGGACCGGAGCGGTCGCCGTCGAGCATCACCAGCTTGTCGGGGACGGGCGCCGCGTCGGCGCCGAAGTACACCGCCGCGACCCCGCGTGATGCCACTTCGGGGAGCCCGAGGAGCGCGACCGCACCTGGTCCTTCCGTGGCGACGACCAGCGCACGCGCCGTCACCCGGGTGCCGTCGGCCAGCACCGCGGTGGTGCCGTCGATCGCGGCGACGGGCGAGTGCAGTCGCACGACACCCTCGGGGAGATCGGCCGCGAGCTGGTCGGGGATCGCCTGCATGCCGGCCGCGGGCACCGCGGCGTCGCCCTCGGCGAGCATGCGCAGGATCACCGCGGCGCGGCGGAAGGGCACCTCGAGCAGCGGGTCGAGCTGGATGCCGCCGAGGAGCGGCACGAAGAACTCGTCGATCATCGTGTCGGAGAACCCGCGGGCCACGAGAGCCTCGAGCGTGGTGGGATCGTCGACGCCCGGCGCCGGCCGGCGCAACAGGTCGGCCGGCGAGCCACGGCGCACGTCGGTGACCAGCTTGAGCAGGCGCACCTTGTCGACCGGCGAACCGACGGGCGCGAGCGCGGTGGCCAGCGCGTGGCGCGGCATGCGCTGCGGGTCCGCAACGTGGCGCAGCCGACCGTTGACCCGCACCAGCGCGCCGGGATCGAAGCGCTGGAACGCGAGTTCGCGGGTGTCGAGCTGGTGCTGCAGCTCCGGGTAGGCGGTCAGCGCGACCTGGAAGCCGCGGTCGAGGAGGAAGCCCTCGTGCGCGTCGGTGCGCACGCGGCCGCCGACACCGTCGGCCGCCTCGAGCACTGTGCACCCGACGCCGCGGAACGAGAGCGCGCGTGCGCACGCGAGGCCGGCGAGGCCGGCGCCCACGATGCACACGTCGACGTGCTCAGACAGTTGCGTCCTCCGGGTCGCGGCCGGCTCCGTCGTCATCGTCGGTGGTGGTGCCCTCTGCGGGCGTGGCCGAACCACGCGTGAGGAACGAGATGGCACCGAGCACCAGGCCGAGCAGGATCAGGATTGTGAGGGTGACGCCGATGCTCGGGTTCTTCCAGGCGATGAACAAGAGGACGGCGAGCACGATCGCGCCGACCTGCAGGCCCCGCTTGTTGGCAGCCACCCAGGTGGCAACCGGTCCCGGTGTGTACCCGTGCTCGTCGGCCACGCGGCGCAGACCACCCACCCCGCGGCTCGCCATGGCCCGGATCCGCTCGGCGCCGCCAGTGGGCCCGAACAGCCACGCCACGAAAGCGACGAGCAGGCCGATGATCCCCACGATGATCACGCCGATGCGCAGGTTGCGCAGGAGGATGTCCCACACCGCCTGCGCAGCCTTGCCGTTGCCACCGGGAGGCGTCGCCGCGTCGAGGTAGAAGTAGCGACCGACGGCGAGCAGCACCAGCGTGAAGGCGGCGCCGCCGAACAGCACGAGACCCGAGCGGATCGCGCCCCGGCGACGGGGCCGCACGAGGAGCGCCGCGGCCACGAAGCAACCGATCGCGAGGATCGGCAGCAGCCAGGCGATCGCGTTGAGGGCCTTCGAGGCGGTGCGGGCCTGGTCGATCCCGCCCGCGTCAATGAGCACGATCGTGCGTTTCACCGGCGGCACGGACACGTTCTTCAGGAAGCCGAGACCCTTCTTGGTGAGCTCGGTCTTGATCGTGTCGATCGTGGCCGACAGATCGAGCGTGATCTTGCCGTCCTTCAACTTGGCCGGACCGGCGTTGGTGCCGTTCTCGTCCTTGAGGACCGCCACGAGCTGCGCATGGGCGACGCGGTTCATGTTGTCCCACAGGGACTCGAACTGATTCGACGCCAGGAGCTTCTCGGTGATCTGCACCGCGTAGCCCTGGGCCTGGGCGGCAATGGTGTCGCCGAGGAACTGGGCCCGCTCGGGCAGGACGCCCTCGATCTTGCCGGGGACGTCCACCGACGAGAACAGCGCGTCGACCGCCTTGGTGGCGACCGCGGCCTGGATGTCGGCGTTGTCGGCGAGCGGCGCCACCGTGCTCACGTACCGGTCGGTGTTGAGCAGCTGGTTGCGCGACCAGATGGAGATGGCCGACAACGGCACGAGGACGAACCCGATGACGAGCAGCACCACCGCGAGCACGCGCTTCCACCGCGGCACGCCGTTCTTCAAGTGCTGCTTCGGCTTCGGAGCTTGCTCGACGGGCGGCTCCGCCGCCTGCTCGACGGGCGGCTCCGCCGCCTTCTCGGCCGCCGCGGTCTTCGGTGCCGCCTCCGTCGGCGGCTCGACGGCCTGGGTCGGCTCCTCGGCGGGAGTGGACTCTTCGTTGGGCTGGGTGTCGTCGGCCATCAGGCGAGCGCCTTCTCGAGGTCACGGAAACGGAATGCACTGACGAGGTCGACGACGCCCTTCACGATCGACCAGATGCCGATGATCGTGACGAGCAGCAGGACCGAGCGGTCGGGATTGCCGATGGCCCAGGCGCCCAGGCCGATGCCGATGACGCCGCTCACGAGACCGAGCCACCACCCGTGCACGTGCGTGTGGGTGAGCGCGATCACGGAGTCGAAGATCCCGCGGATCAGGAGGTACCAGGCGACGAACACCGACAGCACCACGAGGGTGGGCCCGGGCCACACGATCGTCGCGATGCCCGCGCCGATGGCGAGGATGCCGCAGATGATCGCGAACACCCGCCAGCCGCCCTGCAGCACCAGCGCCACTGCGAACTGGGCAAAGGCGCCGAGCCAGAAGGCGATCGAGATGAGGATCGCCACGGCGGTGATCGATCCCGGACGCAACGAGAGGATGAAGAACCCGAGCAGCAGCCACAGGATGCCGACGATCATGAACAGCCACCAGGTGCTGGCGTAGGCCTGCGCAACGGCGCGTTCCTCGTCGGGTGTCAGATCGATGCGCATGGACATGGTCGCTCCCTCCGGCCGCCACCCCCACGTGGCCACACCACGTGCGCATTATGGTCGCCGACCCGCAGTTCCCGCCGGATGCAGCCCGGATGCAGCCCGGATGCAGCCCGGATGCGCGGCGCCATCACCCGCACCTACGCTCGCTCCGTGCCCGATCCCGACGACCGCGACCACTTCCCGTTCGGGAGCTACCGGCGCCGCATCCGCATGGTCGCGACCTCGCCGACGGTCGTGGAAGCGGGCATTGAGGACGACCTGCACTACTTCACCGTGCGGCTCGAGCACGACGGCCACCAGGTGCGAACGGTGCGCGCCACCGCGGTGCGCCAACCGTGGTCCACGTGCCACGAAGCCGCCGAGCCCCTCGCCGCGATCGAGGGCATCGACCTCGCCCCCAGCTGCCTCGCCGTCGGCGCCGGGGCCGAGGCCACCCACCAGTGCACCCACATGTTCGACCTCGCCGGGCTCGCCGCGGCGCACGCCTGGCGCGTGGCGGCCGGTGGAGCGGTGCGACGGCAGTACGACACGTCCCTGCCCTACGTGCCGCTCGAGGAGTCGGCCCAGCGACCGCGCGACATCACGCTGCTGCGCGACGGGGATCCGGTGCTCACCTACACCGTCGCGGGCCTGAAGGTCGTCGACCCCGAACCGTTCGCGACGGCCGACGCCCGCGGCGGGTTCTTCCGGTGGGCGGAGGCCGAACTCGCCCCCGACGACGCCGAGGCGGCGATCGTGCTCAAGCGGGCGTCACTCATCGGCTTGTCGCGCGGCCTCGACCTCGACCGCTACGCCACCATCGCCGACATGCCCGGCGTCGCGCCGGTGTGCTGGACGCAGCAGCCCGAGCGCGCGCCCGTGGCGTTCCGGGTGAAGGGCATGATCCGCGACCACGACCCGGCACCCGACGCGATGCTCGCGAGCGGGCCGTTCTGAGACCGCCACGGGTCGGGCGGGCTCAGACCTTGCCGATGACCTGCTCGCCGAACGCGGCGAGGGTGTCGGGCTTGGCGAAGTCGGAGAACCACACGTAGAAGCGCTCCACGCCGCTCGCCGCGTGCGTGGCGAAGTGCTCGATGATCTCCTCGCCGTTGCCGATCACGAGACCACTGCGCCAGCTGAAGCGCTGCTGCGCGGTCTCGGTGAGCTCGGCGCGCCGGTCCTCCGACGGGATGAACACGATCATCGTCTGTGTGGACACGCGCGCGTCGCCCGCCTCGGGGCGCTTCTCGTCGACGCGGTGCAGCTCGTGGATGGGCACGTTCCACCAGTCGGCGTGCTCGCGCACCAGCGCCATCGTCTTCTTGCCGACGCCGCCGATCACGATCGGGATGCGCGTCAACGGCGTGGGCAGCTGCTGGCCCTCGGTGACGTCGAACCACGTGCCGTGGTAGTCGAACTGCTCCCCCGACCAGCAGGCCTTGACCACGTCGAGCGTCTCGCGCATGCGGTCGACGCGCTCGGCCGGTGCCGTCGGCGCGATGCCGAACGTGTGGAATTCGTCGACCACCGATCCCCAGCCCAGCGCGAGCTCGAAGCGGCCGCCCGACATGTGGTCGAGCGTGACCGCCTGGCGCGCCAGCACCACCGGGTGACGGAACGCGTCGCACAGCACCAGGTGGCTCTGCGTCATCCGTTCGGTGGTCGCGGCCAACCACGTGGCCGTGGTCATCGCCTCGTACATCGGCTGGTCGAAGGCGAGCGGCGGCGCGAGGTGGTCCATGCCCGCCATCACGGTGAAGCCCGCAGCCTCCGCCGCCTGGGCGCGGGCGACGAGCCCCGCCGGGTCCATCCGCATCTGCGGGAGGAAGAGTCCGAACTCGACGGTCATTCGCACAGCTCCAGTGCTCGTTCCTTGGCCCAGCGGTAGTCGGGCTTGCCGGCGGGGGTGCGCTGCAGCGCGTCGAGCACGAAGATCTGCTTGGGCACCTTGTAGCCGGCGATGACAGTACGGCAGTGCGCCGCGATGTGGCCAAGGTCGTGGTCGACGTCGCCCTCGCGGAATGCGACCAGCGCGACGACGCGCTCGCCGAACCGATCGTCGGGGACGCCCACGACGACCGCGTCGTACACGCCGGCGTGCGACTTCAGCGCCCCCTCGACCTCCTCGGGGAACACCTTCTCGCCACCGGTGTTCACGACCTGGCTGCCGCGCCCGAAGATGGTGATGGTGCCGTCGGCCTCGATGGTGGCGTGATCGCCGGGGATCACCCAGCGCCGCCCCTCCGTGTCGGTCACGAACGTGGCGGCGGTCTTGGTCTCGTCCTTGTGGTAGCCGAGCGGGATGTGCCCGGTGCGGGCGAGCATCCCGTGCACCCCCGAGCCCGGCACGACCTCGCGGAGTTCGTCGTCGAGCACGGTGGTGCCCGGCCCGCGCTGGAACTGGCCCTTGCCGCCGGTGCCGGAGCCGTTCCAGCCCGTCTCCGACGCGCCGAAGCCGTCCATCACCGCGACGTGCGTGAGGTGCTGGGTGATCTGGTCCTTCACCGCCTGGGAGAGCATGGCGCCACCGTTGCCGATCGCGAGCAGCCCCGAGAGGTCGTGGGCGTCGGGGTTCGCCGCGTAGCCCTCGATCAGCGGGCGACCCATCGCGTCACCCACGATCGCCAGCGACACGACACCCTCACGTTCCACGACGTCCCAGATCGCGTCGGCGTCGAACTGGTGACCGGTCCACAGCACGAAGCGACCACCGACCGACAGCGCGTTCCACAACACCCACTGCGCGGCGCCGTGCATCAACGGCGCGACGCCCATCATCGTGAGCGGGTTGCGCTCGGCCGCGTCGGCGAGGTCGTCGGGACCGGCCGGCGTCACGTTCCCCCGAGCGCCGAGCATGGCCGCGAGGAAGATGTCCTCGGCGCGCCACTTCACGCCCTTGGGCATGCCGGTGGTGCCACCGGTGTAGAGCACGTAGAGGTCGTCGTTGCTGCGCGGTGCGAAGTCGCGCACGCCACTCGACGCCGACAGCGCCTCCTCGTAGGGCACCGCAGCGAGCGCGATCAGCGCGGCGACCTGTGCCGGCGTCGCCTCGGAGTCGTCGTCGAGCGCGACGAACACTTCGAGGCGCGGGAGCTTCGGGGCCACGTGCGCGACGTGCTCGGCGAACCCACGCTCGAAGATGACGCCGCGGAGATCCGCATTGTCGAACAGGTACTCGAGCTCGGCGTCGACGTAGCGGTAGTTCACGTTGATCGGCACCGCGCGCACCTTGTAACAGGCGATCCACGCCTCGACCCACTCGGCCCGGTTCCACGCGTAGATGCCGATCCAGTCGCCCGGTTGGATGCCGGCCTCGCGGAGATGGTGCGCGAAGCGCGTCGCCCGCTCGTCGAGCTCGGCGTAGGTGCGGCGCTCGCACTCGTCGCCCGGACCGGCGGCGACCAGCGCCTCGCGCTCGGGGACGGCGTCGGCGAGGATCTCGAACAGGTCGGCGAAGTTGTAGGTGCGGCCACTCATGGCCGGGAGGGTAACGCCCCGCTTCGCGCGGGCCCCGAGCGGAACCCGACGGGCGCGCTCAGGCGAGCTCGAGCAGCTCGTACATCTCGTCGCGGAACATGTCGAGGGTGCCGTCGGGCATCAACAGCGCGCGGTCGGGTGCGAGAGCCCGCACGAACTCGGGATCGTGACTCACGATCACCATCGTGCCCGGCCACGACGCCAGCGCCTCGCCGGTCGCGACCCGCGAGCCGGGGTCGAGGTTGTTGGTGGGCTCGTCGAGCAGGAGCACGTTGTGGCTGCCGGCGACGAGCTGCGCGAGCGCGAGCTTCGTCTTCTCGCCACCCGACAGCGTGGACGCGTCCTGGAACGCCTTGTCGCCCGACAGCCCGAACATGCCGATCAGTTCTCGCAACCCGCCGTCGCCGAGACTCGACACCTCGCGCATGTGCTCGAGCAGTGAGCGCCCGCCCACGATGCCCTCGTGCTCCTGTGCGTAGTAGCCGGTGGACACGCCCGAGCCGAGCTGCACCTCGCCGAGGTCGGGGTCGAGCACGCCGGCGAGGACGCGCAAGAGCGTGGTCTTGCCCGCGCCGTTCAGGCCCATCACGAGGAGGCGCTCACCGCGGCCGACGTCGAAGCTCACGTCGGAGAACACGTCGAGCGCGCCGAACGACTTCCAGATCTCGGTGGCGGTGAGCACGGTGCGGCCGCACGAGGGCGGCTCCGGGAAGCGCAACCGCATCGAGCGCCGCTTGGTGGGCGCCTGCACCTTGTTGGCCTCGATGCGGGCGACGCGCCCGTCGAGGTTCTTCGCGACCTTCGCGCGCTTGGCCGTCTGCCCGCGCATGGAGTTCGACAGCTGCGAGAGGCGCGCGATCTCGCGGTCCTGGCGGGTGGCGAGCTTGCCGAGCCGTTCCTCGTCGGCGGCACGCTGCACGAGGTACTGCGAGTAGGTGCCCTTGTACTCGACCACCGTGCCGGTGGCCTCCTCGGCCTCGCGGTCGAGGTGCACGACGCGCGTGATCGCCTCGTCGAGCAGATCGAGGTCGTGGCTCACGACCACGAGCGCGCCGCGGTAGTCGCGCAGGAACTTGAGGATCCAGGTGCGCGCGTCGGCGTCGAGGTGGTTGGTGGGTTCGTCGAGCAGCAGCAGCTCGCTGCCGCCGAACAGGATGCGCACGAGCTCGGCGCGCCGCCGCTCACCACCGGAGAGCGCGCCGATGGGCAGGTCGAGCCGGTCCTCGCGCAGGCCGACACCGCTGGCGAGCTTGCGCACCTCGGCCTCGGCCGCGTAGCCACCCGCGTGCTCGAAGCGCTCCTGCGCGTCCGAGTACTTGTGCACGTTCTCGTCGGACGGCAGCTCGTCGAGCGCGATGCGGCGCTTCTCCACCTCGTCGAGCAGCTCGTCGAGGCCGCGGCCCGCGAGCACGTGGTGCAGCACGGTGGTGTCGTCGGGGACGGAGTCCTGGCGGGGATCCTGGGAGAGGTACCCAGTGGCCGGGGCCCGCTTCACCACGCCGCCCTTCGGCGACTTGGCGCCGCCGAGCACGCGCAGCAGCGTGGTCTTGCCGGCGCCGTTGCGCCCCACGAGGCCCACCTTCTCGCCGGCGTGGACCTGGAAGGACACACCGTTGACGATGCGGGTGGCACCGACCTCGACGACGAGGTCGCGAACGGACAGCACGAGAGAGATCTCCGGACTCGGGGGGAACCCCCATTGTCGCGCACGGGGACCCCCGAGCCGTTCCTGAGGTTCCCGGGCACCGATCCGCCGCCCGGGGCCCTACGCTCGGGCCATGGCGACCGACACGCTCCCCCGCCCCGCCGAGGGGCCGGGCGCCGGGTCCGCACCGGCCACGGTCACCGATCCGCCGAAGCCCCTCCTGCGCGGGCGCATCCACCAGGTGGCCTTCTACCTGTCGATCCCGGCGGGGATCACGCTCGTCGCCATCAGCGGCGGTGTGTCGGCGAAGATCGCCACCGCACTGTTCGCGCTGTCGCTCGCCGGCCTGTTCGGCACGAGTTCCACGTACCACATCGGGAACTGGACGCCGCGGGTCAAGGCCCGCTGGCGGCGCATGGACCACGCGATGATCTTCGTGCTCATCGCCGGCTCCTACACGCCGGTCGCGCTGCTCGCGCTGCAGCCCGCCTGGGGCATCGCGTTGCTCGAGCGCGGCGTGGACGATCGCAGTGCTGGGCGTCACCCTCGCCCTGGTGAAGTTCGGTGCGCTCAACCGCATCGGCAGTTACATGTACATCGGCCTCGGCTGGATGGTCGTGCTGGTGATGCCGGTGGTCGTGCAGTCGCTGACCGGCACCGAGTTGATCCTGCTCGTCGCCGGCGGCGTGCTCTACACCGTGGGCGCGATCGGCCTGCGGTTGCACTGGCCCGACCCGCGCCCGTCGGTGTTCGGCTACCACGAGGCGTGGCACGTGATGACCGTCGCCGCCGCGGCGTGCCACTTCACCCTCGTGGTGATGCTCGTCCGCTAGCTCCGGCTCGGCACGGGGCGCGCCCCGGGACACGCGTCCGGGGAACGGGTTACTGTCGCCGGGCCCCGATCGCCCGACCGCGGAGGTGCCCCGTGAAGTTCGCGCTCTTCTACGAGATCCCCGTTCCGCGTCCGTGGACACCGGGCAAGGAGCACGCGGCCTACAAGAACACGCTCGAGCAGGCGATCCTCGGCGACAAGATGGGCTTCCACACGTTCTGGACGGTGGAGCACCACTTCCTCGACGAGTACTCCCACTGCTCCAACCCCGAGGTGCTCTACGGCGCGGTCGCCGCACGTACCGAGAACATCCGCATCGGGTACGGCGTGCGCCTCCTGCCCAAGCCGTACAACCATCCGATCCGCACCGCGGAGTCGGTTGCGGTGCTCGACCTCATCTCCGACGGGCGCGTCGACTTCGGCACCGGGCGGTCGTCCACGCGCGCGGAGCTCGAGGGCTTCGACGTCGATCCCGACGAGACGCGCGAGCAGTGGCGCGAGGCGCTCGGCCACATCGTGAGCGCGTGGACCGAGGACGAGTACCAGGCCGACGGCAAGTACTGGAAGATGGGCGCGCCGCGCCGCATCCACCCGAAGCCGCTGCAGTCGCCGCACCCGCCGATCTTCGGCGCGACCAGCTCACCGCAGGGACACCGTGAGATGGGCGAGCGCGGCATCGGCCTGTGCTCGTTCACCGTGGGGCTGCCGCCCGAGGAGCTCGCGCACAACATCGAGTCGTACCGCGACGGCCTGAAGGCGTGCACGCAGCCGGCCGGCAAATTCGTCAACGACACCGCAGCCACGTTCACGATGGTGCACTGCGCGCCCACCACGGACGAGGCCACCGAGGTCGCCCGCGAGTCGTTCGAGTGGTACCCGAAGTTCGGTGGCAGCCTCATCGCGTCGGTCGCCGAGTGGCAGGAGGAGAAGGGCCGCACCGAGCTCGACACGTACCAGTACACACGCGACACGCTGCAGCACAAGCGGGAGGGGCACCTCGGCCAGCTCAACATCGACTACCTGCGCGACTCCGGGTCCGCGGTGATGGGCGACCCCGACGCGTGCATCGCCGCGGCGAAACGCTACGAGGCGGTGGGCTGCGATCTGCTGCTGTGTCTCGTGAACCCCTACAACATCCCGCACGAGAAGGTCATGCAGTCGATCGAGCTCATGGGCAAGTACGTGCTGCCCGAGTTCGCGGAGTAGGAGAAGGTGCACGAGATGGGACGACTCGACGGCAAGGTCGCGCTGGTCACGGGCGCGGCATCGGGGCTCGGGCTGGCAACGGTCGAACGCTTCGCCGCAGAGGGCGCGAAGGTCATGGGCGTCGACGTCCAGGCGGGCGCCACCGCGGCCGGCGACGTGCTCGCGCTCGACGTCCGCGACGAGGCCGCGGTGGCGGCTGCGGTCGACGAGGTCGTCGCCCGCCACGGGCGCCTCGACGTCGTGTGCAACTTCGCCGGCGTCGCCGGTGGCGGGCCGGTGCACATGGTCGACGCCGACGACTGGGACCGCGTCCTCGCCGTCAACCTCAAGGGCACGTTCCTCGTGTGCAAGCACGCGCTGCGCCCGATGCTCGAGCAGCGCTCGGGCAGCATCGTCAACGTCGCGAGTGTCGAGGGACTGCAGGGCACCGAGGGCGGCAGCTCCTACAACGCGTCGAAGGCCGGCGTCGTCATGCTCACCAAGAACATGGCGATCGACTACGGGCGCGCCGGCATCCGCGTGAACGCGATCTGCCCCGGGTTCATCGACACGCCGCTGTTCCGCTCCGTGATGGGCAGCGACCACATGGCCAAGTTCCGCGACGAGTACCGCGACGACCACATGCTCGGGCGCTTCGGCAACCCGACGAGATCGCGGCGGCTGCGCTGTTCCTCGCGTCCGACGACGCGTCGTTCGTCACCGGCGTCGCCCTCCCGGTCGACGGCGGCTACCTCGCCGGCACCCGCACCGGCCTCAGCGACCTGATGGGGATCTGATCATGGGCACCATGCGCTTCAACCACATGGAGTTGACCTTCCCGCTCGGCACCCTCACGCCGGAGTTCCGCGAGCAGGTCGACAGCTTCTACTGCGGTGTGCTCGGGTGGAACGCGCTCGACACGATGGTGATCAACCAGTCGTGTCACCTGCTGCAGCCCGACGACGGCCAGTTCATCCTCCTCGCCGAGGGCAAGAAGCCGCTGGAGTCGCCGGGCTACGACCACCTCGGGTTGCTCATGGACACGCGCGCCGAGGTCGACGACGTGCTCGCGCGCTGCCAGGAGTTCCAGCAGCACGACGACCGCCTGCAGCTC
The DNA here is from genome assembly GCA_963720785.1 of uncultured Actinomycetes bacterium. Lineage (GTDB taxonomy): Bacteria > Actinomycetota > Acidimicrobiia > IMCC26256 > DASPTH01 > CAVRGQ01. The sequence goes on from CAVRGQ010000009.1 coordinate 468,936, forward strand.
AAGGTGTACGAGGACCTCGCCGGACCCACGATCGTGGTGCACGCGTTCTACGTGAAGTACCTGCTGCCCATCTGGTTCGACGTGCAGTGCATGGAGTACCCGCAGGGTCCGCGTCCCGGTCCACGCTGGCAGTACGCCTGATCAGGCGCGCTCCGCGGCGCGCTTGATCGCGGCGAGCGTCTCGGCGATGCCGCGCTTGGCGGTCTCGGCGCGGGCGTCGAGGGTGGGCTGCACCTGATCCTCGCCGTACTGCTGCGCGTAGAAGGCGAGCAGGTCGGGCTGCGGCTCCCACGTCTCGGTCAGCGTGGTGCCGTCGACGCCCGCCTCGGTTGCCGGAGCGAAGGTGTAGGTCCAGCGCACGAAGGTGCCGGCCACCCCGAAGGCGAACTCACGCCCCGGGTCGGCGGCGAGCACCTCGCAGTGCGTGTCCCATTCGCGACCGTCGTCCACGTTGTGCCCGGTGAACCAGGCCCCCACCTGGGGCCCCTGGCCGTCGTCCCACCGGCACGAGCGACAGACGGGGCTCCACTCCCCCATTCGGGTGACGTCGGAGACCATGGCGTACAGATCCGCCGTTGAAGCTGCGATGAAGATCGACTGCGACCATTTCGGCATGTCCACGGGGCGAGAGTACGGGCGCAGGCACGCGGGCTCAACTCCCGGCTGTCGACTGCCGATCACTGCCACGTGACTTCCCGATTCCGTGCCCTCGCGCGCAGCCGCACCGCCCGTCTCGGCATGGTGGTCGCCTCGGTGGCGATCCTCCTGTCCGCCTGCGTCCCGCCGCCCATCGACACGTCGACGCCGGTGGCCACACCCACGTGGTGGTCGGGATCCTGCGACAGTGGCAACTACCCCGGCGCCCACCCCCTTGGCGCGTCGTACCGCGGTGTCGAGGTGTGCGGGCCGCGACCCGGGGCCGACGGTGCGCCGAACCGGCTGGTCAACTTCTTCCCCGGCGCGTGGGGTGAGCTCGAGTGGCAGTGCGTCGAGCTGTCGATGCGTTTCATGTACCTCGCCTACGGCGTGAACCCCTACGGGGCGAACGGCAAGGACGTCTACGCCAACTACTCCACGGTGTACGGCGGCAGCCTCGTGAAGATCGCCAACGGCACCGTCGGCACGCCTCCGAAGCCCGGCGACGTGTTGTCGTTCGGCCCCACCGCGACGAGCTCCAACGGGCACACCGGTGTGGTCGCGCAGTCCAGCGTCGACGCGAACGGCAACGGCACGGTGAAGATCCTCAGCCAGAACGACACCACCGACGGTTGGCGCACACTGACCGTGAGCAACTGGGTCGTCACCGCGGGCGTGGGAGGCCTGGGCGCGATCCCCGGCTGGCTCCACTCGCCGCAGACCGACCCGCCCACCACCACGACCGCCGCGCCGTAGACGCGAACGGGCGCACCCGGAGGTGCGCCCGCTGCGACGGCTTCGGTTCGGTGACGACTACCGCGACATGTCGGTGACGACCGCGCGGCCGAGGTAGTTGGCGGCCTGGAGGTCGTCGAAGATCTCGTCGAGCTCGCCGAGTGCACCCGTTCGACCGACGTGGGTCTTCACGATGCCGCGCGACGCCAGTTCCACGAGTTCGCGCATGTCCTGCACGTTGCCGACCGCCGAGAAGATCACGGTGGGCTCGCGCATGAGCATGTCCATCGGCATGAGCTGGAACATGCCGTCCTCGAGCGCCGGGATGCCGACGCCCACGAACAGGCCCTTCTTGCGCAGGATCGAGTAGCCGAGGTCGTAGCCGGCCATCCGTGCCGCGAACACCAGGCTCGCGTCGACCCCGCCCAGCTCGTTCTGGATGACCTCGGCCGCGTCCTCGATGCTGACGGCACGCTCGGCGCCGAGCGACGTCACGAAGTCGAGGCGGCTGGCGGCGTCGATGCCGATCACGCGGTACCCGAACGCGGTCGCCAACTGCACCGCGTAGTGGCCGAGACCGCCGGCGGCGCCGACGATGGCGACCCAGCGACCGGGGGTGACCCCGTGCCGGGTGAGCTTCTTCACCGCGCCGTAGGCGGTAAGGCCACCGCAGGCGAGGGGCGCCTCGGTGTCGGGAAGGCTGTCGGGGATGGGCACCAGGCCCGGCGCGAACGCGCAGAACTCCTGGGCGAAGGTACCCATCAGGGTGTTGTTGCGGCTGCAGTGCCGCGGCTCACCCGCGATGCAGTACTCGCACGCGCCGCACCACTCACCGCCGCCCGCGCCACCGAGGCCGAGGATCACGCGGTCGCCCAGGTTGACGTAGCGCTCGGCTCCCGGCCCCAGCGCCTCCACGATGCCGATGGCCTCGTGCCCGAGCGGCATGCCCTCGCCGGGCAGGCCCCAGTCCCCCTTGCGGAGGTGGAGGTCGGAATGACACACGCCCGCCGAGGTGATCCGCACGCGGGCGTAGTCGGCCTGCGGTTCCGGGGTCGGGTCCTCGATGAGCGTGAGCTCGCCGTCCTTGACTCGTGCTGCCTTCATGCTGGGATCCCCCGGGTCGACTCGAGTGTGCGACCGGGATCATGCCACCTGGATCAGGACCGGCGCTCCTTGCGTCGCTGATGGCGCCGCATCACGCCGATTCCGAAGAAGATCAGTGCCCCGACACCCGCCATCAGCAGTGACAGCAGCCAGATCGGGATCTCGACGCTCCAGAACAGGAAGTCGAACTTCACGTTCTGGGTGTTCTGCGCGACGAAGATCACCAGCAGCGCGATCCCGCCGATGGTCGCGATCACACCACCACCAATGTGCCGCGTCGAGTTGTTCACCGGCTGTTGGTCGCCACCTCGCATCACCATGGGGCGGAGCTTCCCACATCGGCGGCAATGGCGCGAGACTCTCCGGCCATGACCAGCTCCCACGAAGACCCGCGCCTCGATCCCCGCCATGCCGCGGTGTTGGCGATGATCCCGGGGGGACCGTCGCCCGACATCGCGAGCCGCGAGGCCCTCCTCGCCGAGGTGAACGCGCCCGACGCACGCGCCGAGTACGACGCGACCATCGGCGCCATGAACCTGCTCGACAACGATGACATCGCGCCGAGCGCCGGGCTCGAGACCAGTGAGCACGAGTTCACCTCGGCCCCCGACGGCAACACGATCAAGGTGCTGCTCATCCGACCCGAGGGCACCGATGTGCTCCCAGGCGTCGTGTACTTCCACGGCGGCGGCATGCAGACGATGTCCTGCTTCGACGGCATCTACCGGGTGTGGGCGCGCACGATCGCCGCGCAGGGAATCGCGGTCGTGATGGTCGACTTCCGCAACGCGCTGTACGCGTCGTCGGCCCCCGAGGTGGAACCGTACCCGGCCGGATTGCACGATTGCGTGAGCGGCGTGAGGTGGGCGCACGCCAACGCGGCGGCACTCGGGATCGACCCCGCGAAGCTCGTGCTCGCGGGTGAGAGCGGCGGCGGGAATCTCACGCTTGCCACCGGCATGAAGCTCCTGCGCGATGGCGACATCGATCTCGTGCGCGGCCTGTTCGCGATGTGCCCGTACATCGCCGGCATGTGGCCCGACCCGCGCTACCCGTCGTCGGTCGAGAACGACGGCATCTTCCTCCACCTGCACAACAACCGTGGCGCGATGGCCTACGGCATCGAGGCCTTCGACGCGAAGGACCCGCTCGCCTGGCCGGCCTTCGCGACGGAGGACGACGTGCGCGGCCTGCCGCCCACCGTGGTCAGCGTCAACGAGTGCGACCCGCTACGCGACGAGGGCATCGAGTTCTACCGGCTGTTGCTGCGCTCCGGCGTGGCCGCCCGAGGTCGAGTCGTTCTCGGTACGCCCCACGGTGCCGAGCTCATCGCCCTCGCCGGTCCCGACATCTGCCGTGACACCGCCGCCTCCATCGCCCACTTCGTGCGCGAGGTCACCGGCTGAGGCGTTGCTCACGCAGCGCCCGGCAGTCGAGCCAGAACGAACCGCTGCTCGTGACGAGCACCTCGAGCGCGTCCTGGGCCGCGAGGGTCTCCGGTGGCCGGTCGAGCTCGCTGGCCAGCGGGCCGAACGCGCGCACGGCCTCGAGCGCCTGACCGGCCGCCTCCACCGGCGGCCACCACTCCCACGCGCCGTCCAGCGCGCGGCGGATCGCGGTCGCCCACGGTCGCCAACGGTGGTCGTCGAGTCCGCTGGCGACGGTGCGCGCCGCAGCCACGATCGCCTCCGGTGCCAGGTCCCGCACGTGCGCGTGACGGGCGCCGTCGACCAGGCACACGCCCAGCAGCTCGCGACGCGACCGCGGGAGCACGATGCCGTCCGCCGCCCCCAACGGGCCGAGCGAACACGCGAGTCGCCGACCGCAGCTCGGGCAGAGCTCGTCGGTGGCGTCGGTGAGGCGCGCGGGCACCCGGTAGCCGCCGAACCGGCGCCCGAACGTCCGGCGCGGGAGCGCGTCGACCACCACCGATGCGAGGGCTGCCGCATCGGGAGCGCCGGACGCGCGCACGCCGGTCACGCCGTCGTGAGGGTGACCGCGGCCTGGGCAACCAGCGCGCCGTAGGTCTTCTGGAGCTTCGGCGGCACGCGGTCGCGCGGGCCGGTCACCACCACCGCGCCGACGGAACGGCCGTCGGCGTCGAGCACCGCCGCACCCACGCTGGTCTGTTCGCGTCCGACGAGCCCCGCGCTCACCGACCAGCCCCGCTGCAGCACTTCGGCGAGCTCGGCGCGCAACTCGTCGTCGATGGGACCGTCGACCAGGCGGGCGCGGGTGTCGTCGTCGAGGTGGGCGAGCACGGCGCGGCCCGACACGCTGCGCGCCACCGGGAGGGCGAGCCCGAGTGCGGGCGCGGCGCGCACCACCTGCCGGCTCTCGACCACGTCGATCACCACGAGGCGCGTGTCGTCGACCTCCACGAGAAAGGCGCTCTCGCCGGTGGAATCGCGCAACGACTCGAGCAACGGCCGGGCCCGCTCCCGCAACCCTGACCGGGCCGCGGCCCGCGCGCCGAGCGCGAACACCCGCAGCGAGAGCTCCCAGCGCACGGGTGAACCCGCGGCGGGACGGATCCAGCCGGCGTCGTGCAGCGACACCAGCGCGCGTTGCACGGCGCTCGTGTCCTCCCCCATGAGGCGACCCAGCGCGGCCACGCCGACGGGCTCGTGCCGCGCGACCGCGTCGAGCACCGCGAGGGCCCGGGTGACCGCCTGCACAGGTTTGACCGCCACGGCGTCTTCCCCTACCTTGGTCGTACCGTCTCATTGTCCGACATGCCATGTCGTAGAACGACATGCTCAGGATGTCACGAAAGGACGCCCCGTGCAAACGATGGACGACCTGTTCCTGCCCGACCCCACGCCCCGCGACGTGAAGTACACCGTGATCTCGGTGGACGACCACGTGGTCGAGCCGCCCCACACCTTCGAGGGCCGCCTGCCCGCGCACCTGCAGGACCGCGCCCCGAAGATCGTGGAAACGCCCGAGGGCCACCAGGTCTGGGAGTTCGAGGGCAACTTCTTCACCCAGGTGGGCATGAACGCGATCGCGGGCCGTCGCCCCGAGACGGTGAAGCTCGAGCCGTTCCGCTTCGAGCACATGCGCGCCTCGTGTTACGACCCCGCGGCGCGCGTCGTCGACATGGACATCAACGGTGTGTACGCGGCGGTGAACTTCCCGTCGATGATCACCGGGTTCGCCGGGCGCGTGTTCTACGGCGCCCAGGACGGCGAGCTCGGTGCCGCGTGCACCCGCGCGTGGAACGACTGGATCCACGACGAGTGGTGCGCGGCGTTCCCCGACCGCTTCATCCCGCTCGGCGTGGCCTACCTCGCCGACCCGCAGCAGGCCGTCGACGAGATCCGGCGCAACGCGGCGCGCGGCTTCAAGACCGTGAGCATGCCCGAGCGCCCGCACAAGCTCGGCCTGCCGAGCCTGTGGGACCGCGACCACTGGGACCCGATCATCGCCGCCTGCGACGAGACCGACACCGTGATCTCGATCCATGTCGCGAGCTCGGGCGGGTACGAGGGGCCGCCTGGCGGGCCCGGTCTGCAGCTCGGCGCCACGCTGTTCGGGCAGCTGTCGCTCGCGGCGGCGGCCGAGTGGCTGTGGTCGGAGTACCCGGTGAAGCACCCCGACCTCAAGATCGCGATGAGCGAGGGCGGCATCGGGTGGGTGGCCATGCTCCTCGACCGCCTCGACAACATCATCGACCGTTCGGGCTACGGCATGGGCTGGGACATCCGCCCCGCCGAGGTGCTCAAGCGCAACTTCTGGTTCTGCACCCTCGACGACCCGTCCACCATCGACACGCGGTACCGCATCGGCGTGGAGAACATCATGGTGGAGGTCGACTTCCCCCACGGCGACGGCACCTGGCCCGACACGCAGCTCGAGATCGAGAAGTACTGGGGCCACATCCCCGCCGACGAGTTGCGCCTCATGTGCAGCGAGAACGCGGCCAAGCTCTACCGCCACCCCCTCCCCGAGGTGGTGCTGCCGTGACCACCGATCCCGGGTTCCGCCCCACTCGCGACCGTCTGGCGCCCGAGCTCACCACGCGCGAGGAGATCGTGCTCCTGGCGCGCGCGCTGTGGAACGAGGGCTACAACGACCACCTCTCCGGTCACATCACCGTGAACCAGGGCGACGGCACGTTCCTGTGCAACCCGTGGCTGCTCACGTGGGAGGAGTTCGGTCCCGACGATGTCATCCGCATCGACCTCGAGGGCAACGTGCTCGAGGGCGACTGGCCGGCACCGCTGGGCATCCCGATCCACCTCGAACTGCACAAGGCCCGCCCCGGCGTGGGGTGGGCGGTGCACGGGCACACCCACTGGGGCAGCGTGTGGAGCGCGATGAAGCGCGTCCCCCCGCTGCACGACCAGACCGGCGCCGGCGGCGGCGGGCAGCTCGTGCTCGTCGACGAGTACGGCGGCGGCGTGAGCAACGTCGCGTCGGCCAAGGACGCGATCGAGCGCCTCGGCGACGCCGACATGGCGATCCTCGCCCACCACGGAGTGCTGCTCACCGCGAAGAACGTGAACGCGGCCTACTGGCGCGCGGTGTCGCTCGAGTGGCGCTGCCGGCTCGCGCTCCTCGCGGAGACGGGTGGCGGCGGCGCGCCGGTGCCGCAGGTCGTCCACGACACGTTCGGTCGCAGCGACGGCACCGGGTTCGTCGGGTACTGGGAGACGGCCGTACGCCGCGAGCTGCGCCGCTACCCCGATCTCGCCGCGAGCATCGGCACCACCGCCGCGTCCGCGGGCTGACATCGTGCTGCTCGATCGCTTCCGCCTCGACGGTCGCGTCGCGATCGTGACCGGCGCCGGCCGCGGCATCGGCGCCGCGTGCGCGCTGGCGTTCGCGGAGGCCGGCGCCGACGTCGTGCTCGTCGCCCGCACCGAGGCGCAGCTCCGGGAGGTGGCGACCGAGGTCGAGTCACTCGGGCGCCGCGCACTCGTGATCACTGCCGACGTCACGAACGCCGACGACATCGAGCGCATCGCCACCGACACCATCGGGGCGTTCGGTCGTGTCGACGTGCTGGTGAACAACGCCGGCACCGCGGCGGTGACGCCGTTCCTCGACGCGACGACGGACGACTTCGACTCGCTGTACCGCCTCAACGTCCTGGCCGCGTTCTCGTTGTCGAAGGCGGTGGTTCCGCACCAGCTCGAGCACGGTGGAGGATCCATCGTCAACATCGCGTCGATGGTCGGGCACATCCCCGAACGCGGCTACGTCGCCTACGGCACGAGCAAGGGTGCACTCCTCCAGATGACCCGGCTCATGGCCCGCGATCTCGCACCGCGCATCCGGGTCAACGCGGTCGTCCCGGGCACGATCGAGACGCCCCTGATCGCCGATGCGCTCGCCGACGAGCAGATCCGGGCCGCGATCGAGGCGACGACCCCGTTGGGCACGATCGGCGATCCCGGCGACATCGCCCTGGGCGTGCTCTACCTCGCATCGCCCGCCGGGAAGTACCTCACCGGTCAGCTCCTGGCAATCGACGGCGGCTGCATCAAGCCGAACTGCGACATCGGGCTCCCCGACTACTGATCCGCCATCTGTCACCATGCAGCCATGTCCGTCTCGTCCCGTCTGAGTGCCTGGCGCGAAAACTCGTTCGGCCCCGCCTCGGAGCAGCCCTACCGGCGTCGCCTGAGCGACTGGATCCGCCTGGTCATCTCGCTCGGGCTGATCGCGCTGCTCGTCTGGCATCACGACCACCCGTCGCAGGCGCTGCAGAACGTGACGACGCTGATCAACGGGCTGCCGAACTACCTCGACTCCTTGTTCCGGCTCGTCTTCACCCTCGGCGCCCTCTGGGCGGTCGGCCTGGTTGCCGTGGCCGCGATCGTCGCCCGGCGGTGGCGCCTCGCCCGTGACCTGCTCGTCGCCGGGGTGTTCACCTGGATGATCGCCCGCGTCATGGGCCAGATCGTCGAGGTGAACCAGTCGCTGGTGAAGAGCCTCGACATCGTCACCCGCTTCAACGACAACAGCCCCTCGTTCCCCGCGGTGCGCGTCGCGATCGTCGTGGCCGTGATCGCCGTCGCGTCTCCCTACGTCTCGCGCCCGGCACGTCAGCTCGGGCGCGTGCTCATGGTGCTCATGTTCTTCGCCGCGATCTACCTCGGCACCGCGGCCGCCGACGGCGCGCTCGCCGCGGTGCTGATCGGCTTCGCCATCGCCGCGATCGTGCACCTGATCTTCGGCTCGCCGGGCGGCCGGCCGACGACCCGGCAGGTGAAGGCCGCGCTCGTCGAGCTCGGGATCGAGGTCGACTCCGTCGAGCTGCGGCCGGTGCAGCCGTCGCACGGCACGGTCATGGTCGCCAAGCGCGGCGACGAGGAGCTCACGGTCCGGGTGCTCGGTCGTGACGAGTCCGACGCGCAGTTCCTGTCGAAAGCGTGGCGCTGGCTCGCCTACAAGGACGGCGGCCCGGAGCTGCACCTGACCCGACGCGAGGACGTCGAGGCGGAGGCTTACGCGACTCTGCTCGCCGAGCGCGCCCAGGTGCGGGTGCCGTACGTCGAGATCGCGGGCTCGGCCGGACCCGGCGCCGCGCTGATCGTGCTCCGCAACCCGGTCGGCCCCCGGCTCGCCGACGTGCCCGCCGAGCAGGTCACCGACGACGTGCTGCACGCCCTGTGGCAGCAGGTCGACGCGATGCACACGGCCCACGTCGCCCACGGCCGCTGCAACCTGCACCACGTCGTGCTCACCGACGACGGCCCGGCCATCGTCACCTTCGACCACGCCAGCGGCATGGCGCCGCCGCACCGGATCAACGCCGACATCGCGGAGCTGCTCACGAGCAGCGCGCTCACCGTGGGCAACGAGCGCGCGGTTGGCGCCGCCATCGGCGTCGTCGGTGCCGACTCGGTGACGGCCTCGCTCGCGCTGCTCCAGCCCGCCGCGCTCAGCCGCGAGATCCGTCCGTCGGGGCACAAGGAGCACAAGGAGTTCGCCAAGCAGGTCAGCGCACTGCGCGCCGCGGCGGCCGCCGCTGCGGGCACCGAGGAACCGCCGCTCCAGCCGCTCTACCGCGTCAGCGGCACCAACCTGATGATGGCGGTGGGCACGCTCATCGCCATCTTCGCCCTGCTGTCGCAGGTGGGCAGCCCGCAGCAGCTGTGGGACACGTTCCAGAATGCCGAGATCTGGTGGCTGGTCATCGCCCTGGTCATCTCGCTCAGCACGAACATGGCGACCGCCGTCGCCCTCATGGGCACGGTCCCGATCCCGCTGCCGCTGTGGCGAACCTCGGAGCTGCAGCTGTCGATGTCGTTCTCCAACCTGGCGGTGCCCGCGATCGGTGGCATGGCCGCGCAGATCCGGTTCCTGCAGAAGCAGGGTGTCGACCTCGCCTCGGCCGTGGCATCGGGTGGCGTCCTCATCAATGTCGGCAACATCGTCGCCCAGTCGATGCTGCTCGTCGTCGCAGTGTTGCTCTCCCCCGCGCACTTCAAGACGCAGAAGATCGACACCAGCCAGCTCGCGACCCTCGCGCTCATCGCGATCCTCATCATCGTCGTCGCCGGCGGGCTCATCCTCGGCATCCCGAAGTTCCGCAAGATGGTGCTCCCACCCACCAAGAACGCGCTGATCACCGTGTGGACCGCGGTCCGCTCACCGCGTCGCGTCGCGCAGCTCCTCGGCGGCAACATGGTCAACGCGCTGCTCTATGCCGCGGTGTACATGGCCTGCATCTGGGCGTTCGGCGGCACCATCAACTTCTGGACGCTGCTGGCGCTCAACATCTTCATCTCGACGATCGCGTCGCTGATCCCCGTGCCCGGTGGCAACACCGCAGTGTCGGCGGTGGGCATGTCCGGCGCCCTGGTGGCCGCGGGCCTCTCGACCGAGGTGGCGGTGGCCGCGGTGATGATGGACCAACTCATCACGAGCTTCATCCCCGCCGTCCCCGGCTGGTTCGCCACCAACGACCTCTTGAAGCACGACTATCTGTGATTCGTTTTGGCGTCACCACACGCTGCTAGAGCGACATCTGGTGACGCCAAAACGGACTAGGAGCCGGCGAGGAGGCGGCGGGGGTTGTCGACGAGCACGGTCTCGATGTCGGCTTCGGTCACGCCGCGCTCGAGCAGCATCGGCACGAAGTCGGTGACGAGGTAGGTGTAGGGGCGCTTCCACACCTGCCACTCGATCTGCTCACGCATCGGCTCCATCGCGGCGCGGCGCTCGGGCGGCGACCACATCGACCGCCGCGGTGCGGTCATCGTGCAGATGTGGTCCTGCGACAGGCACACGTGCGACGTGAACCCCTCGTGCACCAGCGCGGCCACGTGGTCGGCGCGCCGGGCGTCGGGAGCGATGATCTCGAGGCCGATGCGGTCCATGCCCACGAACGTGCCGCGCTCCGCGAGCTTGCGGATCGGCGCCACCTCGGTGGCCTCGTCCTGGTGCCCGATCAGACAGCGACCGAGGTCGGCGCCCGCATCGGCGAACAGGTCCTGCTGCACGTCGCCGTGGAGTGAGTGCTCGGTGTGGGTGATGATCGCCACGTCGGCCTCGTGCTGCGCCATGCCCGCACCGGTGAGCACGCGGCGCTCGGCGTCGGTCACCACCGCGCCGGTTGCGGCCTTGATCGCACCGGGGCGGATGCCGTCGGTGCCGGCGATGCCTTCCCGGAGCTCGGCCACGTAATGCTCGGCGATCTCCTCGGGGTCACGCGCCCGCCAGTAGAGCGGCAGCCCCCACCCCTCGTGCTCCGTGTAGAAGCCGGTGGTGCACACGATCTGCATGCCGGACCGCTGCGCGACCTCGGCGTAGAGCTCCGGGTCGCGCCCCAGCTCGATCGGGCACGGGTCGACGAACGTGCGGAAACCGGCGTCGATGAGCTCGGCCATCTTGTCGACGGCCAGGGCGACGGTGTCGGCGCGCTTCCACGTGTAATTGCGGTCCCACTCCTCGCCCCAGTACGAGATGCGCAGGTGCTCGTGCACCAGCGTGCGGCCGAGCTCGGTGGCCTCGATCGGTCCGGTGACGGTCTGCACCTGCGGCATGGGTCCTCCTCCGAGGCTGGACAGCAGCGCGCACGCTACCGGTAGCGTTCGGGCATGGCCAGCCCCGCCGCTTCCGCCGAGCCCGCTCTCTCGCCCGTCGTCATCGAGGTGCGGTGCAACGAGTACACGATGCGCGACCACAACCCGCACGTGCCGTGGAGCCCGGCCGAGATCGCGGCCGACGCCGCCGCGTGTACGGCCGCCGGCGCGTCGATCTTCCACTTCCACGCCCGCGATCCGGAAACCGGTCGCCCCGCCACCGCGACCGAGCTCTACGGCGAGACCATCGCCCGCGCCCGCGACCTCACCGACATCGTGCTCATGCCCACGCTCGGAGCGAACACGCTGCCCGACCCGGCCGACCGCGTCGCGCACATCGTCGAGCTGTCGCGCGACGACGCCACCCGCCCCGACCTCGCGCCCGTCGATCTCGGCTCGTTCAGCCTCGACGTGTACGACGCGTCGGCGCGCGCGTTCCGGGCCGACGACCTGCTCTACCTGAACACGGCGAAGACGGTCCGCTACCTGTGGGACACCATCACCGGCGCGGGCGTGAAGCCCATGGCCGCGCTGTGGAACGTCGGATCCGCCCGGCTCCTCGGCGCGCTGCTCGACTGCGGCGCGATCACCGAGCCGGTGTACTCCCAGGTGACCCTCTCCGAGAACGTACTTTCCGCGCACCCGGTCAGCGTCGCCGGGCTCCGGGCGCTCGCCGACTTCCTCCCCGACCACCGCGGCATCTGGTCGGTCGACGCGAACGGCGGCAACCTGCTGCCGCTCGTCGGCGCGGCCGTGGAAGCCGGCGGCCACCCGTCGATCGGCCTCGGCGACTACGCGTACCCGGAGCTCGGCACCCCCACCAACGCCCAGCTCGTCGAGCACCTCGTCGCCATACTCGGCACGTTCGGACGGCGTCCGGCCACGGTCACCGAGACCCGAGCCCTCCTCGGCATCGATTGATGGACGACGAGCTTGCTGCGGGCGACCTGCGCGACTGGCTCGACGAGCTGCGCGCCGCGTTGCACGGCGAGGGCGACACCGACGTGCCCTGTGCCGGCTGCACCGCATGCTGTGAAGCATCGCAGTTCATCCACGTGGCGCCCGACGAGACCGACGCGCTCGCCCACATCCCGCGGGCGTTGCTGTTCCCGGCACCGGGGGCGCCGCCGGGACACCTGGTGATGGGGTACGACGCGCAGGGACGCTGCCCCATGCTCGGCGCCGACGGCTGCTCGATCTACCAGCACCGGCCCCGCACGTGTCGCACCTACGACTGCCGGGTGTTCGCCGCAACCGGGGTGACTCCCGTCGGCCCGAGCCAGGCCGCGATCGCGGCCCGGGCCGATCGCTGGCGATTTGCCGTTCGCGATGCTGACGACGAACGATCGCTGGCCCGGATTCGTGCGGCCGCCGAGCAACTGCGCACCGACACCGATCTCCCCGCCATCGCCCGCGCCCTCTCGGCGATCCGATCCACGACCCCTGGAGAACCTTCATGACCGATGCCCCTCGTTACGCCGATCGCATGTTCCCGGCGCCGGTCGATCACGGCATCGCGCGGGAAGACCGCGCCATGAGCACCGTGCGCTCGGGCACCGAGGCGGAGGACCTCGGCGGCGGCGAGAGCGAGCACTGGTACCACGGCGGTGGACGCGTGGGAGAGCGACCGGTCGAGAGCATCACCATCTACCCACCGACGCGCGCGGTCTGCAGACGCAGGGCGACCCGTTCGAGCCGGTGAAGATCGGGATCCTCATCGACATCGACACCGGCCAGCTCATCTACGACTGGGTGAACGCCACGATCCTCGCCATCGAGGACGCACTGAACGAGGGCGTGTACGACCGCCCCGTCGAGTTGATCACCGTCGACGCCCGCTCGCTCCCGCGCGAGAACTACCTCAAGGCGCGCAAGGGCTACCTCGAGCTGGTCGAACGCGGCTGCGTGGTGATCCTCGGCCCCGAGGTGTCCGACAACGCGTGCAACCTGATGGAGCTCGTCGACGAGACGAAGGTGCCGGTGATCTCGTGGACGTGCGCGGTGCGCTTCTTCGGTGAGTACTGCTTCACCGTGGGCAACGGCGACATCGCGGGGGAGGCCACCTGCGGCGCGTACTGGTGCGCGCGTGAGGGCCACCGCAAGATCGGCTTCTTCTGGGAGAAGGGCAGCTCGGGCACCGACTACGCCGACTACTTCCGCACCGCCGCGCAGCAGCAGGGCCTCGACATCGTGAAGGAGGTCGCGCTCGGCCCGAACCCGCGGAACCTGCAGGAGCACCTCGCCACCATGCGCGCGCAGGGCGCCGAAGCGATCGTCTACATGGGCTACGGCTACGCCACGTTCCACTTCGCCGACGCGTTCACGGCGCTCGACTGGGACCCGCCGCGCTTCATGGGCGCCGCGTTCATGTTCTACAGCAACACCAACAAGTGGGCCGAGGGGCTCGAGGGCTGGACCGGCATCGACCAGCTCGGCGAGGACGGCGCCAACCCCAACTACGAGGCGCTGCTGCAGCGCTTCGCGAACCGATTCGGGCGCGTGTCGCGCAACGTGGTGGTCGCCCTCGCCTACGACACCGCACGCGTCGGCATCCACGGCATCGCCAACGCGGCCATCGCCATCCCCACCGAGGTGAAGCAGGGCATCGAGCGCATCAAGTGGATTCCCGCAACGAACGGCGGGCCCGCCACCTACCTCACCTTCTCCCCGCAGGACCACCGCGGCTACAAGGGCGACTTCATCACCATCCGGGAGCTGCGCGGCGGTGAGCTGCACTTCCGGGGTTACTTCCGCCCCCAGTGGCCGTCGAACACGACGTCACCCCTGCTCTGATCCCTACGATGCGCGCATGACCGACGACATCTCGGGCGAGCAGTACGTGAAGCTGGACCGCGACGGCAACGTCGCGATCCTCACCATCGACGATCCCGGCCGGCGCAACGCGCTGCCGCTCGAGGTGATCGAGCAGATCAAGGCCGCGATCGCCGAAGTGTCCGACGACCCCGAGGTCGGGGCCCTCGTGGTGACGGCCACTCCCCCGGTGTTCTGCTCGGGCGGCTCGGTCGACGACCTGCTCAACCCGCGCGCGCCGCTGCGGCACATGTACGGCGGCTTCGAGTCGATCGCGAACTGCCCGCTGCCCACGGTCGCGGCGGTGAACGGACCCGCGGTCGGCGCGGGCGTGAGCGTCGCGCTCGCGTGCGACGTGGTGCTGTGCTCCCCCGAAGCGCGCTTCGACCCGCGCTTCCTCGACGTCGGCATCCACCCCGGTGGCGGCACCTTCTTCAAGCTGCAGCGGCTCGTCGGGCCGCAGGCCGCCGCGGCGATGGTGCTGTTCGGCGAGGCGCCGCAGGGCGAGGAGGCCGTGCGCGTCGGGCTCGCGTGGAAGTGCCTCCCGGCCGACGAGCTGCTACCGGCGGCGATCACGATGGCCCGCCGCGCCGCCGACCGCAACCGCGCTGCTCGTGCTGCGCGCCAAGCGCACGCACGTCGACTCGCAGTCGATGACCACCGCCGACGAAGCGCTGCAGTACGAGCTCGAGGCGCAGCAGTGGTCGATGGAGCAGCCGGTGTTCAAGGAGAACCTGGAGAAGATCCGGGCCCGCCTCGGCCGCGCCTGAGCCGAAGGCTCGAGCGCGCTTTGCCGGTGAGGAAGAGTGCGATCGCCTTGTCGATGCGGCGCTGACGCGTCTCCGCAGTCTTCGCACCCTCGATCTGGTCGACGTGGTAGCGCTGCATGCTGGGTGCGAGTCCGGCGAAGAACTTCTCGGTGCCCGGCGCCGCTCGCAGGGCCTTGCGGAAGTCGGCGGGCACCTCGACGACACGAGGGCCGTCGGCCAGAGACAGCGTCACGGTGATCGGGTCACCGCCGGCGAGGCCGGTCTCCTTCCGGCGGGCGGCGCTGAAGGCGATCATCGCCTTCCCGTCCATCGACCCGATCGTGCACTCGAACCCGTAGCCGTTCACGTCGACGACGACCGACGGTCGCTTGCCGGCGCCGAGCTGCTCGAGCACCGCGGGTGGCACCACGATGCCCGTGTTGCCACCCGTGGCGCTGAGGGCCGTCTCGAACGTCACTCGGTCAGCGATCATCTGCTACTTCAGCTTCTTGCTGATGCCCTTCGCGAACGCGAGCAGGGTGGCGGAGTCGAAGTCACCGGTGAGGCGCACCGACACGGTCTTGGTCTTGAAGTCGAGGACCGGGTGCCCCGCGCCGTCGACCCCGGTGAACCCGGTGCTGCCGAGGCCCTTCGTCGCCTTGACCTTCTTCGTCAGCGCCTTGTTCAGCTTGTAGTCCGACGACGACTCCACGAAGAGGTTCAGTGGTTCGTCGGTCTGGTCCGCGGAGCTCAGCGAGTATGCGCAGTTACCCTTCAACCCCTCGTTCGGTGTCGTCTCCCCCACCGTGTAGGGCGTCGGTGCGGCACCCGCAACCGCGTCGGTGATCAGCGCGCACGGATCGGGCGTCTTGGCCGCTGCCGGCGCTCCGTACGCAACTGCGGCGGGAACGATGCCTGCCGTCGCGACGACTGCGACAAAGAAGCCGACGACTCGTCTGCCCATAGTTCCGCCCTCCGCACCGCAGGGTGCCGGGTTGCGCGACGGTCGAGGTGGACCCACGACCACTCGTCGCGTCGGACACTACGGCACCGGCCGCGTCGTGTCACCAGGCGAAGATCTCCAGACGCACGATTCCCTCATCACCCAACGTGGATCACCGCGTCGGGCGCGTACAGACCCGCCGCACCGTCCGCATCGCCCGCCGCCACCGCGGCGAACACGCCGCGCACCCGCTGCGCCCCTGTCATCGCACTCACCACCGGCAGCTTCCCCCGTCGACCATGAGCGTGTGGCCGGTGACGAACCGGGCGTAGTCGCTGGCGAGGAACACCACCGCGAGCGGGATGTCGAGGTCGGGGTCGCCGAAGCGCTGCAACGGCATCGTGAGGCGCGTCGCCTCGGCGGCGCCGGGGTTCTCGTCGATCCAGTCCTGCATCAGGCGCGTCTTCGCCGCGGGGCAGACCGCGTTCACCCGGATGCCGTCGGGCCCGAGCTCGCGCGCCGCCACCTTGGTGAGCACCCGCACGCCTTCCTTCGCGGGCGCGTACGCCGCGTACCCGATGTCGCCGCTGATCGCGCCGCCTGACGCGAAGTTCACGATCGCACCGTCCTTGCCCTTCATGTGGGGATGGCACTCCTGCGTGAACATCAGCGTCGCGAGCGTGCCGGTGCGGAACATGACGTCCATGAGCTCTTCGGTCGTCTCCAACAGCGGCACTCGCGGGGCGCCCGCGATCGCGGTGTTCACGAGCACGTCGACGGTCCCGAAGGCGGCGACGGTCTTCTGCACCGCCCGCTGCACCTGTTCGCGCTTGCCGACGTCGCACGTGATCGAGATCGCATCGCCCCCGTCGGCGGCGATGCTCTCCGCGACCTCCGTGGCGCGCGCCGCGTCGATGTCGACCACCGCCACCTTCGCCCCCTCGGTCGCGAACATCGCGCGCGACACCGCGCCCGATGCCCTGGCCGGCGCCGGTCACGATGGCGGCCTTGTTGTCGAGCATTGCGGTCATGAGGGCTCCCTGGTGCCTGGTGTGCGAGGCCGCGTACTGTACGGCGCTCGCGCCCCGACCATGCGGCGCAAGGGGGGAATCCGGATGAGCGAAGGCGAAGCAGGGCTCCAGGCCGCGCTCCGGGAGATCGTCGACCGGGCCGCGTTGCGCACCCTCGCCGAGCGCTACGCCCAGGGGGTCGACCAGCGCGACCCGCGACGTGTACGTGAGCGCCTTTCACCCCGACGCCACGCTCGAGGTGCACCACCCCACCGAGAGCGAGGAGGGGATCAACGTGATGCGCGGCCACGACCAGATCGGCCGCGTCCCCGACTTCATCAAGGTGTACCCGAAGACGTTCCACATGCTCGGCCAGTCCACCTACGAGATCGACGGCGACCGCGCGACCGGCGAGGTGTACTGCGTGGCCCACCACCTCACCCCCGATCGCCACGGCGGTACCAACTACGTGATGTACATCCGGTACGACGACACCTACCGCTGCGACGACGGCGAGTGGCGCATCGCGACCCGACGGGTCAACGTCGACTGGACCGACCACCGCACTGCCAACCCTGCGGGGAGCTGACGGCACGTGGCCGTGACTCCCGCGCCCGCGATCGCGCGAGCGGCACGCCTGCTTCGGAGCATGGCCGCCGAGCCCGACCGGTGGTGGTCGTTGGCCGAGCTCGCGCGGGCGAACGCAATGAGCAAGGCCAGCGCCCACGGTGTGCTCCTCGCGCTGGTCGACGAGGGCTACGTGCGCCGGCGCGACGAGCCGGTCAGTTACGCACTCGGCCCGGCACTGGTCGAACTCGGCGAGCGGGCAAAGGCCTCGGTCGATCTCGCGGGTGCGGCCGAACCGGTGCTCGCGGCATTGAGCCGCGCCACCGACTGCACCGCGATGGTCGGCGCGGTGCGGGGTACGGAGCTCGCGGTGGTGGCCGCGACGTCGGTCCCCCACCCGTTCGGCATGACCGTCCAGGTCGGGCACCGATCGCCGTTCGTGGCGCCGACGGGCACGGTGTACGCCGCCTGGGCGTCGCCCGACACCGTCGAGCGATGGTGTGCGCGGGCAGAGCCACCCCTGTCACGACGCGCACGCGCGGAAATCGACGCCGTCCTCTCGCGGGTGCGCGCACGCGGCTGGAGTGCGACGCTGCGGGCCGAGGGCGCGCAGCGGACGCGTGAGGCGAGCTCCGCCGATCTCCGCGCCCGGGCCATCGACGTCGTCGGCATCGGCGCACCCGTCGTGGGCGCGAGCAGGGCCATGGAGTGCTCGGTCGCGATCGTCGACCTCCTGCCCCGGCTCCCCGGGGAACGGGTGCAGGCCCTCGCCGCGGAGGTCGTCGGGGCGGCGGGGGCGCTCAGCCGGGCGCTCGGAGGGCAATCCAGCTAACGTCTGCCCGGCGAGACGCGTCGTCTCGCCCCATGAATACGATGGAACCGGCTCTCGAGGGAGGACCCGAATGGGCGAGTGCGACGGCATGGTCGCGGTGGTCACCGGCGGGAGCCGCGGCATCGGGCGCGCCGCCGCGCTCCGGCTCGCTCACGAGGGCGCCGACCTCGCGCTCGTCGCCCGCGACGTCGACGGCAATCGACTCGGTCGCAGCCTGGCCGAGACCATCGCCGAAGTCGAGGCGGTCGGAGTGCGCGCCACCGCGATCGCCGCCGACCTCGCCGATCCCGCCTTCCCGCGCGCAGGTGATCACGCAGGCCGAGGCCGCGCTGGGGCCCGTCGACATCCTCGTGAACAACGCCGCGATGTCGATCTTCCGCAACGTGGTCGAGTGGACACCGGCCAAGGTCCGGCTCATGTGGGAGGTCAACGTCCTCGCACCGTGGGAGCTGTGTTCCGCGGTGGTGCCGGGCATGCTCGAGCGGGGTCGCGGCTGGATCGTGAACATTTCGTCGGGCGTGGGCGAGGCCGACAACGCTCGAGCGGGCGGCGCCGCGTACGGCGGCACCAAGGCGATGTTCGACCAGATGACCCGCTGCCTCGCGCTGGAGCTCGACGGCACCCCGGTGACCGTGAACACGGTGTCGCCGCAGGCCGCGTCGCGCACGGAGTTCGTCGACCAGCTCGTCGGTCAGGGCGCCATGAAGGACGAGATCACCGAGCCGCTCGAGGTGATGGCCGAGGCGATCCTCGCCTTGGCGACCGCACCGCCCGAGGTGCGCGGTGTCGTGATGCGCGACATGGATCTGCTCGACCGACTCGGTCGACCGGTGCACACACTCGACGGTGCCGCGGTGCTCCCGCGCTACGACGCCAACGACCTACCAGCACGCATCGCCGAGCTCTCCGATGCGTCGACCCGTCAACAGGACCTGCGCGGCGCGTGGGGCAAGAACTGGGGGAACCAGCAGTCATGACCGACAACGCACTCACCGGCAAGCGCGCGATCGTGGTCGGCGGCGGCAGCGGGATCGGCTACGGCTCGGCCCGACTGCTCGCCCACGACGGCGCGATCGTCACGATCGTCGGTCGCACCGAGCAGAAGCTGCGCGACGCGCAGGCGCAGCTCGCGGCCGAGGGCATCACGGTGCAGTACACCGCGTGCGACGGCCTCGACGGCGCGAGCGTGAAGGCGGCGGTCGACTTCGCCTCCGACGACGACGGCAAGCTGCACATCGCGGTCGTGGTCCCCGGCGGCGGCTCCATCAAGCCGGTGCTGCTGTTCGACGACGACGAGTTCTCCCAGCAGGTCGACCTCAACGTGCGGCCCGTGTTCCTGATGCTCAAGTACGGCGGGCACGCCATGTTGCGCGCCGGCGAGGGCTCGTTCGTGGCGATCTCGTCGACTGCGGCAGTGTTCTCCGGTCGTTACCTCGCGTCGTACTGCGCCGGCAAGGCTGCGGTCGACCACCTCGTGCGCGTCGCGGCCGACGAGCTCGGGCAGTACGGCATCCGCGTCAACAGCGTGCAGCCGGGCATGACCCACACGCCCGCGACCGATGCCGCGTTCGCCAATGAGGCGATGATGGCGGCGTTCCGCGCCCAGCAGGCGATCGACCGCGGCGGTGAGGTGGAGGACATCGCGCAGGCGGTGCGCTACTTCGCCGGCCCCGAGTCGTCGTGGACGACCGGCCAGTGCCTCACCGTCGACGGCGGCAACACGCTGCGCGCCTTCATCGACTACGAGCAGCTCATCCCCATTCCCGACCAGCGCGCCGTCATCCTCGGCGAGCGCGAGAACGAGAAGTAGGAGCCCGACATGATCGATCCCACCGACGTCCCCCAGATCGCCGATTACGGCAAGCTGCTCGACGGCCGCGTCGCCGTGATCACCGGCGGTGGTTCCGGCGGGATCGGCGGCTCCATCGCGACGCTGTTCGCGCAGCACGGCGCGCTCGTGGAGATCGCCGAGATCGACCCGCAGCGCGCGGAGGAGAGCGTCGCCGCGATCGAAGCCGCGGGCGGCACCGCGCGCGCCCATGTGCTCGACGTGTGCGACAACGACGAGGCCGAGCGTCTCGCGAGCCTGGTGCTCGACCATCACGGTCGCTGCGACGTGCTCGTGAACAACGTCGGCGACTACCGGCCACTCGTGCGCTTCGAGAAGTCGGGTCCCGAGTCGTGGGACGCGATGATCCGCATCAACCTGTACCACTTCTACGCGGTCACCCACGCGTTCCTCGGGTCCATGATCGAGCACCAGAAGGGCTCGATCGTGAACGTGCACTCGGTCGAGGGCATGCGCGGCTACCCGGGTGAGCCGGTGTACGGATCACTGAAGGGCGCGGTGGCGCACTTCACCACGTGCCTCGCGGTGCAACAGGGCCGCAACGGCATCCGGGTCAACGGCATCGGCCCCGACCTCACGCAGACCCCGCAGGTCGACTACCTCACCGGCTTCGAGGACTCCGAGCACCTGTGGCCGTCGTGGGCGCCGGTCGGTCGCCTCGGCTGGCCCGAGGACAACGCCCGCGTCGCGCTCTTCCTCGCGTCCGACCTGTCGTCGTTCGTCACCGGGCACAACATCCCCGTCGACGGCGGCACCAAGGCCGGCGGCGGCTGGTTCTGGTCCGACAAGGAGCGCCGCTTCGCCAACCGCCCCAAGGGGATCTAGCTAGAGGGAGGCGAAGAGGTCGTCGAGGGCGCCGAGCATGTGGCCCATGTCGTCGCTGGTGAGGCCATGGTGGATCGGGAGCGAGAGCGCCCGGTCCATCACCCGGTCGGTGCCGGGCAGGCCGTCGGCGGGCTGGCGTTGCTCGATGGCGGCAAAGCCGGGCTGCCGGGTGATGTTGCCCGTCCACACCATGCGCGTGGCCACGCCCCGATCGTCGAGGAACCGCTGCACCGCGGTGCGGTCGACGACGGTGTCGTCGCGCAACTCGAACGAGTAGCGCATCCACGTGGTGCGCGCCTCGGGCGTGGTGCGCGGCCGCACGACGAGCTCCTCGTGCTGGGCGAAGAAGTCGTCGAGCCGCTGCCAGTTCGCGTTGCGCCGGCCGTTGAACTCCTCGAGCTTGTCGAGCTGCACGAGGCCGTAGGCCGCGCCGATCTCCGACGGCTCGAAGTTGTAGCCAACATCGTCGAACACGAAGATGAGGTCGTAGGGCGTGCCGTCGGCGAGCGGGCCGAACCGCTCCGCCTCGCCCTGGCGCGACCCGAACAGGTAGGTCTCCGAGCGCCGGCCCCACCGGCGGCGCATCAGCGCCTGGTCGGCGAGGTCGGGGTCGTTCACCGCCACCATGCCGCCGTTGCCCGCCAGCGTGATCGCGTGCGTGCGGGCGAAGCTGGTGACCACGATGTCGGCGCGGGTGCCGGTGCGGGTGCCGCGCAGCCACGAGTCGAGCACGTCGCAGCTGTCCTCCACCACGAGCAGGCCGTGGCGGTCGGCGACGGCGCGCACGGCGTCCCAGTCGGGCACGTTGCCGCAGAGGTTCGGGGCGAGGATCGCCTTCGTGCGCGGCCCGATCATCTCCTCGATGCGGTGCGCGTCGATCTGGTACGTCTCGGGATCGACGTCGACGAACGCAGGCACGATCCCCGACTGCACCATCGGCGCGATGTCGGTGGAGAACGTGAGGGCAGGGGTGATGATCTCGTCGCCCGGCTCGCAGCCGAGCAGGTCGATCGCGAGACGCAGGGCCGACGAGCCCGAGTTCACGAGGATGCCGTGCTGCTTCGCCAGCAGCGCGGCACCTCGTCGCTCGAACTCCGCCACGTTGGCGCCGAGATCGAGGGCGGTGGTGCGCAGCACCTCCACCACCGCCTCGATCTCACGCTCGTCGTGGACCGCCCCCGCCTCGGTCATCTTGTGAGCCGTCATGACGGAGGCCGCCTCAGCCGATGGCGATGGGGTTGATCGGGCTGCCCGCCGCACCGGTGACCGGCAGCGCACCGACCGTGAAGAGGAACTCGTGGCAGCCGTCGGCCGCGAGCTGCGACAGGGCCAGGTGCTCCATCAGCGTGACGCCCCGCTTCACCAGCAGCTCGATGTGCACGGTGAGGAACTCGTTGTTGTCGAACGGGATGCTCTCGATCGCCGAGTTGTCGGCGCCCACCGCGACGACCTCGTGGTCGTCGATGAACGACACCGCGTCGAGGCCGAGGCCGGCCTGCTCGAAGCCCGCGTTGCCGGTCGCGTAGAAGTCGAGAAAGCCGGTGCGCACCAGGAGGATGTCGCCGGGGCGCAGCTCACTGCCCTGCGCGGCGCGGCACGCCTCGAGCAGGTCGGACCCGATGACCATGCCGGGCTCGAGCCAGTCGACGCCGAGGTGGCGGGGCAGGTCGAGCAGCACGCCGCGACCGGCGAAGCTGCCGGTCTTGGTGATGTCGAGCTTCTGCGCACCGGCGGCCGTGGTGAACGTCTCGGCGCCGTAGCCGTTGTACATCTTGTTCTCGGCGAACACGTGCGAGAGCGCGTCCATGTGCGTGATCGAGTGCGACGCGATCACGAAGACGTCCTCGTTGGCGCCGAGACCCTCGGGGGCGCCGAAGTCGTCGTACATGCCGGCGTCGGCGCAGCTGGTGAGGCTGAGCCGCTGCGGCGCGCCGCGGTAGTCGAAGATCGGTGCGCCCGTCTTCTGGATGGGCATGGCCAGGCTGTACACTTTGCCCGTCTTGCACACCTGGGTGGCCGCCAGCACCGTCTCCGGCGTGAGCAGGTTCAGGGTGCCCCGCTCGTCTTCCGCACCCCAACGTCCCCAGTTGTCCGTCGTCGCCACGCTGTCCTCCAGCTCGTCACCGGTCTGCGCCCGCGGCTCTCGCGGGCGTCGCGGGCGACAGTCTTCCCGTTCCGGCGACTCCGTGCCAGACTCGCCCCGCCGCCGACCACCACCGGCCGCGCCCCGGCCCGAGCCGACCACAGGGAGACCCCGTGAACCACGCACCGCAGTCGACCGCCGCGTTCGACGAGCTGATCGCCGCCCTGCAGGAGATCCGCGACGGCTACGTCCTGAACGAGGCCCGCTTCGACGAGCCGCTCGACGTCGTGGAGGGCTTCCGCTACGTCACGCAGGTGCTCGCGGGCGCCTCCGAGCTCTTCATGGAGAGCGACCCCGACCACCCGCGCATGCGCCTCATCGTCACCCCGGAGCGCAAGCTCCAGGGCGACAACCCCGACTCGATCTACCACTTCGCCCGGGTGCGGGGTGACCGTGCCTACAAGGTGTTCGGCATCCGCGGCGAGGAGGACTACATCAGCTTCACCGTGCACGCCGAGGCGGTCGACGGCGGGTTCAACGGCCGCATCCTCGCCGACGTGAACGACAGCGGTTTCGAGTTCGGTGCCGACGGCTCCTACGAGATCGTGTTCAGCGCCGAGCCCCACGACGGCAACTGGATCCCCCTCGACCCGGCGGCCCACATGATCATCACCCGCTCGTACTTCTCGCGGGAGCACTCCGCGCAGACCGACCCCACCGTGCAGGTGCGCATGGGGATCGAGTGCCTCGACGACGTCCCGCCCCCGCCCCCGCTCGACGACGCCACCTTCGCGGCCCGCATGCGCGAGGGCGTCGCCTTCCTCCGTCAGACGACCGTCGGCCAGCCGATCCCGGACGGCAGCCCGGCGAAGGTGCCGTTCGTGTCGGACGTGCCCAACACGGTGGGAACGCCGTGGTCGTTCCGCAACGCGGGCGTCGACGCCGCGGGCGCGGTCGACATCTTCTACTCGTCGGGCCGGTGGGATCTCGCCCCCGGCGAGGCCATGGTGATGCGGGGCACCATCCCGAAGTGCCGCTTCACCAACGTGATGCTCTGGAACAAGCACATGCAGACCCTCGAGTACGTGAGCCGGCAGTCGTCGCTCAACACCGAGCAGATCACCTACGAGCCCGACGGCAGCTACACCATCGTCGTCGCCGACGAGGACCCCGGGGTGCCCAACTGGCTCGACACCGGCGGCCACCGCACCGGCACCATCTTCTGGCGCTACCTGCTGCCCGACGAGGACCCGACCATCGCGCAGTGCGAGGTCGTCCCCATCAGCAGCCTCCGCGGCTGACCGGTCGGGGCGCTTCCCGACCTTCTCCTCTACCGAACCGGCGTCAATCCCTGCCCTTAATGGTCTTCGATTGACGCCGGTTCGTGAAGAAGGGGTGTGCATGACGGGGCGAGGCCAGGGCAGGGTCGCGGGGAAGATCGCGGTCGTGACGGGGGGTGCGTCGGGGATCGGCGCGGCCACCTCGGCGCTGCTCGCGCGTGAGGGTGCGACCGTCGTCGTCGCCGACATCAAGGCCGGCGCGGCGGAGCAACAGGCGGGCGCGCTGCGCGCCGACGGCCTCGACGCCCACGCGGCCGTCGCCGACATGGCCGACTCCGCGTCGGTGCACGCGCTGATCGACGGCGTCGTCGACGCGCACGGCGGCCTCGACATCCTCCACAACAACGCGCTCGGCCTGCCCTCGCGCCACGACCTCACCGCACGCGGCAACGAGCGCGTGCACGAGGCCGACGACACCTGGTTCGACGACATGCTCCACGCGACCGTCACCACCACGATGCTCGCGATCCGGTACGCCATCCCCCACCTCCGGGCCCGGGGCGGCGGCGCGATCGTGAACACCGCGTCGGTGGCCGGCACCCGCGGCTCGGAGTTCAACCCGGCGTACGGCGCGGGCAAGGCCGGGGTGATCCAGCTCACGCCGCGCCGTCGGCGCGATGTACGGGCCCGAGGGCATCCGCTGCAACGCGGTGTGTCCCGGTCTGGTGCTCACCCCCGCGGCCGAGGACGTGTTCGACCCCGCGCAGCGCGCCATGTTCCAGCGCCAGACCCCGAGCCCGCGCCTCGGCCGCCCCGCCGACATCGCGTACGCGGTGCTCTACCTCGCCAGCGACGAGAGCAGCTTCGTGAACGGGCAGGCGCTCGTGGTCGACGGCGGGTTCTCGATGCACGAGCCCGTGTGGGCCGACCGGCGCGCCGGCATCCATCGGGAGTGACCCGGAGAGCTATGGCCGACCGGCGCCCGCAACCTCCACGGGCATCGTGACGATGCGGCCGGTCAGACGCCCCGCGAGCGCTTCGCGTTTCCAGTCGTCGGCGACGCACATCATCAGCGTGCGACGGCCGTCGCCGCCGAGCACACAGGCCACCGGCACCGCGTCGAAGTCGATCTGGTCGGTCACCTCGCCGCCCTCGCGCACCCGGAACACCCGGCGGCCGATGGGGTCGGCGACCCACACCGCGCCCTCGGCGTCGAGGCAGATGCCGTCGGGCGGCGCGACGGGGATGGTGGATCCCGCGGCGGGCGCCAGTTCCGCGAACGTCCGGCGACCCGACAACGTGCCGTCGGCACCCACCGCGAACGCGGTGAGCCGTGACCCACCGCTCTCGGCCACGATCAGGGTGCGCCCGTCGTCGGTGAGCACGTGGCCGTTCGGCGCCCGGAGGTCGTCGGCCGCCGACTCCCACGCGCCGTCGGGCGCGACCCGGAACGTCTGCCCGGGCACCATCTCACGGCCCTCGCCGCCCGCCTGGATGCGCGCGCCCATGTCGCCCACGTAGGCGGTGCCGTCGGCGCCGACGATCATGTCGTTGAGGTCGCCGCGCGCCGCGGACGACAGGTCGGCGTGCACGACGACCGTGCCGTCGGGCTCGACCCGACGCAGCTGCTGCGACTCCATCGCGACCACGAGCAGCCGGCCGTCGGGCAACCACCCGAGCCCCGACGGGTCGTCGTCGGTGATCTCCACGACGGTCTCCACCGACGTGGTCGCGCGCCCGTCGGTGACGACACGCAGCACCCGGTGACCGTGCATGTCGGAGAACCACAGCGCGCCGTCGCGCCAGCGGGGCCCCTCACCGAAGCTGAACCCGTCGAGGAGCGTATGGAGGTCGTGTGCGGCCATGCGGCGACGCTACCGGGGTGAGTAGGGTCCGGGCGAGAGCCGCCACCGCCGGAGGTCCGAATGGCCGTCATCGAGCTCAACCCCTTCGACCACTCGTTCCAGAGCGACCCGTACCCCACCTACGAGTGGCTGCGCGAAACCGCGCCCGTGTACCACAACGAGCGCCTCGACTTCTGGGCCCTGTCCCGCTTCGAGGACGTGCTCCACGCACTGCACGACACCGAGACCTACACGTCGACGAAGGGCGTCGCGCTCGAGGACGACGGCCAGGGCGCCTCGAAGTCGATGATCCACATGGATCCGCCCGACCACACGCAGATGCGCAAGATCATCGCCCGGCGCTTCACCCCGAAGCGGATCGCCGAGCTCGAGCCGACCGTCCGCGCGTGGGCCGTCGAACTCGCCGGCCGCCTGGAGGGCCGAGCGCAATTCGACGTGGTGCACGACTACTCGGCGCTGCTCCCCGCCACCGTGATCTCGGTGATGCTCGGGCTGCCCGAGTCGGAGCACGAGCACGTGCGCCTGTGGACCGACGACCTGCTCACCCGGCCCGAGGACCGCATCAACCGGGGGCTCCCGGCCGACGAGGCCACGCAGAAGCTCGCGGTGCTGTCCGCCACCTACGCCGCGCAACGACGGGCCGCGCCCACCGACGACATCCTCAGCCTCCTCGTGACCATGGAGGTCATGGGCGAGCCGCTCACCGACGCCGAGGTCATCGGCATGTGCCTGCTGCTCATCTCCGGCGGGCACGAGACCACGTCGAAGCTCATCGCCCACGGCGTGCGCCTCTTCGGCCGCCACCCCGACCAGCGCCGGGCCGTCATCGAGAACCCCGAGCTGATGGTGCCGGCAATCGAGGAGCTGCTGCGCTTCACCAGCCCCACGCAGTACATGACCCGCACCACCACCCGCGGGGTCGAAGTGCGTGGCACCACCATCCCGGAGGGCGCGAAGGTCGCCCTCCTCATGGGCTCCGGCAACCGCGACCCGCGCGAGTTCGAGCGGCCCGACGAGTTCGACATCTTCCGCCCCAACCCGCGCATCCTCGCGTTCGGCCACGGCGCGCACGTGTGCCTCGGCGCGGCGGTCGCCCGGCTCGAGGGGCGCATCGCGCTGCAGGAGTTCCTCGCCCGCTTCCCCGAGTACGAGGTCGACGAAGGCGCCATCACCTACATGCACTCGGGCAACGTGCAGGGCCCCACCCGCATGCCGATCACGATCCCGTAGTGCGATCCGACCGATGACCGATCCCGCGCCCTCTGTCCACGTCTCCGCGTTCGAACTCGCGCGCCAACTCGGCGACCGCCTGCCCACGGCCGACTCCGTCCCCGACGCCGCGTTCGAGCTGGTGGAGCGCGTCCGCGAACTCGTGGAGGCGGTGGTGATGACCGACGTCGAGCCCGCCGACCTGGAGTTCGCGGCCGAGCAGGTGGAGGCGGTCACGGCGCGGTTGCACGGCCGCCGGCGAGATGTGCCGCTCTACCTCGTGCGCCATCCCGACGGCCGGATCGAAAGCCTCATGCAGGCCGGGTCGGGCCGGCTCAACCCGCAGGCGCCGCCCATTCGCTGGTCGGTCCGCCCCACCGAACCGCCGGCCGGCAGCCCGCCGAACCCGGTCGAGTGTGTCGCACACTGCACGTTCACCGCGGCGCACAGCGGCTCGCCGTCGCGCGTGCACGGCGGCGTGATCTCCGCCGCGCTCGACGAGTGCCTCGGCGTCGCCGCGACCGCCGCCGGGGCGAGCGGCATGACCGTCGCCCTGCAGGTGAACCTGCGCGGCGGCACGCCGTTCGGGCGCCGGGTGGAGATCCGCACGCGCGTCACCGGCATCGACGGCCGCAAGACGCAGGTCACCGGCGAGGTCGTGGTCGACGGCGAGATCACCGCCGACGCCACCGCGCTGTGCATCCAGGCCCGTCGGCAGGAAGCCGACCAACAGGAGACCGGCCATCAGGAGACCGGCCATCAGGAGACCGGCTCGTGATCGACGCGGCGGCGGTGCAGAACGGGGAGGCCTGGCGCGAGTTCTGCGCCGCGCGTCGCCGCGGCCGGCGACCGGATCCTCGGTGACGAGTTCCCCGCCGAGCCCCGCGACCGCGCCGAGGGTGTGCGCCACGTCGCCAACCAGGTCGCGTGCTGGCTCACGTTCGCCGTCGGCTTCACCGACGTGGAGCACCCGGCGTTCTTCCGCAGCGCGGACCCCGTGTACCGCTGGGGCGGTCCCAACGTCGACCAGGTCGCGCGCCGCTCCGCGATCGCAGGCGACGGCGTCTACCGCGTGTCGGGGCGCATGGGCTCGTGCGAGGACTTCGTGCTGCAGGTGAAGGTCGGCGCAACGCAGAGCGGCGGCGCCGACATCGCCACCGAGGTGTTCGCGTCGCAACTCGACCTCGGGCCCGGCGACGACTTCGCGCTCGTCTTCGGCGGCCCGGAACCGGCACGGCCCGATGACGCTCGCCCCCTGCACTGGTTCCCGCTCGATCCCGACGCGAGCTTCGTGCACGTGCGCGACTACTACTTCGACTGGCAGGCCACCGACCCCGCGACGTTCGTGATCGAACGGCTCGACACGCAGGGCGCACCGGCGCGGCCGCTCGACGCGGAACGCGTCGCCCCCATGCTCGAGACCGCCGCGCACGAGGTGGAGCACTCCGTCGTCTTCTGGCAGCAGTACCAGGCGCGCATGCTGGACCAGCGCGGCGACCGCAACGTGTTCAACGACCCCCGACCGGAGGGTCGCGGCGTGCAGGACATCATGTACAGCCACGCCTTCGTGCGCCTCGGCCCCGGCGAGGCGATGGTGCTCGAGCTCGATGCCGCCGACGCGCCGATGTGGGACGTCGGCACCTACAACCGCGCCTGGTACGAGCCGCTCGACTACGCGAACGGCGTCACCAGCCTCAACCACCGGCAGACGTTCACCGCCCCCGACGGCAAGGTCCGCATCGTCGTGGCCGGTCGCGATCCCGGGGTCGCGAACTGGTTGAGCACCGAGGACCGCGACGAGGTGCTGTGCACCATCCGTTGGATCCGCCCGCCCGGCCAACCGTCGCTGCGCTACGAACGCGTCGCGCTCGACGACCTCGCCGACCACCTTCCCGCCGAGACACCCCATGTCGACGCGACCGCCCGCCGCCGCGAGGTGGCGGCGCGCGCCGCGCACGTCGCGTGGCGCTTCCGTACCTGAGCTCGCACCTGAGAGGGACAGCCCGACCATGACGACCAACGACATCGATCTCGACGGCCACGTGGTGATCGTCACCGGCGCGTCGAAGGGCATCGGCCTCGGCCTCGCCCGCCACCTCGCCGACCTCGGCGCCCACCTCGTCGTCACCGCCCGCAAGCCGGAGGCGCTCGAGGCGTTGTCGGCCGAGCTCACCGAACGCGGCACGCCGCACCTCGCCCGTCCGCTCAACACCACCGACCGCGACGGCGCGGTCGCACTCGCGGCCGACGTCCACGCGCAGTTCGGGCGCATCGACGGCCTCGTCGCCAACGCGCAGACCTTCCTCTCGGTCACCCCGCTCGAGGAGATCACGGAGCGGAACATGGACCTGCTCCTCGACACCGGCCCCAAGGGCACCCTCTGGGGCATGCAGTCGGTGCTGCCCTACATGCGCGACCAGGGCCGCGGCCGCATCGTCACGATGGGATCCAACGCCGGGATCAACGGCGCCTCCGGCTACGGCCCGTACGTGGCCTCGAAGGAGGCGATCCGGGGCATCACCCGAGTCGCCGCCCGCGAGTGGGGCCCGTTCGGCGTCACCGTGAACTGCGTGTGCCCCGTCTCCGTCGCCCACCGGGCCCCCGCCAGCGCCGAGGAGGACCCGGTGCGTGCCGCGGTCTTCGCCGAGACGTTCAAGAACCAGCCCATCGCGCGCGACGGCGACGCCGCGAACGACATCGGTCCGATCGTCGCCTTCCTCCTGTCCGACGCGAGCCAGTACATGACCGGACAGACGCTGATGGCCGATGGCGGTGCCATCATGCGGCCATGAGCTCACGCGAAGGACGAAGGATCGCGGTCACGGGAGACACCGCCCTGGCCGAAGGGGTGGCCGCCGGGCTGCGGTCGCTCGGCGCCCGGGTGGTGCTCCTCGACGCCGCCTACGAGACCGAGGACGACGTGCGCTCGTCGATGGAGGCCGCGCGTGACGCGCTCGACGGCCACATCGACCAGGTGGCGCACGGCTGGGTGGAGCCCGCGCTGCTCGACGCCCACGTGTTCGCCGAGGTGAGCGAGGAGACGTGGGCGGTCGCCTGCGAGCACACGCTCGAGGTCGCGTGGTGGACGGCCCGTCAGGCTTCGCCCGCGCTGAAGGAGTCGCACGGATCGCTGGTGTTCCTCGTCCCCACCATCGGCATGGCCGGTGGCGCGCACTACGCGATGCTCGCCGCGGTCGCGGAAGGGGTCCGCGTGTTGGCCAAGGGCTGCGGGCGCCAATGGGGGTCCGAGGGGGTCACGTGCAACACCGTGGCCGTCGCGCCCCATCACTGGACGGGCCCGGCCGCGGGTGCCGAGCTCACCCGCAACATCACGCTCTCCACGCCGGCGTTCGGCGACGAGGGCGACGCCGCGGGCGACCTGGCACCGCTCGTCGCCCTCCTCGGCGACGACGACGCACACTTCCTCACCGCCGCCACGATGGTGGCCGACGGCGGCACCTGGATGGGACTCTGATGGCCACGACAGATGAGGACCGGGGCGCACCCCTCGACACGCGGCTCCTCGACGGCAAGACCGTGCTGGTCACCGGCGCGGGCGGCGGCGTGGGCATGGGCATCGCGCTCGCCTGCGCCGACCACGGCGCCAGCGTGGTGCTCGCGGTCCGGCGCACCGAGACCGGCGATCCGGTCGCGGCGGAGATCGAGCACCGGGGCGGGCGCGCCCGGTCGATCCGCTGCGACGTCGCGTCGAGTGCCGACGTGCACGCGGCAGTCGACGCCGCGGTCGACACCTTCGGCACCCTCGACGTGATGGTGCACAACGCGCTCGCACCCGTCGGCCCGCCGACGGGCATCGAGGACGTGCCCGACGAGATCTTCCACGCGATGCTCGGAACCGCGATGCGGGCGTCGTACCTGTGCGCGACTGCGGCCTACCCGCACCTGAAGGCGAACGGCGGGAGCCTGATCCTGTTGAGCTCGGCCGCCGGCATCGAGGGCAGCCCGTACATCCCGGCCTACGGACTGGTGAAGGCCGCGCAACGCGGCCTGGCCAAGAGCCTCGCCCGCGAGTGGGGGCCCGACGGGATCCGGGTGAACTGCATCGGCCCGGTGGCGATGACGCCGGCGGTCGAGGAGGTCGCCAAGGTGAGCCCGGTGTTCACCGAGGGCCTGCTGCTCAACCGCACCCCGTTGCGCCGCATCGGTGATCCCGAGGCCGACATCGGCCCCGTCGCGGTGTTCCTCGCCAGCGACCTGTCGCGCTACATGACCGGCCAGACCCTCATCGTCGACGGCGGCGGTTTCCTCGCCTTCTAGCCAGGCGTTCTGAAACGGGTTTCCCGAACGCGATAGCTTCCCGGCCATGCGTGGAATCGTGTTCACCGGTACCGGCCCGATGGCCGAAGTTCGCGACGACGTCACCGTGGTCGACCCGGGACCCGACGAGGTCCTGGTCCGGGTCGTCGCCGCCGGCGTCTGCCACAGCGACGTCAGCCTGCTCGACGGGACCATCCCGTGGCCGGCGCCGTCGCTCATGGGCCACGAGGGCGCGGGCATCGTCGAGAAGGTCGGCGACCTCGTCACTCGCGTCAAGGTGGGCGACCACGTGGTGATCGCCACGGTGTCGAGCTGCGGCCGCTGCGACGCGTGCGCCATGGGCAAGCCGACCTGGTGCCACAAGACGCTCGCCAACCGCCGCGAGATCTTCACCGTCGGCGGCGAACCCGCCGGCAACTTCGCCGCCACGTCCTCCTTCGCGGAGCTGACGCTGGTGAAGGAGATCCAGGCGGTCCCGATCGACAAGGAGGTGCCGCTCACCTCCGCGTGCCTGATCGCGTGCGGCATCGTCACCGGCATGGGCTCCGTGTTCAACCGGGCGAACGTGCTTCCCGGCGACAACGTCGCCGTGTTCGGGTGCGGCGGCGTGGGCCTGGCCACCATCCAGGCCCTGCGCATCAAGGCCGCGAGCAAGATCATCGCGGTCGACACCCTCGCCCACAAGGGTGAGCTCGCGCTCCAGCTCGGCGCCACCCACTTCGTGAACGCGGCGGAGACCGACGCAGTCGCGGCCATCCACGAACTGTGCCCCTACGAGGACGGCATCGTCGAGGGTCCGTTCGGCGGTGGCGGCGTGAACTGGTCGTTCGAGTGCACGGGCGTCCCCGCGGTCACCGAGCAGGCCGTGAAGATCCTCGACTGGGGCGGCGTCTGCGTGCAGGTCGGCGTGCCCGCGCCCACGGCCACCTACTCGATCCCGATCACGCACCTCACGCAGGTCGATCGTGGCATCATCGGCAGCCGCGCCGGCGGCGTGCGCCCGCAGAAGGACATCCCGGTGATCGTGGACCTCTACAAGAAGGGGCTCCTCGACCTCGACAGCATGGTGAGCCGCACCTACCCGATGGAGCAGTTCTTCACCGTGGTCGAGGACATGCACAAGGGTGAGCTCGCGCGGGGAGTGCTCACCTTCTAGGCGGTTCGCGGCGGTCGCGAAGGTGGGGCGCTCTCACCTTCGCGTCATCTGACGATCCGTCAGACAATTTCCTCCCCTCCAGGCGGGACACCGTTCGCGCGAACGGTCTAGAGTGCCGCCGAATATCAAATGTCAGATTGCTCCACCGGCGTTCCGGGGGAGGGATCTGGTGGCAGCACCTCTGGGGGGAACTACCGGTGACCGTCACTTCCGAGCCGGACCAGCGCGCACCCGAAACGGGTGACGGGCTGATGCTGAGCCTGTCCGACATCACCGTGCGTTTCGGCGGAATCACGGCCCTGGGCGGGGTCAGTTTCGACGCCAAGAAGGGCGAGGTCCTCGGGATCATCGGCCCCAACGGCGCGGGCAAGACCACGCTCTTCGACGTCGTTTCCGGCATTCGCGCGCCGAACGAGGGCAAGGTCGTCCTCGACAACAAGGACGTCACCTCCGCGTCGAGCACGGGCCGCGCCCGCGCCGGCCTGCGCCGCACGTTCCAACGCGTGCAGGCCTTCGGCTGGCTGTCGGTCGAGGACAACGTGCTCGCCGCGATCGAGTGGCGCGGCGGTGGCGGCGGTTTCCTCGCCGACCTCGCGTACTCCCCCACCCGGCGCAAGCGCGAGAGGGAGCGCCGGGCGCGCGTCGGAGAGATCCTCGACCGCTGCGGACTGCTTCCCGTGCGCACCGAGCTCGCCGGCTCGCTGCCCATCGGTGTGGCGCGCATGGTCGAGCTCGCCCGGGCCATCGTCGACGAGCCCAAGGTGCTCCTCCTCGACGAGCCGGCGTCGGGACTCGACGAGACGGAGACCGCCCGCCTCGGCGAGGTGATCCAGTCCGTCCGCCGCGACTTCGGCTGCGCGGTGCTGCTCGTGGAGCACAACGCCGGCTTCGTCATGGAGCACAGCGACCGCGTGGTCGTGCTGAACCTCGGCACCAAGCTCGCCGAGGGGCTGCCCGCGGAGATCCAGAAGAACCAGGCCGTGCGCGACGCCTACCTCGGCGAGACGCTCGACGCCAAGGCCGAGGCCACGGCGCCCGACGCCGAGGCCGAGGACACGGCGCCCGACGCCGAGGCCGAGGACACGGCGCCCGTCGCCGATCCCTCTCCCCCGCCCGAACCGTCCGACCCGCCCGACCCGCCCGACTCCGGCTCCACCCCGTCGGACACCGACCCCGAGACCGCGGAGTAAAGGGCAATGTCGCAGTTCTGGAACCTCGTGTTCTCCGGTCTGGTGACCGGAGCGATCTACTCGATCATGGCGTCGGGCCTGGTGCTCACCTACACCACGTCGGGCATCTTCAACTTCGCCCACGGTGCGGTGGCCTTCGCGACCGCCTACCTCTACTACCAACTCCAGACCGGGCTCGGCGTGCCGGTCTGGGCGGCGCTGATCATCTCGGCGTTCATCTTCGCGCCGGTCCTCGGCCTGCTGCTCGACCGCATCCTGCTGCGGCGGCTCGCGAAGGCGCCGATCTACGCCCGCATCGTGGGCACGATCGGTCTGCTCGTCGCGCTGCCCGCCCTCATCCAGTTCCTCGTGGTCTCGCTCGGCAACGACGTGCTCGACCTCGGCTTCAAGGGCAACGACGCGATCACCGAGGGGGTGCCGGTCCCCGGCATCGTCGGCGAGACGGCGGGCACCCACAAGTTCGGCGGCGTCGTCCTCAACGACAACCAGATCGCCGTGTTCGTGGTGGCCGCCCTGGCCGCCATCCTCCTGTGGTTCGTGATCCGCCGCACCCGCGTCGGCCTCGAGATGCGCGCCGTCGTCGACCGCGAGTCGCTCGCCGACATGCGGGGCGTCAACGCCGCCCGCACGTCGGCCGCGGCCTGGGTGATGACGATGATCCTCGCCGGCCTCGGCGGCATCCTGATCGCCCCGCTCTTCCAGCTGCAGGACTTCGTCTTCACGCTCGTGGTGCTGGGTTCGCTCGCCGCCGTCGTGCTCGGTGGCCTGAAATCCCTGCCGATCGCCTTCATCGGCGGTCTGATGCTCGGTGTCATCCAGAACCTGGTGGCGGGCTACAGCGAGGACGTCCTCCCCCACTGGCTGTCGAACCTGAGCGGCCTCAAGTCGTCGGTGCCGTTCCTCCTCGTCATCTTGCTGCTGCTGTTCTTCGGGCGTGACCGCACCCGCCGGGCGGGCTCGGTCGCCGACGACGTCCCGCCGCCCGATCACCGCGAAGGCATGTCGAAGCTCCGTCGGCGCCTGCCCTGGGCGATCTGGACGGTCGTCCTGCTCGGCTGGGCACTCGGCTGGCTCCCGTGGGAGTGGGCCCGCGCCGACACGTACGACCAGACCGTCATCGCGCAGAGTCTCGCGATGGCGATCATCTTCCTGTCGTTCGTCGTCATCACCGGCATGAGCGGCCAGGTGAGCCTGATGCAGGCAAGCTTCGTGACCGCCGGCGGTTTCGCCGGAGGGTGGGCGCTCACCCACGACTTCGGCGGTATCAACATCTGGGGCTTCTTCAGCCACGGCCAGATCAGTTTCCTGTGGGCGGTGGTGATCGCCGCGCTGGCGGCCGCCGCGCTCGCCGCGCTGCTGGCGATACCGCTGATGAGACTCGGCGGCGTCAACTTCGCCTTGGGCACCCTGGCGTGGGCGTTCTTCCTGTCGCTCGTGCCCTTCGCCACCGACTCGATCCGCAACGGCGAGGCGGGGTGGACGATGCGAGCGCCCACGCTCGACATCCCCGGGCTGAACCAGATCAACAACTTCTTCGTGCACACCCTCGAGGCCAACGGCGACATCCAGAAGCTCGACCACCTCGACTTCAGCCTGTTGCAGGAGCAGATCATCCTGTTCCTGTCGGTGTTCGGGCTGCTCACGCTCGTGGTGCACACGCTCATGCGGTCGTCTTCGGGCCGCGCCATCCTTGCGGTGCGCAGCTCCGAGGTCGCGTCCGAGGCGTCGGGCATCTCCGTGAACCGCCAGAAGATCATGATCTTCGCCTTGTCGGCGGCCATCGCCGGCATCGGTGGCGTGATGCTCGGTGTCTTCTCCTTCTCCTTCACCAACGCGGCGGCGCCGCCGCTCGTCGGACTCTTCTGGCTCGCCCTCGCGGTCACGTTCGGTATCCGCCGCCCCGGCGGCGCCCTGCTCGCCGGTTTCGCCTTCGCGGCCGGCACCGCGATGTTCCACTGGATCTCGTCCTGGTCGTTCCTCAGCGGGGGCGACATCCAGGCCCTGATCACCTCGGTGTACTTCGTGCCGATCCTGTCGGGTATCGGCGCCATCCAGCTCGCCCAGAACCCCGACGGCATCCTCGCCCTCACCGGGCAGCAGAAGGTGGCCAAGAAGCGCGAGAAGGCGCGGCTGGCCAAGATCGCCGAGGCCGAGGCCGAGTTGCACGGCGGCGTCGTGCCCGAGCACGAGCTGCACCACCGCACCGAGGAATCGGCGGAGCGCTCCGAGGTCGCCGCCACCGGCGCCACCGGCCTCGACATCTCCGAGATTGCGGAGGCCACCTTCGCGATGCACGAGATCGTGGCGGGCTACGGCGACGCCGAGGTCCTCCACGGCGTCGACCTGCGGCTCGACCGCGGCAAGGTCACCGCGCTGCTCGGCGCCAACGGCGCCGGCAAGTCCACGCTGTGCTCGGTGGCGGCCGGCATGGTCGCGGCATCGATCGGCAAGGTCTACCTCGAGGGCACCGACGTCACCGAGGACGAGCCCTACAAGCGGGCCCGCGCCGGCATCCTCCTCGTGCCCGAGGCACGCGGTATCTTCCCCGGCCTCACCGTCGAGGAGAACCTCACCGTGCTGCTGCGCGACGAGGCGCTGCGCAACAAGGCCTACGAGCGGTTCCCGATCCTGTCGGAGCGGCGCAAGCAGGTGGCCGGACTCCTCTCGGGCGGCGAGCAGCAGATGCTGAGCCTCGCCCCCGCCCTGGCCGACCCGCCGGCGGTGCTCATCGCCGACGAGCCGACCCTCGGCCTGGCGCCGCTGGCCGCCGACGCGGTGATGGACGCCATCCTCGAGCTGCGTGACCTGGGTTGTGCGGTCCTCCTCGTCGAGGAGAACGCCCAGAACGCCCTCAAGGTGGCCGACACGCTGGCCTTCATGGAGCTGGGCAACATCGTGTGGATCGGCCCCCGAGAGGAGGCCGACATGGAGCTGCTCACCAGCGCCTACCTCGGTGGCGGTGGCGGTCACTGACCGCGGCGTCTCTCCGCACGACCACGAACGACGAAGGGCCCGGCCGCGAGGCCGGGCCCTCTCGCGTCTCCACCCCACTCGGGCGACGGGTTACTTGGCGGCCGCCTTGCCGCCGCTGATGTTCGCCCAGAACTCGAGGTCGCGGTCGTCGGCCTTGCGGCCCACTCGGGTCACGACGTCGACGTCGGGTGACTCGGCCCGCAGCGCGCCCGCGGTGCACTGCTCCCGCGGTCTGACGGAGAACGGGTCGAAGCTGTACAGGCGCATCGCGTTGAGGTGCGTGATCTTGTCGAGCTGCTCGTCGGTGAGCCCGGCGCACGCGGCGAGCGTGACCTCCGGGCAGTTCGGCCACGACGAGTCGGAGTGCGGGTAGTCGGACTCCCAGCAGATCATGTCCTCGTTGAGCTCGTCGATGAGCTTCACGCCGATCGGGTCCTGGATGAAGCAGACCGCGAGATGGTCCTTGAACACCTGCGTGGGGCTGCCGCCGTTCGGGAACGTCTTCTGGGTCCAGCCCGAGTGCACGCGATGCACGTGCTCGGCGCGCCAGAGGAAGTAGGGGATCCAGCCGACGTCACCCTCGGTGATCGAGATCTTCAGGTCCGGGAAGCGCTCCCAGAAGTCGGCCCAGATCATCTCGCCGAGCGTCCACATCGACATCGTCGACGACATGGTCATGCGCGCGCTCGGGGCGCGTCGGCCGAGAGCTGCGCGGAACGCGACGATGACCCGAGGTGGCAGCACAGCACCGTCTCGGTGTCGCACGCGGCGGCGAAGACCGGGTCCCAGTAGTCGGTGTGGATCGACGGCAGACCCAGCGCCTCGGGGTTCTCCGAGAAGGTGACCGCGTGCACGCCCTTGTCGGCCAGCCGGCGCATCTCCGTCGCCGCCGCCTGCGCATCGTGGAGCGGGAGGATGCCGCAGGGGATGAAGCGCTCGGGGTACGCGCCGCACCACTCGTCGACGTGCCAGTCGTTGTACGCCTGGATCATCACGAGGTTCACGTCGCGGTCGGGACCCTGGTTGAGCACCTGACCGGAGAAGCCGGTCCAGTTCGGGAAGTTGATCGCCGCGAGCTGACCGCCGGCGTTCATGTCGCGCACGCGTTCGTGCACGTCGTAGCAACCGGGACGCATCTCGTCGTAGCGGAGCACATCGACGTTGAAGTACTCGCGCGGCTTGCCCGCCACCGCGTTGAGGCCGAGGTTCCGGCCCTTGAGGTTGCCGTAGTACCACTGCTCGCGGCCGTCGTCCTCCACGACGACGTGTGGCGCACGGTCGCGGTACTTCTCCGGCACGTGGCCCTCGAACATGTTCGCCGGCTCGGCGATGTGGTCGTCGACGCTGATCAGGATCATGTCCTCGGGCTGCACGGGGTCTCCTCGCCGTCCGGCGGTAGTATCGTTGGGCGATACTCGTTATCATTGAGTGAACCCGACCCTACGAGGAGGTCCCGTGGCCGTCAAGCCGCTCCGCA
This sequence comes from uncultured Actinomycetes bacterium, assembly GCA_963720785.1. Lineage (GTDB taxonomy): Bacteria > Actinomycetota > Acidimicrobiia > IMCC26256 > DASPTH01 > CAVRGQ01. Next base: position 507,549 of record CAVRGQ010000009.1, read on the forward strand.
GCGCCACTCGGGTGCTCGCCGTGCTCGAGGCCGTCGCCGCGCACCAGCCGGTGGGGCTCACCGCGGTCACCCGCCTGCTCGACGAGGACAAGAGCGCGGTCCAGCGGGCCCTGGCCACCCTGGCCGAGGACGGCTGGATCCGCCCCGCGAGCGGCGATCCCCCGCGCTGGGAGCTGACCACCCGTTCCCTGGTGATGGCCGCGCAGGCCACCAGTCGGGTCGGGCTGCGCCAACAGGCCCGCCCGGTGATGGAGGCGTTGCGCGACCGCACCGACGAGTCGGTGCTGCTCGCCGTCCCCGACCCGCCGCGTGTCGTCACCCTCGACGTCGTGGAGAGCCGCCAGCTCGTGCGCGCCGCCCCGCACGTGGGCCTGGTGCTGCCCAACGGCACCGAGCGCGGCGAGCCAGGCCCTCTTCGCCCACCTGCCCGACGACGAGCTCGCGGCCTACCTCGGCGGCCCGCCCGACGACGCGCTCGCGGCAACCCTCGCCGCCGTGCGGGAGCGAGGCTGGGCGGTCAACCACGGCGACGTCACCGAGAGCGCCTCGGGCATCGCCGCCGCCGTCCTCGGGTCGGACGGGCCGGGCAGGCGCGCCATCGCGGCGATCGCGGTGAGCGCGCCGAGCGCACGACTCCCCCGGGCGATGCACGCCGCGGTCGGCCGGCTGGTGGCCGAGGGCGCCGCGCACCTCAGCGTCCCCTAGCCCGCCCCGGGCGCACGTGCGTCGGTCACGCGTGCCGGGTTAGCGTGCGCGCATGAGCAGCACGCCGTACTGGAATCCGTTCGACCACGCCGTCGTCGACAACCCCTACCCCGCGTACCGGGTGCTGCGCGACGACGCGCCCGTGTACCACAACGAGGAGGTCGGCTTCTGGGCGATCTCCCGCTTCGACGACGTGTTGCAAGGGCACCTCGACACCGACAGGTTCTCCTCGGCGCGGGGCACCACCATCGAGAGCTCCGATCCCGATCAGCCGTTCCTCATCGCCAAGGACCCGCCGCTCCACACGTGGCACCGCAAGATCGTCAGCCGCGTGTTCACGCCGCGGCGCATCAGCGGGCTCGAGCCGTTCATCCGCGCCAAGGCCGCCGAGCTGCTCGACCCGCACGTCGGCACGTCGGGCTTCGACGTCATCGAGGACTTCTCGATCCTGCTGCCCCTCGCGGTCATCAGTGAGCTCATCGGTCTCCCCGAAGAGATCCGTAGTGACGTGCACCACCTGTGCGATGCGTTCGCGGCGCGGGCCGACGGTGTGGCCATCGAGCCCGAAGAAGCGGGCCGGGCGATGGGCGAGCTCATGGCCCTGCTCTCCGGTGTCGCCACCGAGCGCCGCGCCGACCCCGGCGACGACGTCGTCAGCCTGCTCATCGAGACCCCGGTCGTCGACGACGACGGCAACGAACGCTTCCTCGAGGACGAGGAGCTCGGCGCCCGCTTCGTGGAGCTCGCGTTCGCCGGGCACGAGACCGTCGCCAAGATGATCCCCAACGGCGTGGTCGCGCTCGCGTGGTATCCCGAGCAACGCGCCGAGCTCGCGGCCGACCCTTCCCTCCTGCCGAACGCGGTCGAGGAGATGCTCCGCTGGGACCCGCCCTCGCAGTACCAGGGTCGCTGGACCACCCGCGACGTCGAACTCCACGGCGTCACCATCCCCGCCGAGGAGCGCGTCGTGCTGGTCACCGGCGCCGCCACCCACGACGAGCGCCGCTTCGACGAGCCGGAGTTGTTCGACGTGCACCGCCACATCGAGCGGCACGTGAGCCTCGGGTTCGGCAACCACCTATGCCTCGGCGCCTCGCTCGCGCGGCTCGAGACGCGCATCGCGTTCGAGGAGCTGCTCGCGCGCTTCCCCGAGTACGAGATCGCGACAACCGGCGTGACGCGCGCCTACTCGAGCAACGTGCGCGGACTGGGCAACCTGCCGATCGTCGTCTGAGGCTCCTCGGCGGTCCGTTGCCGGCCGGCCCACCACAACAACACCGCGGCGACCACGAGCGTCGTCACCCCGCCGACCACCATCGCCGCGCGCGGCGACACCGCATCGATCAGCGCGCCCATCGCCAGCGCGCCGAAGATGGTGGTGCCGCCCCACGCGACGGTGTAGAGGCTCATCACGCGGCCCTGCATCTCCGGATCGGTCGCGTGCTGCAGGAGCATCTGGGCGACGGCCCAGAACGCGGCGGAGGCGAACCCCACCACGGCGAAGCACAGCGCGAACACCGCGATGCCCGGTGAGCCCGCGGAGGCCAGCAACGGCACGCCGAACCCGATGCCCAGCCATGCGTAGATCCGCACCGAAGGGTGCACGATCCCGGCGGCGAAGACGCCCCCGACGAGCCCGGCCAGGCCCGTGGTGGTGGCGACGACCGCGTACGCGGTCGACGACCCGTGGAACTCGAGCCGCGTCATCGCCGGGATCATCAGCGCGAGGTTGTAGGCGAGCATGCTCACGACGGCGACGCTCAGCAGCACCCACCGGAGGAGCGGGCGCTCCCACGCATAGCGCAGGCCGTCGCGCAACTTCACGGTGGCGCGGTCCTCGGCGCGCGCCGCGGCCGCAGCTCGCCGGGGCGGATCCATACGAGCATCACCACGAAGAACAGGAACGTCGACGCGTCGACGAAGAAGCAGACGGCGACGTCGGTGGTGGCCAGCAGGATCCCGGCGAGCATCGGGCCGACGAGACGGCCGACCGACATGGTGGTGCTGCCGAGGCCGATCGCGCTCGACAGGCTCTCGGACGACACCACCTCGTAGCGCATCGCGTTGACCGCCGGAAACGAGAACGAGACGAACAACCCGAGCACCACCGCGAGCACGTAGATCCAGCCGAGGGAGATGGTGCCGGTCGCGCTCAGGATCCCGAGCGTCGTCGCCTGGGCGACGCCCACGAACTGCAGGCCGATGAGCAGCTTCCGGTTGTCGAAGCGGTCGGCGAGGGTGCCGCCCACCGGGGCCAGGACCAACGAGGGCAGGTTCTGGAGCGACAGCAGCAGGGCGACGTCGAAACCGTTACCGCCGAGATCGAGGACGAGCCACACGAGCGCGATGGTCTGCAGGAACCCGCCGCACATCGACACCATGTCGCCGGCGAAGAAGCGCCGGAAGTTCGGCGTGGCCAGCGCTCGCAGCGACGGGTGGTCGCGCACCGTCGCGGTCAAGCCCACGGGTCCCTCATGGCGGGGAACCTACGCCACCGGCCGCTCCCTGCACGACCCGATCCGTTTGCCTCGCCCGACGTCAGTGGGCGAGGATGCAGCCTTCGTCGACGAGGGGATCCACCAGATGTTCATGCTGCGCTTCGACATCCGCGCGCCGGCCAACGGCGCGCCCGCGCCCGATCTGTACGCCGCCGCGATCGAGATGTGCCAGTGGTCGGAGTCGCGGGGCGCGCTCGCCACCGTCGTGTGCGAGCACCACAGTTCCAGTGACGGGTACCTCCCCTCCCCCATGATCCTCGCGGCCGCGATCGCGGCCCGGACCACGACCCTGCCGATCAGCGTGGCGGTGGTGCTGCTCCCGCTCTACGACCCGGTGCGCCTCGCCGAGGAGATGGTCGTCCTCGACCACATCAGCCGGGGCCGGGCGCTGTACACCGCCGCCATCGGCTACCGCCCCGTCGAGTACGAGATGTACGGCATCGACTACTCGCGGCGCGGCAAGATCGCCGACGAGAAGCTCGAGATCCTGCTCAAGGCCAAGACGGGCGAGCCGTTCGAGGTCGACGGCCGGCACATCCACGTCACGCCGGCACCGTTCACCCCCGGCGGCCCCATGGTGTCGTGGGGCGGCGGGTCGGTCGCGGCGGCGAAGCGCGCCGGCCGCTTCGGCCTCGGCTTCTTCGCGCAGACCAACGGCAAGGAGCTCGAGGACGCCTACGAGCAGGCCGCCCGGGACGCGGGCCACGAGCCGGGCATGCTCCAGCTCCCGGACCCGAACAACGCCAGCACGGTGTTCGTGGCCGACGACGTCGACGCCGCGTGGGCGGAGCTCGGCCCGTACCTCATGAACGACGTGCTCATGTACGGAGAGTGGAACGAGGGCAACGACGGGGTCGCCAGCGTCTCGTTCGCGAAGACGGCCGAGGAGCTGCGCGCCGAGAACAAGAGTCACGTGGTGATCACGGTCGACGAGGCCGTGGAGTGGATCCGCAACGGCGTGCCGCTCATGTTGCACCCGCTCATCGGCGGGCTGCCGCCGGAGATCGCCTGGCGCTACCTCCGCACCGTGGTCGACGAGGTCATGCCGCGGGTGGCGGGCTGACGCGATCGAGCCGCTGACGGGTGTTGCGCTTGGAGGCGATGCGCCACTTCCCGTCGTCGCCCTTGCGGTAGGTCTCGTGGTAGTGGCCGTAGCCCTGGATGTCGATGCGCATCCCCGCGTCGGTCTCCACCTGCACGTAGTCGAACATCGACCAGATTCCCGCGGCCTCGGTCGCGCTCAGCAGCGTGATCTCGGGCATGTGCCCGTGGTGGGTCGTCACGCCGTTGCCGAGCTGCGGCGGCAGGCTCGCGAGGTAGTCGTCGTTGCCCAGTGACGGGATCGGCGACTCCTCGGGCAATAGGTGCACACAGTCGTCGGTGAAGAGGTCGGCGAAGGCGTCCCAGTCCTTGGCGTCGAGGAAGCGGAAGTAGCGGGCCTTGAGCTGCTTGATCTGCTCGATGTCCCACAGCATCTGCACCGTGATCTCACCGTCGGTGTAGCCCGTCATCGCCGTTCCTCTCGCTCCGTCACAGGTTCTGTGGCACCCTACGGCCGGCGCGCAACCGCGAGCCACACGCCGGCGACGAGGGAGGCGACATGCTCACGCGACTCGACGACGGCCGCGACACCGACGCCGTGCTGGCGGCCCTCGACGCCGACGGCGCAGTGCTGATCGACCGTTTCGTCGGCACCGACATCACCGACGCGATCAACCGCGAGATCGACGCCGACGTCGCCGGCGCCGAGGCGGGCATGCTCGCGGTGAACCCGACCGTGCAGATGTTCTTCGGCCCGAAGACCAAGCACGTGTCCGCGCTCGCGGCGGCGTCGCCCACGTTCGCGAACGAGGTGATGACCCACGCGATCTACCGCGCGGTGTGCGACGCGGTGCTGTTGCCGTCGTGCTCGCGTTGGCAGCTCAACCTCGGACACGCGATCGTGCGCGGACCGGGTGCCGAGGCCCAGTGGCCCCACCGCGACGAGGACGTCTGGCCGCACTATCCCCACCCTCAGCCGGGAGGCGGGCCGCGCCCGGCCGAATGGTCCCGCCCCCAGATCCAGGTCGCATCGCTCGTCGCGCTCACGCCGTTCCGGCCGGAGACCGGCGCCACACGGGTGGTGCCGGGCAGCCACCGTTGGCCGCGCGACCGCCGGCCCGAGGAGCACGAGATCGCGGTGGCCGAGCTGCCGGTCGGCGGCGCGGTGCTCTACTACGGCTCGACCATCCACTTCGCGGGCGCCAACACCACCACCGACGAGTGGCGGCGCGGCGTCCACGTGAGCTTCACCCTCGGCTGGTTGCGCACCGAGGAGAACAACTTCCTCGCGGTGCCACCGGAGGTCGTGGCCACGTTGTCACCCGCCGCGCAGGAGCTCCTCGGGTACGCGGTGCACGACGCCATCGCCGAGGGTGGCGGTTACCTCGGGATGGTCCGCATGCGCGACCCGCGTGAGCTGCTCGACGAGGGCGCGCTCGGCCGCTGAGGTCAGTCTTCGGCGACTGCGGTGTCCGCGGCGAAGAGGTCGCGATCGCGGAACAGCTGCACGCACTGTTCAGCCTGCTCGGCGAACTTGCGCGAGTACTTGTCGTGGACGCGCAGGCCGTCGCCGGTGCGCATCGCCTCGACGATCGCGCGCATCCCGGCCTGCTCGACCTCGATGGCGCCCGGCACCTGCGCGAAGAAGTTGCCCGGCACCATGCCCGACATCGCGCGCAGCAGCACCTGCAGGCGCGGCGAATCGGCGGCCTGCAGGATCGCGAGCCGGAACCGGTACGAGAGCTCGTTGACGACATCGGCGTCGTCGGTCTGCTCGACGGCCTCCACGATCTCGTCGAGCGTCTCGATCAGGTCGGGACCGCCGCGCTCGAGCGCGAGCCCGGCCGAGAACGAGTAGATCATGGCGTAGATCTGGAAGTTGTCGCGCAGCGCCTGCTCGCTGACCGCGTCGACGAACGTGCCGCGGTGGCGTTCGTTGGTGACCCATCCCTCACGTTCGAGCGCGATGAGCGCTTCGCGCACCGGGATGCGGCTGATGCCGAGCGCCTTGGCGATCTCGTCCTGGGGGACGCGCTGGCCGGCGCGTAATTCGCCGTTGAAGATCAGGCGGCGAATGTAGAGTGCGGCCTCGTCGGCGCTGCTCCGGCGCAGGAGCGCGGCAGTTGGCAGCTCCAGCGGCGGCACCGATTGCACATCAAATATCTTATCCAGGTTTTCTGGAGGCCCTCGTGATCCGAACCGAACCCCCGAGTTCCCGGTTCCGTCGCCCGGGCCTCCCCACCTCTGCCTCGACCCGGTCCTCCTGACCGGAGGCGGGCGCCGGGGAGCGGTGCGACGGACGTCGTCGTGTCCGCCATCGTCCCGGGAGGCCCGCCATGGCCCGCCGTCCGACGCTGCGCGCCGACGCGCCCGACGGGGCTCCCGCGCGCCGCGCTTCCACTTCCAGCCCATTCGGCTCCACTCGCTGCATCTCCGCTCGATTCGGGCCCGCCGGCCCACCGCCGTGTTCGCGGTCCTCGGGCCCGGCCTCATCGCGGCCAACGCCGGCAACGACGCCGGCGGCATCGCCACGTATGCGTCGGCCGGCGCGGAGTTCGCGTACCGCACCCTGTTCCTCATGGTCCTGGTGACCGTCGCGCTCGTCGTGGTGCAGGAGATGTCGGCGCGCCTCGGGGCGCACACCGGCGAGGGGCTCGTCACGCTGATCCGTGAGCAGTGCTCCCGGCGCGCCGCCGCGTTCGCAGTGGCGTGCCTGCTCGTCGCCAATCTCGGCCTCGTGGTCTCGGAGTTCGCGGGCATCGGCGCCGCATTCGAGCTCCTCGGCATCTCGCGCTTCGTCGCGGTCCCGATCGCGGCCATCGGCCTGTGGGCACTCGTCGTCTTCGGCTCCTCCACCTGGGCCGAGCGCGGCTTCCTGCTGCTGTCGCTCGCCTTCCTCGCCTACCCCGTGGCCGCGCTGCTCGGAAATCCCGACTGGGGCGCGGTCGCGTCCGACTCCGTGCTGCCGCACTTCGCCGCGAGTCACGGCTTCGTGTTCCTCGCGGGTCGCGCTGGTCGGCACGACGGTCACCCCCTACATGCAGGTGTACCAGGCCTCCGCCGTCGCCGACCGCGGACCGGGCGCGGCGACGGTGCGCCACGCGCGCATCGACGCGGTGACGGGCGCGCTCTTCGCGAACCTGATCAGCATGTGCATCATCGTGGCCACCGCGGCCACCCTCGGGGACACCGGTCCGTTGCGCAGCGCGGGCGACGCGGCCCGCGCGCTCACGCCCGTCGCGGGCGCGGGCGCGACGGTGCTCTTCGCAGTGGGTCTGCTCGGGGCGTCGGCACTCGCGGCTGCGGTCGTGCCCCTGTCGACGGCCTACGCCGTCGCGGAGGCGACGGGTTCGCCCCGTTCGGTGTCGCACCGGTTCGCCGAGGCGCCGTTGTTCCTGGGGCTGTTCACCGGGCTGGTGTTCGCAGGTGCCGCCGTCGCGTTGGTACCCGGCGACCTGATCGACCGTCTGCTCGGCATGCAGGTGGTGAACGGGCTCATCGCGCCGGTGATCCTCGGCTTCGTGCTCGTGCTCGCCAACCGCCGGGCGGTGCTCGGCGACGCGGTGAACGGGCGACGATTCAACGTGGTGGCGACGGTGAGCGTGGGCCTCGTCGCGGTCCTCGCGGTCACGTTCGTGGTGCTCGGCCTCGCAACCCGGTTGGGACTCGCCTGAACGGCAGCCGCGGTTCAGGCGTCGAGGGGGCGGGCGAAGCTGAGTTCGTGACCGTCGGGGTCGCGCAGGTGGAAGTAGCGCTCACCCCAGGGCGCGTCGGTCGGGGCGAACTCGGGCCGGTGCCCGTGCTCGAGCGCGCGCTCGTGGACCGCGTCGACGTCGTCGACCCAGAAGATGACGCGACCCCAGACCCCGCCCGGCGCCGCGTACTGCCCGACGAGCTGCAGGTTGACGAAGCTGCGACCCGCGCGCAGGGTGGTGAACGGCGCGCCGGCCCCTCCCACGACGATCGGGAAGCCCAGGTCGGAGTAGAACGCGACCGAGCGATCCATGTCGCCCACGGCGAGCGTGACCGCGTTGATCTCCCGGAAACCGGACAAGTCCTGACCCACGGGGCGGCAGTGTACGTGGGACCGCTGCTCCCGGTGCCCCTACGCTCACCTCGCCCACCCACCGACCTTCCGGAGGAACCGCATGAGCCGCCCCATGGAGGGGATCCGCATCCTGGAGGTCGCGGAGCAGACCTTCGTGCCCGCCGCGTCGGCCATCCTCGCCGACTGGGGTGCCGAGGTGATCAAGATCGAGCACGTGGAGCGCGGCGACGCGATCCGCGGCCTCGCCGGCTCCGGCATGGTGATGTTCGACACCGAGGTGCTGGTGCTCGCCGAGCACTCGAACCGCGGCAAGAAGAGCCTGGCCCTCGACCTCACCAGCGAGGAGGGGCGCGACATCCTCTACCGGCTCGCGGCGACCAGCGACGTGTTCCTCACCAACAAGCTCGCCGGCGTGCGCACCAAGCTGCAGATCGACGTCGACGACATCCGGGCGCACAACCCCGACATCGTCTACGTGCGCGGCTCGGGCTACGGCGCGCGCGGGCCCGAGGTCGACGCGGGCGGCTACGACATCCTCGGCTTCTGGTACCGCGCCGGCACGGCCATCGCGGCCACTCCGGAGGACACCGAGCTCCTGGCGATGATGCCGGGGCCCGCCTACGGCGACTCCATCGGCGCGATGACCATCGCGGGCGGCATCAGCACCGCGCTCTTCCACCGGGAGCGCACCGGCCACGCCGAGGTCGTCGACGTGTCGCTGCTCGCCACCGGCATGTGGGCGATGGGGGCCGCGATCGCGCAGTCCCTCCACACCGGGGAGGCCTGGCGCATGCCGGTGCGCGAGTCGAACGTCGTCGCCACCAACCCGCTCGCCGGCAGCTACGAGACGGCCGACGGCAAGCGCATCGCCTTCTCCATGCTGCAGGGCGCGCACTACTGGCCGGAGGCGTGCGCACGGCTCGGTCTCGACGAGCACGCCACCGACCCGCGCTTCACCGTCCACGAGAACCTCATGGAGCACGGCCGGGAGGGCGAGGCGCTGATCGCGGCGCGCATGAAGGAGGAGACGTTCGCGTACTGGTGCGAGCGCTTCACCGGCATGCGCGGGCAGTGGGCGCCGGTGCAGGACACCCTCGACCTGGTGAACGACCCGATGGTCGAGGCGAACGGCTACCTGCAGGAGTTGCACACCAAGGACGGGCACGCGTTCCATCTCGTGACCGCACCGGTCCAGTTCGGTGAGGAACCGGCGGCGTCGGCGCGCGCGCCCGAATTCAACGAGCACGGCGACGACATCCTCACCGGCGAGCTCGGGCTCGAGTGGGACACCGTCATCGACCTCAAGGTCCGCGGCATCGTCGCCTGAACGAGGGGATCGCCCGATGGACACGCTCGCCGGCAAGGTCGTCGTCGTCACCGGCGGCGCGGAAGGGCTCGGGTTCGGTCTCGCGCCGCGTTCGCCGAACTGGGCGCGCGCCTCGCGCTGGCCGACGTGCAGACCGACCGCCTGGCCGACGCCGTCGCGACGCTCACCGCTGACGGCATCGACGCGATCGGAGTCACGTGCGACGTCGCCGAACGCGACGACGTCGTGCGACTGCGCGACGCGACCTTCGCCGAGTTCGGCACCGCGCACGTGGTGTGCAGCAATGCGGGGATCGGTGCCAACGCGTCGCTGCTCGCGCCCGTCGACTACGCGCGGTGGCGGCGGGTCTTCGACGTGGACTATTGGGGCGTGCTCCACGGCATCGACGTGTTCCTGCCCCGGCTGCTCGAACAGGGCGAGGGCCACTTCGTGCACACGTCGTCGCGCCAGGGGCTGGTGGCGGCCACCGGGCTCGGCGCTTACCCGGCGGCGAAGCACGGTGTCACCGCGTTGACCGAGATGCTGCGCATGGAGCTGGCCGACGCCGACGCGCCCATCGGTGTGACCCTGCTCACGCCCGGCGGCATCCGCACCCGCATGATGGAGGAGCAACGCGCGCGCTTCACCGACGCGGACCTCGCCGACCCGGCGACGCGCCGGTGGATCGAGCAGCGCATGGCCACCGCGGTCGACCCGCTCGACGTCGGGCGACTCGCGGCGCGGGCCGTGCTCGAGGACCGGCTCTACGTGAACACGCACCGCGAGATCCTCGACTGGATGCGGGACCGCATCGACCGCATCGAGGCCGACGCGGACGGGCTCGGCACCCTGCACTGAGGATGCCGAGCCCGCCGGCGGGTTCGCGGTCAGGTGAGTTCAGTCACGAGGTCGCCGTCACGAGGTCGGGGGCAGGAGCACTCCGTCGATCACGTGGATGATGCCGTTCTTCGTCTTGATGTCGGTCATGGTGATGTTGACCGTGTTGCCCTGACCGTCGGTGATCGTGGCCTTGCCGTCCGCCACGTCGATGGTGAGCGGGTCACCGTTGAGCGTGGTGACGGTCTGCGTGGGCTGCAGCTTCGACGACGGGATCTTGCCCTTCACCACGTGGTAGGTCAGCACGTCGGTGAGCGCCGCCTTGTCGGCGAGCAGCCCGTCGAGCGTCGCGGCGGGCACCTTGGCGAACGCGTCGTTCGTGGGCGCGAACACCGTGTAGGGACCCTTGCCGCTGAGCGCCTTGACCAGCCCGGCCTTCTTGATCGCGGTGACCAGCGTCGAGAAGTCGGGGTTCGCGGATGCCACCTGCACGATGTTCTGCTTGGCGGTCGAGCTGGTGCCCATGCTGCCAGCGGGTGTCGACGCGCCCGCCGTGCTCACACCGACGGCCGTCACCGGGATCGCGACCATGGTCGCCGCCGCAATCATCCTGCGGAACGAGTGCTTGCGCATCGTGCCTCCTCCGCGGCCGTGGTCTCCGCTCGGGGGTGCGGGGAACCGTTCCACGTGCCGTCGGGGGTTGCTTCTGCGCGGACGACGCGATCGGATGCAGCCGCCGGGGAAATCCCGCGATCAGGCGAAGTTGCCGCGCAGCACGCTCACGGTGGAGTGTGCGGGATCGCCGTCGAGCGGCTCCACGGAGATGTCGACGAACGGGTCGGTCTTCGTGGTGACCCCCGCGGGCAACGGGTGCGTGCTGCGGGTGCCGGGCAGCACCGGGCCCAGGGACACGAACGAGTTCGTGTCGGGATTCATCAGCCACAGCTCGTAGTAGGTGCCGTCGCGGTCGGTGAGACCGGTGGTGTCGACGCGCAGCGCGTAGCCGTTGTCGTCGCGCACGAGCGCCGCGCTGCCCCGGGCCCCGCTCTCGTCGACCTCGGTGAGCGCGACCTCCTGCACCGTCTTCGCGTCGCCGCTGTCGCGGCGCGCGAGCGACACGATCCCGGCGGCGGCCACGATCACGACGATCACCGCCGCGGCCGCCCACAACCACCGGGTACGACCCCGTCGCGACGGGGCATCACCGATCGCGGTCACCGTGGCCGGCGCGGGCGCCGCGGCACTCGCGTCGGTGAGGCCGAGCTGCGCGCTCGATGCCCTCCCACACCGCGACGGGCGGGGCAGGGAGATCGAGGTCGTCGGGCCGCACCGCGCGGCCGGCGCCGACCGCACGGGCGTAGCCCTCGCGCTCCTCCCGGCACTCGTCGCAGACGGCGAGGTGGGCCAGCGCGTCGTCGGGGACTGCTTCGCCGAGTGCGGCGAGCGCCAGCAGGTCGGGATCGACGTGACTCATCGTCCGACCTCCTCCAGGCTCGCGCGCAGCCGGCCGAGGCCGCGACGGATATGGCTCTTCACCGTACCGAGTGGCAGGCCCAGGACCTGCGCAATCTGCGTGTGCGTCAAGTCGTCGTAGAAGGCGAGCTCGAGTGTGCGCCGCTGCTCGTCGGGCAACTCGGCGAGGGCGCGGGCGACGACCAGGCGATCGAGCACCGAGTCGGGCGTGTCACCGACCGCTCCCGTCGGGGTGCCCGGGGCGCCGGTGCCGACTGCGCTCGCCTGCCGCTCGACGAGGGCGTCGCGCCGGCCCGAGGCCCGCACGACGTCGGAGACCTTGTGGCGGGCGATGCCGAGCAGCCAACCGGGCAGCGAGCCCTTCTCGGCGTCGAAGCGGTCACGGCCCTGCCAGGCGGCGACGAACACCTGCTGGGTGGCGTCCTCCGCGTCGGCGCGACTCGCGAGGTTGCGGCTGCAGAACGCGAAGACGAGGGCGCCGTGCGCGTCGTATGCCTCGCGCAGCGCTGACTCGTCCCCCGCGGCGAACCTCGCGGCGACGTCGTCCCCCGCTCCCACGGGAAGCAGGCTAGGGGCACGGCCGGAGATCGGGGCAGTCAGGCGCATCGGCGGGCACGGGGTCGGGGAGTCATACCGTGAGGTACTTCTCCGCCGCCCCGCCCGCCGGATGCACTGGTCGAGCCAAAGGTGAACGATCCGGGTCAGCGGCGCACGCGGGCAGGCCGAGCGTCGCCATGTCGACGCCGAACAGCTTCGCCGCATTGCCCTGGACGATCTTGGTGATCGTCCCGGTAGCCGGAGTGGATGCTCGGCAGGTCGAGCCATGCCGGGCACCCGGAGAACGCGACGGCGCGCACGCCCCGTGCCGCGTTGCGCTGCACCTCGGCCACCCCTGCCGACAGGGGACTTTCGACCCTCAATATACAATCTACAATCAGCGTTTCCGCAGGTCAGCGACCTGGGACTGGCGCTTCAGTGACCGCGGAACACCGGCGGGCGCTTCTCGGCGAAGGCCTTCGCCCCCTCCTTGGCGTCCTCGCTGGCGAACACGGCCGCCGCCTGCTTGCGCCAGCCCGCGATGTCGACGGAGTAGAGGTCGCGGGCATCCACCGCGATCTGCTTGGCCAGCGCCACCGCGAGCGGACCGTTCGCCGCGATCGACTCGGCCAGCGCCAACGCCACCGGCAGTACGTCGGCCTTCGGCACCACGCGGTTCACCAGGCCGTGGTGCAGCGCTCGGGCGGCGTCGATCGGCTCGCCGGTGAGCGCGAGCTCGAGGGTGACCGCAGGCGGCAACCGCAACGCCGCGCGGCTCGTCGCGCCGACGCCCACGAGGCCCCGTTTCACTTCGGGCAGGCCGAACACCGCGTGCTCCGCCGCCACCACGAGGTCGCACCCGAGCATGATCCCGAAGCCTCCCGCCACCGCGGACCCGTTCACCGCGGCGATCACGGGTTTGGGGAAGCAGCGCTCGACGAACACCGTGGTGCCGGGGCCGTCGTCGGCGGTGATGGTGTCGCCGGCCGCGAACGCCTTGAGGTCCATGCCCGAGCAGAAGGCCTCGTCGCCCGCGCCCGTGAGCACGATCGCGCGTACCTCGTCGTCGGTCTCGGCCGCCACGAAGGCCTCGCCGAGCGCCCGGTACAGCTCGCGGTTCGAACGCGTTGCGGCGCTCCGGGCGGTTCATGGTGAGCACCAGCACGGCGCCGTGGTGTGCACGATCGAGGACCATGTGCGAATCTTCGCACCGTGACGACCGATCCCGCTCATCTCGCCGACGCGCCGCTTCCGGCCGACGTCGTCGGGCTGCTCGCAGGCATCGCCTCCACCCGCGCCATCCGCCGCTACCGCGACGAACCGGTGCCGCCCGAGGCACTGCGGGCCATGCTGTTCGCGGCGACCCGTGCACCGAGCGGGTCGAACCGCCAGCCGTTCCGCTTCCTCGTGCTCACCGACGGCCCCAAGGCCCAGCAGGCGAAGGCCCTCATCGGCGACGCGGCCCGGCGCATCTGGGGCAACAAGCGCACCAACGACGGCTACGACCGCGGGTCCGGCGTCGTCGACGACTCCCCGAAGGCGCGCATGGCCGCGACCATGCAGCGCTACACCGACCAGTTCGAGCGCGTCCCGGTGCTCGTGCTCCCCTGCCTCGTGCGCTACCGCGACCCGTCACCGCTCGAGGGCGCGTCGGTGTACCCCGCGTGCCAGAACCTGCTCCTCGCGGCGCGCGCGCTCGGGTACGGCGGCGTGCTCACCGGGTTCCACGCGATGGTCGAAGCCGAGCTGCGCGAGCTGCTCGAGGTTCCCGACGGCGTGTTCATGGCCGCGACGATCACGATCGGCAAGCCCGAGGGCGGGCACGGGCCGGTGCGCCGGCGCCCGCTCGGCGAGCTCGTGTACGGCGACGGCTGGGGCGTGGTGCCCGACTGGGCCGTCGACCCCGCGGGCACCACCCACACCCAGGCCGGTCCGCCGAAGGACACCAGCCCTCTGGGTTCGGGCCCGATGGGGACGGACGGCGGGCGCCGCGGCTAGGAGCGGGCGGCGCGGCGGCGACCGGCGACGACGAGGCAGAGCCCGCCGACGAGCAGTGCCAGGAAGCCACCGACCGCGACCGGGCGGGAGTTCCCGCCGGTGAACGCCAGGCCTGCTGCGGGTTCGGCCCGGTCGGCGCTCTCCGACGCCGGGGTCGGGCTCCCGACCACCGTCACGTCGGCCGTGCCCGACGTCGCGACCACCGTGTCGCCCATCAGCGCCTCGACCCGGCACGTCCAGCTCCCGGAATGCGGCACCTGCACCACGAGGGGCGACGACGCGCCCTCGACCCGAGCGGTTGCGCCCGCGGGACCGTCGCAGATCGCCGCGTAGGTCCAGCCGACGGCGGCCGCCGCGTCCACGCCGGCGCCGCTGCCGGGATCGACGAGGCCCGGCGCCGTGACCGGCAGGCTGATCGCCGATCCCGTCGCAACGACGTCGCCGAGGGCGAGCGCCTCACAGCCGAAGCACGCGTCGATGCCGCTCACGGCGCCGCCGGGCGTCACGGCAACCAGTTGCGCGCCCTGTGCGATCGGGTCGGGACCGCCACGCGTGCTCTGATCGAACGAGACGAGCGCCCCGTCCCACCACTGGGCGTGGTACACGAGGTCGGGAACGGCGGGATCCTCGACGAACGGTGAGGGATCACCCGAACTCGACGGGCAGCCGAGGAACGCGACCGCGTAGGTGCCCGACGGCACGCCCGCCACCGAGAAGGTCCCGTCTTCGGCGACCGGAGCGAACCGCGCGAACTCGTCGGGGAGGTACACGACGACGCACGCGGTGGTCATCGCCCGGCCGCCCACGTTCGTGACGCGCCCCGAGACCGTCGCGGGTTCGCCGGGTTGCAGCACCGCGTCGACACCCTCGGCCACGGACCCGGGTTGCACGGGCACGGGCGTCGCGTGGGCCGCGTCGTCGGCCCCTGCCCACCATTGCGACGCGAGCGACGGCGAGTCGCGGCAGTCGACGAACTGCACGCGGTACGCGCCATCCTGCGAGACCAGCAGGTGGTAGGTGCCGTCGGAGCCCGTGCGCGCGAACCCGCCGACCCGGTCGGTGGTGGTCGCCTGCACGCACACTCCCTCCACGCCCGCCCCGCCCGTGGTCGTGACCCGACCGGTGATCGCGCCGGCGGGCTCGAGGTGCGCGTCGAGCCCGGTGCGGGTCTCGCCCGCCGCGAGCGTCACCGGCGAGGCCCCGGACTGGTCGGCCGCGTCGGGCCACCACTGGTCCACGTAGGGACCGACACCGTTGCAGTCCTGGAAGATGACGTCATAGGTGGCAGCCGGCAGCGCACCGATCGACCACGTGCCGTCCGCGGCGCTGTTGGTGCCGGCCACCCAGTTGAGACCGCCCGGCCCCTGCGCCGCCACGGTGACGCATTCACCCGCAA
This sequence comes from uncultured Actinomycetes bacterium, assembly GCA_963720785.1. Classification (GTDB taxonomy): domain Bacteria; phylum Actinomycetota; class Acidimicrobiia; order IMCC26256; family DASPTH01; genus CAVRGQ01. Next base: position 523,388 of record CAVRGQ010000009.1, read on the forward strand.
CCGGCGCGCCGTTCGCGGTGACCGTGCCCGACACCGTGGCTCCCGGTGCGAGCGTCGCGTCCACTCCCGCGCGCAGCGGACCGTCGGCCTCGGTGACGACGAGGGGATCGGCGGTGTCGCGCGTGGGCTGACCGCTCCAGTACTGCGCGGCCCAGGTCGACGGCGAGCCCGACGGGCTGAACTGCACGATGTAGGTGCCGGGGGCGACGGCCCCAGTGGTGTAGTCGCCGTTGGCGTCGGTCTGCGCCCACGTTCCGGATCCGCCGTCGCGCGACACGTTCACCGACACGCCGGCGATCGGGTTGCCTCCGGCATCCTGGACGTGACCGGCGATCCGCACACCGGTGTCGAGTTGGGCATCGACGTGGTCGCGCGTCGAACCGGCCGTGAGCGCGATCGGCGTCGCGTCGCCGCCGGTGGCGGCGCCTGCGTACCACTGCTCGACGTAGGTGCCCGCGCCGCAGTCCTGGAACTGCACGAGCACCGCAACGGGCGGCAGGCCCGTCAACGCGAACGTCCCGTCGCCGGCAGTCTGCGCGCCCGCAATCCAGTCCCACCCACCGTCGGGGCGCGCGACCTGCGCGTTCACGCACACGCCGGCGATCGGGTCGGCGCGGTGGTCGGTGACCGTACCGGTGACCGCGGCCGCGGCCGGGAGCACCTCGTCGACCCCTCCGTGCACGGACCCGTCTTGCGGATCCAGGTGCAACGTCGTGGCGGTACTCCACATCGGCGCGCTGCTCCAGTACACGCGTGCGTAGACCGGCGGCGACGCCGGATCGGCGAACTGCACCTTGTAGTCACCGAGCGGCAGCGGTTCGGTGCGGTAGGTCCCGTCGCCCGCGGTCTGCGTCCCGGTCGCCGCGTTGCCCTGGGTTGCGTTCACCGACACCGAGATCCCGCCGATCGGGTCGCCTCCCGCGTCGCGCACGGTGCCGGCCACCACCACACCCGGCTGCATCGTCACGTCGGCGAGCGGGGCGTCCTGGCCGTCGGTCACCTCGACCGGATTCGCAGTGTCGGAGCGATCGCTCGCCAGGTACCACTGCGCCACGAGCGTCGGATCGGGACGGCAGTCCGTGAACTGCACGCGGTAGGTCCCGGGTGCGACGTCGTTCACGACGTACGCGCCGTCGGCGTCGCTCGTCGTCGCGCCGCCACCGTTGTCGAGGCCGACGCAGATCCCGGCCACCGGCGCACCGCCCACGGCCACGACGCGCCCGGAGACCGACCCCGCGCCGATCGGCTTGGCCGCGGCGATGTTCCCGGCGCCCACCACCGCGAGCACCACGATCGCCAGCGCTGTCCCCGCCTTGCGCGACGCCCTGCTCCTGCCCATCGCAGAGAACTCGGTCCGGGTCCCGGTTCACTTGAGCCCCATCCGCCACACATGTGACGAGGGTGACGGATCGGATGCCCTGCGTGGTGCGCCCGGGTTAGGGTCCCGGCGTGCCCAGTGACCGTGCCCTCCACGCCATGAACTCCTTCCACCGCGGGATGCTGAAGGTGAGCTTCGGGAAACTCGGCTGGTCCGCGCTCGGCATGTCGGTGCTCGAGCTCACCACGATCGGGGCGAAGTCGGGCGAGCCGCGCCGCGTGATGCTCACATCACCGCTCGAGGAGGGCGACACGGTCGTCGTGGTCGCGTCACGGGGCGGCGACCCCGTGCACCCCGCCTGGTACCACAACATCCTGGCCCACCCGGAGGTCGAGGTCGTCTACCGCGGGAAGCCGAAGCGCTCGATGTACGCGCGGGTCGCGACGCCCGAGGAGCGGGCCCGCATGTGGCCGATCCTCACCGCGAAGCACAAGAACTACGCGGGGTACCAGGAGAAGACCGACCGCGAGATCCCGCTCGTCCTGTTGGAGCCGATCAGCGCAACGGAGTGATGACCTCGTCGGCGAAACGGGCGAGGCCGTCGATCGCCTCGCTCGTGCGCGCCCACGGCGTGACGATCAGCCGCGTGACTCCCGCGTCGGCGTAGCGCTCGACGTCGTCGGGTCGCGTGACGTTGCCGTGCAGCGTGACCTGCACGGGTGTGGTGCGGCCCGCCGCGGCACCGAGCTCGCGCAACTTCGCGAGCGGCGACCCCAGCTCGTCGACGCCGTGGTTCATCGGGATCCACCCCGCGCCGACGGTCGCAGTGCGCCGCAGCGCGACCGCGCCGTCACCACCGATGTGGAGTGCGGGGCCACCTGCCTGCACCGGCTTCGGCTCGAACGCCACCGGCGCGAAGTCGAAGAAGCGTCCGTGGTGCTCGATGGTCTCCTCGGTCCACAGCCGCCGGCAGACCTCGATGGCCTCGTCGACGCGAGCACCCCGCGTGTCGAAGTCGAGGCCGACCGCCTCCCACTCCTCGCGCAGCCAACTCGAACCGATGCCGAGCGCGAGGCGCCCACCCGAGAGCACGTCGACGGTGGTCGCGGCACGCGCGGTGACGAACGGGTGACGCAGGCCGATGTTGTAGACGCTCGTGCCGAGGGTGATGTGCTCGGTCACCGCGGCCAGGTGCGCCAGGTACGCGAACACGTCGAAGACGGGGACATGCGCGGGGATCGGCGGGTGCTCCGCACCGTGATGCGGGCTGCCCGATGCCGCGACCGGGATCACGAGGTGCTCGGGGAGCCACACCGATTCGAAGCCGACGGCGTCGGCCTGGCGGGTGACGTCGATCCACGCCTTGGGGCTCACGCTGCCGAGGTGGATGCCGAAGTCCAAGGGGTCTCTCCCGCGGGTCAGGCCGCGCCGGGCGCGGTCGTGAGGCTCACAACGATGTCCTCGTGTCGCCCACCGCGCCACCGGCGAAGGGACGCACCATCGCGTCGACGGTGAACGACGCGACCAACGTGCCCGCTTCGTCGTGGACGCGGCACTCCGAATGGGTCATGCCGCCCGTCGCACTGGTGGAGCGGTGGTGGTACAGGAGCCACTGGTCGACGCGCACGTCGGTGTGCACCGACAGCGAGATCGCGTTGACCGCAGTGGAGAGCGTGTGGTGCGCCTGCGCCTCCCCCACTCCGGCGTGCGGGCGCAGCGCAGCCGCGATCGACAGGTGGCCGGTGAACTGGGCGAGGAGCCCCGCGTGCAGCGCGGGATCGTCGGGCACCGAACGGAAGCGCACCCACACGTCGATCTCGGGTGGCCCGACGGGCGCGTCCGGGTCCGCGGTGTAGGCGCCGTCGACGACGCGCAGGTCGCGGCCGGTGACCCCCATGTCGTAGGGCACGCTCTCGTAGGGGCCGGCGACGACGGGCGCGGGCTCGGCATGGGCGACCACGTCGTCGGCCGGCGCGCCGAGCAGCAGCGTTCCGGCCGCGCAGGTGCGGCCCTCCTGCTCGACCCGCGCAGCCAGCGCGCCGAACGCGCGGCCCGCGCTCACCTCGTCGAGGACGAAGCGCAGCGGACGGCGGGCGTCGGCCGGCCGCACGAACGCCAGGTGCGCGGACACCACCCGGCGACCGGGGAAGGTGCGCATCGCCGCCACCATGGCCTGGCCGAGCATCTGGCTGCCCTCGACGACGGGTCGGTCGGGCATCGCGCACGCGACGCTCGACCACGAGCCGTCGTCGCTCGGCATCACGTCCATCACTGCGACGAGGTCGGCGACGTCGCCCCACGTGGGGAAGCGCTTGACCGTGACGTCGCGCGGCTCGTCACCGGTGGCCCCGTCGACCACCTCGACGGTCACCGCCGCCTGATCGAAGGCCACGAGACCGTCGAGCGCCTCGACTTCGGCAGGGGCGGTGATCACCCCGAGGGCGTCGGTGGCGACGTCGGCCAGCGGGAACCAGAGGCTGGCGCCCTGCTCGGGATGGTCGAGGCGCAGCGTGGCCGCGGAGTCGGCCAGAACCCGGTCGCCGACGAGCGCGCGGGCCCGGTGGCCCAGGGGGGAGAGCATGGGGGAAGCGGGCGTCGCCACGGCGGGACCGTACCAATCACGGGAAGTGGTTGCACTGAGTGAGCGCTCACTCATAGAGTGCCCCCATGACCGCGCCCGCCTCCGCCGCCCCGCCCGCCCGGTCGCGCGCCGCCGCGCTCCCGGTCGAGGAACGGCGCGCCGCGATCGTGGCCGCGGCCCTCCCGCTCTTCCTGGAGGGCGGCGCCGGGGTGACCACCCGGGAGATCGCCGCCGCCGCCGGGATCGCCGAGGGCACCATCTTCCGGGTCTTCGACGACAAACACGCGCTCATCGAGGCGATCGTCGACGCCGCGTTCGACCCCGCGCGGGTCGAGGCCGCGCTCGACAACATCGACCGGGCCCTCCCGCTCGAGGCGCGGCTCACCAAGGCGGTCGACATCCTGGTGCGCCGCTCGGAGGCCATCTTCCAGGTCACCAGCGCGCTCGCCACGATGCGCCGCCCGGAGGACCGCACGGCCCGCAAGCCACCGGAGCTGCACGCGCTCGTGGGATTGCTCGCGCCCGACGCCGATCAGCTGCGGTACCCGCCGGAGAAGACCGCCCGACTGTTGCGCGGCCTCATCTTCGCCGGCACCAGCCGCATGTTCTCCGAGGGCCCGTCGCTGACGCGTCCCGAGATCGTCGCGATGTTCCTCCACGGCGTGTCCCGCGACCATGCCGAGGCGAAGCCCGACTCGAAGGCCCATCCGAAGGGAGGTCCCGGCAAGTGCTGACCCGTCTCGTCCGCACCTACGGCGCGCCGTACCGCACGCTGCTGATCTGGGTGATCGTGTTCCAGTTCGGCCAGGTGTCGGCCACGCTGATGCTGCCCACACTGAACGCGAACATCATCGACAAGGGCGTGCTCACCGGCGACACCGCCTACATCGAGCGCATGGGCGCCATCCTGCTCGGGATCACGGTCCTGCAGGTGATGCTCGCCGTCGCGGCCATGTACTTCTCCGCCAAGTTCGCGATGAGCTTCGGCCGTGACGTGCGCCAGGGGATGTTCCACAAGGTCACCCGGCTGTCCGCCCGCGAGGTCGGCCAGTTCGGCTCGCCCTCGCTCATCACCCGGGTCACCAACGACGTGCAGCAGGTCCAGATGCTGGTCCTGATGACCTGCACCATGGCGATCGCCGCGCCCATCACGCTCGTGGTGGGCAGTGTGCTGGCCTACCGCGAGGACGGGCCGCTGTCGGTCATCCTGCTCGTGGCCGTCCCCGCGCTGCTGGTCGCGATGATCTTCATCTCCCGCAGGATGCACCCGCTCTTCTTCCTGATGCAGGATCGGCTCGACCGGGTCAACCAGGTGCTGCGCGAACAGATCACCGGCATCCGCGTGGTGCGGGCGTTCGTGCGTGAGCCCGACGAGAGCCGGCGCTTCGGCACGGCGAACGAGGAGCTCACCCACACCTCCCTCCTCGCCGGCCGGTACATGGCGCTGTCGTTCCCGATGGTGTTCGCGGCAGTGAACATCTCGAGCGTCGCCGCCGTGTGGTTCGGTGCCGACCGCATCGCCGCCGGTCAGATGCAGGTGGGCTCCCTCGTCGCGTTCCTCACCTACCTCATCCAGATCCTCATGGCCGTGATGATGGCCACGTGGATCGTGATGATGTACCCGCGTGCCGCGGTGTGCGCGGGACGCATCCAGGAGGTGCTGCGCACCGACTCGTCGGTCGTGCCGCCCACCGACGGCGTCACCGAGCTCCCCGGCCCGATGTCGCTCGAGCTGCACCACGCATCGTTCGCCTTCCCCGGTGCGGAGCAGCCGGTGCTCCACGACATCTCGGTGCGCGTCGACGCCGGCGAGACGCTCGCCATCATCGGCAGCACCGGTTCCGGCAAGACCGCACTGCTCAACCTCGTGGGCCGTCTCTTCGACGTCACCGAGGGCAAGGTCACGATCGCCGGCGCCGACATCCGCGACATCGACGACGACTACTTCCACACCCTCATCGGGTTCGTGCCGCAGAAGCCGTTCCTGTTCTCGGGGACGGTGGGGAGCAATCTGCGCTTCGGCAACCCGCAGGCGACCGAGACCGACCTCTGGGGCGCGCTCGACGTCGCCCAGGCCGCCGACTTCGTGCAGTCGATGCCCGAGGGCCTCGACTCCCCCATCGCCCAGGGCGGCACCAACGTGTCGGGCGGGCAGCGCCAGCGGCTCGCCATCGCCCGGGCGATCGCCCACCGGCCGTCGATCTACCTCTTCGACGACTCCTTCTCCGCCCTCGACCTCCGGACCGACGCCAACCTCCGCGCCGCGCTCCGCCCCGTCACCCGGGAGGCGGTCACCGTGGTGGTCGCCCAACGGGTGTCCACCATCACCCAGGCCGACCGCATCCTCGTGCTCGAGGAAGGCTGTTGCGTCGGGCTCGGCACCCACACCGAGCTCCTCGCCACGTGCCCCACCTACGGGGAGATCGTGGAATCGCAGCGCTACGAGGAGGACGCGGCGTGACCGGCAATGGCGTGACCGGCAACGGTTCGGGGAACGGCCAGGGCCACGCGACGGCCGCGACGAGGCGAACGAGCCCACGTCACTCGAGGAGATCCACCGCGAGCTGCGCGCCAACGCGGCGGCGATGCGCCAGGGGCGCTTCGGCGTCGGCATGCCCGTCGAGCGCACCGAGAACTTCCGCAATTCCGCCCGGCGGCTCTTCGACCGGCTCCGGCCCGAGCGCGGCCGCATCTTCGCGGTGCTGGTCCTCGCGGTCACGAGCGTCACCTGCGCGGTGCTCGGGCCGCGCCTGCTGGGCAACGCGACCAACGTCGTCGTCGACGGTGTGGTCGGCGGCAAGGGCATCGACTTCACGACCCTGCACGAGTGGTTGCTGCTCGCGCTCGGCGTGTACGTCACGTCGAATGTGTTGCAGTACGCGCAGAGCTACATCCTCGCCGGGGTGGTGCAGCGTTCGATGCAGAAGCTGCGCAACGACGTCGAGGAGAAGCTCAACCGCCTGCCCCTCTGGTACATCGACCGCCAGCCCCGCGGCGATCTGCTCAGCCGGGTCACGAACGACATCGACAACGTCGCGCAGAGCCTGCAGCAGACGTTGAGCATGATGCTCACGTCGACGCTGACGATCATCGGCGTGATCGTCATGATGTACACGATCTCGCCGCTGCTGGCGACGATCACGATCGTGCTGGTGCCGTGCTCACTGGTGATCATGAAGTTCATCACCGTGCGGTCGAAGAAGCGGTTCATCTCGCAGTGGCTGCACACCGGCATCCTGAACGGGCACGTCGAGGAGACCTTCACCGGTCTCGCGCTGGTGCAGGTGTTCGGGCGCCAGGACGACGTCCAGGACGTGTTCGACACCGAGAACGAGAAGCTCTATGAGTCGAGCTTCTGGGCCCAGTTCATCTCGGGCACGGTGCAGCCGGTGATGATGTTCGTCGGCAACCTGAATTTCGTGGTGATCGCGGTGGTCGGCGGCCTGCGTGTGGTCTCGGGTCAGCTGAGCATCGGTGACGTGCAGGCGTTCATCCAGTACTCGCGCCAGTTCACGCAGCCGCTCACCCAGCTCGCGTCGATGGTGAACCTGTTGCAGTCGGGCATCGCGTCCGCCGAGCGGGTCTTCGAGTTTCTCGACGAGGACGAGGAGACCCCCGACCCGCCCGAGCCCGTGCTCCCTGCCGCGCCGCGTGGCCGCATCGAATTCAGCAACGTCGCCTTCTCCTATGACCCGGCGAAGCCGCTGATCACGAACCTGAACCTGCTCGCCGAGCCCGGTGCGACGATCGCGATCGTCGGGCCCACCGGCGCGGGCAAGACCACGCTCGTCAACCTGATCATGCGCTTCTACAACATCGACGCGGGCACGATCACCCTCGACGGCATCGACACGTCGCAGATGCGCCGCGACGAGCTGCGCCGCAACATCGGGATGGTCCTCCAGGACACCTGGCTGTTCGAGGGGACGATCCGCGAGAACATCGCCTTCGGGAATCCGGAGGCCACCGAGGAGCAGATCGTCGAGGCGGCGAGGGCCACCCACGTCGACTGGTTCGTGCGCTCGCTGCCCGACGGCTACGACACCCGCATCGACGACGAGGGTGGCAACGTGTCGGCCGGCGAGAAGCAGCTGCTCACCATCGCCCGCGCCTTCCTCGCCGATCCGAGCATCCTCATCCTCGACGAGGCCACCAGCTCGGTCGACACCCGCACCGAGGTGCTCATCCAGAAGGCGATGGCCGCGCTGCGCACCAACCGCACGAGCTTCGTGATCGCGCACCGCCTCTCGACGATCCGCGACGCCGACACCATCTTGGTGATGGAGCACGGCGACATCGTCGAGCAGGGCAACCACGAGGAGCTGCTGGCCCGCAACGGCACGTACGCGACGCTGTACAACGCGCAGTTCGCGGGTGCAGCTGCGGAAATCGAATGAGACGAGACCGACCCGAGAGGGCGTAGTCGGGCCTGAGGCCCGGAGGGGGAAACGTGCAGGACTTCGCAGGCAAGGTCGCGGTCGTCACCGGCGCGGGCCAGGGCATCGGGCGTGCGCTCGTCGAGCGCTTCACCGACGCGGGAATGAAGGTGGTGGTCGCCGACGTCGTGCCCGGCCTCGTCGAGAGCACCGTCGCCGAGTTGCAGGCCGAGGGACGCGACGTCATCGGCGTCCCCACCGACGTCACGTCGCTGGAGTCGGTGGAGGCGCTGCGCGACGCGGCGCTCGAGCACTACGGCGCGGTGCACCTCGTGTGCAACAACGCCGGCATCGGTTCCGGCTCCGAGGGGCAGATCTGGGAGCACCACGTCAACGACTGGCGCTGGTCGCTCGACGTGAACGTGATGGGCGTGGTGAACGGCATCAACGCGTTCGTGCCCACGCTCGTGGCGCAGAACGAGGGCCACGTGGTGAACACCACTTCGGGCAACGGCGGGTTCACGCCGCTGATCAACAGCGCGGTGTACGCCACCACCAAGGCCGCGGTGGTCACGATCACCGAGTGCCTCTGGGGCCAACTGCGCGAGGTCGGGTCCGACGTCGAGCGCGTCGCTCCTCTACCCGTCCACCCGCACGCCGGGCATGCTCGACACCGGCATCTGGCGTCCCGGCGCGAACCGGCCCGACCGCTACGACCGCCCCGGCGCACCGCCGCAGGAAGGGCGCGACGCGAAGGGCGAGTACCTCACCCGCATGGATGCCGCCGGCCTCGAAGTGGTGTTCGCACCGCTGTCCGAGGTGGCCGACCTGTGCTTCGACGGCGTCCGCGACGACGTGTTCTGGATCACCGTGCCGAGCGACGACCAGCAGCAGAAGATCCGCGCCCGGGCCGACTCGCAGATCGCGCAGTCGTCGCCCGACTACCTCCTGGGCGGCCACATGATGGCGGCCAAGCCCGACGAGCGCAACTAGTCGAGGGCGTCAGTCGAGAGCGTCAGTCGAGGGCCCTCAATCGAGAGCAGTGCGCACCGCGGCCACGAAGCGCGCGGGCGCCTCGACCATCGGGTAGTGGCCCACGCCGTCGAGGGTGACGAAGGGCGCGTCCTCGTCGGTGGCGGCGCGCCGCGCGCGCACCAGCCGCGTGGCCATCTCGTACACGGCGATCGGATCGTCGGCGCCCCACACCACGCCGAGCGGCGACGGGTGCGTCTCGATCGCGCCGGTGAAGCGGTCCTCCGCGGCGCGGCGCTCCTCGATGTAGCGGATGAGCCGGGCGAGCACGCGGTTGCCGTCGTCGTGGAGGATCATCTCGACCTCCGCGGCCACGTGCGCGGCGAGCGGCATGCCGTCGACCGACGCGTCGAGGTCGGTGGCGGGGCTGAACGTGGCCGCGAGCGGACGCGACGAGGGCGTCGCGCCCCGGCGCGAGCGCAGGGTCGATCAACTCGTCGGGCAACGAGAGCAGCATCTGCTGCCCGACAGTGAGCTGCGCCATCTCGATGTAGATGCTGCCGTTGGTCACGACGCGCCGCGAGATCTCCACCGGCCAGCTGCCGTCGGCCTGGCGGGCGAGCAACTCGCCGCCGACGGTGTCGCCCATGTCGTGGGACAGCAGCGACAACTCGGTGATGCCCAGCTCGGCGACGAACGCCGCGGCGATGTCGGCCTGGCGCGCGAGCGTGTAGGCGAGATCGGGCTTGGCCGAGAACCCGTAGCCGAGCATGTCGAACAGCAACACGCGGCGGTCGCGCGACAGCTCGTCGAGCACGGTCGCGAAGTCGAATGACGAGCTGGGGAAGCCGTGCAGCACCAGCAACGGCGCCGCGGACTCCCCCGCACGCGCGGGGACGTCGAGGGTGAAGACGTCGTGGCCGGCAAGGGTGCGCACCTGGCCCCGACGCGACCACGCACCAGCCAGCTCGGCCGGTGCGTGGTCTGGATTCCCGGCACGGACCATGCGGCCAGGATACGGAGCGGACCGTCCGCCCGCCTCCCAGGCGGGCGGCTCATCGACGTCGGCTCAGGCGGGAGGCCCGGAGCCGAGCTGCACGTCGGCGTGGTGGCTCTGGCCCGAGGAGTCGGTCCAGGTGATGGTGACGGTGTCCTTGGGCTGGTACTCGGTGAGGGCGTGGGTGAGCTCCTGCGCCGAGGAGACCGTCACGTGGTCCACGCCGGTGATGACGTCGCCGGCCTGGATGCCGGCGTCCTCCGCCGCCGAGCCCGACTGCACGCTGTTCACTACCGCGCCGTCGGACGACTGGCCGAAGCCGCCCTGGGTGGTGGCCGCGGCGACCGCCACGCCGAGCAGCGCCCGGTTGGCGCCGACGTGGATGCCGTCGCCACCCTGGCCCGAGGCGATCTTCTTGGCAATCGCCACCGCGTTCTCGATCGGGATCGCATAGCCCTGGTTGCCCGCCGACTGGCCGAAGCCGAAGCCGTTGCTCGACGAGGCCGCCGCGTTCATACCGACGATCGCGCCGCCGCTGTTCACGAGCGGGCCACCCGAGTCGCCGGGCCGGATGTCGGCGTCGATCTCGACGAGGTTCTCGAGCGTCTCGGCGTTGGTGCCGTCCTCGTCGGCCGCGGTGATCTGCTGGTCGAGCGCGGTGACGTAGCCCGTGACGACGGTGGGGCTGCCGCCCTTGCCGCCCGCGTTGCCGAGCGCGACGACCGGGTCGCCGACCGACAGGCTGGACGCCTCACCGAGCGACGCGGCCTTCAGACCCGACGCGTCCTCCAACTGCACGAGGGCGACGTCCTTCTCGACGTCATACCCGAGCACCTTGCCGGTGTAGGTCGCGCCGCTCGCCGAGTTCTCCGCCTCGATCGACGTGGAGTTGGCGATCACGTGGTTGTTGGTGAGCACGAGACCGTTCGACGAGATGATGATGCCGGTGCCCGCGGCCTGGCCGCCGGACGACAGCGTGGTGGTGAGGTTGACGATCGAGTCGTCGACCTTGTCGGCGATCGCGGTGGCGTCGACGGTGCCGTTCGCCCCGCCGGTCGAGCCGTTGGCGGTCGAACCCGACGACGCGCCGACTCCGTTGGGCACCGAGAACGACGTCGCCCCGCTCGAGGAGCCGCTGTCGCGCTGACCGAGGTCGTACCCGACGACGGCCGGCACCGCGAGGAGTCCGAGCACGGCGAGCACGGCGATGAGGCGCCGCCGGCCCTTGCTCATCTCGAGCTGCTGGCTCCGGCGCGTGGCAACCGGCGCCGCGGCGTACTGCGGGTACCCGTACGGGGCCTGGCCGTACTGCTGCTGCCCGTAGGGGTCCTGCCCGTACTGGGCCTGGCCGTACCCGGGCTGCCCGTAGCCCGGAGGCGGCGGGGGCGGCGGGGGCGGCGGGGGCGGCGGGGGCGGCGCCGACCCTTGAGGCGGAGCTTGCGGCGCCGACCCTTGAGGCGCCGACCCGGGCGGCTGCGGGGGCTGGAGCGGGGGCGGCAGCAGAGGCGGAGCCTGCGGAGCCATCGGCTGGGTGGCCTCGGGCCCGGGCGGGGTTGGGGGCGCGGAGGGCGCGGATGATGCGGGAGGCGTCGGCTGCGCGTGCGGAAGCGTCGCGTCGCCGGTGCCGGGATCCTCGACGTGGTCCATGGGTGTGGGCTCCTTGCCGTTCGGGGGACGGCGGCACCGTGACGATGCCCGTTGGCGCCTGAGAGGACCCTGGGGAGGGGTCCGGCACCTGCGCCGGCGGTGCGATCCTTCCGTGCTACCACGACGAGAACGTCGGTGAACACCGATTCCGTGCCCGACCGGGCCGGTGCGCTTCTCAGGTCCGGCTCAGGTCAGGCCGGCTCACCCCACGACGGCTTCATCCCACGACGGCCTCGGCACCGGCGGTGAGGGCCGCCACCACCAGCAGCACCAGCACCAGGTTGCGGAAGCGCTCGGGGTCGGTGCGGTGGTGGAGCCAGTCCCCCACCAGCCAGCCCACGGGCAGGGCCAGGAGCCCGGGCACGAGGGCCCACCAGCCGTCGGCACTCATCGCGCCCGCCCCGACCAGCAACACCGCCGCCACCACGCCGGTGACGAAGAACACCGCTGACGCGGTGGCGCGGAACGCGGCGGGTGCGAACCCCCGCCCGTGGTACACCGCGACGAGCGGCGGACCGTTGACGCCGATGCTCGTGGCCAGCACCCCGGACACGAACCCGCTCCCGTAGTCGACCCGCGGCCCGTGCGGGTGCAGTTCGACGCCGCGCACGAGGGCGACGACCGTGGCCAGCACCGCCACCGAGATCACGGCGAGGAGCACTTGTGGCGACACCGCGAGGAGCACGACGACGCCGAACGGCATCCCGATCAAGGCTGCGAGCATCTGGCGTCGCGCCGTCGGTCGTACGACGTCCCGGTGATGACGCCACACGATGCCGGCATTCAGGGGGACCGTGAGCAGAGCGACGAGCACGACGGTGTCGCGGGCACCGAGCGCCACCGCGAGCAGGGGCACCGCGGCCAGCGCGAAGCCGAAGCCGACCATGCCCTGGACCGCCCCCGCGAGCGCGACGACCACGAACACCGCGAGCAACACTCCGGTGTCCATGCGGCGATCCGATCAGCCGCAGGTGTTCGGCGTCGCGGTGGCGGTGCCTCCGCCGGCGCGCGCCGCGAGCCAACCGAGCACGTCGGACTTCGCGGCGGCGATCACGGTGCCGTGGTCGGCGCCGTCGTAGGTGAGGTAGTCGACCTGGTCGCCGGCGGCGCAGGCCTTGGCGACGTACGCGTCGGTGAGCACCTTCGGGATGGTCGCGTCCGCGGTGCCCTGCACCACGAGGATCGGCGCCGTGGTGCGCTGGTTCCCCGCCGAGTTCTCGTGCAGGATCGCTGCGAGCTGTGGATCGGCCAACGGGTCACTCGCGAACAGCGCGGCCTGGTCACCCGAGAACGCCTTCAGTACGTCGCCGCTGCACTCGGTGAGCGCGACCTTCGCCTGCTCGCGCGCGGCGGGCGTCAGGATCTTCTGGATGTCGGCGTCAGGGTACGCGGCGTCGAAGCCGAGCACCGCGAGCGCGACGTAGCCGGCCGACCCCCGCACGGTGCTCGCGAGCGGGAGGATGTGCTCGACGTCGGCGGCCGGCGCGGCCGCGGCGACCCCGAGCACGTCGAGCTTCGGCGCGTATTCGGGTGCGAGCTCACCGGCGAACAGCGCGGCCTGGCCCCCCTGCGAGTGACCGGCGACCAGCACGCGATCCGACGCGTGCGCGGCCGGGATCGCAGTCGAGGCTCGCGCGGCATCGAGCACGCTGCGCCCCTCGCTCTGCCCCACGAGGTACGGGTGCACGCCCGGCGTGCCGAGTCCCTCGTAGTCGGTCGCGGTCACGACGTAGCCGGCGTGCAGCAGGTCCTGTACGTACGGGAGCGCGGACGCCGCGCCGGCCGCACGCGAGGGGGCACAGCGGTCGGCGATGCCCGTGGTCCCGTGGGCCCACGTGACGACGGTGCGCCCGCCCTTCGGGGCCGCGCCAACCGGCGCGACGACGACGCCCGACACGGTGACGGGGCGTCCGTCTACTGCCTCCGACCGGTAGGTGACCCGCCAGGCCTTCGCGCCGGCGGGCGCGGCAATCGGCGTCTTGGAGATCAGGCTGCCCGGGCGGCTCCCCTGCCGGGTGACGGCGACGGCCGGGATCGAGCCCGCAACGAGCGCGACGGACACCACGGTGAAGATGAGGAGACGGCGCATCGGATCCCCCGGTCGACGGCGAACTGCATCGTACGGCCCGGTCTTCCGGTCGAGCGGGCGGGCAAGCGGGCGGGCCGAGGGCCGGAAGCCCGGCTGGGCCGTGGCCGCGCGTTCACCACGGAGCGTGGCGAGCCCAGCGCGTAGCGTCAGACTCGATGTACCCTTTCTGAGGTACGCGTCATCAAGGCCGATGTCCCGGGGGTCGAAGGGACGGGGGGAGGTGGCAGATGACGCCCGAGGTGCTCAGCGAGCAGGAGCTCTGGCAGTTGCTCGACACGGCGCTCGACGTCGTCGTCCTGTGTGACGACGAAGGCGTCTTCTCCTGGGTGTCGCCGTCCGCCGACAGCGCCCTCGGCCGCCCCCACCACGAGTTGATCGGGCGCAGCGCGGCAGAGTTGGTGCATCCCGACGACGTCGGCCGCGTGCTCGGGGCCATCCACGAGGCGTTCACGTCGCCCGGCACGGTCGTCGCGGTCGAGGCGTTCCGCTTCCGCGGCGGCGACGGCGTCGACCGCTGGCTGTCGGGCCGGTGGCGCGCCGTCACGAACAACCACCCCGGCGAACGAGGCGTCGTCGCCGTGCTGCGCGACGTCGCCGATCTGGTGCACGCCCGTCGGGTCGCCGAGGCCGACCGGTCCGAGCTCCGTGCGACGCTCGACTCGCTGCTCGACCCGCACGTCGTGCTCGACCCCATCCGCGACGACGGGGGTCGGGTGGTCGACGTCTTCGTGCGCGAGGCCAACCCCGCGGTGACCGCGGGCTCGGACCTGTCCGCCGAGTCCCTGATCGGCGCCCGGGTCTCCCTCATGTTCCCGCCGCACGCCGCCGAGATCACCATCGGTCTCTGCGCGCGGATCCTCGCGACCGGCACCCCGCTCGTGCTCGACGACTACGAATACGCGCCCGGGCCCGAGGCCGACGATGACGAACGCCGTCGCTACGACGTGCGCGCGACGCGGTTCGGCGACGCGGTGAGCGTCACGTGGCGCGACGTGACCGAGCGTTCGCTCTCACGCCGCCACCTCGCCGAGTCCGAGGCCCGGTACCGCCGCCTCGCCGAGAACGCATCCGACATCGTGTTCGAGACCACGCCGGAGGGCGTGATCACCTGGGTGTCGCCGTCGGTGGAGCGCGTGCTCGGCTGGCCGGTCGCCGATCTCGACGGCACATCGGTGTTCGAGTTCGTCGACCCGTCCGACCAGCGGCAGGTGGAGACCTGGCGCGACGAGGCGAACGCCGACGGCGAGGTGGAGTTCGGCGAGGTGCGGGTGCGCGCCCACGACGGAGAGCTGCACTGGATGTCGTTCCGGGCCCAGCCGCTGCTCGACCCGGGCGGCGAGGTCTACCGATCCGTGGTGACGCTGCGCCTGGTCGATGCCGAGGTCGTGGAGCGGCGCGCCGCGGCCACGCTCGCCACCGTGAGCACGATCCTCGTGCGCGCCGACGACGAACACGAGCTGTTGCGCGAGGTGTGTGAAGCGGCGGTCGGCGACGGCGGCTACCTGTTCGCCTGGTACGGCCGCCCGCTCGACGACGCCGAGCGCACGGTGCACGTCGACGCGCACGCGGACGCCCATGCCGGGTACCTCGAAGGAATCCGGGTGTCGTGGGGTGACGGACCGCTCGGTCAGGGTCCGGCCGGTCGGTCGATCCGCACCGGCGCCGTCGCCATCGTCGAAGACTTCGAGACCAATCCCGAGTACGCACCGTGGCGGGCCGCTGCGCACCGGCACGGTTTCCGCTCGTCGATCGCCGTCCCGGTGCACATCGACGGCCGGGTCGACGGCTGCTTCATGGTCTACGCGGCCGAGCGCCACGCCTTCGGCACCCGCGAGGTCGCGCTGCTCGACAACCTCGCCGCCGAGCTCGGCTACGGCCTCGAGCGCCTGCGCGACCGCAACCGGCTCGACGGCGCCCTGCGCAACGCCGTCGACCTGCTCGCCGCCACCGTCGAGTCCCGGGACCCGTACACCGCCGGCCACCAGGGGCAGGTCGCCCTGCTCGCGGTCGAGATCGGCAGAGAGCTCGGGTTCAACCGCCGCCGGCTCGACGGGCTGAGCTACGCCGCCAACGTCCACGACCTCGGCAAGGTCGCGGTGCCGATCGCCGTCCTCGACAAGCACGGCCGCCTCACCGACGAGGAGTTCGCGATGGTGCGGCGGCACCCGACCGTGGGCGCGGAGATCGCCCGGCGGTTCGACTGGCCGTGGCCGATCGTCGAGGTGATCGAGCAACACCACGAGCGGTGGGACGGCACCGGCTACCCACGCGGGCTCGCCGGCGAGGCGATCGTGCTCGACGCCCGCGTCGTCGCGGTAGCCGACGCGTTCGAGGCGATCGCGGCGGCCCGCCCCTACCGCGAGGCGCTCGGCTACGAGGAGGCCCGGCGGATCATCGAGGAGGAGTGCGGCTCGCACTTCGACCCGCTGGTCGTGGAGGCGTTCCTCCGGGTGCTCGACGCCGGCTTCACCTTCCCGCGCCTGCACCACACCTGAGCGCAGGGCCCGACGCGCCCTCCCGGGATGCGGTTCCCACGCCGAGACGTCGGGCATGATCGAGGACGCGCGACTGCGGTTTCCACCGGCGCCGTTCCGCTATCTTGAACCCAGTTCAGCTCGGCGTCGTGCGGGCGCCGGGCGGAAAGGTGCGGGTGATGGGCCAGCAGACGGCCAGGCAGACGGTGGAACCGACCACTGGGCAGGCGGCAGGACAGCGGGCAGGACAGAGGACCGGACAGGCGGCGGAGCCGGGGCCGGCGCACCCACCGGCACGAATTCCGGCGACCGGGCGCACCATCCCCCGTAGCCAGGCGCGCGCCGCGCTCGTGGAGGCGGCCCTCGTGCAACTGCGCACCAGCGGCCCGTCGGGCGTGCGGCCCCACGAGCTCTGCCGCGACCTGCACCTGTCGAAGGCGCTGGTCAACTACCACTTCGGGAGCCGCGACGGCTTGATGGCCGAAGCCATGGCCCTCGGGTACGAGCGCTACGTCGACACGCTGTGGGCCGCCGCCGTTGCCGCGGGGCCCGAACCACTCGACCGGCTCATGGCCTGGATCAACGAGCAGATCGACTGGACGGTCACCAACGCCGGCCTCGCCGCCGCGCTCAACTTCTCCACCTTCTATGCGCGCGGCGCGGCGGCGGAGTCCGAATCGGTGGCCCGCATGCACGACGCCGGGGTGCGCAACTTCGCCAACCTCCAGCGGTTGGTGAGGGCTGCAGGCGTCGCGCTGCGCGCCGACGGCACCTCCGCGCCCGACGCCGTCACCGTCGGCCTCGACGCCGCAGTGATCGGCTGGGCCACCCTCGGTCTCAGCGTCTGGCTCGCGGGCAACCACCTCCCCACCCAGGACCTCGCGGTGCAGTCGCACATCCCACTCGGGCGCGAACACCTGCGCAAGGTCGTCGTCGACATGCTCCGGGGTTGACGGCCACCGTGCCGCGTGGCCGGGCCGGACTCCGGGTTCGCCTCCTCGCGGCCGTCGTCGTGGGCGCGGCGTTGCTCGGCGGGTTGCCGGCCTGCGGCAGCGAGGACGACACGGCGGCCTCCTCGTATTGCGCCCGCATCGCCGGCATCAACGCGCTCGACCTGCTCGCCGACCCCACGCCACCCGCGGTCCAGGACGATCTCGAGCAGTTGCTCGCGCTCACGCGGCGTGCCGCCGCGGTCGCGCCCGGCGAGATCCGCGCCGACATCCGCGAGGCGGTCGACGCGCAGGTGCGGTTCAACGCGCTCTACGAATCGCACGGGTGGGACCCCGCGCCCACCCAGCGCGACCCCGCGTTCATCGCGCTGGCGGGCGACACGCACCTCGCCGACGTGTACACGCGCCTCGAGCGCTACGAGGTGCGGTCGTGCCCCGGCACCGTCCAGCAACCCGTGGCACCCGCCTGACGGATCGGCCACGTTCTCGACCGGACCGTGTCGACCAGAGTCGTCAGGTAGCGTCCGCGCGTGCTCAAAGACCGTGTGGCCGTCGTCGGCGTCGGGCAGACCGAGCTCGGCAAGGGCCTCCCCGACTCCGAGTTGGTGCTCGCGCTCCGTGCCATCCGCGCCGCGCTCGACGACTGCGGCATCGACCCGTCGGAGGTCGACGGGCTGGCGTCGTACACCATGGAACCCGACCGCGAGGTCGAGGTCGGCCGCAACCTCGGCCTCGGCGACATCACCTGGTTCTCGCAGGTGGGCTACGGCGGCGGGGGTGGCTGCGCGACGGTGCTGCACGCGGCCGCCGCGGTCGCCACCGGGCAGTGCAACGTCGCGGTGGCGTGGCGTTCGCGCAAGCGGGCCGACAAGGCGTCGCGGGTGTGGGCGCAGTCGCCCGACGTGCTCACCGACTACCTCCAGTGGAGCCGCCCCCCGGGGCTGCTGCGGCCGGCCGACGAGATCGCGATGCTCATGCGTCGCCACATGCACGAGTACGGCACGACCCGCGAGCAACTCGCCGAGGTGGCCCTCGCCTTCCGGGCGCACGCACAGCAGAACCCCGGCGCCGCGATGCACGGGCGACCGCTCACGCTCGACGCCTACCTCGACGCCCGGTGGATCTCCGAGCCGCTGTGCCTGTTCGACAACTGCCTGGAGAGCGACGGCGCCGCCGCCGTGGTGCTGGTGTCCGCGGAACACGCGCGCGACCTGCCGCAGCCACCGGTGCTCGTGCACGCCGGCGCGCAGGGCCTGCCCCGCCAACACAACGTGATGGCCGCGTACTTCTCCGACGACCCGTTGCGCGAAGGGCCATCGTCCGCGGCGGCTCCGCTGCTGTGGTCGCGCGCCGACGTCGGCCCGGCCGGCGTGAAGGTCGCGCAGCTCTACGACGCGTTCAGTCCGCTCGTGCTCTTCTCGCTCGAGGGCTACGGCTTCTGCGGGCGCGGCGAGTCGGGCGCGTTCGTCGAGGGCGGCACGCTCGGCCCCGGCGGGCGCCTGCCCACCAACACCGCGGGCGGGAGCATGAGCGAGGCCTACCTCCACGGCTTCAACCTCATCACCGAGGGCGTGCGTCAGGTGCGGGGGACCGCCGTCGGTCAAGTGCCCGACGCCGACGTGTGCCTGGTGACCAGCGGCGAGTGCGTCCCCACCAGCGCGCTGCTCCTCCGGAGCGACGCGTGAGCCCCGCCATGCTCGCGCGCCACCCTCGACGACCCGCTCACCCGGCCGTTCTGGGACGGTTGCGCGCGCCGCGAGCTGCTCGTGCCCCGCTTCACCGCGTCGGGCAACGTGGTGTGGCCGCCGCGGCCGATGGACCCGGTGTCGCGCACGCTCGCGCACGAGTGGGTGCGGGCGAGCGGCGCGGCGACGATCTGGTCCTTCGTGGTCGCGCACCCGCCGCTGCTCCCGGCCTACGCGGAGTGCGCGCCCTACCCGGTCGTCGTGGTGGAGCTCGCCGACCACCCCACCGTGCGCATGGTCGGCAACATCGTCACCGCGGCCGACGCGCCCATCGACTCCGTCGACCCGGCGACCATCACGATCGGTGAGCCGGTGCGCGTCGCGTTCGCCGACCAGGACGGCGTCGCCGTCCCCCGTTGGATCCGGGACTGATCAGGTCCCGGTCGGGCGCTCCCGATCAGGCGCGGATCAGGCGCGGATGAGCCGCTCGATCGCGCGGGTGGCTTCCTCGACCAGCGCGCCGGCCTGCTCCGGGTCCTCACTCGCCGCCCCCTGCACGCAGTGCCGCAGGTGCTGGTCGAGCAGGCCGACCGCGACGCTCCGCAGGGCACTGTTGACCGCGCTGATCTGGGTGAGGACGTCGATGCAGTACACGTCCTCGTCGACCATGCGCTGCAGGCCGCGCACCTGCCCCTCGATGCGGCGCAGCCGCTTGAGGTAGTCGTCCTTGTCCATCGTGTAGCCGCGCACCGCTAGCCCTCCCTCTCCTGGTCCGTCTCCTGGTCCGTCTCCTGGTCCGTCTCCGGGCCTGTCTCCCGGCTTGTCTGCTGGTCCCTCGCCGTGCCGGCGTGCGCGTCGAACCGACGCAGCCGCAGGCTGTTGGACACCACGAACACACTCGAGAACGCCATGGTCGCCCCGGCGATCATGGGGTTGAGCAACCCGGCCATCGCGAGCGGTAGCGCGGCGATGTTGTAGGCGAACGCCCAGAACAGGTTGCCCTTGATCGTGCGCAAGGTGCGACGCGACAGGCGGATCGCGTCGCCCGCGGCGCGCAGGTCGCCCCGCACGAGCGTGAGATCGCTCGCCTCGATCGCGACGTCGGTGCCGGTGCCCATGGCGATGCCGAGGTCGGACTGCGCGAGCGCCGCCGCGTCGTTCACGCCGTCGCCGACCATGGCCACGACCCGGCCCTCGCCCTGCAGCCGTTCGATCACCTGCACCTTGTCGACGGGCAGCACCTCGGCGACGACGTCGTCGATGCCCACCTGTGCGGCGACGGTGCGCGCCGCGGCCTCGTTGTCGCCGGTGAGCAGCACCGGGGTGAGCCCGAGGGCGCGCAGCTCCGCGATCGCCTCGGCGCTCGTGGGCTTCACCGTGTCGGACACCACCAGCAGTCCGCGCAGCTCACCGTCCCACGCGGCGAGCACGACGGTGCGGCCCTGTGCCTCGGCCGCTTCCTTGGTGGCCCGGCCGGTGTCGGTGAGGTGGACGGCCCAGTCGTCGAGGAGGAGTGCCCGCCCGGCGACGACGGCGTGACCCTCGACCACGCCCTGCACCCCGAAGCCCTCACGGTTGGCGAACCCCTCGACCGGCGGCAGCGTGCCGAACCGGGCAAGCGCGGCCTCGGCCACGGCCCGCGCGATCGGGTGTTCCGACGCGTGCTCGAGCGCGCCGACCACGCGCAGCAGGTCGTCGGCGTCGGTGCCGTCCTCGGGCACCACCTCGACCAGCGCCATGCGCCCGGTCGTGACCGTGCCCGTCTTGTCGAGCACGATCGTGTCGACGGTGCGGGTGGACTCGAGCACCTCGGGTCCCTTGATGAGGATGCCGAGCTGGGCGCCGCGGCCGGTGCCCACGAGGATTGCGGTGGGGGTCGCGAGGCCGAGCGCGCACGGGCAGGCGATGATCAGCACCGCGACCGCCGCGGTGAACGAGGTGGCCACGCTCTCCCCCGCACCGATCCAGAACCCGAGCGTCACGGCCGCCAGCGCGATGACCACCGGCACGAAGATCGCGGAGATGCGGTCGGCGAGCCGCTGCACCGGCGCCTTGCCCATCTGCGCGTCGGTCACG
This sequence comes from uncultured Actinomycetes bacterium, assembly GCA_963720785.1. GTDB lineage: Bacteria > Actinomycetota > Acidimicrobiia > IMCC26256 > DASPTH01 > CAVRGQ01. The sequence goes on from CAVRGQ010000009.1 coordinate 544,553, forward strand.
AGCCGCGCGATCTGCGCGAGCGCGGTGTCGGCGCCCACCCGGGTGGCGCGCACGACCAGGCGCCCGCCCGCGTTCACGGTGGCGCCGGTGACCGCGTCGCCGGGGCCGACCTCGACCGGCACCGACTCGCCGGTGAGCAGCGATGCGTCGATGGCGGAGGTGCCGTCTTCCACCACACCGTCGGTGGCGACCTTCTCGCCCGGGCGCACCACGAAGCGGTCGCCCACCTCCAGCTGGTCGATCGGGATCCGGACCTCCTGCTCGCCGCCCGCATCCCCGGGCGCGCCCGCAGCACGGCGACGTCCTTGGCGCCGAGCTCCATGCAGCGCGCGCAACGCGGCGCCCGACCGGCGCTTCGCCCGGGCCTCGAAGTAGCGGCCGGCGAGGATGAACACGGTGACCGCGGAGGCCACCTCCAGGTAGATCTCGTCCTGGCCGGCTCCGCGAGCGACGTCGAAGGTGAAGCTCATCGTCATGCCCGGCTCGCCCGCGCCGCCCCAGAACAAGGCGTACACCGACCAGCCGAACGCGGCGATGGTGCCCACCGAGATCAGTGTGTCCATCGTGGCCGCGCCGTGGCGCAGGTTCACCCACGCGGCACGGTGGAACGGCCAGCCGCCGTACACGACGACGGGGCCGGCGAGGGCGAAGCTCAGCCACTGCCAGTTGCGGAACTGCAGCGCGGGGATCATCGCGAGCAGCACCACCGGCACGGCGAGCACCGTCGAGATCAGCAGGCGCGTGCGCAGCGTCTCGATCGGCTCACCTTCATGCTGGTGAGCACTGCCGTGCTCACGGGAATCTGCGTGGGCCGAGTCCATGGGCGAGACCGCGTGCATGGGCGCGGGAACTCGCGCCTTGTAGCCCGCGGCCTCGACCTGGGCGACCAGGTCGTCGCTGCTCACACCCTCGGGCGCGGTGACGCGGGCACGTTCGGTCGCGTAGTTCACGGTCGCCTCGACACCGTCGAGCTTGTTGAGCCGCTTCTCGATCCGCGCGGCGCACGAGGCGCAGGTCATGCCCTCGATCTCGAGCTCGACGGGAGCGGAGGCGGGCGCGGACGTGTGGGTGTGCGTGTCCATCGTGCTCCTCAGTGCCCGTCCATGTCGTGCGCGGGAGCGGTCGTCGAGGTCGTGTGGGTGTGGGTGGGTTGCGGCGCACCGTCGTCGATCGGGCCGACCGCAGCACCCACGCCCAGACCGATGCCGAAGCACGCGACGAGCCCGAGGGCGAACGCGGCCAGCTTCACGGGGACGTTCATGCGAGCTCGTATCCCGCTTCGTCGACGGCCGCACGCACCGCGTCGCCGCCGAGGGGCTCGTCGCTCACCACGGTCACGGCGCCCGTGGGCAGGTCGACCGCGACCGACTCGACGCCGGGCAGCTTCGCCACCTCCTCGGTGACCGCGTTGACGCAGTGCTGGCAGCTCATGCCCGTGACGGTGTAGGTGGTGGTGACGGCGGCGGCGCTCATGGCGGTCCTCCTGGTCGGTACGACTTCAGACTATACCCCCCTAGGGTATCCGTCAACCGGTCCACTCTCCGGACCGCTCCCGGGTTGCGGGCGGGAACCGGCGCTCCGTGACCGGAGCGGGACCAACACGCGCAGTACGTTCCAGAACCCGTTACGCCCGTCCCCCGGGCGTGAGGCAGCAAGGAGAGGGGTTCCCCGCAGATGAGAGTCCGTTGGTTGGGCGCGGCGTTGGCCGTCGCCCTCGGAGTGTCCATGATGGCGTCGACCGCGGTCGCGCAGTCGTCGTCGAACGAGAAGCCGACCGCCACCGATGTCGGCATCACCGCGACGGAGATCCACGTGGCGGTCATCGCCGACGTCGACAACTCGATCGCACCCAACCTGTTCAAGGCGTCGGTCGACGGCGTGAACGGCTGGGCGAAGTACATCAACAAGAACGGCGGCCTCGCCGGCCGCAAGGTGGTCGTCGACTTCTACGACTCCAAGCTCAACCCGTCCGAGACGCGCAACGCCGAGATCAAGGCCTGTGAGTCCGATGTCGCCGCGATCGGCACGTCCGCCGTGTTCATCACGTCAGTCGACGACATGCGCAACTGCAAGGACTCGAAGGGCGACACCACGGGCATGCCCGACATCCCGTTCGTGTCGACCGCGATCGTCCAGCAGTGCTCGGACCAGTCGTTCCCGATCGCGCCGCCGCAGATCGTGTGCTCGACCAAGGACCAGAACCCGCAGACGTACCAGGCCGACGTGGCGCGGGGCCGCTACTTCGAGAAGAAGTACGGCGACAACAAGCTGCACGGTGCCTACATCTTCACCACCGACTCCAAGCAGGCCCACGACTCGCAGGTTGCCAGCCTCGGCGCGCTCCAGGACATCGGCATCAAGTCCGACGGCGACTTCGAGGTGAGCGGGCGCGACCCGCAGTCGGCCTACACGCCCGTCGTGCAGACGATGAAGACCAAGCAGTCGAACTTCGCCTCGTGTGGTGGCGCCTTCGCCTGCACCGTGAACCTCCGCAAGGAGGCCGCGCTCCAGGGCGTGACCGGTGTCGACGTCTGGGACTGCGGCGTCCAGTGCTACGACAAGCAGTTCCTCACCGCGGGCAGCAGCGACGTCGACGGCCAGTACGTCGATACCCTGTTCCTCCCCTTCTACAGCAAGGCCGACCAGAAGGCGAACAAGGAACTGGCCAACTTCGTGAAGTACACCGGCTCCAACGTCGCGTCGTACGGCGCCTACGCGTGGGCGGCCGGTGAGGCCTTCGCCCAGGCTGTGAACGCGCAGGTGAAAGCGGGCGGCGTCAACAGCGTCACCCGGAAGACGATCTTCACGCAGCTCAACCAGATCAACAAGTTCGACGCCAACGGCATGCTCGCACCGATCGACCTCGCGGGCCGCAAGGTGTCGAACTGCTCGGTGACGATGCAGGTGAAGAACGGCAACTTCGTGCGGGTCAACCCCACGAAGCCCGGCACCTTCTCCTGCCCGGCGAACGGCACGATCGAGCGCAAGCTCGACCTCACGAGCTAGCCGTCGGAGCTAGGCCCGTCGCACCGACGGATCGACGAACGCGACACCGGCCCGGGCCTCGTGCCCGGGACGGTCCGCGTCGGGCCCCTCGAGCGGCTCCTCGGTTGCCGCCTCGAGCGCGGCGTCGAGCTCGGCGCCGAGCACCACGACCAGCGCGGTGAGGTAGAGCCACAGCATCAGGACGACGACCCCGCCGAGCGACCCGTAGGTGCGGTCGTAGCTGCCGAGGTTCGAGCTGTAGAGCGCGAAGAGCGCCGACGCGACCAGCCAGCCCAGCGTCGCGAGCACGGCACCCCAGGAGAGCCAGCGCCACTCGGGGTCGGTCCGAGCAGGCGCGAAGCGGTACAGCAGCGCGAGTCCCGTGACCATCATCACCGCGAGCACCGGCCACACGAGCACATCGAGCACCACCCGCACACCGTGCGGCACCCCCGCGTCCGCGAGCGCGCCCGGAAGCACGGCAATCAGCGCGACGGCGACGAGCATGAAGAAGAGCGCGCCGAAGGTGAGAAGCACTGCGAGGACGCGCACCCGAACGAAGCCGCGGTCCTCGGCTTCGCCGTACGCGGTGTTGACCGCCTCGATGAGGTGCTTCACCCCGGAGGACGCGCTCCAGAGCGCGACCACGATGCTCACGAGCGCGGTGAGGCCGAGCCCCGCGTTCGATCGTGTGGCGATCGAGTGGAGCTGCTGGCGGATCAGGTTCTGCGCGGAACGGGGCAGGCCCGAGGCCAGGTCGCGGATCACCCGCGTCGCGTCGCCGGGACTGGCGAAGAGACCCCAGATCGAGAGCGCGGCGACGAGCAGCGGCACGATCGCCAACAACGCGAAGAACGCAACGCCACCGGAGAGCAGCGACACGTTGTCACCCACCGCTTGCCGCTTGACGCGCCGCAGCACCGGGAGCCAGTCCTCACGCATCAAGCGCATCACGAGCGCGCGGTACCCGTGCCCCGGCGGGCGGAAACCGCTGCGCTCAGAGGCAGCCCGTAGCATCGGGAGCATGACCGACCGTGCGCCGCTCGGCGCCGCCGACGGGTTCGACCCGGCCACCACCGGCCTCGTGCTCGTCGACCACGGCTCGCGTCGGGTTGCGTCGAACGAGTTGCACGAGCACACCGTGCGTGCGTGGCGCGAGTCCGCGGGCTACCCGATCGTGGAACCCGCGCACATGGAGCTGGCCGAGCCCTCGATCGGCGCCGCCTTCGACGCGTGCGTGGCGCAGGGTGCGACCACCGTGGTGATCCAGCCCTACTTCCTCGGCCCCGGCCGCCACTGGGACCGCGACATCCCCGAGCTCGCCGCCGCGGCCGCGGCCCGCCACCCCGGTGTGCGCTTCCTCGTCACCGCGCCACTCGGGCCCCACCCGCTGCTCATGGAGATCGTCGAGGACCGGGTGCGCCAGTGCCTGCGACACGCCAACGGGGAGTCCCCGGAGTGCGAGCTCTGCGCCGGGACGGGTCGCTGCCACCTGCAGTGAACGCCCGCTCGGGGGACGATGGTTCGTCGCCCGGCGACGACGTCTGCGCGCGGCGCAGCAACACCACGCCGGCCAGCACCACCAGCGCCACCCCGCCGATCGCGACGGCCGCCACGGTGCGCCCGGTCGGCCCCGCCGTCGGCGACGCCGCCGGCTCCAGCGCGCACACTTGCGGTCCCCGCGACCTCCACCGGAGTAGTGGGGGTGACCGCCGGTGACCGCGAGTCCGCCAACGACTCGCGGTAGGCCGCGACGCGCTGCTGCACTGCCGTGGCGAACGCGGCGCGTCCGGGCGGCGTGAGGTGGAGGCCGTCGGCGTACACGAACTCGGGATGGGCGGCCACCTGCGCGTCCCAGTCGACCACGTCGAGGTTCGCGTACCGGTCGGCCGCGGCGCGCAACTCGTCGTTCATCGCCGACCGTGCGGGTTGGAACACCGACTGCGTGAGCCACACCACCCGCGGCACGTCCGCGAGGGCCTGCATCATCGCGTCGATGCGCTCGCGGAACACCGCCCCGTCGGGCATGTCGTTGTAGCCGAGGTCGAGCACGACGACGTCGCCGAGCAGTTCGGGATGCGCGACGAGCACCGGTGTGGTGCCGAGCAGCGAGCGGTTCTCGAACGCGTCGACCGCCGCGTCGGCGCCGGGGAAGGCGGCGAGGAGATCGTCACGTGCCCCGAGCATCACGGAGTCGCCGAACATCCGGATGCGCAACTGCGCATCGGCCGCGCCGGCCGCGCGCGCGCCGACCGCGCCGATCGCGCCGACCGCGCCGACCGCGCCGACCGCGCCGAATGCCACCACGAGCAGCAGGACGGCGAGCCCGCCGAGTACTCGGGTCAGAACGCGGACGCGGACGGCGTGCAGCACGGCACCATCGTCCCCCTCGACCCCGACCGAGCACACCCGTTCGCGGCGAGGTTGACCTCTGGTTGAGCCGACGATGAGCGAGCGGCGTCGCGCGTCGCTCGCTCAGGTGGGTGGGTTCAGCCGATCCGCGCCCCGGCACCCCGCACGAGCCGCCCCGGCCTTGCTTCGGTGGCCACGCCGCGGTCGACGAGTACCTCGCCCGCCACGAGCGTCGCAAGGAAGCCAGTGGACTGCTGCACCAGCCGACGCGCGCCACCGGGCAGGTCGTACACGAGCTCGGGCATCGTCGGCGCGACCGTGTCGGGATCGAACACGTTGACGTCGGCCGCCATCCCTTCGCGCAGCAGACCGCGGTCGGCGAAGCTGTAGGCGCGCGCCGGCTCCAGCGTGAGCATGCGCACCGCCTCGGCGAGGGTGAAGTCGCCGCGCTCGCGCACCCAGTGGGCGAGGAAGTGCGTCTGGATCGACGCATCCGCCATCTGGCTCACGTGCGCGCCGGAGTCGGAGAAGCCGAGCACGGTGTCGGGGTGCGCGAGGCACCGCTTCACGGTGTCGTGGTCGAACGGCGTCATCGTCTGCCAGAAGAGCTGGCGCAGGTCGGTCTCCAGGGCGAGCTGGATCATCGCCTCCACCGGGTGCACACCGCGCGCCGCTGCGAGCTCCGCCACGGTGGGGTTCGGGGGCAGGGGCGACTGGAACACCTGCATGCGGTCGAACTCGGGTGCGCGGGCCTCGGCGCCGAAGGCCTCGCCGTAGGGGCCCTCCCCGGCGATCTTCACCAGGCGGGCGACCACGTCAGGGTCGGCGAGTTGCCGGCGCTGCTCGTCGATGGGCAGCGCGCGCAGCTCCCGCCACTCGGGCAGGCGGTCGAACGGCGTCTGCGTGAGGAACGACGTGAACGCCCCGATGCCGCGTGGGTGGCACAGCCCCCACGTGCGCACCCCGGCGGCAACCGACTGCTCGAGCTGGTCGAGCGCCTTCGCGTTCATCGCGGTGCTCGCGATCGGCACCCCGGTGGCCAACCCGAGGTCGCGCAGCAGCTGGTTCGGGTCGCCCTCGGGCACGTCGGGATCACTCACCGACTGGAAGATCCCCACTCCGAGGTCGCCGAGCACGCCCACCAGCTCGCACACCTCGCCCCACGACGCGAGGCGTGACGCCACCGGTCGGTCGTCGGACGTCTGGTGGTGCTTCGTGCGCGACGTGGTGAAGCCGAAGGCACCGGCACGCATCGCGGCCTCGAGCTCGAGCTTCATCGCGGCGACGTCGTCGGCGGTGGCCTCGCCCTCGAACGCCCGCTCCCCCATCACGTAGGTCCGCAACGCGGAGTGGCCGATGTTCGCCGCGTAGTTGAGCCCCTTCGGCTGGCGGTCGAGGGCGTCGAGGTACCCGGCGAAGTCGGTCCACGACCACTCGATGCCGGCCGCGAGCGCGGCGGGCGCGATGTCCTCGGCCCGTTCGAGGTTGCGCACCACCAGCTCGTGGGCGTCGTCGCGGGTCGGCGCGAGAGTGAAGCCGCAGTGGCCCATCACCACGGTGGTGACGCCGTGCCAGCACGAGTTGGTGCCCAACTCGTCCCAGAACACCTGCGCGTCCATGTGGGTGTGGGTGTCGATGAACCCGGGGGTGACCACGTGACCGTCGGCGTCGATGTCGACGGTGCCGCGCTCCTTGATGCGACCGATCTCGGCGATGCGGCCGTCGACGATGCCGACGTCGGCGCGGAACGGTGCGAGCCCGGTGCCGTCGACGACGGTCCCGTTGCGGATGACGGTGTCCATCATGCTCCTCCTGAGGCGCGATCAGATCGTGTGCGGTCGGCCGATTCGTGGGCGATCACGGACGGAGATGGGATGGGCGGAGGTCGCCGGGGTCGAGGCCGAAGCACTCGATGGCATTGGTGCGCATGATGCGCTCGAGGTCGTCAGCGCTGCAACGCTTGCCGATCTCGGCCACGAGGTTCGGCGTGTTCGGCCAGGTGGTGTCCTGGTGCGGATAATCGGTCTCGAACATGATCTGGCCGACACCGATCTTCTCGCGCAGGTCGACGCCCACCATGTCGTCGAAGAACGTGCCGAACACCCGCCCCGGCACCTGTGTGGACGGCGGTTCGGTGATCTCGGGCGGCAGGTTGCCCCACGCCGCCGAGTGGATGAACGTGCGGTCGAGTCGTTCGAGCAGGAACGGGATCCACCCGATCTGGCTCTCCGAGAACGCGATCTTCAGGCGCGGGAAGCGGACCAGCGAGCCCGACAACAGCCAGTCGGCCATCGACATGTAGGCGTTCATCGACGTGAGCGTGTTCGACATCGCCTGCGGCGCGTCGGCGCTCGTCTTCGGGATCACCGAACCCGACCCGATGTGCATGCACAGCACGGTGCCGGTGTCGTCGCACGCCTGCAGGAGCGGGTCCCAGTAGCGGTCGGCATCGTGCAGCGAGGGCAGCCCGAGGTTGGTGGGCAGCTCACTGAACGTGATCGCCTTCTGCCCGTGCGCGGCGTTGCGCCGCACCTCGTCGCCGGCGGCCTGCGCGTCCCACAGGGGGATGATGCCGAGCGGGATCAGGCGACCGCCGCTGTCGGCGCACCACTCCTCGATCATCCAGTCGTTGTAGGCCTGGACGCACGCGAGCGCGAGGTCCTTGTCGTGCACGCTCATGAAGTGCTGGCCGGCGAAGCGCGGGTAGTTCGGGAAGTTGAGCGACCGTTCGATGCGGCCCTCGTCCATGTCGGCGAGGCGCGCCTGCGCGTCGTAACAGCCCTTGCGCATGTCGGAGAAGCGGATCGGGTCGAGGGTGAACTCGTCCTCGCCGTAGCCCGCGCACGCCATCACCATCGGGATCGCCCGCACCGTGTCCTCGCAGACCCAGAAGTCGGCGATCGGCCCTTCCGTCGCGACGACGTGGTCCTTGCCGCCGTCGGGCCGCACCCGGTACTCCCACGGGTGTGCCTCTACCCGGGGCCCCCGGTCGCGGAACTTCGCGGGCAGCCAGCGCTCCCACAGGTCGGGTGGCTCGACCACGTGGTCGTCGGCCGAGATCACCCAGGGCAGTGCGTGCGCCATGTCGTCCTCCGCGTGTGCATTAGCCATTGGCTAAGGACCTTAGCCAACCTGCGGGCGGCGTGCACGGTGGCTCAGGGCAGCAACTGGAACGGGTCGGTCAGGAGGTCACCGGCGCCGGGGACGAGCGGCCCGAGGGGCGGAAGCAGCGTGGGAACCGTCGGCGCGGGCAGCGGGGCCCCGGGCAGGGGCGGAAGCGGCGACGTCTCGGGTGGGGTCAGGGGCGGCAGGGTCTCACCCGGGAGCGTGGGACTGGTCGCCGTGGGTTCGGGCAGCGTGGGCGCCGGTTCGCTCGGCTGCACGGCGCCGGTCGCCGGCCCGGTCGGCGCCACGACCGGTGCCGTCGACGCGCTCGGCCTCGGCGCGGTCCCCGGGGCGTGGCTGCCTCCGTCATCGCCCGGCGATGGGAGGTCGATCCCGACGTGGCGCACCAGGTTCGCGATGCCTCGCTGCGCCGGCGCAGGGAGGGCCCCCGCGGCGGCAAGGCTGCACACCACCAGTCCGACCGTGGCCGCGACGGCCACGGCGAACCGACGCGCCCGCGGCCGGACACCCCGAATCCGCGCCGCAGTCAACTCGTCGCGCGACGGAGTGGTCGCGGCGTGGTCCATGACTTCGCGCAATGCTGCGGACGGCAGTGGCGCATCCTCGCGTGAGACTTCGACGACGAAGGCGTCACGGAGGCGATCGAGCAGTTCGGCGTCCGCCCGGCGGCTCATGCGCTCTCCTCCAGCTCCAGGTCGGTCAGCGCCGGATCGGCTGCGTCCCCGAGTGTGCGCCGCAGCGCGGCGAGCGCGCGGTGCTGCAAGGACTTCACCGCGCCCACGCGTTTGCCGAGTACGGCCGCGACGTCGGCGAGTGGCAGGTCGGCGATCACGCGCAGCGCGATCACCTCGCGTTGCGCGTCGGGCAACGCGGCGATGAGATCGCGCGCCCGACTGCTCCCCCACCCGGGCCAGCGCGTCGTGCTCCGCGTCGCCCGCCACCAGTCGATCGGGCTCCGGCGGGACCGCGGTCGTCAACGGGCGACGCCGGCGGCGGCGCAGGTCGTCGACCAACTGGTGGTGGGCGACGGTGAACAACCAGGAACGGAACTGCGGCTCGGTGCCCGAGAACGTGGACAGCCGCGCGAACACCTTGAGGAACACCTCGCTCGTGAGGTCCTCTGGTTCCGGTGCACCCTGCGCACGCAGATAGGCGCGGACGCGGCCGGCGTATCCGGTGTGGAGGTGGTGCCATGCCCAGCTCTCACCGGCGTTCGCCGCCACGAGCACCACGCCGAACGGCGCGGGCTCCGAGGGCGGGGTCGTGGGCAGGGCCGGGTCCTCGATGACTCCGGTGTTACCCACCGGGGCCCCGAGGCCAAACCGCCGGTTCAGCGATCATGTGGCATCCTCTCACCGGAACGCCGCCACCTTGCGCAGCACCAGGCCGACTGCCGCCAGCCCGGCGCCGAGGGACGACAGCAGGACCGTGGGCGAACCGGTGAAGGCCAAGGCGTTCCCGGCGGCCCCGGCGCCCGTGGCGGCGACGACCCGACCCACCGCTGCGCCTGCGACATCGGCCGGGGACCCATTGGACGATCCCGACGAGCACGGCGTGGTGCTCGCGAGCCCGGCCGCCGCGACCGAGTTGCCGCAAACCGCGACTCCGACCGTGGGCGACACGTCGACGCCACCGGCGCCGTCGCCCGCAGCGCTCGTGGCTCCCGTGCACGGCGATGCGGTCGCCGCGCCGAGGGCGGCCACGCTGTTGTCGCACACCTGGGCATCCACCGTCGGCGCGACGGTGACACCGGGTCCGCCGATGGGGACGGGCACCGGTGGCGTCGGCACGCCAGCCGGGGGAATCGGGAGCGGGACCGGCAGCGGGACGGGGAGCCCGCCCGACGGCGGCAGCGGCACCGGGAGACCCCCGTCGCTCGGGAGGGGAACCGGGACCGGGACGGGAGGAGTCGGCACGGGCAACGGCGTGTCCGCCGCTGCGTCTGAGGCCATGCCCGCGGTCAGGCCGAGCGCCAGGCCCACCAGGGCGAGGGGGGCCAGCCACCGGGCCCGCCGCGGGGTGGCGGGGCGGGAATGCCCGCGGTGGACCTGGGTGGGTGCGGAGCTGCCGGTGGCCATTGCGTGTCCTCCTCGTCCTCGGTCTCGGGCGACCGGCGCTCGTGACCCCGCAGGGAGGCGCACCGGTACGCACCCCCGTCAACGCCCGCCACCGTCCGCGGGATACGGCCTAGCCTCGGCGCACTTCGGGCGGGTCGAGTGCGGCCCCGGTGCAGAGGAGCGTCACCGTGATCGAGCAGACCTACCGACTGGTGCAGTGGACGACGGGCAACGTGGGACAGCGATCGGTGCGGGCCGCGCTCGCCGCACCGCACCTCGAGCTGGTCGGTTGCTACGCGTGGGGCGCCGACAAGGTGGGCCGCGACGTCGGCGAGCTCTGCGGCATCGATCCCACCGGCATCACCGCCACCAACGACGTGGACGCCCTGCTCGCGCTGAGGCCCGACTGCGTGGTCTACAACCCGAAGTGGCCCGACGTCGACGAGATGGTCCGCATCCTCGAAGCCGGCGTGAACATCGTGGCGACCGCCGCGTTCATCACCGGTCACGCCTTCGGCGACGACCGCGCCCGCCTCGTGGACGCGTGCGAGCGCGGCGGCAGCTCGATCTTCGGCTCGGGCATGAACCCGGGCTTCGCCAACCTCCTCGGCATGGTGTCGGCCGGCGTGTGCGACCGCATCGACTCGATCCGCATGCTCGAGTCGGTCGACTCCACCGGCTACGACTCCCCCGACACGGAGCGCTCCGTCGGGTACGGCCTGCCCATCGACGACCCGTCGCTCCCCGACCTCATCCGCCAGGGCACCCTCGTGTTCGGCGACGCCGTGCACCTGCTCGGCGACGCGCTCGGTGTGGAGCTCACCGAGGTGCGCTGCGAGACCGAGGTCGCGCAGACCACCGAACTGCTCGAGATGGGGTCGTGGTCGATCGACGCCGGGTGCGTGGCGGGCGTCGCGGCGAGCTGGCAGGGCTGGCTGGGCGACCGCAAACTCATCTCGTGCGACGTGCGTTGGCGCAAGGGCCGCACCCTCGACCCCGACTGGAAGATCGAGCACGGCTACATCGTGGAAGTGGCCGGCCTCCCGACGATCCGCACCAAGCTCGAGATCACGCCGCCACCCGACTTCGTCGCGCACTCCTTCGAGGACTTCATGGTGCTCGGCATGATCATCACCGCCATGCCGGCGATCAACGCCATCCCCGGCACGTGCGCAGCTCGCCCCGGCATCGTGACCTACCTCGACATCCCGCTCCCTGCCCCCGCAGGATGGGTACACGCGGGCTGACGGTGAGCCGGTGAAGACGGCCGGCCTGTGAGGTTGTCAAGGATCAGGTCGTCACGTCGGAGTTCACAGTGCGAGCGTCATGAGTTCCAGGCGTCGCTGCCTGCGTTCCTCCGCCGTGACGAGACGGAGGGTGAGGCCGTCGGGCGTGTTGGGGTTGCCGTCGAGCACGTAGTCGCCGTGCGGGACCAACAATCCGTGGTGATACGCGGAGACCGCCGCGAGATTCGAGGTGTCGTCCGATGCCGCCCCATGAGCTGGGGTGCAGGTGATGCACCTGGAGTCTGAGCCGCCGGTTGCAACCCGGCCATCGACATCGCCCGTCTCTTCGCACCACCGCTCGTCGGCGTTTCTGCGACACGAACGTGCGCGCCCGGTCCTCCGCGATCACGTTGCCGTCATCGTCCATCACTCGCAGGTGGACGCGGGCGTTCGCGCGGGCGGCGTCGACCCACTCGTCGGGCAACGCCACCCCACACATCGTGGCTTCACCGTCGAGGGTGATGTCGACATGCACATCCACACGCGCGCCGACCGTCGCGTGCTCGGCGCGGTCGTCGGCGCCGGCTTCCAGTTGACACAAGCCGATCAGCACATCCGCCTGACGCCGGTCGAGTGGTTCCCATGCCTCACCCGTGGCCGGCTTCATGCGTTGGGTGACCTGATCGAAGAACGCTTCGACGATCGCGCCGCCGTGTTCCAACGGCAGCTCGAACCGGCCGCACAGGAACCCGTCGTCGTCGACCCACTTGCGCAACGACCGCCGGTTCCGGCGCTTCACCGAGTCTTCCCGCGCGGCACGTCGCCGGTCGCGTGCCATGCGCTGCAACTCGACCGGCGACGCATGCTTCGCCCGTTCGGTGATCTCCTCGTCGGTGTCCTCGTCCGCCAGATCCGCCGCCGGTTCCAACTGCTCGTCACTCAACTCGCCGTTCATCGCCGCCGTGCCCAGATTCGGGCAGGTGCTCCAACTTCTTCGCCGTCTCCCGCTTGCGTTGCGACTGGGCCTCGGTCTCCCCGTCACGCGCGGCCTGATCCTTCGCCAACGCGTCACGCTCGTCGAGCACCCGCGTCAACGCCAACTCCCGCGTCCGCAACTTCCGCCGCTCGACGATCACCCGCTCGCGTTCCGCGCGCAGGCGGTCGGTCTCCCAACACCTCAGTTCGAACAAGAGATCGTTGAACGTGCTCACGAACCCATCCAAACCGAGGGGTACGACAGTTATCACCCGAACCATCCAGAATCGTGAGAAATTTCGGCTGGAAGAAGTTGCGCACGCTCCGAGACGTCGGGGCGGGAGCGGCTGCGCCGCGCGACCGCAGCGTGCAGGCAGCTACCGGAAGCCAGGAAGCCCGGTCGAGAACGCCTCGGCCTGCTCCACCAGGCCCGCTTCGATCACGAGGTTCACCCTGCAGAACCGAAGGTCAGACCGAAGCGGGAACGCCGAACCGTCTCGGCCGGCGATCCGCGTTTGGATGCCTTGCGCCCGCGCCGCCTCGAGCGCCGCATGTTCGGGGAGCCCGATGAGCGACGTTGCGAAACGCTCCGTGTGCTCCAGTGCCGCGCGTGCCGCCTCCGGGAGCCGACGTCCTGCTTCTTCGTCCACTCGAACATGCCGCCGAGAGGCCGTGCCCCCTGGAGTGGTGTAAATCCTGAGGTCCACCAGTGAGGTGGGCCACCGTGTGAACCTCTGTGTGATCCGACCAAAGATCATGCAGAAGGAGACCCGCGGTGACCCTCACCCAGTTTGACCTGTCCGAGCTCCTCGACGCGCTCCGCGCTGGTGGCGATGTCGATCGATCCCCAGCCCCTGATCCATCGTTCTCCGGCGACCGACGCCCGACGAGTCAGGGTGGTCCTCTCTGGAGCGTTCCCGCCCCGACACCCCAGCGTGCTGTGCCTCGCGACGCGCCACAGCGACGGCGTCAGCAGGGGCAAATACGCCTCACCTCGGGATTCGAGGACCGATGACCCTGGGCAACATGGGACGAACGCGTCATCGTGGGCGCATGGCAGATGGGCAGAACCTCGACGTGACCGGATCCGCACCCAACGAGGAGACGCCGCCGCGCCGGAAGCGTCGCGCCCGGAAGATCCTGCTGATCGTCATCGGCGTGGTGGTGGTGCTGTTCGGGCTGATCCAGCTCGTGCCGTACCGGGTCGACAACCCGGCCGCGGCCCAGGAGCCGACCTGGGACAGCCCGCGCACCCGCCAGCTCGCGGTGGCGGCCTGCTACGACTGCCACAGCAACGAGACCGCGACGTACTGGTGGGAGGACATCGCGCCCGTCTCGTGGTGGATCACCAACCACGTGAAGGAAGGGCGCGACAAGCTCAACTTCTCCGAGTGCACGAAGGGACGCGGCGAGAACGAGGCCGCCGAGACGATCAAGAACGGGTCGATGCCCCCGAACTACTACACCTGGTTCGGCCTCCACTCGAGCGCGAAGCTCACGTCAGCCGAGAAGCAACAGCTCGCCGACGGCCTGAAGGCCACGCTCCAGGGCTGGAGCTGTGGCGGCGGCGGCTGACGCACCTCAGAGGTGCGAGCCCGGCAGCGCGCTCGCCTGCCGGATCCAGTCGCGGAGCTGCGTCTCGTCGACGTCGTCGTCCTCACGGATGTCGAGGGAGCGCACGTCGGGCTGCTTGGAGGTACCCGGCGGCATCGGGTCGAGTGACGCGCCGCGGAAGAACGTGACCTTCACGTACTTCGTGAAGCAGCGGTAGCTCACGAACCAGCCGTCGTCGACGCCGTAGAGCGGCTGGTTCCACTTCACCGCCTTGTGCACGTCGGGCAGCGCGCTCGTGATCAACGAGTCGAGCCGCTCCCCCAGGGCGCGCTTCCATCCCGGCATCGCGGCGATGTACGCCTGCACCGGCGCGTCGCCGTCACCCTTCGGGATCTGCGGATTGCCACCCGAGAGGAGCACCGCCACTACTGCGCGCTACTGCGGGATGAGCGGGAAGTCGTTGCCCGTCAGCCAGTGGCGGCCGACCTCCTTGACCGGCGCCCACCGGTCGGTGAGGTCCTGCGCGGTCTTCCCCTCGCCGAGCTGGCCGAGGTCGGTGGGCGTCGGGCCGATCTTCTCCGACAGCGGGCGCAGCGCCTCCATGTCGAAGCCGAACGCCTCGCCCGCCGACAGGCCGAGCATCACGCGCGTCTCGTCGATCGGGATGTCGAAGAAGGTGCTCTGCAGCGCTGCGAACGTGTTCGGCCAGGTGCCCTCGGGGTGCGGGAAGTCGGTGCCCCACAGCATGTTCGGGATGCCGATCTCGTAGCGCTGCCCGAGCTCACGCCGCTTCACGTTCGCGAGGCCGGTGAACACGTTGCGGTCGATGTACTCGCTCGGGAGCATGTCGACCTTGCCCGCGAACGCGCTGGCGCCGAGCTTCGCCGAGCTGTTGTTGTTGCCGATCCAGAGCCGGTCCCAGAACCACAGCAGCTGCGGCAGCCACCAGCAGCCGCCCTCGGTCGCACAGAACTTCAGGTTCGGGTAGCGCTCGAACACGCCCGACCAGAGCATGAACCACATCGGGCGCGCCGGCCACCACGTGACCTCGGTGACGTAGATGCCGAGCAGATCGCCGTACTCCTCACGCGGCGCGGAGCCCGAGTGGGTGACGATCGGCATCTCGTACTCCTCGCACATGGCCCACACCGGGTCGTAGCGAGCGTCGTGGTACGGCGTCTGGTTGCACCAGCGCGCGGGGATCATCACTGCGCCCAGTCCGTGCTCCTTGGCCCACGTGATCTCCGCGAGCGTGTCGTCGATCGGCCCGGTGATCGGCACCAGGGCGGCGCCGACACGACGTTCCGGGCTGACCGAGCACAGGTCGGCCAACCAGCGGTTGTGCGCCTTCGCACCCGCGAGGCCGAGCTCGGGGTCGAGGTCGCCCGAGAGACCGAGGCCGGCGCCGAAGGGCACCGCGGTGCGGCTCTCCACCGCGTCGGCGTCGGGGTACACGACCTCGCCGGCCACGCCGTCGGCGTCGAGCGCCTGGTCGCGCTTGACCGCGTCCCAGCCGCCCGCGAGCTCGTCGTCGTGCTCCTCGAACCACTTCTGCGCGTACTTGTCGTCGCGCACGCCGAGCTTGGTGGCCGCCTCGACCATCGCAGTGTGCTCGGCGAGGAATTCGTCGAACTGCGCGTGGTACTTCTGCTCGAGGTAGGGCCGGTACTGCTCGGTGGGCAGGCCCGCGTGACTGTCGGCCGCGATGATGAGGTACGGGTCGTTGTCGGCGAAATCTTCCGGCTGCATGTGATCCCCCATGGTGTGGTTCAACTTGCGGCGAACTGGTAGCCGACGAACGCCGGGCACTTGTTGGCCTCGATGGGCACGGCACCGGGCGGGAGCCCGGCGAACACGTCGTCGACGCGGCGGACCGATGCGATCCGCGATCGGCTGCAGGAAGTCGAGGTCGAAGCCGTAGAGCTTCGCCGCGTTCCCGGAGAGCATCTGCGCGGTCTCCTCGCGCGGCACACCCGCGAACGACAGCGCGATGGCCTCACGCGAGAACGGCGAGCTCGCCTCCTTGTGCGGGTAGTCGCTGCCCCACATGATGCGATCGACGCCGACGGTGTAGCGGTGCGCGAGCTCGGCCGGGCGGATGAAGCTCGCGCCCACGTGGCACTGACGCGCCCAGTACTCGCTCGGCTGCAGCGAGAGCTTGGCCATCACCTCGGCGCCCCACACCGCCTCCTGCGAACGCGTGCCGTCGTTCCCGCGCATGCGGTCGAAGAAGTAGTCGAGGCGCAGCAGCTCGTCGGGGATCCAAGCGGTTCCCTGCTCGGTGAACACGAGCTGCATCTCGGGGTGGCGTTCGAGCGCGCCGCCGAGGACGAGTTGGTAGAACGCGCGGTGCGCGTACCACGACACCTCGAGCAGGAACGTGATCGTGTCCTCCGGGTCGGGACCCATCGGCGGCGCGGCGGAGCCGGTGTGGTGGTTCACCGGCACCTGCAGTTCCTCGCACACCTGCCAGATCGGCTCGTAGGAGGAGTGGTGCAGTTGCTGCAGCCCGGAGCCGGGCGGCGTGCCCGGCAGCAGGATCCCGCCGGCGAGCCCGTGCTCCTTCGCCCAACGGATCTCGGCGACGGTGCCCTCGACGTCGTGCAGGTTGATCTGCGCGACGCCGGCGCGCCGGCCCGGGTAGTCGGCGCAGAAGTCGACGAGCCAACGGTTGTGCGCGCGCAGGCCGGCCCAGCGCCGCTCGGCGTCCGCGGCGGTGAGCGCCGGCGGCTGCGCGGTGAGCGACGTCTTCGGGTAGAAGGGCGGGACGGTGTTCGGGTAGAGGATCTCCGCGGCCTGGCCGTCGGCCTCGAGGTCGGCCATCCGCCGCGCCGAGTCCCAGTTGCGCTTGCCGAGGTCGCCCTCGAGGTCCTCGAAGTTGTTCTCCCACGCCGCCGCCCACGCGTCGAAGTCGTCGAGCCACTTCTCCTCGAGGTAGGGGCGGTAGTCGAGGATGTCGCCGCCGGCATGGCCGTCGGCACTGATCACGACATGGCGATCGCTCATTCGGGAGGGACTCCTCGCGGACGGAACGGAGTAACCGGTTCCGCGAATGTATCCCCGGAGTCACCCAGCCGAAAGCCGCCGTCAGGCCCAGCCCTCGATCTCGGGGATCCCGAGGTCGTGCAGCCGGGCCAGGACGGCATCGACCACCTCGGCGGCAGGCGCGTCCTGGGGCGGGCGCACCGCGCCCCCGGGCAGACCGAGTCGCCCGAGCACCGCCTTGGTGACGCGGATCCCGCCGTTGCCATAGAGCAGCTCGTGCAACCGGGCGAGCACACCGAACGCGGCCGCGGCCGCGGTGAGGTCGCCGGCGTCGACCGCCGCGCAGAGCGACGCGCAGAGCTGCGGCGCGAGGTTGGCTTCGGAGCTGAGGAACCCGTGGGCACCGAGGCCGACGGCAGTGAGCGCCTGGAGCGGCCCGCCCACGCTGATCGGGACGCGGTCGCCGACCGCCTCGCCGATGCTGTCGACGAGCGCGGCGAGGTACATCACGTCGGCATGGCTGCAGTGCACGCCGACGACGCCCTCGTGGCGGGTCACGAGGTCGCGCAGCATCGGCACGGGGACGCGGTAGCCCACCGACTGGTGCGTGGAGATCACCGCGGGCAACGGGCACGCGCCGAGCACCTCGTCGAAGTAGTGCTGCACCTCGGGCATCGTCGGACGGTGCCCGTGGCCCGGGTCGAGCGAGTAGATCTGGCACGCCTCCACACCCGCGGCCGCCGCGTCGCGCGTGAACGCGATCATCTGCGCCGCGGTACGCGGCTCCACGCCCATCGCGCGCACCTGCCCGTCGAGCACGTCCACCGCGGTCTCGAGCAGCCGGCGCATCTCGGCGTCGGAGAGCGTGAAGCCCTCGCCACTGCCTCCACCGCCGACGTACACCCCGACTCCGGCGTCGCGCATGCGCAGCAGATGGGCCCGCACGGCGGCTTCGTCGAGCGCACCGTCGGCCGCGAACGGCGTGATCGCGATCACCGAGCAGCGCAGGCGGGGGCCGGGAGCCGTCATCAGTACAATCTCTATCATGATGGCGCCCGACTCGTCGCCCCTCCGCCCGGCCAAGCTCGCCGAGATGGTCGCGGGGGTGCTGCGCCGGCGCATCCTCGACGGCGAGCTGCCCGACGGCGCCGAACTGCCCAAGCAGGAGGACCTGCTCGCCGAGTTCGGCATCAGCCAACCGCCGTTGCGCGAAGCACTCCGCATCCTCGAGTCGGAGCGTCTGATCACCGTCCGTCGCGGCAACCAGGGCGGCGCCGTCGTGCACCGCCCGAGCGAGACGGCCGCGGCCTCGCTGGTCGCGATGCTGCTCCAGTCACGCGACGCCACCCTCGGTGAACTCCTCGACGCGATGGCGGCGATCGAACCACTGTGCGTCGCCGCGGCGGCGCGGCGCGCCGACCGCGCGACGACCGTGCTGCCGGTGCTGCGCGCCACCATCGACGCCTCGATCGCCGCCATCGACGACGCCGACAAGTACACCGGCCTCGCCCGGCAGTTCCACCACGACGTCGTGGCGACGTGCGGCAATGCCGCGCTCGAAGTGGTGTGCGGCGTGCTCGAGGCACTGTGGACCGCCCACGTCGACCGCCTCGCACGCGATACGGGAGCGCTCGGCGCCTACGCCGACCTCGCGGCGCGCAAGGCGAGCGTGCGCGAGCACGAGCGGATCCATGCGGCGATCGCGAAGGGTGACGCCGTCGCGGCGGAACGGGCCGCACGCGCCCACACGGGCGACGCAAAACGCGACGGTTGGCAGCTCGACCTCGAGCAGCGGGTCGACTCCGCGCTGTTGTTCGAGAGCCGTCGATGAGCTGGACCCACGCCGCGATCACCGGCACCGGGGCCACCGCCTACACCAAGGACTCGGGACGCAGTGTCCTCTCCCTCGCCGACGAAGCCGCACGCGCGGCGATCGCCGATGCGGGCCTCGCCCCCGCCGACATCGACGGCATCGCCAGCTTCATGGTGATGCACGACTCCGTGCCCACCGTCGCGCTGGCCACGTCGCTCGCGCTCCCCGCGCTGCGCTGGCAGACCGATCTCGACCTCGGTGGCCAGTCGCCGTGCCACCTCGTCGTGCAGGCCGCGGCCGCGATCGCCACCGGCCAGGCCCGCCACGTGCTCGTGTTCCGAGCGATGAACGGGCGCAGCGGACCGCGCGTCGGCACGATGCAGTTCCACGGCGGCGGCGCGCCGTACCGCTACCCCATCGGGTACGACGCCTATCTCATGTACGTCGCCATGTGGGGCCAGCGGTTCCTGCACGAGACCGGGCAGGGACCCGAGGACCTCGGCGCGGTGGCCGTCGCCCAACGCGCCCACGCGGCGCGCAACCCCGCGGCGGTGCGCCGCGAGCCCCTCGACCTCGACGCCTACCTGGCGATGCCCTACGTGGTGGAGCCGTACCGCGCCCCCGACTGCACGATCGAGGTCGACGGCGCGTGCGCAGTGGTGGTGAGCGCGCTCGACGCGGCGCGCGACCTGCGCCACCCGCCCGCGGTCGTGGCGTCGGGCGGCTACCGCGCGGGACCGCGTCCCGGTCTCGACATCGGCGACCACTTGTTGTGGGACGACATGACCCGCAACTACACGTCACACCTCCGCGACGAGTTGTTCGGCCGCGCCGGGGTCGGGCCCGCCGACGTGCAGATCGCGGAGATCTACGACTGCTTCACCAGCACCGTCCTGATGGGCATGGAGGGGCTCGGGCTCTGCGAGCGGGGTGAGTCGGGCGCGTTCGTGCGCTCGGGCGCCACCGCGCTCGACGGCCCGCTGCCGGTGAACACCCACGGCGGGCTCCTCGCCGAGGGCTACCTGCACGGCATGAACACCGTGGTGGAGGCGGCCCGCCAGGTGCAGGGCGTCGCCGGCGACCGGCAGGCCCCGCGCCACGAAGTCGTGGCGGTGACGTCGGGCGCGTTGATGGACGGCTCCGCGATGGTCCTCCTCGCCGACCGCTGAGCTGCCGGCGGGACGCACTGGCGCGCCCTCGCCCATCCTTATAGTCTTTGTACCCAAAGCCGCGACCGAGGGGGAATCCATGCGCCGCTACCGGCTGATCTCCGCCGACAGCCATGTGAACGAACCGCCCACGCTGTGGACCGAGCGGGTCCCCGCCGCGCTGCGCGACCGCGCACCGCGCATGGAGCGCTTCGAGGAGGGCGACGCCTGGATCATCGAGGGCGTGGCCGACCCGATCAACTTCGGCATGAACGCGTGCGCCGGGCTCCCGCCCGCGGAGCAGCGCGGGTGGGCGTTCCACGACGACCTGCGCGCCGGCGGCCACGACCCCCGCGCCCGCATCGAGGAGATGGACACCGACGGCGTCGACGCCGAGGTCCTCTACCCCACGCCCCGGCTGTCGCAGGCCATCTTCGCCAACACGGACGTCGAGTACCACGAGACGATGATCCGCGCGTACAACGACTGGCTGTCGGAGTACGTCGAGCACGCGCCCGAGCGCTTCGCGGGCATGGCGATGCTGCCCAACCGCGGCGCCGAGGGCGCGGTCGCCGAGCTCGAGCGGGTGATCGACCGTCCCGGCATCCGCGGGATCGTGATCGGGTGCTGGCCCAACGGCACGCTCGAGGTCGCCCCCGAGGACGACAAATTGTTCGGGCGCCTCGCCGAGCGCGGCGTCCCACTGGGTATCCACGTGTCGCTCGGGGCGCGGATGCCGTCGGCCCACAAGGCGAAGCTCCCGGGCTACGGCCGCTTCTTCGACGCCCCCAACCGGATGATCGAGCTGGTCTTCGCGGGTGTCTTCGACCGGTTCCCCGAGCTCGACGTGGTGTTCGCCGAGACCGACTTCGGCTGGGTCCCCTACGTGCGCGAGCAGATCGACAACAACTACCAGCGGCTCGAGCCGACCGCGCGCTTCGGCCTGCAGGCGCTGCCGAGCGAGTACCTCGCCCGCCACTTCCACTTCGGGTACATGACCGACACGTTCGGCATCCGCAACCGCCACGACGTCGGTGTCGAGCGCATCATGTGGTCGAGCGACTACCCGCACATCAGCGCCGACTGGCCGTCGTCGTGGCGGGTCATCCAGTCGTCGATGTCGGGCGTGCCCGCCGACGAGCGGCACGCGATCCTCGCGGGCAACGCGATGCGGCTCTACGGGTTCGCCTGATCCACCCGATGGCCGAGTTCGTCGACGTCGTCACCACTCCCGAGCGGCGCGCCGCGTACGTCGCATCGGGGGCGTGGGACGACTCCACCCTCGCGGCGCGGGTCGCACACCACGCGGCGACGCGGGGTGACGACGTCGCGGTCGTCGACGACGCGGGGCGCCACCCGTACGCGACGTTCGCGCGCGACGCCGCGGCGTTCGCGGATGCACTGCGCGAGCTCGGCGTGGCCGAGGGTGACGTCGTGTCGCTGCAACTGCCGAACCGCTACGAGACGGTGGTGGCCGCGGTCGCGGTGAACTCGCTCGCCGCGGTGGTGAACCCGCTGCTGCCGAACTACCGGGCCCACGAGCTCGAGCACGTGTGGCACACCGCGCGCCCCTCGGTCGTCGTCATCCCCGACGTGTACCGCGACCACGACCACCGTGCGCTCGTCGCACAGGTCGCGGCGACGGCGGCGATCGCTCCCCACGTGGTGGTGGTCGGTGAACCGGCACCCGGCCAGTCGTCGTTCGCCTCGCTCCTCCGCCGTGAGGCGGGCGCGGTGGCGCCGGGCCGCGCCGACGCGGTGTCGGAGGTGATCTTCACCTCGGGCACCGAGGCGCAGCCCAAGGCGATCATGCACACCGAGCAGACCACCAACTTCAGCGTGCGCGCTGCCTGTGCGGACCTCGCGATGACCGGCAACGACGTGGTGTGGATGCCGTCGCCGGTCGGTCACTCGACCGGGTTCAACTACGGCCTGCGCTTCGCGCTGTACCACGGCCTGCCGCTGGTGTTGCAGGACCGATGGGACGCGGCCACGGCACTCGAGCTCGTGATCCGGGAACGCTGCACCTACACCTTGGCGGCGACGACCTTCCTGCAGGACCTCGTGGAGCACGCCACCGCCACGGGCACGAGCGTCCCGCACCTGACCCGGTTCGGCTGCGGTGGCGCGCCGGTGCCGCCGCGGCTCGTCAACGCGGCCGCGGCCGTCGGCATCGGGGTGCTGCGCCTCTACGGCTCCACCGAGGTGCTGGTCGGCACCTGGAACCGACCCGATTCCAGCGCGGCGCAGAAGCGCGACACCGACGGCACCGCGATCAGCGGCGTGGAGCTGCAGGTGCTCGGCGACGACAGCCACCCGGTGCCGCCGGGCACGCCGGGCGAGTTGGTCACGCGCGGGCCCAACACCTGCGTCGGCTTCTTCGCCGACCCGGCCCGCACGGCCGCGGTGTTCTCCCCCGACGGGTGGGTGCGCAGCGGCGACACCGTGACCATCGACGCCGACGGGTACCTCACCGTGGTCGGGCGGACGAAGGAGATCCTCATCCGCGGCGGCATGAACATCGCGCCGCGGGAGATCGAAGACGTGCTGCTCGGCTTCCCCGAGGTCGAGCGCGCCGCGGTGGTCGGCCTGCCCGACGAGCGCCTCGGCGAGCGCACCTGCGCGTGCGTGGTGCTGCGCGACGACGCCACCCTCGACCTCGACACCGTGGTCGCGCGCTTCGAGGCCGCGGGGGTCGCCACGTACAAGTGGCCGCAGCGGCTCGAGGTGCTCGGCGAGCTGCCGGCCACCGCATCGGGCAAGATCAGGAAGCACGTGATCGTCGCCGACCTGTTGGCGGCCGACGTGCGAGTGGAGGACTCCCGTTGAGCACGATCGACCTCGAGTACCGACCCGTCATGGCGGGCGCCGATGACGTCGACGCCGTCGAGGTCGGGCACGCCTGCGCCGCACTGGTCACGTTGTCGCGCCCCGCCGAGCTCAACCCGATGGATGCGGCGATGATCAGCGCGCTCGATCACGCGCTCGACGAGATCGAGACCCGCCGCGCCACGACGGGCGACGTGCGCGCCATCCTCGTCACCGGGGCCGGGCGGGCCTTCAGCGCCGGCGGCGACCTCAAGGGCTACCAGTCGCTGCAACGCGACCGCGGCGCGTTCCACCGCTTCGTCGCCGAGCTCCACCGCGTGTTCGGCCGGCTCCGCAGCGGGCCGTTGCCCGCGATCGCGCTGGTCAACGGCGTCGCCGTCGCGGGTGGGCTGGAGCTGATCCTCAACTGCGACTTCGCGTTGGCCGCCCGCTCGGCGCGCATCGGCGACGGCCACCTGAACTTCGGGCAGATGGGTGGCGGCGGTGTGCTCACGTTGTTGTGGCGCGCGGTCGGCCGGGCACGCGCCACCGAGCTGATGCTGTCGGGCCGCCTGCTCGGTGCGGAGGAAGCCGCGGAGTGGGGGCTGGTGAGCCGCGTGGTCGACAACGACGCGCTCGTCGACGAAGGCCTCGCGCTCGTTGCGGGGATCGCGGCGAAGAGCCCGCTCGCGGTGGCCAACGCCAAGCAGGTGATGCACCAGCTCTGGGCCGCAGGAGGCTCCGTCGACGAGGGCCTCGGCGTCGAGCTCGCCGCCGACGTGGAGTACTGCCTCACCTCGTACGACGCGCCGGAGGGCCTCGCCGCGTTCGCGGAGAAGCGCGCGCCGCGTTTCGAGGGCCGGTGAACGGGCTCGGCGGAAATGACGGGCTCGGCGGGCAGGAACCCGGCGCCGGGTCGCCGCTGCCGGGTCCAGTGACCGACCTCGACAGCGAGCCGTTCTTCGCGGGGCTCCGCCGCGGCGTGATCCTCGTGCAGGAGTGCGCGGTGTGCGGTCGCCGCCGCTTCGGCCGGCTCGGCGCCTGCCCCTACTGCAGCGCACCGGGTGGCACCGACGTCGAGGTCTCCGGCGACGGCGTGGTGCACTCCTTCGTCCGCGTGCACCGCCCGCTCACGCCCGCCATGGCCGGCGAGGTCCCGTATGCGATCGCGACCGTGGCGCTCGACGCCGGCGTGCGCATGGTCGGGCGGGTCGAGCCGCCCGAGGCCGCGGCCATCGGCGTGCGCGTCACGCCTCGCTTCGTCGACCACGACGAGTGGACCGAGCTCCGCTTCACCGCCTCGTGAGCAACTCCATGGTTGTCGGATCATGAGTGCCGAGTCATGACGGGAAGACTCACCGGCGCTCGCGTCGCGCGCGTCGAGGACGGACGGTTGCTCACCGGGCGCGCCACGTTCACCGCCGACGTGCAGCTCCCCGGCGGTCTGCACGCGGTGTTCGTGCGCAGCCCGTTCGCCCACGCGCGCATCACCGGCATCGACCTGTCGGCCACGCGCGCGGTGCCCGGCGTCCGCGCGGTGCTCGCCGACGCCGACCTCGCACCCGTACTCGGGCCGTTGCGGCCGCACGAGTTTCCCGAGTTGTCGGCGCCCGCGCACACGGCACTGGCGAGCGATGCGGTGCGCTTCGTCGGCGATCCTGTCGTGCTGGTCGTCGCCGACGACCTCGCGCACGCGCAGGACGCGGCGGAACTGGTGGAGATCGACTACGACCCGCGGCCTCCCGTCGCCTCGCCCGCGCAGGCGCTCGCCGCGGACGCGGCCCTGCTGTGGCCCGCGCTCGGCACCAACGTGGTGCACGAGCAGGCCCACGTCGTCGGCGACCCCGACCGTGCGCTGCGCGAGGCCGCGGTGGTGGTGCGCACGCGGATCGACCAGCACCGGGTGGCGATGGCGCCCATGGAGTGCCGGGCGGGCGTGGCCGACCACGACGCCGCGACCGGTCGGCTCACGTTCACGGGTGCGCACCAGTCCCCCAACCAGCTGCGCATGCTCCTCGCCGGCGCGCTCGGCCTCGACGCCGACCACGTGCGCGTGGTGTGCCCGTTCGTGGGCGGCTCGTTCGGCCAGAAGAGCGGCCTCGCCCGCGAGGACGCCGCCATCGCCGCGGCGTCGATGCTGCTCGGACGGCCGGTGGCGTGGCACGAGACCCGCACCGAGAACCTGTTGGCCGCCGGCCACGCGCGCGAGGCGTACGCCGACGTGGAGATCGGCTTCACCGCCGATGGGCAGCTCCTCGGGCTGCGCGTGCACCTCGTGACCGATCTCGGCGCCTACCCGCAGCTCGGCTACCCCGCCGCGGGCTACTCGAACCTCGTCCGCGCGCTGCTTCCCGCGGCGTACCGCCTGGAGCACTTCGCCTACTCCGCCACGATGGTCGCGACGAACAAGTCGACCTACGTGCCGTACCGGGGACCGTGGGAGATGGAGACGTTCCTGCGCGAGCGCGTCATCGACCTCGCCGCGCGCCGGCTCGGCCTCGACCCGGCCGAGCTGCGGCGGCGCAACCTGCTCTCCCCGCCGAGCGCGAGCACGGCAGCTGCCTGGGTGTCGACCTGCACGGCGTGAGCGTCGACGAGACCCTCGCGTACACGACGAAACTGCTCGACCGCGAAGGCTGGCGCGAACAGGCCGCGGCGGCGCGCGCCGAGGGCCGGCTCGTGGGCGTCGGGTTGTCGACCTACGTGGAGCCGGCGCCGGTGTCACCGAGCCTGCTGCGGGCGATGGGGGTGCAGGCGGTGGCCCGCACGACACAAGAAGCGCGGCTGCGCCTCGACGCCGACGGCGGCGTCACGCTGTTCACCAGTCAGCAGCCGCACGGGCAGGGCCACGAGACCACGCTGGCGCAGCTCACCGCCGACGTGCTCGATCTCCCCATGGCGCGCATCCGCGTCGTGTGGGGCGACACCGACCTCGTGCCGTTCAACCTCGTGGGCACCGGCGGCAGCCGCGCCGCGACGCTGGCGTCGGGCGCGGTGCTCGATGCCGCCGAGCTCATGCGGACCCGCATGCTCGAGCTTGCCGCGGCGCGCCTCGAGATCGCCCCGGAAGACCTCGAGCTGCGCGGCGGTGCGGTCGTGCCCCGCGACGCGCCGTCGCGAGGGATTGCGCTCGACGTGCTCGCCGCCGGCGGGGCCGCGACCCCCGAGGTGCTCGAGGTGCTCGGCCGCTTCCTCTCCGCCGACGGCACCTGGTCGCAGGCGACGCATTGCGCGATGGTCGAGGTCGATGCCGACACCGGCGAGGTCGACATCCTGCGGTACGTCGTGGTCGAGGACTGCGGCCCGCCGATCAACCCGGCGATCGTCGACGGTCAGGTCCGCGGTGGCGTCGCCCAGGGCATCGCGTCGGTGCTCCACGAACACGCGGCCTACGACAACGACGGGCAGCCGCGTGCGACCACCTTCCTCGACTACCTCGTGCCCTCCGCCATGGAGGTGCCCGAGATCGAGATCCACCATCTCCACCAGGCGACCGAGGATCCCGTTCCCTACCGCGGCGTGGGCGAGGGCGGCGCGATCGGCTCGCCCGCAGCGCTGGTGAGTGCGATCGAGGACGCCGTCGCCCACCTCGGGATCGAGATCACCCGCCAGCACCTGCCGCCGGCCGTCCTCCACGAACTGCTCACCCGCGCACGGTTGTGATCCGCCGCTGGCGCCGCATACGGTGCCAGCACTCAGGAGGACCACGATGACCGACATCAACTGGGACCCGTTCGACACCGAGATCGACTCGGAGCCGTACGAGATCTGGAAGCGGATGCGCGACGAGGCCCCGCTGTACCGCAACGACACCTACGACTTCTGGGCACTGTCGCGCTTCGACGACGTCGAGGCCGTCCATCGAGATGCGAAGACGTACAGCTCCGCGCACGGCACCGTGCTCGAGCTGATGTCGGCCGACCCGTTCGAGACCGGCCAGATCATCTTCATGGACCCGCCCACGCACACGCTGATGCGCTCGCTCGTGTCGCGCGCGTTCACGCCCAAGCGGGTGGAGGACCTCGAACCCACGATCCGGCGCGTCAGCAACGAGCTGCTCGACGCGGTCGACGGCAAGAGCCGCTTCGACTACGTGGAGGACTTCTCCGCGCTGCTCCCCGGCATGGTCATCGCCTCCCTGTTCGGCATCCCGAACGAGGAGCGCGAGCAGCTGCGCGTGTGGTTCGACCAGACGTTCCACATCGAGCCGGGCGTCGGCATGATCAACGACGTGTCGTTCGCGGCACAGATCAAGCTGCACGAGTACTTCAGCAACTCGATCGACGAGCGGCGGGCGCATCCCACCGACGACATGCTGAGCGACCTCGCGAAGGCCGAGATCACCCAGAACGGTGAGACCCGCCGCCTCACCACCTCCGAGGCCGCCGACTTCGCCAACCTCGTGGTGAGCGCGGGCAGCGAGACCGTCGCCCGCCTCCTCGGCTGGGCCGCGGTGTTGCTCGACGGCCACCCTGACCGAGCGCGCCGCGCTCGCCGCCGACGCGTCGCTGCTGCCCAACGCGGTGGAGGAGATGCTGCGCTACGAGGCGCCGTCGCCGGTGCAGGCCCGCTGGACGCTGGCCGAGACCGAGCACTACGGCGAGACCCTGCCCGCGGGATCGAAGGTGCTGCTGCTCACCGGCTCCGCCGGGCGCGACGAGCGGAAGTACCCCGGGGCGGAGAAGTTCGACATCCGCCGGGAGTTCGACCACCACGTGTCGTTCGGCTTCGGCATCCACTTCTGCCTGGGCGCGTCGCTGGCCCGCATGGAGGGGCGCATCGCGCTCGAGGAGACGCTCAAGCGTCACCCCGAGTGGACGTTCCTCGCCGACGACGCCGTGCGCCTGCACACCAGCACCGTGCGTGGCTACTCGTCGGTGCCGATCGCCGTCTGAAGCCAGCGGTCCATGGAATTCCTCGACTGGCTCAAGAGCCAGAAGTGGCGGCGCGACGCGGTCGGCGACCTCGCGCGCGATACGCGCCGCGATGCGTACTGGCCGCCGCCGGGCAAGGTGAGCCGGGCGCGCCTGCGCAAGTACCTCGAGGCGCAGGACGCGATCCCCGCCGCGCTCGCCGCGCTCGACACCGCCTGGGACGAGTGGGACGCCGAGCGCCGCGCCGACAAGGACGCCGGTTCAGCCTGATCAGGCTGGCGTGTCGTCGTCGAGGGACGCGTCGCTCGCCGGCGCCTCGGGGGCATCGGTTCCCGGGAGCGCCTTCCCGATCATCTGCGTGAGGTGTGCGAGCTGGGCGCGCACGAGCGCGAGCTCTGCGCTGACCGCGTCGATCCCGGGGTCGCCGGTCCCGATGATGTCGCCGTCTTCGTTGCGCTTCGGCTCCAACCGGAAGAAGGAGGCGAGCGACCCGGCAAGCAGACCGAGGATCGCGATGCCCGTCAGCATGATCATCACGCCCGCGGCCCGGCCGGCAGTGGTCTTCGGCACGATGTCGCCGTACCCGACCGTGGTCAAGGTGACGATGCCCCACCACAGCGCGTCGCCGAAGGTGGCGAAGCCCGGGTTCTTCGGGTGCTCGGCGTGATAGGCGATCGCAGCGCCCAGCACGAGCACGATGGCCGCGACGATCGCCACCCGCCCCAGCCGCTCGAGCAGCCGACGCGCCCCCGATGTGGCCATCACGACGCGGGCCAGGCGGGCGATGCGCACGAGCATCACGAACTTCGTGTGACCGGGTTCGACGAAGAGGAACCACGGCGCCGTGAGGACGACGACACCGAGGTCGAACTTCCCCCACCAGGTGTGCAGGTAGTTCGTGAGCCGTTGGTAGTGCACGACGAAGTCGACCAGGAAGACCAGCCACGACGCGATCACGACAATGGCGACGAGCCAGCCCTGGGAGTCCTCACCCGGCATCAGCACGAGCGGCAGGATCGCCGCCAGCACCAGGGGCAGCGCCATCCGGGCGTCGAACCGCGCCAGCGCGGCAGCGTCCTCGGGCGACTTCGCGCGCCGCAGCAGCTTCTGTTCCGGGGCCTCACTCATGGCCGTCGATCTTGCCGTTCGCGCGACCCGTGGTGAGGGATCCCCGCGCGCGTGCTATCCGGGACGAACGTGACATCGGGCCGGTTGGGGTCCGGGCCGATGTACACGCGAGCGAGGCGTCCGTAGGCTCGACCCGTCGAGCACAGGGCGGGGTCCTGTCGTCCACAACCGGAGCGAAGCGAAACGCGGCCACCCGCGGGCGGCCGTTCGTGGAGTGACGAGTTGCAGGGCAGGAGCCCGAGGTCGGCGATGAGCATGCTCGTTGCCATGGCCGCAGCAGGCTGAGCTGCATCGCTGGGGCTGGCCAAGCCGCGGCTTCGGCCGCGTCATCCCTTCCGGGCGAACCACCTGCGCTTCGGCACGCCTTCACGCACCGCGGTGGTCGCGACCGTGGCCCCGGTACCGCATCGGCACCGCTGCGCCTTCGGTACGCCGCCGAGCACCTGCTCGACGTGCATACCGCAGCCCTTCCATGTCGCCTTGCCACACTGCTTGCACGTCGCTGCTCTGCACATACCCCCCAGGGTATACGACGGGCCCGGTGTCGTGCCATCGCGCGGCGGGAACGCCGACGGAATTCCTGGCGACGAACCGGGAAGCTTCCGGGATCAGCGCGCCACGCGGCGCGCGCCATCGCGCTGAGCAACTCCGCCACCTGGGCGTCGGGGAGACGCGGGTCGTGATCGGCAACCGAGTTCAGCAGGCCGAACACCGCGTGCACCACGGTCTCCGCTGCGCGACGTTCGAGCGCGGCCCCGTCGCCGGCGCGGATCGCCACCAGCGTGTCGACCCACACGTCGGCGTAGGCCCGCTGGTTGCGCCGCAGTCGCGCGGTGCGCGTCGGGCAGGTTGTGGGCCTCCTGGTCGTACACCGCGATGATCGAGCGGTCCCGCAGCGCGAAAGCCACGTGCCGGTCGACGAGCGCGTCGAGCGCGGCCGCCGGGTCGTCGGTCGTCTCCGTCACTTCGCGCGCGCGCCGGCGAGGAGCTCGTCGACGACGCGGTCGAACAGCGCGACGAGCAGCTCCTGCTTGTTGGCGAAATGCCGGTAGAGCGCACTGCCCGACACGCCTGCGGCCGCGCCGATCTCGAGGATGCCCACCGAGTGGAAGCCGCGCTCGGCAACGAGATCGGCGGTCGCGTCGAGCAACGCCTCGCGCGTCGCGCGCCCACGTGCGGTCGTGCGCCGGGGGGCGGTGGCGGTCACGGGCTCAGTACGACTTGGGGAGGCCGAGCGACTGCTGCGCCACGAAGTTGAGGATCATCTCCCGGCTCACCGGCGCGATGCGCAGCAACCGGACGAGGCCCCAGAGGTCGGCGAGGCCGTACTCGGTGGCCATGCCGTTGCCGCCGTGGGTCTGGATGGCGGCGTCGAGTGCGTGCATCCCGGCCTCGGCCGCGGCGTACTTCGCCATGTTCGCGGCTTCGCCCGCGAGCTTCCGGTTCTGCTCGTCCTCGCCGCCATGGTCGTGCAGCCACGCGGCCTTCTGGGTCATCAGGCGCGCCAGCTCGACCTCGATCTTCGCGATCGCGAGCGGGTGGGAGACTCCCTGGTGCCGCCCGATCGGCACTCCCCACACCTCGCGCTCGTTCGCGTAGCCCGCCGCGAGGCGGAGCGCGTAGCGACTGATGCCGTTGCACAGCGCGGCGCCGAGGATGCGCTCGGGGTTGAGGCCCTGGAACACCTGGCGCAGCCCGTCGCCCTCGGCGCCGATGCAGCCGGTCGGCCGGCACCTGCACGTCGTCGAAGAACAGGAGGAACTGCTTCTCGGGAGAGCGGATCTCGACGGGGATCAGCTGGCGCTCGAGACCGGGTGCATCGGCGTCGACGACGAACATCGACAGGCGGCCGCGCCCGGTCTCCTCGTCGGTGCCGGTGCGCGCGACCACGAGGATCGCCTGCGCCTCGTCGACGCCGGAGATGTAGGTCTTGCGCCCGTTGAGCCGCTACACGTCGCCGTCGCGCGTTGCCACCGTGGACAGGTTGTGCGTGTTCGAGCCCGCATCGGGCTCGGTGATCGCGAACACCATCTTCTCGCCGGCGACGAGTCCGGGCAGCCACTCGCGACGCTGGTCGTCGTTGCCGAACTGGGCGATCACCTCGGCGCTGATGGCGGGCGACACCAGCATGAGGAGGAGCGGGCATCCCTGGGCGCCCAACTCCTCGCAGACGATCGCGAGCTCCGAGATGCCGCCACCCCCGCCGCCCCACACCTCGGGGAGGTGCACGGCGAGGAAGCCCTGGTCGGCGACCGCATGCCAGAGCTCGTCGAGCTTGCCGCCAGTGCGCGCCCGCTCGGCGTAGTACTCGTGGCCGAACTGCCGGCCGATGCCGGCCACGGCTTCGCGCAGCATCTGGTGCTCGGGCGACTCGGCGAAGTCCACGAGGACCTCCTTTGTGCCTTGCTCGTGCCTGGGCCCCGAGGGCTCGGCACTGGACGGCAATGTGATTCGTGAATAACATACGCCCATGGCCGTCCTCGTGTCGACCCTCGATCCCGGCGGTGCGGGGACTCCCGGTCCCGCGAACCGTGCCGGGCTGCTCCGACTGCTCGCCGAGCACGAGGAGCAGCTGGCGCTCGCCCGCGGTGGCGGCGGGCCCCGCTACGTGGAGCGCCACCGCCAACGCGGAAAGCTCACCGCCCGGGAGCGCATCGAGCTGCTGCTCGATCCCGGTGCGCCCTTCCTCGAGCTCTCGCCACTCGCCGCCTGGGGCACCCGCTTCCACGTGGGCGCCAGCATCGTCACCGGCATCGGTGTGGTGTCGGGCGTCGAGTGCGTGATCATCGCCCACGACCCCACGGTCAGCGGCGGGACGATGAACCCGTACACGCTGAAGAAGAACCTGCGGGCGCTGGAGATCGCCCGGGTCAACCGCCTGCCGCTGATCAACCTCGTGGAGTCGGGCGGCGCCGACCTCCCCACCCAGGCCGACCTCTTCGTGCCCGCGGGCCAGATCTTCCACGACCTCACCCAGCTGTCGGCGATCGGCGATCCCCACCATCGCGCTGGTGTTCGGCAACTCGACCGCGGGCGGCGCCTACGTGCCCGGCATGTGCGACTACTCGGTGCTCGTCGACCAGGGCGCCAAGGTGTTCCTCGGCGGGCCGCCGCTCGTGAAGATGGCGACCGGTGAGGAGTCCGACGACGAGGAGCTCGGCGGCGCGGCGATGCACTCGCGCATCTCCGGGCTCTCCGACTACTTCGCACGCGACGAGCTCGACTGCATCCGCATCGGGCGCGAGATCGTCGCCGATCTCAACTGGCGCAAGCTCGGGCCCGGCGCCGCGACCGGCCTGCCGACGAGCCCCTGCTACGATGCCGACGAGCTGCTCGGCATCGCGTCGGTCGACCTGCGCGTGCCGTTCGATCCGCGCGAGGTGCTCGCCCGCGTCGTCGACGGCTCGCGCTTCGACGAGTACAAGCCGCGACGTACGGCACCTGCGCTCGTCACCGGTTGGGCGTCGATCCACGGCTATCCGCGTCGGCATCCTCGCCAACGCGCAGGGCGTGCTGTTCATGGAGGAGGCGAAGAAGGCCACCGAGTTCATCCTGCTCGCCAACCAGATCGACACGCCGCTGGTGTTCCTGCAGAACAGCACCGGCTACATGGTCGGTCGCGAGTACGAGCAGGCCGGGATCATCAAGGACGGCGCCAAGATGATCAACGCGGTCACCAACAGCACGGTGCCGCACCTCACCGTGATCATGGGCGCGTCGTACGGCGCGGGGAACTACGGCATGTGCGGGCGCGCGTACGGCCCGCGCTTCCTGTTCGCGTGGCCGAACTCGAAGATGGCGGTGATGGGCCCACAGCAGCTCGCGGGCGTGATGTCGATCGTCGCCCGCCAGTCGGCGGCCGTCGGCCGGGCGCGAGTTCGACGAGGAGGCCGACGAGGAGCAGCGCCAGGCGATCGAGGAGCAGATCGAGCGCGAGTCGCACGCGTTCTTCAACAGCGGCAAGGTCTACGACGACGGCATCATCGACCCGCGCGACACCCGCACCGTGCTCGGCATCGCGCTCTCGGCCGTCCACTCCAACGTCGTCGAGGGCCGCCGCGGCTTCGGCGTGTTCCGGATGTGACGCGTGCCATCACGCAAGCTGCTCGTCGCCAACCGGGGCGAGATCGCGGAGCGCGTCATGCGCACGCGCGCGTGACCTGGGCATCGCGACCGTCGCGCGTGTTCTCCGACGCCGACGCCGACGTGCCGCTTCGTGCGCGAGGCCGACGAAGCGGTGCGCCTCCCCGGCACCGCGCCCGCCGACACCTACCTGCGCGCCGATCTGCTCGTCGACGCGGCGCGCCGCACCGGCGCCGACGCGGTGCACCCCGGGTACGGGTTCCTCTCGGAGCAAGCGGCGTTCGCGCAGGCGTGCGCCGACGCCGGCCTCATCTTCGTGGGACCGCCCGTCGCCGCGATCGAGGCCATGGGCTCGAAGCTCGCGGCCAAGGCAGCTCATGGCGACGGCCGGCGTGCCCGTGCTGCCGGGCGCGACGGTGACCGACGGCATGGCCCCGACGACCTGCTGCGCCGCGGGCGACGCGATCGGGCTACCCGATGCTGGTGAAGGCGGCGTTCGGTGGCGGCGGCCGCGGCATGCGCGTCGGTGCACGCATCCGGCGAGCTCGCCGACGCGGTCGCCTCCGCCCAACGCGAGGCGGCGGCGGCGTTCGGCGACGGCACCGTGTTCCTCGAGCGCTTCGTCGAGCAGCCGCGCCACATCGAGGTGCAGGTGTTCGGCGACGCGCACGGCGAACGTCGTCCACCTGTTCGAGCGCGAGTGCTCGATCCAGCGCCGCCACCAGAAGATCATCGAAGAGGCGCCCTCTCCCGCCGTCGACGACGCGCTGCGGGCGCGCGATCGCGCGACGCCGCGGTGGCCGCGGCGCAAGGCGATCGGGCTACGTGAACGCGGGCACCGTCGAGTTCGTGCTCGACGCCGACGGGCCGTTCTGTCTTCCTCGAGGTGAACACGCGCCTGCAGGTGGAGCACCCGGTCACCGAGCTGGTCACCGGCCTCGACCTCGTCGCGCTGCAGCTTGCGCATCGCGCAGGGCGAGCCGCTGCCCGCCGAAGTGCTCGGCGCGGCGATGCACGGTCACGCGATCGAGGCCCGGCTCTACGCCGAGGACGTCGCCGCGGGCTATCCTGCCCACGAGCGGCCCGCTCGACCGCTTCGCGATCCCGCGCGGTCGACGGCGTCCGGGTCGACGCCGGGTACGGCGACGGCTCGGTCGTCTCCACGTTCTACGACGCGATGCTCGCCAAGGTGGTGGCGTGGGCGCCCACACGCGTCGAAGCCGCCGCGCCGCTTGTCCGCAGCGCTGCGCGGCGCGCAAGCTCCACGGCGCCGATCACCAACCGCGACCTCCTCGTGCGGGTGCTGCGACCATCCCGAGTTCCTCGCCGGGCGCGACCGACACCGGCTTCCTCGAGCGCCACGACGCGATCTCGATGGCGACTGCGTCGCCCGGCGGTGACGCCGTGCGGTTGCACGCGGTCGCGGCGGTCCTCGCGGCGCAGGCGGTGGCGCGTGACCGCTCGCCGCTGCCCGCGGGCATCCCCGCGGGCTGGCGCAACGTCGGCCCGGTCGCGCAAGCAGTGCGAGCTCGTCGGTGACGACGGCGCCACCACGACGGTCACGGTCAGGGATTCACGCGCGGGTGTGTCCGCCACCGTCAATGGCGAGACGAAGCACGTGGTCGTGTACGAGCAATCGGCCGACGCGGTCGAACTGGAGAGCGACGGTCGCCGCGTGCGCTGCACCGTGCAGCGCGTCGCCGACCCCACGACCGGTGCGGCGCACGTGTACGTCGACAGCCCGCTCGGATCGACGCGCCGTCACCGAGACACCGCGCTTCCCCCTCCCCGAGCGCGAGGAGGTGCCCGGCTCGCTCGTGTCGCCGATGCCCGGCACCGTGGTGCGGGTCGAGGCGGTCGTCGGCGCGGCGGTCACTGCAGGGACGCCGCTCGTCGCGTTCGAGGCGATGAAGATGGAGCACACGATGCGCGCGCCCGCACGACGGCACGGTGGCGGAGGTCCGGGTGGCCGTGGGCGACCAGGTCGACACCGGCGCTGTGCTCGTCGTCGTGCTCGACGAAGCGGCGGAGGGCGAGCCCGCGGCTGAGCGTCACCTACGAGCTCGACGGCCCGGTGGCCTGGGTCACCATCGACCGGCCCGAGGCCCGCAACGCCTTGAGCCTGGCGGTGCGCGAGGAGTCTGTGGGCGGCGACGCACCGCTTCAACGCCGACGACGACGCGCGGGTGCTCGTGCTCACCGGCGCGGGCGACCAGGCGTTCTGCGCCGGCGGCGACCTGAAGGAGATGGCCGCGACCGCGCTCGAGGTTCCCGGCCCCGACTTCCTGCCGATCTTCGGTCGCAACATCGACGTCCCGAAGGTCACGATCGCCGCGGTGAACGGCGTCGCGTACGCCGGCGGGTTCCTGCTCGCCCAGATGTGCGACCTCGTGCGTGGCCGCCGATCACGCGCGGTTCGCGATCACCGAGGTGAAGGTGGGGCGGGGCACGCCGTGGGCCGCCCCGCTCCCGTGGCTCGTGCCGCCGCGGGTCGCGATGGAGCTCCTGGTCACCGGCGAGCCGATCGACGCCGTGCGGGCGCGCGACGTAGGCCTCGTCAACCAGGTGGTGCCGCTCGCCGAGCTGCGCGGTGGCGTCCAGGCACTGGCCGAGGCGCATCGCCGCGAACGCGCCCTTGTCGGTTGCCGCGGCCAAGCGCACCGTGCTGCTGTCGGCTCCCCCAGCGTGTGGGAGCAGGCCGAAGCGCTGTGGGAGCCGGTGTACCGCAGCGACGACGCGCAGGAGGGCCCCCGCGCCTTCCGGGAGAAGCGGGCGCCGAACTGGCAGGGCCGATGAGCACGGGCCGATGAGCACGGGCCGATGAGCACGGGAGCCTGACGTGGCCGTCGACCTCGCCGCGCTCGCCGCCGACCTCCACGCGGAGACGGCCGCGCTCGACGCACTGCTCCTCCCACTCGATGCCGCCGGTTGGGCCACCCCGACGCCGGCACCCGGATGGAGCGTGCACGACCAGATCTCCCATCTCGCGTACTTCGACGACGCCACGCGCCTCGCGGTGCAGGACGGCGAGTGGTTCTCCACCGAACGCGAGCACGCGCTGCTCGACGTCGACGCGTACACGAACGAGATCGCCGCCTGGTTCCGCGACCTGCCGCCCGCCGAGCTGTTCGCGTGGTTCCACCGCGCGCGGGAGCAGATGGTGGCGATGTTCCTCACCATCGACCCGTCCGAGCGGGTGCCGTGGTACGGGCCCTCCATGAGCGCGCCCGCCGCGCTCACCGCGCGCATCATGGAGACGTGGGCGCACGGCCAGGACGTCGCCGACGCGCTCGGCGCGACGCGTGACCCCACGTCCGCGTTGCGCCAGGTCGCCCACATCTGCGTGCGCGCGCTGCCCAACTCGTTCCGCACGCACCGGCTCCCGGTCCCCGAGGCGTCGGTGCGCGTCGTGCTCACCGGCCCCGACGGTGACGAATGGGTGTGGGGCGAGGACGGAAACGGTGCGCGCGTCGCCGACACCGTGACCGGCGACGCGGTCGAGTTCTGCCTCGTCGCCACCCAGCGCCGCCACGTCGCCGACACGTCGTTGCAGGTCGTGGGCCCGGTCGCCACCCAGTGGATGACGATCGCGCAGGCCTTCGCCGGCCCGGCGGGCGCCGGTCGGAGCCCCGGACAATTCGAGACCGGCCGGTGAGCACCACCCGGCCGGTCCGCATCGCCAACGTCTCCGGGTTCTTCGGGGACCGCATCACCGCGGCGCGCGAGATGCTCGACGGCGCCGAACCTGTCGACGTGATCACCGGCGACTACCTGGCCGAGCTCACCATGTTGATCCTGTGGAAGCAGCAGCAGAAGGACCCCACCGCGGGGTTCGCGGGCACCTTCGTGCGGCAGATGACCGACGTGATGGGTGACTGCCTCACCCGCGGCGTGAAGGTGGTCAGCAATGCGGGTGGCCTCAACCCGCGCGGGCTGCGCGACCGCCTCCTCGCGGTC
This sequence comes from uncultured Actinomycetes bacterium, assembly GCA_963720785.1. Classification (GTDB taxonomy): domain Bacteria; phylum Actinomycetota; class Acidimicrobiia; order IMCC26256; family DASPTH01; genus CAVRGQ01. The sequence continues at coordinate 581,624 of CAVRGQ010000009.1, forward strand.
GCCGCCGAGCAGGGGCTCACGCCGCGCATCGCGGTCGTCGAGGGCGACGACGTCCGCGACTCGATCGACCGGCTCGACGGCAGTTCGCTCGGCGCCGACGCGCCGATCGCGACCGCCAACGCCTACCTCGGCGGCCACGGGATCGCCGTGGCGCTGGCCGCGGGCGCCGACATCGTGGTCACCGGGCGGGTGACCGACGCGTCGCTCGTCGTCGGGCCCGCGGTGTGGTGGCACGGATGGGCGCCCGACGACTGGGACGCGCTCGCGGGCGCGCTCGCCGCCGGGCACGTGATCGAGTGCGGACCACAGGCCACCGGCGGCAACTACCCGTTCCTCCACGAGCTCGTCCCCGGACTGCCCGGCTTCCCCATCGCGGAGGTCGCGGCCGACGGCACGTTCGTCGTCACCAAGCAACCGGGTACCGGCGGCGCGGTCACGGCCGGCACCGTCACCGCGCAGCTCCTCTACGAGCTCGGTGAGCCCGCCTACGCGAACCCCGACGTCGTCGCGCACTTCGACACCATCGAGCTGACCCAGGAGGGCCCCGATCGCGTGCGCGTCTCCGGCACGACCGGCAGTCCCCCGCCCGACACGCTCAAGGTCGCGGTCAACCTCCCCGGCGGGTACCGCAACACCATGACGATGGTGCTCACCGGTCTCGACATCGAGGCCAAGGTCGCGCACGCGACCGACCAGCTCTTCGTCGTGCTCGGTGGCCGCGAGCAGTTCGACGGCGTCGACGTGCAGCTCCTGCGCACCGACCACCCCGACACCGACCGCAACCCCGAGGCCACCGCGCAGTTGCGGGTCACCGTGAAGAGCAGCGATCCGACGCTCGTCGGCCGCCGCTTCTCCAACGCGGTGACCGAGCTGTCGCTGCAGAGCTACGCCGGCTTCTTCACCACCACCCCGCCCACGAGTGAGAGCGCGTTCGGCATCTACCGCCCCACCTCCGTCCCCCGCGACCTGGTGCAGGAGACCGTCGTCCTCCCCGACCACACCGAGGTCGTCATCCCCCCGCCCCCGAAGACCGCGCCGATCACCACCTCGCGTCGTACACACGCGTCTGGGACACGTGAGCGACGCAAGTTCGAGGGGGAGACGGTGCGGGTGGCGCTCGGGACGGTGTGCGGCGCGCGGTCGGGAGACAAGGGCGGGAACGCGAACGTCGGGGTGTGGGCGGTCGCGACCGACACCGCCGACGCCGACGCGGTGTATGACTGGCTGCACGGGTTCCTCACCGCGGGCCGCGCGCGCGGGCTCCTCGGGCCCGAGGCCGCGGCACTCGAGGTGCAACGCCACGAGCTGCCGCTCCTGCGCGCGCTGAACTTCGTGGTGGTCGGGATCCTGGGCGACGGTGTGGCGTCGTCGGTGCGCTACGACCCGCAGGCGAAGGGCCTCGGCGAGTTCCTGCGTTCACGGAAGGTCGAGCTGCCGGCCGCGTTCGTCAGCTGACGAGCGTCGCCCAGTTCGCGAGCGCGTCCCACAATTGCACCCGGGTCGTCGCCTGGTTGTGGCAGTGCCCGGAGTTCGCGAGCAGGAACAGCTCGGATGCGGGCGTGCGCGTGTACTTCGCCCGCGCGCCCTCGTAGTCGTCGGTGAGATCGTGGTCGCCGAACGCGAAGAACACCGGCACGTCGACCCCCGCCTTGTGATGGTCGGTGGCGCCGGGGATCATCGACGTGAGCCCGCACGTGAACAGGTTCGACACCTGTTGGGCGACGAACGCCTCGCGCACCGCGTCGGGCACGTCGGGCAGCAGGAACGGGCCCTTCGTCGGCCGCTTCTTCGGCACCGGCGAGTCGGGCGCGAAGCGCACGCGCGCCAGCGCCTCGATGTCGCCCTCGACCTCCGGGTACGGGCGGTCGACGCGCAGCGCAGCCTCGTCGTCGGACAACACCTCGGGGAGGCCGTCGCCACCGTGGCCGAGCACCGCGATGGCGTCGAACACGACGTGGTCGTGCTGCAGCACCGTGAGCAGCATCCCGCCCATCGAGTGCCCGACCCCGATCGCCGGCAGGCCGTGGTACCGGTCGAGGACCTGCCGGATCGCGTCGGCCTGCGCCCGCGCCGCGACCGTCGGCGTCACCGCGTAGAGGTCGACGACCTCCTCGGACGCACCGAGTCCGAGATGGTCGAACGCCACCACGGTGAAGCCGCGCGCCGCGAGGTGTTCGGCCATCGAGTACCCGGGCAGCCCCGGCACGCGCAGGTCGAAGTACGCAGTCGTGCAGGTGCCGCCCGCGAGGCACACGAGCACGCCGCGCGGCTTCCCGTCGGCGGCACGGATCCAACCGCCGAGACGGCCGGCCCGCGCAGGGAGCGCGCTCAGTCGTACCAGAGCTCCTCGAACACCGCCTTCGTCTCCACGAGCTTGTCGACGTCGGCGTCGTCGTAGCCGTACTCGCGCATGATCTCGCGCGTGTGCTGCCCGACGACCGGCGGCGGCCCGAAGATGTGCTGGGGCGTGTCGGAGAAGTCGATGGTGACGCCGAACTGCTCGTAGCGGCCGAGCTTCGGGTGCTGCTGCTGCACCACCAGGCCGAGCGCCTGCATCTCCGGGTCGTCGTGCACGCGCACGCCGAAGTCGCCGTCGCAGATCTCGACGGGCACCCCGGCGCCGTCGAGCGTGGCGAACGCGTCGGCCGCGGCGCGCGACGCGAACCACGTGCTCAGCACCGGTACGAGGTCGTCGTCGGTCGGCAGGGCGTCGACCCCGAGGACGCCGGCGAGCGCAGCCTGTTCGGCCTCGGTGATCGCGGCGACAACGACCCAGCCGTCGTTCGCCTCGTACAGGCGGTAGCGCGCCGACAGTCCGAGTTGCATGCGGTCGAGCTGCGGTCGCGGGAGCGCCGCGCCGTCGTCCTTCACCGCCGCGTAGGTGGCACACAGCAGCGCGGCGTTGAGGATCGACGTGTCGACCGACTGCGCGACCCCGGTGCGCGTGCGGTGGTACAGCGCCTGGATCAACCCGATGGCGGAGAGGAACCCGTTGCCGGTGTCGCCGAGCGAGGTGAGCCCCCAGAACGGGCGGCCGCCGTCGTGACCGCCGCCGTCCTCGTAGGTGACGCCCGCGAGCGAGCACCCGGTCTGGTCGTTGCCCGGCGAGTCGGAGCGCGGCCCGCGGTCGAAGCCGCGCGTGTGCACGTACACCAGGTCGGGGTTGACTTCCCGCAGCGATTCCTCGTCGACCCCCAGTCGGCGCAGGGCGTCGCGGCGCATGTTGGAGTGCACGACGTCGGCCTGCTCCACCAGCCGGTGCAACACGGCCAGGCCCTCGGGGGTCTTGAGGTCGATGCCGATGCTGCGCTTCCCCCGATTGCAGCCGTACGCGATGTGGTTCTGGTGCCAGAACGGGTCACGGGTCGCGTTGACCTTGATCACGTCGGCACCGAGGTCGGCGAGGAGTTGGGTGCCGAAGGGTCCGGCGACCGCGAAGCCGAGGTCGAGCACGGTGATCCCGTCGAGCGGCCCCCGCAGCGACCCCCGTTCCGCGGCGGCGTCGGGCGCGGTGGCGGGCGTCGGCTCCGGATCCCGCCACTCGAGCTGACGGATCTCCTCAGTGTGCTCACCGACCCGCGGTACTGGCCCCTGCACCGCGCCCGGCGTCTCGCTCAGGCCGTAGAGGATGCCCGCCTGCCGCAACGAGCCGTGGTCGGGGTGCTCCACGTCGACGACCGCTCCCTCGGCCGCCAACGCCGGGTCGACCAACGCCTCCTCGGGCGTGCGCACCGGCTGCAGCGGCACGTTCGCACGCGCCGCGAGCGCGGTCCACTCGTCACTGGGGAACTTCCGCATCGCCTCCTGCATGAGCGGGAAGTAGTGCGCGAGCACGATGATGTTCTCGAGGTCGCTGTCGATGCGGTCGGGGTCGTCCCGCTGACGGTCGACGTCACGCCGGATCTCGAGCGTGTCGCCGTCGGCGCTCGAGATCGCGAACGCCGGGTTCGGCACCCACTGCTGCACCCAGCGGCCGTCGGCGCACTCGAACATGCCCTTTGTGGCGCGGCGGTCGTAGACCCACGTGCGGAACCGTCGCGAGTTGCTGTCCTCCGCCCGGATCCACTTGGACGCGGTGAGGGTGAACGCGGCTTGCAGCATCGACGTCTCGACGTGCTGGCCGCGACCGGTGGACTCACGCGCGAGTAACGCGGCGTTGATGCCGAGGCTCGCGTTGCACGCGGTCGCGAAGCTCGTCCACGGCGTGTAGGTGAAGATCGGCCCCTCACGCGGTGACCCCGGCTCCATCCCCTCGGGGATCTCGAGGTCGGGGAGATACGGCTCCTCGTGGTTCATGTGGACCATCGCCCCACCGAGGTGGGCGCGTTGCTCGTGGAGCAGACCGGTGCGCGCGGCGACGAGCGCGTCGTACCCCGGGCGGTCCCGCATCGACGAGCGTGGCGCCGTACGCGGTGATCGAGCAGTGCACGAGTCGCGGGTTCTCCGCGTGCACCGTGTCCCAGTCGATGCCGAGCCGGTGGGTGACTCCCGGAGCGAAGCTCTCGAGCAGCACGTCGGCGCCGCACACGAGCTCCAGGAGGAGTTCGCGGTCGTCCGCGTCGTGCAGGTCGAGCACCGCGCTGCGCCGACCGCGCAGCCAGACGTCGTAGCCGGGGTTGCCCCGGCACGGGTCGCCGCCCGGCGGCTCGATCTTCACGACGTCGGCGCCGTGATCGGCGAGGAGCATGCCCGTCACCGGGCCGGCGATCCCCGACGACAGGTCGAGCACGCGCACACCTTCCAGCACTCCGGCCATGTGTTGCTCCCCCCTTGCCAACCAGTGCCGAGACATAGTAATCAGTATGGATCCGACGGGCAACGCCCACGCCGCAGGAGGAACCGTGACCGAACTCCTCATCTCCGCCGACTCGCACGTCGCCGTCGACCTGGCCGTCATCCGGGAGCGGGTCCCCGCGAACCTGCACCAGGCGTTCGACGACGCCATCGCCGCACAGGCCGCCATCGACCAGGAGCTGCGGGGTGGCCGGCAGATGTCGTCGGCCGACTTCGACATGGAGGCCTACACCCACCCCGGCTACAAGGAACCGCACGCGCGTCTCGAGGCGATGGACCGCGACGGCGTCCGGGCCGAGGTCCTCTACTCCGAGGTGAGCGCCTTCCGGTCGTTCGGTCTCGTCGAGGGCGACTGGAAGCCGATCAGCCGCGCGTTCACCGATCACCTCGCCGAGTTCGCGGCGGTCGACCCCGACCGACTCGCCGTCTCCTACCAGGTGCCGGTGATCGACGTGCCCTACGCGGTGCGTGAGGTGGAGCGTCTCGCCACGCTGGGCGCCCGTTCGGTGCACCTGCCCAACTTCCCGAGCGAGATCGGCCTCCCCGATTACTGGGACGAGTCGTACGACCCGCTGTGGTCGGTGCTCGAGGAGACAGGCATCTCGATCAGCCACCACCTCGGGGTGCGCAACTGGCTGTTCGACGTGTTCCGCCGAGACCCCACCCCGCAGGCCGCGGTGTTCACGTCGTTGCCGTCCCTCGCGCTCGCCGAGGTGCTCGGGCTGTGGCTGCTCTCGGGCACGCTCGAGCGCTTCCCCGAACTGCAGATCGTGTTCGTGGAGCCGGGCCTCTACTGGATCCCGGGATACCTGCAGGCGATGGACCGGCGCTACGAGGGCGGGGTCTACAGCATCCCCGCGATCCACACCAAGCCGAGCGAGATCTTCCGCCGCCAGATGGCGATCACCTTCATGGACGACGCCGCGGGCCTGAAGCTGCGCCACGACATCGGTCTCGGGAACATCCTGTGGTCGACCGACTTCCCGCACCCGGCCACCACCTGGCCCAACTCGGTCGCGGCCGTCGACCGGCAGATGGACGGCATCCCCGCCGACGAGCGCGAGCTCATGGTCGCGGGCAACGCGGCGCGCATCTACAACCTGTAGCCGGGGTACGTTCGGCGGATGACCGACATCGTCGACCATCCCGCGGAACACCGCTTCGTCTTCGAGGACGACGGGCACGTCGCCGAGCTGGTGTACCGCGTGCTCGACGGCGTCATGGTGCTCGTGCACACCGGCGTGCCCGACGAGTTGGGCGGCCGAGGCCTCGGCGGGCGCCTCGTCACCGCGGCGGTGGACCGTGCGGAGGCGGAGGGGCTCGCCATCCGGCCCGACTGCCCGTTCGCGCGCAGTTGGCTGATCCGCCATCCCGACGTCGCGTCCCGCGTGAAGATCGACTGGCCGCCGTCCGACTAGCAGCGCCCCCTCAGATCCGCCGCGCCCGACCTTCCCAGTAGCGCTCACGCACCGAACGGCGCGCCAGCTTGCCGGTCTCGGTGCGCGGCAGCTCGTCGACGACGTCGATCGCGCGTGGCACCTGGTACCCCGCGAGCCGTTCGCGGCAGAACGCGAGCACCGCGCCGGCGTCGAACGTGGCGGCATCGCCCGCCTGCACGACCGCGCGCACCGACTCGCCCCATTCGTCGTCGGGCACCCCCACCACGCAGCAGTCGGCCACCGCGGGATGGCCGAGCAGCACGCTCTCGACCTGCGCGGGGTAGATGTTCACCCCACCGCTGATGATGACGTCGCTGCGCCGGTCGCAGAGGAACAGGAAGCCGTCGTCGTCGAGGTAGCCGATGTCGCCGAGCGTGAACGCGCCGTCGCGCCACGCCGCCTCGGTCTTCTCGGGGTCGTCCTTGTAGGTGAAGCCGTCACGCCCGTCCTCGCGGAAGTAGACGAGCCCCTCCTGCCCGACGGCGGCGGGCACGCCGCCCTCGTCGAGGATCTGCACCTGGAGCTCCGGGCGGAACGGGCGACCGACCGAACCCGGCTTGGTGAGCCAGGTGCGCGAGTCGATGCCGATGCCGCCGCCCTCGGTGCCGCCGTAGAACTCGAAGAGGATCGGGCCGAGCCACTCGATCATGGCGCGCTTCACGTCGACCGACACCGGCGCGGACCCGTGCACGATCAGCCGCAATGACGACAGGTCGTAGCGGTCGCGCACCGCGGCGGGAAGACGCAGGAGGCGCACGAACTGCGCGGGCACGAGGAACGTGGACGCGGGCCGGTGCTGCTCCACGAGGCGCAGGAACTCCTCGGGGTCGAAGCGGTCCATGAGCACGATGTCGGCGCCGAGGAGCAGCGCGCCGTCGCAGTAGGCCATCGGCCCCGAGTGGTAGAGCGGGCAGGTCACGAGGTGCGGCGCCTCGCTCGCGAGCTGCGGGTCGGCGAGGAACCGGGTGAGCATCGCTGCGCCGCCCGCAGCCATGTCGGTGGGCGTGGGGCGACCGGTCAGCGGCCGGCGCACACCCTTGGGCCGGCCCGTCGTGCCCGACGTGTAGAGCATCGGCGCGCCCGCGGTGGGCGCGCGCCGCGGCTCCACGTGCGCGGCCTCCACGTCGGACCAGGGCCGGAACCCCGGCAGATCACCACCGATCGCGAAGCGGGCGTCGTCGGCGAAGCGGGGGGCGGCCGCCGCTGCGAGCTCGGGCCACCGCGCGTCGGCGAACAACACGCGGGCCTCGCAGTTCTCCGCGACGTAGGCGACGTCGTCGGGCGTCCAGCGCCACGACATCGACGTGCAGTACCTCCCCGACCACGTGGCGCCGCGGAACACCGCGAGGAACTCGGGGCTGTTGCCGCCCAGCAGGGCGACGCCGCACCCGTCGGCGCCGTCGTGGGGCACACCCAGGTCGTCGAGCGTGCGGGCGACGCGGCGAGCGGCTTCCTCCACCGCCGACGCGGTGACGCGCGCGGCCATCAGCGATCGGGGCCCATCAACGTTCGTGGACGGTCTTCACCGGGTGACCATCAACAGTTCGGAGATGCTCGCCGCAGGCACCGCGCCCGAGAAGAGGTAGCCGGTGGCGGCGGTGACGCCGAGGGCCATCAGTGCGTCGGCCTGCGCACGTTCTTCGACGCCCTGTGCGATCACCTCCACCCCTGCGTCGGCGGCCGCGGCGACGACCAGGGCGACGAGGGCGCGCGTCGGCTCGTCGTCGGTGATGCGCGCCGCGACACCGCGATCGAGCTTGAGCACCGACACCGGCAGCCCGGCGAGCGCACCGAGATCGCCGTCGCCGAGACCGAATCGGTCGACGACCAGCGCGAGCCCGCGCTCCTCGATGCCGCGCAGGTTGTCGCCCACCGGGCCGGGCGCGGTCGCGAGCAGCAGCGCGCTCTCGTCGAGCTCGAGGCTCAGCGCACCCGGGTCGATGCCCGTGGCGAGCGCGGCGTCGAGGACGCGGAGAAGGTCGGGCGAGGCAACCTCGCGCTCCGAGACGTTCACGCGCAGGACGGGCGGGGTGCGGTCGAGCAGGGTGCGCCACACGACGCCCTGGGTGCACGCGTGTACCAGCGCCCACGCGCCGATCGGCACGATCAGGCCGGTCTCCTCCGCGATCCCGACGAAGCGGCCGGCCTCGTAGAGCTCCCCCGACGGGTGGTGCCAGCGCAGCAGCGCCTCCACCGCGACGACATGGCGACCGTCGACCTCGACCTCCGGCTGGTACCAGACGTCGAGCTCACCCCGGTCGAGCGCGACGCCGAGCTGTTGCGCGAGTTCGTCGTGCGCGCTCATCGGGGCCGCACCTCGGTGCCGGCGCCCGCGGTCACGAACAAGACGGTGGCCTCGGCGGCGACGTCGGCGGTGTGCCAGACGCCCGCCGGGTTGACGACGGCCTGTCCCGGACCGAGCTCGACCGCCTGCACCGCGCCGTCGGGCAGCTCCTGGTGGAGGGTGATCGTGCCCGCGACGCACGCCACGAGCTCCTCACCGAGCGGGTGCATCTCCCACGAGTCCCACGGCTCCTCGAAGGTGTGCAGGGCCACCAGGCGTCCCTCCGCCCCGTCGGCCTCGTGGGCGGCTCCGTAGGCCTCGTACCAGTCGGGCGTGCCCGTGAACCGGCCCAACCGCTCCGCGGTCGCGCCGAGGCCCAGGTGCACGGGGAACTCCGAGAGGTCGAACACGAGATCGTCCATCGTGGTGACCGGTGCCCGAGGAGTCGGTCAGTACGCCATGAAGAGGATGTGCTCGCGCTGGTAGTCGTCCGCCATGTCGGGGTGCTTCTCGCGGAGGTGCTCGAAGGCCTTCTCCACGAGGTCGTCCTCGTTCTCACCACGGATGATCTGGCCACAGGGACAGGCGAGGGTGGTCTTCACGGCGATCCTCCAGGGCTGCTCGACCGGTCCCGCGACCCTAGTCCCGCGAACTTGCACACCGCGCGGCTGCTGGGCGAGGGTGCGTCCATGACGTATCGCGTGGTGCAGTGGACGACGGGCAAGACGGGGACGGCGGCGGTGCGCGGCATCGTGGCCCACCCCGAACTCGAACTGGTCGGGTGTTACGCCTGGTCGGCCGACAAGGTGGGCCAGGACGCGGGCACGCTCTCGGGCATCGACCCCGTCGGGGTGCTCTGCACCGACGACATCGACGCCCTCCTCGCCTTGGCGCCCGACTGCGTGAGCTACATGCCCTACCGCCCCGACATCGACCACGTGGTGCACATCCTCGAGGCCGGCGTGAACGTCGTGAGCACGATGTACATGCTCTCGGGCATCGGCTACCCCGACAACGCCCACGAGCGCATCCTCGACGCCTGCGAGCGGGGGCAGTCGTCGCTCTACACGAGCGGTGTGTACCCGGGCCACGCGCCGATGGTCGCGCTCGCCGCCACCGCGATGTTCACGCGCGTCGACTGCGTGTCGGTGCAGGAGTCGCTCGACATGAGCGGGTACCGCAACGAGCAGATGTACCGGGCGATGAGCATCGACCGCGAGGTCGACGACCCCGAGGTGCCCGGCATGATCGAGGCCAACTGCGGGTCGTTCAAGGACCAGATCCGCGTCATGGCGATCGCGATGGGCATCGAGATCGACGACATCGGGTTCCACGTGGAGTTCGCCACCGCCGACGAGGATCTCGACTTCGGGTTCATGACCGTGGGCAAGGGACGCATCGCCGGGTTCAAGGGCTTCATCTCCGGCCTCGTCGACGGCAAGCCGCGGGTGCAGTGCCGCTTCGTGTGGAAGCTCGGCGACGAGAAGATGACGCCGAACTGGCCCGTGGAGCACGGTTACCGCATCGAGATCGAGGGCGACCAGGCCTGCACGTTCCTGATCCAGCCCACCGGCGAGCACTTCGACGGCACGGTCACCACCGCGATGCCGTGCGTGAACGCGATCCCGCGCGTGGTCGCGGCGCCATCGGGGATCGTCAACCGCCAGCCCCTCCCGCTCGTCACCGGCACCGCCGGCTAGCGGCCTCGATCAGCGGCGACCGCCGCAGCCCGTCAACGGCGCCCTCCGCCGTACCCGGGACCACCGCGGCCCCCGCCCTTGCGGGGCCGGTTCGGTGACGGCTCGGGCTTCTTCTCGGGGACCACGTCGCCGGTGAGCACGCGAACGAGCAGGCGCGCGTTGCGCTGCGCGCCCTCGGGGTTGCGACCCGAGAAGATCACGTGCACCTGCTTCGCCGCGGCCGTCAACTTCTCGAGGCGCGCAGGCCACGGCTCGAAATCGCCGTCGCGGTAGTCGTACGGGAAGCGGTCGTCACCGGAGTCGGCACTCTGCTCCCACGCGTCGGCGTTCTTGCCGTGGAAGCGCACGTAGGCGGTATCGGTGGTGGCGACGCTGAGCGGCGGCGAGGAGCTGTCGAAACCCGACGGCACGTCGACGCACACGTATCCGAGCTGGTGCTCGCGCAAGAACTCCATGGTGGCCTCGCGCTGCTTGCCCGCGACCCACTCCTTGTTGCGCAGTTCGATCGCGATGGGCACGTCGCCGCTGCGGCCGCGCAGCCACTCGAGGTAGTCGAACGCCCGCGGGCCCGGCGTGAAGTACGACGGGAACGGGAACACCAGCGTGCCGAGGCGCTGGTATTCGCGCAGCGGCGCGACGGATGCGAGGAAGCGATCGAGCGCGAGGTCGAGCGCCTTGTCGGGCAGGTCGCCGGCGTACAGCGTGGGGCGCGACCGCAACTCGGGGTTCAGCAGGTCGCGCACCTCGGGCCAGATGCCCTCGGCCGGCGCGCCGTGCTGGGTGAGGATGCGGTGGGCGCGCACGTCGAGGATCGTGTTGTCGGGGGTGCGCTCCAGCCACGGGGTGACCACCCGCTCGGTGAGCGGCTCCGACGATGCGTCGACCTGCAGGAGGCGTGTGTGCTGCGCGCGGTCGAGCACGTCGGCCGGCGGCACCACGATGCCGATCTGGATCTTGCGGTCGACCTTCTTGCGCGGGCCGTCGTTGCTGCTGCCCTTGGGGCGACCGCCCTGACCGCCACGACCGCCACCGCCCTGGCCGCGACCACCACCACTGCCGCCGCCCTGGCCGCCCCGACCGCGTCCCTTGCCGCCACCCCCACCGCTGCCGCCACTGCCGCCACTCCCCTGGCCGCCGCGTCCGCGCCCACCTCGGCGCTCACCCGCCGGCTCAGATGCACTCACTGTGTCCCCCCGTCTACTTTCTCGAAAGCGGAGCCAATCTATCGACTGGGCGGAGCATCACTCGGAGGGAATCCATGCCACTGCGGGTCGTGGGAGCCGGGCTGGGCCGGACCGGTACCCATTCGCTGAAGCTCGCGCTCGAACGCCTGCTCGACCGGCCCTGCTACCACATGGTCGAGGTGTTCGGGCGTCCCGCCGACATCGGGGTCTGGGCTGCCGCGGTGGAGGGACGGCCTCCCGACTGGTCTGCCTTCCTCGCGGAGTACGACGCGACCGTCGACTGGCCGGCTGCCGCGTTCTGGCGCGAGCTCGCGGCGGCCAACCCCGGTGCGCTCGTACTGCTCTCCACGCGGTCGAGCGCCGAAACGTGGTGGACGAGCGCGCACGCGACGATCTTCGCGGCCAGCCGTCGACCGCTCCCGCCGAAGGACGATCCCGAGGTCGCCATGATCCGCGACCAGCTGCGCATGGTCGACGCCATGTTCACGCGCACGTTCACGCGGCACTGGAGCGACGAGGCGCAGGCCAAGGCGGCCTACGAAGCGCACAACGCGGCGGTACGGGCCGAGGTGCCCGCCGACCGACTCGTGGACTGGCAGCCGGGCGACGGGTGGGCACCGATCTGCGAGAAGCTCGGCGTGCCGGCGCCCGACGAACCGTTCCCGCACGTCAACAGCACCGACGACTTCCGCGCGATGGCCCGCCTCGACGAGTGACCTTTCCCGCGAGGTTGCGTCGTCTGCATCCCTCTGGGGGATCCGAACGACGCAACGTGGAGGAGAAGGTCGTCAGACGGGGCGGAGGAGCGCGACCGGGGTCTGCTGCGCGCCCTGACCGAGCGGGTTGTCGCGCAGGAGCGACTCCACCAGGGCCGCGTCCACACCCGGTGACGTGCCGAGGATGTTCACGCCGATGTCGTTGGCGTCGATGACCGCGACGCCGGCGCCCAGCGCAGTTGCGAGATCGCGGGCGACACCTTCGGGGTCTTCGGGGCCCATCTTGGCGTGGCCGTCGTAGGGCGGGATGGTGCCGCTCGTGGGGCCGTCGATGGCGCGCACCGCCGGCCCCGCCACCCGGTAGAACACGCCCTTGATCCCGAAGGGCTTGGTGACCGCCGACGCGGCGGTGGCGAGGAGGATGCGCCCGGCCCCCACCTCGCGGATGGCGAGCTCCATGGTCGCCGGGATGCCGAGGCCGATGCCCGACGCGGTGCGGCCGACGAACTTCGACAGGATGCGCGCGAGCGGGCGCACGCGCACGTCTTCGACGGGGAACGAGCGGCCCTGGCAGATGGCGACGGCCTTCTCGCTCACCGCGACGACGTCGCCTGCCTGGAGGCCGCGCCCGCTCGAGGTGTCACCGAGCTTCTCCGCGAGCGCGTCGCGCAGGCCCGCCTCGAGCGTGTCGCCGGTGCGGAAGAGCTGCGTGCGCACCGGGATGCGCGCGTACACCTTGCCGTCGACGGGCGATTGCGCGAACAGATGGTGCGGCGGGTTCGGCGCGAAGCGGGCGAGCGCGTCGGCCGCGGCCTCGCTGCGTTGCGCCATCCAGTCGTCGCCGATGCGCGTGAAGTGCACGTCGGGCGTGGCGCCGAGACGCGAGCTGCCGTCGTGGTCGAAGAACACGCGGTGCCAGATCTCGGTGTTGATCGCGCGCCAGAAGATCTGCGACGGCTCCACCTCACCCGCACAGAACCGCTCGAACGCCTCGGTGAGCGCGACGGCATCCCAGTAGGGACGGGAGCAGAACTGCGGCGAGCGGAACAGGCCCTGCACGGTGGCACGCCGGGCGCGCAACCAGCGCGTCTCCGGAGTGGTGAAGCCGACCTTCCAACGCCGGGTTCGCACCTTCTCGATCAGCACGCCGCGCAGGCCCTCGCGCAGGATGGCCCGGCTCCAGCCCTGGTCGACGATCGCCTCGGGCGGAAGTCGCAGCACCCAGTCGACCAGCTCCTGGTCGAGGAACGGCAGGCGCGACTCCATGGAGTACGCCATCGAGTTGCGGTCCTCGTAACGCAGCAGCGACGGCAGCGAGAACGTCTGCAGGTCGGCGACGAGCCGTTCCTTCATCGAGCTCTGCGACCGCTGGAACCTGGGCGGCTCGAGGTCGTCGTAGAACGCGGGTTGCAGCAGCGGCTTGATCGGCAGCGACCGCCGGCGATCGGAGATGCGGCGCTTGATCAGCGGCTTCAGCACGTCGCGCGACGCCCACGCCTCGTTGACGAACGCGCGGTACTTGCGCTTCCGCAGCAGCTCGCGGATGTAGACGTACTGGTAGGGCACATAGCCCGCGAGGAGCTCGTCGCCACCCTGGCCGTTGAGCAGCACCGTGACCTGCGGCTGCGCGAGGCGCATCACGCACCACTGCGCGTACGGGCCGGTCGACACGATCGGCTCGTCCTGGTGCCACACCATCCGGTCGAGCTCCTCGACGAAGCGCTCGGAGGTGGGCTCGGCGAAGAACGGTTCGGCGTCGACCTCGTCGAGCACCGCCTCCATGTATTCGCGCTCGTCGATCGGGTCGCCGTCGAAGACGATCGAGAAGGTCTTGAGGTGGTCGCCGAGCGACGTCGCGTCGGGCACGTGACGAGTGAGCAGCTGCGACGCCATGCCCACGATCGACGACGAGTCGATGCCGCCCGAGAGGCACGTGCCCGCAGGGACGTCGGCCACGAGGCGCCGCTCCACCGATTTCTCGAAGCGGGCGCGGAACTCGGCCGGGTCGTTGGCGGCGTCGGTCGCCAACTTCGGCTCCCAGTACACCTGCTCGTGCACGCCGTCGGCGTCGACCACCGCCCAGGTGGCGGCGGGCAGCGACCGGATCCCGGCGAACGCGCTCTGCGGCTTGTGGTCGTGGAGCCCGTGGAGCAGGTAGTCGTAGAGCCACTGCCGGTCGGGCTCCACCTCGAGGCCGGGGTCGGCGAGCACGGCCTTGGCCTCGGAGGCGAACAGCACCCGACCGCTCGCCGAGCGCGCCCAGTAGAGCGGCTTGATGCCGTAGTGGTCGCGGGCGAGCACGAGTTTGGGTGACTCGTTCCGCAGATCCAGGATGGCGAGCGCCCACATGCCGTTGAAGCGGGCGAAGCAGTCGGTACCCCACTCCGCGTAGGCGTGGAGCACCACCTCGGTGTCGCAGTTCGTGTGGAAGGCGTGGCCCGCGGCCACGAGCTCGTCGCGCAGCTCGCGGAAGTTGTAGACCTCGCCGTTGTAGGAGATCTGCAGCAGTCCGTCGTCGGTGCCGACGGGCTGGTGGCCACCCGCGGGGTCGATGACCGCGAGGCGGCGGTGCCCCAGGCTGGCGACGGGGTGCTCGAAGAAGCCCTCACCATCGGGACCGCGGTGGGCGATGCGCGCAGTCATCGTCGCGAGCAGCACTGGTTCGGGCGGGCCCCAGAACCCGGCGATGCCACACATGGTCGTGTGAGCCTACCGGCCGACCTCGTAGATTCCGCACATGGATCCCGTCCGCCGTCACGGCATCACCGTCCCCCTGCCCATGCTGAAATTGACCGACCACCGGGCCGCGTACGAGCAGCTGGTGGCCCTCGGGTTCACCGACGTCTGGAGCGGTGAGGCCAACGCCCACGACGGCTTCACGCCGCTCGCGCTGGCCGCCGCGTGGCAGCCGTCGCTGCGCGTCGGCGTGGCCATCGCCCCCGCGTTCACCCGCGGGCCGGCACTCCTCGCGCAGACCGCCGCGACCATGTCCGACGCCGCGCCCGGTGGCTTCGTGCTCGGCCTCGGCGCGTCGTCGCCCGCGATCGTGGAGCAGTGGAACGGCATCCCCTTCGAGGAGCCGTTCCGCCGCACTCGCGACGTGCTGCGCTTCGTGCGGCGTGCGCTCACCGGTGAGAAGGTCACCGAGCGCTACGACACGTTCGCCATCGACGGCTTCCGTCTCCTGGCGCCGCCGGAGGTGCAGCCGAAGCTGATGGTCGCCGCGCTGCGCCCGCGGATGTTGGACCTCGCGGGCGCCGAAGGCGACGGCGCGATCCTCAACTGGCTCTCCGCCGACGACGTCGCCCAGGTCGCGCCGCTCGTGGGCGGCAAGGAGATCATGGCCCGGATCTTCGTGGTGCCATACGACGACTTCGACAAGGTGCGGGCCATCGGCGCGCGCAACCTCGCCGCGTACCTCACCGTGCCCGCCTACCGGGCGTTCCACGAGTGGCTCGGGCGCGGGCCCGCGCTGCAACCGATGTGGGATGCGTGGGAAGCGGGTGACCGCGCCCGCGCGCTCGAGGTCATCCCCGACGAGGTGATCGACGAGCTCTACGTGTGGGGTGACGCGGCGCGCATCCGCGCCGGCATCGAGGCGTACTGCGCCAACGGCGTGCACACGCCGGCGCCCGCGATCATGGGTGCGGGCGACGCCATGTGGGACGCGATCCGAGCGATCGCGCCCGTCACACCGCCTGCCTGACTAGACGTTCACCGCATCGACGAAGCGCGCCAGGAGCGCGTCGTCGCCGAACAGCTCGAGCGCAGACGCGTCACGACGGCCCCAGAGGAGCAGCAGCAGGTCTTCGGCGCGACCCCGTGCAGCAACGTCGCCCTTCGCGTGCTCGCGGGTGACGACGATTCCGGCGCGCTCACCGCCGTCCGGATTCGCCACGATGAGCCACTCGCCCTCGACATCGGTGCAGTGCAGGTGGATGGACCCCCCGAGATCGGCGAGCCCCTTGCCGAAGCGCGGTGCGAACACGGTGAGGTACTCCTCGATGCCGTCGGACGCGAACGCAGGATCGATCGGCGCAGCCGTTCCCGCCGCGGCCTGCGCGTCGACGCGGTGGACGGTGGTCTCGTGGGCGCGTCGGCGGATCCAGAACATCGCGGTGCGGTCCGACGGCGCGAACGTCCACACCGACGCGGTGGGATCGACGTCGGTGAGCGTACGCACGAGCGCGTCGGCACTCTCGCGGTAGAGCGCCACCAAGGCGCCGCCGGTGGGCGCGTCGGCAGGCAGTTCGGGGGGCACGCCTTCGCGGCTGCCCGTCTCCACGATGAGCCGCGCCCAGGTGTCCCCGCCCGCGGCGTGGCGGAGCAGGTCGGTGACACTCCAGCCCGGGCAGCTCGGCACCAGCGCATCGGGGCCTGCGGCCGCGGCGGCGTCGGCGAGCGCCGCGGACTCGTGCGCGAGGTGGTCGAGGTAGAGGTCGCGGTCGAGCGTCATCGGGGCGTGGTCGTGAGACATGGCGCGAGCCTACGGCTACAGCAGCGTCTCGGGCTCGGCCGGCGCGACGAGGTCGGCGTCGTTGTTCTTCGGGCTGTTCACGCGCGTGCTGACCGGGTACGCCTCGACCCAGCCGTCGGGCGCGGGCGCCAGCAGCGCGTCGAGTGCCGCGACGTCGTGGTTGGCGGGATCGAGCCACTCGTCCCACGACGCCTCGTCGAGCACCACGGGCATGCGGTCGTGAATCGGCGCGAGCACGCCGTTGGCGCGCGTCGTGATGATCGTGCACGAACGGACCCACGCGTCGGGCGCGTCGGCGTCGTCGATCTCGGGGTTGCGCCAGATCTCCCACAGCCCGGCGAACGCGAGCGGCTCACCGTCGCGACGACGGATGCAGTACGGCTGACGGGGTGCTCGTCGTCCGGACGACGCGCGCCGAGAATCGAGCTCGCGCTCGGGCCGCTCCCCCACCTTCCACTCGTAGAACGCGTCGGCCGGGACGATGCAGCGGCGCTTGGCGAACGCCCGCCGGAACGCCGGCTTCTCGGTGACCGACTCCGCACGCGCGTTGATCATGCGGTCGCCCATCGAGAGGTCCTTCGCCCACGAGGGCACCAGTCCCCAGCGCACCAGCGACAACACCCGCGTGGCCGCCGCGTGCTCGGCGCCGGTGTCGTCACCGCGTGGCGGCCGCTCGCGCACCACCATCACCTGGGCGCGCGGGGTGACGTTGTAGTCGGCCTCGTGCTCGGGGAGCTTGCCCTCGGGGAGCACCTTCTCGTCGATGCCGAAGCGGTCGGCGAGCAACTGGGGTGACGACACCGACACGAATCTGCCGCACATGCGACCGTTCTACCGCGCCAGGTTGCTCAGCGATCACTCTTCCGGCGCACGAAGCGCAGGCCCGACCAGGTGGCGTCGATCGCCGCGACCTTGTTGTCGACGAGGCCGCAGTCGAGGCCGACGCGCTGCACGGCGTCGAACGACAGGTCGCTCGCCACGCCCGACGTCTTCTTCGGCCAGGCGATCCAGAGGCCGCCGGCCGGTTCGAGCCGGCGCTCGAACACCGGGAAGCGCCGGACCAGCTCGGCCTGGCGGGTGACGAAGAACAGCATGACGTCGAAGTTGCCGCGGGCCTCGGTGCGCAGTTCGACGTCGTCGGGGAGCTGGCCGAGCGTCTCGCAGAAGCCCTCGGGGCACGACAGCACGGCCACGCGTGCGCCCGCGGCGATGCCGAGTTTCCGGGGCAGCGCCGTGCCCGAGTATCCGTTGTGCCCCGCCATCCGAGTCCTTCGCCGGTGCCGCCCCGAAGGGGCAGACTCGTCGCTCCACGGCACCGTGTCAACCGCTTGAACTGGGCATTTCTCGGGGCTGGTGTCGGGGAGCCCGGGAGGCACTCCACATCGTCCGGCCATTTCCCGACCGTTTCACTGGCATTTCGAGGGGCGCGGGACATATGGTGACGGAAACCCGAAGTTCCCGAAGATCCACGCCACGAAATCCACGGCTGAAATCCACGCCTGAGAATCCATGGAGGAAGAACCATGCCGGTGCGACTGGGCGACGAAGCCCCCAACTTCACTGCGGAGACGACGGACGGCACCGTCAACTTCCACGAGTACCTCGGCGACGGCTGGGGCCTGCTGTTCTCCCACCCGAAGGACTTCACCCCGGTCTGCACCACCGAGCTCGGAGCCTTCGCGAGGCGCAAGGGCGAGTTCGACGCGCGCGGCGTCAAGCTGATCGGTGTGAGCGTCGACCCGATCGAGTCGCACCGCGACTGGATCGGCGACATCGAGGAGACGCAGGGCACCGCGCTCAACTACCCCCTCATCGCGGATCCCGACCGTGTCGTGGCCGACCTCTACGACATGATCCACCCGAACGCCAACGACACCCTCACGGTGCGCTCGGTGTTCGTGATCGGGCCCGACAAGTTGGTCAAGCTGACCATCACCTACCCCGCGAGCACGGGTCGCAACATCGACGAGCTCCTGCGCGTCATCGACTCGCTGCAGCTCACGGCGAACTACCAGGTGGCCACGCCGGTGAACTGGACCGACGGCGACGACGTCATCATCGCTCCTGCGGTGTCCGACGAGGAGGCCAAGGCGAAGTTCCCGAACGGCTGGAACGCGCTGAAGCCGTACCTCCGCCTCACCAAGCAGCCGAACAAGTAACCCTCACCAACCCGCAGGAACCGCGGAGGCTCCTGCGGCGGATGGGAGAACCCCTCACGTCGTCGGCCGACGCCGTGTGCGGCGAGCGAAGCCTTCCGAAGGTCGCGAGCTCGGCGTGCACGGTGGCGGCCGACGACCGCGTCCAGGGCGGGATCTACAGGTAGCCGCGGGGGTCGACGGGGTTGCCGTTGACCCGCACCTCGAAGTGCAGGTGGCAGCCGGTCGACTTGCCGGTGCTCCCCACGTACCCGATCACCTGGCCCTGCGAGACGTTCTGGCCCGCCGAGACGATGATCGACGACTGGTGGCCGTAGAGCGTGGACATGCCGCCGCCGTGATTGATCAGCGTCATGTTGCCGTAGCCGCCGCTGTTGAAGCCGGCGGCAATGACCACACCGGTGCCGGCTGCCTTGATCGGCGTGCCGCAGGAAGCGCCGAGGTCGAGACCGGAGTGGTACGCCTGCGCGCCGGTGACGGGGTCGGTGCGGTAGCCGTAGCCGCTCGTGATGTTCGCGTTCACCGGCCAGATGAACGTGCCGTTGCCCATGGGCGCGCCGCCACCGCTGTCGCGGGCGAGTTGGGCGACCCGGTCGGACTCCGCCTGGAGGTCGGCCTCGATCTGGTCCTGCTGGGCGCGCAGCGTGCCGACCGCCGCGCTCTCCTGCGCCTCGGCGCCGGCGGCGGCGTCACGCGCGGCCTGCTGCTGCGCGGCGAGCTGCTGGACCTTCTGGGTCTCGTCTGCTGCAGCGGCGCGGGCGTCGTCGGCCGCCTTCTTCTTCGCGGTGGCGTCGGCCTGCTGTGCATCGAGCTTCGCCTGCAGCTTGCCGACGCGGTCGAAGTCGCCCTGGCGCTTGTCGTTGATCCGCTGCAGGTAGTGCTTGCCCTCCACGATATCGCCCGAGCCGTCGGCGACGTGCAGCAGCGTGATCGAGTTCGCGCCCGGACTGCCCCGCGTGTAGAGCTCGAGTGCGCTGCGGCGCACGTCGGCCTGCGCGGCATCGAGCTTCGCTTTCGTCTGCTTGGCCTTCTCGCCGAGCACGAACACCACGAAGCCCGCGTTGTCGGCGTCGGCCTGCGCCTGGGCGAGGCGCTGCGTGGCCGCCGCGATCTGCGCGCTGAGACTGGTGAGCTGACCGTCGAGTTTCTGGCGCGCGGTCTGGGCGTCGGCGAGTTGCTGGCGCGCGGCCGCGGTGTAGGCCGCGTTCTCGTCGAGCGCCTTCTGCAATTCCTGCTGCTTGTCGGAGGTCTGGGCCGACGCCGGCACCTCGAGGGCGCGCGTCGCGAGAGACAGGACGGCGGCCACAACAACGGCCGCGGCGAGGAGACGAGCCACCAGAGGCTGTCGCGCGTTCACAGGGATGAAATCGTAAGACCACACCCCAAACTTGAGCAACACCGACAACATCAACAACACGTCAACGGAACGTGGTGATGCCCACCACTCTCAGTGGTCAGGCCGTCGGCAGAGCCGCGTCAGGTCTTGAGGAATCGGCGCAGGCCGATGGTGGCCCCGATGAGGCCGATTCCCATGCCCGCGATGAGCACCTTGATCGCGATCCAGGTGGTGTCACCCGAGGTGACGTAGAACTCGCTGAAGAAGCTGTTCGGGTCGTTGAACGCCTGGTCGAACCCGAAGTGCCTGAGTGACAGAACGGCGAGGATCGCCAGACCCGCGCCCACGAGGCCCTGCACCATGCCCTCGGCGATGAACGGGATGCGCACGAACCAGCTCGACGCGCCCACGAGCTTCATCACCTCGATCTCGCGGCGACGGGCGAACGTGGCCAGACGGATCGTGTTCACGATCAGGAACAGCGACGATCCCAGCAGGATCAGGGAGATCACGAAGAACACCGTGCTGATCGTGTCGGTGACGTCGACGAGGCCCTTCAGGGCCTCACCGGGCGTCTCGACGCTGTCGACCCCCAGCTGCGTGCGGTACTGCTTCTGCAGGTTGTTGGTGAGGGTGTCGAGGGGGACGGAGCCCTCCTTGGGCGCGACCCGGTACGACTCCGGCAGGTCCTTGGCGGTGATGCTGTTCACCAGGTCGGGCTTCGACCGGAAGATCCGCTTGAACTCGGCGTACGCGTCCTCCTGCGTGAGGTGGCGGTACGACTTGACGTTCGGGTCCTTCTTGAGCTCGGCCTCGACGTCGGCGATCTGCTGCTGGGTGGCGTCGACCTTCATGAAGATCTCGAGGGTCACGCCGCCCTTGATCTTCTCGGTGCCGTGGTCGACCCACTTCGACAGCATCGAGATGCCGCCGAACAGCGCCAGCGACACCGTGACGGTGGCGATGCCGGCGATGGTCATCAGGAGGTTGCGGCGCAGCGAGACGAGCGTCTCGCGCGAGAAGTAGCTGACGCGCGTCCACATGGCGGGTGATCAGCCCCCGACGCCGTAGACGCCGCGCGCCTGGTCGCGCACGAGGGTGCCGCGGTCGAGCTCGATGACGCGCCGGCGCATCGCGTCGACGATGCGTTGGTCGTGCGTGGCCATGACGACGGTGGTGCCGGTGCGGTTGATGCGGTCGAGGATGCGCATGATGCCGACGGTGGTGGCCGGGTCGAGGTTGCCGGTGGGCTCGTCGGCGAGGATGATCAGCGGACGGTTGACGAACGCGCGCGCCACGGAGACACGCTGCTGCTCACCACCGGACAGCTCCGACGGGAACCGTCCCGCCTTCTTCGCGAGACCGACGAGATCGAGCACCTGGGGCACCTGCGTGCGCACCACGTGGCGCGGCCGGCCGATGACCTCCATCGCGAACGCGACGTTCTCGTAGACCGTCTTGTTGGGGAGGAGCTTGAAGTCCTGGAAGACGCAGCCGATGTTGCGGCGCAGCTGCGGCACCTTCCAGTGGCTCAGCTGCGAGATGTCGCGACCCGCGACGACGATGCGGCCCGAGGTGGCCTGCTCCTCGCGCAGCAGCAGGCGCAGCCATGTCGACTTCCCGGAGCCCGACGGGCCCACGAGGAAGACGAACTCGCCCTTCTGGACCTCCGCGGAGACCTCGCGGAGTGCGACCACGTCGCCCTTGTAGACCTTGGAGACATTCTCGAAACGGATCATGGGTAGGCAGTCAAGGTAGCAGCGGGTCCCTCGGAAATGGTGTCTCCCCCGGCACCGCCCGGCCGTGCTCCCGGCGGTTCAATTCCCCGTCGAATTCCGCGCAATTCCGCCCGGGGATCGGCCCAGGAAATCGGGAGGATCAGGCGCCGGTGCTCCGGCGCCACTGGAGGTACGACTCGATGAAGTCGTCGATCTCGCCGTCGAGCACGGCCTGCACGTTGCCCGTCTCGTGGCGGGTCCGCTCGTCCTTCACCAATTGGTACGGGTGGAGCGTGTACGTGCGGATCTGACTGCCGAACGCGACATCACGCTTGTCGCCCGAGAGCGACTCCAACTCGGCCGCCCGCTCCTGGCGCTGACGCTCGGCGAGGCGGGCCGCCAGGATCTGCATGGCGCGCGCCTTGTTCTGGGTCTGGGAGCGCTCGTTCTGGCACGACACCACCACGCCCGTGGGCAGGTGGGTGATGCGCACCGCGGAGTCGGTGACGTTCACGTGCTGGCCGCCGGCGCCCGACGACCGGTAGGTGTCGATGCGCAGCTCGGTGACGTCGATCTCCGGCTCCTCCTCCTCGTCGAGCGCGGGCACCGCGTCGAGCGACGCGAACGCGGTCTGGCGCCGGGCGTTGGCGTCGAACGGCGAGATGCGGATGAGCCGGTGGACGCCGCGCTCGCTGGCGAGCAGGCCGAACGCGTAGCGGCCCTTGATCGTGAAGGTGGCCGACGACAGGCCCGCCTCGGTGCCCTGCGCGAGCTCGTCGATCTCGTACGAGAAGCCGCGCCGCTCCGCCCAGCGGAGGTACATGCGCAGCAGCATGTTGCACCAGTCCTGCGCGTCGGTGCCGCCGGCGCCGGAGTTGACCGTGCAGATCGCGTCGCGGTCGTCGTACTCGCCGGTGAACAGCGCGCGCAGCTCCAGCGTGTCGAGGTCGCGCGCCACGCCCGCGGCGCTGGTCTCGATCTCGCCCTCGATCGACTCGTCGCTCTCTTCGCGTGCGAGCTCGGCGAGGGTCTCGAGGTCGTCGACCGTGCCGGTGAGCTCGTCGACCAGCTCGACGTCCTCACGACAACGGGCGTGCTCGGTGGTGACGGTGCGCGCGGCATCCGCGTCGTCCCAGAAGCCCGGCTTGCTCATCTCCTCCTCGAGCTCCGTCATCCGCGTCGCGCGCGACGTCGACCTTGAGGTACTCGCGCGCGCCCTCGACGCGGCGGCGCAGCTCGGCAATTTCGTCGGAGAAGTCGCGCATGGGAAGGGTGCTCTCGAGAGGTGGAGGGACTCGGCAGAGGGGCGGTTCAGCGGCCGTGGCAGAGCTTGAACTTCTTGCCGCTGCCGCAGTAGCAGGGCTCGTTGCGTCCGGGCATCTGCTCGACGCGCACCGGCTGCATCGTCTCGGCCGACGGGTCGATCGGCGCAGGCCCGTCGTCGAGCCCGCCGAGACCTCCCTGTCCGCCGAGTTCGTCGGCGGTCATGGTGGCGGCGGTGGCGCGCAGCGCGCCCGCGCCCTGCGCGGCATCGTCGGGCGACGAGTACTGCATCCGCGACGTGACCGGCGCGGCCGGCGCCTCCTCGACCTGGGCGACCTGCAGGTGCGACACGTAGGCGACGAACTGGTCCTGGATCTGGCCCATCATCGCCTCGAACATGTCGAAGCCCTCACGCTGCCACTCGGCGAGCGGGTCCTTCTGGCCCATCGCGCGGAGGTTGATGCCCTCGCGCAGGTAATCCATCTCGTAGAGGTGCTCGCGCCAGTGCTGGTCGATCATCGACAGCATCACGCGGCGCTCGATCTCGCGGAGGTTCTCCTCCCCGATCGTGCGCTCCTTCTCCTCGTACTGCGCGACCGCGTCGGCGGTGACGAGCTCGAGCAGCTCGTCGCGCGAGAGCGCGTCGTTCATCTGGTCGCGCGTGACGGTGGTGGGGAACACGGTGGGGAGCGTCTTCTCGAGCTCGTCGAGGTCCCAGTCTTCCGGGTACTCGCCGAGGCAGTGCGTGAGCACCGCGCGCTCGATCGCGTCGTCGATCGCGGTGAATGCCTCCTCGCGCAGGTCGCCGCCGTCGAGGATCTGCTGGCGGCGCCGGTAGATGACCTTGCGCTGCTCGTTCATCACCTCGTCGTACTTGAGGACGTCCTTGCGGATCTCGAAGTTGCGGTCCTCGACGGTGCGCTGCGCGCGCTCGATGGCCTTGGTGACCATCTTCGCCTCGAGCGGCATGTCGTCGGGGAAGGCCTTGCCCATCACCCAGTTCATCGCACCGGTCGCGAACAGGCGCATCAGGTCGTCTTCGAGCGACAGGTAGAAACGGGTCTCGCCCGGGTCGCCCTGGCGCCCGGAGCGGCCGCGCAGCTGGTTGTCGATGCGCCGGCTCTCGTGGCGCTCGGTGCCGAGCACGTAGAGCCCGCCCACCGCGCGCACCTCGTCGCCGGCGGCCGCGCACTCCTCCTTGAAGCGGGCGAGCAGCTCGTCGTACTTCTCGGGCGACTCCTCGACGGTGGTGCCGCTCGCGAGCAGCTCCGCGTTCGCGAGGCCCTCGGGGTTGCCGCCGAGGAGGATGTCGACGCCGCGTCCGGCCATGTTGGTGGCCACGGTGACCCCGCCGAGGCGCCCGGCCTGGGTGACGATGTGCGCCTCGCGCTCGTGGGCCTTGGCGTTGAGCACCTCGTGCCTGATGCCGCGCTTCTCGAGCAGGCGCGAGAGCACCTCCGACTTCTCGACGGAGATCGTGCCGACCAGCACCGGCTGCCCGTTCGCGTTGCGCTCGGCGATGTCGTCGGCGGCCGCGTTGAACTTGGCCTCCTCCGTCTTGTAGATGAGGTCGGGCTCGTCGAGCCGCACGAGTGCGCGGTTGGTGGGGATGGAGACGACCTCGAGGCCGTAGGTGTGAGCGAACTCGCCGGCCTCGCTGTGGGCGGTGCCGGTCATGCCCGCGAGCTTGTCGTACATGCGGAAGTAGTTCTGCAGCGTGACCGTCGCGAGGGTCTGGTTCTCCTCCTTGATCCTCACGCGCTCCTTGGCCTCCACCGCCTGGTGCAGGCCCTCGCTCCACCGCCGGCCCTCGAGGATGCGGCCGGTGAACTCGTCGACGATCTTCACTTCGCCGTCGGCCACCACGTAGTCGACGTCGCGCTTGAACAGCTCCTTGGCGCGCAGCGCGGCCTGGAGTTGGTGGACGTAGTTCTGGTTGACGTGCTCGTAGAGGTTGTCGACGCCGAGCGCCTGCTCGACGCGGTGCACGCCTTCCTCGGTGGGCACGACGGTGCGCTTCGCTTCGTCGACCTCGTAGTCGCGCTCGTTCTGCAGGTTCTTCACGACGCCCGCGAACTTCGTGTACAGGTCCTGCGCGTCGTCGGCCCGGCCGGAGATGATCAGCGGGGTGCGGGCCTCGTCGATGAGGATGGAGTCGACCTCGTCGACGATCGCGAACGCGCGACCGTGCTGCACCTGGTCTTCGCGCGAGACGGTCATGTTGTCGCGCAGGTAGTCGAAGCCGAACTCGTTGTTGGTGCCGTAGGTGATGTCGGCCGCGTACGCCGCCCGCTTCATCGCGAAGTCGTCGATCTCGGGGAGCACGGTGCCGACCTCGAGACCGAGGAACCGGTGCAGGTTGCCCATCCACTCGGCGTCGCGCTTGGCGAGGTAGTCGTTGACCGTCACCAGGTGCACGCCGTCGCCGGTGAGGGCGTTGAGGTACGACGGCAGCGTCGCGACGAGGGTCTTGCCCTCGCCGGTTTTCATCTCCGCGACCCAGCCGTAGTGCAGGGCGGCGCCGCCCATGATCTGGACGTCGAAGTGGCGCTGGCCGAGGGTGCGCACGCCTGCCTCGCGCACCGCGGCGAACACCTCGGGGAGGATGTCGTCGAGGTGCGCCTGCTTGGCGTCGTAGTCGCTGCCGACGTTGGCGAGCTGCTCGCGCCACATCGTGGTGAGCGCCCGCAGCTCGTCGTCGGAGCGGGCCTGCATCTCGGCCTCGTACTTCGCGACCTCGGGAGCAAGCGTTTCGAGCGACTTGAGCTTCTTGCCCTCGCCGGCGTGGAGGATCTTGTTGAACAGGCCCATGAGGTGTTCCAGCTTACCGGCGGGTCCCCGTGCGTAGGATCGCCGGCCATGAGCGGGCCGGCACGGGACCGATTCGTCGTGCCGGTGGTCGCGGCGGGAGGCATCCTCACCTTCGCCGCGTACAAGCTGTGGCAGGGCCTCGTGGGGGGCCCGCTCGTCTGGCAGGACTCGCTGAGCTACCAGGAGAGCGCCGCCCAGCCGCTCACCAGCCGGGCGCTGTGGGCCGGGTACCGGCCGCCGGTCACCCCCCTGCTCTGGAAGGTCTCCGGCACGCTCACGTCGTTCGTGGTGGTCCAGACCGCGATCTCGATCCTGGCGTGGAGCGCACTGGCCGTGGTGGTGGGCCTGCTGGCGCGGCGGGGCTGGCCGCAGCTGGTGGCCGGCGGGCTCGTCCTCGGCTTCGCCGTGACCACCCCGATCGTCCAGTGGGACCGCTCCGTGCTCTCGGAGAGCCTGTCACTCAGCCTGCTCGCCCTGCTGTTCGCGGCGGGGATCTCGTGGGCTCGTCGACCCAACTGGGGACGGGCCGCCGCCCTGGTGTTCGTGGCCCTCGTGTTCGCCGCCACCCGCGACACCGACATCTGGGTGGTGGCGATGCTCGCGCTGGCCCTCGGTGCGTACGCGGCGTGGCACACCTGGCGTGCAGCCGGCCCCACCCGCGAGCGCACCCTGCAGCGGTCCGTCCGGGCCGCGTGGATGGCCGCGTTGCTCGCCGTGGTCGTGCTGTTCACGGGCTACAGCTCGGCGTCGGCGAACCGCACCCAGCAGAACATCGTGAACGTGTACTCCGCGCGGATCTTCCCGTACGTCGACCGGGTCGACTGGTTCGCCGACCACGGCATGCCCGACGCCCGCCCGCTGCGTGCCCTGGCCCGGGCCGCGAAGGGGGTCGACGGCAACGCGCCGTTCGTCGGCGTGAACCTGGGGGCACCCCGGTTCGCGGCGCTCGCGAGGTGGCTGCGCGACGACGGCACCTCCACGTACCTGGAGTGGCTGTTCACACACCCCGGCTACGTCGTGGGGGAACCGCTGCAGCGACCGGAGCGCACGTTCAACAACGCCCAGGGCCACCTGACGTTCTACGCCGCGCCCGACCGCACCGACGTGTCACTGGCGAACACGCTCCTGTACCCGCCGTGGTGGGCGGTGCTGATCGCCGCGGTGGGCGCCGTCGCGGGGGCCGTGGCGACCGGCCGGTGGCGACGACCCGAGTGGCAGATGGTCGCCCTGCTGGGCGGCCTGGGCGTGGCCCACATGCTCGTGGCCTGGCACGGCGACGGCATGGAGGTCACCCGCCACGCGTCGATCGGCAACGTGCAGACCCGCCTCGCCGTGATCCTCGCCCTCGGGATGCTCCTCCCCCGGGACTCCGAGTCCGAGGAAGCGGAGGAAGCGGTCAGTCTTCCGGAGTCTCGATGAGCCCGAGGTGGCCGTCGTTGCGGCGGTAGACAACTGCGGCGAGGCCAGTCTCCGAGTTGGTGAACAGGTAGAAGTCGTGGCCGAGCAGGTCCATCTGGACCGCAGCTTCGTCGGGACCCATCGGCGTGGTGACGAACTGCTTCGACTTCACGAAGCGCGCCTCCTCCTGGAGGTCGAACGCGTCGTCGATCGGGATGACCTCACCGAGGCCGTTGTGGTGCAGGCGGCCACGGGGGTGCGAACGCTTGACCCGCTTGTCCTTGATCTTCGAGACCTGATGCTCGACCTTGTCGACGACGAGGTCGAGGGCGGCCTCCGGCTCGGCGGCGCTGGCGTGCGCCTTCACGAGTTGCTTCTTGAGGTGGACGGTGACCTCGCACTGCTGACGCGCCGCGATGCTGGGGTTCTTCATCTCGACGAAGTCGACCTCGACGCGCGTGGCGTCGGGGGTGAAGCGGGTGATCTTCCCGATCTTCTCCTGCGCCGTCTCCTTGAGCTCGGGGGAAACGTGGCAGTTCTTGCCTCGGACCAGGATCTCCATCACTACCTCTCGGCGCCGGACGATTGAGCCGCGGAGTATAGGAAACGCCCCTCCCCCGCTTCTTTCCGGGCCGGCCGTCCCGCTCAGCCGGGCGCGGGGGTACGTGCTGCCGTGGCGGCGAGCACCCGACGGGCGCCGCCGGCGTGCAGGGCCCGGGCCGCGGCGGCGAGGGTGGCGCCGGTGGTGGCGACGTCGTCGATCACGAGCACGCAGCGCGGGACGGGCGCACGCGGGTGGAACCGGGGCCCGGTGCGGCGCGCCGCCGCGGGGAGACCGGTTTGGGCGGGCCCGGGCGTGCGGGCGAGCAACCCGCGCGGGTGCACGCCGAGTTGGCGGGCCAGCGCCCGGGCGAGCAGCTCGGCGGGATCGAACCCCCGCGCGCGGCGATGTTCGGGGGTGGTGGGCGCCCAGGTGACGACGTCGACGGCGGCGAGCGCAGGGCCTGCCCGCGCCACCAGCACGCCGGCGAGCGACGCGGCGAGCCACGGCACCCCGGCGCGCACGCCCCGGTACTTGGCCCGCGCCACCACCTCGCGCGCCGGGCCCTCGTAGGCGAACGCCGACCACCAGGCCTCGACCCCGGCCGGCGGAGGTGCCGGTGCGGCGGGCCGCACCGTGGCCGCGCACTGCGCGCACAGCGGCGCCCCCGCGGCGGCGCGGCGGCCGCACGCACACGAGATCGGGAACAGGAGCTGGAGCACGCGCGCACGGTACGGCCGGGGTGTGACAGCGACGCCGGCGACCGTTCGGCCGGTCGGGCCAGGGAACTGCCAAGGAATCGCCAAGATGCCCGCGGAGCCCTCAAGGAAATTCGGGACTCCGCCGATCCGGATCCTGCGAGGGACGGGTGGCACCGCACAGGCAGACCCCCACAAGGGCAGACCCCACAAGGCAGGGAACCCCCGATGAACGTGATGATGAGCTGGGCCCGCTCCACCATGGCCACCGTCGACAGCAAGCTCGGCCGCACCGAACGCCACTTCGACGTGCTCCTCGTGGCAGTGATGATCGCGCTGGCCGTCGCCTCGATCTTCCTCTTCAGCCAGTAGCCGTCCGCCTCGTCACGCGCAACGGCCGGGCCCGGAGGCCCGGCCGTGCAACGTGCTCCTGAGCTGGCGCGCCGTCTAGTAGCGGTAGTGCTCCGGCTTGAACGGGCCCTCCACGGGGATGCCCAGGTACGCGGCCTGGTCCTCGCTGAGGGTGGTGAGCTTCACGCCGAGCTTCTCGAGGTGCAGACGCGCCACTTCCTCGTCGAGGTGCTTCGGCAGCGTGTACACCTTGCGCTCGTAGAAGTCTTGGTGGCCGAAGAGCTCCATCTGCGCCATCACCTGGTTGGTGAAGCTGTTCGACATCACGAAGCTCGGGTGGCCGGTGGCGCAACCGAGGTTCAGCAGCCGGCCCTCGGCGAGCACGATGATCGAGTGTGCCGAACGGCCGCCCGCGGCGGGGAACACCCACTCGTCGACCTGCGGCTTGATGTTGACGCGCTCGATCCCGTCGAACTTGGCGAGGCCGGCCATGTCGATCTCGGTGTCGAAGTGACCGATGTTGCCGACGATCGCGTTGTGCTTCATCTTCGCCATGTGCTCGACGGTGATCACGTTCATGTTGCCCGTGGTCGTGACGAACAGGTCGGCCGTCTCGACGACGTCGTCGAGCGTGGTGACCTCGTAGCCCTCCATCGCCGCCTGCAGCGCGGCAGATCGGGTCGATCTCCGTGACGATGACGCGGGCGCCCTGGCCGCGCAGCGACTGCGCACAGCCCTTGCCGACGTCGCCGTAGCCACAGACCACGGTGACCTTGCCGGCGAGCATGACGTCGGTGGCGCGGCAGATGCCGTCGACGAGCGAGTGACGACAGCCGTAGAGGTTGTCGAACTTGCTCTTCGTGACGGAGTCGTTCACGTTGATGGCGGGGAAGAGCAGCGAGCCGTTCTCCATCATCTGGTACAGCCGGTGCACGCCGGTGGTGGTCTCCTCGGTCACGCCGAGGATGCCGTTCGCCACGCGGTGCCAGAGCTGGTCGTCTTCCCCGAGCGTGCGGTTGAGCACACCGAGCACCACCGCGTACTCGTCGTTGTCGGCGGTCGACGGGTCGGGAGCCTTGCCCGCACGCTCGAACTCCACGCCCTTGTGCACGAGCAGGGTGGCGTCGCCACCGTCGTCGAGGATCATGTTCGGACCCTCACCACCGGGCCACGCCAGCGCGCGCTCGGTGCACCACCAGTACTCCTCGAGCGTCTCGCCCTTCCAGGCGAACACGGGGATGCCGGCGGCGGCGATCGCCGCGGCGGCGTGGTCCTGGGTGGAGAAGATGTTGCAGGACGCCCAGCGCACCTCGGCGCCGAGGGCGACGAGCGTCTCGATGAGCACGGCGGTCTGGATGGTCATGTGCAGCGAGCCGGTGATGCGCGCGCCGGTGAGCGGCTTGCTCACGCCGTAGCGATCGCGCAGCGCCATGAGGCCCGGCATCTCGTGCTCGGCGAGCTCGATCTCCTTGCGACCGAAGTCGGCGAGGGTGAGATCGGCGACCTTGAAGTCGCTGAACTCGAGCGCGGTGGACGGATCGACAGTGGTCGTCACAGGTTGACTCCTTCAGAGATGTACATGGAGGAGTCGGCCCGGATCACCGGATGACAGCCCCGAAGGGCCCGACCAGCGGTCCAGGATAGCCGCGCGGCGCCGCCGGTCAGTCGATGAGGGCCTTGAGCTGCATGATCGCGTCGATGGGGCCGGGGTCCACGTCGTTCTGGAGGGCCAGGTAGTAGCTCGTCCAGTCGCCGAGATACACGAGGTCGAGGAGCTGCGCGAGGCGCCCCTCCCCTTCCGCCTCGACCGTGAGCACCTGGTTGACCGCTTCCTCGATCAACTCACGCGTCGCGTCGGCGCGCAGCTCGAGGCGGGGGTGCTCCATCCCGTGGCGCAGCTCCACCAGCGTGAACACCTGGCGGGTGACGTCGCCGTGCTGACCCCAGCCGCAGACCTCGTTGTGGTCGAGCTCGGGGTACTCGTTCCAGAACGCCGGCGCCTTGGCGTTCTCGTTCACGGACTGCTTCCAACGCATCGCCGCGACGCCGCCGAGACCACCGAGGCCGTAGACGATGGGGATGGTCCGGTCGATCCGGCGGGCCAGCTCGCGGGCCGGGTTGCGGATCCCCTCCACCGCTGGCTTGCACTGGTCCCGACGCTTCGCGAGCTGCTCCTGGGCGCGCAGCAGCGACGCGTGCGCCTCGGGGAGCATGCCCATGCGGAACAGCACCACGAGCAGCGGCGCGACGAGCGCGCCGATGCCGAGGCGCGGCATGGGGACATCGGTGGGGCACGGGACGTGCAGCGAGCCGGTCTCCTCGGCGAGGCGCTGCAACTCACCGCCACTCGAGATCGCCACGAGACGCGCGCCCTGCGCCAGGGCGCCGCGCGTCATCTCGAGCGTCTCCTCGGTCCCACCCGAGTACGACATCGCGAACACGAGCGTGCGGGGGCCGACGAACGCGGGCGTGCGGTACTGCTTGAGCACGACGAGCGGTACCGGCACCGACGCAGTGGCCATCGCCTGCAGCACGTTGCCGGAGATGCCCGAGCCACCCATGCCGAGCACGACGATGTTGTCCACGTCGGCCGCGTTCGGCAGCTTCGCGGCGTCGATCATGCCCGCGGCCTCGTGGGCTGCGGCGAGCTGCTCGGGCAGCGTGCAGAGCGCCTCGCCGAACGCGAGGGTGTCGACGGCCACGTCAGCTCTGCGGGTCGAAGGTGGGCTTCACGCCGTCGGCCGCGGCCTTGGCGAGCAGGCGCTCGTCCTCCGCGTCGCTCACCGTCTCCGACTCGTCGATCAGCATGATCGGGATGTCGTCGCGCACCGCGTAGCGGCGCTTGAGGCGCGGGTTGTAGAGCGACTGCTCGTCGACGAAGTAGAGCAGCGGGCCCTTGTCCTCCGGGCAGGCGAGGATCTCGAGCAGAGCGGGATCAAGGGCCATCTTCGACTCCTGTGCGTGGGGTAGGTCGGGGCGTGCGGTCGGGAAGCGGACGGTCTACGAGCCGCGGACGACGGCGAGCACCTCTTCGGTGCGGGCGTCGCAAGCGGCACGGTCGGCGGCTTCGAGGTTGAGGCGCAACAGCGGCTCGGTGTTGCTCGGGCGCAGGTTGAACCACCAGTCGCCGAGGTCGACCGTGAGGCCGTCGAGGCGGTCCTGTGACGCCGAGGAGTACGCCTCCGCGAAGGTGCTGGCGACGCGCTCGATCACCGCGAGGGGATCGTCGACGCGGGTGTTGATCTCGCCCGACATCGCGTAGCGCTCGAACGGCTTGCGCAGCTCGGAGAGCGGCTCGCCGGCGAGCGACAGCTGCTCGAGCACGAGCATCGCGGCGATGATGCCGGAGTCGGCGCGGAAGTTGTCGCGGAAGTAGTAGTGCGCCGAGTGCTCGCCGCCGAAGATCGCGCCGGTCTCGGCCATGACCTGCTTGATGAACGAGTGACCGACGCGGCTGCGGATCGGCTCGCCGCCGAGCTCGAGCACGACCTCCGGCACCGTCTTCGAGCAGATGAGGTTGTGCACGACCTTCTCGCCGGGGTTCCGCTTGAGGATCGCGCTGGCGAGGATCGCGGTGGTGGTGGAGCCGGACACCGGCTGCGCCTGGTCGTCGACGAGCACGACGCGGTCGGCGTCGCCGTCGAAGGCGAGACCGAGGTCGGCCTTCGACTCGAGCACCGCGGCCTGCAGGTCGCGCAGGTTGTCGACGTTGGTGGGGTCGGCCGGGTGGTTCGGGAAGGTGCCGTCGAGCTCGCCGAACA
Source organism: uncultured Actinomycetes bacterium (assembly GCA_963720785.1). Classification (GTDB taxonomy): domain Bacteria; phylum Actinomycetota; class Acidimicrobiia; order IMCC26256; family DASPTH01; genus CAVRGQ01. The sequence continues at coordinate 614,251 of CAVRGQ010000009.1, forward strand.
GCACCGACACCTTCATCGGCAGTCCGGAGAACACCGCCGGCACGATCAGCCCGCCGACGCCGTTCGCGGTGTCGACGACGACGCGCAGCGGCCGGAGCGCGCTCACGTCGACGAACGAGTGCACGTGGTTCACGAACGCGGTGAGCATGTCGCGGCGTTCGGCGCGGCCCGGGTCTTCCGCGCGCTCGTAGAGGTTGGCGGCGACCATGGCCTTGATCTCGGCGAGACCGGTCTCCTCGCCGATGGGCGCGGCGCCGGCCCGGCACATCTTGATGCCGTTGTACTCCGCCGGGTTGTGGCTGGCGGTGAACATCGCGGCCGGGCTGTCGAGCGTGCCCGCGGCGAAGTAGCAGAGGTCGGTGGAGGCGAGGCCGAGGTCGATGACGTCGGCGCCGGCGATCAGCGCGCCCTCGACGAACGCCGCGACGAGCGGCTCCGACGACGGTCGCGGCGTCGCGACCGACGAGCACGCGGGCGGCACCGGTGAACGCCACGAAGGCGTTGCCGACCCGACGGGCGATGTCCTCGTCGATCTCGTCCGGGATAGATGCCGCGGACGTCATAGGCCTTGAAGATGGAGTCGAGCGCGGAGTCGGGCACAGCTGGCCTCGGGTCCTCACCGCTGGAAAGCGGGAGTGCGAGCCTACCCGCGGACGCGCCGAGATCTGGCGGTCAGTCGTCCGCTTTGCGCAGATTTGGCGCGCCCCGGAAGGGGCGCCGACGAGGAGGCACGCCGGCAGGGCGCCGCCGACGGCGCATCCCCCACCACACCAGGCCCCCGAGCCCGGCGAAGCCGACCAGGGTCAGGAACCGACCGGCCCACTCGGCCGAGGTCGTGCCGTAGGTGAGCTCCACGTGGTGGCTCGTGGGCACCACCACCATGAAATTGGGCGTGGCCCGGTACGGCCCCTTCGCCCCCTCGACCTGCCAGTTCGGGAAGTAGGAGGTCTTCACCATCACGGGCACGCCGGTACGCGACACGTCGAACGAGATCGACGAGTCGGTGGTGTGGACGTTGGTGACGTCGACCTCCGGCAGCGGTTCCTTGGTGACCTTCGTGGCCTGGGCCGGGGTGGAGTGCTGCCACGAGGCGGGGCCGCTGTCGGTGAGCGGACGGTCGAGCGCGACGGGATCGGAGAACCACGGCACGGCCGAGCACTCCCACGCGGAGAACTCGATCTTCGTGGCACCCGCGGCCGGCGGGGTGCCGTCCTCGCACTTCCAGCTCTCCTCGGCCTCCATGCCGTCGACGACGACCGGCCGGTACTTCAGCGGCGTGACCAGCTCCGAGTCGGCGACCTCGTAGATGTTCCACCCGCTCGGCGGCTTGCCGTCGAGGTCGGGCACGGTCGCGACCAGCGTGAGCGACGAGTTCTTCGCCGCGGCCTGCTTCGCCGGGTCGGTGAACGCGGCGTAGTACTTCACGCCCATCAGCTGCAGGTAGCGCACCCCGAGGTCGAAGTCGGCGATCGACTTGTAGGGCAGCCCGCGCACCGGGTTCGACGGTGTCTGCGCGAGCGTCGCGATCGTCATGAAGTGGTACGGGGTGGTACCCGACGCCTCGAAGTAGAGGCCCTCCATCGAGTCGATACGGCCGTCCGTCCAGTACGGCAGGAGCATCAGCGCGAGCGGCGTGCCGTACGCGCCGATGGCGTCGCCCGGCTCCCACGCCATGCGTCCCGGTGCCAGGGAGTCCGCGGTGTCCATGAACGCGCGGTACTCCGGCCACGACTTCTTGGTGAACGCGGCGTCGGTGCCGCCCTCGTAGCCCGAGTAGTTGTACTTCGCCCAGTAGGGCAGGAAGTCACGCTTGTCGTACATGCGCCAGATCCCGAACGAGGCGACGATGGCGGCGAGCACCGCGATCGTGACGACGCGCGCGTCATCGTGTGCGCGGCGCTCTCGCGCACCCGCGGTCGGATGGCCTCGTCGACGCGGGGGTCGACGTCGTCCGTGTGCACGTCGGCGAGGTCGCCGGGGTGATCGTCGGGGCGATCGTCGGCACGTTCGTCGACGACTCCTTCGGCCGGATCCTCGACCGGACCGTCGGGAACGGAGGTGCCCTCGACGGGCGAGTCGACCGCGTGGCCGCGCACCACCCACGCGGTGCCGAGCGCGAGCAGCCGGATGGCCTCCGCCGCCCCGACCGCCGCGAGCAGGTACATCATGAGGTACCAGAACGGCAGCATGCGCAGGTTCCACGCGGGCGCCTTGTGGATCAGGTCGCGCAGCCCCTCCCAGTTGTAGAAGACGAGACCAGTGGCCAGCCAGATGCCGCCGATGGTGAGCGTGGCGCGCCGGCGGTACCAGATCCCCGCGAGCACCGCGATGCCGATGAGCACGTAGCACGGCATGTTCTCGCTCATGAACATCCAGTCGAGGTACGACGGGAGTCCGGCACCGATGCCGATCGGCTCGTAGCGCATGTCGGTCGTGTACTTGAGCGTCGCGGCAACGGGCAGGAACCACACCGCAGTGAGCAGCACCCCGACCACACCGATCGCCGCGATGCGGGTGAAGTTGCGGCCCGGGCGGTGGGTGAGCCAGATCACCGCGGCGGCGATCACCGCGAAGATCGCGACGACCAAGTGACTGGTGAGCGTGGCCGCGAACAGCACCGCGGGCACCCACAACGGGCCGCGCCGGTCGAGCGCGCGCGCCAGTGTCCCGAGGAAGAACAGCGAGAGCGCGAGGGCGATCATGAACGAGTACTCGCCCGCGAACGTGCTCGCGAGCGTGCCGCCCATGATGTGCAGGTCGAACGTCTGCGTCGCGTCCCCACCGTCCTTGAAGAACAAGAAGGCCGTCGCCGCCACGGCGAACATCGGAGCGGTGGGTCGCGGTGCCTTCAGCCCCCGGGCGAACACGTACGCACCGATCGGCAGCAACAGCGGTCCGAGCCCGGTGACGAGCTTGAACGCGACGTTGTAGGGCAGCACCAGGTCGAGCAGGACGATCAGCAGCGCCGGCAACGGGAAGTAGAACTGCCCGGCCGGGAAGCCCGCGTAGAAGTCGGGGGCCCAACCCGCGAGCCGCCAGTTCGGTAGCAGGTGGTCGCGGAGGTAGGCGGGGAACCAGACGTGCGCGCCGGAGTCGCCACCGGCGAGGGTGGTGTTGCGCAGCAACTCGCGCGGCGCGAGCTGGGTGAAGACGAACACCACGCATGCCGCCACGATGGCGACGCCGACCCAGTACTCGAGCTGGTCCCACCACTCCCGCCGGCGGCGCCTCGGGCGTGCGCGGCACTTCGGGTGGTGTTTCGGATGGAGTGCCGTCGTCGTCCTCGCCCAGGGGCGCGTCGATCACCCCGTGCGAGGTCGTCATCGCCTCAGCATGCCAGCCGCGACCACACGCGCGCAGCGCGTGGTCGGCGAGCATGACGCGGGAACGAGCGAGCAGCCGACGAGCGCGGATCCCCGAGCGCGAGCGGCGGGGGACGCGCTCGCGCCCGGTGTGGTGCGGGGACCTCCCCGCGAACCTCAGCGGGTGCGGGCGAGGTCGAGCACGTGCGTCAGCGGGATGGGGCCGTCGGCCGTCTCCCACGACTGCGCCTCACACCGACCACAGCGCCGGAACGTCACGTCGCGCTCGGCGACGCGGATGCGAATCTCGACCATGCCAGGCTTCGAGCACCGTGCACACTGCATTTCGGGACCTCCCAGTCCTGTACCCGAGTCGGGCATCGGCAGGAGTCCCCCGAACCTTGAGGCCCTGTGTGACCCAGGTCACAGCCTTCAGGTGGTGAAGAGGAGGATCACCGACAGGGCGTTGAAGCCGACGTGGAGCATGACGGAGCGGGCGAGGTCGCCGGTCTTGACGGCCTGGTAGCCCGAGACGATGCCGAGTGCGATGATCGCCGGCAGGGCGATCAGGGTGCCCACGGACGGGTCGCCGATGGCGTGCACCAGGCCGAACACGCAGGCCGAGACGAACACCGCGATCTCGGGCGTGGTCCGCCGCATCACGGAGCGCAGCAGGGCGCCGCGGAACAGCAACTCCTCGGTGAGCGGGGCCAGGAGCGCCACACCGACGATCATCAGGACCACCTCGAGGCCGCGAGCCTTCGCGGCGGTGTTCACGACGTCCTGCTTGGCGTCACCGCCGTGGAGTTCCTGCAGCAGTGCGGTGGGCGCCAGCGCGACGAGCTGCACCCCGACGCCGATCAGGAGCCACTTCAGCTCGCCGATGCCGCGGGCGAGCGCGGGGCGGAAGGTGAGACCGAAGTCGGCGCCGAGCGACCCCATCCCCTTGCGGCGGGCGACCATCGCCAGCCAGGCGATGATGGCGATGTCCTGGCCGAAGATCGAGGCGATCAGGACGGCCGGAGTGGTGACCGACTCCGACGACGACCCGAGGAAGGGTGCCGCGACCACCACGCCGGCGACGATGCCGACGACGAACGCGATGACGACGTCGCCGATCCCCCAGCGGATGCGCGGGCGGGCGAGGTACGGCGGGGGTGCCCCGTCGACCGGACCTCCGCCGGGTGGAGGCGGAGGCGGCGGCGGGAGCGGAGGGGGCGGCGGGAGTTCGCTCACCCGAGTGCGGCAGCGAGGTCCCGCGGGTCGACGTCGTGCAGGTCGACATCGTGGGGCCCGACATCCTGGGGCCCGAAATCCTCGCTGGTGCGGACGTCGACGGTGAGCTCCCAGCCGTGCGGCGGGCGGAACCGGTCGGCGTGCCGCGAGCAGAGGTCGTAGCGGGCGGGGTCGTCGACCTCGGGCACATCGGCCGCGGCGGTCATCAGGACGGTGCGGGCCGTGTAGTCGCACACCAGCGTGACCGCGGCGGTGGCGGAGCAATCGGGCCGGGCACAGCGGCGGGCCGGCGCGTGGGCGAATGCGGGATGGACCCCACGGGCGAGGGAGCTACGCACGCAGGAGACGTTACCGGTGGCCGCGGCGGAATCCGCGGCACCCTGCGGGCGTTGTGCCCCCTGTCCGATGGGTCGTTCAGTGTGCTCTCAGGACTGCGCTGCCCGGGTGGCGGTGCGGGGCCGTAGCATGGAGCGGTCGAAGCAGAGGAGCCGGCCACCGCATGAGCCGCCGCCAGACCGATCTCGAAACCGGCGTCGACACCGACCCGGGCGAGCAGACCGAGCAGGCGCCGTTCGGCGCGCCTCCCTCCAGCCCGGGCACCACCAGCCCCGGCTCCCGCCCCCAGGGTCCGCCGCCCGGTTGGAACCCCGGCGGCAACGGGGCGAGTGGCGGCAACGGCGGGATGCCGCGCGGCAACGACGGCCGCCCGCCCATGGAACGTCCGCCCACCGACCGCAAGCCGCCCACCGCAGGCGGCGGCAGCTCGTCGTCGCTGCGCTGGGTGCCGTGGGTGCTGCTCGCGATCGTCGCCGCCGCCTTCCTCGTCACGAGCCTCGCGGGCGGCAGCGCCTCGAAGACCGACCTCACCTACACGCAGTTCGTCAACGAGGTGAACTCCGAGAACGTCAAGACCGTCGACTTCAACAAGTCGACCGGCGCCATCAGCGGTGAGCTCAAGGAGCCGGTCAAGGGCAACACCGAGTACACGAGCTCGGGCCCCAAGGACAACCTGCCCGACAGCCTCGTCGCGAAGCTGCAGAAGCAGGACGTCGCCCTCTCCTACGTCGACTCCGGCAGCAACATCATCGGCGACATCCTCCTGTGGGTGCTGCCGCTCGTGCTGATCATCGGCCTGTTCGTGTTCATGAGCCGACGCCGCGCAGGGCCAGATGGGCGCGGTCATGAACATCGGCAAGAGCAAGGCGAAGGTCTACAACACCGAGAAGCCCAAGACCACCTTCGACGACGTGGCCGGGTACGGCCCGGTGAAGCAGGAGATCTCGGAGGTCGTCGACTTCCTGAAGAACCCCGGGAAGTTCAAGGAGATCGGCGCGCGCATCCCGAAGGGCGTGCTGCTCGTCGGTCCCCCCGGCACCGGCAAGACCCTCATCGCCCGAGCGGTCGCGGGTGAGGCCGGAGTGCCGTTCGTGTCGGTCACCGGCTCCGACTTCATGGAGATGTTCGTCGGTGTGGGCGCGGCTCGCGTGCGCGACCTGTTCCAGACCGCCCGCAAGCAGGCGCCCGCGATCATCTTCGTCGACGAGATCGACTCCATCGGCCGCAAGCGCGGCGCCGGCCTCGGCGGCGGTCACGACGAGCGTGAGCAGACTCTCAACCAGATGCTCGCCGAGATGGACGGCTTCGAGGCCACCGAGGGCATCGTGATGATGGCGGCCACCAACCGCCCCGACGTCCTCGACCCCGCGCTGCTGCGCCCCGGTCGCTTCGACCGCCAGATCATGGTGCCGCTGCCCACCCAGGACGAGCGGGTCGACATCCTCAAGGTCCACTTCAAGGACAAGAAGATCTCCCCCGACGTCGACGTGAACATCGTCGCCCGCGGCACGCCCGGCATGGCCGGCGCGGATCTCGCCAACCTCGTGAACGAGGCCGCACTGTTCGCCGTGCGCCGCGGCGACAACGAGGTGCACGGCAAGGACTTCGACGACGCGCGCGACCGCGTGCTCATGGGTCTGCGCCGCCCGTCGATCGTGATGAACGAGATCGAGCGGGCGCACACCGCGTATCACGAGGCCGGCCACGCGGTCATCGCCTACGTGATGGAGCACGCCGACCCGGTGCACAAGGTCACCATCCTCCCCACCGGCATGGCCCTGGGCATGACCCAGCAGATGCCGATCGAGGAGCGCTACTCGCACGACCGCGACTACCTGAGCGACTCCCTCGCGGTGTTCATGGGTGGGCGCGTGGCCGAGGAGATCATGTTCGGCACCAAGTCCACCGGTGCGCAGAACGACCTCGTGCGCGCCACCGAGATCGCCCGCCGCATGGTGCGGGAGTGGGGCATGTCGGACCGCATCGGCCCGATGGCCTGGGGTTCCGAGGGCGCGGTGTTCCTCGGCGAGGACCTGATGCACACCCGCGACTACTCCGACGAGACCGCTCGCGTCATCGACGAAGAGGTCGAGCGCATCCTGCGCGATCAGGAGAACCGCACCCGCACCACCCTCACCGAGCTCAGGCCCGGGTTGGTGGCGGTGGCCGAGGCGCTGCTCGAGCGCGAGACCGTCGACGGCGAAGAGGTCTCCTCCCTCGTCGATGCGGCGATGGGCGAGAAGGTCGGCGGGCCGAGGATGGTCGCCCAGGCCGACGGCACCGAGGCACCGGTGCCGCTGCCCAACGAGGGCGAGTCCCTCACCGACTTCGTCGACTGACTTTCACCGATCGTCGGCTCCGCCTCCTCCGTCCCGGCGGCCGGACCTACTCGGCGACTTGGGAACCGTCTCGGAGTTCGGCGACGGCGGCCCAGAGGTCGGTGGCGCTGAACGAGCCGACGAAGCTCTTGCGCACCACGCCGTCGGCGTCGGCGATCACGGTGGTGGGGATCGCCGCGATCGCATAGCGGCGGTGCATCTCGCCCTGGTCGTGCGCCTCGACCTCGGTGGTCACGACGCCGGCCGACTCGAGCGCGAGCATCTTCTCGCCGAGGCCCTGGCACGAATCGCAGTTCGACGACGAGAAGAGCGCGACGAGCCAGGCCGCGTCGGGGCGCGGGAAGTCGTTGCGGTCGAGCTGTCTGGGGACGGGATACGAGTCACGCGGCGGGGGCGCCGGCGGGCGGCGCTGCAGCCACCACGCGAGCAGACCGACCGCGGCGAGGATCACGATCCCGATGCCGATGCGCACTGCCATCGGTCAGGAGCCTAGGGCCGGGCCCAACCGGTCCGTCCCAAGGAACCGGACCGTCTGGTCCCATCGCGAGGAGAAGTGCCTCAGGAGCCGCCGTACTCGTAGTCGGGGAACGCCGTGCTGGTGGACGCACCAGCGGCGCCGAGCACCGTGAGGCCCACGAACACGGGGTGGTCCGCGGTGATCACGAGCGCACCGCGCTGCGTGCGCAGGTTGAGCACGGTGAAGCTGCCGATCGAGCTGGGCGCCACCGCCCGCTCCGGCTCGCTGGTGGGGCCGACCGCCCGGTCGATCTGGTCGGCGGGCAGCAACGCGGCGGTGACCGGCTTCGTGCCCGCATTGACGACCGTGAGCACGGCGTCGGCGTCGACGTCGGGGAGGAGCACCACCCAACGACGGGCCGCCTTGCCGGGGCCGAGGGTGCTCGCCACGCCCGCGCTCGACGACGAGTCGGGCCACCACGACAACGCCTCGGCGACCACGGGCTCCGTGTTGCCCTCGGCGTTGTGGGCCCGCACGAGCACGGAATACGGGCTGTCGACGGGGACGCGATTGCTGAAGTCGACGTTCACCACCTGGCGCGACGCGACCTTCACCGACTGCGGGCCGGAGGTCTGCCCATCGGGGAGGAGGATCGCAACCTCGGCCTCGGTGTCGACCGCGGAGAAGTTGGCGACGGACACCGTCGACGTGCCGCCGTCGGCACTCGTACCCGCGGGGATCACCCACTCGCGCGCCGGGCTGGTCGCGCCGAGCGACACCGCGATCCCTTGCCGCGTGGGGCCCGAGTCGGGGGTGGTGCCGTCGAAGATCTGATCGCGCTCGGCGACGATGCGACCCGCGCGCAGGTGCACCTCGGCCGCGACGCGCTGCTGGCGCGGGACGAGATCGTGCACCGCGATGGTCACGCGCGACCGGCGCGGGATCACCAGCCCCTGGAGGTCGTCGGGCTGCTGCACACCCGTGTCGGTCACGAAGCTGACGTCGGCGATGGCGTCGTCGCCGAACGGGTTGAACAACGCGAGGTAGTGCTCGGAGCCCTTCACCGTGGTGCCGGCGGCGAAGTACCAGTCGGTCGCGGTGGTGCGCGAGCACGGCTCCACCGCGAGGTCACCGTCGTGCTCGAGCGAGTGGCTCACCACTGCGCGACCACCGACGGCTTCCACCACCACGCCCGGCTCGGGCGTCGCGAGGATGCTGGCGACCTTCACCCGCTCCTCGGCGCCGGGCGCGACCGTGACCTCGCGTGACACCGGCTGCGCGTTGCCCCCAGGCATCACCGTGATGGTGGCCCGCACCTCGGCCTTCGACACATTGGCCACGAGGATCGTCTCGTCGGCGCGACCGCCGTCGTTCGCCGTGCCGTCGGCGCAGAACCACGACGTCGACACCGCGTCGCTCGGCGGCACACCGACGGCGGCGAACGCGCCATTGCTGGTGGTGGTGCTCGCGGTCGACGAGGTGTCGTTGCCCTGGTACACCGCCGCGGCCACGACCGCACCGACGACCACGAGCAGGATCGGCAGGCGCGGCGGGCGCCGGCGCGCACCGCGGCGCCGACCACGGGCGCGCGACGTATCGAGCTCGGGCATCGGGCCGTCGGGCATCGGGCTGTCGGGAGTCGGGCCGGTGGGCGTCACACGCGCTCCCAGTAGAAGGTCTCGTCGTCGACCGCGCCCTTGAAAGGTTCGTCGTCGCGTTCGCGCCGGCGGCGTTCACGCGCCGCGGCCCGTTCGCCGGGGTCGCGCCGAACGCGCGTGGTGCGCCAGCGCAGCAGCACGATCAGCCAGATCAGCGCCATCCCCCCGAGGAACGCCCAGCGTTGCCACTGGTTCGTGTACTCGAGCGACAACGCGCCACGGCGTGCGACCGGGTAGCCGTTTGCCCAACCGAAGGCGTCGGTGTTGCGCAGCGTGCGCCCGACCGTGGCCTCCCACGCAGCGTCGTTCGCCTCGCCCCACAGCAGCGTGCCGCTCTGGTCGACGGCGCCGGACACGGGTGTCGCGCCGGAGATGTCGGTGCCGAGCGCAGCGAGGTTCGGCGACTTCGAGTTGGTCGGCACGTCGGTGCCGTCGGGCACCGCCGAGAGGATCGGCGCGTACGCGAGGTTCTCGTAGAGGGTGACGCCCGCGTCGGTGCGCAGCTGCGCGAGATCGAGTTGGTCGTTGACCGCGCGGCGGATGGCTGCGGGCACGCGAGCGTGCGCGCCACCGTCCTTGCCCTGACCGTTGGGCAGCACCACGTAGCGGATGCCCATCGGCGCGAGCATGCGGCCGAGGCGGTTGGTGAGCCCGGCTTCGGCGAGCCCGATCGCGTCGTCGAGCACCTGGTCGGCGTCGTGCTCCGGCGCGCGCCACTGCTGCAGCACGTTCCCCGAGCCGTTGCGGGTGAGCGTGTAGCCCACGCCGTCGTCGAGCACGACGGGCTCGAGCGGCAGCACCGTGGGATCGCCGAGCCACAGCATGCGGAACTGGCCGCGAGCGGTGAGCGAGTTGGTGAAGGCGAGATCCGACGTGTACGCGCTCGACGGTGCGCCCCAGCGACCGTCGGCGACGTCGGCGGTGAAGCCGAGGATCGGGAGCAGCACCGCGACGGCACCGAGGATCGCGGCCGGTTGGCGCCACCCGAACTTCATGTCGCGCATGCCACCGACCAGCACCGACACGCCGATGCCCAGCGCGAGTGCGAGGCCCAACGCGGCGACGGTGAGGCCGGCCTCGGGGGCGGGCACCGAGACGTCGGGGAAGAACGTGGACGGCACCCACACCGCCGCCCATCCGGCGAGCGCCAGCACCCAACCCCGTGCGGCCCACGCGAGACGGTCGCCGGTGGCGAGGAACAGCGGCACCGCGGCGGCGAACACCAGGCCCCACATGATCCAGGTGGCCGTGGCCGGGCCGCTGTCGAAGCGCATGACCTCCGACAACGTGAGGTCGGGGCGGAAGTTGAAGCCGAGTGCGGCGGCGTCGCCCGAGCCGCCGACGTACGCGAGCGGCCACGGGAACAACAGCACCAGCGCGAGCAACGACGCGGCGACGCTGATGCCGAACGCGCGCAGCGCGACCCGGCCGCCCCACGTGATCGGCACCGCGAGCAGCATCAGCGCGCCCACTGCGAGGAAGATGCCGAGACCGAGCGGGTAGAAGGCGGCCAGCAACGCCGCGAGCAACGCGAGGCGCAGCACGCGTCCCTTGCGTCGTTCGGTCTCGTCCTCGTCGCGCTGCGCGAGCCCGACGAGGCGCACGAGCAGGAACGGCAGGAGCGCGAACAACACGAGTGGTCCGAGGCGACCTTGCGCGATCGAGTTCCGCGCCACGGGGTTCACGCCGTACGCGATCGCCGCCGCGAACGCAGGGCCGCGCAACACGATGATCCGGCGCGACAAGCGGTACATGCCGATCGCACCGATCGGGAGCGCGAGGACCACGAACAGCGTCCGGGCGAGACCGATCGCGCCGAGGAACACGGTGCCGAGGCCGCCGATCGCCAGGAACGCCGGGGGCTGCGCCGACGCGGAACCGAGGCCGGTGTAGCGCCACGCGGAGCCGAACGCATCGAACACGGAGCCGACCGACGGCCAGTCACCGAACGTGCCGATCGCGGGCACACCGTGGCTGAACAGGTCGCGCGAGCCGAGGAACACCAGGCCCAGGAACACGAGGAACGCAACCGTGGCCGGCGCGCGCATGCCGTCGGACACGGAGTCGACCGCGTTGCGGCTCGCGTCGCCGATCTGACGCACGCGGCCCTCGGTGTGGAGGTGGTGCGCGAGCCACGCGCTCACGCGCGCCATCGTGCCGATCTGCAGCTCGCGCAGGTCGGAGTCGTGGACCGCGCGGTTCTTCTGCGCGCGCTTCCGTGCCTTGCGCAGCGTTCCGAGGTGCAACAGGTTCGACCACCAACCGACGATCGCGGCACGCGCCCGTCGGGGATGGCCAGTGACCAGGTTGGCGAAGAACTCGAAGAAGCTGACAATCACACCCAGCGGTACGAGCCAGAGCAGCTTGCCGAGGGAGTACGACGTGAGCACGGCGCGCACGCGCGAGTGCACGATGGCGGTCTCGTTGGGACGGTCGGCGCGCGCCCGTGCGCCCGAGGCCTCGTGGTGCGCAACGCGTGCGTCGGGGACGACCAGCACCCGGGCGCCCGCGAGCCGGGCGCGCCAGCACAGGTCGAGGTCCTCCGCGCCGGGGAACGTGTCGGGATCGAAGCCCTCGAGCTGCGTGAAGAGGTCGGTGCGCACGAGCATCGTGGCGGTGGGGACGTAGAACACGTCGCGCACGCCGTCGTGCTGCTCCTGGTCGACCTCACCCGGCTCGATGCCGGTGTAGGGCGCACCGAAGCGGTCGATCGCCCGGCCGACCTCGAGCAACACCTCGAGGTTCTCCGCGCTCACCAGCTTCGGTCCGAGGATCGCCGCATTCGAGCGGTACGCCTCCTCCACCAGGCTGCGGACGGCCGACGGGTCGAGCGCGACGTCGTCGTGGCAGAACAGCAGGAACGGCGCACCCTCGACCATCGCCAGCGCCTCGTTGGCCGCGGTGGCGAACCCGCCCTTGCCAGTCTCGACCCGGCGCACGAACGCCCGCGGCAACACCGCGGCGACGCGGGCCGTCGGGTCCTCGTCGGAGGAGCAGTCGACGACCAGCACGGTGAGATCGGCGTAGTCCTGCGCAGCGAGTGACTGCAGCGTCTCCGCGAACCACTCCCCCGGGTTGCGCGTCACGAGCAGCGCGACCACCGGCGGGTACGCGGCGAGCTCCTCCTCCTCTGACGCGTCCACTTCTGCCGGCGGGTCGAGGTCGGGGGGTGTGCGGTCCGCCCCGGAAGGGTCCTCGGTCCACGGGAGGGCGGCCTCGGAGTCGCCTCCCGATGAGGTGCCGCCGCCGGCGTAGGAGTCCTCCCACGAGAGCGCGTCACCGCCTGCGGCAGGCTCGGCAGGAGGCGGCTCACGAGGCGGCTCAGGAGGCGGCTCGGGCGCCGGGGCGCCACCCGCGGCGGCGAGGAGGGCGGCATCGTCGAGGGGTGGGTACTCGGGCGCGGGAACGGGTCCGGACGGAGGTTCCTCTGCGCTCATCAGGCCATGGAGCGTAATCCCGGACTCCCGCCGGTTCGGGGCACTGGAGGCCCGGAGCGGAGACCCTGCGCCCGGTTGCGCGCCAGGCTGCGCGGCCTTGCCGGTGGGGCCGGCCGGGGAGCACGGCGCCATGTCGAGCGGCCCCGCAGGCGGGGCCGACGGTGCGCCCGGGTACGCTCCCCCGCATGATCACGGCTCTCGCCGGTGGCGTCGGCGCCGCCCGCTTCCTCCGGGGCCTCGTGCAGGTCGTCCCACCGGCCGAGGTGACGGCTGTCGTCAACACCGGCGACGACGACCGCTTCCACGGCCTGCTCGTGTGCCCCGATCTCGACTCCGTCACCTACACGCTGGCCGGGGCCCAGAACCCCGACACCGGCTGGGGCCTGGTCGACGAGACCTTCCACACCATGGACGCCATCGAGCGCTACGGGGCCCCCACGTGGTTCCGCCTCGGCGACCGCGACCTCGCCACCCACCTGTTCCGCACCCAGCTCGTCGATGGCGGCGTGCCCCTCTCCGAGGCCACCACCCGCATCACCGAAGCCTGGAACGTGCGCAGCCGGCTGCTGCCGATGACCGACGACCGGGTCGCCACGCGAATCACGGTGACCGGTGCCGGCTCCGATCCCGGCTCCGACCCTGCTGGGCTGCGCGAGCTCGCCATGCAGGAATGGTTCGTGAAAGAGCGCTGCGAACCCCCGGTGGTGCGGGTGCACTTCGCGGGCGCCGACACTGCGCAACCCGGTCCGGGTGTGCTCGCAGCGCTCGAGGCGGCCGAGACCATCCTGATCTGCCCGAGCAACCCGGTGATCTCCATCGGCCCGATCCTCGCGGTGCCCGGCATCCGCGACGTGCTCGTGCGCCGGCGCGACCGCGTCGTGGGTGTGAGCCCGATCATCGCAGGGCGCCCGGTGAAGGGCCCCGCCGACCGGCTCATGGGGCCGCTCGGCATCGACGTGTCGTGCGTGGGCGTGGCGCGTGAGTACCGCGAGTTCTGCAGCACGCTCGTGATCGACTCCGGCGACGCCGCGCGCGCGCGAGGTGGAGGCGCAGGGAGTGCGCGCGGTCGTGGCCGACACACTGATGACCGACGCACGCGTCGCCGCCGCGCTCGCACGCGACACGCTCGCCGCGGTCGCGTAGCCCGGACCTCTTCGCGTGGTCGCCCCCATCTCCCTCATCCCGGTGCACGGCGTGCCCGAGGTGCACGCGGGCGACGTGCTCGCCACGCTGTTCGCCGATGCCGCCGACGCCCAGGGCACGCCGATCGAGAACGGCGACTGCCTGGTCGTCACCCAGAAGGTGGTGTCGAAGGTCGAGGACCGCCTCGTGCCCATCGATCCCGACGACCGCGCCGCGCGACGCGCTCTGGTGGAACAGGAATCGGTGCGGGTGCTGCGCCGACGTGGCGACCTCATCATCAGTGAGACGACGCACGGGTTCGTCTGCGCCAACGCAGGCATCGACCTGTCGAACGTGGAGCACGGGTTCGCCGCGCTGTTGCCGGTCGACAGCGACAAGTCAGCGAAGCGCATCCGCGACGCGCTGCGGGCGACGCGTGGCGTGGAGGTCGCGGTGATCGTGTCCGACACGTTCGGACGACCGTGGCGCAACGGGCTCACCGACGTGTGCATCGGCGTGTCGGGGCTCGCGGCGGTCGTCGACCTGCGCGGCACCGAGGACGCACTCGGCCGTGAGCTGCAGGTCACCGAGGTCGCGGTCGCCGACGAGGTCGCGGCCGCGGCGGAGCTGGTCATGGGCAAGTCGGCCGGCGTGCCCGTCGCCATCGTGCGCGGGCTCGACGCGTCGTGGTTCGGCGAAGGTTCGGCGCGCGACCTCGTGCGCGGCCCGCAGGACGACCTGTTCCGGTGAGTGCGGCGTCGGTCCCCGCCTTCCTCGACGCCCGCCGTTCGATCCGGTCGTTCGCCGACGAGCCGGTGCCGCGCGACGCGCTCGACCGGTTCGTGTCGGCCGCGTGCATCGCGCCGGCGCCGCACCACTCGCGCCCGTGGCGCTGGGTGGTCGTCGACACCGACGAGGGCAAGCAGTCCCTGGCCGACGGCATGGGTGAGAAGTGGCGCGCCGATCTCTCGCGCGACGGCGCGCCCGCCGTGCGCATCGACGAGCTGGTCGGCAAGTCCCACGCGAAGATCCTCGGCGCGCCCGCGCTCGTGCTCGGCTGCCTCACCTGGTACGGCCTCGACCGCTACCCCGACGAGAAGCGCCAGCGCGCCGAGTTCGGCATGGGGCTGCTGTCGCTCGGCGCCGCGGTGGAGAACCTGATGGTCGCGGCGACAAACGAGGGGTATGGCTCGTGTTGGGTCGCCGCGCCGATCTTCTGCCCCGAGGAGGCGCGTGACGCGCTCGCGCTGCCGCCCGAGTGGTTGCCGCACGCGATGGTGCTGGTGGGCCGGCCCGACCCGTCCTACGTGGGTCGCCCCCGTCCTCCCCTCCCTCTCGACGAGCTCCGCACCCACCGGTAGGCGCTCGGTGATCTGGCCGGCCGGACCGCCGACGAGTCGGCAGCGTGATGCGCGTCCGTGGTTGCTCGGTGTCGCGGGGGCGTGTTTGCTGCTCCTCCTCGTCTTCGTCGTGGTCTCGGTCGTCGTGGTGAGCGCGGCGAAGGAGCTCGAGCTGTGCGACACGCCGGGCCCGTCGTCACACGGACGGGGCCGCGTGGAGTGGAGTTGGCTGCCGCCGCACCCGGAGTGCGTGTGGAAGGCCGCCGCTCACGGACGAGCCGTCGGGCCGCCCGTTGCGGGTGAGCCCGAGGTGCGCGAAGCCGTCGTGTTCGGGCCCGCGGTCGGCGCGTTCGCAGTCGTGTTGTTCGTGGTCGCGGTCGCGGGCTTCGTCGGTTGGATCGTGCTGACGGTGCGCGAGGCGGAGCTGATCGCCGCAGAGAATTCTTCGGAATGATCGTCCGGTTCGGGCGATAACTGTCGTACCCCTCTGTTTGGATGGGTTCGTGGACAGCTTCCGCGAGTTGTGCGACGAACTCAGGTGTTGGGACACCGACCGGCTGGTCGAGTTCCGCGAGCGCGCGTTGCGCGAGGCGCGCCGTCACGAGGGTCAGGCGTTGGCGGCGTTGCGGGTGCTCGACGAGCGCGATGCGTTGGCGAAGGACCAGGCCACGCGTGATGGTGTGACCGAGACGAACGCGAAGCGTCAGCGCGACATCGCCCGCAAGTTGGAGCAGTTGTCGCACCTGGGCCGCGCGGCGCTGGACGGTTCGCTCAGTTCGGAGCAGCTGGCGCCGGCCGCCGAGTTGGCCGACGAGGACTCCGACGCGGTGATCACGGAGACCGCGAAGCACACGTCGCCGCTCGATCTCCAGAAGATGGCGCGCGCCGAGCGGGCGAAGCCGCGGCGTGAGGACAGCGTGGCTCGTCGGGACCGGCGGTCGCTGCGCAAGTGGCGCAGCGAGGACGGCTACCTGTGCGGGCGCTTCGAACTGCCGATGGAGCACGGAGGCGCGATCGTCGAGGGCTTCTTCGATCTCGTCGCCGAACGTATGAAGCCGGCGACGGGCGAGGCGTGGGAACCGCTCGAGCGGCGCCAGGCCGACATCCTCCTCGCGCTGTGTCAGCTGGAAGCCGGCGCGGAAGACGCGGCCGAGCACGCGACCGTCGGCGCACGCGTCGACATCCACGTCGACATCACCCTCGACGGCGAAGCGACCATGTGCGGGGTCCCGTTGCCCGACGAATGGGTCGACGCCGCACGCGCCAACGCACGCATCCACCTGCGCGTGGTCGACGAGCACGGCAACACGATTGCGGAGGATCGCGCGCGCACGTTCGTGTCGCAGAAACGCCGACGAGCCGTCGTCCGCAGAGACGGGCGATGTCGATGGCCGGGTTGCAACCGGCGGCTCAGACTCCAGGTCCACCACCTCCACCCCAGCTCATGGGGCGGAAGCGACGACACATCCAATCTCGCAGCAGTGTGCGCCTATCACCACGGGCTCTTGGTCCCGCACGGCGACTACGTCCTCGACGGCAACCCCAACCAGCCCGACGGCCTCACCCTCCGTCTCGTCACGGCGGAGCAACGCAGGCAACGACGACTCGAACCGATCGCACTGGCCGTCTGAACACCCCGACGTGACGGGCTGAACCTTGACAACTGAAGAGTGGCGTTCCCTCAGCTCTGGGGCGCGGCGCGGAACCAGTCGACGGTGAGGCCGAGGCCCTCGTCGAGGTCGGTCCAGGGCTTCCAGCCGAGGTGGATCGCGGCGCGGCCCGGGTCGAGGCAGGAGCGCTCGAGCTCGCCCATGCGGGCGGGAGCCATGTGCGGCGTCTCGGCGTACCCGGTGAGTGCGGCGATACGGTCGTAGAGGTCGCTCACGGTGGTCTCGAGGCCGGTGCCGATGTTCACGAGGAGGCCACCACCCTTCTCGGTGGCGCGCACGAAGGCGTCGACGGCGTCGTCCACGTAGAGGTAGTCGCGGGTCTGCTCCCCGTCGCCGTAGATGTTGGGGCGGCGGCCCGCGAGCATCTGCGCGGCGAAGATGGCGACGACGCCGGCCTCGCCGTCGGGGTCCTGGCCGGGCCCGTACACGTTGGCGAGCGCGAGCTCCGTGTACTCGAGGCCGCGCACCTCGCGGTAGTAGTGCAGGTAGTCGCCGGCGGCCTTCTTCGACACGCCGTAGGGCGACACCGGGCGTTGCGGGTGGCTCTCGCGCACCGGGAGCGCTTCGGGCACGCCGTAGCGGGTGCCACCGGAGCCGGCGAGCACCACCTTGCGGGTGCCTGCCGCGAGCGCGGCCTCGCAGAGGTTGAGGGTGCCGAGCACGTTCACCTCGGCGTCGAACATCGGGCGGCTGATCGAGGTGCGCACGTCGACCTGCGCGGCGAGGTGGAAGATCACCTCGGGGCGGCGGTGCGCCACGATGTCGGGGAGCTGCGGCGAGCGCACGTCGAGGCGGTGGAAGGTGAACTTGCGGCTGCGCTGCGCACGGGCCTCGGCGAGGTTGGTGAGGCTGCCCGAGGAGAGGTCGTCGATCACGTCGACGTCGCAGCCCTCGGCGAGGAGCCGGTCGACCAGGTTCGATCCGATGAAGCCGGCGCCGCCGGTGACCAGCACCCGCATGTGTCAGCTCTCCTGGTCGCTCGCACCCGCTTCACGGATGCGCGCACCGGATGCGTGCGCGCCGGCTGCGAGCTCGCCGCCCGCGCCCACCACCGTGTGCAACGACGCGATCGCGCCCGCACCGAGGTGGGCACCCTCGCCGAGCACGGAGTCGATCACCTCGGCGTCGTCGTCGAGCACTGCGCCGTTGTGCAGCACCGAGCGCACCACGCGGGCTCCGTGCGCGATGCGCGCGCCGGCGCCGAGCACCGAACCCACCACGCGCGAACCCGCCGCGAGGTGCACACCGTCGCCGAGGAGTGCGGGCCCCTCCACGGTGGCGCCGTCGTCGATGGTCACCTCGCCCTGGGTCCACACGCCGGGTTGCACTTCGCGCGCGCCGGCCACCGGCGGACCGGACGCCTCGTGCGCCCCGGCCCGGGACAAGGCGCCGCCCAGCACGTCGGTGTGGGCCTGCAGGTACTTCTCGGGGGTGCCGATGTCGATCCAGTAGGAGTCATCGGCCTTGGCGTAGAGGCGGCGGGGTTCCTCGAGCATGCGCGGGAAGGTCTCGCGCTCGATCGACACCGCGAGGCGCTCGGGGATGCGCGCCAGCACCGACGGCTCGAGCACGTAGGTGCCCGCGTTGATCCAGTTGGTGGGCGCCTTGCCCGGCGGGGGCTTCTCCACGAACGCGATGACCTCACCGTCGCCGCGGGTGGGCACCACGCCGAAGGCGGACGGGTCGACCACCTTGGTGAGCGAGATGGTGGCCTCGGCGCCACGGGCGTCGTGGAACGCCACGAGCGCGCCGAGGTCGAGGGTGGTGAGCACGTCGCCGTTGCACACGACGATGCGTTCGTCGAGGTCGCCGAGGGCCTCGGCCGCGAAGCGGATCGCGCCGGCCGTACCGAGCGGGTGGTCCTCCACCGCGTACCGGAGCAGCAGGTCACCGCCGGGGCAGGCGAAGCGGCCGGTCGGGAAGTGCTGCTCGAACGCGTCGGGCAGGTAGCCGAGCGAGAGCACCACCTCGCTCACGCCGTACTCCGCGAGCCAACTCAGCTGCCGTTCCAGGAACGGCTGGTTCGCGATCGGCAGCAGCGGCTTCGGGATGGTGTAGGTGAGTGGTCGTAGCCGGGTGCCCTCCCCACCGACCAGGACGACCGCCTTCACGGCGTGCTGGTGGTGGCCGGGGCCGTCGTGTCGGTCGTGGCGCTCGTGTCGGAGGTGGCGCCCGGCACCGTCGTGGTGGTGGCGTCGATGGCCCGGCAGGGCGAGTTCTTGCTGAGCACCCGGATCGACGCGTCGGAGATGTTGTTGAACGCGTCGCATGCGCTCGGCGGGAAGGGCTTCTCGGCGCCCTTCGGGAGGAAGTACACGGCGACCGTCTCACCGTTCTGCTGGTGGTAGTCGGCCGGGTTGCCGCTCATCTCCTTGCCGTCGACGTACCAGGTCATCTCGACCTTCTCGCCCTTGTACTGACCGAACGGGCAGGTGTCGCCCGCCTTCCACGTGGTCTGCTTCGGGTCGGACGCGGGCCCGGGCCACTGCGGGTGGGTGGCGTTCGCGCCGCCGAGGTCGATCGAGTCGGAGGAGAGGCTCCACCCGCCGTAGTCGAAGAACTTGCCGAGCGTGGCGTTGCTGCCGCTCTCCGACGACTGGAACGGGTGGGTGTGCACCAGGCCGTCGCCGTGGGAGTGGATGCCGGGCTGGATGTTCGGGTTGTCGAACACCGCCTCGAACTGCGGCATCGGGTCGAGCCACTCACCGCAGACGTTGACCCCGAGGTAGGTGTGCCAGTGGTCGCCGGCCGTGCCGGTGGCGCTGCTGGCGTAGCGGGGCCGGGTGTTGGCGCTCGCACTGTTGCTCTGACGGTCGACGACCGTGAGCACGAGGATCAACGCGAACACGAGCACGATCACGAGTGTGGCCGCCAGCCAACCGGAGGAACCGCTGCGGCGCCGCTTCGGCTTGCGGTACTTGGAGCGCATCGCGGCGCGGGAACGGGTGCGGGACTGGGGCATGGCGGTTGGCAGGTTACCCGCTCACGCGCGGACGGCCGGGGCGCGAGCCGAGAGCCCGGGCGCAGATCTCGACGGCGGCCCGGACGGCGAGGAAGCAGGCCGCGGGGATCAGGAACAGCCGGCGAACGCCGCGCCAACGGCGCTCCGCGAAACGGTATGCGGAGCGGTGGTGCTCCGCGATCATCCGGTACGGCGTGCGGGCCGTGCTGGCGCCCTGCACGTGGGTGGCGCGGCCTCCGGGCTCGTAGGCGACCCGCCAGCCGAGGCGGCGCAGCCGCCAGCAGAGGTCGACGTCCTCCATGTACATGAAGTAGCGCTCGTCCCAGCCCCCCACCGAGGTGAGTGCGCTCCGGCGGAGGAACAGCATCGCCCCCGACACCCAGTCGACGTCGCGGGGGCGCGCCGGGTCGACGTCGAGCTGGCGGTAACGGCGGGTGAACCGGTTGCGCGGCGCGACGAGGCCGAAGAGCGCATGTCCGATCGCGTCACCCATGCCGGGATCTCGTCGGGCCGACGGGTACAGGGTGCCGTCGGGGTTCTCGATGCGGGGGCCGAGCGCGGCGAGATCGGGCTCGGCGTCGAGGCGGGCGACCATCGCCGCGCCGGTGCCGGGCGCGACGTCGAGGTCGGGATTGCACACGGCGACGACCGGGGCCGTGGTCGCGGCGATGCCCACGTTGGCGGCCGCGGCGTACCCGAGGTTGCGCCCCGGGGTGATCACGCGCACGTCGGCCAGAGGTCCGGCAAGGTGGTCAGGGAGCGCGGCGCGCAACGTGGCGATCGAGCCGTCGGTGGAGCCGTTGTCGACGACGACGACCTCGGGTGTGCCCAAAGAGTCGTCGGCGAGCAACGACCGCACGCACACGGTCAGCAATTCCCCCGCCTCGTAGTTCACCACCACTGCCGCCCAGTGCGGCTCGTGAACCAAGATCGCCCTAGTCGGTGAAGCGGTACTTGACGAGGGTCCAGAGCGCGATGAAGCCGTCGCGCCAGGTGATCTTCTTGCCCTCGTCGAACTCGCGTCCGGTGTAGGAGATCGGCACCTCGTAGATCCGGATCTTGCGGCGCAGGATCTTCGCGGTGATCTCCGGTTCGAACTCGAAGCGCGAGGCCTTGATGGTGATGCCGTCGAGCACGCTGCGGTCGAAGAGCTTGTAACAGGTCTCCATGTCGGAGAGCGTCGTGTTGTAGAGCACGTTCGTGGTGAGTGACAGGAACCGGTTGCCCAACCAGTGCAGGAAGAGCATGTTGCGCCGCTCACCGGTGAAGCGCGAGCCGTACACCACCTTCGCCTTGCCGCGCAGCACCGGAGCGAGCAGCTTCGGCCAGTCCTCGGGGTCGTACTCGAGGTCGGCGTCCTGGATGAGCACGAGGTCGCCGGTGACCTTCTCGAGGCCGGTGCGGATCGCCGCACCCTTCCCCTTGTTGTGCTCGTGCAACACGACGCGCACGGTGCTGTCGGCGAGTTGGCGCAGCACGTCTCGCGTGCCGTCGGTGCTCCCGTCGTCCACGATCACGATCTCGAGCTCGACCGGCAGGTCGACGGCGCGCATCCGGCGCACGATCTCCACCACCGTGTTGCGCTCGTCGTAGACGGGCACGATCACCGACAGCTTCGAGAAGCGCGTGGAATCGTCAACGTTGCTCACTGGACCTCCGGTACCAGTCGTGGGTGCGGGCCAGACCCTCGCGGAGCTCGATCTCCGGACGCCAACCGAGCACCTGTCCGGCGAGCGTGATGTCGGGCCGGCGCTGCTTGGGGTCGTCGGTGGGGAGCGGCTCGAACACCAGCTCCGACGTCGAGCCGGTGAGCTCGATCACGAGCTGGGCCAACTCCAACATGGTGAACTCGTTCGGGTTGCCGATGTTCATCGGGCCCACATGGTCGGACCCGAGCAGGCCCACGATGCCGCGGACCTCGTCCTCCACGTAGCAGAACGACCGGGTCTGCGTGCCGTCACCGAAGATGGTGAGCGGCGCGCCGCGCATGGCCTGGTCGAGGAAGTTCGACACCACCCGGCCGTCGGCGATCGAGAGCCGGGGGCCGTAGGTGTTGAAGATGCGCACGATCTTGGTGTCGAGCCCGTGGACCCGGTGGTACGCCATCGTGATCGCCTCGGCGAAGCGCTTGGCCTCGTCGTACACGGAGCGCGGCCCGATGCTGTTCACGTTGCCCCAGTAGCTCTCGGGCTGCGGGTGCACGAGCGGGTCGCCGTAGATCTCGCTCGTGGACGCGAGGAGGAAGCGGGCGCCGTGCGTGAGCGCGAGGTCGAGCGCGTTGCGGGTGCCGAGCGAGCCGACGTCGAGGGTCTCGAGCGGGTGCGCCAGGTACTCGGGTGGGCTCGCCGCACTGGCGAAGTGGAGCACGGCGTCGACCGGCCCCTCGACGGGGATCCCCACGCTGACGTCGGCCTCCACGAAGGTGAAGCCCGCGTCGCCGGCGAGGTGCGCGATGTTCGCGGGCTTACCGGTGAGGAAGTTGTCGACGGCGACGACGTCGTAGCCGTTCGCGCGGAGCAGGTCGCAGAGGTGCGACGGCAGGAAGCCCGCACCGCCGGTGACGACCGCCCGGGGCATCAGCGACCGACACCCTGATAGGCGAGGCCGCGGCGGCGCATCGCGGCCGGGTCGAGCAGGTTGCGGGCGTCGACCACCGAACGTGGCGCGGCCATGGCCTCGTACACCCGGCCGAAGTCGAGCCAGCGGAACTCGTCCCACTCGGTGAGCAGCGCGAGCGCGGCCGCGCCGGCGACCGCCTCGTAGGGGTCGGTCACGATGGTGACGCCGGGCACGCGGTCGGCGGCGTCGGGCCCGGTCGCCGGGTCGTACGCCAGTACCGTCGCCCCCTCGGCCAGCAGTGCCGCCGCGATCGCGAGCGCCGGCGAGTCGCGCAGGTCGTCGGTGTTGGCCTTGAAGGTGAGGCCCCAGATGCCGACGGTGACGTCGTCGAGCGAGCCGCCCACCGATTCGCGGAGCTTGTCGACCATGCGTTTGTGCTGCTCGCGGTTCACCTCGACCACACCGCGCAGCAGGCTGAAGTCGTAGCCGTACTCCGACGCGGTGTGGATCAGCGCCGCCGTGTCCTTCGGGAAGCACGAGCCGCCGTAGCCGGGACCCGGATGCAGGAACTCGAAGCCGATGCGGGTGTCGTAGCCCATGCCGAGGGCGACCTCGCGCACGTCGGCGTTGACGGCCTCGCACATGTTGGCGATCGCGTTGATGAAGGAGATCTTCGTGGCGAGGAAGGCATTCGACGCGTACTTGATCATCTCGGCCGACGCGGCGTCGGTGACGAGGATCGGCGCCTGCACGCCGGCGTAGAGCTCCGACACCGCGCACCGCGACCTCGGTGTTGCTGCAGCCGATCACCACCCGGTTGGGCTGCAGGAAGTCGTGCACCGCCTGTCCCTCGCGGAGGAACTCGGGGTTGGACGCGACGCCGACGTCGGTGGGGGCGCCCGCCTGGGCGAGCTCACGCGCCACGATCAGCGTGGAACCGACCGGCATCGTCGACTTGTTGACCACCACTGCGTTCGGGCGCAGCACCGGTGCGATCTCACGCGCCACCGCCTCCACCGCGGAGAGATCGGCGGCACCGGTGTCGGACTGCGGCGTCTGCACGCAGAGGAAGACGAACTCGGCGTCGCGCGCCGCGGCGGTGGCGCCCACGACGAACCGCAGACGACCGGCGGCGAGTCCCTCGGCGATCAGCTCGGGGAGACCCTGCTCGAGGATCGGCACCTTGCCCTGCGAGAGCTGGGCGACCCGCTGCTCGTTCACGTCGGCGCAGGTGACGCGGTGACCGAGGCGTGCGAGGCACGCCGCGGTGGTCATGCCGACGTAGCCGGCGCCGATGACGGCGACGTCACTCACACGCCCGCCCTTCCACTCGCTCGCATCCGCTCGCTCACTGGTTCCATTCCCTGACGTATTCGGTGACCGCGTCGCGCCACGGACGCAGCGCGGGCAGGGCGGCGAGGCGCAACGCCCGGTTGTCCATGGCGCTCATCGCGGGCCGGCACGCGGGGCGCACCAGTTGCGAGGCATCGATCGGCGCGATCGCCGCGACCGCGTCGCCGGACAGGCCACGGTCGCGCAACGCGGCCGCGATCAGCTCATGGCGCGTGACGGCCTCATTGCCGCTCGTGACGTGGAACAGGCCGCCGCGCCGCTGCGTCGCGAAGCGCGCCAGCAGTTCGGCGAGGTCGGGGGCATAGGTGGGGATGCTCACCTGGTCGGCGAGGACTCCGGTGAGCTCACCCCGGTCGAAGGTGTCGAAGGCCCAGCTCACGAGGTCGGTGCCCCGGTTGCCGAACACCCACGAGGTGCGCACGATCGCCCACGACGAGGAGTGCTCCACCAGCTCGCGCTCGCCGCCGAGCTTGGAACGGCCGTACTCCGACACCGGCCGCACCGCGTCCCACTCGTCGTAAGGGCGGTCGGACTCACCGTCGAAGACGTAGTCGGTGGACACGTGCACGACGTGCGCACCGAAGCGCTCGGCCGTGCGGGTGAGCCAGCGGACGCCGAGCGCGTTGACCGCGAACGCCTGCTCCGGGTCGGTCTCGCAGCCGTCGACACTGGTCATCGCCGCGCAGTTGACCACCGCGTCCGGACCGAATCCGGCGACCGCCGCCTCGATGCTGTCGCGGTCGGCGAGGTCCAGATCGGCGCGCGCGGCCGCGAACACGTCATGGCCTCCGAGGGCACCGACGACGCGGGCACCCACCTGGCCTGCGGCGCCGGTGACGAGGATTCGCACGGATTGGGAAGTGTACGGGCCCGGTCGGGGCTCAGCTGCACTCGTCGACGTAGGGCTGGGTGGTCGTCGTGGGCGCCACCGTGGTGGTCGGCGCGGTCTGTCCGGGTGCCAGCGGCACCGTCGTGGTGGTGGACGGGACCACCAGCGCGGCGAAGTTGGCGCCCAGCACGACCTTCACCGCCTTGGTGGCCGTGGGATCGGGCACGAACTTGGCGTCGGGGAAGTAGTTGAGGACCGTCTCCGCCGCCGCCAGCTGACTGGGCGCGTACCGGATCTCGGTGACGGCGACCGTGGGCGCGCTCGCGCCAGCCGTGACCGGGAAGCCCTGCCGCTTCATCTGTTCGACCGTGTCCGGGCCCAGGTCCTTGCCGGTGGCGTCGACCACCTCGACCTTCACCTGCGACGGGGCCGGGAGCGCCTTCGGCGCGCTCGCGCCGAAGGTGTTGAGCCGGGCGATCACCTCGTCGGAGCCGTCGCCGGGCACGAGCGTGACGTTCGGGTTCTGCGGGTCGGCCGCGACCGGCAGCGTGATCATCTCGAGCGAGGTGGGGTCGTTGACGTTGACCGTCTTGAACGCCCGGATCAGCGAGTTCACCTCGTCGCGCCCGAGGTTCTGGTCGACGGTCACGTACTTGAGCACGTTGTCGGCGAGGTCCACGGCGAGGAACGGGTCGCCGAGGCTCTTCGAGATCGCAAGGCCCGCGAGCTTGCGGATGAACGCCTGCTGGCGCGGAATGCGGTCGAGGTCGGCGCGGACGTCGAGCAGGCGCCAGTGATCGCCGTTCTCGTCGACGATCGGACCCTGCGGGTCGAAGATCTCCATGGTGCGCGAGCGCACGTACGCCAACGCAGCCTGGCCGTCGAGCGGGTAGCACCCGGCGCCGAACGGCGTGTGCAGGCCGGTCTCCTCGTCGCGCACGCGACCCGGGAGGTACACCTTCACGTTGCCGATGGTGTCGACGACGGCCTGAAAGCTCTTGAAGTCGACCTCGACGTAGTGGTTGATCTTGATGCCGAAGTTCGCGTCGAGCGTGTCGATCAACAGCTGCGGCCCACCGATGGCGTACGCCGCGTTGATGCGGTCGCGCCCGTGCCCCGGGATGTTCACCATGGTGTCGCGCGGGAACGACACCACGAAGGTCTGCTGCGAGCTCGGCTCGACGTGGGCGACCATGATCGTGTCGGAGCGCTGACCGCCCTCCGACTGCGCGTCGCCGAACGCACTTGCCTCCTCCGGGTTCGACACGAACGCACGCGTGTCGGACCCGATGAGCAGGAAGTTGGCGCCCTGCGGCGGCGGCGTCGCCAGCGCGAGCTGCACTCGCGGGATCTTCTTGACGCGGTCGTCGATGCCCTTGTTCACGGAGAACACGGTCGCGGTCATCACCAGCGAGGCGATCACCAGCGAGATGAGGAACCGGCCGAGGAACGCTCGGAGACCGGGGCTGGACGACCTGGACATCCCGGGCAGGCTAGGACGCGTCGCAGGCCGCTGCAGGGTCGGCCGGGGCGACCGGCGTGGACCCCGCGGGCGCGGCAGTGGTGGCGGGCGTGAGGCTCTTGGCCACGCCCGGGAAGCTCTTGCCGACGACGAGCACGACGTCGGTGCCCGCCAGCGAGGAGTCGGCGACGAGGGTCGCACCGGGCACTGCCTGGCCCACGAGCGCGGCCTTGGCCTCCTGGCCGGGCCGGTAGCGGATCTCGGTCTTCGTGACGGTGCCGCGGCTGTCGTTGCCGAGGCCGCCCGACGGGAACCCGAGCTGGGTCAACGCCTGGGAGGCCTCCCCCGCCGCCCCCTGCACCCCGGAGCCGTTGAGCACCAGCACCCGCACGTCGACCGGGCGCACCCCCGACGAACCCGACGAGCCCGAACCATTGGCGGTCGCGGCCTCGGTGGTCGACGTCGGGGTGGGCGCGGGCGTCTCACCCTTGAGGATGGAGAACACCTGGTCGGCGTCGGGCTGCTTCACCAGCAGCACCGACTGCCCGTCGCGGGTGGCGGGACCGTCCCACGGGAGGGTGGTGAAGGTCAGGCCGCCCTCGCCGTCGGCGAGGCCGAGGAAGGCGTTCACGAGCTGGTTGAACGACGCGCGGTCGAAGGCATCGTCGACGGTGAGCTTGGGGATCACCTTGTCGGCGAGGCCGGGGGCGATGAGCGGGTCGTTCATCGTGCTGCTCACGGCGATGCGGCCGAGCTTCTTGATGAACGACTGCTGGCGGTCGATGCGGTCGAGGTCGGCGAGCGGGCTCGCGTCGACCCACTTCCCGTTCTCGTAGTACTCGAGGTGACGGGACCGCACGTACGCGAGGGCTGCCGGGCCGTCGAGGTGGAAGCACCCGGCGATTGGCGTGGGCCCGAGGCCGGTGAGCTCGTCACGCGCGGGGTACGGGAAGTACACCGGCACGCTGCCGACCGCGTTCACGATCTCCTCGAAGGTCTCGAAGTTCACCTCGAGGTAGTGGTTGATCGGCACCCCGAAGTCGGAGGCGATGGTGTCGATCACCGCCTGCGGGCCGTCGTTGAACGCGGCGTTGAGCTTCATGTTGCCGCGGTTGGGGATGTTGACCCAGAGGTCACGCGGGAACGACACCGCGTAGCTGCGCGGCCCGTCGGCGTGCAGGACCATCATGGTGTCGGAGCGCGCCGGGTCCTCGGTGGTGGTGTTGGCGTCGGTGAACGCGTTGGCCTGTTCCTGGTTCTTCACGAACGAGCGCGTGTCGGACCCGATGATGAGGAAGTTCTGTGCGCTCGACGACGCGGACTCCGCCGTCGTGAGCTGGACGCGCGGGATCTTCGCGACCTCGTCGTCGATGTACTGGTTGGCGCGGAAGACGACAAAGGCCGTCACCAGCGCACACACCACGACGGCGATGAGGATGCGTCCGGAGAAGCCGCGCAGCCAGGCGAACGGCGCGCGAGAGGGTGCACGGGAGGGGGAGCTCACGGTCCGGTCATGGTACCGAGGGGTCCCTGCGAAACCGGCGCGCCTCTGATGGTCGACTCCACGCCGCCACGTACCCGAGGGGATCCACCCCCGGAGGCGGCGTTCCGTCTCCTATACCGTTGGGCCGTGACCGCCTCGCCCGCCGCTGTCGCGGCCTCGCTGCTCGCCGCGCTGCCGGCCGACACGGGGGCTGCGGTCGTGCGCCGGGGCGACCACCTCCTGGTGGGGGCGGCCCCCAGCCGGGTCGTGGCCGCCGACGGCGCCGCCGCCCTCCCCGCCCTCGACGCCCTGGAGCCCGGGTTCTGGGTGGGCGCCTGCTCGTTCGAGCTCGGCCACGTGCTGGAGCGGGTGCCCCCCCGATCGGCGTCGTTCGCACCCGCCGACGTCCCCGATGTCCTGTTCGCCCGCTTCGACGCCCTGGCGGTGGTCGCACCGAACGGCGCCGTGGCCGTGCGGGGTGAGGGTCCCGGACGGCTGCTGCTCGAGGCGGCCGCGGGCTCGCCCGGACCGGTGCCGGTGCTCGGCCCTGCCGGCGCGTGGCGGTCGTCCCTCTCGCGTGACGAGTTCGAGGACCGGGTGGAGACCGTGCTCGGGCTCCTCCACGCGGGCGAGTGCTACCAGGTCAACCTCACTCGCCGACTCGTTTCCGAGGGCGCGCTCGACCCCGTCGCCCTGCACGCCGCGCTCGCAGTGCTCCACCCCGCGCCCCACGCCGGGATGTTGCGGGTGCCCGCGGGCACGGTCGCGCAGCTGCCGGACGCGTTCGCCGTGGTGTCCTCCTCGCCCGAGGGCTTCCTGCGCCGGGCCGGCGACCGCGTCGAGACCCGCCCCATCAAGGGCACCGCGCCCGGCGGCACCGACGGAGCCACCGCGTTGCGCACCAGCGCGAAGGACCACGCCGAGAACGTGATGATCGTCGACCTCGCCCGCAACGACCTCGGGCGCGTGTGCATCCCGGGCTCGATGTCGGTGCCCGAGCTGTGCGCGGTCGAGGCGCACCCCGGGCTGCACCACCTCGTGTCCACGGTGCGGGGCACGCTGCGCGCCGACGTCGGCACCGGCGCGCTGCTCGCCGCCACGTTCCCGCCCGCGTCGGTCACCGGCGCGCCGAAGCCGCGGGTGCTCGGGATCATCGAGGAGCTCGAACCCGTGCGCCGGGGCGTGTACTGCGGCGCGTTCGGCTGGATCGACACGCGTGAGCGGCAGGCCGACCTCGCCGTCGCCATCCGCACGTTCACGGTGCACGGCACGGGCGACGACGGCTGCACCCGCCTCGGCGTGGGCGGCGGCATCGTCGCCGACTCCCGTCCCACCGCCGAGTGGGACGAGACGTGCCTCAAGGCCGCGCGGCTGCTCGCCGCCGCGGGCGCGGGCACCCCGGCGCTGGTGGGTGCATGAGCGAGCAAGCCGCAGCAACGGATCCGTTCGTCTGGTGGAACGGCGCGCTCTGCGCGTCCGGTGACGTGCGCATCTCGCCGTTCGACCACGGCCTGCTCGTGGGCGACGGCATCTTCGAGACGGTGCGCGTGTACGGCGGCCAGCCGTTCGCGTGGCGGCGCCACCTCGACCGGCTGGAGCACTCCGCCGCGGGACTCGGCCTCGGCCTGCCGACGCGCGACGAGCTGCGCACGGCCGCGGATGCGGTGTTGCGGGCCAACGGGCTGCTCGAGGCGCGACTGCGCATCACGGTGACCGGGGGGCTGTCGCCCCTCGGCTCGGAGCGGGGCCAGGCGCCGCCCACGCTGATCGTCGCCGCGAGCGAAGTGGTGCCGGGCGCCGACGCGACCACCGTGGCGATCTCCCCCTGGCCTCGCAACGAGCACGGCGCCACGGCCGGGCTCAAGACCACCTCGTACGCCGAGAACGTGCGGGCGCTCGCCTACGCGCGGGAGCTCGGCGCGACCGAGGCGATCCTCGAGAACACCCAGCACCAGCTGTGCGAGGCCACCGGGTCGAACGTGTTCGTGGTGAGCGAAGGGGTGGTGCGCACGCCGCCGGCGTCGTCGGGCTGCCTGCTCGGCGTCACCCGCGCCCTGGTGCTCGAGCTGGGCCCGCAGCTCGGCCTGCGCGTCGAGGAGACGCCGCTCCCCCTCCACACGCTCATCGACGACGCCGACGAGGCCTTCCTCACGTCGACGGTGCGCGAGGTGCAGGGCATCGCCGAGATCGCCGGGTGGGGTCACACGTTCACCGACCCGCCCGGCCCCGTCACCCGCAGTCTCGCCGCCGCCTTCGACGACCTCATCGCCACCAATCTCGACCCGTAGCGAGACCGAGGGGCACGAGGAGTCCGGCGTACCTGCCCGGCCGTGGCATGAGCCCGGCGCGCACGGGAGGTGGCGCCGTACGTGAGCGGAGCGAACTAGGCGGGACGGACGTGGACGACGTCGCCGGTGGTGACGGCGTGGACCACGCCGGAGTCGTCGCGCACCTCGAGCTCGCCGTGCACGCCGAGGCCGACGGCCTCGCCCTCGAGCACGCCGTCGCGCACGAGCGACACGCGCACGCGCCGGCCGAGGGTGACGAGCAGGTCGCGGTGGGCCCGTTCGGTGGCGACCGGGTCGTCGAGTGCGGTGGCCAGCTCGGCGAGGAAGGCCGTGAGCAGCGCGTCACGGTCGATCTCGTGCCCGGCTTCGAGGTTGCAGGCCGTCGCCGTGACCGCGAGCTCCGGCGGGAACGCGTCCCAGTTCACGTTGACGCCGAGCCCCACCACCAGGGCGTCGCCCTCGTGCTCGGCCAGGATCCCCGCGAGCTTGCGGTCGCCCACCACCACGTCGTTGGGCCACTTCATCCCCGCGTCGACGCCCGCCACCGTGCGCACGGCGCGCGCCAGCGCCACCGCCGCGGCGGTCACCGCCCGATGGGCCTCGTGAGGTCCGCTCCCCGCGGGCGCGTGGAGCAGCACCGAGACCAGCAGCGACGACTCCGGCGGGGCCTCCCACGTACGGTCGAGGCGCCCGCGGCCGGCGGTCTGGTGGTCGGCGACCACGACCAGACCCTCGGTGGCGCCCTCCCTGGCCCGGTCGAGCGCCCACCGGTTCGTGGAGTCGAGCTCCTCGAAGTGGCTGACCCGCCAGTGGGGGCCTGCGGCAGTGCCGTCCGAAGTGTCTACACCTCTCGCCATGGCCGTAGGATACGGCGACCCAACGCCAGGACATCCGGACCGAGACCTCAGAGGATCCATGTTCACCAAGGTTCTGATCGCCAACCGCGGCGAGATCGCCGTCCGCGTCATGCGCACCTGCCGGGAGCTCGGCATCACCACCGTCGCGGTGTACTCCGAGCTCGACCGTGACGCGATGCACGTCCGCTACGCCGACGAGGCCTACGCCCTGGGCGGGCAGACCGCAGCCGAGAGCTACCTCAACACCGAGGCGATCCTCGACGCCATCGAGCGCAGCGGCGCCCAGGCCGTCCACCCCGGCTACGGCTTCTTCGCCGAGAACGCCGACTTCGCCCGGGCGATCACCGCCAAGGGCGTCGCCTGGATCGGCCCGCCCCCCGAGGCCATCGAGATCATGGGCGACAAGATCTCGTCGCGGAAGTCGGCGGCCGCCTCCGACGTGCAGGCCGTCCCCGGCACCCTCGACCCGGTGCAGGACGTCTCCGAGATCCTCGCCTTCGGCAAGGAGTTCGGCTGGCCGGTCGCGATCAAGGCCGCCTACGGCGGTGGCGGCAAGGGCCTGAAGGTCGCCTTCTCCGCCGAGGAAGCCGAGGCCGCGTTCGAGTCGGCCTCGCGCGAGGCGATCGCCTACTTCGGCCGGGGCGAGTGCTACCTCGAGCGCTACCTCACCCGCCCCCGCCACATCGAGCTGCAGGTCTTCGCCGACACCCACGGCAACGTGGTGTGCGTCGGCGAGCGCGACTGCTCCACGCAGCGGCGCCACCAGAAGCTGATCGAAGAGGCGCCCGCGCCCGCGATCAGCGACGAGATCCGCGCCTCGATGCGCGAGGCCGCGGTGAAGGTCACCCGCGGTTGCGGCTACGTCGGTGCCGGCACCGTCGAGTGCCTGTACCAGGACGGCGAGTTCTTCTTCCTCGAGATGAACACCCGTCTCCAGGTGGAGCACTGCGTCACCGAGGAGGTCACCAACCTCGACCTCGTCGCCGAGCAGCTGCGGGTCGCCGCGGGCGAGCCGCTCTCCTTCACCCAGGACGACGTGGTGCAGATCGGACACTCGATCGAGGTGCGCGTGAACGCGGAGAACCCGGCGCTGGGTTTCATGCCCTCGCCCGGCACCATCACGCGCCTGCGCCTCCCCGGCGGTCCCGGCGTGCGCTGGGACGGCGGCTACGCCGAGGGCGACACCATCTCGCAGCACTACGACAACCTGGTCGGCAAGCTCATCGTGTGGGCCCCCGACCGCGAGGCGGCCCGTCATCGCCTGCTGCGCGCGCTGTCGGAGTTCGAGATCTCCGGCGTGCACACCACGATCCCCGCGCACATCGCGCTGCTCTCCACCGACGACTTCGCCGCGGTGAACCACTCCACCAAGTGGGTCGAGGACGAGGTCGACCAGGAGCTGCTCACCGGCGCCGCCGCCGCTCCCACCGGGGCGCCCGCGGTCGAGGGTGAGGAGCCCGAGGAGCTGATCGAGCGCACCGTGCCCGTCGAGGTCGACGGCAAGCGCTTCACCGTGAAGCTCTGGATGCCCGAGGCCCCCGTGGTGTCGGGTGGCGGTGGCCGCAAGAAGTCGGCGAAGCCCCGCCCCGGCGGCGCGGCCGGCGGCGCCGGCACCCACGGCAGCGGCACCCTCTCCGCCCCGATGCAGGGCACCATCGTCAAGGTGCTCGTCGCCGAGGGTGACGAAGTCGCCATCGGTGAGGCCGTGGTCGTGCTGGAGGCGATGAAGATGGAGAACCACATCAACGCCGAGGTCGCGGGCACCGTCAAGGAGATCCGGGTGGCCGAGGGCGACACCGTCGGCACCGGCGACGTCCTCGTCGTCATCGAGTAGTTCTGCGTCTCGCTGCGCCGGGGGCTGCGTGTGCCCGTCCTCGGCGCTGGCGAGTTCTCGCTCCGCTCGCAGCTCGATGCGCCTGCGGGCGGCACACTTCGCCTCCGGCTCCGCTGTTCCCAGCGGGTTCGGTGCGCGTTCAGGGGTCGTTGTGGTAACGACTCCACGCTCGGTGGTCTCAATTCGTGAGGCCGCTGATCGGAGAATGCGTTGGTGCCGGAGCGGGAGCGGGTCGAAGTCAGGGCCGCGATTGACGCGTTCGAGGGGTTTCTCCTCGCTCGTGCGGACCGGCTGAAGCGCGCCCTCGTCGCCACGTACGGGAGCGAGCGCGGCGCGGAGGCGACGGCCGAGGCACTCGCCTACGCGTGGGAGCACCGGGAGCGGGTGCTCGCGATGGAGCATCCCGTCGCGTACCTCTACCGTGTGGGGCAGAGCCGCACGTGTGGACGCAAGCGCCGCGTCGTGTTCACGGTTCCCGATTCCGACGACCCGTGGATCGAACCGGCGCTCGCGCCTGCGCTCGTCGCATTGTCCGAGCGGCAGCGCGTCGCGGTGGTGCTCGTGCACGGGTTCGGGTGGGAGCTCGGCGAGGTGGCCGAGATCCTCGGCATCAAGGTCACCAGCGTGCAGAACCACCTCGAACGCGGCCTCGCCAAACTCCGCACCGCCCTGGAGGCGTCATGACCACGCCCACACTCCCCGATCAACTCCGAGCGATCGTCGACGCCGTCGACACCCCGACCTTCGCCGACATCCGCACCCACGCGACCGTGCCGCAGCGCACGCGATCGCCGCGCACCCGTGTCGCCATCGCCCTCGCCGTTGTGCTGCTCCTGCTCGCCATCGGCGCCGGTGTGGTCGCGCTCCTCGATCGTGCGGAGAAAACGGGGCCGGTCCGTCGCCCGGTCGCAACGACGATGCCCACGCATTGCATCATCACGATCACCAACTACGCAGGATGCGAGATGACGGCGAAGCAGGCGCAGCGGTACCTCGGATTCCGCCCGCGGGTCCCGCGGAACGTCCCCGCGGGATGGGTGCGGCAACCGTCGCGCCTCAAGATCTACCGATCGCAGTTCGACCCTGCCTCGCTGCCGGCTGGTACCACCGAAGTCACCGAGTTCTTCCAGACCTGGGCACCACCCGGAAGTCCTGCGGTCGCCGACCGGCCCGCGAACGTCACGTGCACGCCGGTTCTCGTCGTACGCCAGCGGATGGCGCTGGTGGGCGAGGACGCCCTCCGCACCGATGCCGGCACCGTTGATCTCGGAAGTGGCCGGGTGGTCAACGGAACGCTCGGGCCCACGGCCTGCCTACCGGGTGACCCCGCCGCCCCTTACGGAGACCTGTTCTGGAGCGATCAGGGTCGGTACTACAGCGTCACCGGGAACGGCATCCCGAACGAGCAGCTCCTTACCATCGCGAGGTCCCTCGACCGCTGACCAGCGGACGGGACGCCGGGTGCCGCCGACGAAGCCTTCGGCCGAGCGAGCGCAGCGATGCGAGACCGTCGCGAGGAGGCGGTGCCCGGTGGTCCGGGCGCGGGACGCAGAACGAGGGCTACGAAGCCGCGTCGGCGAGCAGCTCGCTCAACGACGGGTGCACCAGCAGCGAGTCGACGATGTCCTCGACCTTGAGGTTGTTGGTGACCGCCACCGCGACCACCGCGATCAGCTCCGCGGCCGCGGCACTGCCGACGATCGATCCGCCGAGCACGACGCCGGTCGACGGGTCGGAGATCAGCTTCACGAAGCCGCGGGTGTCGCCCTTGATGAACGCCTTGGCGTTCGCGGTGTAGGGCACCTTGGTCACGCGGATCTTGCGGCCGCTCGAGAACGCCTCGGCCTCGGCGAGACCGACGTCGGCGATCTCCGGCACGGTGAACACCGCGGACGCGGCCTTGTCGTAGTCGAGATGACGGTGCGGGCGGTTGTGCAGGCCCATGAGGTGCTCGGCGATCTTGCGCCCCTGCATCGACGCCACCGACGACAGCGGTAGCTTGCCCGACACGTCGCCCGCCGCGTAGATGTGCGGCACGTTCGACAGGCAGTTGTGGTTCACGTTCACGTAGCCGTAGTCGTCGAGCGCGACGCCGGCCTGGTCGAGGCCGAGGCCCTCGGTGTTGGGGATGGACCCCACCGCCAGCAGCGCGTGCGAACCCTCGACGACGCGGCCGTCCTCACAACTCACGCGCACGACGTCGCCCTCGCGCTCCACCGCGGTGGCGTGTGCGCCCTTGAGCAGCGCGATGCCGTGTTCGAGGAACGCCTCCTCGAGCGCCGACGCGACCTCGGCGTCCTTGATCGGCAGCACCTGCTGGCGCGACACCAGCAGCGACACCCGCGAACCGAGCGACTCGAACAGGTGGGTGAACTCCACGCCGGTCACACCGGAGCCGACGACCACCACGTGCTCGGGGATCTCCGGCGGCGGGTAGGCGTCGCGCGTGGTGAGCACCCGCTCGTGGTCGACGGGCACGAAGTCGGGAACCCGCGGGCGCGACCCGGTGGCGACCAGCACGAAGTCGGCCTCGAGCTCCTCGATGCCGTTGATCGTCTCGGTCACCACCTCGTGGGGGCCCTTGAACGTGCCGGTGCCCTTGATCACCCGCACGCCCTGCGACTCGAGCTGCGACGAGATGTTGCGGTGCAGGTGCTCCTCGATCGACGCCACCCGCACGCGCAGCGCGTCGATGTCGAGACTGCCCTCCGCGGTGAGGCCCATGGACTGGGCCCGCTGCAGCTCCACCAGCTCACGCCCGGTGGCGATGAGCGCCTTCGACGGGATGCAGTCCCACAGATGGGCGGCACCCCCCACAATGTCGCGCTCGATCATCGTGACCTCGGCGCCCAGCGTGGCGGCGACACTCGCGCAGGTGTTGCCGGCGGGTCCCCCGCCGATGATCACGAGTCGGGACATACCCCCGATGGTAGGGGCGATACCGGGGCTTCCCGGCACGCGTAACCTGCTCGCAATGTCGCAGCACTCCGCCGAGCTCCGGCACGACCAGCTCGCTGGACGGGCCGTGATCGTGGCCGCGGGGCGTGCCGCCCGACCCCACCAGTTCGCAGCAGCTCCCGACGAAGAGCGCAGCGCCGCGTGCCCGTTCTGCCCGGGTAACGAGGGCGACACGCCCCCGGAGCGTGTGCGCACCGGCGCCGGCCCCGCCGACACGCCCGGCTGGCGCGTGCCGTGCGTTCCCGAACCTCTACCCCATCGTCGGCGGCAAGGGCGCGGGGCCCGGCGCGACCGGCGCGGACGAGGTGGTCGCGTTGTCGCCCGACCATCGGGCGTCGTTCGCGCAGCTCGACGACGACCAGGCCGCCGAGGTGTTCACCGTGTTGCGCGACCGTGTGCGCGCCCACCTCGATGCCGGACACGCATTCGCGCTCGCGATCGTCAACCACCGACGCGCCGCCGGCGCGTCGATCGCGCACCCGCACGCGGAGGTGCTCGCGCTCGACTTCGTGCCGCCCGCGGTCGCCGCGGGGCTGGCGCGCTTCCGCGACGCGGGCGACGACCTCGTGCTCGCCGACGCACACGCCGGCAGCCCCCTCTTCGACGACGGCGCCCCCGCCGCGCACCCGGGCGTGCTCGTGTGGAGCCCGTACGCGGCATCGTCACCCGGGATGGTGCGGGTCGCGCTCGCCGGCGCGGGCCCGAGCTTCGCGGCAGCCACCGACGCGCAGGCCGCCGCCATGGGTCGCGCCGCGTGCGAGGTGCTCGCCCGCCTCGGTGCGTGGATGGCCGACCCGCCGTACAACCTGGTCGTGCACACCTTTCCACCCTCGCTCGTCCGCTAGCCCGTGCCTGCGCACTGGTACGTGGAGATCACGCCGAGGATCTCGGTCGTGGCGGGATTCGAACAGGGCACCGGGGTGTTGGTGAACACAGTGCCGCCGGAGCAGGCGGCCGACGCCATCAGGAGC
This sequence comes from uncultured Actinomycetes bacterium, assembly GCA_963720785.1. Lineage (GTDB taxonomy): Bacteria > Actinomycetota > Acidimicrobiia > IMCC26256 > DASPTH01 > CAVRGQ01. The sequence goes on from CAVRGQ010000009.1 coordinate 650,704, forward strand.
GCCACGCTGTGAGCACCACCATCCACATCGCCGTGATGATCGACGCCGATCCCGACGCCGTGTGGCGCGCGGTGGAGCGCATCGAGTCGCACGTGGACTGGATGGCCGACGCCGAGACCATCACCTTCCGCAGCGAGGCTCACTCCGGCGTGGGCGCCGAGTTCGACTGCCTCACCAAGATCGGGCCGTTGCACACCACCGACCGCTTCGTCGTCACCCGCTGGGACCCGGGCGTGGCCATGGGCATCGAGCACCGGGGCGCGGTCACCGGCACCGGGGAGTTCACGCTCGCTCCCGTCGACGGGCCGGTCGGCGCCGGCGCACGCACCCAGTTCACCTGGGAGGAGACGCTGCGCTTTCCTTGGTGGCTCGGCGGCCCGGTGGGCGAGGTCGTGGGCAAGCCCGTGCTCGAGCGGATCTGGAAGGGCAACCTCCGCCGCTTGAAGACCAAAGTGGAGCGACCCTCGGTAGCGTGACGCCCCACTGCCACCCCGGGGGACGAATGCGCACCAAGGCAATCCTGATGAGCGTGGCTCTGCTGGTCACGCTGCTCGTAGCGGCGGGTCCGGCGGCGGGCGCGAGCGGCGCCCGAACGGTGCCCGTCCCCTCGGTCGAGGGTCCGATCACCTCCGGGCGCGGCACCATCGCGCTCGTGTCGACCTCGATCGACCTCGCCGCCGCGGGGTACGAACAGGCGGAGTACTTCCTCTCCGGTACCGCCACCTCCTACACCACGCCGGTCGACCCGGGCGCCGACGGCCGGTGGACGGTCGCGCCGGCCGACACCTCGCCGTACAAGACCCGGGTCGTCGTGTACCGCCCGATCGACCCGGCGCGCTTCAACGGCACGGTGTACGTCGAGTGGCTCAACGTGAGCGGCGGCCTCGACGCCGCCCCCAACTGGATGCTGAGCCACCTCGAGCAGATGCGCGAGGGTGCCGCGTACGTCGGCGTGAGCGCGGCAGCGTGTCGGGATCGTCGGCAACGGCAAGAACCCGCTGATCGACGCGCAGACACTGCACACCGTCGATCCGGAGCGGTACGGCACGCTCGACATCCCGAGCGACAAGTACTCGTACGACATCTACTCGCAGGCGGGCGCCGCCGTTCGCGACCCGTCGACGCCGGTTCTCGGCGGCCTGCGCCCGAAGCACCTCATCGCGGTCGGCGAGTCGCGCGGTGCGATGTACCTCACGAGTTACCTGAACGCGATCGTCCCGACCACGAAGCAGATCTACGACGGGTACCTGCTCCACAGCCGCGCCGGGTTCGCCCCCGGATTCGACGGTGCGTCGTTGGAGGAAGGCCGGATCCCGGTCGCCCGCATCCGCACCGACCTCCGGGTGCCGGTGCTGACGTTCACGACCGAGGCCGACCTGGTGCTGCTCAAGTATGCCGACGCCCGCCAGCCCGACTCGGCGCGCTTCCGTGACTGGGAGGTGGCGGGCGCCTCGCACTACGACACCTACGGTCTCGGCCTCGGCGCCAAGGACACCGGCGACGGCACGGCCGATGCGGCGGCGTTCCAGACCATGATCACCACGGTGCAGTCGCCGTACCCGGGCATCATCGACTGCGCCGCGCCCATCAATGCCGGCCCCCAGACCTACGTCCTGCGGGCGGCGGTGGCCGCGCTGGACCGGTGGGTCACCACGGGCACACCCCCGCCGCGGTCGCCGCGACTGAAGCTCAACCCGAAGGACCCGGCGGTGTACCTCACCGACGCCGACGGGAACGCGCAGGGCGGGATCCGCACGCCCCACGTCGACGCGCCGATCGCGACCCTCTCCGGCCTCGGGCAGTCGGGGAGCGGCTACTGCTACCTGTTCGGCACCACCAAGCCCTTCGACCCGGCGAAGCTCGCCGAGCTGTACCCCACGCACGCGGTGTTCGTGCGAGAGTGGCGGCGCGCGGTCCGGGCGGCGGTGAAGTCCGGGTTCGTGCTCGCGGCCGATGCACCTGGCCTCGAAGCCGCGGCCGAGCAGTCGACGATCGGGGGAGCAGCGTGAGCAGCACGACCGTCACCGAGCTCACCGCGGGGCTCGGGCCCGTCGTCGCCACCACGTTGTTCGACCTCACGCCGCTCGGGTACACGCAGGCCGAGTTCGCCCTCGCGGGCACCGCCGCGGCGTATGAGCGCCACCACGCCGACGTGCGGGTGATCGAGCACGCCGAGTTCACGACCCGCCTGCTCGTGTACCGCCCCACGGATCCCGCGCGTGGCAACGGCACCGTGTGGGTGGAGTGGCTCAACGTGAGTGGTGGTCTCGACGCCGGCCCCGACTGGACCTTCGCCCACACCGAGCTGATGCGTCAGGGCGCCGCGTGGATCGGCGTGTCGTGCCAGCACCTCGGCGTCCACGGGGGTGACGGCCTGGTGATGCCGGGCAACGGCGGGCTGCGCTCGGTGAGCCCCGAGCGCTATGAGTCGCTGCACCACCCGGGCGACCGCTTCTCCTACGACATCTACTCGCAGGCCGGCGCCGCGGTGCGCGCCGACGCGGCCACGCTGCTCCCCGGGTTCACGGTCGAGCGCGTGCTCGCGATCGGCGAGTCGCAGAGCGCGTTCCGCCTCACCACCTACGTCAACGACATCGACGCCGACGCGCAGGTGTACGACGCGTTCCTCGTGCACGCGCGCGGCGGTCCCGACGTGCCGCTCGACGACGACTCCCCCGCGCTCTCGTTCGACCGCCCACCCGTGCCGTTCCGTGGCGACCTCCGTGTGCCGGTGCTGTGCGTGGAAGCGGAGACCGACCTCATCGTGCTCGGCTACCTCCCCGCGCGGCAGCCCGACGACGATCACCTCGTCACGTGGGAGGTCGCAGGCACGTCGCACGCCGACGTGTACACGTTCGGCGCGGGGATGGTCGACACCGGCGCGCTCCCGATCGACGAGCTCGCCGCCGCGTGGACACCGCTCGACGAGTACTTCGGGACGAAGCTGCAGGCGCCCGTGAACGCGGGGCCGCAGCACTACGTGGTGAACGCGGCGGTCGCGCACCTCGACCGCTGGGTGCGCGACGGCGTGCGCCCGCCGGCGGGCGGCGACCAGCTCGCGATCCGCATCGGCAAGGACAAGGTCGACTACCGGCCCGACGAGCACGGCAACGCCATCGGCGGCGTGCGCACCCCGCACGTCGACGTGCCGGTGGCGGTGCTCTCCGGCCTCGGCAACTCGGGTGGCCCGATGGCCCACCTGTGCGGGCGCACCGTGCCCTTCGCCCCGAAGAAGTTGCGCCGTCTCTACCGCGACCGCGACGACTACCTCGCCCGGTACGCCGCCGCCACCGCCGCGGCCGTCACCCGCGGCCACGTGCTCGCCGCCGACGAACCCGAGATCAACGCCCTCGCGTCAGCCCTCTGCCCCCTCGACTATCCGTTTTGGCGTCACCACGTGCCGCTATAGCGACATCTGGTGACGCCAAAACAAGAGGGGTGGAGGGTCTAGCGGCCGGAGAAGGTGGCCTTGCCGGGGCCGTGCTCGAGGAAGCTGGCCACGCCGACGGTGGCGTCCTCGGTGCCGAAGGCCTCCACGAACTTCGCGGTCTCGAGGTCGAGGCCGTCGGCGAGCGCGCCGTCGAGGCCGGCGTCGATGACGCGCTTGGCCAGGCCCATGGCGACGACCGCGCCGGTGCCGAGCTCGGCGGCCCACGCCAGCGCGGTGTCGAGGCATTCCGCCGCGGGCACGACCTTGTCGACGAGCCCGATCGTCGAGCGCCTCCTCGGCGCGCACGTGACGGCCGCTCCACACCAGCTCCTTGGTGCGCGCCGGGCCGATCAGCCGCGGTCGCGCGTCTGGGTGCCGCCACCGCCGGGGAAGATGCCGAGCTGGATCTCGGGGAAACCGAGGCGCGCGGTGTTGCCCGCGACGCGCAGGTCGCACGCGAGCGCGACCTCGAACCCGCCGCCGAGCGCGAAGCCGTTCACCGCGGCGATCACCGGGCGCCCGATCGCGCCGAGTGCGTCCCCCGCGGCGCGGAAGGCCAAGCTGGCGGCACGGGCCGCGTCGGGCCCGGTGAACTCCGACACGTCGGCGCCGGCGGCGAACGCGCGCTCCCCACCGGTGACGACCACGGCCTTCACCTCGGGATCCGCGGCGATGGCCTCGGCGTGCGCGGCGAGCTGCTGCAGCATCGCGATGCACAGAGCGTTGAGCGGCGGGCGGTCGAGCTGCAACAGCACGACACCACCCGGGCGCGACTCACGGACGACGAAGGACTCGGACATGAGTGGCAGCTCCTGCGGCGGAGGTCAGCGAGTGGTCAGCGGGTGTAGGAGAAGAAGCCGCGTCCGGTCTTGCGGCCGAGGAGGTTGGCCTCGACCATGCGCGACAGAAGCGGCGGCGACGAGTACAGGGGCTCCTTGAACTCGTCGTACATGGAGTCGGCGACGTGCTTGATGGTGTCGAGACCGATCATGTCGGCGAGGGCGAGCGGGCCCATCGGGTGCGAGCAGCCCTCCACCATGCCGGCGTCGATGTCCTCGGCGGACGCGAAGCCCGACTCGAGCATGCGGATCGCCGAGATCACGTAGGGCACGAACAGCGCGTTGACGATGAAACCGGCGCGGTCCTGGGAGCGGATGACGTGCTTGTCGAGCACGCCGGTGATGTAGTCCTCGGCGCGGTTCACCACGTCGACGTCGGTGACGATCGACGGGATGAGCTCCACGAGGCGCATGACCGGCACCGGGTTGAAGAAGTGCAGACCGAGCACGTGGTCGGGCCGGCTGGTGGCCATCGCCAGCTTCATGATCGGGATCGACGACGTGTTGGAGGCGATGATCGCCTCGTCGTCGATGAGCGCCTTGCCGAGGGTGGAGAAGATCTCGACCTTCTCCTCCTCGATCTCGCGCACCGCCTCGATCACCAGCTGGCGATCCGCGAGCTCGTTGAGGTCGGTGACGAAGCCGATGCGAGCGAGCGCGGCATCACGGGCGGAAGCTTCGAGCTTGCCCCGGTCGACGGCCCGGTTGAGCGACGACTCGATGCGGTCACGCCCGGCGGCGGCGGCCGCGGCATTCATCTCGCAGACGAGGACCGACGAGCCCATCTTGGCTGCGACCTCGGCGATGCCGGCGCCCATGAGGCCCGCGCCGACCACGCCCACTCGTTCGATCGCCTCGCTCATCTCGCTCCTCCGCGGTCGGCGCCCTCGTCCCAGGCTCCGGCCTGGAGAAGGGTCGCCGCTGTGTAGAGATCAAGGTCACCATCGGCAACCTGCCGGCTCACCGTAGCGAACCGGGGACCTTCACAGACAGTTGCGGCCCGGGCCACGGCCCCCTCCACCACCAGGGCCCGCAGCTCGTCGGTGATCCGCCGGGCCCGGCGGGCGGCCAGCTCCCCCGTGCCCTCCAGGTGCGCCCGGTGGGCCAGCACGGCGGCGAGCAGCTCGGGGGTGCCCCGGCCGGCGGTGGCCACGGTCTCGACCACGGGCGGCTCCCAGCCCCGGCCCGCCGCCAGCGAGAGCATCGCCCGGATGTCGCGGAGCGTGGCCGCGAGGCCGTCGCGGTCGGCCTTGTTGACCGCGAACACGTCGGCGATCTCCATCAGGCCTGCTTTGGCCGCCTGCACGCCGTCGCCCCAGCCGGGGTTCAGCACGACCACGGTGGTGTCGGCGGCGCCCGCCACCTCCACCTCGACCTGCCCCACCCCGACCGTCTCGACCAGCACCCAGTCGAAGCCGGCGGCCTCGAGCACCCGCACGGCCTGCGGCGTGCTGCGGGCCAGGCCGCCGAGGTGCCCACGAGTGGCCATCGAGCGCACGTAGACGTCGGGATCGGTGTCGTGGCCGGACATCCGGACCCGGTCGCCGAGGATCGCGCCGCCCGAGAACGGGCTGCTCGGGTCGACCGCGAGCACGGCGACGCGGCGCGGGTTGCCCGCAACGCGCCGACGAGGCGGTCGGTGAGGGTGCTCTTGCCCGCGCCGGGGGCGCCGGTGATGCCGACGGTGGCGGCGGGGTGCGGCGCGGTCGCCGGGAGGCCGGCCAGCGCGTCACGCGCGGCCTCGCCACCGTTCTCGACGACGGTCAGCAGCCGGGCGAGCGACCCTCGGTCACCGTCGCGCGCCGCGCCGAGGAGCGACGCGGAAGCAGTCATGGCCGGGCGGGCGCTCGGGGGTGGCGGTTACTCGAGCTCGGCGAGCGAGTCGTCGACCACGGCGGTGATGCCGGGGACGCGATCCATGATGATGCGCTCGACGCCCGCCTTGAGCGTCTGGGTGGACACCGGGCAGGTGCCGCACGCGCCGAGGAGCTTCACGTGCACGACGCCGTCGGCGTCGACCTCCTGGAAGAGGATGTCGCCACCGTCGCTCTGCAGCGCGGGGCGGATGAGGTCGATCGCCTCCAGGACGGCGGTCTCGCGCTCGGCCGGGGAGAGTTCGGTGTCGGTGGGCATGACGGTCCCTTCAGAACTACGAGTAATCCCAGTCTAGACCGGGGAAATCACGTCTCCGCGGCGACCTTCAACCGTTCCAGGGTCGTGCGCATGCCCTCGGCGTTGGTGCGGCGGCGGCCCTTGAACAGCTTCCAGTAGGTGCGCATGGCGAAGTCGTCGGCCGATTCGTAGAACTCGGTGACGTCGGTGGCGGGCGGCTCGCCCTCCTCCACGTCGGACGGGGCGAGGCGGTATCCCCAGGTCATGAGGTGCTTGCCGGGCTTGCCGACGACGAACGCGAACTCCTGCTCCGGCTCGCAGCGCACGATCGTGCAGGTGGTCCAGTACACCGGGCCGCGCCCGTTGCGGCGCACGTGCCCCCGGAAGCGCACGCCCTCGCCGGGGCCTTCCGCGTCGTCGAGCCACTCGGCCTCGAACGTCTCGGGGCTGAAGCGCCCGACGTGGGTGACGTCGCTCACCAGTTCCCACACCTTGTCGGGCGGGGCATCGATACGGAGGGTGACCGAGTCGCGCACAGGGTGAGCGTACGCAACGCCTGTCAGACGCGCACGCGCACCACGTCGGCGCCGAGCGCGCGCAGCGAACCGGCGAGGTCGGGATACCCGCGGTCGACGTGGAACGGGTCGAGCACGACCGTCTCGCCCTCGGCCGCGAGCCCCGCGAGCACGAGCGCGGCGCCGGCGCGCACATCGAGCGCGCGCACGGGTGCACCGGACAAGCGCGGCACGCCTCGGATCACCGCGTGGCGACCTTCGTGGCGCACGTCGGCGCCCATGCGCGCGAGTTCGCCGACGAAACCGAGCCGGTTGTCGAACACGTTCTCGGTGACGATCGCGGTGCCGTCGGACACCGCGAGCAGTGCCACCGCCATCGGCATGAAGTCGGTGGCGAAGCCGGGGTACGGCAGTGTGGCGAGGTCGACGGCGCGCAGCCGTTCCTCGGCGCGCGCCCAGATGCCGTCGGGCGTCTGCGAGACCTTCAGGCCCATCTCGGTGAGCTTCATCACGACAGTCTCGACGTGGTCGAGCCGCGCGCCCTCGATCGTGATCTCGCCGCCGGCGACGCCGCACGCCATGAGCAGCGTGCCCGTCTCGATGCGGTCGCCCATCAGCTCGGTGTCGACGGGGTGCAGCCCCTCGACGCCCTCCACCTCGATCGTGGACGTACCTGCGCCGAGCACCTGCGCGCCCATGCGGTTGAGCATCGCCGCGAGATCGGTGATCTCCGGCTCGCGCGCGGCGTTCTCGATGACGGTCTGACCCTTGGCGAGCACCGCGGCGGTGAGGAGGTTCTCCGTGGCTCCGACGCTCGGGAACTCCAGCACGACGCGGGCGCCGTTGAGCCGGTTGGTGCGCGCCTCGATGAAGCCGTGGACGACCTGCAGCTCCACGCCCATCAGCTCGAGGCCCCGGAAGTGCATGTCGAGCTTGCGCGATCCGATGTTGTCGCCGCCCGGCATCGCGACGCGCGCCTGACCGCAACGGGCGAGCAGGGGGCCCAACACGTTGACCGACGCGCGCATGCGCGTGACCAGTTCGTAGGGTGCCTCGGCGTGGAGGTCGGAGGTCGCGTCGATCGACAACTCGCGGTGGACCGGACCAGTCGACCTCGGCACCGATGGCGCGCAACACCTCGATCATCACGTCGAGATCCGCGACCGGGTCGACGTTGCCGATGGTGGTGCGGCCCGGCGCGAGCAGCGCGGCGGCCATCTGCTTGGTGCCGGAGTTCTTGGTGGCGCCCGACACGCGTACGGTGCCGTGCAGCGGTGCACCGGCGCGCACGACGAAGGAGTCGACCATGGCCTGCTCCGGTCCTACTCCACGAAGCTGAGCGGGAGGTCGTCCTCGAGCTCGGGCGTCGTGTCGAGGCGCCACACGGGGAACGGCGCCACGATGCCGGGCAGCTGACGCTCGCCGAGTGACACGATCGGGTAGTCGTCGCCGAGCGCGTCACGCACCTCGTCGGACACCAGCACCTCACCGGGCGCGGCGGCGTCGCAGAGGCGCGAACGCGAGGTTGATCGACATGCCGATGAAGTCGTCGCCCTCGAAGATGATGACCTTGCCGGCGGCGATGCCGGTGCGCAGGGGCAGCACGATGTCGGCGCTCTCCATCCGCTCGACGAGGTCGAGCACGGTGTCGACGATGGGACGCACGTCGGTGGCCACGAACATGCAGCCGTCGCCGAGCCACTTGCCGACGCGCGTGCCGTGATCGGGTGACAGCCCGCGCACGATGGCCCGGAACGTCGACAGCACCTGGAGCGCCTCGTCGTCGCCGAGGGTGTCGTTCATGCGCGTGAAGCCGCACATGTCGACGAAGGCGAAGCACCGGAAGACGCGCATGCCCCATTGTGGCCGACGCCGACCGCGTCAGCGAGGGTTCAGGCTCGTCACCCGGATGTCAACCGCCGCCGGTGGGGTCGACGCTGTAGACGTTGTAGAGCAGCTCCGCGCCCCGCTTGCGGTGGGCGTCGACCTGCTTCCCGACCGCCTTCAGCGCATCGCGGAGCTTGGGCTCGGTAGGCCCGGCGCCGTTGGCCCCGAGCAGCTCACCCGCCCGGGCCATGGCCGAGGCCACGACCACGTGGTCGCGACGGAGGTGGTCGACCTCCGAGGCGGCCGCCTCGGGGTTGTCGGCGACCAACTCCTCGAAGAGCCCGTCTTCGTCCTCCGTGAAGCGCACGTGGGCCAGCCAGGCGTCCTGGAGCTCGGCCAACGACTTCGCGACGGCGTTGCACCAGTCGTGATCGCCTTCCGCGCCCTCGAGGCTCGGTGCATCGACCGCGGCCCGGAACGCGGCGGTGGCGTCGCGCAGGCGCCCCCGCTGGGGACCTACCCGCTCGTGCGCGCGCATGCGCTCCTCCGCTCCGAGGTTGGAACCGGCCATGGCAGTCCTCCCGTCCCGAGACCTCCGCCTCGATCCGTCCCGAGGCTCCCGCCTCGATGATCCGGCCCCACGGCGATCGCCACGGGGTGGTGGGGTGTACCCGCTTCCGCTCGGGTACGTGCTGCCGGGGCGCCGTTGCTCCGGTGCGCTATTGAGCGCGCGCCGAGAGGGTTCCCGTCAAGGGACTTCCGTCAAACACCTGGTCAATTCTTGCGAAGTCGACCGTTCTCGGGCGACGCGAGCTCAGGTCAGGCCGCCCACCCAGCGGGCCGACACCTCGGCCACCTCGGCGAGCACGTCGTCGGTGGTGCGGCCGCTCGACTTCAACGGCCGGTACCCGTGGTCGGCGGTGTCGATCCAGTAGAACTCGACCGGGCCCGCCACCTTGCGGGCCGCCCGGGTGAGCGCGGGGCGCGACCCGAGCGAGTCGCGAGTGCCGCTCGCGAACAGCACCGGCACCTGCAGCCGCGGGAAGTGCTCGGTGCGGGGCTGGTCGGGCTTGCCCGCGGCGTGCAGCGGATAGGCGAGGAACAACAGACCGAGCGCGGGCAGCGGGTCGTCGGCGTCGCCGACGACGAGCGAGCAGTACCGACCACCCATCGAGCGGCCGCCGAGCACGAGCCGTTCCGGCGGCAGCTTGGCCCGGCGGGCGAGTTCGGCGGCGGCTTCACGCGTCGCGGCGGCGAGCACCTTCGGACGGTCGGGCGCCTTCTTGCCCGCGCTGCGGTACGGGTAGTTGAAGCGCAGCGAGGGGATCCCCGCGGCTGCGAGCGCGTCGGCCACCGCGAGGAGCGCGGCACCGTGCATGTCGGAGCCCGCGCCGTGCGCGAGGAGCACCGCGCGGTCGGTGCGGCGAGCGACGCCGCGCTTCGTCGTCTGCCACCCGTACTCGGTCACGAGCTTGCCGATCGTCGTGGCGGTCGTCGGTCCGGTCGTCATGTCGTCACCCATTTCGCGAGGAAGGCCTCGATCCGCTCGAGCACGTCGGTCACGGTGTCGGGACGCGACCAGCCGTGCCCCTCCCCCTCGTACACGTGGTGCTCGACGGGAGTTCCCGCGGCCAGCAGCGCGTCGACGAGACGCTGCGCCTGCGCGGGCGGCACCACCTTGTCCTGGTCGCCCTGCAGCACGAGCACGGGCACGGTGATCTCCGACGCGCGGTGCACCGGTGAGCGGTCGCGGTAGAGATCCGCGCACTCGGGCAGCGGCCCCACCAACGTGTCGAGGTAGCGCGACTCGAAGCGGTGCGTGGTGGCCGCGAGATCGAGCAGGTCGGTCACCCCGTAGAGGCTCACGACCGCCCGCACGACCGACGGAACCGCCGCGCCGACGAGCAGCGCGGTGAAGCCGCCCGCGCTGCCGCCCATGACGCCGACGCGTCCGCCGTCGACCGCTCCCCGCTCGGCGAGCGCGCGGATGCCGGCGACGGTGTCGGCGACGTCGACGCTCCCCCAGCCGCCGTCGGCCGCCCGGAGATAGGCGCGTCCGTACCCGGTGGAACCGCGCGGGTTCGGGGCGAGCACCGCCCAGCCGCGCGACAGGAACCAGCGCACGCGCGGCGTCCAGCCCACCACCGCCTGGTCGGTCGGTCCCCCGTGCACGTCGACGAGCAGCGGCGGCGGCGTGGCGAGGGGTGCGAGCGGGTGCCAGAGGATGCCGTGGATGGTCGCGCCGTCGTCGGCGGTCCACGTGACCGGTTCGGGCTCGGGCAGGTCGAGGGCGTCGAGCTCGCCGGGCGCGCCGCGCGCGACCGAGCGCCGACCGGTGCTCCCGTCGCCCGCGGGGTCGAACACGGTGACCTGCGGCGCGGTGCGCCCGCCGCTGCGCACGCACGCGATGCCCGGCGCGCCCCATTCGATGCCGTGGTGCCAACCCTTCGACCGTTCGCGCACCGTCGCGTCGGCGACGTCCACCACGACGAGCCGGCCGAAGCCGTCCTCGTTGCGGTTCAGCGCGATCGAATGCGAGTCGGGCGACCACGCGTACGAACGTTGCCCCGGACCCCACGCCGGTTCGGCGTGCTCGTGTGACTCGTCGAGGAGCGGACGCGCGTCGCCGACCGCTCCGTCGGCGTCGACCGTCGCCACCCACACCTGCATCCAACCGTTCGCGTCGCTCACCCACGCGAGCTTCGAACCGTCGGGCGAGAAGCGCGGCTGCGCGACCGCGTGCGGGTGCGCGGCATCACCGCCTCCCGCGACGACGCGACGTTCCGCGCCGTCGGCGCGCGCGACCACGATGCGAGCGTCGTCCCACGGCATCGCCGGCAGGTCCCACTCGTGCCACGCGAGCCAGGCACCGTCGGGCGACCACACCGGGTCCCACGCGTAGTCCGCCGTCGAGACGGTCACCGGAGGCGCGCTGCCGTCGGACGGCACGACCGCGACGGCACAGGAGTCGTCGGTCTCCAGCACGAACGCGACGCGTCCGCCCGAAGTCGGGCTGGCCGCGCACAACGGCGCGGCGGCGGTCCCCTCGGTCGTGAGCTCCCGGACGGGGCCGCCGTGGCGGGAGATGACGAACAGGCGGCCGTCGACGCCCGCGTAGACGACCTCGTCGGCTCCCGGCTCCCCGGAGCCGGTGGGGGCCGGCGCCCAGCACCAGCCGCCCCCGCCGTACGAGCCGAGCCGGGTGACGGGCACCGCGGCGGTGACCTGCAGTGGCGGCCCCGTGCCGTCGGCGGGGGCCACGAAGAGGTCCACGACGCCGCCGGCGACCTCCAGCCAGCCGAGATGGGCGCCGTCGGGCGACCACCGGGCCTCGCCGAGGCCCCGCGACCGGGCGACTGCGGCGGCGGACAGTGCCGTGGGGTGCTCCGTCATTGCGCTCAGGTTAACGATGGCCGGAGGAGGGGGCAGATGTCCGGTTCCTCCCGGTTACGGATCAGTAACTTTCGACGGGCGTACTCGGTTTCTGCGAGACTCGTCGGCTCATGACTTTCCCGGACTCGTCTCCAGAGCACCTCCGCATCGCGTGGCTCGTCTACCGCGGCAACCCCCACTGCGGCGGCCAGGGTGTGTACACCCGCTACCTCGCCCGTGAGCTCGCCGAGCTCGGGCACGAGGTCACCGTCTTCTCCGGGCAGCCCTACCCCGAGCTCGACGACATGTCGCAGCTCACGCAGGTGCCCAGCCTCGACCTCTACCGCCCCGAGAACCCGTTCCGGATCCCGTGGCCCTGGGAGTTCAAGGACTCGATCGACCTGCGCGAGTTCGGCCTGATGTGCTCGGCCGGCTTCCCCGAGCCCTACACGTTCAGTCTGCGCGTGCGTCGAATGCTGGCCGACCGCCGCGGCGACTTCGACATCATCCACGACAACCAGTGCCTCGGCTCCGGCCTCGTCGGCATGATGGACGACGGCTGGCCGGTGCTCTGCACGCTGCACCACCCGATCACCGTCGACCGCGACCTCGACCTCGAGCACACGAAGAGCGCGTACCGCCGGTGGACCCTGCGCCGCTGGTACGGCTTCCTCGGCATGCAGATGCAGGTCGCACGCCAGATGCCGCGAGTCGTCACGGTGTCGGAGTCGTCGAAGCGCGACATCGTCGCCCAGATGGGTGTCGACGCGGACCGTCTGCACATCGTGCCGGTCGGGGTCGACCCGAACATCTTCCACCCCATGCCCGAGGTGGCGCGCATCCCCGGGCGGCTGATGACCACCACCAGCTCCGACGTCCCGATGAAGGGACTCGTGCCGCTGCTCGAGGCGATCGCCAAGATCCGCACCGAGCGCGACGACATCGAGCTGGTCTGCATCGGCAAGCCCAAGGACAAGAGCTCCATCCCGGGCGTGATCGAGCGCCTCGGCCTCCAGGACTGCGTCCGCTTCGTGTCGGGGGTGTCCACCGAACGCATCGTGGAGCTCTACGCCGAGGCGGAGGTCGCGGTCGTGCCGTCGCTCTACGAGGGCTTCTCGCTCCCGGCGATCGAGGCCATGGCCTGCGGCGTGCCGCTCGTCGCCACCACCGGCGGCGCACTGCCGGAGGTGGTCGGCACCTCGGAGGAGACGGGCCTGCTCGTCCCGCCGAACGACCCCGAGGCGCTCGCCCACATGATCAAGCGTGCCCTCGGCGACGCCGAGCTGCGCGCCCGCATCGGTGAGGCCGGACGCGCCCGGGTGCTGCAGAACTTCACCTGGCGCCAGACCGCGATCGGCACGGTGGAGAACTACCGGATCCTGCTCGAGGACCGTGCCGCCGGCCGTCTCCCCGCCCGCGTCTGAGAGGGACCACATGCTGACCGTCGACTTCGACCGCTTCGGGCTCCAGCCCGGCATGCGCCTGCTCGACATGGGGTGCGGCGGTGGTCGCCACACGTTCGCGGCGATGCGCCGTGGCGCGGTGGTCACCGCGCTCGACTACGACGCCGCGGAGCTCAAAGAGGTTGCGTACGTCCGCACCACCATGAGCGATGCCGGCGAGATCGCCGCCGACGCCGGCAGCGGCGAGGTGAACGGCGACGCGCTCCGCCTCCCGTTCCCCGACGACACGTTCGACCGCATCATCGCGTCGGAGGTGCTCGAGCACCTCTGGGACGACGAGCGCGCCATCAGCGAGCTGGTGCGCGTGCTGCGCGTCGGTGGCCGCCTCGCGGTGACGGTGCCCACCCGCTTCCCCGAGCGCGTGTCGTGGGCGATCAACCCGAAGTACTTCGACACGCCCGGCGGCCACGTGCGCATCTACCACCAGCACGAGCTCGAGCTGAAGCTCGAACGCGCGGGCCTGATCATGAAGGGCAGCCACCACACGCACGCCCTGCACTCGCCGTACTGGTGGCTCAAGTCCGCGTGCGGGATCGACAACACCGAGGCGTTGCCGGTGCGCAAGTACCACGACCTCCTCACGTACCAGATCGTGAAGCAGCCGAAGTGGCTCGACCGCCTCGACCGCACGCTCAACCCCGTGCTCGGCAAGAGCCTGATCGTCTACACGCAGAAGGTGGCCCGATGACCGGTGTCCACGAGCTCCCCGAGATCCCCGGGGTCATCACGCGCGCGCAGATCGCCGAGACGGTCGACGCGATCACGTCGGTGCAGCTGCCCGACGGCAACGTGCCCTGGACGCCCGGGCAGCACACCGACCCGTGGAACATGGTCGAGGCGCTGATGGCGATGACCCTCGGCGGTCGCATCGAGGAGGCCCGCGCGGGCTTCGAGTGGCTCGCGGGCAAGCAGCGCAGCGATGGCGCGTGGCACGCCTACTACCTCGGCGAGGAGGTCGAGGACCCCACCCTCGACACCAACGTCACCTGCTACGTCGCCACCGGAGCGTGGCACCACCACCTCGTCACCGGCGACACCGCGTACCTGCGGAAGCTGTGGCCCGTCGTCGAGGCGGCGATCGACTTCGCCCTCGACTTCCAGCGCGAGACCGGCGAGATCGCGTGGCGCGGCGACGACCCCGACGACGGCGCGCTGCTCACCGGCTCGTCGAGCATCCACCACAGCCTCAAGTGCGCCATCGCGATCGCGGAGCGCCTCGGCCACGAACGCCCCGACTGGGAGCTCTCCCTCGGTTCCCTCGCGATCTCCATCGCGCACCGCCCCGACGTGTTCCTCGACAAGGACCGCTGGGCGATGGACTGGTACTACCCGATCCTCGGCGGCGTACTGCGCGGCTACCCCGCGCACGCCGCGTCTCACCAAGGGCTGGGGCACGTTCGTCGTCGACAACCGCGGCTCGCGCTGCGTGTCCGACCGCCCGTGGGTCACCGCCGCCGAGACGTGCGAGCTGGTGATGTCGCTCGACGCGGTCGGCGGTCACGAGCACGCGCACATGCTGCTGCGCTCCGTGCAGTTCCTCCGCGCCGAGGGTGGCGGCTACTGGACCGGCGCCAACTTCGAGGGCGACGCCTTCCACCTCGACGGCGAGCTCTACCCGGTGGAGCAGCCCACGTGGAACTCCGCGGCCGTGGTACTCGCGGCGAACGCTCTCGCGGGCGACGGCCCGACCGCGGGCCTGTTCCGCGGGGAGCGTCTGCCCGAGGGCCTCGGTGCCGACGAGCTGCTCGCCGCCGGTGTCGAGATCGAGAAGGCCCGCGCGGCCCGTTCGAGTCTGCACGCCGCCGAAGCCGACAAGTCCTCCTGACCGCGAACTGGCTGATCCCGAACTGGCGTCAATCCCTGCCCATAGTGGGCAGCAACTGACGCCGGTTCGTCAGGAAGGTCGGCGCAGGACGCGCAGGGAACCGGTGGTGCTCACCGGCTCGAAGCCGTCGGCGACCACGCGCTGCCACACCGCGTAGGGAGCCTGGCCGCCCTCGGCCGGGTCCTCGAAGATGTCGTGGAACACGAGCGTCCCGCCGGGGACCACGAAGCGCGACCAGCCCACGTAGTCGGCGAGGGCCGCGTCGAACGCGTGCCCGCCGTCGACGAAGAGCAGGCCGAGCGGGGTGCCCCAATGGGCAGCGACCGTGGGCGACGACCCGATCACCGCGATCACCACGTCCTCGAGGCCCGTGTCCTCCATCGCGCGGCGGAACCACGGCAGGGTGTCCATCCGCCCGGTGCGGGGATCGACCAGGCGCTCGTCGTGGTGTTCCCACCCGGCCTGGTTCTCTTCCGACCCCCGGTGGTGGTCGACGGTGTAGAGCACCGATCGCCCGGCTCGGGCCGCCGCGCCCAGGTAGATCGCCGACTTGCCGCAGTAGGTGCCGATCTCCAGCAGGGGGCCGAAGGCGGCCGCCGCCAGCCCGGCCTCGTAGAGGGCCAGGCCCTCGTCGTCGGGCATGAAGCCCTCGGCGGCGCGCGCCGCTGCGAAGAGTGAATCGTCCATCCGGGGCATTCTCGCAGGTGACCCCCGCCCAGCTCACCGCGAGGGCCGTGATGCGCCCATCTGCCGGGTACCCTCTGTCCAATTCCGAGCAGGAGCCCAGATGGAAACCGAGACCCAGAACCCCGACCGCAACCTCGCCATGGAACTGGTGCACGTCACCGAGGCCGCCGCCCTCGCGGCCGGCCGGTGGCTCGGCCGCGGCGACAAGAACGGCGCCGACGGTGCCGCCGTCGACGCCATGCGCCTCATCCTCAACTCGGTCTCGATGAACGGCGTCGTCGTCATCGGCGAGGGTGAGAAGGACGAAGCCCCGATGCTCTTCAACGGTGAGGAGATCGGTTCCGGTGGTCCCGCGTGCGACATCGCGGTCGACCCCATCGACGGCACCACTCTCACCTCGCTCGGCCGCAACAACGCCATCGCGGTGATCGCGGTGGCCGAGCGGGGCACCATGTTCGATCCGGGCCCCTGCGTGTACATGGACAAGATCGCGGTGGGTCCGCAGGCCGCCCACGTCGTCGACATCGATGCGCCGGTGAAGACCAACCTCGAGGCCGTCGCGAAGGCGCTCGGCGAGGACGTCGACGACATCACCGCGGTGATCCTCGACCGCGAACGCCACGCCGACATCATCCGGGAGTGTCGAGAGGCGGGCGCCCGCATCAAGCTCATCCAGGACGGCGACGTCGCCGCGGCCATCTCCGTGGCCACGCCCGAGAGCGGCAGCGACATCTTGTTCGGTATCGGCGGCACGCCCGAGGGCGTGATCGCCGCCGCGGCCCTCAAGTGCATGGGTGGGGCGATCTACGGACGGCTCCACGCCCGCAACGACGAGGAGCGACAGGCGGCCCTCGACGGTGGGTACGACCTCGAGCAGATCCTCACCACGGATGACCTCGTGTCCGGCGAGGACGTGTTCTTCTCCGCCACCGGCATCAGCGACGGCGACCTCGTGAAGGGTGTGCGCTACTGGGGCACCGGCGCGAGCACGCAGTCACTCGTGATGCGCTCGAAGTCGGGCACCATCCGCAAGGTCGACGCCACCCACAAATGGCAGAAGCTGATGACCTACAGCTCCCTCAAGTTCGACTGAGCCGCCCTTGCACCGATCGTCGGCTCCGCCTCCTCCGTCCCGATCGAGGCGAAGAACGAATTGAAGAATTGAAGAGGGGCGCCCCGGTGGGGCGCCCCTCTTGCGTACCTGGTGTCGTGCGCCGTGTCAGCCGGTGAAGCGGGGCTGGACCACGGCGGGCGACGGCACGATGGCCTGCACCTCGAAGGCGCCGACGTCGACCGTGCCGGCCACGACCCGCGGGAAGCCGGCGCCGCGCTGGTCGTTGTCGTTCAGCGGGAACGACGCCACCGGGTTCGGACCCTTGTCGATGGCCGGGCTGCCGGCGAGCAGCGCGTGCGTCTGCGTCGGGCCACCGTTGTTCGCCAACGGCCCGAGCAGCGGGTTGACCCCGAGCTGGTTGCCGCCGTTGTCGGTGAAGGTGGTCCCCGGGTCGATCGAACCGATGATCGAGCTCGTGGCGATGAGCTCGCCGACGGTGCCGACGTCGGTGCCGGTGTTGCCGGCGATGATCGTGCCGCTCGACTCGACCTGACCCGGCGCTGCGGCAGCCGAGCGCGCCTCGGACCGCTCGGCGTCGGTCTGCGTGCTCCCGACCGACTTCCCGCGCCCTTCGACGATCGCCACACCGCCGATCGTCGCACCGGAGTTGTTCGTGATGGTGTCCTGGTCGAGGGTGACCGCCGTGTACACCGCGTAGATCCCGCCACCTTCGCTCGTCGCGGTGTTGCCCGAGATGGTCGAGTTCGAGATGCCGACGGTACCGCCGCTGGCGAAGACGCCGCCGCCGGCGCTGACGGCCTGGTTGCCGCTGATCGTGCTGTTGTGGATCGCAACCGTGCTGTCGCCACGGGAGTACAGGCCACCGCCGTTGCCCTCGGAGGTGTTGCCGCTGACGGTGGTGGACACCACAGCGAGATCACAGGAGGAGACGTAGAGCCCACCGCCCGCGCCCCGGGCACCGTTGCCGGTGATCACCGAGTCGGTGATCGTCATCACCGCGTCGGCGGAGCTGTCACCGCTGTTGCACCACGCTCCCCCGCCGTCGTTGTCGGCGTAGTTGCCGGTGAGCACGACGCCCGTGACGCTCAGGGAGCCGCCGTAGAGGGCGATGCCACCGCCGGAGTTGTCGCCGAAGGAACCGGCCGAGTTGCCGCCGGTGATCGTGAGACCGGAGATCGAGCTCGCGGCGAAGTCGAACCCGAAGGCGTTGAAGCCGTCGGCGTCGACGGTGAGGACCGACGCGCCCGGGCCCTGGATGTCGACGTCGTCGTCGACGACGTCGAGGTCGGACGCGAGCGTGATGGTGCCGGTGACCGCCGGGTCGAACGTGATGATGTCGGCGCCCGCGTTGTTGTTGGCGTCGATGATCGCCTGGCGCAGCGAGCCGGCCCCGGCGTCGTTGGTGGTGGTCACCGTGAAGGTGTTCGCCCCCGCGGGAGCGGCCCCACCGGCCAGCAGCATGGCAGTTGCGCCGAGCGCAGCCGTCGACGCAGTCAGTGCGGCACCCGCCGCCCGGCGCCGCCGGCCCTTGGCCATGGCGCGGCGCTGCTCACGATTCGAATCGGTCATGGAAACCTGCCCTCCGGCATCGCTCAGAATCTGTCATTTCTAGCAGAGCCCGACGGCTAACCCTTGCCCCGCAGATACGGCCACGCCGCCGACCCGGTGGTCACGTAGTCGTAGAGCGACCACCCGATCGCGTCGGTGTCCTTCGCCACGGTCCGCAGGTCGATGATGTCGTTGGTGGTGGTCAGGTCGGCGATCCCGCCGATCACGTGCACCGGCACGTCGCTGCCCACCCGCTTGCGCAGGATCTTCACGCTCTCGCCGATGTAGGTGACCGGGCTGCGGAGATCACCGTCGCGGTAGGTGTAGTAGGCCATCGGCATCCACGCGTCGACGTAGCGGTTCACCTGCTTGTAGGGGAACTGCGGCCACAGCGTGGCGTTCAACTGCTCGAGCTGCACGGCCGGGTAGACGATCGCCGCGATCGGCATGTCCTCGCCGGCGGTGCGGCGCGCGGCCCGGGCGAAGCTGATCGCCCGGCGGGTGCGCAGCGCGACGTCGGCGACCTCGCTCGACTCGAGGTCGAGGCCGATGCCGTCGACGTGGTCGCCACCCGCTCGCAGCGCGGTGATGCGGCGGATCATCTCGTCGTCGCGCTTCGGGTCGACGTGCGACGGCAGGTACCACGCCACCACCTGCAGGTCGTGCTTGTGCGCCCGGTCGAGGATGGCCTGCAGCTCCTTCGCGTCGGTGAGCTTCGTGGCCGGGTTGCCGTCGGGGTTGGCGACCTGCACGTAGAGCGTGCGCACGCCGAGCGCGGCTATGTCGTCGACCGACGCGGGGGTGAACGGCGGCAGCTCGCCCTGCGCCTGCAGCCGGGGCGCGTAGTCGAACACGTCGACCCACGTCCCGAGCCCCTCGAACGGGGACGTGGAGGCGGCAGTGGCCGGACGCGGCCCGGAAACGACGGTCGCCGCCACGAAGGCGGCGGCGACGATCAATACGGCGACGATCGCGACGACACCGAGCCGTCGCATGCGGGATGCTCTCAGCCGACGACGGCGAGTCGCGTCTGGGCCCGGGCGAGGGCGGCCGCGGCGTCCTCGTCGTCGGGGTTCTTCGCCAGGGCCTCCTCGGCGACGCGCTTGGCGTGCTCGGCACGGCCCTTGTCGATGTTCTCCTTGAGCTCCGCGAGGTCCGACAGCACCACGAGGCTGGTGCCGCTCATCTGCACGAAGCCGCCGTGGACGGCTGCCGCCTGCTCACCCTCGCCGGCGAGGATGATGCGCACCGGGTGGTCGGCGAGCGCGCCGAGGAACGGCTCGTGCCCGGCGGCGAAGGCGATGTCGCCCTCGGTCGACCGGCACACCACCATCTCGGCCTCGCCCTCCCAGAGCTTGTCCTCCGGGCTGACGAGTTCCACTGCGAAGGTCGCCATCGCGTCTCAGCTCTCCTGCAGCGACTTGGCCTTGGCCAGCACGCTCTCGGCCCCGCCGACGTTGAAGAACGCCTGCTCGGGCACGTCGTCGAGCTCGCCGTCGACCAGCGCCTCGAACGACTCGATGGTCTCCTCGATCGGCACGAAGATGCCGGGCAGACCGGTGAAGACCTCGCCCACGAAGAACGGCTGCGACAGGAACCGCTGGATCTTGCGGGCCCGCGACACCGTGACCTTGTCCTCCTCGGAGAGCTCGTCGAGACCGAGGATGGCGATGATGTCCTGGAGCTCCTGGTACCGCTGCAGCACCTCCTGCACCCGACGGGCGCAGGTGTAGTGGCGGTCGCCCACGATCTCGGGGGCGAGGATGTTCGAGGTCGACGCCAGCGGGTCCACGGCCGGGTAGATGCCGAGGGCCGCGATCTGGCGGGAGAGCTCGGTGGTGGCGTCGAGGTGGGTGAAGGTGGTGAACGGCGCCGGGTCGGTGTAGTCGTCGGCGGGCACGTAGACGGCCTGCAGCGACGTGATCGAGTGACCCTTGGTGGAGGTGATCCGCTCCTGCAGCTCGCCCATCTCGTCGGCCAGGGTGGGCTGGTACCCCACGGCCGACGGCATGCGGCCGAGCAGCGTCGACACCTCGGAGCCCGCCTGCACGAAGCGGAAGATGTTGTCGACGAAGAGCAGCACGTCCTGGTTCTTCACGTCACGGAAGTACTCGGCGACGGTCAGGGCGCTCAGCGCGACGCGGAGGCGCACGCCCGGGGGCTCGTCCATCTGGCCGTAGATGAGGGCCGTCTTCTCGATGACGCCCGACTCCTGCATCTCGAGCCAGAGGTCGGTGCCCTCACGGGTGCGCTCGCCGACACCGGCGAACACCGACACACCACCGTGGTGGGTGGCGACGCGCTGGATCATCTCCTGGATGAGCACGGTCTTGCCCACGCCGGCGCCGCCGAAGAGGCCGATCTTGCCGCCCTCGACGTAGGGCTCGAGGAGGTCGACGACCTTGATGCCGGTCTCGAACATCTTCGCCTTCGGCTCGAGCTGGTCGAAGCTCGGCGCGTCGCGGTGGATCTCCCACCGGTCGTCGATGCCCGTGAGCTCGGCCTCGGTGATGTCGAGGGGCTCGCCGATGACGTTGAACACGTGACCGAGCACACCGTCGCCCACCGGCATCGTGATGCCGCGGCCGGTGTTGCGCACGATCGTGCCCCGCTTGAGGCCGTCGGTGGGCTTCATGCAGATCACGCGCACGCGGCTGTCGCCGATCTGCTGCGCGACCTCGGCCGTGATGTGGATGGTGTTGCCCTCGAGCTCGGCGTCCATCTCGACGGCGAAGTTGATCTCGGGCAGCGCGTCGTGGGGGAACTCCACGTCGACGACGGGGCCGGCGATGGCGACCACGCGGCCCTCCTTGAGGGCACCGCTCTCGGTCGCGCCCTGGTTCGTACCGGTGTCGGCAGTGACAGTCATTGCTGGACTCCTGTTATTCGGATTCCGTGCGGTTCTCGAACAGTTCGGGGTTGCGGCCCTCGATCGTGTCGGCGAGGAAGTCGTCGACGTGGCCCTTCTTCCCGGAGCGCAGGGCCTCGGCCCCACCGACGATCTCCATGATCTCGGTGGTGATCGAGTCCTGCCGGGCGCGGTTCATCACGCGGGTGAAGTGCACGATCAGATCGTGGGCGTTGTCGGTGGCGGACTTCATCGCCCGCTGGCGCGACGCGTGCTCCGATGCCGACGCGTTGAGCAGCGCGGCGAACACGAGCGATTCCACGTAGCGAGGGAGGAGGAGGTCGAGGATCGCGTCGGGCGACGGCTCGAAGTCGTACGACGCCTTGACCGTCTCCGACTCCCCGGCGGGCGTGTCGGCCTCGTCGCGCACCAGCGGCGCGAGCGTGAGCCGCTCCACCTCTTGCACACCGGCCGACACGAAGCGCGTGTAGATGACCTCGACGAGGTCGGTCTCCTCGGCCACGAACGCGGCGGCCGCCACGGTGCCGATGCGCTTCGCGTCCTCGTACCGGGGCGCGTCGGAGAAGCCGCTGAACGCCGCGTCGATCTTGTAGTCGCGGTAGCGGAAGTAGCTCTCCGCCTTCCGGCCGACCGTGATCAACGAGTAGTCACGACCGGCTTCGAGGTCGTCGCGGATCGTGTGCTCCGCGGTGCGCAGCACGTTGGAGTTGTAGGCGCCGCACAGACCACGGTCGCCGGTGACGACGATGTGGGCCACGCGCCGCACCTCGGGACGCGGCTCGAGCAGCGCGCTGGCCGCGCCACCCTCGGCGAGATCCCGGACCACCTGGGTGATCGCGTCGCTGTACGGCTGCGCGGCGTGGACGCGACCCTGCGCGCGCACGATGCGGCTGGCCGCGATCAGCTCCTGCGCGCGCGTGATCTTCTGCGTCGACTGGATGCTCTTGATGCGTCGCCGGAGCAGCCGCTCCTGACCACCTGCCATGGGGTTATTCGCCTGCCTCGGTGGCCGCGGCGGCAACCGTCGCGGCGACCGCAGCGGTCTCGCGCTCGGCAGCCAGGGACGCCACGAACGACTCCTTGAACTCCGCCACCGCAGTTGCGAGCGTGTCACCCTCCGGCAGCGTGCCCTGGTTGCGGATGTCGTCGAGCATCTGGGCGTGACGGGCCTGGAACCACTCGTGCAGCTGGGTCTCGAACGGGCGGATGTCGCGCACCTCGAGGTCGTCGAGCACACCGGCGGTGCCGGCGTACACCGAGAGCACCTGCAACTCGACCGGCATCGGCGAGTTCAGCGGCTGCTTCAGCAGTTCGACGAGGCGGTAGCCACGCTCGAGCTGGGCCTTCGACACCGCGTCGAGGTCGGACGCGAAGGTGGCGAACGCCTCGAGGTCACGGAACTGTGCGAGGTCGACCTTGAGGGTACCGGCGACCGAACGCATGGCCTTGATCTGCGCCGCACCACCGACTCGGGACACCGAGATACCCACGTCGACGGCGGGACGCACACCCGAGCGGAAGAGGTTCTCCTGCAGGTAGATCTGGCCGTCGGTGATCGAGATCACGTTGGTGGGGATGTACGCCGAGACGTCACCCGCCTTGGTCTCGATGATCGGCAGCGCGGTGAGCGAACCGGCGCCGAGCGCGTCGCTCAGCTTCGCGGCGCGCTCGAGGAGGCGCGAGTGGAGGTAGAAGACGTCGCCGGGGTACGCCTCACGGCCCGGCGGGCGGCGCAGCAGCAACGACATCTGGCGGTACGACTCGGCCTGCTTCGAGAGGTCGTCGTACACGACGAGCGCGTGCTCGCCGTTGTCCATCCAGTACATGCCCATCGCGCAGCCGGCGTAGGGGGCGAGGTACTTGAACACGGCCTCGTCGGCGGCGGGCGCGTTGACCACCACCGTGTAGTCCATGGCGCCGTGCTCCTCGAGCGTGGCGACGGTCTGCGCCACGGTCGAGCCCTTCTGGCCGATCGCGACGTAGATGCACTTCACGCCCTGGCCCTTCTGGGCGAGGATCGTGTCGATCGCGACGGTGGTCTTGCCCGTCTTGCGGTCGCCGATGATGAGCTCTCGCTGGCCACGACCGACGGGGGTCATGGCGTCGACGGCCTTGATGCCCGTCTGCAGCGGCTCGTGCACCGGCTGGCGGCCGACGATGCCGGGCGCCTGGACCTCGAGCCGACGCATCTCGGTGGAGGCGATGGGCCCCTTGCCGTCGATCGGGCGGCCGAGGGAGTCGACCACACGACCGATGAGGGCGTCGCCCACCGCGATCGAGAGGATGCGACCGGTCGCCTTGACCGCGCCACCCTCTTCCACGTGGCTGGCCTCACCGAGGACCACCGCACCGATCGAATCCTCGTCGAGGTTCAGCGCGAGGCCGAGGGTCCCGCCCTCGAACTCGAGCACCTCGTTGACCGCGGTCTCGGGGAGACCGGAGACGCGGGCGATGCCGTCACCGACCTCGAGCACCTGGCCGACATTGGCGGAATCGAGCGACGGCGCGTACGTGGAGACGTGCGCCTTGAGCGCAGCAGCGATCTCCTCGACGTTGATCGTGAGCTCTGCCATCAGGTTCCTTCTTCTCGTTCTTCGGGCCTAGAGCTGCTCGCGCAGCTGGTCGAGACGGTGACGGACAGTGCCGTCGATCACGAGGTCGCCCATGCGGGTGACGATGCCACCGAGCACCTCGGGGTCGATGACGACCTTGACCTCGACGTTCTTCTTGGTGGCCGAGCTGAGCGCCTGCTCGAGCTTCGCGATGTCGTCGTCGCTGAGCGGCACCGCGCTGCGGACCTCGGCGACTTCCTTGTCGCGCTCCGCGACCGCGAGTTCCACGAAGCGATCGACGATCGCCTCGAGGTCGGAGGAGCGACCGGCGGTGACCACCAGCAGCACCAGCGCCTCACTCGTGGCGAGCGCCTTGTGGCCGAGCAGATCCTCGATCACGCCGACCTTGCGGACCGTCGGGAGCTGCGGATCGGTGAGCGCGAGCCGCAGTTCGTCGGACGACCCGAAGGTACGGGCGAAGCGGAAGAGCTCGTCCTCCATCTCGGAGAGACGACCCTCGGCCCGGGCGATCTCGAGGAACGCCCGCGCGTAGGACTCGACGCGATCGCTGCTCACCTCAGTTGCTCCCGACCTGACTGATGTAGCTGTCGATCAGTGCACGCTGGGTCTCGGGGTCGAGGTTGCGCTCGACGACCTTCTCCGCCAGCTCGATCGAGAGGTCCTTGACCGACGCCTGGAGGTCGGCCTGGGCCCGCTCGGTCGCGAGACGGATGTCCTCGGTGGCGCGGGCCTTGATCTCGGCCGCCTCGGTCTCGGCGCGGGCGATGATGTCGGCGCGCACGCGCTCCGCGTCACCCCGGGCCGCCTCGATCAGCTCCTGGCCCTCGTTGCGGGAGTTGGCGAGCTGCGCACGGTAGGTCGCGAGCTCCTCCTCCGCAGAGGCCTTCGCCGCAGCCGCGCCATCGAGATCGGAGCGGATCTTCTCCGTCCGGTCCGACATCGTCTTCTTCAGCGTCGGGAAGGCGAACTTCACGAGCACACCGAGGACGATCAGGAACGCGATCGAACCCCACAGCATCTCGGGAGCCGCCGGGACGACGATGCTCTTGGCCTTGTGGCAGTCGTCGACGGCGTTCTTGAGATCGCCGGCGTTCTTGTCCTGCTTGTACGTGTCGAGCGCCTTCTCGAGGCACTCCGACAGCTCCTTGCCGGCGGTCGTGCCCGGGTCCGCGGCGAAGGCCGGCCCGGCGAGGGCGAAGAGCATGCCGCCCGTGAGGAGGGCTGCTGCGAGCAACCTGCGGATGCGCATAGCGCGTCCTTTCCTTCCGTGGTCGTCCCGGGCCCGCGTCGTCGCGGCGCCCGGGAGGATCAGATGAACTTGAGGACGAAACCGATGAGGGCGAGTGCCTCGGCGAACGCGATGCCGAGGAACATCGTGGTGCGCACCTGGCCGGCCATCTCGGGCTGACGGGCCATTGCCTGGACCGACTGACCCACGAGGTAACCGATACCGATGCCGGGACCGATGGCGGCGAGGCCGTAACCCACCGAACCGAGGCCGGACTTGAGAGCGTCCGCCTGCGTCACTGCCAGGCTCACGAACTGGCTCACTGGTGTCTCCCTTGTATTGGTGTGGATGTAGAGGTGTGGTGTTGCGAACAGGAAACCCGCGCGGATCCGGGTGGATCAGTGCTCGGGGTGGATCGACTCGTTCACGTAGACCGCGGTCAGGATCGTGAAGATGTAGGCCTGCAGCACCGCCACCAGGAACTCGAAGGCGGTCATCGCGATGAGGGCGAAGAACGGCAGGATGCCCAACGGGATCTGGAAGGCCCCGCTGTTGTGGTCGATGATCAGCTGGCTGGTCATGATGGCGAAGATCGCGAGCAACACGTGGCCGGCGGTCATGTTGGCGAAGAGTCGGACTGCGAGCGAGAAGGGCCGCACGAAGACCTTCGACACGAACTCGATGGGCGTCACCAGCAGGTAGAGCGCCTTCGGCACACCCGGCGGGAACAGCGAGTTCTTGATGTAGCCGATGCCCTGGTGCTTGAAACCGGTGAAGATGAAGATCACCCAGGTCTGCAGGGCGAGGAAGATCGGGATCGCGATCCGGGAGGTGGCCGGGAAGTACACGAACGGCACCGTCGACCAGATGTTGATGAAGAAGATCCAGAAGAAGAGGGTGGCGAGGAACGGTGCCCACTTGCGGCCGGTGTCCTCACCCATCACCTCGACGGCGATCATGCCCTCGACGGTCTCGTAACCCATCTCGGCCACGTTCTGCAGCCCCGTCGGCACCATCTTCTTCTTGCGGGAACCCACGAAGAACAAGAGGATGCAGAGCACCGTGGAGATGAGCGCCATGATGGCGGTCTTGTTCACCTCGTACCACGTGTGCTGGAACAGGATGCCCTTCCATTCGAAGAGCTCGTTCACATTGGGCAGCAGTTCAGCGAGAACCACGCGTTGCTCCTAGGACTTCCGCGGCTTGAGGCCGGGTGAGGCGAGCGAGAAGCTGATCGACCGGGTCTCCCACGCGAGGAGACCGAGGTGCAGGACCAGCACCGACACGACGTAGACGGTGAGGTCGATGGCGTCGGTCTGCTCGACGAGCAGGCCGGTGCCGAAGATGAAGAACAGCCACACGAGGAAGCCGCCGAGGGCGACGGCCATGATCATCGTGGGCGAGATGCGCGCCGCCCAACCGAGCATGGCGGCGGTGACGAGGAAGTTGGCGAGCACGACCACGAAGGCGAGCAGCATGCCGAGGGCGCCGGCCGTGCCCCAGATGACGCCGGCGCCGATCACGCACACCGGCGCGATCCACAGCGCGTGACGCGCCAGGTCGCGGGCGATGCGGCTCTCGATCCCGTCGGGCGACGGGGCGGTGATCTCGGTCACCATCTGGTCCGTGCCCTCGTCGTCGGTCACGTGGTCGCTCACGCGCCGTCACCCTTGGACGTAGACCCCAGCGGGGAGGCGGTCGCGCGCTCGCGTGCCCAGGGCTTGCCGACCTCCTGGGCCTCGCTGCGCGCCTTGTACTTGTAGTACTGCGAAGCGAAGGTGCCGACGACGCCCCACACGAACCCGACGAGCAGGAACAGCGGCTTGGTGCCGAGCAGCGCGTCGAGGCCGAGACCGAGCAGCGTGAAGATCACAGTGGGGACGACGAGTTCGAGCCCGTGGGCAACGCCTTCGCCCCGGTGCTTGTCCGCGTTCGCGCCGTCGCGTACCTGCTTGGGTACGAACAGGCGGTGCAGTACTCGTCGTAGCCGGGTTTTCACCCGAGCCGGCCTCCCCCGGGCGCGTCATTGCGCCCGATCCCGCTTGTGAATGCCGTCACAAGTTAGAGGTCGCCCCGCGGAATCGTCAAACCGGGAGGGCCCGCGGACAGGAAAATCTCATCCGTTGCCGCGCGCCTGGCGACGCTCCTCGATGTCGACCACCTCGGCCGCATCGGCCGCATCGGCCCGGGCCTCCTCCCGGGCCGCCACGCCCCGCTCTTCTCGAGCGGTGCGCACCCCGGGGTGGAAGTAGATGTAGAGCATCAGGCCCAGCGCGACGACCGCCACCGGCACGAGCGAATTGCCCCGTTCGGTGAACGTGGGCGCCAGCACGACGGCGGAGAGCAGCGCGGTCCAGAGCCACAGGATCACCACGGCGCGGCGGGGACCGTGGCCCATGCGCATGAGGCGGTGGTGCAGGTGCTCGTGGTCGGCCTGCGCGAACGACTGCCGTTTCACGACGCGTCGCACGAAGGAGAAGGCGGTGTCGGCGAGGGGCACCCCGAGGATCACCAGCGGGATCGCGAGGGGCGCGAAGTAGAAGTAGGTCTGCGCGTTGAACGGATCGGAGGTGCGCCCGCCCACCGTGATCGTCATGGTGGCGAGCAGCAGGCCGAGGAACATCGCGCCGGCGTCACCCATGAAGATGCGCGCGGGGTTGAAGTTGTGCGGCAGGAACCCGAGGCAGATACCGACGGTGACCGCCGCCACCAACGGCGCCATGTTCGACCCCTCGAGCAGGCCGGCTTTGAAGAGCCGGTCGGCGTACAGGAAGATCGCCGCGCTGGCGATGAGCACGATCCCGCAGGCGAGGCCGTCGAGCCCGTCGATCAGGTTGATCGCGTTGGCGAGGATCACGACCGTGAGCACGGTGACGAGCGGCGCGAGGTCGGCGGAGAGGACGACGTAGTCGTAGCTCGCGAACGGGAGCCGGAAGTAGAGCATCGTGACGCCGAGCAGCGACAGCACGCTGCCGCTCAGCACCTGCCCCGCGATCTTGGCGGGGGGCGACACTTCGCGCAGGTCGTCGATCGCGCCGACGACGAACATCACCGCGGCGGCGAGCAGCAGCCCCAACGGCTCGGTGTTGCCCGCGAACACCTCGTGGAACTGGTCGAGCTGCGACGCGACGGCCATCGCGATGAGGAACCCGATGAACATACCCGCGCCGCCGAGCGACGGGGTGGGCACGACGTGGACGCTGCGGGGACCCGGCATCGCGATCGCGCCGATGCGGGGCGCCACCCGCCGCACGACGAAGGTCGCGAGGAAGGTGACGACCGCAGCGACGCCCGCGACAGTCAGGTATCCCGGCACGAAGTGACCCCGGTGTCCCTGCTCAGAAGAGGTCGGGGTAGGGGACGAAGCGGCTGCAGAGCTCGGCTGCCTGGCCGCGGACCTCTTCGGCGATGTGCTCGTCGTCGACCTTTCGCAGCACCTGCGCGATGAGCGACGAGATCTCGCGCATCTCCGCCTCCTGCATGCCGGCGGTGGTGACCGCCGCGGTGCCGAGGCGCAGGCCGCTGGTGACGAACGGCTTCTCGGGGTCGTTGGGGATGGCGTTCTTGTTGCAGGTGATCCCCGCGAGGTCGAGCGCCTCCTGGGCCACCTTGCCGGTGACACCGAACGGGCGCAGGTCGACCAGCATCAGGTGGTTGTCGGTGCCGCCCGACACGATGCGGAAGCCCTCGGACGCGAGCGCGTCGGCGAGCGCCGCCGCGTTGCGCACGATCTGCGCGGCGTAGTCCTTGAACTCGGGCCGCAGCGC
Organism: uncultured Actinomycetes bacterium; assembly: GCA_963720785.1. Lineage (GTDB taxonomy): Bacteria > Actinomycetota > Acidimicrobiia > IMCC26256 > DASPTH01 > CAVRGQ01. Next base: position 679,834 of record CAVRGQ010000009.1, read on the forward strand.
CTCTTTGAACGCCACCGCCTTCGCCGCGACGACGTGCATGAGCGGGCCACCCTGCAGACCTGGGAACACTGCCTTGTCGATCGCGGTCGCGAACTGCTCGCGACACATGATCACGCCGGCGCGGGGACCGCGCAGCGTCTTGTGCGTGGTGGTGGTGACGACCTCGGCGTAGGGGATCGGCGACGGGTGCGCGCCACCGGCGATGAGCCCGGCGATGTGCGCGGCATCGACCATCAGCAGCGCGTCGCACGCATCGGCGATCTCGCGGAAGCGCGAGAAGTCGATGGTGCGCGGGTAGGCAGTGGCCCCGGCGATGATCAGCTTCGGGCGTTCGGCCTCGGCCAGCGCCTGCAGTGCGTCGTAGTCGATCGTCTCGCTCTCGGCGTCGACGCCGTACGACACGAAGTCGTAGAGGCGGCCGCTGAAGTTCACCGGGGAGCCGTGGGTGAGGTGGCCGCCCTGGTCGAGGCGCATGCCCATCACCTTGTCGCCGGGATCGAGCAAGGCGAGGAAGGCCGCCATGTTCGCGTTGGCGCCCGAGTGCGGCTGCACGTTCGCGTGCTCGGCCCCGAACAGCTCCTTGAGCCGGTCGCGGGCGAGGTCCTCGGCCTGGTCGACGACCAGGTTGCCGCCGTAATACCGCTTCCCGGGATAGCCCTCGGAGTACTTGTTGGTGAGCACCGAACCCTGCGCCGCGAGCACGGCCGGGGAGGTGAAGTTCTCCGACGCGATCAGCTGGATCGTGGTGTTCTGGCGCTCGGTCTCGCGCTCGATGATCGAGGCGATCTCGGGGTCGGTCGCCCGAAGGGCGTCGAACTCGGTGCTCGCACGCGGGCACTCCCTCTTCTGAATTCTCTATGGCGGTGATCTGGTCGATGCGGCGCTGGTGGCGCCCACCCTCGAAGTCGGTGGTGAGCCACACCCGGACGATCTCGTCGGCGAGGCCCTCCCCCACGACGCGCGCGCCCATGGAGAGCACGTTGGCGTCGTTGTGGAGCCTCGAGTACTCGGCGGTGTAGAGGCAGTTGCACAGCGCGGCGCGCACGCCGCGGACCTTGTTGGCCGCGAGCTGCTCGCCCTGACCGCTGCCGCCGAGCACGATCCCCCGGTCGACGCGGCCGGCCGCGACCTCACGACCCACGGCCGAGCAGTAGACCGGGTAGTCGCACGACTCCTCGGAGTCGGTGCCGAGGTCGACGACCTCGTGGCCGCCGTCCGTCAGGACCGCGATGAGATGCTCCTTCATGCGGTAACCCGCGTGGTCGGAGCCGATGGCGATGCGCAAGTGGTGCTCCCCGCTTCGGCGACCGGGCCAGTCTACGTTCGGGGCCGTGGACGAAGCGCCCCTCAGCCCGATCCAACGGGTCACCCCGTGGCTGCTCCAGCAGGCCGACTCGATGTGCCCGCGACGGCTGCAGCGCACCCATGAGAGCTCGCCCGCCTCCCACGACCCCGTGCACCGCAGCCGGATGCGGGAGCCCTTCGTCGCCCGCCTCCGCGAGATCCACGCGGAGCGGCGGGCGCCGGTGCCCGGCGACTTCGACGGCCTCGGCACCACGTGGGCCGCCGGCCTCGAGCCCGAGGAGCTGGCGGTCCTCGCCCAGGCCGCGCACTGGTACACCCAGGTGTTCGGCGACCGGCCGGCGGTGTGGGAGGACGCCGACGTCGACCACCCGACCCGTCGGCGCGACCTGCGCGTGGGCGGGTGGGTCGACCTCACCGTCCTCACCGACGACGGGCCCGAGCTGCGCCAGTTCTCACTCTGGGGCGGCCGGACCCCCTACGCGGATCCGCTGGAGCTGGCGGCGGTGCGGGTGGCGTTCCTGCGGCTCACCCCGTGGCTCGCCGGCCGGCCGCTCCGCGTCGTGTGGGCCGACCTCGTGAACGGGCAGGTGCGCGAGCGCCTCGTGGATCCGGACGAGCGTCCCGCCGTCACCGAGTGGTTCGACGAGCGGGTCGCGGTGCTGCGCGAGCGCAGCGCCGACCCCCGTCCCGAGCCGGGCGACGACTGCGGCGGGTGCGGGTTCGTCGCCGGGTGCCCCGAGCACCGCAAGGGTGCGCTGTACGGCCGGCGCCGCGACGTGCTGCCGGGCATCTTGCACCTCACGCCCACCAACCTCGACGTGTGGCGCAGCTGCCGGCGCGAGTGGCGCAACCGCTACCTGTTCCAGGTGCCGGCGAGCGACACCCATCCCGGGCCGGTGCACGGCCAGCAGCTGCACGACGCGCTGCGCCTGGTGCACGAGCGCGGCTCGTGCCGCGACGACGCGCTCGTGCAGGACGTGCTCGACAGCCACGCCTTCGTCGACGAGGAACGGATCCGCAGCGAGATCGCCCGGCACACACGCGTCTGCCCGTCGCCCGCGCCGGCGGTCGGCCACGAGATCACCCGGGCGCGGTTCCACCCCCACCCGACCGCGCCGTTCATGGCCACCGCCCGCCTCGACGCGCTGTGGCTCGTCGACGGGCCCGGCGGTTCGGGCGGTGGCGGCGGCGACCCGGTGCTCGACGCCCATGACTACAAGACGGGGAAGGTCTGGAACGACCGCGTCGCCGACGACGCCCAGGCCCGCCTCCAGGCATGGGTGCTCGCACCGCTCGCCGAGGCACGGGGCGCGCGACTCCGCATCACGTTCGAACACCTCGCGGCCGAGGTGCTCGACGATCCCGAACCCTTCGAGCCCGACGCCGACGACCTCGAGGCGATCGGCGCCGAGCTCCACGCCACCGTGCTCGAGATCCGCGCCGAGGCCGACACCGGCGAGTGGGCCGGCGTCGCCGACGCGGAGCTCTGCGGTCGCTGTCGCTACCGGTCGATCTGCCCGGTGTCGGCCGCGCCCACGGTGCCGGTGTGGCCGACCTACGACGAGACCGACGCCGACGCCGCTATCTGAGCTGCGACAGGAAGTCGGGGTCCTCGGACTTCGCCCAGTCGGCGTCGACGTGCAACTGCCCCTTCGCGTCGGTGGAGGTCACCACCACGGTGGCCGGTTCCCGGTTGCCGGTGCCGGGCTCCGCGATCACGTAGCCCGTCCACCCCGACCAGCCGTTGACCTTGTCGAGCGCGGCGGTGAGCGCGGTGGCGTCGAAGCCGCCGGCCCGCCGCACCCCGTAGGCCAGGAAGTTGACCGAGTCGTAGGAGTAGGGGCTCCACGTGCCCGGAGCCTTCCCGAACTGCTTGCGGTACGCGGCCACGAAGCGCGCCGAATCGGGGAAGTCGGTCGGGGCGGGCACGCCCACCACCGGGCAGTTCCGGGCCGCCTTGAGGCCGGCCGTGGTCACGAAGGCCGCGTCGTAGGAGCCGTAGTCGGCGACGCACTTCGCAGTCACCTTCTGCGCCAACATCGCCTTGGCGACGAGGCCCCCTTCGGGGTAATAGGTGGCGGCGTAGATCACGTCGGGACCGGTGGCCGCGACCTTCTCGACGGTCGAGGAGTAGTCCTGCTCGCCCGGCTGGATCGGCTCGAACGCGGTGATGGTCACCCCGTCCTGCTGCAGCTGCGACTGCAGCGCGGTGGCGACGGTCTGCGTGTAGAGCGCGGTGGGGTCGTAGACGATGGCCACCTTGGTGGCGCCGAGCCACTGCTCGAGCGCAGTGGCCGCGACCGGCGCGATCTGCGACGTCATCGGCTGCAGGGTGAAGCCGAGGCCGGCGGTCGAGTCGGCCGACGTGAGGCGGATGGGCGTGAGGCCGGCCGCGAGGTAGAGGGGCAGGGTCTGCGCACCGACACCGGAGTTGTAGGGGCCGACGATGCCGTCGAGGCCCGCAACGATGGCCGCCTTGGCGGCGGTGACGCCGGTCGCGGGATCGGCCGCGTCGTCGATCGGGACGATCTCCACCAACTTGTCGAGCAACCCGCCGCGGGCGTTGATCTCCGCGGCCGCGAGCTTGGCTCCGTCGAGCATGCCGACGCCGAGGTTCTGCTGGTCACCGGAGAGTGGCGCCTCGAGCCCGATCCGGTAGGTGGCGCTCTGGGCCCCCGCCGCGGTGACGCCGGTCGTGGCCACCGCCATGGTCCCCGTGGTCACCAGCGCCGCGACGAGCGCCGCCGCCTTCGTGCGCACCCGCATGGCCTTCGTGCGCACCCGCATGGTTGGTCGCCTCCACCACCGGGGTCCGCCCCCAGGTTCGGGCAGTCTCCCACACCCGGCCCCGACCCCCTCACGAGTCGGCCGTCTCGGGCCTTTCGGCTCTGATACCCACGGGGGTACCTCGGATATGGTGGCGCCGTGAAGACGGTTGCGCCGGTGGGCAAGGGAACGATGATGTGGCGGGGTCTCACCCGTCGTTGCGCGCGCTGCGGGGGCGGCAAGCTCTTCAAGCGCTACCTGAACATGGTCGACGACTGCCCCACCTGCGGGCTGCATTTCGAGCGCGAGGACGGCTTCTTCGCCGGCGCGCTGGCGATCAACATCATCGCCGTCGGTGGCCTGTTCACCCTCGTGTTCGTGATCGCGTTGGTGCTCACGGTCCCCGAGGTCCCGGTCGCGCCGCTCCTCGCGATCCTCGTGCCCATCGTGGTGCTCGGGCCGATCGTCTACTACCCGTTCTCGAAGACGGTGTGGGTCGCGGTCGACCGGGCGTTCCTGCAGGGACTCGATGCCAACGAGGTCACCGACGAACTGCACCGCCGCTCCGCGCCGTAGGGAGCCGCGCCGTAGGGAGCCTCAGCCGCTGAGGTCGACCCGCAGGGTCAGGATGCCGTCGACGAACTCCCACGTGGCGTCGCCCACGATCGCGAAGTCGAGGAAGTCCTGCTCCGCCTGGGCCACGAACTTCTGGCGCTCGGCGCCGGCCACCGGCGGGAGCGCTCGGTCGCGCACCGCGGCAGCACGGTCGCGGAACCGCTGGAGCATTGCGTCGACGTCGAGCTCGTCGGCCATCGCGCGAAGTTACCCGCGCGACGGACCCGTCCGCCGGGCGATCAACGCGCGCTCGCGCCCGGTGAGATCGGTGTGCACCGTCACCTCGTCGTAGCCGCGCGCCGCGGCGAGCGCCGCCGCCTCGGCCGTCTGGTGTGGCGCCATCTCCACGACCAGCACGCCGCCGGACGCGTGGAGCCAGTCGAACGCCTCGTGCACGATCTCCGCCACCGCTTCCAGGCCGGACGGCCCGCTCACCAGGGCGTGCCGCGGCTCCCACTCGACGACCACGGGTGGCAGCTCCGCCACCTCGTGCTCCGCGATGTACGGCGGGTTCGACACGACCAGGCGCAGCTGCCCGCGGAGCTCGGCGGGCAGCGCGGCGAACCAGGAGCCGCCCGCCACGCGCACCCGCGTCGCGGCCACACCGATGCTCGCGAGGTTGGCGCGCGCCACCGCGAGCGCGTCGTCGCTCACGTCGGTGGCCCACACCTCGGCGTCGGGCAACTCGACCGCGAGCGTGAGCGCGATCGCGCCCGAGCCGGTGCCGAGGTCGGCGACTGCGTACTCGGTGCTGCTGATCCACGGATCACCCTTGCCGCGGCGCAGGCCGAGGCGCTCGGCCTCGTCGAGCGCGAGCTGCGCGACCACTTCGGTCTCCGGGCGGGGCACCAGCACGCGCCGGTCGACCACGAGTTCGAGCTCGAGGAACTGCCAGCGCCCGAGCACGTACTGCAACGGCTCTCCTGCGGCACGACGGTCGAGCATCTGTTCGAGCTGCAGGACCGCGGGCCCCGTCGCCGCGCTCGTGCTCCCCCATCACGAGCTCCACGCCGTCGTACCCCGACACCCGCTCCACCATCCAGCGCGCCTCGGAATCGGGCGCGTCCACTCCGGCCTCGACCGGGGCGGCGCGCAACCGGTCCTCGGCGTGCGCGCGCAGTTCGGCCCAGGTGCCCGGCGCGCCCGGTGTCGTGCTCAGGACTCGTCTCCGCTGAGCTGCTCGGCCCGCTCGGCGGCGGCGAGGGCTTCGGTGAGGTCGTCGAGCTGGCCGGCGAGCACCTGGTCGAGGGAGTGCAGGGTGAGACCGATGCGGTGATCGGTGACCCGGTTCTCCTTGTAGTTGTAGGTGCGGATCTTGTCGGAGCGGCCGCCGCTCTTCACCTGGCTGCGGCGCGCCGACGACAGCTCGGCCTCCTGGCGCTCCCGCTCGGCCTCGAGCAGCCGCGAGCGCAGGATGCGCATCGCCTTCTCCTTGTTCTGGAGCTGGCTCTTCTCGTCCTGGCAGGTGACGACGAGGCCCGACGGCTTGTGCGTGATCCGCACCGCGGAGTCGGTGGTGTTCACCGACTGGCCGCCCGGACCGCTCGACCGGTACACGTCGATCTCGAGGTCGTTGGGGTCGACCTGCACGTCGACCTCCTCCGCCTCGGGCAGCACCGTCACCGTGGCCGCGCTGGTGTGGATGCGGCCCTGGCTCTCGGTGGTGGGCACGCGCTGCACACGGTGGGGCCCGGCCTCGTGCTTGAGCCGCGACCAGGCGTCGTCGCCCTTCACCACGAAGGTGACCTCCCGCACCCCGCCCATGTCGGAGAGCTGCCGGCTCAACACCTCCACCTTCCAGCGGTGCATGTCGGAGTACCGCTGGTACATCTCGAAGAGGTCGGCGGCCCAGAGGTTGCCCTCCTCGCCGCCTTCGCCGCCGCGGATCTCGACGATCACGTTCTTGCCGTCGTCGGGGTCCTTGGGGACGAGCAGGTCGCGGAGCTTCGCGTCGAGGGCGACGAGTTGGGCCTCCTTCGCCGCCACCTCCTCCGCCAGGTACTCGCGCATGTCGGCGTCGGACTCGCCGTCGAGCATCTCGCGGGCGTCGGCGAGGTCGGCCTCCGCGGCGCGGTACTCCTGGTACGTCTCGACGACCGGCTTCAGCTCCGCGTGGCGACGGCCGGCTGCGCGCGCGGCGGCCTGGTCACCGGAGGCGTAGATCTCCGGCAACTTCGACTCGAGCTTCTCCAGCTCGATCTCGAGCTCCGCCAGGCGTTCGAACACGCCCGTCAGGCTAGGCGTCAGGCGAGCACGGGCAGGGGGCCGAAGCCCGCCGCCCCGGCGCCTGCACCGGAGGCGCGTCCGAGCACCGCGGCCGGATCGACGTCGAGCCAGCCGGCGAGCGCGGTCGCGTACAGCGATCGGAAGTCGGTGGTCGCCACCAGGTTCCCGTGCGGGTCGAGCGCGGTGAGCGACGGCGGCGCGCCGTACCGGCCCCCCTTGACCGCAGATCCGATGAGGAAGTGCGGCGCGGCGGTGCCGTGATCGGTGCCGCTGCCGTTCTCCCCGGGGCGCCGGCCGAACTCGGAGACCGTCATCACCAGCACCCGGTCGGCGCGGCCCGCGGCCTCGACCGTCGTGAAGAAGGTGTCGAGACCCGCGTCGAGGTCGCGCAGGAGCACCGGCTGGCGTTGCGCCTGGCCCTGGTGGGTGTCGAAGTCGCCGAGGTCGCTGACGTACACGACACGCGGCGGGTGGTCCGATGCCACCAACTGCGCGGCCAGCGCCAGCGAACCCGTGGCGTGGAACCCCGCGAGCTCGCGGTCGAGGCCCTGCCGTGCGGTGACCGTGTGGCCGATCGCCTGCCGCACCTCGCCCATCAGCGTGCGGGGATCGGGCGAGGCGGGCGCGAACCCGCCCCACGCGGCGACGAGGTCGTCGGTGTCGTCGACCCAGGCGGGCAGGTTCGGTTGCAGTCCCGACGCGTCGGCGATCGACGTGGCGAACGACTGCGTGCCGAGCAGCGCGGGCGACGGCACCGGCCCGATCGAGACGGCCGCGAGCGGATCCGCGGTACCCACCGTGCCGTCGAGGTAGCGACCCAGCCAGCCCAGGCCGCCGCTCTCCCCCGGCACACCCGACCACCAGTACCCGAGCGACGCGAAGTGCGACAGGTTCGGGTCGGGATAGCCCACGCCCTCGACGATCGCGACGTGACCGTCGCGGTAGCGCGCCGCGAGTTTCGCGAGCTCGGGATGGAGGCCGATCTCACCGTCGAGCGTGATCGCGTCGGTGACCGCCATCGTCGGACGCAACGTGCGGTACGCGGGATCGGTCATGGGCACGACCGTGTTCAGCCCGTCGTTGCCGCCGCCGAGCTCCACGACCACGAGAGTGCGGTCGTCGCGCCCGCCGAGGGTGGTCGGCGTGATGCGCAGTCGCGCGCTCGTCGACGCCTTCCCGGCACCGCCGTCCTGCCACACCGACAGCCCGTAGCCCGCGGCCACCGCCGCGGTGGCGCCGACACCGAGGCCGGTCAGGAACCGCCGGCGTGAGATCGGTCGCGAGATCGGGCGCCCGTTCCCGTGCCCGCTCATGTGACCGCGTACTCCGGCGAGGCGACCGCGAGCGCGAAGCGCTGCTGCGGATCGCGTTGACGGTCGAGGACCTTCCTGGTGGTCGCGCTCACGTCGAAGACCCCAAGCGTTGCCAGTGCCTCCGCCCCGTCACGCGACCCGGGCACAGTGCCCGCCGCGGCGACGAGGTCGAAGGTGTGCACGAGGTTGCCGGGGCCGAGGAGCCGCGACCCCTTCGGGAAGCCGCCCACGTTCGGCGGCACGAACGGCACGTACGCCATGGCGCGCAGGGCCTGCGCCACCCCGCCGCCCGTCCCGTTCCCGCTCCCCTTCCCCTGCCCGGGCGACGACGCCCCCGCGGGTCCGCCGGCCTGGCGGATGCCGACGAGCTTCTCCACCGGCGTGCGCACCTTGGCCCGCACCGCGGCGTCGGCGGTGAACTCGGGGCGCTGCACGATCTCGGCGACGAGCGGCAGGATCTCGTAGTCGCGCCGGAACCCCTTCGCGAGCGACGCGACGACCGCGTCGTCGGGATCGAGACCGACCAGCTCGCGGTAGAGCTTGCGCGCCACGAACGTCGCGGTCGCGGGGTGGCCGAGGATCACGTCGAGCGCGCCGTCGAGGTCGAACGTGCCCGTCGCCCCGAGCAGCGTCTTCACGCCGGCGTCGTGACGGCGCGCCACGAACACCGAGTCCCACGGTTGCACGCCGGTGACCCGTTCGAGCCGGTCGGAGAACTGCCGCCCCAGCAGGTCGACCACCCAGCCCGTGAACGCGCGCGACGCGGCGACCACGTCGTCCTGGGTGTAGCCACCGTCGCGGCCCATCGTGAACAGCTCGAGGCACTCGCGCCCGAAGTTCTCGTTGCGCTCGTCGGCCGCGTTGGTGATGCCGTCGAGGTACACGAGCATCGCGGGGTCGCGCGCCACCGCCTTGAGCAGGTCGGCGAAGTTGCCGGTCGCGTGCGTGCGCAGCGTGACGTGCTGGCGGTTCATCAGGTACGGCTCGCGCACCTTCACGACACTGGTGGCGAAGTGGTCGTGCCAGAACCAGGTGAGGCGTTCCTCGACCATCCGGTCGGGCTGCTGCATCCGGTCGAGCCACCACGCGATCGGCTCGACGATGGCCCGCACCTCGGGCTTGCCCGACCCGTCGGGCGGGGTCATCGCCAACGGCGTGGCCGCCGCGCCGCTCAGGTCGAGCGCCCGGGCGATCGCCGCGTCGGTGTCGGGCAGGTCGGCCGCGATCGACGCGTGTGGCGCCATCGAGAGCCGCCGCACCACGTGGGCGACCCGTTCACGAGCCGAAACCGTCATGGCGACAGCTTCCGCCCCGAACATCAGGGCAATGTGAAGCCGCGATCAGGTGCTGGGGAGGATCCGCGGCGCGAGCTGGGGGGCCGGGCGCGTGGCCCGGGACTCCACCTCGGCGAGCTGCTCGGCGGTGAGCACCGCCCGGAGCGACGCCACCGCCACCTCGACCTGGTCGAGGGAGGGCTGGCGGGTGGTGAGCTTCTGCAGGAGCAGGCCGGGCTTCATCAGCACCCGCACCCACGGCTTGTCCATGTGCTTCGCCGCGAAGCGGATGACCTCGTAGCTGAGGCCCGCGATCAACGGGATCAGCACGATGCGCGACGCGATCATGATGAGGATGCTCGGCCGACCGATGAACGAGTACACGACGATGGTCATGACCATCACGATGAGCAGGAAGTTGGTGCCGCAGCGCACGTGCTCGGTGCCGAAGCGCTGCGCCGACTCGGCGGTGAGCTCCACGTCGTTCTCGTAGGCGGCGATCGCCTTGTGCTCGGCGCCGTGGTACTGGAACACCTTCTTGATGTCGGCGAGCTGGCCGATGAGCAACAGGTAGCCGAGGAAGATCCCGAGCCGCAGCGCGCCCTCGGCGACGTGGAACCACGGACCGTCGAGTCCGAGCACGTTGCCCATGCCGTTGGCGGCAACCGCAGGCAGCACGATGAAGATCGCGGTGAAGAAGGCCAGTGCGGCGCCGATGGTCCATCCCATCGCCTTGGAGGAGATCTGCTCCTCTTCGGGGATCTGCTGGTTGGCCGACCACGACAGTGCCTTGAAGCCGAGCGCCATCGACTCGCCGAGCGACATGACGCCGCGCACGAGCGGGACCTTCGACCACTTCTCGGCCCAGGTGGGGGCCTCGTGGGTCTCGACCTGGATGTCGCCCTCGGGGGTGCGGATCGCGACAGCCCACGTGCGCTCGCCGCGCATCATCACGCCTTCCATGACGGCCTGGCCGCCGACGTAACGAGTACCCGCCTTGGTCGGCTGGCCGTTCGATGCCGCGCTCATCCCCGCAGCCTCCTGCTAGGCCTTCGTGCCCTGCTTCGCCTTGGTCTTCTCGAGACGGCGCTGGAAGCGCTCGACCCGGCCACCGGTGTCGACGAGCTTCTGCTTGCCCGTGTAGAAGGGGTGGCACTCGGAGCAGAGCTCGACGCGCAGCGACGGCACCGTGGAGCGGGTGGTGAACTCGTTGCCGCAGGAGCAGTGCACCTGGCAGACGACGTAGTCGGGGTGGGTTGCTGTCTTCATAGTGAATCCAGTCTAGGGGGTCCGGAGGGGGCTGTTTCAGCCGCCCGCGGAGGGGTTCTTGGCGATCTCGGCGAGGAACTCGTCGTTGCTCCGGGTCGTGCGGATCTTGTCGATCAACAACTCGAGACCCTTCCCTTCTTCCAGGGCGTTGAGAACTCGTCGCAATTTCCACACCTGCTGGAGCTGGATGCGGTCGAACAGCAGCTCCTCGTGGCGGGTGCTGGAGCCCTGCGGGTCGATCGAGGGGAAGATCCGGCGCTCGGCCAGACGGCGGTCGAGGCGCAGCTCCATGTTGCCGGTGCCCTTGAACTCCTCGAAGATCACCTCGTCCATCCGGCTGCCGGTCTCGACGAGGGCGGTGGCGACGATGGTGAGCGAGCCGCCCTCCTCGATGTTGCGGGCGGCACCGAAGAACTTCTTGGGCGGGTACAGCGCGCTCGGAGTCGACACCACCGGACATGATCCGGCCGGAGGTCGGCGCCGCGAGGTTGTAGGCCCGGGCCAGACGCGTGATGCCGTCGAGCACGATCACGACGTCCTTGCCCATCTCGACGAGGCGCTTGGCCCGCTCGATGGTGAGCTCCGCCACGTGCGTGTGCTCGTCGGAGGGACGGTCGAACGTGCTCGCGACCACCTCGCCCCGCACCACGTGGCGCTTCATGTCGGTGACTTCCTCGGGCCGCTCGTCGACGAGCAGCACCATGAGGTGCACCTCGGGGTTGTTGCGTTCGATCGCGTAGACCAGCTGCTTGAGGATGGTGGTCTTGCCGGCCTTCGGCGGAGAGACGATCAGGCCTCGCTGGCCCTTGCCGATCGGCGAGATGAGGTCGACGATGCGGCCGGTGATCTCGTTCGGCTCGTCGGTCAGTTCGAGCTTCAGCTTCGAGTCCGGGAACAGCGGCGTGAGGTCCTCGAACTTCACGCGGTTGCGCGCCTCGTCGGGCGTCATGCCGCTGATCTCGTCGACGCGCAGCAGCGCGGGGTACTTCTCGTTGCTGGCCTGCGGTCGCGACGCGCCGTGGACGTAGTCGCCTTTGCGCAGCGCGAAGCGGCGCACCTGCGACGCCGACACGTAGACATCCTTCGGGCCCGGCAGGTAGCCGCCGCAGCGGAGGAAGCCGTAGCCCTCGTCGCGGAGGTCGAGCAGGCCCTGCACCGGGATCGGCTCGCCCTGGAACTCCTGCGGGCGCGGCTCGTTGCCGCCACGCGGCTCGTTGCCGCCGCCCTCCTGGCCGCCGCGGCCCCGACGGCGACGCCGGCCGCGCCGGTTGCCGTCGCCGAATTCGTCCTGCTGCTGGCTGCCCTGGTTGCCCGCCTGCTGGTTGCCCGCCTGCTGGTTGCCCTGACCCTGGTTGCCGGGCTGCTGGTTGCCGGGCTGCTGGTTGCCGGGCTGCTGGTTGCCCTGGTGCTGGTTGCGATCACCGGCACCGGTGTCGCTGTCGGACTCGGCAGACGCGGCGGACTCGGCGGATGAGACGGACTCGGCGGGAGATGCGGACTCGGTGGCAGATGCGGTCTCGGCGGACGTGACGGACTCCGATGATGGAGGAGAGGATGGGGCCGGAGCGGTGCTCGACTCGGCCGCACGACGGCGCTGACGGGGCATGACGTCGACGTCGCCGCTGCTGTCGCCGCCGAGCGAGTCCTCCTCGGCCGCGAGTGCGGCGAGGGACTCGTCCTGGGTCTTCAGCTCCGAGGCGCGGGCCGAACGCACCCGGCGTGGCTTCGGCGCATCCTCGCCCTGACCCTCGGGACGCTCGGCTGCGCTGCCGGTGTCGGACCCGGCCGCGGACCCGTTGTCGGACCTGGCCGCACGGGACGACGCCCGCGGCGCCTTCTCGGCGCTCTTGTCGGCCTGCTCGCTGCTGCCGTTGCCACCGTCGACGACGCCCATGATGGCTTCGACCAGATCGGCCTTGCGCATGCGGGTCGCGGCCTTCACACCAATCGCACTGGCGATGGTGTGCAGCTCGTCGCGGTCCTTGCCGGCGAGCACGGACCGATCGATCTGCTCGGGACTCATTGGGTTACTCCCTCGGCCGTCCGGCACGCGCGAAACGGCGCGGTGCGGACGGACACGGTTTGTCAGTCCCCGAAGGTCGTCAGGGGAGAATTCCCCCGGGGAACGAGAGACGGAACTGTCACCGTCGAGAGCGAACAGGCTCGACATCGACCGGCGACGTGGTCACCTTAACCCCCCGCACGACCCGACGCCAAACACCCCAGCTGACAGACTGCCGACGTGTGGTTGCGCCGGGGGGCCTTCGTACTGCTCGTCGGCACCCTCGCGGCCGGGCTCGGCGGGCTCACCGGCGGCGGCGCCTCCGCCGCGCCGGGCGCGACCAGGATCACGAGCGCCACGAGTACGACGGTGGCCGCGCCGACGGTCCTCCACCTGACCTTCGTGGACCGCAGCCGCCCGACCGACGACCCGAACGACGTCCACGACGCTCCCGACCGGACGCTCGTCACCACCGTGGTACTCCCCGCCGGCACGCGGCCCGCTCCCCTGGTGCTCCTGGCGCACGGCGCCGACGGGGACCCGGCGAAGTTCACGCAGCTCATGGGCGCGTGGGCGGCGGCCGGCTACGTGGTGGCGGCACCGGCATTCCCGCTCACCGGTCTCGTCAACGACCGACCCCGCGTGTTCACCGACTTCGTCAACCAGCCCGACGACCTGCGCTTCGTGCTCACCTCCCTGCTGCGCGAATCGCGCCGCGCGCAGGGCGCGTTGCACGGTCGCATCGATCCCCGCCACGTGGGCGCGGCGGGCATGTCCCTGGGTGGTGCGACCGTGTTCGGGTTGGCGAGCTGCTGCGTCGACCCGCGCATCGACGCGCTCGTGCTGATGGACGCGGTGCACCTGCCGTTCCCCGACGATCCGCCGGTCGAGTTCACCACGCCGGTGATGTTCGTCCACATCGACACCGACCCGGTCGCGCCGTATCGCGCATCGGCGGAGGCCTACGCCGCGGCCGGCGCGCCGAAGTTCCTGATGACCCTGCACGGCGGACTGCACCCCGAGCCCTACGAGGACACCCCGAGCCCGCACGACGGCGCGGTCGTCGCCGCGACCACCGCGTTCTGGGACGCGTACCTGCGCGGTCGACGTGCCGCCGTCGCCGAGATCACCCGGGCCGGCACGGTGGCGGGCCTGAGCGACGTCAGCCGCGACACCGGCGGCTGAGCACTCTCACCGTCAGCGGACGACGCGCTCCATGAGGGTGTGCGCGGCGACGGGGGTGGCCCCGGCGACCGCGGCCTCGGTGTACACCCCGCCCGGACCGGCGACTTCGGAGTCGAAGAAGAGGTACGGCACCGGCGCCGAGGTGTGGGTGCGGATGCCGCACGGCGTGGCGTGGTCGGGCAGCAGGAGGATGCGGTGCGGGGTGCCGCGCAGCGCGTCGCTGATCGGCCCGATGACCTCGGAGTCCCACAGCTCGAGCGAGCGCACCTTCTCGTCGATCGCACCCTGGTGGCCGGCTTCGTCGGTGGCCTCCACATGCAGGAGGAAGAAGTCGCGATCGGCGAGCGAGGCGAGGGCGGCGTCCCGCTGGCCGGCGTAGTCGTTGTCGAACCCGGCGGTCGCGCCGGGCACGTCGACCACCTCGATGCCCGCGAGCACGCCGAGGCCGCGCACGAGGTCGACCGCGGACGACAACCGGCCGTCGACACCGAAGCGCGACGCGAACTCGGGCAGGCGCGGGCGGGTGCCCTGGCCCCACAGCCAGATCTGCGTGGCCGTCGAGCCGACCTCGGCCGCCACCTGGGCGACGACAGGACGCGACGCCTCCATGAGGGCGGCGAGCTTCGCGGCCGCGGGCCCGGTGGGCAGCACGGCGGCCTTGCCGGTGAGGTCGTGCGGCGGGACGCAGTCGGCGTCGCCCAACGCGACGGGCACCACGCAGAGGTGGCGGTACTCCACGCCGGGGTGGAAGCGGATGCCGTCGCGACCACCGCCGAGCTGCGCGTCGAGCGCCTCGATGATGGGGCGCGCCTGCTCGCTCGTGATGTGGCCGGCGGCGAAGTCGACCATGGTCCCCGGCTCGCCGGCGGACACGTCGACGGTGACGAGGTTGCACCGGAACGCCACCTCGTCGGGGGCGAGCTCCACACCCATCGCGGCAGCCTCGATCGGCGCGCGACCGGTGTGGTACTCGGCGGGGTCGTACCCGAGGATCGCCAGGTTGCCGACGTCGCTGCCGGGCGGCAGACCCGGAGGGATCACCTCGGCGAGGCCGACCTCACCCCGCGCCGCGAGCGCGGCGAGGTTCGGCATGCGGGCGGCTTCGAGCGGGGTACGGCCGTCGAGCTCGGCGAGCGGCTCGTCGGCGCAACCATCGGGGACGAGCACCACGTACTTCACAACGCCCATCCTACGTGCCGAACTTGCGTCGTTCGCGGGGGTCAGAGCCGGGATCTGGACGCAAGTTCGAGGGAACTCACCAGAAGACCACGGTGCGGCGGCCGTGGACGAGGACGCGGTGCTGCACGTGGGCGCGCACCGCGCGGGCCAGCACCGCGACCTCGAGGTCGCGGCCGCGCCGCCGCAGGTCCTCGACTGCGTCGCGGTGGCTCACCCGCACGACGTCCTGGTCGATGATCGGGCCGTCGTCGAGCTCGGCGGTCGCGTAGTGCGCGGTGACGCCGATGATCTTCACCCCGCGCTCGTGGGCCTGGTGGTACGGCTTCGCCCCCATGAACGCGGGCAGGAACGAGTGGTGGATGTTGATGATCCGCGAGGGCCACCGGTCGACGAAGCCCGCGCTCAGGATCTGCATGTAGCGGGCCAGCACCACGAGGTTCACGTCGTGACGCTCGAGCACGGCCTGGATCTCGGCCTCCTGCTGCGGCTTCGTGTCGGGGGTGACGGGCAGGTGCACGAACTCCACGCCGTGCCAGGCCGCGACCTCCGCGTGGTCGGCGTGGTTGCCGATCACCACCGGGATCTCGATCGGTAGTTCGCCACTGCGCGAGCGCGCGAGCAGGTCGACCAGACAGTGCGCCTCCTTCGACACCAGCACGCCGACACGCGGCACGTCGTCGGAGAAGCGCACCGCGCACTCCATGTCGAACTCGTCCACGAGCGGGGCCAGCGCGGGCTCCAACTCGTCGCGGGCGAGGTCGAAGCCGTCGAGCGCGAACTCGACGCGCTGGAAGAACACGCCGTCGGTGGTGTCGGTGTACTGCTGCGCGTCGAGCACGTTGCCGCCGTGACGGAACACGAAGTCGGCGATGGCGGCGACGATTCCCGGCCGGTCGGGGCACGACAGCAACAGAACGGCGGTGGGACCCAGGGTGTTCATCGGCTGGTGTTCATCGGCTGGTGTTCATCGGCTGGTGTTCATCGGCTGGTGTTCATCGGCTGGTGTGCACCCGATCGGCTTCGCCGCGTCAGCCGGAGCGCTTGATGACCAGGCCGGCCACCTTGCGGGAGACGCCGGCCGGAGCTGCGCTGGAGAACGCGGCCGCGGTCTTGTTCATCGCGCCGGGGATGGACACCGAACGCCGACGGTCGAGGTCGCGCAACGCGTTGCGCACGACGTCGTCGGACGACTGCCACAGGAACTCCGGGATCTGCGTGGTGCCGAGCCCGGCGCGGTCGTGGAACTCGGTGTGGGTGTACCCGGGGCACACGGCCATCACGTGCACACCCTTCGGGCGCGCCTCCTCGTGCACCGCGTGCGTGAAGCTGTTCACGAACGCCTTGGTCGCGCTGTACACCGCGCTCTCGGGCGACGGCTGGTACGCCGCGAGCGACGACACGTTCACGATGGCGCCGCTCCCCCGCGACTCCATCGCTGCGAGCCCCGCGTGTGTGAGGCGCACCAGTGCCGACACGTTGAGCTGCACCTCGCGCAGCTCCTGCTGCACGTCGAGGTCGGCGAAGTGGCCGAAGGTGCCGAAGCCCGCGTTGTTCACGAGCAGGTCGACGGGGCGCTCGGCGGCGCCGATGCGCGCGGCGACGGACTCGAGCTGCGCGGCGTCGAGCAGATCGGCCGGCAGCACCTCGACGTCGACGCCCGATCGGGCCTGCAGATCGGCGGCGAGCGCCTCGAGCCGTGCCGCGTCACGCGCCACGAGCACGAGATCGGTGCCGCGCGCCGCGAGCTGTTCGCTGAAGGTGCGGCCGATCCCCGCCGACGCGCCGGTGACCAGCGCGCGGGTGACCTTCGAGGCGGGTGCGCTCATGCGGGCATCTCCAGTGCGGCGGCGACCTCGTCGGCGTTCGCGTCGACCGCGTCGCCGACGTTGACCTCGGCGATGGCGCGGTTGGGGTCCTTGAGCCCGTGGCCGGTGACGGTGCAGACCACGACGTCGTCGGCGGCGAGCAGGCCGTCGGCGGCGGCGCGGAACAGGCCGGCCACCGATGCCGCCGACGCGGGTTCGACGAAGCAGCCCTCCTCACCGGCGAGGAACCGGTAGGCCTCGATGATCTGCGCGTCGGTGACCTCGCCGATGTGCCCGCCCGACTCGTCACGCGCGTTCACCGCGCCCTGCCAGGAGGCCGGGTTGCCGATCTGGATCGCAGTGGCGAGCGTCTCGGGGTGCAGCACCGGCTCGCCGCGCACGATGGGTGCGGCACCCGCGGCCTGCCAGCCGAGCATCCGGGGCCGGCGCGACGAGTGCCCCAGCTCCGCGTACTCGCAGTAGCCCTTCCAGTACGCGGTGATGTTTCCCGCGTTGCCGACCGGGATCGAGTGCACCGTGGGCGCGTCGCCGAGCACGTCGACGATCTCGAACGAAGCGGTCTTCTGTCCCTCGATGCGCGACGGGTTCACCGAGTTCACGACCTCGACCCCGGAGCGCTCGCCGAGCGTGCGCACGATGTCGAGGGCCTGGTCGAAGTTGCCGCGCACCGGCACCACTCGAGCGCCGTGGATGAGCGCCTGCGCGAGCTTGCCCAGCGCGATCTGTCCCTCGGGGATCACCACGCCGCACACCAGACCGGCGCGAGTCGCGTAGGCGGCGGCCGAGGCAGAGGTGTTGCCGGTTGACGCGCAGATCACGACCTTGGCGCCGCGCTCCACCGCGTGCGACATGGCCATCGTCATGCCGCGGTCCTTGAACGAGCCGGTGGGGTTGAGCCCCTCGACCTTCAGCAGCACACGCGCGACACCGACGCGCTGCGCGACCCGCGGTGCGTCGAGGAGCGGGGTGTTGCCCTCCAGCAGCGTGACCACGGGCGTGGCGTCGGTGACCGGGAGGTGCTCCCGGTACTCCTCGATCAGCCCCCGCCAGCCGTTCGCACCCCTCGCCACTGTCAGTCCTCTCCGACAACCCGCAGGACCGAGCCCACGCGGTGCACTTCGTCGATGTTCTCCAGCGCCGCGACCGTCGCGCGCAGGTCGGATTCCCTGGCGGTGTGCGTGACCAAGATCAGGCGCGCCTCGTCGCCGACGTCGCGCTGCTGCATCGAGCGGATCGACACCCGGTGCTCGCCGAACTTGGTGGCGATCGCCGCGAGCACACCGGGCTGATCGGCGACCTCGAGCTCCAGGTAGTACTGCGACTCGATGTCGTCGACGGCCCGGATCGGCCGGTCGACGAGCGTGCCGATGGTGGCGCCCTTGCGGCCCTCCGCCACGTTCTTCGCCGCGTCGACGAGATCGCCGAGCACGGCCGACGCGGTGGGGCCACCGCCGGCACCGCGCCCGTAGAGCATCAACTCGCCGACCGCCTCGCCCTCGATGAACACCGCGTTGAAGGAGTCCCGCACCGCCGCCAGCGGGTGCCGCACCGGCACCATCGCCGGATGCACGCGCACCGCCACCTCGCCGCCCGACTCCTCGGCGACCGCGAGCAGTTTCACCACGTAGCCGAGGTCGGCGGCGGACTCGATGTCGGCCGCGGTGATCCCGGTGATGCCCTCGCGGTACACGTCGGACGCGACGACCTGGGCGCCGAACGCGATCGAGGCGATGATCGCCACCTTCGCCGCGGCGTCGAAGCCCTCCACGTCGGCCGTGGGGTCGGCCTCCGCGAAGCCGAGCCGCTGCGCCTCACCCAGCGCGTCGGCGAACGACGCACCTTCGTCGGTCATCTTCGTGAGGATGTAGTTCGTGGTGCCGTTCACGATGCCGGTGACGCGCTTGATGCGGTCGCCGGCGAGCGACTCGCGCAGTGGGCGGATCAGCGGGATGCCCCCGCCGACCGAGGCCTCGAAGAGGATGTCGACGCCCGCGCGCTGCGCGGCCTCGAACACCTCGCGACCGTGCGTGGCGACCAGTTCCTTGTTCGCGGTCACGACGGGCTTGCCCGCGGCGAGCGCGTCGGCGATGAGCGTGCGGGCGGGCTCGATGCCGCCCATGACCTCCACCACGATGTCGACGTCGGGGTCGTGCACGACGGCGGCCGCGTCGGCGGTGAAGGCATCGGCCGGCAGCGGCAGGCCGCGGTCACGCTCGAGATCGCGCACCACCACCTTGGCGACCTCGATGCGCACGCCCGCCCGTTCCTGCAGCACGTCGGCGTTGTCGTGGATCAACTGCACCAGGGCGGCCCCGACGTTGCCGCACCCGAGGATCCCGACCCGTACCCGCTCGTCCCGCGCTGGATCCATCGCGTCAGTCTCCCTCATGGCGGTCGCCCGGCTCGTCACGGGCGACCAGGTCGTCGTAGGTCTCGCGCCGCACCACCACGCGCGCCCGCCCCTCGTGGACGAACACGACCGCCGGGCGCGGCATCTGGTTGTAGGTGGACGCCATCGAGTGGCCGTAGGCGCCGGTGACCGGGGTGGCGAGCACGTCGCCCAACTGCACGCCGGCGGGGAGCCGGGCGTCGGTGACGAGGAGGTCGCCCTGCTCGCAGTGGCGACCCGCGACCGTGGCCACGAACGGACGCTCCTCGGCGGCCCGCGCGGGCAGGAACGCCTCGTACTCGGCGGAGTAGAGCGCGGGGCGGGGGTTGTCACCCATGCCGCCGTCGACGGCGACGTAGGTGTGGAGATGTCCGCCTTCCCCGCCGAGCCCGCCGGCCAGGCGGATCTCCTTGATCGTGCCCACGGTGTAGAGGGTGAGCCCCGAGGGCGCGGCGATGGAGCGGCCCGCCTCCACGCACAGCCGCGGCGCGGGGTCGAGCCCCGCCGATGCGCACGCGTGGGCGAAGCCGTCGCGCAGCGCGGCGCCGAACTCGGCGATCGACGGCGCGTCGAGGTCGTCGGCGGTGTAGGGGACGGCGAGGCCACCACCCAGGTTGAGCTCCTCCACCAGGTGGCCGGTCGCGTCACGCACCTCGGCCGCGAGCCGGGTGACCACCTCCGCCGCGAGCACGTACGACTCGAGGGCGAAGATCTGCGACCCGATGTGGCAGTGGAACCCGGCGAGGTGCATCGCGCCGCTCTTCACCACGTGCAGCGCGGCCTCGCGCGCCGCGCCGGACGACACGGTGAGCCCGAACTTGGAGTCGTCGGCACCGGTGGCGATGTACTCGTGCGTGTGCGCCTCCACGCCGGGAGTGACGCGCAGCAGCACGGTGGGCGGCGGGCAGCCGTCGGCAACGAGTCGCTCGATGCGGGCGAGCTCGTCGAAGGAGTCGACGACGACGTGGCCGAACCCCTCCGTGAGCGCGGTGCGCAACTCGGCGTCGGACTTGTTGTTGCCGTGCATCGCCATGCGCGCCGAGGGGAAGCCCGCGCGGCGCGCCACGAAGGCCTCGCCGCCACTCGCGACCTCGAGCTGCAGCCCCTCCTGCGCCACGAGGCGCGCCATCGCGGTGCACAGGAACGCCTTGCTCGCGTACGACACGTTGTCGCCGCCGAACGCGTCGGCGTACTCACGGCACCGGGCCCGCAGCTCGCCTTCGTCGTACACGTAGAGCGGGGTGCCGAACACGTCGGCGAGCTCCTCGACGTCGCACCCGCCCATGAGCAGCCGGCCGGCGTCGTCGAGTCGCGCCGAGCGCGGCAGCAGGCCGAGGTCGATCGGCGCGGCGCCGGACATCAGTCGTTCTCGTCGGCTTCGGCCGCCGGATCATCGGCGTCGTCGTCGAGCCGGTGCATCTCGTCGGGCGCGTCCACGCCGAGGATCGCGAGCGCGCCGGCGAGGCCGAGGCGGCACGCCTCGGCCAGCCACAAGCGGGCCTGGGTGAGCGCGGCGTCGTCGGAGATGACCTTGCAGTCGCGGTAGAAGCCGTGGAACGACTTGGCGAAGTCGCGCACCCACGTGGTGACGCGGTGCGGCGCGCGCAGTGCGGCGGCCTCCTCGAGCACACCGGGGAACGCCTCCAGCGCGCGGAGCAGCTCGATCTCGCGCTCGTGCACCAGTGGCGCGAGTGACGTGTCGAGCAACGGCAGGCGCGTGACCCCGCGTTCGGCGGCCTTGCGACCGATCGACGCGATACGCGCGTGCGCGTACTGCACGTAATAGACGGGATTCTCCATCGACTGCGCGGTGACGACGTCGAGGTCGAAGGTCTGCGCGGTGTCGATCCCCTGGAGGAGGAAGGTCAGGCGCACGACGTCGGGATCGACCTCGTCGAGGATGTCCTCGAGCGTGATCACGTTGCCGGTGCGCTTGGAGATCTTCACCTCCTTGCCGTCCTTGACCAGCTTGACCAGCTGGCCGAGCAGCACCTCGGGCTCGCCGGCCGCGAAGCCGAGCGCCTCGAGGCCAGCCTGCACCGACTTCACCTGGCCGTGGTGGTCGGCGCCCCAGATGTCGATGAGGTGCTCCCACCCGCGCTCGAACTTGGAGCGGTGGTAGGCGAGGTCGTTGCACAGGTAGGTGGTCGCGCCGTCGCTCTTCACCAGCACGCGGTCGCGCTGGTCGCCGAAGTCGGTGGTACGCAGCCACACCGCACCGTCGCGCTCGTCGACCACACCGCGGGCGCGCAGGTCGTCGAGCACCCTCGCCACCGCGCCGGATTCGTGCAGGGTGCGCTCGGAGAACCACGTGTCGAAGTGCACGCCGATGCGGCCGAGGTCGTCCTGCAGCGTGCGCACGACCTCCCGGTAGCCCCAGTCGCGCGCCTGCTCGGCAGTGACGGCGTCGCCTAGCTCGTCGCGCATCTGGGCCGCCATGTCGACGAGGTACTGGCCCTGGTACCCGTCCTCGGGCAGCTCCGTGCCGGCATAGCGCGCGATGCAGCGACGCCGCGAAGATGTCGAGCTGGTTGCCGGCGTCGTTGAGGTAGTACTCGCGGTGCACGTCGGCGCCCTGCGACGCGAGGAGGTTCGCCAACGCGTCGCCGACGGCGACCCAGCGCGCACCACCCGCGTGCAACGGGCCCGTCGGGTTGGCCGAGACGAACTCGAGGTTGATGCGCGCACCTTCGAGGGTGCGGCCGTGCCCGTAGCCCTCCCCCTGTGCGACGACGCCCCGCAGCACGTCGTGCAGCCACGTGGGCGAGAGGAAGAGGTTCAGGAAGCCGGGGCCGGCGATCTCGACCCGCTCCAGGCCGGCGGGGCGCTCCCGCTCCAACTCGGTGACGAGCTTGGCCGCGATGTCGCGGGGCGCCATCCCCACGGTCTTCGTGAGCTGCATGGCGACGTTGGTGGTGAAGTCGCCGTTCGCGGAGTCCTTCGGCGGCACGAGGTCGACCCCGGCCGGGGGCACGGGGAAACCACAGGCGTCGAGTGCGTGGTGCACGGCGGCGAGCAGAAGGTCACGGATCACGGCTGGTCTCGCCCACCTGGTGCGAAAAGGGAATGCGGACCCTCGATCGTAGTGGGGTGCCCCACCGGGCCCCGCCTCCATAGACCGTTCAGCAGGGTCGTTCCGGGCGGGGTATCGTCTCCGATCCCCCCGCACGACTCCTCTCCGTCCGGATCCCAGTTGCCCGAACCGACCGCCACCCTCCTCGACGGCTTGATCGAGACCGCCCGCCTCGGCTCCGGCCTGGCCTCGGTGTACCGCGCCCTCGACCTCGTCGTCGAGCGGTACGGCCTCGCCGACGCCGCGCTCGTCGTGGACGTGCCGGGCCTCGGGCGTCAGGTGCTGCACGCGGGCCGCCGCCCGATCGGCGACGACGCGGCCCACCTCCACGACGCACCCGAGGGCCTTCACACCGACCCGCCCCTCGATGACCCGGTGGTGGCGGAACTGGTGCTCGCCCTGGGCGCGCTGGCCCTGCGCTACGACGCCCGGCCCGATCCCGGCGGGGGTGGTCCGACATGAGCCTCGACGAGCTCGAGCTCGAGCTGCGCCGCCTCCGGGGCGTGCTCGCCGTGGGGTTCCAGGAGTCCGACGGCTTGCTGCTCGTGGAGCTGCAGGCGGGCGCCGACGCCTACCCCGAGCTGGCGCGCGACGCCACGCTGATCGCCAACCAGGGCGCCGTCGGCCCCGTGGCCGTCGAAGTCGTCCGCTGGGGCGACCGCGCCAGCACCCCCCGCGAGACCCGCCTCCGCCTCGTCGAGATCACCAGCGACCCTGCCATCGGTGAGCTGCAGGTGCGCCTCGCGCTCGGCGACGACGAGGGCGTGGGCCGTGCGTCCACCGACCACGGACTGCTCGCTCCGGTCGAGGCCACCGTCGCCGCGATCCGCGTGTTCCTCCCCGAGTTGCGCTTCCTGCCGGGGTGGGCGCGTCTCGTGGAGACCACGCCCGACCGCCGGTTCCTCGTGGTCGCCTCGGTCACCGACCCCGACGCGCAGGAGCACCGGCGCGGCGCCGCCGAGGGCGCCTCGCCGGTCGCCGCCGCCGCCCGGGCCACCCTCGCGGCGCTCAATCGCACCATCGCGCTCGACCTCGCGCCCCTGCTCTGAAAAACAGGAACCTCGTTCTTGACTGGGGCCGGCGGCGGGGCCAGACTGCCGCCCCGTGTCCACCGGCGCCACCCTCCCGCTGACTCCCACCACGCCCGCCCAGCGCCGGCGCCGTGACCTGATCCTCGACACCGCGGTCTCGCTCGTCGAGGAGCGCGGCCCCGACGGCTTCCAGGTGCGCGAGGTGGTCGAGCGCTCCGGCGTCGCCCTCGGCACGATCTACCGGTACTTCCCGTCGAAGGACCACCTGATCGCCGAGGCGCTCGACCGCGCGACCTCCGACCTGCGCGAGCGCCTCGCGGTCGCCACGCGCGACGGCCAGGGCACCGACCCCGCCGAGCGGGTCGCCGTGCTGCTGCAGATCGTCGCCGAGTCCATGGAACGCCGGCCCGGGAACGCCCGGGCGTCGCTCCAGCTGCTGTTGTCCGCCGACCCGATCGCCGAGGTCGCCCAGCACGACTTCCGCGACGCGTTCGGCGCCGCGCTCGAACTCGCGCTCGCCGACGTCGAGCCGTCGCTCGCGACCGATCTCAGCGTCGTCGCGTCGTCGTTGCTCACCGAGCACCTCGTCGCCGTCGCAACCGGCCGGCCGAGCGTCGGCGGCACCGATCTCCAGATGGAGCGCGGCATCCGAGTGCTGCAACTCGCGATCTCCCGTTCGCGGCCCCCTTCGCACCCAACCGAGTCGAACCGAACAAAGGAAGCACCATGACCGACAACTCACCCAGGTACACGGACGCGCCCCGATACGCCGACCGCATGTTCCCCGCGCCGGTCGACCACGGCATCGCCCGCGACGACCGTGCGCAGAGCACCGTGCTCTCCGGCACCGACGCCGAGTCACTCGGCGGCGGCGAGAACGAACTCTGGTACCACGGTGGTGGCCGGGTCGGCGAGCGACCGGTCGAGAGCATCACCGTGTACCCGCCGACGCGCGGCCTGCAGACGCAGGGCGACCCGTTCGAGCCGGTGAAGATCGGGATCCTCATCGACATGGACTCCGGCCAGCTCATCTTCGACTGGGTGAACGCGACCATCCTCGCCATCGAGGACGCGCTCAACGAAGGCGTGTACGACCGACCGGTCGAGATCATCGTCCGGGACGCGCGCGGCCTCCCGCGCGAGAACTACCTGAAGGTGCGCAAGGGGTACCTCGACCTCGTCGAGCGCGGCTGCGTGGTGATCGTCGGCCCCGAGATCTCCGACAACGCGGTCAATCTCATGGACCTGATCAACGAGACCGGTGTGGCCTGTCTGTCGTGGACCGGTGCGGTGCGGTTCTTCGGTGAGTACTGCTTCACCGTGGCCAACGGCGACATCGGCGTCGAGGGCGGGATGGGCGCCAACTGGTGCGCGCAGCAGGGGTACAAGAAGGTCGGCTTCTTCTGGGAGAAGGGCTCGTCGGGTACCGACTACGCCGACTTCTTCCGGCTCGCCGCCGCAACGTACGGCCTCGAGATCGTGAAGGAGGTCGCGCTCGGCCCGAACCCTCGCAACATGGAGGAGCACCTCGCCACCATGCGCGCCCAGGGCGCCGAGGCGATCGTGTACATGGGCTACGGCTACGCCACGTTCCACTTCGCACGCGCGTTCAAGGCGCTCGACTGGGACCCGCCGCGCTTCATGGGCACCGCGTTCATGTTCTACAGCAACACCAACGAGTGGGCCGAGGGCCTCGAGGGCTGGCACGGCGTCGACCAACTCGGCGTCGACGGTGACAACCCGAACTACGAGGCGATGCTCCAGCGCTTCGAGAAGCGCTTCGGGCGGGTGTCGCGCAACGTCGTGGTCGCGCTGTCGTACGACTCGGCCCGGGCGGCGATCCACGGCATCGCCAACGCGACCATCGCCATCCCGAAGGAGGTCAAGAACGGCCTCGAGAAGATCAAGTGGATGCCGACCACCAACGGTGGGCCCGGCTGCTACCTCACCTTCTCGCAGTACGACCACCGCGGGTACAAGGGCGACTTCCTCACCATCCGCGAACTGCGAGGCGGTGAGCTGCACTTCCGCGGCTACCACCGCCCGCAGTGGCCGTCGAACCGCTCGTCGCCGATCCTCGACGACTGACCACCGGCTCCACCGCAATCCGGACACGGGCCCCCGCCTCGCCGGGGGCCCGTCCGCGCCAGCTGGGCGCGGACGGGCCGTGACGCGTTACTTTCCTTGGTCAACAAGACCGCGGAGTCCAGGCAAGAGGAGCACCGTGAGCGAAGTCCGCGAGATGACCATCCAGTTCCCGTACAAGCGGTCCCTCGGACCGGTCGTCGGGGCGTTCATGACCGCTCTCACCGAGCAACGGATCATCGGCATCCGTTGCGGTGACCGCGTCATCTGCCCCCCGATCGAGTGGGACCCCGCAACCGGCGACGAGCTCGCCCACGACTTCGTGGAGGTCGGCCCGGCCGGCACCGTCGAGTCGTGGAGCTGGGTCGCCAAGCCGTCGGAGCAGCACCCCGTCGACCACCCCTTCGGGTTCGCGCTGATCAAGCTCGACGCCGCGACCACGAGCATCCTGCACGCGGTCGACGCCGGCTCGATCGACGCGATGTCCACCGGCATGCGCGTCGCACCTCGCTGGCGGGGCACCCGAATCGGGCACATCAGTGACATCGAAGCCTTCGTGCCGGGTGAGAGCTTCCGAGGTCGCCGGCGACGACACCGGCCCCGCCGAGGCCCCGGTCGAGATGATGGACTACAACGCGTCCATCGCCTACACGCTGCCGGTCACCGCGAACGAGCTGCGCGCCGAGCAGGCGAACGTGGAAGGTCGCTTCCTCGGCCTGAAGTGCCCCAAGTGTGGGCGCCTCTACACGGGTGGCCGCGGCTTCTGCCCGATCGACTCGATCGAGCTGGGCGAGGCCGACGAGGTCGACCTCCCGCAGAAGGGCGTGATCACCAACTACACGATCATCGAGCCGGTGCCCTACCCCGGCCAGACCATGACCGAGCCGTTCGCCCGGGTGATGGTGATGCTCGACGGCGCCGACATCGTCCTCGGGTACCAGCCCACCATCGACCTCCCGGTCGCCGACCTCCACATCGGCATCCGGGTGGAGGCGGTGTGGGCCTCCGACGCCGAGCTCGACGACCTCGCCTCCACCGCGGAGGGCCGCCTCCTCGGGTGGATCCCCACGGGTGAGCCCGACGTGACCGACCCCGACCTCGTGAACAGGATCTACTGATGCCCAACGCAGACGACATCGCGATCATCGGGTGGAACGTGTCCCCGATGGTCCGTCACACCGACAAGACCGAAGCCCAGATGCTGCTCGAGGTCTGCAGCGGCGCGGTGGAGCACGCCGGCATCACCCGCGCCGAGATCGACTTCACCTGTGCGGGCAGCTGCGACTACGTCGCCGGCCAGGCCTTCTCGTTCGTGCAGAACATCGACGCCCTCGGCGCGTGGCCGCCGAAGCGCGACTCGCACGTCGAGATGGACGGTGCGTGGGCGATGTACGAGGCGTGGCTGCGGCTCCAGATCGGCGACATCGACACCGCGCTCGTCATGGGCTCGGGCCGGTCGTCCACCGCTGACCCGACCCTCATCTACCCGATGGAGATGGACCCCTACTACCTCGCGCCGCTCGGCACCGACGCCACGTCGTTCGCCGCGCTGCAGGCCCGGGCGCTCATCGACGCCGGGCAAGGTCACCGAGCGCCAGATGGCCGAGGTCGCCGCCCGCACCCGGCGTGACGGCAAGGACAGCCCGTACGCGCAGGTGACCGGCGACTTCGACGTGGACACGCTCCTCGCCGAGGAGTACGTGAACGCGCCGCTGCGCCGCCACGACCTGCCGCCGATCACCGACGGCGCGTGCGCGGTCGTGATCGCCCGCGCCGACCGCGCCCGGGAACTGTGCGAGCAACCCGGTGTGGATCACCGGCTTCGCTCACTACACCGAGGCGCACTACCCCGGCGTGCGCGACCTCACCGAGTCGCCGTCGATCGACCCTCGCCGCCAAGGCCGCAGGCGTCGACGAGGGCCCGATCGAGGTCGCCGAGATCCAGGCGGCGTACACCCACGAGGAGCCGCTGCTCGTGGAGGCGCTCGGCCTCGGCGCCGACGTCTCCGTCAACCCGTCGGGTGGCCCGCAGGCCGCGAACCCGATCATGGCCACCGGCCTCGTGCGCGTCACCGAGGCGGCGCGCCAGATCCGTGACCTCGGCAAGTCCCGCACCCTGGCCCACAGCACGTCGGGCCCCTGCCTGCAGCA
Organism: uncultured Actinomycetes bacterium; assembly: GCA_963720785.1. GTDB lineage: Bacteria > Actinomycetota > Acidimicrobiia > IMCC26256 > DASPTH01 > CAVRGQ01. The sequence goes on from CAVRGQ010000009.1 coordinate 707,523, forward strand.
GAACCTCGTCTGCGTGCTCGAAGGAGACGCGAAGTGAGCCACCAGCCGTGCGCCATCGTCGGGATCGGCCAGACCCACCACAAGAAGGCGCGTCGTGACGTGTCGTTCGCCGGCCTCGTCCGCGAAGCCGCGCAGCGGGCGCTCGACGACGCCCACATGACGTGGACCGACATCGACGCCGTCGTGGTCGGCAAGGCGCCCGACCTGTTCGAGGGCGTCATGAAGCCGGAGCTGTACCTCAGCGACGCGCTCGGCGCGACCGGCAAGCCGATGTTCCGCGTGCACACCGCCGGTTCGGTCGGCGGCACCACCGGCATCGTCGCGTCGCACCACGTCGAGACCGGGCGCTTCGAGCGCGTGCTCGCGGTCGCGTTCGAGAAGCAGTCGGAGGGCAACGCGCAGTTCGCCCTCGGTTCGGGCAAGAGCGGATCGCTCGGCGCCGGCGGCGCGTTCGCTCCGTACATGCGGTCGTACATCGCCCGCAGCGGTGCCCCGATGGACGTCGGCCCGATGGTCGCGGTGAAGGACCGTCTCAACGGCTGCAAGAACGAGTATGCGCACCTCAAGCTCAAGGACATCGACCTGGCGACCGTCAAGGCGTCGCCGATGCTCTGGGATCCCGTGCGGTTCCTCGAGTCGTGCCCGTCGTCCGACGGCGCGTGTGCGGCGATCTTCACCAACGAGGCCGGGGGCAAGGCCGCGGCGGCCGACGGCCGTCAGCCCGCATGGATCCTCGGGTCCGCGGTGCGCTCCGAGCCGTCGACCTTCCCGGGCCGCGACCCGGTCCGCCCCCAGGGTGCGGTCGACTGCGCGTGGGACGTCTACGGCCAGGCCGGCATCACCAACCCGCGCGAGCAGATCGACTGCGCGGAGCTGTACGTGCCGTTCTCGTGGTACGAGCCGATGTGGCTCGAGGCCCACGACATCGCCGCACCCGGCGAGGGCTGGCAGATGACCGAGCGGGGCGACACCGCGCTCGGCGGCTCGTTCCCGGTCAACATGTCGGGCGGCGTGCTCTCGTCGAACCCGATCGGCGCGTCGGGCCTGCTCCGCTTCACCGAAGCGGCGCTGCAGGTGCGGGGCATGGCCGGCGAGCACCAGGTGGAGGGCGCCAAGGTCGCCCTCGCCCAGGCCTACGGCGCTGCCGCGCAGTACTTCTCGATGTGGGTCGTGTCGAGCTCCCTCGACCCCTTCGGCAACTAGCCCCACCCTCTTCTCTTCGAACCGGCGTCAATCCCTGCCCACTATGGGCTCGGATTGACGCCGGTTCGTCGCGTCAGGCCGCCCGGTCGTGGCTAGGCCATCCAGACGCCGGAGTTGACGTCGAGGGTCTGGCCGGTGATCGAGCGGGCGCGCGCGGACGCGAGGAACACCACCGCGTCGGCGAGGTCGTCGGGGGTCGGGAGCCGCCGCAACGCCGTGTCCTTCGCGTAGTGCGCGAGCACCGCGTCGACGGTGGTGCCGCGCCGCTCGGCCTGCCGGGCGAACATCTCGTCGGTGTTCGGGCCGGGCACGAACCCGGGCAGCACGATGTTGACGCGGATGTTCTCGGGGCCGACCTCCTTGGCCAGCGTCTGCATCGCGAGCTGCAGGGCACCCTTGGTCGCGGCGTACGCACCCTGCCCCGGGTTGACGGCCCGCACCGCGAGCGTGGACACCGCGACGATCGCGCCCCCGCCGGCCTCCTGGAAGTGCGGGATCGCGGCGCGGCACAGCTCGAGCGGGCCGAGCACGTTGACCTCCCACGCGCGCTGCCAGTCGGCAAGATCGGCGTTCACGATCGTGTGGTTCGGACTGCCCTTCGCCGCACTACTCACCACCACGTCGAGCCGGCCCAGCTCGGACGCGGCCCGCTCGACCAGCGCACGGCACTGCCCGACGTCGCCGGTGTCGGTCGGCACCACGAGCGCTCGACGGCCGAGCGCCTCGACCTCTGCGGCCACTTCCTCGAGGTACGACTGCGTGCGCGCCGCGAGGGCCACGTCGCACCCGTCGCGCGCGAGGCCCAGGGCGATCGATCGCCCGATGCCCGGCCCGACGCCCGTCACCACTGCCACTCTCATTGCCCACCTCCGGGATTCGGGCCGGTGAAGTCGTCGGCCATGCGTGCGAGCAGCCGAGCCAACGTGGCGAGCTCGTCGGCGCGCCACCCGGCGAGGGCGGCGTCGGCCGCGGCCACCGACGACTCCTTCAGTCGGCGGTAGGCCGCGCGCCCCGCCGGCGTCACCGACACCACGACGGCGCGGCCGTCGACCCGGTCGGCGGTGCGCGCGACGAGGCCCTGGCGTTCGAGGCCCCGCAGCTCCCGGCTCACGTGGCTGCCGAGCAGCCCGGTGGCCGCGGCAATCGCGGAGACCCGCTGCGGCCCGCTGCGCGCCAGCGCGCCGAGCACCCCCATCCCGGGGCTCGACACGTCGACGCCGGCCGTGACCGCCCGACGCCGGGCCGCCGCGACGCTCGATCCCACCCGCCCGATCCGGGCCATCGACCGCTCGATCATCTCCAGGGACTCGGCCCGTCGCATCCGGCGAGCGTACTTCCTATGATGCACGGAGTTTGCTGACTCAGTCAGCTATCTGGACGCACCTGGGGGAACCATGGCAGAGGGAAGACTTGCCGGCCGCGTGGCCGTGATCACCGGATCGGGCGAGGGCATCGGCCGCGCGATCGCGCAACGCTTCGCCGAGGAGGGCGCCAACCTGGTGATCGCCGAGATCAACCCCGAGCTGGGTGAGGCCGCTGCCGCGGAGCTCGGCACCGTCACCGAGACCCGCTTCGTGCGCACCGATGTCGGCAGCAAGGCCGACAATCAGGCGATGGTCGCCGCCGCGCTCGACGCGTGGGGTCGCCTCGACATCCTCGTGAACAACGCATGGGGCGGCGGGGAGCTCAGCCGGGTGGAGAACAAGTCCGACGAGCTGATCGACCACGGGCTCGCGATCGGCTTCCGCGGCCCGCTGTGGGCGATGCAGGCGGCGTTCCCCGTGATGAAGGCGCAGGGCTACGGCCGCGTGATCAACCTCTGCTCGCTCAACGGCGTGAACGCGCACATGGGCTCGCTCGAGTACAACACCGCCAAGGAGGCGCTGCGCTCGGCCACGCGCACCGCAGCGCGTGAATGGGCGCCCACCGGCATCGTGTGCAACGTGATCTGCCCGGGCGCGAAGTCGGCATCGTTCCTGCGCGTGATGGGCGAACACCCCGAGCTGCTCGCCGCGGCGGATGCCGGCAACCCGATGGGCCGCATCGGCGACCCGTACGACGACATCTCGCCGGTCGCGCTCTTCCTCGCCAGCGACGACTGCCGCTACATGACCGGCAACACGCTCTTCGTCGACGGCGGCGGCCACATCAACGGCGTGTCCTGGGCCCCCGACCTGCCCGAATGAGCCGGCCCTCAGTAGCGAACCGGCGTCAATCGCTGCCCATAATGGGCACGGATTGACGCCGGTTCGGATCAGGAGGGCGTGACACCGTCCGGGGGCCACGCCTCGGGACGGTCACCGTCGAGCGGCACCTCGAGCGCGGCCAGGATCGTGGCCAACCCCGCGTAGAAGCCGGGGATCGCCAGCAACTCCACGTAGGCCTCGTCGCTCCCGGCGACTTCGCGCGCCGATGTGAGCAGGGCGTCGTCGGGTTGGGCACCGGCCACGACGACGTCGACCACCTGCAGCACCACGCGCACGTCGTCGGGCAGGCCGGGTGCACCCCATCCCCCGCGCACCGCGACGATCTCGTCGTCGCTCATGCCCAGGCGCGCGCAGATCGCGTAGTGCGACGTCCACTCGTACACCGAGCCCCGCAGCCACGCGGTGCGCATGATCGCGAGCTCGCGCAGACGCGCGTCGAGCACGCTGTCGAGCACGACCGCCTGCACCAGCTTCGCCACGATGTCGGCGACCGGCGGATGGCGCAACAGCACGCGGAACACGTTGGGCCCCGCGAGCATCTCGGGGATGCCGGCCTCACGCGCCGCCGCCACCGCCTCCTCGGGAGGGAGCGGCGGGAGTGCCGGTCGCCCGGTGGTCACCCGGCTCAGCCGTTCCCGAACACGACGTGCTTGGCCTGCTGGAATGCCCGCAGTCCGAGCACACCGCGCTCGCGCCCCACGCCACTGTTCTTGTAGCCGCCCATCGGCGTGTAGCTGTTGGCGAGCCCGGTGTTGACCTGCACGGTGCCCGTGCGGATCCGCGCGGCAAGGTCGCTCGCGGTGTCGAGATCGGCGGTGTACACGCCGGCCGAGAGGTCGTACTGCGAGTCGTTGGTGATGGCGACGGCCTCGTCGAGGTCGCCGTAGCCCTGCACGGTGACGACCGGGCCGAAGATCTCCTGCTGGGCCAGCGGGTTCGCGTTGTCGTCGATGTCGACGACAGTGGGCTCGAAGTAGAAGCCCCGCTCCATGTGCTCGGGCCGCTTGCCCCCGGTGACCACTCGTCCGCCCGCGGCGACACCCTCGGCCACGAGCCGCTCGATGCGGTCGCGCGATCCCGCCGACACGACCGGCCCGAGCACGGTGGCGGCGTCCTGCGGGTCACCGATGGTGATGGTGGGCCCGACGGCGGCGAGCGCGTCGAGCACGGCGGCCTTGCGGGCATGGGGCACGAGCATTCGCGTCTGCAACGAGCACCCCTGGCCCGCGTGCGCCATGAACACCGCCATCGCGCCGCCCACCGCCTTCGCGGGGCCGGCATCGAGCGCGTCGTCGAGGTAGAGCTGCACGCTCTTGCCGCCCAACTCGAGGATGAGCCGCTTCATCGACGGTGCCGCCTGCGCGCCGATCGCCGCGCCGACCCCGCTCGACCCGGTGAAGCTCACGAGGTCGACACCCGGGTGGGTGGACAGGCGTGCCGCGCCGTCGGGGCCGCCCTCGATCAGCACGTTCACGACGCCCGGCGGCAGGCCCGCCTCCTCGGCGGCCTCCGCGTAGGCGAGCGCCTCGAGCGGCGTCTGCGGGCTCGGCCGCAACACCACGGTGCAGCCCGCCATGAGCGCGGGCGTGAGCTTCCAGACGTTGGTGGTGAACGGGAAGTTCGACGGCGTGATCGCGGCGACGACGCCGACCGGCTCCCAGCGCCGGGTCGACACCTTCACGGCACGCGCGCCGATGAGGTGCGGGAAAGGCACCTCGTTGTGCTCCCACTCGGGGAGCGGCAACGCGAGGTCGACCATCTCGCGGGACGCGTTGAGGCCGAAGCCGACCTGCATCATCTGCGCCATGGTGCGCGTGGCGCCGGCCTCGACGATCACCGACTCCACGAGCACGTCGTTGCGCGCGTGCAGCGCGTCGGACAGCCGGTGCATCGCCGCAGCGCGCTCGGCCATCGACATGCGCGGCCAGGGACCGTCGTCGAACGCCCGGCGTGCCGCGCCGATCGCGGCGTCGAACTGGGCCGCCGACGACGCCTCCACCTCGAACCCGATCTCCTCGGTGGCGGGGTTCACGACGCCCAGGGCACCGGCGTCACCGGCGAGGAACCGCCCGTCGACGAAGGGGCTGCGGGCGGCGACGAGATCGGTCATGCGGGCCTCCGGGCCTCGGACGGTGCGGTCCGCGCACACTACCGAGGGGGCCGGGCGGCCCACAACGTGCCGCCCTTGATGGCCGCCTCGCGAGCTCCCCGGCCTAGAGGAAGGCGGCGGTGGAGCCGCCGACCGGCATCTCGGCCTGGCCGAGCTTGCGGTGGTCCCACGAGCGCACCCGCTCGGCGTCGATCCGCACGATGACGCGCTTGTTCATCATGATCTCGACGAACGGGCGCATCTCCTCGGTGTACGGGCCCTGATAGCGCTCGAAGACGCTCACCCCGGCGGCCCAGTACTCGTCGTCGGTGGTGTCGTCGATGATGTGCGCGGTCCCCTCGATCGACACGCCGCGCAGCTGGTCGTAGCTGAGGCCCGCCTCGACCATGCCGACGATGCGCGGGTCGCGCCGCAGGTTCGCGGCCTTCTGCGACTTCGCCTTCGTCTCGAAGTACACCTTGCCGTCGATCAGGCCGTACCACATCGCCACGAGGTGGGGCATGCCGTCGGGCCCGATCGTCGCCATCGTCATGGTGCGCGTCTGCTCGAGCATCGCCGCGACCTCGGCGTCGGTCATCGTGATCTGGCTGCGCTGGTTGGTCCCCACCGAGGTGCTCCTGGTCGTCGCTGTACGTTTGCCGCTCACGCTACCCCGCACGCCGTTCACCCCGAGGAGGGGCGTCATGGCCCTGGCCGCCGTCTGCACCGCGCTCACCGGCGAGGACTCCATCGAGATCCGGGACTGGCCCGTGCGCGAGCCCGGGCCCGGCGAACTGAAGCTCGCGGTCCGCGCGGCATCGGTCAACTTCCCCGACGTGCTGATGGTGCGGGGCCTCTACCAGCAACGCCAGGTTCCGCCGTTCGTGCCCGGCTCCGAGGGCGCCGGGGTCGTCACCGCGGTGGGCGACGACGTCGAGGGATTCGCGCCCGGCGACCGGGTGCTGCTGATCGGCGGCGCGACCTTCGCGACGGAGCTCGTCACCCGCGTCTCGCCCGGCCTCGTGCACCGCATCCCCGACGACATGCCCTTCGCCGAGGCCGCCGCCTTCGCGCTCACCTACGGCACCGCCTACAACGCGCTCGTCACGCGGGGCGCGGTGCGCGAGGGCGAGACGGTGCTGGTCACCGGCGCCGCGGGCGGGGTCGGCTCCGCCGCCGTCGAGGTCGCGAAGGCGAGCGGCGCCCGGGTGATCGCGGTGGTCGGCGGCGCCGAGAAGGCCGCGCTGGCACGTGAGCTCGGGGCCGACGCGGTGATCGACCACACCACGGTCGACGCGCTCGCCCCCGCGGTGAAGGAGCTCACCGACGGTCGCGGCGTCGACCTGTTCTGCGACAACGTCGGCGGCGCTGACGCGCGCGACCTGTTGCGCTGCGTCGGGTGGAACGGCCGCTTCCTCGTCGTCGGCTTCGCGGGCGGCGAGATCCCCGTGTTCAAGGCCAACCAGACGATCCTCAAGTGCATCTCGATCGTGGGCGTGGCCTACGGCATGTCGGCGATCCTCGACCCGGACACCGCCCGACGCGAGATCGACGCGCTGTTCGGCTGGTACCGCGAGGGCAAGGTGCGGCCCGCGGTCACCGCCCGCTTCCCCCTCGCGCAGACGGCCGACGCGCTGCGCGTGCTGCAGGAGCGGCGCGCACTCGGCAAGGTCGTCGTGGAGATGCCCGCCTAGGACGTCGCCACGGCGGGGTCGTACGCGGGGCCCGGCACGTCGGAGTCGGTACCCATCTCGGGCCCCATGTTCGTGACCGGCGGCGACGTCGTCAACCGGTCCGCGTCCGGGCCGCGCCGGGATCGGAGGACCGCGAGCACGACCACCCCGGCGGCCGCTGCGAGGACAACGCCCCAGGCGAGCCGGCGCGTCGCCGTGGCGCGCTTCGCCTTCGCCTGCTTCGCCTGTGCCTTCGCCCGCGGGTCGTGGGAATCGAGGCCGCTGCGCACGCGCTGCGCGACCTCGTGGGCCACGTCACCCGCGAGCGACTTCACCTCGTCGGTGACCGTGCCTGCGTAGTCGGCGGCGTGCGCCGCGACGCTCTCCGCCATGTCCTTCGCGTCCGAGACGTGCACCTGCGTCATGAGCCGTTCCTCCAAGGATCGATCACCGGGTGATGCCCCGTTCTCCCGCTGCCGACACCTGCGCCCGGCCCGTTACTGGTCGGGCACCGCGTCCCACCACTGGCACCACCACTCCGATCCCACGAGGACCCGCAGCTTCGGGTGCCAGCAGTACGAGATCGCCGCGGTGTCCTCGAGGTAGTAGCGGCAGTTCTCGCACTTCTCCTCGCCCTGGGGCTCGCCGCGCAGCACGGCGTTCTCGGCGAGATGCCGCAGCTCGATCGCGAGCCTCTCGTCGATCTCCTTGGGCTCCGGTTCGGGAATCTGGTACTCGGCCATCCCCAGGGCGTACCCTCCTGCGCCATGACCCATGCACCGACACATGCACTCCTCGACGGGAAGGTCGTGGTCGTCACGGGCGCGGGGCGCTCGCTGGGCGAGATCACGGCGAAGCTCTGCGCCGCGGAGGGCGCCACGGTGGTCCGCACCGACATCACCGGGGAGGCGGGCACCGAGGTCGTCCCCCACGACGTCACGCAGGCCGACGACTGGCAGCGCGTGGTCGCCGACGTCGTGGCGGCGCACGGCCGCATCGACGGGCTGGTCAACAACGCCGCGATCATCTGGCCGTCGCGGCCGTTCCTCGACGAGCCGCCGGAGGAGTTCCGCAAGCTCCTCGACATCAACGTGATGGGCACGGTGCTCGGCATGCAGGCCGCAGCTCGGGCCATGATCGAAGCCGGCACGGGCGGCTCGATCGTGAACATCTCCTCCACCGCCGGCATGACCGCACACCAGGGCATCTCGAGCTACGGCACCAGCAAGTGGGCCGTGCGCGGTCTCACCAAGTACGGCGCCAACGAGCTCGGGCCCTCGGGCATCCGGGTCAACTCGGTGCACCCCGGCGGGATGATGGGCACCACGATGTTCCCCGGTACCTTCGACCAGAAGGCCTACGACATCGCCGCCCGGAAGAACCCGCTGCGCCGGGTGGTCGACGCGTCCGACGTCGCCGACGCGGTCGTGTGGCTGCTCTCCGACCTGTCACACAACGTCACCGGGCGCGAGATGGTGGTCGACGCCGGCGCGACGTCGAACCACTGACGGGCGCGACGGTCAGTCGCGCACCCGGGAGTAGTACAGGTTCAGCATCCCGCTCGGGAAGGCGCGCACGTCGTCGAGGCGGAGCTGCGCCCGCATGGGCCCCGGCGGGAACAGCGGCCGGCCCTCACCGAGCAGGACCGGGGCCTTGGTGAGGGTGAAGTCGTCGATCAGCCCTTCGGCGAGGAACTGCCCGATCACCTGCCCGCCGTCCACGTACACCCGCTCGTGCCCCGCCGCCTCCCAGCGGGCGAGCGCCTCCCGGGGCGTCGCGGCCCAGAAGGTGACGCCGGGCCAGACTGCTTCGGTGGGCGCGGGTGGGCGATGGGTGAACACGTAGACCGCGCGCTCGCCCCACGGGTGCGGCCCGTCCGTGCCGACCGCGTTCACGACGTAGTCGTACGTGCCGCGACCGATCGCCAACGCGTCGACGGTCGCGATGAACTCGTCGTACCCGTAGTCCTCGCCTTCGCCGACCGCGGCGTCGAGCCAGTCGAGCCGGTCGTCGAGGGTTGCGATGTAGCCGTCGGTGCTCGACGCACAGAAGACCGAGAGGCGGGTCACGACATCATCCGCCCACGACTCCTTGGGCCGCGCCGCCGTCGATGGTGAGGCCGCCGCCGGTGATCCACGCGGCCTGCTCCGAGCAGAGGATGGTGATCATCGCCGCCACCTCCTCCGGGCTGCCCACGCGCCCGAGCGGCAATGCCTTGCCCACCACGTCGCGCGCGAAGCCGTCGACGTCGGTGCCGGCGCGGTCGGCGCCGCGGGCGAGCATGCCGCGCAGGCGTTCCGTCATCGTGGGTCCGGGGTGCACCATCGTGACGGTGATGCCGGCGGGCCCGACGAGCTCCGCGGTGGCGCGGGTGAAGTGCACGAGACCGGCCGCGAGCGACGCCAGCGCGTACCCGGGCTGCGCGCGGAGCAGTCCGGTGCCACCCACGTTCACGATGCGCCCGTACTGCTGCGCACGCATCGCGGGGAGTACGGCCCGGGTGCACCGCACGTAGCCCATGAACTTGAGGTCGAACGACTCCTGCCACTGCTCGTCGGTCACGTCGTCGATGCTCCCGCCCGGCGACGCGCCCGCGTTGTTCACGAGGATGTCGACACCGCCGAGCGCGGCGACGCACTGCTCGATGCCGCGCGCGGCGCCGTCGGCGGTGGCGAGATCGGCGACGACCGCGTGTACGCCGTGCGCCGCGACGACCGCGTCGAGGGCCTCACGGTCGCGGCCGATCACCGCGACATCGGCACCCTCGGCGCGCAGCGCCGCGGCAGTGGCGGCGCCGATGCCGCGCGAGCCGCCGGTGACAACCGCGCGCCGGGCCGTGAGTCCGAGGTCCATCACGTCAGCTTGTCACGTGACTGCATCGCTGGCGCCGCCGTCGAAGCGGAGGTGCGCTCCGTCGAGATGCCACGCCGCCTCGCTCGTCACAAAGGCGACGAACCGGCCGACGTCGTCGGGGGTGCACACTCGCCCGCTCCAGTTCGTCATGCCCTCGTCGAGCATGAGCAGCTGCAGCGCATCGGGATCGGTGGGCAGTCCACGCTTCTCCGCGCGCGGTGTACATATCGATGATCTCGTCGGTGGCGATCATCCCGGGGCTCACGCAGTTCACGGTGACGCCCGATCCCGCGAGGTGCTTCGCCAGCCCGACCGCAACCGACGGCAACGCGCCCTTGGCCGCGTAGTACTCGGGGATGCGGTCGCCCGGGCGCGTCGCGCCGACCGTCGACACGAACACCACGCGTCCCCACCCCGAGTCGCGCATCGCAGGCAGGAACGCCTGCGTGACCCGCACCGCGCTCACCACGTTCACGTCGTAGCTGCCGTGCCAGCTCGCGGTGTCGGAGGCCTCCCAGTCGCTGCCCTCGGGCCGGCCCCAGTTGTTCACCACGATGTCGACGTGGGGCGCGGCGCCGTCGACCCGCAACGCCTGCACCTCGGCAACCAACTGCGCGGTGCCCGCCTCGGTGTAGAGGTCGCCGGTCACCGCCGCGGCCCGACCGCCCGCGGCCGTGATCTCGCCCACCGTGCCATCGGTCTGCCCGCGTTCGAGCCCGTGCACGAGCACCGTGGCACCTTCCGCGGCGAGCACCCGGGCGATGCCCGCACCGGTGCCGCGGTACGAGCCGGTGACGAGCGCGGTCCTGCCGCGGAGTCCGAGATCCATCGGGACACCTTGCACCGGCGGCGCCAGTCTGGCAACATAGTGATCACTATCTCTCCGACCGGCGCTTCCGCCGGCGCTTCCACCGCCACTTTCACGGGGGTCCCCACATGGCAGACGTGCAGGAGCGGCTCATCTCGGCCGACGACCACGCCGACCTCAGCCACGACGCGATCAAGCGGTTCCTCGACGCGAAGCTCCACGGTGCGTACGACGCCGGCGTCGCCGAGTTCCGCGCGGGCATGGGCGCGACCGCCTCGGTGGCGTCGAACAACCGCTGGCGCGAGCAGCACCCCGAGCTCGACGACGGCGGACCGGTCGGCATGGGCGCCAACCGCAACCACGCGGCGTTCGGCCGGCCGGGGCACACCGACCCGATCGCGCGCCTCGAGGACATGGACACCGACGGCGTCGACGCCTCGGTCACGTTCTGCGAGGTGAGTGCGTTCCGCTACCTCTACCTGATCCAGGACGGCTGGCGCGAGTCCACGCGCGCGTTCAACCTCGCACTGCAGGAGTTCGCGTCACCGGCGCCGCACCGCCTGATCGTCAACCCGCAGATCCCCATCCACGACATCGAGGCCGCGGTCGCCGAGGTGCAGTGGGCCGCGAGCCAGGGCTTCAAGTCGCTGCAGCTGCCGGTGTTCCCCTCGGAGCTCGGCCTCCCCGACTACTGGGACAGCCGCTACGACCCGCTGTGGAGCGCGATCATCGACGTCGACCTCCCGGTCACCTTCCACATCGGCATGAACACCGCGCTCGAGGCGATCGCGCTGCGCGACCCCACCCCGCAGAAGGGCATCTTCGTGCCGCAGGTCGCGATGTCGACCGGCGAGGCGTACGGCCACCTGGTGATGACCGGCCTGCTCGCGCGCTTCCCCGGCCTGCGCATCGTGTTCGTGGAACCCGGCATCGGCTGGTCGGCGTGGTGGCTGAACATCGCCGACGACCTCATGCTGCGCCAGGGGTACACGTTCCCCGGCCTCACCGAGCTGCCGAGCCACTACTTCCGCCAGAACATCCATCTCACGTTCGTCGACGAGCCGAACGTCGTGCGCTACGGGCGCGAATGCCTCGGCATCGAGAACTTGATGTGGTCGTCGGACTACCCGCACCCCGTGTCGAGCTGGCCGAAATCGCGCCACGTCGTCGACGAGATGTTCGCGAACGACCCGCCGGCCGATCGCGAGCTGGTCGTCCGCGGCAACGCCGAGCGGGTCTGGAAGCTCTCGCCGGGCTGAGCTCGCGCTAGTCGAGTGCGAGGCCGCGGGCAGTGGCGTCGTCGCGAATCGCCGCGGCCACACCCCGCACGAGGAGTTCTCGCGCGTGCGTGTCGTCGGGCAGGTCGGTGATCGTGTTCGCGATCACGCGCGACGCGAGGTAGCCGCGCAGCGCGGTGAACGCGTAGGTCGAGAGGTCGTTGGCCTTCGCCGCGCCGCCGAGCGCCTGCTCGAACAGCGGCTGCCACGCGTGGGACAGCTCCTGTCCGTGCCGCTCGATGGCGGCGCGCGTCTCCGCCGACGTCGCGGGGTTCTTCCCGAGGTCGAGCAGGATCTGCACCTGCACGATGTAGCTCGGCTGCTCGTAGTACGACGCGAGGACGTCGAGCACCTCACGCAACCGGTCCTCGAGCGTGGCGCCGGTGATCTCCGTGTTCGCGACCGCCGCGTGCAGACGCGCCCAACCGTCGTCGAGCACATCGAGCATGAGCGCCTCGCGCGAGCCGAACAGGTGCTGGATCGCACCCCAGGTGACACCGGCGCGGCGCGCGATCTCGTTGGAGCTCGCCTTGTAGTACCCGACGTCGAGCACGCTCTCGACCACGGCATCGAGCACCCGGCGGCGGGTGGCCTCACCGTCGCGGCGACGGCGCACCGGCGCGACCGGCGCGGCCGGCGCGACCGGCGCGGCCGCGCTCCCCGGCGCGACGGGGCTCCCCGCAGATGTGTCGGCGCCGCCCGTCTGTGCCATCGTGGCCACGCTACCCGTCCCTCGTCAGGAGCCGGATCCCGTGGAGTTCCTCCCCAGCCGTGAGGTGCGCGAGGTGCGCGAGCACCTCGACCACCCCGTGATCGACAGCGACGGCCACCTCATCGAGTACGTGCCCCTGGTGCGCGACTTCCTCGTGGAGGAGGCGGGCGAGAGCGTCGCGCAACGCTTCGACCGGTTGTCGTTCGCCGGCGCGGCCCGCAAGGCGATCCCCGACCCGATGGCGCGCCGCAAGGTGGGGCTGCACGCGGTCGGGGTGTGGGGCATCCCCACCGAGCACACGCTCGACCGCGCCACCGTGATGGTGCCCGAGCTGATGTACCGCCGCCTCGACGAGCTCGGCATCGACTTCGCCGTGCTGTACCCCACCTATGGCCTCACCGTCACCGCGCTCGGCGACGACGAGTTGCGGTGCGCGCTGGCGCGTGCGCTCAACCGCTACTACGCCGAGGTGTACGGCGGGCTGCGCGACCGCCTCGAACCGGTCGCCGCGATCCCCACCTTCACGCCCGAGGAGGCCATCGCCGAGCTCGACTACGCGGTCGGTGAGCTCGGACTCAAGGCGGTGATGATGGGCGGCGCGATTCCGCGTCGCCTCGACGGCGTCGACCCGGAGCGCGGCTCGAACGTGTGGATCGACACGCTCGGGCACGGCTCGATCCACGACTACGACCCGGTCTGGCGGCGCTGCGAGGAGCTCGGCGTCGCGCCCACGTTCCACGCGGGTGGCCAGGGCTGGGGCACGCGCATGTCGACCACCAACAACTCCTACAACCAGGTCGGCAACTTCGCGGCGGCGGCCGAGGGCACGTGCCGCTCGCTCGTGTTCGGCGGCGTGCCCCTGCGCTTCCCCAACCTGCGCTTCGCGTTCCAGGAGGGTGGCGTCGCGTGGGCGTCCGCGCTGCTCGGCGGGATCATCGGCCATTTCCAGAAGCGCCGCCGTGACGAGATCGTGCACTACGACCCGGCGCGGCTCGACTTCGCGCAGCTCGACGCGCTGTTCCGCGAGCACGCGACCGGCGCGATCGCCGACCGCATCGACCGCCTCGACACCGGACTGCGCATCCTCTCCGACCCCGACGAGATCGAGCGCGACGTCGACATGTTCGGCGAGTCGCTCCTGCAGTCGGAGGAGCAGCTGCTGGAGATGTTCTCGCAGCGGTTCTTCTACGGCTGCGAGGCCGACGACCCGATGAACGCGCTCGCGTTCGCCACCGACCTCAACCCCGGCGGCGTGCGCCTCCCCGCGGTGTTCGCCTCCGACGTCGGGCACTGGGACGTGCCCGACCTGCGCGGCGTGTTGCCCGAGGCCTACGAGTTGGTCGAGCACGGGCACGTCGACGAGCAGCAGTTCGCCGACTTCGTGTTCGCCAACCCCGTACGGCTCTGGGCCGGGGGCAACCCCGGCTTCTTCGCCGGCACCGTGGTGGAGGACGCCGCCGCCGCACTGGTTCCCGAGTCGGCTACGGCGTCGTGAGGTCCGCGTCGAACGTGTAGCGGTTCTTGGTCGCACAGTCGAAGGTGCCGGCCTTCGTCGGGTACACCCGGTGGAACGCGCCCTTGTTCCACTGGATGAGCGCGAAGCAGCTCGACGGCACCTTCGCACCGATGTCGACCTTGCCGGTCATCCCGTCGGCGTCGAACGCGTGGAGCCCCTGCAGCGCAGTGAGCAGCGACACGCGCGTGAGACCACTCGCACCCTTCGTCGCGGTGTCGGCCGCTTCGCGGAACGCGAGCACGGCGGTCCAGCCGTACACCGCGAAGGCACTGAGGTTGTCCTTGCCGACGTACTTCACGAACGCGGCGAGCGTCTTGTTCGTCTTGGCCTCGGCGAACGGCAGGAACCCGAGCGGCATGTACTCGCCGTCCATCGCCGAGCCGGCGGCCGCCATCTGCTGCTCGTCGTAACACGCGCTCGTGCAGCTCCACACGATCTTCGGGTCGGTGAGGCCCTGCAGCGCAGCTTCTTGCCGGATGAGGATCGCGCCGGGCGCGGCGAGCCCGTTGTCGGAGAAGTTCGCGCCGTCCTGCTTCATCTGGTTGATGATCGACGTGTACGCGCTCTGCGGGTCGCGGTTCGACAGCGAGGGCGTGTCGGTGACGGTGATGCCCGCGTGCTCCGCGGCCTTGATCGACACGTCGGTGGAGCGGGTCGCGTCGGGCGAGTCGCTGGTGCGGATCACCGGGCCGTGCAGCTTCGCGTTCTTCGCCACGAAGTACTCGTACTGGCCCTGCTGCACCCGGTACGTCTGGGGCACCTTGCCGACGGTCGCGCAGTCGATCATCGCCGGCGTAACGGGGAACGAGGTCGCGGCGCAGGCCTGCGGGGTGCCGAGCACGATGGCACCGATGTCGGGCAGGCCGGTCGCCGCACCCGCCTGGTCCTTGCAGCCCACCATGTCCTCGAGGCCGCTGAACAGCGCGGTGGCCGTGCCCACCATCGCCACGTCCTGGCCGCAGGCGGTGATCACCGCGTTGCGCACCTGCGTGGGGTTGAGGTGCGAGTCGATGAAGTCGACCACGAGCTTGCGCCCACCGGCCACACCCCCGGTCTTGTTCACGTACTTCGCCGCCGCCTGGGCGCCGTCGACGACACCCTTGAACACGCCGGGCGCGATCGGGTTGTCGACGTCGGCGATCACGGCGACGTGCACCGACGACGTGTCCACCCCGATCTCGGTGGCCTTGCCGCTCGCCGCACCGGCACTCGGTGTCGCCACCATCGCCGTCGCGGTGGCGACGATGACCGCCAGGACGATCAGCACTGTCCGTTTGGTTCGCTTGCTCTCCACGGTTCCCCCCTCGGATACCTGTGAACGGATCGGATCGGTCAGGTGCGCGACGGCGCCGGCAGCTCCGGCGGCACGTCGTAGCGATCGGAGTAGGCGGCGAAGCGCTCACGGATCTCGCCCGCATCGAGGCCGTACTCGGCCAGGTCGTACCGATGCGCGCCGAAGCGACCCTTCGGGTTGCGCTGCGCGTAGTCGGTGATCGCGCCGTGCGCTTCGCCGGTGAGCTCGTCGCCACACGCGGCATAGATGCGCGCGACCGTGCCCGCCGGATCCGCGACGAGGTCGGCGTACTGCACGTCGACGATCGGGCGCTCCGGGTGCGCGGCACGGAACTCGTCGATGCGGCGCACCGACTCCTCGAGCTTCGTGCTCCAGTGCCGCCCGACGTACTCACGGTGGTCGGCGTCGCTGAACGTGCTCGTGAGCGTGGAGATCAGGCCGCACACCGACCCGCACAGCACCACCGGGTCGCGGTGCAACAGCACCAGGTGGGCATCCGGGTACACCGAGGTCAGCGCGTCGAGCGCGATCGCGTGGTGCGGGCTCTTGAGCGTCCACCGCCCACGGACGCCGCCGCTCTGTAGCACCTGCAACACCCGGCGGTGGTACTCGTACGCCGAACGCTGGTCGACGGCCATGAGCCACTCGTCGTAGGCCGGCACATTGGCGATCGCCTCCCACGAGAGGCTCTTGAAGTCCTGGGCCATCACCGAGATGTCCTCGGTCGCCTCGTCGGCCGCTTCGCGGTGCACCACGTCGACGCCCGGGTTCAAGGTCGACAACATCGCGTTGGCCGCGTGCACCGCGTCGACGCGTGGCCCCACGCGGTGTTCGGCGGGCGACGGCGGCGGCACGCTGTCCCCGGCCTCCCAGCCGAGCAGCGCGCGGTTCTGCGGGTCCTGGTCCAGCAACCGGCTGAGCAGCGTGGTCCCGGCCCGGAACATGCCGATCACGACGATCGGCGCGACGACGGGCGCGGCCGCGACCTCGGGATGGGTGGTCCACCAGTCCTGCACGCGCAGCCGGTTCTGGAGCGCGGCGGTGAGCATCCCGGGGAACGCCGCCTCGCCCACCGCGTTGAAGCGGGCCTCGCGGGTCGCGGAGTCGACGAGCACGTCGAGGCCCTCGCGGAAGTCCGCGGGACCGAGGTCGTCGAGGCCCGTGCCGGCACGGGCCGCAGCGACGATCTCGTCGACGTCGACGTTCACGAGGACCCCCTCCTCCCCGTGACCACCGCCACTCGGCCCGGTCCCGGTGACGGGAGGGTATTAACCACCCCTGCTTATGTCAAGGGCACCGGAGCCGCGAGCGAGGCCGCCACCATCGCCACGAGGTTCCCGACGAAGTCCTCGTCACCGATCTGGGGCCGGGCCGAGTGGGTCGAGCCCCGGTCCTCGACATCGAGGGCCCGGGCGCGGTCGGCGACCGAGCGCAGGATGAACACGGTGACCAGGCCGAAGCGCTCCGCGAGCAGCTCGGGTCCCATCGACGGCATGCGGGCCGCGAGCACTGCGTACACCTCGTTGCCGCCGGTGCGGTCGAGCACCGCCGCGAGCTCCGGGCTGAAGCGGTCGGGGTCCTCACCGGCGAGCTCGGCGACGATCAGCAGGCAGTCGCGCCCCCGGGGCCCGCTCGCCGCCAGCTCGACCGCCGGGCGCACGACGGCCTCGACCACGGCGGCGAGGTCGTCGGCCGGCGTGCGCAGCGCCTTGGCCAGCAGCTCCCCCTCCCGGCGGGCGAGAAATTCGGTGTGGCGGTCGAGCACGGCGCAGAGGACGTCCTCACGCGACCCGAAGTGGTAGCGGAGCGCAGCCCGGTTGCGCTGCCCGGCGCGGCGAGTGATCTCGATGAGCGAGGCGTTCCACACCCCCGCGCGGCGAACTCGGCGGCGGCGGCGTCGAGCAGCCGGGTCCGGGTCTCCGAGGCGTCGGGCGGCACCGCCTGATCGTACGGCCCTGATCGTACGGCCCGCGTCGACCCGGCCCGCGTTGACACGGCCTGGTTCCTCGGGTGAGAATGGTCCTCTACTCATAGGGAAACATGCATCTGTACCGATCGGTCAGACCGGCGGGTGCGGAGGGGGGAACATGCGCAAGTCCCGGTTCGCGGCCTTGGCCGCGCTCGTCACCGTGCTCGCGGTCGTCTTGTCGGCGCTCGCCGCCGGCGCCCAGACCACCACCACGGGGTCGGGTGGATCGAGCTCGTCGAAGAATGAGATCGGCCTCACCGACAAGGAGATCAAGATCGCCGTCCTCGCCGACGTCGAGAACTCCATCTCGCCCGGCCTGTTCAAGAAGTCGGTCGACGCCATGGAGGCGTGGGCCAAGGTCGTCAACAAGGCCGGCGGGGTCGCAGGTCGCAAGGTCGTGATCGACTTCCACGACACGAAGCTCAACCCCACCGAGACCCGCAACGCGATCATCCAGGCGTGCCAGGACGACTTCGCCACGGTCGGCGGCGAGTCGCTGTTCATGAGCAACGTCGACGACCTGGTCGGCTGCAAGGACGCCACCGGCGCCACGACCGGCCTCCCCGACGTGCCGGGCCTCGCGCTCGACGTGTCCCAGAAGTGCTCGCCGGTCACCTGGCAGAACAGCGGCGACGCGACCTTCTGCGCGACGCGTGACCAGAGCCCGCAGACGTACCGCGCGCAGCAGGGCGAGTTCCTGTACTACACGAAGGTCAACAAGGACCTCCACGGCATCTGGACCCTGCCGAACGACCTCAAGGCCACGCGCGAACTCGGAGATCCCGATCTTCCAGGCCGGCGTGAACCTCGGGATCAAGGAGGACGGCCAGGGCTTCTACGACACCTCGGCGCGCAGCCAGCAGTCGGAGCTCACGCCGATCATCCAGGTGGTCAAGCAGAACAACTCGAACTGGGTCTACAACGGCAACAGCGCCGGCATCGCCGCCCTGCTCCGCAAGGAGGCCATCATCCAGGGCGTCAACTCGGTGAAGGTGTGGGCCTGCAACATCGGTTGCTACTCCACCGACTTCCTCGACGCCGCGGCCGGCGACGGCGAGGGCCAGTCGTCGGGCATCACGATGATGCCCTTCTACACGGAGTGGAAGAACAACCCCACGATGAAAAAGCTCGTCAACGCAGTGGGTGGCATCGAGAACGTCAACAGCAGCTCGGTGTCGTCGTGGATCGCGGCGATCCTCTTCCAGGACGCGGCCACCAAGGCGGCGGCCAAGGGCGCGCTGACCCGGAAGTCGCTGATGGCGGCGCTGGCCGAAGAGCACAACTTCGACGCCGACGGGATCACCGGTCCCTTCGACGTCGGCGCCCACCAGCCGCCGCTCTGCTACGTGATGACCGAGGTCAAGAACGGGAAGTGGGTGCGCACGTACCCGAAGCAGGTCGGCAAGTTCGACTGCAACCCGAAGAACCTCGTGACCATCAAGCTCGACGTCAAGGACTACTGATCACCTGCACGGACACACACTGATCGCACACGCCGTGGGCGGCGTCCTCACCTGATTTCGTTCAGGCGGGGACGTCGCCCGCCAGCGTGATGCGGTTCATCACGCGGCGGTGGCCGTGGTAGTCGTTGATCGGGTTGTGCATCGCACAGCGGTTGTCCCACATGGCGAGCGTGCCGACCTGCCAGCGCAGCCGACACGTGAACTCGGGCTTCACCGAGTGGGCGAACAGGAACTCGAGCAGCGGTCGGCTCTCCTCGACCGTCATGCCGACGAAGCGCTCCGTGTGCGCCACGTTCACGTAGAGCGCCTTGCGCCCCGTCTCCGGGTGGGTGCGCACGACGGGATGCTCCGACACGTACTCCTGCTTCGCATCGGGGCCAGCGTCGCTCGCGCTGTCGTGGCCGCTGTCGGCGATCCGGTCCTCGCGTGTCTTCGACACGTCGGCGAGCCGCGCTGCTGTTCACCGCGCGCAGGCCGTCGAGCAGTTGCCGCATCCCGGGTGACAGCGCCTCGTAGGCGGCGTACATGCTCGCCCACATGGTGTCGCCGCCGTAGGGCGGCACCTCATGGGCAATGAGCAGGGTGCCCATCGGCGGGCGCTCGAGGTACACGGTGTCGCTGTGCCAGATGCCGCCGAAGTTCACCGTCTCGTGCGGCAGCTTGGCGATCGCGATGATCTCGGGGTAGCCCTCGATCCCCTTCACGAACGGGTACTCCACCGGCTCGCCGATGCGCTCGGCGAAGGCCATGAACGGGGCGGGCTCCAATCGCTCATGGCCGCGGAAGAACAGCACGAGGTGCTCGAGCCACGCGGCGCGGATCTCCGCGACCGTCTCGTCGGACAGATCGGCGGTGAGGTCGACACCCGCGACCTCGGCGCCGAGCGCGCCCGCGACGGGTGCCACCTCGATCGTGCGGTACATCACTGACTCCTCCGGTCACCGGCCGGGTTTCCGATGCCCGCGGGCACCAACGGCGGCAGGTCGTTGCTGGTGAGGATCCCGGGCGGCGCCGCACACACGAAGGGCACCACGTTGACCGGGCGGTTGGCGGTGATCGACGGCGTCATCGCGCCGAGCTCCGCGAGCGGAACGGGGAAGGTGATCTGCACGTCGAGCGGCGCGTCGCCGTGCACCTGCACACGCCAGCCGGTGTCGCGGAGATCCCACGCGGGGTCGACGTCCTTCGTGCAGTACCAGGTGGCGCGGAAGCGCACGACGGGCTCGCCGGCGGCGGTGCCGGTGACGACGGTGCGCTGCGCGGCGACGCGGCCCGCGGCGAGGGGGCCCGCGACGATCGTGGTGTCGTGCGCGGCGACGGCGACCTCGCCGAGCACGTCCCAGGCGTCGACGGGAGTGCCCGCCGCCTCCGCGAGCACCGCGAGCGTCGCGGAGAACTCGCGCTGGAAGTGCTCGGCGCGCGCGCCACCCGCGAACGTGTCGGGTGCGCGTCCGAAGCCCATCTGCTCGAACAACAGGTGCGGCGAGTCGCGCTGCGACAGGTCGGCGAACTCGTCGATCTCGACCAGCTCGACGTCGCGCTGCAACGACAGCAGCGCGAACGGCAAGGCGTCGGTGCTGAACCCCGGGCTGCTGCCCGTCGCGTACAGCGAGGCGTTGCCGCGCGTGCGCACGTTCCACGAGGAGCGCCCGCTCGTCGGCAGGGAGGCGAGCGCCGCCGGCCTCCGGTTCACCGCGGGTGGTCACGACGTTGATGCCGGCGCCGAGCAGGGTGGCCACCTCGGCGGCGTCCCACACCCGCGCCATGTGCACCACGCAGTCGGGCGCGAGCGCGAGCACCGCCGCGGGGTCGGTGGTGGCGGTGACGCCCACGGGCCCTTCGCCGCACAGCACACCCGCGTCGACACCGGCCTTGGCCGGGTCGTACACCAGCACGCCCACGAGCTCGAGCCCGGGGTGGCGCAGGATCGAGCGGAGCGCACGCGCGTGCCGATGTTGCCCGTCGCCCACTGCACGACTCGGAGGCGTCCCATACGCCCGGACGCTAACTGGAGAATTGCGTTCGCGTTCAAGGTGAGATACGTTCTCCGAATCTCTCCCCGAGCCGATGGCGCGTCCGCCCGCCCGACGGAGCAAGCTACGGATATGGACATCGCCCAATTTCGTGCCGAGCTCCACGCGTGGCTCGACGAGCACGCCGACGAGGTCGCAGTCCGGTACTCCGAGCCGGGCACGCTGAAGGACCGCCTCGACCAGATCCGCCGGATCCGGGGCATCCTGTACGACGCCGGGTTCATGCGGTACGGCTGGCCCGAACGGGTCGGTGGCCTCGGCGGCCCGCCGATGATGCGCACGGAGCTCAACGCCGCCATATCCGGGCGGGGACTGTCCGACCCGGGCACCGCCTCCCTCGTCGAGGTGCTCGGCCCCACGATGGTCGACTACGCGCCGCCGGAGCTCGCGGCCGAGATGATGCCCAAGCTGCTCTCCGGCGAGGAGCTGTGGTGCCAGGGCTTCTCCGAGCCGGGCAGCGGCAGCGACCTCGCGTCGCTCAGCTGCCGGGCCACCCCGAACTTGGGCCCGAACGGCGGCGACCCCGAGACCGCCACCACCTGGACGATCAACGGCCAGAAGGTGTGGACCAGCATCGCCGACTTCTCCGAGCGTTGCGTGCTGCTCACTCGCACCGGCACGCCCGAGTCGCGCCACCGCGGCATCACCGCCTTCTTCGTCGACATGGACACTCCGGGCATCACCCGTCGCCCCATCGAGATGATCAACGGCGAGGCCGAGTTCTGCGAGGTGTTCTTCGACGACGTGCAGGTGCCCGCCAGTCGCATCTGCGGCGGCGTGAACGGCGGCTGGGCCGTCGCGATGTCGATCCTCCCGTTCGAGCGCTCCTCCTGCTTCTGGGCCTGGGTGTCCTACGAGCAGTACAAGCTGCAGCGGGCGGTGGAGCAGGCACCCGACGACGACCGCGCCGCCGAGGCCCTCGGCAACGGGTACCTGCAGTGGTACACGCTGCGCGCCCGTTCGCGCGTCACCCAGTTGCGGATGGCCGCGGGCGAACCGCTCGGCGCGGAGACCTCCATCGACAAGGTGCTCGTGGCGATGAGCGAGAACGCCGTGTACGACACCGCCCGCAAGGTGCTCGGCGGCGGCCTCGAGATCGACGACGACCCCGCCGCCCAGGTGTGGCGCAGCGGCTGGATCTACTCCCGGGCGTCCACGATCTACGGCGGCACCGGTGAGGTGCAGCGCAACATCATTGCCCGCCGCCTGCTCGACCTGGGAGACGAGGCCTGATGGACGCCGCCGACCGCGAACTGCTGCAGACCTCCGTGCACGACGCGCTCGCCGCGCACGCCGAGGCGAACGCCGGGGCCACCGGCATGACCGCCGTCCCCGCCCGCGCCGACGAGTTGCTCGCCGACCTCGGCTGGTTCGAGATGCTCGACGCCGAGCCGCGCGACGCCGTCACGATCGTGGCGTACGAACTGGGCGCGACCGAGACGTACGCGAGCATCCTCGACGACGTGTTCGCGGCCGCGCTCGGTGTCGAGCCCCGCGCCGACCTCGCCGTCGTGCTCCCCGCCTACCCCGCCACCGCGTACCCCGCGCACGGGTCCGGTGGCGCCGCTGCGGGCATCGGCACCACCCGCGCGTCGAGCGCGGCCGAGTTGCTCGTCGTGCGCAGCAACACCGAGGCGGTGCTCGTCCCGGCATCGGCGGCGACGGTCACGCCCGTCGCGGGCATCGCGCCGCGTTGGGGCGCCACCAAGGTGGCGATCGAAACCGTGGCCGGCACCGACGTCGCGCTCGCACCGGGCGCGTGGGACGCCGCAATCGCTGCCGGTCGCCGTGCGGTCGGCCACGAGATCGTGGGCGCCAACCGCACGATGATCGCACTGGCGCGCGAGCACACGCTCGAGCGCACCCAGTTCGGCAAGCCGATCTCCCAGTTCCAGGCGCTGCGCCACAAGCTCGCCGAGGCGCTGGTCGCGGTCGAGGCCACCGACGCCGCGCTCGTCGCCGCGTGGGACACGCTCGACTCGCCGAACGGCCTCATGACCGCCGCGCTGGCCAAGGCCCTCGCGGCGCACGGGGCGCGCACGGTGGCCACGCACACGCAGCAGGTGCTCGCGGGCATCGGCTTCACGACCGACCACGACTTCCACTTCTTCCTCAAGCGCTGCCTGCTGCTCGAGGGGATGTTCGGATCGGCCGACAGCATCACCCTGGAGGTGGGCCGCCACCTCCTCGAGACCAGGACCGTGCCCACCCTCATCGAGCTCTAGGCGCGCCGCGCCAGGCATCGTCCAGGGGGCACCTGATCGCGGAGGCGAACCGGTGAGTGGACAACTGAGCGAGTTCGACAAGGCGGACTTCTTCCGCGACGACACGTTCGTCGCCGACCCGTTCCCCTACTTCGCCGCGCTTCGTGAGGAGTGCCCGGTGCGGCGCGAGCCGCACCACGGCATCGTGATGGTCACGGGTTACGAGGAAGCGGTGTCGATCTACAACGACACCGACACGTGGTCGTCGTGCGTGTCGGTGACCGGGCCGTTCCCCGGGTTCCCGGTGCCGATCGACGAGTCGGTCGGCGACGACATCACCGACCTCATCGTCGCCCACCGCGACGAGCTGCCGATGAGCGACCAGCTCCCCACGCTCGACCCGCCGACCCACACCGACCACCGCGCCATCCTCATGCGGATGATCACGCCCAAGCGCCTCGCCGAGAACGAGGAATTCATCTGGCGGTTGGCCGACGAGCAGCTCGACGAGTTCCTCGCCAACGGGAAGTGCGAGTTCATCTCCGAGTTCGCCGGGCCGTTCGCGCTGCTCGTGATCGCGGACCTCCTCGGCGTGCCCGAGGAGGATCACCCGCGCTTTCGCGAGATGCTCCACGACCGCAAGCACAACAGCGCGATCGGGGGCCTCGAGGGATCCCTGGAACTGAACCCGCTGGAGTTCCTCTACCAGGAGTTCACGAAATTCATCGAGGACCGTCGCGCCAACCCGCGCGACGACGTCCTCACCGGTCTCGCCCAGGCCACCTTCCCCGATGGTTCCGTGCCGCCGGTGCGCGACGTCGTGACCGTGGCCGCCAACCTGTTCGCGGCCGGCCAGGAGACGACCGTGCGGCTGCTCGGCGCGGCGATGCACATCATGGCCGAGCGGCCCGAGGTGCAGCAGTGGCTGCGCGACGACCCGTCTCGCCTACGCAACTTCGTCGAGGAGACGCTGCGGATGGAGAGCCCGGTGAAGGGCGACTTCCGCATCTCCCGACGCGCCACCACGGTCGGCGGCGTCGATCTCCCGGTGGGCACCACGGTGATGCTCGTGAACGCGGCCGCCAACCGCGACCCGTCGTTGTTCCCCGACCCCGACACCTTCGACGCCGAGCGGACCAACGCCCGCCAGCACGTCGCGTTCGGGCGCGGGATCCACACGTGCCCGGGTGCGCCGCTCGCGCGAGCCGAGGGCGTCATCAGCCTCACCCGCATCCTCGAGCGCATGGCCGACATCCGCATCGACGAGTCGGTGCACGGCCCCGCCGACGCCCGGCGCTACAGCTACGTCCCCACCTACATCCTGCGCGGCCTCACCAAGCTGCACCTGCAGTTCGAACCGGCCGAGTTCACCCCCATGGGAGCGTGAAGATGCGAGTCACGGTCGATGCCGATGTGTGCGGTGGGCACGGTGCCTGTCTGTCGACCGCGCCCGAGGTGTTCACCCTCACCGACGACGGCTACGCCGAGGTGCTGCCCAAATTCTCGGCGAACGGCGTGCCGGAGGAGTTGCAGGCCGCGGTCGAGCAGGCTGCGCTCCACTGCCCCACGAAGGCCATCATCATCTCTCCGGGGTGATCCCGTAGCGTGTCGGTCATGCCGACAGTCACTGCAAACGGGATCGAGATCTACCACGAGCTCCACGGCGAGGGGCCGCGACTGCTGTTCGTGAACGGCAGCGGGGCGACCCTGGAGTCCACCGGGATGATGCTGGCGCCGTACGCCGCGCGCTTCGAGGTGCTCGCCTTCGACCAGCGCGGCCTCGGGCGTACGTCGATCCCCGACGGCCCCTACGAGATGGCCGACTACGCGGCTGACGCCGCGGCCCTCCTCGACGCGGTCGGCTGGGACTCGTGCGGGGTCACCGGCACCAGCTTCGGTGGCATGGTGGCGCAAGAGTTCGCGGTCACGTTCCCCGAGCGGGTCGAGCGCCTCGCGCTCGTGTGCACGTCGCCCGGCGGCGACTTCGCGTCGTACCCGCTGCACACACTCCGCGAGGTGCCTGCCGCGGAGGCCGCCGCAAGCGCGCCGCGGATCCTCGACACTCGCTTCACGCCCGAGTGGCTCGCCACCCACGACGACGACCGCGCGGTCGCCGAGATGGTCGCCGGGATGTGGGGTGGCGAGAAGCCGGACGACGTGCGGCGCGGCGAGCTCGCGCAGCTCGACGCCCGCAGCCGCCTCGACGTGCTCGACCGCCTGTCGCGGATCAGCTGCCCGACCCTCGTCGCCGCCGGCCGGTACGACGGCATCGCGCCGCCGCGCAACGGCGAGGAGATCGCCGGACGCATCCCGGGCGCGGAGCTGCGCCTCTACGAGGGCGGCCACCTCTTCATGATGCAGGACCCGCAGGCCATGCCCGACATCCTCGGGTTCCTGGAAGGCGGCCTCGCCCGATGAGCGAGCCCCGCACCGTCGTCGTCACCGGCGGCGCCGGCTACATCGGCAGCCACACGTGTGTCGTCCTCCTCGACGCCGGCTGGCACGTGGTGGTGATCGACAACCTCGACAACAGCAGCGAGGTGGCGATCGACCGTGTGCGCGAACTGGCGGCCGGCGGCGGCGAGCGTCTGGAGTTCGTGCGCGGCGACATCCGCGAGCCCGCCGACCTCGACCGCGCGTTCGCCGCAGGCCCCGACCGACGCGCCGGCGAGCGCGGTGATCCACTTCGCGGGGCGCAAGGCCGTCGGCGAGTCGGTCGACCACCCGCTCTGGTACTACGACCACAACGTCACCGGCACCGTGCGCCTGCTGCAGGCGATGCAGCGCCACGGTGTGCACGACCTCGTGTTCTCGTCGTCGTGCACCGTGTACGGCGAACCCGAACGCGTGCCGATCACGGAGGACTGCGCGCTCAGCGCCATGAGCCCGTACGGCCGCAGCAAGCTGCAGATCGAGGACATGTTCCGCGACCTGGCCGCCACACCGTCGTCGTCGCCCGACGCCGCGCCCGATCCGGGCTGGCGCATCGCCCTGCTGCGCTACTTCAACCCGGTGGGCGCGCACCCGAGCGGGCGCATCGGTGAGGACCCGGTCGGCATCCCCAACAACCTGATGCCGTACATCATGCAGGTGGCCGTCGGGGTGCGTGACCACCTCACCGTGCACGGCGACGACTACCCCACCCCCGACGGCACCGCGGTCCGCGACTACTTGCACGTGATGGACCTCGCCGAGGGTCACCTCGCCGCACTGGAGCGCATCGACCGCATCGACGGCGCCGTGCCCGTGAACCTCGGTACCGGCGTGGGGTCGTCGGTCCTCGACGTGGTGCACGCAGCACGCGAGGCGACGGGCCGCGCGATCCCCTACGAGATCGGACCCCGCCGACCGGGTGACGTCGTGGCCGCCTGGGCCGACGCCACCCTCGCCGCGGAACTGCTCGGCTGGCGCTCCACCCGCACGCTCGGCGAGATGTGCGCCGACCACTGGCGCTGGCAGGAGGCGAACCCCCAGGGATTCAGGCCCCAGTGAACTGCGCCATGTCGAAGTAGTCGCGCCACGCCTTGATCTTCCCGTCGGCGATCTCGAACGCGCCCATCACCGGCAGGGCCACCGTCTTGTCGCCCATCACGATGGTGTCGGTGCGCTCGTTCATCACCAGGTTGCCGTCGGCCACCTGGCGGTGGATGGCGAAGTCGATGCCCCCGCTCATCCCCGCGAACATCTCGATGACGCCACGGATCGCGTCACGACCCTCGGCGGGCTCGAGCGGGATGTTGTGGTACACCGCGTCGTCGGCGAAGTACGACATCACCTCGTCGACGTCCAACTGCTTCCAGACGGCGCAGAACGCGCGCACCAGCGCGTCGGGATCGGTGGGGTGTTCGGGCATGGGTGGCTCCTCGAGAGTCGACGACGGCAGTAGGTTCCCCCGATGCACGCACGTCGTCAACTCGCGCTCGCGGCAATCGCAGGGGGCCTGAGCCTCGCGCTGCTCCCGACCCTCCTCCCCGCGACGGCGACGGGCGCGGCCACCACGACGACGCCCGCGGCGACGCCCGCGGCCACGACCTCACCGGCGGCCGACGACTGGGCGATGCCCGGGCACGACCTCGACAACACGCGCGCCACCACCGACTCCCCGATCCGTGCCGCGAACGTGTCACAGCTCCAGGTCGCGTGGAAGGCACCGGTCGGCGGCTCGTTGAGCACGGTCCCGATCGTCGTCGGCGACACCGTGTACCTGCAGGACAGCGCGGGCGGGGTGTTCGCGCTCGACCGCGCCACCGGTGCGCAGCGCTGGCACGCCGACGGCACCGGGTTCAACATCGGACCCTTCGGCGTTGCCGTCGAGGACGGCCGGGTGTTCGCGGTGAGCGGGTCCACCGGCGCGGTCGCGCTCGACGCGCAGACCGGCGCGGTCCTGTGGACCAAGCAGCTCACCACCACGCCCACCGAGGGTGTCGACATCCAGCCGCAGGTGGCCGACGGCACCGTGTACATCGCCACCGTGCCCATCAGCATCAAGGGCATCTACAAGGGCGGCGACCGCGGGATGTTGTACGCGCTCGACGCGAAGACCGGCGAGACGAAGTGGTCGTTCGACACGGTGAAGTCACCCGACCTGTGGGGCAACGCGGCGGTGAACTCGGGCGGCGGCGCGTGGTACACACCGGCGGTCGATCCACAGAAGCACCTCGTGTACTGGGGCGTCGCCAACCCGGCGCCCTTCCCCGGCACCGCGGAGTTCCCGAACGGTTCGAGCCGGCCGGGGGCGAACCTCTACACCGACTCGATCGTCGCCCTCGACACCCGCACCGGGAAGCTGAAGTGGTTCCACCAGGTGCAACCGCACGACCTCTTCGACCGCGACCAGGTGCACGCGCTGATCGCCACCACCACCGACGGCACGCGCGTCGCCGTGTCCGCGGGCAAGGGCGGCGTGATCGTCGGCCTCGACCCCGTCACCGGCAAGAAGCGCTGGCGCACGTTGGTCGGCACCCACCAGAACGACGAGCTCCAGGCCCTCGGCGGCCCCACGCAGGTCCTCCCCGGCACGTACGGCGGCATCGAGACGCCGCCCGCCACCGCCGACGGCGTGGTGTACGCCGCGGCGTTGAACGCACCGGTCACCCTCTCCCCCGACCAGATCGCCTACTTCGGGGCCAAGATGGGTCAGCGGCCGGGTGTCGTCGCCGCGGTCGACGCGAAGCGCGGGAAGGTGCTGTGGTCCACGGAGGTGCCGGGCGATCCGCTCGGCGCCGCGACCGTGGTGAACGACCTCGTGCTCACCACCGTGGTGCAGGGACAGCTCGTCGCCCTCGACCGCGCCAGCGGCACGATCGTGGCGACCATCGACCTCGGCGGCGGCACCAACGGCTGGCCCGCGGTCGCTGGCGACCGGTTGCTCGTCCCCGTCGGCAACGGCGCCTCGCCCCAACTCGTCGCCTTCAAGCTCGGCTGACCCTCTCGCTCGCCGAGCACGTGACAGTTGGGTGCCGTATGGACCCCTCAACTGTCACTTGCTCGGGCAGAGCGGGTCAGGTGCCGGCGATGCGGGCGGTGGTACCGCCGTCGATCGGGACGACCGCGCCGGTGACGTAGCCCGCGCGGTCCGACGCGAGGAACGACGCGACCTCGGCGATCTCCTCGGGTTGCGCGGCGCGCTTGAGCGCGGTGGCCGCGATCATCTGGGGGAAGCGCTCGCCCGCGCCCTTGCCGCCCGACATCGCGGTCTCCACGAAGCCGGGGCAGATCGCGTTGGCGCGGATGCCCTCGTGGCCGTGCTCGAGCGCGGCGGCCTTGGTGATCATGATCACGCCGGCCTTCGCCGCCGAGTACACGCTCGTGTACGCCGAGCCGTTCATACCGCCGATCGACGCCCAGTTGAGGATCACACCGCCGCCGGTGGGCACCATCGCCTTGATGCCGTGCTTGGTGCCGAGCATCACGCCGAGCAGGTCGACCCCCATCACGCGGTCGTACTCCTCGGTGGTGAAGTCGACGAAGCGCCCGCCGCTGCCGATGCCCGCGACGTTCAGCACCGCGTCGACGCGACCGAACGCTTCGGTCGCCGCGCCGAACATCGCCTCGACCTGCGCTTCGTTGGTGACGTCGACCCGGCAGGGCACCACCGCGTCGCCGAGCGCGGCCGCGGTCTCCTCTTCCTGTCCGCTCACGTCGGCCGCCAGCACCTTCGCCCCCTCGCGCACGAAGACCTCGGCGCACGCGCGGGCCATGCCCGATCCCGCGCCCGTGATCACCGCGACCTTGCCGTCGAGCTCTCCCATGGTTCCCCCTGTGTCGTCGTGACTCTTGTCGGATTCAGTGACCGGCCGTCTCGGCGAGCCGCCGCACGATCGTGTCGGGCCGCACCGGCATGCGCAGGATCTCCACGCCGAACGGCGCGAGCGCGTCGTTCACCGCGTTGACCACGGCCGGCGGCGCGCCGATCGCGCCGCCTTCGCCCACGCCCTTGTAGCCACCCGGACCCGCGCCCATCGTGACCACGTGGCCGAACTCGATGGTCGGCACGTCGGACGCGGTGGGCACGAGGTAGTCGAGGAAGGTGGTGGCGAGCGGGTTGCCGTGCTCGTCGTACACCAGCTCCTCCAGCAGCGCGCCGCCGATGCCCTGCACCGTGCCGCCCGCGATCTGCCCTTCGACGATGTCGGGGTTGATCATCGGGCCGCAGTCCTCGGCCACCACGTAGCGCAGCAGCTTCACCATGCCGGTGGCGACGTCGACCTCGCAGGTGCACGCGTGCGTGGCGTTCGCCCAGTTCGGCATCATCGACGCGGTGTACCGCTCGCTGGCCTCGAGGCCGGCGTTCAGGCCCGGCGGGAGCATCGCGGGTTGGTAGTAGACCTTCGCCGCGATCTCGGCGACGGTGATCGCCGAGGCCGGCGTGCCGCGCACGAAGGCGCGGCCCTGCACGATGTCGATGTCCTCCGGTGCCGCCTCCAGCGAGTGCGCGGCGATGGCGACGAGTCGTTCGCGCAACACCTGCGCGGTGGCGGTGACCGCACCCGCGAGCATCGAGCCGCTGCGGCTCCCGCCGGTGCCCGCGCCGTAGGGCGTGAGCGCGGTGTCGCCCTGGATGGTGGCGACGTCGTCGATGGGCACGCCGAGCGCGTCGGCAGTGAGCTGCACGACGGTGGTCTCCAGGCTGTTGCCGGAGGAGCCGCCCGCCACGTAGACGAGCACCTTGCCGCTCGGGTCGATGCGGATGGTGGCGCCCTCGCTGCCGTAGTAGCCGACACCCGGGGTGGTGGGCTCGACGTA
This sequence comes from uncultured Actinomycetes bacterium, assembly GCA_963720785.1. Classification (GTDB taxonomy): domain Bacteria; phylum Actinomycetota; class Acidimicrobiia; order IMCC26256; family DASPTH01; genus CAVRGQ01. The sequence goes on from CAVRGQ010000009.1 coordinate 738,069, forward strand.
GCTGCACGTACCCACGCCGAGGTAGCGACCCTCCGCGCGCGCGGCAGTCTGCTCGGCGCGGAAGGCGTCGTAGTCGAGCAGTTCGAGCGCGTGGTCGAAGGTCTCGCGTGGTGACATGTGCGCGTAGGGCATGCCGACCGCGTTGGCGTAGGGCAGCTCGTCGGCGCTCAGCATGTTGCGGCGGCGCAGCTCGACGGGGTCGAGATCGAGCAGCCGCGCGGCGACGTCGAGCACCACCTCGCGCGCCATCGACTCGAACGCCCAGGGCCCGCGGTACGCGGTGCGCCCGGCCGTGTGCGAGAACACCGAGCGGTGCGTGAAGCTGGCGGCCGGGATGCGGTACGGCCCGGGGAAGATCATCCCGACGGCGGCGCCGGTGCCCACCGGCCACGGGATCGGGTAGGCGCCGCAGTCCTGGACGTGGTCGACCGCGGCGGCGAGCAGCGTGCCGTCGTCGGCGAACGCGAACGTGGTGTGCGCGTGCTCGTGACGGGCCTGACCCGCGGCCAGCAGGTTCTCGCGTCGGTCCTCGATCCACTTCAACGCCGCCGGCACGAGCTGCGCGGCGAGCATCACCGCGACGTCCTCACGTCCGGGGACGACTTTCTGCCCGAACGCACCACCCGTGTCGCGCATGATCACGCGGATGCGGTGCTCGGGAACCCCGGTGACGCGCGAACACACGGAGCGCACCTCGTTGGGGCCCTGCGTGGCCGCCCAGATCGTGAACTCGCCGGTCGACGAGACCCACTCGGCCACGAGGCCCCGCGTCTCCATGGGCACCGCCGCGTACATCTGCTCGAACACGTCTTCCTCGACGACGAGGTGGGCGTCGGCGATGGCGGCATCGACGGCCTCGCGGTTGCCGCCGGCCATCTCGCCGACGACGTTGCCCGCGAAGCCCTCGTGGACGACGTGCTCCGAGTCGGCACCGAACTCGTAGTCGACCGCGGGCGTCAGCTCCGTGTAGTCGACCTCCACCAGTTCCGCCGCGTCCTCCGCGACATAGCGGTTGACGGCGACGACGAGGGCGACGGGATCACCTGCGAAGCGCGCCTCGCCCTCCGCGAGCGGCGGGAGCGGCGTGGTGGGCGCGCTCGACCCCATCCCCGTGTACCAGAGCTCCTGCACCCTCGGGTTCAGGTCGGCGCCGGTGAACACCGCCCGCACTCCGGGGTGGGCGAGCGCGGCACTCACGTCGATCGCGTCGATCCGGGCACGCGGGAACGGGCTGCGCACGAAGCAGGCGTGGAGCATGCCGGGGCGCACGATGTCGTCGACGTACGTGCCCTGCCCGGTGAGCAGGCGCGCGTCCTCGACGCGATGCACCCGTGTGCCGGAGTAGCGCGTCGCGCCGGCAACCTGCTCCACCAGTGTCCCCCCTCGGACCGAATCCTTCGACGTCGAAAGACTAGTCAGGCCTTTGCTTCGCGAGCGCGGGCGAGGAGGCCACGCGCGATCACGATGCGCTGGATCTCGTTGGTGCCCTCGCCGATGATCATCAGCGGAGCGTCCCGCAGGTAGCGCTCCACCGGCAGCTCCTGGGTGTACCCCACGCCTCCGTGCACGCGCATCGACTCGGTGGCCACCTCGAACGCGGTCTCGCTGGCGAACAGCTTGGCCATGCCGGCCTCGACGTCGCAGCGCAGCCCCGCCTGTTTGCGCTCCGCCGCGGACACGGTGAGCAGGCGCGACGCCTCGATCTTCGTGGCCATGTCGGCGAGCTTGAGCTGGATGGCCTGGTGCTCCGCGATCGGCTTGCCCATCGTGACCCGCTGCTGCGAGTACTCAAGCGCGGCGTCGAACGCGGCGCGGGCCACCCCAACGGCGCGGGCGGCGATGTTGATGCGCCCCACTTCGAGCACGCCGAGGATCTGCGGCAGGCCGCGTCCGAGCTCGCCGAGCAGCGCGTCGGCCGGGAGCCGGTGCTCGTCGTACGCCATCTCGACCGTCTCGATGCCCTTGTACCCGAGCTTGGGGATGTTGCGCGACACCGTGAGCCCGCCGAACTTCGGCCCGGGCTCCTTCTCGACGATGAAGGCGGAGATGCCCTCCTCGGTGCGTGCGGCCAGCGCGACGATCCCGGCGCGCTCGCCGTTGGTGACCCACGTCTTCGTGCCGGTGACGACCCACTCGTCGCCGTCGCGCGCGGCGCGGCACTGGATGTTGCGGGTGTCGGTGCCCGCGTCGGGCTCCGACAGCGACAGCGCGCCCCGCACCTCGCCGGTGACCATGGTGGGCAGCCACTTCGCCTTCTGTTCGGCGGTGCCGAACGTGGTGATCAGCGTGGCGACCATCGTGTGCGTGTTGAGGATGCCCGACAGCGACATCCAGCCGTACGCGAGCTCCTCGATCACCCCGATGTAGGTGAGGAGGTCGAGACCGAGGCCGCCGTACTCCTCGGGCACGGTGATGCCGAAGAGGCCGAGCTCCTTCATCGTCTCGACGATCGCGGTGGGGAACTCGTCGGCGTGCTCGAGCTCGCTCGCGACCGGGATCACGTCGCGCGTCACGAAGCGGCGCACGGTCGCGATCATCTCGTCGCGGATCTCCGGATCCGTCGGCGTGTAAGTGGGCGAGGCCATCAGACGGTGAGGATGGAGACGCCGGCCGTGCCGGGGGCGCCATAGAGCTGGGTGTATCCGACCTTGGGCTCGTTGGGCACCTGCCGCTCGCCCGCCTGGCCCCGCAGCTGCAACACGATCTCGTGCACCTGACGCAGGCCCGACGCGCCGATCGGCTCGCCGTTGGCGATGAGGCCGCCATCGGTGTTCACCGGCAGCCGCCCACCGATCTCGGTCTCGCCGTCGAGGTAGAGCTGCTCCTGCTCGCCGTCGGCGCAGAAGCCGTTCTCGGCGAGGTGGATGATCTCCGCGCCGGCGTCGGTGTCCTGGAGCTGGATGACGTCGACGTCCTCCGGCCCGATGCCCGCCATCTCGTAGGCGGCGCGCGACGCGTCGACGGTGGGCGCCACCGTCTGCTCCTCGGGCAGCCACGTGCTGTGCACCTCGAACGCGCCGAGACGCCGCGTGCGCACCGTCGTCGCCCGCAGGTACACGGGCTTGTCGGTGTACTTGTGCGCATCCTCCGCCGGGCAGAAGACGACTGCCGCTGCACCTTCGTCGGGGCTGCAGAACATGTACTGCGTCAACGGATAGTTGAGCATCGGCGACTCGAGGATCTGCTCCTCGCTCATGGGCTTGCGCCGGAACGCGTTCTCGTTGAGCGCGCCGTTGCGCAGGTTCTTGTTCACGACTCGCGCGAGCGTCTCGTGCGAGATGCCGTGGTCGAGCATGTACTTGTTGATCTTCATCCCGAAGAACTTGGTGGTGAGGAACTCGCCGACCTGGCCGTACCAGAGCGGGCAGGCGTAGTCGCGCGGGTCCGCGCTCGAACGCGCCCGGCGGGTGCTTGTCCATGCCCACCGCGATGCCGAGGCGGTGGTCGCCGAGGCGGATGGTGTTGGCCGCCATCGTCAGCGCGCTCGCCGCGGTGGCGCAGCCGTTGTACACGTCGGTGAACGGGATGCCGGTGAGGCCCATCAGCGCGACGACCGCGTCGGGATTGTCGACCTCGTAGCTCCCGCCGAACGCGAACTCGATGTCCTTCCACGCGACGCCCGCGTCGGCGAGCGCCCTGCGGATCGCGACCGCACCCATCTGGATGCCCGACACGCCGGGGTGACGGCCGAACGGGTGGATCCCCACTCCCACGATGGCGACGTCCATGGCCATGTCAGCTCTCCTTCGTGGGTGTGGCGGGCGCGAACGCGAACGACACGATCTCGTTGCCGTCGTCGTCGGTGCCGATCGGCAGGACGACCATCTCCAACTCGGCGCGGTTCGTGACCGCGGCGTTGAGCACGTCGGCATCGGTGGTGGTGAGGCGCGCCTCCACCTTCACCTCACCGAGGTCGACGAAGCCCACGCCGAACGGCACGAAGTCCTTGCCGACCGGGCCCACGTAGGGCGGCACGGGCGGCGGGAAGCTCTGCGTGGTCCACGCCCACAACGTGCCGCGGCGAGCGAGGAGGTGTTCCTCCATCGCGATGGACGCACACCGCGGGCAGGAGTCCTGCACCGGGAAGGTGACGATGCCGCAGTCGGCGCACTTGCTGCCGATCAGTTGCGGGTCGTCGCCGGGCCACGTGAAGAGGCCCTCGGACACGGGGACCTGGGTCATGCCGTCACTCCGTTCTCGCGGCGAGTGCGCGCAGGTCGTCCTTCACCACTTTGCCGGATGCGTTGAGTGGCAGCGCGTCGACGAACGCGACGCGCCGCGGCACCTTGAAGTTGGCCATCTCGTCGCGCGCCCACGCGATCAGGTCCGCTTCGGTGGGTGCGTCCTCGCCCGGGCTTCCCGGCGCCCGCACCACGAACGCCATCCCCACCTCACCGAGACGGGCGTCGGGGATGCCGATCACCGACACCTGCGCGATCGCCGGGTGGCGCAGCAGCAGGTTCTCGATCTCGGCCGGGTACGCGTTGAACCCACCCACGAGGAACATGTCCTTGATGCGCCCGACGATGCGCAGGTAGCCGTCGGCGTCGAACACACCGAGGTCGCCGGTGTGCAGGAAGCCCTCGGCATCGAACGCGGCTGCGGTGGCGTCGGGGTCGTCGAAGTACTCGCGCATCACCGTGTCGCCGCGCACGATGACCTCACCGGACTCGCCGACGGCGACCGGCACGCCCGCTTCGTCGACCGTGCGCACCTCGAAGCCGGGCCACACCACACCCACCGTGGTGGCGACGAGCTCGAAATCGTCGTGGGGCGTACTGCCCGTGAGCGTGCCCGCCTCGGTGAGGCCGTAGCCGGAGAGGATGCGTTCGAACGGCAGCTCGTCGCGCATGCGCCGGATGAGCTCCACCGGGATGTCTGCACCTCCCGTGACCGCGACGCGCACCGACGAGATGTCGCGCTTCTCGCGGTCGGGGTGGTCGAGCAGCATCTGGTACACGGTCGGCGGCCCGGGGAACACCGTGATGCGCTCGCGTTCGACGAGCTCGAGCGCGGTCGCCGGATCGAACACCGCGACGGGGAACAGGGTGGCGCCGCGCATCATCGACGCGAGGATGCCTGCCTTGTACCCGAAGATGTGGAAGAACGGGTTGGCCGCGAGGTAGCGGTCGCCGGGGCGCAGGTCGGCCCAGTCGCACCAGTCGAGATAGGCGCGCAGCACCTGGTGGTGCGCCATGACCACGCCCTTGGGCGCGCCGGTGGTGCCGGAGGTGAAGAAGATGTCGGCGGGGTCGTCGGGGCCGACACCGTCGATGCGGGCGTCGATCTCGGCGTCGGCAACGCGCGCGCCGGCGGCGGTGAAGTCGCCCCAGGCGACCTCGTCACCCTCGGGCTCGCCGGCGAGCAGCACCGTCTGGTCGAGCCCGGGCAACGCCTCGCCCGCGGCGGTGAGCAGCGCCGGGTAGTCGGTGTCGAGGAAGCCCCGGGTGGTGCAGAGCACGCGGGCCCGGCTGCGGCCCAGGATGTACGCGGCCTCGGCGCCCTTGAAGCGGGTGCTCACCGGGACCATCACGCCGCCCGCAGTCGTGATCGACAGCGCGGCGGCCACCCAGTCGAGGGAGTTGGGCGCCCACATGGCCACTCGGTCGCCCGGCTCGACCCCGGCCGCGACCAGGCCGCGGGCCCCGTCGCGCACCATCCTGCCGACCTCGGCGAACGTCACCCGGCGGTCGCCGTCGACCACGGCCAGGCGCCCGGCAGCACGGTCTGCCGCCTCGCGCACCATCGCCGGGATGCTCGGCCAGGTCACCTCGCTGCGCACGTTCGCCTCTCCCCCCGGAACGAGAGAACGAGCCTATCCTTGAGCGAGAGTCGCTTTCACCCTCGCCTGGGACGGGCCGGAAGAAATTGGACCACGACCAAAACTACTACGCACTCCGGGTCGCCGCCGTGGTCGAGGAGACCGCCGACACCCGCTCCTTCGTGCTGGAGGTCCCCGCCGAGTTGGCGGCGGAGTTCGACTACGAGGCGGGCCAGTTCTGCACCTTCCGGGCCAGCATCCCGGGAGCCGTCGGCGGCCACGAAGTCGTGCGCTGCTACTCGATGTCGAGCACGCCGCACCCGGGCGACACCACCCTCACCGTCACCGTGAAGCGGGTGCCCGACGGCGTGATGTCGAACTGGATGATCGACACCCTCGAGCCGGGCGCCACCATCGAGGCGATGCGCCCGTCGGGCCTGTTCGTGCTGCAGGACCAGGGCGCCGGAATCCCGATCGTCGCGTTCGGCGGCGGGAGCGGCATCACCCCGATCCTCTCGATCGTCGAGACCGCGCTCGCCACCACCGACCGGCCCATCACCCTCGTGTACGCCAACCGCGACGCCGACTCCGTGATCTTCGACGCGCGACTCCGCGCGCTCGCGGCCGGCTCCGGCGGACGGCTCACGGTGCACTTCCACCTGGACACGGAGGCCGGCTACCTCACCCCCGCCGATTGCGCGCGTCTCGTCGGCGACGCGGTGCCCGACGCCACCACCGCCGACTTCTACGTGTGCGGCCCCGGCCCCTACATGGACGTGGTCGAGTCCGCGGTCGCCACGCTCGGCATCTCCCCCGCGCACCTGTTCATCGAGCGCTTCGTGGTGCCCGGCGAGCACGTGCTCGAGGAGCGCTCGGGCACCGAGTCGGTCACCATCCGGCTCAACGGCCGCAAGACCACCGTCGACTACCGCATGGGCGACAGCATCCTCGACACCGCGGACGCGGCGGCCTCAAGCCGCCGTTCTCCTGCGAGTCGGGCAGTTGCGCCACCTGCATGGCCCACCTCGACGAGGGCTCGGCCACCATGCGGGTCAACAACGCGCTGCGCCCCGACGAGGTCGACGACGGCTGGGTGCTCACCTGCCAGGCCGTCCCCCAGTCCCGCACCCTCACCGTCGACTACGACGCCTGACCTCGCCACTTCTCCCGTTTTGGCGTCACCAGAGGTCGCTATAGCGGCGCGTGGTGACGCCAAAACGGATCAGGTCAGGGTGGCGACGAGGGTTTCGGTGCGGTCGCGGGAGGCGATGCGCTCGTCGCGGGACTTGCCCCAGGGGACGACGCGCACGGCGATGTCGGTCGCGCCGGCGTCGGCGTAACGCGCGAGGCGGGCCGCGATCGCGGCTTCGTCGCCGACGGCGGCCATGTCGCCCACGTCGGACGCGTTCCCGCGCTCGAGCAGCGTCTGGTAGTTCGGCGAGTACTCGGCGTGAGCGAGCGCGCGGTTGGTCCACGCGCGCACGTCGTCCTCCTCGCCGGCCGTGCACACCGTGACCGGCACGCCGGCGACGACCCGCGGCGCGGGCTTCCCCGCTCCGGCGGCGGCCTCGGTGATGCGCGGCACGATGTGCTCACCGATGGCGCGCTCGTCGGCCATCCAGAGGATGGTGCCGTCGGCGAGCTCGCCCGCGGCGCGCAACATCGTGGGCCCGAGCGCGGCCACGAGCACCGGCACGGGGAGGTCGGTCACGTCGAGCGGGTTGTGGACCGTGTACCAGTCGTTCTCCACGTCGACCGGGCCCGGCCCCGCGAACGCGACGCGCAGTACCTCGAGGTACGCACGCGCCTGCGCGGCGGGTTTCTCGTAGGGCAGACCCATCATGTCGGCGACGATCCAGTGGTGCGACGGGCCGAGCCCGAGCACGAACCGGCCACCGCACGCGGCCTGGGTGGACAGTGCCTGTTGCGCCATCGCCACCGGGTGGCGCGACTGGATCGGCATCACCGCGGTGCCGAGTTCCACCCGGTCCGTGACCTGGCCCATGAGGGCGATCGCGGTGAGGGCGTCGAAGTCGTCGGGGAGTTGCGGCACCCACACGGAGTGGTAGCCGAGCTCCTCGGCGCGCCGCCGCGCCCTCGAGCAGCTTCGCGACCTTCTCGGGATAGCGGCCCCGCTCCGGGCCGAGCTGGAGTCCGATGCGCATGGGCGGACCCTAGCCACGCAAGCTCCGGGCGGCAACCTCGTTCTCACATCCGAGAGGGTGCCTTGCAGGCGCCCCGGCCCGCGTCCATACTCTGGCGTCCGCACGGGAACGAGGGGGAACAGATGGGCAACCGGGTCGCAGTGGTCACCGGCGGTGGCGCCGGCATGGGATTGGCGATCGCGCAACACCTGGCGCGTCGCGGCGACCGGGTGGCGGTGATCGACCTGCGCGCCGAGGTGGCCGAAGCCGCCGCCGCGGGCATCCGCGCCGAGGGCGGCACCGCCATCGGCTGCGCGGCCGACGTCTCCGACCGTGCCGCGGTGGCCGCGGCCTACGACGCGGTGCGCGCCGAGTTCGGGCCGATCGAGATCCTCGTGACCAGCGCGGGCATCGACGAGTTCACGCCCTTCACCGAGATCAGCGTGGACGAGTGGCAGCGCGTCATCGACGTGAACCTCACCGGCACGTTCCACTGCATCCAGCTCGCGATCGGCGACATGCTCGACGCGGGCTTCGGCCGCATCCTCACCATCTCGTCGTCGAGCGCGCAGTCGGGCGCGAAGAACATGGGGCACTACGTCGCGTCGAAGGGCGGCGTGATCGGCCTCACCAAGGCACTGGCCATCGAGTACGCCCGCAACGGGATCACCGTGAACACCATCCCGCCCGCGTTCATCGACACGCCGATGTCGCGCCGCGCCGAGGAGCGCGGTGACCTCCCCGACATGGACGCGATCGCCAAGCGCACGCCGATGGGGCGCGCGGGCACGCCCGACGACATCGCCGCGGCCGCGGCGTTCGTCACCAGCGACGACGCCGGCTACATCAGCGGCCAATCGATCAACGTCAACGGGGCGATGTACCTGTGACCGACACGGCGGGTAGGCCGCGCATCGCACCCCTCCCCGCCGCCGAGTGGGGCGACGACGAGCAACGCGCCATCGCCGGCGCGTTCGGTGACGCTGCGGTCGCGAGCTTCCGCTCCGGCGAGCGCCCGTGCCCGAACGTGGTCACCACGCTGGCGCGCCACCCCACGCTCTCCGGCTCGTGGCTCAAGTTCAACAACGTGTTGTTCCGCGACCTCGAGCTCGACCCACGCCTGCGCGAGCTCGCGATCCTGCGGGTCGCGTCGCGCACCGACGCCGAGTACGAGTGGGCGCAACACGTGCGCCTCGCCCAGCAGCAGCTCGGCGTCACCGACGACGAAGTGGATGCCGCTGGCAGCGGCGCGACCCACGGCTGGACCCCGATCGAGGCCGCCGTGCTCGACGCCACCGACGAGCTCGTCGCCGACCACGTCATCAGCGACGCCACGTACGCGCGGCTGGCCGAGCACATGGACGACCGGATGATCATGGAGCTGACGTTCGCGATCGGCGCCTACACGTGCCTCGCAATGGTGTTCAACACCTGCGGCATGCAGCTCGACGACGACCTGATCGGGACCGGCCGGCCCTTCCCTGGCAAGTAGGCCCGCTCCCGCGTCAGACGGCCGGCAGCACCAGAGGTGTCCAGTCGGCCGCGCCGCTGTCGGGCACGCGCTGCTGGCGCCACACCTCGATCGGGAACGACACGTTGCACAGCGCGCAGTAGAGCCACAGCAGGTTGACGCCCTCGTCGGAGAGCTCGTCGACCGGGTACTGCTCGAGGTAGGCGAGCACGTCGTCGATACGGGCCATCGCCGTGTCGTAGAACGTCTGCAGGTCGTCCATCGACGCGTCGAGCCGCCGCGAGGTAGCGCGCCCGCTGGTCGGGGAGCACCCACTGCTCGGTGAACGGCTGGAGGTCCTCGAACCCCGCGGGGAGCGCGTGCGCGGTCACTGGGCACCTGCCTTCGTGGTGTCGCCGGCTTGCGCCTGCCAGTCGGCGACGTACTGACGCGCCGTCGTGTGCAGGTGGCGCAGCAGGATCTCCTGGTCGCAGAGCGGGAACTCGGTGATCGCCTGCGTCTCGAGCATCGTCTGCGTGGCCTCGAGCGTGTTGCCGTCCTGCAGCGCATATTCGACGAACGTGACCATCGAGAGCTCCTGGGTGAGCCGCTCGCGCGCGTTCTTCGGCGGCACGAAGTACGCGGTGCCCTCGAAGATGTGCGTGTTGTGGCTGGTCGGCCAGTAGTGGTACGTGAGGATCCACTGGCGTTCCCAGATGAGGATCATGAAGTTCGGGAAGAAGAGGAACGAGTCCTCACCCCACGCGCGGTGCTCCGCGGGGTTGAGTCCCGACGGCAGCTCGGGCACCACGTCGGGCGAGTCCCACGGGCCGAAGAGACCGGCGCGCAGCTTGCGCTCGATCGGCTTCACCATGCTCTCGTCCTTCGGCGGCGACATGCCGCCCCACGACGACACGACGTTGTGCGGGCCGTCGACCTCGTACCAGAGCGCTTCGTAGCCGTAGCCCGCGAGCTTGCGCGACTCCTCCTCCACCGCCTGGCGGCCATGGAGAATCGGTGCGTGGTAGAACTCGGTGAAGGCGTCGATGAAGAGCTTCCAGTTGCTCCCGACCTCCGCCCGGTACTTGTAGACCTGCGTGAACTCGTGGAACGGGTAGCCCTCCAACTTGCGGAGCATCGTCCCGAGATAGTCGGTGAGCGGTGCGGCATCGTCGTCGAAGTTGACGAAGATCCAGCCCTCCCACACTTCGAGGCGCACCGACCGCAACGGCCAGTCGGCCTTGTCGAAGTCGAAGAACTCCTCTTCCTGCTGCACGAACTGCAGGTCGCCCTCGAGGTTGTACTCCCACCCGTGGTACTTGCAGGTGAACGCACGGCAGGAGCCGCTCACTTCTTCGTTCGGGAAGTCCTGCCACACGAGCTTGTTCCCGCGGTGACGGCAGATGTTGTAGAAGGCGCGGTACTCGTCGGGCCCGGAGCGCACGATCACCACGGACGCGCCGGCCGCGGCGATCTCCTTGGTGAAGTAGCTGCCCACCCGCTTGAGTCTGCTCGACCCGGCCGAGGTTCAGCCAGGTGCGGCGGAAGATCGCGTCACGCTCGAGTTCGTAGTGCTCCGGGCTGATCGAGTCCTGGTACGACACCGGCTTCGTGTCGATCCCGTAGTGCTCGGTCCAGCTGCCCTCGGCAGGCTTGGGGAAGTGCGGCACGGCAGTGTCCTCTCGTCGCGTGCTGCGGCCGAACGAATGTAACACGCCCTCTCCGAAATGAGAAGGCCCTTCTCATCGGACCTCAGCCCTCGCCGCTGCCCTCGCCGCAGAGCCAGGGGTAGATGCGGGTGAAGTCGGCACCGGGCTCCTCGGCGGCGAACCGGGCCCACTGGCCGGCGACCACCTCGGACATCACCGACGGCCCGCCCCCGCCCGCCACCTCGCCGAGGTAGAGGCCCACGTCCTTGGCCATCAGCGAGTTGCTGAACCCCGAGGCGTACCGGCCGGTGAGCACGTGGTTGGGGAACTTGTCGTCGGTGGCGCTGTTGTGCCCGCTCGACGCGTTGAGCACGTCGAGCATCGTCGCGAGGTCGAGCCCCGAGGCGAGGCCGAAGGCCACGGCCTCGCTGGTGGCGGCGAGCGCGGTGGCCGAGAGGAAGTTGTTCGCCAGCTTCATCGCCTGCGCGGGGCCGGCGCGGTCGCCCACGCGGTGGCGGCGGTCGCTCAGGCCGGCGAGCACCGGCTCGACCGCGGCGCACACGTCGTCGGGGGCCGCGTACATCACTGCCAGCGTGCGCCGGCGAGCCCCGGCCACTCCCCCCGACACCGGCGCGTCGACGTACGCGACACCCGAGCCGGCGAGGAGTGCCACGATCGCGACCGCGGCACGCGGACCGACGGTCGAGGTGTCGATCACATGGGTGGTTGCCCGGTCGTCGGCGGCGACGATCTCACGCGCGACCGCCTCGGACGCGACGCCGTCGGGCAGGCTGCACACGACGACCGCCGCGGCGCGCGCCACCGCGGCGACGTCGGCGACGAACTGCACGCCCTCGGGGGCGCGGTCGGGGCCCGACGCGTCGAACCCGAGCACCTCGTGCCCGGCGCCCACGAGGTTGCCCGCCAGCGCGCTCCCCATGTTGCCGAGGCCGACGAAGCCCACGACGCTCATCGCGCGTCCTTCGCCGAACGCGCCGCGCGCACCTTCGCCAGCGATCGCTTCGCCGAGACCGCGGCGGGCGCGCCGGCATACGCGGCGATCTGGAACAGCAGCTCGTCGACCTCGTCGTCGGTGACGCCCGCGTTGTGGCACGCGCCGGCGTGGAGCTCGAACTCCTCCGTGCGCCCGAGCGAAGCGGTGATCGCGAGCACGAGCAGGCTGCGGTCGCGCAGGCTCAACGGCCCTTCGCGCGTCCAGACGCCCCACGCGGAGCGCGTGAGGTGGTCCTGGAACTCGCGCAACGTGGGGTTGGGGTCGGCCGTCTGCGCGTCGACGTACTCGTCGCCGAGGATCCGGCGGCGCATCGCGCGCGCCGCGTCCAACTGCTGCTGCTCGTCCACCGCGGTACTCCTGTCGTCTCAGCCCAGCGAGAGGCTGACGGTCTTGGTCTGGGCGTAGTCGTGCAGGGCCTCGATGCCCTTCTCGCGGCCGTAGCCGCTCTGTTTGAAGCCGCCAAAGGGCGTCTCGATGGTGAGCGGGCCACCGTTCACCGCCACCTGGCCGGCGTCGATGCGCTCGGCCACGCGCAACCCGCGCGCGACGTCGCCTGACCACACTGCGCCGACGAGCCCGTAGTCGGTGTCGTTGGCGCGCGTGACGGCGTCGTCCTCGTCGGCGAACGGCATGGTCACCAGGACGGGTCCGAACACCTCCTCGCGCGCGATCGGTGCCTGCGGGTCGACCCCCACGTACACGGTGGGTTGCACGTAGAAGCCTTCGGCTCCCGGTCCATCGCCGTATGCGGCACCGCCCACTGCGGGCATCAGCCCCGCCTCGCGCGCGCTGGCGAAGTGCGCGAGCACCTTGGCGTGTTGCGCTTCGGTGATCATGGGCCCGAAGTCGGTGGCCGGCTGCAGCTTCGCGACCGCGTCGGCCACGCGCGTCGCGACCTCGTCGTGCACCGACTCCTCCACGAGGAGACGCGTGAGCGCGGAGCACACCTGGCCGGTGTTGAACGCGACCGCGTTGACCGCGGCGGCCACCGCGCGATCGAGATCCGCATCGGCGAACACCACGAGTGGCGACTTGCCGCCGAGCTCCAGGGTCATCGGGAGCAGCCGGTCGGCGGCGAGCGCGGCGAGCTGCTTGCCGGTGGCGACCGAACCGGTGAACGCGACCCGCCGCACGAGCGGGTGGGTCACGAGCGGCGTGCCGACATCGGGGCCGGTGCCGGTGACGACGTTCAGTACGCCGTCGGGCAACCCCGCCTCGCTCGCGAGCTGCGCCAACCGCAGCGTGGACACCGACGTGAACTCCGACGGCTTCACCACCACCGCATTGCCGACCGCGAGGGCGGGCGCCACCGCACGCGCCGTCTGGTTGAGGGGGAGGTTCCACGGCGTGATCACCCCCACCACGCCGAAGGGCTCGAGGCGCGTGTAGGTGTGGGCGCCGGCGCCGAGGTCGACGGTGCGGCCGCCGAAGGACGCGGACGATGCCGGCGTAGTAGCGGAAGTAGGCGACCGACAGATCGACCTCGTTGCGGGCCTGCCCCGGGAGCTTGCCGGTGCACGCCCGCTCGAGCGCCACCAGCTCCTCGGTGGCCTGTTCGGCGGCGTCGGCCACCGCGTGCAGCGCATCGGCGCGGTCCCCCGCCGAGCCCCCGGCCCAGGCGGGCTGAGCCGCCGCCGCGGCGCGCACCGCGGCGTCGACGTCGGGCTCGGTGCCACCGGCGATCTCGTCACCGGGGCGGCGGGTGGCCGGTTCGATCGTGGGGAGGTGCCCACCCGCGGCGGGGGCGACCGCCGCGCCGTCGATCCAGTGCTCGTGGCGCATCGACCGCTCCCGGGCTCGGAGGGGACATGAGAAGGGCGTTCTTCGCAGACTACAAGGGCACTTGCAGAGCCCGCGCGGGGCGGCGAAGCTGTCGCCTCCGACGAGGGGGGACGAGTGGGGACCGCACACTTCGAGCTGCGCACCGTGGCACCGGACCTCGCGGCGCGATACCGCGCCGCGGGCTGGTGGGCCGACACCACCGTGGGTGCGGTCGCCGAGTCGGGCCTCGCCGCCCTGCACGACCGGGAGTTCGTGGTGCACTCGCAGGTGCGGCCGTGGCGCGGCACCTTCGGCGAGGTCGACGCCCGGGGCCGGGCCCTCGCCGGATGGCTCGCCGCCCGCGGGGTGGGCGCGGGCGACGTCGTCGTGCTGCAGCTGCCCAACTGGATGGAGGCGGGCGTCGCCTTCTTCGCCGCCACCTATCTCGGCGCGGTCGTGGTGCCGGTCGTGCACTTCTACGGGCCGAAGGAGGTGGGCTACATCCTGCGCGCCACCGAACCGGCGGTCGTCGTCACGCCCGAACGCTTCGGGCACACCGACCACCTCGCGATGTACGACGAGCTCCTCGCCGACCATCCCGACACACTCTGGCTGGTGGCGGCCGACCCGGCGACCGAGCTCCCGCGTCGGGGGATCGCACTCGACACGACCTTCGACCACGCACCGGTCACGCACGCCACCGCGGTCGACCCCGACACCCCCGCACTCATCGGGTTCACCTCGGGCACCACCCGCGACCCGAAAGGCGTGGTGCACTCGCACAACACCATCCTGTGCGAGACCCGCCAGCTCGCCGAGATGAACTCGCTCCCCGGGCCGCCCGGGCTCACCGGCGCGCCCGTCGGTCACTTCATCGGGATGCTCGGCGCCTTCCTCATGCCGTTGCTGCGCCGGGAGCCCGTCCACCTCATCGACGTGTGGAACCCCGGCGAGGTGCTGCGCATCATGCGCGAGGAGCAGGTGGGGGTGCTCGGCGGCGCGACCTTCTTCCTCACCAGTCTCCTCGACCACCCCGACTTCTCCGACGAGCACCGCGCGCTCATGCCCTACGCAGGGCTCGGCGGCGCGCCCATCCCCGCGTCGGTGGCCGAGCGGCTCGACGCGCTCGGCATCACCATGTTCCGTTCGTACGGCAGCACCGAGCACCCGTCGATCACGGGCAGTCCGCCCACCGCGCCGCGGGAGAAGCGCCTCTACACCGACGGCTGCGCGATGCCGGGCGTGGAGCTGCGCCTCGACGACGACGGCCAGATCGTGAGCCGCGGCCCCGACCTCTTCCTCGGGTACACCGATCCCGAGCTCACCGCGACCGTGTTCGACGACGACGGCTGGTACCACACCGGCGACGTCGGCGTGCTCGACGACGACGGCTACCTGGCGATCACCGACCGCATCTCCGACGTGATCATCCGCGGCGGCGAGAACATCAGCGCGCAGGAGATCGAGGAGCAACTCCTGAAGGTGCCCGGCTTCGCCGAGGTTGCCGTGGTCGCCGCGCCCGACGAACGACTCGGCGAGCATGCGGCCGCGATCGTGCGCGTCCTCGACGGCACCGACGCGCCCACCCTCGACGATGTCCGCGTGCACCTCGAGTCGGTCGGCCTCGCCCGGCAGAAGTGGCCCGAGGAGCTGCACGTCGTCGCGGAGCTCCCCCGCACCGCGTCGGGCAAGGTGCAGAAGTTCCGCCTCCGCCAGGCCCTCCGCGAAGGGACGATCACATGAGCACCCTCACCATCGAACCGCTCGGCACCTCCGTGGGCGCGGGAGGTGCGCGGTGCCGATCCCGCGATGCTCGCGCACGACGAGGGCTTCGCCACCTGGTGCCTCGACACGCTGGAGGCCCACGGCGCGCTCGTGTTCCGCGGCCTGCACCTCGACGACGCGTCGCAGGTCGCGTTCGGTCGCCGGCTCGGCGAACCGGAGATCAAGGGGCGCGGCGAGCACCCGGAGATCATGATCGTGAGCCTCGACCCCGCCGTCTCCAAGATGGCGGAGTACCTGCGCGGCACCGTGTACTGGCACATCGACGGCGCGCAGGACGACATCCCGAGCAAGGCGACCATCCTCAACGCGATCGCGGTCGCGGCCACCGGCGGTGAGACGGAGTTCGCGAGCACGTACGCCGCGTTCGACATGCTCGACCCCGATGAGCAGGCCCGCGCGCTCGACACCCGCGTCGTGCACAGCCTCGAGGCCACCCAACGCCTCACCGACCCCGACCCCACGCCCGAGCAGGTCGCGCGGTGGCGCATGGTCCCCGACAAGGTCCACCCCCTCGTGTGGACCCACCACACCGGTCGCCGCTCGCTCGTGATCGGCGCGACCGCGTCGCACGTCGAGGACATGGACGTCGACGAGGGCCGGGCGTTCCTCGCCTCACTCGACGCGCGCGCCACCGCCCCCGACCGTGTGTACCGCCACGAGTGGCAGGTCGGTGACCTCGTCATCTGGGACAACCGCGGCGTGATGCACCGGGTGTGCCCGTACGACCCGACGTCCACGCGCGAGATGCACCGCATCACGATCGCCGGCGACGAGCCGATCCGATGACCCGCACATCGACCCCACTACCCTGCCCGTGATGGCGAAGAGCGGCAAGGGAGCAGCCGGAGCAGCGGGCGCGGCGAAGGGGGACGACGCCCCCAGCCGGCGCGAGCTCGCGGTCGCGCGCTCGCTCGACTCCGCCCGCACCCGGGCCGAGAACCGCGTGCAGCAGTTCCTCGACGCGGCGGTCGAGCTGATGGACGAGGACCCCAACCGCGACTTCACCGTGCAGGAGGTCGTCGACCGCTCCGGGCAGTCGTTGCGCAGCTTCTACCAGTACTTCGACGGCAAGTACGAGCTGCTGCTCGCGCTGTTCGAGGAGTCGGTGCGCGCCACCGTCGTGGCCCTCCGCGACACGCTCCCCACCGGTGACGCCGGTGAGCGCCTGCACACGTTCGTCGTCCAGTACCACGCGATGTGCCGCCCGGCGCGCAGTGGCCGCGCCCGGCCCACGCCCGGGATGGGCCGCTTCGCGCAGCAACTGCTCACCGAACACCCGAAGGAGGCAGCCGCCGCGTTCGGCCCCCTCATGGACCTCACCCGCGGTCTGCTCGACGACGCCGCCGCAGCCGGCGCGATCCGCGACGACCTCGCGCACGACGCCCTCGCGGGCGTGTTGCTGCAGGCCATCATGTTCAACTCGTTCGCCACCATCATCAGCGGGAAGGCAACCGCCGAGGCGTCGGCCGACGCCGACCCCGAGGTGATGTGGGGACTGTTCTTCGAGGGAATGGAGCGCTAGTGCGTGCAGTCGTGGTGGGGGCCTCGAGTGGGCTCGGTCGGTGCATCGGTGTGGGCCTGGCCCAGAAGGGCGAGCAGGTCGCACTGCTGGCGCGTCGGCTCGACAAGCTCGAGGGCGCGGCCGAGGAGGCCGGCAACGGCGCCATCGCGGTCCGCTGCGACGTCACCGACGCGGCGTCCACGCACGCGGCGATCGCGGAAGCCGCGGCGAAGCTGGGCGGGATCGACGCCCTCGTCTACTCCACCGGCATCGGCCCGCTGTCGCGCGTCGAGGACATCGACGTCGACACCTGGCGCGCCGCGCTCGACACCAACGTGGTCGGCGCCTCGATCGTGACCGCCGCCGCGCTACCCCACCTGCAGGCGTCCCGCGGTCGCGCCGCATACCTGTCGTCGGTGAGCGGCTCGACCACCGCGCCGTGGCCCGGTCTCGGCGCCTACGTCGTGAGCAAGGCCGCGCTCGAGCGCCTCATCGAGGTATGGCGCGTCGAGCACCCGTCCGTCGGTTTCACGCGGGTCGTCGTCGGCGACTGCGTCGGCGGCGAAGGCGACAGCGCGACCGGGTTCAACACCGGCTGGGACATGGATCTCGCGCTCGAGTTGTTCCCCACGTGGGCGGCCCGCGGCCTGATCTCCGAGACGCAACTGGCGGTCGAGGAGCTGGTGGAGACGGTCGACCACGTGCTGCGCCTGGGCGCCACCGCGAACATCCCCTCGGTCTCGGTCACGCCCCGCAACCCTGCCGCGTAACTCCTACAAAGCGCCGGGGCCGCCCGCGCGGCCGCGGATCATGGCGTCCTGCACGAACGACGCCACGATGTTGCCCTGCTGGTCGAACACGTTCGCCGTGCCGTAGCTCCGGCCGCGCCCCGCGTACGGGCTGCGGTGCGAGAGCAGCAGCCACTGGTCGGCGTGGATCGGCTCGTGGAACGTGAGCGTGTGGCCGATCACGCCGGTCGACAGCGTGACGTGCGCGAGCGCGTAGCCCACGCCCGCGTGCGGGATCATCGCGGTGCCGATGAGCCAGCCGTCGGTCGCGAACGACAACAACGCCTGGTTCACGACGGGGTCGGCAGGAGCGCCGACGAAGCGGCTCCAGATCTCCAACTCCGCGGGGCCGACGGGCGCGTCGGGGTCGACGACGTCGATGCCACCCACCACCGCGCACTCCCAGCCCGGCAACTCGGTCGGCGAGCTCACCGACTCCTCGGGCGGCGCCGACCTGCGGCATCGCCGCGCCGTGCCGGATCGTGTCCTCGTCGTCGGCGCTGAGGAGCACGATCGCCCGGCAGCAGAGGCGGTCGCCCTGGCTGATGGTGACGGTGCTGCTGGCGAACGCCCGACCCGCGTGCATCGGGTCGACGGTGACGTCGAGCGGCTCGTCGTACGACGCACCGCGCGCGAACACCGTGTGGATCGTCTTGACCGTCTTGCCCTCGTGGCCGAGCGCGCCGGCCACGATCATCTGCCCGAGCAGCTGTCCGCCGAACACCACGCTGTGGCCGGTGCCCGCGTGCTGCGCCCGGTAGGCGTTCTCGCCGGTGGGCTCGAGCTCGAGCCAGTCGAGGTTCATCGCGTCAGCCATGGTGGACTACTTCGGAGGGAAGCGCAGCGCGCCGTCGAGGCGGATGTTCTCACCGTTGAGGTAGCTGTTGCGGGCGATCATCTCGACCAGCTCGCCGAACTCCTCGGGCTTGCCCAGGCGGTGCGGGTGGATGATCTGCTCGACGAGCTTCTCGCGCATCGCGTCGGGCGCGCTCATCATCAGCGGCGTGCCCATCGTGCCGGGAGCGATCGCGCACACGCGGATGCCGATGGGGGCGAGGTCGCGCGCCATCGGGAGCGTCATGCCGAGCACGCCGGCCTTGGCGGTGCCGTAGGCGATCTGGCCCGTCTGGCCCTCCATGCCCGCGATCGAGCCGACGTTCACGAACACGCCGCGCTCGTTGCTGTCGTCGGGCTCGTTGTCGGCCATGGCCGCGGCCGCGTGTCGGCACACGTTGAAGGTGCCCATGATGTTCATCTGGATCGTGATGACGAACGCGTCCCAGTCGTGCGGCACGTTGCCCTTGCCGACCGTGCGCCCGCCGCCCACGCCGCCACCGGCGACGTTGACCACCACCGTGAGGCGGCCGAGGTCCTGCGCGGCGAGGATCGCCGCCTGCACGGCCGCGTCGTCGGTGGTGTCACCCACGACCGCGATCGTGTCGGGCCCGAGCTCCTTGGCCAGCGCCTCGGCGGGGTCGGCCACTCGGTCGAAGATCACGACCTTCATCCCCGCGTCGACCAGGCGGCGGACGCTGGCGGAACCCAGGCCGCCTGCCCCACCGGTGACGATTGCCGAACGACCTGCGATCTCCATGCGTGCGCTGCTTCCTTCGTGACTGGTTGCTTCGTGATGTGCGGGCGTTGGCCGCGAGCGTGGCCCGAAAAAGTGGACCGAGTCCAATTGCGACCCTACATTGTCGCCCGCACCCGACTTCGTGGCCGCACTGGGGGACACACCGATGACCGACGTGATGCAGGGGATACGGATCCTCGAGGTGGCGGAGCAGACCTTCGTGCCTGCCGCCTCCGCGATCCTCGCCGAGTGGGGCGCCGACGTGATCAAGATCGAACACGTCGAGCGGGGCGACGCGATGCGGGGCCTGATGGCGAGCGGGATCATGAACCTGCAGTCGAACGTGCACGTGATCCTCGAGCACTCGAACCGCGGGAAGCGCAGCCTCGGCCTCGACCTCACCAGCGACGAGGGCCGCGCCATCCTCTACCAGCTCGCGACCACCAGCGACGTGTTCCTCACCAACAAGCTGCCGACGGTACGCACGAAGCTGAAGCTCGACGTCGACGACATCCGGGCGGCCAACCCGAACATCGTCTACGTGCGCGGCACCGGGCAGGGCGAGCGCGGCCCCGACGCCGACAAGGGCGCCTACGACCATCTCGCGTTCTGGTGCCGGGCGGGTGTGTCGATGGGTGCAACCCCGGAAGGCGAGAACCCCGCGCAGACGCCGGCTCCCGCGTTCGGCGACTCCATCGGCGCGATGACCATCGCCGGCGGGATCATGGGCGCGCTGCTCCACCGGGAACGCACCGGTGAGGCGACCACCGTCGACGTGTCGCTGATGAGCGCGGGCCTGTGGTCGATGGGCGCGGCGATCGCGCTGTCGTTGCAGACGGGCATGCCGTGGCGCCCGCCGCCGATGACGCACGGCTCGGGCAACCCGCTCGTGGGCAACTACGTCACCGGCGACAGCCGCTGGCTCGCGTTCTCGTGCCTGCAGCTCGACAAGTACTGGCGCAACTTCGTCACCCTGATCGGCAAGCCCGAGATGGCCGACGACGAGCGCTATACCGACCACGCCACGATCGTCGCCAACGCGGAGACCGCGCACGCCACGATCGCGGGTGTGCTCGCGTCCGAGTCGCTCGCGCACTGGCGCGAGGTGCTCGCGCCGTTCAACGGCCAGTGGTCGGTGGTCCAGGACACCAACGAGGCCGCCGCCGACGAGCAGACGCTCGCCAACGACTACATCCAGGACTACACCACCTCGGAGGGTGTCCCGTTCCAGCTCGTCGCGCCGCCGGTGCAGTTCGGAGGCGTGCCCGGGACCCCGAAGCGCGCGCCGGAGTTCAACGAGCACGGTGACGCGATCCTCGAGTCGATCGGTCTCGATTGGGACACCGTGATCGACCTGAAGGTCCGCGGCATCGTCGCCTGAGCGGCGGCTGCTGGTGGACACGCTCGACGGCGTCCTGCGCGCACGCGCCACCACCGACGCCACGCGCGTCGCCCTCGACTTCGAGGATCAGGGGTTCACCTTCGCCGATGTCGCGGCGCGGGCCGACGACTGGTCCCGCGCGCTGCACGATGCGGGGGTCGGACCCGGCGCTCGCGTCGCGGTGATGTCGGGCAACCGGCCCGAGTTCGTCTTCGCGGTGTACGGCGTGCTGCAGCTCGGCGCCGCCGTGGTGATGTGCAGCCCCGCGTGGAAGGCGCGCGAGCTCGAGCACGCGTGTGCACTGACCGAACCAGGCTTCGTGGTGACCGACGACGCCGGTGCGCTCGCGTTCAACGCGGTGCGGCCGACGATCACGGTCGTGCGCATCGACGAGCCCGTCTCCTCCGAGCGCGCCGAACCGCTCACGTGTGCCGACGACGTCGACGCCGACGCGGTGCTCGTGTTCAGCTCCGGCACCACCGGGTTCCCGAAGGCAGTGCGCCACACCCATCGCACCATGGGCCACGGCGTCGCGCACTGGATCACCGCGCTCGGCCTCACCGCCGACGACCGCTTCCAGGTGGCCACGCCACCTGTCCACATCCTCGGCCTGCTGAACATCGTCACCGCCGTCGCCGCGGGCGCGCGCCTACGGCTCCACCTGCGCTTCGACCTCGACGCCCTCCTCGCCGCGATCGGAGCGCGACCGCGTCACCCTGGAGATGGCAGTCGCGCCGATCGCGCTCGGGATGGCCAACCACCCCGAGCTCGAGCGCTACGACCTGTCGTCGCTGCGCTACGTGATGTGGGGCGCCACCCCGGTGACGCCCGAGGTCGCGGCCACGGTGACCCGCCGCTCGGGCGTGCGCTGGCTCCCCTGCTACGGAACGAGTGAGGTGCCGGTGCTCACCGCCAACCCCGTCGACCGGCCCGACGAGTGGCGCCTCGACTCCCCCGGCCTGCCGATCCCCGCGTCGGCGGCGGGCCCGGGCACGGAGATCCGCATCACCGATCCGGTCACCGGCGAGATCCTCGGGCCCGACCAGACCGGCGAGATCGAGGTGCACAGCCCGTCCGCGATGGTGGGCTACCTCCCGGCCGATGCGACCGCAGACGCCTTCCACGACGGCTGGTACCGCACCGGCGACCTCGGCCACCTCGAACCGGGCGGCTGGCTGCACATCACCGACCGGCTCAAGGAGATGATCAAGGTGCGCGGCTACCAGGTCGCGCCCGCGGAGGTCGAGGCGGTCCTGCACGCGGATCCACCGCGTCCGCGACTGTGCGGTGTTCGGCGTGCCCGACCAGACTCGCGGCGAGGCGGTCGTCGCCGCGGTCGCCGTGGTGGACGGCGCGTCGCTCACCGACGACGAGGTGCGCGAGATCGTCGCGTCCCAACTCGCGCACTACAAGCAGGTGCGCCACGTGGTGTTCGTCGACGAGATCCCGCGGCTCCCGTCGGGCAAGGCCCTCCGCCGCGTCCTCAAGGACCAGTTCACCTGACCCACGCGCGTCCCAGGTTGCGTCACCAGACCGGGTACTGGATGGTTTGCTGACGCACCTTCGGTCAGCGGGTGGTCTCGGTGGGGCGGCCGGCGGAGCCGGTGGCGAGACGGGCGCGGACGATCTTGCCCGACTCGGTTCGAGGCAGCGGTTCGTCCCACAGCACCAGTTGCTCGGGGAACTTGCGACGGGCCACGCCCGCGGCGTCGAGGTGCGCACTCACGTCGGCGAGAGTGAGCGTCGCACCGCCACGCGGGCGCACCGCGACGCACAGGCGCTCACCGGTGTCGACGTCGGGGGCGCCGAAGCACGCCACCTCGGCTGCGCCGGCGAGGCCGGTGAGCGCGTCGTCGATCTCGTGCAACGAGAGCTTCAACCCGTTGCGGTTGACGATCTCCTTGATGCGCCCGGTCACGGTGATCCGACCGTCGCGCACCTCGAGCGTGTCGCCGGTGCGGTACCAGCCATCCTCGAACGCCGCCGCGTTGTCGTCGGCATCGAGGTACCCGAGGAACACGCACGGCCCGCGCAACAGCCCTTCCTCCGGATGCTCGCGGGATCCGATGCGCACCTCGTTGCCGGGCATGAGCGCGCCGTCGTCGCCGAGACGCGTGGCGCGGTAGTCGCCGGGCAGGCTGCCCGAGAAGTTCGGTGCCTCCGACGACCCGTACACGCGCGCGACCTGCACACCGAAGCGGTCGGTCGCGAGTTCCAGCACCGGACGCGGGAGCAGCGCGCCGCCGAGCGCCATCGTCATCGACGGCATCCCGCTGCCGGTCGCGACCGCGGCGTCGAGCACGCGCTCGGCGATGACCGGCGCGCCGCCGAGGAAGTTGGCGCCGACCTCGTGCATGAACGCGAGCGTCGCGTCGGGATCGAAACGTTCCTCGAGCACGAGTGTCCCGCGCACTCGCTGCGTGAGATGCACCTGGCAGATGCCTGCGCTGCTCGTGAGCGGGCTCACCAGGAACGCAACCAACGACTCGTCGGCATCCACGATGCGCACGAAGTTGTCGGTGGTCGCCGCGAGCGTCGCCCGCGAGTGCACGACGCCCTTCGGGCGACTCGTGGTGCCCGACGTGAACAACACCGTCGCGGGCGCGTCGTCCGCGACGGCGACCTGATCAGGAGCGGCGCCCTCCCACGGCTCGGCCACGATCGCCTCGAGATCACACGCGTCCACCCCGTCGCCACCGAACAGACGGTCGCGCTCGGCGGCGGGGACCACCGCCGCCCGCACCCGGAGCGCCGCCAGGGCGTGGGTCACGTCGGCCGGCCCGCACCGCCGGTCGAGCACCACGGCGACCGCGCCGATCCGCAGCAAGGCGTGGTACGCCACGACCCCGGCGATCTCGTTGCCCGAGACCAGGAGCACGGCGTCCCCAGTGCCGACCCCGGCCGCCGCCAGTCGCCCGGCCGCCGCCCCCACCGCCATCTCCAGCTGGGCGTGGGTCAAGCCGCCACGGCGGTCCCGCACTGCGAGGCGTTCCGAGCTCTCCATTGGCGCCAGATCCTCCCAGGGACCAAAATAGGGCTCGGTGCAAATTCTGTCCACGATTGTCGGCCGTCCGACGGGAGCCCCCTCCATGGAGCTGGAATTCACCGACGAGCAGCTCGAGCTCCGCGACAACGTACGCGACGTGCTCGAGGGCCAGTGCCCCCGCAGCCTCGTGCGGGCGGTCTACGAGGGTGAGGCCGACGCCGACGCCCGGGTGCAGGCGCTCTGGACCCAGATCACCGACCTGTACTGGCAGGGCGTCGCGGTGCCCGAGGAGCTCGGCGGACTGGGCCTCACCTACGTGGAGCTCGCGATCGTCGCCGAGGAGCTGGGCCGGGCCACCGCGCCGGGGCCGTTCCTCGCCACCGTCACCCAGTTCGCGCCGCTCGTGCTCGCGGTCGGCGACGCCGACGCGCAGCAGCGGTTCCTCGCCCCCGTCGCGGCGGGCGAGCGCACCGGCACCGTCGCGTTCGCCGAGGGCGACCGCTGGGAGCTCGGCGCGGTGCGCACCACCGCGACCCGCACCGCCGACGGCTGGGTGCTGAGCGGCGCCAAGACCACCGTGCTCGACGGCGCCACCGCCGACGACGTCGCGGTGATCGCACGCGACGGGGCGACCGGCGGCATCGGCGTGTTCGTGGTGCCGGGCACCGCGGTGAAGGCAACCGTCCGCACCGTGATCGACCCGACGTTCGCTGATCACCGACCTCACCCTCGACGGCGTGGTCGTCGCCGACGAGCGCGGTGCTCGCCGCGCCCGGCGACCCCCGGCGCTGAAGAGCAGATCGAGCGGGCGTGGCAGGAGGCCACCGTGGCCGTCGCATCGTCGACGATCGGCGACGTGCCGGGAGATCTTCGAGGACACGCTCCAGTACGCCAAGGACCGCGAGCAGTACGGCAAGCCGATCGGCTCGTTCCAGGCGATCAAGCACCGCCTCGCCGACATGTACCTGGCCGTCGAGCGGGCCACCGCGCTCAGCTACTTCGCCGCGCTCACCATCGCCGAGGACGACCCGCGCCGCGCCGAGGCGACCGCGATGGCCAAGGCCGCGGCGGGCGACTGCCAGCGACTGCTCACCACCGACGGCCTCCAGCTGCACGGCGGCATCGGGTTCACGTGGGAGCACGACCTGCACTTCTGGCTGAAGCGGGCCAAGACCGGCGAGTACCTGCTCGGCACCGCCACCGCGCACCGCGCCCACCTGGCGCAGCTGCTCGGGCTCACGCCCACCAGTACGGCACCGGAGCCGGAGGTCGCGGCGTGAAGCTCTCCTTCTCCCCCGAGGTCGAGGCGTTCCGGGCCGAGTTCCTCGCCTGGCTCGCCGACAACCGGCCCTCCCCGGAGGAGATGGCGGCCGACCCGTCGGCTGTCGACCGGCGCACTCGCCCGACGTGGGCCCGCCGCTGGACGCGCGCGCATGTTCGACGCCGGCTGGCTCGTGCCCGGCTGGCCGCCCGAGCTGGGCGGGCGCAACGCCGGGCCGATCGAGACGCTCGTGTACATGGAGGAGCTCGGCCAAGGCCGGCGTGCCCCGCACCACCAACCCGCAGGGCCTCGGGCATCGTCGCCCCGTCGATCCTCGACTACGGCACGCCCGAGCAGATCGAGCGAGTACGCGATGCCGATCCTCCGCGGCGAGCGCACCGCGTGCCTCGGCATGAGCGAGCCGGGCGCGGGCAGCGACCTCGCCGCCCTCGGCACCCGCGCCGTCCGCGACGGCGACCGCTACGTGGTCAACGGCCAGAAGGTGTGGACCTCAGGTGCGAACTACGCCGAGTTCTGCTTCCTGTTCTGCCGCACCGACCCCGACGCGCCGAAGCACAAGGGCATCAGCATCCTGCTCGTCGACATGGACACGCCGGGCATCACCGTGCGGCCGCTGCCCGAGATCGTCCGACCCCGAGCACCCCGACCTCAACGAGGTGTTCTTCGACGACGTGCATGGTGCCCGCCGAGAACCTCGTGGGCGTGCAGAACAACGGCTGGGCGCATGGCCAACGGCTCGCTCGCGCACGAGCGCGCGATGGTGTGGCTCGACAGCGGTGATGCGGCTCGAGGAGTCGCTCGAGCGCGCTGCTCGGACGAGGCGCCCGCGCTGCTCGCCGGGCTCCCGCCGATGGAGCGGGCGTCGCGCGTCGACCAGGTCGATGCAGCGTGTCCATCGACGTCCAGGCCGCCCGCTGCCTCGGCTACCGCGGCTTCGCCAAGCTCGTGACGGGGCGGCACCGCACCCGAGCAGGCGCTGATGAAGGCTGTTCGCGAGCGAGGCGCGCCAGCGCATGGCCCTCGTGGCCGCCGAGATCCACGGCGGCCGACGCGACTCGACGATCGGCTCGGCGGCCATCGGCCATCGACGTCCGCACGGGACCTGGCTCGAGCGTGTACTTCCACTCTTCGCCAGCACGATCTCGGCGGGCTCGTCGGAGATCCAGCGCAACATCATCGCCGAGCGGGTCCTCGGCCTTCCGCGCAGCTGACGCGTACCCGCTCCACCGCTCCACGTCGACGTTCCAGGGGGGATCACGATGACCAAGCCGATGCAGGGCGTGCGCGTCCTGGAGGTGGCCGAGCACACCTTCGTGCCCGCCGCCTCCGCGCTGCTCGCCGACTGGGGCGCCGAGGTGATCAAGATCGAGCACGTGGAGCGTGGCGACGCGATGCGCGGCATCGTGTCGAGCGGAACCATGCCGATGCTCGGCGGGGTGAACGTGCTGCTCGAGCACTCCAACCGCGGGAAGCAGTCGCTCGGCCTCGACCTGACGTCGCCCGACGGCCTCGACATCCTGCACAAGCTCGCCGCCACCTGCGACGTGTTCCTCACCAACAAGCTCCCGGGTGTGCTCGCGAAGCTGCACATCACCGTCGACGAAGTCCGCGCCGCCAACCCCGACATCATCTACGTCCGCGGCACCGGGCAGGGCTCGCGCGGCCCGGATGCCGACAAGGGCTCCTACGACGCCCTCGCGTACTGGGCGCGTTCCGGCGCACAGTGGGGCGCGTTCCGCCCCGAGTACGGCGACCTCATCCCCAGCCAGTCGGGCCCCGGGTTCGGCGACTCCCTCGGCGCCATGACCATCGCGGGCGGGATCATGGGCGCGCTGTACCACCGCGAGCGCACCGGTGAGCCCACGGTCGTCGACGTGTCGCTGTTCGGCACCGGGATCTGGGCGATGGGCCAGGCGATGTCGCTGTCGCTCCTGCTGCAGGAGCCGTGGCGCGCGCCCTCGGCCGACCAGATGAACACCAACCCGCTCGTCGGCTTCTACCGCACCGCCGACGACCGCTGGGTCGCCATCTGCTGTCTGCAGGGCGCGCACTACTGGCCGATGTTCTGCGCCGTCATCGGCCGGCCCGAACTCGGCGTCGACGAGCGCTTCGTCGGGCACGAGGCCTACGCCGCGAACGCGCCGACGGGTCGGGCGATCGTCACCGCGGAGTTCGCCGCCCGCTCGCTCGCCGAGTGGCGGGAGGTGCTCGCGAACTTCGCCGGGCAGTGGACCGTCGTGCAGCACACGATGGAGGTCGCCGAGGACCCGCAGACCCTCGCCAACGGCTACGTGCAGGACATCGTCACCGCCGACGGCGTGCCCGTGCGCCTCGCCGCGGCACCTGTGCAGTACGACGAGGAAGCACCGCAACCCGGGCGCGCACCCGAGTTCAACGAGCACGGCGACGCGATCCTCGAGTCGATCGGCCTCGACTGGGACACCATCGTCGACCTCAAGGTCCGCGGCGTCGTCGCCTGACCGACGCGGACGCCGTGGAAGCAAACGCCGTGGAAGGACGTGCCGGATGGGATCGGTGAACATCGTCGAGGTCGTGCTCGACGACGTGGGCTTCGGCCAGCTGGGGTGTTACGGATCGTCGATCGAGACACCGTCGATCGACCGGATCGCCGAAGCAGGGGTGCGGTTCACCAACTTCCACACGACGACCATCTGCTCGTCGAGCCGGGCGAGCTTCCTCACCGGTCGCAACCACCATGCGGTCGGCATCGGCACCGTGATCGACTTCTGCACTGGCGAGCACCCGGGCTACACGGGGCGGTTGAGCCGGGAGGCCACCACGACCGCGGAGGTGCTCCGCGGCGCCGGGTACGCGACCATGGCCCTGGGCAAGTGGCACCTCGCGGCGCCCGGCGAGGCCGCGGCCGGCGGATCGACCGGCACCGGGCCGCTCGCGCGGGGGTTCGACCACTTCTACGGGTTCCTCGGCGGCGCGACCAGTCAATGGGAACCCGACCTCGTCGAGGACGACCGCCACGTCGTCCCACCCCGGTCTCCCGAGCAGGGCTACCACCTCAGTGAGGACCTCGTCGACCGCGCCATCGAGCTCATCGGCGAGCATCGCCGAGCGGGAACGGGTCGGCCCTTCTATCTGCACCTCGCGTTCGGATGTGCCCATGACCCGCACCACGCGCCGGAGACCTTCATCGAACGGTACCGCGGGAGATTCGACCACGGTTGGGACGTGGAGCGGGCTCGGGTCGCGGCACGTCAACGCGATCTGGGCCTCGTGCCCGCCGACGCGACGATCCCCGGACGCAACGAGGGGGTGCCTGCCTGGGACAGCCTCGGCGACGACCAGCGGCGCGTGTTCGCGCGCATGGAGGAGGTGTTCGCCGGCTTCCTCACGCACACCGACGAGCAGATCGGCCGGCTCGTCGCCGAATTGGAGGCCTGGGATCTGCTCGACGAGACGATGCTGCTCGTGATGTCCGACAACGGAGCGAGTGCGGAGGGCGGGCGCAACGGCTACGCCCACCTCGGGTACTCCGAGGCCTTGGCCGCAGCGGCGGGGAGGAGCGACACGGACCGCGTGCTGGTGGGCATGCCGTTCGACACGTACGGCTACCTCGCGCTCGGACGTGATCGGTTCGAGGACTGTCTCGCCGCCGTCGACGAGCTCGGCAGCCCCGCGGCCGAAGGCAACTACCCGCAGGGGTGGGCCATGGCCGGCAACACCCCGTTCCGTCGGTACAAGGGCACCGTGCACTACGGCGGGATCCGCTGTCCACTGATCGTCCGCTGGCCCGGTCACGTTCCCGACCCGGGCGCGCTGCGGCACGGGTTCCACCACGCGGTCGACGTCCACGTCACCCTGCTGGACGCCGCCGGCGTCTCCTCCCCGCTGGTGCACGCCGGGGTGCCGCAACGCGCGCTCGACGGCGTCACGTTCAGGGATGCGATCGAGACGGGCGGCGCGCCGATCGACCGGGTGCAGTACTTCGAGATGCTCGGGCACCGGGGCATCTACGCCAACGGTTGGAAGGCCGTGTGCTTCCACCATCGGGGGGCGGACCCGGCCGACGACGTCTGGGAGCTCTACGACACCACGGTCGATCCCACCGAATGCCACGACCTCGCCGGCGCCGAGCCCAAACGTCTCGAGCAGATGGTCGAGCTGTGGTGGAGCGAAGCCGAACGGAACCTCGTCCTCCCGATGTGCGACTTCGCGGCCATCGACGTGCGCTTCGTCCCCGGTGCTGCGCGCTCGGTGCACGAGTACCGGTACGGGCGAAGTCTCGGTGGTTCGCTGCGCCCCGCGCTCGACGGCGTCGCCTACGAGATACGCGCGGAGATCGAACCCGAGGACGTCACCGGGCGGAACGGAGTGCTCGTGGCCGACGGCACTCCGGACGACCACCGGGTGCTCTGGCTCACCGACGGAGTCGTGCACTTCGAGCTCGCCACTCGTGGCCGCGTGCTGCGGGCCCGAACCTCCGCCCCGATCCCGCGGGACGGAGCGACGATCGCAGCGCGAGTGACCCCGTCGCCCGACACGGCCGATCCGACCATCGAACTCCTCGTCGACGACGGCCCGGTGCCGACCGCCTTCGAGCAGGCCACCGGCGATCCCGGCGACGAATCCACCACGGTGCCGACGCTCGACCTCGGCGCCGACCTCGTCGGACGCTCCGGCCGGTATCGCGCGCCGTTCCCCTACGAGGGCACCCTGCGACGCGTCGTGATCACCACCCACGACGCAACGCTCGACATCGACGGACGCCACTCCCTGGAACGGGCCCTGGACCGCGACTGATCCCTCAGCACCCGAACCGGCGCCAAGGCTGCCGCGTCTGCGCGCGAACGACGTCGGTTCGACAGGATGGAGCGATGAAGACCCACACCCTCACCCTCGAACGACCCGCCGACGGCGTCGCGCTGCTCACGCTCGCGCGCCCCGATCGGCTCAACGCGATCGACCACGTGATGGTCGGCGAGCTGCAGGCCACGTGCGCCGCGTTCGCCGACAACGATTCCGTGCGCGCGCGGTGGTGCTCACCGGCGCGGGCCGCGGTTTCTGCGCGGGGATCGACCTGCGCAGCTTCGGCCCCGACGTGCCCGGCCCGGAAGCACCCGCACTCGACCGCATGCGCTTCCAGGAGACGATGGCCGGTCTCCCCGGCCTGTTGCGCGACCTGCCGCAGCCGGTGATCGCCGCCGCCAACGGCCCCGCGGTGGGCGGCGGGTTCGCACTGTTCCTCGCGTCCGACATTCGCGTGTGCGGCGCATCCGCGCGCTTCGGCAACGCCGCGATCCGCATCGGACTCTCCGGCGCGGAGATGGGGATGAGCTACCACCTTCCCCGCATCGTCGGCACGAGCGTGGCTGCGGAGTGGATGCTCACCGGTCGCATGGTCGACGCCGACGAGGCGTTGCGCACCGGGCTCGTGAGCACGGTGTTCGCCGACGACGACCTCGTGTCCGGCGCGATCGCGATGGCGAGCGAGATCGCCGCGCTCTCACCCGTCGCAGTGAGGATGACGAAGCGGGCGTTGCAGGTGAACACCGATGCGCTCGGCGTGGACGCGGCGATCGAGCTGGAGAACCGCAACCAGGTGATCACCCACGCGAGCAGTGAGGCCGCCGAGGCACGCGCCGCGTGGGAGCGCAAGGACTCCTAGTTCACACCCGCTCGATGATGGTGGCGGTGCCCATGCCGCCGCCGGTGCACATCGTGACCACGCCGGTGGTGAGGTCGCGGCGCTCGAGTTCGTCGAGCACCGTGCCGACGAGCATCGCGCCGGTCGCGCCGATCGGGTGACCGAGCGCGATCGCGCCGCCGTTCACGTTGACCCGCTCGGGGTCGAGGTCGAGGTCCTTGATCGCCTTGAGCGGTACCGCGGCGAAGGCCTCGTTGACCTCCCAGAGGTCGATGTCGGCGACCGTCATGCCCGCCTTGTCGAGGCAGCGCTGCGAGGTGGCCGCAGGCGCGGTGAGCATGATCAACGGCGCGGAGCCCAGCGCCGCGGCGGCACGCACGCCGCGCCCGCGGCGTGACGCCGTGCGCCTCACACCACGCCTTCGACGCGACCACCACGGCGGCGGCGCCGTCGACCACGCCCGACGAGTTGCCCGCGTGGTGCACGTGCTCGACGGCACTGATCGACGGGTACCGCTCGACGCACAGCTCGTCGTAGGTCGGTCCCTCGGGCGACGCCGAGGCGCCCAACGCCGCGAAGGCGGGCTGCAGGCCCGCGAGCTTCTCGATCGTGGTGCCGGCACGCGGGTGCTCGTCGCGGTCGCACACGACCGCGCCGTCGGGTCCGGTGATCGCGAGCAGCGAACGGTCGAAGCGGCCTTCGGCGACCGCGACCTGCACCCGCTCCTGGCTCGTGGCCGCGAACACGTCGACGTCGTCGCGCGTGAAGTCCTCGAGCGTCGCGATGAGGTCGGCGGAGACTCCCTGCGGCACGGTGTGGTACTTCGCGCGCAGGTCGGGGTTGCCACCGTCGATGGTGACCGAGCCCACGGTGAGCTCCCAGCGCGACATCATCTCGACACCGCCGGCGATCACCAGGTCCTGCACGCCGGCGGCGACCCCGGTGGCGGCCATCGTGATCGCCTGCTGGGCCGACCCGCAGAAGCGGTTGAGCACCATGCCGGGCACCGTCTCGGGCCAGCCCGCGAGCAGGACGGCCATGCGGGCGACGTCGTCGCCGTGGTCGCCGGCGAGGATGCCGTTGCCCATGACCACGTCCTCGACGTCGACCGGGTCGAAGCCGACGCGGGTGGGCAGCGCGCGCAGGCACTGGGCGAGCAACTCCTGCGGGTGCACGCCGTGCAGCGCGCCGTCGGGGCGACCCTTGCCACGCGGCGTGCGCACGGCGTCGACGATGTACGCCTCCACGTCAGCTCACCTCGTGGAAGAACGTGCGGACCCGGGCGTCGGCGAGCAGCTTGCGGACGGCGGGGCCGACGTCGGCGGCTTCGGCGACCGGCGCCTGCGTGGGGCCGCGGTACCAACCCTCGGCGATCGCGAGCACCAGGCCCGACGACTCGATCACCTGGCCGGTGACGTCGGCGGAGTCCTTCGACGCCATCCACGTGACCACGGGCGCGACCGACTCCGCCGAGAAGTTGTTGCGGATCTCGTCGGGCATCGGCAAGTCCTCGGTGAGCCGCGTGAGTGCGCCCGGTGCGATGCAGTTGGCAGTGACGCCGTAGCGCGACAGTTCCTGCGCGACGGTGAGCGTGAACGTGGCGATGCCCGCCTTCGCCGCCGCGTAGTTGGCCTGCCCGGGGTTCGCGTACAGCCCCGACACCGACGTGGTGTTGATCAGGCGCGCGTCGTTCGTCTCGCCGGCCTTCGAGCGGTTCCGCCAGTACACGGCCGCGTGGTGACTCGGCGCGAACGTGCCCTTGAGGTGCACGCGGATCACCGCGTCCCACTCCTCCTCGTTCATCGAGAAGATCATGCGGTCGCGCAGGATGCCCGCGTTGTTGACGAGCACGTCGAGGTTGCCGAACGTGTCGACGGCCTGCGCGATCAGCTCACCGGCGCCGTCGAAGCTGCTGATGTCGTTGGTGTTGGCAACCGCCTCGCCACCCATCGCCTCGATCTCGGCGACCACCCGCGCGGCCGGGCCGGCGTCGTGCCCCGAGCCGTCGCGGGCCGCGCCGATGTCGTTGACGACGACCTTGGCGCCGTGGCGGGCGAGCGAGAGCGCGTACTCGCGCCCGAGGCCGCCGCCCGCTCCCGTGACGATGCAGACCCGGTCCTGGCACAACTGCTCGCGCATCGAACTGACACTCCCCCTGCCGGCCGTCGGATGGCCTCACGAATCCCGTGAAGGTACCCTGCTCTCGACATCGACGTCAGATTCCAGTGGGAGGCACTGCCGCCTCGTAGAGGGAGACACCATGGCCTGGGACTTCTCCACCGACCCCGAGTACGCCGAGCTGCTCGCCTGGGCCGACACCTTCGTGCGCGAGGAGTGCGAGCCCCTCGACTACGTGGTCCCCGAATCCCACGACCTGAAGAACCCGATCCGCCAGGCGCTGATCCCGCCGCTGCAGGAGATCGTCAGGGAGAAGGGGTTGTGGGCCACCCACCTCGGCCCCGAGCTCGGCGGCCCCGGCTACGGCCAGGTGAAGCTCGGCCTCCTCAACGAGATCATCGGGCGGTCGGTGTGCGCGCCGATCGTGTTCGGCTCGCAGGCCCCCGACTCCGGCAACAGCGAGATCCTCGCCCGCTTCGGCTCTCCCGAGTTGAAGGAGCGGTACCTGAAGCCGCTCCTCCAGAACGAGATCGTCTCCGCGTTCTCGATGACCGAGCCGCAGGGCGGCGCCGACCCGAAGGTGTTCACCACCACCGCGGTGCAGGACGGCGACGAGTGGGTCATCAACGGCGAGAAGTGGTTCACGTCGCACGCCCGCTCCGCCGCCTTCCTCATCGTCATGACGGTGACCGATCCCGACGCCCCCACCTACGACCAGCAGACGATGTTCATCGTGCCGATCGAAACTCCCGGCATCGAGACCATCCGCAACATCGGCATGGGGTACGAGCCGGTCGGCGACGGCATCGAGGGCTACCTCCGCTACCACGACGTGCGCGTCCCCGCCGACCACATGCTCGGGCCGCGCGGCGGCGCGTTCATGGTGGCGCAGACGCGTCTCGGCGGCGGGCGCATCCACCATGCGATGCGTACCGTGGGCCTGGCGCGACGCATCTTCGACATGCTGTGCGAGCGCGCGGTGTCGCGCTACACGCAGGGCGAGGTGCTCGCCAACAAGCAGATGGTGCAGGAGATGGTCGCCGACTCCTGGATGGAGCTCGAGGCCTACCGCCTCATGGTGCTGCACACCGCGTGGAAGATCGACCAGCTCCAGGACTACAAGGCGGTGCGCGGCGACATCTCCGCGATCAAGGCGATGATGCAGAAGGTGCTGCACGACGTGACCGCGCGAGCGTTGCAGGTGCACGGTTCGCTCGGCGTCACCCACGAGATGCCGTTCGTCCACTACCTGACCGAGTCGTTCGTGATGGGACTCGCCGACGGCCCCACCGAGGTGCACAAGGTCACGCTGGCCCGTCAGGTGCTGAAGAACTACAAGCCCGTCGACGACGACTTCCCCACCACGCACATCCCCAAGCTGCGCGCCGCCGCCGAGGCGAAGTTCGCCGACCAGCTCGCCGGCATCCCACGCGACTGAGGCGCGCACCACGCCAGCTCGCCCGATCGGACCTAGGGTCAGGGCGTGCGCGTCGACAGCTTCCGTTTCCTCCCCCGCAGCTTCCGGGCGTTCTTCGAGTCACCCGACCCTCTGCCGGGCGAGACCGACGTGGTGTGGGCGCCGTTCGCGCCCCGCCTCGCCGACGCTCGGATCGCGCTGCTGTCGACGGGTGGCCTCTCGGTGTGCGACGTGCAGCCCCGGTTCGACGACGAGCGCGAACGCGCCGAACCGTCGTGGGGCGACCCCACCTGGCGCGCGATTCCCAGCACCGTCACCCAGGGGCAGCTCGACGCCACCCACCTCCACGTGAACACCACCGACGCACTCGCGGACCATGAGATCGTGCTCCCGATGCGCGCACTCGATGCGCTCGTGCACGACGGCATCGTCGGCAGTGCCGCGGCCCATCACTACTCGGTCATGGGATACCAGCAGGCCGATCTTGCGGAGTGGCGGAACACGACCGGGCCGGGCATCGTCGCCGCGCTGCGAGACGAGGCGATCGACGGGATCGTGTTCGCACCCGTCTGACCCGACTGCTGCAAGAACGTGCCCGTGCTGGCACGTCTCGTCGAACGTGCAGGCATCCCCACCGTCGTGGTCACGATGATGCCGGACATCGCGGAACGCCTCCTCACGCCGCGAATCGTGGGCGTGGAGTTCCCGTTCGGCCATCCGTTCGGGCCGCCCGACCAACCCGCAATCCAGCGTCGGGTGTTGGAGACCGCGGTCACCGTGCTCGCGGGCGCGGCGGCGTCGGGGACGCGCGTCGACGTCGACGCCGAATGGCCCGAACCGGTCCGCGACGCTTATCGAGCGTGGCAGCCCGTCGAACCGAGCCCAGTCGTCGCGGCAGATGCTCAGAGGCGGATCCGCCTAACCGAGCAGGCTCGTCGCACGCGTCAGGAGTGCGGGCAACAGCGGCGCGATCTCCTCGGCCACGGGGTCGGGGTCGTCGCGCCGGCGGTTGTGCTTCACGATCAGCGACCACGTCGCAGCCGACTTGAAGGACGCGAGCGCCTCGAACCAGGCGCGGTCGGCGAGCGGGCGGCCGAGCGCGTCGGCGTAGACCTGCGCGAGCTCGTCGGGTGACGGCAACGCGCCGGCGTAGCGCGTGCGGCGGCGGTAGGTATCGGGATCGGCGTTGATCAGGAACCAGCCGACGTCGACGCGAGGGTCGGCGAGCGACCAGATCTCCCAGTCGATGACTGCGGTGACCTCGGCGCCGACGGCGAGCAGGTTGCCGAGCCGGAAGTCGCCGTGCACGACGGCGGCGGGCCACGGCGCGGGCTGCGACGCGAGCAGTGCGTCGGCCACGTCGCGCCACCCCGGTACGAGCGCGGAGTCGACGGTGTCGAGCAGGCGCACCCAGCGGCCGACCTCGTCGGCGAGGCTTGCACGCGGCTCCTCGCCCAGGCCCAGCGCGTCGGGGTCGTGCGCGTGGAGCGATGCCATGACCCGCGCCGCGTCGCGCAGGCGCTCGGCGACGACCGCCGGCGCATCGACCGCGTCGCCACCGTCATCGCGGTCGAACAGCGGCTCCAACGACGTGCCGGGAACCAATCCCATCACGAACAGCGGCGGCACCTCGGGCGGCGCGCCCTCGTCCTCGTGGAGCACGTCGGGCACGGTGACCCCCGCGGCGCGCAGGGCCTTCATCACGCGCGCCTGGCGCAGCACGTCGCGGTTGCGCACCGGCTCGAGCCCCGCGGGCGCGACCTTGACGACGACTTCGTGCGCGGCAGACGGTGTGTACGCAGAGCCTGCATAGGTGAGGCTCGACGCCCCGCCGGTGAGGCGATGCAGGCCGTCGACGGCGATCGGCGCCAACCGTCCCTGGAGTACGCTCACCCCGAC
This sequence comes from uncultured Actinomycetes bacterium, assembly GCA_963720785.1. Lineage (GTDB taxonomy): Bacteria > Actinomycetota > Acidimicrobiia > IMCC26256 > DASPTH01 > CAVRGQ01. The sequence goes on from CAVRGQ010000009.1 coordinate 774,199, forward strand.
TTCGACGTCGACCATTGGTCCGCAGTCTGCCAGACACCTCTGCCAGGCGCGGCCGTCAGGGGGAACGGTCCGTGGGTGCATGTGACGGCAAGGTCGTCCTGGTGACGGGCGCCAGCCGGGGCCTGGGGAAGGGCATCGCCAAGATGTTCGCCGAGGAGGGCGCCACCGTCGCGATGGCCGCCCGGACCGTCGAGCCGGTCGAGGGGTACATCGGCTCGCTCCAGGAGACCCGCGAGGAGATCGAGGCCGCGGGTGGCAAAGCCATCGCCGTCCAGGCCGACCTCTCGTCGGCCGAGACGCGTGCCGCGATGTTCGAGGCGGTCGTCGCCGAGGCCGGCGCGCCCGACATCCTCATCAACAACGCGGCGGTGACCTTCCTGCGCGCGCTCGACGAGTTCCCCGAGAAGCGGGCCAAGCTGATGCTCGAGATGCACGTGCTCGCGCCGTTGCAGCTCACGCAGCTCGCGATCCCTGCCATGCGCGAGCGCGGCGCCGGATGGGTCTGCAACCTCACGTCGATGGCGGGTGAGCGCATCCCCGGCCCGCCGTTCGATCCGTTCGACGTCGGCGCGGGGTTCGGCATGTACGGCACGGTGAAGGCGGCGCTGTCGCGACTCACGCAGTCGTTCGCCGCGGAGCTGCACGCCGACAACATCGCGGTGAACGCGGTGGCGCCGTTCAAGCCGGTCGCCACCGAGGGCGCGGCCACGCTCGACCTCGCCAAGGAGGACACCGAGGACATCTCGCTCACCCTCGAGTGCGTGAAGTACCTCTGCACCGGCGACCCGCAACAGGTCACCGGGATCATCGCCCAGACGCAGCCGTTCCTGCAGTCCCTCGGCGAGCTCTGAGCATGGGCGTTCCCGGCGTCACCCTCGGCGAGCCTCACGGGCCGTTCCCCGCGTCGCTGTCGAGCGAGTTCGTGGCTGCCTACGCGGCGGCGACGCGCGACCCGTTCCCGGCCGCGCAGCGCGGCGAGGTGGTACCCAGCGTCGCGCTGGTCACCCAGATCTGGGACGCGCAGGAGGCGGGGCGCGTCGCGCTCGTCGACCCCGCCATCCTCGACGGCATGGTCGGCGGCGTGCACGGCGAGCACGAGGTGCGCCTGCACCGACCCGTGGTCCCCGGCGAGCCGCTGCGCGTGTTCGTGGAGGGCCAGGGCGCACGCGGGTCACGCGGCAAGTCGTTCGTGACGCTGCGCTACTCGATGCTCGACACGAACGACGCGTTCGTCGCCGAGCAGTGGTGGACCACCGTGTTCCTCGGCGTCGAGTGCGACGGCGTGGGTGACGGCCCGCCCGATCACTCGACGCCGGACGGCGCGCGCGAGCACCTCCTCGGCACGTACACCCAGCACGTCGACGGCGAGATCACGCGCGCCTACGCGGAAGTTACGAACGACTGGTCGCCGCACCACTTCGACCTCGAAGCGGCGCGCACCGCGGGCGTGGAGCGACTCTTCCTGCACGGCCTCTGCACGTTGGCGATCGCCGCGCAAGGCGTGGCGAAGTTCGCCTGCGCCGGCGACACCTCTCGCCTCCGCCGCGTCGCCGCCCGCTTCGCCTCCCCCACCTTCCTCGACGAGGACGTCACCGTCCACGTGTACGACGCGGGCAACGGCGGCTACGCGTTCGAGGCCGACTGCGCCGGCGTCCCCGTCCTCACCCAGGGCCTCGCCGAACTCTTCTGACCGCGCCCCCCAATCGTTTTGGCGTCACGAGATGTCGCCAGGGCGGCGCGGGGTGACGCCAAAACGGTCAGTCGAGGGCTCAGGCGGCGACCTTCATGATGCGGTTGAGGTTGCCGCCCATGATCTTGGCCTTGTCGGTGTCGCTGAGCCCGTCGAGTTGGTCGACGAAGCTGATCGGGTCGTACATGCCCTCGGGGTGCGGGAAGTCCGAGCCGAAGAGCACGTTGTCCGCACCGATGAGCTCCACGAGGCCGATGGGGTCTTCCTCGTGGAAGGGGTGCACGTAGATGCAGCGCTTGAACGCCTCGATCGGGTCCTCGTCGAAGGCCTCGGGGCTGCGGTCGTAGACCCGCTGGAGCCGTTTGACCAAGGGACGAACCCATGCGCTGCCGTTCTCGACCGGCATGATCCGCAACTTCGGGAAACGCGTGACGAGGCCGTGCCCGATGATCGACGTCACGACGTCGTTGATGATGCGGTCCTCCGAATGGAGGAGCAGGTAGAAGCCCGACGGCTCCTTGTCGAACGGGAGGAACTCGCCGTCGTGGCCTTCCCACTCGTTGACGTAGCGCTGGAACCCACTGTCGGACGCGTGCATGCCGACGACGATGTCGGCCTCTTCCACCTTCTTCCAGAACGCGTCGAACTCGGGAAGAGCAAACGAGCGACGACGATTGCCGAAGTCGGGCACCGGGGCCGGGCGGATGAGGATCGCCTTCGCGCCGCGCTCGATGACCCAGTCGAGCTCCTCGATCGCCTTGTCGACGATCGGCAACGTGATCACGGGCGTGGGGAAGATCCGGTCCTCGAAGTTGAACGACCATTGCTCGTGCATCCACTGGTTGAGCGCGTGGATCACGACGTGGGTCGCGACCGGGTCGTCGGCGAGGCGCTCCTCGATCAGGCTCGCGAGTGTCGGCCACATCATCGCCCGGTCGATGCCCTGCTCGTCCATCATCATGATGCGGGCTTCGGGCTCGAAGAACGCCGGCGGCGCCTCGATGTAACGCGGCGGCGCGGCAAGGTTCGCCTCCCGGTCGGCCTTGGTCATCGACGCCGGGTTCTTCAACTTGAACTCGAGCTCCTGCGCGCCCGGAGGCGCGACCTTGTTGAACGTCGGGTTCGGGATGTACTCGCTGATCTTGTTCTTCACCGCGATCTTCGTGCGGCCGTTCACCTCGACGTACTTGATCAGCCCGGCGTGCTCGGCGGGGAGGAACTTCGTGAACGCGTCTGTCGACTCGTACATGTGGTTGTCGGCATCGAAGACCAGGTAGTCCAGGCCACGGGTCATGCGGCAGTCCCCTCGCTCGTGAGGTCGTCGCTCAGGCCTCGGGTCCACCCCAAGCTAAGGGCCACCTTCGTCGACGTCAATGTGGGAGCACGCCGACCTGCGGGAGGTACGCGGCGCCGAGAGGCGTCACGCCGGTAGCGTGCGCACCTATGAGCGAACCTCGATTGCTGGTGGACGACCTGGTGTTCGGCGAGGGACCGCGATGGCACGGCGACCGCCTGTGGTTCTCCGACATGCACGGCGAGAAGGTGCACACCGTCGACCTGGACGGCAACCTCGAGACGGTGCTCGAGCTACCGGGCGCCCGCCCGTCCGGCCTGGGCTTCCTCCCCGACGGATCGCTGCTCCTCACGTCGATGCTCGAGCGCCAGGTGCTGCGCCTGCACGACGGTGAGCTCACCACCCACGTCGACCTGTCCGGTCTGTGCGAGAACGGGATCAACGACATGGTCGTCGACCCGAACGGCCGGGCCTACGTGGGCTCGTTCCCGGTCCCCCCGGCCACCGGCCCGATCATGCTGGTGGAGCCCAGTGGCGCCGCGCGCGTCGTCGCCGAGGACCTGCACTTCCCCAACGGCATGGTCATCACTGCCGAAGGCACGCTCGTGGCCGCCGAGTCCCTCGGTAAGTGCCTCACCGAGTTCGACATCGAGTCCGACGGATCACTGACCAACCGCCGCCTCTTCGGCGACATCACGCCCTACACGCCCGACGGCATCTGCCTCGACGCCGAGGGCGGGATCTGGGCCGCGACCACCATGAGCCACGCGTTCGTGCGCTTCGGGCGCGGCGGCGACGTGCTCGACATCGTGGAGCTCGGTGAGCGCTTCACCATCGCGTGCGCGCTCGGTGGCCCCGACGGCCGCACCCTCTTCATGTTGAGCGCCGACACCTACGCGCCCGACCGTCACGGCGTGCGTGCCGGCACCCTCCACATCGTGGAAGTGGCGGTCCCGTCTGCCTAACCCACCTGCATGGTGACGGAGGAGTAGCCGCGCACGCTGGCGGTGTGCACGTGCTCGACGCGTGACTCGTCGATCCCCCACTCGGGGAAGCGCTTGAGCGTCTCGCGCAGGGCGACACGCGTCTCCAACCGCGCGACCGCGGCGCCGATGCAGAAGTGGGTGCCGTAACCGAGCGTGAGGTGACGGTCGATGTTGCGCTGCACGTCGAAGCGGTCGGGGTCGGGGAAGTGCCGCTCGTCGCGGTTGGCCGACGCGTTGAGCAGGCCCATCTTCGAGCCCGCCGGGATCGTGATCCCGTGCACCTCGACGTCGCGCATCACCCAGCGCGCCTGCACCGGCGACGGCGCCTCGTAGCGCAGGAGCTCCTCGACCCCGTTCGTGAGCAACGACGGGTCGTCGACGAGCAGCTGGCGCTGGTCGGGGTTGCGGGCGAGGGTCACCGCGGCGAAGCCGAGCAGGCGCGCCACCGTCTCCGTGCCCGCGAGGCCGAGCAGCTGCACGAAGCCGACGATCTCCGACATCGTGAGCTTGCGGGTGGTGCCGTCCTCCTCGGTGATCTCCGAACGCACGAGGTCGGAGATGAGGTCGTCCTGCGGGTCGTCGAGGCGCTCCTGCACCAGGTCGGGGATGAGCGCGAACACCGTGTCGGCGAGCGCGCCGTCGCCCGCGATCGTGGCCTGGCTGACCTGGGCCGACGCCGCGTCCTCGGCCTCCTCCACGTGGAGGGTGTTGTCGGCCAGCGCGCGGAACTCCGCCGCGTGGCCCTCGGGGTAGCCGATGAGCGACAGGATCACCGTGGGCGGGAGCATCCCGGCGAAGCCGGCGATGTAGTCGAACTCGCTCTGGCCGTCGAAGCCGTCGAGGAACTCGTTCGACAGCTCGGCGACCTTCACCTCGAGCTCCGCGATGCGCCGCGGCGTGAACGCGCGCGCCACCAGCTTGCGCAGCCGCGTGTGCTCCGGCGGGTCCTTCATGATCATCATGGGGATGTCGTACGGCTCGGGCTGCAACATGTTGAGCTGCGAACCGTGCGCCGACGAGAAGGTCTCGCTGTCGAGCAGGCCGGCGAGCACGTCGTCGTAGCGGCTCAGCGCCCAGAAGTCGAACTTCTCGTTGTAGTAGACGGGCGCCTCGTCGCGCAGCTGCTTCCACACCGGGTAGGGGTTGCAGTCGATCTCGTAGTTGTACGGGTCGTAGTAGACCCCTTCGACGGGGCTGTCGACCTGGCTGTCGGTGGCCATGACGTTCCTCGTTCCTATTCCTCGATCTGGGTGTTCGCCGCACCGGCGAGCACGTGCTTCATGATCTTGCCCGACGCGGTGCGCGGCAGCGGCTCCGTGCGGAGCTCGACCTCCGTGGGAACCTTGTACGACGCGAGCTCGGTGGCGCAAAACGCCTGCAGCTCCTCGCCGGTGACATCGCCGGTGTCGCGCACCACGACGACCGCCTTGACCTCCTGGCCGTACATCGCGCTGTCGACGCCGAACACCGCGCACTCGATCACCTCGGGGTGTTCGTCGAGGCGGTTCTCGATCTCGAACGGGTAGATGTTCTCCCCGCCACGGATGATGAGGTCGCGCATGCGGGTGGAGATGAAGAGGAGCCGTCCGTCGAGGCGCCCGAAGTCGCCGGTACGCAGCCAACGCCCCGGCATCACCGCCTCCGCGGTGGCCTCGGGGTTGTTCCAGTACGACGGCATGTTCTGCGCGCTGCGCACCTCCACGAACCCGGCCTCGCCGTCGGAGAGTGGCTCGCCGAGCTCGTCGGTGATGCGGATCTCGACCGTCGGGTACACCGATCCGGCGCAGTCGGGCGCGCCGCGCAACATCCAGTGCGTCGAGTGGCTGATGAGCCCGGCCTCGGTCGCGCCGTACCCGCTGCCCGTGCTGCCGGTGAGGTGCGGGAACATCTCCTCGATCTTGTCGATCACCGCGGGCGGGGTGGCCGAGCCGCCCACGTTGACGCTCCAGATCTGCTTCGGGTCGACGGTCGCGGCATCCGGGTGCTCGAGCAGACGCATCACGTGCGTGGTGCCGCCACCCCACATGTTGATGCCCTCGCGCTTGGTGAGCTCGATGACCGCCGCGGGATCGAAGCGCCCGAGCATCCACACGCTCTTCGCGCCCAGTTCCGGCCCACCGACGATGGTGGACAGGCCCGACACGTGGAAGAGCGGATAGACCGCGAGGCGCACCGGTTGACGCGGCGACACACCGTCTTCCGGCTTCACCCCGGCCATCCACATCGCCGCGCGCCATGCCGTAGGGCTGGAACTGCACGTAGGCGATGATGGCCCGGTGCGTCAGGATGGCCGCCTTGGGCCGTCCGGTGGTACCGCTGGTGAAGAGCAGCTCCATGGCGTCGTCTTCGTGCAGCTCGACGTCGGGCAGCTCGGTGACGCCGGTGACCGGCACGTCGTTCCAGTCTCGCTCGATGATGATCGTCGGCACGCTCCCGTCGGCAAGGTCGGTGCCCTCGAGGCGCGCGGCGCGCTTCTCGTCCATGATGACGACGCTCGGCTCGGTGAGCTCGATGGCGTTGCGCATCTCGGCGCCGGTCCACCAACCGTTCATCGCGACGAGCACCGCGCCCAACGACGCGCACGCCCAGAACGTGAGGATCCACTCCGGGTTGTTCGCGGAGCAGATGGCGACGCGGTCACCCTTGGTGATGCCGTAGTTGTCGCGCAGGCCCGCCGCGACCTCGGCCACCTCGGGCACGATGCCGCTGAACGTCTGGCGCCGCCCGTCGGACCACACGAAGAGGTCGCCGTCGCCGTACCGCTCTGCACCCGCGAGCAGCTGCTCGCGCAGGTTGGCGTGACGGTTCCGGAACACGGGCATGCGCTCGCCGAGCACGTCGTCCTCGACGATCTCGTAGGGCATGCCCGGCGCGGTGAGCGCGGCGTCGGCCTCGTAGATCTTGGCGAGGCGCGGATCGCCGGCGAGCGGGTTGGTCATCAACTTCCCTTCCCGAGCGCGTGCGGTCACACGCGGGCGGTGAGCTGCTCGGCGGCGCGCCTGAGGGCCTGGTTGGCGTCGGCGGGCAGCGCGGTGAGCGGCTCGCCGACCTCGGCCACTGTCGGGCCGAACTTCTCCGCGGCGGGACGCAACGCCTCGAGGTCGAAGTCGTAGAGCTCCGCGGCGTTCCCGCCGAGGAAGGCCTGGATCTGCTCGGGCGTCATCCCCTGCGTGACCTGGCGGAGGTGCTCGGTGGTGTACGGATGCGTGCCCTCCTCGTGGGGGTAGTCGCTACCCCACATGAGCCGGTCGAGGCCCACGTCGCTGAGTGCAACCTGCAGGTCGACGGGTCGCGGCTGGCTCACGCCGACGTGACACGACTGCTGGAAGTACTCCGTCGCCGAGCGCGGCGGCACCGTCTCCGCCGGCAGGCGCATCTCCCCCACTTCGTTGGAGCGGATGATCTTCAGCATCGAGTCGAGCTGCTCCATCACTCCGGGCACCCAGGCGCAACCCGCCTCGGTGATGACGAACTGCAGGTTCGGGAAGCGCTCGAACACGCCGCCGAGGATCAGGTGCACGAGCGGGCGCTGCGAGTAGAAGACCATCTCGGCCACATGCACGAGCGGGGTGGCGGGCGACCGCGGGTACACGGGGCCACCAGTGCCGCTGTGCGAGTTCACCGGGATCTGCAGGTCCTCGCAGACCTTCCACAGCGGGTCGTAGTCGGGATGGTGCAGCGGCTTGATCCAGTCGCAGGTGGGCGGCACCGCACTGACGAGCACGCCGCCGCGCAGGCCGTGCTCCTTGCACCAGATCGCGTCGGCGACCGCGTCGTCGACATCGTTGGTGAAGATCTGCCCGATGCCGGCGCGCGCCTCGGGCTTCTCGGCCACGAAGTCCGCGAGCCACCGGTTGTGCGCCTGCACGCCCGCATGGCGCAACTCGTACTCGTCGGGGGTGGGCGGCTGCGCGAAGAGCACGAAGTTCGGGAAGAAGGGCGGCACGGTGTTCGGGAAGATCACCTCGCCGACGATGCCGTCGGCGTTCTGCTGGCCGTCGCGCACGTCGCTGTCCCAGTTGCGGACGCGGAGGTCGGTGTCCTTGAGGTCCTGGAACGGGTTCTTGTAGGCGCCGCGCCAGTCGTCGAAGGCCTGCTGGTACTGCGGGTCGAGGTACTCGCGGTACTGCTCGTGGCTGCCGCCCGCGTGGGTGTCGGCGGAGATGATCACGTAATGGTCGGTGGGCTGCATGGGGGCTCCCGAGAAGGCTCTTGGACCGGTGACCGGACCGTCCGGCGAGCCTACTGATGCTCGACGTCGACGTCGAATGTGTCAGGGCCCGACCATTTGGCGTCACCACGCGCCGCTATGGCGACATCTGGTGACGCCAAAACGGTGAAGGGTCAGGGCTCGACGACGACGCGGAAGACGCCCTGCGAGCGGTCGGACGCGACGCGGAAGGCCTCGGGGGCGTCCTCGATCGGGAAGCGGTGGGTGATCAGCGTGTCGACGAGCTCGGGGCGGGCCGCGAGCATCTCGGCGACGGCGGCGAAGTCGCGCTTCCCGTGGTGGCCGCAGTACCCGATCGACGGGCGCAGCGCGACCTCCTTCATGAACGCTTCGTAGTGCGGCCAGCTCGTGTCGGCTTCGTAGATCCCGAGGATGACGACCGTGCCGCCGGGGCGGCAGAGCTCGACCGCTCGTCGCAGCCCGCTGTCACTGCCCGCCGTCTCGATGACCACGTCGTACTCGCCCGAGGGAGCGTCGACACCGATGCGCTCGCGGGCCTCGTGCTGGTGCGCGTGCCGTGCCTCGATCGCGACCGCGGGCGCGCCGAGGGTCTGCGCGCCGGCCGCGGTCAGGATGCCGATGGCGCCCGCGCCGACGACCGCGACGGTGGTGTCGGCGCCCACGTGGGCACCGTTCAACGCGTGCAGGGCGACGGCGCCCGGCTCCACCAGCGCGGCGTCACGCGCGGCGAGACCGGTCGGCAGCGGGATCAACGCGTGCTTCGGCGCCCGGAACCACTCGCACATGCCGCCGGGGTCCATCATGCCGAGGCCCTGGACGCCATTGCGGCAGCGGTTGTAGTTGCCGTGGTCGCACTCCTCGCAGCCGGCGCACCCGAAGATCGCCTCGACCGCGACCGGCGTGCCGTCTTCCAGCACCCCGGCGAACTCGTGCCCGGCGATCTGCGTGCTGCCGAACCGCAGGTACATGAGATCGGACGCGCAGATGCCGGTGGACGCCACCCGCACCAGCTCGCCGGGCCCGTCGGGCTCGTCGATCTCCACGACCTCGACGGTCGGCGGGGCGTTGCGGACGGCCTTCATCAGTGGTTCGACACCTCGTGGTCGAGGTACTGGGCGAAGCGCTCGCGGGATTCGGCGCGGCGAGTGGGGATGTGCATCGACGGCCAGCCCTCGACCGGCTTGTAGGCCTTGGCCTTCTTGGTGGCGACGAACGACTTGTGCACCTCGTCGGCGCCGTCGGCGATGCGGAACTGGCGGGCGGACACGTACATGTCGGCGAGGGGCAGGTCGGTGGTCCACCCGAGTGCGCCGTGCACCTGGATGGCGCGGTCGACGACATCGTGGAGCACCCGCGCACCCCAGAACTTCAGCTCGGCGATCTCGACCCGCGCCTTCGACGCGCCCACGTTGTCCCACATCCAGGCGGAGTGCAGCGCGACGAGGCGAAGCGCGCGGATGTCGATCGACGACTCGGCGATCATCTCCTGGATCATCTGCTTCTCGATGAGCAGCTCGCCCTTGGTTCGGCGGCTGATCGCCCGTTCGCACATCATGTCGAACGCGGCCTCGCACTGGCCGACCCACCGCATCGCGTGGTGGATGCGCCCGCCGTTGAGGCGCTGCTGCGCGAGGACGAACCCGTCGCCCTCCGCACCGACCCGGTTGGCCGCGGGCACACGACAGTCGTGCAACAGGATCTCGGCGTGGCCACCCGCCCGGTAGTTCCCCGGGTGCGGATGGTGCATGTTGCTCACGTCACGCACGATCTCGAGGCCCGGCGTCCCCTTCGGGATGATGAAGAACGACGCGGCCTTGTGCGGCGGGTTCTCCGGATTCGTCACCGCCATCATCAGGATGAAGTCGGCCTTCGACGCGTTCGACGCGAACCACTTGTGGCCGTTGATCACGTACTCGTCGCCGTCACGCTCCACGCGCGTGTTGATCATCGTCGGGTCGCTGCCGGAGAAGTGCGGCTCGGTGAGCGAGAAGCTCGACGTGATGTCACCCGCGAGCAGCGGCTCGAGCCACTCCTTCTTCTGCTCCGGCGTCCCACCGATCGCGATGAGCTCGCTGTTGCCCGAATCCGGCGCCTGGTTCCCGAAGATCGACGGCGCCACGTTCACCCGTCCCAGGATCTCGTGCATCAGCGCGAGCTTCACCTGGCCGTAGCCCTGACCGCCCAGCTCGGGGTCGAGGTGACAGGCCCACAGGCCCCGGTCCTTCACCTGCTGCTTCAGCGGCGCGGTGGCGAGCTTCCAGTTCTCCGCTGACATCTCGTCGTAGAAGAGCGCGAGCGGCGCGATCTCCTCGTCGACGAAGGTGCGCATCCAGTCGAGTTGCTCCTGGAACTCGGGCTCGGTCGAGAAGTCCCACGCCATCGCAATTGCCTTTCGTCGAGGTCGCCGCAGTCTGTCGGAACCCGCGGCGGAGGTGAAATCCGGCGGCGAAGTCCGGGAGGCGCGACGCTCAGGCGAAGAGCGCGCGGGCCGCGTAACCCAGTTCGGGCTGCTCGGCCTTGAGCCAGGTGCCGAGCTCACGGGTGAGCTGCGCGCTGGTACCGAGCAGCGAGTCGAGCGCCAGCACGCGGCTGTAGCTGAGGTGGTGGTCGTGCTCCTGGGTGAAGCCGATGCCCCCGAGGCTCTGCAGCGAACGCTGGCACGCCCGACGCGCGTTGCGCCCGGCGATCGCCTTGGTGACCTCGCCGAGGCGCTCCGGCGGGTCGAGCGCGAGGTCGCGGGCGAGCTCGGCCGCCGCGGCCGCCGATGCGCAGTCGGTGAAGCCCCAGGCGAGGATGTGGCGCACCGCCTGGAAGGTGCCGATGGGCACGCCGAACTGCTCGCGCACCTTCGAGTACTCGACCGCGAGGTCCATGGCGGCTTCTGCGGCGCCGACGAGGTCGAACGCGAGAGCCACCCGGCCGGCGTAGGTGCTGCGGGCACGCGCGTCGCGCGCTGCGGGTTCGTCGAGCAGCGGCTCCGCGCTCGCCGCGTCGAACGTGACCTCGCGCAGCGTGAGGCGTCCGGGGATGTCGACCGCCGCGAACGCGACGCTCGACATCGGCACCAGCGCCACACCCTTGCCGGGCGTGTCGACGAGCAGGAGCTGCGCGTCGGTGGGGCCGACGAGCGTGTGCACCGTGCCGCGGCGCAAAGAACGCCGCGTGATCGCAGCTGCGACTGCGCCGCTGGCGTTCCCATCCCCGGAATGGGAGGCGTCGAGATACGGCGCGGCGAGCAGCGCAGGCAGCGCGCCGACGTCGGCGTTCTCACGTCCGGCGGCGCGGAACAGCGCGAACATCGCACCGCGCGTCTCGGGGTCGTCGAACGCGGCGGGCAGCTCCCACCAGCCGAGCTGCGTGAGCACCTCGTTCCCCGCATCGCCACTCTCGGCCAGCGCCTGACGGCACACCAGGAAGAATTCCTCGACGGTCTCGTTCACGGTCATGGCAGCTTCAACACCTGCTTGGCGATGGTCTCGAGCTGCATCTGCTGCGAGCCGCCGTAGACGGTCACGATGCGCGAGAAGAGGTACTCCTGGCGCATGAGGTCGGTGATCTCGTCCTGCACACCGACCGCGAGGTCGGCATCGCCGGCGAGAATGGCGTCCTGCACGGACTGTTCGGCGGTGCAGAGCATGAGCTTGTTGGTGCACGCACGCGGCCCGAGGATCTCCCCCGCCGCGTGCTCCTTCACGCCGTTGGCGCTGCACGCCGTGGCGGCGACGAGGTCGAGCAATGCGTCACCGAGGAGGTACTCGGGCGCGTCGGGCGACGACGCCCCGAACTCGATCAGCTGCTGGTAGAGGAAGTTGTGGCGGAACCACGCGAACGTGCCGCGCTCGTGGCTGAGGATGTGCATCGCCACGCGCCAGCCGCCGTCGAGCTCGCCGACGATGCGGTCGGCCGGCACGAACACGTCGTCGAAGAAGACCTCGGCGAGCTCCTCGTTGCCGTTCGCCTGCCAGATGCCGCGCACCTCGACGCCCGGGTCGCTCAGCTTCACGATGAACGCGGTGATGCCGCGGTGGCGCGACTCCGTGGTGCCGGTGCGGGCGAGCACGCAGCACCAGTCGGCCCACACCGACCAGCTCGTCCAGATCTTCTGGCCGCTGATCCGATAACCGTCGCCGTCCTGCACTGCCTTCGTGCGCAGCGCAGCGAGGTCGGAGCCGGCGCCGGGCTCGGAGAAGCCCTGCGACCAGATCTCCCGACCCGAGAGGTAGAGCGGGACGTGCTCAGCGGTGAATTCGCCCGGGCCGAGCTCGACCAGTGTGGGCAGCAGCACCTCGAGGTGCTCGAACAGGTTCATGCCCAGCACGCCGTGGCGGGCGAGGCCCTCCCACATCGCGGCCCGGTGCAGGAAGGAGCCACCCAGGCCGCCCACCTCGACCGGCCACCCGTAGCGGACGAAGCCCTCGTCCCACAGCACCTGCATGAGGTCCTGCATGATCCGGACGCGCGTCGGGTAGTCGGCGACGTGCTCGGCGGCCCGCACCACGGCGGGCGGGCGGGTCTGCAGCCAGGCCTCGAGCTCGGCGGCGAAGGCCGCCGGATCGACGGCCGCCGCGGCTTCGGGCGTCGTAGGTAACATCGACGTCAAATTACTCAGTGCGGGGGGTACCCCGCAATCCGGAGCGGGGGAACCCATGGGCGACGAGCAGATCGAGCGGCGGGGGCCGAACGGCGAGATCCTGGTGGAGCGGCTCGATGGGCCGGATTCGAGCGGCGTGGTGGTCGTCACCCTGAACCGGCCCGAGGCCTTCAACGCCTCCAACGAGCCCCTCCACACCGAGGTCTCGAAGATCTGGGCCGACCTCGACGCCGACGACAGCATCAACGCCATCGTGCTGACCGGCGCGGGCGAGGCCTTCTGCGGCGGCGGCGATCTCGGCCTGCTCCAGCGCATGGTCGGCGACACCGACCTCCGCAAGGCGACCATGGACGAGGGCGCGGTGATCGTGCGCACGATGACCGCGGTGCGCGTCCCCATCGTCGCCGCGGTGAACGGCCCCGCCGTCGGCCTCGGCTGCAGCCTCACCGGGATGAGCGACGTCGTGCTCGTGGAGGAGCAGGCCTACTTCTCCGACCCGCACGTCGCGCTCGGCCTCGTCGCCGCCGACGGCGGGGCGCTGATGTGGCCGCTGCTCACCGGCCTGCTCCGCGCCAAGGAGCACATCCTCCTCGGTGACCGGGTCGACGCGGAGGAAGCGGTGCGCATCGGCGTGGCCAACCGCGTGGTGGCGAAGGGCACGTCGCGCGACGAGGCGATCAAGCTCGCGACCAAGTTCGCGAAGCTGCCCCCGCAGGCGGTGCGCGAATCGAAGCGGCTGCTGAACCACGCCACCCTGCAGGCGATCAGCGCGATCCTCGACGACGCGCTCGACCGCGAGACCGAGTCGTTCGACGAGCCCGCGTTCCAGGCCAACCTCGACCGCATGCTCAACCGCAAGAAGGACTGAGTCGCACCCACCCCGTTTTGGCGCTCTTCCGCGCCGCTATAGGGGCCTCGAAGAGCGCCAAAACGGGGAGAGGTCAGGTCATCCGGAACTGGGCGCGGGTTTCCTCGGGCATCTTCGCGAGGGCGCGGGCCCACTCGGCGTCGGTGTGCGCCTGACCGGGTCGGCCGAGCGACACGCCGGTGCGGGTGCGGATGCGCCACACGCCGTCGGCGCCGCGCCGCAGCCGGTCGCGGTAGCGGGCCGACATCGTGACCGTGTACCTCCCGTCGTCGCCGCGCATGATGACGGTCATGTCGGTCTCGGCGGTGGCGGTGTCACCGCTGATCTCGATGACCGGGTTGTGCGCGAGGTGCGCCGACAACGGGTGCATCAGCAGCTGGCCGTCTTCGGTCCAGTGCGGCCAGTCGGTCTTGTCCCACAGACCGCGCAGCGCGTCACGCCCCGCGAACACAGTGCCCGAGAGCTGCATCACGCCGTCGTCCTCGAAGAGCTCGGCGAACAGATCGCCGCGCTCGTCGTCGATGTGGCGCATCGACGCTTCGATCAGCTCACGGATCTCGAGCTTGTCGACCCACGCCGGGAGCCGTTCGTCGGTCATCCCAATTCGTCCGGGCGAGGCCCCACGCCGTCGGGGCCGATCCCGTCGGGCGGCCACACCGGCAGGCCCTTGGCCTCGGCGGTGAGCCCCGTGGAGTTCGTCACCGCCGCGAACATCAGGTAGCCGGGCACGAGGTAGAGCAGCTCGTAGCGGCGCGCGACGTCGGGGAAGCGCTCCTCCACCGCGGCCATGGTGGCTGCCGCGAGGCTGCCGTGGTCGACGAACTCGTCGACGACGCGGGCGATCAACGCGTGGTCGCCCTCCAGATCCGTGTCCGGCGACGTGGTGCGGATCGCGAGCACGTCGTCGCGCGTCACGCCGATGCTGCGCGCCAGGCCGTAGTGGTTGGCCCACTCCAGCGACTGCCCGGCGCGCCACATCGTGCGCAGGATCGCCAGCTCCCGCAGGTGCGGATCGAGGCGGGCCTGGAACACGAACGTGTCGAGCCACTGCTCGAAGAAGGCGCTGAGCTGTTCGTCGTCGAGCTCGGGGCCGCCCTCGCCGCGCGTCCGGGTGAGTGCGATGACCTCGGCGCCCGAGCGCGGCACTGCAGGGTGCTCGGCGGTGAGCCGGTCGTCGGTGCCCGCGCTCACTGCAACTGCTCGAAGAGGGCCGCGAGCTCCTCCATCGTCTCCGGAACCGGGCCCCTCGGCGCGGTGGGCACCATCTGCACCAGCTCGAATTGGCAGCCGGCAGGGAGGGTGACCATGTGCGCGACCGCATCGGCGACCATGTCGGGCGTCATCGCCCCGGTGTGGCGCAGCAGTCCCCGGCGGAACCACAACTCCGACGACGTGAAGACGCGGCCTGTCTCCATCTCCTTGGTGGCGAAGTCGGTGCCGATCGTCTCCCCACAGCGGAACGTGGACACGCGGATGCCGGTGCCCTCCAGCTCCTGCTTGAGGATCCGGGCTGCATGCTCGGCGCCCGCGTTCGACGCGGCGTACGGAAGGTGGTGGACCCACGGCAAGACCGCGGCGAGCGACGTGACGAAGACGATGTCGGCGACACCCTCGTCCTGTTGCCGCATCGTCTGGATCGCGCGGCGCGCCACGTAGAGCGAACCGAGCAATTTCGTGTTGACCTCGGTGGCGATCTCCTCGGGCGAGAAGTCGTCCATGTCGCCGTAACGGGCGACCGCTGCGTTGTTGATCGCGACCGACACCGGCCCGAGCTCCGCTTCGGCGCCGGCGAAGAATTCGTCGACCGACGCGGGGCTGCTCACGTCGAGCGCACCCGCGAACGGCGTGCCGCCGGCTTCACGGACGAGTTGCGCGGTCTCCTGCAACTTCTCGACGCGGCGGCCGCCGATCGCGACCGACCACCCCAGTGAGGCGAACTTCACCGCCATGGCCTGGCCGATGCCGGTGCCGGCACCCGTCACCACGGCAACCCGGTGTTCCGTCATGATCCCCCCAGATCGTTCACTGTGCTTCGCGGTGGTGTGCGACCCGTCAGGCGACGATGCCGCGCACCTTGAGATCGATGAGCGCGTCCCAGTCGAGCCCCAGCTCGAGCAGCACGTCGTCACCCTGCTCGTGGAAGGTGGGCGCGCGCAAGGCGGGCGCGTCGGCGCCGCCGAAGCGGATCGGCGGCGAGGTGAGGCGGAACGGCTTGCCGTTCGCGGCTTCGTAGTCGCGCACGTACCCGTTGGCGAGCACCTGCGGGTCGTTCGCCAACTCGAGCACGTTCTGCACCACGGTCCACTGCCCGCTGAAGTTCGCGAGCAACTCGCGCCACTCTGCGAGCGTGCGCTTCGAGAACTCGTCCTGCAGCGCGGCCGCGGCCGCCGCGACGTTGGCGGTGAGCCCGGCGAAGTCGGCGAAGCGCGGGTCGTCGGCGAGGTCGGCGCGACCGACGAGGTGGCAGAACTCGGGCCAGTACTTCGCCACCTGCAGGCAGCACAGGTTGACTGCACGCGCGTCGGCCGTCCAGTAGGAGGCGACCAGCGGGTTGTAGGGCACGCCGGGCAACGGCGGCACCCACGGAGTGCCGTGCTGCAACGACATCGCGATCGCGAAGCTCATCGCGAAGGTGCCGACGCCGAGGAGCGACACGTCGACGGTGGTGGCCTCACCCGTGCGCTCCCGGTGGTACAGCGCGCCCATGATCCCGCCGGCGATGGTGAGCCCGCCGATGGTGTCGCCGTAGGCGCCGGACGGCGGGTTGGGTACCTCGTCGGGGTGCGCGATCGCCGCATTCATCGCCATGCCGGTGCGGCACCAGAACGAGAGGATGTCGTAGCCGCCCATGTTGGCGTCGGGGCCCTCGTTGCCCTGGCCGGTGCCCATCACGTAGATGATCCCGGGGTTCTGCGCCTTGATGTCGTCGACGTCGATGCGCAGCTTCTTGCGCACCTCCGGCACCTTGTTCACCAGGAACACGTCGCAGGTGGACGCCAGCTTGTAGAGGATGTCGAGGCCCTCGGGCGTCGCGAGGTCGAGGCCCACGGACTTCTTGCCGCGGTTGGCGTGCTCGAACGTGACGTGCACCGACGGGTCGATGTCCTGGAAACCCGCCGACTCGATGCCGCGCATCGCGTCGCCGCGCACCGCGTGCTCGACCTTGATCACCTCGGCGCCCCACTCGGCGAGGATCGCCGAAGCCGCCGGCACGAACGTCTGCTCCGCCACCTCGAGGATGCGGACTCCGGTCATCACCTGCGTCATCCGGTCATCACCTGCGTCATCCGGTCGTCACCTGCGTCATCGTGGGAGGTCTCCCCTACTTCTTCTTCGTCTTCTTCGTGGTGGTCGCGTCGTTGAGGCCGAGTGCATTGCCCCAGAGCAACGAGAGCTGCTCGACGACGTGGTCGAAGTCATAGTCGCAATAGCCCTGCACGAGCCAGAGCTCGGCGAAGCGGGCGACCATCGCGCCGAGCGCGTCGGCCGCGAGCTTGGGGTCGATGGCCGGGTCGACGCGACCATCCTCCTGCCAGTGGCGGATCGCGGCCTCCGACCGGTCGCCGAAGAAGCGGAATCGGTCGGCCCGCACCTCGCGCACGTGCTCGTCGTAGCGCGACACCTGCTCGATCACGCCCATGAGCGCCGCTTCGTCGCGATAGCGCTCGAGGTAGCGACGGTTCGCCTCCTCGATGCGCACGCTCAGGGATGCGTCGTGGCCGGTCGCGGTCGGGTCGTCGGGCGGCGCGGTGAGGCGCGTCTCCTGCAGCTCCGCGACCTCGCGGAACAGCTGCTCCTTCGACTCGAAGTAGTGGTAGTAGGAGCCGTGCGAGACGCCGGCTTCCTTGGCGATGTCGGTGATGCGCGCCTCGAGGAAGCCGTCGCGCTCGAACACCACCTTCGCCGCATCCACGAGGCGGGCGCGGGTCTCCGCGCCGCGACGGGATCGCCCGCCGGCGGCCTTCCTGGGGGATTCCTGCGCGTCATGATCGGCTGTGGTCGTCACGGTCAGGACTCCGCGCGCTCCTGGCCGCCGACGAAGCGCGCCGGGTCGTGGGCGTTGCCGTGGTCGAAACCACCGCTCTTGCGCATGAAGGTGGTCGAACGGCGCCGGATCCGCCAGCCCTTGTCGGTGCGCACGTACTCGTCGTCGTACCAGGCGATGCGCATCGAGTGGTCGGTCTGGATGATGAACACGTAGTGCTGCACGCCGGTGGCGTGGTCGGGACCGTCGAACGTGACGACCGGCGGATTGCCGATGTACTGCCCCGGAGGCGCGCTCTCGAGCAGCATCGGGAAGGCGTCGAGGCCGTAGGGCGTGCCGAACGCGTTGTACTCGCCGTCGTCGGTGAACACGTCGAGCCAGGTGTCCATGTCCTTGACCTTGCGCGCCGAGTACATCATGTAGCGGGCGCAGAGCTGGCCGAGCTCGACGAGATCCGAGAGCTCCTGCTGGTCCATGGTTCCTCCTGGGGCGACTTCGGCAGTGGCGACGAGCGGGGGCCAGCCTCGCGCAGAACCTTGGTCGACGTCGACTCAGGCTTGCCTCGCGCGGCCCGCTCGTTTTGGCGTCAACAGATGTCGCCAGGGCGACGCGTGGTGACGCCGAAACAGATCAGGACCAGACGTGGGCGGTGGCCAGCACCGCGAGCTTGTCGCCGTCGCCCTCGTCACGCACTTCGATGTTGGCGACCTCGCCGACGATCTCCGCGCGGGCGACGGCCGGCCCCATCCGCACCGGCCGCAGGTAGCGCAGCGCGAGGTGCGACAGCCCGTGCCCGCCGGTCGCCGACAAGGCGGCCTCCTCGGCGACGAGCGCGAGGAGTCCCCCGTTGAGCGTGTTCGACGCATTGCCGCCGTCGGCACGACGGGGCAGCCGCGCGACCCCAGGCGCGTCGCGCGTGCAGCCCGCCCGTTCGGCGAAGGGCACGCTCATGCGGATCGGGCTGCGCCAGTCGAGCCGGTCGGTGGTGATCGACAGCTCGGTGTTCGGCGACTTCATGAACGACGCGTGGGCGATGGCGATCGGGCCACCGTCGACGTCGGTGAACTCGACCGTGGCGACGAGCACGGTGTTGCCCGCCTTGGCGAGGCGGCCGACGATGTGCAGCTCGTGGAGACCGACCGGTTCGCGGTACACGTCGACGCCGAGCTCCAGCGTGACCGGCACCCGCGGCGCCAACTGCGGGACGACGAGATGGCCGGCGACGGTGTCGGCCCACACCGCGAGCACCGAGGTGCGCATCACTTCGGTGCCGGGCAGGAGCATTGCGTCGAGCACCGGGCCGACCGCCCGCTGCACGTCGACGCCGCTCTCGGTGCTGGGCCACAGGTCGAGCCCGAGCTCGAGGAGCATGTGGTGCGCGGGCTGCTCGCCGGCTTCGGTGTTCGCCATCGGCCGCGCACGGTACCAACCGCCTCCCTCCGGTCCCCACCCGGTGTGGCAGGCTGCGCG
The DNA here is from genome assembly GCA_963720785.1 of uncultured Actinomycetes bacterium. Classification (GTDB taxonomy): domain Bacteria; phylum Actinomycetota; class Acidimicrobiia; order IMCC26256; family DASPTH01; genus CAVRGQ01. The sequence continues at coordinate 793,275 of CAVRGQ010000009.1, forward strand.
CCGGACCGAGGAGGAACCGAGATGCCGTACGGACCGTGGGACGAGTACTTCGTCCACCAGTTGCCGAGCACGCTGGACGTGGTGCACGACAGCGACCCGAGCTGGTCGGACCGCTGCTACTTCAACGTCCACGCGCCCGACGACTCGTTGCTGATCGTCACCGGGTACGGCAACAACCCCAACCAGCAGCGGGCCCACGGCTACGCGAAGGTGACCCTCGCCGACGGGCGCCACTGGGACCTCGACGCGCATCGTCACTGCAGCACCGACCGCGGCGACCTGTACGCGGGTCCGATGCGCTGGACGTGCGTCGAGCCGCTGCAGCGCTGGAAGCTCGAGGTCGGCCCCAACGACTCCGGCATCGAGTGGGAGTTGGAGTACCAGTCGAAGGCCCCGATGTGGGAGCTGCTGCCGCTGCGCATCCGCAAGCGCGGCCGCACCCTCGCCGACATGCACCACATCAAGCAGCCCGCCCGCTACACGGGCTGGGTGTCGGTCGACGGCGACCGCATCGAGATCGACGGTTGGACCGGCGGGCGCGACCGCACCTTCGGCGTGCGCGTGTCCGACCAGGTCGACTTCTGGTTGTGGTTCGAGGCGGTGTTCGAGGACCGTGCCATCGAGGCCTGGGTGTTCGAGTCGGCCGACGGTGAGGTGCAGTACGTCGACGGCGGGTTCACCCACGACGACGGCACCTTGTCGAAGCGGTTCACCAAGTTCGAGCACGACATCCACTTCGACGGCGACAAACGGCGTCCGGCGTCGGCCGACATCGTCTTCACCGACGAGGACGGCAAGCGGTACGCGGTCACGGCGACTGCGAAGCAGCAACTCGTGAACGTGTACTACGGCATCGGCCAGCCCAACCGCGTGGTTGGCGACAACGGCGTGATCCACGCGCGCTGGGATGCGTCGAAGCCCGAGGATCTCGCGATCGCCGAAGGCGGCGCGATGTCGATGGACCAGCTCATGCACTTCGAGTGCGACGGCATGCACGGCGCCGGCATCTTCGAGTTGTTCGCGATGGGCGACGGCTGTCCCCGCTACTCCAACTGGCCGCCGGTCTCGATGCCGAAGCACTGAGCGCCGGGCGATGGCGGTGTTTCAGGCGGCGGCGAGCAGCGGCCGGAGCTCGCCGAGCCAGGCCTCGTAGCCGTCACCGTTGAGGTGCAGCGAGTCGCTCGTGTAGGCGGCGCGCAGGCCCCCGGCGCCGTCGGCGAGGGCGGGCCAGAGATCGAGCCAGGTGGCACCGGCGTCGCGGGCGACTGCTGCGTACTCGTGGTTCAGCGCCTGCACCTGGTCCGCGAAGCTCGCGCGCCGGGGCATGACGCTGTTGACGATCAGTCGCGCCTCGGGCGCGCGCCGCTGCAGCTCGCGCACGAGGCCGCGGAACTGCGCGGCGATCACCGGCACCTCGTGCGACGGCCCGATCCCGCTCAGGTCGTTGGTGCCGACGAGCAGGGAGATCACCGTCGGATCGTTCACCGCGCTGTCGAGGCGCGCCTGCACCTCGTGCACGGTGTCGCCGCCGATGCCCCGGTTCAGCGTGGGCACCTCCGGCAGCCACTCGTGCCACATGCCCTGCTCGGTGATGCTGTCGCCGAGGAAGAGGACGCACCCGCTCGGGAGCGGCAGGTGCTCGAACTGCGACCGTCGCATCGCCTTCGACGACGCCAGCAGTCGTCGCATGAGTGGTCCCGATGCGACGAACACACGGTCGATCCCACCGCGACAGTGTCGCTTCCCGAGAACTCGATCACGAGTCCATCCTCCCCGACACCGCCTCGCGGTAGGCCGAGCGTACGGCGCCGGGATCGACTGCCGCGTCGGGCTCGACCACGCTCGCATCAGCGGGTGACCACTCACGCGCGACGTCGCCGACATCGCGGCCGGTGAGGACCGCGGCCGCCTGCACCGCCGCGCCGCGCGCGACGTACTCCGCGGGTTCGGGTACGAGTACGGGGCGCTGCAGCAGGTCGGCGAAGAGCTGCGGGTACACCGCCGAGCGAGCGCCGCCGCCGACGAGGAACACCCGGCCCGACCCGGTTCCGACACCCACGCCTGCCAGGGCGTCGAACGCCTCGAGCAGGTTGCAGACCACCCCTTCGTACGCGGCCCGGGCGAGGGTCTCGGGCGTGGTGTCGGAACGCAGCCCGCGGATCGTGCCGCTGGCGTCGGGCAGGTTGGGCGTGCGCTCGCCGTCGAAGTAGGGCACGAGCACCACACCGCCGGCGCCGGCCGGCGCGCCGAGCGCCAGGCGTTCGAACTCCTCGCGGTCGCGACCGAGCAGCCGGGCCACCGTGTCGGTGACCTTCGTCGCGTTCAGCGTGCAGACCAACGGCAGGAAGCGCCCGGTCGCGTCGGCGAAGCCGGCGACCGCACCCGATGGGTCGCTCGTTGCGTGCGACGACACCGCGAAGACCGTGCCCGAGGTGCCGAGGGAGATGGCGACGTCGCCCTCTTGCAACCCGAGCCCGAGGGCGGCACCCATGTTGTCCCCGGTCCCCGGCCCGACCACGACCTCGCCGCGGAGCCCGGCCGCCTCGCCGGCTCCGAGCACACGGGGCGCGACGTCAGGATCGAGGCCGAGCAACGCGAACACCTCGGCCACGTATCCGCCGGCCGACGGCGACCAGTAGCCCGTACCCGATGCGTCGCCGCGATCGGTGACCAACGCGCCGGTGAGTTGCAGGGTGAGCCAGTCGTGCGGCAACAACACGTGCGCCACCCGTTCGAACACTTCGGGCTCCCGGTCGCGCAGCCATGCGAGCTTGGTGACCGTGAACGACGCCACCGGCACCGACCCCACGGCATCCGCCCACCAGCGTCGCGCCCTCCGAGCGCACCAACGCCTCGGCCTGCGGGGCGGACTCGGTGTCGTTCCAGAGCTTGGCGGGCCGCAAGACCTGCAGGTCGCCGTCGAGCACGACCATGCCGTGTTGTTGTCCGGCCACCGAGATCGCCGCAATCCCGTCGCCGTGCTCGGCGAGCAACGACGACAGCGCGCCCCACCACGCAGCAGGGTCCTGCTCACTGCGCGGCGGGGTGGTCGGCGGGTGCGGCCGCTGGCCCGAGCGGACGAGCGCCCCCGTGTCGGCGTCGCGCACCTCGAGCTTGCACGACTGCGTCGACGAGTCGACGCCCGCGACCAGCGGCATCAGCGCACGCCGAGGAGCAACTCGGTGACGAGCTGGTCGAGCCGCTCGTTGCCGTAGCCCTGCGCGGCGAGCACAGCCTCGTCGAAGGTCGCGGCGCGCACCTCGGCGAGGGTCCCGGTGGGCTCGGCGATCCGGTGAGCCTGCGCGACGCGCAGCGCGTCCTGGATCTCCGCGTCGTCGCGCATGCGCTCGACCTTCTCCTCGAGGATCAGGTAGGTGCGCATGCAACCGCGGGCGAAGTCCCACACCCCGTCGGCGTCCTCGGTGCGGTACGCGTGGGCGTCGAAGTGGCGCATGCCGTCCCACCCGGAGTCCTCGAGCAGGCGCACCAGGTAGAAGGCGTCGCGGATGCCCTCGGACCCGAAGCGGAAGTCCTGGTCGTACTTGCCGATCCGCTGCGCGTTGAGATCGATGTGGAACAGCTTGCCGTGCCACATCGTCTGCGCGACCGCGTGCGTGAACGACAGGCCCGACATCGTCTCGTGGGCGAACTCCGGGTTCAGACCGACCATGTCCGGCCATTCCAGCTCGTTGACGAAGGCGAGCGCGTGCCCGACCGTGGGCAGGAACATGTCGCCGCGAGGTTCGTTGGGCTTGGGCTCCAACGCGATCCGCAAGTCGTAGCCCCGCTCGCGGATGTACTCGCAGCACAGGTCGACCGCCTCCTTGTAGCGGTCGAGTGCCGGCGCGCACGTCCTTCGCGGCGTCGGCCTCCACGCCTTCACGCCCGCCCCACATCACGTACACGTGCGCACCCAGCTCGGCACCGAGGTCGATCGCATCGAGCGTCTTGCGCACGGCGAAGCGCCGCACCTGCGGATCGTTGGCGGTGAACGCGCCCTCCTTGAAGATCGGGCGCGAGAAGAGGTTGGTCGTCGCCATCGGCACCTGCATGCCGGTCTCGTCGAGCGCCTGGCGGAAGCGCTCGAGGATCGCTTCCCGCTCGGCGGGCGACGAGCCGTACGGCACGAGGTCGTCGTCGTGGAAGTTCACGCCGTAGGCGCCGAGCTCCGCGAGACGACGCACCGATTCCGCCGGATCGAGCGGCGGACGGGTCTCGTGCCCGAACGGGTCGCGGCCCGGGTTGCCGACGGTCCACAGACCGAACGTGAAGTGGTGCTCGGGGCGCGGCTGGTACTGGTCGGTCATCGGGGCACTCCGGGTTCAGGCGGACTGGATTCGGCGAGTTCGGGCACGAGGGTCGGGTCGGCGAGTACACGGTCGAGCGCGCGGGACGACCCGCCGACCGCCGCGGCGTCGGCGCCGAGGGCGGATCGGCGGATCTCGACCGGACGGCGCGCACCAGCGAGGGTGCGCGCGTTCAACGAGAGCGCGAGGCCGTCGGCGATCTCGGCGGAAGTCGCGAGGGCACCACCGAGGATGACCGCCTGCGGGTCGACGAGGTGGACGACGGGACGCAGCGCGGTGGCGAGGGCCTCGATCGCACGCTTCGGCTTCACCGAGTGACCGGCACCCACGTAGACCTCGAGGCATCCCCGCGCGCCGCACGCGCACACCGGCCCGCGGGGATCGACCATCACGTGACCGAGCTCGCCGGCGACGCCGTGCGCGCCGCGCACGAGTTCACCGTCGACGACCACCGCGCCGCCCACGCCGACACCCCCCGACACGTAGACGAACGACTGCAGGTCGCGGGCCACGCCGTGGCGCAACTCGCCCTGCGCGGCGAGGTTGGCCTCGTTGTCGACGTCGAGGGGGAAATCGGAGCCGGCGAGGCGTTCGGGGATCACGACGTCGCGCCACCCGAGGTTGGGAGCGACGAGGACCTCCCGCGTGGAGGGGTCGACCAGGCCGGGGATCGCGACCGCCGCACCCACGCACCGCACATCACGCGCCGCACTGTCGCGCAGCACTGCGTTCGCCACGTCGGCCAGGCGCGCGAGCACCTGCTCGGGCGCGGCGCCGACGTTCGCCACGACCCGGCGGTCCCGCACGCGGATCTCCCCCGCGAGGTCGACGAAGCACGCGGTCACCGAGTCGACGTCGACCTCCAGCCCGAGGGCGCCGACCGACCACGAACGGGCGGCGACGTCGAGCCCCGGTCGGCCGACCGCGCCCGACCGCCGGACCTCGCGCTCCTCGACCAGGCCCCGGTCGAGCAGGTCGGCAACGAGCGCCGACACGGTCGCCTTGGTCAGTCCGATCTGCTGCGCGAGTTGCGCCCGCGACTGCTCCCCGTCGCGCAGGAGGGTCTCGAGCACCAGCGACAGATGGTGGCGCCGGACGTCACCGAGCGCCATGGTCGCCCGACGCGTCGGCGCGGGAAGGGGGCGTTGCGGGGACACCGGCACATTCGTATAGTTACTCAACGAAGTCGGTCCCCGCAAGGGGTCGCGGCCCCAGGGGGAGCAAGCAGATGCAACGAGAGTCGTTCAACGACGGCTGGCGGGTGCGGCCGCGGGTGAATCCGTTCGCGGAGATGTTCTCTCCGGGCACCGGCGCCGACTGGGCCGACGTCACGCTGCCGCACGACGCCATGCTCACCGCCGGGCGCGATCCTGGGAACGAGCATGCGCTCGGATACTTCGCCGGGGGCGAGTGGCAGTACGAGAAGCGGTTCACCCCGCCCGAGGGGTGGCGCGGGAAGCGGGTGCTGCTCGAGTTCGAGGCCGTGTACCGCAGCGCGGTCGTGTGGGTCAACGGCACCCAGGCCGGGCACCGGCCCTACGGCTACTCGCAGTTCACCGTCGATCTGGGTGCACACCTCCGGTACGGCGACGGCAACGTCGTACACGTCGACTGCACTGCCCGCGAGGACTCGCGGTGGTACTCGGGGGCGGGCATCCATCGGCCGGTGCACCTGGTGGTCGCGGAGCCGGTGCACGTGCCGCTCGACGGTGTCGTGGTGACCACGCCTACGGTCGACGCGCACGGCGCGCTCGTCGCGGTCGCCACGACGGTCGTCAACGACAGCATGCTCACCGCCGCCGCCACCCTGACCACGGAGATCACCGACGCAAACGGCGGCGGTGGTCGCGCGCGACGTCGCGCCGCTCACGGTCGCGCCGCAAGGCGACGACACCATGCGGCAGCGCCTCTTCGTCCCCGACGCCGCGCCGTTGGAGTGTCGACAGGCCGTACCTCTACACCTGCACCACCACTGTCGAGGCCGACGGTCGCGTCGTCGACACCGCGTCCACCACCTTCGGTGTGCGCACCCTCGCGGTCGACCCCGTGCACGGCCTGCGCATCAACGGCGAGCCGGTGAAGCTCCGTGGCGCGTGCATTCATCACGACAACGGCGTGCTCGGCTCGCGTGCGATCGCGCGCGCCGACGAGCGCCGCGTCGAACTGCTCAAGGCAGCCGGGTTCAACGCCCTGCGCAGCGCGCACAACCCCATGAGCCGCTCGATGATCGAGGCCTGCGACCGCGCCGGGATACTCGTGATGGACGAGACGTTCGACATGTGGACGCAGGCGAAGTCGAACGACGACTACGCACGTGCCTTCCCCGACTGGTGGGAAGCCGACGTCGACGCGATGGTGCTGAAGAACCGCAACCACCCGAGCGTGATCCTCTACTCAATCGGGAACGAGATCCCGGAGACCGGCAAGCCCTCGGGGGCGGCCCTCGGGCGCGCGCTGGCCGAGCGCATCCGCGCGCTCGATCCCACGCGGCTGGTCACCAACGGCATCAACCCGCTGCTCGGCTGCAGCGACACCATCCTCGCGCCCTTCCTCGGCGCACGGGAGGAAGCGCCGGCGGACGACGCGGAGCGCGACGTCAACCAGATGATGAACACGTTCGAGGAGTACCTGCCGCTGCTGCTCCAGCAGGAGGTGGTCGGCACGCAGCTCGCGGAGTCGTACGCCTTCCTCGACGTGGCCGGGTACAACTACGCCGAGTCGCGTTACGCGATGGACGGCGAGCTGTTCCCCGCAGCGCGTGATCGTGGGCACCGAGAACCGGCCGCCGTTCATCGCCGAGGGATGGAAGCTCGTCGAGGACATGCCGCACGTGATCGGCGACTTCACCTGGGTGGGCTGGGATTACCTCGGCGAGGCCGGCATCGGCCGTATCAGCTACGACGCGCTCACCGCGGCCGCGGGCCCCGGCGACATCATGGGGCCATACCCGTGGATCTCCGCGCGTTCGGGCGACTTCGACATCACCGGGTTCCGCCGCCCGATCTCGTTCTGGCGGGAGATCGTCTACGGCCTCGGAGCCGGTCCCGTGCTCGCAGTCCAGCCGCCCGCGCACCACGGGCAGGCCCCCACGTACAAGAGCGCGTGGGCGCTCAGCGACGCGATCGCCTCGTGGGACTGGCCCGCGCACGTGGGGGCGCCGGTCACCGTCGAGGTGTACGCCGACGCCGACGAGGTGGAACTGCTGGTGAACGGCGTGTCGGTCGGGCGGGCCCCGGCCGGCGCCGAGCACGAATTCCGTGTGCGGTTCGAGGCGACCTACCAGCCGGGCACGCTTGTTGCCGTCGCCTACCGCGACGGGGCCGAGGTGGCGCGTACCTCGTTGACCACACCCGTCGGCGACGTGATGCTCGCCGCCGCAGCCGATCGCGCCGAGATCCACGCCGACGACACCGATCTCGCGTACGTCACCATCGAACTGGTCGACGCACAGGGCACCGCGTGGACGAGCGCCGATCGCGCGGTCACGGTGACGGTCGACGGCCCCGGTGCACTGCTGGGCCTCGGCAGCGCCAACCCGTGCACCGAGGAGACCTTCGGCGCCGACACCCACGACACGTTCCAGGGCCGCGCCCTCGCGGTGGTGCGCCCGAGCGGTGCGGGGCCGATCACGGTCACGGTCGCCGCGCCAGGCTGCGAGACTCGCACCGTGACCGTCGAGGCCCGATGAATCGATCCCACCCATGACCTGGGAGCTGCGCCACCACCCGTTCCGCGACGAGTGGGTGCTGTTCACCGCGCACCGGGCGCGCGCCCGTGGGTCGGCGAGACCGTCACCGACGAGGAGCCCGAGGTGCCGTCCGACAACGCGCTCGCACCACTCGGCCGACGCGTCGACGGCACCACCAACCCCGACTACCGCGGGGTGTACGTGTTCACGAACGACCTCCCGGTGTTCGGGCCCGATGCGCCCGCGCCCTCGTCCGGCGACGACCTCTACGCGACCCGGCGCGCTGTCGGCACCGCCGAGGTCGTCTGCTACCACCACGACCCCCGCCGGTCGATGGCCGACCTCGGCGACGACGAGGTGACCGCGGTGGTGACGACGTGGCGCGACCGCACCGCCGCGCTGCAACAACTCGACGGCGTCGCGCACGTGCACATCTTCGAGAACCGCGGTGCCGCGGTCGGAACGTCGAACCCCCACCCGCACTGCCAGATCTATGCGGGCGCGCTGGTCTACGGCACCATCGAGCGCGAGGCCGAGGTCGCCGCCGAGCACCACCGGCGCACGGGCCACGCGATCGTCGCCGACGTGGTCGAGCGCGAGCTCGCCGGCCCTCGAGTGGTGAGCGAAGGCAAGCAGTTCTTCGCGTGCGTCCCGTGGTTCCGCGCTATGCGTACGAGGTGCACGTGCTCCCGCGCGAACCCGTCGCTTCCCTCGTCGACCTCGACGACGACGCGTGCCGTTCGCTCGCACTCGTCCTGCGCGACGTGGTGCGCCGGTACGATGCGCTCTGGGGCGTCCGCATGCCGTACGTGCTCGCAGTGCACCAGGCTCCGGTCGGCGACCACCCTCACTACCCGTTCCACGTCGAACTCCACCCTCCCCTGCGTGCGCCCGGGCTCATGAAGTACCTCGCCGGGCCCGAGGTGGGCGGCGGTTCCATGACCAACGAATCCGACCCCGACGAGAAGGCCGCCGAACTCCGTGCCGCACTCCCCTGAAACGCCCGAAGCCGCACGCGCGCTGCTCTGCGCGTTGGGCGAGCACATGCGCGACCTCGTGCTCGCTTCCCGTCACATCGACATGGCGGTGGTCGACGGCGCGACGGTGGCCGACACCATCTACGCGATCGACCGCGTCACCGACGACGCGCTCGTCGGGTGGTTCGAACAGCACTGGCCCGGCCGCGAGGGCGTCGAGATCGTGTCGGAGGGCCTCGACGAGCCCGTCGTTCTCGGCAACGACCCGCAATGGACGGTGATCGTCGACACCATCGACGGCACCCGCGGGCTCATGTACGACAAGCGGGCGGCGTGGTGTCTCGCCGCGGCCGCGCCCCGTGGCGGCTCGTTCCGCGACATCGTGGCCGCGGCGATGACCGAGTTGCCCACCACGAAGCAGACGCTCGCCGACCAGTTGAGCGCGGCGCGCGGCGAGGGTCTCGTCGCGACCCGCACCGACATCACCTCGGGGACCTTCTCGGCGTTGGCCGTGCAGCCTTCGCGGGCGACCGACCTCGAGCACGGCTTCGCGTGTATCGCCAAGTTCTTCCCGCCCGGCAAGCCCGCACTCGCCAGGCTCGAGGCAGAGCTGTTCGCCGCGCCTCGGCGCGCGCACGGTGTTCGACGACGAGTACATCTCGTCGGGCGGGCAGTTGCACGAACTGATCACGGGACGCGACCGCTTCGTCGCCGACCTGCGCCCCCTCGTGGTCCCGGCGGCGCTCGCGTGCCACCCCTACGACCTCTGCACCGCGATGCTGCTGGAGGAGGCCGGCGGGGTGTTGACCGACCCGCGCGGCAAGCCACTCGACGCACCCCTCGACACCACCACCGGCGTGGCCTGGGTGGGTTACGCGAACCGGCGCCTGGCGACCCTCATCGGGCCGATCCTGCGCGAACTCGTCGACCAACTCGGGCGATGACCGCGAGCGGCTGGGCGCCGGGCCGCCTCGACCTCCTCGGGGGCGTCGCCGACTACTCCGGCGCGCTCGTGCTGGAGGTGCCCACGCGGGTCGGCACGACCGTGCACGCGACGCCCGCCGACGCGCTCGTCGTCGGCGACGTCGCGATCGCGCCCTCGGAGTTGCGCGACCTCGCCGCCCACGACTACGCCACGATCCGCGCCGCGCTCGGCGACGTTCCCGCGATGGACCCACTACCTGCTCGGCGTCGCGATCGTGCTCGTCCGTCACGGTGTGATCGAGCCGCCCCGCGTCGCGCTCACCGTGACCTCCGATCTCCCGCCGTCGATCGGCCTGTCGTCGAGCGCGGCGCTCGAGGTCGCGACCACACGGGCGTTGGGCGCGGACGCGTTCGACCCGCTGCGCCTCGCACTCCTCTGCCAGGAGGCCGAGAACCACGTGGTCGGCGCGCCGTGTGGCGTCATGGACCAGGTCACCGTGGTCATGGGTCACGCCGGCGCGGTGCTGCCGATCCTGTGCCGGCCTGCCGCGGTCGATGCGCCCGTCGACCTCCCCGCCGCGCTCGAGGTCGTGGGGTGGCCCACCGGTGCGGAGCACGACGTGGGCGGTGCGCCGTACCGCCGGGCGCGCGTGGCCGCGTTCATGGGCAAGCGCCTCGTGGAGGAGCAGACCGGTCGCGTCGTCGACTGGGTCAGTGAACTCCCCGCCGATGCGGTGGCTGACCTGCCGGAGGCGCTCCAGGGCTGGGCCTTCCTCGAACGGTGGGGCCCCACTGACGACACCGTCACCACCGTCGACCCCGACGTCACCTATCCGGTGCGGGCGGCCACCACGTTCGGCGTCGAGGAACACGCGCGCACGAACCACGCCCTCGACGCACTGGGTGCGGGCGACGCAACGACCCTCGGCGCACTGATGGCGGGAAGCCACGCGGGCTACGACGCCATGGGCCTCGGCCATCCCGCCGCCACCGAAGTGATCGCGGCCGCCCTCACGACCCCCGGGGTGCACGGCGCCCGGTCCAGCGGCGGCGGTTCGGGCGGCACCGTGGTGGTGCTGTGCGACCGCGGCGCGCTCGACCACGTCCCTGGGGTGATCCGCTGAGCATCTCGTAATCTCCGCGCATGAAGATCGACGGCGGAATTGCGATGCAACTCGACCAGGCCGCGCAGGTCGCGCGGAACCTGGAGCGGCGCGGCTACGACGGCGGCTGGACCGGCGAGATCAGCCACGACGTATTCCTGCCCCTGTTGCTCGCGGCCGAGCACACCGAACGCATCGAGATCGGCACGTGCATCGCCGTCGCGTTCGCCCGGAACCCGATGACGATCGCCAACGTCGCGTGGGACCTCAACGCGTACTCGCAGGGCCGGTTCGTCCTCGGCCTCGGCTCGCAGATCCGCCCGCACATCGAGAAGCGCTTCGGCATGCCGTGGGGCAAGCCGGTGGCGCGCATGCGCGAGTTCGTCGCCGCGCTGCAGGCGATCTGGTCGTGTTGGAACGACGGCACCGAACTGCGCTTCGAGGGCGAGTACTACCGCCACACCCTCATGACGCCGATGTTCGTGCCCGAGGCCCAGCCCTACGGCACGCCGCGCGTCTTCCTCGCCGCGGTCGGCGAGGCGATGACCGAGTTGTGCGGCGAAGTGGCCGACGGCATGCACACCCACGCCTTCACCACGCCCCGCTACATCGCCGAGGTCTCGCTGCCCGCGCTCACCCGCGGCATCGAGAAGGCCGGCCGCACCCGCGCCGACGTCGAGATCTGCTGCCCGGCATTCGTGGTGACCGGTACCACCGACGAGGAGATGGCGGCGGCGGCGACGGCGATGCGCCGGCAGATCTCCTTCTACGCCTCCACCCCTGCGTACCGCGGTGTGCTCGAGGTCCACGGGCTCGGCGACCTGCAGCCGGAGCTCCGCACTCTGTCGATGCGCGGCGAGTGGGAGGCCATGGGTGACCTCGTCACCGACGACATCCTCGAGACGTTCGCAGTGGTCGAGCCCCTCGACCGGCTCGCGGCCGCGGTCCGCGCCCGCTACGAGGGCCTCGTCGACCGCATCATGATGGGCCTGCCCAACGCGACCGACGAGCAGGTCGCACAGGTGCTCGCGGAGTTGCGCGCATGACCGACGCCCACCCGCTCACCCGCTTCGGGCTGCTCACCACCAACTACAGCTGGCCGGTGCCTCCGGGTGAGCTGTTCGGGCGACTGGTCGACGTCGCCCGGGCCGCCGAAGTCGGCGGCTTCGACTCCTTGTGGGCGCCCGACCACATCGTGCAGGGCGCGGTGGGCGATCTCGGGGCCAACACCGGTGGCGAGGCGCGCGTGCTGGCCGGCCCTGCCGGGCCGCACATGCCGATCTTCGACGCCCCGACGATCCTCGCGGCGCTGGCCGTCGTCACCGAGACCATCCGCATCGGCCCGCTCGTGAGCCCGGTCACGCTGCGCGACCCCGCGCTGCTCGCCAAGAGCATCACCACCACCGATGTCGTGTCCGGCGGCCGCGCCATCCTCGGCCTCGGTGCCGCGTGGGACGGCGACGAGCACCGCCGCTACGGCCGTGAGTTCCCGCCGCCCCGCGAGCGGGTCGACCGCCTCGAGGACGGCGTGCGCATCTGCCGAGCGATGCTCGACGAGGAGGAGGCGACCGTCACCGGTCGCTTCCACTCCGTGGACGGCGCGTCCAACGTTCCCCGGCCGGCGCAGGCGCACGTGCCCATCCTCGTCGGAGGCAACGGGACGCGCACCCTGCGCATCGCCGCGCAGTACGCGGACGCGTGCAACCCGATCGGCACTGCGGAGATGGTGCGCGACGCGCTCACGACGTTCGACCGCCACTGCGACGACCTCGGCCGCGACCCGGCGACGGTGTCGCGCCCCGCCGGCGTGATGTTCCACCGGCTCGACGACCTGTGGGGTCAGGTGGAGGAGGCGTTCGCAATCGGGTGCGACGGCGTGATCCTCGTGCCGTGGCAGCAGGCGTTCACCCCCGACGAGGTGGTCGCGATCGGCGAACGCCTCGTGCGCGAGTTCGGTGCGAGCTGAGCCGCCCTGGCCGATCGGCAGAGCCGGCTCAGTCGAACACGACCAGCTGCCGGGCGACGTCGCCGCCGGCGAGTGCCGCGAACCCCTCGTTGATCTGCGTCAACGGCATCGTCCCACTCACCAGCGCGTCGAGCTCGAGCCGGCCGTCGAGGTACCAGTCGACGTAGCGCGGGATGTCGACGCGGAAGCGGTTCGAGCCCATGTTGGACCCCTGGATCCGCTTGCCGCTCAGGATCTGCGTCGCGTCGAGCTCGAGCTTCTGGCCGAATGGCACCATCCCGATGATGGTCGCGGTGCCGTCCTTGCCGAGCATCGCGAACGCCTGCTCAGCCGTGACCTTGAGCCCGATGGCCTCGATCGCGTGGTCGACCCCACCGGCGGTGAGCTCGATGATGGCGGCGACCGGGTCGTCGCTCGACGCGTCGACCACGTCGGTCGCGCCGAACTGCTGCGCCATCACCAACTTCGCCGCGAGGCGGTCGACCGCGATCACCCGCGACGCGCCGGCGAAGCGAGCGGCCTGGATCGCGTTGAGGCCGATGCCGCCGCAGCCGAGCACTGCGACCGTGTCGCCGGCGCGCACCGACGCGGTGTTCAGCACCGCGCCGACGCCGGTCGTCACGCCGCACCCGATGAGCGCGGCCTTCTCGAGCGGCACGTCGTCGCGCACCTTGACGAGGAAGTGCTCGTGCACGAGCATCAGCTCGGCGAAGCAGCCGAGCTCGAAGAACGGGAAGACCCGCTCACCGTCGCGCGTCAGCGAGGCCGGTCCTTCGAAGCCGCGGGTGATGCCGACCTTGTCGCACAGGTAGGGCCGCCCGGTGAGGCACCAACGACACGCGCCGCAGAACCCGCTCACGCACGAGACGACGTGGTCGCCGACCCGGAAGTCGGTCACCTCGTCACCGACCGCCTCCACGATCCCGGCCGCTTCGTGCCCGGACACCATCGGGAGCATGTACGGGTACAGGCCCTGCATGAAGTGCAGGTCGCTGTGGCAGAGCCCCGCGGCCGTCGTGCGCACGAGCACCTCACGCGGCCCGGCGTCGGCCACCTCCACCTCCCCGATCACCAGTTCACCCGGCGAGGTCTCCAGGATTGCGGCGCGTGCGGTGTTGGTCACGATGGGCTCCTCCCGTCGGCGGGGAGCGTACCGACCCTCGAGCGCGGCCGCATCCGTGCGGGTACGGTGCCGCCCGATGGCGCTCGTGGAACTCGACCGGCTCGCTCCGTGGCTCGACGCGCAGGGACTCGCGCCCGGCGGCGCGCTCACCGTCGACGAGATCGCCGGCGGTGGGTCGAACGCCATGTTCCGGGTCACGCGTGGAGGCTCCACCTGGGTGTTGCGGCGCCCGCGTCGGGTTGCCATCGAGAAGGCCGACGAGGGGATGCGGCGCGAGTACCGCATCCTCCGCGCGCTCGAGGGCACACCCGTGCCGCACGCCGCGCCTGTTCGCGCTCTGCGACGACCACGACGTGCTCGGCTGCACCTTCTACCTGATGGGCCTGGTCGACGGCGTCGACCCGTTCCCCGCGCCGCCCGCGCTCGACGACGCCGCCGGGCGCGAGGCACTGTCGTTCGCGCTGGTCGACGCGCTCGCGCAACTGCACGACGTCGACTGGCGCGCCGCGGGCCTCGCCGACCTCGGCCGCCCCGACGGCTTCCACGAGCGGCAGGTGAGCCGCTGGTCGGGTCAGCTCGCGACGTACCGCAACCGCGACCTGCCCGGCATCGACGACGTGATGGTGTGGCTCGACGCCCACCGTCCGGCCGACTTCACCCCGTCGATCATGCACGCCGACTACCACATGCGGAACGTGATCGTGGCGGCCCACCCGCCCGCGCGTGCTCGCGATCGTCGACTGGGAGACCGCGACCATCGGCGATCCGCTGCTCGACCTCGCCGGGTTCTGCGAGGTGTGGTGCGGCGCGGCGACCGAGGCCGCGGGTTGGCCGAGCCGGGCGGCGCTCGTCGAGCGCTACCGCGACGCGCGCGGGCTTCCCGCCATCCCCGACCTCCGCTACCACGAGGTGCTCTACAACTTCCGGCTCACCGTGTTGCTCGAGGGGGTTTACCAGCGGTCGTTGCTCGACCCCGACGCGCCGGTGCAGCAGATGCTCGGCGACCGCGCGCTGGTGAACCTCGCCCGCGCGGTCGAGCTCACCAGCTGACCGGCGAGCGGGAGGCGCTTGCCGCTTCTGTACCGATCGGTACACTGCGGCGATGCAGCTCGGGATCTACTTCCCCTCCACCGAACTGGCACTGACCCCCGCCACCCTGCGCGAGTTCACCCGGGCGGTCGACGCCATGGGCTACGACTACGTGGTCACCGCGGACCACGTCCTGGGCACACCGCACGACGGTCGGGTGCCCAAGCTCTGGGGCCCGTACGACGAGCACGACGCCTTCCTCGACCCGTTCGTGCTGTTCTCGCACATGGCCGCGCTCTCCGACCGGCTCGAGTTCGCCACCAGCATCATGGTGCTGCCGCAGCGCCAGACCGTCCTCGTCGCGAAGCAGGCCGCCGATCTCGCGGTGCTGTCGGGCGATCGCTTCCGCCTCGCGGTCGGCGTCGGCTGGAACTACGTGGAGTTCGCCGCGCTCGACGAGGACTTCACGCGGCGCGGCACGCGACTCGACGAGCAGATCGCGATGCTGCGCCGCCTCTGGACCGAGGAGTTGGTGAGCGGCGCGGTGGGCGACGAGGTGATCGACCGCGCCGGGCTCAACCCGCGCCCCACCCATCCGGTGCCGGTGTGGCTCGGCGGCTACGCGGAACCCGCGTTGCGGCGCGGCGCGCTCGTCGGCGACGGTTTCAGCTTCGGCGGCCTCATCGAGGAGGTCGAGCCCATGCAACGGCGGGTGCAGGAGCTCCTCACCGAGTACGGCCGTGACCGCTCGACGTTCGGCGCCGAGCTGGTGATGGTCTCGCCGCCCGCCCAAGGGCAGGGGCGGTGGCCGCGCAACCGGCCGGGCTTCCTCGACGGGATGGCCGACAGCGTTGCCCGGTGGGACGAGATCGGCGGCTCGCACCTCGCCGTCACCACCTACTGGATGGAGCTCGGCGACCTCGCCGCGCACCTCGCCTACGCCGAGCAGGCCATCGCCCGCATCCGGGGATGACCGCGGGGACGACGGCGAGGGTGACAGAATTCTTGTACCGCCCGGTCCAATAAGCTCGACCGATGGACTTCTCGTTCACCGAAGCCGAGCAGGACCTCGTCGACCTCTGCCGCACCTTCGCCCAGGAGCAGATCGCGCCCCGGGCGCCGATCGCCTGGGAGGAGGCCCGCTGCCCCACCGACCTCTTGCGGGAGATGGGCGAGCTCGGCCTCCTCGGCATGCTGATCCCCGAGGAGTGGGGCGGCATCGGCATGACCACCGTCGGCTTCGTCGCCGCGATGGAGCAACTCGGCCTCGCCGACCAGTCGGTCGCCGCCGCATGGCAGGCGCACGTGACCATCGGGTCGATGCCGCTGTTCCTGTTCGGCAACGACGAGCAGCGTGAACACTGGCTGCGGCCGCTCGCCGAGGGCAAGGTGCTGGGCGCGTTCGGGCTCACCGAGCCCGACGCCGGCTCCGATGCGCAGCGGCATCTCCACGCGCGCCGACGCGCGTCGACGGCGGTTGGGTGATCAACGGCCGCAAGACGTTCATCTCCAACGCAGGCACCGACATGTCGTTCGGAGTCACACTGCTCGCCCGCACCGACGCGCCCGGCAGCGACTCTCCCGGCTACGGCAACTTCGTCGTCGAGAAGGACACGCCCGGCTTCACCATGGGGCCGAAGATGCGCGGCATCGGCTGGCGCGGCCTCGACACGCGCGAGCTGTGGTTCGACGACGTGTTCGTGCCCGAGGAGCACCTCGTCGGCGATCCGTCGCTCGGCCTCGGCCAGTTCATCGGCGCGCTCGAGGTGGGTCGCATCTCGATCGCCGCGCTGTCGCTCAGCCTCACCCAGGCCGTGCTCGACCTCGCCACCGCGTACGCCAAGGAGCGGGTGCAGTTCGGCCAGCCCATCTCCAAGTTCCAGGCGATCCAGTTCAAGCTCGCCGACATCGCCACCGAACTCGAGGCCGCACGCTGGCTCACCTACCGCGCCGCGTCACTGCGCGACGCGGGCCAGCCGTTCATGAAGGAAGCGGCGATGGCGAAGCTCAAGGCGAGCCGCCTCGCGGTGCAGGCCGCGTCGGAGGCGGTGCAGATCCACGGCGGCGTGGGCTACATGCTCGACAGCCCCGTCGCCCGCTTCTACTGCGACGCCAAGGTGCTCGAGATCGGCGAGGGCACCAACGAGATCCAGCACATGGTCATCGCCCGCACCCTCGGCTGCTAGCCCCGAACTTGCGTCGCCCGAGGCCCCTATACGTCGGATCTGGACGCAAGTTCGTTACGCGCTCGCGAGGCGGCGGAGCGCGGCGGCGATCTTGGCGCGGTCGGGGAGCCAGGCGGCTTCGAGGGAGGGCGCGTAGGGCGGGGGCGTGGCGAGCGGCGCCGACGCGCTCGACGGGGGCGTCGAGGTTCCAGAAGCCGTCGCGCGCGATGACCGCGGCGATCTCGGCGCCGATGCCAAACGGTTCGACGGCCTCGTGCGCGATGAGCACCCGGCTCGTCTTCGCGAGGGAGGTGAGCACCGTCTCCATGTCGAGCGGCGCGACGGTGCGCAGGTCGATCACCTCGACCGAGATCCCCTCGGCGGCGACCTCCTCGGCCGCGGCCAGGCACTCGTGCACCATCCGCGACACCGACACGAGCGTGATGTCGTCGCCGGCGCGCACCACGGCCGCCTTGCCGATGGGCACGAGGTGATCGGCCGGGGGCTGCGGGCCCTTGAACCCGTAGAGCAGGCGGTGCTCGATGAACACCACCGGGTTCGGGTCCTGGATCGCGGCGCGCAACAGGCCGTAGGTGTCGGCCGGCGTCGACGGCATCACCACGGTGAGGCCGGGGATGTGCGCGAGCAGCGCCTCGAGGCTCTGTGAGTGTTGGCTGCCCGACGAGCGCCCGGCGCCGAACTGCGTGCGCACGGTGAGCGCCATCTCCGCGGCGCCGCCGGTCATGTACGGGAGCTTGGCGGCCTGGTTCATCAATTGGTCGAGACATACCCCGATGAAGTCGAGGTACATCAGCTCGACGACCGGGCGCATGCCCGCCATCGCCGCGCCCACGCCGAGGCCCATCACCGCGGTCTCGGAGATCGGCGTATCGCGCACGCGCGCACCGAACTGGTCGTGCAGCCCGCGGGTGATGCCGAACACGTTGCCGCCTGCGGCGACGTCGATGCCGGCGACAAAGACGCGCTCGTCGGTGGCGAGCTCGATCTCCAGCGCGCTGCGGATCGCGTCCATCGTGCGGAACACCGGCGCGTCGGCGGGTACCGGCGGCGGTTCGGCCACGACGGGTCGGTCGCGCACCACATAGTGGTACAGCGTGGCGACGTCGGGTTGGGGCTGGGCGCGCGCGGCGGCGAGCCCGGCGTCGAGCTCACGCGCCACCGACTCGGCCAACTGCGCGATCGCCTCGTCGGACACCCCCGCCTGGCGCAGGCGCGCCGCGTGCACCACGAGCGGGTCGCGCTCGGTCCACTCCGCCAATTCCTCCGGCGTGCGGTAGCGCTGCGGGTCGCCCTCGTAGTGCCCGTGCCAGCGATACGTGGCGGCCTCGACGATCACCGGACCGGTGCCGGCCCGCACGCCCGCGAGCACGTCATTCATCGCGGCGGCGACCGCGACGACGTCGTTGCCGTCGACCGCGACGTGGCGCACGCCGTAGCCGATCGCGCGCTGCGCGAGCGTGGCCGCGTGCTGGTCGTCGGCGGATGAGAACTCCGCGTAGCCGTTGTTCTCGCAGAAGAACACCACCGGCGCGCGCCACACCGCCGCGAGGTTGACCGCTTCGTGGAACGCGCCCTGCGCGACCGCGCCGTCGCCGAAGAACGCGACCGCAACGCTCCCGTCGTGCCGCAACTGCGATGCGGTCGCCGCGCCCACGGCGATCGGCAGGCCCGCGGCCACGATGCCGTTCGCCCCGAAGATCCCGAGTCGCGGGTCGGCCACGTGCATCGACCCGCCCCGCCCGCGGTTGGTGCCCGCGTCCTTGGCCATGAGCTCCGCGAACATCGCCGCGGGGTCGAGCCCCTTGGCCAGGCAGTGCCCGTGGCCGCGGTGGGTGGAGGTGATCACGTCGGCCGGGCCGAGCGGCCAGCACGCCCCGACCGCCGTGGCCTCCTGACCGATCGACAGGTGCACGAAGCCAGGGACCTCGCCGTCGCGGTAGGAGACGGCGATGCGCTCCTCGAAGCCCCGGATCACCAGCATCCGCCGGTGCAGTTCGAGCAGCGCGTCCTGGTCCATCGCCGCAGTACTGTACCGGTCGGTACAACAATTGGTGCCCGTGCCCGAAGGTGTCCCCATGGCCGCGCAGATCGACATTCCGGCGAACTTCCCCGACAGCGGCGACGTCGCGGGCCGTCGCGTCGTCCTGACCGGAGCCGGGCGGGGCCTCGGACGGGTGCTCGCCCACGCCTTCTCTGCCGCCGGGGCCTACGTGGCCCTGGTGTCGCGCACCGCCGACGAGCTCGAGACCCTCGCCGCCGAGCTCCCCGGCAAGTCCCTCACCCTCGTGGGCGACGTCACCGACGCCGCCGACAACGAGGCGATCGCCGACGCCGTGGTCGCCGAGTGGGGCGGCCTCGACGTGTGGATCGCCAACGCCGGGATCTCCCCCATCGTCGCCGACCCGCGCGACACGCCGCCCGAGGTCTGGCGCAACGTGCTCGACGTGAACCTCACCGGCGCCTTCCTCGGTGCCCGGGCCGCCGCGCTCGTCATGGAAGGCCGCGGCCGCCTCATCTTCACCGGGTCCGTGCTCGGCGAACGCCCCCGTGCCGGGCTCGCGGCGTACAGCGCGTCGAAGGCGGGGTTGATCGCGTTGGCCAAGGCCCTCGCGCTCGACCTCGCGGCCGACGGCATCACCGTGAACGTGGTCGCGCCCGGCTGGTTCGACTCGCCGCTCGCCGAGGGCTTCAAGCGCAACCCCGCGCTCACCGAGGAGATCCTCGGTCACACTGCGCAGGGCCGCTGGGGTGACGCCGCCGACCTCGCGGGCGCCTACCTCTTCCTCGCGTCCGACGCCGCCGCGTTCGTCACGGGGACGGTCATCACCGTCGACGGGGGGTACCTGCTCGTATGAGTGCGGCAGCGGAAGCACGACGGGTCGTCGTCATCACCGGAGCGGGCGGCGCGCTCGGCGTCGCGCTCTCGCGGCAGTTCGCCGGCGAGCCCCACACCGATGTGGTGCTCAGCGACGTGAGCGAGGCGGGCCTCGCCGCGACCGTCGCGCAACTCCCCGCCCGCGCGGCGGGGTGGAGACGGTGCTCGCCGACGTGAGCGACCCCGCGGCGGTCGAAGCGGTCGTCGCCCACCGCGGTCGACACGTTCGGGCGCCTCGACGTGCTGGTGAGCAACGCGGGGGTGCTGTCCCCCAACGGCCGCATCCACAACCTCACCATCGACGACTGGGACCGCGCCTACCGGGTGAACGTGCTCGGCGCGGTCAACGGCATCCGCGCCGCGGGTCGCGCCCATGCGGGCGCAGCGCTCCGGGTCGATCGTGCTCACCGCATCGGTCGCGGGGCTGACCGCGTGGTCGCACGCCGCGCCGTACTGCGCCACCAAGGCCGCCGTCATCCAGCTCGCGAAGGTCGCGGCGGTGGAGTACGCACGCGACGGCATCCGGGTGAACTGCGTGTGCCCCGGCACGTTCCGCTCGGCCATCCACGAGGGGCTGCCCGAGGAGGCAATGGAGGCCATGGGCAAGAAGCACCCGCTCGGCCTCGGGCAGGCCGATGATCTCGTGGGCGCGTACTCGTACCTGGCGAGCGACGCAGCGCGCTGGACCACCGGCACGGCGCTCGTGGTCGACGGCGGGTACGCCGCACCGTAGGGAGAGCGAGCCGATGACCACTCGCAACGGGCCCGACCTCAGCTTCCTGAGCGTGCTCGAGCACCACGCGGCGCGCACGCCCGACCAGCCCCTCGCGGTCTACGGCGACCGCACCGTCACCTACCGGGGCATGGTCGACTGGGCTGCGGCGCTGGCCGCCGGGATGGCGGCGCGCGGGGTCGGCGCCGGTGACGTCGTGGGCCTGCTGTCGTACAACAGCACCGAGTTCCTCGCGACGATCTTCGCCGCCAACCACCTCGGGGCCGTCGCCATGCCGGTCAACTGGCGCCTCGCGGCACCGGAGCTGCGCTTCATCCTCGAGCACTCCGAGGCGCGCGCGCTCGTGTGCGACGCCGATCTCGTCGACCTCGCGAACGCGGCCACCGACCCGCCGATCCCCGGCCTCGTGCGGCTGTGTGTGGGTGACGACACCGCACCCTCTCCTGGGCCGGGCTGGGAGAACTTCGACGACCTCGCCGGCGATCACGAGCCGCGGCCGCGCGCCCACCTCACCGGCGACGCGGTGCACCGCCTCATGTACACGTCGGGCACGACCGGCCGCCCCAAGGGCGTGATGATCACCCACGAGAACCTGGCGTGGAAGAACTACGCGCACGTGACCGAGCTCGGCTTCACCGCCGCCGACGTGGGCCTCGCGTGCGGGCCGCTCTCTCACGTGGGCGCGCTCGACCTGGTCACCACGTCGATGCTCGCGGTGGGCGCGACGACCGTGATCCACCGCACGTTCGATGCCGCGCAGGTCGTCGACGAGATCGAGCGTTCGCGCATCTCGCGTGATCTGGGCCGCGCCCGCCATGGTGCGCGCCATGCTCGAAGTACCCGGCATCGACTCCCGCGACCTGTCGTCGGTGCGCCTCATCATCGCGGGCGGCGAGAAGATGCCGGTGCCGGTGATCGAGCGCATCCACCGCACGTTCCCCTCCGCGTGGTTCGCCGACGCATACGGCCTCACCGAGACCGTCTCCGGCGACACCTTCCTCGACCGCGCCAACACCATCACCAAGCTCGGGAGCGTGGGCCGGCCGTGTCCCTACCTCGAGCTCGAGCTGTGGGACGAGCACGGCGCGCCGGTGCCCGCCAACGAGCGCGGCGAGGTGGTGCTGCGCGGCCCGAAGGTGTTCCCCGGCTACTGGCGCGACGCCGACGCGACCGCCACTGCGTTCACGGGGGGTTGGTTCCACACCGGCGACATCGGCGTGCTCGACGACGACGGCTACCTCTACATCGTCGACCGCCTCAAGGACATGATCGTGTCGGGCGGCGAGAACATCGCCAGCTCCGAGGTGGAGCGCGTGCTCTACGAGCACCCCGCGGTGGTGGAGGTCGCGGTGGTGGGTCGCCCCGACGAGCGCTGGGGCGAGGTGCCCGTCGCCTACGTGGTGCTGACCCCCGACGCGACGGTGACGCCCGACGAACTCGTCGAGCTGTGCCGATCCCAACTCGCGAAGTTCAAGGTGCCGCGCGCCGTGACGGTGATCGACGCGCTCCCGCGCAACCCGTCGGGGAAGGTGCTCAAGCGCGAGCTGCGCGTCAGCGCAGATGGCCCGTGAACGTGTCGGACCAGTCCAGCAGATCGATCGGGACGGAAAACCCATCCAGGTCGTTGATCTCGTCGAGGTGCGCAACGACGTCCTCGACCGTCGGCCGCCCATCGGCGCAGAGCCAACCCGGCGTCATGGCCAGCACGATGCGAGCGAACCGCCCGGCGCCGGCCGCATAGATCTCACCGCTGATCCCGCACCGCTCGTGGGCGAGAAACGCGACCATCGGCGCGACCAGCGCCGGTGCCATGGGATCGTCGTCGTCGGGGTCTTCGACGCCCGGGCCCGCCAGGCGCGTCATCGCCGCGGGAGCAATGACGTTCACCGCGATCCCGTGTGGCGCGCCCGCGGTGCAGACACTGCGGGCCAGTCCGACCACTGCGGCCTTGGCCGTTGCGTACGAAGTGTTGTGCGGGTGACCGAAGATCCCGGCCGACGTCGTCATGACGATGCGGCCGAATCCCTGCTCCACCATGTACGGCCATGCAGCTCGGGTCGTGTGGAAGCAGCCGCCCGCGTGCACCGCCAGGTGCTGCTCGAGACTCTCCGCGTCGACGTCGGGCATCCCCGCCCAGCGCATGATGCCGGCGTTGTTCACGATTGCGTCGATGCGGCCGAACTCGCCGACCGCGTGCTCGACCAGCGCCGCCGCGCTGTCGGCCGATGCGACCGAGTTCCCGTCGGCAACGGCAATCCCCCCCGCCGAGGTGATCTCCTCGACGACGCTCGCCGCCGGCGTGAGATCGGCGCCCTCGCCGGTAGTGGAACCACCGAGGTCGTTGACGACCACCGACGCGCCCCGCTCGGCGAACAGCCGCGCGTACGCCCGCCCGATACCGCGGCCCGCGCCGGTGACGATCACCACCCGGCCGTCGAACCGGAACTGCTCCATCGTCTGCGCCGCTCCCCACCGCTCTGTACCGACCGTTCCACTCTACAGTTGGCGTCGTGCCGACCGTCCTCGTACTCCGCCGCCGACCACATCGGCGTGATCACCCTCAACCGCCCCGAGGCGCGCAACGCCGTGAACCCCGAGATGGCCCACGCCCTCGAGGCCGCGGTCGACCGCATCGAGGACGACCCCGACGTGTGGGTCGGCGTGCTCTGCGCCAACACCGAGGGCCAGGACCGCCCGGTGTTCTGCGCAGGCGCCGACCTCAAGGTGGTGCGCGCAACCGGCGGCGCGGGCGCGCTCGACACCGAGCGCGGCGGCTTCGGCGGCTTCGCCTACCGCGAGCGCACCAAGCCGATCGTGGTCGCGGTCGACGGCCTCGCCACCGCCGGCGGGTGCGAGCTGGTGCTCGCCGCCGACGTGGTGGTCGCCAGCACGCGGGCGTCGTTCGGGCTCGCCGAGGTGACCCGCAACCTGATCGCCGCCGCCGGCGGGTTGTTCCGCCTCCCTCGAGCGATCGGGCGCGCCGCGGCGATGGACATGATCCTCACCGGTGAACCGCTCGCGGCGCGGCGGGCGCACGAGCTCGGCCTGGTCAGCCGCCTGGTGGAACCGGGCGCGGCCGACGCCGAGGCGATGCGCGTCGCCCGCCGCATCGCTGCGGCCGCGCCGCTCGCGGTCCGGGCCAGCCGCCAGATCGTGCTGCGCGCCGCCACCGACGACGACGCATCACTCCGCACCGACTCCCGGGCGCTGCTCGACGAGCTGATGACCACCGAGGACGCCGAGGAAGGCCTCGCCGCGTTCGCGGAGAAGCGCCCACCCGAGTGGAAGGCCCGCTGATGACCGACGCAGCCACCGATGCCGGCACCGACGCACCGAAGCGCAGCGAGAAGTGGGAGGCGCGTCGCGACGAGATCATCGACACCTCCGCCACTGTGTTCGCCCGCAACGGCTACCACGCCACCGGCATCCAGGAGCTGTGCGAGGTCAACGGCTTCGGGAAGGGCGCGTTCTACTACTACATCGGCTCCAAGGAGGAGCTGCTCGCCGCCATCCACGACCGCGTGATGGACGAGGTGCTCGCCGGCGCGGCGCGCGTCACCGACGCAGGCGGCACGCCGTCGGCGCAGCTCGCCGGGCTCGGCGAGGAGCTGCTCGACGTGATCCATCGCTACCCCGACCACGTGTGGGTGTTCCTGCACGAGTTCCCCGCGCTCACCGGTGAGCGGGCCGAACGCTTCCGCAGCCGTCGGCGCGAGTACGAGCGCACGGTCGAGCAGGTGCTGCGCGCCGGGATCAAGACCGGCGAGTTCCGCAAGGTCGACCCGTGGCTCACCGCGCGCGCCTGGCTCGGCATGCACAACTACACCTACCTGTGGCTGCACCCCGGCGGCAAGCTCTCGGCACGTGACGCGGCGAAGCCCTTCGCCGACATCTTCCTCCACGGCATCGCGCAGTAGCGCGACGCCGACCGTCGCCGCGTGAGGCGGTGCCTCAGGCGGAGAAGCCGAGCACTCCGGCGAGGGTGCCGCCGAGCATGGCCGCACGCTCGTCGTCGGGGACGTCGGCGAACAGCCGGGCGATGAGCTCCTGGCTGCCGCGGAACGTGCCCTCGGCGTGCGGGTAGTCGTTGCCCCACATGATCGACGAGACGCCGGTGATGTGTCGGCACGCGACGGCGACCGGGTCGTCCTGGAACTGCACGTGGAACTGGCGCTTCACGTACTCGCTCGGCATGAGCGGGTAGGGCCACTTCTCGTTGAGCTTGAACAGCCGGGCCATGCCCTCCTGCTCGGTGGGCGGCTTGGTGTCGTCCCAGATGCCGAGCCACCAGTCGGGGTCCTGGCCGATGCCGGTGATCCAGCACTTGTCCATCGCGCCCACGAGCGACGCGAGCCAGTTGGCGTTGAACTCGACGAGCGAGAAGTGCAGCTCGGGGTAGCGCTCGGGCACGCCGCCACCGATGAGCTGGCAGATGAGCTGCGACGGCACCAGCGGCGCATACACCGCCTGCGTGATCATGCGCTTCGCCGCGGAACGCTCGGTGATCGGCTGGTTCACTTGCGCGGCGTTCTCCATCACGACCTTGAGCGTGGTGGACGACGGGTCGTTCACCTTCACCCCGCCGGTCTGCGTGTGGAAGAACGGCTGCATGCCGGTGTCGCGGATCGCGTCCCACACCGGGTCGAGGTCGCGCGAGTAGTACGGCAACGGCGGCGTGGCCGGGAGCAGCACCGCACGGAACCCACCGGCCGCGGCGCGCTGGATCTCGGTGACCGCGTCGCCGATGTCGGTGATCGGAATCGGCGCGGTGGGCGCGAGGCGATCGAAGTACGGCGTGAACCGCTCGACGATGTAGTCGTTGTAGACGCGCGCGTGTGCCATCGACAGCTCGTGGTCGTCGGAGTAGAGGCCGAACAGCGAGAGGTTGGGGAACAGCACCGCGGCGTCGACGCCGTCGGACGCGAGGTCCTCGAGAATGAGCGCCGGGTCACCCTCGGGGGTGCGGCCGCTCGTCTGGCGGTAGCGCGAGATCGTCCAGCCCTCGAAGCCCGACGTGTGCAGCCGGCGGAACACCCGCGCACCGCCTTCGACCAGCGGCTCGATCTCGAAGTCCTCTTCCCACACGGCGCGGTCGCGCAGGTGCTTCGGGAGGCGGGTCTTGAACAGGTCCATCGGTTCGAGGATGTGGCCGTCGGCGGTGACGACCAGGCTCTGCGACTTGGTGGTGGTGGCGGTCATGACGACTCCCCCTGCGAACGCCCGCGTACCTCGATAGTGTACCGATCGGTACAGAACTCGGCAATGGAGGGGACACCGTGGCGAAGCAGCCATCGAAGCGCTGGACGCAGCGGCCCGAGGGCTCGACCTGGGGCGACTGGGGCGACGACGACGAGCTCGGGCGCATCAACCTGCTCACCCCGGAGAAGGTCCTCCAGGGTGTGCGCGAAGTGGAGCACGGCATCACGTTCTGCCTGAGCCTGCCGCTCGACTTCCCCGGTGGCACCGCGCTCAACCAGCGCCGCTACCCGCCGCGCCTCGCCCCCACCGAGGACATGGACGGCACCCCCGAGGTCTTCTACAACAAGCCGATGCGCGAGATCCGCGAGGGCGACGATTCGTTCTACGACGTGTGGGCCGACGACCAGGTCACCCTCTGGCTGCAGTACTCGACGCAGTGGGACACGCTCGCGCACGTGGGTGCGGAGTTCGACGCCGACGGCGACGGCGAGGCGGAGGCCGTCTACTACAACGGCTACCGCGCGGGCACCGACCTCGTCGGGCCGAGCGCCGACGCGCGCGGCGACGGCCACGGCCACGCGTGCTTCGCGCACCACCTCGGCCTCGAGCACATGGCGTTCCACGGCGTGCAGGGCCGCGGCGTGCTCGTCGACCTCGTGCACCACCTCGGCCACGACGCGAAGGCGGTGAAGCTCCCGCAACTGCTGGAGATCATGGCCGCCGACAACGTGGTGGTGGAGCCGGGCGACATGCTCCTGCTGCACACCGGGTTCGCCACCAAAGTGCTGGAGTGGAACAAGGAACCCGACCCGGTGAAGATCCACCGCATGTGCGCGGCGCTCGACCCCGCGACGAGTCACTGCTCGAGTGGATCGCCGACTCGCAGATCTCCGCGCTGGTGGCCGACAACTACGCAGTGGAGGCGATGCTCGGCGGAGGCCCGCTCGTCGACGGCAAGCGCACGCTGCTGCCGATCCACAACCTCTGCCTGTTCAAGCTGGGCGTGCCGCTCGGCGAGATGTGGTACCTGCACGAGCTCGCGACGTGGCTGCGCGAACACGACCGCAGCCGTTTCCTGCTCACCGCACCGCCGCTGCGCCTGCCCGGCATCGTGGGCTCACCGCTCACACCTATCGCGACGGTGTGAGGCAGGCAGGTCAGCGACCGCCCGCGCGAGCAGACAGCAATCGGGGATTCCCGACAGTCGTCGCAGGAGGGTCGGCGGAGCTACCGGCGACGCGGTTCGGTCACTCCCCGGATCGCGTGAGGATTGAGGAACTGGGTGCCCAGAAAGCCACGTCGCTGAGCGACGGTCAGCTCGGCGAGATCAGACACTGCATCCCACTCCGCGTCGATCACCTCGATCTGGCGCTCGGCGATGGCACGCGCCTCGGCCGGGTCGAGGTGGTACTCCGCACCTGCCTCGACGAGCCGTTCGATCCGGGCGCCGCGCGCGCCGGGCTGTGCGCCGCCGGGCCGGGTGAAGGCCATGGCCTGCGCGGCGGCTTCTCCGGTGCGGCCCTGCGGGCAGATGTCGTACGCGGGGGTGAGCTCGAACATGTCACCGACGAATGCCGCGTGGTTGCGGCCGTGGTCGTCGGTGTTGCCACAGAGGATGTTGAACGAGATCCGGCCGAACAATTCGCGCAAGGTCTCCTTGGGACGCACGAAGTCGGCGCGGATCCGATCGGCGAGGTCGACGTAGGTGGCGTAGCGGCCACCGGGGAAGGGGTCGAGGCCGAGGATCGTGAGGGCCGACACCACTCGCCGGCGGGCACCGCTCGGCTCACGGTCGAAGCGCTCGACGAGCAAGGTGTGTTGCCCGGCGGTGGTGCGCAGCTCGACGGGCGCGACGTCGAGTCCGCAGCGGGCGGCGAGCGTCATGGCCACGAACTCGCCCTGCACGACCGGGTACAGGTCGGTATGCGAGGCGAACTTGGCGATCATCCGCCGCGACCCGTCGTCGACCAACGCCTTGGGGCGCGCGCCGCCGATCGAGCTGCCGTGCAGCAATGCGGCTTCGAGCTCGGCGTCGAGCTCCTCTCCCGCCTGCATGCGGCGAGCGGCCTCGGCGAGATCGTCGAGGCTCGGGTGGTCGACCGCTCGTGCGATGTACTCGTCGGGCGCGACCTGGAAGTCGAGCGCACCGATGCGGTCGGAACCGGACTCGAGCAGATAGGTCAGCTCACCGTGCACTGCGGTCGGAGTGCCCAGGCGATGGTTGACCACCTGACGGCCCCACGAGTCGGGCATGGCGTCGTCGATGCACAGCGGCAGGCGCGTGCCGATGGCCGCCCACTGCTCACCGCGCCGCAGCGGAAGCTCGGGCTCGTAGACGGGCACGGCGTCGTCGCGATCGAGGTAGGACCGCGCATAGGTGAAGGTGACGATCCCGTCGCCGTCGTCGAGTCGGCCGCAGACCACTGGCTCGACCGCGCCGGGAAGCCAGATCCAGGCGTAGGCCGTCCTCGGGTCGGAAGGCGTCGGGTCAGAAGTCGTCATCGACTGCTCTCCGGGTCCGGGCCGCTTCGGGCAGGAGCGCGAGCTCGGCGCTCTTCAGGGCGCCGTAGGCCGCACGGCGCTCGGCGTCATGGCTGAACAGGGGGACCCCGACGAGCGTCGCCGCCTCGAGGACCGTCCCGATCGCCACACCCGGCCGGCCGGCCTCCAGGTTGACGATCGTGGGCGCGACACCCCCACACGGTCGGCCAACTCGGCTTCGGTCCAGCCTCGACGCAGCCGGGCGGCCCGGATCGATGTGGCCAGGATCCGGAGCGCTTCACGGGTCTGCGGGGAGAGAGTCGGCCGAGCCATCCGTTAAGAATAGTTGACGCAACAGGCTTTGGTGCCAACTATTTTTGTCCTCGGATGCGCCCGGTCAGAAGCCGAACTCGGCGTACCCGTGCTCGCGTGAGTCGGCGAACACCTTGAACAACATCTCGCGGCCGCCGGTGTTGAGCAGGTAGCGGTGCGCCTTGCCGGGGATGTTGCCCCCGACGTACTGGCCAACGGTGCCGAAGGTGGTGACGGCCGCGCCCTTGTCGACCATCCGCGTCCAGCGTTCCTCGGCCGGCCCGGTGACCTCGATCACGTCGCACCCGCGGTCGCACGCGGCGACCAGGACCTCCATCACGAAGTCGACCTGGTCGCCGTTGTAGCGGGGGTTGTTGCCCGCCGCCGCGTGCGGACCGCCGGGGAAGAAGAAGTTCGGGAAGCCACGCGTCTGCAGGCCCAGCGAACGTGGAGGGACCGTCGGCCCAGTGCTCCTCGAGCGCCATGCCGTCGCGCCCGCGGATGCCCATGCGGTTGAGCGCACCGGTGCCGAAGTCGAAGCCGGTCGCCCACACGATGATGTCGAACTCCCGCAACGCGTCAGTGGTCTCGATGCCCGTTTCGGTGACCCGCACCATCGGCGTCTCCCGCAGGTCGACCAGCGACACCTTCGGGTCGTTGAACGCCTCGAAGTATCCGATGACGAACGGCGGGCGCTTCCCGCCGAACCCGTGGTCGGTGGGGACCAGCTTCTCCGCGGTGACCGGGTCGTGCACGAGCTCACGGATCTTGCCGGCGATGAAGTCGCACCACTCGCGGTTCGCGGCGTCGTTGAACAGCATGTCCTGGTAGTTGTACGTGAGCTTCATGAAGCCCGGGCTGTTCCACAGCTCCTCGTAGAAGACCTGGCGAGCCTCGGCCGAGTCGTCGAAGGCCTGCTTCTCGTTGACCGGGTGCGCGAAGCCACTGCGCGACGTGTTGAGCGTCTCGCGCAGCGTCTCGAAGCCGGCGCGCAGCTCGGCCTGCTCGTCCGCGGTGATCGGCCGGTTGTTGAGCGGCGTGCACCAGTTCGCGGTGCGCTGGTACACGGTGACGCTCGCGACGTCGGCGAGGATCGTCGGCAGCACCTGCACACCACTCGATGACGTGCCGACGATGGCGACGCGCTTCCCGGTGAAGTCGACGGCTTCTGCGGGCCACAGGCCGGTGTGGTGCTGCACGCCGGAGAACGAGTCACGCCCCTCGACGTCGGGCGTGTACGGCACCGAGAGCACGCCGGTCGCCGCGATCAGGAAGCGGCAACGCGTCGACGTGCCGGCCCCATCAGCGGCGTCCGTCGTCACCGTCCACGTGCCGTCGGCCTCGTCGAAGGTGGCACCGGTGACGCGCCTCCCGAAACGCATGTCGCGGCGAAGGTCGAACTTGTCGACCACGTGATTGAGATAGCGCTCGGTCTCGGGCTGGCCGGCAAAGTGCTCCGACCACTCCCACTCGTCGAACAGGTCCTCGCTGAAGAGGTAGCCGTAGGTGTAGCTCTCGGAGTCGAAGCGGCACCCCGGGTAACGGTTCCAGAACCAGCAGCCACCCACGCCGTCGCCGGCCTCGAGCAGGAGCGCGGAGAAGCCCTCCTCGCGCGCCCGGTGGAGCTGGTAGATGCCGGTGATGCCGGCCCCCACGATCAGGACGTCGACGTCGGTCGCACTCGCGTCCGAGTTTGTGCCGCTCACCGCTACCCCCGCGTTTTTGTACCGATCGGTCTAGTGTAACGACCATGCCCGACCCGACCACCTTCGGAGACGTCGACGCCGGCGTCCGCGCCGCCCTGGCCGCCTACACCCAGGCCCTCGACGACGGCCGCACCGACGACGTGGTCGCCACCTTCTGCGCCGACGGCGCCGTCGACATCCCGGGCCTCGGGGCGCACGCGGGCACCGAGGAACTGAGGGCGGCCTACCGCGGGTGGTGCCACGCCTCCCCCAGCGCCACCTCGTGCTCAACACGTTGATCACGTCGTGGAGCGCGACCGCGGTAGAGGCGACGAGCGACGTCGTGTTCCTCCTCCTGCGCGACGGTGCCTGGTCGACGATGCTCGTCGGTCGCTACGACGACGTGCTGCGCCGGGACGACGACGGCACCTGGCGCTTCACCCGCCGCACCGCCGCGTTTCTCCGCTAGATCGTTGTCGGCCTAACCGCCGAGCGCATCCTCGGCGAGCTCCGCACGGAAGCGCTGGTCGTCGAGGGCGCGGAAGTGCGGCGACACGTAGCGGGCGAACAACTCGAGCGAGCGGTACCAGCGGTCGACGGTCACCCACTCCCGCGAGTTGAACAGCAGCGTGCCGAAACCGCCGACGGTCTCGCGCAGCTCGTGCAATTGCTGCACGCACTCGGCGGGCGACCCGATGATCCACGGGACGTGCTCGACCATCCAGTCGAACGTCACGTCGGCATCGGCCATCGCCGCGTCGGTCTTCATCAGCGGCGCGAGACCGAGCTTGAACAGGTAGTCGTACGACTGCTGCAGGCTCTCGCGGATCTCGGCCATCGCCGCGTTCTTCGAGTCCGACACGTACACCTCGCGGCAGATCCGCCAGTCGTCACGCGCCTGCTGGGGATCGTGCCCCTTCGCCGCGGCGGCCGCGGCGAGCGCGGCGCCCTGCGCGACGAGGTCGGGCATGCCCGGGTTGTCGACGATCTGCGCGGGCGTGAAGTAGATGCTCAATGCCGCGTAGCCACGCTCGCCGCACATCTCGAAGTTGTGCGTGCCCGACATGCCCGCCACTGCGAACTGCGGACGGGACTGGAACGGCCGCACCTGGACGCGCTTGTGCGCGAGCTCCCAGTACTTGCCGGTGAAGTCGACGTAGTCGGTGGTCGCGTAGAGCGCCTCGATCATGTCGAGCGCCTCGCGCATGCGCGGCCCCGTGTCGGACGGGTCGACCTGGAAGAAGGTCCGGTCGCTCGCCAGCCCGCCCCCGCCGAAGCCGTAGATCAGGCGCCCGTGGCAGAGGTGGTCGAGGAACGCCATGCGCTCGGCGACGAGGAAGGGGTCGTGGTACGGCAGGTTGACCGTGCCCGTCCCCAGGCCGATGCGGTGGGTGAGCCCCGATGCCTTGGCGACGAACAGGTCGGGCGCGGGGATGTTCTCGTAGGCGCCGGTGTGGTGCTCACCGACCCACACCTCGTCGTAGCCGAGTTGCTCGGCCCGCACGATCTCCTCGAGCTTGAGGTCGTAGGACAGCGTCCAGTTCGACCACGGGAACGGCTCGGGCATGAGGAACAGTCCGAACTTCACGACACCCCCCGGTGTGCGCGCCGACGGCGCAGAGCCCGCAGCCTACGCAGACCGCGACCGCTGCGCTCTTGGCTCAGCCGGCGGCACGTGGGACGGCCGCGCACCCAGGCGAGGCTGTCAGGCTGCGCCATCGCGTCCGGCCACCCCGCCAGTAAGGCGTCGACCTGCGCTCGGTCGGCGATCACCGCCAGCACCTCGATCGTGACCTGCGCGGACGTGATGGTCTTGCGGCTGATCGGCTCCGCCATCGCGTAGAGCTCGCCGGTGTCGGCGACCCAGGCGACCTCGTACTGCATGTCGCCCTCCCGCCACGCACGGCCGTAGTCGACCTCGTCCGACGTCTGGCGGCGCGGATCCTGTTCGTAGAACTCCTCGACGTCCATCAGTCGGCCTCCATCAGTCAGCTTCCGTCAATCGGCCATGTGGAACAGCAGCGACGCGGCGCTGATCATGCGGTCCGCATTGCCTTCGTCGTGGACAGTGAGCTGCACACCGACACGCGTGGCGTCACGACCGCGCAGCGCCTCACCGTCCACGCGGAACGGGCCGACCTTGCCGCGCGCCATGAACATGAAGTCGGCCGATTCCGGCTGCAGCCGGTCGGTGCCGGCCACCTCGGCGGCGAGATCGATCGCCGCGGTCTCGCAGATCACGAACTGCGGGCCCACGTGCAGCGCGGCATCCGGCGGACGCGAGCTCTTCGCGCAGCTCGCCGATCGCCCAGTGGCCGTCGGCGCGCTTCGCGCCATCGAACACCTGCCATAGCGGCGGGAGGTCGGGAGAGTCGTCGATGTGCTCGACCGCGTCGTCGTCGAACTTCGCTTGCGACATTCCCTCGGGAACGTCCCCGATCGACGCGCCCTGCCCGTCGACCAGTGCGAGCACGCGGCTGTGGTCGTCGGCGTCGACGATCGTGGCGCGCCCGAAGTACATCCGCGACCCGAGCTTCAGCGCCGCGAGTCGATCACCTCGAGCCGCTGCACGTCGTTGCCGTTGTCGAGGATCTGCACGGAGTGGATCACCGGGTTGGGCACCACCTCGAGGTCGGACGGGCTGCCGCCGCCCGGCGCGCAGATCGACAGCACCTGGGCGAGGATCCCGCCCGCCGCGTTGCGCATGTCGTGGCGCAAGGTGACGGTGTCGTCGGCGACCGTGTTCATCGCGGAGAACTGCCGCCCGATGTACCGGTAGCTCAGCAGCGCACCCCACCGGCGGCGCAGGGTCTCCCAGTGCTCCTCGGGATTCGTGGTGCGGATGTCCTCGAGCACGGCGGTCTCCTCTTGCTGCGGGGCGGGCGCGCATCGTACGCCGAGCCCGCGCACCGTGGTTCAGAGCGATGCGAGCCATTCGTCGACGACAGTGTTGAACTCGGCGGGCCGCTCCTGGTGGAGCCAGTGCCCCGAACCGGCCCACGCGATCGACTTCGACCGAGGGTCGGCGAACAGACCGGCCTCGAACGCCGCGCGGTCCGGATCGGTGTAGAAGGCGAGCACCGGGCACGGCCGACGCCGCAGGTACGGCACCGACGTGTCCTGGAAGCCGAGCGAGTCGGGGCCCACGAACAGACCGCCCAGCGTCGCGACCAGGACCGGCCCGGGAACGCCCGCGATGCGGCGCATGTGGAGGGTCTTCAACGCGGGCGGCGTGGCGGGCGAATAGGTCGCGGAGAGGAACTGCTGCGCACCCGCGACCGGGTCGCCCGATCCGAGGGCGGCGGCCATGGCCTCCACGAGGGGGCGGACCTCGTCGGGGATCAGGTAGCCGGGGTCGACACTCACCACGGCCGACACCAGCTCCGGGTGCTCCACGGCCAACGCGCTCACGATCGCGCCGCCGAGCGAGTGGCCCATCGCGACGACCGGGCCCACGTCGAGGTGCTCGAGCAGTCCGGCGATGTCGGCGGCGAACTGCTTCGGCTCGTAGCCCCCTTCGGGAACCGAGGAACGGCCATGGCCCCGCAGGTCGACGACGATCACGCGGTGCCGCTCGGCGAAGTGCGGGATCTGCCACATCCAGTCGTGCCCGTCGCACGAGAACCCGTGCACCATGAGGATCGGCGGGTCGCCGGCGCCCTCGTCGGTGAAGAAGAGCCGGACGTCGCCCACGGTCGCGTATGCCATGCCGCGAACCGTACGCCGGAGGCCGGGTGGACGCACGCCGCCGGGGGGGGTGCCGGGGGACGTGGCGGGGGTGACCGGCGCGATGCGCCGGATCGTGCAAGAGTGACGGTCGACGCCACCGGGGGGGAGGCGTCGATTGGGGGGAAACCATGAAACGGTTCCGTCGTCTCGCCATCGTGGGCGGTGTGCTCGTCGCCCTGGCGGTTCCAACCATCGGCACTGCCGCAGCGCAGTCCGGCAACGCGAAACCCACGGCCACCGAGGTCGGCGTGTCGGCGTCGGAGATCCGCATCGCCGTCATCGCCGACGTCGACAACCCGTTCGCACCGGGGTTGTTCAAGGGCGCGGTCGACGGCGTGAAGGCCGGCGCCGCGTACCTCAACAGCAAGGCAGGCGGCGGGGGCCTCGCGGGCCGCAAGGTCGTCGTCGACTTCTACGACTCGCGCCTCAACGGCAACGAGTCGCGCAACGCCACCATCCAGGGCTGCCAGAACGACTACGCGCTCGTGGGCACGTCTGCACTGTTCCTGACCCAGGTCGACGACATCGTCAACTGCGTCGACCAGGCCGGTCAGGCGACCGGCATCCCCGACCTGTCGGCGGTCACCACCGGTGTCCCCGAGTCGTGCTCGGCGATGGCGTTCCCGGCGTACGGCACCGCGATCCTCTGCGACACCGTGACGCAGAATCCGCAGTCGTTCCTCGGCAACCAGGGCCCGGCGAAGTGGGAGATCTCGAAGAGCAAGGACCCGCTGCACGGCGTGACGATCGTCGGCAACGACACGAAGGACGCGGCTCGCGGCGGCACGATTCTCGGGCTCACCGCGCAGCAGGCGGGGATCAAGGCCGACCAGGGCGACCCGGTCGTGGCCGTGTCGGGACGTGATCCCCAGAGCGTGTTCACGCCGATCGTCCAGAAGATGAAGCAGGACGGCTCCAACTGGGCGCTGAACGTCGCGTCCGCGAACCAGGCGCTCCTGCTTGCGCAACGAGGCCGAGCTCCAGGGCATCGACTCGGCGTCGGTCGTGTGGGAATGCGCGTCGTGTTACGGCAACTCGCTCGTGAAGGACAATGCGTCCTCGTTCGAGGGGGAGACCCAGTTCCTGGGCTTCCTGCCCTTCGAGGAGGCGTCGGTGAACAAGACGGTCGCCAACTTCGTGAAGTACATGAAGCAGGTCGGCGGCACCCCGGACCAGTTCTCCGCCTACTCCTTCGCGGCCACGCTGGCCTTCGCCGACGCAGTGAACGCGATCGTCGAGAAGGACGGTGTGAACGGTCTCACCCGCACGAACCTGATCACGGCCATCAAAGGCCTGACCGACTTCGACGCCGGCGGCATGCTCGGGAAGCGGTCGTTCAAGACGGGCGCGACGACCAACTGCTTCCTGATGGTGAAGTTCACCAATGGCAAGTGGGTGCGCGAGTACCCGAAGAAGAAGGGCACCTACGACTGCAAGTCGTCGAACCTGGTGACCATCAAGGGCAACCTGATCCAGTGATCGCGACGGTGCCGGCCCCGCGCGGGGCCGGCACCGATCCGCGTGACGTCACCGACATCAACGGGGGTTCACCATGGACGAGCGGTACGTCGTGATCTCGGCCGACGGTCACGCCGGCGCCTCGATGGACACCTACGGCGAGTACCTGGAGCCGTCGTTCCGCGACGAGTACCACGCGTGGCGGGCGACCTTCGTCAATCCGTACGCCGATCTCGCCGACACCGAGTCGCGCGACTACCGGCGCAACTTCGACAGCGCGATTCGCCAACTCGATCTCGAGGCCGACGGGATCGTCGGGGAGGTCGTGTATCCCAACACGATCCCACCGTTCTTCGCCGGACACCTCCTCTTCAACGCGCCCGATCCCGCTTCGGCACACGAGCTCGAGCAGCGCTGGGCCGGTGTGCACGCGCACAACCTCTGGCTCGCCGACTGGTGCGCGGAGCTCCCGGGTCGCCGCGCCGGGGTCGCCCAACTCCTCCTCGACGACCTCGACCGGACGCTCCGGGAGGTCGCGTGGATCCGCGAGCAGCCCGGATTGTTCGGCGGGATCCTGCTGCCGAACCCGAGCCCCGATTCCAAGGTCGCGCCGTTGCACGCCCCCGACTACGAACCGTTGTGGACGCTGCTCGAGGACCTCGACCTCACCGTGAACGTACACGGCGGCCAGGGCGGTCCCGCGCTCGGCGACTACCCCGCCACGATGATGATGCGGTTCCTCGAGTTCGGCTGGTACTCGCAACGGCCGTTGGTGCGTCTCGTGTTCAGCGGCGCGCTCGAACGCCACCCGCGACTCCGACTGGTGTTCACCGAGGCCGGTAACGGCTGGGTGCCGTCTGCGCTCGGCGAGCTCGACCGCTACTACGACCAGGTGCTCGACGCGCCCGCCGGCTCCGTGGAGGCACACTTCGGTGACTTCACCCGAGCACACGTCCCCCGGCGCCCGAGCGAGTACTGGGCGCGCCAGTGCCACCTCGGCGCGAGCTCGATGAGCCCCGGCGACTGGCCGTCGGCGCGTGTGGCCGGCGTCGACCACGTGATGTGGGGCAGCGACTACCCGCACCTCGAGGGCACGTATCCGTTCACCGCGGAGTCGCTGCGCTTCACGTTCGCGGGGATCGAGCATCGCGACGTCCGGCTCGTGCTCGGAGAGAACGCCGCGAGCGTGTACGGCTTCGACCTCGAGGCGCTCGCGCCGCTCGCCGCCGGAATCGGCCCCCGGGTCGACGACGTGGCGACTCCCCTCCCGTCGTCGGAGATCCCCGCCGACGCCGTGACGATGGCGCTGCGCGGCATGCCCGGATAGGAACCCGCGGTCAGGGAGGCGGCCCGGCGCTGCGGCGCAGGACGAGTTGCATCCCCGACTCCGACTTTTCGGTGTCGATGGTCTGGCGGACCTGCGGGGCGGTCGCAGCCGCAGCGACGAACACCCGGAGCCCATCGATCTCGGTGACCTGGTCGTCGGACTGGGGCGCCGGCGCGAAGCGGAGGCGGAGTCGTGCGTCGTCCGGCTCGCCGCTCCGGTCCACTCGCAGGCCGTAGTCGTCCGGTAGCCCGTTCGCCGCCCGCGTCTGCTTGATGTGCATCGCGGCGGCAGCGGAGATCTCGATCATGGGCGCGTTCCTCCCTTGGGACTTCGGTGGCGAGCTGCGACCGTCAGGCCCACGGCCACACTCATCCGCGAGCCTGAACGCGCGATGTCGCGGCTTCGATCCGGGAACGTTGCGATCGCGCGACAGACGGTGCGGCTGCGGCGAGAGGGCGAGAGTTCGCGGCGGTCGGGGTTCCCTCAGCTGCGCGGGCGCGGATAGCTCGGCGGGCCGATGGTGGGCCGGGGGAACGGGCCGCGGTGGAACTGCTTCACCATGTTGCGCCGGATGATCTTCCAGTCGTCGCCGACCCGCACGACGTCCTCCTGGTAGCGCAACGCGAGCACGAGGTCGGGGATCGGGCTCCCCTCGGCCTCCATGTGGTGGGCGAGCGACCACGTCTCCACGAACCCGGTGTCGCCGTCGACGGTGACGTACTGGTTCCCCATGAAGTGCATGGTCGCGGCCCATTGGCGCAACCCCTCCTCGATGCCCTCGAGGTACGCATCGAGGCCGCCGCGCTCGAGCGTCCCGACGATCTCGCAATCGGGGTGGAAACACGAGCGCACCAGCTCGAAATCGCCGGTGTCGACCCCGAACGCGTAGCGCTGGGGCAGCGCCCGGATCAGTTCCACGTCGCGCAACCACCGCAGCGTCGCCTCGGCGTCGTCTGCCCGCGGGATGTTCGGCACCGGGAAGCCCATCAGCATCTCCTCGCTCTTGCGGTCATCGTCGTCGCTGGACCATCTTGTCGCAGCCGCAGGCGCGGCCGCGTCTACTGCCTCCCGAGGGCGGAGCGGCTCTCGGCGGCGGCAGCGTCGCGCTCGTGGGCACCCGACGCGCTCAGCAACTGGATGTCGACGGCGTGGAGCACGCCTACGAACGGGAAGGTGCCCTCGTAGCGTTCGCTCACCGGCATGCCGTGGTCGAAGCCGACGCTGCTGCCGACGCTCGAGATCACGCTCATCGCGAAGGGGATCTCGGCCGATCCGACCGGGCGTTCGTCGACGACGATCGTCGCGGTGGCGCCACGGCCGGTGCGCCGGAAGCGCAGACCGAGCACGCACGGCCCGGTCGGCAACGGCTCGTCGGACTCGACGACCGTGTGGTCGCCGAACGCGTTGTAGTCGAAGACGAGATGGTCGTCCTGCACGAAGACCGACAGGCCGGCGTTGCCGTTGCCGAGCGCGTAGAGCACCCCGCCCTCCCCTGCCGCACGCTCCACGCGCCGCGTCGAGGTCCCAGCTGCGGCCCCCGATCGCGGCCGACGTCTGCCCGGGCAGGTACGACATCGGCGGCCGGTAGGTGTAATGACGGTCGGGCCGATGCGGCGTGTGCTCGGCGAAGCGCGAACCGAAGAGCGCGATCATGCGGTCGTCGAGCGGCAGCACGCCATGGGCGTCGGCCTCTTCCCACCAGCGCGCGACGAGTGCCGCCAACCGCTCCGGCTCGTCGGCCGCGAGGTCGTGGCACTCCGACGGGTCGGTGGCGAGGTCGTAGAGCTCCCAGACGTCGTCGTCGAACGAGGTGCCTTCGTCGTGGCGGGTGACCGCCTTCCAGCCGTCGACGTACATGGCGCGGTGGCCCATCATCTCGAAGTACTGCGAGGTGTGCCGGCTCGGCGCCGCCGCCTCGGCGGCCGCGAAGGCGGACGCCATGGACGTCCCCGCGAGCGGGAGCTGCGTCACGCCCCGGTAGGTCTCGGGCACGTCGATCCCGACGAGCTCGTAGATGGTGGGCGCGATGTCGGTCACGTAGTGGAACTGGTGGCGGATCGAGCCGGGATCGTCGATGCCGTTCGGCCAGTGCACGATGCACGGCACGTGCACGCCGCCTTCGTGCGTGTTCGACTTGTACCACTTGAACGGCGTGTTGCCGGCCTGGGCCCAACCCCACGGATAGTTCGCGTGGCTGCGCGGCCCGCCGATCTCGTCGAGGTGGTCGAGCGCCTCCTCCGGCGTCTCGAAGAGGAGGTTGTAGAACTTCATCTCGTGGAGGACGCCGAACGGGCCGCCCTCTCGGCTGGCGCCGTTGTCGGACAGCAGCACGATGACGGTGTCGTCGAGCAGGCCCATCCGCTCGAGCCCGTCCACGAGCCGGCCGATCTGGTCGTCGGTGTGCTCGAGGAACGCAGCGAACGCCTCCTGGAGCCGCGCGGCGAGGCGACGCTGCGCCTCCGGCAGCTCGGCCCACGGTTCGACGCCGGGGTTGCGCGGCGCCAGGTCGGTGCCGGGCGGGATCACGCCGAGCTCCTGCTGGCGCGCGAACCAACGCTCCCGCGCGTCGTCCCAGCCGCCGTCGTAGCGACCCCGGTGGCGGGCGAGGTACTCGGCGGGCGCCTGGTGGGGGGCGTGGGTGGCGCCGAGGGCGAGGTAGGTGAAGAAGGGACGGTCAGGTCGGATCGACACCGAGTCGTTGACGAACTCGAGCGCGTGGTCCACCAGGTCCTCGGTGAGGTGGTAGCCCTCCGCCGGCGTGCGCGGCGGGTCGACCCGGTGGTTGTCGTAGGTGAGGTCGGGGGTGAACTGGTCGGTCTCGCCGTCGAGGAAGCCGTAGTAGCGGTCGAACCCGCGCTGGAGCGGCCAGTTGTCGTAGGGCCCGGCGGCGGACGCCTCGTCCATCGGGCACAGGTGCCACTTGCCGACCGCGAACGTCGCGTACCCGACGCTGCGGAGCACCTCCGCCATGGTGGTCGCCTGGTCGGTGATGCGACCCCGCATGTGGGGGAACCCGGTGTTGAAGTTCGAGATCGCACGCATCCCCACCGCGTGGTGGTTGCGCCCGGTCAGGAGCGCGGCGCGCGTCGGCGAGCACAGCGGCGTGACGTGGAAGTTGCTGTACCGGAGCCCGCCGGCCGCCAGGCGGTCGATGTTCGGGGTCGGCAGGTCGGACCCGTAACAGCCGAAGTGGGAGAACCCCAGATCGTCGAAGAGGACCACGACCACGTTCGGCGCGTGCTCGCCGGGGTGGACCGGATCGGGCCACCACGGCTCCGACTCCGCGACGGTGCGACCGATGGTGCCGCCGAACTCGGCGGGGCGGGGACCGTCGTTCACGTCGCGCTCCACGTGGTGCCGTGATGGTGCCGTCCGGACCGTCCGATTGTGTCGGGCCGCCCCGGTCGCGGCCCGGGGCGCGTCCCACTCCGCGGAACGGCGGTCCCACTGGGTGAGAGACCATCGAGCGCGGAGTGGCGCGCACTCGTACAGTCGCGGGCGACGACCGGACGACCGGAGGACAGCCATCGTGGGTCACCAGGTGTTCGAGAGGATCGCAGAGGCGAGCACCGAGCTCGCCGACCGATCGGCGGCGGCCGACGAGCTCGGGCGGCTCCCCGACGACGTCGCCAAGCGGCTGAAGGACACCGGCGTCGTCCGGATGCTCCAGCCGGTCGAGTTCGGCGGCGACGAAGCCGATCCCCGCGACTTCCTCGCCGCGGTGATGGAGATCGGTCACGCGTGCCCGTCGGCCGGCTGGGTCGCCGGCGTGGTCGGCGTCCACCCGTGGGAGCTCGCGCTCAACGACGCGCGGCTCCAGGAAGAGGTGTGGGGCGACGATCCCGACACCTGGGTGGCTTCGCCCTACGCGCCGTGCGGCACTGCGACGCCGGTCGACGGCGGGTACACGGTCGAGGGTCGTTGGCCGTTCTCGTCGGGGACCGACCTGTGCGACTGGGTGGTGCTCGGCGCCCTGGTCCCCGGCGGGGGCACCGGCGGCGTGCCGTTCATGGTGCACGTGATGTTGCCGCGAAGCGACTACGAGATCGACGCCGACTCGTGGAAGGTCATGGGCCTGCAGGGGACGGGCAGCAAGGACGTGATCGTGCGCGGCGCGTTCGTGCCCGCCTACCGGACCATCGACGCGATGAAGGTGATGGACGGTCGCGCCGCGGTCGAGGCCGGTCGCACCCAACCCCTCTACCGGATGCCGTGGTCGACGATCTTCCCGTACTCGGTCGCCGCGGGCCTCCTCGGGATCGCCGAGGGTGTCCTCGAGCACGCCCTCGGGTACCAGGCCGGCCGGGTGAACGCGGTGGGCACGGCCCAGGTGAGTGATCCGCACACCCGCCGGACCCTCGGCGAGGCGGCCGCCGACCTGCGCGGGGCCCGCGCCCAGTTGCTCTTCGACGTCGGCGAGCTCTACGAGAGCATCGCCGACGGGTACGAGGTGACCATGGCGGACCGCGTCGCCATGCGGCGCGACCAGGTGCGCGCGGCCTGGCGCGCGGTCGACGCCGCGGATCGCGCGTTCACCTGCTGCGGCGGCAACGCCGTGCGCCTCGACAAGCCGGTGCAGCGGTTCTGGCGCTCGATGCACGCCGGCATGAACCACGCGGTCTTCGTCCCGGGTCCGGTGTACGACGACGCCGCGGGGGTGCTGATGGGTGAAGCCCCGTCGGGCCCGGCCGCGGTCACCTTCTGACGAGCCCTGAACGCTCCGACCGGCCTGGAGGGCTGCATGACCACCACCGCGCTCACCGCCGAGGGCACGAGCCGCACGCTCGCCACCGCCGCCGGTGCGCTGCACTACCACGAGGCGGGCGACGGCCCGCCGCTGCTGCTGGTGCACGGCTCCGGGCCGGGCGTGAGCGGCTGGGCGAACTTCGGCGACAACCTGGGGTTGTTCGCGCGGCACTTCCGGACGCTCGTGCTCGACCTGCCCGGCTTCGGCCGCAGCCACGCCGTCGACGGCAGCCCTGTGCTGCACGCGCCCGCGGCGGTGCTCGCCTTCCTCGACGGCCTCGGCATCGAGCGGGCGGCGATGGTCGGCAACTCGCTCGGCGGCGGGGTCGTCGCGCGCCTCGCGGCGACCGACCCCGAGCGGGTCAGCCGCCTCGTCACCCTCGGGGGCGTCGGGGTGCCGTTCTTCAGCGCGTCGCCACCCGAGGGGATCGTCCGCCTGGTCGAGTTCGTGGAGGAGCCGACGCGCGACCGGCTCCTCCAGTGGATGCACTCCATGGTGTTCGACCCCGCCGTGCTCACCGACGAGTTCGTGGAGGCGCGCTGGCGCGCGGCCACGGACCCGGCCGCCCTCGCCTCCATCCGCACGATCTACAACCGGGCGCTGCTCGACGCGTTCCGGGCGCTGACCGTGACCAACCCGGAGGCGCTGGCGATGCTGAGCCGGATCCAGGCGCCGACGCTGCTCACGTGGGGCCGCGACGACCGGGTCACACCGCTCGACGGCGCGATCGCGCCGCTGCGGCTCATCCCCCGTTGCGAGCTCCACGTGTTCTACGACTGCGGGCACTGGGCGATGCTGGAGCGCAAGGCCGAGTTCGAGAGCGTCGTGCTCTCCTACCTGCTGCGCGACCAGGGGTAGACGGCTCGTGGCTCGGTCCTCGGTCGACCCCGCTCCCGTTGATCCCGGCCGGCGCGCCGCCCACGAGGCGGCCGCCGCGCGACTCGTCGACGCGGCACGCACACGCATTCCGTGCCGACCCGTGCGCGAACTGCTCCCCGACGGTGGTCTCGACGACGGCTACGAGGTCCAGAAGCTGGTGCACGCGCGCACGTCGGCCCACCGCCGGCGAGTGGGGCGCAAGATCGGGCTCACGTCCCTCGCGGTCCAGCGGCAGATGCAGGTGGACCGCCCCGACTTCGGGGTGCTGTTCGCCGACATGGCGTACGGCGACTCCGAGCCCATCCCCTTCGACGACCTGCTCCAGCCGCGCGTCGAAGCCGAGGTCGCGTTCGTGCTGGGCGCCGATCTGCCCGAGCGCGAGGTGACCGGCCCCGACGTGCTCCGGGCGGTCGACTTCGTCCTCCCGGCGATCGAGGTGGTCGACAGCCGTATCGCGGCGTGGGACATCTCCATCTTCGACACCGTGGCCGACAACGCCTCGTCGGGCGTGTTCGTCACGGGCGGCGCACCGCGCTCGCTCCGCGATCTCGACGACCTGCGGGCGATCGCGATGACGCTCACGGTCGACGGGGACGACGGGGACGGCTCAGAGCGCGGAGATGGCGGGGAGAACGGACATGACGGGGAGATCGTGAGCTCCGGGACCGGCGCGGCGTGCCTCGGGCATCCGTTGCGCGCGGTCGTGTGGCTGGCCAACGCGGTGGCCGCGCGCGGCGAACCACTGCGCGCCGGGGAGCTCGTGCTGTCCGGGAGCCTGGGGCCGCTGGTCACCGCCGGTGCGGGCCGCACCTACGAGGCCCACATGACCGGGCTCGGCTCGGTGCGCGCGACCTTCACCGCAGGCGGATGATCGGGCCCGGTCGCCGCGTCCGTCCCGCCCACCGGTACGCCGAAGTGCAGCGGGCGGAGCCGGCCGTGAGGATCACTGCGTGAGCACTCGTCCTACCGCTGCCGTCGTGGGTTCCGGGAACATCGGCACCGATCTCGTGTACAAGCTCCTGCGGTCCGACGCCCTGGAGCTGCGCTACGTCGTCGGCATCGATCCCGACAGCGACGGCCTCCGGCGCGCCCGCGACCTCGGCCTGGAGGCATCGGCCGCCGGTGTCGACTGGCTGTTGTCGCGTCCCGAACCCCCCGCCATCGTGTTCGAGGCCACGTCGGCGCAGGTGCACCACGCGCACGCGCCGCGGTACGAAGCGGCAGGCATACGAGCTGTCGACCTCACGCCGGCGGCACGCGGTCCGTACGTGATCCCGCCCGTGAACCTCGACCGTCACCTCGGCGAGCCCAACGTGAACCTGGTGACGTGCGGCGGCCAGGCCACGATCCCGATGGTCCACGCGGTGTCGCGGGTGATGCCCGTCGCCTACGCGGAGATCGTCGCGACCGTCGCCTCCCGGTCCGCGGGACCGGGCACGCGCAGCAACATCGACGAGTTCACCCGCACGACCGCGGCGGCGGTGGAGGTGCTCGGCGGCGCCGCACGCGGCAAGGCGATCATCGTGCTCAACCCCGCCGAGCCGCCGTTGACGATGCGCGACACGA
Source organism: uncultured Actinomycetes bacterium (assembly GCA_963720785.1). GTDB lineage: Bacteria > Actinomycetota > Acidimicrobiia > IMCC26256 > DASPTH01 > CAVRGQ01. Next base: position 837,569 of record CAVRGQ010000009.1, read on the forward strand.
TCTTCTGCTCCCTCGAAGCCGAGGCCGACGCCGACGCGGTGACCGCGTCGATCGAAGCGGTGGTCGCCGAAGTGCAGGAGTACGTCCCCGGCTACCGGCTCCTGCAACCTCCGCAGATCGAGCGGGACGTCACCCCCGACGGACGGGGCCGGGTCGCGATCTTCGTCGAGGTCGAGGGCGCGGGCGACTACCTCCCTCCCTACTCCGGCAACCTCGACATCATGACCGCCGCCGCGGCACGCGTCGGCGACGAGATCGCCCGCTCGCTCACCCTCCAGGAGCGCTGAGATGCCCTACTCCGACGAACTCGACGTCCGCGTCACCGACTCCTCGCTGCGGGACGGCTCGCACGCCAAGGAACACCGCTTCACCATCGCCGACGTACGCAGCGTGGTCGACGGACTCGCCGGCGCCGGAGTACCGGTCATCGAGGTCAGCCACGGCGACGGCCTGTCGGGCTCGTCGTACAACTACGGGTTCTCCACCGTCGACGAGCGCGTGCTCATGCAGCACGCGGTCGAGGCCGCCGCCGGCCGTTCGCGCATCGCGGCGCTGATGCTGCCCGGGGTCGGGACGATGGACGACATCCGCGCCAGCCGCGACCTCGGCGTCTCCGTGATCCGCATCGCGACGCACTGCACGGAGGCCGACATCGCGCGCCAGCACTTTGCCATCGCCCGGGAGCTCGGCCTCGAGACCGTCGGGTTCCTGATGATGAGCCACAGCCAACTGCCGGAGGCGCTCGCGGCTCAGGCCCGGGTGATGGCCGACGCCGGGAGCCAGTGCGTCTACGTCGTCGACTCGGCGGGCGCCGCTCATCCTCGACGAGGTGAGCGACCGCGTGTCGGCGCTCGTCGCCGAGCTCGGCGACGACGCGCAGGTCGGCTTCCACGGGCACCAGAACCTCTCGCTCGGCGTGGCGAACACCGTGTTGGCGATCCGCGCCGGAGCCGTGCAGGTCGACGGCTGCACCCGCTCGTTCGGCGCCGGTTCGGGGAACACACCGACCGAGGCGTTGGCTGCGGTGCTGGACCGGCTCGGCATCCGCTCGGGGATCGATCCGCTCTCGATCTTCGACGTCGCCGAGGAGGTCGTGCGGCCGGTGATGGACGGCGAGTGCGTGCTCGACCGCATGAGCCTGATCATGGGGTACGCGGGCGTGTACTCGAGCTTCCTGCGCCACGCCTACCGGGCGGCCGAGCGCTACGGCGTCTCGGGCGCGGAGATCCTCCTGCGCTGCGGCGAACGGCATCTGGTCGGGGGCCAGGAGGACCAGATCATCGACATCGCGGTCGAGCTCGAGCGCGGAGCGGGCGCCCGAGGTGGCGGAGATAGGGTGACGGCGCCGGCGATCGATCGGCGTCCTGGGGGGAGGAGCACCGTGGGCCAGCCGCAGCTTCACGTGGAGCCCGACATCTGCGATCCCGACGACTCGCCGCGACGGTCGGTGCTGGGCCGGGTGGACTGCATCATCGGCGCCTTCGACTGCTCCGATCGCGCGCTCAGCCTGCACGAGCTCACCGAGCGGACCGGTCTCCCCAAGTCGACCGTGCACCGGATGGTCGACCAACTCGTGGCCATCGGGTGGATCGAGCGGGAGGTGTCCGGCTACCGGATCGGGATGCGCCTGTTCGAGATCGGCGGGCTGGCCGCTCGCCACAGCCGGCTCTCCGACGTGGCCTCCCCGCACCTCCACGCGCTGTCGGTGGCCACCGGGCTCGCCGTCCAGATGGCGATCCTCGACGGCACCGACGCCGTGTACCTCGAGCGCATCCCGATGAAGGGGCTCCGCCTCCCCACCCGCCAGGGTGGGCGCCAGCCTGCGTACTGCACCGGGCTCGGCAAGGCGATGCTCGCCTTCGACGACGACGCGGCGGCCGCGGTGCTGGCCCAGGAGCTGCCGGCGCGCACGCCGTGCACCCTCACCGAGCCGGGTGACCTGCAGCTCGAACTGGAGCGCATCGCCGAGACCGGCCTGGCGTTCGACCACCAGGAGTCCTACGAAGGGCTGGCCTGCGTGGCCGCGCCGCTGCGCAGTGGCGGACGGGCCATCGCGGCGGTGTCGGTGACCGGGCCGGTGGCCCGCATCGACCTCCATGCGGTGGCGCCGCTGGTCCGCAACACCGCCACCGCGATCTGGAACGACCGCTTCCCGCGCAGCTGAACGGCGGCCGCGCGGACTGGGGACGCGTCCCGCCCAGCGGTACCGCGTCGGGACGGCGGGTCGCCGCTCGTCGTAGCGTCGCGGCGCCCGCACGCCGGTGCGGGTCGGCGACACCAGGAGACCTCCGAGCATGACGAACGGCGACCGGCGCTTCGACGGTGTGGTCGGTCGCACCGCGGGCGAGTCCACACCCTGGTGGCCGCCGCCCGTCCGGGCCCCGGAGCGGAGCCCGAACGTCGTGCTCGTCCTGCTCGACGACATGGGGTTCAGCGACATCGGGCCCTACGGGTCGGAGATCGCGACGCCGACGGTCGACCGGCTCGCCGCCGACGGCATCCGGTTCACGAACTACCACACGTCTCCGCTGTGCTCGCCCTCACGCGCGGCGATCCAGACCGGCATGAACCCGCACCGCGTGGGGTTCGCCGGCGTCGCGAACTTCGATCCCGGCTTCCCCGGTTGGACGATGGAGATCGACCCCGAGATCGAGACACTGCCCGAAGCGCTGGGCAGCGCGGGGTATGCGACGTACGCGGTCGGCAAGTGGCACCTCACGCGTGACAGCGCCATGCACGGCGCCGCGCCGCGCGATTCGTGGCCGCTCCAGCGCGGGTTCGAGCGCTACTACGGCGTGCTCGAGGGCTGGACGAACCTCCACCAGCCCCATGCACTGGTGCGCGACAACTCTCCGGTCGACGTCGACGAGTACCCCGACGGGTACTACTTCACCGACGACATCACCGACCAGGCGATCCGGTACCTGAAGGAGCTGCGCGCCCACGACGCGACGCGGCCGTTCTTCCTCTACTTCGCCCATGCGGCGGTGCACGGCCCGCTCCACGCCAAGGCGTCCGACCTCGCACGTCACCGCGGTCGCTACGACGCGGGCTGGGACGCGATCCGCGAGGCCCGCTTCGCGCGGCAGCTGGAGCTCGGGCTCTTCCCGGCCGGGACCGCCCTGCCACCCCGCAACCACGAGGCCGGCCACGACGTGCAGGCCTGGTCCGACCACGACGACGAGGACCGCGCGCTGTTTGCCCGCTACATGGAGGTCTACGCGGCGATGGTCGACAACGTCGACCAGAACCTCGCGCGCCTGCTCGACACCATCGAGGCACTCGGCGACCTCGACAACACCATCGTGATCTTCACCTCCGACAACGGCGCCACCGAGGAAGGCGGGCCCACCGGGTCACGCAGCTACTTCAAGCGCTTCGGGGGCTTCGGCGGGATGACGGGGTGGAACCTCGACGTCGAGCGCGATCCCGAGCTGATCGGTGGTCCGCAGACCCTCGTGCACTACCCGCGTGGCTGGGGGATGGCGTCGAACACGCCGTTCCGCCTGTACAAGTCGACGACCCATGCGGGTGGCGTGCGCGTGCCGCTGGTCGTGTCGTGGCCGGCGGGCATCCCCGCCGACGACCGCGGCACGTTCCGCCACCAGTACCAGTACGTGACCGACCTGCACCCCACGATCCTCGATCTGGTCGGGCTGGCGCCGCGCGAGGGCCGTGACGGCGCCAGCTTCGCGGCCGCCCTCGCGCACGGCGCCGCGGAGAGCACCCACCTCGAGCAGTACTCGGAGTGCTTCGGGAACCGGAGCTTCTACCGCGACGGCTGGAAGCTGGTGGCGCTCCACCAGCGCGGCGCGCCCTATGACGACACCGAGTGGGAGCTGTACGACCTCGCGACGGACCCGACCGAGGTCGTCGACCTCGCCACCGCGCGTCCCGACAAGGTGCGCGAGCTCGCGGCTGCATGGGAGTCGGCCGCGTGCGACAACCAGGTGTTCCCCCTCGACGACGGCACCGGGCTGCTCCAGCTGCTGCGCCGCCCCGACGACGCGTCCTTCCACCGGGAGGTCCGTCTCCTCCCCGGCACGCCGACCCTGGAGCGGTACCGGTCGCAGCAGCTCATCGCCTTCCGCGACTTCACCATCGACGTCGAGCTCGAGCACGGTGCCGACGACGAGGGCGTGCTCGTGGCCCACGGCGACCAGGGCGGTGGTTACGCGATCTCCGTCGACGGCGGGGAGCTGCGCTTCACGTACAACCACTACGGCGACGTGCACCGGCTCGGCGGCGGTCGCCTCGCTGCCGGGTCGCACACGGTGAGCCTGCGCGCGGTTGCCGGTGCCGGCTTCACGTGGGACTTCGAGCTCGCGGTCGACGGGCGCGCGGTGGCCGCCATGCCCGGCGCCGACATGTTGCTGGGCTTCGCCCCGTTCCAGGGCATCGACGTCGGGATCGACCGTCGCTCACCGGTCGACTGGGACGTGTACGAGCGGCACCGTTCGTTCCCGTATTCCGGTCGACTCGTCGCCGTCACCTATCGGCCGGGGCCCGCCGCGCCCTACGACCCGCAGCACCTGGTCGAGGCGATCCGGGCCGCCGGTCGGGCCGGGCAGTAGGTCATGGAGCTGGTCGACAAGATCGTCGTCGTCACCGGCGGTGGCTCCGGCATCGGCGCGGCGCTCGCGCGGGCCGCGAGGGACCACGGTGCCCACCACGTCGTCGTGGCCGACCGAGATGCCGACGCCGCGAAGTCGGTCGCGGCGTCGATCGGGGGGAGCGCGTTCGAACTCGACGTGCGCGACGAGGCCGCCATCGTCGACCTGGTCGACGCGACGGAAGCGGCGCACGGCCCCGTTGATCTGTTCTGCTCCAATGCCGGCTTCGTGACCCAGGGCGGGGTCGAGGAGCCCGACGAGATCCTGCAGGCCCTGTGGGAGGTGCACGTGCTCGCCCACGTGTACGCGGCGCGCGCCGTGCTGCCGTCGATGATCGACCGCGGCGGCGGCTACCTGCTCAACACCGCGTCGGCGGCCGGGCTGCTCACCCAGGTGGGTTCGATGGGCTACACGATCACCAAGCACGCCGCGGTGGCGCTCGCCGAATGGCTCGCGATCACCCACCACCACCAGGGGATCCGGGTCTCGGTCCTGTGCCCGCAGGCGGTGCGGACCAACATCACCGCGAACAGCCCCGACGCGCGCGTGGCCGACCCGACGGCGCACGGACCGCTCGGCGTGTCGTCGGCGGATGCGGTGCTCGAGCCCGACGACGTCGCCCGCCAGTGCGTCGCGGCGATCGCGGCCGAGCAGTTCTGGGTGCTGCCCCACCCCGAGGTCGCCACCTACGTCGCGCAGAAGGCGGGCGACATCGACCGGTGGCTGGCGGGGATGCGACGATTCCAGGCGCGCCTCTACGGCGACGGCGAGCTCCCCGGCGACCGGCTGGTGTCGGAGAGCTGACCCGCCGTCGCGGACGGATTCCGTTGTCCGGGACCGGAACGGGACGGGCGCGCCGGCAGCCGTCAGAGTGGCGGGTGCACCGAACGGGAGAACACATGGACATCCACGCCCTCGGCTACCTGCGACTCGAGGCGACCGATCTCGACGCGTGGGAGCGGTTCCTGCGCGACGGGCTCGACATGGAGGTGACCCGCGACGGGGACACCGAGCTGCGCGCCGCGCATCGACGAGCGCGCGACCCGGCTCGTCGTGACCGCCGCCGACGGCGACCGGCTCGCGGCAGTTGGTTGGGAGGCGGCCGGACTGCGCGCGCTGGCGCGGGTCACCGCTGCGCTCGACGCCGCGGGCGTCGCGGTGCGCGAGGCGACGGCGGAGGAACTGGCGGACCGTCGCGTCGAGGCACTGGTGCACGTGTGCGATCCCGGTGGCACCGAATTGGAGATCTACGCGGGGCCGGCGCTCGATCACCGACCGCTGGCGTCGCGCGCCAACACGCGGTTCGTGGCCGGGGACCTCGGGCTCGGTCACGTGGTCCTGCCCGAGCCCGCGATGGCCGCGGCGATGGAGTTCTACGAGGGGATCCTCGGGTTCCAGCACCGGGACTCGATGCGCCTGCCGGGCATGGGCGCCGACGGCGCCGACGCCTGGATCCGCTTCCTCGGCTGCAACCCCCGGCACCACAGCCTCGCCATGTTGGAGGGCCCGGCGCCCGGCGGCATCGTGCACCTCATGGTGGAGGTGGACGACCTCGACGCGGTGGGGCGGGCGCTCGACCGCTGCCGCGACCTCGAGGTCCCGTTGTCGGCGACGCTCGGCCGCCACACCAACGACCACATGGTGTCGTTCTACGTGGGGACGCCCGGCGGGTTCGACGTCGAGTACGGCACCGGCGGGCGATGCGTCGATCCCACCACGTGGGTCGCGACGGAGATCACCGCGGTGAGCTACTGGGGCCACCGATGGGGTGGCACAGGTTGATCCACAACAGGGGAGAACTGGTGAAGCGACTCGGCACCGCTGGCGCGATCGTGCTCGTTGTCCTCGGCCTCGCGTTGTCCGGCGGCCTGGCCGGCGCGACCACGCGACGGCGGCGAAGGACGTGAAGGACGCGAAGGAGAAGCCGTCGGCGACCGACGTGGGCGTCAGCGCCACGGAGATCCGCATCGGCGTGATCGCCGACGTCGAGAACCCGTTCCAGCCCGGTCTGTTCCAGGGCTCGGTCGACGCGGTGTACGGCGTCGCGAAGACCATCAACCAGCAGGGCGGCATCGGTGGGCGCAAGGTCGTGGTGGACTTCTACGACTCGAAGCTCAACCCGAACGAGTCGCGGAACGCGATGATCAAGGCCTGCCAGACCGACTTCGCGGTGGTCGGCAGCGCCACGTTGTTCCTGACCAGCGTCGACGACGAGGTGGACTGCGCGAACCAGGCCGGCCAGCCCGTGGGCCTGCCCGAGATCGGCGGCATCGTGACCGGGGTGGCCCACCAGTGCGCCAGCGTGTCGTTCCCGGCGCAGCCGCCGCAGTTGCTGTGCGACACCGCCGACTCCGCCCCGCAGACCTACCAAGGGCAGCAGGGCGCGGCGAAGTGGCTGCTCGCGAACGTCGACAAGAACCTGCACGGAGCGTTCGTGCTCCCCGGCGACACCAAGGACGCGTACCGCGGCATCAAGGTGCAGACCGACGTGAACGTCCACGCCGGCATCAAGAAGGACCAGGAGGTCACCAAGTCGGGCCGTGACCCGCAGAGCGCGTACACCCCGGTCGTGCAGCAGATGAAGACCGACGGCTCGAACTACGCGTTCGACGGCCTCGCGTACTCCCAGATGCTCGAGCTGCAGCAGGAGGCGGCGCTGCAGAACCTCGACGCGTCGAAGATCACCTGGCAGTGCACGGGCGCGTGTTACGACCAGAAGTACATCGAGACCGGGGGCAGCGTCACCGAGGGCACGTACATGTGGTTGGCGTACCTGCCGTTCGGCGAGGCGAAATCGAACAAGGCACTGGCCACGATGGTCAAGAACATCGGCCCTTCGAAGACGACCGGTCTCGGCGTGTACTCCTACGTCGCGGGGCTCGCGTTCCAACAGGTCATGAACGACGTCGTTGCCGAAAAGGGCGTCAACGGGGTCACCCGCCAGAACCTGCTCGACGGCCTGAAGCAGCTGACGAGCTTCGACGCCGGCGGCATCATCGGGACGACCGACATCGCGAACAAGAAGACCTCGAGCTGCTTCGTGCTGATCCAGGTGAAGAACGGCAAGTTCGTCCGTGTCCACCCCACGAAGGCCGGCACGTTCGACTGCAGGAAGTCGAACTACGTGACCATCAAGGAGGACCTGCTCGGCAGCTGAGCGCGCGCGACCCTGGCGTCAGCCACCCACGATCGGGCGGTCACACGTCGGGGTGGATCACCCCGGCGAGTTCGAGGATGCGCGTCGGCGGCAGGTGCTGCTCCGTGACCCGCACACCCAGGTGCGCGAGCGCGTCCTCGATGGCGTTGGTGAGCGCGGCGGGCGCGGCGATCATCCCGCCCTCACCCACGCCGCGGTAGTTCGCCTCGATGGCGGACGGCGTCTCGAGGTGGTGGATCTCGATGTCGGGGATCTCCGAAGCGGTGGGCAGCAGGTAGTCCAGGAAGGTGCCGGCCTGGTTGTTGCCGCGCTCGTCGTAGGCCGAGTGCTCGTAGAGCACCGCGCCGATCCCCTGCGCGACTCCGCCGGTGATCTGGCCGTCGACCACCGCGGGGTTGATCAACTCGCCGCAGTCCTCGACGACGAGGTAGCGGGGGATACGCACCTTGCCGGTGGCAAGATCGACCTCGACCCAGCACACGTGGGTGGCCTGCGCCCAACCGCCTTCGCCGCCGTCCCAACCGCCGACGACGCGGATCGCCTCACCCGGCACCCCGGGGGGATCGTCGGCGATCGCCTTGCGGGCGACGTCGGCCATCGAGATGCTCACCGACGGGACACCGGCCACGTGGATCGACCCGTCGGTGATGACGATGTCGTCGCGATGGGCCTCGAGGAGGTCAGCCGCGTGGTCGATCACGCGGGCGCGTAGCTCGCGCGACGAGGCCATCACGGCGCCCCCCGCCATCGGCGCCGAGCGGCTGCCCCCGGTGCCCATCAGCCCGAACGGGGTGCGCGACGTGTCGCCGAAGCGGAGGCGCACCTGCTCGATCGGCACGCCGAGCTCGTCGGCCGCCACCTGCACCAGCGTGGTCTCGTGCCCCTGGCCGTGCGGCATCTGCTGGGTGTGCACCGACACGGTGCCGTCGGCCTCGAGGACCGCACGGGCGGGCTCCGCGGCGAGCAGTGCGCCGCCGCCCGGCATCACGTGGTCGGTGAAGCCGGGCGGACCGGGCGCCGCCTCGATGAAGGTGGCGAAGCCGAGGCCCAGGATGCGACCCTCGGCGCGCGCCCGCGCCTGTTCGTCGGCCCAGTCGTCGAACTGTGCCAACGCCAACGCGCGCTCCAAGGTTGCGCGGGCCGACATGCGCACGTCGAGGGTGGGACCCGTCAGCATCGTCGTCGGCAGCTCCTCGGGCCCGATCATGTTGCGCAGGCGGATCTCGTCGCGACCGATGCCGAGCTCGCGCGCCGCGACGTCGAGCATGCGCTCGCGTACCCACGTCTCCACCGCCCACGGGCCGCGGTACGCGACGTAGGTGGCCTTGTTCGACGCGGTGACGACGGAATCGAAGGCCAGTGCAGGGAGGCGGTACGGCCCGGGGATCATCGTGCGGATCAGGAGCGGGAACATCGCCGCACTGAACGGGAACGCGGGGTACGCACCCTGATCCATCGTGAGGCGGCAACGGAGGCCGAGCAGCGTGCCGTCGGCCCGGAACGCGGCGTCGACGGCCACCGTCTCCTCGCGGGCCTGACCGCCGGCGAGCAGGTGCTCGTTGCGGTCCTCGATCCACTTCACCGAGCGCCCGAGCGCCATCGCCGCCGCGCACACCGCGACGTCTTCGCGACCGACCGAGCCCTTCACCCCGAAGGCGCCGCCGATGTCCTGCGCGGTGACACGCGGCAGGGTGGCGGGATCCTTGGCGAGCAGGCCGAGCATCGACCGGGTGAGGTGCGCGACACGGCTGGGCTCCTTCACGAAGGACTTCGCCATCTCCTTGCCCATCGTGTTGTCGGAGGACAGCGCTTCCTTGTTCTCCTGCATGAACGCGCCCACGTTGTGCGCGAGCTCCTTCATGCGTTCACGCTGGCGCACCATGTCGACGACGGAGCGCCACACGGGCTGGCGCCCCGTGAACAACCCGAGTGACCACTTGAGGACGTGGCTGTTCTGCGTGGCCGCGTGGAACTCCAACGTGGCGCGCACAGGGTCGATCTCCGCGACGCACCCGCGCGTTTCCATCGGCTGGTTCGAGTGCCGGTGCTGCACGAAGGTCTCGTGCACCACGCGATCCGCGCCGGAGAACGCGCCGGCGACGTCACCGTACCGGTCGCGGGTGCGGAACAGCACGTTGCCGCCAGCACCAGGCCAGAGCGCGGGGCGCGTGCGGTCGAACGCGTGCGCCATCGTCGCGACCGGTTCGAGCTCCGCGTAGTCGACTTCGACCAGGTTCGCCGCGTCCTCCGCCACGTACCGCGACGTGGCGATCACCAGCGCGACCGGGTCACCGACGAAGCGCACGCGGTCGGTGGCGAGCGTGTGGAACACCGGGTTGTACAACCCCGGGAGCGCCAGCATGCCGATCATCGGGTTGGTGAGCGCGGCCATCTCCGCACCGGTGAAGACTGCGAACACCCCCGGCACGCGGCGGGCTGCGGCCACGTCGATGCCCCGGATCTCGGCGTGCGGCAGCGGACTGCGCACGAACGCGGCGTGCGCCATCCCCGGTACGTCGACGTCGTCGACGTAGTGGCCATGACCCGTGAGCAGCCGGGGATCCTCCACCCGGTTGACCCGGGTCCCGACGTAGCGTCCCGCAATGGCCTCACGCATGGTCGTCCCCCGAAGTCGTGATGCGTTGCGAGTGTACGGAGTCTCGGACCTTCCGTCGCCCGTTCTTCGTCGGCTCGCGTGTGCGCCACGCTTGACGCCGACCCCGCACACTGATCTTCTTCCGGGTCGACACATCACCGACAGGGGGAAGACATGACCGACTGGGTCCTCATCGACGAGCCCGCGCCGCACGTCAAGCGGATCACCATGAACCGCCCGGACAAGCGCAACGCCCTGAACCACCCGCTTCGGGGAGCGATCCTGAACGCACTGGTCGAGGGCGACCAGGACGAGAACGTCCACGTGCAGATCGTCCGGGGCGCCGGCCCGTCGTTCTCGGCCGGCTACGACCTGGCCGACGGCAACGAGGGCCACGAGCTCCCCTTCTACACACCCGGGGGCGCGGGCCAGTGGCCCCGTCACGTCACCGAGGGCTGGATGGGCATCTGGGATCTCGCCAAGCCGGTGATCGCCCAGGTGCACGGGTTCTGCCTCGCCGGCGGCAGCGAGCTGGCCACCGGCTGCGACCTGGTGACCATCGCCGAGGACGCCCAGATGGGCTATCCGGCCGTGCGCTTCGGCGTGCCCGACATGCACTTCCACGCGTGGTTCCTGGGCATGCGCCGAGCCATGGACATGATGGTCACCGGTGACTCGATCAGCGGTGTGGAGGCGGTGGCCGAGGGCTGGGCCAACAAGTGCTTCCCCGCCGAGCAACTCGACGACGAAACCGTGAAGTACGCGTCGCGGATCGCCGCCCTGCCGCCCGAAGTGGTGCAGCTCAACAAGCGGGTCGTCCACCGCCAGATGGACTACATGGGGATGCGCAGCGGCATCCGCGCCGGCACCGAGCTGTGCGGCCTCGGCACGTACACCCAGGCCATGGCCGACTTCGTCGCGAACATCCAGCGCGGGGGCTGACCAGCGCACTCACCGAGCGGGACTCGACCTTCGGCGACTACCGCACCAGCAGCTGAGCGATCCGCCGCGTCGCCCGGGCGGTCGCCGACAGGTCGGCGAGTGCCCGGGCGCTCGTGCCGGGTATCCTGCTCAGCCTCGCCCCGTAGGGGACGGGACGGGCGAGGGGTTCGGCTGCCGTCCTGACCCCTCGCCCTTCCCTGTCTCGTCGTCGGTTCCGGTGTCGGCGATCTCGGCTTGCTTGATGTCCCTCATGGTTTCGCCGCACTTTCGGGAGCACGTCCAGGTACGCATGCGTGGCGCTCCACGGACTACGACGCCGTCGACGATCCATTCGACCTGGTGGCGCTCGTCAACGGATCCGGGCGCGTACTTGGCGGCATAGGCGGCGTGACGAGGTTCTGCAGCGACGAGTTTGAGCGAGTGACCGAACCCGAGCCCGATGGCAAGGGCACGTAGTTCCTTGATCTGCGCGCCGAGGTTGGCGCTGGTGCGAATGAGCACATGAATGTGCAGGAACGCTTGACCGAGAGCGGAAGCGAACGTTCGGTCACCTGCCACGCGGCTGTGACCGCGAGCCCTTCCGCCCCGGCCGCGCGCTTCGGCGTCGAGTTCGCGATCGGTACGTGGGCGACAGCGGTGCTGGCCAGGCCACGGGGAACGGCATCAACAGCTTTGGTGGTGTGTGGCGCGTCATCAAGGTTGGCGTATCGGGTATCGGTAGCACCGCGACATTCATTGCCCACCTCCGACAGAGCACAATATCCGTGCCGCAAGACCTCGCAGACGAACGCGTCGTACTCACGCGCGCACGATGGGTTCGCCATCACCGAGCACGTCGAGGACGTGCATGAACCGGTGCACGGCGATCGCGCTGGCGCAGATCCACCCCAGCTCGACGATCTCCTCGGCGCTGAACTCGGTCGCGAGCTGGCGGAAGGTGTCGTCGTCGACGGCGTGATGATCGGTCGCGAGGACGTCGACGAACTGTAGGGCGAGCACTTCACGCCGGCTGAACACGGACGGGTCGGGATCGACGAGGCATGCGACCTGGTCCTCGGTGACGGTTGTGTCCTTGCGAGACATCGAACACGGCTCGCACGCGCCGAGCTGCGCGCTCCGGAGCCGGACGAGCTCGTGGAGCCGGTCGTCGAGCGCGCCGCAACGGAATTGCGCCTTGTAGCTCTCATCCATCGCCCGGAGCGCCACCTTGCTATGGGCGACGATCTGCAGGGGCAGCGCCGTCGTGTACATGCCGGTGGCGCGGCCGGCCTCGATGCGCGCACGCGTGTCGTCGTCGAGGTCTTCGTACGGGATCGGCTCGACTCGAGCCATGGGCGGACCTCCGCGGTGTGCCGACCGCGAAAACCGTAGAGGCGCAACATCGAGCCGGTCCCGGATGGGACACCATCGACATGGGGGCGACATGTGCGCGCGGATCATCATGGCTCCGATGGCTGACCAACCAGCGGTGGAGGACGCCGCGCCCCGCGCGACGCTCGCTCGGTACGCGAACCCGCTGCTGCGACTCGTGTTCCGGGCACCCTTGAAGCGGTCGCTCGGCCGCCAACTGGCGCGGCTGCGCTTCACGGGCCGGCGATCGGGGCGGACCTCCGCTTGCTCGACGGCACGATCGACCCCGAGCGACCGTGAAGTCGGGGCGACGCTGTGGGGCCCACCGGCGACCGCCAATCGCCTGCCTGCGGGGATCGGTCGGTGCTGCTCCGTCCGCTCGTCGCTCGACCAGTGGTCCGTGAAGGCGGAGCGGGACATCGTCGAGATCGAGGGCGCCGCCCACTCCTTCGAGGGGCAGCCCGACCTGCTGGACCGCGCCCTCGACGCCCTCACCACTTGGGTGGAGCGGGTGTGAGCGAGAAGAACTACGGCGTCATCGCCGACCGGCTGGCCTGGGACGTGCCGCTGAACCCGAGCGCGACCATCGAGCTGGGGCCGTTCCAGGTGTTCACCATCGGCGCGCCGGAGGAGACGGAGCACGACCTCCGTGTCCAACCGCTCGCACGGTCGACGGCGTTGTCGCTCTATGTCCGCGCCTTCGCCGACGGCGGCGGCGAGGACGGCATGCACGCCCATCCCGACGACGCGATCTGGCTCGTGCTCCAAGGCCACGTGTCCTTCTTCGGCGAGGGCGGCCGGCCGCTGGGCGAGCTCGGACCGCACGAGGGCATCCTCGTGCCCGCGCTCGCGAGCTACCGGTTCCGCTGTGCGGGCGCGAGTCTGCTGGCCCGCTTCGCCGCCCGTCAGCTCTGACCGCTTCGACGCGTCTGTCCGCGTCGGCGCAGCGTCAATCGCCGGTGAACTCCGCGGGGCGCTGTTCCACCAACGCCTGCACGCCCTCGCGCCGGTTGCGCGTCGTCGAGATCAGCGCCTGGGCAGCGCGTTCTTCTTCGAAAGCGGTGAGCATGTCGCTGTCGAGCGAGCGTCGATAGAGGCGCTTGGTCATGCCCAGCGCCCGGGTCGGTCCCGCTGCCAACCGCACCGCCAGCTCGGTCGCGGTCGCCACGACGTCCGCGGCCGGGACGCAGCGGTTCACGACGCCCCACGACGCCAGCGTCTCCGACATCACCGGTTCGCTGAGCATGGCGATCTCGTTGAGGCGGTGGAACGGAATGATCCGCGGTAGGAAGTAGGGGTCGCCGGCATGCGGGACCATGCCGCGCCGGGTGAACACGTGCGTCCACCGGGCGCCCTCCGCCGCGACGACGAGGTCGGCGAGGAGCGCCAGCATCCACCCGGCGCCGGCGACCGTGCCGGTGACCGCTGAGACCACGGGTGTCTCGGTCTCCCACAGCTGCTGGAACAAGCGTTGGTAGTCGACGGTGAGATAGCGGTAGTCGATAGGAGCGAGATCCTTCGCGGCGTCAGGACCGGCGGTGATGTCCGCGCCCGTGCAGAAGTCGCGCTGGTTCCCCGCCAGGACGATGGCCCGCAGGGTGTGGTCCGCATCGGCCCGCTGCAGGAACATCCGCAGCGCGTTGCAGGAATCGACGTCGATGGCATTGCGGCGGGCGGGGCGGTCGAGCGTCACCACTGCCACCGCGCCGGTCGTCTCGAAGCGCACACCGTCGACTGTCACAGAATCTGACACTAGCGTCTACGCCATGAACCTCGCCGGCCTCCTCCGCCATGCTGCCGCGTGCTTCCCTGGGCGACCCGCGGTGACGTGGCGGGACACGACGATCGACTACGCCGAGCTCGACCGCCGAGTGGCGACGATGGACGGGTGGCTGCGGTCCGTCGGCGCGGGACGCGACACGCGCGTCGCGCTGTTCATGGACAACCGCCTCGAGTACCTCGTCGCCATGTTCGCCACATGGAGGTCGGGCGCCACCGTCGTCCCGTGCAACGCGCGCCTGACCACCGACGAGCTGGCGTTCGTGGTCGGTGACGCCGGCGCCACGGTCGTTCTCACCGACGACGCCCACGAGCAGACGGCCACGGCAGCAGCGGGCGCGAGCGGGAACGCCACGGTGGGTGTCGTCGGCGTCGACCGCCTCGAGGGTCCGACCCCGCCCGACGAGGCGGACGTCGACCCCAGCGACGTCGCCTGGATCTTCTACACGTCGGGCACCACCGGACATCCGAAGGGAGCGATGCTGTCGCACGCGGTCCTGTATTTCGTGACGGTGTCGTGGCTGGCCGACCTCACGCCGCTCGACGAGACCGACGTGACGCTGCACGCCGCGCCCCTCAGCCACGGAGCGGGGTTCCACGCCATCGCAGCCACCGCCCGCGCCGCCCACCAGGTCATCACGCCGACCCCGAGCTTCGACCCGGCCGGCGTGCTCGCGCTGGTCGAAGAGCACGGAGTCACCAACACCTGGATGGTGCCGACGCAGATCGTCATGCTCACGGACGCCGCGCCCGCCGACGTCGTCCTCCCGACGCTCGAGTACGTCGTCTACGGCGGTGCACCCATGACGCCGGCGGCCATGCAGCGAGCCCTCGATCGGTTCGGGCCGGTCTTCGTGCAGCTCTACGGACAGGGCGAGACGCCGATGACCGCCACCGTTCTCCGTCGCCAGGACCATCGCCCGGACGCGCTCGGCTCGGCCGGCCGCGCCCGTCCAGGCGTCGACGTGCGGATCATGAACGAGAACGGCGAGCTCACACCGCCCGACAGCGTCGGCGAGGTCGTCGTGCGCGGTTTATCGGTGATGAGCGGCTACTGGAACCGACCCGAGGCCTCCGCCGAGACGCTTCACGACGGCTGGCTCCACACCGGCGACCTCGGGCGCATCACCGACGACGGTCTGCTCTACCTCCTCGACCGCACCAAGGACATGATCATCTCGGGTGGCTCCAATGTGTACGCGGTCGAGGTCGAGCAAGTGCTGAGCGCCCATCCCGACGTGGCCGATGTCGCCGTGGTCGGCGTCCCCGACGACTTGTGGGGCGAGCTGGTCGTCGCCGTCGTCGTCCCCGGCGCCGGCGACGGTTCGCGGCTCGACACCGCCGCGCTCGAAGCGCACTGCCGCGCCGCGCTGGCGGGCTACAAGATCCCACGACGTTGGGAACAAGTCGAGACGCTGCCGCGCAATGCCTACGGCAAGGTACTCAAGCGTGAGCTGCGCGGGCAGCTGAGCACGAACGCATGACTCCGTCCTCCCGAGACAACCTCGTCCGCCTGCTGTCGCCGGTGACGGTTGCCGTCGTCGGCGCCAACGAGAAGCTGGGCCTGTCGAACCAACGCGGTGCTGCCGATGGCCGAGGCCGGGCGCGCCGTGCACCTCGTCAGCCCCAACCCGTGGCGCGGGCTCGAGGGCGCGCGACTGTCACCGCCTGCGACGTGTCGATCACAGGTCAG
Organism: uncultured Actinomycetes bacterium; assembly: GCA_963720785.1. Lineage (GTDB taxonomy): Bacteria > Actinomycetota > Acidimicrobiia > IMCC26256 > DASPTH01 > CAVRGQ01. Next base: position 853,699 of record CAVRGQ010000009.1, read on the forward strand.
GTCGACGCCGGATGTGACATCAGGCCGAAATGAAGGCATCGTTACGATCGATCTCCGTGACTGCCTCCCAAGCCGACGCACGGTCGCGGCGCATCCGTCTCCCCGCGGCGGTCTGATGGCGCGGCGGGTGGCGATCGCGGGAGTCGCGCTGGGCGGGACCGGGCCGTCGACACCCTTCGAGCTCGTCGCGCGGTCGAGTCGTGCGGCGTTGGCCGACGCCGGGCTCACGCGAGACGACGTCGACGGTGTCGCATCGACCGCGCTCGGCACGATGGCACCGATCGACGTGAGCGAATATCTGGGGCTGCAGCCGCGGTGGATCGACTCGACCTCGGTCGGCGGCGCGGCGTGGGAGGTGATGGCGGCCCATGCGGTGGACGCCATCGCCGAGGGTCACGCCGACGTCGTGCTGCTGACGTACGGCTCGACCGCTCGTTCCGACCTCCGCAACAAATTGCGCACCGCGTCGCTCGACTGGGGCTCGCGCGGCCCGCTGCAGTGGGAGGTCCCGTACGGCCACACGCTGATCTCCAAGTACGCCATGGCCGCCCGCCGCCACATGCACGAGTTCGGGACCACGCTGGAACAGCTGGCCGAGGTCGCAGTGTCGGCCCGGGCCAACGCCGGTCCGAACGAGGAAGCGTCGTTCCGCGACCCGATCACGGTCGACGACGTGCTGTCGGGCCCGATGATCGCCGACCCGTTCACGAAGCTGCAGTGCTGCATCCGCTCCGACGGCGGCGCCGCGGCAGTGCTGGTAGCCGAGGACCGGGTCGCGGACCTGGCCAAGCCGCCCGTGTGGGTGCTGGGCACGGGCGAGCACGGCTCCCATGTGTCCATGAGCCAGTGGCCCGACTTCACGACCGGTCCGGCGGCGGTCGCCGGTTCGCTCGCCTTCGCCCGGGCGGGCGTGACGCCTGCCGAGATCGACGTGTGCGAGCTCTACGACGCCTTCACCTACATGCTGCTGATCACGCTCGAGGATCTCGGGTTCTGCGCCAAGGGTGAAGGTGGCCCGTTCGTGGAAGACGGACGGCTGCGGGTCGGCGGCGCGTTGCCGACGAACACCGACGGCGGCGGCCTGTCTGCCTGCCATCCGGGTCAGCGAGGCCTGTTCCTGCTCGTCGAGGCGACCCGTCAACTGCGCGGTGAGTGCGGCGAACGGCAGGTTCCCGACGCACGGTTGGCGTGCGTGAGCGGCACGGGTGGGTGGTTCTGCTCGAACGGCACCATGATCCTCGGCGTCTGACATGCCCGAATGTCCGGTCGCTGTCGGCTTCGACCCGCTGGATCCGGCGGTCCTCGAGGATCCGTTCCCTTCGCTGGAACGACTCCGGTCGGCAGAGCCCATCTTCTTCCTCCCTGCCCTCGGCCACTACATCGTCACGCGATACGAGGACGTCGAGAAGATCCTCATGGATCGCACCACCTGGTCGGCTGCGAACGCCTCCTCGCCGCTCGTGCAACTCTGTCCGGCAGCACAACGGGTCCTCGACAACGGCTTCACCCGGGTTCCGACGCTCAACAACGCCGATCCCCCGCGTCACGCCCCGATGCGCAAGGCCGTCCTGTCGGTGATGACGCCCAGCCGACTCCGGTCACTGGAAGCAGGCCTTCGCGCGTACGCGAAGGACCTCATCCTTGGTTTTCGAGATGAACCCGTCATCGACTTCGTGGAGAGGTTCTCGTTCCCTCTTGCCAGCTTCGCTGGGTTCAACCTGCTCGGCTTTCCCGCGTCTGATTCCGACATCCTGAAGGAGTGGGGTGATACCCGCGCGCGGTTGACCTACGGTCGAACGCCCGAGGAAGACCAGGTCGCGGCCGCCGAGGCTGTGCTCTCCATGTGGAAATATGTGGAGGGCCACGTCGCAGCCCGTGACGCGGAACCGCACGAGGACCTCACGAGCGACCTGATCCGCCTCTCGCGCGAGAGGCCGGAGCAGCTGAACGAGGCCGACATCGTCAACATCATCTACTCGATGGCACTGGCAAGTCAGGAGACGACATCCAGTTCGTTGAGCAATGGCCTCTTGGCGCTCCTCCGGAACCGCGACCAGTGGGAGCGGCTCCTGGCTGAACCCGAGCTGATACCGGACGCGACCGAGGAGATCCTGCGTTTCGACGGCAGCGTGCTGAGCCACCGTCGGGTTGCCAAGGTCGACACGAAGGTCGGCGACTTCGACGTTCCCGCTGGTTCCCCGATCATGATGTGCTTCGCATCCGCAAATCACGATCCTGTGCAATTCGGAGCCGATGCCGACGACTTCCGGGTGGATCGCCAAGGAGCCGAACGCCATCTGGCGTTTGGCCGAGGCCCCCATCTCTGCCTGGGCGCACCGCTGGCGCGCCTCGAGATCCGGGTCGCCCTCGAGTTGCTCTGTGCGCTGACACCTCGCATCGATCTGGTTCCGGGATCGAAGCACGAATACAGCCCCAAGGCGCTCTTTCACGACCTGCGCTCACTACCGGTGGCCCCTCAGGGAGTCGCCGCTTGGCGAGCCGCGGCGGATCAGCTTGCGGTGCCGGACCCGTCGCAGTGCGATTCGTCACGACGTGCAATCACCTGAGGGAGCGAACGGTCGGTGCATCTCGACGAGATCAGCTACGAGAAGGCCAACGGAGTGGCCGAGGTGACGTTGGACCGACCTGATCGGCTCAACCCGATCTCTGCCCGCGATGGTGGGACGCGGGATCAGATCCTTTGGGCGATCGCCGACGCAGAGGCCGATGAGGCGATCGGATGCGTGCTGATCAGGGGGGCGGGAAGAGCGTTCTCCGCCGGAGGCGACCTGGCCGGGAACGCGCCGCGGGAGACACCGTTCGAGCACAACCAGTTCCTCGAGCGTGTGGGGCGGTTCCACGATCGAATTCGCGGGGCGACCCTTCCGGTGGTGGCGGCGGTGCACGGGTACTGCCTCGGGGCGGCGATGCAGCTCGTCGCCGCCTGCGACTTCGTCGTCGCGGCCGACACTGCCCGCTTGGGATTCCCGGAGGGCCGCATGGGTCTTGACGGAGTGAGTCCGTTGGTCACCACGGTTGGCCGCCAGTGGGCAAAATTCCTGATCACGACGGGCGAGTTGATCGACGCCCATCAGGCGCGGAGCATCGGCTTGGTCCTCAGCGTGGAGCCTGAGGAGGAGCTCCTCGGCCGAGCGAGAGACTTGTGCCAGCGGATCGCCCGGCTTCCGCGCGAAGCCGTCGTACTGAACAAGCGAACGGTCGATGCAGTCGCCGATGCGTCGGGGGACGCGGCCGCACGGCTCGTCGCCCTCCCCCACGATGCCCTGACTCAAGCCAACAGCGCTCGCGCAACTGCTCCAGATGGTCGAAGCTTCACGGACATTCGCCAGACCGAGGGAGTCGCGGGCATCAAGCGAGCACAAGAGGCCCAGTACTCCTCAGGATGGCTGCGATGACTGACACGATCCGGCCCGGCGATCAGAAGGAGACGAAGAGTGACTGGCTTGCTTGACGGAAAGATCGCGCTGGTGACCGGCGCCGGACACGGCATCGGCCGAGGACACGCCCTGGAACTCGCGGCGCAGGGCGCCACGGTCGTGGTCAACGACCTGGGCAGTTCGGTCCACGGCGAGGGCAAGGGTCGCGACGCGGAGCACGTCGTTGCCGTCATCAACGAACGGGGCGGTAAGGCGATCGCCGACTTCGGAGACGTCGGAGACGAGGACCAGGCCACCGCCATGGTGGACCGCGCCTTCAGCGACTTCGGCCGCCTCGACATCGTGGTCAACAACGCCGGGATCGTTCGCGACCGAGCCATCTGGAACATGTCCGCGGACGACTTCGACCTGGTGATGCGCGTCCACGTCCGCGGCTCGTGGCTGACCACCCGCGCCGCCGCCCGCCAGTGGCGGAAGCAGGCGAAGGAGGGCGGTCTCGGCCAGGTCTATGGACGCGTCATCAACACGACGTCGGGTGCGGGGCTGCTCGGCAATTTCGGTCAGACGAACTATTCCGCCGCCAAGGCCGCGCTCGTGGGCCTCACTCTGACGGCGAGCCTGGAGCTGGCCGGCATCGGCGTCACGGTCAACGCCATCAGCCCGGGCGGCGTCACCCGCCTGTCGGCCGGCAGCGCCGGATTCGACGGCAGCCCGCTGGAGGCCGATGAGCGTGATCCCGACGACTTCGATCCGATGGACCCGTCGAACTCCAGCCCGGTGGTCGCCTGGTTGGCCAGCCCCGAAGCGGGCCATGTGAGCGGTCAGGTGATCCGCTGTGTCCGTGAGGAGCTCGCCGTCGTCGAGGGGTGGCACGTCGTGCGCTCGATCAGCGCCGCAGGCAAGCGCTGGGAGGCGGCCAAGCTCGGCGACCTGTTCGCGAAGCAGCTCTTCGCAACGAGAGCTCCAGGTCTCACGATCTGAAGCTGCGCTTCCGTGGCGGTCGCATCTTCGACCTTGCCGTCGAGTCGCGTCACGCCGCGGCGGGCAGGCCGAGCAGGGTGTGCGCGTTCGCGCTCATCACCTGACGGATGGTGGCGTCGTCGAGGTGTTCGGAACGGAGCGTGTCGAGGTAGTCGAGCGGTGCCGCAAGACCCTCGGGGTGCGGATAGTCGGAGCCGAAGAGCACGTGGTCGAGACCACACTTCGCGATTACGTCGGCCACGCTGTCTTCCCAGAACGGGTTGACGTACACGTTGCGCCGGAAGACCTCGACGGGATGCTCGGTGAACTCCTGGGGCATCTTCCGGTACGCGGAGTCGAGCTGGTGTTGCAGGTGGCCGACCCATGCGGCCCCGTTCTCGACGCTCAATACGCGCAGGTCCGGGAAGCGCGAGAGCGCTCCCTCACAGATCATGGCGGCGATGGCGTCCTCGATCTCTCGGTGCTGCAGCAGCAGCTCCTTGAGCGGGCTCGGCTTGAACGCGCTGTCGCTGTTCCCGGGTTCCCACGTCTCGTAGTAGGAAGTGAGCGGTGGAAACGACGCGTGCATCGCGACGGGGATGCCCGCCTCTTGCACCCGAGCCCAGAACGGGTCGAACTCCGGCAGCGCGATCGATCGGGGTCCGCGCAGACCGTTCGCCGGCGCGGGACGGACGAGGATGATCTTGGCGCCGCGCTCGAGCACCCACTCGAGCTCGGTGATCGCTTCGTCGAGGATCGGCAGGGTGATCACCGGGGTGGCGAAGATCCGGGATGCGTAGTCGTAGGTCCACTGGTCGTGGAGCCAGTGGTTGATGGCATGGATCGCCGCGTGAGTGAGGTCGGGGTCGTCGGCGACCGTGTACTCGACGAGGTTGGCGATGGTCGGGAACATCAGCGCCCGCTGAACACCGAGCTCGTCGAGCAGCTCGACTCGCGCGCCGGGCTCCCGGAACGCGGGGAGGCACTCGATCGGCTGGCCGGTCATCTCGCGCAGGGTCAGGCCCTCCGGGTTGCTGCCGGAGTAGTAGGGAATGTGCGCCCCCGGACGCGCGACGCGGTCAAAGGTCGGGTTCGGGATGAACTCGGTGAGCTTGCCCTTCATCGCGAGTCGCGTGCGCCCGCGTACCTCGACGAACTGGATGTCGCGTGCGTAGCGCTTCGGGAGGTACTCGAGCCACGCCGGGCTCTCGTAGAGGTGGTTGTCGGCGTCGAAGACGGGAAAGCCCGGATCGGTCATAGGTTCTCCAAGTCGGCGGTGTCCGCCGACGACAAGTAGGTGCTCTCGATCTGGTCGAGCTGCCCGGAGATCTCGGCGGCCGGTCCGCTCAAGGTGATGCCGCCGCGATCCATCACGTACACCCGATCCGCGACGCGCAGCGCCTGGCGGACGTGTTGTTCCACGAGGAGGATGCCGACCCCTTCGTCGGCTGCCTCGCGGATGCCTGCGAGCAGTCGGGTGACGACAAGCGGCGCGAGGCCCAGCGACAGCTCGTCGGCGAGCAGCACGCGGGGATGGCGACCGAGGGCGCGGGCCAACGCGAGCATCTGTTGCTCGCCGCCCGACATGAGCCCGGCGGTTCGTTTCAGGAGAGGCGCGAGCTCGGGGAACAGCGCCACCGCGTCGTCGCTGGTGACGCCGCCGAGGCGCAGGTTGTCCGATGCGCTCATGTTCATGATGATGGAGCGCTCTTCGGTGAGATAGCTCAGGCCCGCTCTGCACCGAGTGTGCAATGGCGCGGTGGTGACAGCGCCCATCCAGCGCACGTCACCGCTCATCGGCGAGAGGGCTCCGGACAGTGCCAAGAGCGTCGACGACTTGCCGGCGCCGTTGCGACCGATGAGCGCGACCACCTCGCCGGCCTGCACGTGGAGGTCGACATCGCGGATCGCGGCGAGTGCGCCGTACCCGGCGGACAGTCCGCGACACTCGATGAGTGGGGTCTCGGTCGGGATCATGTCCGCACCGCGGGATCGTCGGCGAGCCCCGTCATGGCCGCGAGTCCACCCTCGTCGTCGCCGCTTCCGAGGTACGCGTCGCGCACCGCAGGATTCGCACGGACGTCCGCAGGCGTGCCCTCGGCGATCACTCGCCCGAAGTTGATCACGACGATCCGGTCGCAGGTGTTCATCACGAGATCGACGTCGTGCTCGACGAGCAGGACCGCCATGCCCCGTTCGTCGGCCATGCGCCGGATCAGCGCGGCGAGCTCGCGGCTCTCGGTCTCGTCGAGGCCGGCTGCAGGTTCGTCGAGCATGATCACCGACGGCCCCGACGCGACGGCGCGCGCGATCCCCACCAGGCGACGGCGTCCGTACGGCAGCTCGTCCGGGTTCTGGAGGAGGTGTGGACCGAGCTCGAACTCCTGGATCGCCGAGACCGCCGTCGAGGGCAGATCGTGGCGGCCGGGCCAGAACAGATCCGTGAGCCATGACGCCGGCGTGGGGGCGTCGGCGCCGGCGCGGATGTTCTCCTCGACGCTCACGTCGTCGAACAGCTCGAGGGACTGGAACGAACGACGCAACCCGCTGCGGGCTCGCTTGGCCGGCGACCATCTCGTGATCGGACTGTCGCCGAGGGTCATTCGCCCGTCGGTGGGCTTCACGAAGCCGGTGACGGCGTCGATGATCGTCGTCTTGCCGGCGCCATTGGGACCGATGAGCCCGACGACCTCGCCGGGTTGCACGTCGAAGCTCACGTCGTCGACCGCGACCACGCCGCCGAAGCGGACCGTGAGGTCCGCAACGGTCAGCGCGGCGGGGGGAACCGGCTCGGGGGCGAGTGGGCGCAGCGGAGCGTCGTCGCGTGCTCGCGCGATCAGATGCAGTCGAAGGAAGATCGGCCGCAGCGCATGGGTGAAGAACTCGGCGAGGCCGTCCTGGTGCACCACGATGATCAAGAGGAGGATCGCGCCGCCGACGAGGACCTCCCACTCACCGATTCCGAGGACGTCGTCCATGATCCTCGTGCCGAGCCCGCCGATCGCGTTCGGCGCGGAGAACACGGCCCCGATGGCGAACCCGAGGCCGCCGATCACCGCCCACCCGACGCTGAAGATGGACTGCAGAGGGCTGTACTGCTCGTAGGTGATGACGCTCGAGCGGAAGCCGAGGAGGACCCCACCGAGGCCGGCGATCGCCGCGGCCACGGAGAACGCGTAGAGCTTCACACCGAAGACGCTGATGCCGAGCGAAGCCGCCGCCCGCTCGTTCGTGCGCACTGCGATCAGCCGTCGGCCCGTTCTTGACCGACGGAGATTGGCGACGACCAGGCCGGCGAGCACGAACCCGACGAGGCACACCACCGTCCAGCGATGAGGGTGGTTGGTGTTGTCGACGTCGATCCCGAAGAGCCGCGCCGAGCCCACGCGGGTGCCGCCGTCGAGCCCCTCACCGATCCAGTCGGCTTTGGCGAACACCACCGCCTGGATCGTGAAGCCGAGGCCGAGCGTCACGATGGCGAGGTTGACACCGCGGGTTCGAAGTGCGGGCAGTGCGAACAACAGCCCCACAGGAATGGTGAGGAGCACGCCGAGTGGAATGGCGAGCTCCATCGGCACATCGAGTCGCAGTACGAACGACCCTGCGATCAGCGCGCCACACCCGGCCAGTGCCCACTGGCCCAGGGAGAGCTGGCCGGCATAGCCAGTCAGCACGACGATCGACAGCACGATGATCGCGGAGATGATCGAGATGTTCGTCGCCGCCGCCCACGACTCGTCCATCACCGTGAACAGCAGGAGCAGCACCGCGCCGCAGCCGATGAGCAGCCCCGGAATGCTCACGCGCCCGGCGCCGAGACGGGGCAGGCGGTCGGTCACGTGGCTGCGCAGCGGGAGACCGCGGCCGCGCACGACGAGCACCAGCAGGATGAACAGAAAGGGAATGGCACGCTCGATGCCCGGCAGGTCGCCGACCCCGAAGAAGTTCTGCACGTCGAGCCGGTGACGGACCACCCACGCCTCGCCGAAGCCGATGATGAAACCGCCCAGCAAGGTGAGTGGGAACGACCGGAAGCCGCCGAGCAGCGCGGCGGCCATCGCGGTGACCGTGACGATGAGCGTGAAGGTGATCGTCGACAGGCCGGTGAGCGGTGCGATGAGCACGCCGGCGGTGCCGGCCAGGCCGGCGCCGACTCCCCAAGTGAGTGCCGAGAGCTTGGTCGGCGACCAGCCCATGGTCTGCACCGCGCGCTCGTTCTGGGCGGCCGCGCTGATCGCGAGCCCGACGCGCGTATACCGGGCGAGTGCCCACAGCGCCGCGGTGATCACACACGTGATGCCGATGATGTAGAGCACCTGCTCCTGGACGACGACGTCACCCCACCGGAAGACGTCGTGCGGGAGGTAGGGCTGCACCGGGATGTTCGACGCGCCGTACCGCAACTCGACCGCGCCCTGGACGACGATGAGCAGTCCGAGGGTGGAGATGAGCCGGACGATCGGGGCCGCATTCGTGAGCAGGCGCAGCACCACCGCCTGGAACAACAGCGCGACGAGCACGGCGGCGGCGATGCCGCCCACGATCGCCAGGCCGATCGGCCACGAGTTGGTGGTGCGCAGCTCGTAGAACGTGACGTACGACGCCAGCATCCCCAGTGCACCCTGGGCGAAGTTGACGATGCCGGATCCGCGGTAGATGAGGACGACGCCCTGCGCGAACAGCGCGTACGCGGACCCGAGCCCGAGCCCGGTGAGCAGCACCTGCAGGAAGTTCGTCATGACGCATCCACCGTGCTGGCGCGCCCAGGTTCCGCGTCGCGCCTCACGATGTGGGTTGCGCGTAGTCCTTGTTGCCTGAAAGCTCCTCGCCGACGTTGAGCAGCTTCTTGTCGATGACGAACTGCTTCCCGTCCCACTTCACGCTGTAGTACCACGGGTTGGAGACCCGCGTGAAGAGTCCACCGAGGATGTCGCTGGGCTGGTTCGGCGTCCACGGCGGCATCAGACCGAACGTGTCGACTCCGGTCGCCGAGTTCATCGCTTCGGTCACCGACTGGCGCGTGATCGTGTTCGGGTCGGCGGAGTGCTCCATGATGGTCTTGAGGTGCCACAGCGCGACCCAGGAGCGCATCGGGCTGGTCTTGAGCTTGTCACGCTGGTTGTTCTTCGAACCGTCCGACGCGATGTCAGCCGTCATGGTCTTCAGTACCGGCCACGTCTTCGTGCTGGCGGTCGCGGGCGGGAGCTCGGCGTTGAAGTACATCTGCTTCCCGATCGCGCCGAGGTCCTTGACGTCCTTGGCGCCGAAGGTCCCGAGGCTGGACGAGAACTTCAACTTGGAGCCCAACTGCTGCGCGGCCTGCATCACCTGCACGGCTTCGTTGTTGCCGAGAGGCATGATCACGCCCTCCGCGCCGCCGTCCTGCGCCGCGAGCACGAACTGCTGGAAGTCGGTCGTGCCGGCGGGGACCTTGGACACGCCGATGATCTCGGCTCCGTAGGCCTTCGCCATCGTGCCCATGATGGCCCCCAACGCGGCGATCTGCGGGTTGTCGACGGCAATCATCCAGATCTTCTTGACCCCTGCGCGGGTCAACGGTGGGACCATCATGAACGTGGTGCCCGCGCCGCCGGCTGCGATCGCGTACGAGTTCGGATCCGCGAGCTCAGGTGTCCCGGGGTTGACGTCGACGCGGGGGACACCCGCGTTCTGGAGGATCTCGACGATGGCCTCACCTCCGCTCGCTGATGTGTCGTTGAGCGTCGCAACTGCGTCGCTGCTGGCGATCTTTCGGGCGCAATCGGCTGCCGCGTTCGGGTCGACCTTCGGGTCGCACCAGTCGACCTTGATGCAGTGACCGGCGACGCCGTTGTACTTCTTGTTGAAGACCTTCGCCGACGTGATCAGCGCCTCGGCTTGATCCGCCAAGTCCAGCGTGGGGTTGGACCCGGGAATGATCGATCCGACCTTCACCTCGCTCAACTTCTTGTCGCACGGACCCTCGTTCTTGATGGTCCCGTTCGTGGCCGCGGCCGCGGTGCCGATCCCGACCGTGCCGACCGCGAGCAACGCGGTGAGGCACAGGAGCACGAGCACCTGCCGTATGGACTTGCGTGCCATCGAATTCCCCCAGGGTCCACGTCCGGACCCAGTTGGCCCGTTCTAGGTGGTGTGTGCGGCTGATCGTAACGACGCGGAGATGTCGGGTCGGTGTCAGTCGATCAGGCGTCGCCGACGATGCGGCGCGTCGTGCGGGTCGATTTTCCGTGCGGCCCGGCCGCGCGCACCACCAGCGTCTGGGTCGCCATGCCCAGCAGCACGCCGTCGTCGGTCCAGAGGTGCGCGCCGGCGTGGGCGTACCCGTGCGCGGTCGCGTCGATCCGGACGTCGAGCCGCACCCATTCGGTGGGCGCGCGCTCCACGATGCGGATCGTGTTGTCGAGACTGTTGGCGGTGGTCGGCGTGCCGAGCGCGTCGGAGAGGCCGAGCATCAACAGGTCTCCGATGAACGCGACGTCACCCGCGCTCACCGGACGGCGACCGTCGGACAGGCGGCACCACAGCACGGAACGACCGGGGCCGGGAGTGCCGTCGAGCTCGTCGCCCATTCGTCCCGTGGCGATGCGGATGTCGTAGTGGTCGAGCACCGATTCGGTGCCGGGCGGCGCCGGCGGCAACTGGCGTGCGTCGCCGGGCCCCGGCGCAAGGGAGGGCTGCACCCATCGGCTTGGGATCGTCTCACCCCGCATGCCGAGGGACGCTACGGTGAGGAGCACCTCGACGTCGCCGAAGTGCACCACGGCGCGCGCCTGCGTGGTTTGGTGCCCGGCCACCTCGATCGACACGTCGACGTCGAGCAGACCGCGGGGTCCCGCGTGGGTCAGGTAGTGCGCGGTGGCCCATACGAGCGGTCGAGCGGTCGCAACCTCGAGTGCCTCGACGGTCGCGGCGAGTGCCGCCCCGCCGTGCATCGCGCCGGCGGGTGTGAGCACGCGGGGCGTGAGCTCGAGCTGCCAGCGGTTCGGGTCGTCGGTCGAGCGCAATCCGAGGTAGTCGCGCATGGTCACGCGGCTGCGATCCAGGTCGAGCAGGGCGGCACGTGGTGGCTCAGGATGTCGTCCATGGTGACTCCTCGTCGGTCGTCTCAGGGATCAATCTGACACTATTGTCGAGTGCTTCGGCGGCCGCCATCGACCCGGCTCGCTCGCCGCTCACGATGCCGAGAGGTGCCACATGCCGTTTGCCCTGACCGACGACCACGTTGTGCTCGCCGACGTCGCCTCGGCGTTCCTGACCGAGCGGGAGGCGCTCGGGGCGGCCCGCGAAGCCTTGGACGGGAACGCTGGTCTGCCGGCCTGGTGGCCCGAGATCGCCGGACTCGGTTGGCTCGGCCTGCACATCTCCGAAGACCACGGCGGCCAGGGGTTCGGTCTCGCAGAGCTTGCGGTCGTGGTCGAAGCGCTCGGCGCCGTCGTCGCGCCGGTCCCCGTCGTGTCGACCTCGGTGGTCGCCGCGATCGTCGACCGATGGGGCAGCGCAGAGCTACGGGCGTCGTGCCTTCCCGGGCTCGTCGACGGCACGATGATCGGAGCCGTCGCGCGCCAGCGCCAAGCCGCCTTGACCGGTGACGGTGTGATGGGCGACGTCGGTGTGGCCGCCGACGCCGCGCACGCCGGCGTGGTCCTGGTGCGGTGTGGTGAGGACATGGCGGTGGTCGCCGCGTCGTCTTTCGTGGTGCGGCCGCTCGAGTCCTTCGATCCCACGCGCCCGTTCGGTCACGTCGTGGTCGACGGCCCCGCCCTGGGCATCTGTCGAGGAGCAGCACGGGAGGCGGAGCGGATCGAGCGGGTGCTCCTCGCGGCGGAGGCCGCTGGCGTCGCCCGGGCGTGCACGGCGCTGTCGGTCGAGTACGCCAAGGTCCGCGAGCAATTCGGACGCCCGATCGGATCGTTCCAAGCGGTCAAGCATCACTGCGCTGACATGCTGGTTGCGTCGGAGCTCGCAGCATCGGCCGCATGGGATGCCGCGCGCGATGCCCGGCGCACGCCCGGCTCGGGAGAGCTCGCAGCCGCGGTCGCGGTGGTCCAGGCGGTTCCCGCGGCACAGGGTTGCGCCCAGCTCTGTATCCAGATCCACGGCGGGATCGGCTACACGTGGGAGCACGATGCACACCTCTACCTGCGGCGGGCGATCACGCTCGCGGCGCTCGCCGATCCGGCTCGCGCGGCGGCTGACGTGACCGACTTCACCCGCACCGGATGCGGCTGGGCTGCCGATCTCGAACTCCCGTCGGAAGCCGACGAACACCGCGCCAGCGCGCGTGGGTTCCGTGCATCACTCGACCGGCTCGCCCCGGAGGAGCGTCGCGGCGCGTTGATCGACTCGGGGTACTTCGTGCCGCACTGGCCTCGGCCATGGGGCCGCGGTGCCGACGTCGTCGAGCAACTCGTGATCGACGAGGAGCTGAGCGACGTCGAACACCCGGACCTCGGCATCGGCAGGTGGGTGCTGTTGACCCTCGTGCAGCACGCGACTCCGGCGCAGGCCGATCGGTGGATCCGCCCTGCGCTCGTGGGGACCGAACGCTGGTGCCAATTGTTCAGTGAGCCGAACGCGGGCTCGGATGCAGCCGCGATCGCCACCCGTGCGGTGCGCACCGATGGCGGCTGGCTGGTCAACGGCCAGAAGGTCTGGACCAGTGACGCGATTCATTGCTCGATGGGACTGGCGACCGTTCGCACCGATGCCGATGCACCGAAGCACGCGGGCGTCTCCATGTTCGCCGTTGACCTGCGGGCGCCGGGCGTGGAGATCCGCCCGTTGCGGGAGATCACCGGGGAGACCCTGTTCAACGAGGTGTTCTTCGACGACGTGTTCGTCCCCGACGACGACGTCGTGGGGGAGGTGGGGCAGGGATGGGCCGTCGCGCGTGCGACGCTCGGCAACGAGCGGGTGTCCATCGGGTCGAGCAACTCGGAGCTCGACCTCACCGTCGCCGAAGAGCTCGTGGATCTCGCCGACCGGTACGCAGCAGGCGACACGGGAACTGCCCGCAACGTCGGCGAGCTCATCGCCGAATCGCATGCGATGCGGAGCTTGAACCTCCGCCACGTGATGCGCGCGCTCATCGGCGGGCCGCCCGGGCCGGAGGGCAACCTCACCAAGCTGCTCAGCGCCGAGCACGCGCAGCGGGTCACGAGCCGAGGGATGGAGATCGCGGGGCTCTCGGCGGTCACTGGGGCAGAGCCCCGCCTCGCGCGCGCGGCGCTCTTCGCCCGGTGCCTCACCATCGCGGGCGGCACGTCCGAGATCCTTCGGAACGTGATCGCGGAGCGGCTCCTGGGTCTGCCGCGGGGGTGACCCCGTGCTCGCGGAATCGGAGGCGGTGTATGTGCTGCCGGGGAAGCGCCACTGATCTGCGGAGCGTCAGCGGACGGCGCCCGGCGCAGGTCGGTCCTGCGAATTGGCTCAGGAGCGCGTCATGGCCTTGGCGACGGCCTCGTCGACCTCGGTGGTTGGGCGACCGACGCCTCCCGAACAACTGAACCCGCCGTCGACGGGCAGGTTCACCCCGGTGATGTACGCCGACTCGTCGGACGCGAGAAACACCGCGGCGTTCACGATGTCCTCGACCTCGCCGATGCGCGGGATCAGACACTTGCTCGCGAAGAGCGTGCGCACGGGCGCGTCGGGCGCGTCGCCGAGGAACGGCCGGAGCTGGGGTGTGTCGATCACGCCCGGGGAAATGCTGTTGACGCGGATGTTCCGGCTCGCGAGCTCGATCGCCAGGTTCTCGGTCAGTCGGATCACCGCGGCCTTGGCGACGCAGTGCACGAGGTTGCCGACCGCGTTTCCGGGCAGCCCCGACCCGACCATGCCCGCGATCGAGCCCACGTTGATGATGACTCCACCGCCGCGCCGGTCGAAGACCGGGAGCGCGTGCTGCACGGACAGGAACACGAGTGTCAACTCGTTCGCGAAGTTCCAATCCCAGTCGGCACACGAAAGGTCCTCGACGTTCGCACCCTTCGCGACCGCCGCATTGTTGTAGAGGATGTCGAAGTCGCCGTAGGCCTCGACCGCGTACGCGATCCACGCCTCGACTCCGCTCTCGTCGGTGAGGTCTACCGGCTGCAACGAGACCATCTCGCCACCCGCGGCCCGGACCATCGCGACGGTCTCTTCGGCCTCGGCGACCTTGACGTCGCAACCCACGATCTTGGCGCCCTCGGCCGCGAAGTGGATTGCCGCCCGACGGCCTTGGCCGCCCCCCGTGCCACTGATCAGAGCGACCTTGTCACGCAGCCGACCCGCCATGCTGTCCCCCCTGGATTCAGACGTCTTGTATCAAGCTCTTGATCAAATGGGCCGACCCGACCCGGACCTTCCAACTGGTCCGATCACCCCTGGCGAGCTGCGAGCGCTGCCGCGCCCTCCTCCACCAGCTTGGCCACGTCGATGGCACCGGTCATCACCCCGGCGAGGAACCCACCGTCGACGACGACGTTGCACCCGGTGACGAAGCTGGCGGCATCGCTGTTCAGGAACGCCAGGGGCCACGCCTGCTCCTCGGGCTGGGCCTGGCGATCCATCGGCCCGTTGAACTTGGCGATGAACTCGGCGCCGGTGGCCTTCTCGAACTCCGGCATCATCGGCGTCGCGGTCGGTCCCGGGCTGATGCAGTTCACGCGGACGCCGTCCCCGACGACATCGATGGCGCGCTTCATCGTGTAGAGGATGATCGCCTCCTTCGACAGCGAGTAGCCGTCGCCGAGCTCGTCGGGGTGCGTGTCCGCCCAGGCGCGCGCGCCGTCGTAGCCGTCGGTACCGAGCACCTCCATGAGGAGCGGCATGTGCTCGATGAACTGCAACCCGGCGTTCGACGAGATGATGGCGACGGCGCCCCCCTTCGGGATGTGGGGGTGCACGCCTTCCACGACGTGGCGCATCGCTGCGAAGTTCACCGCGAAGACCTCCGGTGCGGGGCGTGTCTGCGGGAGCCCCGCGCAGTAGAAGAGCCCGTCGATCGGTCCCGAGAGGGATGCGAGGACGTCGTCGATGGCCGCGCGATCCCGGAGGTCGCATCGCGTGAAGGACGCCAGCTCGTAGTCGGGATCCCGGAAGTCGACACCATGCACCTCGCCGCCGAGCGACGCGACCACCTTCGCAGCCGCCGCACCCATGCCCGAGTAGCAGCCGACGACGAGCACCCGCTTGCCGTCGTAGCGGAAGCGATCCTCCATGACACCCCTCCTGGTCCGGCGCGGGTGCGACCGACGACCGACGCAAGCGTACGGTCGTGTCACATTTCAGGGGGATGTAAGGCATCTCCCCATGGCGTTCCCAGTGACGACGACCGAAGGGCGCGGCACCGCGCGCGTCGTGATGCGACGGAGGGGCGCGCCAGACGGCGCGCACCATCCCGTCAACGCCGAGCGCCGGATGGTCCCTCGTGCGGCAACGACGGCGACGCGGTCTTCGCGTCGTCGCTCACCGCAGATGCGTCGCGGTCAGGGCCGCAGCCAGGCGATGGCCTTGGTCTCGAGGTACTGCTCGAATCCTTCGAGACCGTTCTGGCGGCCGACACCGCTGGACTTGTATCCGCCGTAGGGCGAGTCCGCCCCGTACCACATCCCGCCGTTGACGCTGATCGACCCCGTACGGATGCGCCGCGCGACGGCCGTCGCCCGCGCCTCGTTCCCCGAGTGCACGCCACCCGAGAGGCCGTAACCGCTGTCGTTGGCGATGCGCACGGCGTCGTCGTCGTCCTCGTACGGGATCACGGCCAAGACGGGGCCGAAGATCTCCTCCTGGGCGATGGTCATCGAGTTGTCCACGTCGACGAACAGCGTCGGCTCCACCCAGTAGCCCTTCGGGAACTGCGCCGGGCGGCCGCCACCGAGCACGAGCTTGGCCCCTTCCTCCTGACCCTTGGCGATGTAGCCGAGGACGCGATCGCGCTGCTTGGCGCTGACCAGCGGGCCCATCATCACGTTCGGGTCGGAAGGGTCGCCGTACGGCACCATGCTCATGGCCTGCGTGATCAGCTCGACGCCCTCGTCGTAGCGCGACCGCGGCAGCAGCATCCGGCTCTGGATGGCGCAGCCCTGACCGGCGTGCATGCACACCATCGAGCCGCTGGGCACCGCCGTCGCGAAGTCGGCGTCGTCCAGCACGATCATCGCCGACTTGCCACCGAGCTCGAGGAAGACCCGCTTCATCGTGGCCGCGCCCTTCTCCATGATCCGCTTGCCGGTGGCGGTCGAGCCGGTGAAGGAGATCATGTCGACCAGCGGCGACAGCGTGAGCTCTTCACCGACGAGGTGGTCGGATGACGTCACCACGTTGAACACACCCGGCGGGATGTCGGTCTTCTCGGCGACGAGGCGACCGAGCCGAGTGGCGTTCCAAGGCGTGTCGGGCGCCGGCTTGAGCACGGTGGTGTTCCCGGTGGCGAGGATCTGGCCGATCTTGCCGATCGTCACCTCGAACGGGAAGTTCCACGGCACGATCGCGCCGACGACACCCATCGGCTCCTTCCAGACCTGGCGTTGGCTGTTCATGCCGAAGGCCTCGCCGTTGGGCAGGTCGCGCTCCCACGGGAACTCGTCGATCATCTTCGCGGGGTAGCGCAGGGCGTCCTCGAGGGGGGTGTCGAGCTGCACGCTGTACGTCACCATGCGGGGCGCGCCGACTTCGGCGATGAGCTCCTCGCGCAGCTCCTCCCGCTCGGCCTCGAGCGCCTCCTGCAGCTGCTCGAGGCAGCGCTTGCGCAGGGCGCGGTTCGTCGCCCAGTCGGTCTCGTCGAACGCCCGGCGGGCGGCGGCGATGGCACGGCGCATGTCGGTCGCGGACGCGTCGGCGACCTCGCCGAGCACCTCCTCGTTGGCCGGGTTGATGTTCTCGAACCGCTTGCCCGAGTCTGCTTCGACGAGCTTGCCGTCGATCAGCATGCGGACCTCGCCGGTGAAGCTCGGTGCCTCGGCCATGTGCGCTCCCCCTCGTCAACTCGATCTACGGACGACAATATCTGACACAGGTGTTCACGGGAAGCCGGAGTGCCGTGGCTTCACTCCTCGGCGCCGCTAGCGCCGCTCGTCTTCGATGGCGATGGCGCGCTCCGGACAGGCCAGGACGGCCCGGCGGGCGTCTTCGAGTTGGTAGGCCGTGATGGCGCCGTCGCTGATCAGCACGCCGTAGCCCTCATCGTCGTCGGTGAACACCGCCGGCGCCAGCGAGTAGCACCGGCCG
>CAVRGQ010000010.1:0-9910 GCA_963720785.1 uncultured Actinomycetes bacterium
GGACCCGCCGCCACGGTGCCCCGGAGCCCGCAGCCGACACGGCCGACAGCCCGGCGGGCCCGTCGACCGTCTCCGCCCTCACCCTGACGCCGGGCCCTGATTCCGGGGCCTGATTCCGGGGCCTGATTTCGGCCCCGGCCGTCCCCTGAGGCCGGGGAGCGGGTGTTAGCTTCCGTCCGATGGAGGTCGTCTCGGACGTTGAGCGGGACGCGCCCGACGACCGGGGCCACGGCGCCGGGAGCGGCGCGATCCCGCGTTGGGTGATCGTGCTCGGGGCGTTGGTGGTGGTGGCCGGCGTGGTGTTGCGCTTCCTCACCCGCTCGCACCTCTGGCTCGACGAAGCGCTCACCGTCAACATCGCGAAGCTGCCCCTCGGCGACCTGCAGGCGGCGCTCAAGCAAGACGGCGCGCCACCCCTCTACTACGTGCTCCTCCACGCCTGGTCGAGCGTGTTCGGCACCGGCGACGTCGCAGTGCGGGCCCTGGCCGGGATCATCTCCGTCCTCACGCTGCCGGTGGTGTGGTTCTGTGGCCGCCGCCTCGGTCGTCCCGGCGCACCCGGACCGATCTCGGCCGACCCGCCGTCCGCTCGGCTCGCCGCCGGCGTCGCCGTGGTGCTGCTGGCCGCGTCGCCGTTCGCGAACCGCTGACGGCACCGAGTCGCGGATGTACTCGCTGGTGATCCTGGAGATCGCGCTCGGGTACCTCGCCCTGCGGCGGGTCTTCGAACGTCCGTCGCTCGGGCGCCTGGCGTGCGCGGCGCTGCTCGTCGCCGCCATGCTCTACACGCAGTACTGGAACATCTACCTCCTCATCGTCATCGGTGTGGCGATGCTGTGGCTGGCGTTCCGGGGCGCACCCCCGAGCAGAAGCGCGCCGCGCGCGGCATGGTCGTGGCGATGATCGCCGGGGGCATCATCTTCGCCCCGTGGCTCCCCACCTTCATGTACCAGCGCGCCCACACGGGCACACCGTGGGGCGACGGCCAGGTCCCCCTCGCCGCGTTCCCGCGTGGCCATGGAGCAGTTCGCGGGTGGCACGTCGCTGGTCCACGCGCCGGCGAGCTTCTTCTCCCTGCTCCTCTTCGCGCTGCTCCTGCTCGGCGGGTTCGGCGTCGCCACCAGCACCACCGGGATCGCGCTCGACGTGCGCACC
Source organism: uncultured Actinomycetes bacterium (assembly GCA_963720785.1). Classification (GTDB taxonomy): domain Bacteria; phylum Actinomycetota; class Acidimicrobiia; order IMCC26256; family DASPTH01; genus CAVRGQ01. Next base: position 1,156 of record CAVRGQ010000010.1, read on the forward strand.
CAGCCGATCGTCCGCTGGGAGTTCCTCACCGTGATCGTGGGGCTGGGCTTCGCGCTCACCGCCGCCTGGATCGGCAACAGCGCGTTCGACGGTCGCTACGCGTCCATTCGTGTTCCCGATCTTCATGTTCGTCGTCACGATGGGCGTGCTGTGCTTCGCGTCGATGCGCGTGATGGTGGGGGTCGTTGCGGTCGTCGTGATCCTCGGCTTCGCGGGCGCGGCCTACAACTTCAACGACCAGCGCACGCAGGCCGCCGAGGTCGCGTCGGTCCTGAACACCGAGGCGAAGTCGGGCGACGTCGTGGTGTACTGCCCCGACCAACTCGGTCCGGCGGTGGACCGGTTGCTCGACCGCAAGGGGCTCACGCAGATCACGTACCCGAGCTTCGACTCGCCCGCACTGATCGACTGGGTCGACTACCGCGACAAGATCGCGGCCGCCGACCCGTCCGAGTTTGCACAGCGAGTCGTCGACGAGACCGGCACCGACCACGCGGTCTGGTTCGTCTTCAACCCGGGGTACCAGAACTTCGATCAGCGCTGCCTGGCGCTCTTCAGCGCGCTCCAGGCGAAGTACCCCGGCGCGGTGGGGAAGGTCACGGCCTCCGAGTCGTTCTTCGAGGGTGACAACCTCACCCGTTTCGGCGGGTGACCGATCCTGCAATCGTGACCCGCTCTAACATCGGCGCGCCATGACCGCGTCCCGAGCCCTCGCGCCCGCGTCGCGCGGCATGCGCCGACTCGGGTACCTCGCGCTCGCGTTGCTGGCCTACGTGCCGGTCATGCTGAGCTCGCCGGGCCAGGTCGCCGCCGACACCAAGACCTACCTCTACCTCGACCCCGGCCGCCTGCTCTCGCGGGCGTCGTCGATGTGGGACCCGAACATCGGGCTGGGCACCGTCACCCACCAGAACATCGGCTACCTGTTCCCGATGGGCCCCTTCTACTGGGTCAACCACATGGCCGGGGTGCCCGCGTGGGTGTCGCAGCGGTTGTGGCTCGGATCCATCTACTTCGTCGCCGCGCTCGGCGTGCTGTTCCTCCTGCGGACGCTGAAGGTGCGCGGCGCAGGCGTACCCGTCGCGGCGCTGGCGTTCATGCTGACGCCGTACACGCTCGACTTCGCGTCGCGGATCTCGGTGATCCTGCTGCCGTTCGCCGGGCTGCCGTGGCTGCTCGCGATCACCATTCGCGCGTTGCGCGACGACCGCGGGTGGATGTACCCGGCGATCTTCGCGTTCGTCGTACAGGTGATCGGCGGGGTGAACGCGACCGCGCTCGTGTTCGCGGGCGTCGCGCCGATCCTCTGGATCATCTTCGCGATCTGGGTCGATCGCGAGATCTCGTTCCGCCGCGCGTTCGCGGTGGTGGTGAAGATCGGGGGGTTGACGCTCGCCGCTGTCGGCGTGGTGGATCGCGGGCCTGTCGTTGCAGGGCGGGTACGGGCTCAACGTCCTGAAATTCACCGAGACCCTCGAGGTCGTCTCCCAGGCGTCACTGCCGGGCGAGGTGCTCCGCGGGCTCGGCTACTGGTTCTTCTACGGCCGCGACAAACTCGGCCTCTGGACCGAGTCCAGCTACGACTACATGGCGCGGCCACTCATCATCTCGGTGAGCTTCGCCATCCCCGTGCTCGCGATGTGCTCGCGCCGCGCTGGTGCGGTGGCGCCACCGCGCCTACTTCGTGATCCTGGCGCTCGTCGGTGTGGTGATCTCCGTCGGCGCCCACCCCTACGGCGACCCGTCCACGCTCGGCGGGCTCTTCAAGTCGTTCGCGGAGTCGTCGTCGTTCGGCCTGGCGCTGCGCAGTACCGGGCGCGCCGTCCCACTGGTCGCGCTCGGGTTCGCCGTGCTGCTCGGCGTGGGGGTGAGCGCGCTCGCGGAGCGGTGGTCGGCGAGCGGGCACTCGCTGCGGGGTCTGGTGCTCGCGGGCCTGCTCATCGCGCTCGGTGATCGCGAACATGCCCGCCATCGGGCAGGGGTCGTTCTACGGCGAGAACCTGCTGCGCGACGAGAACATCCCCGACTACTGGACCCAGGCCATCGCCGCGATGGACAAAGGGTCGCACCAGACCCGCGTGCTCGAGTTGCCCGGCGCCGACTTCGCGTCGTACCGCTGGGGCAACACCGTCGACCCGATCACGCCCGGCCTCATGGACCGGCCCTACGTGGCGCGCGAGCTGATCCCCTGGGGCTCACCCGCGTCGGCCGACCTGCTCAACGCGCTCGACCGGCGGATCCAGGAGGGCGTCCTCGACCCGAACGCGCTCGTGCCGATCGCCCGCATCCTGAACGCGGGCGACATCGCGTACCGCGCCGACCTCGCCACCGACCGCTTCGACCTGGTGCGCGCCGTCCCGCTGTGGGAGTTGCTGCAGTCCACCCCCGGGCTCGGGAAGCCGCGGACCTTCGGCACGTCGCTCGGCAACCCACTCCAGCTCACCCAGCACGACGAGATCGAGCTGGCGATGCCCCCGAACGCGGTCGACCCGCCGCCGGTGTCGCTGTGGAAGGTCGAGGGCACCGGCGACATCGTGCGGTCCACGCCGAGCGCGGCGCCGTTGATCGTGTCGGGTGACGGCGAGGGCCTCGTAGACCTCGCGGCGATCGGGGCGCTCGACGGCGGCAACATCATCCTCTACTCGGGTACCTTCGCCGGCACCCCCGCGAAGCTGAAGTCGCAGATCGCGCGCGAGGGCTCGGTGCTCGTCGTCACCGACACCAACCGCAAGCGCGGCCGGCGGTGGGGTGCGATCAAGGACGTCGAGGGCGCCACCCAGCGCGCCGACGAGACCGCGTTGACCAAGGACGAGAGCGACGCGGAACTCGACCTGTTCCCCGACGCCGGCACTTCGTCGCAGACGGTGGTGGTGAGCCCCGGCGCGCAGGTGAGCACCACGCGCTACGGCAACAAGATCACCTACTGGCAGGAGCAGCGCGGCTCGCGTGCGTTCGACGGCGACCTGTCGACGGCGTGGCAGTTCGGCACCCACGACACCGTGTCGGGCGAGCGCCTGCGCCTCGACCTCGACTCGCCGATCACCACCGACCACGTGAACCTCGTGCAGCGGCTCACCGGCGACAACGCCCGCTACATCACGCAGGCCACACTCACCTTCGACGGCGGCGACCCGGTGACCGTGCAGCTGGACAACTCGTCGCGCACGCCCGACGGCCAAACGGTGCAGTTCCCGACGCACACCTTCTCGCGCATGGAGGTGCGCGTCGACGACACCAACGTCGGCGATGACCTCAGCGGTCCGGTGAACAACGTGGGCTTCGCCGAGATCCGCGTGCGCGACGACGCACCCGGCGCGACCGACGTGCGGGTGGACGAGATCGTGCGCATGCCCACCGACCTCGTGCGCGCCGCGGGCAGCAGGCGGCCGGACGCACCCTGCTCTACTCGATGAGCCGGTCGCGCACGATCGTGGTGCCGCCGCGCACCGCGCAGGACGAACCCGCCCTCGTGCGCGAGTTCGACGTGCCCGACGCGCGCACCTTCGGCAGCGGCGGCACCGTGCGGCTCGCCACTGCCGCGCCGGGCGAGGTCACCGACTCCGTGCTCGGCATCCCCGACGCCGCGCAGGGTGGCATCACCGCGACGGCGTCGAGCCAGCTCGCCGGCACCGTCACCCAGCGGCCTTCGCAGGTGCTCGACGGCGACACCACCACGTTCTGGAGCAGCGAGTTCGGGCCGCAGGAGGGCCAGTGGATCGACGTGCGCACCGCGGCGCCGGTCACCTTCGACCACCTCGACCTGCAGGTCGTGGCCGACGGCTTCCACTCGGTGCCCACCCAGGTGCGCGTCGACGCCGGGGGAGAGTCCCGCACCGTCGACCTGCCCGCGGCCACCGACGGCGCCAAGCGCAACTCCGTGACGAGCGTGCCGGTGTCGTTCGCACCGCTCACCGGCAGCGACGTGCGCGTCACTGTCACCAAGGTGCGACCGGTCGAGACGACCGAGTACCACGAGCTCACGCCGATCACGATGCCGGTCGCGATCGCGGAGCTCGGCCTGCCGGGTGTGCTGCGCCCCGCGGTGGCGGCGACGCTGCCGGCCGAGTGCCGGAGCGACCTCCTCACCCTCGACGGTGCGCCGGTCGCCGCCCGCCTCGTGGGCGCGTCGGCCGACGCGGTGGCGGGCAAGCCGGTCGACCTCGAGCTGTGCACCCCCGAAGTCGCGCTCGACGCGGGCACCCACACCATCCGCTCGGCGCCCGGCACGGTGACCGGTATCGACGTCGACACCCTGGTGCTCGGGTCCGCGCCCGGCGGCGCCGCGCTCACGCTCGGCCCCGGTGGGCAGGTGCCCCCCTCCGCGTTGACCATCCCGGCCACCGCGGTCGCCGCCACCCCGAAGGTGAAGGTCACCGACAACGGCCGCACCAAGATCCAGGTGCAGGTGACCGGCGCCGAGAAGGGCACGCCGTTCTGGATGGTGCTCGGTCAGAGCAACAACGCGGGCTGGCAGGCGAGCGTCGCCGGGAACGACATCGGCGGCTCCACGCTGGTCGACGGCTACGCGAACGGCTGGCTCGTGCGCCCACCCTCGTCGAACTTCACGATGACCCTCGAGTGGAAGCCGCAGCAGCGCGTGTGGATCGCACTGGTGATCTCGGGCATCACCCTGCTGGTGTGCCTGGTGCTCGTGCTGGTGCAGCGCCGCCGCTCGCGTGAGCGCCTGCGCGTCGCCGCGGCGCGTGACGAGGCCCCGGTCGTTGGGTCACCCTTCGTTGCCGCGGGCGGCGCGCCGGGCACGGTCGCCTCGGTGGTCACCGCGCTCGCGGCCGGGTTCGTCGCGGGCTTCGTGTCACGGTGGTGGATCGGCGCAGTGGCCGCGGTGCTCGTGTTCGCGGTGGCGCGCTGGCCGAGGATCCGCCCAGCCCTCACCATCGGCGCGCCCGCCGCGCTCGCGCTCGTCGGCCTCTTCACCGCGGTGCAGCAGTACCGCCACAAGTACTTCCCCACGTTCGAGTGGCCGAAGCACTTCGACCGCGTGAACGACCTCGCGTGGTTGGCGATCGTCCTGCTCGCGTGCGACGCAGTCGTCGAGATCCTGCGCACGCGAGGCCGCGCGCGTGCTGCCCTGAACGACGATGGCGACGGCGGTGACGACGTGGCGGTGGACGAGCCCGATGCGCCCGATCAGCCCGATCAGGGAGATCAGGGAGCGCCGAGCGACGGCGTCCAGCCGCCCGACACACCGGCGACGGTGCCCGCGCGCTGACCGCCCTCACCGCCGGCGGGGTACGACGCGTACACCGCTTTGGTGGAGCCGTCGAAGGCGGTGAAGAACGACAGGCCACCCGTTCCGGTGCGACCGTTGCCCGAGGCGAGCCACGGGCCGTTGCCGTTGCCCACGCAGAGGCCGACGGGCGTGGAGCAGCGGGCCAGACCGGTCGAGTAGCCGGCGGTCCACCAGTCACCCGCGGAGTACGACAAGAGGTAGGTACCGGTCGCGCTGTCGTAGGTCATCGACGGGTTCTCGATGAACCGACCTTCCCACGGGAAGTGCTTGCCGTACACGGCGAAGGGGAAGAAGCCCGCCGCGCCGTTGCCGTCGCGCCACGCGTCGGCGTTGCCGTCGAGGGTGAACACGTAGATCGGGCTCTCGGTGTTGCCGAACGCGGCGTAGAGGTACCAGTTGCCGTCGGGCGCCTGGAAGAGGTTCGGGTCGAGCGCGCCGCCGGTGCCGCCGAGGCCGCAGCTGAACGGGTACGGCTCGGCCACGAACGGCCCGAGAGGGCTGCTCGACGTGGCCCGGCCGATGCACGTGTCGTTGTTCGGGTCGGGCGGGTTGATCCGGTGGGCGGCGAAGAACATCACGTAGCCCGACGGCAGATGGGCCACCGTCGGGGCCCAGATCACGTCGTTGACGGCCCACGCCGGACGGCTGGGCATCGCGTTCTTCTGGCCGAAGAACCACGGGTTCGCGCCCACGACCTGGGTGAGGGAGTCGACCTGGTTGACGGGCACCCGGTAGGTGGTGTTCGACCCGTACACGTAGTAGTGCCCGCCGTCGGGCATCACGAACGGGTCACCGAGGTTCGGGCCCCACTGGGGCGCGGCCGCGGACTGGGAGCCCACGGAGCCGAGCGGTGGCGGGGGCTTGCAGCCGGTGGCGACGATCGCGACTGCCGCAACTGCGGCGAGGAGCGCAGTGATCCGCCGGCGACGTGTGCTCGCTCGTGGCTGTCGGCGCATGGGGCTCCGTCCGCGGTCCGTCGTCGATCGACCGTCCGTGCGTTCTCCCCTGGGATCGGCAGGGGGCGGTGTGCCCTTGAGCCGGGCCCGGTACCGCTAGCCTCCCGGCGATGCCGGAGCCGGGCGAGGAGCTGGACCAGCGCGAGGAAGCCCCCGAAGGGCCGCGCGACGACTGGCGCACCGACGCGCGGGTCGCGGTGCTGCCCTGGATCCTGTCGCGGGTGATCGTGCTCGCCGCGCTCTACGGCGCCCGCCACCTCTACGACGATCTGGGCCGCCTGCCCCGCCCCGTCCAACTGGGCCAGGGACTCTTCGCCTGGGACGGCGCCTTCTACCGCCACATCGCGGAGGACGGCTACCGCGAGGTCGGCCGGGCGTCGCTGCGGTTCTTCCCCCTCGTGCCCATGCTGGGCAAGGGCCTCGGCGTCGTGATGTTCGGTCACACCGCAGCCGCACTGCTCGTGCTGGTGAACGTCGCCGCCTTCCTGTTCCTCGCGTCGCTGCACCGCCTCGTGCTGCGCGAGACGGGTGACGCCGCCACCGCGTCGCGCACGGTGTGGTTCGCGGCGTTGTTCCCCCTCGCGTCGGTGCTCGTGCTCGGCTACGCCGAGTCGATCGCGATGCTCCTCGCGGTGTGGATGTTCATGGCGCTGCGCCGCGGCAACTTCTGGTGGGCCGCGCTCGCCGGCCTCGGTGCTGGCCTGTGCCGCCCGGTCGGCGTGCTGCTCGTCGTCCCCGCGGTCATCGAGGGTTGGCGCGGCTTCGACCACGCCGCGGCGCGCGACCGCATCGCCCGCATCGCCGCAGTGGTGTCGCCGGTCGTGGGGGTCGTCGCTTTCCTCGCCTGGGTGGGGGTCGAGTTCGGCGACGCCGGGCTGCCCATCTCCGAGCAGAACAAGGCCACCCTGCGCGGCGGGTTCCAGGACCCGTTCACCCGCGCGGTCGACGGGGTCACCGACGCCTTCCACCACCACTTCTCCTCGGTGGTGCACCTGGCCTGGGCCGCCGGGTTCGTGGTGCTGCTCGTGGTGGTGGCCCGGAAGCTCCCGGCCTCCTACACCTGGTACTGCGCCGCGACCCTCCTGGTGGCCCTGTCGGCCAAGAACCTCGACTCGCTCGAGCGCTACGTGATGAGCTCGTTCCCGTTCGTGATCGGCCTCGCAATCCTCGCGAAGCGGGAGGAAACGGAGCGGACCGTGCTGGTGCTCGCCGCCCTCGGGATGGCCGGCTACGCCGTGGTGTTCTTCCTCGGCCTCGGGGCGCCCTGAGGTCTCGGCAACCCCGGTGTGCTGAACTGGCGGCATCGTCCGGCACCGGTTCCACCCCTTGCGCGTGTCGCGCGTTCGGCTCGCCCTCGCAGTGGCTGCCGTCGCGCTCGGCGCGGCCGCGTGCCTGCCGCCGCCTCCGCCGCCGCCCGCGCCGGCGCCGCTCCCCGCAGCTCCGGGAGGTGCCGCGGCGGCTCCACTCTCCATCACCTATCCCGACCGCGACATGACGCTCGCCGGCGACTTCCCCGATCCGTCGATCCTCGCCACGGGCGGCGAGTACTACGCCTACTCCACCGGCTCGATCCAGACGTTCGCGCAGGTGCAGGTGATGCAGTCACCCGATCTCGTGCACTGGACCATGGTCGGCGACGCGTTCGCCGGTCCCGGTCTGAACGCGGCGTCGCCGAGCGGATGGGCGTCACCGTTCTTCGGCACGACGTGGGCCCCGGCGGTGATCGAGCTTCCCGCCAACCCGGCCGATCAGCGCTTCGTCCTCTACTACGCCGCGAGCTCGCAACTCGCCGACGCCACGAACGGCAAGCAGTGCATCGGTCACGCGGTCAGCGCGTCGCCGGTCGGCCCGTTCGTCGACTCCGCCGCCGGGCCACTGGTGTGCACCCCCGAGCGCGGGGGTTCGATCGATCCCGAGCCCGTCGCGGGTGCCGACGGATCGCTCACGCTGCTCTGGAAGAGCGAAGGCGTCGCCGGGTCGGAGCCCACCCGGATCTGGAGTACGCCGCTGAGCACCGACGGTGCCGCGCTCGCGGGTGGCGCCACCGAGCTGCTCGTGACCGCGGCCGGTTCCGGGGAGGAGCCGATCATCGAGTCGCCGACCGTGGTGCCGAGGGAGAACGGCGGCTACTGGCTCTTCTACTCGTCGAACCGCTGGGAGACGCCGAACTACGCGGTCGGCGTCGCCCGCTGCGACAGCCTGCAGGGACCGTGCACCCGCGTGTACTCGACGCCGGTGCTCGCATCGCGGGAGGCGACCGTCGGCCCGGGTGGGGTCCACGCGTTCCAGGACCTCGCCGGCAACTGGCAGATCGCCTTCGCGGCCTGGACGGCGCCCTATGTGGGGTATGTGAACCTCGATCCCTTCGAGCCCGACAGCCGCTTCGCCCGCAGCCTGCACATCCTCCCCCTCGGGTCCACCAAGGGCGGGCTCCCGAGTATCGGCTGATTCCGGCCTCGGGGCCGTAGAATCTGCCTCGCCGAAGGCCCATGCCAGCCTGATGTCGTCGCCACAACGTTCGCCGACGACACCCGGGGGGAGAACCTCA
>CAVRGQ010000011.1:0-9623 GCA_963720785.1 uncultured Actinomycetes bacterium
TGAAGTTCGTCGGCTGATCGCCGGCGAGCCGAACCGCACCGGGCCGAACTGCACCCGAGCCGAACAGCACAGGCGGAACGACGATGGCCATCGACCTCCCGCGCCTCGAGGACCTGCCGCTCACCAGCGGGCAACGGGTCCTCGCCCGCATCGACTTCAACGTCCCGCTCGACGGCGACCGTGTCACCGACGACCTCCGCATCAGCACCGCGTTGCCCACGATCCAGTGGCTGCACGAGCGCGGTGCGGTGGTCGTGATCGGTGCCCACCTCGGTCGCCCGAAGGGCGAGGTCGACCCGAAGTTCTCGATGGCGCCGGTCGCGAAGCGGCTCGGTGAGCTCCTGGGCTCGCCGGTCACGCTCGCTCCCGGCGTGGTCGGGCCCGAGGTCGAGGCCGTCGTTGCCGCCGCCCAGCCGGGCGACGTCGTCGTGCTCGAGAACCTCCGCTTCGAACCGGGGGAGACGAAGGACGACCCGGCGTTCGGCGCCGCGCTCACCAAGCTCGGCGACCTCTACGTGAACGACGCGTTCGGCGCGTCGCACCGGTCGCACGCGTCGATCGTGGCGCCGCCGCGCACGCTGCGGTCGGCGGCGGGTCGCCTGATGTTCCGCGAGGTCGAGGTCCTCTCCAACCTGCTGCACGGTGCCGAGCACCCCTTCGTGTCAGTGCTCGGTGGTGCGAAGGTCGCCGACAAGCTCGGCGTGATCGACGCCCTGCTCGAGCGCTGCGACACCATCCTCGTCGGCGGCGCGATGGCGTTCACCTTCCTGCTCGCGCAGGGCATCTCGGTGGGCGACTCGCTCGTGCAACCGGACTTCGTCGGCGAGTGCGCACGGCTCCTCGAGACCGGCCGGGTGCAGATCCCCACCGACTTCGTGATCGCGCAGGACGTCAGTGCGGACGCGGCCACCCAGATCGTGAAGGCCAACCGCATCCCCGACGGATGGAAGGGCCTCGACGTCGGCCCCGAGACCGCTTCGGTCTACGCACAGGTGGTGACCGACGCGAAGACGGTGCTCTGGAACGGCCCCATGGGCATGTTCGAGCTCGCACCGTTCGCGGCCGGCACCCGCACGGTGGCCGAGGCGGTCGCCGCCAGCCGGGCGTTCACGGTGATCGGCGGCGGTGACAGCGCCGCGGCCATCCGAGAGTTCGGGCTCGCCGACCAGGTGAGTCACGTCAGCACCGGCGGCGGCGCGTCGCTGGAGTACATCGAGGCGGGCGACCTGCCCGGCCTCCAGGCCCTCCGGGCTTCGAACAGGCCCGAACATTCGGAGAAGGGGTCTTGATGGCCGCCACCCGTAAACCGATCATCGCCGGCAACTGGAAGATGCACCACGACCACCTGGTCGCGATCCAGGTGGTGCAGAAGCTGTCGTACCGTCTCATCGACGACGACTACGAGGCCGTCGACGTGGTGGTGTGCCCGCCCTTCACCGACATCCGCACGCTGCAGACGGTGATCGAGGCGGACAAGCTCAAGATCGGCCTGGGTGCCCAGAACTGCCACTGGGAGGACAAGGGCGCGTTCACCGGCGAGGTGAGCCCCCCGATGCTCGCGAAGCTGCTCGTGCAGTACGTGATCGTCGGCCACTCGGAACGCCGGCAGTTCTTCGCCGAGACCGACGAGACGGTGAACCTCAAGCTCAAGGCGGTGCAGCAGCACGGCATGACGCCGATCGTGTGCGTGGGCGAGAGCCTCGAGGAGCGTGAGGCGGGCGGCACGGCCGAGAAGGTGTCGGGCCAGATCCGGGGCGGCTTCGCCGGCGTGAAGGGGGCCGACGCCGCCAAGGTGGTCGTCGCCTACGAGCCCATCTGGGCCATCGGCACCGGCAGGACGGCCACGGCCGAGGATGCCAACGAGACCTGTGGCGTGATCCGGGCCACCCTCCGGGAGCTCTACGGCGACGTCGCTGACGAGATCCGCATCCAGTACGGCGGCAGCGTGAAGTCGTCGAACGCGGCGGAGCTCATGGGCCAGCCCGAGATCGACGGCGCCCTCGTGGGTGGCGCCGCCCTCGACCCCGACGAGTTCGCCAAGATCGTCCAGTACCGCAACAGCTAAAACCGGAGGTCACAACGCAAGGCGCCAGCTACAGCGCTCTACCTGGCAAGATTTGGAGCGTGGTTGGCGATACCTACATCATCTCGTGGACGCTGAGCCGCGATCGTTGCCCGCGCCCATGAGGACCGCCGCGCCGATCTGAGTGGCGATGAGGGGCAGTCCTACCAGCGTGCAACCGCCCGCGTGTCTGAGCTCGATGCGGACATCGCAGCACTGAAGGCCGACGCTGAGCGTCGCTGCGAAGCCGACGACGCTCGATCCTCGGTCGCGTAGCTCGTCATGCCGACCGTCGATGGCGGCCCCGGCCTTGAGCGCCACACCATCGAACGGTTCTTCCGTGGTGACGGCCCCACGTCGATCGACATCAGCTTCAGCGGCCTTCGGTCCGAGACTCGCGGCGGCGCAATGCCCCAAGTCGAGAAGCGTGACGTCTACGGGTACGCCGGTGCCGGCACCTTCGGCGGCATGGTGCAGAACCGGTCGTCGCGAACCAGCTGTATCAGGTGCTCCTCGACATCGGCGCGATCTGGCACTTGGGGCCCGAGATCGTGCATACGACTGGCGGTAACCCGATGACGTGGCCGAAGTTCACCCCTGCGAGTACCGCCACCATCACGAGCGAAGACGGCAGCCTTGTGGAGGCCGATCCGACGTTCGTAACGGTGACCACGACGCCGCGCGGTTTCAAGCACCTGCTCCAGCTCTCGAACGAGATGGTGTCAGACAACGCCGTGGATCTCGTCGGGTTCGTCGGTGACTACTTCGGCCAGGCGATGAACAAGACGTTCGGTTCCCTCGCCGCGCTCGGTACCGGCTCCGGTATGCCGCAGGGCTACAACAGCGGCGGTTCGATCACCACGCAGGCCGCAGGGACTTGTTCGCCCGACAGTGCGATCAAGCTCCAGATGTCCGTCGACCAGCGGTACCGCGCCGGTGGCCTCTTCGCCACGAGCGCCGGAGTCCTGTCGTACTGGCGTCGACTCCGCGCCGACGCAGGCGGCACCACGGGTTCGTGGCTGCTCGCCCCGCCCTCAGCGCCTGGGCTTCCCGAGACGCTGTACGGGGCCGGTGTGGTCGAGGACGCGAACAGCCCGAAACGCGGTTCCCCGGTTGTGTCGGTCGTGTTCGGTGACTTCAAGCGTGCGTACCTGGTGCATGACGCAGGCCTGCACAGCGAACGATCCCAGGACTACTCCTTCGCGAACGATCTCGCGAGTTTCCGCGCTGTGTGGCGACTCGGCGGCATCATTCGCGACGCGAACGCGCTCGCTTGCTACCAGGCGACCGCTAACTAGGTAGTCGGTCGGCGCGGTTGTCCATGCCGCGCCGACCGCAGCGGTCGGGCGTCAACGGAGCGTTGGAATATCCGCCCGAAGGCACCAGAGGGTTCCTTTCAACCCGGACACGGTGCCTGCGCCCGACCAACTTCAGCACGCGTACCCGGCTCGCCGAGTGGGCGCCCGCCGAGCCGGGCACCGTGCGACCACGACACCCGCTCCAGAACGGGCGGCCCTGGGCACGGCGCGCTTCCTCTCATCGCGTTCTTACTTTTGGGGGGAAGGGTGACGAGAGGTGCGTTCGGGAGGGCACGCCATAGGTCAGAAGGGGATCAAGAGATGAGCACACGTCCCGACCACATCTTGAGGACCACGGTCAAGCGTCGTGCGCCACGACTCACTGCGTGGATCCAGAATCGACGGGCGGTCACCGTGCAGGAGGGTTGGGAAGGCTACGCGCGAGCCCGGAAGCCGGGCCCGGACGTCCACCTCGGCGACGAGTGGAGCAACCCAGCAGAAATGGGCGTGGACTGTGAGGCGTCGGAAGTCGTCGACTTCATCGACCGGCGCGTCATCGCGCCGTTCCTCGGAACCGTGGACACTGCACTCGAGATCGGTTCGGGCGGAGGAAGGTTCACCGAGGTGCTGCTTCCCAAGGCGCGACGCGTGATCGCTTCCGAGGTCGCACCGTCGATGCTGCCGCATTTGCGCGCACGATTCCACAGCGATGCACATGTCGAGTACCTGCTCCTCGACGGTCGCGGTCTTCGGTCGCTACCCGATAGGTCCGTGGACGCGGTCTTGTCCTACGGAGTATTCGTTCACCTCCAGCATTGGGACATCTTCAACTACCTCGTCGAGATCGAACGCGTCCTCGTGCCAGAAGGGAAAGCAGTCATCCAACATGCCAACACGTTCTCGACGCTTGGATGGCAGCTCTTCCTCGAAGAAGTACGAGGCCAGGTCGGCCATCACAAGTACCCCGGAAGCTTCACGGTCATGACGCCAGAACTCTTCGCCGACTTCTGCACCCGCGCAGGCCTCGACGTCGTGGACATCGTGACCGACGTCGTGGAACGCGACGCCATCTCACTCATACAGAAGCACGCCTGACAACGACAAACCGGCCGCAAAGAAGGACCAACCCGTACCTGCCGTTCTGAGCGCGCCTCCCTACGCGAACACCCGCACACGTCGGAGCCAGTCGGCCATCCAGCGCAGCGCCTCATCGCGCGTGAGCTAGCAGGGGAACCGCGTGTCGTCGCCGCGGCACCAGCCCCACACCCAAGCGGTGAGGATGCCCGCGCCGTGTGAGAAGGACCCCATCCCGGTCGGCTCAGCGGCGATGGTGTCAAGAGCGGCGGGGCCGAGGTAGACGCTTGGGCGGAATGACTAGTTCTACGTTCCGCTTCATGAACCGGTCAAACTGAGGAACCGTGAACGCGGCATAACCGGGCTCGGCGTGTAGAGCAGGCCCTTGTCGATCAGGCGTGCGCCTGTGGGACCGCATTGCTGGGAGGTGCGATCAATGAGCGCAGCCACGTCGCCGGCTGATTGTGGTGCTGCGCCAAGTTCCGCCATGGCGCGCAAGTACGCCTTCTCCAAGTCGGTCGTTCGATCGTGGGTCCACGCCCAAGGAGGACGGAGGGTTTTCGACTTCTGAAAGACCCTGGCAATCTAGGAAGCGCGCGCCAAGGCCCCGACCGAAGCCGGGGCCCTTCGCTCACTCGCCTATTGCGATCGACGTTACGCGTCACCCACCCGGGCGAGCAGCTCCTCCATCGTCTCCGCGGTGTGCTGCTTGTCGTAGAGCAACTTGAACCGGTCGTGAAGCCGGAACAGCGTCAGGGTCGCCGCCTTCTCGTCCTCGCGGCCCATGTTCTCGACGCCGCCGGTCGCTGCCTGGTCGGTCCACATCGCTGCGAAGCCCCGCTCGATGAGGTCGAGTGCCACGCGGAAGGCACCCTCGGCGTAGACGTACGGGTCGGTGGCGGTGTTCTCGGTGGTGGTCATCGTTCGGGAATCCCTTGGCTTGCCGTACCCGGACGAATCTCGGTCCACAACGCTGAGCCCGGCCCCGCATGGCCTAATGGCTTCTGCCATCGGCCCGCAGCGCTTGGGCGAAGCGAGCTCGCCGAGATCGTCCGGGACCGTAAGCGCGGAAACCTCAAGCCTTCCTCGGGTTTGGAAGTTCTCTATTCTGGGTATCCGCAGCGCGGCGCAATGGTTTGTGCGTCGCAGGGGGACCGATACGAGGGGGACACATGCGGCGAAGTTGGGGACGATTCGCAGTGATAGCGATCGCGGTCGCGGGGACCTCTGTCGCCGTGACCCTTCCAGCGGGAGCACACGAGATCTCGGCGGCCGACATCAGTTGCACCAGCGTGTCGGCCACGGTGACGACCGACAACCTGTCGTTGGGGCCGTTCACCTGGAGCGTCAAAGTAGGTGACGGTGCATTCCAGCAGGTGACTACCACGGAAACGTCGCTTCCCGCTCCGGAGGGTCAAGCGATCACCCTCGTCACCGGGGACATCACGTCGCTGACGAGCGGGCTTCAGGGCCAACCCGCCAGCGTGCAGGCATTCATCTCGTGGCCCGGCCTCCCCGAGGGTGACCAGACCTTTGAGGCGACCGTAACGTGCGGTACCGTCCCGCCAACGGATCCTCCGGCCGTGGTGCCCCCGCCCCAGGTGGCGGGTGAGGTGGTGGCGACCCCAGTGGTCGCTGCGGCCCGGTTCACCGGGTGACGCTGAAGGGCAACAGCTCTGCCGTCATGGAGGTGGAGCGTCGCAGGGCCGCGCGCGGCCGGGTGGCGCCATGGGATCGGCGCGCTGAGGCGCCCAGTCGATCGTGCACACCTAGCGCTCGATGTTCTCGCCGTTGGCCAGAGCGCGCCACACCTGCTCGGGAGGAGCGCGGGCGCTGACCTCTTGGTGGCCCATGCCGCTCGGCCCTACCCCGGGGCTCCGGGGGTGGGAAACCGGGCCGTGCCGGAGGACCGCTCGCCGGTCCCGGCGCGGCTACGCTGGCCGGGCTCCGCGACCTCGACAGGAACCGCATCATGCTGACCACGATCCTGCTCATCATCCAGATCGCGTCGGCCCTGTCGCTGATCTTCCTGATCCTGCTGCACTCCGGCCGGGGCGGCGGTCTCTCCGACATGTTCGGTGGTGGACAGCTCGGCGGCTCGATGGCGGGCTCCACGGTGGTGGAGCGCAACCTCGACCGGCTCACGGTGATCAACGCGGTGATCTTCATGTTCGCCACCGTGATCCTGGCCCTGCGCCTCTAGTCGTTCCGGTCACTCCCAGGGGATTTCCCCTCAACCCGCCCGGGGTGACGGCCGATCTGCCTGTCCATACGGCAGAATCGTCGGCCACGTCCCCCGGGGTCGCGGCGGCGATCGGGCAGTGGGCGAAGGCTGGGAGCCCCGATGCGCACGACCAAAGCGACCTCTCGCCGTCTCGTGACGGCACTGATCCTGACCGCAGTCGCGGGCGCGGCCCTCGTGTCCGTTGCTCCGGGAGCGGGAGCCTCCAGGCCCGCCGAGCCCGTCAAGGCCGCGAAGGATCAGCAGGGCATCGTGATCGGGGCCGAAGAGTTCCCGCCGGTCATGAACGACATGACCTCGCAGGGCAACGGCGACTGGACCGCGATGGTCACCGGTCCGGCGCTCGCCCGGGGCTACAAGCTCCTCCCGGACTTCTCCTACGAGCCGTGGATCTTCGACAAGGACTGCGCCGTCGTCACCGAGAGCCCGTTCACGGTGTCGTGCACGATCCGCAGCGACGCCAAGTGGTCCGACAACGTTCCGATCACCGCGACCGACTTCAAGTTCACGTACGACACGATCATGAACCCGAAGAACGACGTCGTGGCGCGCGACCTCTACAGCAAGATCACCGAGTTCAACGTGATCAGCCCGAGCGAGTTCCAGATGGTGTTCAAGGAGCCGTTCGCTCCGTTCCGCGAGCTGTGGGCCGGGGTGAGCACCACGGTGCTCCCGCAGCACATCCTCGAGGGCCAGAACTTCAACAAGGTCTGGAACAACTGCATCTGCGACCCGAAGACGAAGAAGCCGATCGCCAGCGGCCCGATGCTGGTGCAGTCGTTCACGCCCGGTGAGAAGGTCGTGCTCGTCCCCAACAAGAACTACTGGGGCAAGCAGGCGAGTGTCCCGCAGGTGACCTTCGTGCCGATGCGCGACTCGAACACCGAGGTCAACGCGTTCCGCAACGGCGAGGTCGACATGATCTACCCGCAGAACCAGATCGGCCTGCGCAAGAAGATCGAATCGGTCGACGGCGCGAAGTACACGTCGAGCCTCGGGCCGGTGTGGGAGCACTTCGACATGCTCTCCACGGTGAAGGGCCTCGACGACGTCAACGTGCGCAAGGCGATCGCCACGGCGATGCCGCGCCAGCAGATCGTCGACCGCGTCGTGAAGGACGCCAACGATCAGGCCGAAGTGCTCGACAACGTGATGTGGATGACCGACCAGCAGCAGTACCAGCCGAACTGGGACATCTATCCGCACGCGGGTGACGTCGACGCCGCCAACAAGATCCTCGACGCCGCCGGCTGGGTGCGCGGCAGCGACGGCATTCGGGCGAAGGACGGGGTGAAGCTGTCGTTCCGGGTGGGCACCACGAGCGGCAACCAGGCGCGTGAGCTCGCCGAGCAGATCATCCAGGAGCAGATGAAGAAGATCGGCGTGGAGTTCACGATCAAGAACTCGCCGGCCATGCTCGACGTGAACATGTCGGCCTACGACTTCGACACGATCATGTTCGCCTGGGTGGGCTCGCCCGACCCGTTCTCCAACAACATCATCTGGCTCTCGGACGCCAGCCCCAAGCAGTGCTCGAAGGCGAACGCCAAGAAGGGGAACTGCGACTACTCCGGGCTCAACTACACCAAGGTGAACGACCCCGAGGTCGACGCGCTGCTCAACGCCACCGACCGCGAGACCGACCCGGCCAAGCGCGCCGCGCTCTTCAACCAGGCCGACGCGCAACTCGCCACCAACGACGTCACCGTCATCCCGTTGTTCCAGAAGCCCACGCAGCTCGGCTACAAGGGCACGATCGGCGGCGTGGTCGACAACCCGACGCAGGACGGCTTCACCTGGAACATCGAGGACTGGACCTACAGCGGCTGAGGCTCTCGGTCCGGCGTTCGTCGGGACGGGGCCTGACCTGCGGGTTTGCCGCGGCCAACGGCCGCCGCTGGGCTAGAAACTGACGCGGTGATCGGGTTCATCGCGCGTCGGCTGCTGGTGGCGGTCCCCGTCGTGCTGCTGGCCACGATGATCGTGTTCGGTCTCGTCGCCGCGTCGGGGAACCCGCTTCCCCCTCCGAGCCCGAAGTACGACGAGCAGACGCTCGACAACCTCCGGCGCGAGTACCACCTCGACGAATCCGTCCCGCAGCGGTACGCCAGCTGGCTCGGCGACTTCGTGCAGGGCGACTGGGGCGAGAGCTACCAGTCCGGTCGCCCGGTCGACGAGATCGTGGCCGAGGCCGCCTGGAACACCTTCCTGCTGGTGGGGACCGCGCTCGTCTTCTCGGTGAGCCTCGCACTGCTGCTCGGCGTGGTGAGCGCGGTGCGCCAGTACTCCGCGTTCGACCACCTCGCGACCGGGTTCTCCTACTTCGGGTTCTCGATGCCCGACTTCTTCTTCGCCCTCTTGCTGCAGTTGTTCGTGGTGCTGGTGCTGCAGAACGAGCTCGGCCTCGACATCCTCTACGTGCAAGGCAAGTACTCGATCGGCCAGGAGGGCGACCTCGTGAACCTCCTGCAGCACATGGTGCTGCCGGTGATCACGTTGATGCTCACGAGTGTCGCCGCGTGGAGCCGCTACCAGCGCGACTCGATGCTCGAGGTGCTCACCGCCGACTACATCCGCACCGCGCGCGCCAAGGGTGTGCCCCGCAAGCAGATCATCCGCCGTCACGCGCTGCGCAACGCCCTGGTGCCCTTCGTGACCGTGGTCGCGATCGACGCCGGCGTGCTGCTCGGCGGTGTCGTGGTGGTCGAGCGGGTGTTCCAGTGGCCCGGTCTCGGGCTGATGTTCTTCGACGCGCTGCAACGCGACGACTACCCGGTGCTCCTCGCGTGGATGGCGGTGGCCACGATCTTCGTGGTGCTCGCGAACGTGGCTGCCGACGTCGCCTATGCGCTGCTCGATCCGCGCATCCGCGTGCACGGATCACGCCGGGCCATGCGCAGTGCCGACCGCGATGCTCGTGACGCCGCGGCCCGCAACGCGGCTGCCC